>CAVTBW010000009.1:0-112272 GCA_963733115.1 uncultured Solirubrobacteraceae bacterium | reverse complement strand
GCGTTCGAGCGCAAGCTCTACGTGATCCGGCGCATCTGCGAGCTGACGGCCGAGGAGACGGCCTCTACGTCGCGTCCAGCTCCTCGCGCACGCTCAACTACAAGGGCATGCTCACCAGCGACCAGCTCGCGCGCTTCTTCCCGGACCTGCAGGACGAGCGCTGCGCGAGCGCGCTCGCGCTCGTGCACTCCCGCTTCTCGACGAACACCTTCCCGAGCTGGGAGCTCGCGCACCCCTACCGCGTGATCTGCCACAACGGCGAGATCAACACGCTGATGGGCAACGTCAACTGGATGCGCGCACGCGAGTCGCGAGCTCGCAGCGAGCTCTTCGGCGAGGACCTGCAAGATCCTGCCGGTCGTCGCGCCGGCAACTCGGACTCCGCGACCTTCGACAACGTGCTCGAGCTGCTGATGCTCGGCGGGCGCTCGCTGCCGCACGCGGCGATGATGATGATCCCCGAGGCCTAGCGCGACCGCGACGACCTGCCCGACGACCTGAAGGGCTTCTACGCCTTCCACTCCTGCCTGATGGAGCCCTGGGACGGGCCGGCGTCGGTCGCCTTCACGGACGGCACGCGTCGTCGGCGCGACGCTCGACCGCAACGGCCTGCGCCCGGGACGGTGGGTCGAGACGACGGACGGCTACGTCGTGCTCGGCTCGGAGACCGGCCTGCTCGACATCCAGCCGGAGCAGGTGCGCCGGCTCGGGCGGCTGCAGCCCGGCAAGCTCTTCCTCGTCGACCTCGAGCGCGGTCGCATCGTCGAGGACGAGGAGGTCAAGCGCGAGGTCGCCGGCGCCCACCCCTACGGCGAGTGGTACGCACGCAACGTCGTGCCGCTTCGCCGACCTGCCGCCGTCCGACGCAGGTCACGCTCTCGGACTAGCCGCTGCGCGCGCGCCAGCACGCCTTCGGCTACAGCCAGGAGGACCTGCGCGTGCTGCTCGAGCCGATGGCGATCGAAGGCGCCGAGCCGATCGGCTCGATGGGCAACGACGCCGCGCTCGCCGTCCTGTCCGACCGGTCGCCGCCGCTCTTCAGCTACTTCAAGCAGCTCTTCGCCCAGGTCACGAACCCGCCGATCGACCCGATCCGCGAGGAGATCGTGATGAGCCTCGCGACGACGCTCGGCACCGAGCGCAACCTCTTCGAGGACACCCCCGAGCACGCGCACAAGCTCGCTGCTCGACCAGCCGATCCTGCTGAACCGCGAGCTCGAGACGCTGCGCCACGTCGACCACGACGTCTTCTCGGCGCTCACGATCGACACCACGTGGCCGGTCGCAGGAGGGCCCCGCCGGGCATCGAGCGGGCGCTCGAGCGGATCTGCCGCGAGGCGAGCGAGGCGATCGAGCGCGCGTCAACATCCTGATCCTCTCCGACCGCCTGCGTCGGCCCGCGCCGCGCCGCGATCCCGTCGCTGCTCGCGGTCGCCGCCGTCCACCACCACCTCGTGCGCGAGGGCACGCGCCTGCAGGCCGGCATCATCGTCGAGTCCGGCGAGCCGCGCGAGGTGCACCACTTCGCGACGCTGATCGGCTACGGCGCGAGCGCGATCAACCCGTACCTGATGCTCGAGACGCTCGACGCGCTCGTCGTCGAGGGGCGCATCGCGCAAGTCGCCGCCGACGGTAACGCGCGAGCTGATCAGCGCCGAGGACGCCGCGCAGAACGCGTCAAGGCGATCGGCAAAGGCGCTGCTTGAAGACGATCTCCAAGATGGGCATCTCGACGATCCAGTCCTACCGCGGCGCGCAGATCTTCGAGGCCGTGGGCCTCGAGCGCGAGCTGATCGACGCCCACTTCACCGGCACCGCCTCGCGCATCGGCGGCGTCGGCCTCGACGCGCTCGCCGGCGAGGCGCTCGAGCGCCACGCGCGCGCCTTCCCGGCGCGGCGACGACGCTCCTGCCGGTCGGCGGCATCTACGCCTGGCGGCGCGACGGCGAGCACCACATGTGGAACCCGGAGACGATCTCCCTGGTCCAGCAGGCCGTGCGCGCTGCCAACGGCGACGTCGCCGGCGCGCTGCCCGGCGACCGGCGCGCGTCGCGGCGGCGCGCGAGAGCGCCGCCTTCGAGCATTACCGCGAGTACGCGCGACGAGGTCAACGAGGACGCCGCGCGCAAGGCGACGCTGCGCGGCCTGCTGCGGATCGCGGCGCGACGGCCGCGAGCGCCGATCGCGCTCGAGGAGGTCGAGCCGGCGGCCGCAGATCGTGCGGCGCTTCTGCACCGGCGCGATGAGCCTCGGCTCGATCTCGCGCGAGGCGCACGAGACGCTCGCGATCGCGATGAACCGGCTCGGCGGGCGCTCGAACACCGGCGAGGGCGGCGAGGACCCGGTGCGCTTCACGCCGCGACGCCAACGGCGACAGGCGCCGCTCGGCGATCAAGCAGGTCGCCTCGGGGCGCTTCGGCGTGACGATCGACTACCTCGTCAACGCCGACGAGCTGCAGATCAAGATGGCGCAGGGCGCGAAGCCCGGCGAGGGCGGCCAGCTGCCCGGCCACAAGGTCGACGAGTACATCGGCTCGATCCGCCACACGACCCCCGGCGTCGGGCTGATCTCGCCGCCGCCGCACCACGACATCTACTCGATCGAGGACCTCAAGCAGCTGATCTACGACCTGCGCTGCGCGCAACCCCGCGGCGCAGGTCTCGGTCAAGCTCGTCGCCGAGGTCGGCGTCGGCACGGTCGCCGCCGGCGTCTCCAAGGCCAACGCCGACCGCGTGCTGATCTCCGGCCACGACGGCGGCACCGGCGCCTCGCCGCTCTCCTCGATCCAGGCGGCCGGCGTGCCGTGGGAGATCGGCCTCGCCGAGACCCAGCAGACGCTGCTGCTCAACGACCTGCGCTCGCGCATCGTGGTGCAGACCGACGGCCAGCTGAAGACCGGCCGCGACGTCGTGATCGCCGCGATGCTCGGCGCCGACGAGATGGGCTTCTCGACCGCGCCGCTGATCGCGGCGGGCTGCATCATGATGCGCGCCTGCCACCTGAACACGTGCCCGGTCGGCATCGCCACGCAGGACCCCGAGCTGCGCCAGCGCTTCACGGGCACGCCCGAGCACGTCGTCAACTTCTTCTTCTTCGTCGCCGAGGAAGTGCGCGAGATCCTCGCCTCGCTCGGGCTGCGCACGCTCGACGAGGCGATCGGCCGCGTCGACCTGCTGCGCCGCGGAGCGAGGCGATCGAGCACTGGAAGGCGCGCGGCGTCGACCTGACGCACCTGCTGCACGCCGATCGAGCTCGCCGGAGCGGCGCGCCGCGCCACCGCGTCGAACCGCCGCCGGCGGTGCTCGAGGACGCGCTCGACTGGGAGCTCATCGAGCGCTGCGCGCGCCGCGATCGAGAACGGCGCGGCCGTCGAGCTGAAGATGCCGATCAGCCAACCGCAACCGCTGCGTCGGCGGCATCCTCTCGAGCCACATCGCGCGCGCGCCACGGCGCCGCAGGGCCTCACGGCGGGACTCGATCGACGTGACTTCGAGGGCTCGGCCGGGCAGAGCTTCGGCGGCTGGCTCGCGCCGGGAGTGACGTTCACGCTCTTCGGCGACGCCAACGACTACGCCGGCAAGGGCCTCTCGGGCGGCGACGTTCGCGATCCGCCCGCGCGAGGGGCATGCCGAGCGACTTCGTCGCCGAGGAGAACGTGATCGTCGGCAACACGGTGCTGTACGGCGCGACGGCCGGCCACGCCTTCTTCCGCGGCCTCGCCGGCGAGCGCTTCGCCGTGCGCAACTCGGGCGCGTGCGGCGGTCGTCGAGGGCGTCGGCGACCACTGCTGCGAGTACATGACCGGCGGCGCGCGTCGTCGTGCTCGGACCGACCGGACGCAACTTCGCGGCGGGCATGAGCGGCGGCGTCGCCTACGTGCTCGACGAGCGACGGCGAGCTTCGCCGCGCAGCTGCAACATGGGCATGGTCGGCTTCGAGCGGCCGTCGCGCAGGCCGACGAGATCGAGCTGCGCGCGATGATCGAAGAGCACGCGCAGCGCACCGGCTCGCCGCGTCGCGCGCGCGTGCTCGCGCGCTGGGACGCGCTGCTCGCGGCCGGCGCGTTCGTGAAGGTCATGCCGCACGACTACAAGCGCGTGCTCGCGCGAGCTCGCGGCGCAGGAGCGGAGAGCGACGGCGTCCGCTCGACGCCGTCGGGAGGCCGGCGCCTGATGGGCAAGCTCGGCGGCTTCCTGCAGATCGAGCGCGCACGGCGTGCCCTACCGCGACGCCGGCCGAGCGCGTCGCACGACTACCGCGAGTTCCTGCTCGTACGCGCCCCGGCACGAGCTGCGCGACCAGGGCGCGCGCTGCATGGACTGCGGCGTGCCGTTCTGCCACAACGGGCTGCCCGCTCGGCAACCTGATCCCCGACTGGAACGACCTCGTCTACCGCTACCGCTGGCGCGAGGCGATCGACGCAGCTGCACGCGACGAACAACTTCCCCGAGTTCACGGGCCGGCTGTGCCCGGCGCCGTGCGAGGCGGCGTGCGTGCTCGAGATCCGCGAGGGCGAGGCGGTGACGATCAAACAGATCGAGAACGCGATCATCGACCGCGCCTGGGAGGAGGGCTGGGTAGTGCCCGCAGCCGCCGCGTCGCGAGAGCGGCCAGCAGCGTCGGCCGTCGTCGGCTCGGGGCCGGCCGGGATGGCGGCGGCGCAGCAGCTGCGCCGCGCCGGGCACGCGCGTGACGCTGTTCGAGCGCGACGAGGTCGATCGGCGGGCTCGTGCGCTTCGGCGTGCCGGACTTCAAGATCGAGAAGTACGGTCGTCGAGCGGCGCGTCGAGCAGCTCGTCGCCGAGGGCGTCGAGCTGCGCTGCGGCGTCGACGTCGGGCGCGACGTGACCGTCGCGGAGCTGCGCGGCGCGCTACGACGCGATCGTGCTCGCGACGGGCTCGCGCGTGCCGCGCGACCTGCCGGTTCCCGGGCGCGAGCTCGACGGCGTCCACTTCGCGATGGACTACCTCTACCAGCGCAACCGCTTCGTCGCGCGCGAGCTCGGCCCCGAGCCGACGAGCGCGCAGCCGCTGCCGCGAGCGCGAGATCAGCGCGACGGGCCGCGACGTCGTCGTGATCGGCGGCGGCGACACGGGCGCCGACTGCGTCGGCAACGCGCTGCGCGAGGGCGCGCGCTCGATCACCAGCTCGAGCTGCTGCCCGAGCCGCCGCCGACGCCGGCCCGACGAGCGCACGCCGTGGCCGCAGTGGCCGCTGAAGTACCGCCTCACCTACGCGATGGAGGAGGCGAAGGCAGACGGCATCACGGCGAGCAGGACTACTCGGTCACGACGACGCGCTTCATCGACGACGGCGCCGGCGCGCGTCGCGGCGCTCGAGATCGCGCAGGCCGAGCCGGCGCCGCCGTTCGCAGGCGATCCCGGGCACCGAGCGCGAGCTGAAGGCGCAGCTCGTGCTGCTCGCGATGGGCTTCCTGCATCCCGAGCAGGCGCTGCTCGACGAGCTCGGCGTCGAGCAGCGACCCGCGCGGCAACGTCAAGACGCAGAAGCCGTACACGACGTCGATCGACGGCGTCTTCGCGGCGGGCGACGCGCGCCGCGGCCAGTCGCTGATCGTCTGGGCGATCAACGAGGGTCGCCAGTGCGCGCGGATCGTCGACCGCCACCTCGCAGCGCGGCGCAACGGCTCGGCGGACGGCGTCGCGGCGATCTCGCGCGACGCGGGGCTCGCCGGCGCAGGGCAGGCCGACGAAGGGCCCGAGGGCCCGCCGCGGCACGCGACGCCGGGCGTGCCGGCGAAGGATTGATGGCCGCCGCGGCCGTCGAGACGCGAGCGCGCGAGGCGACGCTGCCGCGCGCGTGCATCATCGGCGCCGGGTCCTCGGGGATCGCCGCGGCGAAGGCGCTGCACGAGCGCGGCATCGCGTTCGACTGCTTCGAGAAGTCCGACCGCGTCGGCGGCAACTGGGTGTTCGGCAACAGCAACGGCATGTCGGCGGCGTACCGCGACCTGTTCATCAACACCTCGCGCCAGCGGATGGCAGTACTCGGACTACCCGATGCCCGAGTCCTACCCGGACTTCCCGCACCACTCGCACATCGCGGCGTACTTCGACGACTACGTCGACCACTTCGGCTTCCGCGAGCGGATCATCTTCGAGACCGGCGTCGAGCACGCCGAGCGCGACGCAGGCGGCGTCTGGCACGTCGACTCGATACGGGCGAGACGCGCAGCTACGACGCGCTGCTCGTCGCCAACGGCCACCATTGGAAGCCGCGCTGGCCGGAACCGCCGTTTCCCGGCGCCGACGCGTTCGCGGGCGAGCAGCTGCACGCGCACTCCTACGTCGACAACTCGATCTTCGCCGGCAAGCGCGTCGTCGTGCTCGGGATGGGCAACTCGGCGATGGACATCGCCGTCGAGTCCTCGTACGTCGCCGAGCACACCTACCTTGCCGCTCGTCAGGGCGTCTGGATCCTGCCGAAGTACATCTTCGGCAAACCGGCCGACCAGATTCGCAACGACCCGCGCGTGCCGTTCGCGATCCGCCAGCGGATGATCCAGCAGCTCGTCAAGAGCTACGTCGGGCCGCCGGAGCGCTACGGGCTGCCGAAGCCCGACGCACCGCTTCGGCGAGGCGCACCCGACGGTCTCCGGTCGGATCCTCGACCGCATCCAGCACGGCACGATCACGCCGAAGCCGAACATCGAGCGCTTCGCGGGCGGCACGACGGTGCGTTTCGCGGACGGCAGCGAGGTCCAGGCCGACGTCGTCGTCTACTGCACGGGCTACCAGATCGCGTTCCCGTTCTTCGACGAGGGCTTCATCTCGGCGCCGGACAACCACATCGAGCTGTTCCGGCGCGTCTTTTACCCGGACGTCGCGAACGTCTTCTTCATCGGCCTGCTGCAGCCGCTCGGCGCGATCATGCCGATCGCCGAGGCGCAGGGCGCGTGGGTCGGCGACTACCTGCTCGGCGACTACCGTCTGCCGAGCGACGCCGAGCTTCGCGCCGACATCGCGGCCGACCAGGCGGCGATGCGCAAGCGCTACGTCGCGTCCAAGCGCCACACGATCCAGGTCGACTTCGACGACTACCTGTACGCGCTCGCGAAGGAGCGCGCGGCGGGCGCCGAGCGTGCGCGCGTCAACGGCTTCAAGCCACCGGTCGAGTGCCTACCTTCTGCCGCCACGGCCGCTTCGTAGAGCGCTGCCCGATCTGCAGCAAGACGCTGCCCGGCAACGAGCCGGCGGTGCGCCCGGCGCGCCCGTCCGCCCGGCGCGCGGGCGGCTCGCCCGCTCGCTCCGCGGGCTCGGCGGCGCGGCGCGGCGGCGGTGGCGGCGGACTGCGCGTCAGCCGCCAGCAGCGCGCCGTCGAGGACGGCTACGTCTCGCCGCTTCTGCCGGGCGTGCGCGCGTCGGCCGACGCCGAGCGCCTCGCCACGGAGCTCGCGTTCTCGACGGGCCGCCTGCTCGCGCTCGGCGCCGAGCCTTCGGATGCGCGCGTGCCGGACCTCTACGCCGAGATCCGCGCGCTCGAGGCCGGCGGCGAGGTCGAGCAGGCGACGTGGGCGTGCTTCCTGACGGCGTACCTCTGCCCGACCGAGGACGAGCAGCCGTTCGCGGCGATCCGCGCCGCGCTGAGCGTCGAGCGCGGGCAGCTCGTCGACCTCTCCGATCTCGCGCTCGGGCCGCGCAGCTCGCACGATCCGGCGCGCGGCGATCAGACGCTGCGCGCGTACCGCGCCTGGTACGAGCAGGCCGGCTCCCAGGCCGCGGCGTTCACGGGCGACGAGGCATGGACGCCCGAGCGGCGCTTCGAGCGCGTCTACGAGCGTCTCGCGCTGCCCGGCTTCTCGCGCGTGGCGCGCTACGAGCTGCTCGTGCTGCTCGGTGCGCTCGGCGTCTACGAGCTGCGCGGCGGCTCGCTGCAGCTCGCCGGCGCACGCCCGGGCGCCTCGGAGGACGCGACGACGCTCGCGGCCAAGCGCATCTTCGCGATCGGCGATCCGCTGCTGCTCGAGCGCCGCGCGGCGGCGCTCGCCGAGGCGATCCCGGCGCCCTTGCAGGCGCTCGAGCTTGCGCTGTGGAACTGGGCGGCCGACGAGCGCGCGACGCTCGGCTTCGCCGTCGACGTCGCCGACGAGGACACGCTCGGGCTCGCGCGCGGCGCGCTCGGACTCTGAGCGCGTCGATGCGGCGCGTGCTGCGGCTCCGGGCGAAAGTGCCGTCCACACGGCGGCCTACAGTCCATCGTGTCAGCCGTTTCCCACCCGCCGCGGGAGTCGCAATGCCACTTTGCTTCATCGAGCCACAGGACGCAATTCGAGTGATCGCCGAGTCGCTCGGGCGCGAGGCGCGCCGCCAGCTCGTCGGCGAGGTCGTCCGCGCATGGGTCGACGACATCCCCGAGCCAGAGCTGTCGCTGCACTACGCGAAAGCGATCGCCGACCTCGACGAGGACGACCTGCACCTGCTCGCCGCGTGGCACGCATCGCTCGAGGTCGGCCAGCCGATCCCGAACACCGAGTTCCTCGTCGGCGTCTTCCCGAGCCTCGGCGAGAACCGCCGCGAGGCGCTGAAGATCGCCGCGGGCTTCCGCGGCGAGGAAGCGTTCCAGGCGGGCGTCTCCGAGGAGCAGGCGCTCGACACGGTGCTCCCGCGCCTCTCGCGCGACCGCGCGATCGAGCTCGCGAACGAGTGCATCCAGCTCTACATGTGGGACAGATTGGGTTGCGACAACTAGCGCGCCGCTAGACTCGGGAGCATGTCCGAGGAGCTGGCCGCAGAGCCCATCGCAGCATCGACCCACGCTGACGTCGCCGTCGATGTGCCTGCGCCGGTCGGCGCTGCCGTCGACGCGCCTTCGCCGACGGTCGATGACGTGATGGACGCGCTGTCGAATGTGATCGACCCCGAGCTCGGGCTCGACTTCGTCGAGCTCGGCCTGATCTACGGTGTCGAGGTGAGCGACGGCAACGTGCGCGTGACGTTCACGCTGACGACGCCGGGCTGCCCGATCGGCCCGCAGGTGACCGAACAGATCGACGAGTTCGTCGGCGAACTCGACGGCGTCAAGTCGATCGACTCGGAGATGGTCTTCGTCCCGCCGTGGTCGCCCGAGAAGATGAGCGAGGACGCGAAGTTCGCGCTCGGGTACTGAACGCGCCGCAATGTCGCGGCGAATGGCACAAACCTGACCAGCGTGTCAGCGAACAGACAGCGCCGCGGAGGCCTAGCGTGGTTTGGGCGAGCGGATCTCGACGGCGATCACGCTTGGCGGCGGTGACGCCGGCATGGGGCTCGACGGAAGCGGCTTGGGTGCTGGTGATTCAGGCATCTCAGTCAGCAAGTGTAACTACGAGCGCAACGACTAGGGCGAGAATCTCGACGGTCAGCAGGACAATCGCGCTCCGTACGCTGCTCGCAGACGACTCGAGGATGGTCTGATTGTGCCGGTAGCCATCGTCGATGTAGCTCGCCGCCGATGCCTGCATCTGTCGTAGGTCGGCCTGGCTCGTCTTAGCGATCTCGAGCATCTCACTACCAAGAAGACCGGCGCGGAAGCCTTGGGGGAATAGAGCCGCGCCGCACGCCCTGGCGCAGAGGAAGTACGCGAGCGCGCCAGCGCAGAAGGGGACCGCGGCGAGCTTCGGTCCGCTCCCAACGCCGACGGCGGCGATCGGCACAACGATCGATGCCGCCGAGAGCACCGCAGTCGACTTTTCGCGGAGCTGGTTCTCGGTCTGCCCTTGTGCCGCCAACGCCGCCTGGGACAGCTTCAGCGCCAGCTCCTCCGGTGACCGCGCCATCCGCTACCGTCCGGCTCGATCTTCATCTACGTCAGTGACCCGGCGCGTCGCTTGAGGTCCACGCCACCTGAGCCCCTCGCGCAGCATGAGATCCTCTCGGCATTCTGCGGCCAGACATCGCATAGAGGCCAGTATCAGCATCGCTGCGGACACAAACGCGCCGCTCACGCACCTCGCTCGGCCCACCAACTCCGTGTCACGGCTGACGAACGTCGTTGGGAGCTGCAACTAAGCCGGCGCGGGAACCGCTTCGCGCGCGAGCGCGACGAGCGTCGCGAGTTCGCCGGCGATGCTCGTCGCCGATCTCGTCGATGTCGGGCAGCGCGTCGAAGTCGCCGAGCAGGCCGAAGTTCATCTGGCCGTTGTAGGACATGATCGCGATCGCGAGCGCGTGGTTTTCGGGCAGGAACGCGACCGGGATAGGCCTGAGCATCTCGCGCCCGAGCACGTACAGCGGGAACTGCGGGCCGGGCACGTTCGTGACGATCAGGTTGAACAGGCGCGTCGAGAAGTTCAGCCGCGACGCCTGCGCGAGGATCGTCGGCGGCGCGAAGTTCTGCGCGCCCGCGATCACCTCGGCGCCGAGCGCCTGCTTGGACTCCTTCAGCCCGTCCATCGCCTGCGAGACGAAGCGCAGGCGCTGGACGCGGGTCGGCGATGTAGACGGGCAGCGGCCCGCGCATCACGACGATGCGGTTGCCGCCGCTGGCCGTGCTCGCCCTCGGCGCGCACGGAGACCGGCACGAGCGCGCGCAGCTCGACGCCCTCGGTGCGCCGTCCGCGCGAGATCAGGAAGCGTGCGCAGCGCGCCGGTGACGACGGCGAGCACGACGTCGTTGACGGTGCCGCCGAACGCGTTCTTGACGAGTCTTGAAGTCCTCGAGGCTGCTGCCGATGCCGACGAAGCGCCGGTGCGGGCCGATCGGCACGTTCAGCGGCGTTTCGGGCGCCGGGTTCAGGCCGGCCCAGACGATCTCGCCGACCCCCTCGGCCGCCTCGCGCGCGCGCGTCGAGCGCGCGCTCGGGATGTGCGAGCGCGTCGACCGCGCCCTCGGCGCAGCTCGAGGCCGGCGCGCACGGCGCCGCGCAGCGCCGGCGGCGACGCAGCTCGCGCGGTGCCCGGCTCGCGGTGCGGCTGCCACGGGCGCCCGGAGTGACGGATCGGCGGCGGATCGGGCGAGAGGTCGAAGAGCACGGTCGCGAGGTCGACGCCCGCGATGCCGTCGATCAGCGAGTGGTGGGTCTTCGAGATCAGCGCGAAGCGGTCGTCCTCGAGCCCCTCGATCAGCCACATCTCCCACAGCGGCTTGGAGCGGTCGAGCTGCTGCGAGAAGATCCGCGCGGTGAGGTCCTGCAGAGCTGCTCCCAGCCGCCCGGCGTCGGCAGCGCGGTGTGGCGGACGTGGTACTCGAGGTTGAAGCTCGGGTCGTCGACCCACACCGGCCGCCCGCTGTCGAGCGCCGTGTGAGGCGAGCTTGTGGCGGTAGCGCGGCACGAGGTGCAGCCGCCGGCGGATCTGCTCGAGGAACTCGTCCATCGTCGGCGGCGGGCCTTCGAAGATCGTCAGGCCGCCGATGTGCATGTGCGAGTGCGGGCCCTCCTGGTGCAGGAACGAGGCGTCGACCGGCGTCAGCCGGTCGAGGTGGCGCTGGCGGCATCGAACGCTTAGCGTACCTGGGCGCGCCCTACAATGGCAGTCGTGCCGAACACGGTTCAGAAGTTGCTGCTCGCGGCGCCGCGCGGCTACTGCGCGGGCGTCGATCGCGCCGTGCAGACGGTCGAACGCGCGCTCGAGCTCCACGGCGCGCCGGTCTACGTGCGCAAGGAGATCGTGCACAACAAGCACGTCGTCGAGCAGCTGCGCGAGCGCGGCGCGATCTTCGTCGACGAGCGAGACCGAGATGCCCGAGGGCGCGGTCAGCGTGTTCTCCGCGCACGGCGTCGCGCCGAGCGTGCGCGCGAACGCCGCAGGCGCGCAGCCTGCAGACGATCGACGCGACGTGCCCGCTCGTGACGAAGGTGCACGTCGAGGCGCGTGCGCTTCGCCGCAGGAGGGCTACACGATCGTGCTCGTCGGCCACGACGGCCACGAGGAGGTCGAAGGCACGATGGGCGAGGCGCCCGAGCAGATCGTGCTCGTGCAGAACGAGGAGGACGTCGACGCGCTCGAGGTCGAGGACCCCGAGCGCGTCGCCTACATCACGCAGACGACGCTCTCGGTCGACGAAACGAGCGCGATCCTCGACGCGCCTGCGCGAGCGCTTCCCGAAGATCGTCGGTCCGCGCACCGACGACATCTGCTACGCGACGACCAACCGCCAGGCGGCCGTCAAGCAGATGGCCGACGGCTGCGACCTGGTGCTCGTGATCGGCTCGCGCAACTCCTCGAACTCGCGTGCGCCTCGTCGAGGTCGCGCGCGACTGCGGCACCGAGGCGCACCTGATCGACAACGCGCGGCGAGGTCCACGAGGAGTGGCTCGACGGCGTGCGCGTCGTCGGCATCTCCTCGGGCGCGAGCGCGCCCGAGAACCTCGTGCAGCGAGCTCGTCGACTTCTTCCGCGCCCGCGGCGTCGAGGACATCTCCGAGTTCCACGTCGATCCGCGAGGACGTCCGCTTCATGCTGCCCAAGCCGATCCGCGAAGCCGCCGCAGCGGCGGCGAGCTCGCAGCGCTAGGGCGGCACGCGCGGGCGCGACCGCGCGACGCGGTCTGCGATGCGCACGCTGATCGTCTCCGACCTGCACCTCGGCAGCGCCTCCGGCGCCGACCTGCTGCGGCGCGCCGAGCTGCGCGCGCCGCTGCTCGAGGCGCTCGCCGAGGACGTCGATCGCGTGGTGCTGCTCGGCGACGTGCTCGAGCTGCGCCACGGCCCGCCGCGCGACGCGCTCGCGCGTCGCGCGGCCGTTCTTCGAGGACCTCGGCCGGGCGCTCGCCGGCAGCGCGAGCTCGTGATCGTCGCCGGCAACCACGACCACGCGCTCGTCGAGCCGTGGCTGACGCTGCGCGCCGAGCGACGCAGCCGGCGCCGCTCGGCGCTCGAGCAGCGCTCGAGCCCGAGCGAGGCCTCGCCGATCGCTGCGCGAGCTCGCCGAGTGGGCGCGCGCCGGCGCGCGTGCGCGTCGCCTACCCGGGGCTGTGGGTGCGCCCCGACGTCTACGCGACGCACGGGCACTACCTCGACTGCCACCTCACGGTGCCGACGCTCGAGCGCCTCGAGCGTCGGCGCGATGAGCCGCGCTGCTCGGGCGCGCCGCCGCGAGACGTTCGACTGCGTCGACGACTACGAGGCGGTGACCGCGCCGGTGTTCGCGTGGCGCGACGCCGTCGCGCAGCGACGCGCCCACCGGCGCCGCGCTCAACGGGATCGCGACCGTCAGCGCCTGGCGCGCGCTCGGCGGCAGCGACGACGCCGCGGCGCCGACGGGGCCCGCGCGGGACGCATCGCAGCGCTCGCGCGCGCGTGCGCACGGCGTGCGTCGTGCGCGCGCTTCCCGCTCGCGGTGCGCCGCGCTCAACCGCGCCGGCATCGGCCCGCTGCGCGCCGACGTCTCGCCGGCGAGCTGCGCCGCGCCGGCCTGCGCGCGATGGGCGAGGTCGCCGCGCGGCTCGGCCTCGGCGACGCGCTACGTCGTCTTCGGCCACACCCACCGCGCCGGGCCGCTGCCCGGCGACGACGAGCGCGAGTGGCAGGCCGCCGCCTCGCGGGCGACGCCCGGCGCGCGGCTCGTGAACACCGGCTGCTGGACCTACGAGCTCGATCTTCCTCACGCGACACGCCCGGCGAGAGCCCGTACTGGCCGGGGACGTGCGTGCTCGTCGAGGACGACGGCGCGCCGGCTCGAGCGGCTGCTGCTCGACCGCACGCGCGCCGAGCTCTCGCCGCGCGCCGCGAGACCGCAGCGCGAGGTGAGCGCCGACGTCGCGCCTTCAGCGCGAGGCCCGGCGTGAAGCACGTCGCCATGGCAGCGCACGCCGCGTCGAGCTCGAGCTCGAGCTCGCCCGCGGTGTGGCGCTCGTGCTCGAGCAGCGGGTAGGCGCCGGGTGCGTCGACCGCGAGCTCGGCCTCGGCGCCCGCGATACGGTCGCGCGACGCGCACCGCGCCGGCGCCGTCGAGCACCGCCCACACGCCGCCGGCCTCGTAGCGGCCGCGAGTAGGCGCCCGGCTGGTCCTCGGGCGTCGGCGCGAGCAGCGCGCGTCGGCGGCGTCCTCCGGGCGCAGCGGCTCGAGCGGCTCGCGCTCGACGCCGAGCAGCTCCTGGATCGCCAGCTCGGTCTCCCCGTAGCCGCCCTCGCCGTAGTGGTACTCGAACAGCCGCGCGCGCCCGTCGAACAGGTAGCGCGCCGGCCAGCCCTCGTTCTCGTACTCCTGCCAGAGCTCGAGCTCGGTGTCGATCAGCACCGGGTACTCGATGCCCAGGCGCGCGACCGCGTCCGCGCACGGCGTCCTCGTCGTGCGAGGCTCGAAGCCCGGGCAGTGCACGCCGACGACGCGCAGCCCCGCCGTCGGCGTAGCGCTCGTGCCACGCCTTCAGGTAAGGCAGCGTGCGCAGCGAGTTCGGCCGGCAGAAGTCCCAGAACTCGACGCAGCATCGGCCGGCCGCGCTGGATGATGCTCACCTGCGCGCCCGCGGCGCGTTGACCCACGGCAGGCTCCGCGGGAACAGCGGCGCGGCGATGTTGTCGACAGGCGCCCTCAAACGGCGGCGCCTAGCCGATCGAGCCGACCATCTCCAGCTGGATCAGGCGGTTGAGCTCGACGGCGTACTCCATCGGCAGCTCCTTCGTCACCGGCTCGATGAAGCCGTTGACGATCATCGCCGCCGCCTCGTCCTCGGTGAAGCCGCGCGAGCCCATGTAGAAGAGCTGGTCGTCGGAGATGCGCCCGACGGTCGCCTCGTGGGCGACCGTCACGTTGCGGGTTCTGGATCTGGATGTCGGGCCAGGTGTCCGAGCGCGATTCGCCGTCCATCATCAGCCCGTCGCACTGCACGCGCGCTTTCGAGCCGGCGAGTTGTGGCCCATCTTGACGAGGCCGCGGTAGCCCATGATCCCGCCGTCCTTGGAGATCGACTTGGCGAGGATGTTCGAGGTCGTGTTCGGCGCCAGGTGCACGACCTTCGCGCCGGTGTCCTTGTGCACGCCTTTGCCGGCGACGCCGACGTTGAGGTGGTCGGCGCGCGCGCCCTCGCCCATCAGGAACGAGCCGGGGTAGAGCATCACGTACTTGGCGCCCATCGAGCCGCCGACCCACTCGACCGTGCCCTCGGCGTCGACGACGGCGCGCTTGGTGTTGAGGTTGTAGACGTCCTTCGACCAGTTCTGCACGGTCGTGTAGCGCGCCTTCGCGCCCTCGTGGACGAAGATCTCGACGACGGCGGAGTGCATCGAGTTGACGCTGTAGGTCTGCGCCGTGCAGCCCTCGATGTAGTTCACCTCGGAGCCCTCGTCGGCGACGATCAGCGTGTGCTCGAAGGTGCCCTCGCCGGCGCCCTCCATGCGGAAGTAGGACTGCAGCGGCAGGTCGCACTTGACGCCCTTGCGGGATGTAGACAGAAGGCTCCGCCCGACCAGACCGCGCCGTGCAGCGCCGAGAACTTGTTGTCCTGCGGCGGCACGCACTTCGTCATGAAGTACTTCTGCACGAGCTCCGGGTACTCGTTGATCGCCGTGTCCATCGAGCAGAAGAGGATGCCCGAGCTTCGCGTACTCCTCCTTCAGGCCCTCGTAGACCGGCTCCTGGCGCCAGACGCCGACGACGCCGGCGAGGTGCTCGCGCTCGGCCTGCGGGATGCCGAGGTCCTCGTAGGTCTGCTTCATCTCCTGCCGGGACGTCGTCCCAGCTGTTGAAGCGCCCGGCCGTCGGCGGCGAGTAGAGCACGAGGTCGTCGAGGTTCAGGCCGCTCAGGTCCGGGCCCCAGTTCGGCATCGGCTTGCGCTCGAAGATCTCCAGCGACTTCAGCCGTTTCTCGGCCATCCAGTCGGGCTCGCCCTTGATCTTCGACAGCTCGGCGACGACCTCGCGCGAGATGCCCTGGCGGGCGCGCAGCTGGCCCTGCTCGTCCTCGACGATCGGGCTCGGTTTTGCGATGCGGTCAACTGTGGCCATAGAGATCCTCGCTGAGGTTGCGAATCCTGTGCTGTGAGGTAGGAATTCTATCGAGACCGCCGGTCCGCGCCGGAGGCGCCGTCAGGCGCCGCGCCGGAAGCCGCCGATTCGCATAATCGGAAACTAAGCGTGCGTCGTGCTGCGCGTCGTGCGATCTTTGCGCGCGTGTCACCGGCCGCGTGCCGCACGCGACCGACGCGCGGGGGGTCGATCGAACAGACAGGAGGACACGATGGGCAGCGAGACGTTCGTCAACTACTGGATCGGCGAGGAGCCGACGCCGCCGTCGCCGACGCTCGACAAGATGCCGCCGTACGTCGACGTCGTGCCGCTCGCGTTCGTCGGCATCGACCCCGCCAGCTACAAGCTCGATTTCGGGTTCCTCTGCAAAACGCACTCCGAAGCGTCGATCAAGGCCGCGATCAAGACCGTGCGCGCGCGCGGCACGAAGGTCCTGTTCTCGATCAACGACACGCGCCTCGGCGCCGTGCCGAAAGAGAAGTTCGACGCGTTCATCAAGAACGTCGTCGAACAGGTGCTCGCGTGGGGCGTCGACGGGATCGACTTCGACTTCGAGCCGCCGTCGGAACCGAACACGACGCTCGTCCCCGTCGTCACCAAGCTCCGCCAGGCGCTGCGCGACGCGCTGCGGCGCGAACCGCTGCTGACCGCGCCGATCTACAGCCCGTGGCTGGCGCAGCAGCAGTTGCTGCGGGAATTCGCCAACCAGCTCGACTTCCTGACGACGATGGACTACGCGGACGCGTCGACGTCGATCGAGCTCTGCCAGCAGTACATGGATGCGCTGAAAGCTCCGCAGAAGGTCGCGATCGGGACGATCTGCATGTCGCCCGAGCAGATGAACACGCTCGCGGAAGTCGCCGAAATGGCCGCATGGGAGCCGCGCGAAGGCCGCAAGCGCGGCGCGATGCTCTACAACTTCTCCTACGACGTCAAGACCCGCAAGGGCGGCGGCACGGGACAGCCCGACGGGGCGTACACGAAGACGATCCACGAACGTCTGCCCTGAGCGCGGCGCGCAGCGCCGCCCCGTCTACTCCGGCCAGGCGTTGTCGCCCGTGACCGCCCCGCGCACTGCCTTGAGGTTGAGCAGCGCGCACTTGCGCCGCGTCGCCGAGACGGGAATGCCGAGCAGGTCGATCATCCAGTCGGCGCCGAGCTCGCCGATCTCGGCGAGCTGCATCCCCTTCAGCTCCTCGGAGGCGATCGATGCCGAGGCCTGCGAGATCGCGCAGCCGTGGCCGTGGAAGCGCAGGTCCTCGATGCGGCCGTCCTTGACGCGGATCTGCACGCCGAGCTCGTCGCCGCACAGCGGGTTGTGCTCGAGCGCCTCGAGGTCGTGCGGGTCGAGCTCGCCGAAGTTGTGCGGGTGCTTGTAGTGGTCGAGGATGTAGTCGCGGTAGAGATCGTCCATCTCAGGCGTCCTGGAGTCGAGGGTCGGCGGCGTGCGCGCTCACAGCCCGAAGATCTCGCGACCGGCCTGCAGCGCCTGCACGAGCGCATCGACGTCCGACGCCTCGTTGTAGACGCCGAGCGACGCGCGCGCGGTCGCGCCGACGCCGAGGCAGCGCATCAGCGGCTGCGCGCAGTGGTGGCCGGCGCGGATGCAGACGCCGCCGCGGTCGGCGAGCTCGGCGATGTCGTGCGGGTGCATCCCGTCGATCGTGAACGACGCGAGCGCGCCGCGGCGCTCGGCGTCCGCCGGCCCGACGACGCGCAGGCCGGGAACCTCGGCGAGCCGCTGCAGCATGTACGCGGTCAGCGCGCGCTCGTGCTCGCGCACGCGCTCCATGCCGATCGCGCCGAGGTACTCGACCGCCGCGCCCAGCCCGACCGCCTCGGCGATCGGCGGCGTGCCGGCCTCGAACTTGTACGGCAGCTCGTTCCACGTGACCGACTGGAAGTCGACCGACGCGATCATGTCGCCGCCCGTCAGGAACGGCTCCATCGCCTCGAGCAGCTCTGCGCGCCCGTGGAGCACGCCGACGCCGGTCGGGCCGAGCGCCTTGTGCCCGGTCCAGCCGTAGAAGTCGGCGCCGAGCGCCGCGACGTCGACGGGCATCTGCGGAACCGCCTGCGCGCCGTCGACGAGCGACACCGCGCCGGCCGCGCGGATCCGCTCGGTCATCTCGGCGACCGGGTTGATCGTGCCGAGCACGTTCGAGACGTGCGCGAACGCGACGAGCCTGACGTCGCCGCGCGCGAGCTCGGCGTCGAGCTGATCGAGCGACAGCTCGCCGTGCTCGTCGACTTCGAGGTAGCGCAGCGCGGCGCCGCGCTCGCGGCAGAGCACCTGCCACGGGACGAGGTTCGCGTGGTGCTCCATCTGCGTGATCAGCACCGCGTCGCCGGGGCCGACGTGCGCGCGGCCCCACGAGTACGCGACGAGGTTGATCGCCTCGGTCACGTTCTTGCAGAAGATCGTCGTGCGCGGGTCGACGCCGACGAACGCCGCGACGCGCCGGCGCGCCTCGTCGAAGGCCGCGTCGGCCTCCTGCGCGAGCGCGTAGACGCCGCGGTGCATGTTGGCGTTGTGGCTGCGGAAGTGCTCGTCCTGCGCGTCGATCACCGCCTGCGGCTTCTGCGAGGTCGCGCCCGAGTCGAGGTAGACCAGCGGGCGCCCGTCGAAGCTCGCGCGCGAAGATCGGGAAGTCGGCCCTGACGCCGAGCGTGGCTCTCAGCGACTGACCGCATATGCCTCGATGTCATCGCGCGCGGCCGCCAGCTTCTCGGCGACCTTCGCGGATCGAGCTCCTCCAGCGGCTCGTCCTCGAGCTGCGCGATCAGCGGCTCGAAGAAGCCCTCGACGATCACGCGCACCGCCGCCGGGCGGTCGAGCCCGCGCGACTGCATGTAGAAGATCGCCGTCTCGTCGAGCTCGCCGACCGTGCCGCCGTGCGACGCCGAGACGTCGTCGGCGGAGACGAGCACCGACGGGATCGCGTCGAGCTTCGCGCTTGTCGGCGAGAGCATCATCGAGTGGAACTGCAGGTAGGTGTGGCGTCTGCTGCGCGCCCGGGTCGATCTGGATCAGCCCCTCGAAGCTCGCGCGGCTCTCGCCGCTCGCCGCGCCGCGCCAGTGCACGTCTCCGCCCGACGGGCCGGTCTCGTGCAGGTCGACCGCGAAGACGTCGAGGTGCTCGTGCTCCTCGGTGAAGAACAGCCCGCGGAACGCCATGTCGCCGCCCGGCTCCGGCGACCGCCAGCTCGTGGTGGTGGCGGACCAGGTGGCCGCCGAGCAGCGCCGGCAGCCAGTGGCAGTAGGCGTCGCGGCCGACCTCGACGACAGCGAGTCGATACGTCGTGCACCTCGCCGCTGCCCCAGTCCGGGAGGTGCGCCAGGCGGCAGCGCGCGCCGTCCTCGAGGTAGAGCTCGAACTCGCCCGCGTGCAGCGCCTCGCCCTCGATCCCGTCGAATCCTCGGCGAGGTCGTACTCGCGCAGGCGGATCTCGCTGCTCGGCGTCGCCGATCGCGAGCGTGTGCGCGTACTGCGCGACGCCCGGCCGCTCGATCTCGTAGACGATCTCGAACGGGTCCTCGACGACGAGGCCCGGCGGCACGTAGAGGAACGCGCCGCCGGTCCAGAACGCCGCGCTCGCCGCCTCGAGCTTGTGGCGGTCGAGCGGCAGGCGCCGGGAGTAGCCGGCTCGAACAGCTCGGTGTGCTCGCGGACGCGGCCTGCTCGAGCGAGCACAGGATCACGCCGCGCTCGCGCAGCTCCGCGTCGAGCTCGACGTGCACGACCGAGGCGTCGCGCTGCACGAGCGCCCGGCGCGCGCACGCTCGGGCAGCGTCCGCCGAACGATCGTCCGGCACGCCGCGTGCGGCGCCGGCTCGGTGCGCTGTCTGCGAGCGCGTCGAGGTCGAGGCCCTCGAGGCGGTCGTCCAGAAGCCCGAGCGACGCCAGCGCGGCAGCTCGAGCGCGTCGTACGCGGCCCGCGCGCCGCTCGCGCAGCTGCGCGAGCGGCGCCGCCGCCGGCGCCGGCGCCGTGCGAGCGCGCGGTTGAGCGTCGCCTCGCGGTGGCGCGCCCGGCTTGACGGCGCCGGCCTCAGGCACGCGCGCGCGACCTCCTCGCGGATCGGGTCGTAGCCCTCGCGCTCGAGGCGCTCGACGAGCTCGTCGCCGCCCTCCATCACGATCCGCCCGTCCATCAGGATGTGCACGAACTCCGGCTTGACGTAGTGGAGGATGCGCTGGTAGTGGGTGATGATCAGCGCGCCGAGGCCCTGCTCGGCGTGGAGCTTCTGCGACGCCCTCGGCGACGGTCCGCAGCGCGTCGATGTCGAGGCCCGAGTCGGTCTCGTCGAGGACCGCGATCTCGCGGCTCGAGCATCGCCATCTGCAGCACCTCGGCGCGCTTCTTCTCGCCGCCGGAGAAGCCGTCGTTGAGGTGGCGCGAGGTGAACGCGCGGTCGACGTCGAGCAGCTCGACGGCGTGCGCGAGCTGCGTCGCGGAACTCCTTGACCTCGATCGGCTCCTCGCGCTGGGCGTTGATCGCCATGCGCAGGAAGTTCGCGACCGACACGCCGGGGATCGCGACCGGGTACTGGAAGGCGAGGAACAGGCCGAGCCTGCGCGCGCTCGTGCGGCGCGAGCTCGGTGATGTTCTCGCCGTCGAAGAGGATCTCGCCCTCGGTCACCTCGTAGTCGGGTGGCCCATGATCGTGTTCGCGAGCGTCGACTTGCCGGAGCCGTTGGGGCCCATCAGCGCGTGCAGCTCGCCGCGGCGCGACGACGAGGTCGACGCCGCGCAGGATCTCGCGCTCCTCGGTGCGGACGTGCAGGTTTCGGATCTCCAGTTCGGCCATGTCTCTGTTCAGGCTCCAGTCGTGAGTGTTTGCGGTTGCTGTCGAGCGCGGCAGGCCGTCCCGTCGCGAGCGTCGGGCCGGCCGGCAGCGAGGGCCGAGCACAGGTCGGCGAGGGTCGTCTCCTGCAGCGTGCGCACGATCGAGCCGCGCACGCGCGTCCACAGCAGCTTGGTCGTGCAGCCGTGGCCCGGCGTCGACTCGCGCGAGCAGACGATCGTGCCGTCGGGCGCGCTCGAGATGCACTCGATCGGCGCGATCGAGCCCTCGAGCGCCTCGACGACCTCGGCCATCGTGATCTGCTCGGCGAGCGCGCGAGCAGGTAGCCGCCGTGCGCGCCGCGGCGGCTCTCGATCAGCCCGGCGCGGCGCAGGCGCGCGACGAGGTGCTCGAGGTAGGCGAGCGGCAGCCCCTCGTGCTCGGCGATCTCGGCGAGCGGCACCGGGTCGTCGCCGCCGCGCCGCGCGAGCTCGACCATCACGCGCACGCCGTACTCGGCCTTGGTTGAGAACATCATCGTCGCAATACCTACCTGCGCGGTAGGGTATCAGACAGGCCGGTCGGCGCGTTCCAGGCGGGTCGCCGGCCGCCCTCTCGACGTTCGGAGACGCAGCTTGCGCGATGTCGTGCGCGAGCGCTTCCGGCGTCAGCTGTTCGAGCTGGAAGATCGACGCGCTCGCGCCCGGGCTGTCGAGCAGGAAGACCGACGCGTACTCGTCGAACACTTGCGCGCCGGCGCTCGGCAGCACGACGCGAAACGTGCGCCAGATCGGTCGCAGCTGCGCGCGTGTGCCGCGTCAGGTAGCGCGCACGCGCGCCGAGCACTCCTGCGCGAGGAAGCCGCGCACGCGCGCCGGCGTGTCGAGCGTCGGATCGGCGCTGATCGAGCAGCACCGGCAGATGCCCGGCGAGTTCGTCGAGCGCGCCGCGGATCTGCTCGACGATCACCGTGCACGTCGCGCCGCAGGTCGAGTACGAGGAACGCGAGCGATCGTCACCTTGCCGCGATAGCTCGACAGCGAGATCGCGCGCGCCGTTCTCGTCGCTCAGCGCGAAGTCCGGCACCGCCGCGCACGCGCCCGGCAGCGCCGCGCCGTCGAAGCCCGATGCGCCCGCGACCGACGTCGGCGCGGCCGCCGTCGAGACGACCGTGCGAAGACGCCCGACGAGCAGGCGCCGAGCGTCAGACGCGACGCAGCGCCGTCGGCGGCGAGGCTGCCGAGCTTCGTGCGGCCGCAGTGCGAGCATCTGCGCTCAGAGTAAGCGGACGCGCCGATGACGACGCCTGCGACGACCAGTCATGCGGCCGCTATACTTTGTAAAGTCAATGAAACCCGACCAGGGTTCAGGAGTTTTGAGATGAGCCCGTCGGGCGCCGAGTTCTCCGCCAAGTCAAGAGCCAGATCGAGGAGGTCGACCCGTCCGAGGTCCACGAGCTGATCGACGAGGGCGTCGCGATCGTCGACGTGCGCGAGACCGAGGAGTTCGCGGCCGGCCACCTGCCCGGCGCCAAGCACGTGCCGCGCAGCTATCTCGAGTCGCGCATCGAGGGCGTCGTGCCCGACCGCTCCGCAGCGCGTCATCCTCTACTGCGCGTCCGGCAACCGCTCGGCGCTCGCCGCGCGCACGCTGACCGACGACCTCGGCTACGAGCACGTCGCGCTCGATGACCGGCGGCATCACGCTGTGGAAGGACCGCGGCTACGAGGTCGAGGTCCCGCGCACGCTCACGCCCGAGCAGCGCGAGCGCTACTCGCGCCACATGCTGATCCCCGAGATCGGCGATGACGGCCAGCAGAAGCTGCTCGACGCGAAGGTCCTGCTGCTCGGCGCCGGCGGGCTCGGCTCGCCGACGGCGCTCTACCTCGCCGCCGCCGGCGTCGGCACGCTCGGCATCGTCGACGACGACGTCGTCGACCTCTCCAACCTGCAGCGCCAGGTGATCCACTCGACGCAGCGCATCGGCATCCCGAAGGTCGACTCCGCCGAGGAGTCGATCCACGCGCTCAACCCCGACGTCAAGGTCGTCAAGTACCAGACGCGCATCGACGCCTCGAACATCATGGAGATCATCGAGGGCTAGGACGTGATCGTCGACGGCGTCGACAACTTCCCGACGCGCTACCTGCTCAACGACGCCTCCGTGCGCCTGAAGATCCCCGTCGTCTCGGCCTCGATCCTCGGCTTCGACGGCCAGCTGTCGGTCTTCAAGCCCTACGAGGGCCCGTGCTACCGCTGCCTGTTCCGCGAGCCGCCGCCGGCCGAGCTCGCGCCCTCCTGCGGCGCCAACGGCGTGCTCGGCGTGCTGCCGGGGACGATGGGCCTGCTTGCAGGCGACCGAGGTCATCAAGCTGATCGTCGGCATCGGCGACCCCGCGATCGGGCGCCTGCTGCTCTACGACGCGCTCGGCGCGACGCTCACCGAGGTCAAGGTCCACCGCGACCCCGAGTGCCCGATCTGCTCGCGCGAGCCCGACGAGATCACCGACGAGGAGATGGGCGTGTTCCCCGACTACGAGGCGTTCTGCGCCGCCGCCGGCTAGGGTAGGCTGGCGCGCTGACGATGGCGACGATCAAGATCCCACCGGTGCTGCGCGCGTCGGTCGGCGGCGAGCGCGAGGTCCTCAGCGCCTCCGGCGACAACGTCGGCGAGGTCCTCGCGGACCTCGCCGCCAAGCCACCCGGCGACGCAGGACCAGCTGTTCGCGCGCCGACGGCGAGCTCAACCGCTACGTCAACGTCTACCTCAACGACGAGGACGTGCGCGTGCTCGACGGGCTCGAGACGGCGCGTCGGCGAGGGCGACACGCTCGTGATCCTGCCGGCGATGGCCGGCGGGCGCTACTAGGCGACACAGCCGCCCCGGTCAGCGGCAGGCGCACGGCGCGCTGAAGCCAGGTTGCGTAGATCGCTTATATATAATTATATATAGATGGATATCGGCAGGGTGATCCGGGATCGTCGCGTCGCAAGTGGATTGAGCCAGGCGTCTCTGGCCCGTCGCGCCGGCACGACGCAGGCCGCGGTCAGCAGGATCGAGCACGGACTCACGACGCCAACCTGGGAGACGATCAGCGCGCTGCTGCTGGCGATGGGCTACGAGCCGGAACTGAAAGCACGACGTCTGACCGGCCGCTTCGACCCCGTCCATCTCGCAGCGATGCGAGAGCGCACGCCGGCCGAGCGGCTGCGGCTCGCGATCTCCGCCGACCGGCTCGCCGGTCGCTTGCGCCGGGCGGGCGCTGAGGCGCGCGGTGGACGCTGACGCGCCGCTCGACGCCGAGCGCATCTTCGCGGCGCTTGCCAGGCACGGAGTCGACTACGTGCTTGTCGGCGGTCTTGCGGTTCAGGCGTATGGCCACGTGCGCACCACGTTCGACGTCGACGTATATCCGCGCCCCGATCGCGCGAACCTCGAACTGCTCGCCGATGCGCTCAACGAGCTCCGCGCGCGTGTGCTGAACCCCGGCGCGGGCGACGTGGAGATCGACGCGTCGATGCTCCCGCGCGCAACGCTCTGGCAGTTCGACACAGCGCATGGAGCCATCGACGTGCTCCACGACGCTCCGGGCATGCCGCCGTACGACGAGCTGCGCGCCCGCGCGCTCGAGATCGAGCTCGGCGAGATCCGGATCGCAGTAGCCGGCCGCGACGACCTGATCAGCATGAAGCGCGCGAGCGCGCGCCCCGTCGACCTCGAAGACCTGGCCGCCTTGACCGACGCCGACGCAGCCGGTTCGTGAAGCTCAGGCTGCGGCCGGCTCGACGTCGCGCTCGAGCTCGCCCGTCCCGGCCGCCGGCACGCGACTCATCGCGTGCTCGGCGAGCGCCGTGATCGTCAGCGAGGGGTTCACCCCGACGTTCGCCGGGATCGCCGAGCCGTCGCAGACGAGCAGGTTCTCGTAGCCGAAGACGCGCTGCTCGGCATCGACGACGCCCTGCTCGGCGTCGGGCGCGATCACGGCGCCGCCGAGGATGTGCGCGGTCGAGGGGATGTTGAACAGCGCCTCGGTGACCGAGCTCTGGGCGATCCCGCCGGTGCGCCTGGCGAACCATTCGGCGGCCTTGTTGGCGATCGGGATGAACGTCGGGTTCGGCCGCTCGGGGTCCTGTTCGGTCTGCAGCCAGAAGCTGCCGAACGGCCCTTTGCGCGGGCGCAGCGCGATCGCGTTGTCGAGCGTCTGCATCACGAGGATGATGATCGTGCGCCGCGACCAGTGCTTGGCGAACAGCACCTTCGCGAGCCGGTCGGGGTGGCGCAGCAATCTGCGCGAGCAGCTTCAGCGGCCGCGTCACGCGCGTGCCGTCGCCGGTCAGCAGCGTGTAGAGCAGGCGCATCGAGTCGCCGTCGTCGCCGTACGTGACCGTCTCGATGTGCGTGTGTGGGTCGGGGTAGATCGAGGAGGTGATCGCGACGCGCTCGATCAGGTTCTCGGGGTAGTCCTCGGGGACGGTCACCGTCAGGATCGACTCCGAGTTGGTGCGCACGAGCTCGCCGATGCGCGAGGAGACGCGCGGCAGCGAGCCTTCGAGGCGGCATTTCTGCAGCAGCCGGTTCGTGCCGAGCGGACCGGCCGCGACGACGACGCCGCGCGCGCGCTGCACACGCCTTTCCTTGCGCAGCCACGCGCCCGAGCGAACCGATTCGACCTCGTAGCCGTCCGAGCCGTCGGCCGCGCCGATCGGGCGGATGTCGATTACCGTGCGTTCGGGCATCACGCGCGCGCCGCGCCTCTCGGCGAGGTAGAGGTAGTTCTTGACGAGCGTGTTCTTCGCGCCGTGCACGCAGCCGACCATGCAGCGCGCGCACAGCTTGCAGCCCGTGCGGTCGGGACCGTCGCCGCCGAAGAACGGGTCGGGCACGGTCCTGCCGCTCTCGCCGAAGAACATCCCGACGGGCGTGCGTTTGTAGGTGTCGCCGACGCCGAGCTCCTCGCCAAGCTCGCGCAGCAGCTGGTCGGCGGGATCCTCGTGCGGGTTCTCGACGACGCCTAGCATTCGCTGCGCCTCGGCGTAGTGCGGCGCGAGCTCGCTCTCCCAGTCGGCGATCTCCGCCCACTGGCGGTCCTCGAAGAACTGCTTCGGCGGCACGTACAGCGTGCACGCGTAGCCGAGGCTGCCGCCGCCGACGCCGCAGCCGGAGACGACCGCGACGTCCTTGAAGTTCGTCAGGCGGAAGATCCCCTTCATCCCGAGGCGCGGGTTCCAGAAGTAGCGCTTGACGTCGGCCGTGTTCTTCGGGAACTCGTCGTCGGCGAAGCGCCGCCCGCACTCGAGCACACCGACCGCGTAGCCCTTCTCGGCGAGGCGCAGCGCCGAGACGCTGCCACCGAAGCCCGAGCCGATCACGAGCCAGTCGAAGTCGTAACCGTCCTGCGTCGTCGTCATCGCGCTGCAGCCCCCTGCGGTTTGGAGTTGGGACAGCGGTCCCAGTTGCGACCGTCGCCCCCGATCTTAGAGGCTGACTGGCTGTGCGGCCAAACGCCACGGCGCGCTAGTGGCGCCTGTGCGCCGCGGACAGGCGCAGCCTCGCCGTGCGCGTCCTGCTCGCCGTGGCGGCGCCGGGCGCCGAGACCACGACGGCGATCTTCGCTCGCACGCCAGGACGCGAGCGCAGGAAAGCCACGCCGGCCTTGCTCAGCGTGATCACGACCGCCTTGCTGGCGCCGGCGGCCAGCGGGAAGCTGACCTTCCCGAGCACGACGCGTCGGATCTTCGCCTTGCGCGACGCTTGCGCCGTGCGCGCCGGCCGCGGCGCGGGGAGTTCGGCTTCGACGATCCCCGTGACCGTGCACGGCTTGCCGGCCTTCGGGCATTTCGCCTTGATGCCGGTGTGCAGTTTCGGCGGACCCCCGCCCCCGGTGACGACCGGCGGTTCGGGTTCGAGTTCCGGTTCCGGGATAATCGGTGGTTTCGGCGCTGGCCCAGGCGGCGTGATCGGGGTGCTCGGGCCGTGCTGTTCGGGTGGGCCTTTGGTCCCGCGCGGCGGCGGTGGCGGCGGCAGCCGGTTGATCTTGACGACTACCTGGTCGTTGATGTCGACCTGATCGGCGCCGACGTCGAAGGAGTAGGTGTGCGGGACGGTGACCGTCTGTTCGGCCTGGCCGCTTTCGAAGTCGACGGCGGCTTCGACGAGTGGTGAGGTCGCTTCGAGGAAGCGCGGGTCCGACGATGGGTCTCCGGAGGTCGCGACGGCGCCGCTGCAGTCGAATTCCGGCGTGGTCGTCGTCGCCTTGACGAACGCCCCGCTGAGCGGGTAGCTGGCGCGCGCCGTCATGTGCCCGGGTTCGCTGGGGTTCGGTTTCAGTTCGACCAGGCCGCCGGCGCCTTCGGAGGTCGGTTCGGAGCTGAGCGGGGAGTATTCGCAGAGGACCGGTTCTTCGGGGAAATCCTTGAAGATCGTTTCGTGGGTGCCAGACGCTTCGAGTTTGACTGTGCCCGGATGTAGCGAGCTGCCGAACCTGCTGGACACCGTCGGGGGGGATTCGCTGGCCCACCACACGACTTCGAAGCCGCGCGTGATCTTGAAGAAGAATTTCACGTCTTCGATGTCGCCTTCCGGATCGGTGTAGCGCTCGCTGTAGGAGCCGTTGATTTCGACCGAGACTTCGGGCAGCGAGTAGTACTCGTATTCCGGCACGGGTGGTGGCAGTTCGACGGCGAGACTCGACGCGGGGGCGAGCAGCGCTGCGGCAACGGCGAGCGCGCACGCGAGCAGCGGCACAAGCGGCAGAGCGAATCTCGATCTATCCACGAAGCCCCCCGAGGATCCTCGATTCTGGAAACGCCGGCCCCGCGTCCGGCGAGCCAATCATACGGAATCTGGCGCGCTTGGCGCGCCCGACGCGCGTGTGCGCGATGCCACCGCCGCGCGTCGACGCGGGTGGTGTCCTCGACGCGCTACCGCTATATTTCGTGAAGTAATGGCGGTCGAGAGCTTGCGCAACAGGCCGTGCGGGGGCCGCTACGGCGACATCGTGCAGTCGATCGGCAACACGCCGCTCGATCGAGCTGCCCGGCCTCTCGCCGAAGCCGGGCGTGCACATCTGGGCGAAGCTCGAGTGCGCGCAACCCGACGGGCTCGGTCAAGGATCGCGTCGCGCGCGCGCTGATCGAGGACGCGGAGGAGAAGGGCGCGCTCTCCCCGGGCCAGACGATCCTCGAACCGACCTCCGGCAACACGGGCATCTCGCTCGCGATGATCTGCGCGCGCAAGGGCTACTCGCTGACGGTGGTGATGCCGGAGAACGTCACGCCCGGAGCGCACGCAGCTGCTCGAAGATGTACGGCGCGCGAGATCGTCTACTCGGAGGGCGCCAAGGGCTCCAACGGCGCCGTCGAGAAGGCGCTCGAGATGGCCGCGCAGGACCCCGCGCTGGTACATGCCCTACCAGTACGGCAACGAGGCCAACCCGGGCGCCCACTACAACGGCACCGCGCTCGAGATCCTCGAAGAGCTCGACGAGGTCGCCGGCGTTCGTCGCCGGGCTCGGCACGGGCGGCACGCTGATGGGCAACGGCAGGCGCCTGAAGGAGACCTTCGGCGACGCCGTGCAAGATCGTCGCCGCCGAGCCGATGCAGGGCGAGCCCGTGCAGGGCCTGCGCTCGCTCGACGACGGCTTCATCCCGCCGATCATCGACCTCTCGCTGCTCGACCGCAAGATCTTCGTCACGAACGCCGACGCGATCGTCTGGACGCGCAAGCTGCTGCGACGAGGAGGGCCTGTTCGCGGGCGTCTCCTGCGGCGCGATCGCGAGCATCGCGGTGCGCATCGCGGACGAGCTCGACGAGGGCAACGTCGTCTTCCTCGTCGCCGACGACGGCTGGAAGTACCTCTCGAGCGGCATCTACACGCTGCCGGTCGAGGAGATCGAGAACGTCGACGCCACCGTCTGGTGGTAGGCGCCGGCGCCGCGTGCAGCGCGCCCGCTGCCGTGAGGATCTCGCGACTCGCGCTGCTCGACGAGATCGTCGCGCACGCACTGCGAAGACGCGCCGAACGAGTGCTGCGGCGTGGTGGCGGTCGCGCCGGCGACGCCCGAGCCGGCGAGGCGCGTCGCGCGTGCACCGCGCGCGTCAACCGTCGCCGCGAGCCCGCTGCGCTTCGAGATCGACGGCCGCGGAGCTGCTCGAGCTGACGCAGGAGATCGAGCGCCGAGGGCCCGAGATCGGCGCGATCTACCACTCGCACGTGCGCACGCGCGCCCTATCCCTCGCAGACCGACGTCAACTTCGCCGCGAACTGGCCGGGCGTCGAGTGGATCATCGTCGGGCTCGCGGCGGCGCCGAGCCCGAGGTGCGCTCGTACCTGATCGACGGGCGGCGAGGTCGCGCGAGGTCGCGCTCGACGCGGCGCGCTAGCCGGAGCTGACCGGGCGCGAGGACAGACCGCTGTCTGCCCGACGCTGCGGGCGCGCCGCACGCCGCGCAGCGAGCGCTTCTGCGCGGACTGCGGCATGCCGCTCGTGCAGCGGCGCTCGAGCGGCGCGCCGCGCAGCCCGAGCGAGCAGCGCAAGGCGCGCAAGGTCAAGCCGCAGTACACGGAGGCAAGCTCGTGCGAGTCGCCGACGCGCAGCAACCAGCCCGAGGCCGAGCTGATCGAGGCGCTGCTGCTCGAGGAGGGCATCCCGAGCATGCTCGGCGCGCTCGGCCTCGACGTGCCGGACTTCCTCGTGCCCGGGCCGCGCGACATCCTCGTGCCGGAGTCGGGCGCCGAGGCGGCGCGCGAAGCGCTGCCTCCGGCGCACGCAGGCGAGCCGGGAGCACGGGCGTGAGGCCGAGGCGGGAGCGCCGAGCTGAGCGGCGGAGCCTGGCGAGACGAGGAGCCGGCTGCCCGGCCTCGCGGGTGATCGACGCGATCTCTTCGGCGGCGCGGTCGAACTCGGCTGTCGGAGAGCACGGGCGTGCCCTCGAAGGGCAGTTCGCGCTGGATCTCGATCCAGGCGCTGGCGCAGCCGTGTACTCGTCCTTGACCTTGACGGTCACCGGGCGCGGGATGCGGTAGGTGCGCAGCAGCAGCACGTGCAGCGGCTGGTGGCGGCGCCAGCCGAGCCGCTTCTCGGCGTAGTCGGGCGTCCAGACGTAGAACGGCGAGAGCGCGTCGACGCAGCGCGGGTCGGTGATCGTGAAGTGCTCGGCGACCTCGGCCCAGGCGCGGATGCGCACGCGGTCGGGCTGCTGCACGCGGCGCGCCGGACGTGAACGCGCTGCAGCGAGCGGCTCGCCGTCGCTCCAGACGCCCTCCTCGAGCGCGCGGCGCAGCTCGGGCTGGTGGGACTCGCGCACCAGGTCGCCGGTCTGGTGGTCGAAGGTCGGGTAGAGGAAGAAGCGCTCGTGCGCGAGCCGGAACGGCTTGCCGGGTTCGCGGATTCCGCCCTTGCGCAGGGTTACGAGCTGCTCACCTTCCGCGAGCGCACGGACGGTCACCGCCCATTCTTTGAAAGCAATTGGCATAACGGGTGAGGCGAGGAGAGCGTCTCTATCTAGCCGGCGCCGCCGCAGGTTCGGGCGGCTCCAGGCCCGTTAAAGATACGAAAAGCAGGCGGAAATCCCAAATCCCCTGCAAATTGGCCACTATTGATCAGGCGCTCGAGTCTGCCTGAGCAGTCCTGTCCGGCGCAGCCAAACCCGCCGCCGCCGGGCGTTTCCGACCGCAGGCGCTCGCCGGCTCTGCAGCGTGCCGGTCGCCTTGCCGGGAAGCGTCTCGCCGTCGAGCGTGTCTGCGCCCGGGGCGCCCGGCTCGCCGCCGTCGGCGCCGGGCGGGGCGTGGCGGCGGCGCTCGGCGATCAACGAGAAGGTCATCTCGCGGAGCGCCTCGCAGCTCGCGCACGACGCCGTCGCCGCCGCGATGCACGCCGGCGCCGCCGGAGCCGCGGCGCAGCGCGTAGCGGATGACGCGCAGCGGGAATTCGCGCTCGAGCGCCTCGACGGGCGTGTTGAGCGTGTTGCTCATCGCGACGTGCACGCCGCTCGGTCCGTCGGCGTCGGCGCACGCGCCCTGGCCGCCGCCGAGCGTCTCGTAGTAGGCGAAGCTGCCGCTCGCCGTCTCGCCGAGCGTCGAACGAGGTTGTTCATCGTCCCCTGCCCGAGCGCGCGGCCGAAGGCGCGCGAGCACGAGGTCGGCGACGCGCGAGGAGGTCTCGACGTTGCCGGCGGCGACGGCGGCGCCGGGGCGCGCGTTGAGCAGCGAGCCCTCGGGGCGCGCGCACGGCGATCGGGCGGTAGGCGCCGGCGGAGGGCGGGATGTCGGGGTCGGTGAGCACGCGCACGGCGAAGAAGCAGGCCGAGCGCGTGACGGCGAGCGGGCAGTTGAGGTTGCCGTCGTGCTGCGGCGCGCTGCCGGAGAAGTCGAGCAGCAGGCGCTCGCCGTCGACGGTGGCCTCGCAGCCGCAGCACGAGGTCGCCGTCGCTGCGCCTCGAGCACGTCCTCGCGCGCGCCGCGCGCCGTCGGGCAGCGCGGCGAGGCAGGCGCGCGTGCGCCGCTCGGCGTAGTCGAGCACGGCGTCGGTCGCGGCGCGCAGGCGTCCGACGCCGAGCCGCGTCGGCGAGCGCGGCGAGGCGGTGCGCGCCGATGCGGTTGGCGGCGAGCTGTGCGCGCAGGTCGGCGCGGCGCTCCGCGGGCTGGCGCATCAGCGCGACGAGCTCGTCGATCGCGGCGCGCGTCGAGTGGGCGCGGCGAGATCACGACGCCCTCCTCGGCGAGCTTGCGGCTGTCGGCGGGCATCGAGCCGGGCACGCGCCCGCCGACGTCGGCGTGGTGCGCGCGGCTCGCGGCGAAGCCGATCAGCGGCCCGGCGTCGCGTGCGCGGCCGCCGGCGTCTTCGCCGCCGGCGAAGACCGGGCGTGACGACGGTGATGTCGGGCAGGTGCGTGCCGCCGGCGAAAGGGTCGTTGAGGATCCAGGAGACGCCGGGCGCGTGGCGCTCGTCGCGCACGGCCGCGACGGCGGCGGGCATCGCGCCGAGGTGCACGGGGATGTGCTCGGCCTGCATGATCATCTCGCCGTCGGCGTCGAACAGCGCGGTCGAGGCGTCGCGGCGCTCCTTGATGTTCGAGGAGTGCGCCGAGCGGATCAGCGCGACGCCCATCTCCTCGCAGGCGGCGCGCAGCGCGCCGGTGAGGACCTGCAGCTCGATCGGGTCGAGCGCGCTCATCGCGCGTCCGGCGCTCACGACGCGTCCGTCGAGGACGATCGTGCCGTGCTCGTCGACGACGCCGCTCCAGCCGCGGGGACGTAGAGCGTCGCGTCGCCGAGCGCGGTGGACGGCCGGCCCGGCGAGGCGCCCGCCGGAGATCGAGCATGCCGCCGCCGCTGCTGTTGCTGCCGCTGTCGTCGCTCGTCGCTCGAGCGCGCGGCGCGAGCTCGGGCGCCGGCGCCCCAGAGCCGAGACGCGGATCGTTGACGAGCTCGACCGCGGCGTCGTCCTCGCGGTAGCCGTAGCGCTGCTCGTGCGCGGCGGCGAAGGCGGCGCGCAGCCGGCCGGGATCGGCGGAGTCGCTCTGCTCGACGGTGAGCTCGAAGGACTGGCCGGCGTAGCGCAGCTCGTAGCGCACGCGGCGGCGCGCGGAGCGGCCGCCGGCGAGCGCGGCGCTCGGCGTCGGCGAGCAGCGACTCGCGCACGCTCGCGCAGGCGCTGCGGCGGTGAGCTGCTCGCCGCGCAGCATGACCGTGCGCGAGACGTCGCGGCGCGGCGCGGCGGCGGCGAGGCCGAGCGCGCAGAGCACGCCGGAGGCGCGCGGGCAGAGCACGCGCGGATGCCGAGCTCCCCGCGCCATCGCGCGGCGTGCAGCGGGCCCGCGCCGCCGAAGGCCATCAGCGCGAAGCCGCGCGGGTCGATGCCGCGCTCGACCGTCATCGACGCGCAGCGCGCCGCAGCATCTCGGACTCGGCGACGCGGACGATGCCCGCGGCGCAGGCGCGCGTGTCGATGCCGAGCGTCGCGCGCGAGCGCGGCGACGGCGCGCCGCGCGGCGTCGCGGTCGAGCGTCAGAGCCGCCGGCGAGCGGCGTCTCGGCGGGCAGCCGGCCGAGCAGCAGGTTCGCGTCGGTCACGGTCGGCAGCTCGCCGCCGCGGCCGTAGCAGGCGGGCCCGGGGACGGCTCCGGCCGACAGCGGGCCGACGCGCAGCGCGCCGCCCGCGTCGCGCCAGGCGATCGAGCCGCCGCCGGCGCCGACGGTGTGGATGTCGAGCGCGGGCAGCGCGAGCGGGCGCGCCGCCGACGCGTGCGCTGCGCGGTCTCGGCGACCGTCGCCGTCGTCGATCAGGCAGACGTCGCAGGAGGTGCCGCCCATGTCGAAGCAGAGCACGTCGCGCTCGCCGGCGAGCGCGGCGAGCAGCAGCGCGCCGCCGACGCCGCCGGCGGGACCGGAGAGCACGGTGAGCGCGGCGTGGGCGGCCGCGCGCGCGAGGTCGGTGAGCCCGCCGGAGGACTGCATCACCTGCGGCTCGGGCAGCCCGGCGGCGCTCGCGCTCGCCTGCGAGCGCGTCGAGGTAGCCGGCGAGCAGCGGCGAGAGCGCGGCGTCGAGCGACGGTCGTCGCGGTGCGCTCGTACTCGCGGAAGGTGCCGACGAGCTCGTGGAGAGCGAGACGGTGCACGCCGGGCAGGCGCTCGGCGAGCAGCTCGCCGAGCAGGCGCTCGTGCGCGGGGTCGGCGTAGGAGTGCAGCAGCGCGACGGCGACCGCTTCGGGCTCGCGCGCGCGCGAGCGCTTCGACGAGCGTCGCGCGCGGCCGTCGGGCTCGAGCGCGCGCAGCACGCGCGTCGGGCGCGCATGCGCTCGGGCGCGCCGAAGCGCAGCTCGTCGGCGACGAGCGGCGCCGGCGCGGCGTCGCAGAGCCGGTAGAGGTGCGGCCGCGCCTGGCGCCCGAGCTCGACGACGTCGGTGAAGCCGTCGGTCGCGACCAGCGCGGTGCGCGCGGTGCGCCCCTCGAGCAGCGCGTTGGTCGCGACGGTCATGCCGTGGGCGAAGCGCTCGACGTCCGCGGCGCGGGCGCCGGCGCGCTGCGAGCACGACGCGCGACGGCGTCGAGCACGCCCTGCGCCTGCTCGCGCGGGCGTCGTCGGGACCTTGGCGGTGTGGACGGCGGCGTCGTCGCCGACGAGCACGGCGTCGGTGAAGGTGCCGCCGACGTCGACTCCGAGGAGCACGCCCCGGAGCCTACGCGACGGCTACGCGGCGGCGAGCTCGCGGTCCTCGGTTTCGGCGAGGTGCTGGTGGGACGGGCAGTAGCCGTTGTGCGGCAGCGGCACGCGCTGGCAGGCGGCGCCCTTGCGCGTCGTCGCGCGACACTGCGGCGGCTCGCCGCTGACGGCGGCGTAGCCCCGTGCGGGTGGAGCGTGAGGTAGTCCTGCGCGAGCTGGATGTAGCGGCAGACGACCTGGTGGACGTGCGACTGCGCGGACATCGGGAAGTAGTTGCGGATGTCGCTGAACAGCGTGCGTTCGGGACGCGCGAAGTAGTGGCGATCGGTCGCGAGGCGCTCGACGACGACCTCGCAGGCGCGCAGGACGGCGGCGTGGTTGGAGGCGGCGGGCGGCGCCGGGCGGGGGAGGGACGTCTCGGAGGCGAGCTCCCGGTAGATCGCGCGGCTGAACTGGTACATGGCTACTCCTGACCCTCTCTGTTTGTTGGAGCACACCCCCCGCTCTCAAAGACTCCGAGAGCCTGCGTTTCCTTCTACGTGCAGGAACACGCAAGTGATCACAACAGACCGGGATAAAGCGGAACTCAGGAACTTCCAAGAACGACCCCTGTCGGGGTCTGCCGCCGGGCTGCGGGTGGCGCAGTCAGCTCCAGCTCTGCCACTCGAGCGCCGGCTGCGCGCCGTCGCGCTCGCTCGTCCCGTCGTCGTCGGGCGCGCCGTGGACGACGACGTGGCGGCCGTCGAGCGCGGGGTCGCGCTCGGGGTAGTCGCTGCGGGCGTGGGCGCCGCGGCTCTCCTCGCGGGCGAGCGCGCAGGCGGCGATCAGCGCGCGCGAGCGGGTGCGGTCTGCGAGCAGCGCCTCAGGCCGCTCGGCGTGCGCGACGATGCCGGCGTCGCGTGCAGAGCTGCTCGCGCGTGGCGCGCTCGGCGCCCAGCGGCGCGGGGAGCGCGCGCAGGCGGGCGAGCTCGCCGGCCGCGGCCTCGCGCTTGGCGGCGGCGGGCTCGTCGAGCGCGGCAGGCGCCGCGCGGCGCGCCGAAGACGAAGCACTCGCTGAGCGAGTTGGACGCGAGCCGGTTGGCGCCGTGCAGGCCGGTGCAGGAGGACTCGCCGACGGCGTACAGGCCGGCGGAGCGTCGAGCGCGCGTCAGGTCGGCGACGACGCCGCCGATCGTGTAGTGCGCGGCCGGGGCGACCGGCACGAGCTCGCGCGTCGGGTCGAGGCCCGCCTCGCGCAGCGCGCCGAAGACGTTGGGGAAGCAGCGCCGGGTCGATCGCGCGCATGTCGAGGCCGACGGAGCTCGCGCCGGTCTCGCGCAGACGCGCGTCGATCGCGCGCGAGACCTCGTCGCGCGGCGCGAGCTCGTCGACGAAGCGCTCGCCATCGGCGTCGTGCAGCGTCGCGCCCTCGCCGCGGATCGCCTCGGTGATCAGGAACCCCTCGCGGCCGGTGCACGCCGATGACGGCGGTCGGATGGAACTGGAGGAGCTCGAGGTCGGCGAGCGCGGCGCCGGCGCGGTGCGCGAGCAGCAGGCCGACGCCCAGCGAGCCGGGCGGGTTGGTCGTGCGCGCCCACAGCGCGGCGCCACCGCCGGTCGCAGACGACGACGGCGCGGGCGCGCGACGACGCGCCCGTCGTCGCAGACGAGCCCGGCGCAGCGCCCGTCGCGGCGACCAGCAGCGCGCGGGCGCGGGCGCGCTCGAGCACGACGATCGCGCGGCTGCTCGGCGACGAGCGCGGAGAGCTGGCGCACGACGCGCCGCCCGGTGGCGCTGCCGCCGGCGTGGACGACGCGCCGCATCGAGTGCCCGCCCTCGAGCCCGAGCGCGAGCCGGCCGTCGCGATCGGCGTCGAAGCGGACGCCGAGCGACTGCAGGTCGTGCACGCGCTCGGGCGCCTCGCGCACGAGCACCTCGGCGGCCGAGCGGCGCACGAGCGCCGCGCCCGGCGCGCTCGGTGTCGCGCGAGGTGCAGCTCGGCGCTGTCGTCGGCGGCGAGCGCGGCGGCGAGGCCGCCCTGGGCCCAGTAGCTGGCGGTCTGCGCGAGCGGCGTCGCGGAGATCAGCACGACGGGGCGCCGCTCGCGCGGCGGCGCAGAGCGCGGCGTAGAGCCCGGCGGCGCCTGCGCCGACGACGGCTACGTCGGTCTCGTGCGAGACCGCGGCTGCGGGCGCGGACACTATTTGGTCGCGAGCGTGGTTCGACGACTGCCGCTGCGCTTCGCGCTGTGCCGGCGTGATCGTCGTCGCGGACGTGCCGCCGGGCGCGGTCGTGACGGTCGTGGCGGTGCCGGCCGGCGCGGTCGCGGTCGCGCCGCCGGCTGGCGTCGTCGGGCTCGCCGGCGGTGTCGTCGTGACGGCGCCGGGGGTCGTCGCGGTCGTGGGGGTCGTCGTCGCCGGCGGCGGTCGCGGCGGTCGTGATCGTCGTCGTGGTGACGCTCGTCGACGGAGGAGCCGGAGCCGCCGGCGAGCTTGACGAGCGCGGCTGCGAGCACGCCGAGCGCAAGCGCGGCGACGACGGCGACGGTGACGATCGGCGCCCGTCCAGCTGGGCGTCGCGGCGAGGCGGGTGCGCGCGGCGGCGCCGCAGTTCAGGCACCAGTCCTGCTCGGCGTCGAGCGGTGCGCCGCACAGCGGGCAGGCCTCTATGACGCGCGGCGGCGCGGCGGCGCCGGGCGGAGCGGCGGCCGTGGTCGAGTCCGCCTGCGCGGGTTGCGCGGCGGAGGCGGGAGGCCCCGCGCCGGTCTGCTCGCCGGGCGTCGCGGCGACCGTCACGAGCCGGCTGACCGGGGACGGATGATCTCCGTCGGCTGGTCGTCTTCGCGTGGCGGCTCGGGCGCGCTCGCGCGGGGTCGGCGGACGGCGGCGCCGGCGAGCGACCGCCGGAGCGCTGCTCGGCGCCGACGGCGGCGTGTGTCTGCGTCGCCGGCGGCGCGGGAGCGCGCGCGGGCGGTGCGACGGGCGGTGTGCGCGGGCGGTGCGGGCGGTTGGCGCCGGCGGCGCGGTCGCGGGCGCGCTCGCGGCGGGCGCGCCGGCTGCGGGTGCGGGCGTCGCGGCGGTCGTGGCGGGCGACGGCTGCGGCGGGGATCGCGGCGGCGGGAGCGCCCGGCGTGGCCGGCTGGCGCGGGCGCGCCGGCGGGCGGCGTCGCGGCGGCGGGCGCACCGGCGATCGGCAGGTCGCTGCGACGGCTCATCGGCAGGCCGCAGTCGGGGCAGAAGCGGTCCTCGCTCGCTGTGGATCGCGGCGCAGCGCGGGCAGGCGGTGATCCCGGCCTCGCGCAGCACGGTGACGGGCTGGCGCTCGGAGAGGCTCGTTTCGAGCGTGCGCAGCTCGGCGTCGATGCGGCTGAGCGTCGCGAGCTTGGCGAGGACGAGCTCGTCGTTGCGCTGGCCGAAGCGGTGCAGGCTGAAGACGAGGCCGCCGAGGTCGCGGTAGGCGAGCTCGCGCGCCTTGCGCAGGAAGCGCGCCGACGGCGCATGCGACCGCGCGCGCCGAAACCAGGCGGCGACGGGGGCGGAAGTCGCGTCGACGGGCTGCGCATCGGCCGTCGCCTCGGCGCGCTGCGGCTGCGTGGATGTCGGCTGTCGCACTCGTGGCAGATGTCTGATCCACGACGGGTTCATGCTACCCGGCGGGCACCTCGGCAAGCGCGCCATGCGCCGAGCACGCGCTCGGCCATGCGCGCGGCCGACCAGCGCTCGGCACGCTGCCGTCCGGCGATTCGCGGTCCCGGCTCGATGCGCGGTCGCGCGTCGTCGAGCAGCGGCTCGAGCGCGGCGCGCCAGCGTTGCGATGTCGAACGGCGCGCAGAGCGCGCCGTCGATGCCCGCGAGCGCCTCGGGGTGGATGCCGACCGGCGTCGCCAGCACGGGCACGTCGCAGGCGAGCGCCTCCAGCACGGCGAGGCCGAAGCCCTCGCGCTCGGAGGGGACGAGCACGGCGTTGGCGGCGTTGATCCAGAGCGGCACGCGCGTCGGGCTCGACGCCGCCGAGCGTGAGCAGCTCGACGTCGCCGGCGCAGCGCGCGGCGCGGTCGAAGCGCTTCTCGGGCCGCGCGGGGTCGGCGGCGAAGAGCAGGTAGGGCGCGTCGCGCGCGAGCCCGAGCTCGGCGCGCGCGCGCCTCGCGCGCGATCGGGCGGAAGCGCTCGAGGTCGACGCCGCACGGGCAGCACCTGCGCGCGGCGCGCGGCGCGCGGCCCGGCAGCTCGTCGAGCCAGCGCGGCCGAGACGGTCGCGAGCGAGGTCGATGCGCGGCAGCGCGGCGCGGGTGAGCAGGCGCGTGCGCGGGTGGCGCAGGTCGGTGCCGTGGAGCGTCAGCGCGCGTGCGCGCGCGCGCACGGCCAGCGCGGGCCAGGCGGTCAGCCCGAAGTGCGCGTGGACCACGTCGAAGCGCTGCGCGCGCGTAGCGGCGGCGCAGCTCGCGGCGCGGCCGCGCGAGCGCGCGCGGGCCGGGCGGGAACTCGTAGCAGCTCCACCTCGACGTCCTCGCAGCGCGCGCAGCGCCGCGACCTGGTCGCGCACGAAGCTGCCGCGCTCGGGATGCTCGGCGTCGGGGCGCATGTTCGAGACCACGAGCGCGCGCACGCGTGCCGCGACGTAGCGCTCGCGCGTCGCCGCGTCTGGGATCATGGCGGGCGTGAGTGACGGCGGCGTGGCAGGCGCCCCAGCAGCTCGCACGATCCGCGCGAGCGCCCGATCGGCGTCTTCGACTCGGGCGTCGGCGGGCTCACGGTGCTGCACGAGCTGCTCGTCAGCTGCCCGCACGAGGACTTCATCTACCTCGGCGACACGGCGCGCTTCCCCTACGGCGAACGCTCGCCGGCCGAGCTCGAGCGCTTCGCGGCTCGAGATCGCCGAGGAGCTGCTGCGCCGGCGCGCGAAGCTGCTCGTCGTCGCCTGCAACGCGGCGACCTCGGCGGCGCTGCCGGCGCTTGCGCGGGCGGATGCTCGAGACGACGCTCGGCGTCGACGTGCTCGGCGTCGTGCGCCCGGAGGCGCTCGCAGGCGGTCGCGGCGACGCGCACGGGCCGCATCGGCCTGCTCGCGACGCCGACGACGGTCGCGCAGCGGCGCCTACGAGGAGGCGGTGGCGGCGATCGACCCGCACGTGACGCTGACGGCGGTCGCCTGCCCGGACCTCGCGCGCGATCATCCAGGCAGGGCGAGCAGTTCGACGAGCGCACGGTCGCGACGGTGCGCGAGGCTTGCGCGCCGCTGCGCGAGGCCGACGTCGACACGGTGATCCTCGGCTGCACGCACTACCCGCTGATCGCGCCGATGCTGCAGCGCATGCTCGGCCCGGAGGTGACGCTCGTCAGCTCCGGCGCGGCGCTCGCGCGCCAGGTCGAGCACGCGCTGAGCACGCGCGGGCTGCGCAACCCGCGCACGGGCGAGGGCGACTACCGCTTCCTCTGCACGGGCGACGCCGAGGCCTTCCGGAGCTCGGCACGCGCTTCCTGCAGATGCCGCTGGGCCGATCGAGCACGTCGCGCTGGCCGGCGCTCGACGGCGGCGGCGTGAGCGGCGCGGGCGCGACGGCGCGCAGCTACGGCCGCGCCGCGGCGAGCTGCGCCCGGTCGACGATCGAGCCGGGCTTCGTGCGCACGGCGACCGGCTCGGCGCTGATCTCGGCGGGCGAGACGCGCGTCATCTGCACGGCCTCGGCCGAGGAGAGCGTGCCGCGCTGGCTGGCCGGCCAGGGCCGCGGCTGGGTGACGGCCGAGTACGGGATGCTGCCGGCCTCGACGGGCGAGCGCAAGCAGCGCGACGCGACGCGCGGGCGCCAGGACGGGCGCACCGTCGAGATCCAGCGGCTGATCGGCCGCTCGCTGCGCGGCGTCGTCGACTTCGAGGCGCTCGGCGAACGCACGATCTACCTCGACTGCGACGTGCTGCAGGCCGACGGCGGCACGCGCTGCGCGTCGATCACCGGCGCCTACGTGGCGCTCGTCGCTGGCGTGCGCGCGTCTGTCGCGAGCAGGGGCGCTCGAGCGCTCGCCGCTGACGGGCTCGGTCGCGGCGGTCTCGTGCGGGATCGTCGGCGGCGTGCCGCTGCTCGACCTCGACTACTCGCGAGGACTCGACCGCCGAGGTCGACGCGAACGTCGTGATGACCGGCGACGGCGGCCTGGTCGAGGTGCAGGCGACCGCCGAGCGCACGCCGCTCTCGCGCGCGCACCTCGACGAGCTGCTCGCGCTCGCCGCGGGCGGGATCGAGCGTCTGCGCGAGGCGCAGCAGCAGGCGATCGACGCGGCGGCGGTCGCAGCCGCGCGGCGCGTGAAGCTGCTGCTCGCGACGCACAACGCGCACAAGCGGCGCGAGCTCGCGCGGCTGCTGCGGCGCGGCGACGGCGAGCGTGGAGCTCGACGTGCCCGCGCGCGTCGAGCTGCCGCCCGAGGATCGGCGAGACGTTCGCGGAGAACGCGCTCGGCAAGGCGCGCGCAGCGGCGGCGGCGACCGGCCGCGCCGCGATCGCCGACGACTCCGGGATCGAGGCGGCGGCGCTCGGCGGCGCGCCCGGCGTGCGCTCGGCGCGCTTCGCGGGCGAGCACGCGAGCGACGCGGAGAACCTCGCGAAGCTGCTGCGCGAGGCGCCGGCGGGCAGCGGCGCTCGCGTACGTCTGCGCGCTCGCCTACGTCGATCCGCAGAGCGGCGCGGAGCGCTCTTCGAGGGCCGCTGCGCGGGCCGCTGGCGGCGCGCGCGCGCGGCGAGCGGCGGCTTCGGCTACGACCCGGTCTTCGTGCCCGACGAGGGCCGGACGGGCTGCACGATGGCCGAGCTGTCGCGACGAGCAGAAGGACGCGATCAGCCACCGCGGGCGCGCGGCGCGGGCGCTGCTGCAGTGGCTCGAAGCGGCGGCGCTAGAGCAGGTTGATCGCCGCGGCGATCGCGACGGCCAGGCCGAGCGCGGCGTAGCCGTTGTAGCCGCCGAGCAGCAGCAGCAGCGCGGTCAGCAGCGCGACGAGCACGGTGACGATCCAGGCGATGCGGGTCACGCTCACGCGCGCATTCTTGCGGACGCGCCGGTCCGCGCTCGTCCGCGAGTGGTGTTAGCTTCGAAATATCGTCTCACGAACGAGGAGGCTCAGGTGACGAAGTCCGAGCTGGTCGACCAGGTCGCGGACCGCGCGGATCTGACCAAGCAGGATGCCGCACGCGCCGTCGACGCGGTGCTGGCGACGGTCGAGGATGCGCTGCGCCGCGGCAGCGAGGTCACGGTCGCGGGATTCGGCAAGTTCCACGTCAGCGAGCGCGGTGCGCGGATGGGGGTCAACCCGCGCACGGGCGAGCGAATCGAGATCCCGGCGTCGCGCGTGCCGCGCTTCACGGCGGGCAGCGGGCTGAAGAGCGCCGTGAAGGGCCGCTGAGCCGGGCGGGTCCGTTCGGAGACACGCTCGCGCAGCGTGTGGCCGAGCGCGAGTCGCAGCTCGTGCTCGGCCTCGATCCCGACCCGTCGGCGCTGTGGCCGGTGGCGCACGGCGACGACGCGGAGGCCGGCGAGCCCGCCGGCGAGGGCGTGGCGGCGCGCGCGGGGCGCGCGGTGCTCGGCCACTGCCGCGCGGTGATCGACGCGGTCGCGCCGGCGTGCGTCGCGGTCAAGCCGCAGCTCGCGCGCTTCGAGCTGCTCGGCGCGGCCGGCTGGGCGGCGCTCGAAGCGGTCGTCGAGCACGCGCAGGCGCGCGGGCTGCTCGTGATCGCCGACGGCAAGCGCGGCGACATCGACGTGACGGCGCGCGGCCTACGCGAGCGCGCTGTTCGGCGGCGTCGATACGCCGTTCGGGACGCTTGCCGGGCTCGGCGCGGATCTCGTGACGGTCAACCCGCTGATGGGCGTCGACGCGCTCGAGCCGTTCGTGACGGCGGCGCGCGCGGCGGGCGCGGGCGTGCTCGTGCTCGTGCGCACGTCGAACCCGGGCGCGAGCCGACGTCGAGGACCTGCCGCTGCAGGACGGCGGCGCCGTCTGGGAGCGCCTGGCGGAGCTCGTCGAGCGCGCTCGGTGCCGACGGGATCGGGGAGTCGGGCCTGAGCGACGTCGGGGCGGTGATCGGCGCGACCGAGCCGCAGCACCTGGCGCGCGCGCGTGAGCTGATGCCCCACGCGCCGTTCCTGCTACCGGGCGTCGGCGCGCAGGGCGGGCGCGTCGAGGAGCTCGCGCCGGCGTTCGCGCCGGGGCGCGCGGGTGGGCTGATCAGCGCGTCGCGCAGCATCGTCGACGCGCACCGGACGCGCCGGCGGCGAGCCGGGGCAGGCCGCGCGCGCGGAGGCGCGAGCGGCTGCGTGAGACGGCGTGGGCGCTGTCTTCCGAAGCGGCCGCGAACGTCCGCTAGCCTTGTGTGGCGCTCGGCGGCGAAGGCCTGTCGACGCGGGAAGGCGGATGAGGAGCTCGGATGATCATCACGGTCACGCTCAACGCGGCGATCGACAAGTCGCTGTCGGTGCCGAACTTCCGTCTCGGCCGGCGGCATCGGACGGTCGAGCAGCGCACGATGGCCGGCGGCAAGGGCGTGAACATCGCGCGTACGCTGAAGACGCTCGGCCAGCCGGTGATCGCGACGGGCTTCGCCGGCGGCGCGACGGGGACGCACATCGTCGAGCAGCTGACCGAAGAGTCGATCCTCAACGACTTCGTGCGGATCCGCGAGGAGTCGCGCACGAACACGTCGGTGCTCGACCCGACGAACGGCGAGCAGACGGAGATCAACGAACGCGGCCCGGCGGTGTCCGAGCGGGAGATCGGAGCTGTTCCGCGACAAGCTCCTGTACCTCGCGCGCGGCGCGGCGATCGTCGTCTTCGCCGGCTCGCTGCCGCGCGGCGTGGACCCCGACCTGTACGCGGCGCTGATCCGCGATCTGGCGCGGCTGGAGGTCGTGACGGTGGTCGACACCGACGGCGAGCCGCTGCGCCAGGCGGTGCGCGCCGAGCCGGACGTCGTCTCGCCGAACGTGCTCGAGGCCGAGGAACTCGTCGGCCACGAGTTCTCGGGCGAGGAGGAGCGCGCGCAGGTCGTGCGCGAGATCGTCGCGATGGGCCCGCGCGAGGCGATCATGACGCTGCCGGACGGCTGCTTCGCGCAGATGCTCGTCGACGGCCAGCCGCGCACGAAACGCGCGCGGATCGAGCCGCGCGAGCCGATCGCGCGGCGCGGCTCGGGCGATGCGTTCCTCGCGGGCTACGTCGCAGCGCGCTACGAAGGCCGCTCGCACGACCAGTGCCTGCGCTTCGGCGTTGCGTGCGGCGCGGAGTCGACGGGCCGCCTCGAAGCCGGGCTGATCGACGCCGCGCGAGGCGCGGCGGCTGATGGGCGACGTCGAGCTCTCGGAGGTCGAGCAGACCGCCAGTCGGCTTGGCGGCGCTAGCCGCCGGCGACGTCGCGGCGCAGGAAGACGAGGTAGGCGGCGAACAGCGCCGGGCACGACGTAGAGCGCGCAGACCCACGCCGAGTGCGCGATCGGCGCCCAGTCGGTGGGCGTGCGCAGCAGGCCCTGCCAGGCCTCGAACTGTTCGGTCAGCAGGTAGGGCTGGATGCCTTCGAGGCCGGGGATCTGCGCGACGATGAAGCAGCAGGATCACGAAGCCGATCGTGCCGACGACGGCGGCGGCGCTGTTGCGCGTGGCGGTCGAGAGCAGCATGCCGATGCCGACGACGGCGAACAGCGGGATCAGGTAGAAGGCGTTGGCGGCGAACACGAGCAGCAGGCCTTCGGGCGCGGAGACGACGGTGCCGGAGAACGTGACGACGTGGTTGAAGCCCCACGAGACGACGCCGGCGACGGTCGCGACGGCGCGGAGAGGAAGCACGGCGACGGCGGCGTAGGTCGAGCGCGGCGAGCGCCTTCGCGGCGAACACCTGGCCGCGGTCGACCGAGCGCGTGAGGATCGTCTTGAGCGTGCCGTTGCCGTCCTCGTCGGCGACGATGTCGCCGGCGACGAGCGCGGCGACCAGCGGCAGCATGAAGACGGACAGGAACAGCAGCATCAGCACGGGCGTCGCGAGCCCCGACTGCGTGATCTGCGAGGCGAAGATGTTGCCCTGGTCGTGTCCGCGGTGGTCGCGCAGGCTCTGGAAGATGACGAAGATCAGCGGCAGGATCACGGCGAGGCCGAGGCCGAGGTAGGTGCGCTTCTGGGAGATCAGCTTGCGCAGCTCCCAGCGCAGGACGGTCAGCGTGTGCGGGTGCGACGGGCGGGCGCCGAGCCTCGTGGCCGGAGCGGGTGCGGGTGCGGCGGCGGTCGCGGCGCTCATCCGACCTCGACGCGGCGTGGCCGCGCCCGGCGCCGTTCGCCGCAGGCGCGGCTGCGTGGTCGTCGCCGTCGCGCGCGTCGTGCGCTGGCGCCCTCGGTGAGGCGGAAGAAGAGGTCCTCGAGCGTCGCGAGCTCGGGCGTCAGCGCGAGGATCCCGACGCCGGCGCGTCCGAGCGCGAGCGACAGCTCGCCGACGTCGCGCTCGTCGCGCCTGGAAGCTGAGACCGTGCTCGCCGGCGGCTCGCGTGCTCGATGCCGCGGCTGCGCGCGCGCGAGCTGCAGCGCGCGCGCGTCGTCGGTCGTGCGCAGCCGGTAGCCGGCGCCGCCCTGGCGGCGCAGGTCGGCGAGCGCGCCCTCGTAGACGACGCGTCCGGAGTCGACGATCGCGACGCGGTCGCACAGTTCCTGCACCTCGGGCAGCTGGTGGCTCGAGAGCAGCACGGTGATGCCCTCGCCGGCGAGGCGGCGGATCAGCACGCGCATGTCGCGCATCCCGGCCGGGTCGAGGCCGGTCGCCGGCTCGTCGAGGATCAGCAGGCGCGGGCGGCGCAGCAGCGCGGCGGCGATGCCGAGGCGCTGGCGCATGCCGTGCGAGTAGCCGCCGACCCGGTGCTTCGCGCGCGGTGCGAGCTCGACGACCTCGAGCACCTCCTCGATGCGCTCGCGCGCGTCGCCGCCGTCGAGCGCGGCGAGCAGCTCGAGGTTCTTGCGGCCGGTGAGGTAGGGGTAGAAGCGCGGCGCCTCGACGAACCCGGCGACGCCCTCGAGCGCGCGCGCGCCGTGGCGCATCGGGTCGCGCCCGAACAGCTCGACGGTGCCCTCGGTCGGCGTGATCAGCCCGAGGGCCATGCGCAGCGTCGTCGTCTTGCCGGCGCCGTTCGGGCCGAGGAAGCCGTAGACGTCGCCGCTGCGGACGTTGAGGTCGATGTGGTCGACCGCGAGGACGCTCCTCGTAGCGCTTGACCAGGCCCCGCGCCTTGACGGCGGCGGCGCCGCGTCGTCGCTCACGCTAGAGGCCTCGCGCGACTGCTTCGATCGCGCGCGGCGTGACGGAGCCGGCGAGCAGGTAGCGGACGCCGGAGCGCTCGAAGGTGAGCAGCGTGCCGAGCGCGGTGCGCAGCTCGGTCGCGCTCGTCGTTGCGTCGAGTCTTCACCTTCGGCAGCGCCTTCGGGCAGGTTCGGTTCGCTGCTCGTCCGGGCTTGGCCTTGCCTTCGAGCACGCGCGATCGTCGCGGGCCGTGCCGTGCGGGGTGATCTTCGGGCTGATCGGAGCCGCCCGCGCGCCGTTCGCGGCGTGCTTGCCGTTGCCGCTCGGCAGCGTGACTTCTTCGACCTTCGCGTTCGCGGGCGGCGTGAATTCGAAGACCGAGCTCGCGACCGGGCCGAAGGAGATTTCGCTGGCCGCCAGTTCGATCACGGGCGCGGCGCTGCGTCGAGGAGTAGATGCGCGGCGCGCAGCGGCACGCCGTTGTCGGCGTCCAAGGAGAGCTCGGCGCCGCCGAACAGGCTGCCGCCTTCCTTCGGCGAGACGCGCGCGGTGTAGGCGGGCTGGCCGGCGACGTCGGTCGGCGTCGCGCCGGAGACGTTCGCGTGCTTGCGAGCTGGGCGATCGCTTCTTCGATCTTCGCGCGACGCTCGGGACTTCGTCGGCGGCGCTTGTCGGACGCCGGCGGCGGCCGCTTCGCCGCCTTCGTCGCTGCGGGCGGCGTGTAGCGGTAGAGGGTGTTCGTCGGCGGCGTCGTAGAGCGTCAGCGTGTGGCCGTCGTAGATGACCTGCGTGTCGCCTTTTTCGGACTGCAGCTCGAGCCGCACGCGGCCGTCCTTGGCGATCCACAGCCGCCCGGAGGCGCCGGACGAGCAGCGGGCTCTGGAGAGCTGACCGCTCGCCGCCGCTGCCGCTGGCCAGGCTGGCGCCTTCGAGCAGATGGTCGGTCAGCTGGATGCTCGCGCTGACGCCTTCGACGGGCGGCGCCGGCGAGCGCGTCGTGGATCGCCTGCGCGAGCGGCTTCGGCGGCGGCGTCGGGCCGGCGCCGAGCGCGGACGCGAGCGCTGTCGCGGAGACGCCGATGACGACGACGAGCGCGCACAGGAGCAGCAGGCGGGAGAGCGAGAGGCGGCGAAGGATGTTCACGGCGCTGTTTCCATGGTCTTGAGAGCTCCTGTGCGGACCACGATCCACGGTAGCGCCGTACCTTGCCGGCGCCTAAAGCGCCGCGCGAGGCTGCGAGGACGCTCATCGTCGCGCCCGCCGGCGAGCCGCCGGGCCGTCCGGCGTCGCCAGGCGATATGTTCTCGCGCGCATGGTCTACGTGATCCTGCTGTCTGGGTCCTGCTCGGGCTCGGGACGTTCTTCGTCGCGATGCGCGGCGGCCCGCGCGGGGCGCGCGAGGCGCTGCACTCCGAATCGAAGGTCGGCCAGCGCCTCGTGACGCTCGGCGTCGTCGTGCTGTTCGCGTTCGGCCTGGTCGTGCCGGCGCTCGTGCTCGCGTTCAACGGCGAACACAAGGCGAGCGTGGCCGTCGGCGGCGTGCACCTGACGCCGAACGAGCAGAAGGGCCGCGAACTGTTCGCGCAGACGTGCGGCGTCTGCCACACGCTCGCGGCGGCGAAGTCGGTCGGGCAGCATCGGGCCGAACCTCGACATCCGCGTCGGCGACGACATCTCGACGGCGGCCGGGCGCAAGGCGCTCGTGCTGAACACGATCGAGGAAGGCCGCGCGCGCGGACTCGGGCAGATGCCCGCGCTGCTCTACCAGGGCAAGGAAGCCGAAGAGGTCGCGAACTTCGTCGCCGCGGTAGCCGGCCACTGACGACGCCGGCTCGCGACGGTGTGCGGTTTAGCCATCCGTCGATACCGCTGCGGCAGGGCCATCGATAAGGTCCGCGCGCGATGCCCGACACGCCGAAGAGCCGCGGAGGACGTCAAGGCGTTCGTCGCGGAGCGCGAGATCCGCTTCATCCGCTTCTGGTTCACGGACATCCTCGGGCAGCTGAAGTCGTTCTCGATCAACGCGGCGGAGCTCGACGACGCGTTCGAGGCGGGGATGGGCTTCGACGGCTCGTCGATCACCGGCTTCAACGCGATCGAGGAGTCGGACATGATCGCGATGCCCGACCCGGCGACGTTCGCGGTGCTGCCGTGGCGCCCGGAGGAGCAGGGCGTGGGGCGGATGTTCTGCGACGTGATCACGCCGGAGCGCACGCCGTACGAGGGCGATCCGCGCCACGTGCTGCGCCGCGCGCTGGAGCGCGCGCAGGCGATGGGCTTCGACACCTTCAACGTCGGCCCGGAGCTCGAGTACTTCCTGTTCAGAGACTCGCGCTCGACGGAGGTCCTCGACGAGGGCGGCTACTTCGACCTGACGACGCTCGACGCGGGCTCGGACGTGCGCCGCGAGACGGTGCTCGCGCTCGAGCAGCTCGGGATCCACGTCGAGTACACGCACCACGAGGTCGGGCCCGTCGCAGCACGAGATCGACATGCGCTACGCGGACGCGCTGAAGATGGCCGACGACTGCATGACCTACCGGATCACGGTCAAGGAGTACGCGATGAAGTACGGCTGGCATGCGACGTTCATGCCGAAGCCGCTGTTCGGCGAGAACGGCTCGGGCATGCACACGCACCAGTCGCTGTTCAGCGGACGGCAAGAACGCGTTCTTCGACCCGGACGACCAGTACTTCCTCTCGGACGTCGGCAAGGCGTTCATCGCGGGCCAGCTCAAGCACGCGCGCGAGATCTGCTCGATCTTCGCGCAGTGGGTCAACTCCTACAAGCGCCTCGTGCCGGGCTTCGAGGCGCCGGTGTACGTGGCGTGGTCGCGGCGCAACCGCTCGGCGCTGGTGCGCGTGCCGCTGTATCACCCGGGCCGGAGAAGGCGACGCGCATGGAGCTGCGCTGCCCGGACCCGGCGTGCAACCCGTACCTGACGTTCGCGGCGCTCTTGCAGGCGGGGCTCGAGGGCATCGAGAAGGGCTACGAGCTGCCGGAGCCGATGGAGAAGAACCTCTACCACCTCTCCGGCGAGGAGCGCCGGCGCCTGGGCATCGAGCAGCTGCCGGAGAGCCTCGGCGAGGCGATCGAGCTGACGGCGCGAGTCGGAGCTCGTGCTGCGCACGCTCGGCGAGCACATGTTCAACCGCTACGTCGAGATCAAGCGCCAGGAGTGGGACGACTACCGCGTGCAGGTGACGCAGTGGGAGCTCGACCGCTACCTGTCGATCCTCTAGCGCGCTCAGTGAGCGCGCCGGGCGACCGGCGCAGGCGATCGGGCGCGCGGGGGCGAGGTGCCAGTGCATGCGCCTGCAGCACGTGGCCGAACGCGGTCGGATGGCGCGGCGGCGATCTCGGCAGCAGGCGCAGCGCCCGAGCGCCGTGGCGCTCGTACTCGCTGCTCGCCGGTCAGCTGCGGCGAGGCGCAGCAGCCCGCCGGCGGCGCTCGAGGAGCCGGAGGGGATCGGCGTGTCCTCGAGGTCCTTGCGGCGCGCGATCAGCGCTTCGCCGTCGGCGGCGGTCGAGAAGAAGCCGCCGCGCTCGGGGTCGGCGAAGCGCTCGATGATCTCGTCGGCGAGCGCGGTCGCGTGCTCGAACCAGCGCTCCTCGCAGGTCGCTTCGAACAGGACGATGAGCGCCTCGAGCAGGAACGCGTGGTCCTCGAGGTAGGCGTCGAGCTTCGCGCGGCCGTCGTTGTAGGAGCGCAGCAGGCGCCCGCGCCGTCGCGCAGCTCGCTCAGCACGAACTCGGCGCAGGCGCGTCGCGCGCGTCCGAGTAGCGCGACGGCTCGCGCGAGCGCCGCGCCGGCGTCGGCGAGCGCGGCGATCATCAGCGCGTTCCACGCCGTCAGGCGCTTGTCGTCGAGCGCCGGGCGCAGCGGCGCGAGCGCGCGGCGAGCAGCCGCGTCGCGGATCCGCTCGCGCTGCTCCGGCTCGGGCGGCACCTCGGGCCCGCGCCAGGAGCGGTCCTGCAGCACGTTCAGGCCGGCTCCGGGTGGTGCGGGTCCTCGAAGTTGCCCTGCTCGCTGGCGCCGAACCACGCGATCGCGGCGCCGGCGTCCGTCGCCGAGACGCTCGCGCAGCTCCGCGAGCGTCCAGACGTAGAAGCGCCCCTCGACGCCCTCGGAGTCGGCGTCGAGCGCGGAGTAGAAGCCACCCTCGGGGCCGCGCATCTCGCGCAGCGCCCACTCGAGCGTGTCGAGGCAGACATCGAGCAGGCGGCGCTCGCCGAGCAGCTGCGCAGCCGTGCAGGTAGGCGCGCGCGAGCAGCGCGTTGTCGTAGAGCATCTTCTCGAAGTGCGGCACGGTCCAGGCGGCGTCGACGCTGTAGCGCGCGAAGCCGCCGCCGAGCTGGTCGTGGATGCCGCCGGCGGCCATCGCGCGCAGCGTAGCGAGCCGCTCATCTCGCGCTCGCCGCGCAGCAGCAGGAACTCGAGCGCCGAGGCCTGCGGGAACTTCGGCGCGCCGCCGAAGCCGCCGTCGCGCGCGTCGAAGGACTCGCGCAGCCGCGCGACGGCGGTCGTCGAGCTCGTGCTCGGCGATCGGCTCGCTCGAGGGCGCGAGCGTCGCGCCGCCGGAGAGCCGCTCGCGCAGGCGCTCGCCGCCGGCGCGGATCTCCTCGGCGCGCTCGCGCCAGGCCTCGGCGATCGCCTGCAGCACCTGCGTCCACGCGGGCATCCCGTGGCGCGGCTCGGGTGGGAAGTAGGTGCCGCCGTAGAACGGCAGCTGCTCGGGCGTCAGGAAGACGTTCAGCGGCCAGCCGCCCTGGCCGGTCATGCTCTGGACGGCCTCCATGTAGAGCGCGTCGACGTCGGGACGCTCCTCGCGGTCGACCTTGACGCAGACGAAGCTCGTCGTTCATCAGCGCGGCCGTGCGCGCGTCCTCGAAGGACTCGCGCTCCATCACGTGGCACCAGTGGCACGAGGAGTAGCCGATCGAGACGAGCAGCGGCTTGTCCTCGTCTCGCGCGCGCGTCAGCGCGAGCTCGGCCCCACGGCAGCCAGTCGACGGGGTTGTCGGCGTGCTGGCGCAGGTACGGCGAGGTCTCCTCGGCGAGCGCGTTCGACATCTGCGGTCAGCCTAGTGCGCGGCCGGCGAGCGCCTGCGCGCCGGCCGTCGCGTCAGCGCGCGAGCAGGGATGGTTCGCGTGCGAGGCCCGGCAACGGCAGCTCGAGCGGGCGCGTGGGCCATTCGCCCGCGTCGCCGAGCTGTGCCCCTTGCGGTACGCGCGAGAGCTTGACCTTCGCGAGGCTCAGGTCGAAGCGCCTGCCGCCGAGCGTTCCGCTGACGCGCTTGTCGGCCGACAGGCGCACGCTGCCGTCCGACGCCGCTGGCCCCGAGATGCGGATCGTCGCCGGCTGCAGTTCGTGGTTCTTGACCGGGAACGTCCCCGTCAGCATGACGCCGTCGACGAACGAGAAGCGGTGCATCGTCGCGGCGGTCGCGGTGATCCGCGCGTAGCCGCCGCGCAGGCCGCCGAAGCTCGACCCGCTCGGCAGTTCGCTCTCGGCCTGCAGCGTCGCGGCGACGACCTGGCGGTCGAGGTCGACGATCGCGTCGAGCACGGCCGTCAGCGTGCGGCCGGGCTTGCCCGAGAGCCCCGGCGGCGAGCGCACGTAGGCGAGCTTGCGCGGCGCGACGGGCGTCGGCGCGAACGCGTTCTTATCCGGCGCACACGGCTGCACGGGCGTGTTCGCGAAGAACGCGGCGACGGCGGCCTGCGCGCAGCCGCTGAAGTCGCTGCCGAGGACCGAGTGACCGGTGTACGGGACGGTCAGCAGCTGCGCGTCGGGGATCGTCAGCCGCGACGGTCTTCGCGGCGGTCGTCGGCGTGCGCAGGTCCTGCTCGCCGGAGAGGATCAGCGTCGGCACGTTCGGCGGCGCCGTCGTCGCCGGCGGCGCGGCGGCGACGTCGGGCCAGGACGCGCAGACCGGCACGAGGCTCGAGCCGACCGCCGCTTCGGCGTCGAACGGGTAGAAGTCGGCGCCGGGGACGGCCTTGAGCGCGGCCGTCGCTTCGGCCAGGCGCGTCGCGGCGGTCGCCGTGCGCTGCCACGGGAACAGCGTCTCTTCGCACGAGGTCGTGACGAACAGCGCGTTGTTTTCTTCTTCCTTGCTGATCCGTTCGGCTTCGGGACTCGGTTTGACGGGGACGCTCGGCACGAGACCCTCGGCGATCAGGTTGAGCCGCAGCAGTGGCCCGGCGTCGCCGTTCAGCGCCGAGTGGACGGCGGCCGGCAGCAGCGCGCGGAGCGCCGGGTTGAGATCGCCGGCGTCGAGGATGTCGAGCAGTTCGCCCTCGCCGAGCGAGACGACGTGGCGCTTGCCCTGGCCGTCGTAGGCCGAGCCGGTCAGACGGTGCTTGCGCAGCCGCGCGACGAGCTTCGCGATGTCGGCGACCGGGTTCGCGGTGATGCCGGCGCACGCGCCTTCCGAGCACAGCTCGTCGAGCACCGGCGTGATCGCCTCGAGCCGGTCGATCCCGAACGCTTCGGGGCCGGTGCTCGGCACGACCGAGTCGAGCACGAGCGATTCGACGTGCTGCGGATAGCGTTCGGCGTACTCGAGCGCGACCTTCGTGCCATAGGAGGTCCCGTACAGGACGAGCTTCTTGTAGCCGGCCTGGTGGCGGATCGCCTCGATGTCTTCGACCGATTCCTGCGTCGTGAACGCGCCGCGCGCGCTGCCGATCTGCAGCGCGCACAGTTCGACGAGCGAGGCAAGCGCCGCTTCGCCGGCGCTCGCGAGCGCCGCTTCGTTCTCGAAGATCGGGCAGCTCAGCGGCGAGGAGCGGCCGGTGCCGCGCTGGTCGAAGACGAGCAGGTCGCGCGAGGAGAGCGCCGGCGCGATCGCCGTCGCGAGCTGCGAGGCGAGCGGGTCGGCGGCCTGGCCCGGGCCGCCGGCGAGCGCGACGACGGCGCTTTCGGTGCTCGTCGGCGCGGCGCCTTTGCGCTCGACGGTCAGCGTGATCGTGCCCGGCGTCCGGCCGCTGCGGTCGAGCGGAACGGTCACCGGCGCGCACTGGAAGCCGCTTGCCGAGGCCGACGCTTCCTGGCACGGCGCCCACGCGAGCTCGGCGCCGGCCGGCGCGGCGAGCGCGCCGCCGAACGACCAGCCGGCGAGCAGCGCTGCGGCGATCGCCCACGTGTACATCCGTCTGCGCATCCAGCGCACGTTACCTGCCGCGGTGGTCGCGCGAGGCAGCTCTCAGGCGATTCTCAGCATGTCTCGCGCGACGTCGTTGTCGCGTCCGTCGAACGGTGCGCAACCGGGCTCGCGCTAGGGTCCGCGTGATGAGCGGCGAGCGCGAGACGATCGACGCACCCGGCGCGCCGCCGGCGGTCGGCCCGTACAGCCACGCCGTCGCCGCCGCCGGCCTGCTGTTCTGCTCGGGGCAGATCCCGCTCGACGCCGACGGCGGCGAGCTCGTCGGCGCGACGCCGGCCGAGCAGGCGCGGCGCTGCCTGGAGAACCTGAGCGCCGTCTGCGCGGCGGCCGGCACGACGCTCGATCGCGCCGTGCGCCTGACGATCTACACGACGCGCCTCGACGCGTTCGCCGAGATCAACGACGCCTACGGCGTGTTCTTCGCCGAGCAGCCGCCGGCGCGCGCGGCGGTCGGCGTCGCGGCGCTGCCGAAGGGCGCGCTCGTCGAGATCGACGCGATCGTCCTGCTCTAGGCGGCCGCTGAAGCGAGCGGCTTGCCGGCGTCCTCGCAGGACTCGGCGAGCTCGGGCTCGGCGCCGCGCAGCGCGCGGCCGAGCAGGCGCCAGAGCGTGGCGCGCTCTTCGGGGTCGAGCGCCTGCAGCACGTCGTCCTCGATCGTCTCCTGCCTGCGCTCGGCGGTGTCGAGCGCCTTGCTTCCGGCGGCCGTCAGATCGACGAGGTGGCGGCGCCGGTCGCTTGGGTCGCGCCGGCGGCTGACGTAGCCGAGGTCCTCGAGCTCGTTGAGCAGCAGGACGACGTTGTTGGCGTCCATGCAGAGCGCCTCGGCGAGCTCCTGCTGGGGGCCTCCGTCGTGGTCGCGCACGTAGCTGAGCGCCATCAGGTGGCGCATGTGCATGCCGAGAAGCTCCTCGTTGCTACGGCGATAGACCTGCTTGGCCAGTCGCGTAAGCAGTGCCATCGAGCCTGGAGCGCATGGCCTCTCGTCCATCGCGGCGGATCTTACAACATTTCTCATGATTTATCAATATAGCAACAACTATAAATTTTCCAGCGATCTTCCCTGTAGTAGGGATGATCCTTGCTATGGTGTTCCCCACTGCAACGAAGGGAGCCCGTATGAGCACGATCATGAGACAGCTTGAGAAGAGAACGCCGATCGCGCGCAGGCGCCGCGCAGGCGCGGAGCGCGCGGAAAGCGCCGCCGTCGAGAGCGGCTCGGAGGCGGGCGCGAGGTCGCGCACCGCGCAGGCGCGCCACGCCGACGCACAGCTGACGGCGGAGGTCGCGGAGATCGCGAGCCGCAGCGAGCGCCGGCGCTGGATCGCGCTCGCGGTGCTCTGCCTCGGCCAGCTGATGATGGTGCTCGACGCGACGATCGTGAACGTCGCGCTGCCGTCGATCCAGAGCGACCTGCACTTCTCGCAGAGCAACCTCACGTGGGTGCTCGACGGCTACCTGATCACGTTCGGCGGCTTCCTGCTGCTCGCCGGGCGGCTCGGCGACCTCGTCGGGCGCAAGCGCGTGTTCCTGAGTGGGCTCGTGCTGTTCACGGGCGCGTCGATCCTCTGCGGGATCGCCGACAGCCAGGGTCTCCTGATCGGCGCGCGCCTGTTGCAGGGCGTCGGCGGCGCGGTCGCGTCGAGCGTGATCCTCGCGATCATCGTCACCGAGTTCCCCGAGAAGCGCGAGCAGGCGAAGGCGATGGGCATGTACGCGTTCGTCTCGGCCGGCGGCGGCTCGATCGGCCTGCTCGCGGGCGGCGCGCTGACGCAGTCGCTCGACTGGCACTGGATCTTCTTCGTCAACGTCCCGATCGGCATCGTCGCGTTCCTCGCCGGCTCGCGCCTGATCGTCGAGAACAAGGGCATCGGCCTCGGCGGCGGCGTCGACTGGTTCGGCTCGGTGCTGGTCACGCTCGCGACGATGGCCGGCGCGTTCGCGATCGTCAAGTCGAGCGAATACGGCCTGACGTCGGCGCGCACGCTCGGCGTCGGCGGGGCGGCGATCGTCCTGCTCGCGGCCTTCCTCGCGCTCGAGGCGCGCGTGAAGAACCCGATCATGCCGCTGCGGATCCTGCGCCTGCGCTCGCTGATGGGCTCGAGCGTCGTGCGCGGGCTGCTGATCACGGGCATGTTCTCGGCGTTCTTCCTCGGCTCGCTCTACCTCGAGCGCGTGCTCGGCTACGACGCGATCGAAACGGGCCTCGCGTTCCTGCCGCTGACCGTGCTGATCGCGGTCATGTCGATGGGCGTCGCGGCGCGTGTCACGGAGCGCGTCGGCGCGGTCAACACGCTCGCGGGCGGGCTCGTCTCGATCATCGCCGGCCTGCTGCTGCTCGCGACGCAGGGCGTGCACGCGGGTTACTTCCCGGGCCTGTTCTTCGCGTTCCTGCTGCTCGGGCTCGGCGCCGGCAGCTCGTTCCTGCCGCTGCTGACGATCGGCATGGCCGACGCGCCGCCGCGCGACGCGGGGCTCGCGTCGGGGATCATCAACGTCTCGGTCCAGCTGTTCGGCGCGATCGGCCTCGCGGCGCTCGGCACGGTCGCGACGGACCACACGAAAGCGCTCAGCAAGAGCGGCCACACGCTCGCCAGCGCGCTGACCGGCGGCTACCACCTCGCGTACCTCGTCGCGGCGATCTGCGTCGCGTTCGGGATCCTCGCGGCGTTCCTCGTGCTGCGCCCGCCGCGGAGCACCGTCGCGCAGGAGGTCGAGGAGCTCGAGCGCGACTTCGGCCGCGCGAGCACGAGCGCACAGACCGCCGAGCAGCTCGCCTAGCGAGCGCCGCGCGCAAGCCGCCGCCCGCCGCCCCTCCCACCCGGGGGCGGCGGGCGGCGTTCCCGGATCTGTGGGGCGCCGCTAGCCGCCGGCGCGCAGCTCGGCGCGCTTGACCTTGCCGCTGGCGGTCTTCGGCAGTTCGCTCGCGAACTCGACGATCCGCGGGTACTTGTAGGGGGCGGTCTCGCGCTTGACGTGCTCCTGCAGCTCGCGCACGAGTTCCTCCGAAGGCGTGCGATCGCCGTCGCGCAGCACGACGACGGCGCGCACGACCGAGCCGCGCTCCTCGTCGGGCGCGGCGATCGCGGCGGCCTCGGCGACGGCGGGGTGCGCGACGAGCGCCGACTCGACCTCGAACGGGCCGATGCGGTAGCCCGAGGAGATGATCACGTCGTCGTCGCGACCCTCGAAGCGAAGCCAGCCGTCGTCGCCCTGCTCGACGAGGTCGCCCGTGCGCCAGACGGGGCCGAGCCGGCGGTCGTCGATCTGCCAGCTCCCGTCCTCGTCGCGGCGCACGTCCTCGCCGATGTAGCCGAGGAAGAACGTCGGCACGGTCCGCGGGTTCGCCGTCAGCTCGCCGTCTTTGACGAGCAGCCCGATGCCGGGCAGCGCCTTGCCCATCGAGCCCGCCCGTGCGGGCTCGCCGAAGGGCGCGCCGGTCAGCTGGCCGGTCTCGGTCTGCCCGTAGCCGTCGCGGATGTCGAGGCCGGTCGCCTCCTGCCAGGCGTGCAGCACCTCGGGGTTGAGCGCCTCGCCGGCGGCGACCATCCCGCGCAGGTCGGCGAGCGGGCGCAGCGTCGTGCGCTTGGCGAGCACGCGGTACTCGGTCGGCGCCATGCAGAGCACGTTGACGCGCTCGCGCGCGAGCAGCTCGAGCCGCTCGTGCGGATCGAAGCGCTCGTCGTGCAGCAGCGCCGTCGCGCCGGCGAGCCACGGCGCGATGAAGACGTTGCGCGCCGACTTCGACCAGCCGCTCGCGGCCGTGCACCAGACGAGCTCGCCGGCGCGCGGCCCGAGCCAGTGCGTCGCCTGCAGGCGCTGGCCCTCGAGGTAGCGCTGGCCGTGGAGCACGGCCTTCGGCTCGCCGGCGGTGCCGCTCGTGAAGGTGATCAGGCACGGGTCGCCCGGCGCGAGCTCGGCCGCGCTCGCGGGCTCGGCCGCGAACAGCCGCTCGTCGGGCACGAGCGCGACCGCGCACTGCGGGCCGGCGGCGTCGAGCTCTGCGCGGTTGCGCTCGTCGGCGACGATCAGCGACGGGCGCACGGTGTCGATCCGCAGGCGCAGGTCCTTCGCGCGCAGCTGCTCGGTGCACGGCAGCACGACGGCGCCGAGGCGAAAGCACGCGACCATCGAGCAGACCCACTCGGGACGGTTGCCGATCAGCGTCATCACGACGTCGCCGCGGCCGATCCCGAGGCGCGCGAAGGAGCCGGCCAGGCGCGCACTGCGCTCGGCGATCTCGGCGAACGTCCACTCGCGCCGCGAGCCCTCGCGGGTGAGCTCGACGAGTGCCAGATCGGAAGGTGGCAGCCGCTCGAGTACGTCGCTGGCGAAGTTCATGCCGGTATTCTCCCCTGACAAGCGAAAACTAGTCTGGAGCCTGACATCGCATGGCCGTAGCCGCCGTCCCGTACAACGAGAAGACCGACGAGCAGAAGGCGATCACCGAGATGGTGCATCAGTTCGTCGACGAGCAGATCCTGCCGAACGCCGAGCACTACGACCACGAGGACTCCTTCCCCGAGCCGATCGTCGAGCAGATGAAGGAGCTCGGGCTGTTCGGCGTGACGATCCCCGAGGAGTACGGCGGCATGGGGCTCGACCTGACGACGTACGCGATGATCGTCGAGGAGCTCTCGCGCGGCTGGATCTCGATCTCGGGCGTCGTCAACACGCACTTCATCGGCTCCTACCTGCTGATGAAGTTCGGCACCGACGAGCAGAAGCAGAAGTACCTGCCGCGGATGGCGACCGGCGAGATCCGCGCCGCCTTCTCGCTGTCGGAGCCCGAGCTCGGCTCCGACGTGCAGGCGATCAAGACCTCCGCGAAGAAGCAGGATGACGGCACCTACGAGATCAACGGCCAGAAGATGTGGGTCACGAACGGCCTGCTCTCCTCGCTCGTCTTCACGCTCGTCAAGACCGACCCGGACGCCGACCCGCGCTATCGCGGGATGACGTGCTTCATCTGCGAGAAAGAGCCCGGCGTCGGCGAGAACACGGGTGCGCTGAAGGGCTTCAACGTCCCGCCGAAGATCAAGAAGATGGGCTACAAGGGCGTCGAGTCGACCGAGCTCGTGTTCGACGGCTACCGCTGCCCGGCCGAGAACATCCTCGGCGGCGAGGAGCGCGGGCTGAACAAGGGCTTCGTGCAGATGATGGACGCGCTCGACCTCGGGCGCGTGAACGTCGCCGCGCGCGGCGTCGGGCTCGCGCAGCGCGCGCTCGAGCTGGCGCTGCGCTACTCGCAGGAGCGCAAGACGTTCGGCAAGCCGATCGCCGAGCACCAGGCGATCCAGTTCAAGCTCGCCGACATGGCGACGCAGGTCGACGCCGCGCGCCTGCTCGTGCGGCGCGCCGCGGCGATGAAGGACGCCGGCGAGCGCTCGGACCTCGAGGCCGGGATGGCGAAGCTGTTCGCCTCGGAGGCCGGCCGCTTCTGCGCCGAGGAGTGCCTGCGCATCCACGGCGGCTACGGCTACTCCAAGGAGTACGAGATCGAGCGCATCTACCGCGACGCGCCGCTGCTCTTGATCGGCGAGGGCACGTCCGAGATCCAGCGCATGGTGATCGGCCGCAAGCTCCTGCAGCGTCATAAGATTTGACACACCGCGACGGACCACGGAGGTCCCGGAAGGGGAGCATCACATGGCCGAGGACGCCAAGGCGCTGATCGAGCTCGCCAGTCGCCGGTTCATCGAGGAGGTCCCGGCGCTCGCCCCGCTCAAGCTCGTCGTCGGCGTCGAACTGCGCGGGCGCGGCGACGTGCAGCACTTCCGCCTGGAGATGCCCGACGTGAAGGTTACGAAGGGCCCGGCCGCCGACGCGCGCGTGCGCGTCGACATGCAGCGCGCGTTCTTCAACGTGATGGCGCGCGAAGGCAAGGTGCCGGACTGGATCGAGGCGTTCACCTACGGCCAGGCGAAGGCGAGCGGCCCCGAGCAGTTCCTCAAGCTGATCGTCAGCGTCGTCGAGAAGCAGCAGGAGCGCCAGCGCACGCGCAAGGCGCGCAGCAAGCCGGCCTGAACGACGCTCAGTGGTAGGAGGTGAGCTGCTGGGCGAGGAACGCCAGCGAGGCGAGCAGGAACAGGCACATGACGATCAGCGAGAAGTTTTCGTTCATGGCGCTGCGGTCAAGATACCGCTCGACGCGGCCCTCAGGCGAGGATCGCGTCGCCGTCGTAGAGCTTGATCACCTTGACGGCGCCGTCGGGCGCGGCGTCGAGGCACAGGCGGCAGAGCACGCACTCGTCGAGGTTCTGCTCGACGATGTCCAGCGAGCCGTCGTCGTTCTGCGCATAGATGTCGACCGGGCAGGCTTCGGTCAACTTCTTCGAAAGCTCGACGTCGGCTGCGGCGGCATCGTCGACTTCGACGGCGATGAACAGGCCGTCCTTCCTCACGCCGCGCCCCTCTCTGCGATCTTCGCCTTGACGAGGTCGGGGATCTCGTCGATCCGCTGCACGACGGGGATGCCGGCGTCCTGGAGGCGGGCGATCTTCTCCGTCGCGCTGTCCTCCTTGCCCTCGACGATCGTGCCGGCGTGTCCGAAGGACATGCCCTGCATCTCCTCGTCGTCCATGAACTTGCCGGCCATGAAGGCGATGATCGGCAGGCGCGAGTCGTGGTCTTTGACCCACTGCGACAGCTGCGCCTCCATGCGACCGCCGGGCTCGGTGTAGATGACGATCGCCTGCGTCTGCTCGTCGGCCTCGAAGTACGGCATCAGCTCGGCGTAGGTCGAGCCGATGATCGCGTCGCCGCCGATCGAGACGGCCGTGGAGACGCCGAGCCCGGCGGCCGTCAGCGTCGAGGAGATCTCCGTCGTCATGCCGCCCGAGCGGCTCATCACGCCGACCGCGCCGGGCTGGTAGGCGACTGCGGCGTTGCGCGCCGGGCCGCCGATGCCGCCCATCTTGGCGACGCCGGGGACGATCACGCCGAGGCAGTTCGGGCCGATGATCCGCGCGCCCTTGGCGTCGGCGAGCTCGACCATCATCGCGACGTCGCGGCGCGGGATCCGCTCGGTGACGATCACGATCGTCTTGATGCCGGCGTGCAGCGCCTCGAAGACGGCGTCTCGCGTGCCCGCCGGCGGGACGGTGACGACCGAGCCGTCCGGCACGACGCCGCCGTTGTGCTCGACGACCTGCTCGACGGTGTCGAAGACCGGGACGCCGTGGACCTCACGGCCCTTGCGCCCGGGCGTCACGCCGCCGACGATCTTCGAGCCGTAGTCGAGGCACTCGCGGGTCAAGTTGACCGCCTCACGGCCGGTGATGCCCTGGATGATGAACGTCGTGTCCTGGTCGATCAGGATCGACATGGCTAGGCCGCCGCCGGAGGGTGGGATTCGATCCTGGCGACGGCGCGACCGGCGGCCTCCCACAGCGACACCGACCGGTCGCAGTACTCGATCCCGTACCTGTCGAGGATCTTGAAGCCCTCCTCCTCCCAGGCGCCGGGGATGCGGAAGATCGCGATCGTCTCGCCGGGGTCCCTGCCGAGCTCCAGGCAGGCCTTGATGACGCCGCGCGCGACGATGTCGACGCGCGTGTTCGAGACGATCGACATCATCACGGCGATCTTCTCGACGCCGTCTTTCTGGAGGACCTGCTTGGCCAGGCCGCACGCCTTCGCGACCGACGGGTTGCCGCCGATCTCGGAGTAGTTGGCCGGCCTGCCGCCCTGCTGGCGCACGGCGTCGGTCAGCGTCAGCGAGCCGCCGCCGGCGCCGATCACGAGGCCGATGTTGCCGTTGAAGCCGGTGTCCTTGCCCTGGATGACGCCGCGATGGTCGGCGGCGTCGATCGCCTTGACGGCCTCCTCGAACGGCGTCGGCGTGTGGCCCTCGCGGGTGCCCTCCTCGGCGCCGATGCCGAGCGCCTGCAGCAAGCCCTTCTGGCGCGGCATGCCCTCGTTCTCCATCTCCATGTGCGCGTCGAGCGCGACGAACGAGCCGTCCTTCAGCTCCGCGAGCGGGTTGATCTCGGCGAGCGTCATGTCGTCCTCGAGGAACAGGCGCGCGAGGCGAGCGAGCACCGGCGTGGCGCGCTGCAGCGCCCTGCCGGTGACGCCGGCCGCGGCGATGACCTGCTTGGCCTGGAAGTCGGAGAACGGTTCGAGCGTCGAGAAGTGGCCGCGACCGACGTGGTCGGGGTGCTCCTCGGCGACCTGCTCGATGTCGATGCCGCCCATGTCGCTGAAGAGCATCAGCGGCTTCTTCGCGGTGCCGTCCCAGACGACGCCGGCGTAGTACTCCTGCGCGACCTCGGCCTTCGGGTCGACGAGCACGCCGCGCGGCATGTGCCCGCCGATCTCCAGCTGCAGGATGTCCTTCGCGTGGGACTCGGCCTGCTCGGGCGTGTCGGCGAACTTGACGCCGCCGGCCTTCATCCGCCCGCCGGAGAGGACCTGCGACTTGATCACCGTCGGGCCGCCGATCCGCTCGGCGATCTGCGCCGCCTCGGCCGGATCGGTCGTGAAGCCGTAGTCGGTCACGGGGATGCCGGCGCGCTTGACGATCTCGCGCGCCTCGTACTCGTAGAACCTCATCTGCTGGACCTCATGCGGCCGGGAAGCCTATACGGAGGCGCTATGCCGCGGCGGGCTCCGGCGCAAAGCCGTACGCCTCTGCCAGCTCGGGGTCCTTCTTCGCGAGCATCTCGGCGAGGCCGACCATCACCTTGCACTGCTTCCACGTCGCGTCGTCCTGCATCTTGCCGTCGATCATGTGCACGCCGCGCCCGTCGGGGATCGCCTCGATCACCTTCTTCGCGAACGCGACCTCGTCGGGGTCCGGCGAGAAGACCTTCTTCGCGATCGCGATCTGGCTGGGGTGCAGCGACCAGGCGCCGACGCAGCCGAGCAGGAACGCCGCGCGGAACTGCGTCTCGCAGCCCTCGGCGTCGGAGATGTCGCCGTACGGGCCGTAGTACGGCAGCGCGCCGACCGACGTGCAGGCGTCGACCATGCGCGCGATCGAGTAGTGCCACGGGTCCTGCTGGTAGCTCGCGCGCGGCGCATCGGGGTTCTCGGGGTCGGGGTCGGCGATCGTGCGGTAGCCGGGGTGTCCGCCACCGACGCGCGTCGTCTTCATCCGCCGCGACGCGGCGAGGTCGGCCGGGCCGAAGCTCATCCCCTGGATCCGCGGTGAGGCGCTCGCGATCTCCTCGAGGTTCGAGACGCCCTGCGAGGTCTCGAGGACGCAATGGATCAGGATCGGACGATCGACGCCGGCCTTGGCCTCGAGTTGAGCGAGCAACCGGTCGGCGTAGTGGATGTCCCACGGGCCCTCGACCTTCGGGATCATGATCACCTCGAGCTTGTCGCCGATCTCGGCGACGAGGCGCGTGAGGTCGTCGAGCACGTACGGCGAAGCGAGCTCGTTGATGCGCGTCCACAGCGCCGTCTCGCCGAGGTCCATCTCCTTGCCGACCTTGATCAGGCCCTCGCGCGCGGCCTCCTTGCGTTCGAGCGGGATCGCGTCCTCGAGGTTGCCGACGAGCACGTCGACCTTCGGCGCGAGGTCGGGCGTCTTCTCGACCATTTTCGGGTTCGAGAAGTCCATGAAATGGAGCATCCGAGAGGGCTTGAAGGGGATCTCGCGCACGGGCTCGGGTGCGTCGATCGCAAGGGGCTTGAAGAAGTCGCGGGGGTTGCGCAAGTCGGCTCTCCTGCTGTCGCTCGGTCGGTCGTTTACGCGATGAACGCTACCGGCTCGGCGTGGGCCACTAGAGTCCAACGCCCAAGGCAAGCCATCCGAGGAGACTCCAGGACCCAATGAGCGAGACGCAAACCGTCGAGACCGAGCAGGCCGCGCGCGAGGCGAGCGGCGCCCATCCGTACGGCCGCTACCTCGAGGAGTTCGAGGTCGGCGCCGTCTACAAGCACTGGCCGGCGAAGACGGTCACCGAGGCCGACGACCACCTGTTCTGCCTGATCACGATGAACCACCACCCGCTGCACATCAACGATGTCTACGCGCACAAATCGCAGCAGGGGCGCAACGTCGTCGTCGGCCCGCTCGTCTACTCGCTCGCGCTCGGCATGTCGGTCTCCGACGTCAGCGGCAAGGCGATCGCGAACCTCGCGACCGAAGAGCTCAAGCACCCGGCGCCGGTGTTCCACGGCGACACGCTGTTCTGCGAGTCCGAGGTGCTCGAGAAGAAGGAGTCGAAATCGAAGCCCGACCGCGGCACGGTCAAGGTGCACACGCGCGTGCTCAACCAGGACGGCGTGCTCGTCGCCGAGTTCAAGCGTCTCGTGCTCGTCCCGCGCAAGAACCCCGGAGACACCGAGGCCGAGGGCAACGTAGAGTAGCCGTGCGATACGCTCTGCAAACCGCCCCAGTGGGCGTTTTTTCCGTTTCCAGGGCCCGTGAGGCCCGCGGATCGCGCCGACCGACGACGAGCGCGTCGGCGCGCCGATCATGACCGCGATCGAGGAGTCCTAACCGCATGAACACGACCGCCTCCGCCCCCACGACGAACGAGCGCCTGCTGGCCTGGGTCGGCGAGGTGGCGTCGCTGACCGAACCGGACGAGATCCACTGGTGCGACGGCTCGGCCGAGGAGTACGACAGCCTCTGCCAGTCGCTGATCGACGCCGGCACCTTCGAGCGCCTGTCGGACGCCAAGCGCCCGAACTCCTACCTCGCGCTGTCGGACCCCGGTGACGTCGCGCGCGTCGAGGACCGCACGTTCATCTGCTCGCAGACCGAGGACGAAGCGGGGCCGACGAACAACTGGCGCGAGCCGGGCGAGATGCGCGCGACGCTCAACGAGCTGTTCGCCGGCTCGATGCGCGGGCGCACGATGTACGTCGTGCCGTTCTCGATGGGCCCGCTTGGCTCGGACAAGAGCTACGTCGGCGTGCAGCTGACCGACTCGACGTACGTCGCCGTCTCGATGCGGATCATGACGCGCATGGGCCAGGACGCGCTCGACGCGCTCGGCTCCGAAGGCGAGTTCGTGCCGTGCCTGCACTCGGTCGGGATGCCGCTCGCAGACGGCGCCGAGGACGTCACGTGGCCGTGCAACGCCGAGAACAAGTACATCGTGCACTTCCCCGACACGCGCGAGATCTGGTCGTTCGGCTCGGGCTACGGCGGCAACGCGCTGCTCGGCAAGAAGTGCTTCGCGCTGCGCATCGCCTCGGTGATGGCGCGCGACGAGGGCTGGATGGCCGAGCACATGCTGATCCTCAAGCTCACATCCCCGGAGGGCGAGGTCAAGTACATCGCCGGCGCGTTCCCGAGCGCGTGCGGCAAGACGAACCTCGCGATGCTGATCCCGACGCTCGAGGGCTGGCGGGTCGAGACGATCGGCGACGACATCGCGTGGATGAAGTTCGGCGAGGATGGTCGCCTCTACGCGATCAACCCCGAGTACGGCTTCTTCGGCGTCGCGCCGGGGACCGGCGAGCAGACGAACCCGAACGCGATGCACACGGTCGAGCGCAACACGATCTTCACGAACTGCGCGAAGACCGACGACGGCGACGTCTGGTGGGAGGGCATGACGAAGGAGCCGCCGGCGCACCTGACCGACTGGCACGGCAACGACTGGACGCCCGAGTCGGGCACGCCTGCCGCGCACCCGAACGCGCGCTTCACGACGCCGGCCTCGCAGGACCCGGCGATCGCGCCCGAGTGGGAGGACCCGAAGGGCGTGCCGATCGACGCGATGCTGTTCGGCGGCCGGCGCTCGACGGTCGTGCCGCTCGTGACCGAGGCGTTCGACTGGGAGCACGGCGTCTTCCTCGGCTCGGTGATGAGCTCGGAGAAGACCGCGGCCGCGGCCGGGACGGTCGGCGAGCTGCGCTTCGACCCGTTCGCGATGCTGCCGTTCTGCGGCTACAACATGGGCGACTACTTCGCTCACTGGCTGCAGATGGGGCGCCGCGAGGGCGCGAAGCTGCCGAAGATCTTCTACGTCAACTGGTTCCGCAAGGACGAGGGCGGACGCTTCCTCTGGCCGGGCTTCGGCGAGAACTCGCGCGTGCTCTCGTGGGTGTTCGCGCGCTGCGCCGGCCACGGCGCGGCGACCGACACGCCGATCGGGCTGATCCCGCCGGTCGGCGAGGACGGCATCGACACGCGCGGCCTCGACGTCTCCGAGGCCGACATGGCCGAGCTGCTGCGCGTCGACACCGCCGAGTGGAAGGCGCAGCTGCCGCAGTTCCACGCGTACCTCGCGCAGTTCAAGCGCCTGCCGGACGCGCTCAACGTCCAGCTGCAGGCGTTGGATGAGCGGCTGAGCTAGTCGACTCGGCCGCGATCGAGGGCCAACGGCCCTCTATTCGTGGCCGTGCGAGTCGCCCGCGGCGGCCGCCGGCGGGCGCGACTCCTCGGCGAGCGAGGTGATCGTCAGCGCGCCGCGCGCCGAGGACTCGAGCACATCGGTCGCCTCCTCGAGCGAGCGCGCGTAGAGCTCGACGAGCAGGTGGACGATGATGCGCGCGTCGTCCTCGTGCTTGTGGAAGCGGACGTGCGTGAAGAACTCGCGCACGCCGTGGTCGCCGAACGCGGCGTAGGAGAGCGCGTCGCCGGCCTCCGGACCGGAGCAGCTCTCGACCTCGTCGGCGTCGACCGTGACCGTGCACGAGGCGACCCACGGAGTGCCCGCGATCATCCGTTCCCAGCGGTCCTCGATCGGCTCGACGCGGCTGTTGTTGAAGCCGAGGTGCGGCTGGTCGTGCATGCAGTCGAGGCACTGCACGACGGCCTCCTGCAGCTCGTCGATCACTTCGGCGCGCTCACCGGTTTCCGGGTCGATCTTGTGGATGCCCTCGTAGTGGACCTGTACCTCGAGGTCCTGCGACCAGCAGCGATAGCAGCGCAGCCAGCTTCTGGCGCCCGTCTCGGGCGTCGATCCGTCCATGGGCGCATTGTAGGACGGGCTCCCGCGGCGCTCTCCATGCGCGCCGCGGGAGTCTCCTCCGACCGGTCGCCCGAACCGTCAGTGGTGCTTTCCGTGCCCCTTCTTCTTGCTCTGCGGGCGCAGCGTGACGTGCTCCTTCTTCGTCACGACGAGCGTTCCGTTGATCGTCTCGACGGTGAACGTCAGCGTCAGGTGCACGCTCTTGCCCTTCTTGATGCGCGCGAGCGCGACGCGGCCCTTCGCCGTCGGCTTGATCACGAGCTTGCCCTTGCCCGGCTTGGAGAGCTTGACGCTGCCCTTGCCGAGCAGCACCGGCTTGCGCTTCTTCTTTTTCTTCTTGCCGTGCGTCGCCGCGGCGGTCGCCGTCACTTCGGCTTCGCCGCCGAACGAGGCGACCGAGGCGAGGTTGGCGAGATCGGGTTCGTTGAACAGGTCTCCCGACGTCTCGCACGGGAATTCGCAGTCGATCGGGATTTCGACCGTGCCGCCCGGTTTGATCGTGCCGGCTTCGGAGAGGTCGACGAGGTGTTCGAGCGAGCTCGCCGGGCCGTAGTGCGCTTCGCCGACGCTCGAGTTGTGCGTCGCGTCGCCGGAGTACGTCGCGACGATCTCCGGCAGCGTGCCCGGTTTGCTCGGCGGCGCGAACTGCACCGAGCAGCTCGACGTGTTGCCCGAGAGCGGCGTGTTCGCGAGCGTGCACGTGTTGCCGCTGATGAACACGCCGCCGTTGCGCGTCGCGAACGAGACGGTGCCCGTCGGGTTCGTCGAGCCCGACGGCGCGGCGTCGCCGACCGTCGCCGTGCACGTGTCGGTCGCCGTCGCCGTGACGAGGTTGCAGATCACCTGCGTGGACGTCGGGTGGCTCGTCGGTTTCGGCGGCACGATGCAGGCTTCTTCGCCAACGCGGACCTCGCCGGAGGGGCACCCCGCGAGCGCTTTCGTCGCCCCGGTTTCGATGATGCCCTCGAGCGTCGTCGCGAGTGCGCCGCTCGAGCCGTCGAGCGCCTGGCCGCCGGACAGCGCGGCCCAGTATTCCCAGTAGGGGAGGTAGTGGTGTTCGGCGCCGAAGAACTCAATCGACTCAAGCGGCTTGCCGTCGCTTCCGAGCTGGCTGGCTACGTCGGTGATGCGGAGATTCGTGCCCGGCGTCCAGGTCGTTCCGGCGATCCCGAACTTGCCTCCCGGTTCTTCGCTCGTGTCGAAGGGGTTCGTCAGCCACTCGCTTTCGGGCAGCCCTTCGTTGAGATTGACGTCGTGCGGCACGTCGTCGGCGATCAGCACGATCTCGTGCCGGGCACCCGAGCGCCAGCCGACGGTCGGGTTCGTGTCGCTCTCCCACAGCGCCCGCGAATAAGCTTCGGGATCGTCACCACCACCACCGATCGTCAGCGCTTCGATCGTCGAGGTCACCTTCGTTCGTTCGGTCGTGATCGGCTGATCGAGCTGCCACGCTTTTTCGCGGTCTTCAGCGTACTGCTGTTCGGTCAGCGTTTCGAAGAACGTGCCTTCGAAGTAGCCGGGGATATCTTCGACGTTGGCGACGCCGAACGCGACGTCGGGCAGGTGCGTGCCGACCGATTCCATCACGCCCTCGACCTTTTCCTTCGCTTCGGCGAGCTCGGTGCCCATCGAGCCGCTCGTGTCGAACAGGAACAGCACGTCGGTGTGAGCCGGCGTTTCGGCAGCGGCGCTGCCAGCGGCCGGCCCGAAGCCGATCGCGGCGATCGCGGCAGCCGCGGCGACCAGACAGTAGGCGCGCCGCGATCGCCTGATCGCGCGCGCACGTCGATGTGTGCGCATCTCGAACCCCCGAGGAGTGACAGTTTTTCGGCAAGTGCCGTGACGGGGGAACCTATTGGATTCCTGCTTCTACGCTCACAACTGCATACGTACTAATGCGTACTTCAGATTGTCGGAAGCGCCGGTGCAGGGTGCCGGGCAGACGAGACGGGGCGCCCGTGGGCGCCCCGTCCGTTTGGCGTCAGGAGTGGTCGTTGCGACTAGTGACGCTTGTGCTTCTTCGGCTTGACGACGGTGAAGTGGAACGTCTGCACCGTCGGTGTGCCGCCGAGCTTCGACTTGTAGGTCAGCTTCGCAGTCAGCTGCACCTTGCGACCCTTGGCGAGCGCTTTCTTGACCTTGCTCGAGGGTCCGACCGTGATCTTCAGCGCGACGCCGGCTTTGCCGCTCGCCGTGACCTTCCCCGAGAGCGTCGTCTTCGGCCGGCACTTACCTTTGATCTTGATCTGGTTTCGCTTGCACTTGACGCGCTTGGCAGCGAGTGCGTTGCGCGAGATCGTCGCCGTCGGCACCGTCACTTCGACGGTCGCCGTGCCTTCCTGCGTCGGCACGAACACGATCGTGACCGTGCCGTTGGAGTTGGCGTGGATGCTCTGGACTTTGTAGCTGCTGTTCGGCGTTGGAGCCGGTGGTGGCGGCGCCCAGACGATCTGCGCGGCCGAGCTGGGCTCGCCGTTGTCGGCGGAACCGTTGCCGTTCAGGTCGAGGAACATCTGCATCGTGTCCAGCCCCGCGGCCGTCCCGACGTAGCTGATCACGGCCTGTCCGGACGCGTTTGTCGTCACGCTGCCCGATTTCGGGTTCGCGCCGCCGATCGAGTAGACGAGGGGGCGACCGGCGTACGGCGTGCCGACGTTGTCGGTCGCCGTCACCGTGACAGTCGCCGTTTCGCCGACGGTGTGCGACTGCGAGACGGGCTGGACGCCGAGCGCTGTCGGCACCTGCGAGCGAGCGATGATCGAGTAGCTCGTCGCTTTGCCCGGTTCGAGCGCGGCCGTCAGGTGGTTGTCCCAACTGACGCCGGCGCCGTTGTCGATCAGGTTCGGGTCGATCGTGTCGTTGAACACGGCGCCACCCGATTTCGCGGCAATCCGGACGGCGTTCCAGATTCCGTGGTCCTGTTCGATCGTCGGTTCGTATGGCACCGGACCGTCCCAGAACCCCTCCTGGAAGTTGTCCCATGCGGGCGTCGCTTCGATGAAGCCGCCGAGCGTGCCGGTGTTCGGATTCTGACCACCGATGAAACGCGGCGGGCCGCCGAGGAACACGCCCGTCCCATGGTCGTCGTTCGCGACGAACAGGTCGCCGGCGACGATCGCGTGGAAGTACAGGTTCGCCGACGGCGCATCTTCGCCGCCTTTGCCAGTGACGTTTTCAACGGTGTACGTTGAGGTGAACTGCGGTTCGCCGTTGACGTACGTAGTCACGTCGGTGACCATCGCGTAGTTTTTGCCGCCGATCTGCACGAGGTACTTGGTGAACTCCGAGTAGGGGTCGGCGCTCGTCCCGCTCCCGCTCGGGGTCGCCTGCTGTTCGAGGAACGTGTATTCGACGCCGCCTTCGGCGCCGGTGATGTGCGGTCCTGCCGAGCCGGCGAAGCCGAACACCTTTTCCTTCAGTTCGGTCGGCTGTCCCGATCCGGCCGTAGGGAAGGCGAGGAAGAAGCCACAGTCGCCTTCAGTGCTGAATGGCGGATAGAAGTTCGTGCCCACGTTCGTGTAGCTGGACTGGCATTGTCCGAGCGTCCCCTGCGAGACGCTGAGCGGTGTGCCCGGCAGCGTCACCGAGCCGGCGCTCGCGTTCCCGACGCCTGCACCGAGGAGTCCCGCCACGGCGAGGATGATCGCCGCAATGCCTCGTGATCGTTTGGGTCGACGCGCGCTCAGCTGAGATGAGCGCCGCCGATCGCTGTTGCTACCAGTCATGCCGTGCCTCCTTGTGCCCCCCCGGACCCGCGGTCGCGACCGGGCACTAACCGTTGCGTAGTGCGCCGGAGCCTATAGGGTCGCGGCGATCGGCCAGAACGGCCTTGGACGCGTTGGCAGACGATGGCTAACCGAAGGTAAATGCGTACCCGGTCACGCCCGGTGGAAGGCGCAGGCCGAGCCGATGGCGTTCATCGCGCGGCAGCGAGACGAGCGTGTAGAGGCGCTGGCCGGTGACCGTCACGTGCGATTCGTGGACATCCGAGCCGGCGTCGGCGGCCGAGATCGGATGGCCGTCGAGCAGCACCTGCACCGAGCGCGGGCTTTCGCCTTCGGAGCTCAGCACGAGGTAGACGTGCTTGGCCTGGAACTCGACGTCGATGCCGGCGTTTGCGATCGTCGTCGCCGGCTGCCCGGCGATCCGCCACGTGCCGCTGAAGGCGAACTCGTTGAGCGCGAGCGAGCCGCTCGTCGGCGCGCCGTAATCGTGCAGGCCGTTCTTCGGCTGATCGATCCAGCCTTCGGCGCGCGCCGTGCCTAGGTAGGTCTCGGGCGTCGCCTGTTCGCTCGGGACGACGACGTCGGTCGGATGGCTCTTCGCGCCGACGTCGGCGCCGGCTTCGGCGAGCAGCGCGCGGATCGCCGTTTCGGTCTTGTCGTAGTCGCCCTCGCCGAACGTCGCGTAGCGGACCTGGCCCTTGGCGTCGATCAGGTAGTCGGCCGGCCAGTACTCGTTGCCGTACGCGTTCCACGTCCCCATGTTCGTTGTCCTGGACGACCGGGTAGCGCAGGCCGAACTGCTTGATCGCGTTCTCGACGTTCGACGCCTCGCGCTCGAACGCGAACTCGGGCGTCTCGACGCCGACGATCGTCAGGCCGTCGTGACGGTAGGCCGCGTCCCACGCCTTCAGATAGGGCAGCGTGCGGATGCAGTTGATGCACGTGTACGTCCAGAAGTCGATCAGCACGACGTGACCGCGCAGCGAGGCGAGCGACAACGGTCGCATCCCGGGCGTGTTGAACCAGTCCTGCGTGCTCGTGAATTCCGGTGCCGGACCGAGCGCTTTAAGTCCGTGCGCGGCCGCCAGCAGCGTCGCCTGGCTGGCGTTCGCCGGCGCCGCCTTGACGCTCGTGCCCGCGCCTTCGCACGTCGAGGAGCCGTTCGCCGGCACGAACTTCTGGCGGTGGCCGTTGATCTCGTGCAGCCGCCCGGTGACGCTGCTCGAGCACTCGAGCGACGCGGTCAGGTTGACGTTCGGGATGTGCTGCGCGACGAACTGGTCGAAGTTGACGTCGAGGTTCGTCAGGATCGCGACCGCCGTCAGGATCATGATCGCGCCGAGCGTGCGCTGCAGCAGCGGTCCCCGCCCGGCGCGGCGCACGCGGTCGAACAACCGCCGGCCGCCGAGCGTCAGCGCGAGCAGCACGAGCGCCGAGCCGAACGCGTAGGCGATCGCGACCGCGATCGTCCTGCCGCTCGCGGCGCTGACCGAGATCACCGCGGCGAGGATCGGGCTCGCGCACGGCGTGTAGACGAAGCCGAGCGCGCCGCCGACGAGCAGTCCCGAGAGGAAGCCGTCGCCGCGCGAGCGCGGGCCGAAGCGCGCCAGGCGCGAGAGCGGCGCCTCGATCCGATCGGTGACGCCGGGCACGAACAGCGCGACGCCGAACGCGAGCAGCACGACGATCGCGACGTCGCGCAGCGGGTCCGAGCCGAGGCCGACGCCGTCGACGACCTTCGCGACGCCGACGATCGTCACCGTGAACGTGATCGACAGTCCGAGCACGATGCCGAGCGGCCGCCGTCTGCCGCCGACGCCGCCGGCCGACAGCAGCGCCGGGAGCACGGGCAGCACGCACGGCGACAGGGCCGTGCCGGCGCCGGCGAGGATGGCGAAGCCGATCAGGACGATCATCTGCTGTAGCTCTGTAGTCGGCCGGCCCCCCGATCCGTTACACGCCCGGATCGACCGTCCGACGGAGCGTAGATGCGGGCGCGGCCCTAGGCGCCGATTCCGGCCTCGAGCGTCGCCTCGAAGTCGGACTTGCCGATCGGCCCGATGCACGGCGTGCTTGCGCCGGCCGCGCGATAGCGCTCGATCCCGGCGCGCACCGCCGAGGCGTCGCCGATCGCCGTCAGCGCGGCGAGGAACTCGTCGGAGATCGCGCTCTGCATCGCCGCGAGGTCGCCGGCGGCGGCGTCGTAGGCGGCGATCTCCGCGCCGAACCCCGAGCGCTCGATCATCGCGCGGTAGAACGGCAGGCCGAAGTACGGGATCAGCTCGCCGCGCATCGCCGCGCGCAGCCGCCTCGGGGTCCTCGGTCAGCGCCGCCGGCACGGCCGGCGCGACGTCGAAGCCCTCGAGCGTCAGCCCGGCGCGTTCGCGCCCTGCCCGGATCTCGGGGATCACGACGTCCTCGATGTACTTCGGCGTGCACAGCCACAGCAGCACGCCGTCGGCGATCTCGCCGGCGAGACGCAGCATCGCGGGGGAGAGCGCCGCGACGTAGATCGGCAACCGTGGGCGGGGGTCGATCCCGAACAGGCGAAAGCCGGTCCGCCACTTCTCGCCGCTCGGCGGATCCTCGCCGCGCAGGATCGCGCGCACGATGCCGACGTACTCGCGCATCTCGGCGACCGGCCGGTCGATCGTCTGGCCGTGCCAGCCCTCGACGACCGGGCGGTGGGAGACGCCGAGCCCGAGGTTCAGCCGTCCGTCGGAGAGCTCGTCGATCGTCGCCGCGGTCTGTGCCATCGTCGCCGGCGTGCGGGTGTAGATCGGGACGACTCCGGGGCCGACGCGGATCCTGCTCGTCGCGAGCGCGTATGCCGTGACGACCGTCAGCGACTCGCGCCCGGCGATGTGCGTGACGTACGCCGCCTCGTAGCCGAGCGACTCGGCGAGCCTGACGCGCTCGATCGCCGTGTCGAGCGACCGGCCCGTCGATACGAAGCAGCCCGTCTTCACAGCGGCCAGCTTATGTGAGCAGGAGGATCTACGCTGGCGCGTCAGTGGCGCAGCATCACGTACACGACGGTCAGCGCGACCGCGATCTGCCCGAACGCGAGCGCCGTGCCGAGGTTGATCGCGCCGAGCGCCTCGGCGAGCGCGCTCGCGAGCACGAACGCGCCGACGATCAGCGCGAGATCGGTCAGCGGTCCGCGTCTCATGAGGCGATCGCGGCCTGCTCGAGGATCCCGGCGAGCGCCGCCGTGTCGAGCGCCGGATCCTGCTCGGCGAGCAGCCGCTCGGCCGCGCGACGCCCGCCGAGCGCGCGCACGCCGCGCTCGCCGTGCTCGTGCGCGAAGTCCGCGAGCGCGCCGGCCCGCCGCGCGTGCAGCCGGCGTGCGGCGATCTCGCCGGCGTCGCGATGCTCGCGCAGCGCCGCGAGCAGCTCGTCGATCCCCTGCGGCGGTGGGAGCGAGGAGACGGCGACGATCGACGCCGTCATCGGAGCCGAGCGAGCGCAGCGCGGCGCTCAGCGTCGCGCCGCGTGCGCAGCGCGATCTGCCCGAGGTCGGCCTTCGTGATCGACGAGCACGTCCGGGATCTCCATGATCCCGGACTTCAGGAACTGCAGCACGTCGCCGCTGCCCGGTTGCACGACGACGGCGACCGTGTCGGCGACGTCGGCGACCTCGGTCTCGGCCTGCCCGACGCCGACCGTCTCGATCACGACGACGTCGAACGCCGCCGCGAGCGCGTGCGCCGCCGCGCGCGTCGCCCACGCGAGGCCGCCGAGCCGCTCGCCGGCCGACGTCGAGCGGATGAACACGCCCTTGTCGTGCGGGTCGAACTCGATCCGCGCGCGGTCGCCGAGCAGCGCGCCGCCCGAGCGGCGCGAGCTCGGGTCGACGGCGAGCATCGCGACGCTCTGGCCCTCGGCGCGCCAGGCGCGCAGCAGCGCCGAGAGCAGCGTCGACTTGCCGGCGCCCGGCGGCCCCGTCACGCCGACGACGTGCCCCGGCGCCTCGCCACCGAGCGCGGCGGGGGAGACCTCGTGCAGGAGCGCCGCCGCCTGCGCGCGGTCCTCGGCGGTCGCTGCTCTCGAGCAGGTTCAGCGCGGCCGGCGCGGCGCTCAGGTCGCGTTCGCGCAGGCGCGTGCCGAGCGCGGCGCCGACCCCGTGGGCACCCAGGCCGGAGGGATCCACCCCTTCGGCGCGTGCGCCCGTCGGCGGCGACGCCCCGCTCACGCGGCGCCGCTGGCCGACGCGGCGCTGCCGGCGATCGCCGCGCCGTTGCTCGCCGCGGCGTTCGCGTCGAGCAGCTCGACGATGTCGCGCATGATGCGCGTGATGTCGAAGTCCTTCGGCGTGTACACGGCCGCGACGCCGGCCTCGCGCAGGGCCGCGACGTCCTGCTCGGGGATGATCCCGCCGACGACGACCGGCGCGCTGACGCCGGCCTCGCGCAGCGCGTCGATCACGGCCGGGATCAGCTCGCGATGCGAGCCCGAGAGGATCGACAGGCCGATCACGTGCACGCCCTCCTGCAGCGCCGAGGCGGCGATCTGCGCCGGCGTCAGGCGGATGCCCTCGTAGACGACGTCCATCCCCGCGTCGCGCGCGCGCACGGCGATCTGCTCGGCGCCGTTGGAATGACCGTCGAGCCCGGGCTTGCCGACGAGGATCTTCGGCCGGCGCCCGAGCTTCTCCTCCAGCCGCGCGACCTCCTCGCGCAGCTCCGCGAGGTCCTCGTCGGCCGGCGCCGCCGTCGCCTCGCCGACGCCCGTCGGCGCGCGGTAGCTGCCGAACACCTCGCGCAGCGTGCGCGACCACTCGCCGGTCGTCGCGCCGGCGCGCGCGGCGGCGATCGTCGCGTCCATCAGGTTCTCGCGTCTCGTCCTGCGCCGCGCTCGCGAGCTCGGCCAGCGCGGCGTCGACGGCTGCCTGGTCGCGCTCGGCGCGCCATGCGCGGACGTCCTCGATCTGCTGCGCTTCGACGGCCGGGTCGACGACGAGGATGCCGCCCTCGGCGTCGGCCGTCAGCGGCGACTCCTCCGTCTCGGTGTAGCGGTTCTGGCCGACGACGACCTGCTCGCCGGCCTCGATCCGGCGGATCCGCTCGCGGTGGGAGTCGACGAGCGCGGCCTTCATGTACGCGACCGCCTCGACCGCGCCGCCGTGCTCGGCGACGACGGCCATCTCCGCGCGCGCGCCGTCGAGCAGCTCGTCGACGAGCCCGTCCATCACGTTCGAGCCCTCGAAGATGTCCGGGTACTCGAGGATGTCGGTCTCGTACGCGAGCACCTGCTGGATCCGCAGCGACCACTGCTGGTCCCACGGGCGCGGCAGGCCGAGCGCCTCGTTCCACGCCGGCAGCTGGATCGCGCGGGCGCGCGCGTCGCGCCCGAGCGTCACGGCGAGCGCCTCGAGCACGATCCGCTGGACGTTGTTCTCCGGCTGCGCCTCGGTCAGCCCGAGCGAGTTGACCTGCACGCCGTAGCGGAAGCGCAGGTGGCGCTCGCTCTGCACGCCGTAGCGCTCGCGCCCGAGCTCCTCCCAGAGCACCGACATCGCGCGCAGCTTCGCGTGCTCCTCGACGAAGCGCACGCCGGCGTTGACGAAGAACGAGATCCGCCCGAAGACCTGCTCCATCAGCTCCTGCGCCTCGGCGCCACCCGGCTCGTGCGCCCGCTCGACGCGCTCGCGCGCCCCGTCGAGCACGGCGATCGCGTTGCTCATCGCGTAGGCGATCTCCTGCACCGGCGTCGCGCCGGCCTCCTGCAGGTGGTAGGAGCAGATGTTGATCGGGTTCCACTTCGGAACGTGCTCGACCGTGTAGGCGATCATGTCGGCGATCAGCCGCATCGACGCTGCCGGCGGGAACGCGTAGGTCCCGCGCGCGAGGAACTCCTTGATGATGTCGTTCTGCGTCGTGCCCTGCAGCTGCTCCTGCGCGACGCCCTGCTCCTCGGCGGCGACGATGTACAGCGCCAAGCAGCCACGCGGCGGTCGCGTTGATCGTCATCGACGTGTTCATCTCGCCGAGCGGGATCCCGTCCATCAGCGCCGCCATGTCGCCGCGGTGGGAGATCGGCACGCCGACCTTGCCGACCTCGCCGCGCGCGAGCTCGTCGTCGGGGTCATAGCCGGTCTGCGTCGGCAGGTCGAACGCGACCGACAGTCCCGTCTGGCCCTTCGCGAGGTTGCGCGCGGTAGAGCTCGTTCGAAGCCTTCGCCGTCGAGTGGCCGGCGTAGGTCCGCATCATCCACGGACGGTCGCGCTCGGGCAGGCGTGGCGAGCTCTCGATGCTCATAAACACAATTGTACGGTTGCGCTGCGCGCTTTATCCTCTGATCCGTGAGCCAGACGATCGAGCTGCCGCGCGTCGGAGGGCCGGGGAGCGGGCTCGGCGGCTCCTGGCGCGTGATCGTGCGCAACGACGATCACAACACCTTCGAGCACGTCGCGCGCACGCTCGCGCGCTTCATCCCCGGCGTGACGCTCGCGCGCGGGCACGAGATCGCCAACGTGATCCACAGCTCCGGTCAGGCGATCGTCTTCACCGGCATGCAGGAGCCGGCCGAGCACTACTGGGAGCAGCTGAAGGGCGCCGGGCTGACGATGGCGCCCTTGGAGCAGGGCTGAGCTAGGCGGACTCGCCGACGATGCCGTGCGGGGCGCCGTTGGCGTGGTGCCCGTTGGTGTGGCCGTTGCCGCCGTTCGCCGTGCCGTTGGCGTCCGTAAGGATCTCGCCGCCGGCCGTCTTGTCCCACCAGCCGTAGAGAACCGGCACCTGGTACCAGCCCGAGTGGATCGCGCGGAAGCGCGTCATCTCGGGGCCGGACCAGTACGCCTCCCACTGCAGGTACTCCTCGAAGCCGGCGAGCTGCTGGAACTTGTAGCGATCGTCGCGCGCGCGGTAGATCGCATAGGAGCTCGCGCCGTAGCGCAGCGCCGCCGCGGCGACCGGCTCGAGCTCCCGCTCGAATGTGTCGGCGCGGAAGCCCGTCGCGTACCACGGGACGATCACCGTGCCGGCCATCAGGCACCCACCTCCGCGTGGATCGCGCCCGGGCCGTCGGCCGTCTTGCCCTCGCCCTCGCGCTCGGCGCCGACGAGGATCGAGATCTTGCCGAGGTGCTTGTTCTCGAGCATCAGCTGGTGCGCTTCGGCGACGCCCTCGAAGCCGAGCGTCCGCCACAGCACGGGGCGGATCTGGCCGCTCTCGATCAGCTCGTTCGCCTTCATGCACTCGTACGCGTTCGCGAAGTGCGAGCCGACGATCTCCTTCTGCTTCATCCACAGGTAGCGCACGTCGAAGTCGAGGTTGTAGCCGGTCGTGCCCGCGCAGATCACGACCTTGCCGAACGGCTTGACCGTGAACACCGAGGTCGGGAACGTCGCCTTGCCGACGTGCTCGAAGACGATGTCCGGTGCGTCGCCGAGGATCTGCTTGACGCGCTTGGCGAATTCGCGCGAGACGCCGAAGCGCGCCTTCTCCTCCTCGGGCGTCTCCTTGCCGGTGCGCATCATCCCGGTGAACTCAGCGCGGTCGATGTAGTCGACGGCGCCGAGGCGCTTGACGAGCTCGCCCTTCTCGGCCGAGGAGACGACGCCGACGCTGTGCGCGCCGGCCGCCGCGCACAGCTGCGTCGCGAACACGCCGAGGCCGCCGGCCGCTCCCCAGATCAGCACCTTCGCGCCGGCCTGCAGCTTGCAGCGCGTGATCAGCATGCGGTAGGCCGTGAAGTAGACGAGCCCGTAGGAGGCCGCCTCCTCCCACGTCAGCGCGTGCGGCTTCGGCAGCAGCTGCTGCGCCTGCACCTTCGTGAACTGCGCGAACGAGCCCCACGTCGTCTCGTAGCCCCAGATCTTCTGCGACGGCGCCGCCATCGGGTCGAGGCCGTGCACCTCGGGGTCCTCGTAGGACGCCTGGTTGCAGTGCACGACGACCTCGTCGCCCGGCTTCCAGCGCGTCACACCGGCGCCGACCTTCCAGACGATCCCCGACGCGTCCGAGCCGCCGATGTGGTGGCCGTACTCGGGGTGGTCGCCGTAGCGCCACACACCACACCGGTTCGCCGAGCGCCGCCCACACGTTGTTGTAGTTGACGCCGGCCGCCATCACGCGCACGATCACCTCGAACGCGCCCGGCTCGGGCACCTCGATCTCCTCGACCTGGAAGGCGTCCTTCGGTTCGCCCTGGCGCTCCTCGCGGATCACCCAGGCGGCCATCGTCTTCGGCAGCTCGCCGGGCTCGGTGCTGACGTCGGATACCTGCTGCAGGTCTAGTGCCACGTGCGGTTCAACCTCGCGTGTGTCGATGGATTGGAACGGTGTCGGCCAGGAATGCTACCCGGCCGGCGTGGAGCCGGCGTGTGCGCTCGGCGAGCCGAGCGTCGATCGATCGCGGGCGGACGTGGACGTTCGGCCGATGCCGCCCGCGGCGTGGTGTACGTTGCGCGCGATGGCGAAGAGATCGGGGGTGTTCGTCGGGGCAGCGCTCGCGCTCGGGCTGCTCGCGGCGCCGGCCGGTGCGGTTGAGACGACCGTCGGTTGCGCGGGCCTGCAAGGCGCGCTGAGCGCGGCGAAAGCCGGCGACAGGATCACGCTCGACGAACTCTGCACGAGCGGCTTTCCCTACACGCTCCCCGCGGTGCAGCTGACGCTCGCCGGCACGCCCGGCGCCGGCTTCGACGGCGGCAGCGTCGTGCAGCTCGAAGGCAGCGGGTCCTCGCCGACGATCGAAGGTCTCGTCTTCGAGAACGCGCACAGCTCGGGCACGAGCAGCGGCGGCGCGCTGACGCTCAACCTCGCGCCCAGTGGCGCCACCGTGACGCTCGCGCACGACACGTTCGCGAACGACGTCGCGAGCGAAGGCGAAGGCGGCGGCGCGCGGATCAACACCGGGTCCGCGACGGTCGCGGTTAACGACTCGACGTTCACCGGCGACACCGCCGCCGGAGCTGGCGGCGCCCTCGCGATCTTCGCGAACGGCGCGAGCCTCAGCGGCGACACGTTCACCGGCGACTCCGCGAGCGGCGCATCGGCGCGGGGCGGCGGTCTCCTCGTCGATACGAGCGAAGGCCCGATCGCCCTGTCGGACTCGCGGTTCAACGGCAACACGGCGAACGGCGCGGGCGGCGGCGCCGAGCTCGCGACCGCCACCGCACAGGCGGTCGGCTTCACGCTCGTCGGCAACACGTTCGCCGACAACGGCGTCTCCGACCCGGCCGGCGCGAACAAAGGCGGCAGCTACCTGGGCGGAGGGCTCTCGCTGGCGGGTCAGGGCGCCCAGCCTGCCGGAGCGGTGCAGCGCGCGAACACCTTCGACGCCAACAGCATCAGCTTCAAAGCCGCGCCGATCTCGGCGTGGGGCGGCGGCGAGTCGACGTTCCGCACGGCGCTGCAGAGCACGGGCGACCGCTTCACGAACAACACGCTGCAGCCGCCGAGCGCCGCGACAAACGAAAAAGCCGACCGCGTCTTCGGCTGGGGCGCCGGCCTGTCGATGGCGCAGTGCGGCGACACGACCGAAGAACCGCCGGCCGAACCGAACGTCGTCTCGACCCTGAGCGACGCCGTCGTCGCCGGCAACACCCTGCTGAGCGGCCCGAGCGCGAACGGTGCGGGGATCTACGTCGGAATCGTCTGCAAGATCGCCTACACGACGCTCCAAATGAACGACTCGACCGTCGCCGGCAACGTCGTCTCCGGCGCGAGCGGTCCGGTCGCCGGCATCAGCGGTGGCCCGCGCGACGTGCTCGGGCTGACGAACACGATCGTCTACGGCGACGCCGGCGGTCCCGAGCTCGGCGGCTTCCAGGGCCTCGCCGGCGTCAGCGCGACGTACAGCGACGTCTGCTCGGGCTCGGCACCGTTCGCGGGCGCCGGCAACATCTGCGCCGACCCGCGGCTCGTCGGCCCGGGGCCCGGCGGGGCGGACGTGCACGAGACCGCGGCGAGCCCGACGCTCGAGCGCGGCTCGAACGCGCTGATTCCGGCCGGCCTCGGCACCGACGCCTTCGGCGGCCCGCGCGTGCTCGGTCCGATCCTCTGCGCCGGAAGCCCTGCGGCCGTCGTCGACATCGGCGCGGCCGAGTTCGCCTACCCGGCACCTTCGTGCCCGCCGCCCGTGGCGCTGCCGATCGTGACAGCGCCGACGGCGCCGATCCTCTCGAACCTGACCGAGACGGCGATCGCGTGGCGCGTCGGCAAGCTGCTCGCCCGGCTCAGCGCAGCCCGCCCGAGGCGCCACCCGAAGTACCCGGTCGGCACGACGTTCTCGTTCAAGCTCGATCGCGCCGCGCAGGTCACGTTCAAGTTCACGCACTCCGTCTCCGGGCGCAGGGTCGGCAGGCGCTGCGTCGCGCAGACGCGCAGGAACCGCCGCGGGCGCCGCTGCACCCGCACGCTCGTCGCCGGAACGCTCGCCTTCGCCGCCCGCGCGGGGACGAACAAGGTCCGCTTCCAGGGCCTGATCGCGCGCGGCAGGCGCCTCGCGCCCGGCAACTACACGCTGCTCGCCACGGCGAGCGCGTCGGGCAAGCGCTCGGCGACGGCGTACATCGGCTTCACGATCGTTCGTTGAGCGGAGCGAACGGCAGCTCGACGACGAGCGCGCTCTCGCCGTGCTCGCCGACCGCCACGCTCGCGCCCGGCTCGGCCTCGCGGCGCAGCAGCGCCAGCGCGATCGGTTCGTGCTCCGGCGACGCGACAACGGTGCCGAGCCGGCCGACGACGCGCTCGCCGAGCCGCAGCTCCTCGCCGGGCGCGGCTGGCGCCGAGAGGCGCAGCCCACGCAGGTGACGGTTCGGCTTGCCCTTGTAGTAGAGCCGCGCGACCGTCTCCTGCCCGACGTAACAGCCCTTCGTGAAGCTCACCGCGCGCTCGTTCAGTCCGGCCTCCTGCGGGATCGTGCTCTCGTCGATGTCCACGCCGAAGCGCGGGCGACCGTATTCGACGCGCACGCACTCCGCCGCCGCCTCGGATATGGCCTGTGCGCCGCGTGCAAGCAGCGCCTCGCGCAGGCGCTCGGTGTCGGCCGAGTCGCACAGCACGTCGACGCCGACGTCCGTGCGGATCGCCAGCGCCGCGACGCCGTCGATCGCGACAGGCTCGCTCGCGTGCTCATCCTCCGGGAGGTTCTCGACGCCGGCGACGCGCGCCGCGTCCGGCCCGATCAGCGAAAGCAGCCCGCGCTCGAGCGTGCGCTTGTGCAGCTCGACGTCGAAGCCGATCTTGTAGCGGCGGATCATGTCGAACAGCGCCTGCAGCGCCACGCGCTCGGTGTCGAGCAGCAGCTCGCCGTCGACCGCGAGGATCCGCAGGTCGCCCAGCATCTTGCCCTTGTGCGTCAGGAACGCCGCATAGCGCCCTTCGCCGACACGCAGGTCGGCGAGCTCGTTCGTCACCTGGCCGTTGAGGAACTCGACCGCGCCCGCGCCGCTCAGCGCGAGCTTGCCGCGCTCGGAGCGGTCGAGCAGGCCGCAGCCCTCGCGCAGCGCTCGCAGCTCGCTCGCGAGCGTCTCGAGGTCGGGCGCAGACGCGCTCGCCTCGGCGGCAGCGGGCCTGTCCGTGTCGGTCGCAGACACACTTTCGAGCATAGCCCGCGCTACGCTTGCGCTCGATGAGCCTCGCCGAGAGCTTCCAGCGCACCGTCGACGCGCTGCCCGACGACTGGACCGACCTCGAGCTCGACCTGCGCATCGCCGACGAGTCGCGCTACGTCGAAGCCGCGCTCTACCTCGCGACGTGCAACGCCAAACCGTACTCGCGCCACAGCTGGCACTGGCGGCTGCTCGTCGCGCACCGCTTCGGCCACGCCGCGTCGGCGCCGACCGTTCACGGCACGCTTGCGCTGCTCGACGAAGCCGGTATCGACGGCGAGCTCGCAGTGCGCGAGACGCGCAGCGGGCGCGCCGAGATCACGCAAGGCTGGGGCCGCCCGCAATCGGCTCGCGAGGAGTTCCGCCGCCTGCGAGCGCTGTAGCGGTGGCGCGCGTCCTCGCGCTCGTCCCCGACCTGCTGTTCGGCTCGCGCGTGCAAGGCGCACTGAGCGCCGCCGGCGACGACGTCGAGCTGATCGGCGACGCGCCGCAGCCTGCGCGAGCGCCTCTCCGCGCCCGCCGAGCCGCACGCCGACGTGCTCGTCGTCGACCTCACCGACGCGCAGCTCGACGGCGCCGCCGTGCACGAATCGCTCGACGCCGCCGGGCTGCTCGACGGCATCGCGACGCTCGCGTTCTACTCGCACGTCGACGCCGAGACAGGCGCGCGTGCGCGCGAGGCCGGCTTCGACCTCGTCGTGCCGCGCTCGCGGATGGCGCGTGAGGGCGCCGAGCTCGTCGCGCGCCTCGCCGGCCGGGGTGAGCAGGCAGGGTGAGCGACGCGTGAGCGGCGCCGGCGCGATCGACGCGCGGGCGCGCCTGCGCAACGTGCTCGAAAGCCCGTTCTTCGACTTCGCGCCGTGGATCGTCATGTCGGTGCTTGAGGGTCCCGGGCGCTTCGAGCTGTCCGTCTCGCTCGCCTGCGCGACCGCCGCCGTGCTCGTGCTCGTCAACTGGCTCGTCGGCGTCAAGCCGAAAGTGCTCGACGGCGTCGGCGTTGCGTTCTTCGCCGCGCTGATCCTCGCCGGGCTGCTCGTCGACTCCGGCGGCCAGCGCTGGCTCGACCGCTACTCGGCGGACCTCTCGAACACCGTCATCGCGTTGATCGCGCTCGGCTCGATCGTCGTGCGCAGGCCGTTCACCGTGCAGTACGCGCACGAGACCGTCGCGCCCGAGCTGTGGCAGACGCCGCGCTTCATGCGCCTGAACTACCGCGTCACGTGGGTCTGGACCGGCGCGTTCATGCTCACCGCGCTCGTCGGCTTCCTCGGCGACGGCCCGCTCGACGAACCCGACAACCTCTGGACGAACTGGATCGTGCAGATCGCCGCGCTGATCCTCGCGCTGCGCTTCACCGAGTGGTACCCCGACGCCGCGATCGCGCGCGAACGGTTCGCTGCCGGCGAGCGCTACGAGCCGCCGCCGACCGTGCGCGAGCTCGTCTTGCCGCTCGCCGGCTACCTCGTGCCCGTCGGCATCCTCGTGCTGTGCGTCGGCGGCGCGCCGTGGTGGATCGGCGCCGGGCTGATCGTGCTCGGCAGCGTCGCCGCGCACCGGCTCGGCGTCGAAGAGCAGGAGATCGAGGAGCAGGAGATCGAGTCGGGCGAGATCGCCTAGGCCGCGGCGTCCGCCGTGCCGGTCGACGCGGGCTGCGACTCGACCCGCGCCGCCTCGGCGCGTTCGCCGGCGCGCAACGCGCGGGCGCGCAGCAGCGGGCTGTCCGGCTGCGCGCCCGGCCCCGGCAGCGCACGCACGTCGCGCGCCTGCAGCGGCTTGGCGCAGCGCTCGCACACGCGATGCTCGTCGACGCGCCCGCCGCAGCCGCGGTGTTCGAGCACGACCGCCGGGCCGTTCGGCGGCGTCGTGTAACGGTCGCCCCACTGCATCAGCGAGACGACGATCGGCCACAGGTCGATGCCCTTCTCGGTCAGGCGGTACTCGTAGCGCGGCGGGCGCTGCTCGTAGAGGCTGCGCTCGAGCACGCCCTGGTCGATCAGCTTCTGCAGCCGCGCGTTCAACACGTTGCGCGCGATCCCGAGGTCCGCCTGGATCTGGTCGAAGCGGCGCAGGCCGAGGAACACGTCGCGCACGATCAGCAGCGACCAGCGCTCGCCGACCACCTCGAGCGCGCCGGCGATGCTGCACGTCTGTGTCCTGTAGTCGCTGCCGAGCACCCGCAATCCCACCTGTCGTCTTCGATCTCATAAAAATCATAGCGGATAGAGTTGCATCACGCAACTGATGTGCTACGGTCCGTTTCGTCATGCAACGCAAGTGGATCGTCTCGTTGATCGTCGGCGTCGGCGTGTTCATGTCGAGCCTCGACCTGTTCATCGTCAACATCGCCTTCCCCGCGATCGGCAGGCACTTCGGCGGCGCCTCGCTCTCGTCGCTCTCGTGGATCCTCTCCGGCTACGCGATCGTCTTCGCCGCGCTGCTTGTCCCCGCCGGGCGCTGGGCCGACGCGTTCGGGCGCAAGCGCGCCTTCCTGCTCGGCCTCGCGATCTTCGTCGCGTCGAGCACCGCCTGCGCGCTCGCGCCCGTCCGTCGGCTTCCTGATCGGCGCGCGCATCGTCCAGGCGATCGGCGGCGCGCTGATGCTGCCGACCTCGCTCGGGCTGATGCTCCCCGAGTTCGCCCCGCACGAGCGCCACGTCGCGATCGGCGTCTGGGCCGCGACCGGCGGCATCGCCGCCGCCGCCGGCCCGCCGCTCGGCGGCCTGCTCGTGCAGGCCGACTGGCGCTGGGTCTTCCTCGTCAACGTCCCCGTCGGCCTGCTCGGGCTCGGCTTCGGCCTGCGCACGCTCGTCGAGCGCCGCGAGCGCGGCGCGCTGCGCCCCGACCTGCTCGGCGCCGCCGGACTGATCGTCGCCGTCGGCGCGCTCGTCGTCGCGATCGTCAAGGGCCAGGAATGGGCGCTGGGGCTCGGCGCGCGTGATCGCGCTGCTCGTCTTCGCCGCCGTCCTCTTGCCGGCGATCTGGTGGCGCTCGGAACGTCACGCGGCGCCGATCGTCGAGCCGGCGATGCTGCGCGTGCGCACGTTCGGCCTCGCCGTCGGCGCCTCGCTGCTGTTCTTCGCCGGCTTCGGTTCGATGCTGCTCGGCGGCGTGCTCTTCCTCACCGGCGTCTGGCACGAGAGCGTCCTGACCGCCGGGCTGATGCTGTTCCCCGGCCCCGCGATGGCGACCGCCTTCAGCGTCCCCTCGGCGCGCCTCGGCGCGCGCTTCGGCTACCGCCTGCCCGGCGTCGCTCGGCGCGCTCGTTCTTCGCGAGCGGCTCGATCTACTTCATCCTCAGCACCGGCGACAGCGCCGGCGCTTCTGGTCGAGTACCTGCCCGGATCGCTGCTGACCGGCGCCGGCGTCGGCCTCGTGATCCCGACGCTCACCGGCGCCGGCGCCTCCTCGCTCGCGCCCGAGCGCTTCGCGACCGGCGCCGCCGTGCTGACGATGGGCCGCCAGATCGGCGTCGCGCTCGGCGTCGCCGTGCTCGTTGCCGTGCTCGGCGTGCACGCGAGCAGCGCCGCCGACTTCCACACCGCTTGGCTCATCACCGTCGCCGGCGGCCTCGCCGCCGGTCTCGCGCTCGCCGCGATCGGGCCGCCCGCGCTGAAGGCGGCGGGCGCGGACGGCCCGGCGCGGCCGGTGATCGCAGAGCCGGTCGCCGACCCGCTGATCGCCGAGCCGCTCACCGTCGAGGAGGCCGCATGAGCATGCGATCTCAGGACACGCAATCCCAGGTCGGGGCGGTGACCGCCACGCGCACGTTCAGCTGGCAGGACCCCGCCGCGAGCGCCGCCGAGGGGCTGAAGCTCGCCGGGCTCGACTACATCCGCGCGATCCAGACCGGCGAGCTGCCGCCGCCGCCGATCGCGAAGCTGCTCGACATGGAGATCGTCGAGGCCGAGGAGGGGCGCGCCGTCTTCGCGCTGACGCCCGCCGAGTGGATGTACAACCCGATCGGCATGGTCCACGGCGGCATCGCCGCGACGATCCTCGACTCGTGCATGGGCTGCGCCGTGCACACGACGCTGCCCGCCGGCGTCGGCTACACGACGACCGACATGCAGCTGCGCTACATCCGTGCGATGGGCGTCGCGTCCGGGCGCGTGCTCGCCGAGGGGCGCGTCGTGCATCTCGGGCGGCGCACCGCGACCGCCGAGGGGCGCGTCTTCACGCACGCCGACGAGACGCTGATCGCGCACGGCAGCACCGGCTGCGCGATCCTGCGCTGACGCGACCGCCGCGCCGCGCGCTCAGCTCGCCTCGGGCGCCGGCGCGCGGCCGATCTGCGCGAGTTCGTCCTCGCTCGGTTCGAGCGGCACGATCGCGCCGTTCGGCACGCGCTGGCCGTACGGCAGCCAGCGGCCGATCCGCACCGACAGCGCCGCGCGGATGACCATCCCGTGGCAGACGACGAGCGCCGGCAGCTCGCCGCCGCTTCGACGTCGCTCGAGCGCGGCGCCGACGCGCAGCTCCTGCTCGGCGAAGGACTCGCCGCCCGGGAACGCGAAGTCCGGGTCGGCGGCGGCGAACGCGTCGAACAGCTCGCGGCGCTTCGCGCGCGCACATCGGCGAACGACCGGTCCGTCCAATCGCCGGCGTCGGTCTCCATCAGGCGCGCGTCCTCGACGGGCTCGAGGCCGATCCGCGCGGCGACGATGTCGGCCGTTTCGCGCGCGCGCAGCAGCGGGCTGCACCACAGCGCGCGAAAGCCGTAGGCGGCGGCGCGCTCGGCGAGCTCCGCCGCCTGCGCGCGACCGGTGTCGTCGAGCGGCACCTGCTGCTGGCCCTGGAAGCGGCCCTCGTGGTTGTACGCGGTCTCGGCCGTGGCGCGCGAGGTAGACGCCTCCGCCCGCGACGGGGCCCGGGCTGGCGGAGCGCTCGGTCAGGATCGGTCGAAGCGGTCGAGGTTCATGACCTTGTCCCAGGCGGCGACGAAGTCGCCCACGAACTTCTCGCTCGGCGTCGTCGCAGGCGTAGACCTCCGCGAGCGCCCGCAGCTCGGAGTTCGAGCCGAAGACGAGGTCGACGGAGGTGGCGGTCCACCTGAGCTCGCCGCTCGCGCGATCGCGCCCCTCGTAGACGTTCTCCGCCGTTGCCCGACGGCCGCCTTCCACTCGGTGCCCATGTCGAGCAGGTTGACGAAGAAGTCGTTGCTCACGCGTCTCGGCCGGTCGGTGAAGACGCCGTGCGCGGACTGCCCGTGGTTCGCGTCCAGCGCGCGCATGCCGCCGATCAGCACCGTCATCTCCGGAGCCGTCAGCTTCAGCATGTAGGCCCGCTCGAGCAGCCCGTGCTCGAGCGGCATCGGCTCGCCCGGCGCGGAAGTAGTTGCGGAAGCCGTCGACGGTCGGCTCGAGCACGGCGAAGGACTCGACGTCGGTCTGCTCCTGCGAGGCGTCGGTGCGCCCCGGGGTGAACGGGACGGTGACGTCGTGGCCGGCGTTCTTCGCCGCCTGCTCGACGGCCGCGCATCCGCCGAGGACGATCAGGTCGGCGAGCGAGACCCGCTTGCCGCCGGACTGCGACGCCGTTGAAGTCCTGCTGGATCCGCTCGAGCGTCTCGCAGCGCGCTCGCGAGCTCGGCCGGTTCGCCCGCACTCCCAGTCCTTCTGCGGCGCCAGGCGGACCCGCGCGCCGTTCGCGCCGCCGCGCTTGTCGGTGCCGCGGAACGACGCCGCCGACGCCCACGCGGTGGCGACGAGCCGCGGGATCGACAGGCCCGAGGCGAGGATCTTCTCCTTCAGCGCGGCGATCGTCGGCCGCGCCGATCAGCTCGTGATCGACGGCGGGGACGGGGTCCTGCCACAGCTGCGGCTCCGGGATCCACGGGCCGAGGTAGCGCGCGATCGGGCCCATGTCGCGGTGCAGGAGCTTGTACCAGGCCTTGGCGAAGGCGTCCGCGAGCTCGTCGGGGTTCTCGTAGAAGCGCTTGGAGATCGGCCCGTAGATCGGATCGAGCTTCAGCGCGAGGTCCGTCGTCAGCATCATCGGCGCGTGCCGCTTGGACGGGTCGTGCGCGTCGGGCACCGTGCCCTGCGGCCTCGGCGTCCTTCGGCGTCCACTGCTTCGCCCCGGCGGGGCTCTCGGTCAGCTCCCAGTCGTACTCGAAGAGGTTCTCGAGGAAGCCGTTGTCCCACTTCGTCGGCTCGTTCGTCCACGCGCCCTCCAGGCCGCTGGTGATCGCGTCGGCGCCGTTGCCGCTGCCGTAGCTGTTCTTCCAGCCGAGCCCCTGCTGCTCGATCGGGGCGGCCTCGGGCTCCGGGCCGATGTTCTTCGGGTCGACCGCGCCGTGGGTCTTGCCGAACGTGTGGCCGCCGACGATCAGCGCGACCGTCTCCTCGTCGTTCATCGCCATGCGGCGCGAAGGTCTCGCGGATGTCCTTGGCGGCCGCCAGCGGATCGGGGTTGCCGTTCGGGCCCTCCGGGTTCACGTAGATCAGGCCCATCTGCACGGCGCCGAGCGGCTTCGCGAGCTCGCGCTCGCCGCTGTAGCGCTCGTCGCCGAGCCACGTGTCCTCGCGAGCCCCAGAAGATCTCCTCGGGCTCCCAGATGTCCTCGCGGCCGAAGCCGAAGCCGAACGTCTGAAAGCCCATCGACTCCATCGCGACGTTGCCGGTGTAGACGAGCAGGTCGGCCCACGAGATCTTGCGGCCGTACTTCTGCTTGATCGGCCACAGCAGCCGCCGCGCCTTGTCGAGGCTGGCGTTGTCCGGCCAGCTGTTGAGCGGCGCGAAGCGCTGCGCGCCCTGACCGCCGCCGCCGCGGCCGTCGGCGATGCGGTAGGTGCCGGCGGCGTGCCAGCTCATGCGGATGAACAGCGGCCCGTAGTGGCCGTAGTCGGCCGGCCACCAGTCCTGCGAGGTCGCTCATCAGCTCGATCAGGTCGCGCCTTCAGCGCGTCGAGGTCGAGCGTCTCGAACTCCTTCGGCGTAGTCGAAGTCCGCGCCCAGCGGGTTCGGAGAGCGGCGAGTGCCGGTGCAGCACGCTCAGGTCGAGCTGGTTCGGCCACCAGTCGCTGGTTCGTCCTCGGCCGGTGCGCCTTGGGAGTCGGGCTCGGGATCGCCGGGTTCTCGCTCTCGCTGACGCTGTCAGTCATGTGTTGCTCCTGTCCCTTTCTGCTCTCAGAGGTGGGCGGATACGAGGGTACTGATCCGGGGCGGTCCGTAAGCTCGCGCGAATGCTCGCGTGTGTCGTCAACGGGCGGACTTCGGCGAGACGCTGCTCGGCGATCGCCTTCGCGGCCGTCGCATCGCTGGCGCTCGCGCCGCTCGCCGCCCAGGCGCAGACGGCCTACGTCACCGGGACGATCATCAACAAGGTGGTTCCGATCGACACGGCGACGAACACGCCGGCACACCGATCGCGGTCGGATCGGAGCCGGTCGGCGTCGCGATCACACCGGACGGAAGGACCGCGTACGTCGCCGACTTCAGCTCGAACGCGCTCACGCCGATCGATACGGCGACGAACACGGCGGGTCCGCCGATCGCTGCCGGCGCTCAGCCGACGGGCATCGCGATCACGCCCGACGGCAGGACGGCGTACGTCGCGGACCGTGGCTCGAACTCGGTCACGCCGGTCGACACCGCGACGAACGCCGCGGGCCCGTCGATTCCGACGAGCGTCGATTTCCCGTTCGCCGTCGCGATCACGCCCGACGGCAAGACGCTCTACGTCGGCGGCGAAGGCAACGACCAAGTGGCCGTGATCGATACGGCGACGGACACCGTCTCGGCGACGATCACGCTGAGCGAGCCTGCTTTGTCGATCGCGGTCACTCCCGACGGCAAGACCGCGTACGCCGTCGAGCCTTCGGGCTCCGTCACGCCGATCGACACCGCGACGAACCTCGCGGGCGCTCCGTTCTCCGCCGGATCGACGGCGTTCGGGATTGCGATCTCACCCGACGGCGGGACGGCGTATGTCGTCAACGAATTCTCCAACGGCGTCACGCCGTTCCTCACCGCCACGGACACGGCGCTCGCGCCGATCTCCGTCTCCGGCCTGCCCGTCGACGACGCGATCACGCCGGACGGCAAGACGCTCTACGTCACGAACACCGACGACGCCGAAGGCGGGCCCGAGCGCGGGGTGACGGCCTTCTCGACTGCCACGGGCGCCCCCGAGGGCCCGCCGATCGCGGTCGGCGGATTGACCTTCGAGGTCGCGATCACGCCCGCGCAGGCGCCGAGCGCCGCGTTCAGCGCGCAGGCCGCGACCGCCGGGCAGCCGACGCGCTTCGACGCCTCGGCGTCGTCGGACGCACACGGCTCGATCGCAACGTACCGCTGGGAATTCGGCGACGGTGGCAGCGAAACGACGACCTCGCCGGCGACGAGCCACACGTACGGCGCGGCCGGCACGTATGCGGCGCGGCTGACCGTCATCGACGGCGAAGGGTGCTCGACGACGTTCGTCTTCACCGGACAGACGGCGTCGTGCAACGGCTCGAGCGGCGCGAGCGTCGTCGAACCCGTCACGGTCGCCGCTGCACCGGTCGCCGCTGCAACGGCCACCGCTGCGCCGGTCGTCGCCGCGCTCTCACAGCCCGCGCCGGCGCCGCCGATCGTCAGCCTGCTGCGGGCGCGCTCGCGCTGCGTCTCGCACGCGAGCCTCGCCGGCGCGCCGAGCGCGGGCTCGGGCGGTCTCGCGTTCTCCTACACGCTCAACGAGCCGGCGAGCGTGCTGTACGTCGTCAAGCGCCGCGACGGCAGCCCCGGGCGCAGCCGCTGCGGGCCGGCGCCGGGCGTCACGCCGGGCAGTTACAGCGAAGTCGGCGGCGTGCTCGGCCCGGGGGTAACCGGCGCCAACGGCGTCTCGCTCGGCAGCGCCGCCGGCGTGCCGGCGCCGCTCGGCCGCGCCGGTCACACGGTCCAGCTGCACCTCGCGCGTCCCGGGCTCGGCGCCGGGCGCCACGGCGTCTCGCTCGCGCAGATCGCGCAGGGCAAGCTGCTCGCGCCGGGCACCTACTTGCTGCTCGTGCGCGCGACGAACGCCGCCGGCGAGCGCTCGAACGACGCGATCGTCAAGTTCTTCGTCACACGCTGACGACGCGGCCGTCGCGGGCGGCGGCCTGTGCCGCTCACCCGTGGAACACGGCCTCGACGTTGTGCCCGTCGGGGTCGAGCACGAACGCGCCGTAGTAGCCCTCGCCGTAGTGCGGGCGCGGGCCGGGCGGCCCGTGTTCGCGACCGCCGGCGGCGAGCGCGGCGGCGTGGAATGCGTGGACCTGCTCGATCGAGTCGGCGGCGAATGCGACGTGGACGGACGCGCCGACGTCGTAGTCGGTCGAGATCGCGAAGTCCATCTTCTCCGCGCTGCCGAACTCGATCTCGCTCGGCAGCACGTCGCTCGTGCTCGTCTGATCGAAGCCGAGCGGCGCGAGCGCCTGCTCGTAGAAGGCGCGGCTGCGCTGCAGGTCGCTGACGCCGATCGTGATGTGGTCGACCATCACTCTGCGGGTGGGCATGGGGGAGTGATACCGGACCGTCATAGACTCCTGCCATGCGACGCCGGGTCACGTTCTCGCGCAACCTGACGCTGTCGCTCTCGCGCACGTGCCAGTGCTACTGCAAGTACTGCGCGTTCGCGACGCATCAGGCGCATCTGCACTCGCCGGAGGAGGTGCTCGAGATCCTCGACGGCGCGGCGCGGCGCAACGTCAAGGAGCTGCTCGTGCTGACCGGCGAGAAGCCGGAGGTCAACGCCGGCGTGCGCGGCGCGCCTGGCCGAGCTCGGCCACGAGGACTTCACGGCGTACGTCGTCTGGACGTGCGAGCGCGCGCTCGAGCGCGGCCTGCTGCCGCACACGAACCTCGGCGTGCTCTCACGCGAGGATCTGGCGCGGCTGCGCGAGGTGACGGCGTCACAGGGGCTGATGCTCGAGTCGATCTCCGAGCGGCTGATGGAGACGGTGCACGCCGGCTCGCCGACGAAGCACCCGCAGCGGCGCCTGCAGACGATCCGCGCGGCGGGCGAGCTGAGGATCCCGTTCACGAGCGGCATCCTCGTCGGGATCGGCGAGACCGAGCAGGAGCGCGTGGAATCGCTCGAAGCGATCGCGGCGGTGCACGCCGAGCACGGCCACATCCAGGAGGTGATCCTGCAGAACTTCGTGCCGCACCAGCGCTACTACGGGCAGGAGCCGGCGGAGATCGCCGACGCGGCCGCGCGCGAGTACTGGCGCACGGGCGTCGCCGAGGATCGTCCGAGCCTGCCGCTGCCCGAGTGGGCGTCGCCGGTGACGATCGAGGACATGAAGCGGCTGATCGCCGAGGCGCGGCGGCTGCTGCCGGACGTCGGCATCCAGATCCCGCCGAACCTCGCCGACTGGTCGGGCGAGCTCGTCGCGGCGGGCGCGACCGACCTCGGCGGCCTGTCGGCGAACGGCGACCACATCTCGCCCGAGCATCCGTTCCCGTCGCCGCACAAGGTGCGCAAGGAGCTGCAGCGCGACGGCGTCGCGCTGACCGAGCGGCTGTGCGTGTACCCGCAGTACATCGACCGCGAGTGGATCGCGCCGGGCGTGCTCGACACGATCAAGGTCAAGTACTGGAGCTTCATCCCGCGGCGCGGCTCGGGGCGCACCGAGCCGCCGGCGCCGATCCGCCCCGACCTCGTCCCGCGGCGCGATCGAGCGCGGGCGCGCCGGCGACGGCACTGAGCGCGGAGGAGCTGACGGCGCTGTTCGCCGAGACGCGCCCGGAGGCGATCGAGGAGCATGCGCGCGGCCGCCGACGAGCTGCGCGCCGAGCTCGCGGGGGAGACGGTGACGTTCGTCGTCAACCGCAACATCAACGTCTCGAACATCTGCACGGTCGGCTGCGCGTTCTGCGGCTTCGGGCAGGGCAAGCGCTCGCCGGACGCCTACGAGCACGATCGCGAGGAGTTCGTGCGGCGCGTGCACGAGGCGGTCGACTACGGCGCGAGCGAGCTTTGCATCCAGTCGGGCATCCACCCGGACTGGACAGCTCGAGGACTACCTCGGCTGGCTGCGCTGACGCGAAGGAGACTCGCGCCGCAGCTGCACCTGCACGCGTACAGCCCGATGGAGATCGCGCACATGTGCGACATCTCGGGGCTGCCGCCGAGCGAGGTGTTCGCGCGGCTGCGCGACGCCGGCCTCGGCTCGACGCCGGGCACGGCCGCCGAGGTGCTGCACGACGGCGTGCGCGAGCGCATCTCGCCGAACAAGCTGCCGGTCGCGCGCTGGGTGCGAGATCATCGAGGCCTCGCACCGCGCCGGCCTGCGCTCGACCGCGACGGTCATGTTCGGCCACATCGAGGAGCCGTGGGAGCTCGCCGAGCACATGCGCGTCGTGCGCGAGCTGCAGGAGCGGACGGGCGGCATCACCGAGTTCGTGCCGCTCTCGTTCATCCCCTTCCAGACGCTGCTGGGGCGGACGCACGGCGTCGAGGAGATCTCGCGCGAGGAGAACCTCAAGCACACGGCGGTCTTCCGCCTCGCGCTCGGGCGCACGATTCGCAAGCCTGCAGGCGTCGTGGGTGAAGATGGGCCTCGACGCGGCGACCGAGTCGCTGCGCTGGGGCGTCAACGACCTCGGCGGGCACGCTGATGGAGGAGTCGATCAGCCGCCTCGCCGGGCAGCTACCACGGCGACGAAGCTCGACCCCGACGAGCTGGTCGCGCGCGGCGCACCGCGCCGGGCGCCCGGCGGCCGAGCGCACGACGCTGTACGAGATCGTGCGGCGCTACGAGCCGGCCGTCGCGGCCTGAGGCGCGGCGCCGGTCGCGAGGAACGACTCGGTCGCCTCGAGCAGCAGCCGGTGGTATGTGATGCCGGCGAGCAGGCTCGCGCGCACGCCGCGGAAGCGCTCGTCGTCGGGGCACGCGGCGAGGTAGCCCTCGAGCTCGTCGAGCTTCGCCGCGTAGAAGTCGCGGCGCGTCTCGGAGTAGGCGACGGGGTCGGCGCCGGCGAAGAGCTTCAGCACGCCTTCGTCGCGCAGCTGCGGCGGCGCGAGCTCGGGCGCGTCGCGCCACGCATGCAGCGCCTGCAGGCCGGCGTCGGTCACCGAGTAGAGCTTGCGCCGGCGGCCGTGCGCCTCGCGCCGTTCGGAGAGCAGGCCGGCGCCCCTCAGCCGCTCGGGCTCGGCGTAGAACGTCGTATGCGGGACGGGCCAGAAGTTCTCGATCGAGCGTTCGAGCATCTGCTTGAGGTCGTACGGCGTCGCCTCGCCGAGCAGCTCGAGGAGGATCAGCACGGCGTACGATGTGCCCGTTAGTCGGAATTTGTCCTTGACGGTCATAGTTCCATCTGTATAGTACGGGCCGTACTATAGAGGCTTCACCGGCATCGACCCGGAGGTGCGAGATGGTTGACGAGCGGCTCGGCAACGGCAACGGCAGCGCCGAGGACACGAGCGCAGGCAACGGCGGCGAGCGCGGCGGGGCGGAGGAGTTCGATGCGGTGGTCGTCGGCGCGAGCCTCGCGGGGTGCGCGACGGCGATGTTCCTTGCGCGTGCGGGCGCGCGCGTGGCGCTCGTCGAGCAGCGTCCGGAGCTGAGCGCGTACAAGAAGGTCTGCTCGCACTTCATCCAGTCCTCGGCCGTCGCGACGCTCGAGCGCCTGCAGTCTGCTCGAGCCGATGACGCGGGCCGGCGCCGTGCACTCGCGCATCCGAATCCACGGCCCGGCCGGCTGGGTCGAGCCGACCGACGGGCCGCTCGCATACGGCGTGAACCTGCGCCGCGAGGTGCTCGACCCGCTGGTCCGGACGGCCGCGGCCGAGACGCCGGGCGTCGAGTTGATGCTCGGCGAGACGGTCGGCGCGCTGCTGCGCGACGGCGAGCGGATCTGCGGCGTCGAGACGCGCGACCGCGGCGGGCGCGCGCTGCGCCTGCGCGCGAAGCTCGTCGTCGGCGCGGACGGGCGCGGCTCGCGCGTGGCGAAGCTCGCGGACATGCGCGAGCGCAAGCACCGCAACGAGCGCTTCGCGTATGGCGCGTACTTCGCGGGGCCGCCGCTCGAGACCGGCGACGACGCGCTCTTCTGGCTGCTCGACCCGGACATGGTCGCGGCGTTCCCGACCGACGGCGGGCTGACGTTCTACGCGGCGATGCCGACGAAGCGCCGCCTGGCGCAGTTCCGCGAGGACCCGGCGCGCGCGCTCGTCGAGCTCGTCGCCTCGGCGCCCGACGCGCCGCCGATCGCCTCCTTGCGGATGGTCTCGCAGCCGCAGGGCAAGCTCGACATGACGAACGTCGCACACGCGCCGACGGCGCCGGGCCTTGCGCTCGTCGGCGACGCTGCGCTCGCCGAGGACCCGCTGTGGGGCATCGGCTGCGGCTGGGCGTTCCAGTCGGCCGAATGGCTCGCCGACGGCGTCGGCGAGGCGTTCGCGCTCCCGGCGGGAGCCTCGCAGGAGCGGGTGCTCGCACGTGGGCTCGCGCGCTATCGACGCAAGCGCCGGCGCGCGCTGAGCGGCCACGTGTTCCTGATGGACGATTACGCGAGGGGCCGGAAGATGACGCCGGTCGAGCGCCTGCTGTTCGACACGGCGACGTACGATCGCGGCGTGGCGCGCGTGATGGAGGGGTTCGGAACGCGCAACGTCAGCGCGGCGCGGATGTTCGCGACCGCGCTGCCGCGCGCGGTGGTTGCACGTGTTCGCCACGCGGCGGCGCGGGGCGGCGGGCACGCGCCGGCGTCGGTCGCGCTGTCGAGCGCCGTCGGCGAGGTCTCGCGAGGCGAGCGATGAGCGTCGCGAATCGCACGCTGAGCGTCGCGGGCACGCGCTCGCCGACGATCGAAGCCGGATCGCCGGACGCGAGCGAGGCGGTCGTCTTCGTGCACGGCAACCCCGGCTCGCATAGCGACTGGGCGGCGCTCGTCGACGCGGCCGGAGAGCACGGACGCGCGGTCGCATTCGACATGCCGGGCTTCGGCAAAGCGCGCGCGCCCGACGGGTTCGCATACGACGTGCCGGCATACGCCGACTTCATCGACGCGGCGCTCGGCGAGCTCGGGATCGAGCGAGTGCACCTCGTGCTGCACGACTTCGGCGGCCCGTTCGGCCTCACTTGGGGCGTCCATCACGGCGACCGCTGGGCGAGCGTCGCGCTGCTGAACATCGGGCTGATGCCGGGCTACGAGTGGCACTCGATGGCCAAACGCTGGCGCACACCGGTGCTCGGCGAGCTCTCGCAGGCGTTCATCCCGCGCGCGGCGTGGCGGCGCGTGATGCAAGCGGGCAACCCGCGAGGGCTGCCGCCGGAGTTCGTCGAGAAGATGTACGACGACTACGACCGCGAAACGCGCCGGACGGTGCTGAAGCTCTACCGCGCGACGCCGGACCCGGGCAGGACGGCGCTTGAGCTGAGCGCGCCGATCGCGGCGATGCACAAGCCGGCGCTCGTCATCTGGGGCGCACAGGACCAGTACATCGGCGTCGGCTACGCCGAGCGCCAGCGCGAGTTCTTCGACGTCGAGGAGGTCGCGGTGCTGCCCGACAGCGGGCACTGGGCGTTCCAGGACGACCCGCAGCGGGTCAGGGAGCTGCTCGTGCCGTTCCTCGCGCGGCAGCTGGCGGGGGCGCCGAGCGGCGAGCCGCGCGCGGCCTAGCGGAACAGGTCCTCCTCGAGCGGACGCAGCAGCGCGGCGGCGCCCGGCCCATCATCGCCGTCGAGGAAGCGCTCCAGCCCGTCGACGACGACGACGGGCTCGGCGGAGTCCTTCGCGCGCGCGAGCTCGCCGAGCGCGGCGGCGGCGTCGGCGACGGCGAGCCAGGTGGCCTGCAGCTCCATCCCGCGCGCGTCGCGGCGCCCGCGCCAGTCGTCGAGCGCGCGCATGCCGGCGAGCCCGATCGCGACGTCGACCTGGCCGTGACGCCAGGCGCGGCCGAAGCTGTCGGTGACCAGCACGCCGACGCGCGCGCCGGTCAGCTCGGCGATGCGCGCGCGCAGCGAGCGCGCGGAGGCGTCGGGGTCGCGCGGGAGCAGGATCAGCGTCTGCGCGTCGGCGGCGTTCGAGGCGTCGACGCCGGCGTTGGCGCAGACGAAGCCGTGGCGCGTGCGGCAGACGAGCACGCCGCGCTCGGCGCGGACGAGCTCCGAGGACTCGTCGAGCACGACCTGCACGGCGCGCGCGTCGCGCGGCTGCCCGGTCGTGGCTTCGGCCTGCGCGGCGAGCTCGCGCGCGCGCTCGCTCGGCTGCACGTCGGCGAGCGCGACGACGGCACCCTCGCACTTGGAGACGGCCTTGTGCGCGATCACGAGCAGCAGCCCGTCGTGCAGCGGCTCGCCGGACTCGCGCGCGGCGGCGACGATCAGCCCGGCGAGGTCGGCGCCGGACTTCAGCTCGGGCAGACCGGCGAGGGCGCGGGCGCTGAGGCCGGCCACGGAGGGTTCAGTCGCCGTTTACGACGATCGGACGATGACCGGCTTCACGCTGCCCGAGCACGGCCCGCGTGCGCGAAGCTGCGGCGCGCGTGGCGTCGAGTCGGTCGCGCAGCGCGGCGAGGTCCTCGCCGGTGTCGACGTCGAGCAGGAGGGAGGACGGACGCTCGATCTCGCAGCGGACGCCGGCGGCGAGCGCGAGCGCGCGGTGACGCTCGCAGCTGCCTGGCCCGAACGCCGGCTCGATCGCGTCGGGCGGAGTGAGCAGCAGGCCGTTCGTGCCGGTGCCGTGGCGGTCGGGCACGATCACGAGCTCGGCGGCGACGGCGCGCGCATCGGCGTCGGCGAGCAGCGCGTCGAGCTCGCGAGCGTCGAGCGCGGGGCAGTCGCCGGGGATGCACAGCACGCGCTCGAAGCCGTCGGCGAGCGCGCGAGCGACGCCGAGTGCGACGGCGGCCGACTGACCGTCGTCGGCGGCGTCGGCGATCAGCGTTGCGCGATGCTCGCGCGCGGCGTCATCGATGCTCTGCTCGTTGGTCACGACGAACGTCCGCTCGATCCGCTCGACACGGGCGAGCGCTTCGAGGACATCGGCGACCATCGCGCGCGCGAGCCGCGCGCGCAGCTCGTCGGCGACGCCGCTTACGCCAAGTCGCGACTTGGCCGCGGCGAAGCGCTTGACGGGCAGGATCGCGGCGGTGCGCACGGCGCCCACGATAGTGCGGACGCCGGCTCGCGACGGGCTCGCGCTTACCAGCCGAGCAGCATCAGCCCGACGGTCACGCCGGGGCCGATCGTGACGGCGAGGCCGCGCTCGCCGGGCTGCGGCTCGCGCTCGGCGATCGTGTCGGCGAGCACGTAGAGGATCGACGGCGTGCCGACGTTGCCGTGGTCGGCGAGCGCGCGCCAGCTGAGCTCGGTCTCGTCGCTCGACAGCGCGAGCGCGGACTCGACGTTCTCGATGATCCGCCGCCCGCCGGGGTGGACGATCCAGTGGTCGATCTGCTCGCGGCGCGTGCCGTTGCGGCGCAGGAAGCGCTCGGCGATCGCGCCGAGCTCGGCGCCGGCGACGGCGGGCAGCTCGCGACTGAGATGGAGGTGGCTGTCGTCGTCGCCGCACTCGAGCTGGACGGCGTCGAGCGTGCCGGCGACCTGGTGCACCTGCGTGTCGAGGATCAGCGGCCCGTCGGCGTCCGCGTCGGCCGACAGCAGCGCGGCGGCGCAGCCGTCGCCGAACAGCGAGGAGCCGACCGTCTTCGCGCGCGGGTCGTCGTCTCGCGCGCGCATCAGGATGCCGCTCATGCTCTCGGCGGCGACGACGAGCGAGTGGCGCTCGGGGTGGCCGTGCAGCGCCTGCGCTGCGAGCTTGAACAGCGGCACGGCGCTCGCGCAGCCGACGCCGGTGACGTGGTACTTGTCGGTCGTCGGGTCCATCGCGTAGTGCTCGATCAAGCGGTGTGCGAGCGACGGGCAGCCGAGCGAGTAGAGGCTCGCGCTGACGACCGTGCCGACCGTCGCGGGGTCGAGTCCAAGCGCGTCGACGGCCTGCACGGAGCGGTCGAGCAGCTCGCGCTCGACGCGCTCGGTGCGACCTTGCAGGCTCAGCTCGAGGAAGTCGTCGTCGAACTGCAGATGGCGGCGCTCGACGCCCGAGCGCGAGAAGATGCGCTCGGCGAACTCGTCGCCGTCGAGCCGCAGGCGCTCGAGCGCCTCGGCCTGGCTCAGCGTGACGGGCGAGTCGGCGAGCGACAACGCGGCGATCCGCGGCCCGTTGCGGCGCCGGCGCCGTGCGCCGGGGGCGGACCTCGTGACTGTCAGCGTGCCGGGGTTCGAGCCGTCGAGGATGAGCGTTGCTCCTGGTCGGGGGACGGCGGGTTGGACGTCAGCACTGCCATGCAGACGCTGCACCGCGATGCACAACGGTACGTCGAGATACGGCGTCGCCCGGCGATCTCCGGGCGGTTCTTACGCAGTTCTTCGCAGCGCCGCGCGCCGATCTGATGCGATTGGGCGCTTGCGAGCGCCTGTGGCCTGGTGTCGCGGGCGAGATTGGAGATGAGATGAGGCTGATCGGTGCGGGGCTCCCGCGAACTGGGACGCTGACGCAGAAGGTCGCGCTCGAACAGCTCGGGCTGGCGCCTTGCTACCACTGGGTCAACGTGCTCGCGGATCTCGACGAGCAGGTCGAGCTATGGAACCGCGCGCTCGACGGCGAGGCGGTCTGGGACGAGGTGTTCGCGGGGCAGCAAGCGACGGTCGACTGGCCCGGCGGCTACTTCTACCGCGAGCTCGCCGACTACTACCCCGACGCGAAGGTGCTGCTCAGCGTGCGCGACCCCGAGAAGTGGGAGCCGAGCTTCCGCGAGACGATCTGGGCGATGTCGTTCGGCGACACGCTGATGCCGCTCCTGGCGCACGCGCGAGCCGAAATCGAGCCGCGCTGGAAGCGCTACCTCGAGCTCGTCGAGCGGATGTTCTGGGGGCCGCAGGGGACGTTCGCGAAGGGACAGACGCCCGAGCAGATGATCGAGCAGATGCTCGCGCACCACGCCGAGGTCGAACGGACGATCCCGTCTGACCGGCTGCTCGTGTGGGAGGTCGGCGAAGGCTGGGAGCCGCTGTGCGCGTTCCTCGAGCTGCCGGTCCCCGATGAGCCGTTCCCGCACGCGAACGACCGCGACACGTTCCTCGGACGCGTGATCGGCGGCGCGCTCGACTCGCTGCAGACTTGGCGCGTGGAGAACCTGCCAAACGTCTAGCCAGCGCGACACCCGCCCACTGCGGGGCGGGTGTCGACGCTCCTCTGCTCTGGCTAGGACACGCTCAGCGTGTACGTCGCCGTCGCTTCTTCTCTCACCTTCTTCAGGTGGGCCGTGGCGATGACCGTGAACGTGTAGGTACCTGCCGAGACCTTCTTGGACTTGACCGTCCCGGCGAGTTCACCGTTGCTCTTGAGCTTCAGCCCGGCCGGCAGTTCGCCGCCCGTGAGCTTCCACTTCGCGGCGGCGACGCCGCCGATCGCAGCGAGCTGCGTGCTGTACGGCGTGTCTGGTGTCACGCCAGGCAGCGACGTCGTCGCGATGCTGAGTCCCTGGTTGAAGTCGAGCGTGAACACTTTGCTTGCATCGCGCTGTTCGATTTCGTTGAGGTTCTTCTGGTTGCGCCCGAACGGTTCGGCCTTGCCGTCGTCCTGGACGAGCGTCACCTTCGAGCCCTGGACCAGCGGGTCGGGAACTTCGACGATCCCCTCCCACGCGGAGGCGCCGCCGAGGAACGGCTCGCCGGCCATGATGTTCGTGGTCAGCTTTACCGGCGCGTCGGCCGGGACGCCGTCCCACTCCCACAGCGCCTGCTTCGGAGCGGTGCCCTGCGGGGCGTCACAGCACGGCCCGGTGAGGATCAGGTACTGGTTGTCGGCGTTCTTGCGGATCTCGCGAATGCCGACGCCTTCGAGGTCCATCAGGATCGGCTCGCCGAACTGCGCGTGCGTACCGTTGCCTTTGAACAGTTCGGTGAAGTTCGTCACCGGCACGATCAGCGCCTTCGTGCGCGCTTCGGGCCCGCTGGTCGGCTCGAGCGGCACGCGCATCGCCAGGTACGCCGTTTTTTCGTCGGGCGCGAACTCGAGACCCTCGAGCGCCAGACCGTCGCCGCTTTCGTCCTTCTGGTCCGACGGCGGCGAGGAGGCTTCGATGCCGAGCCGCTGCCCGTGTTCGTTGTCCCAGTTGATCAGGTCCTGCTCGAGGCCGTAGTAGTCGCCCTTGTAGGTGATGTCGGTGTTGGCGCCCGAGCCGGTGATGCCGTAGTCGAGCAGCGGCGACTGACCGACGCCCTCGGCGAACGAGTCGGCGTCGTAGACGTCGCTGCCGTGACGCGCCATCGCCTCGAAGTCGACCTTGTTGTTGATTTTCCAGTTGGAGCTGAGTTCCCAGGTCGAGATCGGGTAGCCGGTCGTTTCGTCCTGGTAGAGACGCAGCGGCGCCGAGTCGTCGTCGGCGTCGAGCCAGTAGCCGCCGCCGACGGCGATCGCCGAGGAGGCGTTCGCGGCGCCGAGGTAGTAGCGCACCGTGCTGTCCGGCGGTTCGGGCGCGACCTGGACGCTGATCGACAGCGTGCCGAGCAGGCTCCTGTCCGGGTACCCGGGCGACTCGGCGCCGATGATCGTGACCGTCGCCGTGCCCGAGGCGATCGGGTGGAGGTTGACCGTGTAGGAGTTGCCGACTCCGCTCTGCCTGATCGAGACGTCGCCCGCCGGGATCACCGCCGGGTTCGAGCTGATCGCCGCGAGCCCGAGGAAGTCCTGCAGGGTCGGGTTGTCGTTCGGGTTGTAGGTGATCGGGATCTGGATGTTGTTGGGGTCGTTGACGGCGACCGGAGCGAACACCTCGCCGAAGCCGTCTGAGAAGTCGGGGCTCGAGATCGTCGGCGGCGGGTCTTCGCTCGTCACGTACTGGGAGACGCCGCCCGGGTTGATCACGTTGCTGATGTAGAAGGCGCCGACCTGGCCTTCTCCATTCGCGGCGAGGCCGCTTGCGCTCTGGAAGCCGCCTTTCAGCGGAAGCACGTGGGTGGTTTTGTTAAAGCCGTACACCTCGACGACGTCGAACGCCTGCTTGTCGAAGACGTACAGGTTGCCGTAGTGGTCGAACGAGATCGCGCCCGGCACGACGCCGGCAGGCAGGCTGACCGTCGTCTGGGCGTTCGTCGAGAGGTTGTATTCGATGACGTCCTTGCCCGTCTCGTCGGCGACCGCCAGCGTGTTGCCGTAGACGGCTACGCCGTCTGCACCCTGCAGTCCGCTGATCGGCAGCACCGTCGAGGAGCTCGCGCCGTGCGCCAGCTCCACGACACGGTGGTTGCCGTCGTCGGCGACGAACACGTCACCGGCGTCGTCGGCGGCGATCTGGTTGGCTTGGCTGCTGAGCGTCCCGACCGGCAGCGTCACCGGGGTGCTGCTGCCGCCCGGCAGCTCGATCACCTGCGGGCCTTCGGGGGCGGGCCGGAAGTCGAGCACGAAAACGTCGGGTTCGTTGCCGGGGTCATCGACGGCGACGCCACGCGGGCTGTTCAGGTGGCCGAAGGGAAGCGTCTTCTGGGCCGTGTACTTGCCGCCGGCGGAGACCTTCTCGACGACGCCGCCGCTGTTGTCGCGTCCGGCGACGAACAGATCGGTGTTGAAGTCGATCGCCAGCCCGCTGGCGGAGAAGTTGGGGTCGGTGACCGGGATCTTCTGGACGACGTCGGCGCGAGCGCCGGCGGCGCCGAACGCTAGCAAGACGGTGGGGAGTAGCAGGCCTGCGCGCAGCAGGCGATGGACGGTGCGGTCCTTTCGCGACATCTGGCTCCTTTTGCGATGGGGAATAGGTCCCGCGTTTGGGACCTGACGCGCACCATAAGAAGTCTCTCATCGTTAACACTCGCCGATTCACCGAATCATCACGCCGGGTTCCGATGCGGTGAATCAATCACCAGATCGTCACGCACGGTTCCGATCGAGTGAACAAGTCACCAGATCGTCACCGTGGCTTGCCCGCCGGCCGGTGGGCGCGTTCAGTCGCCGAGCGCGAGCGCGAAGTCGAGCATCTGCGCGGCGACGCGTGCGCGGCTCTCCGCGTTGCCCATGCGCGTGTCGGCGCGCAGCGCCGGCAGCGCGTCGCCGGCGTCCTCGTCGGCGACGATGCCGTCGAGCAGATCGCCGTAGAAGCTCGCGACGCCGGCGGCGCTGCAGTCGAGCGCGGCGAACGCCATGAACGCGGCGGTCGGACCCTTGAGCACCTCGCCGCCGACGATCGGGCTGACGGCGACGACGGGCGCGCGCGCGGCGTGCAGCGCCTCGCGGATGCCCGGCACGGCGAGGATCGGCGCGATCGAGGCGAGCGGGTTCGACGGCCCGATGACGATCGCGTCGGCGCCGTCGATCGCCGCGAGCACGGCGTCGCTCGCGTGCGCGTCCTCGGCGCCGCGGAACTCGAGACCCTCGACGGGTCCGGCGGCGCGGTCGCGGATCATGAACTCCTGGAACGAGCGCCAGCCGCTCGTGCCGCGCACCCACGTGTGTACCGGCTCGTCGCACATCGGCAGCACGCGCGCGCTCAGGCCGAGCGTGCCGGTCAGCCGCGCGAGCGCGGCGGTCGGCGTCATCCCGTCGGCGATCGTGCGCGCGCGCTCCAGGCACCACGCGAGGTCACGGTCGCCGAGGTTGAACCAGACCTCGGAGCCGAGCGCGCGCAGCGCGTCCATCACGGTGAACGTGTCGCCGGCGAGCCCCCAGCCGCGCTCGTCGATCTCGTCGGCGAGCCAGAACGTGACGAGGTCGGGATCGGGCGAGACGTGCGCGCCGTAGATCTGGATGTCGTCGCCGGTGTTCGCGACGACGCTGAGACGCTCCGGCGCGACGACGTCGGCGAGCCCGCGCGCGAGCTTCGCGCCGCCGGTGCCGCCGGCGAGGACGACGACGTCGGCGTCGGGCGCGGCCGTGGGGCTCACTCCCAGTCGGGGTCGGCGAGGCCGGTCAGGCGGATGCCGGCGTGCACCTTGTAGCGCGAGTTGACGCCGATCAGCAGCGCCGTCAGCGACTCGGTGATGCGCGAGGACTCCAGACGCCCGCAGTCGACGCAGCGCAGCCCGTCGATCCGCTCGATCAGGCGGGCGGCGTCGGTCTTGTCGGCGCGCTTGTCGCCGCAGATCAGGACGTCCTGCTCGAGCGGATGCTCGAGGTCGGTCAGCGACGCGGCGCTGATCGTGTGCAGCGCGCTGACGACGCGCACGCCCTCGGGCGCCATCTCGGCGGCCTGCTGCGCGGCCGAGCCCTGCCAGACGCCGAGCATCCGCGTCGCCTTGCCGCTGACGGCGGCCGCGAGCGGCACGGTCGCGTCGACCAAGAGCTGCCCCGGCGCGAGCGCCTCCTTCAGGTTCGTCAGCGTCTCTGAGTGGTTGCGAAACGGGACGCTCAGGATCACGATTTCGGCGGCGCGCGCGGCGGCGCCGTTCTCGAAGCCGCTGAACGTCCCGTGCGGGATCACGGCGAGCGCGCGCTGCGCCGCTTCCTGCGCGCGGTCGGAGTCGCGCGAGCCGATCGCGACGGGCACGCCGGCGCGACCGAAGCGGACGGCGAGGCCGAAGCCGAGCGCGCCCGAGGCGCCGATGATCGCGACGGGGTCGGGCGCCGGGGCGGACACGCGGCGAGTATAGGCTGATGGCGATGACGCCGAAGGCAGTCAGGATCAGGGAGGTCGGCCCGCGCGACGGCTTTCAGAACGAGCCGGAGACGGTTGCGACCGAGCACAAGGTCGAGCTGATCGACGCGCTCGCGCGCACCGGCCTGCGCCGGATCGAGGCGACGAGCTTCGTGCGCGCCGACGTGATCCCGCAGCTCGCCGACGCGGCCGAGGTGCTCGCGCGGATCGACGTGCCCGAGGGGGTCGCCGTCAGCGTGCTCGTGCCGAACGCGCGCGGACTCGACGCGGCGCTTGCGCAGCGCGAGCGGATCGACGAGGTCAACGTCTTCATGTCGGCGTCGGAGACGCACAACCGCAAGAACGTCAACCGCGCGATCGCCGAGTCGCTGAGCGAGCTGCGCGGGGTGCTCGGCCGTGCGCGCGAGGCCGGGCTGCGCTGCGAGGGCGTCATCTCGACGTCGTTCGGCTGCCCGTACGAGGGTCACGTGCCGCCCGAGCGCGTCTTCGAGATCGCCGCGAGCCTGCACGAGGCGGGCGCGCAGGAGATCGGCTTCGGCGACACGACCGGCATGGCCAACCCGCGACAGGTGCGCGAGTTCTTCGACGCGGCGAAAGCGCGCTTCGGCGACGGCGTCGAGCTGACGGCGCACTTCCACAACACGCGCGGCCAGGGACTCGCGAACGTGCTCGCGGCGCTCGAGGCCGGCGTCGAGAGCTTCGAGTCGAGCTTCGGCGAGCTCGGCGGCTGCCCGGTGCCGGCCGGCGCGACCGGCAACATCGCGACCGAGGACCTCGTCTCGATGCTGCACGAGATGGGCATCGAGACCGGCATCGACCTGCCGGCGCTGCTCGCCTGTGCGCGCCGCGTCCAGGAGATCCTCGGCCGCCCGCTCGGCAGCCACACGCTCGTCGCGGGGCCCGTCGACTGGCGCTAGGCGACGGGCGCGGCCTGCGCCTGCTCGGCCTCGCGCGCTGTCTCGCGCGCGGCGGCGACGCAGTACTCCTGGACGGCGACCTCGAGCTCGAGCGTCTGCGCGAGCGCGGGGCGCGCCGAGGCGTCGAGCACGCGCTTGGCGCGGCCGACGGCGATGTGCGAGTTGGCGAGCAGCTCGTCGACGAGCGCCTGCGTCGCCTGCTCGAGCTCCTCCGGCGCGACGACGCGGTTGACGAGCCCGATCTTCTCGGCCTCGCTCGCGTCGATCGTGCGCCCGGTCATGATCAGCTCCTTCGCGCGGCCGAGACCGACGACGGCCGGCATCCGCGTCGAGCCGCCGACGTCGGGGATGATCCCGAACTTGACCTCGGGCAGGCCGAGCTGCGCGTCACTCGAGGCGATTCTCAGGTCGCAGCCGAGCGCGACCTCCAGGGCGCCGCCGACGCACGTGCGGTGGATCTGGCAGACGACCGGCTTGGTCATCGCTTCGGCGACGTTCGGGCAGTCGAGGAAGACCTGGCGGAAGTGGCGCAGCAGCCCCGGTGTGCCGGCCGACTGCGCGAGCTCGACGAGGTCGACGCCGGCCGAGAAGACCGGTCCTTCGCCGCGCAGCACGACGCAGTGCACGCCCTCGTCGGCGGCCGCCTCGCGCAGCGCGTCGCCGAGCGCACGCAGCAGCTCCTGGTTCATCGCGTTGCGCTTCTCCGGGCGATTGAGGACGATGTGGCGCACGGCGCCGCGGTCTTCGGTCAGGACGATGCCCATCGCCGCGATCGTACTAGGCTCCCGGCCGACGGGAGAGCGAAGCTCGGCCGCGCGTGAGCGCGGCGGGCGGACGAACACGAGCGGGAGGTCGCATGGCGCAGGAGATCGAGAAGGTCGGAGTGCTCGGGGCGGGCCTGATGGGCCACGGGATCGCGCAGGTCGCCGCGCAGAGCGGCTACGAGGTCGTGCTGCGCGAGGTCGACGACGCGGCGCTCGCGAAGGGGATCGCGAAGATCGACAAGCAGCTCGCGCGCGCGGTAGAGAAGGGGAAGTCCAGCGAAGAGGACGCCGCCGCCGTGCGCACGCGGATCGCCGGGACGACCGACTACGGCGAGCTCGCCGACTGCGACCTCGTGATCGAGGCGATCACCGAGAACCTCGCGGTCAAGCTCGAGATGTGGCGGGAGGTCGATGAGATCGTCAAGCCCGAGGCGATCTTCGCGACGAACACGTCCTCGCTCGCGGTGATCGACCAGGCGGCGTCGACGTCGCGCCCGGAGCGCTTCGTCGGCCTGCACTACTTCAACCCGGCGCAGGTGATGAAGCTCGTCGAGGTCGTCCGCTGCGTGACGACCAGCGAGGAGGCGTTCGCGACGGCGCTCGAGTTCGCGCGCTCGGAGGGCAAGCTCGCGATCCCGACGAAGGACAAGGCCGGGTTCATCGTCAACCGCCTGCTCGTCCCCTACATGCTCGACGCGATCCGCGCGCTCGAAGAGGGCGTCGGCTCGGTCGACGAGATCGACGAGGCGATGAAGGCCGGCGCCGGGCACCCGATGGGGCCGCTCACGCTCGCCGACTTCGTCGGCCTCGACACGCTCGGCTCGATCTGCGACGTGCTGTTCGACGAGTTCCGCGAGCGGCGCTTCGCGCGCCCGCCGACGCTGCGCAAGATGCTCACCGCCGGCTGGTACGGGCGCAAGTCGGGCATCGGCTTCTACGACTACTCGGGCGAGTCGCCGCAGATCAACGCAGCGCTGTAGTCGCGAGCCTCCGAGCGACTAGTCTTTGGGCATGAGCGACCTGTCGAGCCTGCGCGTCGCCGATGCCGATCGCGAGCAGTTGATCGACGAGCTGCGCGAGCACGCCGGGGCCGGCAGGCTCACCTCGGAGGAGCTCGAGCAGCGCGTCGGCGGCGCCTACACGGCGTCCACGCGCGCCGACCTCGACGCGCTGCGCGCCGACCTGCCCGTCAGCTCCACATCGGTCAAGCTCGCGCTGAGCAAGCGCAAGACGCAGCTGCGCCGGCGCCTGGTGCAGGAGGCCGGCGGGTCGATCGGCGTCTCGGCGCTCGCGCGTCGGCGATCTGGCTCGCCAGCGGCGCCGAGCGGGAGCTTCTGGCCGGGCTGGGTGATCGGCGTGACGCTGCTGCCGGTCGTGCGCGACGCGTGGCGCCTGTTCGGACCGGCGTCGGACCTCGACGTCGTCGAAGCGCGAGCTGCAGGCGCGCCACGAACGCCAGCCTCGCGCCGCGGGCGCGCCGCCACCGGTATCGAGGGCTGCCGCGGCCGTGAGCGACGCTGCGCGGCGCCACCGAGCGCGCGCTCGGTGGTGGCCCGGAGCGCCACCGCGAGAAGGCGCGCGAGCAGGGCAAGCTGCCCGTGCGCGAGCGCGTCGCGCTGCTGCTCGACGACGGCACCTTCGCCGAGGAGGCGCTGCTCGCCAACTGGCAGGAGGACGGCCTCGGCGCCGACGGCGTCGTCACCGGCGTCGGGCGACGATCGACGGCCGGCCGGTCGCGCTGATGGCGAACGACCCGACCGTCAAGGCCGGCTCGTGGGGGCCGAAGACGGTCGAGAAGATCCTGCGCATCCAGGAGCGCGCGCTCGCGCTCGAGTGTGCCGATGGTCTACCTCGTCGACTCCGCCGGCGCGCGCATCACCGAGCAGGTGCAGATGTTCCCCGGCCGGCGCGGCGCCGGGCGGATCTTCCACAACCAGGTCAAGCTGTCGGGCGTCGTGCCGCAGGTGTGCGTGCTGTTCGGCCCGAGCGCCGCCGGCGGCGCGTACATCCCGGCGTTCTGCGACGTCGTGATCATGCGCGAGGGCAACGCGTCGATGTACCTCGGCTCGCCGCGCATGGCGAGATGGTGATCGGCGAGCAGGTCACGCTCGAGGAGATGGGCGGCGCGAGCATGCACACCGGCGTCTCCGGCGTCGCGCACCAGCTCGTCAAGAGCGACGAGGACGGGATCGACGTCGGCGCGCCGCTACCTCTCCTTCCTGCCGGGCAACTGGGAGCAGTCTCCGCCACGCGCGGCGTCCGTGCCGGCGCTCGGTCGGGGGTCTATCGATCGCGGAGCTGATCCCGGCCGACGAGAACAAGCCGTTCGACATCAAGGCGCTGATCGGCGCGCTCGTCGACGAGGGCTCGCTGCTTCGAGATCCACCCGCGCTGGGCGAAGGAGCTCGTCGTCGGCTTCGCGCGCCTCGACGGGCACGCGATCGGGATCGTCGCCAACCAGCCGAAGCACAAGGGCGGCGTGCTGTTCGGCGACTCCGCCGACAAGGCCGCGCGCTTCATCTGGACGTGCAACGCGTTCAACGTGCCGCTGCTGTTCCTCGCCGACGTGCCCGGCTTCATGATCGGCACGCAGGTCGAGCGCGAAGGCATCATCCGCCACGGCGCGAAGATGATCAGCGCCGTCAGCGAGGCGACCGTGCCGAAGATCTCGGTCATCGTGCGCAAGGCCTACGGCGCCGGGCTCTACGCGATGGCCGGCCCAGCGTTCGAGCCCGACTGCTGCCTCGCGCTGCCGAGCGCGTCGATCGCCGTGATGGGCCCGCAGGCGGCGATCAACGCCGTCTACTACAACCAGCTGCAGGCGATCGACGACGAGGCCGAGCGCGCGCGGCGCACCGAGCAGCTGCGCGCCGAGTACGCCGAGGACATCGACATCCTGCACCTCGCCTCCGAGCTCGTCGTCGACGCCGTCGTCGAGCCCGAGCAGCTGCGCTGACGAGCTGATCCGCCGCTTCGCGCACGCTGCGTCCAAGCGGCGGATCTGGCCCGCCAAGCACAACCCGATCACGCCCGTCTGATCAGGCTGCTGCGATGCCGGCCGTGCGCGTCTGCTCGTCCTGGAACGGCGGGTAGGTCTCGGTCAGCAGGTACAGGTACGCGTCGCTGCGCGCCATGTACGAGTTCGCCAGCACCATCATGTCGAACAGCCCGCGCGGCATCTTGCCGGTGAACAGGATCACGAACCACGCCGCGAACGCGCCGATCTCGAGCAGCAGGTTCATCGCGTAGCGCAGGATCACGATCGGGATCGCGAGGATGATGCGGAACAGCGTCTTCGCGCGGCTGTACTGCTCCAGGCGCGTGAACTGCATCCGCACCGGATAGCTCGCGTCGTCGGAGCCGCTGAACGGCGGGTAGGGGTCGGACAGCAGCGCCGTGTACGCGGTCACGCGCGCGAAGAAGCGGTTGAAGTCGGCGACGAAGTCGTACAGGCCCTCTGGGTAGCGGCCGGTGATGACGATCGCGAACCACGCGATGACGATCGCGAACCAGGCGACGATGCCGAACACGTACAGCACGATCGCGACCGGGATCACGAGCAGCAGCCGGAAGAACGTCGTCAGCCGATTGCGCCGCTCGACGTAGTCGGCCTCGAACGTCACCGGATAGGACACGGGCACTCCTCCTGTTGCGGTTGCCGTTGGCGGACAGGTCCGTCCACGCGATGCGCGCTCCGTCGAGGCGATGCGCAGCTCCCCGCAGCGATCGCATGACGCTCGCAGAACATCGTAAGCCCGTTATCGGCCGGCACCCCCGACGTTCTCAATCGCGACAGCCGCTTTTCAATACATTGCCGCGCAGATGGACGCATCGGAGATCGCCTTCGCCGGAATCGCCCGCCAGGCCGAGCTGATCGCCGCCGGCGAGATCTCCTCGCGCGAGCTCGTCGAGCTGTCGCTCCGAGCGGATCGACGCCGCGCAGCGACGCCTCAACGCGTTCCGTGTCGTGCTTGCCGAGCGCGCGCTGCTGGAAGCAGACCAGGCCGACGCGCGCCGCGGCGCCGGCGGGGGCACACGGCCCGGAGGGCTGGGTCGCCCGCTGCTCGGCGTGCCGATCGCGGTCAAGGACGACATCGACGTCGCCGGCGAGGTCACCGCGCTCGGCACGAACGCCTACGGCGAGCCGGCCGCGGCCGACGCCGAGGTCGTGCGCCGCCTGCGCGCCGCCGGCGCCGTGATCGTCGGCAAGACGAACGTGCCCGAGCTGTGCGTCTGGCCGTTCACCGAGACCGCGACGTTCGGCGTAACGCGCAACCCGTGGGACGCGCAGCGCACGCCCGGCGGCTCGAGCGGCGGCAGCGCGGCGGCCGTCGCCGCCGGTCTCGTCGGCGCTGCGCTCGGCTCCGACGGCGCCGGCTCGATCCGCATCCCGGCGGCGTGGTGCGGGCTGTTCGGGCTGAAGCCCCAGCGCGGCCGCGTCTCGGTCGCGCCGCGCCCGCGCGCGTGGAACGGGCTGTCGGTCAACGGCGTGCTGACGCGCCGCGTCGCCGACACGGCGCTGTTCCACGACGTCGCCTCCGGCACGACCGACGTCGACTTCGACAGCGCGCCGGCGCCCGGCGCGCCGTTCGCGCAGGCCGCGGCGACGGCGCCCAGCAGGCTGCGGATCGCCTACTCGACGAGCGTGCCGCCCGGCGTGCTCTCGAAGCTCGACGACGACGGCGCGCGTGCGCTCGACGAGACCGTCGAGCTGCTGCGCTCGCTCGGGCACGAGCTGAGCGAGCGCGACCCCGACTACGGCCTCGGCGCCGGCGCCGGCGCTGCTCGCGCGCTACGTGCGCGGCGTCTACGAAGACGCGCGCGCGATCGGCGCACCCCGAGCGCCTGGAGCGGCGCACGCAGGGGATGGCGCGCCTCGGCGCGCTGAGCGCGCCGCTGTTCGAGCGCGCGCTCGCCGCCGAGCCGCAGCTGACACGCGCGCCTGGAACGCGATCTTCGACGATCATCGACGTGCTGCTCACGCCCGCGACCGCCAGCGGCCCGCCGGCGATCGGCCGGCTGCAGGGCCGCGGCGCGCTGTGGACGCTCAACGCCGTCGCCGGCTGGTCCCGTACAACGGCGTCTGGAACGTCACCGGCCAACCCGCCGCGTCGGTGCCCGCCGGCTTCGGCGCCGACGGGCTGCCGCGCGGCGTGCAGACTCGTCGGGCGCCGTCAACGACGAGGCGACGCTGCTCTCGCTCGCCGCCCAGATCGAGGCGAGCGCCCGTGGGCGGAGCATGCGCCCGCCCGAGTTCCGCGTGAGCGACGAGCGAAGTCGCTGGGCGCTGCGCGAAGCACGAGCTGCTCGAGCTCGCCGTCGAGGCCGCGCGGATGGCCGGCGCGCTGCTGTTCGAGCGCGCGCGCGGCGGCGCCGAGCGCGACGTCGCGAGCAAGAGCACGCCGACCGACCTCGTCAGCGAGGCCGACCTCGCCTCCGAGCGCGCGATCCGCGAGCTGCTGCGCGAGCGCCGCCCCGACGACGGCTTCCTGGGCGAGGAGGAGGCGCGCGTCGAGCCGGCACGAGCGGGCTGCACTGGGTCGTCGACCCGCTCGACGGAACCGTCAACTTCCTGTTCGGAATACCGCAGTGGTGCGTCAGCGTCGCCGTGCGCGACGGCGCCGGGACGCTCGCCGGCGCCGTGTTCGACCCCAACCGCGACGAGCTGTTCAGCGCCAGCAGGAGCGCCGCGCGACGCTGATCTGCGCGCGCGGCGAGCTCGAGCTCGACCGCTGCCGGCGAGGACGTCTCGCACGAGCGGCGCACCGGCGAGGCGCGGCGCACGGCGGCGAGGACTCGCGACCGCGATGGTCGCCACCGGCCTCGCCTACGACGCGACGTGCGCGCACGCGCAGGCGCGCGTGCTCGAGCGGCTCGTGCCGCGGGTACGCGACATCCGCCGCTTCGGCAGCGCCGCGCTCGATCTCGCGTGGACGGCCGCCGGGCGCTTACGACGCCTACTTCGAGCGCACGGTCAAGCAGTGGGACATCGCCGCCGGCGCGCTCGATCTGCGAACGCGCCGGCCTGCGCGTGCTCGAGCTGCCCGTGCACGAGAACCTGCCGTGGGGGATCCTCGCCGCGCCGCCGGCGCTCGCCGAGCCGCTGCTCGAGCTCGTCGGCGGACCGTAGGAGCGCGGCGGGGGAGTAGGGTCCGTCGACGTGAGCGACCAAGCGCAGCGGGCGCGCCGGTTCCTCGAGCTGCACCGCCGCGGCGAGCCGCTGCTGCTCGCGAACGCATGGGATCGCGGCTCGGCGAAGCTGCTCGCGTCGCTCGGCTTCGACGCGCTCGCGACGACGAGCAGCGGCTTCGCCGCGACGCTCGGCGCGCCTCGACGGCGACGTCACGCGCGAGGAGGCGATCGCGCACGCGGCGCCGATCGTCGAGGCGAGTGAGCTGCCGGTCTCGGCCGACCTCGAGAACTGCTTCGCCGACGACCCGGCCGGCGTCGCCGAGACGATCGAGCTCGCGCTCGGCGCCGGCCTTGCCGGCTGCTCGATCGAGGACTACACCGGCGAGGACGACGCGCCGATCTACGACCTCGCGCTGGCGAGCCGAGCGCGTCGCGGCGGCCGCCGAGGCGGCGCACGCCGGCCCCGTGCACCTCGTGCTGACCGCGCGCGCCGAGAACCACCTGCACGGTCGCGCCGACCTCGACGACACGATCGAGCGCCTGCGCGCCTATCAACAGGCCGGCGCCGATGTGCTCTACGCGCCGGGGCTGACCGAGCTCGACGACATCCGCCGCGTCGTCGAGTCGGTCGAGCTGCCGGTCAACGTCCTCGCGCTCGCGAGCGCGCCGCCCGTCGCGCGAGCTGGCGTCGGTCGGCGTCGCGCGCGTCTCGGTCGGCGGCGCGTTCGCGTACGCCGCGCTCGGAGCGGTCGTGCAGGCCGCAGGCGAGCTGCGCGACGAGGGACGTACGGCTACTGGGAGCGCGTGCGCGTCGGTGCGCGCGCGGTGCGCGACGCGTTCGGCTGAGCGACGCGTGCGGGGCCGTCGCCGACCCCGCACGCAGCTGGCTCAGGCGCCTAGATCACCGAGTTGAGCTCGACTTCTTCTGCGCTCGTGAGCGTCACGGTGTCATCGAGGCCGGCCTGTTCGAACGGGCCGCCGCCGACCGACGCTTCGAGCACTTCGGTCGGGCCTTCTTCGAATTTTTCGGGTTTCTGTTTCCCTTTCGACTGCGCGAATTTGATTTTGTACGTCGTGTTCATCGAGTTGAGCGGCGTGATCGCGCCGAGCACCGCGCCGCGAACTTCGGTCGACGTCGTGCCGCACGTGTACTGCATGAACGGCACGCCTTCGGACGGCAGCAGCTCGATCGCCGCCTTGTCTTCTTCCCTGCTCGTGAAGCCGACCGTGCCTTCGAGCGTCGATGTCACGATTTCGCCTTCGGCCGCGCCCGGGCTGTTGCATTTCGTCGCGCTTTTGCTTTTGCTGAGCCCGCAGCCGGTGAACGTGAGCGTCACGTTCGCGACCGATTTGCCGGCCGAGAATTCGCCGCTGCCCGTGCCTGCTTCGGTGCAGACGACGAGCGTGCCGCCGTGGTTCGCGAGTTCCTGCGGCGCCGCGCTCCCAAGCGAGAAGCCCGCTTTCGGGAT
>CAVTBW010000008.1:0-335985 GCA_963733115.1 uncultured Solirubrobacteraceae bacterium | reverse complement strand
ACGAGTGAAGTGCTCTACCAGCTGAGCTACGTCGGCGCGGACCCTGATGCTAGCGACGCGCTCAGCTCGGCCGCGGGCGTCCGCGGCGCCGGCCCGCGTCGAGCTCCGCCAGCGTCGCCAGCAGCGACTCGCCGTGCTTCTCGCAGAACGCCGGGCCGATGCCCCTGATCTCGATCAGCTCGCGCGACGCTGCCCGGGCGCCGGCGCAGCACCTCCTCGAGCACCGCGTTCGCCGCGACCGTGTACGCGGGCTTGCCCTCCGCGCGCTCGCAGCCGCCACGCGCGCAGCGCCTCGAACTCGCGCTCGTCCACCGGCGGCGCCCGCATCGGCCGCCGCGCGCGCCGCCGCCGCCCGCGCCGGCGCCGCGTCGCGCGCCCGCGCGCCGCGGCGACGCGCGGCGATCGGCGCGTCGACCGCCCGCTCGAGCGCCGCGTCCGGGTCGCACACGTCGCAGCAGCGGCCCGTCGGGCGCCCGGCTCGGCGTCGCCGAAGTGGTCGAGGATCTGGCGGCGGCGGCACGTCTCGCCGGCCGCATGTAGCGCTCGATCGAGCGGTAGGACTCCCAGCCGCGGTCGCGCGCCGCCTTGATCGCCTCGTGCGCCCGGCGCGGGCTGCCGCGCCCGGTCGAGCGTCACGCAGCAGCCCTTCGCGTGCCGCCCGGCTCGCAGCTCGACCGCGCCCGCGCGCTCGGCGATCGACAGCAGCACGCGCTCGCGCTCGCCCAGCTCGCCGTGGCGCGATCGCGACTGCCTCGCCCTCGTCGTCGCTCGGCGCCGCGCGCGCAGGCGCGCGACGTAGCGCTTGACGTCCTCCACGCTCGTCTCGCGCTCCTTGATGAACCGGATCAGCCGCCCCAGGTCCATCCGCGCGGCCAGCAGCAGCGCGCGCGCCGGCTCGCCGTCGCGCCCGCCCTGCCCGCCTCCTGGTAGTAGGCCTCCAGGCTCGTCGGCAGCGCCCAGTGCGCGACCGTGCGCACGTCCGCCTTGTCCACGCCCATGCCGAACGCGTTCGTCGCGACCACCACCTCCGCGCGGCCGTCCATGAACGCCGTCCTGGCTCTCGCGCCGCGCCTCCGGGCTCATGCCCGCGTGGTAGGCGACCGCCGCGATGCCCTCGCTCGGCGATCCGCGCCGCCACCGCCTCCGTGTCCTTGCGCGTGCCGCAGTACACGATCGCCGGGCGCGCCTCGGCGTCGCCGAGCACGTGCATCAGCGCCGCCCGCTTGCGCGCCACCGCGCCCTTGCCCTCGACGCTGACCACGTCGAAGCTGAGGTTCGGCCGGTCGAAGCCCGAGCGGATCGACACCGACTCGCGCAGCCCCAGCCGCGCCGCGATCTCCTCGGCCACGCGCGGCGTCGCCGTCGCCGTCGCCGCCATCACCGCCGGGCGGCCGCCGCCCGGCTCGCCAGCGACGCGATCGCGCTCGTGCAGGCGCAGGTAGTCCGGGCCTGAAGTCGTGGCCCCACTCGGCCACGCAGTGCGCCTCGTCCACGACGAACAGCGCCACCGCGCGCTGCGCGCAGCGCCGCGCGGAACGCGCCCGAGGCGAAGCGCTCGGGCGCCGCCAGCACCAGCTGCGCTCGCCCGACTCGATCTCGCTCAGCGCCTGCGCGTTGTGGCCGTCCTCCATCCCCGACGCCAGCATGTCGCGCGCACGCCCGCCTCGCGCAGGCGGCGCAGCTGGTCGGACATCAGCGCGATCAGCGGGCTCACCACGACCACCAGCGGCCCGCGCGTCGGCGAGCGCCGGCAGCTGGTAGCACAGCGACTTGCCGCCGCCCGTCGGCATCACCACGAGGCTGTCGCGGCCGTCCAGCGCCGCCTGCACCGCCTCGCGCTGGCCCGGCCGGAACGCCTCCAGGCCGAAGCGCGCCAGCAGCTGCTCAGGCGTCGGCGTCGCCGCGCACGCGGCCGTCGGCCGTCGCGGGCATCTCATCGGTCATCCGCCTCAGAACGCTACGCCGCCGACCCGCGGCCGGCGGACCGTCGCGGCGCCGCTCAGCCCCGCGCGCCCCCGCTGCCAGACGACGCGCGCGCCCGCGCGCCGGCACGAGCGTGATCGCGCGCCTGCGGATCCACTCGCCGCGGCGCCACGCGCCCGCCGGCGAGCGCTCGGCTCGAGCTCGGCGAGCATCGTGCGCAGGATCAGCTTCATCTCCAGCTGCGCGAACGACGCGCCGATGCAGCGGCGGATGCCGCCGCCGAACGGGATCCACGAGAACGTCTCCGGCGCCGCGCGTCCAGGAAGCGCTCCGGCCGGAACGCGCGCGGGCGCTCGTACGAACGCGCGGGTTGCGGTTGGTCAGGTAGATCGACGGCATCACGCGCGTGCCCGCCGGCAGCACGTACGCGCCCACCTCGCAGCTCGCTCCTCAGCATGCGCACGACGATCGGCACGACCGGCCGCACGCGCAGCGTCTCGTTGACGACCGCCGTCATGTACTCCTCGCCTCGCCGCCTCCGGCCGGCGTCGATCTCCGTCGAGCAGCCGCCGAGCGCCTGCGGATGGCGCACGAGCCGCTCGATCGCCCACGCCACCGACGTCGCCGTCGTCTCGTGGCCGGCGAGCAGCAGCGTCACGAGCTCGTCGCGCAGCTCCTCGTCGCGTCATCGCCTGCGCCGTCCTCGTCGCGCGCCTGCAGCAGCAGCGACAGGATGTCCGTGCGCTGCGCCAGGTCCGTCTGCGCGCGCCGGCGCGCGATCTCCTCGTAGATCAGTCGCGTCCAGGCGGTCCAGCGCGCGCCCGAGCGCGCCCGTCGGGCGCTCCATGCGCGGCCGGCGCAGCGCCAGCGCGAGCAGCCGCAGCGGGTGCATCGGCGCGAGCAGCCCCGCGATCGCCTCGCGCAGCGGCCCATGCGCTCGCGCCTCCACGCCGAACACCGCGCGCAGGATCACCTCGAGCGTGATCGCGCGCGTGCGCTCGTGCAGCGCGCATCGGCTGCTCCGAGCGGCCAGCTCGCCATGTCGCGCCGCGTCGCCTCCACGATCACCTCCTCGTACTCGCGCATCCGCTCGCCGTGGAACGGCGGCAGCAGCAGCTTGCGCTGGCGCATGTGCTCCGCGCCCGTCAGCACGATCACCGAGCTCGGCCCCATCACCGGCGCGCACCGGCGAGCTGCCGGCCGCCGACGGCGCCACCTCGGCGGCGCCGTGAACACCGTCTTCACCGCCTCCGCGGTCGCTCACCATGACCAGCTTCATCCCGCTCGGCGCAGAACGTCAGCGTGAACGTCTCGCCGAGCCGCCGCGCGCAGCGGTCCATCACCCACGTCGGCGCGAGCGCCCACGCGAGCGTCTGCACGAACGGATGCGCGCGCGGGCCGCGCGGCAGCGACGTCGCGCGCCGCGCGCTCGCGGTCTGCCCTCGCGTGGCGATGCTCGTAGCGATCGCTACACGCTAACGCGTGCGCAGCAGGCGCGTCGTCGAGCGACGCGTTCGCCGCGCGCCTGCTCGCGCAGCGCCTCGGCGAGCCGTTCGCTCGTGCGCGCGATCTCCTCGCGCGTGAGCGTCGTCGCGGACCTGCGCAGATGCCTGACCAGCATCCGCGCCGGCACCACGCGCACGCCCTTGCGCCGCGCCAGCGGCCGGTCCACCCACGCGCGGCTGAACACGATCAGCGGCTGCACTTCGACGCCCGTCACGCGCTCGATCGCCCTCGCGCTGCGCCTGCGCCTGGCGGAGCGTCGCGCCGTGCACGCGCCCCACGCGCACCGGGCCCGGATGGCTCTTCGTCTCGACCGTGAACACGCCCGCCGGCCCGATCAGGATGTGGTCCACGTTGCCGCGGCCGAGGCTCGCGTCGTGGATCACGCGCCAGCCGTCCGCCGGCAGCTCGTCCAGCAGGCCGCCCACGTGCTCCTCGCCGCGCGCGCCGCGATCGCGGCGCTCGACCAGCGGCAGCACGTAGCGCGAGATCACGAACATGCTCGCCAGCAGCGCGACCTCCGAGCCGAGGAAGCGCACGTCGTGCAGGCCGAACGCACGCCCGAGCAGCGCCGTCGCGACCGCCAGCACGCCCAGCGTCACCAGCGTGCGCATGCGCAGGCGCGTCACCGTCGCGCGCGCGTACTGCCCGGCTGTGCGGCCGGTCGGATCGCGCCGACGACGTGCATCCTCCGCCTTCCTTGCCGTCGTTCTCCGGTCGCCTACCACACACCTCATCGACCGAACGCGCACGTCCCTGAGCCGACGATTTCGCCCAAAAAGCGTGGAGAACGCCGCGATCTTCTAAAGCAGCGCTCCGGCGCCGCCGAAAGCGTGACAGAGGCAGCCGCATGACAGCCCATTCGAACCACCGTCCGCATTCCGACAGGTCGTCCGTCGCCGACATCTGCCTGCTGCTGCGCGCCCACGGCGAGCAGCGCTGGCTCAGCACCCAGCTCGTGCCCGTCCTGCGCCAGCTCGAGCTGCGCGAGGCGATCCCCGAGGAGCAGCTCGCGCGCCGCGCTCGCCTATCTCGAGGTGCTCTGGATCGACGCCTGCTGCGCGCCGCGCGAGACCGACGCCGGCGCGCGCCGAGCTCGACGCGCTCGGCTCCGGCGACATCGCGCTCTACGAGAAGGCGCACCGCTACCACGCCGCCGTGCGCCGCCTGCGCCACGGCGTCGATCGGCGCGTCGCGCGCCTGCTCGCGATCCCCGACGAGCACGAGCTGCCGGACGTCGGACCCGACGCGCAGCTGCGCGCCCGCTCGCAGCGCGTCGTGCGCGGGCGACCGGCCCGTCCCTGAGCCGATCGCATACGCTGCGCGCGTGGCGCCGCGCTTCGACCTGCAGTCGCACTCCACCCACTCCGACGGCACGCTGCCGCCGGCCGAGGTCGTCCAGCGCGCCGCCGACGCCGGCGTCGAGCTGCTCGCGCTGTCCGACCACGACACGATCGGCGGCGTCTCCGAGGCGATCGCCGCCGGCGAGCGCCTCGGCGTGAGCGTCGTGCCCGCCGTCGAGATCTCCGCCATCGACGCCGGCGCGGCCGACGACCGATCTCCTCCGCGCGCGAACTGCACATCCTCGGCTACGACTCGACCACACCGCGCCCGCGCTGACCGACCGGCTCGCCGAGTTCCTCGCCGACCGCGAGAAGCGCACGCTGCGCATGCGCGACGCGCCTGCGCGAGGTCGGCTTCGAGCTCGACGAAGCGCGAGATCGAGCAGCGCATCGCCGAAGGCAAACCGATCGGGCGCCCGCACCTCGCCGGCGCCGTGCTCGCGCGCGCCGGCCAACGCCCAGCGCCTCGCCGACGAGCAGATCGACGACATCGGCTCGCTGATCCGCGGCTACCTGATCGAGGGCAAGCCCGCCTTCCGCCTGCGCGAGACGCCGACCGTCGCGCGAGGCGATCGACGCGATCCACGACGCCGGCGGCGTCGCCGTCTGGGCACACCCGTTCTGGGACATCGACCGACCGACGAAGTGCTCGCCAGCATCGACCGCTTCCGCGCGCTCGGCATCGACGGCGTCGAGGCCTTCTACATCACGCACACGCGCGAGCAGACGCGAGCTGCTCGCCGCGCGCTGCGCCGAGCTCGGCCTGCTCACCACCGGCTCCGCCGACTACCACGGGCCCGACAACCGCCTGTTCTCGCACTTCCTCGCGTTCGAGACCTTCGGCCTCGAGCCGAACCTCGGCCCCATCGCGCGGCGCTGAGCCGCTGCCGCGAGGCGGTACGCCAGCGCCTCGAGCGCGAGCTCCTCGGAGACGTTCAACGCGAGGCTGCAGGCGCGTGTCGCCGCACCAGCTCGACCGCCTCGCGCAGCGCCCGCGCCGTCGCGCCCGCGTCGGCGTCCGCCTCCAGCTCGGCGCGGCGGTCCACCGCGTAGCACCAGCTCGCCGGCGCCCTCGCAGATGCACAGCACGTCGCGCAGCCACAGCTCGGCCAGCCGCAGCGCCAGGTCGAGCGCCTCCGTGCGCGCGCGCCGCTCGCCGCGCCTCCGCGCCTCCGCGCCTTCGCGCTCGTAGCGTTTGCGCTCCTTCGCCGGCACCAGCTCGAGCTCGCCCGCCAGCCGCTCCTGCGCGCGCTCGCCCGCGTTCGCGCCGGCGACGCTTCGCCAGCGTCGAGCAGCGCCGTCCACGGCCGCGCCGAGCCGCGCTGCCGCGAGCGCCGCGCGCGACGAAGCTCCTCCGCGCCCGCGCGCAGCGCGCGCCCTCCTCGCTCGCCAGCAGCGCCGCGAGCGCGCGCGTCGCCGAGCGCCAGGCGCGCGCACGCCTGCGCGCGCGCCCCCTCGACGCCGCTCGCAGGCGCGCCGCGATCTGCGCGGCCGCGAGCGGGTCGAAGCGCACCGGCTGGCAGCGCGAGACGATCGTCGCCAGCACGTCCTCGCGGCGGTCGGTCGAGCAGCAGCAGGTGGACGAACGTCCGCCGGTTCCTCGAGCGTCTTCAGCAGGCGGTTCGCCGCCTGGTCGTTCATCGTCTCGGCCGCCTCGATCACGAACACGCGCCGCGGCGACTCGAACGGCGTGCGCGTCGCCGCCGCCACGACCGGCTCCTCGATGTCCGCGACCAGCATCTCCGCTCGCGCCCGACGGCGTCACCCACGTCAGGTCCGGGTGCGCGTCGCGCGCCACCGCTCGCGCACCGTCTCGCGGTCGCCCGCGCCGTCGCGCGAGCAGCGCCGCCGCGAACGCGCGCGCGACCGCGCGCTTGCCCGTGCCCGCCGGACCGTGGAACAGGTACGCGTGCGACGCGCGAGCCGCGCATGCGCCAGCGCCGGCGCGAGCACCGCGCGCGCGTGCGGATGCGCGTCGATGCCCGGCAGCTCGAAGCTGCGCTCCTCGGTGCTCGCCACAGCGGCCATCGGCCGCAGAGGACGCTACACGTCCGCGCGTGGCGCGCGGCAGGCTGATCACGATCGAGGGCTCGACGGCGCCGGCAAGTCGACGCTCGCCGCGGCGCTCGCGCGACGCGCTCGCGACGCGCGGGCGCCGCGTCGAGCTGCTGCGCGAGCCCGGCGGCGTGGAGCTCTCCGAGCGCATCCGCGCGCTCGTCAAGGACCCCGCGCTCGCCGTCGGCGCCGCGCGCCGAGGCGCTGCTCTACGCCGCCGCGCGCGCGCAGCTCGTCGAGGAGCGCATCGAGCCGCTGCTCGACGCGGGGCGCTGCGTGCTGCTCGACCGCTTCGTCGACTCCTCGCTCGCCTACCAGGGCGCCGGGCGCGCGCTCGGCGTCGAGCAGGTGCGCGCCGATCAACCGCTTCGCCACCGGCGGCCTGCGAGCCCGACCGCACGCTGCTGCTGCGCATCGCGCCGGCCGAGCGGCCGCGCGCGCCAGCGGCGGCCGCGGCGAGCCGGCCGACCGGCTCGAGCGCGAGGACGAGGAGTTCTTCGGCGCGATCGCCGCCGCCTACGACGAGCTCGCCGCCGCCGAGCCCGAGCGGATCCGCGTGATCGACGCCAGCTTCACGCCCGCGACGTCCTCTCCGACGCGCTCGACAGCTCGACGATCTGTGGTGAGACGCCGGCCGGCAGTCCGACGCGCGACGCCACATCGTCCGATTGACCGAACGTTCACGACTGTCGATCTCCGCAGGCCTTAGACTTCCCCCGTGCTCCGAAGGCCGTCGCGACCGCTCCTCGCATGTGTCGCCGCCGTCGCGCTGACGTGGGCCGCGCCGCTCAGCAGCAGCGGCGCCGACGGCCGCATCGCGACGAGCGCCGCCGAAGTCACCGCGAGCGTGTCGACGCGCACGCTCCGCTCGAACGGCGAGCGCTCGCTCGAGCTCTTCCTCCACGTGAACAACGAAGGCGAAGCGCAGACGGTCGGCATCGAGGTTGGCGGAGGGGAATGGCCGTACCAGACGTTCGGCGGCCCGCTGGCGTTCGGCGCCCCCTCGATGCAGGGCCCGGGCGCGGTGCGCCTCGGTTCGGCGCCGGTGCCTGCGTTCCTCGGGAGCTCGTGCGCGCGTGGCAATCCAATCGACTTCACGCTGCTCCTGGTGACCGTCCCCGCCCAGACGAGCACGACCGTCGAGCTCCCGGTGACGGCGATCGTCCCCTCCTTGCCCGGCACCGACTACACGCCGCGCGTCCTGCTCAACTGGGACAACCCGCCCGCGGCACGCCGGATCAGCGTTCCGCCCGTGCGCATGACCGGCCCGACCGGCTTCACGATCCGGTTGAAGACGCGCCCGGCCGGCACGATTCGCGCGGGTCGGCGCGTCGCGATCCTCGGCAGCACGAGCCCGGCCGTGCGCCACGCGAGCGTGCGCGTGTCCGTCAGGCGCGCGCCCGTCGACGGCACCCGGACGCCGGGTCCCGCGCACCTGATCGGCGTCGTGCGTACGGACGGCGGCGGGAGGTTCAGCGTCGCACGATGGACGCCCTCCGCCGCCGGCGCGTACCAGGTGCTCGCGAGAATCGCCCACCCCGGCGGCGGCCTGATGCACGACAGCACCTGCCCGATCGCCGTCTCGGTCGGCCCGCGCCGGCGCTAGCGCCGGCGCCGGGTAGCTCGGCACGCCCGCGCCGCAGACGCGTCGATCAGCCCCGAGCTGCGGGTAGCATTGGCTCGATCGTGACGGCGCCGCGCAGACGCAACCGGACCCGCGCATGCGCGCTGTCGCTGCTCGTCGCCCTGCTCGTCCCGCAGGCGCTCGGCCTCGGCCTCGCCGTGCCCGCGCACGCCGCCGCCGGCGTCGGCACGGGCGCGACGTCGAGCGCGCACGCACCGGGCACGCCGAGGGTGCGCCTCTCCGAACTGCTCCGCGAGCTGCGACGCAGGAAAGCGGCGAAAGCCGGCGCCGGTGCGACCGGGCAGCCGGCGACGTCGCCGACGACGACGTACGCGCCGGCCGGCACCGCGAGCGCACCGAGCACGACGCCGGGCACCGCGACCGTGCCGCCCGCCGCGACGACGCCACCCGCCGCGACGCCACCCGCCGCGACGACGACGGCGGCGGCGGCGGGCGCGCCGGCGCAGACGCAGGCCGGCAAGGCGAAGGCGAGCGGCGACCGCCCGCTGTCGAGCGGCGCGATCGTGATCGCCGCGCTCGCCGCGCTGCTCGTGCTCGCGTGCCTCGCGTGGGCGTTCGCGCGCAGCCGCGCGTTCGAGCCGCACTGGCTCGTCACGCTGCGCCACGCAACCGCCGAGGCCGGCTTCCGCGCCTCGGCGACATGGTCTGAATTCCTCGACTGGGTGCGGCTCGGACACTGACGACGCGCGCGAGTTCTGCGCGCACGTAGCGCAAGTTTTCGTTCACCATCGGCGCGTGCGCCGGCCCTCGGGACGGGGAGCGGGCGAAGGCCTGCGCACCCGCCCGACCTTTGCCGCATACCTGCTCCAGACGGGAGCCGAAAAGCCTGAGTTTGCTGGGGATTTCGGGTCCGCCCGATGCTGGAAGAGAGCGGCGCGGGTAGTAGAATGAGTGGCGCTCCTCATGCCGTTCAGAGTCGCATCCGTCGACCTCGTTCCGTCCGACTCGAGCGCCACGATGCTTGACCCCCGAACAACAGCTCGAATGGCCGCCCGCGACGACGGTGCAGCAGAGGAGGAACGCCGATGAACGCCGCCCCGCACCCCACTCTTCCCGACTCGATCACGGCCTCTCGCACGCTCGCGATCAAGCGCTTCTTCACGACGCCCGGGGACGCACCCGTTCGACGCGATCGAGTGGGAGCTGCGCGACGCGCGCATCGGCCACGGCGACCACGTCGCGTTCGAGCAGCGCGACGTCGAGTTCCCCGCGAGCTGGTCGCAGAACGCGACCAACATCGTCGCCCAGAAGTACTTCCGCGGCCAGCTCGTCCTCGCCCGAGCGCGAGCGCTCGGTCAAGCAGATGATCGGCCGCGTCGCCGGCACGATCGCCGACTGGGGCCGCGCGCGCGGCTACTTCGCCTCGCGACGAGGACGGCGACGACCTTCGAGGCACGAGCTGACGCACATCCTGCTGCACCAGCTCGCCGCGTTCAACTCGCCGGTCTGGTTCAACGTCGGCTTCGAGGAGAGCCCGCAGTGCTCGGCCTGCTTCATCCTCTCGGTCGAGGACACGATGGAGTCGATCCTCGACTGGAACACCAAGGAGGGCATGATCTTCCGCGGCGGCTCCGGCTCGGGCATCAACCTCTCGAACATCCGCGGCTCGATGGAGCCGCTCTCGAAGGGCGGCACCGCCTCCGGCCCGGTCTCGTTCATGCGCGGCGCCGACGCCTGGGCGGGCACGATCAAGTCCGGCGGCAAGACGCGCCGCGCGGCGAAGATGGTCGTGCTCGACGTCGACCACCCCGACATCCGCGAGTTCATCTGGTGCAAGGCCAAGGAGGAGGAGAAGGCCGCGGCGCTGCGCGACGCCGGCTTCGACATGTCGATCGACGGCGACGGCTTCCAGTCGATCCAGTACCAGAACGCGAACAACTCGGTGCGCGTCACCGACGAGTTCATGCAGGCGGTCGAGGACGACGGCGAGTGGCAGCCTGATCGCGCGCACGACCGGCGAGCCGATCGGCGAGCCGATCCCCGCGCGCGAGCTGATGCGCGAGATCGCCGAGGCGGCCTGGCGCTGCGCCGACCCGGGCGTCCAGTACGACACGACGATCAACCGCTGGCACACGTGCCCGGACGAGCGGGCGGATCAACGCGTCGAACCCGTGCTCGCGAGTACATGCACGTCGACGACTCGGCCTGCAACCTCGCCTCGCTCAACCTGATGAAGTTCCGCCGCGACGACGGCAGCTTCGACGTCGAGCGCCTTCGAGCACGCCGTCGACATCGTCCTGCTCGCGCAGGAGATCATCGTCGGGCCGTCGAGCTACCCGACCGAGGAGATCGGCGTCAACGCGCGCGCCTTCCGCCAGCTCGGCCTCGGCTACGCGAACCTCGGCGCCTACCTGATGGCAACGGCATGCCCTACGACTCCGACGAGGGCCGCGCGCACGGCGGCCGCGATCACGGCGCTGATGACCGGCCGCGCCTACGCGCAGTCGGCGCGAGATCGCGGCGGCGCTCGGCCCGTACGAGCGCTACGAGGAGAACCGCGAGGCGCACAACGCCGTGATGCGGATGCACCGCGACGCGGCCTACGCGATCGCCGACGACGCGACTGCGCCGACAGCGAGCTGCTCGCCGCGGCGCGCGCGCGCCTGGGACGAGGCGGTCGCGCTCGGCGAGGCGCACGGCTACCGCAACGCGCAGGCGACGGTGCTCGCGCCGACCGGGACGATCTCCTTCCTGATGGACTGCGACACGACCGGCGTCGAGCCGGACTTCTCGCTCGTCAAGTTCAAGGAGCTCGTCGGCGGCGGGCAGATGACGATCGTCAACCGCACGGTGCCGCTCGCGCTGCAGACGCTCGGCTACTGCGACGAGCAGATCGAGCAGATCGTCGCCCACATCAACGAGCACGGCACGATCGTCGGCGCGCCCGGCCTCGCGCGAGGAGCACCTGCCGGTCTTCGACGTCGCCGTCGGCGAGCGCGCGATCTCGCACATGGGCCACATCCAGATGATGGGCGCGGTCCAGCCGTTCATCTCGGGCGCGATCTCGAAGACCGTCAACCTGCCGCGCGAGCGCGACGGTCGAGGACATCGCCGACGCCTACACGCAGGCCTGGCAGCTCGGCGTCAAGGCGCTCGCGATCTACCGCGACGGCTCGAAGACCGCGCAGGCGCTGCGCACCGACGCGCAGCAGGACGGCGCCGAGCGCCGGTCGACGTCGACGCGCTGATCGACGCAGGCGGTCGCCGAAGGCGCGGGCGCGAGGTCGGCCCGCAGCGCAAGCGGATGCCGCGCGAGCGCCAGTCGATCACGCACAAGTTCTCGCTCGGCGGCCACGAGGGCTACATCACCGCCGGCATGTACGAGGACGGCACGGTCGGCGAGATCTTCCTCACCGACATCGGCAAGGAGGGCTCGACGCTGCGCGGCATGATGAACGCGTTCGCGACGGCGATCTCGATCGCGCTGCAGTACGGCGTGCCGCTCGAGACGCTCGTGCAGAAGTTCAGCTACATGCGCTTCGAGCCGGAGGGGATCACGACCAACCCGGAGATCCCGTTCGCGAAGTCGATGCCCGACTACATCATGCGCTGGCTCGCCTCGCGCTTCCTCGACACCGACGCCCAGGAGGAGCTCGGCATCCTCACGCCGGCGGTCCGCGCGCGCAAGGCGGCCGCAGGACGCCGCGCACGTCGATGCACTCCTCCGACACCGCCGGCCGCGAGCGCGAGCGAGGCGCACCGGCAGGCAACGGCCGGCAACGGCGGCGCCGAAGCGCGCCGACGGCGGCGTTCACCGACTCGCCGCCGGTCGTCCCGGCGCGCCTGCACGGGCCTCGACCTCGGCCCCGCCTGCAGCCAGTGCGGCGGCATGATGCAGCGCACCGGCTCCTGCTACACGTGCTCGAGCTGCGGCAACAACACCGGCTGCGGCTGAGCTAACTCCGCCCCACCCGCGCTGACGAACGTCAGCTGAGCGAGAAGAGGTCGAGCGCGCCTGTCGTGGCGTGCGCGTTGGCGTCGCCCTCGGGCTCGACGACGTGGCCGTCGACGACGATCGGGCTGTTCCAGTGCCCGGATGAGCCGGGCAGGCGCGCGATCGGGCGCGAGGAGCCGGCCGTGTAGACCTCGATGCCGCCGTTGTTCGGTTCGTAGACGTACAGCAGTCCGCCGGCGAGGATCGGGCTCGTGCCGGCGGTCGAGTTCGACCAGAGCTGCACGAGACGCCCGCCGCGCACGGCGTAGGCCGCCGTGCCGGCGGAGTCGGCGACGAACACCGTCGTGCGCGATGCGCGATGCCAGACGGCGGGCGCCGTGAACAGCTCGCCGCCGCCGGGCGTCTTCAGCGTCTGCAGTTCGCCGCCGAGAGCTCGCTTCGCGCCGGGCGCGCGCCCGTCGAGGCGTTCGAGGTTCAGGACCCGCATGATCCCGTCCTTGCCGGCCACGAGCACGCGTTGCCCGCCGAGCAGCGCCGGCGCGCTCGAACCGAGGTCGAGATCGCCTTCGTCGAGCGTCTGCTGATCGGTCGGCGTGAACTCTTGACGCAGCGCGAGCGACGGGAGCGCCAGCTCGAGCACGCTGTCGCCGAAGTCCGTGCTGCCGTTCCACTGCCCGTTGCCCGTGTCGATCAGCAGTCGCTTGCCGCCGGGCTCGACGACGGCGCCGCCGCGCGAGAGGATCGCCGAGTCGCTCTGTGAGCAGCTCTTCGGCACGATGATCGCGCGGCGCTCGGCGCACAGCGTGTCGAAGACGCGCGCGACGGCGCCGCTCGCGCGGTCGATCAGCACGACGTGGCCCTGGTAGGTCGGCGCATCGCCGTAGTAGCCGCTCGTCGTCGCGATCACGTCGGCGCCGGCGATGTTCAGCGCCGAACCGAGCTTCTCGCGAGTCGCATCGCGCGTCACGCTGACCGGCCACGCTCCGGCGCCGTCCTCGCGCCCGGTTTCGAGCGAGAGCTTGTGAATCAGGCCGTTCGGCGAGGCCGCGTAGACGAACAGGCGGTCGGGGTCGACGATCGGGCTGGAGTTCGTGATCTGCGCGCTGCCGGCCCAGCTCGCGTACCCGGCGGGCGTGGACGTCCACAGCAGCGCGCCCGTGCTCGCGTCGATCGCGACCGTGCGCCCGTAGCTCGTCGTCGCGACGACCACGTCGCGCGTCGCGCCGCCCGCGCGCACGTCGTGCAGGTAAACCGGCGAGGAGTCGACCGTGCCCGGCAGCGAGACCCGCCGGGCGCGCAGATCGCCGACGTTCGCCGACGTGATGCCGGTCGGGCTGCTCGTCGCATCCGAGCGCTGTGCGTTCAGGCCGTACTCGGGCCAGTCGGTCAGCTCACCGGCGATCGCCCTCGCAGCGGAGCTTCGTGCGCCGCTGCGCGTCGGAGTGGACGTCGGCGGCGCGCTCTGCGAGCTGCCCGTCGCCGTCGCGGCCTGCCCGGCCGATGACGAACCGCCGCCGCAACCGCACAGCATCGCCGCAGCCAGGACGAAGGCGGCGAGGACCCGTCTCGGGCAGAGCAGCATCGACTGCTTGTACCGCAAACGGCGGCTGTGGCGCTCCGCTCCCGTGCGCGGCGAGCGGACGCGGGAGCCGGCGCTCAGGCCCGAAGTCGCTCCGGCGGAATCAGCAGCACCGAGCAGCCGGCCCGGTGCGCAACGTGCCTACTGATGCTTCCGACGGTGCGCGGCCCGTGCAGCCTGCGGCTGCCCATCACGATCATCGCCGCATCGAGCTGCTCGGCGGTATCGACGATCGCCGACCGTGCGCCGCCGAGCTCGACCGTCACCTCTGCGTCGCCCGCGAGCGAGCGACGAAGCGAGTCGCCCTGACGCTCGATGCGCGAGCGCGAGCGGCTGCCGCGGCGTGCTGCGTGCAGCAGGTGCAAACGCGCGCCATGCGATCGAGCGAGCCCGGCGGCGAGCTCCACGAGGCGATCGGAGCCTTCGAGGCCGTCGCTGGCGACGACGATCGGCTTGCGGCTGCGATCGGACGCCGGGCGCGCGCGAGCGAGCAGCAGCGGCGTCAGCAGCTCGCCCACGGCAGCTGCCGCCGGACCTCCGCCGACGATCCCACCGAGCCACGGCGTCGTCGGCGCGCCCATCGCGAGCAGCTCGTGCGCGGCCGCCCATTGCAAGATGACGTCGGCCGGCGGCGCAGCGGGATCGACCTCGACCGTCGTGGCGACGCCGGCGTCGGCGGCGATTCGCGCCGCCTCGTCGAGCAGCTCCTTCACCGCGCCCGGGGCCATCGCCGGCGAACGCGAAGCTCCGGCGGAGCGGAACGAGGTCACGGCGAGGAGCGTGATGTGCCCACCCGAGCCCGTCAGCGCGGCGGCCTGCTCGACCGCGACGAAGCCGCCCGGCGAGCCGTCGACTGCGCAGAGCACATCGCCGAACAATCGTATTGGCCGTGCGCCGCTCCGATCGCTCGCGGCGCTGCCACGCTCGACGTCTGCCTGCCTCACCTCACTCATAGCGCGACGTTACGGCGCGTACGCGCGCACCGCATCCGGGACTTCCCGAGTGCGCAACCGCTCAGAACCACATCGGCGCGCCTCGGCCGGGGGTAGTCCTCCCCCTTGCCGGCGATCTCAGCGCGGGCTAGCGTGTCGGGTGAGCACGGCCGAGACGATCGAATCGGGGAGTCAGCCGCATGGAGACGAGCGCTCGCGAAGAAGCCGGCTCGGTCTCTGCCGTGTCGATCGACCGCCTGTCGCTCGCGCTGTTTCGCGACGTGCTCTCGGAGCAGCGCTGGCAGCTCGTCGAAGACGGCGTCGCACGCGCCGGCGAGGTGCTCGCCGGCCGGGTCGTCTGGAACGTGAACTCGACGGCTCGCGGCGGCGGCGTCGCCGAGATGCTGCGCTCGCTGCTCGGCTATGCGCGCGGGGCGGAGATCGACGCGCGCTGGATGACGATCGACGCCGGCACGCCGTTCTTCGCGGTGACGAAGCGCCTGCACAACCGCCTGCACGGCAGCCGCGGCGACGGCGGTCCGTTGGGCGCCGCCGAGCGCGAGGCCTACGAGGCGCCGCTGCGCGGCTGCGCGGACGCGCTGCAGCAGCTGATCGCGCCGGATGATCTCGTGATCCTGCACGACCCGCAGACGGCCGGGTTGATCCCGCTGCTGCGGCAGACCGGCGCGCGGATCGCGTGGCGTTCGCATATCGGCTACGACGGTCCCAGCGAGCTCGCGCTCGAGGCGTGGCGCTTCCTGCTCGGCTACGTGCGCCAAGCCGACGTCGCGATCTTCTCGCGCCCGAGCTACGCGTGGGGCGGCATCGAGCGCGAGCGTCTCGCCTTCATCCATCCGTCGATCGACGCGTTCTCGACGAAGAATCAGCCGCTCGACGCCGGCTCGGTCGACGCGATCCTCGCCGCGACCGGGCTGATCGGCGAATCGACTGCCGAGCACGCGACGATCGCACGGACGGACGGGGCGCTCGTCGAAGTCTCGCGCAAGGTCACGCTGCTCGAGGAGAGCCGCCTGCGCGCCGACACGCCATGCGTCGTGCAGGTCTCGCGCTGGGATCGCCTGAAGGACCCGCTCGGCGTGCTCAACGGATTCGCGGCGAGCGCGCTCGCCGGCCAGGCGGCGCACCTGCTGCTCGCCGGGCCGGCGACCGCCGGCGTCGCCGACGACCCGGAGGGGCCGGAGGCGCTCGCCGAAGTCGAGCGCGCGTGGCGCGCACTCGATGCGCGCACGCGCACGCGCGTGCATCTGGCGTGCATCCCGATGGATGACGCCGACGAGAACGCGCTCGTCGTCAACGCGATCCAGCGGCACGCGACGATCGTCTGCCAGAAGAGCCTCGCCGAGGGCTTCGGCCTGACGGTCGCCGAGGCGATGTGGAAGTCGCGGCCGGTCGTCGCCAGCGGCGTCGGTGGGATCCTCGACCAGATCGAGAACGGCGTCAGCGGCGTGCTCGTCGCCGAGCCAAGCGACCTGCCGAGCTTCGCGCGCGCGCTCGCCGGGCTGCTCGAGCAGCCGTCGGACGCCGCGAGGATCGGCGCTGCGGCACATCGGCGCGCGCGCGAGGAGTACCTCGGCCCCGAACACCTGCTCCAGTACCTCGCGCTGTTCGAACGCCTGCTGCGCTAGCCGCGACGGCCACGGCGCTTGGCTCTGGGCGACGCGAACCGACGCATCACGCCGGCGTCGCCCGCTCGGATTCAGTTGTCGCGGTGAGTGCCGGACGATCCGCCCGATTCGGCGTCTTCGTGCGCCGCTTCTTCGCTGCCGTCATCGCTGCGCCCGGCGCTGCCCGAGCTCCCCTCCGCGCCGTCGCCAGGCCCGTCGTCCGAGCCGGATTCTTCCGAGCCCGACCCGCCCGACCCCGACGGCGCCGGTTCCGACGGCTGGGGTGGCGGCGATCCGCTCGGCGCGAGCCCTTCGCCGGTGCCGGTGCCGTCGTGCCCCGACTGCACGGGCGCCGCGTGTTCGCCGTTCGCCGGCGAGCCCGACGAGCCGCCGGGCGATTCGCCGCCACGCGGCCCTTCTGCGGACGGGGCGAGGCGAGGCGCACGATCGCCCGGCGCCTGCCCGCTTGCCGAGCTCGGCGCGGGGCGGGCGGAATGAAGGTCACTCGACAGCCGCCGCGTGCCGGCCCCGACGCGGCCCGACGCACCACCGCCGGACGTTCCGCCACCTTGGGCTCCGCGGTAGGCGCGCGCGTGCAACGGGCGACGCGGCTGTCGCGTCGATCGCGGTCCGGCCGCGATCCCGGCGCTCCGTCCCGCGCTGATCTCGGGCGTCGAGGCGATCGGCGCATCGGGGGTGGGCACGCTCGCGCTCGCGAGCTTCGCGGCGGCGAGCGGCGAGCGGCCGCGGGCGCTCTCGGAGTGGCGCAGCTTGACGACGGCGACGCCCGTCGCGAGCGCGCCGACGCTGATCGCGACGGCGGCGCCCTTCACGAGCGCTCCGGTGATCCCGACGGCGCCCGCGCCGGCGCCCGCGCTCAGCTCGGCGAGCCGTTCGGCGCTCGGCGCGGCCGTCTCGGCGCCGCGCGCGGCCCACGCGATCAACGGCGCCGGCGTGAGCGCGGCGGTCGCTCCGCGCAACGTCGTCCGGGCTCGATAGAGCAGCCCGCGTACGGCTCCCTGGGAGACGCCGAGCGCGCTTGCGACCTCGTCGTGGCTCTGCCCGTCGATCGTCGTCAGCAGGATCGCGTCGCGCTGCATGCGCGGGAGCGCGGCGACGTGGCCGAGCGCGTCGCGCACGTCGAGCGTGCGCTCTAGCTCGGACTCGCCGGCCGTCGCGTCCTCGCGCAGCGCACCGGCGTGCGCTGTCGGCACCTCGCGCGCCGCGCGGATCGTGTTGACGGCGGCGTTGTGGACGATGCGATAGAGCCACGCGCGCGGCTCGTGCACCTCGACGCCGCGCGCGAGCGCGAGCCAGGCCTTCGTCAGCGACTGCTGCACGACGTCTTCGGCGCGCGCGTCGGACAGGTGCAGGCGCTGGCAGTAGCGCAGCAGCGGCCGCCGGTAGCGGCGAACGAGCGCTTCGAACGCGCGCTCGTGGCCTTCGCGCGCGAGCGCGATCAGGCGCTCATCGGGCTGTGTCGCCAGCAGGCGAATCGAGATTCTCGGGCTCATCTGTCTTGCACGCTCCCCGTTCAGTGGAAGCGGGCACTCGATCCCTACCCGGCTTCCAGATCGATCGCCGCTCCCTGGACGAACGACCCCCTTATACACGCGAACGGGGCGGCCCGCACGGGCCGCCCTCGCTCACTCGTCGAAATGCCGATGTTCGCCCGGCTTACAGCTCGACCTTCTCCCAGACCGCGCCGGCGCCGCTGAGGCTGAGCTCGGCCTCCGCGACCTTCGCGCCGACAACGAGCGCGGCGGTCGTGCAGTGCGAGCCTTCGCCCTGCGAGCCTTCGCCGTGGCCGGGGCAGTGCGAGCCGTCGCCCGGACCGTCGCCGGAACGTTCGCCGTCGCCGCCGGACGAGGAGGCGCCTTCGGGGCCGGGACCGTCGTTCTGGCCGTCGTCGCCGCGGCCGAAGTCCGCGGCGCTCGCGGTCGTCGGCGCTTCGCACTCGATCTCGGTCCGTTCGGTGACCTTGCCGCTGACGGTCGTTCCGTCGTTGAGCGTGATCGTCAGCGTTTCGTTCGTGTACGAGGCGATCGTGCCGACGGTTTCTTCGGAGCTGCTCGACGGCGTCGTCGGCGCGGTCGGCGTCGTCGCGGGGCTCGGCGTCGTCGGGTTCGCGGCGCGCGCGGCGCGGAACGTGACGATCCGCGCGTGGCGGTGGTGCCCGCGCCGGTGATGCGCCGCGGCGGCGCGGTGCGCGTCGCCGTGCGCGAGCGCGGCGCCCGGCATGGCGAGCGCGGCCGTTGCGACTGCTGTCATGAGCGTCCGTCTCATCAATCGAGCCTCCTAGGACCGGAAATCGCCGGTCGGTTGGTTGCTGGTCGTCCCTGAGACACGCCGGACGACCGAAGATCACGCGGCTCGAACGAATGTCCGCGAAGATGTCGCGCGATGGCGAGACCGAGCGCGGTTGTGTTCGACAACGACGGCCTGCTGCTCGATACCGAGGAGGCGTGGACGCGCGCCGAGCGCACGCTGTTCGCGCGCCGTGGGCGCAAGTTCACCGAAGCCGACAAGCGCACGCTGATCGGCTCGTCGCGCTCGCTCGCGGCGGTCAAGCTCGAGACGCTGCTCGAGCGCGACGGCGAGGGCGAGGCGTTGATGGACGAGTTGCTCGAGCTCGTCATGGAGGAGGCGCTGCACGGCGTCGGCGCGCGTCCCGGCGCGCTCGCGCTGATCGAGCGGCTGCTGCAGGCCGGCGTGCCGCTCGCGCTCGCGTCGAACTCCGAGCCGGAGTTCGTCGAGCGTACGCTCGACGGCGCCGGGCTGCTGGCGGACGGTCCGTTCGCGGCGATCGTGACGGCCGCCGACGTCGAGCACCCGAAGCCCGCGCCCGACATCTACCTCGAGGCCTGCCGCCGGCTCGCCGTCGAGCCGGCACGCGCCGTCGCGCTCGAGGACTCGCCGATCGGCGTCGCCGCGGCGGCGGCGGCAGGGATGTTCGTGATCGGCGTGCCCTACTTCGCCGGCAGCGAGATCCCCGGCGCGAGCCTGCTCGCCGACAGCCTCGGCGACCGCGCGGTCGCGCGCGCCCTCGGCCTCGACCTGTAGGAGAGCTCCGATGCGAGCGAGCTCATCGCCGTGTGCATCGTCCCGGCGCCCGCGCCGGCGCGTGCGCCAAGCGCTCCCGAGACGGCCGGCGCGTCGGCGGCCGGTGCATCGTTCAGGCGCGCCGCGCGGGCGCGCAGCCACGCGAGCGAGCGACGCTCGCCGCAGCGCTCGCGCCAGCCGCGCAGCGCACGTTCGAGGCGGTCGCGCTCGCCGATGCTCGCGAGCACCTCGACCTCGCCGCCACCCGCGTCCTCGGGGCCGAGGCGCACGAGGTAGAGCTCGCCCGTGTCGGCGACCCACGCCGCACGGTGTAGCGGACCGCCGACGTCCTCGCGCCACCACAGCCCGACATCGCGCTCACGCGAATGCAGCCGGCGTCGATCGGCCGCGTAGAAGCTGCCGAGCGAGTCGAAGCGCGTGCCGGGCTTGTGTGACGTCGCGCGTACGGGGCGCCTGCGATTGCTGTGTCTCATGCCGCACCATCCGGGAGGTCGAGGGGTATCGGGAGGTCGCCGTAGAAGCGTCCTCGCCGGCCCTAAACACCCGCTTAGCGCGTGCGAAGAGTTAGCTGAGCGCTGCGCGCCGGACGCGCCGAGCGCCGAGGCGAGCCTCGGCGCCCAGAGGTCGCCGGTCCGGTCCGGGCCGGTGACCTCTGGGGATCGCGCGAAGGACGATCAGGGATTGAGGCGCTTCTTCAGCGCGCTCGCAGCCGAGAACTTCGCCGCTTTGCTCGCGGCGATGTTGATCGTCTCGCCCGTGGATGGGTTGCGTCCCTGCCGTGCAGCACGGTGGCTGACGCTGAACTTGCCGAAGCCGGCAAGCGCGACCTCACCCCCGGCGGCAAGCTCGTCGGAGACGACCTCGATCGTCGTCTCCACCACCTGTCGGGCCTGGCTGGCGGACAGTCCATTACGCCTCGCGACCTGCTCGGCTAGCTCGTTCTTGGTCATACCACTCCCTTCTCGGGTGTCGTTACTGCGCAGCAGGCTAACCGCTGGCGAGGACGACGACGCCCGCAAACGCGGCGATTCGACGCCGCGGAAAAGCCCTAATTTCCGGGGAACTTGACCGGGGCGCGGGCCGCCGCGGCGCGCTCAGGCCCGCTTCGGGCGAAATCGCGCCCGCGGGGCTCGAGCGCGCCGGCCGCGCAGGCCGCCCACAGCGCCGGTCAGCCACGTCGCGCAGGCCAGCGCCACGTGCACCCAGACGAGCTCGGTGGGCAGGTGCGTCTCGTACTGATCGAGCCCGACGACGCCCTGCAGCGCGAGCAGCACGCAGAGCACCGTCAGCGAACGCCGCACGACCGGATCGGCCGAGCGCCGGCGCGCGAGCCACCAGACGGCGACCGCCGCGAGGCTGAACACGAGCGCGATCTCGGCGTGGCGATGGATCACGAAATCCATCGTCCCGCGTCCGTCGAAGTCCAGCCGGTTGATCTTCTGTCCGGGAGAGCCGCCCGCGTGGGGACCCGCCGCGGTGGCGGCGGTCCCGGCGAAGATCGTCAGCGCGCCGAGCGCCGCCAGCGCCCACAGCGACCGCACGAGCAGCCGGTCGGAGCGCCGGGGCTGTCGCTCGCCCGGCTCGTGCGTTGCGCGCCAGGCGAGCACCACCGCCGCGAGCAGGATCAGCATCGAGAGCGCGAAGTGGCCCATCACCCAGCCGTAGTCGAGCGCGCCCTTGACGGTGAAGCCGCCGAGCACGGCCTGGCCGACGACGCCGAGCGGCAGCAGCGCGCCGAGCCACATCAGCTCGCGGCGGTACGGCCGGCGGCGCAGCGCCAGCAGCCAGGCGGCGCCCAGCCGCGATCGACACCGGGAACGTGATCAGCCGGTTGGAGAACTCGATCACCGCGTGGCGTGTTCAGCGGCGGGTAGACGTTGCCGTAGCACTTCGGCCAGTTCGGGCAGCCGAGGCCCGAGCCGGTCAGACGCACGGCGGCGCCGGTGAGCACGATCAGCGTGAGCGCGCCGAGGGCGACGTACGCGCACGCGCGCGTACTGCGCGGGCGTGACCGTGTAGCCGTTGGTGCGCTCGCGCAGGCGCTGCAGACGACGCTTCATCGGCCTAAGTCTGCCAACTCAGCGCGCCGCGGCGAGCCAGCGCTCGGCGTTCTGCTCGTGCACCTCGCGCAGGATCTGCTCGAGGTCGCGCGTCAGCGCCCAGCCGGAGAAGTCGCTCGCGAACGGCCGCACGTCGCTGATCCACCAGCGGTGGTCGCCGATCCGGTTCTGCGCGGCGAGCGTCCAGTCGAGCTCGCGCCCCGCGATCCGCTCGCACAGCTCGATCGCCTCGAGCATCGAGCAGTTGCAAGCGCGCCCGCCGCCGATGTTGTAGACCGCGCCGCCGGCGCGTGCGCCGAGGTGGAAGCGCTCGAACGCCGCGACGAGGTCGGCCGAGTGGATGTTGTCGCGCACCTGCTTGCCGCCGTAGCCGAACACCGTGTACGGCTCGCCGACGACCGTCGCGCGCATCAGGTAGGAGAGGAACCCGTGCAGCATCGTGCCGGCGTGGTTCGGCCCCGTCAGGCAGCCGCCGCGAAAGCAGACCGTCGGCAGGCCGAAATAGCGCCCGTACTCCTGCACGAGCAGGTCGGCCGCCGTCTTCGAGACGCCGAACAGCGAGTGCGTGCTGCGGTCGATCGACATCGACGTGTCGACCCCCTCGAAGTAGACGTGATCCTCGGACAGCTCCAGGCGCGTGTCGAGCTCGCGCAGCGGCAGCGAGTTCGGCGTGTCGCCGTAGACCTTGTTCGTCGAGCAGTGCACGAACGTCGCACCGTCGGCGTGCCGGCGCGCCGCCTCGAGCACGTTGAGCGTGCCGAGCGCGTTGATCTCGAAGTCGGCGTGCGGATCGGACGCGGCCCAGTCGTGCGAGGGCTGCGCGGCGGTGTGGATCACGAGCTCGATCCGCGCGGCGTGCTCGGCGAAGACGCGCTCGACCGCGTCGCGATCGCGGATGTCGAGCTCGAGCGAGCGGAACGAGCCGGCGTAGCGCTCGAGCAGCGACGCCGTCATGTGCGCCGTCGACGCCTCGGCGCCGAACAGCTGCGCGCGCGTGTCGTTCTCGAGGCCGATCACGTCGAAGCCGAGCTCGACGAAGCGCGCAACCGACTCCGAGCCGATCAGCCCGCCCGAGCCCGTGACTACCGCCGTCGCCACGGGGGCCCCTCGCACCCGGAAGTCGCGCGCTCGCTCACGCGCCGCCGAACTCGAACGGCAGCTCGCCGGCCAGCTCGCGCAGCGACGGCGCCGCCGCGTCGCGCTCGGAGACGATCAGCTCGCTCGCCGGCAGCGGCCACTCGATCGCGACGTCCTCGTCGTCGTAGGAAATGCCGCGCTCGAGCGACGGGTCGTAGTAGGCGCTCTGCTTGTAGATCACGTCGGCGACGTCGCTGAGCACGCAGAAGCCGTGCGCGAAGCCGACCGGCACGTACAGCTCGCGCATGCTCTCGTCGTCAAGCTCGACAGCCTCCCAGCCGCCGTACGTCGGCGAGCCGCGGCGCAGGTCGACGGCGACGTCGAGGATCCGCCCGCGTGCGCAGCGCACGAGCTTCGCAACGCCGTCGCCGACCTGGAAGTGCATCCCGCGCAGCACGCCGCGCGTCGAGCGCGAGTGGTTGTCCTGGACGAAGCGCTCGCCGTCGGGGATGCCGAGCTGGGCGTGCCACTCGGAGCGGTAGGTCTCGCAGAAGAAGCCGCGCTCGTCGGCGAAGCTCGCCGGCTCGATCGCGACGAGGCCGGACAGGCGGGTCGGGACGGTGCGCATAGGCGCAAGAGCGTAGCGTCGCGGTCGATGGATGCGCGCCCGACAGCTCCGCCGCCGCCCGGCGCGACCCCGACCCCGACGTGGATGCCCGGGCCGTCTGGCCCGGCGCTGGCCGACGCCGACGTGCACGTCTGGCGCGCGGATCTCGCGCGCGTCGACCCCGCGCTCGGCGAGCTGCTCAGCGTCGAGGAGCACGAGCGCGCCGCGCGCCTCGCGAGCGCGCACGATCGCGAGATCTGGCGCCGCGCGCGCGGCGTGCTCCGCGCGCTGCTCGCCCGCTATCTCGGCAGCGAGCCGCAGGCGCTGCGCATCGCGCTCGGCGCGCACGGCAAGCCGCGGCTCGCGAACGACGAGCTGTGCTTCAATCTCTCGCATTCCGGCGAGCTTGCGCTGTATGCCGTCACGCGCGCCGGCCCCGTCGGCATCGACGTCGAGCTCGCCCGGCCGCGTGCCGCGGGCCGTCAGCGCGACGTAATTGCGCTCGCGCGCCGTGCGCTCGGCGAGGAGGGCGCCGAATCGCTCGCCGCGCTCGCGCCCGCGCGGCAAGAGCGCGAGTTCCTGCGGCTCTGGACGCGCTACGAGGCCGAGCTCAAGCGCCGCGGCGACGGGATCGGCAGCCGATCGCCAGGTCCGGACGTCGCGCCGTGGCTGACTGAGCTCGACGTCGGCCCGCGCGGCGCCGCCGCCCTCGCCTGCTCCGCGCCGCCGCGCGAGCTGCGCTGCTGGGACTGGCCGCCGGCCGTGCCTGCCGCGCCTCGCGTGCGCTGAGCGTTCCCGCAGCAACCCACGCCAGTCATCGGACGGTCTTTCAGAAGATCTTGATGCCGATCGTCTGCGTGATCGTCTGGCCGTTGACGACCGCCGCAAGCGTCACCGCCGCGCCGTGATCTCGTCGGATCTGCGTCACGAGCTCCGATTTGACGCGAATCGGCAGGTGCACCGTCTTGTTCGGCTGCAACACGAAGCCGCTGCGCCCGAGCGTGCGGTTGCCGGTGCTCAGCGTCGCGACGCCCTTGCACGGGGTCACGCGGCAGAACATCGCGACCGCGACGATCCGGCTCGCGTTGACGCCGTCCGTCTGCGGGCTCACACGGATCGGCGCGAGCGCCGGCGGCAGACCTTCTTTGCCACCTGGGCAGATGTGTGTCGCGTCGGCTCCCGTCGCGAGCGTCACGCGCATCATCAGTTCCTCGTTGCGGCTCGTCGCGAAGCCGTCGTCGGCCGATTTGACCGACGGCGAGAGCGTCGCGCCGTTGCCCGTCCCCTCGTCCTTGATGAACGAGTCCGTCGTCGTCGTCGCGACCGATCCGAGCACCTGGTACGGGACGCCGTTGCGATAGATGTTCTCGACGTAGCCGCCGCTGTCGTTGAAGCCGACGTAGTCGCCCGCGCTGACGCACAGGTTGATCGGCAGGAAGCTCGTGATCGTCGACGCGCCGGCTCCGCCTTCGCCGCACACCGGCAGCGCGAAGCCCTGCGAGGTGAGGTTGACCTTCGCGCCGCCGCCCGATAGCGGCGAGAGATCCTGGAAGTGGATCGTCGTCAGCGGCAGCGGTCCGTTCGCCGCCTTCTGCGCGCACCCCTCGACTTCGATCTTCTTCGCCTGCCCGGTCGCCGAGACAGGGTCGACTCCGCTCGCGTTCGAGTAGTTCCAGATCGCCGTGTCCGCACCGAAGTGGAACGTGTGGAAGATGCCGTTCGGCGCTTCCGCGCTCGGCGGGACCGGCGTGTACGTGCCCGGGTAGCCGAGGTTTTCGGCCGTGTTCAGCGTGGCCGGGACCGACAGCGGGCTGCCGATCGTCGTCAGCTTCGCCTCGCTCGACGAGGCCGTCAGCAGCGTCACGACGACCGTCAGGACGGCGCCGAGCAGCATGCGGCGCGACCGCGGCGCGGTTTGCGTGGCTTTAGAGGACAGAGGCAGAGGCATCATGGCAGTCATCGACATGCCCGTCGCGATGCACAAGCAAGCCGGCTTAGACGGACGTATGAACACGCCTGCTCTCCGCCAGGCGCCCTCGACTGAGGCGAGGAACGCTCGACGAGGTGGCTCCGATACGCTGGCGACCGTGCGTGCGACCCGAGGGACCGGCCCGAACCGAGAGGGCCGGCTGATCGATCTGAGGCGCGTGCGAAGGGCGACGGCGAGAGAGCGCGGCTGACGTGGCCGCCGCCAGCCAGGCGACCTCCGCCGGTCAAGCGGCAGGTGCGCGAGGGTACGCCCCGCGCCTTCCTGCGCTGACCGGCCTACGCATCTTCGCCGCGCTCGCCGTCTACGCGAGCCACCTGGGGGCGCCGCACAGCTCCCCTCCGGCGCTTCGAGCTTTCTTCGAATCTGGCTACATGGGCGTCACGCTGTTCTTCACGCTTTCAGGGTTTGTTCTCGCGATTAACTACTTCGAGAGCCTTCGCAGACCCGATCTGCACAGGATCTGGAACTACCTTGTCGCTCGGTTCGCGCGGATCTATCCGCTTTATCTTCTAGTTCTTCTGTACATAATCGTGCATCAGCATGCGTTCGGTGTCAGCATCGCCGGATGGTGGCAGCACGTCTTGGCGATTCAGGCATGGAGCCCGAACATCGCGACGGCGTACGGTTTCAACGGGCCGGCCTGGTCGATCAGCGTCGAGTTCTTCCTGTACGCCTGCGTGCCGCTGCTGTTCCCCATGCTCGCACGACTTCGCTCACCCCGCAGCGTCTTGACGGGAGCCGCCGTTACTGCGCTCCTGATGACCGCTCTGACCGCCTGGTTCGCGGCCAGCGGCAGGGGCCACCTCCCATGGGCGAACCCCGGATCGGCCCACCGGTGGCTGTACAGGACGCCCGTGACCCGACTGGGAGACTTCACACTTGGGATTCTCGCCGCTCGTCTGTACGGCATGACTCGAGACCGACCGCGCGTGCGCCGGGCCGGGACGCCGCTCGCTCTGACCGCAATGACCGCAACGATCGTCCTGATGTGCTGGCCATCGGACGTCGACAGCCCGTGGAGCTGGGATCTGATCTATGCCGTGCCCGCGGCGCTCGTCATCTTCGGGCTGGCGGTCGCTCCCCTTGGCAGGCCCGCTCGCATGCTCTCGCTTCCGTTCATCGTCCTTCTCGGCGAGGCCTCATACGCCTTCTACCTGATCCACCAGTTCACGCTCGTGTACTTCGGCGCCGACCGCTGGGCGATCGCGACGTCTCCGACGACGATCATCTACGAAGCGCTGACGCTCGGCGCGATCATCTGCTTGGCGATAGGTCTTCATATCGCGGTCGAGCGACCTGCGCGTATCTATATCCGGCGCTGGGCGACGCTGCCGCTCCCCTCCGACAGGCTGCGAGCCTCGGTGCTGGCCGACCGCGATCCGCTTCCGCCTGGCATCCCGGGCGGGGCATTGAAGTAGAACGAGCTGCCACGTACCGGTCCCGCGCTCGCCTCGACAGACCTCAGTAGCCCGACGACAGGTACAGCGGCCCCGGCGGGTAGCTCGGCGACTGCGCCTTGCATTCCCGCTCATCCCGCGGCCGCGAATGAGCGCCGGTGCGAACGTCGAGCAGCCGCGCAGTCCCGTAGGGGGCGACTATCGCCGACGGGCCGGCTCCCGCACCCTGCAGGCTGACGCCGTGAGCGCTGCAGCTGAGGCTCAGGCCGGGAATCAGCGGGTAGGCGGACAGGGCGGCCGTTTTGTACTGGAGCTTGATCATGCCGTTGACGTCCCAGTTCGATGAGAAGATCGGGACTCCGAGCGTCTGGTAGGCGGGATAGTCGGTGACGAACACCGTGCTCCCTGCGGGCAGCGTCGGAAACTGCATTCGCATCTCGCCGATGCCCGCCGCCTCGGCACGATAGGCCGCGTTCCAGATATCACTGTGGCGCTCCAGCACCTTCACGTACGCCGCCCCGAGCAGCAACGCAAGCACGAACGTCACTCCCGTGAGCACGCGAAGGCTTCGCCGGCCACCCGCGATCAGCGTTCCGGCTATGCCAAAGACCGCATAGACCGTGACCACCAGCCCGAACCCGGCGAGCGCGTTGACACGATTTGTCACTCCGAACACGCTCGGCGTGTAGTAGGAGTTCGCTGGAATGAACATGACCCAGCCGAGTACGGCCGCGGCTAGCCCAGCGAGCGCAAGGCGCACCCACGAGCCTAGGCTCCAGGTGCCGCGCGCAGCGGATCGATAACGCGAAGTTCGCTGCATAATCGCCCCAACGAGGATCATCCCCACGATGATCACGAGGCCCAGCGTCGTTTCCTGGGGGCCGATCGGAAGCAGCGTACGGCCGGCTATCGTCCCGCCGCTTTTCACAATCTCTTCGAGATGGGTCAAGTCGGCTGACAGGCCGTAGGATTCATGGTTGGTCTGAAGCCCAACCCATAGCCCGCCGGCGACTACCGCCACGAGATCGACCGCCCATCGCGCCCTAGCGACCCGCCAGCCAGCGCGAATGACATACAGGAATCCGAGGGCCGCAATCAGCGGAAGCGTCACTTCATAGGTGAGTATCGACAGCAGGTAGAGCACCGCTGCACAGCAGTGCAGGCGCCATGAGCGCCGCTCGAGACCAACTAGCGCTACCCACAGCCCCGCGAGGACGAATAGGATCGAGACGGTCGCCTGGTCGGCGGTCTCCCAAAGCCGCGTCGAGTCGTACCACGGATAGACGATCGTCAGCGCCGAGATGCACCAGGCGTGGAGCGGTGGAACGGCAACGGTGCGAAGAACTCCGTACAGCATCGCCGCAACCATTATCGCGAGGAGCGCCGTCCAGGCCAGCTGAAAAGCCATGTGAGTGCCGAGCACCAGATAGGTGAGCGGCACATAGAGGACGAGAACCGGACGATACAGTGTCAGCTTCGAGAAATAGGAGAGCGCGTGACCGAAGCCGGAACCTCCCGGCGGGTATAGCGACCCGGCGCCATTGCTCCAGTCGTCGAGATAGAAGCCGCCATGCCGGATGTGCGGAGCGAAAGCGAGAACTCCGACGATCGCGAGCGCCAGCCAGGCGACGAGCAGCTCACGGAGCGTCAAGACGTGTGCGCGCCGGGCAATGACCGGCGTGCCGTTGGCGCCTCCTTCCACGGTGGCACCCGCGGACCGCGGCGTTTCTCTTTGCTCGATCGCCATGGCCGACTAGAAGATAGCGACCGTGCCTGCGCCGAGGTCTGGGTCGATAGAAAGTAGCCTGCTCGCCGTGAAGCACATCATCGGGGACCTCTTCGGGCCGCCACGCACGCATGCCAAAGGGCAGCTAATTCGGTACGGCGTCGTCGTCGGCTTTGGATACCTGCTCGCAATCGCAATTTATTCGGGCGAGTTGTCGCTTGGCGTCCCGCCATATGCCGGGCTCGGCGTCGCATTCGTGCTGAATGGCCTATTCAACTTCGCGCTCTTGCGGCTGTGGGCGTTCCCGCCGAGCGGCCGAGGTGCTCGCAGCGACTTCGCGCGGTTTTGCATGGTTGCCGTGATGTCATTTCTCCTGAACTACGCCAGCTTCGCCGTGCTGTACTCAGCTCTCAACCTACCGCCGGCAACGGCGCAGCGGCTCGCGATCGTGATTGCTGCGCCGCTCACGTTTCTCGCGAACAGAGTCTGGTCATTTCGCGCCACCGGTGGCGGACCGCCCAGCGGGGACCCGGACGCCGACCTCTAGAAGGAAGGACTCATACTCGCGGATGTAGTCGGACGCATCATAGGGATGAGACGCGAACACGAGCAGCACGCTCTGAGGGTCGTAGCGGAACTGGCTGCTCCACGTCATCGGCGGCACATATAGGCCTACCGTCGGTGCGTCCAGGACCACCTCGTTGCGATGAGTGCCGTCGTCAAGGGCGACGACCACTTGGCCGGAGACGCAGATCAAGAACTGATGGCAGACGCGATGCGCGTGCTCGCCACGAACCTCACGACTCGGTACGTCATAGACGAAGAACCAGCGCTCGGGCACGAATGGCACCGCGTCGCTCGGCAGATCGCCGCTCGTCAGGCTGCCGCGCAAGTCGACGAACTCGGGGAACCGGTACACGTGCGCACCGGGCACGCCAAGCGAGGTGCGCGTCGCCGCGGCGTCGGTTCGCCCGGGATCGTCGACCTCGGCGCGTGTGGTCTGGACGTAGCCCTTGATCCGCCCCGGGTTGCCCGTGACGACGGCGTTGGGCGGAACCGACCGCGTAACGACCGCCCCTGCTCCGACCATCGCGCCACGCCCGATCTCGATCCCGGGGAGAATCGTGGCATTGGCGCCGATCGAGGCGTGCGCACGTACGACCGTGCGCGGATGCTCGTCCAGCCATCGGCGGCTTCGCGGGAAGCGATCGTTCGTGAACGTCGCGTTTGGGCCCACGAAGACGTCATCCTCGAGCTCGATCCCATCCCAGAGCTGCACTCCGCACTTGACGGTGACGCGATCTCCCACCACGGCGCCACCCTCGATGAAGACGCCGTCACAGATATTGCAGTCGCCGCCGATTCGTGCGCCGGCGAGCACGTGCGCGAAAGCCCATATGCGAGTCCCAGGTCCGACCTCGCGCGTCTCGCACAGCGCCTGCTCGTGAACGAACACCTCACGCATCGGAATTACCGCCCGGCAACTCGACAACACTGCGAACGATCGCCCCCGGCCGGCCCTTGACCGTCTCGTACGCCCGCCACACGTAAGAGCCGACGATCCCGAGTCCCATCAGGTTGAGGCTCGCGAAAAACACCAACACAAGGATCGTCGCCGCGTAGCCGGGCACGGTGATCGCTCCGGCGATGCGCGCGACGCTCACGGCAAGGCCGACGAGGATCCCGAGTGCCAGGCCGAGCGCTCCGACCGTCCACAGCACGCGAACCGGGACGTCCGTGAACGCGAACACGCTGTCTGACAGGTAGCGCAGCTTGCGACGGAACGTCCAGCCGCTCTCGCCGGCTCCCGGACGACGATCATAAGGAACCAGCTCACGGCGAAAGCCGACCCAGAACAGCTGCGCGACGAGCGAAGTGTGCACGTCCTCCAACGCGCACACGACGTCGCGCACGCTCGCCGTGCAGGCGAACACGTCGACGCCCGCCGCCGGGATCTCGGCGATCACGAAGCGCCGGTAGAGACGCCAGTAGAGGCTCGAGAATGCATCTCCGCGGTCGTTGCGGCTGACGCGCTGTCCCGCCACGACGTCAACGTCCTCGCGCGCCAGTCGGCGGAGGAACTCGATCACGAGCTCGGGTGGCTCCTGCAGATCGGCCGCCATCACCGCAATTCGCTCGCCGCGGGCGAGGGTCATGCCGGTGCGGATCGCGGCGAACGAGCCGAAGTTACGCGAGTGCTCGACGATACGCGCGCTCAGCCTCGTCGGCTGGAGAGCGCTCAGCAGCCTCGTGCTCGAGTCGTCCGGGCTACCGTCGACGACAAAGATCGCCTCCAAACCCCCGTCGACCTGCCCGGCGATGTGTTCGACCGCCGCGACGAGCCTCTCGATCGAGTCGGCGTTGCGATAGACGGGCACGACAAGCGAATTTCTCGCGCCGGTCATCCAAACGCTCCCAGACAGCTCTCGATCACGTGCTCCACCTCGACGTCTTCCAGGTATGGATGAATCGGCAGCGAAAGCTCACGCTCCGCGATCCTGCGAGCAACCGGGAACGAGCCGATCCTCACACCCTCCGTTCTGACGGCCGGCTGGTCGGGACAGAGGACCGGATAGTGACGGCCGACGGAAACGCCCTGCCGGGCGATCTCCTCCGCGACCGCAGAGGGCTCGCCGTCAATCACCTCAACCGGAAAGAGGTGGCAAGAGGAGCGTCCAGCGCCTGGCTCGATCGGGCGCAGCCCGGAGTCGCGCAGCGCATCGAGATAGACGTCCGCGATCTCGCGACGTCGTGCGATCCAGCGATCGAGCCTCGGTAGGTGCGCAGACCGGAGGATCCCCGCGTGCAACTCATCGAGCCGGCTGTTCAGCCCAAGCTCGGCATGCTCATATCTCGCGCTTTGGCCGTAATCCCGTAGTCGCCGCGCTCGTTCGGCGAGAGCCTCCTCGCCGGTCAGGACCACTCCGCCATCCCCAAGCGCGCCGAGGTTCTTCGTCGGGTACAAGCTCGTGCCGGCCACCGCCCCCGCGGTCGCGGTCGGCCGTCCGTCGCGCTCGGCGCCAAGCGACTGAGCGCAGTCCTCCACGACCGTCACGTCATACTCGCCCGCGAGCCGCGCCAGCTCGCCCATATCCATCGGGTGCCCGTAGAGATGAACCGGCAAGATCGCCCGAATCGAGCGGTCAGCGCACAGCGCGGCGCCCGCCTGTTCGAGGTCGAGCCCGCCCGTCTCGTCGACGTCGCACCACACCGGCTCGGCTCCCGCGCGGATGACCGCAAGCGTCGTCGCGAAAGCCGTCAATGGCGTCGTCAACACGCGAGACTCCGGAGGGAGATCGGCGCACCGGAGCGCGATCTCCAGAGCGTCCATCCCGCTGGCGACGCCGACCGCATGGGAGACGCCCCACCACGCGGAGAGCTCCTGCTCGAAGCATCGCACCTCCTCGCCCAGAACGAGCCAGCCGCTCTCTCCGACGCGCTCAACAGCCTCGTTGACATCGTCTCGAATGTCGTCCCACTGGCGTGCGAAATCGTTGCTTCGAACGACGAGCTGGGAGCGCCTAGACACGGCCCCAGCCTAGCTTCCGGGCTGGTCGACCGAGGACACCGGCCGATTGTGCTTCGCCGGCGCGCGGCGTGCGATTGGCGCGTTCGTCGCGTCGCTCAGACGTCAGGGCAACCTTCGCCGAATCCAAAGCGCCGCGCCGGCTCGGTCTGAGTATCGAATCTGCTCGGGGAACGCTCGAAGGACGCTGTCGGGATGCCGCTGGGCCATGTACTGAGACCCCCAGATGACCTCGAACTCGCTGTTGTAGCTGAGGAACGACCTTATGAGGTACGTCTCGTTCCACCCCCATCCCTCCATCACCCACGCCTCGGGATAGTCGCCCGGGAGGAACACGTCGTGCACGTGCACATAGACGCCGGCGGCAAGACGCGGCACGATCTCGTGAAAGATCCACGTGACATCGCCACCGGTCTTCACCGTATGCGAGGTGTCGATGAAAAGGACGTCACCCGCCTTCAGGTCGTCGAACAGCTCGAGCGGCGTCTCTTGGATCTGCTCGACGCGCAGGTCTGAGATACCCGGGACGCCGTCGAGCAGGAATTGGCGTGGGTGCGGCTCGATACAGGCGAAGCTCAGTCCGCCGTCGAGCAGACTCGCGATTGACTCGCGCCGTGATCAACGACGAGTAGCCACTTCCGATCTCGATCATCCTCCGCGGGCGCAGGTGACTGAGCAGCCCCGCGAGAACCCAGGCGTCCAGCGGTGGGTACTGACTGTTAAGCGCCCAGTACTCGGTCGGGTCCGGCGACTCGTCGCGACGCAGCTCGAGCGGCGTCTGCGCCGCAAACACGACCTCGCAGAGCTCCACCTGCGCCTCCTCGCGCCAGTCGATATCAGGCGTCCGACGAGGCCGCTCAGGCCAGATCCGTGCCCTGTGCTGCGCCAGCTCGCGCGCGTCGTACATCGGCGAGTAGTAATGGCCGGTCTCGAACCGCTCCGGCGGCGCAGAGCTCCCGCGGGCGTCGCGCTCGTCGCGGAGCTCGGGCACGACCTCAGAAGGGCGAGCGCGAAAGTACGCGTTGACCGTGCGGAACTCGCCGCGCGGGCCCTCGGACACGGTCAGCTCCTCGACCTCGAAGCCACACACTTCGAGCATCCAGCGCATCGCGAGCCTGCCTGGCACGAACCACCACGTCCTGTCGCCCGCGTACGCATCCGGGACGAAGCGGATGTACTCCGACTGCTCGGCGGAGCCGTGCAGCATCGAGCCGAACAGCATCTCACCGTCGTCGGCAAGCATCGAGCGCAACCGCAGCAGCATGCCCAGCGGGTTCGGCTCGTGATACAGGACGCCGTTGCAATGCAACAGGTCGAAGCGCCCGAGCTCGTCCGGGTCCAGCTGCTGCCATCCGATCTGTCGAAAATCGACGCCCGTGCAGTAGATCGACTCGAGAAAGCGAGCCTGGTGAAAGAACGTGAACGGCTCGCACGCGATCACCTGCTCCGCGCCCCGCAGGTTGAACATGAACGGGTCATATCCGGCGTTCGAGCCGACATCGAGCACGCGCTTGCCTTTCAGGTCCCCGACGTGCTCATCTAGGGTCTGCCAGCGCTGATCGTTACGCCAAAGACCCGGAATGACGAGGTTCTCGGCGATCTTGAACGGGCCCTGCAACCAGGGCTCGAGCGCCGCGATCTCACGCTGGAGCTCCTCGATGCGCTCCGGCGGAAGCTCCGCCGGGAGGTCTGCGGAAAATAGCGGCAGCCCGCGTGCGTCGTCTGCTTGCGCGGCCATGCCAATCTGGCGAAGCTGACGCGCGACATCGCCACGAACCGTGCGGAGGGCCGCCTCGATCTCCTCGGGGGACTCGCCCTTCCCTACAGTCTCGGTGGTCGACTCGTCACTCATCGAAGTTCACGCGGCATCATGGCAGGGGTCCTCGGATCTGGTGAGTGCCTCGCCGAAGCGCGAGCCCCATGGGATGCTCACGTGAGGCCGGCGGAGCATACCCGTCACCGGCGCGATGGCGAGGACGTATCCGAGCATCCGCGCGGGACCGTATCCGAGCTCGCGCGGCTCGCTCGGATCTCTCGTCACGAGCTGATCGGCCGTGACCGGATGTGTGGCCGAATAGAGCGGGTGGCGATCCGGCCCGGGGTCTGGCAACAGCCACGCTAGCGGCGCCACGTCGCGGCCCCCGGGCGTGGCAATTCCCGGACGCGCTGCAGCATGACGGACCGCCTCGGCACCGCGACGCGCGATCGCTCGAGTCCGTGCTCGCGCGTTGGCGAAGCCCTGCCAGCTTGCGGGCGCACCCACCCAGCGCAGGGTTCGACCGAGATCGAACGGGTGCCGCGTCGGCGAGTAGGAGTCGGTGTGGAGGCGACCTGCCGAGTCAAGCCACACGGCGACCCCGTTGCCGGGATCGCGATCGAGCAGCGCTCCGAGCTCCCAGGGGGCGTGGCCTGGGGGCACCTCTCCGATACCGACCCGATGGCGGCGCGCAACGGGATCGACGGTCCGGACTACGCCACGCAACCAGGCCCTCGTCGGCGGCGAGGTCGGCACCTTCCTCGGGCTGACCGGCAGCCGGTCGATGTAGCCGAGAACGGCCAGCGGCGGCCACTCGACGGCATCGTGTAGAGGATCGTCCTCGCCGCAGATCATCAATGGCGCGCCGGTTCGCGCGTGGCGGCAGACGAGCAGCGGCTCGAGCATCGTGAAGGCGACTTGGTCGACGTAGCCGAGGCTCGCATCCATCTCCTCGCCCGTCGGTTCGCCGCCGAGCGCGACTGCCGCGTAGCCCTGTTCGTCATCGAGAACGATGCGATTCGTACCCTGCAGCGAACGAAGATGCACGACACCGAGGTAATACTCGGGGTTGAACCCGGCGGGCGGCGATGTCGTAGATGTCACGGTCCACTCCTCGTACCCGAAACGCTGGCTTCGCACCAACGGAGTGGTGAACGCGGGAAACCAGCTCGGTCCACCGTGATGCCGATCGATCCGCGCCGCCGCTCCCGGCAGCGCTGGCTTCTCGGCCATGCGTCGCACCCGCTCCTCGCGTTCGGCCCGCAACCCGCTCGGCAGGATCGGGACGCGGTGAAAATCGCCCGATGCCTCGCACGACTCGGCCCACTCCGAGCTCAGGTGTCGCCACTCGAGGTGGTTGCGCCGAAGCTGGGTCGATCGCGCGAGCGAGCCGATCGGATCGCCTCCGTCGAGCTCTCGGGGCAGAGCCTCGTCGGGTACATCCAAGCGCGAGAACGCGATCGAGTGAGGGTCCCGTCCTCGCTCGTCGCCGAGCGTGACCATGAATGGATGGATCTGCTCGTCGCCGACGTCGACGAAGCAGAACGTCGTCTCGCGTCGTCGGCGTTCGAGCAGCCGTACCACTCGCTCGATGCTGCCCGGGTCACAGAGCAGATCGGGAAGCGCCCGCGTCGTGACGAGCAGGTTGCGGCCGCGGCTGATCTCGAGCGCGTGCGTGAGGAGCTCGGCTGGGCGCTTGCCCAGCCGCGAGGGGAGAACCCGAATCGGTGGTCCCGCCAGCTCGTAAGCCTGCTCGCGGTCCAGCGGGACGAGCAGCTCGAAGTCGGTGAAGACCTGCTGGCCGAGCCGCGCGACGACCGCTTCCCAGGCAACGCCGGACGTCTCCAGCGGCGCGATCGCAATCAGCGACAGGGCGGGCGCCCATCGTGCCTTCAGGCTGGTGCTGGGGGCCGATCTCGTCCGATCGCCGGTGTCTGCCGAGAACAGGCGCGGATGGCGCGCCGCCGCCTCGAGGTGAAATGGCGATCCGGTCCACTCGACGAGGTCGGATCGGGTGAAGCCCTCCTTGCGATAGAGCATGGTCTTGCTGCGCGCTGGCTCGCCGTGGATTCCGTGTTCGGCGAGCGCCAGGAAGAAATCCCAGTCCTCGTGGCCGAAGACGATGTCCTCCGCGTAGCAGAAGCCCAGGTCGAACACCTTGCGGTCGATCAGCGCGCACGTGTCGATGTAGTTCTCGCGTGCCAGCAGGAACGGGTTGAATACCGGCGGCTCAAAGTAATCCTCACGGTTTCCGAAGTACTGACAATTCTGATATATGAAGGCGACGTGCCCGCCGGCCGTCTGGAGTTGCGCGACAAGCCGCTCGACCGCATCGGGAAGCAGGACGTTGTCCGCGTCGACTGGAAGCACGTAGCGCCCGTCCGCCTGTGAAATACCGCGGTTGCGTGCCGCGCTCGGTCCTCGGTTGCTGCGCATACGCAGAACTTGGACGTCGTCGTCGGCATCGAGCTCGCGAAGGTAGGACTTCGTCGCCGCCTCGGTCGAGCAGTCGTCGATCACGATCAGCTCGATATTCGGATAGGTCTGGGCGCGGATCGACTCGACGCATTCGCGCAGCGGTCGTCCGTGGTTGAAGCAGGGCGTGATGACCGACACGCGGGGCGTGCCGCGCGCTCGTCGCGCGCCAAGGTCGGTTCTGGCAATCGGCAGCCTCGCGCTCGCGCGGCGGCTGCGGTGCGCGGGTGCCGAGCAGGCGCTCGTAGAGATGGCCGTGCTTGGCGCCCATCTCCTGCACGCTGAAGCGCTCGCGGACGATGTCCCGTCCTTCGCGCCCGATCCGTCGGCGAAGCTCCCGACTTCGCAGCAGCGGTTCCAGCGCGTCCGCATATGCCTCAGCGCGATCACGCGACTCGACCACCACGCCGCCGCCCTCTCCCATCAACTCGAGGATCCCCGGCAACGCGGGCGCGACGATCGGAAGCTCCATCGCGAGCGCTTCGTAGACGATCACGGGAACGCCCTCGAACAGGCTCGTCATCAACAGCACGTCGGCCCCGGCATACCATGGCCGCAGCTCGTGCGTCGGCGACTCGAAGACGACCTGCTCACCCAGTCCGTAGCGACCCACGAGTTCGCGTACCTCGGGCTCCAGGTCGCCACCGCCGATCACGTGGATGCGGAAGCTGAAGCCCCGCTCGGCCAACTCACGAGCGACCTCGACCATCAGCAGAGGGTCCTTTTGCTCGACGAGCCTCGCGACGAACAGCAGGTGCAGGCGATCGCCGTCGAGCTCGACCGGCGCAATGCGCTCGCGGCTGTACCGGTCCACGTCGATTCCGGTATGGATCACCTCTACCCGCTCTGACGAGACGCCGTAGCCGAGCACCGCCTGCTCGACCGCCGCGTTCGACACCGAGTAAGCGTCGACCAGTCCACCGTACCGCGTCGTCACGTAGCGCACGTAGCCGTCGCGCGTGGGCTCCTCGACGTGCAGCTGGACGACTACCTTGGGGTGACCGGCGAGCGCGCGAAAATCCGAGAGCAGGTCATAAGCGATGCGCGAGTTCATCACATGAATCAGCTCAACCTGACGCGAACGGATGAATTCGAGGATGAACTGTGGAAATTCGTTGCCTTCCATCAGCTCCGGCAGCGGCCATACCTCGCTCGCAAACGGCACTATCTCCGAGAGCCGGCGGTTGTTCGACGGCTGAGTGGTGATCAGCGAGGGGTTGAAGCGCGAGCGGTCGATCCAACGAAACCAGTCGAGCGTGTTGGTGTCGGATCCGCCGTAGTCGACCCAGGGTGCCAGGTAGAGAATCGAAATGCGGTCGCTCACGACGAGCTCGTGGCAGTGCCGGCCGCCGCACGCACAGTGAATCCAAGCGGCATGATCATCGCGACGTCGAGCGGCGCGAGCGCGGCGATCGAGTCGGCGATCTCCTCGAGCGTCGCCTGCGCCTCGTGGCGCAGACCGTCCATGCCGTCGGGCGCCGAGCCCATCGCCCAGCGAGCATTCCGGATCAGCTGCGCCAGCGTCGTGAAGCAGTCGGTGCGCGCTCGCACGTCGATCTCCGCAAAGCCGGCGTCGAGCAGCAGCTGCTCGATGCCGTAGCGCGTGTAGCGATAGAAGTCGTAGGGCGTCTCGTGCTCCTCCCACACGAACGGGACCGTCGCGATCAGCGCACCGTCGGTGCGCAGCACGCGACGAAACTCACGAAGCGCCTGCAGCGGCTGCGAAACGTGCTCGAGCACCTGCGTACAGACGATCGCGTCGAAGGATCCGTCCTCGGCCGGGATCGACTCGGCCGCGCCGTGCAGGTCGACCTTCCCCGAGTGCGGTGTGTCGGCGTGATCGAGCGTCACGTACACGTGTTCGTCGAACAGCTCGCGATAGGGCGCCTCGCCCGCGCCGACGTCGAGCACTCTGCTCCCGGGCGCGATCACCTGCGCCTGCTCGGCGACGAAGCGGTAGATCGACTCACGCTCCAGCGGTGCGCCTTCGACGAACTGCCTGAGTCGCTCTGACCGTCCTTGAAGCGATGCGCTTGGCTTCGGTACCTCTCCCATCGGGCGTTGAAGTGTACGGGGCGTCCCCACGAAGCGAGGGCAGGCCGCGGCGCCGCCGACGCCTGTCACGAGCGTTGGCTCGCGGCTGCGTCGGGTAGTCTTCCGAGGCGTGCGATGCAGGAGAAGATCCGCACCGCGCGTGCGCGCGGACGCCTCCCCGACCGTTGTCCTGTGAGCACCTATCTCGTCGTGGGCGGAGGTTTCCTCGGCTCGCACGTCGCGCACCGCCTTGCCGCCGGGGGCCACGAGGTGATCGTGTTCAGTCGCTCCTTCAACGATTGGCTCGTGCGACATGAGCGTCCCAGTGCGGGCAACATCGAGCTGGCCGAAGGCGATCTTCCCGGAGGGCGTGGCCTGATCGAGCTGATCGATCAGGCCGAGGTGGTCTTCTACCTCGCAGGCTCGAGCACGCCGGCGATCGCGCAGACCGACCCAGGAGGCTCGATCATCGACTCGGTCGTGCCCGCTGCCGCGGTCTTCGACCTGATGCGGGAGACCTCGACACGACGGATCGTCCTCGCCTCCTCCGGCGGAACCGTGTACGGCGCCGTCAAAGAGCTCCCGACGAGCGAGGATCACCGGACCGAGCCGATCAGCCTGCACGGTCACAACTCGCTCACGATCGAGCGCTACGCGATGTTCTTCGCCCAGCGTCACGGCTTCGAACCGGTGATCCTGCGCTACTCGAACCCCTTCGGTCCGGGCCAGCTGGCGCGCCGGGGTCAGGGCGTGGTGGCGGCGTGGTGTGAGGCGCTCGCGCACGACGAGACGATCACGCTGTACGGCGACGGGCGGGCACGACGGGATTTCGTGTACATCGACGACGCTGCCGAGGCCACCGTCCGCGCGGGCGTCGCGGCGGAAGGTCCGGTCACCTATAACGTCGGATCGGGTGAGTCGAGCTCGCTGGAGAGCCTGCTCGACCTTGTGCAGCGGGTTGCCGGGCGCAGCGCGCGCATCGAGCAGATTGCGGCGCGCGCGGTCGACGTGCCCGCGACCCAGCTCGACTGCACGCGCATTGCCGAGGATCTCGGCTGGCGAGCGACCACGTCGCTCGAGGACGGCGTCCGCGCGAGCTGGGAATGGGCGCTGCAGCTCCCCTACGAGCGCCGCTCCTAGGAATGGCGGCCGCACCAAGCCGACCCTCCCGCCGATGAACTTCTGCTTCGTTACGACAAGACGTGGCAGCCCCTTCATGACCGAGCTGCTTTCAGCGGTGAGCGCCGCGACCGAGTCGGCCGGCCACAACACCGAGCTGGCCTTCGACTCGTTCCCGGCGCGCGAGCAGCAGTGCACGTACGTCGTGATCCCACACGAGTTCCACGCGTGGGGCGACCCACACGGGTTCCCCGACCGCTCGCAGCGCGCGAGGACGATCGCTCTGTGCACGGAGAATCCGGGCACAGAGTGGTTCGAGGCCACCTACCGACTGCTGCCGGAGCTGGCAGCGGCAGTTTCGATCAACCGCTCGAGCGCGGCCGAGCTGTGTCGCAGAGGGGTTCGCTGTGAGCACGTTCAGCTCGGCTATTCGCCGCAGTGGGACAGCTGGGGCGGCGACGCGAACGCGCATCGGCCGATCGACGCTCTCTATCTCGGCGCGGCCGACCCACGGCGCGATCCATTGTTGGCCGAACTCGGCGCCCGGCTCTGGGCGCGAGAGTGCGAGCTGCTGATTCCGCCGCTCGAGCCGCGCACCAAGCCGCGACCGGACTTCATCACAGGAGCGAACAAGTATCGGCGATTGGGGGCCTCCAAGATCCTGCTCAACCTCCACCGGACCACGTCGGCCGCCCTCGAGTGGATGCGTTTCCTCGAGGCGATTTGCAACGGATGCGTGGTCGTGTCCGAGCCTTGTCTCGATCCCGAGCCGCTCGTTCCCGGCGTGCACTTCCTCGTCTCGGACGTCGACCGGATCGCCGTCGTCGTCGATCGGCTGCTGGACGATTCGGCCGAGCTTCGGGTGATCCGCGATCGAGCGTACGAGTTCGTGCGCCGCGAGCTTCCCATGGAGCCGGTCGGCGAACGCCTCGCCGAGCTCGCGGCCGAGCTGCCACGCGAGCCGGCAAGCGTCAAGCCCGCTCTCCTGAGTGTCGAGCACGCGCAGGCCGACGCAGCGCAAGCGTCGAGTAACGATCGCCCGCCGGCACCTGCTCCGTCGCCGGCGCGAGTGACGCGACGGCTCGCAGGCCCCGGGGCACGCCCGCGAGCGTCGCTGGTCGCGCGACTGTCGCGGCGCTCGCTCGGCCACGTTCCGCTCCTGGCGCGCCACAGGCGCCGGGTGGCTACCGATGTGCTCGCGGCGACGACGTCGTACAGCGAAACCGCGCCGATGGTGAGCGTGCTTGTCGACGGGCGGGCGCGTTCCGTCGCTTCGCTTGCGACCGTAGCCGACTCGCTCACCGCCACGCTCGAGCCCACCGGCGAGCTCGAGCTCTTGCTCCTTGCTGGCGCGCCGGCAAGCCACTCGCAGCCGGCCTACGACCGTCCGCTCGATCAGCGCTCCGAGCTTGCGACGATCCTGCTGCGGCAGAAGGCGCAGGGTGGCCGCGGCGCAGCCCTCAACGCGTTGACCGAGCGCGCCCGCGGCGAGTATGTCTTCGTGCTCGATCTCGACGGCGGAATCTACCCGTCTACGCTCGGTCGTCTGCTCAGAGCGCTCGAGGCCGATCGCGATGCGATCTTCGCGTTCTCGATGAGCGCCGGGCTCGAGGGAGACCGCGCCGTCCGCCTTCTCGGGTCGCTTCCGTGGGAGCCCGAGCGACTGAGACAGGGCAACTGGATCGGTGACGCAGCACTGATCCGTCGCCGGCGCCTCGTTCAACTGGGTGGCTACTGCACCGACGCACGCCTCGCCGGCTGGGAGGAGTACGAGCTCTGGTGCAAGTGCGCCGAGGCCGGCGGTCACGGCGCACACGTCCCGCAGGTGCTCGCATGGACGAGGGGCGCGATCTCCACGGGGACTCCTCAGATGTGGGCGCTGATGCGCGCGAGGTTCCCCGATCTGCTCGGCTGGGAGAACGATCGACGCGAACCCTAAAGCTCGCGCTCGAACACGAACGAGGAGAGGGCGAAGCCGAGCGAGCGGTTCTCGCCCCACATTTTGCTGTCCTGGCCTTCTGGGTTCGACCAAGTCCGATCAGCGTCGAACGCCAGTAGATAGTCGCCCGGCGCAAGTTCGAGCTCCAGCGCCGCGTCATGCCAGCGGTCGTCGCCGCCTGCGATCCGCGCAGAGAAAAGAGCATCGCCGCGGGCGTCGTCTCCGTCGAGCCCTCGCATGGTCACTCGAACACCGCCACCCTCGCCGGGAGGCAGGCGATAGCGCAGGTGCGCGCCAGCAGTGGGGTGCGACACGCGCACGATCGCGCTCGCGCTCGCGCCCGCCCAGCGAAACGAGCAGTCGGCGCTTCGTTCCCGCTCGTACCAGCCGCCGACGAGCCTGCTCATGCGCCACCTCGGACTCCATGTCGAGCCCGCCGGCGGCGATGTCGAATGCCGCCTCGAAGGAGATGCGCGACAGCGCAAAGCCCAGACGCCGCGTATCCGACGGCGGGCTGGACCAGACGCCGCAAGCGCGAAACACCACTTCATAGTCGCCCGCCGCCAGCTCCAGCGGATGATTCTCAGCCGAGCGCCCGATGTACAGCCAAGGCAGCCGTGCGCTCCAGACCGGCGCGATCGGCTCGCTCGCGCCGACGCGCCTGATCTCCAGCTCGACGCCGCCGATGTCGGCCGGGACGTGCGTGTAGTCGAGTCGCAGGATTCGGGCAGGCTGCTCGAGCGAGATCAGGAGGGCAGCACGGGGACCGGCCCAGCGATAACTGCGCCGCCCGTCCCGCTCGACCGGAAACCAGCCGTGCACGAGTTGCCCCGACGAACGAGGGTCGCTCATGTCGACATCTGCGCCGGAGGACTCGGGAACGGGCCGCGAGCGCGACGGAACACCGCCCGGAAAAGCGTCGCCCCAGGAGCTGTCGACGAGATCATCGGGCACGCTCGCCAGAGCACGCTCGCGCCATCGGCTCGCGAGTGCGCTCGGCAGGTGACGGGCGTTCCAGGCGAACGCCGCGAGCTTCTGCCGGCGAACTGCCGCCGGCGCAGCGCGTAGCGCGCGCAGCTCGTTCGCGCCCCAATCCCCGAGAAATCGCGCCGGCGTGTGCTTGAGCACGACGCGCATCCGGTGACGCTCGCACAGCAGACGCTTGCGCGCCTCCTCGCCGCCGGCCGCCCCGAAGCCGTGGTCGACCCAGGCATCGGGCAGCACACGCACGCGATAGCCGGCCCGCCAGACGCGCGTGCCGTAGTCGACGTCGTCGTAGTAGTTGAGCATGTGGTCGTCGAACGAGCCGACGCGCTCGAGCGCCTCGCGCGTAAACGCCATCCCGCAGCCCATCGGATAGAGCGCCTCCGTCGCGATCTCGACGCGCTCGTAGGACTCGTTCATCGAGAGGTCAGCCGCCCAGCCCTGGCGGTTGACCGTGCCGCCCGCGCCGTTCAGCACGAGCGGATTGTCGTCGAAGAAGACCGTCGAGGCGACCGCTCCGACCGTGCGATCGTCGGCGAAGCCATCCGTCACGCGGCGCAACCAGTCCGGCGCCGCGAACCCGTCGGCGTCGACGAACGCGACGATCTCTCCGCGCGCGTGGCGCAGGCCGAGGTTGCGCGCGGCGGGACAGCCCCGGTTGCGCTGGCTCCGCACGATCTTCACCGGCCGGAGCGAGGACGCTCGTTCGGCGACCATGACGGTGTCGTCGGTCGACCCGTCGTCGACGACGATCACCTCGTAGTTCGAATGGTCCTGTGCGAATAGGTGGTCCAGACAGCGGCCGAGCACATCCTGCGCGTTCCAGCAGACGACGATCACCGAGGCGAGCGCTTGCGAGCCGTCCATGCGCTGCACGGGTTTCCGCGCGTGGCGGCGCTCACGCACCGTCTCACGGATTCGCCGCTGCCCGGCTCTCCAGGTATCGCTACGCAGGGCGGACGATCTCCAGCCAGCGCAGTCGCTGCGAGGAGCGACAGAGCTCTGTCAGCCCGGCGAGGCTCTCGTAGTGCACGGTCGGCGTCACCACGCCAGCCGGGAAGATCACGAGTGGCCCGATCGTGCGGTTGAAGTCATCCAGCGCGTCGCCGTTGCCCGGGTGCAGGCCGACCCCGCCGCGCCTGATTTCGATCTTGTGCACGTCCTTGGAGAGCCAATCCGTCCCGATCACGATCCAGCCCCCCGGGTAGCTCTCCTGGTAGGCGGCAGTACCGACGTGACGGCCGTCCACGTAGACGTCGACGGGGCGGCCGAAGGACCCACTGAAGAAGAACCTGTACCTGCCGGCCGCCGGGATCGGCTGCTCGCGCACCGCGCGGCCCGCGCCGTTGCCGATGATCGTGCCACCAGCCGCCGTGAGCCTTCCTGTGACGGTCATGTTGCTGCCGTCGACCTGCACGTAGCCGCTCGGGGCAAGCGTGTACGCGAGGCGAGCGCCGGGTCCGGCCCTGAGCGCCGCCCGCCCGACCTGTGCACATGCCTTCGGCTGGCTGCTCGCCGGCCCGTCGCCAAAGTGGACGTGCGCGTAGACCGCCCGTGCGGGCTGCGCCTGCTGCCACACCTCGTAGTACGGCGAGATGTAGGCGAGCCGGTAGTTGCTCGGCGGACGGCTCGCGAGCGGGTTGCGTCGCATCACGATCGTGCGGAAGCTCTCGACCCAGGACGGCGCGAACTCGTCGAGGTCGTACGCGTAGATGCCGCCCGGTTCGGTTTCGCGATCGACGCCCGGACGAAGCTCGAGTCCCGGGCCGTTGACGACGCTGTTCTCGTCGCTGTCGCGCAGGTAGTACTCGGCGTACTCCTCGAAGTCGGGCGTCAGCGTCGGACCCTGCCGCGCGAAGCGTTCGCCGATCTGCTGGAGGTTGCGCAGGCGCGCGTACGGCGCGAGCGTCGTGTCGTGGTAGAGCAGCGCGTTGCCCGCAAGCACGCCGCCGGCGACCGCAAGGACGGCGAGCAGCGCCGCGAGTCGCATGAGCGGGCTCGCGCGTGTGAGCAGCCTTCGCCCCGCGCCTGCTGCGCCGCCCGCCACGCCATTGCGTCTGAACGCGCCGGTCACCCCGCCGGCTCCGGCGAACGCGAGCATCACGGCGATCGGCGAGGTGATGCAGTCGGCCTTGAACTGGATCCACGGGCCATAGCGGCGATCGACGTAGACCAGCGCAACGGCTCCCGCCGCGCCCAGCCAGGCGACGCTCCACGCCCTGCGGCGGATGGCGAAGATCAGCCCGAGCGCGGCGAGCACGAGCACGACGATCGCGAGCGCTTCGCTCGGGCCGCGGTGCGCGAACTGCGGAAAGCGCACGTCGCCCGTGATCCACACGCCGGCGGCCGAGATCCCCGGCACGGGCGCGCCGAGATTCCCCAGGTCGACCGGACCCGCGCCGGTGACGACGGGCAACAGCTTGAAAGCCGCGGCAAGCGTAGGCAGCGACAGCACGAACGCGACCGCGGCGATCTCGGCGGAGGCCTTCAGCGTCGCGACTCGATCGCTTCCCAGCACGAGCAACGTGGCGGCGGTCCCGACGCACAACACGCCGACCCACGGCAACGTCGTCAACGAGAACGACGCAACCGTGGCCGCGATCGCGACCGCGAGGGCGAGCACGCCGCGGCCGGGGCGCAGACGCGCCATTAGCGGCACGAACAACGCCGCGATCAGCAACAGGAAGCAGCTCGTCGAGAGCTCCTTGATGCCGCCGGCCAGCACGTAGGCATAGAGGACGTTCGGGAGCGCCGCGACGAGCGCGCCGAGTGCTCGCAGAGCGCGGTTCTGGACGAAACGGCCGAGCAGCGAATAGAGCGAGAGCGCGCTCATCGCCGAGACGAATGAGAGGAACGGCTGGTAGAGCCAAGACAGATCGATTGGCGTCAGGTTCGAAAGCGCGCCGAGCGTCCAGGGCCCGCCTCCTGGATATCCAGCGCCGAGGTACTTTTTCATCACGACCTGATACGCGGAGGTGCCGGCCGCCGGGATGTGGCGTCCACTGTGCGCGAAGTGGACGGCGAGGTCGAGCTCGTAGGAGATGTCGACGATCCGCCCGTAGCCGCTGAAGCCGGGCTTGCCCGTGAGCACGATCGGTGCGGCGACGAGCGCCCAGGCGCCGAACCCGGCCGCGAGCGCCCACGCGTCGATCCCCCGGCCGCGGCGGCCGATCACGCGAGCGAGCGCGTCGCGTCCGAGCACGAGTCCCGCCACCCCGACGACGACGAACGCGGCCGCCGCGAACGGCGCGAGCGACGGTGCGTAGCAGAACAGGCCGCCGACGACGACGAGCAGGGCGAGTCCTACCGGAAGGGCCAGCACCGGCGGGATCGCCGCCGGACCGGTCACGCGGCGAACGAGCAGGCCGGCGCCGGCGCAGAGAACGAGCATCAGGGCCGGGAACACGACCCACGCGAACAGGAACACGCTGATCATCGCGTCGCTGCCACACCGACGCCCGGGCGCGACAACCCGGCCAGCTGCTCGAGGCGCTCGCGCATACGCGCACCCGCGGCCGCCGGCGACAGCAGCCGCGCCACGTCAGCGCTCGCGCGCACGCCCTTGCCGGCGGCCTCCTCCGGATTCTCGTACACGCGTCGCATCAGCTCCGCCGCGTGCTCGATGCTCGGCTCAGCCCATTCTCCCTCGGGAGGATAGATCTCGCATTCGGGGCCGACACGACCGATCGTGTAGTCGACGAGGTAGCTGTTCGCGTCGTCCATGAAGTCGACGTTCCCCGAATATCCCGTTGCGATCGCCGGCTTGCCGATCGCCATCGCCTCGGCGATCGTCAAACCGAAGCCCTCGGCCCGGTGCAGCGAGACATAGCAGTCGCAACCCGCCATCAGACCGTTCAGCTCGCTCGTGCTCAGCGAGCGGTCAACGACGTGAATGTCCTCGCGGCCATGCGCGGCCCACAGTACCTCCTCCTCGGAGAGCGGCCGCAGCGGAGCGTTGATCGTCTTGATCGCCAGCCGCGGTCCCTCGCCGGGGGCGAATGCCGACTTGAACGCCTCGATCAGTCCGACGGGGTTCTTGCGCTGGACCGTGCTCAGGTAGTCGAACACGAACAGGAACAGAAAGCCCTCGGGCAGCCCGAGACGAGTCGGCGCGGCCGGTTCGCTCGGCCGCTGAACGGGGGGCGGCAGCGCGAGCACCGGCACCGGTGCCGCCGCGCCGATGTTCTCGGCCATGAAGCGCGAGTAGACCCAGATCTCCTCGACGAGCCCGAACGCTCGCTGCCAACGTGCCGGGATCGTGTTCGTCTCCCAGCCCCAGATGCCGATCCGTGGACCGTCGAAGTAGTCCTCGCCGAGACGCTCTACGAAGTCGGGGAGCTCGTCGGCGTTGACCGCGACGATCTCGAAGCCGTGCCGGGCGGCGTGGACGAGATCCTCGAAGCTGTGCCGCCCGTACGCATCCTCGAGCGCGACCGGCAGCGCCAGGTGGTGCAGCGGCACGCTGACCGTGCTGACCGGCACACCCGCCGCCGTGAGCGCCTCGACGTAGCCGCGCGCGGCCGCGCCGAGCCCGAGCGTGTGCCCCATGTAGCCGGTCAGGCGGACCGCGAGCTCGTCGCCCGATCCGCTCGCGGCGAGCCGCTTGGGCTCGGGCTCGAGCTGCAGCTCGGGCTCCGGCTGTGGTTCGGGCTCGGGGTCGACCTCGCGAGCCCGGCCGTCGAGCGCATCGCCGGCGCGCGCCGGCGCGCCGGGCGGCGGCGCTGGGGAGCGCGCCACGGCCGTTGCGCTGCTCGCGCGCCGAGCGTCCGCGCGCGGCGGCATGAAGCGGTCGGGGATCGCGAGCTCGGTGCGCCCGAACGTCCAGCACCAGGCGACAAAGCCGGCGGCGTCCTCTTCGTCGTCGAGATCCGGGTAGGCGCGCAGCACGTCCGGACGCTCGCGCGAGACGCGGTAGAAGACGTATCGGTTGATTCCGTGCAGCGCGCCGCGCGGAGCCGGCCGCTCCAGCCAGGAGAGGAACGCGTTCGTCCCGGCCTCGCCGAACAGGTCGCCGAAGTCCTCGCCAAGCGCGAGCGCCCGTCCGTAGATCGCCCGCAGCGCGTCGTCGTAGACGAGGCCACTATGCAGACGCCGCCCGACCTCGTGGCGATGCTCGGCGTCGTTCCAGCCTCCGTCGCGGAGGTCCTGCGCATACCGTTCGCAGAGCAAGCGCATGACCGGCGAGCGGCTCACGCGCACCCGGCTCGCGCCCGGCGCGAGGCGATACGGGCGATCGGGGTCGAAGCCGGGGAGGTTGAGGAATCGCAGCGGCGCGACGTTATCGACGACGAAGCCGCATGCGCCTTCGTCGAGCGCGTGGCGATCGAGGTTCCACAGGCTGAGGTTGCAGCCGGGGTCTTCGAGCACCGCCGTCGAGAAGCGCGCCGGCGCGAGCTCGAGGAAGCGGCTCAGCCAGGGGCGGTCCTCGGGCCGATCGCCGACGCTCAGTGCGTCGAGCGATCCAAGCGCCTGTTCGACATGCGTCGCCCACCAGGTGAGGAAGTCCCGCGCGCGCGCGCCGGCGTCGACCGCGATCACCGTCGGATCGATACGCCCGGCGCGCTCGAGCTGCGCGCGCGACGGTTCGAGGCCGTCGTCGGGGACGTCGACGGTCGTGCGCGGAACGAGCACGACGCCGTTCGTGCGCAGCAGTGCCTCGAGCGGCAGCAGGTCGGCAAGCAGCCACGCACTGCCCGGCAGGTGCAAGACCGGCTCGGGATCCTGCTCGAGCAGGCGCAGGAGCAGGCGCGGCAGCAGCAGGACGGTCAGGTCTTCCTCGTCGTGGCGCGCGAGCAGCGTCTCGACGTCGAGATCGAGGATCTTCGCGACCGAGTCGATCGACAGCGAGCGCTCCGCCACCGCCGTCGCGGCGATCGCGTCCTCGCCTCCGATCAGCAGGATGCTCACCGGCCAGTCGGGCTGATTGCGGCGAAGCGAGGCTGCGAGCGCGCGCGTGCGCGCAAGCGTCCTCATCGTCGCGACCGTGACTACGCGCATCAAACCTCGTCGCCGCGCTCGCCGCGTGCGATCTCGCGACGCAGCGACTCGACCGTCTGGACGAGCTCTCGCGCCAGATCCTCCAGGCGCTCGATCTGCTCTGTGTGGCGCTTGCGCATCCGCTCGAAGTCGGCTTCGAGGCGTTCGACGGCGACCGCCGTGCCCACTCTGCGAGCGCGTCGGCGCGCGTAGGCGGGCGCGAAGCGCCACAGCACGTGGCGTGCGATCTCGCGTGCCCGCCCTCCGCCCAACGGCCCGGCAGCTCGGATCTTCGCTGTCATCTGATCGGTCGTGCTCAACGGCTTGGCCTCGATTATCGCCTAACGTCCCGCGTCTCCGCGAGACTCCTCTAGGCTGGCTGATCAACCGGCGGAGAGCGATGAGCATGAACGAGCTGCCCAGGACGCGTCGAGTCGAGCGGGCGCGTGGCGTGTCGATCGTCCTCGCGGCCGGCGAGGATCGCGCGGGTCAGCGCGAGTGCCTCGCCGCGGTGCGCGCGCACGTCGGCGAGCATGTGCCGATCGTCGAGACGGCCGCCGACGTCGCGTCGGTCAACGAAGCGCTCGCCGGCCTCGCGCCGGCCGACGTGGTCGTGCTGAGCGAGCCGTGTATCGTCGGGAGGGGCTGGATCGAGCGCCTCGGCGAGGCTGCTCATAGCGACACGAACGTCGCCTCCGCAAGCGCCCTCGCCAGTGCGAGTACGCCGCTCGCGATCGGCGAGGGCGAGCGCGTGCCGGCAGACCTCGCAACGCTCGCCGCACAGGTCGCCGCCCGCTCGCGCGTCCTGCGCCCGCGCCTCAGTCGGGCGGTCGCGCCATGCGTCTACATCCGGCGCGAGGCGCTCGAGCTCGTCGGTCCGCTCGACGAGCGACTCGAGCTGCGCGCGGCGATCGAGCTCGACTTCGCACAGCGCTGCGTGCTCGCGGGGCTCACGCACGTCGCGGCCGACGATGTCGTCGTCGCGCTGCTCGACGGCGAGCGAAGCGGCCCGCGGCTCACTCCGCCCGAGCCGCTGCGCGAGCGATACCCGTACCTCGCCGAGACACCGCTGGCTGACTCGGCCGTGCTCGGCTACGCGTTGCAGAGCGCGCGCGAGCCCGCCGCGCGCCTGGCGGTGACGCTCGACGCGCGCGCGCTCGACGGCACGATCACGGGCACGCACGTGCACGTCGTCGAGCTGATCCTCGCGCTCGCGCGCACCGACGCACTGGCGCTGCGTCTGCTCGTCCGCGCCGAACGGATCGATCGCGAGACGCGAGATCTGCTCGAAGGCCTTCGCCACACGGAGCTGCTCGCCGTCGAGGAGCTCGACCCGGCGACGCCGCGCACCGCGATCTTCCACCGCCCGCAGCAGACGTTCTCGCCGAGCGACGTCGCGTTGGCGCTCGCGCTCGGCGAGCGCTTCGTCGTCAGCCAGCTCGACCTGATCGCTTACCGCAACCCCGGCTACTTCGACGACGCGGCGAGCTGGCATGACTTCCGCGCGGCGAGCCGTCATGGCCTCTCGGCGGCCGAGCGCGTCGTCGTCTTCTCCGAGCACACGCGCGACGAGTTGCTTGCCGATGCACTCGTCGAGGACGCGCGACTCAGCGTCGTGCCGCCCGGACTCGACCACCGCGCCGTCGCTGACCCGACACGGCCGCCGGCGCTCGACGAGGGCGCGACGGCGAACGGGTTCCTGCTGTGCCTCGGCACGGACTTCCGCCACAAGAACAGGGTCTTTGCGCTGCGCCTGCTCTCGGCGCTGCGCGAGCGGCACGGTTGGGCGGGGACGATCGTGCTCGCCGGAACACACGTCTCGCCCGGCTCCTCGGCGGAGCTCGAGCGCGCTTTCCTGGACGCGCATCCGAAGCTGGCCGAGGCGGTCTTCTCGCTTGGTCCGGTCAGCGAGCGCGAGAAGGCGTGGCTGATGCGCCATGCGGGCGCGATCGTCTACCCGTCGGCCTACGAGGGGTTCGGTCTCGTCCCGTTCGAGTCGGCACTGATCGGCGTGCCGTGCGTGTTCGCGCCGCAGGCATCGCTTGCCGAGCTGGCGCCCGAGGAGACGGCGACGATCGTCCCGTGGGACCCGGCCGCGAGCGCGGCCCGCGCGTTCGCGCTGCTGAGCGACGCCGGGGCGCGCGAGCGACACGTCCAGGCGCTCGCCGCACGCGCCGCGAGCTTCACGTGGTCCGCGACCGCCGGTGCGATGGTCGAGATCTACAGAGAGGCCGCGGCAGCGCCGATCCGCGACTCGGCGACGCTGAGCCGTGACCTCGTCAAGCGCGAAGCGCGGCTCAGCGTCCAGCACGAAGAGGAAGTCGCGCGCCTGCTCGCAGAGCGCGAACACGCGAAAGCGATGTACGACGCGCTCAACGCCGAGGTCGGCTTCGGGCTGAGCCTGATCGGACCGCGCGGAGCGCTGCCCGAGAGCGTCCAGCGAGCGCTGCTCGCGGTGAGCGCGCGACCGGCGGTCAGCCGGCCGATCTTCACGGCCGTGTCGGGTGTTTTCATTCTCGTGCGAGCCTTCGGACGCCCGATCGAAGCTCTGCTCGGCCGTTTGCGCTAAGCGTCACCGCGCCTGAGACGATCACCGGCTGGCTATACCCTGCCTCTCAACATGCCCAGCGAGACACAGACCCAGGCCCTCCCGGCACTTGCCGCGCGGGGAGTCGACAAGCGCTTCAAGATCCCCGAGGAGCGCAGCCACACGCTCAAGGAGCGCGTTCTGCATCCTCTGCGCCGCACCCGCCACGAAGAGCTTCACGCATTGAAGGACATCTCCTTCGCGGTCGCACCGGGCGAGTTCTTTGGGATCGTCGGACGCAACGGCAGCGGCAAGAGCACACTGCTGAAGTGCCTCGCCGGGATCTACCGGACCGACGCGGGGCAAATCTGGTGCAACGGGCGGATCTCGACGTTCATCGAGCTCGGCGTCGGGTTCAACCCTGACCTGGCCGCATACGACAACGTCGCGCTGAACGGGATCATGCTCGGGCTGTCACCGCGTGAGGCGCGCGCTCGCTATGACAGCGTGATCGAGTTCGCCGAACTCGAGGAGTTCGAGGAGCTGAAGCTGAAGAACTACTCCTCGGGCATGCACGTGCGGCTGGCGTTCTCGGTCGCGATCCAGGTCGACGCCGACATCCTCCTGATCGACGAGGTGCTCGCGGTGGGCGACGCGGCTTTCCAGCAGAAGTGCTTCGACGTGTTCAACCGGATGCGCGACGAAGGTCGCACGATCGTGTTCGTCACGCACGACATGGGCGCCGTGACGCGCTTCTGCCACCGAGCGATGCTGCTCGAGCGTGGCGAGACCGTGAGCATCGGAGACCCGAGCGACGTCGCCGACAACTACCTCGAGCTGGCCTTCGGTCGTAAGGTCGGCTACGACGACGTCGAGCTCGGAAGCCCGCGAATGGGTGACGGCGCGGCGCGCGTGAGCGAGGTCTGGCTGGGCGACGACCGAGCCGAAGGAAGGACCGTCGCGCTGCAGTCCGAGCCGCTCACGCTCAACGCGCTCGTTCAGTTCAACGACCATGTCGAGAACCCCGCCGTCAGCGTGACGCTGCTGAACGAACATCGTCAGGCGGTCATCGTCGCGACGACCGCGGACGAACACGAGCGAACCGGTGATTTTCAGGAGGGCGAGGTGGCGGTGTTCAGCTTCTCGATGCACAACATGCTCGCCCCGGGCCGCTACCACCCGATCGTGACGATCTCGCATCGCGGCGATGGTCTCGATGTCATCGACCGTTTCATGCGAGACATGTCGTTCGTCGTAACCGGTATGAGCGCGAGCGGCGGAATGGTCGAGATCCCGGTGCAGACCGAGGTCAACCGCTGGGGCATCCTGCACCCCGACCTGATCCAGCAGCCGAGGCAAGCAGGTTGAGCGCGCCGGGCCTTTCCGAGCCGACAGTGCCGGCGGCAAGCCACTCAGAACCGCTGGGCCGCCGGATCCAAGGCCCGCGGGCCCTCGGCGAGAGCCGGTCGCGCTTCTGGCATCTCGCGTACAACATCGCTCGCAGCGAGTTCAAACTCAAGTTCTTCGGGTCTGCGCTCGGTTACCTGTGGCAGGTGATGCGCCCGCTGTTGCTGTTCGGCGTGCTCTACGTCTTCTTCGTGCTCGTCTTTCACGTCGACAGGGCCAAAGGAGCTGCCGGCCACGTTTATGGGGCCCAGTTGCTCGGCTCGATCGTTCTGTGGACGTTCTTTGCAGAAGCGACCAGCGGCTCGGTTCGCAGCGTCGTCGATCGCGAGAGCCTGGTGCGCAAGATCCAGTTCCCGCGGCTCGCGATCCCCGCCTCGGTCGTGTTGCTCGCGGCGTTCAACCTGGTCCTCAACCTGGTCGTCGTGATGAGCTTCGCTGTGATCGCTGGCACCAAGCCGATGATCAGCTGGCTCGAGCTCCCGCTGATCGTCGCGATGCTCGCGCTGCTGGCCTCAGGTATGGCGATGCTCCTTTCTGCCCTGTTTGTGCGCTTCCGCGACATCTCGCCGATCTGGGAAGTGCTCAGTCAGATCCTTTTCTACGCGTCGCCGGTGATCCTTCCGGCGGAAGCGGTACGCACCGAACTCGCGCACGGCACGCTCGACCATGTCCTCTATCACGTCTATACGCTCAATCCGCTCGTCACGATCTTCCAGCAGTTTCGCCACGCGATGATCAACGACGCCACGCTCAGCGCCGGACAGATCATGGGCAGCTGGTTCGCGCTGCTGGAGCCCGTAGCGCTCGTGTGCGTGATCTTCGGGCTCGGCTTCTGGGTGTTCAACCGCGCCGCTCCGCACATCGCGGAGGATCTCTAGCGCGCGATCGTCGGCGCCAGCTCGCCGCCGACGGCCATCCGCCGCGACGCGGCGACACGCTGAAGAAACGCCTCGAGCGCATCGATCCGCCGCTCCCACGCGTACCCGCGAGCGGTCTCGATCCCGGCGCGTCCGAGCTCCGCGCGGAGCTCGCGGTCGGCGAGCAGCCGCGCGAGCGCATCGCGCACCGCCGTCGGGTTCGGCGCGGGCATCAGGCAGTTGACGCCATCGATGCAGAAGTCGCGATTGCCGTGCGCGTCGGTGCAAACCACGGCCGCACCTGTAGCCATCGCCTCCAGCGGCGGGAGGGCGAAGCCCTCGTGCAAGGAGGTCTGGACGAAGACGGTCGCTTCGCAGAACAGCTCGTTGACCTGCTCGTCGCTCGGCTGCTCGACGTAGCGCATCCCCTCGCGCGCGAGCTCGGGCTCGATCCCGAACAGGCACAGCTCCGGACGGGGACTCAGCGCGCGCCACGCATCGAGCGTCAACGGCAGGTTCTTCAGCGGGTTCGTGCGCCCGAGCGCGACGACCATGTCCTCGCGGCGCTCGATCTCCGGTCGCGGACGGAAGTTGCCCGAGGTCGATCCCCGGCGGGATCAGCTCGGCGTCGAGATCGAGCTCGCGCAGGCGCTCGCGGTTCCACGATGAGATCGTCATGTAGCGGAACTCGGGTCGGTAGGAGTCGAGCACCGCGTGGCGCGCGCGCTCGTGGTCGGGGTAGTAGGAGGTCTCGATGTCCTGCACGAAGTAGACAGGCAGCCCGCGCGGGATGCTCGCGCGCCAGACGGGCGAGGCGGTCATCCACCACGTCGCCACCTTGATCGCGTCGACGTCCGCGAGCGCGTCGCCGAGCGCGTCGTAGTCCTCGAAGCTGCGCACCGGCACGTTCAGCTCGAACCACTCCGGCGGCTCGCCGAGCGTGTAGAGCGCGACGTCGTGCCCGCGCGCGGCGAGCCGGTTGAGGTGCTCGAAGATGTCGCGGTGTCCGCCGCCGACGCCCGTGTCCTCGGTCACGTAGACGATCCGCAGCGGCTCAGCCGCGGTGGCGCCGGTGCGCGCGAGCTCCGGGCCCCGCCCCGCGTCGCCGACGCGCGTCTCGCGCGCGTCGAAGAAGTCGCCCCAGCGCTCCCAGAAGCGCTCCTGCGACTCGCGCTCGCGCTCGCCGAGCTCGGTGCCGCGCGTGACCGACTCGTGGTGGACGAGCTGCGCGCCCGGGAAGTACAGGACGCGCAGCCCGGCGACCCACGCGCGCAGGCACCAGTCGACGTCCTCGTAGGCCATCGCGTAGCGCTCGTCGAAGGCGCCGATGCGCTCGATCGCCGTGCGGCGCACGTACATGCAGGCGCCGGTCACCGCGAGGCGGGGCTGGCGCGTCGGCCGGGCCCCAGCCGTCGGACTTGAAGCGGTAGCGGTGGTCGAACCACTGCGGCGGTCGCGGTTGCGCACCGTCCCGCCGAACTGGATCCGCCCGTCGGGGTACTGCAGCTGCGCGCCGACGATCGCCGCGCCGCCTCGCGCCAGTAGGCGCCGTATTGCAGGCACTCGAGCCAGCCCGGCAGCGCCTCGACGTCCGAGTTGAGCACGACGACGTCGCGCGTCGCGTCGCCGCCGCGATCCCGCGGTTGGCGTTCGCCGCGAAGCCGCTGTTGCGCTCGGACTCGACGAGCAGCGATCGATCCCGTCGATCGCGCGCAGCGCCGCGACGTGCTCGGCGCCGCTGCAGTCGTCGGCGACGATCACGCGCGCCATCCCGCGCCCGTGGTCCGTTCGATGCTGCGCACGAGCTTGCGCACGTGCTCGGCGTCGCGGTAGCTCGGGATCACGACGTCGACCGGGCGACCGTGCTCGCGATACCAGCTCTTCGCCCGCCGCACCTCCTGGTCGCGCGCGTGCGTGCGCAGGCGCATGCGCTTCTGCAGCGGCGTCAAGCGCAGCGGAAACGTGATCAGCCGAAATGGATCGTGCGCAGGCCGAAGTGCGTGTACGTCAGGTAGGCGCGCCGGCGGAGGTTCGAGAACGGCCCCTCGCGGCGGCCCTCGATCGGGTTGTGCGAGCTCACCGTCGAGGCCCACCGTGCTCGCCGCTCGCCAGCGCGTCCAGCCGCAGCGGCGCAAAGCCGGCCCGCCGCTCCAGCGACAGGCGCCGCCTGACCGCGCCGGGCAGCCTGTCGGCGTGCGAGCCGAGCAGCGCGCCGGAAAGGCTCGCGAGCTGATGCGTCGCAACGGCGCCGAGCGCGCTCGCGACGGCGAGCGACGAAGCTTCCTCCGTCGCCAGCTCGGTGCGCGCCTGTCCGAGCGCCCCGCGCAGGCGGCCGAGCACGTGTGCCGGCGAGGCGGGCTCACGCCAGCCGTAGACCTCGAGCAGCCCGCGCCACTCGTCGAAGCTGCGGCGGAGCTGCTGGCTGGTCGTGTATGCATGCGAGTGGATCACGGCTGCCTGCGGCACGAACGCCTTCGCGTAGCCGGCGCGGAGCATGTCGATCGCGAGCACGCGATCCTCGGCATACGGAACGTCGCGGAAAGGTACCCGCTCCCACGCCGCGCGCGCCACGCACGCGTTGGCGTCGCTGAAGAAGCCGCGCCGTCCGATCAGCTCGACTGGGCGCAGTGTCCGTCGCTCGCCCTCGTCGAGGCGCTCGACGCGCGGCTCCCGTCGGGCGCGAGCGATTCGAACCAGCGCTCGAGCTCGGACCGCACCGCCGGCGAGGCGTTCACGCGTGGCCGGTACGGTCCGTAGACGATCGCCACATCCACAGCGAGATCGAACCCACCGAGCAACCGCTCCAGCCAGTGCTCGTCGGCCGGGTGTGCGTCCTGCGTGAGCAGCGCGACGTGCGTGCCGGCGCTCGAGGCCATCAGCCGGTTGCGCACGCCGCCGTGCGAGAAGCTCGCCGGCGCGATCTCGAGCACGCGTGCACCGTGCGCGCGTGCCAGTGCGACCGAGGAGTCGCGCGAACCGGAGTCGCAGACTACGAGCTCGTGCTCGACCGTCTGCCGCGAGAGTGCGGAGAGCGTCTCGGCGAACAGCTCGCCGCCGTCGCGCACGGGGATCGCGACGCTCACGTCAGTCATGGAGCTAGGCATAGAACGAGGTCAGCGTCAACAGCTGGCCGGCGTAGCTCAGCGCGATGACAGCGACGAGCAGCCCCACCCCGGCGGTGCGCATCGCTCGCCTGCCGAGCGCGTGCAGCGAGCCGACGACGAGCAGCGCGATCGGGCCGATCGCCGGGAACGCGTAGCGACCGAACTCGGCGATCGTCGGGCGCACCGCCGGGTAGTAGTAGGCGGCGACGAACCCGGCGATCACCGCGACGGGCATCAGGATCACCGCGAGCGCCTCCGCCCAGTGCTCCGCCAGCCAGCGCCGCTCGCGCACGGCGGCCCACGGCGCGAGCGCCAGCACGAGCAGGCTGACGGCGAGGATCACGGCGTAGACCCATCCCGGGAAGAGCACGTCGAACCAGCCGAACGTGCCCCACCCGCGCTTGATGAAGATCAGGTACCCCGGGTATTCGCCCGGCGGGAAGTGCGCGGTCATGAACGGCAGTCGCGGCAGGAACGCCTGCCACAGGTAGGAGAGGTAGTCGGGGAGGTGGTGCAGCGCTTCGTCGACCGCGCTCGCGTTCGAGCTGATCGACGAGGTCCCGCCGCCGGCCGACGCCGCGGAGAGCGCCGGGTCGATGACGTGGCTGACGAGCTCGGCGACCGCGACCGCGCTCAGCGCGAGCGCGGCCCAGCCGAGGAGGTCGGAACGACGATGGTTGCGCCACAGCGCGACAAGGAACACGAGCGCCGCGACGGGGTAGAGCGAGAGACCGGTTCCCTTGACGTTCGGTAGCAGCAGCAGCACGGCCCCCGTCAGTGCGCCCGACGGTACCGTGATGCCACGACGCAGCAGGCGGATCAGCAGCAGCTCGAGCGCCGCCGCCGCCGCGTTCACGCCGACGTCGTTGTTGACGATCCCCGAGACGAAGCCGAACATCGGCTCGTACGCGACGAGCAGCGCGGCGAGCACGGCGAGCCACGCCCTGCGCGGGGCGAGCTCGCGCGCGAGCAGATAGGTGAAGGCGACGACGAGCGCGCCGAGCAGCGCCGAGAAGACGCGCATCAGCGTCAGCTGCGAGAAGATCGAGGCGTGGCTCGTCGCGAGGTACGCCGGCGCCAGAGCGAGGTAGTAGAACGGCCCGTGCGCCGCCGAGGTCGTATAGCCGCCACCGTCGTCGCGGCTCGGGCGCCGCTCGCGCGCCTGCGTCGCATACGCCCGCGCCTGCTCGGACAGCCAAGGGGCTCGCGAGTCGCCGACCTGGTGGTCGGTCAGGAAGCTCGTTCCTTCCAGCGCGAAGCTCTCGGCGCTCGACCATCGCGGCTGCGGCGAGCCGAGGTTGGCGCTCGGTTTCTCGCCGCGTTCGACGAGCGACTGCACGTAGGCGTAGTGGTCGACCTCGTCGGGGCCCTGGAAGACGGGCGTGATCAGCGCCCAGCAGCACGCGTTGAGCGCGGCGATCGCGAACACCCAGGCGAGCAGCCCGCGCGTGCGACCGGCGGCGGCGAGCGCGAAGGCGCGCACCGCCAGCAGCGCGAGCGCCGGCAGCACGACGAACAGCAGCACGGGATAGGTCCACGCCCCGATGACGCCCGGCCGGAACAGCGCCGCTCGGCTGAAGATCTGCCCGGCTCGCGCGAGGTAGCTGCTCCTCGCGCCTGCTCGCGGCAGGTACCAGATTGCCAACCGCGCCGGCACCGCGGCTCCGGCGACGGTCGGCGACGACGGCCCGGCCGACGACACCGGCGTGCCGGCTACGCGCAGCGGCTGATTTGCGGTCAGGCAAAGTGCCGCCGGACCGGCTGCCGGGTGCGCCGGCGTTTCGGGGATCGTGAAGTCGGCGTTGACGGCCTTGTTCGGCTGCAGGCCAACCGTCGTGAGGCTCGAGCGATCCGTCTGCCGGCCGTCGCGCAGCACGAGCTGGAGCGCCGGCCGCTCGGGCACGCTCGCGGACAGCTGCAGGCGCACGATCGCGGTTCTCGCCGGGAGCTGCAGGCCCGCCGCGCAGACCGGCGCGCCGGCGGGCGCTTCGACGACGCTGCCGAGGTTCTCGACGCTGTTCGTACCGGTGAAGTAGAAGCGCGGGCGCAGTCCGTAGAACGCGGTGAGCGCGAGTAGCGGGATCGCGACGAGCGCCGCGGTTCGCCAGACGCGCCGCTCACCCGCGAAGACGACCGCCGGCGCCCGCCGGAGGAGACGCACGTTCAGCGGCGGCGCAGACCGAGGATCGACAGCAGGAAGGACGAGAAGAAGATCTGGATGCCGACGATCAGCACCGACGCGGCGACGACGGCGAGGCGTTCGTAGGAGAGCGAGCCGAAGCCGTGCGCGATCCAGCTGCCGACGATCACGCCGCCGAGCGCGACCCCGATCAGCATGAACAGCCCGCCCAGCAGCAGGCCGTGCTCGAGGCGGAAGCGCGCGCGCATGCGGTCGAACCACGGGTCCTGCTCGCCCATGAAGTAGGTGCCGTAGGCGTGCGCGCACAGCCCGAGCGCGAGCACCTGCGTGCCGACGATCATCAACAGCGCGCCGCCGATCAGCGCGTGCATGCCCCAGTCGCGCCCGAACAGGTCCAGGCCGGTCTCCGACGATCAGGATGATCAGCGTGCCGACGCCGGCGAGCACCGCGCCGGGGACGATGAACAGGTGGTTCGGGCTGTGCACGAGCAGGAAGCGCAGGTGGCGCCAGCCGTCGCGGAAGCTCGACAGCTTGCTCTCGCCCCCGCGCGGGTGGTATTCGATCGGGAACTCGGCGATCTTCAGCTTCTCCTTCGAGGCGCGGATGACCATCTCCGAGGCGAACTCCATGCCCGTCGTGCGCAGGTCCAGGCGCGGCAGCACGTCGCGGCGCAGCGCGCGCATGCCGCAGTGCGCGTCGCTGACGCCCGTGCGGAAGAACAGGTTCAAGAGGCCCGTCAGGATCGGGTTGCCGATGTAGCGGTGCAGCCACGGCATCGCGCCCGGGCTGGATGTTGTCCATGCGGTCGCCGATCACCAGCTCGGCGCCGTTCTCGAGCTCTGCGACGAAGCGCGGGATCTCGTTGAAGTCGTACGTCAGGTCGGCGTCCGCCATCACGATGTAGCGCCCGCGCGAGGCGGCGAAGCCGGCCAGGTAGGCGCTGCCGTAGCCGCGCCGGGGTTCGACGATCGACGCGCGCGCCGGCGCGCTCGGCCAGCCGCGCCGAGTCGTCCTCGGAGTTGTTGTCGACGACGACGCACCTCGCCCGCGACGTCCATCCGGCGCAGCGCGTCGAGCGCGGCGGTCACGCACGCCTCGATGTTCTCGGCCTCGTTCAGGCACGGGATCACGACCGACACGAGCGGTGTCGGCTGCTGCTCGGCATCGGCGCCGGCCGGCGGTGTTGTCTGGACGACTGTGCTCATGGCGAGGCTCGGCCCTGCACTACCCGGGTGCGAAAGGCGGTGCCGCGCGGTTATAACGCCCGGGCGGGCGGAAAGTGGCGGATTCGCGCGATGATGCTACCGCTATGCGCGATCTGCGTCGTCTACGACTGCCTGTTCCCCTACACCGTCGGCGGCGGCGAGCGCTGGTACCGCAACCTCGCCGAGCGGCTCGCCGCCGAGGGGCACGAGGTCACCTACCTGACGCTGCGCCAGTGGGACCGCGGAACGCAGCTCGAGCCTCGACGAGCGCGTGCGCGTCGTCGCGGCCGGACCGCGCATGGCGCTCTACACGGACGGGCGGGCGCCGGCGGATCCTGCCGCCGCTCGTCTTCGGGCTCGGCGTGCTCGCGCACCTGCTGCGCCACGGCCGCCGCTACGACGTCGTGCACACCTGCGCGTTCCCCTACTTCTCGCTGCTCGCCGCCGCGCTCGCTGCGCCCGCTGCAGGCGCTACGCGCTGGTCGTCGACTGGTTCGAGGTCTGGAGCCGCGCACTACTGGCGCGACTACCTCGGCGGCGCCGGCGGGCGCGTCGGCGCGCTCGTGCAGCGCCTCTGCGCGCGCGTCCGCCAGCGCGCGTTCTGCTTCTCCGAGCTGCACGCCGCGCGCCTGCGCGAGGAGGGGCTGCGCGGGCCGGTGACGGTGCTGCGCGGCCTCTACGCCGGGACGGCGCGAGCCGTGCCGCCGGACGCCGCGCCGCGCGCGCCGCTCGTGCTGTTCGCCGGGCGCCTGATCCCCGAGAAGCAGGCGCCGCTCGGCGTCGCCGCGATCGCGCTCGCCGCGCGCGGCGGATCGCCGGGCTGCGCGGCGAGTTCTTCGGCGACGGCCCCGAGCGCGCGAGCGCTGCAGCGGGCGATCGCCGAGCACGGCCTGCAGGAGCGTCGTCACCGCGCCCGGCTTCGCCGACGCCGAGGTCGTCGACGCGCGAGATGCGCCGGCGCTGTGCATGCTGCTGCCCTCGCGCCGCGAGGGCTACGGCATGGTCGTCGTCGAGGCCGCCGCGCGCGGGACGCCGAGCGTCGTCGTCGCCGGCGAGGACAACGCCGCGACCGAGCTGATCGAGGAGGGCGTCAACGGGATCGTCGCGCGAGCGCCGGACCCGGAGGCGATCGCCGAGGCGATCGTGCGCGTGCACGAGGCCGGCGCGGCGCTGCGCGAGCGCACGGCCGCGTGGTTCGCCGCGCAACGCCGAGCAGCTGTCGCTCGAGTCCTCGCTGCGGACGGTGCTCGCGAGCTACGCGAGCCCGAGCGCGCGCGGTAGCTGTCGAGCGTCAGCCGCGCGGCGCGCTCCCAGGTGAACTGCTGCGCGCGCTCGCGAGCCGCGCGCGCTCAGGCGCGCGCGCAGCTCGCTCGTCGCCGAGCAGCCGCTCGAGCGCGTGCGCGATCGCGCGCGTGCTCGTGCGGGTCGAACAGCAGCGCCGCGTCGCCGGCGACCTCGGGCAGCGAAGAGGCGTTCGAGCACGCGACCGGCACGCCGCGGGCCATCGCCTCGAGCACCGGCAGCCCGAACCCCTCGTACAGCGACGGGAAGACGAACGCGCGCGCGATCGCCCACAGGCCCTCGAGCTCGCCGGCGTCGAGCCACGCCGGGCAAGCGCACGTCGTCGGCGAGGCCGAGCGCGCGCGCGCGCTCGCGCAGCTCGCGCTCGTGCGCGGTCGGGTAGCCGGCGAGCACGAGCACCGGGCGCGCCTGCGCGTCGAGCTCGCGCGAGCGCGTCGAGCAGCGCGCGCGAGGTTCTTGTGCGGGCGCTTCGCCGACAGGCTCAGCAGCACGTCGCGCTCGCCGAGCTCGAAGCGCTCGCGCAGCTCGCGCTCTCCGCAGCGGCTGCGCTCGGCGCACGGCGCCGAGCCCGAGCGGCACGACGTCGATCCGCTCGGGCGCGAGCCCGAGCAGCTCGACGAGGTCATCGCGCGTGCTCTGCGAGTCGGCGATCACGCGATCCGAGCGCCGCGCGGCGAGCGGGACGAGCACGCGCATGCCGAGTCGCGCATCCCCGCGTGCGCCTCCGGGAAGCGCGCGTAGATCAGGTCGTGGACGGTCACGACGCGCGCGAAGCGCCCCGCAGCGGCGCCGTGCTCGCGAGGCTGTGCACGAGGTCGACGCCCGCGCGCGCGCGCCAGCCGCGGCAGCAGCAGCTGCTCGCCGAGCACCCACTGCACGCGGCTCGCGCGCGCGCACCGGCACGGTCACGGCCGGCAGCAGCTCGCCCCACGGGCCGCCGCCGGCCGCCGCCGCCTCGCGGTTGACGAACGCCGTGAAGCGCATCCCGGCCGGCGCCTGCGTCGAGCAGCGCCGGGATCAGCTCGCGCGCGGCGACCTCCATGCCGCCGGTCTCGCCCGGCACGAGGAAGACCAGGTTCAGGCCGATGTGCGTGCGCGGCGCGCTCATCGCCGACCGTGCGCGAGCACGTCGCTCGTAGACCTCGTACGTCGCGCGCGCGGCCGCGCCCCAGGTGAACCGCGCGGCGTGCGCGGGCCCGCGCGTCGCGCGCCTCGCGCGTCGTCGAGCGCCGCGCGGATCGCGCCGCGCCGCGGCGAGCGGGGTCGTGCGGGTCGAAGTAGTGCGGCAGCTCGCCGCCGACCTCGCGCAGCACGGCAGGTCCGAGGCCGCGACCGGCACGCCGTGCGCGAGCGCCTCGATCACCGGGATGCCGAAGCCCTCGCCGAGCGTCGGGAACGCGGCGCAGCCGGCCATCGCGCCACAGCCCCTCGAGGTCGGCGTCGGAGACGTAGCCGACGAAGCGCACGCGCTCGTCGACGCCCGAGCTCGCGCGCGAGCGCGCGCAGCCGCGCTCGTACGGCTCGGCGTGGCCGGCGAGCACGATCGCGACGTCGGCGTCGAGCGTGCGGCGCGGCGCGGATCAAGCAGCTCCTGGTTCTTGTGCGGGCGCTTGGCCGCGACGCACAGCACGACGCGCGAGCCCCTCGAGCGCGTAGCGCGCGCGCAGCTGCGTCGCGGCCGGCGTCGGCGGTCGACCGCGCGAGCCGGCTCGTGGCCGTGGTGGACGACGCGTGAAGCGCGCCGGGTCGATGCCGAGCACCGCGGCAGATCTCCTCGCGCGCGGCCGCCGTGCCGGTGATCAGCGCGTCGGCGCGGCGCGCGGCGGCCTTGACGAGCGCGCCCATCCCCCAGGTCGTCACCGCGCCCGAACGTCGGCCGCAGCAGGAACGTGACGTCGTGCAGCGTCACGACCGAGCTCGCGTCCGGCGTACACCGGCGCGATGCTCGCCAGGCTGTGCACGAGCTCGGCGCGCTCGCGTGCGCGCGGCGCGCGGCAGCAGCACCTGTTCGGCCCACTGGCGCCGCAGCCGCTGCGCCGTCCTCGCACGGCAGCGCGAGCAGCCGCGCGAAGTCCGCCAGCCGTCGGCGCGCAGCGCGGCGGCGCCGGAGCGCGTCGTCGCGACCGTCAGCCGCAGGTCCGGGAACTCGCGCGGCGAGCGCCGGCGCGAGCCCGCGCAGGTAGGTCTCGGGTCCGCCGGAGACGCCCGGCGCGAGGAACAGCGCGTTGAGCAGCACGTGCTCGGGGCTCGCGCATCCGCCCGATGCTACGGTGCGCCCGGCGGTGAGCTACTTCGACTGGCACGAGCGCCCGGGCTACTGGGCCGACGTCACACGTCACTTCGCCGCCGACTCGCGAGCTGCTCGACGTCGGCTGCGGCACCGGTTGGCTGGCCGAGCATTTCGAGCGCTACACCGGCATCGACGGCTCCTCGGAGGCCGTCGCGATCGCGATCGAGCGCGGTCGCGACGTGCGCGCGGGCGACGTCGACGAGCCGCTGCCGTTCGCCGATCAGAGCTTCGACGCGATCGTGATGAAGGACCTGCTCGAGCACGTCGCCGACCCGGTCGCGCTCGTGCGCGAGGCGCGGCGCGTGCTGCGCGCCGGGCGGGCTCGTGTTCGCCTCCTCGCCCGACGCGCAGCGCTGGGTGTGGGACGACTACACGCACCGGCGCCCGTTCACGCGCAAGAGCTTTCGCCTGCTGTTCGCCGACCAGGGCTTCGAGGTCGAGCGCGTCGGCTACGAGTCGGTCGCACCTGGCGTCGGCGTGCTCGCGGCGCGCACGCGGCGCCACCGCCGGCCGCGGCTGTTCGCGGCGCTCGCGCTGTTGCCGTTCCACCGCCGCAACGTGTGGCTGCTCGCCAGGCGGGTGTCGTGAGCGAGGAGAAGCCGAGCGGCTACTACGGCAACGCGCGCGAGGACCTCGTCGCGGCGCTGCCGCGACCGCTCGGGCGCGTGCTCGACATCGGCTGCGGCGAAGGCGCGGTCGGGCGGCTGCTGCTCGCCGAAGGCGCGACGTCGGTGACCGGCGTCGAGATCAACGCGGAGGCCGCCGAGCGCGCGCGCGAGGCGCTCGACGAGGTGCTCGTCGGGGCGGTCGAGGAGGTCCTGCCGAAGCTCTCGGGGCCGTGGGACACGATCTGCTGCTACGACGTGCTCGAGCACCTCGTCGACCCGGGCAGCGTGCTGCGGGCGCTGCTCGCGCGGGCGGCGCCGGGCGCGCACCTGCACGTGTCGGTCCCGAACGCGCGCCACTTCTCGCTCGTCGCCGACCTCGTCGTGCGCGGTACGTTCGGCTACGGCGAGTGGGGCCATCGCGACTCGACGCACCTGCGCTGGTTCACGCGGCGCGACATCGTCGCCACGATCGAGGCGGCCGGCTGGGAGGTGACGGCGACGTCGCACCCGCGGCTGCACCGTGCGCGCCTGCTCGACGCGGCGACGCGCGGGCGCTCGACGGAATTCCTCGTCGCTCAGTTGTACGTGCTGGCGGCGGTCGGCCGCGGCGGCTCGACGGCCGGTTCGTCCTCGACGCCGAGATAGAGGTACTTGGCGACGTAGAGCTGCGTCATCGCGGCGAGCAGGCCGTGGTAGAGCGAGATCCTGAGGTTCACGCGCAGGCTGTAGATCGCGCGCGAGCTGATCATGCTCTGCAGGAAGGCGGCCGGCGCGTAGAGCCCGAACAGCAGCGGCGAGAGCCGGTTGAGCAGCTTGCGCCGGCGCGGCCACGCGGGCGTTCCCTCCCAGTTGAAGCGCGGCAGCTCGGCGAGGTCGCCGAGGTACTCGCGCGCCTGGATCCGCGCCCAGCGGCGCCACTTCGTCAGCAGCAGGCGCATCGTGAAGTTGTTGTAGAGCGGCCGGTGCTCGAGGTGCAGGTCGGTGCGCAGCACCGGCGGGTCGACCTGCTCGACGGCGTGCACCATCCCGAGCACGTGCACGCGCGCGCGGCGGAACAGCGCGAGCTTGAACGGCCCGTGCTCGCTGATGTAGCGGCGCCCGTCCCACATCTTCCAGACGAGCTCGTAGCCGTTGACGGCGGGGTCTGCGACGAGCGCGGGCAGCTGCTCGCGCAGGCGCTCGGAGAGGAACTCGTCGGCATCGAGCGAGAGGATCCACTCGCCGCGCGCCTGCTCGAACGCGAAGACGGTCGCCGCCTCGGCGTGACCGACGAGCGGGCGCACGAACACGCGCGCGCCGTGGCGCTCGGCGATCTCGAGCGTGCGGTCGTCGCATTCGCCGTCGTGCACGAGCACGATCTCCTGCACGACCCCGCGCAGGCTGCTCAGACAGCGATCGATGACGGCCTCCTCGTTGCGCACGACGACGCAGGCGGACACGGATGAGGTCATCGCTGCACGATGCTACGGTGCGCGGCGCATGAGCGCCCACATCGTCCTGCTACGCGGGCTGAGCGTCGCGCCGTGGGACCTGCGACCGCACGAGCGGCTGACCGGCGAGTACCGCGTGAGCGTGCTCGTCGCGCCGGGCAACCTCTACTCGACGTCGGAGCTGAAGCTCGAGCGACGCCCGGTGCGCACGCTCAGCGCGCTCGTCCCGGGCGAGACGCTCGGGCGCCTCGCGGCGCGCGGCGCCGGCGAGCGCTTCGTCGGGCTCGCGCGCGCGCTGGCGGGCGCGGACATCGTGCACGCTGCGGAGCTCGGCAACTGGTACAGCGCGCAGGCGGCGGCGCTGAAGCGGCGGCTCGGCTTCAAGCTCGTCGTCACGGCATGGGAGACGCTGCCGCTGCTCGACGCGTACCGCAACGTGCGCACGCGCCCGTACGCGCGCAGCGTGCTCGCGCAGACCGACCGCTTCCTCGCGACGACCGAGCGCGCGCGCGAGGCGCTGCTGCTCGAGGGAGCACCGGCAGGGCGGATCGTCGTCAACCCGCCGGGCGTCGAGCTCGAGCGCTTCGCGGCGGCGCGCGAGGCGCGCCCGCCGGCGGACGGCTCGCACCTGATCCTCTCGGCCGGGCGCCTGGTGTGGGAGAAGGGCCATCAGGACGTGCTGCGCGCGCTCGCGCTGCTGCGCGTGCGCGGTCGTGTGGACGTCCGCGCGCTGATCGTCGGCGAGGGCCCCGAGGGCGCGCGCCTGCGCGAGCTCGCCGCGAACCTCGGCCTCGCCGAGCGCGTCGAGTTCCGCGCGTCGGTCCCGTACGACGAGATGCCGGCGGTCTACGCGCGCGCGTCGTGTCTCGTGCTCGCAAGCATCCCGGTGCGATTCTGGGAGGAGCAGTTCGGGATGGTGCTCGCCGAGGCGATGGCCGGCCACCTGCCGATCGTCGCGAGCAGCGAGCGGCGCGATCCCGGAGGTCGTCGGCCCGCATGCGCGGTTCGTCGCGCCCGGCGACTGGGTCGGCCTGGCCGACGCGCTCGAGCACGGTCCGCTCGCCGCCGCGCCCGGTGCGCGGCAGGCGCCGCCGGCGGACCGCCTGCAGCTGTTCTCGGCCGCGGCGGCCGCCGAGCGCCTGCGCGCGATCTACGACGAGCTGCTCGCGCCGACGCGATGACGGCGGACGTCGTGATCGTCACGTGGCGATCGGGCGAGCGCGTGCTGGGCTGTCTGGAGCGCCTCGCCGCGCAGCAGCCGCCGGCGCGCACGTTCGTCGTCGACAACGCGTCCGGCGACGGCACGATCGAGCGCGTGCGCGAGCGCTTCCCGGCGGTGCAGACGATCGAGCTTGCCGAGAATCGCGGCTTCGGGGCGGGCGTGAACGCCGGCGCGAGCGCGGGCGACGGCGAGGCGATCGTGCTCGTCAACGACGACGTCGAGATCGTCGACGGCTGCATCGAGGCGCTGCTCGCGCCGCTGCGCGCGGATGCGCGCTGCGCGATGGTCGCGGGGATGACGACGATCCCGGGAAGCGACGCGGTCGACGGCTTCGGGATCGAGCTCGACGTGACGCTCGCCGCGTATAACCGCCTGCGCCACCGCGCGCCGCACGAGCCGCACGGGCGCCTGGCGATGCCGAGCGGCGGGCTCGCCGCGTACCGGCGCGCGGCGTTCGAGCAGGTCGGCGGCTTCGACGAGCGGCTGTTCGCGTACGGCGAGGACGTCGACCTCGGGCTGCGCCTGCGGATCGCCGGCTGGACCGCCGCCGAGGCGCCGGCGGCGCGCGGCATCCACGAGGGCGGCGCGTCGGTCGGCGTCGGCTCGCCGCGCCAGCGCGAGCTGTTCGGCTTCGCGCGCGGCTTCGTGCTCGCGCGCTACGGCGTCGTGCATACGCGCGCGGCGTGGCGCGCGCTGCTCGTCGAGGCGCTCGTCGTCGGCTGGGCGGCGGCGCGGCACCGCACGCTCCTACCGCTGCGAGCTCGCGTTCGCGGCTATCGCGCGGCTCGCGGCGAGCGGCTGCGCGCGCCGAGCGACGCGATCGAGCAGTCGATCTCGCTGGCGGCGGCGCTCGGTAGGCTCCGCGAACGTTGAGCATGCAAGCAGCCGAGCCGGAGCGCGCGCCGTCCGCGGACGTGCTGGACTCGAGCGAGGCGGGCAGGCGCTTCATCCGCGGCGGCTCGCTGCGAGTCGTCGCGTACGGCGCCGGGATCCTCGCGAGCCTCGCGTCGGTGCCGCTCGTCGCGCGCCACCTCGGGCCGGTCGGCTGGGGGCGCTACCTGACGGTGACGTCGCTGCTCGTGATCGTGCAGGCGCTGACCGAGGGCGGCGTCGCGAACGTCGGCGTGCGCCAGTTCGCGAACGCGTCGGAGAGCGAGCGCCGGCAGCTGATGGGCGACCTGCTCGGACTGCGGATCGTGTTGACGCTGATCGGCGTCGGCGCGGCGGTCGGCTTCGCGCTGATCGCGGGCTACGAGCGCGTGCTCGTCGAGGGCACGGCGCTTGCCGGCTTCGGGCTGCTGCTGCTGAACCTGCAGTACACGCTGACGGTGCCGTTGATGGCGGGCCTGCGACTCGGCTGGCAGGCGGTCAACGACTTCCTCGGCCAGCTCGTGACCGCGCTCGGCATGGTCGCGCTGGTTCTCGCCGGCGCGACGCTGCTGCCGTTCTACGCCGTCTCGTCGCTGGCGGCGCTGAGCACGCTCGTGCTGACGGCGCGCCTCGTCCGCCGCGAGGTGCCGCCGCGCCCGTCGTTCCATGCGACGCGGTGGCGCACGCTGATGTCCGAATCGCTCGTCTACGCGGCGGCGACGGCGCTCGGCGCGGTCTACTTCCGGATCGTCGTCGTCGCGATGTCGCTGCTGAGCAGCGCGCTTCAGACGGGGTACTTCAGCCTGTCGTTCCGCGTGCTCGACGTCGTCAACGGCGTGCCGTGGCTGCTCGTGACCTCCGCCTTCCCGATCCTCGCACGGGCGGCGCGCGACGACGACGCGCGACTGCGCTACGCGCTGCAGCGGCTGTTCGAGGGGAGTCTCGTGCTCGGCGGCTGGTTCTCGCTGTGCCTCGTCGCGGGCGCTCCGTTCGCGATCTCGGTCGTCGGCGGCGCGGGCTTCCATCCGTCGATCGCGCTGCTGCGGATCGTCGGCGCCGGCGTGCCGGCGACGTTCCTGCTCGCGACGTGGTCGTTCGCGCTGCTGTCGCTGCGCCTCTACCGTCAGCTGGTCGCGGTCAACGCGGTCATCGTGCTGCTGGCGATCGGCCTGAGCGCGGCGCTGATCGGAGCGGACGGCGCGCAGGGCGGAGCGTTCGTGACGGTCTCGCTCGAGGTGCTGCTCGCGGCGGGCTACCTGCTCGTGCTCGTGCGCAACCGCCCGGACCTGCGACCTTCGCCGGCGATGCTGCCGCGGATCGCGGCGGCGCTCGCGATCGCGTTCGCCGTCGCGCTGGCGCTCAAAGACCACGCGGTGATCGCTCCGATCGTCGGCACGCTGGCGCTGCTGCTCGCGCTGCTCGGACTGCGCGCGATGCCAGAGGAGCTGTTGAGCGCGGTGCGCAGCCGAGGGCACACGCGATGAGCGCGCGCCTGCTCGAGCTGCGCGCGCGTGCCGGCGTAGCCTTCAACCGGGCGCTGACGCGCCTGCTGCGACGCGTCGGCCTGCGCGAGACGGTGATCGGGTGGCGGCGTGGCGCGCAGCGCGCGCTGAGAACAGCGGCCGAGGCGCGCGGCAGCGACCGGTTCTCACGCCCGGCGCCGAACGGAATGGAAGCGGCGCTCGACGCGATCATCGATCGCGACGGCGGCTTCTTCGTCGAAGCGGGCGCGAACGACGGGTTCACGCAGTCGAACACGTACTGGCTCGAACGCTTTCGCGCGTGGCGCGGACTGCTTGTCGAGCCGATGCCCGAACAGGCCGGCGAAGCGCGCAAGTCGCGCAGGCGCTCGGTCGTCGTCGAGTGTGCGCTCGTCGCGGCCGACTACCGGCAGCCGACCGTGCGGATGCGCTTCGGCGACCTGATGTCGACGGTCGCCGGCGCACAGGACGCCGACTGGGCGCAGCGCGGGCTGGCGCTCGGCTGGCGCGATCCGTACGAGCTCGACGTCCCGGCTCGCACGCTGAGCTCGCTGCTCGACGAGATCGCGGCGCCGGACATCGACCTGCTGTCGCTCGACGTCGAGGGATTCGAGGCGCCGGCGCTGCGCGGGCTCGACCTCGCGCGCCACGCGCCGCGCTACGTGCTCGTCGAGATCCACGACCCGGAGGTCAACCGGCCGCCGATCGACGCGATCCTGGCGGAGCGCTACGACGAGCACGGGTGGCTGTCGGGCTCTGACCTGCTCTACGTGCGCCGCGACATCGCGACCGCGAACCGGCGCGAAGAGCGGGCCGGGCCGGCGTAGCTCAGCGCGCGATCGCGTGCGAGACGCCGAGCACTTCGCCGCCGGCGCCGAGCGCCTGGACGGCGTAGAGCGGCGCGGCGCTCGCGAGGGAGATCGCCGTCTCGAAGCCGCTCGCGGGCGCGAGCGCGACGGGTGTGAGCGTCGTCGGGCTCGCGCCGGCGAGCACGCGCCAGGCGCCGACGCCGGTCGCGCCGTTCCAGCTCGCGTAGACGCTCGCGCCGGCGGCGGCGGACCTGACGGCGATCGACGGCGGCGCGGCGGGCTGCGCGCTCCAGGGGAAGCGATAGGTGCGGTAGAGCTGCGCGGGCGGCGGCAGGTGCCCGTCGAGCACGGTCTGCCCGTTGGCGGCGAACTCGGTGAAGTACGGCGCTTCGCCCCAGCCGACGAAGACGTCGCCGCCGGGCAGCGGCTGGTTGTCGCCCTGGCTGCCGGAGAGCAGCGGCGGCGTGCGCACGAAGCGGCTGACGAGCTCGACGGTGCGGTGCTTCCAGTCGATGCGCACGCGGATCGCGCGCGACTGCGAGTGCGCCTTCGGCGTCGCGCCGTTGTCGAAGATCGTGATCGTGTGGTCGGGCTGCCATTCGGCGTCGTGCTGGTAGGCGATGCCGGTGCCGGCGCCCATGCGAAAGCTCGAACGCCTGCCGCCGATCCGCCAGAGGACGGCGCCGGCGTGGTGGTCGACCTCGTAGACGGCCCACGTGTTGCGCGAGGAGACGAGCAGGCTGCCGTCGCCGGAGGGGTCTGGCGAGATCGAGTTGACGTGGAAGAAGTCCCACGGAGTGTCGGCATCGTGCGGCGGCGCGGAGTAGGAGTCGGCGAAGTCGACGTGCCCGTCGGCGTGCCACTCGAACATGACGAGGCCGGTCTTGACGTCGACCTGCTCGACGATCGCGTCGAGCAGCGCGCCGTCGCGCGAGCCGCCGACCGTAGACAGGTCTGCGCGCACGGGCGAGTAGGCGGTGAGGTAGGCCGAGCCGTGCGGCGTGAGGCGCAGTTCGTGCAGGTCGGCGTAGTAGCCGTTGCCGGCGGTGACGGACGCGAGCGGCTGGTAGTTCGTGCCGAGGATCGTGTCGCTGCCGAAGCCGACGTCGAAGTCGATGTGGCCCTGCCAGTAGGTGAGGACGGGTCTGCCGGCGTAGGTCTGCGCCTGCAGGTCCTCGACGGCGTCGCCCTTGGCGGCGGGCTGGAACCAGACGAGGCGCCCGGAGCCGTCGACGATCATCGCGCCGTTCTGGCCGTAGCCGGAATCGGTCGTCAGGAAGATGTCGCCGCCGCTCGCGGCGGGCGAGGCCGACAGCGAGACGGTCGGCGGCTGCAGCGTCGGCGCCGAGACGAAGCTCTGGTTGGCGCCGGGCTTGGCGGGCGGCGGCGGCGCGTTGGCGGGGAACGAGGAGGTGACGAGCCGCGCGGTCGTGAACGACGTGCCGACGCGACGCGCGTGGCCGCGCGGGCCGACGAGCGCGGTGACGGTGACGTGCTCGCCTTCCTCGAGGCCGCGTTTGAGCACGAAGCTCGCGCCGGTCGCGCTCGCGTACGAGCGCAGCGTCCCACTGTGCGCTCCACTTCTCGATCCGACGACCGCTACGCCGGCGATCTCGCGGGCGGGCGCGCCGAGGAAGCTGATCTGCGTCTCGGGGGAGGCGTCGGGCGTGCCGTCGAGCGGCGAGATCGTCAACGCGTCGGCGCGCATGGCGCCGGCGCCGAGCGCGATCGCGACGGCGAGCGCCACGGCACATACGCGGCCGATGTCGATGTGATCGCTCAGCTCTGCTCCTCTCCTCTGGTTGCCGACCGGCGCGGCATGCGCTGCGCCACGCCAATAACCCTCTGCCCGACAAGAGGTAGCGTCGCGAGCTGCGCGGCGGATAAGAATGCGCTTCGGCTCGGCGCGCGATCAGCGCTCGTGGACGGCGACGACGTTCGAGGCGCCGGCGGCGTACGGGTAGTCGGACTCGGGTTCGGAGCGCGCGCGGAACGTGTAGTCGGCGGGCCCGGCGAACTTGAAGCGATACGAGGCGCGGTAGCGCCCGCGCGTGTCGGTCCGGACGACGTCGAACTCGATCCACGCGCTTCCGGGCGAGCGCGCCTCGAGCACGAGCTGCTTGCCGCTCGCCGGCACCGGACCGCCGCGCAGGCGGCCGCGGAAGACGATCGTGCGCCCGACGCTCGTCGTGTGCGGCGAGACGCTCAGCGCGACGCCGGCGCGCACGCGCAGCCGCAGCACGCGCGTGACGGCGGGCAGCGCGTCGCCGAGATGCGCGCGGTAGGCGAAGCGCAGCGAGCACGACGAGACGCCGCCGGGCAGGCGCAGGTGGAAGGAGCCGCTCGCGTCGGTCCGCACGCCGGCGATCGTGACAGTTCGCGCGCCGGCGTATGCGGGCGTCGCCGACACTTCGACGGCCGCGCCGGCGATCGGCGTGCCACCCGGTGCGGTCAGCCGACCGCTCGCCGACTGCGCGCGGCCGAAGGCGCTCAGCAGGAGCGGCTTGCGCGTGTCGCTCCAGCGCACCGACATCGACGCGCCCGTCGACGCGTTCGCGCCGTTCGGCGGGCCCGGCGCGCCGGGTGGCGGCGGGTTGTCGATCGTCACCGTCCGATCGAGCACCGGCGCGACGTTGCCGGCGGCGTCGATGACGCTGACGACGAGATGATGCGCGCCGTTGGCGACTTTCGTCGTGTCGAACGCGACGTCGGCGCTGAGCGACGAGAGGCACGGCTGCAGGTAGAGGAACGCCGGCAGCCCGTCGCTCGTCTGCCCGACATCGCGGCAACGGCCGCCGTCTTCGTCGAGCACCGTCCGCTGCACGACCTGCCCGTCGACGCTGAGCAGCGCCTCGTAGACGCCGGCGCCCGGATCGGTCGCGTCGAACGCGACGTCGCGCGTTCCGGCGATCGACGACGCAGTGGCGAGTTCGCCGCTCACGTTGCTCGCATGCGGGCCTTCGCTCTGTTCGAGGGTTACGTCGGCGGCGTAGAGGTAGATCGCTGTCGCGTAGCCGTTGGCGTCGCCTTTGAGGGCTGGGCATTCCAGAGTTTCGCCCCCTCGACATCCGGCATTGACGTAAACCGTCGACCCGAGACTGGCAGCGGGAGCCACCACTCGATTTACCTGAGACAGCGGGTCAGTTGGATCTCCCTGACCAGGACACCCCTGGTTGTAGACACATTCATCAAACGTGTTCGTGAGTCCTGCCGCTGTAAGCCAAGTCTGATAGGTCGAGTTGGCTCCAGATCCGCCCGCATTGTCATCTGCTCGCCAAAAGGTCGCCGCCATCAGACGGTCGTAGCGAGGCGTGGTGAAGATCCACGACGCCCGATCGACCTCGGCCAAGTGAGTCGTTGCGTCTTCCATCTCCGCTACCAACGCCCCGCCTTCCGCGCACGTGTCGAGCGCGTAGTCGTCCGCCGCGCTTCCCGGCGCGACCGACCCGCTCCATCCATCGGCCGGTGCAGCCTGCCCGTTCGGCATGCGGCACGAGTACACGTGGTACTCGCCGGCATGCGCGGCGGCGGCGAGCAGCGCGAGCGCGAGGCTCGTCGCGAGCGCTGCTGTCGATGCTCGTCGTACGACCATCCCATCCGTATGTCGCCGTAAGGGCGTTCTTGCCCCCCGGCGAATTTTCGACGTTTGTCGCGCGCGCGGCAAACGCTGTCTCCAAAGCTCAGACCGAGAACGCGATCGGCAGCTCGGCGAGGCCGTAGATGCCCGAGACGCCCTCGAAGACCGGCTCGCCGTCGAGGCGCAGGTCGTTCATGTGCTCGGCGCAGAACGCGAGCCCTTCCTGCAACTCGACGCGCGCGAGGTTCGCGCCGAGGCAGTAGTGCACGCCGGCGCCGAACGTCAACGGGCGCGCGCGCCCGCGGTCGGCCGTGATGTCGAACGCGTCGGCGCCGTGCGCCCCGGCCGCGGCGGCATCGAGGTCGCGGTTGCCCGTGAACGCGCAGACCATCACGATCGTGCCCTCCGGGAAGTCGACGCCGCGGAACTCGACGTCCTCGACGAGGATGCGCGCCGTGAACGGCGTGATCGGCTCGTAGCGCAGCGCCTCCTCGACCGCCGCGCCGGCGAGCGACGGGTCGGCCGCGAGCCGGCCCCACTGCTCGCCGTGTTCGGCGAGCAACCTGATCGCGTGCGCGAGCTGGCTCTGGCTCGTGTCGACGCCGCCGACGAGCACGTTGAAGACGAGGTTGATGCACTCGACGTCGCTCAGCCGCTCGCCCTCCTCTTCGGCCGAGATCAGCTTCGAGATCAGATCGTCGCGCGGGTCGTCGCGGCGCGCGCGCACGAGCTCCTGCGCGTACTCGTAGAACTCGCGTACGGCCTGCTCGATCGTCGGGATTTCGCTCGCCATCGCAACCGCGTCGAACTGGCGCTGGATCACGTTCGACCAGTGGTGCAGGCGCGGCGCGTCCTCCGGCGGCGCGCCCATCACGTACGCGATCGCCAGCGACGGATACGGCTTTGCGAACGCCTCGACGAACTCGCAGCGCACGAGCCTGCCCGTGCCGTCGACGCTCGCCGCGCGCTCGTCGTCGGCTGCGCGCGAGGCGACGACCGCCTGCGCGAGCAGCCGCTGCAGGAACTCGCGCATGACCGGCCTGTAGCGCTCGACCGCGCGCGGCGACAGCGCCGGGTTGACGAGGCTGCGCAGGCGCGTGTGGTCGGCGCCGTTGACGTGCAGGATGTTGCGCCGCATCTGCTCGTACAGCGGCCCTTCCGTGACGCCGAAGATCTCCGCGATCTTCATCCCCGGGAAGATCGCCGAGCGCGTGCGCAGGAAGAACTCGCCCGACTCGCGGTCGAGCGTCATCAGGCCGTACGGCGTCCGCGCGAGCCAGCCGTGCGCGTCGGCCGCCCGCTCGCGCACCCTCGCCATCTCCGCATGGAAGCGCTCGCCGCGCATCGCCGCGTCCGTGTGGTCGAACGTCGGCAGGTCGAGATCACTCACGGCAGTCATCGTCCGATCATCCTCTCCTAGAACGTCCGAGCTTCTTCCCCGGATTCAACAGGCCCTTCGGGTCGAACGCGTCCTTGATCTGCTCGTGCAGCTCGATCGCCCGCGCGTCCCAGCTTCCCGCGAGCAGTCCCGACTTCAGCAGCCCCGCGCCGTGCTCGGCCGCGATCGAGCCGCCGAGCTCGCCGACGAGCGCGAACAGCTCCGAGCCGACCGCCTCCGCCGCGTCGAGCTCCGCGTCGCTCGCCCGATCGACGAGCACCGTCGCGTGCACGTTGCCGTCGCCGCCGTGTCCCCACGCACACGAACGCAGTCCGTGCCGTGCCGCGATCTCCGCGAACCGCTCGAGGCCCTCCTGCAGGCGCTCGACCGGGAACGAGACGTCCTCGCTCACCTTCGCGCCGCGCACGCCCGTCACGACGCCGTTGAAGCCGTCGCGCCAGCGCCACAGCGCCGGCTCGTCGCCCGCGCGCTGCACCGTGATCGCGCGCTCGCCGACGACCTCCGCGACCGCTGCCGCCGCGCGCTCGGCATCGTCTGCGCTGCCATCGACCTCGACGAGCAGCGCGAAGCCCGTATCCGCCGGCAGCTCGCCCGGATAGCCGCCGCCGACGAGCGCGAGCGTCGCGCCGTCCGCGAAGTCGAGCGCCGCCGGCTCGATCCCCGCCGCGACGATCTCGAGCATCGCCGCGCACCCGTCCGCCCCGTCGCGCACGAACACGACGAGCGCGATCGTCGCCTCGCGTGCCGGCAGCAGCCGCAGCCGCACCGACGTGATCACGCCGAGCGTCCCCTCCGAGCCGACGAGCAGGCTCTTCACGTCGTAGCCCGCGACGTCCTTGCGCGCCCAACCGCCCAGCCGCACGAGCTCGCCCGGCGCCACGACCGCCTCGAGTCCCGTCACCCACGCGCCCGTCACGCCGTACTTCAGCGCGTGCGGCCCGCCCGCGTTCGTCGCGACGTTGCCGCCGATCTGCGACTGCTCCGCCGCGCCCGGGTCCGGCGCGAACAGCAGCCCGTTCTCGCGCGCCAGGCGCTGCACGTCGCGCGTGCTCACGCCCGCCTCCGCGTGCATCCGCCACAGCCCCGGCTCGAGCTCGCGCACCGCGCGCAGCCGCTCCAGCGACAGCACGACGCCGCCCTCGCTCGCGACCGCGCCGCCGAGCAGGCCCGTCCCGCCGCCGCGCGCGACGATCGGCACGTCGTGCGCGTAGCACCAGCGCACGACCTCCGCGACATCCTGCGCCGTTGCCGGCAGCGCGACCGCGTCCGCGCGCCCGACGACGCCGCGCCGTCGCGATGCGTCGCTGTTGTACGGCGAGTCCGCGTCTGGCACGAGCACGTGCTCCTCGCCGATCAACCGCTTCAGCTCGCTCGCGAGGCTCACCACAGGGAGGTCACCCCGTACGCCGCGAGCGCTGGGTCGCGGGTCACAACCGCGATGCGCTCGCTCAGCGCCTGCGCAGCGAGCAACCGATCGAACGGATCACGATGTTCGCGACCGCCGACCTTCGGATATGGGAGCTCTTGCAGCTCCGCGACGTGGCCCCATCCGATCGCGAGCAGACCGAAGCCGTCAGCGTGCACCTGCTCGGGCCAATCGGCGTCGATCGGCAGCTTGCCGAGCGAGCGCTTGACGGCGATCTCGATCGCCGTGCCCGCTCCGACCAGCGGCGACTCGGCGCCTTCGATCGCACGGCGCGCTCCCGGCGACAGCTCGTCGTCATCGCCGAGCCACCATAGCAGCGCGTGCGCGTCGACGAGCAGACGCGTCACGCCGAGATGCCCAGCTCCCGCGCGACGTCCTCCGGCCATTCGTCGAAGTCGGCCGGAACGCTCACGCGTCCACGCATCCTGCCCGGGCGCCGCTTGGCCGCGTCCTCGACCGCGTCGACCGCGACCAGGCGCGCGACCGGTCGGCTGCCGCGGCGCAGCACGACATCCTCGCCTCGTTCAGCCTCGCGAACGAGCTTCGACAGCTGCGTCTTGGCCTCTCCAATCGAGTAAGTCGATGACATGCGCCGACGATAGCCAACTTGGCCAAGTTGGTCAAGCGCGCCTCCCTGGGCCGCCGAGCCGCAGCTGCCGGGTAGCATCTACGCGACATGGCAGCCCCCGCCAAGCCGAGCGCCGACGACGCGTCGTCCGCCGCCGAGCGCGAGTTCCGCACGCTCTCCGGCGAGCCCGTGCGCGAGCTCTACACGCCCGCCGACCTGCCGTCCGGCGTCGGCTCGCCCGACGATCCGATCGGCCGCCCCGGCGAGTACCCGTTCACGCGCGGCATCCACTCCTCGATGTACCGCGGGCGGCTCTGGACGATGCGCCAGTTCGCCGGCTTCGGCACGAGCGAGGAGACGAACGAGCGCTTCCGCTACCTGCTCGACCACGGTCAGACCGGCCTCTCGACGGCGTTCGACATGCCGTCGCTGATGGGTCACGACTCCGACCACTCGCGCGCTCTCGGAGAGGTAGGACGTGAGGGTGTGGCTGTGGACACGCTGGATGACATGCAGACGCTGTTCGGCGGCATCGACCTCGGCGCGGTCAGCGTCTCGATGACGATCAACGCGCCCGCGGCGATCATGCTCGCCTTCTACGTCGCCGCCGCCGAGGCCGGCACGAGCGCCGCCGGCCCCGTCCCGCGCGAGCGGCTCTCCGGCACGATCCAGGCCGACATCCTCAAGGAGTACATCGCGCAGAAGGAGTGGTGCTTCCCGATCGACCCTGCGATGCGCCTGTGCGGCGACATGATCGAGTGGTGCACGCGCCAGATGCCGCGCTGGCACCCGATCTCGATCTCCGGCTACCACATCCGCGAGGCTGGGGCGACCGCGCAGCAGGAGCTCGCGTTCACGCTCAAGGACGGCCTCACCTACGTCGAGCAGGCCGTCGAGCGCGGCCTCGACGTCGACGACTTCGCGCCACGCCTGACGCTTCTTCTTCAACGCGCAGATCGACTTCTTCGAGGAGATCGCCAAGTACCGCGCCGCGCGGCGCATCTGGGCGCGCGAGCTCAAAGAGACGTTCGGCGCGCGCAATCCGAAGTCGTGGCAGATGCGTTTCCACACGCAGACCGCCGGTGTCAGCCTGACCGCGCAGCAGCCGCTCAACAACATCATCCGCACGACCGTCGAGGCGCTCGCCGGCGTGCTCGGCGGCACGCAGTCGCTGCACACGAACTCCTACGACGAGGCGCTCGCGCTGCCGACCGAGGAGGCCGTCACGATCGCGCTGCGCACGCAGCAGGTGATCGCGCACGAGACCGGCGTCACGAACACCGTCGACCCGCTCGGCGGCAGCTACTTCGTCGAGGCGCTCACCGACGAGATGGAGCGCGACTGCTACGCCTACTTCGACAAGATCGACGAGCTCGGCGGCATGGTCGAGGCCGTCAAGCGCAACTACCCGCAGCGCGAGATCGCCGATGCCGCCTTTGTCTTGCAGCAGGAGATCGACGCCGGCACGCGCATCGTAGTCGGCGTCAACCGCTTCACGGCCGACGACGAGGAACCGATCCCGACGCTGCGCATCGACCCGGCGCTCGAGCGCAAGCAGCTCGACCGGCTCAGCGGCGCCCGCACGCAGCGCGACGGTGCTGCCGTCGAGGCCTCGCTCGCCGTGCTGCGCGAGGACGCCGCGCACGCCGATCGCAACCTGATGGACGCGCTGCTCGCCTGCGCGCGCGCACACGCCTCCGAGGGCGAGATCGTCGAGTCGCTGCAGCAGGTCTTCGGCGACTACCGCGAGACGCCCGTCTTCTAAGAGCTTGCGAAGGACGCCCGCCGCGCTGCGCAACTCCGCGCCGGTTGCCGTGCTCGTGGCGGTTAGGATCCGCAATCGCCGCACCGAACCTGCACCCGGAGACACGATGAACCCACGTACGCGCCTCGCAGCCGTCGCGGCGCTGACGGCGCTCGGCGCCGCGCCACAGGCGTCCGCCGCATCCGCCGCGCCCGCGGCCTCGGTGACGATCTCGCCGCTGCCCGGCACGCCGACGGCGCTGCCGCAAACGCAGATCAGCTTCCTCGGCGCGGCCGCGAGCGCGCTCGGCTCGATCTCCGTCGTCGGCTCGCGCAGCGGACGCCACGGCGGCCGCCTGCATGCCTACGCCTCGGCGACCGGCGCGAGCTTCGTGCCGAGCAGGCCGTTCACGGCCGGCGAGCAGGTCACCGTGCACGCCAGCTGGGCGAGCTCGCCGCACTCGAGCAGCACGCTCTCCGACGAGTTCACGATCGCCGAGCCACGCGAGGTCTCCAAGAGTGAACCCCCGACCGTCCCCGGCACGCCGGCCGACGCGCAGAGCTTCCAGTCGCGCCCCGAACTGCACCCGCCGACCGTCACCGTCCACCAGCCGGCCAGCGCCGGCGTCGCGCCCGGCTACGTGCTCGCCGCTCCGTTCCTCGGCCCCGGCCAGTACGGCCCGATGATCTTCGACAACGCCGGCGAGCTCGTCTGGTTCAAGCCGCTGGCGGGCGGCGAGGACGCCGCCGACCTGCGCACGCAGGTCTTCCACGGCAAGAACGACCTCACGTGGTGGCAGGGCCACACGCTGCAGCTCGGCTACGGCCTCGGCGAGGACGTGATCGTCGACGCCAACTACAAGACCGTCGCCGTCGTCCGCGCCGGCAACGGGCTGCAGGCCGACGAGCACGAGTTCTCGCTGACGCCACAGGGCGCCGCGTTCGTCGTCGCGTACAGCCCCGTGCAGACGAGCCTCGCCTCGGCCGGCGGTCCGGCGAGCGGCATCGCGCTCGACTGCGTCATCCAGGAGATCGACGTGCACACGGGGCTCGTCATGGCCGAGTGGCACAGCCTCGGCGACGTCACCGCGCCCGAGCCGTGCCCGTCGAACCCGAACGACGAAGCGCCCTTCGTCCAGGCGCTGCCCGGCGGCGGCTCGATGACGAGCGGCGCCGGCTCGACGACGGGCGACGGCGCGACGAGCTTCAGCGAAAGCGATGCCCACGGGCAGGTCGTGTTCGCCGCGCAGCTCCCGGCCGGCGAGCGCAGCGTGCGCGTCTACCGCGAGCCGTGGAGCGCGCAGCCGCTCGAGCAGCCGGCGATCGCCGCGCGCACGAGCGGCGGCGCGACGGCCGTCTACGCAAGCTGGAACGGCGCGACGACCGTCGACTCGTGGCAACTGCTGACAGGGTCGACCCCGGCCCACATGACAGCCGTCTCGACGACGCCGAAGAGCGACTTCGAGACGACGATCCCCGCACCGAGCGCTCCGTACGTCGAGGTCCGCGCGCTCAGCGCGTCGGGCAAAGTGCTCGCGGCATCGAACGCGATCCAACCGGTGAGCGGATGAGAAGCCCGGCCGAGCGCGCACGCGCACGCGAACAGCGCGAGCTCGCGCGTCTGCGGCGCGGTCGCGAGCGCGCCGCCGAGCGCCACACGCGCCGCGCCGGCACGCACCGGCGCCTGCGCAAGGGGCTCGTCGCCGGCGGCGTCGCCGTCGCGCTCGGCAGCGCCGCGACGCTCGCGGTCGCCTCGCGACGGATCGAGGCCGAGCAGGCCGCCTACCGCGCGCCGGCCGCCGGGCGCTGCGAGCCGAGCACGTTCAACGGCTCGGCGACGCTCCCGGGCACGCCGCTCAGCGTCGCGCCGCTGCCCGACTCCTACGACGCCTCGGCGCACACGCAGATCAGCATGCTCGGCGCGCCGGCGAGCGCGATCTCCGACGTCGGCGCGAGCGGCTCCGAGAGCGGCGGGCACAGCGGCAGCCTGCGCGCCTACTCGCAGGGCGACGGCGCGAGCTTCGTGCCGTCGAAGCCGTTCAGCGCCGGCGAGACCGTGACCGTGCGCGGCAAGGTGCGCAGCGGCGCGCACACGCGGCCGTTCTCCTACCGCTTCGTCGTCGCCACGCAGGACGCGCTCCCGTATGCGAAGCCGAGCGTGCCGTCGGGCAAGGATTACAACGAGAAGATGCACTTCCACTCGGCGCCGACGCTCGAAGCGCCGGCCGTCGTCGTGACGGCGAGCTCGGCCGCGAGCGAGCCCGGCGACGTCTTCGCCGCGCCGTACTCCGGCCCGGGGCCAGCCGGGCCGATGATCTTCGACGGAGCCGGCAACCTCGTCTGGTTCGACCCGCTGCCGGGCGGCGTCGCGGCGACGAACCTGCAGGTGCAGCAGCTCGACGGCAAGCCTGTCCTCACGTGGTGGCAGGGCTACATCCCGCCGCAGGGCTTCGGCGAGGGCGAAGAGATCATCGACAGCTCCGCCTACCGGCAGATCGGCCGCGTGCACGCCGGCAACGGCTACAAAGCCGACCTGCACGACTTCAAGCTCGGCGCGAACGACACCGCCGTGATGACCGTCTTCAACCCGATCGACTGCGACCTCTCGAGCGTCGGCGGCCCGAGCGGCGGCGCGGTCACCGACAGCGTCTTCCAGGAAATCGACCTGCGCACGGGGCTCGTGCGGCGCGAGTGGCACAGCCTCGACCACGTCCCGCTCGCCGACTCCTACAGCACGGCGACCGGAGCGAGCAGGGAATGGCCGTACGACTACTTCCACATCAACTCCGTCGACCAGAGCCCCAGCGGCACGACGCTGATCTCGGCGCGCAACACGTGGGCGATGTACACGCTCAACACGACGACCGGCCAGCTCGAGAACGAGATCGGCGGGCGCCACTCGGGCGTCAAGCTCGGCGAAGGGACGCACACCGCCTACCAGCACGATGCGACGACGCTCGCGAACGGAGAGATCAGCGTGTTCGACAACGGCGCCGTCCCGGTCGTGCACCCGCAGTCGCGCGGGCTCGTGCTCGCGATCAACCCCAAGAGCGACTCGACGACGCTCGTCTCCGAGTTCGAGCACAGTCCCGGATTGTCATCCGGCAGCCAGGGCAACATCCAACAACTCGAAAACCAGGACATGTTCGTCGGATGGGGGGCGCGGCCGTACTTCTCGGAATACAACGCCGGCGGGCAACTGCTGTTCGACGCGCACTGGCATGGAAGCTACGAGTCCTATCGCGGCTACCGCTTCGCCTGGACCGGCGCGCCGGCGAGCGCGCCGGCGATCGCCGCGAGCTCCTCGCCCGCCGGTCCCGTGACGGTCTACGCGAGCTGGAACGGCGACACGCGCACGACGAGCTGGCGCGTCCTCGCCGGCGCCTCGCCGCAGGCGCTCGCGCCGGTCGCGACCGCGCCGAAGAGCGGCTTCGAGACGGCGATCGCGACGCCGGCCGCGGCGGCCTACGTGCAGGTCCAGGCGCTCGGCGCCGGCGGCGAAGTGCTCGGTTCCTCGGACGCGATCCGCGGCTGAGCGGCGCGGCGCGCGCGGACGCGTGCGCGCGAGCTCGGCCGGCGGGCGCGCGATCGAGATGGAGACATCGAAAACAACGTGTCCATTGTTCGCACCATCGGAATGAGCGCCCGCTAAGCTCCGTCGGACGCGCCCTGGAGGCGCTTGGTACGCTTCGTTTGCTTTACGTCAGCGAGGGGTTTTCAACGGGTGGCTGGGCGACATGACGACGCGTAAGGTCAACTCCAAGCCCCGCAAGGACGGCGACGGCGCGCCGTCGCCGGAGGCGGCCCGCTACCGGCGCCTGCCGACCGGCGCGCACGGCCTCACGCGCGAGCAGGTCGAGCTCGACCAGCGCGAACGGCTGCGCTCGGCGATGATCGAGCTGATCGCCGAGCGCGGCTACCCCGCCGTGCGCATCCACGACCTGACGCAGCTCGCGCACGTCTCGCGCCCGACGTTCTACAACCTGTTCGCCGACAAGGAAGAGCTGCTGCTGAGCTCCTACGAGGACATCGCCGGGCGCACGACGCAGCGCATCGCCGAGGCCTACGACGGCGGCGAGACACCCGAGCAGAGCGTGCAGCTCGCACTGCAGGCGTTCGCCGAGATGGGCGCGTCCGAGCCGCAGGCGATGACGCTCGCGCTGCTCGGCACGTTCGGCGCCGGGCCGCGCGCGCTGCAGCGTCGCGCCGGCACGCTCAACGCGCTCGAGCGCATCGTCGAAGCCGGGCGCGCGCAGTCGGCGCGCGAGCGCCCGCGCGACCTCACGGCGAAGTTCCTGATCGGCGGCATCCGCGAGGTCTCCGCCGCGCGCCTGCGCCAGGGGCGCGCCCGCGAGCTCGTCGAACGATCGGACGAGCTCGCGGGCTGGGTCGCGTCCTATCCCGACGAACTGCCGCTCGGGCTCGACGGACCGCCGCACGTGCGCCCGCGCAGCCCTGCGCCGGCCGACCGCGACTCGCCGCGCGGGCGGCGCGCCGAAGGGCGCCTGCCGAGCGGGCGCCACGACCTGCCGCGCGAGGACGTCGTCAAGAGCCAGCGCGAACGGATCGTCGACGCGACGGCGGCGATCGTCGCCGAGAAGGGCTTCGCGGGCCTGACGATCCCCGAGATCGCCTCACGCGCGAACGTCTCGCACGAGACGTTCTACGAGATGTACACGACCAAGCACGACGCGTTCCTCGGCGCGCAGAAGGTCGGCCTGCACCAGGCGCTCCAGGTCACCGTCGAGGCGTTCGGCGACGACGCCGCCGATTGGCCGGACGGCGTCGCGGCGGGTATGAACGCGCTGCTCGAGTACGTCCGCTCGGAGCCCGAGCACGCGCACCTGACGCTCGTCGACACGTTCGGCGCAAGCCCGCGCGCGATCGAGATCCGCGAGAGCGCGCTCGAGTCGTTCACCGCCTACCTGCAGCCGGGCTACGAGCGCGCGAGCGCCGATCCCGACGTGCCCGAGATCGCCGCCGAGGCGGTCGCCGGCGGCGTCTGGCAGATCATGCACCACTTCATCGAGCAGAAACGCCTGCCCGAGCTCTGTGACGCGGCGCCGCAGCTCGTCTACCTGACACTCACGCCGTTCGTCGGCTCCGACCGCGCCGCCGAGGTCGCGCGCTCGCGAGCGAGCGCGCCGGCCTAGTCGACCGGAACGCGGGCTACTCGCCGGACGCCGCCGCGAGCGGCTCGCCCTCGCGCGCCGGAGATTCCGGCGATGAGTGCGCACCGAAGCCGACCTCCAGACGCGCGCCGCCGCCGGCCGCGTTGCTCGCGCGCGCGAAGCCGCCGTGCGCCTCGGCCGCCTGGCGCACGATCGCCAGGCCGAGGCCCGAGCCGGGCTGCTTGCGCGCGCGCTCGGAGCGGTAGAAGCGCTCGAACACGCGCGGCAGGTCGTCCTCGCCGAAGCCGGGGCCGTGGTCGCGAACGCTGAGCACGCCGTCGCGCAGCGCGACCTCGACGACGCCGTCGTGCGGGCTCCACTTGCGCGCGTTGTCGAGCAGGTTCGCGACGGCGCGGTTGATCCGCGCGCCCTCGCCGCGCACGAGCGTCGGCTGCAGGTCGAGCTCGAAGCGCAGCTCGCCGCGCCGCCGCGCGACGGCGACGGCGTCGCGGACGATCTCGTCGAGGCGCACGTCGCTGAGCTCGTCGTCCGCGCGCGCGCCGCGCGCGAGCTCGACGACGTCGCCGACGAGCGCCGTCAGCTCGTCGAGCTCCTCGACGATGTCGGCGCGCAGCTGCCGCTGCTCGGCGAGTGGCAGCCGCTCGGCGTCCTCGAGCACCTGGATGTTCGAGCGCAGCGAGGCGATCGGCGTGCGCAGCTCGTGGCTCGCGTCGGCGATCAGCTGGCGCTGCGCGAGCAGCGCCGCCTCGAGCGCGTCGAGCGTCGCGTTGAAGCTGCTCGCCAGGCGCGCGAGCTCGTCGCGCCCGCGCACGTCCAGCCGCTCGGACAGGTGCGGCGTGCCGTTCTCGCCCGCGAGCGACTCGGTGCGGCGGGTGAAGCGGACGATCGGCGCCAGCGCCGTTCGCGCGACGAGCGCGCCGAGCAGCGCGGCGAGCGCGATCCCGCAGACGCCGACGATCACGAGGATCAACAGGATCCGGCTGAGCTCGTGGTCGACCTCGGTCAGCGGCCGCGCGATCATCACCGCGCCGGCGCGCGAGGCCGCGGAGCCGCCGGCGCCCGCGCCTGTGCGCACGCCCGTGCCGACGGTCAACACGCGCAGGTGCGTGCCTTTGACCGTGCGGTCGCTGAGCGCACGCCCGCTGGCGCTCGCCGCGATCGCGCGATCGCGCGCGTCGGGCGCGATCTGCGGCGTCGAGCCCTGACCGCCGGGTACGACGATCGCGCCGCCGCGCGAGAGGAACTGGACGTAGCCGCTCGCGCCGCCGAAGCGCGCCGGCTGGACGTTGCGCGGCAGCGGCCCGCCGTCGGGCGACGGCGCGCCGCCCGCGAGCGGCGCCGCGGCGCCGTCCACCCCGCGACCGCCGCGGTCGCCGTCGCCGTCCGGCGGCGGCGCGGAGACGAACTCGCGCGCGCGCTGCTGCAGCGATTCGTCGACCTGCGCGCGCAGATCCGAGCGCACGGCGACGTACAGGCCGATCGCGGCCGCGAGCACGGCGAGCGCGACGGCCAGCCCGGCGACGCCGGCGATCCGCAGGCGCAGGCTCACGGCTCGCGCATCACGTAGCCGACGCCGCGCACCGTGTGGATCAGATCGCGCACGCCGATCTCGCCCAGCTTGCGCCGCAGGTAGCCGACGTAGACGCGCAGCGCGTTCGACGCCGCGCCGAAGTCATAGCCCCACACGCGGTCGTAGATCACGCTCTGCGTCAGCACCGTCCGCGGGTTGCGCATGAACAGCTCGAGCAGTTGGTACTCGGTGCGCGTCAGCTCGACGACGCGGCCGTCGACGCTCGCGCCGTGGCGCGAGCGGTCGAGCGTCAGCTCGGCGAACGACAGCTCGTCGGGGTCACCCTCGGGCAGCGTGCGGCGCAGCAGCGCGCGCAGGCGCGCCTTCAGCTCGTTGTTGTCGAACGGCTTGACGAGGTAGTCGTCGGCGCCGGCGTCGAGCCCCGCGACGCGGTCTTCGATCTCGACGCGCGCCGTCAGCATCAGGATCGGCACGCGGTTGCCGAGCCGGCGCAGCCGGCGGCAGACCTCGAGCCCGTCGATGTCCGGCATGCCGATGTCGAGTACGACGGCGTCGGGCACCGATTGCACGACCGCCTCGATCGCCTCGGCGCCGCCGTCGGCCGTCTGCACCTCGTAGCCCGCGAGCGTCAGCACGCGCCGCAGCGCGTCGCGCACGGCGCGATCGTCGTCGACGACGAGCAGCCTCATGGTGTCGATTGTTACTCACCCCCGCCGTAGGAGTCGCCCGCAAAGAGCGACTCCTACGTTGCTCTTACGGGTAACGATCGGGCGGCGACGGCGTAGGAGGCGAAGATGAGCGTACGCGTGAGCGCAACGCGGCCCGTCGCGCCGACTGCGACGGCGAGCCCAGCGCGCCAAGCGCCGCAACTGAGGCGCCTGGAGCTGCACGGCAATCGGATCGCCTACCGGCAGGCCGGCAGCGGGCCGGCGCTCGTGCTGATCCACGGGATCACGTCGAGCTCGGCGACGTGGGAGCGCGTGATGCCCTCGCTCGCGCGGCACTTCACGGTGATCGCGCCGGACCTGGTCGGCCACGGAGAGTCGGACAAGCCGCGCGGCGACTACTCGCTCGGAGCGCACGCGAGCAACGTGCGCGATCTGCTCGTCGTGCTCGGCCACGAGCGCGCGAGCGTCGTCGGACACTCACTCGGCGGTGGCATCGCGATGCAGTTCGCCTACCAGTTCCCCGAGCGCTGCGAACGGCTCGCGCTGGTCGACTCGGGCGGCCTCGGGCGCGAGGTCAACGTGCTCCTGCGCGCGGCGACGCTGCCCGGCGCGGAGCTCGTGCTGCCGCTGCTCGCGGCGACGCGAGTGCTCGATGCCGGCCGTCTCGCGGGCGCCGTGCTCGGTCGCCTCGGGCTCCGCGCGCGCACCGACATCGAGGAGATCGCACATGGTCACGCGACGCTCTCCGACGCGCAGGCGCGCGCCGCCTTCGTCCACACGCTGCGCGCCGTCGTCGAGCCGAGCGGCCAGCGCGTCGGCGCCTCCAACCGCCTCTACCTGTCGGCGCACATCCCGTTCCTGCTCGTCTGGGGCGAGCGCGACTCGATCATCCCGCTGTCGCACGGCGAGGCGGCGCACGCGCAGATCGCGAGTAGCCGCCTCGAGGTGTTCCGCGACTCCGGCCACTTCCCGCAGCTCGACGAGCCGGCGCTGTTCGTCGACGTGCTCGTCGACTTCCTCGAATCGACCGAGCCGGCGCCGGCGCTCGACACGGAACGCTGGCGCGAGCTGCTTGAGCAGTGATGCTAGTATGCACATATGAAGCGCACCACCATATCTCTGCCCGATGATCTAGCGCAGGCGCTCGATCGCGAGGCACAGAGACGACGCGCGTCCGCGTCCGAGGTGGCACGCACCGCGCTCGCACAACACCTTGGTCTAGTCGAAGGCGAGCCGCGCAGGCTCGCCTTCGCGGATCTCGGCGGCAGCGGTCACCACACGACCGCCCGAGACATGGAGCAGCTCCTGGAGCAGGAGTGGGATGACGTCCCTGGCCGTCGTTGACGCCGGCCCGCTCTACGCGGCTGCGGACGCAGACGACCAGGACCATCTCGCCTCTCGCGCGGCGCTATCCCGAGCGGATCTCCGCTTGGTCGTACCCGCGCTTGTGGTGGCTGAGGCAACCTATTTCGTGGGACGGCGCCTCGGCGCCGCCGCCGAGAGCAGGTTCCTGAGCGGCATCGGCGAGCTCGACGTCGAGGGACCGAGTCGCGAGGACTTCGCGCGCATGGGCAAGCTCGTCGAGAAGTACGCCGACTTCCCGCTCGGAGGAACTGACGCGTCGGTCATCGCACTCGCGGAGCGACTCGACGCGTCGACAATCCTGACTCTTGACCGTCGTCACTTCGCGGCGATCGCGCCCCGCCATCGCGAGGCGTTCGAGCTGCTGCCCTGACGGACGGCCGCCCCAGCCAGCTACCGCACGTCGAGCACGACCTTGCCGGTCGCGCGACGCTCGTCGATCGCGTGCAGCGCCTCGGCGGCGCGCTCGAGCGTGAAGCGCTCGCCGACGATCGGCCGCACGAAGCCGTCGTCGATCATCCGCTCGACGGCCGCGCCGATCTCGCGGTTGATCGCCGGGCGGCCGAGCACGTACGCGCCCCAGCCGGCGCCGACGACCTCGGTGTTGCCGAGCAGCAGCCGGTTGACTTTGACCTCGGGGATCGAGCCGCCGGTGAAGCCGACGACGATCAGCCGCCCGAACGGCTTCAGCGAGCGCAGGCTGTCGGTGAAGCGATCGCCGCCGACCGGGTCGAGCACCATCTCGACGCCGCCGCCCGAGAGCTCCTTGACCTCGTCCTTCCAGCTCTCGCCGAGCAGCACGACCTCGTCGGCGCCGGCGTCCTTCGCGACTTCGCCCTTCGCGTCGCTCGAGACGAGCGCGATCGTGCGCGCGCCGAGCGCCTTTGCGACCTGCAGCACGGCCGTGCCGACGCCGCCGGCCGCGCCGTGCACGAGCACCGTCTCGCCGGCCGCGAGGCGCCCGCGCGTGACGAGGCAGAAGTACGCCGTGTGGTAGTTGAGGATCAGCCCCGCGCCCTGCGCGAAGTCGAGCGCATCTGGAAGAGCGAACGTCATGTACTCGGGCGCGACCGCGACCTCGGCGAAGCCGCCGAGCGCGCAGAACGCCGCGACGCGGTCGCCGGCCTTGACGGCCGCGCCGTCGGGCGCGCTGCGCACGATCCCCGCGACCTCGCTGCCCGGGACGAACGGCAGCGGCGGCTTGACCTGGTACATGCCGCGCGTCTGCAGCACCTCCGGGAACGAGACGCCGGCGGCGTGCACGTCGACGAGCACGCCCTCGCCGGGCGTCATCGGGTGCTCGGCCGGCGGCTCGTCGATCTCGACCAGCCGCAGCGCCGTGTCCGGCCCCGTTTCCTCCACGATCTGAACAGCCCTCATCCGCGTCCCCTCGCTTTCTGCGCGTTCGCCCTCATCCGCGCCGGATTATGTCCGAGCGCGGGCCGACGCGCGCGGCGCGTCGCCGGCCGGACCGATCACGCGCGCGCGGGAGCCGGCGCGCGCGAGTCGGCGCGCAGCCACGCCGCGAGCGCCGTCACCGCGGCGGCCGTCAGGACCGCCGGCCACGCGCCGATCGCGAGCGCGAGCACGTGCGAGAGGACGAACGCCGCGAAGCCCGTCAGCCCAAGCTCGACGGCCGTGCGCGTGTCGTTGCGCCGCGCCCACTCGCGGATGCACCAGAGCCCGCCTGCCGCCAGCACGACGCCGCCGAGCGGGCGCGAGCCGGTGCCGGCGGCGACGGCGTAGCCGGCGATCAGCGAGGCCGCGGCGACCGGGGCTGTCGGCGTTCGACGCATGCGTCGCAGCGTAGCGTCGCGCGCGCCGGCCGGCGCCGCCTCGCTCACGCCCGGCTCGACTGCGCCCACAGGTCGATGCCCCCCTCCCGCGCGTGGCGGTCGATCTCGGCGAGCTCGTCGGCGTCGAAGTCCAGGCGCTGCAGCGCTGCGACGTTCTGCTCGAGCTGGCGCACGCTGCTCGCGCCGAGCAGCGCCGAGGTCACGCGCCCGTCGCGCAGCGCCCACGCGATCGCCATCTGCGCAAGCGACTGCCCGCGCCGCTTCGCGACCTCGTTGAGCGCGCGCACGCGCGCGAGGTTCTCCTCGCTGAGCAGCTCGTCGGAGAAGTAGTTGCCACGGCGCACGCGCGAGTCCTCGGGCACGCCGTCGAGGTAGCGGTCGGTCAAGAGGCCCTGCGCGAGCGGCGAGAAGACGATCGCGCCGACGCCCTCGCGCCCGAGCACGTCGAGCAGCTCGGTCTCGATCCAGCGGTTCAGCAGCGAGTAGGACGGCTGGTGGATCAACAGCGGCGTGCCGAGCTCGCGCAGGATCCGCGCGGCCTCGACCGTGCGCTCGGGGCCGTAGGAGGAGATCCCGACGTAGCGCGCCTTGCCGGCGCGCACGGCCGCGTCGAGCGCGCCCATCGTCTCCTGCAGCGGCGTCTGCGGGTCGAAGCGGTGCGAGTAGAAGATGTCGACGTGCTCGAGGCCCATCCGCGCGAGGCTCTGGTCGAGGCTGCCGAGCAGGTACTTGCGCGAGCCCCACTCGCCGTACGGCCCCGGCCACATGTCATAGCCGGCCTTCGTCGAGATCACGAGCTCGTCGCGATACGGCGCGAGGTCCTCGGCGAAGATCCGCCCGAAGTTGATCTCGGCGCTGCCGTACGGCGGGCCGTAGTTGTTCGCGAGGTCGAAGTGCGTCACGCCGAGGTCGAACGCGCGCCGGAGGATCGCGCGGCTGTTCTTTAGCGGGAAGTCGTCGCCGAAGTTCTGCCACAGCCCGAGCGAGATCGCCGGCAGCTGCAGGCCGCTGCGCCCGCAGCGGCGGTACGGCATCGCCTCGTAGCGATCCTCGGCGGCGAGGTAGCGCGTCGGCCCGAGCTCGGCGTTGTACGGCACGGCTCCAGTATTAGCAGCGCCGCGCGCGACGCGTCAGCGATCGTGCTCGATCCGCCGCAGCGCCGCGCCGTCGAGCGCCGTGCCGTGTCTCGGCGCCGCGACCGCGCCCGGCAGCTCGACGTGCAGCCGTGTCGCGCCGTCGAGCCATGCCGTCGCTCCCAGCAGCGTGTAGTTGAGCACGTGCCCGCCGCGCGCGCGGTCCTCGTCGAGGAAGTGCAGGTGCGCGCCCGCCATCTCGATCCCCTCGAGCGCGTCCGGGAAGCAGAAGCCGAGCATCGTCCCCGTGACGTCGCGCAGGACGCTGACGTGCTGCTCGGAGATCACCTCCGCGAGCGGGCGGTACGGCGGCGTCTGGCGCGGCACCGAGCGCACGTGCACCTCGGCGAAGCGACCGTCGATGCGCACCGCCGTCGGGCGCCGCGCGCCGCTGACGCGCTCGCCGAGGCGCGCTTCGAGCTCGTCCTCGCCGAACGGCCCGCGCAACTCCAGCGGCGCGTCGGGCGCGAACGGGACGACGACCGCGTACGGCGTCCGCGCGCTCGCCGGCGGGCGCGTCAGCGTGCAGTCGAGCTCCGCCTTCCACACCTGTCCTTCGAGCACGATCAGCTCGCCGTCGAGGCCGTCGAGCGTCCCGAGCCCGAGGTCGCCGTGCTCGAGCACCTCCGCGAGCGTCACGTCGCCGTCGTAGGAGCCGGCGAGCAGCGCCTGCACGGTCGACGTCTGGAACAGCTCGTGCTCGGGGTGCTCGGCGTGCAGCTCGGAGTGGCGCAGCAGCTCGACCTGCAGCGCGCCGAGGAACTCGAGCTCGCTCACGCCGCCGCGGCCGACGCCTCGGGCTTGCGCGCGCGGAAGCTGAACGAGCGCCCGCCGCGGCGCACCTCGCCGCCCGCCAGGCCGGCCGCACGCAGGCGCGCCGGCAGGCGATCGGGCGCGACCGGTACGAGCGTGTCGCCGACGTGCAGCGCGCGGAACAGCATCCCCGTCCCGAGGCTGTCCGTGCCGGCGAGCACGCCGCCCGGCGCGAGCACGCGCGCCGCCTCGGCGAGCAGCCCGTCCTGCGCCGATTGCGAGGGCAGGTGGTGCATCATCGTGAAGCAGACGACCGCGCTGAAGCGACCGTCGGCGAACGGCATCGCCGTCGCATCGCCCTGCACGACCTCGACGTCGGCCGGCAGCGTGCGCCGCAATATCTCGCAGTAGCGCGGCTCGAGCTCGAGCACCGTCAGCCGCCCGGCGCGCCGCGCGAGCACGCGCGTCGTCGCGCCGAAGCCCGGGCCGATCTCGAGCACGTCCTCGCCGAGCTCGACGCCGCCGAGCGCCCACGGCAGCAGCTCACCCTCGACCTTGCCGGCCCACCAGCCCGACGAGCAGACGACGCCGTGCATCCGGTTCATCGCACGACTGTAGCCGCGCTCGGCAGCGGGCGGCGCTCCGAGGTCCCGGGCGTCATCCGCCGCAACGCGAGCGCGCCGAGCAGCCCGACGAGCAGGCACGTGACGCCGCCGACGCCGAGGCCGGCGCGCGCACCGGCCGCCGCCATCGCCCAGCCGACGATCGGCCCGCCGATCGGCGTCGAGCCCTGGAAGGCGACGAACCACAGCGACATCACGCGCCCGCGCATCTCCGGCGCGGCCGTCAGCTGCAGCGTCGAGTTGCCCGTCGACATGAACGAGATGCTCGCCCCGCCCGCGAGCGCCAGCGCGACCAGCTCGATCGCCAGGCTCGGCGCGACGCGCGCGAGCAGCAGCACGACGCCGAAGCCGCTCGCCGCGAGCACCAGCGCTCCGACGCCGGTGCGGCCCTCGCCGCGACGAACAGGCCGCCGATGACCGCGCCGACGCCCATCGCCGCGGTCATGAAGCCGTAGCCCGTCGCGCCCGCGTGCAGCGCCTGGCGCGCCATCACCGGCAGCGAGACCTGGAACTCGTACGCGAGCGCGCCGACGAGCGCCATCATCAGCAGCGGCACCGCGAGCTCCGGCGTGCGGCGGATGTAGCGCGAGCCCCTCGCGCAGCTGGCCCGCGGCGCGGCCGCTCGGCGGGCTCGGCGAGCAGCGCCGCGCGGTCGAGCGTGCTCAGCGAGGCGACGACCGCGACGAAGCTCGCGGCGTTGACGAGGAAGCAGACGCCCTCGCCGACCGTCGCGATCAGGACGCCGGCGACCGCCGGCCCGATCGACGCGCGCGACGTTGACGAGCACCGAGTTGAGGCTGACCGCGTTGCGCAGGTGCTCGGCGCCGACCATCTCGAGCATGAACGACTGGCGCGCCGGGTTCTCGAACGCGTTGTTGAGGCCGAGCAGCGCCGCGAGCACGCCGATCTCCCAGAGGCGCACCGCGCCGGTGACCGTCAGCACGCCGAGCACGAGCGCCTGCACGCCCATCGCGCTCTGCAGCACGACCATCAGCCGGCGCTTGTCGACGCGGTCGGCGATCACGCCGCCGTAGGGGCCGAGCAGCAGCACCGGCAGCGTCTGCAGCGCGACGATCAGGCCGAGCGTCGTCGCCGAGCCGGTCAGCGTCAGCACGAGCCACGACTGCGCCGCCATCTGCATCCAGGTGCCGATCAGCGAGATCGCCTGGCCGGCGATGTAGCGGCGGTAGTTCGGGACCGCGAGCGCGCGAAGGTCACGCGGCCGGCGCCGAGCAGGCGCGTCGTCACGGTCGCCGCTCCCGCATCCGCTCGGCGAGCTCCTCGAGCGCCGGCAGCGCCGTCCACAGCGCCTCGCGCTGGCGCTCGTCGAGCTCCTGCACGTACGTTGCCAGCGCGCGCGTGCGCTCGCGATGGATCCGCTCGCGCAGACGGCGCCCCGCGGCCGTCGCCTCGACGAGCGCCGCGCGGCGATCGCCGGGATCCGCCGTGCGCCGGATCAGGCCCGCGTCGCACAGCTGGCCGACGATGCGCGAGAGCATCGTCGGGTTCAGCGCCTCGAGCTCGGCGAGGTCCGAGAGGCGCAGCGGCCCGCTGCGCACGATCGTGAACAGGACCGAGATCTGCGTCGGCGTCAGCCCGAGCCGGCGACCGTCGGGCGCAGCCGCCGCGAGAGCTTGCCGATCGCCGCGCGCAGCCGCGCGCTCGGCTCGGCCTCGACGCGCCGCGCCTCGCCGGGCCGCTCGCCGTCCTCGGTGTTCCTCTGCGCTGCCGTCGCCGCCACGGGATGTCGTCTTCCTTCCAAAATATTTGCTTGCCAGCAAGCATTATAGAAGGTCAGACGTCGCGAACCGCGGCCGCGGCGAGCGAGGTCGGCGGATCGGCGGCGGCCTCGCGGTCGATGCGGCGGTTGTCGTCGCGCAGCTTCAGCGCGACCGCGCCGAGCACGATCAGCCCGCCGAGCACCGTCGAGACGTTCGGCCCTTCGCTCGTGCCGAGCCAGCCCCAGACGACGCCGAGCACCGACTCGAGCAGCAGGATCAGGCCCATCGCCGCCGCCGGGATCAGCCGCGCGCCGATCGTGAAGAAGACGAGCCCGAAGCCCTGCTGGCCGAGGCCGAGCAGCGCGAGCCAGCCGACGTCGCCGGCGTGCAGCTGCCCGACATGCACGAACGGCAGGCCGCCGAGCACGAGCAGCAGCTGCGCGAGCGCCGTCGCCGGCGTCATCGAGACGCCGCGGTGGCGTCGCGCGATCACGATCACGACCGCGAACGACAGCGGCGAGAGCAACGCCATGCTCTCGCCGAGCGCGCTGCCCCCGCTCGGCACGCCGACCATCACGCCGATGCCGAGCACCGCGAGCGCCATCGCCGCCCACGTCCAGCCCGACAGCGGCTCGCGCAGCGCGGCGAACGCGAACAGCCCCGCGAGGATCGGCGTGATCGCCTGGATCACGAGCACGTGCGCGACCGTCGTGTGGTTCAGCGCGACGATGAACGTCGCCGAGGCGATCGCGATCCCCGCCGCGACCGCGAAGCCCGCCGCGTTCGCGACCGAGCGGAACGCCGCGCGCGGCGCGACGCCTTCGCCGATCCAGACGAAGCCGACGACCGCGACGAACGCGAACAGCGCGCGTCCGACGATCTGGTCGGCCGCGCCCGCCGCGACCTGGCGCTGGAGGATCCCGCCCGTCGACCACGCGAGCGCCGCGCCGAGCGCGTAGGCCTGGCCGCGACGGTGCTCGCCCATCGGCCCAACCTACCGGCGCGACCGAGCGGCGCGCGGGTCGGCCGGCCGACCCGCGCGCCCGGTCCCCTTTAGCGCAGCTGTTGCTTCGCGGCCTTGCGGGCCTGCAGCTTCGACTTGCCCGTGACGCTGTTCGGCGAGTCGACGACCGTGCCCGTGTTGCCGGTCACCGTCATCCCCTTCGTGACCGTGTTGTGCGTGACCGTCGTCGCGCCGCCCGTGTTGCTCGTGACGACGAGCCGCGCGGCGATCGTGTCGCCGATCACCGTCACGTCGCCCTTGTTGGCCGTCACGGTCAGGCCCTTGCTGAACGTCGAGCCCGCGCAACCGGCTTCGTCGCCGATCGTCACCGCGCCGCTCGTGCCCGCGACCTTCGCCGCCTTCGCGACCGTCGCGCCGCAGATCCGCACGATGCTCGCGCCCGACGCGTTGATCGAAGCGACGCTCCCGCCGTCGACTTCGAGCAGGCCGCTCGCTTTGATCGCGCCCGTCTGAGCGCCTTCGACGTCGAGCGCGCCGCCGGCCTGGACTTCGATCGTCTTCGTCGTCGCCGTCGAGGTCAGCAGCACGGCTTCGCCGCTCTTGACGACGAGCTTCTTCTTCACCGCGCCGCCGATCGTCTGCGTCTCTACCACGTCGGTCGTGCACGAGCTCGTCGTCGTGTGACCGACGTTGTCGCTCGCCGTCCGTTCGATCGTCACGCTGCCGGCTTTGCTCGTGTCGATCGGCACCGTGCCACTCGGGTCCCCGGCGAGGCCCGACTGGCCGTCGGAGGCGCTCACCGTCGCGCTCGCGCTCTGACCGACCGGCACGCTCGCCGGGCAGTCGATTTCGAGCGTCGGCGCCGTCGCGTCGACCTGCACAGTCAGGCTCGCCGTCGCCGAGATGTTGCCGGCGAAGTCCGCGACCGCGCCGCTCGCCGTGTGCGAGCCGTCCGTCGTGAACGTCGCCGCAGCCGGCACCGTCGCCGGGTCGACGCCGCTGCCGGCGCTGCCGTCGGCGAGGCTCGGGTCGCCGTTCGCCGCGAACGAGACCGTCACCGAGTCCCTGTACCAGCCGCCGCCGCCCGCGTAGTCGGGCGCACGATCGGCCGCGACGCTCGGCGCGAACGGCGGCGTCTCGTCGACGACGACCGGCGAGGATTCACCGGACGGCGTGCTCGCGACGCCTTCGCTTTCGGCGATCACGCGGTACGTCCACGTGCCTTCGCCCTCGGGGCTGCCAAGCGTGAACGCGTATTCGGTCCCCGTCAGCCCGCTCGCGACCGTGCTCCAGATGCCCAGCACGTTCTCGTGCTGGAGCGTGTAGGTGAGGCCCGGCTTCGCCGGCGACGCTTCCCAGGCGAGCGTGAACGCGCCGTTGTCGTTCGGCGTCGAGCCGCCGCTCAGGTGCGGCGTGCCCGGCGTGCCCGGCGTCGCCAGCTCGATCGTGAAGACGCGCCCGAGGTCCTTCTGCAGGCCCATCGGCATGCCCGTCTTCGACGTCAGCCCGTCGCCGTACCAGACCGTGTCGCCGTTGTCCTCGAGCAGTTCGATCTGATCGCCGCTCGCGATCGGTTCCGGCACCGAGACGATGCTCTCCCACGCGCCTTCGGCGACCGACGAGAGCGACGTGTCGGTCAGCACCGGCTGGTCGGACGGGTTGCCGTCCCACTTGTACAGCCCGAACGTCGAGTTCGAGTCGTCCGACGTGCCCGCGATCGCGAGGAATTCGCCGGCCGCGTTGCGGCGCAGCTCGCGCAGGCCGAGGCCGCCGAGGTTCCACTGGAGCGGCGCGCCGAACGTCGCTTTCGTCGTCCCCGGGTTGCCGTCGGTGACGAGCGAGGAGAAGTCCGTCACCGGCACGAGCAGCGCGTCGTTGCGGTCGTTCGGCGGCTCGATCGGCGCGCGGAACGCGATGTACGCCGTGCTCGACGAACCCGCCGCGAATTCGAGACCCTCGGCGTTGAACCCTTCGGTGACGTTCGACGGCACGCCTTCTTCCGTCGACGCCTTGAAGCCGAGCGGGTTGCCGTTCGCTTCGTCCCACGCGACCAGGTCCTCGCGCAGGTGCGTGTAGCTGCCGAGGTACGTCAGTTCGGTGCTCGCGCCAGACCCCGTGATCGTCGCCGCGAAGACGATGTCGCGTTCGTGGTCGAGTTTGCCGCTCTTCTTGTTCGACAGCGAGCCCATCCAGTAGAGCGTGTTGCCCGAGCGCGCCGAGGACTCGATGTCGATTTCGGCCGCGCCGACCGGCAGGATTTTCGTGAAGTCGAACGTCTTCGTCGGCTCGCTTGAGGAGCGCGAGTGGTACAGGCGCAGGACGTTGCTCTCGTCGTCGCCGGCGATGAAGTAGCCGCCGCCGACGTCGATCGCGCTCGACGCGTTGCCGACGCCCGCGTAGTAGCGGTCGCTCGCGTCGCCCTCGTAAGCCGACACGGCGTATTCGACTGTCGTCGTCGCCGTCGTTTTGTCCGGCGCTTCGACGGTCAGCGTGATCGTCGAGTGACCGGCCGCGCCCGGCGTCACCGTCAACGTCCGTCCGGCGCCCGAGCCGCTCACTTCGACGCTCGGCGCGACCGTCGTGTTCGACGATTTCGCCGTCACCGTCAGTTCGCCCGCCGCGAACGAGCTGTCGGCGACCTTCACCGTGTCCGTCGCGTTCGTCGGGTCTTCGAGCGCCGCCGGCAGCGTCGGTTCGGTAGCCGTGATTTCAGGCGCCGACGGCGGCGGGCCGCCACCCGAGCCGATCGTCGTGCCCGGCGCGAACGCGACGCCGCGGAACGCCTCGTTCGCCGGCGCCGTCGCGATCTGCGTCGCCGAGCCCGTCAGCGTGCCGCCGAAACCGCTTTTGTCGGTGATCGAGTACAGCACGCCGCCTTCGCCCGAGGAGCCGCTCGTCGTCGCGTAGATCGTCACCGTGCCGCCGACGTCGTTCGCCGTCACGCCGGTCACGCCCGTCACGGAGACCGACCCGTCTTTGACCCATTTGCCGCCCGACAGGCCGTACTTGACGACCGCGCCCGCGCCGTTGTCGGCGACGTACAGCGTGTCCGGCGAGCTGCCTTCGCCGAGCGTCAGCATCGTGAACGCGTACGGCTCGCTCGGCGCCGTCGCGAACGGCAGGTTCGTCGTCGTCGTAGCCGTCGTCGGCAGGCCGGTGCCGACTTTCGCGATGCTGTTGCCTTCCTTCGTCGGGTCGGACGACGTGTACAGCTGGCCGCCGAAGATCGCCACCGCGCGCGCGTTCTCGTCGGTCGTGCTCATCAGCGTCGACGTCGTCGCGCCGAGCGTCGCGTAGTGGACGCCGCCGGTCGTTTTTTTGCCGGCGCCGCTCCACCAGAACTCTTTGCCGTCGTTGCTCGTCGCGCCACGCGAGTTGTTTTCGTTGCCGACGTCGGTCAGCGCCGTCGTCGTGTTGACTTCACCGCTCGCGCTGACGCGGCCGAGCGTGCGCGGCGTGCCCGGGTTGGCCGTTTCGCCGACTTTTGTCGTGCCGAGCGCCGCGTCGTAACCCGTCTCGATCAGGTATTCGCCGTTGGCCGACAGCGTCAGGAGGCCCTCCGAGCTCGCCGAGCCGCTCGCGACGAGCGGTTTGTTCGAGCCGCTCGTGGTCGCCGGCAGCGCGACCGATTCGACGAAGCTGCCGCTCGGCGTGTACTCGTCGAGGAACACCGGGTACGCAGAGCTCGACAGAGCGTTCGAGCCGCTGCCGACGCGGTAGACGACGACGTCGCCGGGAGTCAGCGCGGCGGCGCTCGCCTGCGCGGCCGCGACGAGCGCGAGCGCGAGAAGCGCGATGGTCAGCAGGAGCAGGCGAAGCGGCGAGCGTCGGCTCGTCGCGGCAGGCGGTCTCGACACGGGTTGTCCCTCCGTAGATGTGCTGGATCGGACCGCGGGCGCGGGCCGGCGCGAGCAACCTAAGAGACCCCTCATGCGATCTCGTGTCCGTGCTGTGAAGCTGCCGTGTCCAGCACGTGAACACGCCTCACGCGGCGCGGCCCGCTCGACGCCGCGTCAGCGCGGATACGGCCCACCGAGCAGCACGACGGCCACGCCGAGCGCACCGGCGGCGAGCAGCGTCGAGACGACGCCGCGGCGCAGTACGAGCAGCGCGACGCGCCGCCGCAGCGAGCAGCGCGAGCTGCCAGGTCTCGCTCAGCGCGCTCGCCAGCGGCACGGCCGACCCGACGATCGCGCCCGCCGCCGCCGGCGCCGCCCCGCCGAGGAACGCGACGACGCGCGCGTTCGCGAGCAGCCGCTCGAAGCGCGCCGCGCCGATCAGGATGAACGAGAACGACGGCGTGAACGCGATCAGCGCCGCGAGCAGGCCGCCCGGGATGCCGCCCGCCGCGTAGCCGACGACCGCGACCGTGTGCACGACCGGGCCCGGCGTCACCTGCCCGAGCGCGACGGCGTTGAGGAACTGCGCCTGTGTCATCCAGTGGTAGACGTGGACGGCGTCGGCCTGCATCAGCGGGATGATCACGAAGCCGCCGCCGAACGCGAGCGCGCCGACCTTCAGCGCCGTCCACGCGAGCGCGCCGGCGCCACCCGGGTCGGCGATCGCGGCGAGCAGTGGCCAGGCGTGGACGCCCGCGCGCGCGCCGCCGCCGCGCGTGAGACCACGACGCGCAAGCTCGGCCGCGCCGCACGCGAGCAGCACGAGCACGAGCCACGGCCCCGCGAGCGCCGCCGCGAGCGCACCGGCGAGCGCGTAGGCGGCGACCGGCCCGCGCCGCGCCCGCTCGGCGCGATGCCAGATCGGCAGCGCGACGCCGAGCCCCGCCGAGACGGCGACCGCCGCGACGGCCGCGCCCGCGCCCATCCCCGCGCCGCGCAGCCAGCGCGGCGGCGAGCCGGCGAGGAACGGCACCGCCAGCGCGAGCACGAGCACGAGGCCGGGCACGATGAAGCCGAGCCCGCCGACGAGCGCGCCGCGCGCGCCGCGCAAGCGCCACGCGCAGTAGATCGCAAGCTGCGTAGACGACGGTCCCGGCAGCAGGTTCGTCGCCGCGATCGCGCGCTCGAACTGCGCCTCGCTGAGCCATCCGTTGCGCAGCACGCACAGCTCGCGCAGCAGCGCGATGTGCGCCGGCGGACCGCCGAAGCCGACGCAGCCGATCCGCCCCCACTCGCGCGCGATCAGCGCGAGCGGCGGGTCGCGTTCCTGCGCGCTCGCGTGCATCGCGGCAGCGTACGCCGCGACGCGGCGCGGCTCGCGCTACGGCGTCGCGTCGGCCATCGCCGCAGATTACGCAGGCGCCGCGGCAAGCGCGCTCGCAAGCGGCTCGACGCCGTCCCAGCGCCCCTCGGCGGCGTACGGGCGGAAGCGGATGAACGCCGAGTCGTGGTGAAACGGACGCGCGGCGTGCGCGCGGCTCGCGTCGCGGTGGCTCGTGTCGCCGTCGCCGCGCGCGTAGGAGCGCATCGCCGCGGCGCTGCGCCACAGCGAGAACGTCGCGACGAGGCGCGGCGGGCGCGCCAGGCCGGTCGACGCGAGCAGCGCCGGGTCGGCGATCGCCTGCGCCTCGGCCTTCGCGCTCGCGCGCAGGAAGCGCACGGCGTGTGTCAGGCGCAGGTGCCCGATCGTGAGCACGGCCGCCGGCTCGTCGCCTTGCAGGTCCGGCTCGTCGCCGAGCGGCTCGGGCAACGGCGCCCACGCTCCGAAGACGTGCGTCGGGCGCAGGCGCACGCGCCAGCCGTGCGCGAGCGATCGCGCGAGCGCGTGCCCGTCGAGGAACGCGTCGAGCGCGTCGTCGTCGTCCCACACGCCGATCAGCCCGACGCGTCCCGGCGTCGGGCGCGGCAGCAGGCCGCCGCCGAGCGGCGCCATCGTCGTCAGCTCGGCGTGACGCAGCCCCGGCGTCTCACGCCGCGCCAAGCCCTTGCGCTGCAGCCGTTGCGCGTCGCGAACGCCGACGTCGGCGAGATGCACGGACACGATCATCGTGAGCCTCCAGACTTGACCGTAAGGTATGTTACTGTCTAGTATACCAGATGGTAACTTCAGGTGAGAGCGAGGTGGCTGCGGGCGCGCAGACCGAGCCGGTCGCGCCGGCTGAGCGGGCGGCGAGCCGCCTGCCGGCGGGCGAGCGGCGCGCGTCGATCGAAGAGGCCGCGGCGCGGCTGTTCGCGCGTCATGGCTACGCGAGGACGACCGTCGAGCAGATCGTCGCGGCGGCCGGCGTCAGCAAGCCGATCCTCTACCGCCACTTCGAGTCCAAGCGCGAGCTCTACAGGAGGCTGCTCGAGCGTCGCCGCGACGAGCTCGCGATCGCGCCGATCGAGCGCCTGCTGGAGGCCGAGGGGCCACTCGAGGATCGACTGGCGGCGATGCTCGACACGTGGTTCGAGCACGTCGAGCAGCATCCCGACAGCTCGCGGCTGCTGTTCGAGGACATCACCGACGACGAGGAGCTGCGCGCGCTGCAGCACGAGCTGCGCGGTCGCCAGCGTGCCGCCGACCTCGCGCTGATGCGCGAGCTCGGGCCGCCGCTGTCCGAGCAGGAGCTCGAGCCGCTCGGCGAGATCATCCGCAGCTCGCTGACCGGCCTCGCGCTGTGGCGACTCGACAGCCCGGAGGTCGCGCGCGCGACGGTCGTCGGCGCGATGATGCGGATGATCGGCGGGATGCTCGCGAGCGGTTAGCGCGCTTCGCGGACGGCCGCGATCGAGCGCTGGACGTAGCGCGCGATGTCGCGCGCCGGCGGCTCGCGCGCCGCGAAGCGGCGATCGCTCGACAGCGGCGCGACGATCCGGTCGACGCGGAACGTGCGCCAGTCCTCGCGCGTGCAGTCCCACGCGACGAGGTACCAGACGCGCCCGGTGTAGACGAGCCGCAGCGGCTCGACGAGGCGACGGCTGCGCTCGCCGCCGGCGTCGCGGTAGCCGAAGCGCAGGCGCTCGCGATCGCGTGTCGCGGCGGCTGCCGCGGCGAGCACACCGGCGTCGACGAGCGGTCCCCAGCCCGGATAGGAGGTCATCGCCGCGGCGACCGCCGCGACGCGGCGGCGCGCGGCCGACGGCAGCATGGCTTCGAGCTTGGCGAGCGCGCTGAGCGAGGTCTCCTCGATCCCGGCGACACCGGCGCTCGCGGCCGCGCGCAGGCCGACGGCGACGGCGACGGCCTCGTCCTGGTCGAGCAGCAGCGGCGGCAGCGACGCGCCGGCGCCGAGCCGGTAGCCGCCGGCGACGCCGGGCGTCGCGTCGACGGGGTAGCCGAGCTCGCGCAGCCGTTGCACGTCGCGGCGGATCGTGCGCACGCCGACGTCGAGTCGCGCGGAGAGCTCGGCCGCCGACCACTCGCGCCGCGACTGCAGCAGCGAGAGGAGCTCGAGGAGGCGCGCCGAGGTGCTCAGCATCGGACCAGATGATCGCGCAAATCGAGGACCGAAACTGGCCGCAATCGTGCATAGCCTCGCAAGCCGGTCGAGCCACCACGGTCGCCCACCGTCGACCAAGACGGTCATCAACCCCGACGAAAGCGAGGCAGAAGATGATGAACCTGAAGCTCGAGCTCGTGCAGGTGCCGGTCGCCGACATCGACCGCGCGAAGGCGTTCTACACGGAGCGGCTCGGCTTCTCCGACGACGTCGATGCGCGCGTCAGCGACGAGGTGCGCTTCGTGCAGCTGACGCCGCCGGGCTCGGCGTGCTCGATCTCGCTGACGAGCGGCGTGCACGAGATGGCGCCGGGCTCGCTCGACGGCCTGCAGCTCGTCGTCGACGACGCCGACGCCGCGCGCGAGGCGCTGCTCGCGAACGGCGTCGAGGTCGGCGCGGTGCAGGAGTTCCCGTGGGGGCGCTTCGTCTACCTGAGCGACCCCGACGGCAACGGCTGGGCCGTGCAGCAGTTGCCGCCTAGAGGTTGACCGACGCCATCCCGGCCTCGTCGTAGCGCGCGCCGGCGACGGGTGGCAGCTCGGCGTCGAGCCGCGCGAGGACGTCGTCGCTCAGCCGAAGCTCGGCGGCGGCGGCGTTCTGCTCGAGGTAGCTGCGGCGCTTGGTGCCGGGGATCGGCACGAGATCGTCGCCCTGCGCAAGGACCCAAGCGAGCGCGAGCTGCGCGGGCGTGCAGCCGACGTCGTCGGCGATCTCCTTGACCTGCGCGGCGAGCTTCAGGTTCGCATCGAGGTTCTCGCCGGTGAAGCGCGGGCCGTGGCGGCGGAAGTCGCCCTCGTCGAGCTCCTCGGGTTTGGTGAAGCGACCGGAGAGGAAGCCGCGTCCGAGCGGCGAGTAGGGGACGAAGCCGATGCCGAGCTCGCGGCAGGTCGGCAGGATCTCGGCCTCGACGTCGCGCGTCCAGAGCGAGTACTCGGTCTGCACGGCCGTGATCGGGTGCACGGCGTGCGCGCGACGGATCGTCTCGGCGCTCGCCTCGGAGAGGCCGATGTGACGGATCTTGCCGGCCGCGACGAGCTCGGCCATCGCGCCGACGGTCTCCTCGATCGCGACGTTCGGGTCGACGCGGTGCTGGTAGTAGAGGTCGATGTAGTCCGTTCCGAGCCGCTCCAGCGATCCGTCGACGGATCGGCGGACGTACTCGGGCGAGCCGTCGACGGGTCCGATCGTCGACATGTCGCCGGGCGTCGCGTTGTCGAGGTTGCGGGCGAACTTGGTCGCGATGACGTACTCGTCGCGACGGCTGTCGATCGCGCGCCCGACGAGCTGCTCGTTGGTCATCGGGCCGTAGAGCTGCGCGGTGTCGAGGAAGTCGATGCCGAGCTCGAGCGCGCGCTGGATCGTCGCGATCGACTCGCCTTCGTCGGTCGAGCCGTAGAACGCCGACATGCCCATGCATCCGAGTCCGAGTGCCGACACCTCTAGGTCTGCGAGTTTGCGCTGCTGCATTCGTGAGGCCTTTCGTAGTGGTTCGTTTGTCGCGGTTCCCACCCGCGACTCACGATACGAAGCGCCGCAGGTCGGCGAAGCCATCGTCGATCAGCGCGACGAGGTCGCCCTCGCCGCCGCCGGCCGCCCAGCGCTCGACGGTCGCGCCGAGCACGGCGAAGCCGACGCTCGCGACGAGCCGCGGCGTCGGGTCGCGAGCGGGGTCGACTCCGAGCCGCACGGCGAGGCCGTCGGCGAGCACGGAGTCCCACGCGAGGCAGTCGGCGTCGTGCGCGAGCGCCGGGCCGGACTCGAAGGCGCGCACGAGGCCGAGCGTCAGCTCGGGCGCGCCGGCGTAGTCGGCTGCGACGCTCGCGAGCGCGCCGTGTACAGCCTGCATCGGCGCTTCGTCGGCGGGGCGTCGATCGAGCGCGTCGCGCAGCTGCTCGGCGATCCGCCGCTTCCAGTCGAGCAGGACGTCCTCCTTGCGCGCGAAGTAGCGGAAGAACGTGCGCCGCGAGACTTCGGCGGCGGCGGCGATCTCGTCGATCGTGACGCCGTCGAAGCCGCGCTCGGCGAACAGGCGCAGCGCGGCGTCGGCGATCCGCTCGTGGCGGCGCTGCCTGTTGCGCTCGCGCAAGCCGGAGCTCGTCGTCGGCTCGGTGGCCATCAAAAAAGTATATCCGGAGTGCCAGTTGACACTCTGTCTGCCATCTGGCATTATGAGTGCCATAATATTGATCGGACGATGACTGCCCGCAGTGATCCACCCCGCGTTTCGTCTCGAAAGGACACCCGATGGCCTCGACGAGCTTCTCGATACCCGACCAGAGCGACCGCGTCGCGATTGTGACCGGCGCCAACAGCGGCATCGGCCTCGAGGCGGCGCGCGTGCTCGCGGCCGCCGGCGCGCATGTCGTGCTCGCATGCCGCAACACGGCGAAGGGCGAGGCCGCGGCGGCGTCGATCCGCGCGAGCGCGCCCGACGCGTCGCTGTCGGTGCGGGAGCTCGACCTCGCCTCGCTGCAGTCCGTGCGCGCGTTCGCCGAGCGCCTACCGCAGGGGCGGCTCGACCTGCTGATCAACAACGCCGGCGTGATGGTGCCGCCGTACGAAAGGACCGCCGACGGCTTCGAGCTTCAGTTCGGCACGAACCACCTCGGCCACTTCGCGCTCACCGGCCTGCTGCTGGCGCGCCTGCTCGCGACGCCGGACGCGCGCGTCGTGACGATCGCCAGCGGCGCGCACAAGTTCGGGCGGATCGACTTCGACGACCTGCAGCACGAGCGCCGCTACCACCGCTGGGCGGCGTACGGGCAGTCGAAGCTCGCGAACCTGATGTTCGCGCTCGAGCTCGACCGGCGGCTGAAAGCGGCGGGCGCCGACGTGCTGAGCGTCGCCGCGCACCCGGGCTATGCGGCGACGAACCTGCAGTTCGCGGCGACGCCGTCGCGCGTCGAGCGGATCGGCTCGCTCGTGCTCAACCGCGGCTACGCGATGGACGCCGTGCGCGGCGCGCGCCCGACGCTGTACGCGGCGACGGCCGAGATCGCGGGAGGGTCGTACGTCGGCCCGGACGGCCTCCTCGAGATGCGCGGCGAGCCGACGCTCGTCAAGCCGACGCGCGCCGCGCGCGACCCCGAGGCGGCGCGCCGCCTGTGGGAGGTCTCCGAGCAGCTGACGGGCGTGCGCATCGAGCTCGCCGGCACGCCTGCGACGGCCGGCATGGCGGCGTGAGCCGTCGCTTCAGCGCGGACGCGGCTCGGGCGCCGGCACGGCTGCCGGCGCGGCCGCGCTGACGGCCGCGATCGCGTCGGGGCCGACCGAGTAGGCGTCGACCGTGCGCCGCGCGAGCGTCGCGGCGGCGCGCGGAGCGCGCAGCAGGCGCGCGGCGACGACCGCGAGCGGCACGGCGCTCGGCGGGTCGCGCAGCACCGGCGTCAACTGCTCGGCGCTGTCGGCATACACGCCGGCGCTCGCCGCGGCGCGCGCGAGCTCGCCGAGGACGGCGCGCCGCCCGCCGCCGCTCGCGGCGGCGCCGAGCATCAGCGCGAGCGTTCCGTGCGTGCGCGCGCCGGCGCGACCGACGCGCGGCTCCGCGCCGAGCGGCTCGCCGAGCGTCAGCCGGGCCTGCAGCGCCGGCAGGTTGACGCCGCTCGCGGCGGCGTTGCCGGGCTCGACGGTGCGAGGGTTGCACTCGATGTACGTCGGCGCGCCGTCGACGTGCAGGTAGTCGAGCGTCAGCCCGCCGTGCCAGGCGAGTGCGGCGCCGAGCCTCGCGACGTCGCGGCGCGGCGCGGCGTGGTCGACGCCGATGCGCGCCGCCGCGCTGCCGCCGACGCCGCCGCCGCGCTGCGCGCTCGTGTGGACGGCGAGCAGCCGGCCGCGGTCGAACAGCGCGCCGACCTGCGCGTAGGCGCCGCGCGCCGGCTGCTGTGCGATCAGCGGCTCGTCGCGAGCGCCGCCGAGCTCGACCAGCGCGCGCTCGCGCGTGCCCGTGTCGCGGACCTCGCGCACGCCCTGCCCGGCCGTGCTGAACGCGCGCTTGAGCCAGTACGGGAAGGCAAGCTCGGCGAGATCGCGCGCGGACTCGACCAGGCGCCAGCCGGGCTGCGGCAGGCGCAGCTCGTCGAGCAGCTGCGCGAAGGCGATCTTGCTCTGCACGCGCGCGAACGCGTCGAGCGCGGCGACGGCGACGTTGACGCGCGAGGACAGCGACGCGCGCGCGGCGCTCAGCAGCCACGCCTGCTCGTGCGTCGGCAGCACGACGTCGATCGAGCGCTCGGCGACGACGCGCTCGAGCGCCGCGAGGTAGCCGAGCGGGTCGCTCCCGGGTGGCGGACAGCGGTGCACGGCCGAGACCCAGCGGCTGAAGCGCGCGAGGCACAGCTCCTCGGCGCTGAGCACCTCGAGCGTGTGGCCGAGCGGACCGAGGCACGTGATCGTCTCGCGCGCGGTCAGGCTCGACCCCTCGGTGAGCAGGACGCGCGCGGTGCTCAGCGTGGGGCCTCGGCGCCGTGCCGGGAGACGGCGTCGCGGTCGAGCAGCCGTTCGGTGACCACGTCGCCGGCGCCGTCGAAAAAGCGCACGAGCACTATGCGGAACGGCGTCTGCTCGTGCGCGACGTGGGCGAAGAGCGTCATCGACGAGCGCAGCTTGATCGCGTCGATCGAGCCGAACACGTCCTGCGCGCTCGCGCCGGCGAGGCTCGCGACGATGCTCGTGCACTCGAGCAGGCGCAGCCCGAGCACGGTGTGCTCGACGTACGCGCGCGCCTCCTGCAGCGAGGCGATCGCGTAGCGCCGCGACATCGCGCTCTGCCCGAGCCCGGCGAGCTGCGGGAAGACGAACCACATCCAGTGGCTGCGCTTGCGCCCGGCGCGCAGCTCGGCGACGGCGCGCTCGTAGGTGCCGGCGTCGTCCTGCGCCTCGAGGAAGCGCGCGAGCTCGAACGGGTCCTCGCTCATCGGAATGACGATACGCCGCGGCGCGCGGCGTTCAAGCGACGGAGATGCCGCCCCACTGCTCGGGCGCGACGTCGGCGAGCGTCTGCGAGAACGTCCAGCGGTGGCCGTACGGGTCGACGGCGTTGTACTGGCGCTCACCGTAGGGCATGTCGGTCGGCTCCATCGTGATCGTCGCACCGTGCTCGCGCGCGTGCTCGCAGTGGGCGTGCGCGTCCTCGACGCGCACGAGGACCGCGTGCGACGCGCCGCCGGCGCCGGGCGCGCGGCGCTCGCCGTGGACATCGCCGACGATCAGGGCGCCGTCGTCGCCGAAGGTCAGCTGCGAGCGATGATCCTCGCCGATCTGCACGCGCTCGCGAAAGCCGAACGCATCCTGCAGCCAGGCGACGGCGGCGCGCACGTCGGGGTAGACGAGCACGGGGATCACCGTCGCGTTCGGGATCGAGCGGTTGCGCGCGAGGCCCATCGCGCGAGCTTACCCCGCGCGAGTGCGAGGATTGCGCGATGGCCGCAGCCTCAGCCGACGACAGCCGCCGCGTGCGCGACGCGACGCCGGCCGACGGAGCTGCCTGCGCGGCGATCTACGCGCCGTACGTGCGCGAGACGGCGATCTCGTTCGAGACCGAGCCGCCGAGCGCCGAGCAGATGGCGGCACGCATCGCGACGGCCGCCGAGCGCCACGCGTGGCTCGTGCTCGAGGACGGCGCGCGCGTCGCCGGCTACGCCTACGGCGGCGTGTTCAACCGCCGCGCGGCGTATCGCTGGTCGTGCGAAGTCAGCGTCTACTGCGAGCGCAGTCAACACCGAACGGGCGCCGGGCGGATGCTCTACGAGGCGCTGCTCGCGCGACTCGCCGCGCGCGGCTTCCGCACCGCGGTCGCCGGCACGACGCTCCCGAACGACGCGAGCATCGGGCTGCACCGCGCGATGGGCTTCGAGCCGGTCGGCACGTACCGGCGGATCGGCTACAAGCTCGACTCCTGGCACGACGTCGCGTGGATGCAATGCGCGCTGCGGGCATACGGCGCGCCGCGCGAGGAGCCACCGGCCGAGCCGCGCTGAGCGCGAGGCGCCGCCGCCGGTGCGCGCCGCGGCCGGTACGAGCGCCGCTCAGCCGAGCGCGGCGGCCATCGCGCGCCCGGCCGTCCGTCCCGAGAACAGGCAGCCGCCGAGGAACGTGCCCTCGAGCGCGCGGTAGCCGTGCATGCCGCCACCGCCGAAGCCGGCGGCCTCGCCGGCGGCGTAGAGCCCGGGCAGCGGCTCGCCGCGCTCGTCGAGCACGCGCGCGTCGAGGTCGGTGTGCAGGCCGCCGAGCGTCTTGCGCGTGAGGATGTGCAGCTTGACGGCGATCAGCGGGCCGGCGCCGGTGTCGAGCAGCTTGTGCGGCGCGGCGACGCGCGTGAAGCGGTCGGCGAGGTAGCGGCGCGCGCCGCGGATCGCCGTGACCTGCATGTCCTTGCTGTACGGGTTGTCCATCTCGCGGTCGCGCGCGAGCACCTCGGCGTGCACCTGCTCGAAGGTCAGCAGCGGCTCGTCGGTGAGCGCGTTCATCCGCTGCACGAGCGTGCGCAGGTCGCGCTCGACGACGAAGTCGGCGCCGTGGCGCTTGAACGCCTCGACCGGAGCCGGCGCGCCGCGGCCGTTCCGGTCGCGCAGCAGCGCGCGCATCGTCGCGGTTCCGTGATGTCGGGGTTCTGCTCGGAGCCCGACAGCGCGAACTCGCGTTCGATGATCTTCTGCGTGAGCACGAACCACGTGTGCTCGTGGCCGCTCTGCACGATGTGCGCGAGCGTGCCGAGCGTGTCGAAGCCGGGGAACAGCGGCACGGGCAGGCGCCGGCCGGTCGCGTCGAGCCACAGCGAGGAGGGCCCGGGCATGATCCTGATCCCGTGCATCGGCCAGATCGGATCCCAGTTGCGGATGCCCTCGACGTAGTGCCACATGCGATCGGGGTTGATCACGCCCGCGCCGCCGGCCTGCGCGATCTCGATCATCCGCCCGTCGACGTGCGCCGGGACGCCGCTGACCATCTGCCGCGGCGGTGTGCCGAGACGCTCGGGCCAGTTCCGCCTGACGAGCTCGTGGTTGCCGCCGATGCCGCCCGAGGAGACGAGCACGAGCGGCGCGCGCAGCTCGAACTCGCCGACCTCCTCGCGGTTGCTCGCCTGCCCGCGAGCGCACGCGTCGGGCGCGAGCACGCGCCCGGCGACGCCCTCGACGGCGCCGGCGGCGACGGCGAGCGCGTCGACGCGGTGGCGGAAGCGCAGATCAACGAGCCCGCGCTCGGCCGCGGCGCGGACGCGGCGCACGAACGGCTCGAGCACGCCCGGTCCGGTGCCCCACGTGACGTGGAAGCGCGGCACCGAGTTGCCGTGGCCGATCGCACCGTAGCCGCCGCGCTCGGCCCAGCCGACGTTCGGCATCACGCGGACGCCCTGCGCGGCGAGCCACGCGCGCTTCTCGCCGGCGGCGAAGTCGACGTACGCCTCGGCCCAGCGCCGCGGCCAGGCGTCCTCGGGCCGGTCGAAGGCGGCCGTGCCGAGCCAGTCCTGCCAGGCGAGCTCGCGCGAATCGTGGATCCCGAGGCGCCGCTGCTCGACGCTGTCGACGAGGAACAGGCCGCCGAGCGACCAGAACGCCTGGCCGCCGAACGCGCACTCGGGCTCCTGCTCGACGAGCACGACACGCCGCCCCGTGTCGGCGAGCTCGGCCGTCGCGACGAGCCCGGCGAGGCCGGCGCCGACGACGATCGCCTCGGCTTCGCGACGGGAGCTCATGCGGACGCGGCGAGGCGCTCGTGCACCGAGCGCACGGCGCTCGAGCCCTCGCCGACCGCCGCCGCGACGCGCTTCATCGAGCCGTGACGCGCGTCGCCGGCGGCGAACACGCCGGGGACGGACGTCTCGAACGGGAGCGGCTCGTAGTCGCCGGCTGCCTCGCGCGCGGGCAGCTGGCGATCGGTCAGCACGAAGCCGTGCTCGTCGAGCGCGATCGCCTCGTCGAGCCACGCCGTCGCCGGATCGGCGCCGATGAAGCAGAACAGGCCGTTGCACGCGACGTCCTCGCGCGCGCCGCCCGTCAGGTTCCTGAGCATGACGCGCTCGAGCCGCTGCTCGCCGGCGAGCGCGTCGACTTCGACGCCGGTCGTCAGCGTGATCTTCGGGTCGGTCTCGATGCGCTCGATCAGGTAGTGCGACATCGTCGCGCGCAGGTCCTCGCGCCTGATCGCGATCGTCACGGCGCACTCGCTCTGCGCGAGGTACAGCGCGGCCTGCCCGGCCGAGTTGCCGCCGCCGATCACGAGCACCGGCGAGCCGCTGCAGACGCGCGCCTCGAGGTCGGTCGCCGCGTAGAACACGCCGGCGCCCTCGAAGCGATCGAGCTCGGCGACCGGGAGGCGGCGATAGCGTGCGCCGCTCGCGACGATCACCGCGCGCGCCGGGATCTCGCTGCCGTCGGCGAGCGTGACGACGTGGAAGCCCGACCCGGCGCGCAGCGCGACGACCTCGCACGGCGCGTTCAGCCGCGCGCCGAGGCGCATCGCCTGGACGGCCGTCCGTCCGGTCAGGCCTTCGCCGGAGATGCCGTTGGGAAATCCCGCGTAGTTCTCGATCCGCGAGCTCGACCCGGCCTGCCCGCCGACGGTGACGGCGTCGAGCGAGACGGTTCGCAGGCCCTCGGAGGCGCCGTACACGGCCGCCGCGAGCCCGGCCGGCCCGCTGCCGACGACGAGCAGGTCGAAGACGTAGCCGGGCGTCGGCTCGTATGTGAGCCCGAGGTGCGCCGCGAACTCTCCCGGCGTCGGGTGACGCAGCGTCTCGGTCGCGGTGATCACGGCCGGGACGTCCTCGCGGCGCAGGCCGAGGCTCGCGAGCAGCGCGTCGGCGTCGTCGCTCTCCTCGAGATCGACCCACGCGTGCGCGAGGTGCGAGTGCTCGGCGAACGAGCGCAGGCTCATCGCCGCCGGCGAGTAGCGCGAGCCGACGATCCTGATCGCATCCGCGCCGGCGCCGGCGCGGAGGATCTCGCGGCGCGCGAGCAACGCGTTGAAGATCGGTTCGGCGAGCGCCGGGCGCCCGCTCATCAGGCGCCTGAACTCGTCCTGCGAGATCACGAGCACGCGCCCCGCGCGCGTCACGCGGCAGCTCAGCGTGCGCCGCTGGCCGGTGATCAGGTTCAGCTCCCCCGCGTACCCTCCGGGCCCGTACGCGACGATCGTCACGGGGTCGCCGGCGGTCGGGCGCAGCACTTCGACCTCGCCCTCGAGCACGACGAACAGGTCGTGCGAGCTCTCGCCGGCCGTGAACAGGAGCTCGTCGACCGTCGTCTCGCGCTCGACGCCGAACTCGGCGATCTCGGCGAGCTCGGCGTCGCTCAGCGGGCGGAACGCGACGGCCCGCTCGCCTGCGGCCTCCTCGTGCTCGGGCGCGCTCATCGGGCGAAGTTAGCAACGCGCGGCGCGCGTCGGGCGATCGGTCGTCCGGGTGTTAGGTTGGCCGACACCCGCCGCCACCCGGCACAACTCGCGAGACGCCCAGGAGATCCCATGCCCGCCACGCCAGCACTGAGCGCGCCGTCGGCCGGCGCGCCGTTCGAGCAGACGACGATCGAGCGCCGCGCGCTCGGCGAGCACGACGTCGCGATCGACGTGAGGTTCTGCGGGATCTGCCACAGCGACATCCACCAGGTCAGGGACGAGTGGGGCGGCTCGATCTTCCCGATGGTGCCGGGGCACGAGATCGTCGGGGTCGTCACGGCCGTCGGCGAGGACGTCGAGCGCCATGCGCCGGGCGACCGCGTCGGCGTCGGCTGCATGGTCGACTCGTGCGGCGAGTGCGAGTACTGCAAGGCCGGCGAGGAGCAGTTCTGCACGAAGGGCCCGGTGTTCACGTACAACAGCCGCTACTACGACGCCGAGCCGACGTACGGCGGCTACAGCCGCGAGATCGTCGTCGGCGAGCGCTTCGTCGTGAAAGTGCCAGACGCGATCGAGCTCGCCGACGCCGCGCCGCTGCTGTGCGCCGGGATCACGACGTACTCGCCGCTGCGCCACTGGGGCGTCGGCGCGGGCAGCAGGGTCGCGATCGTCGGCATGGGCGGGCTCGGCCACGTCGGCGTGCAGATCGCCGCGGCGCTCGGCGCCGAGGTGACCGTGCTCAGCCAGACGCTCAGCAAGCGCGAGGACGGGCTGCGCTTCGGCGCGAGCGACTACCACGCGACCTCCGACCCGGCGACGTTCAAGCAGCTGCGCGGCCGCTTCGACCTGATCCTCAACACGGTCTCGGCGAACCTTCCGGTCGACGCGTACCTCGCGCTGCTGCGCGTCGACGGCGCGCTCGTCAACGTCGGCGCTCCGGGCGCGCCCGACAGCTACAGCGCGTTCTCGCTGATCGCCGGCCGTCGCAGCCTCGCGGGCTCGTCGATCGGCGGCGTGCGCGAGACGCAGGAGATGCTCGACTTCTGCGCCGAGCACGGCGTCAGGCCGGCGATCGAGCTGATCGACGCGAACGCCGTCGACGACGCGTACGCGCGCGTCGTGCGCAGCGACGTGCGCTATCGCTTCGTGATCGACGTCGCGACGATCGCTTAGCCGGCCTGCTTGTAGACGGTCACGACGGCCGCGCCGCCGAGGCCGATGTTGTGCTGCAGCGCGACCTTCGCGCCGTCGACCTGCCGCGCGTCGGCCTGACCGCGCAGCTGCCAGGTCAGCTCGCTGCACTGCGCGAGGCCGGTCGCGCCGAGCGGGTGCCCCTTGGAGATCAGGCCGCCCGACGGGTTCACGACCGGGCCGTCGCCGCGGTACGTCGTCGCCTGCGCCTCGACGAGCTCGTGCGCCTCGCCCTCGCCGACGAGCCCGAGCGCCTCGTAGGTGAGCAGCTCGTTCGCCGAGAAGCAGTCGTGCAGCTCGATCACGTCGACCTCGCCGATGTCGGTCTGCGCCTCGGCGAGCGCCTGCTCGGCGGCGAGACGGCTCATGTCGGCGCCGACGACGGCGATCGCCGACCTGCTCTCGAACGTGCTCGTCAGGTCGGTGACCATCGACTGGCCGGCGATCTCGATCGCGCGATCCCACAGGTCGTGCGCGTCGACGAAGCGCTCGGAGGCGACGACGACCGCGGCGCTGCCGTCGGAGGTCGGCGAGCACTGCAGCTTGGTCAGCGGCGCGTAGATCTCCTTCGCCTGCTCGATGTCCTCGATCGAGTACTCGTCCTGGAACTGCGCATACGGGTTGTTGACCGAGTGCTTGTGGTTCTTCCAGCCGATCCACGCGTAGTGCTCGGGCTTGGAGCCGTAGCGCTCCATGTGCTCGCGCCCGGCGGCGCCGAACATCTGCGGCGCCGGCGGCGCGTTCTCCCACTCGCGCAGCTCGAGCAGCGCGGTGACGTGCTTGTCCATCGGGTTCGTGCGGTCGGTGAACTTGACGCCGAGCGAGCCGAGCTCCATCTTCTCGAAACCGAGCGCGAGCGCGCATTCGGCGAGGCCGCCCTTGACCGCCTGGCGCGCGAGGTACAGCGCGCTCGAGCCGGTCGAGCAGTTGTTGTTGACGTTGACGACCGGGATGCCGGTGAGGCCGAGCCCGTAGATCGCACGCTGGCCGGCCGTCGAGTCGCCGTAGCAGTAGCCGGCGAACGCCTGCTCGATGTCCTCGTAGGCGACGCCGGCGTCGGCGAGCGCCTTGCCGCCGGCCTCCTTCGCCCAGTCCGGGTAGTCGCCGTCCTTCGTCCCGGGCTTCTCGAACTTCGTCATGCCTACGCCGATCACGAACGTGCGGTTCATCTTCTTCCTCTCCGTTCTCCGGTCCGTTTCAGGCCGCCGCCGGCGGGCCCGATCGAATGCGAGCGTGCGCGCTGCGCCAGGCAGCGTAGAGGAACTCGACGGAGTTTGGCCAGCCAGCCAGTCAGGTCGACTCGGTCGCGACGGCGTCGCTTCCGCGCAGCGCCCGCGCGAGGCGACCGCCGAGCGCGCTGAGGAACATGCCGGCGACCGCGTCGATCACGATCAACAGCGGCGGGAAGCCGCCGAGCGAGACCTTCGCGTGCGTGCCGGCGATCGCGTGCGCGACGAGCACGCCGAGCCCGAACAGCGCGCCGCCGACGAGCCCGCGGTCGGCGCCTCCCCACCCGTCGAGGTGCTCGAGGCCGGCGAGCACGGCGCCAAGCGCGGCGAGCGCGGCGAGCGCCCAGTAGAGCCCGGCCGAGACTCCGAGCACGACTCCGACGACCGCGCCGAACGCGAGCGGGACGCCGCCGCCGAGCACGATCTGGACCGGCCGCGGCCGGTCGCGGAACAACGTCGGTGTTCGCATCTCTCCCCTCCCCTCGTGGCGCCTCCGGCCGATCGCCGGCGCGCACCATCCAAGGCTACCGCGCAGCCGACGATTGGCGCCGGAGGGGGCGGGGTACACTCAACTGCAAGCAGCGCAAGCGATCTGACACGGGAGGTCGGATGAGAAGCGCGGTCGCGGCGACATTGGCGGTGGCGGTCGGTCTGTTCGCGGCGAACATGCTCGGCGTCGCCGTCGCCGAAGCGCCTACGACCACGCCGACGCGGACGATCTCGGTCCAGGGTGTGGCCGCGCTGCCGATCGGCCAGAGCGACGGCGCGGCGGCCGCGACGAGCGTCTATCGCGAAGCGATGGCAGCGGCCGTGACCGACGGGCAGGGCAAGGTGACCTTCCTCGCGAGCAAGGTCGGTGCGACGGCGGGCGAAGTCCAGAGCGTCGTCGAAGACGGCGGCTACATCCAGTGCACGGCGCCCGGCGAATCCGAATATGCGCAGTACGAAGGCGAAGAACCGGACTTCGGCTCGGCGCCGCGCCCGGGCGTCGCGACGCCCGAGGCGGCGGCCGCACCGGCAAGCCCGACCGTCGGCGCGACGGTGCACAAGGCGAAACCGAAGCGCAGAAGAAGCGCACGACGGCCAAACGCGCGGTCGCGGGCAGCTGCAAGCTGACCGCACAGGTCTCGCTCGTCTACGCGATCGGCTAGGCCCAGCGCAGGCAAGCCGGACGAGACGCCGGCCGCGACGCCGCGCGCGTCGAGTCGCTACAGGGTCCTGAGCTCGGGGTCCCGCGACGCGGAGAACTCGGTCACCCCATAGACGGGGTGACGGACGCGAAGCGACTCGCCGACGCGGCCGTCGCCGTCGCGCGGCGTGGTGTGGATGACGAACGGCTCGTGCCGTCCGTGGTCGATGATCGCGCTGACGACGTCGCCGCCGCTCTGAACGCTCTTGCCCACCTCGATCTCGGCGTCGGCGCCGTCGAGGCGGCAGCGCGGACTGGAAGATCCGCCGCGCCCGCGCCGGACAGCCGGCGAGCTCCGCCGATGCCTCGCGCAGCTCGCTGTACGCATCCTCGGCAAGCGAGCCCTGTCCGTCGGCGAGACCGCCGACGAAGAACGCCGTCATCGACGGCGTTTCTCGGCGGGCTTCGTCGCCGTCGGGTACCGCTTGCGCTCGGCCGCCGTCATCTTGCGGATCTTGAGCGAGCCGTCCTTGACCTGCTGCTCGATCTGCTCGAGCTTCGCGCGGCGGCGCTCCGCGGCGCGATCTGCCTGGGTCAACACACCAACAGCGTAGCGCGACACCCGTCCGTCGCCTGCCACATGCCGGGAATCCAAGCGGTATGCTCGCCGCCACCCGTAATGGGGGTACGTCGGTCGGACCGGCCGCTCGCGCCTTCAGGAAAGGGGATTCGATGATCCCCACCGCTGCGCAAGGCCGCTCCGCCGCAGGGCTTGCCACAGACGACACGGCGGAAGCGCCCGCGACCGACGCACTCCGCGCGTCCGGCGGTCCCAGCACGCACGAGATCCTCGCGCGCTACGCCAAAGCGCACGACGGGCGCGCGGCGCTCGGCGTCGCGACCTCGGTCGTGCCCTACCTCGCGCTGTCGGCCGTCATGTACCTGGCGCTCGAAGTCTCGGTCCTGCTGACGCTCGCGCTCGCCGTGCCGACGGCCGCGTTCCTGGTCCGCACGTTCATCGTCTTCCACGACTGCTCGCACGGCTCGTTCTCGACGTCCAAACGCGTCAACGCGTGGCTCGGGATGTTCACGGGCGTGTTCCTGTTCGTGCCGTTCGTGCGCTGGAAGCACGACCACGCGGTCCATCACGCCACCTCCGGCGACCTCGAGCGGCGCGGCGTCGGCGACGTGCGCACGCTGACGACCGCCGAATACCTGGCGCTGCCGTGGCGCGGGCGCCTCGGCTACCGGATGCTGCGCAACCCGCTCGTCATGTTCGGGCTCGGCCCGATCGTCGCGATGGTGATCGGGCCGCGGATCGTCGCGCGCGGCGCGCGTCCGCGGATGCGCAACAGCGTGCTCGCGACCGACGCCGCGCTGCTCGCGCTGATCGGCGGGCTCTGCTGGCTGATCGGCTGGCGCGACTACCTGCTCGTCTTCGGCGTGCCGGCGCTGCTCGCCGGCTCGGCCGGGATCTGGCTGTTCTACGTGCAGCACCAGTTCGAGGACACCTACTGGGAGAGCGGGTCGGACTGGCGCTACGAGGACGCGGCGCTGCGTGGCAGCTCGTTCCTGAAGCTCCCGCGGGTGCTGCAGTTCTGCAGCGGCAACATCGGCTACCACCACGTGCACCACCTCAGCGCACGGATCCCCAACTACAACCTGCAGCGCGCGCACGACGAGAACCCGATGTTCCAGACGGTGCCGACGCTGACGCTGTGGGACGGCCTGCGCGCGGTGCGCCTGAAGCTGTGGGACGAAGAGCAGAAGCGGCTCGTCTCGTTCGCGCAGGCGCGCAGGGCGCACGCCGGCTGACGCTACGCCGGAGGGTCCACCTCCGCCGCGGCGACGGGATCGCCGAGCGGCTCGAGCACGAAGATCTCGACCGCGAGGTCGGGGTCGAGGTGGTTGGCGCTCATGAACACGCTGACGCTGCGTCCGCTGATCTCCTCGACGGCGCGCACCGCGTCGTCCTCGATCATGTCCTGGTAGGCGCTCCGCGTCTTCAACACGGCGTCTTGCTCGCCGTGCTGCACGAGGCTCCGCTCGCCCTTGCCGAGCACGTTCTGGAGCACGCAGACGACGAGGTTCTCGTCGAGCGTCGTCCACGCGCGCGTGGCTCCGTGACCGGTGTGGACGGCGAACAGCCGTGTGATCGCATCCGAGATCCTCACGGTCACGCGGTCGTCACTGGACCCATCGTGGGTGGTACCCGACACGGCCGGCCTCTCTGCCTCTCTCGAAAGACGCAACGCGTCGCGTGCGGGAAAGGGGGCAGACCAGTACGAACGACGACGCTCGATTCCACACTAGCGCGTCTGGCACGGCGGTCGACCGGCGCCGCAGGGCCGCTGCACGATGGCTCTCGACCCACCGGTTCACGGTGTCCGCTCTGCTACGTTGCTGGCAGCGGTCGACAACTGTCGGCCGCGAGGCAGCTCGCTTGAGTACCGCCAGTGGCGGTTCGGGTTGGTCGGCCTCCCGAATCGACGCGGCGCTCAGAGCCGCTCAAAAGGAGTCACATTGTCCATGAAGTCCTTCGCCGACCTCGGCGTTTCGCGCCCTGTCGTCGACGTCCTCGCACAGCGCGGCATCACCGCGCCGTTCCCCGTTCAGAGCCTCGTCGTCAACGACGTGCTCGAGGGCCGCGACGTGCTCGTCAAGTCGCCGACCGGGTCGGGCAAGACGCTCGCCTTCGGCATCCCGATCGTCGAGCGCCTGCGCGCCGACGGCCCGCGTCCCGCCGCGCTCGTGCTCGCGCCGACGCGTGAGCTCGCGAGCCAGATCGTCGAGGAGATCCGCGAGATCGCCCACTCGCGCGCGCTGCGCGTCACCGCCGTCTACGGCGGCGTCGGCCTGACCAAGCAGGCGCAGTCGGCAGCGAAGTCGCACATCGTCGTCGCGACGCCCGGGCGGCTCGAGGACCTGCTCGAGCGCGGCGCGTTCAAGCTGTCGGCGATCCGCATGCTCGTCCTCGACGAGGCCGACCGGATGCTCGACATGGGCTTCCGCCCGGCCGTCGATCGAATCGTCCGGGCCTGCCCGCGCGATCGCCAGACGCTGTTCTTCTCGGCGACGCTCGAAGGCGCCGTCGGCAAGATCGCGGCGCAGTACACGAACGACGCGATCGCGCACGAGCACGGGCCTTCCGGAGATCACGCGGCCGCCGACGTCGAGCACCGCTTCGTGCGCGTCGACAGCGAAGACCGCGTCGCGGCGCTCGTCGGCGAGCTCTCGCAGGAGCGCGACCTCGCGCTCGTCTTCGTCCGCACCAAGCGCGGCGCCGACCGCCTCGTCAAGCGCCTCGCCGGCAGCGGCGTGAAGGCCGCCGCCGTGCACGGCAACCGCTCGCAGAAACAGCGCGAGCAGGCGCTCTCGCAGTTCCGCTCCGGCCGCGTCGACACGCTCGTCGCGACCGACGTCGCGGCGCGCGGCATCGACGTGCAGGACATCTCGCACGTGATCAACTTCGACCTGCCCGGCGACCACGACGTCTACGTCCATCGCGTCGGACGCACCGGACGCGCCGGGCGACCCGGCGTCGGCATCACGCTCGTCGGCGCGGGCGACCGCAACGACGCACGCCAGATCGCCGACCGGCTGAAGATCGCGCATGGCCTCGGCGGCGGCGCGCCACGCGGCGGCGGCGGCGATCGCGGCGGCTCGCGCAACGGCGGCGGTCCCCGGCACAACGGCGGCGGCGGTCGGAACTCGCGCCGTCGCGGCTCGGGCGGCTCGCGCGGGTCACGGCCCGCTCGCGTCTGATCAGCTCGATCCGGCTGGGCTTCGCCGCTCGAAGACCAGCCGGTAGTGGTCGAGCAGCTCGCGTTCGAAGCAGACCTTGTTCGCGCTGACGCCCGACGCGAACGCGAGCCGGAAGTCGGCGCTCGTCAGGTAGCGCGGCACGAGGCGCAGCTTCAGCAGCGACTTGCGCAGGCTGCGCCTGCCGATGCGCGCGTTCCACTGCTCGATCGTCTCGATGTAGTCGAGCCGCCCGCTCTCGCTCGCGAGCAGCTCGAACTCGCCGGCGGCGCAGCGAACGACCTGCTCCTGCCCCCACGGCAGCCACGAGCCCGGGAACTGGCGCGAGAGCAGCGCGAGGTACCACGCGTCGGTGTCCCGCGGCGGCAGCGCCTCGAGCGCTTCGACGGCCTCGCTCCCGGGGATCATGTTGCGCCCGTAGACCATCGTCTGCAGGTACAGGCGGCCGCCGGGCGGCAGCAGGCTCGCGATGTGCGCGAAGATCGCGCGGTAGACGTCCTCCTGGCGTCCGGCGCGGTAGTCCTCGGGCGAGCAGAAGTGCTCGAACGCACCGAGGCTCGAGACCGCGTCGAAGCCGCCGAAGCGCTCCGGCGTAAGCGCGCGGCCGTCGGCCAGGTGCACGTCGAGGCCGTGGCGACGGCAGGCGGCGAGCTGCGCCGAGGAGAGCGTCACGCCGACGCCGACGGCGCCGCGGCGGCGGACGAAGTCGAGCAGCGCGCCCCAGCCGCAGCCGATGTCGAGCACGCGTCGGCCCGGGTCGATGCCGATCTGCTCGGCGACGTACTCGTGCTTGCGCCGCTGCGCCTGCTCGAGGCTGAGCGAGAAGTCCCCGTCGTACTTCGCACCGCTGAAGTCGGCCAGCTCGCCCATGCTGAGGCGAAAGACGCGGTCGGTCAGCGAGTACGTGAAGTCGATGTCCTCCCGATCGGCCACGCCGAGGTTCTATCGCGGCGCGCAGTCGTGCCGCCCGCCGACCGCTCGGCGCGCGGGCGCCCCACGCGCCCGCGCGCTCGTGATCCCCTCGTCCGGTTCGTTCGCCTCGCCCGGCCGCTCAGCTCATCCGCGGGTCGATGTAGACGTCGTCGATCGACCACGCGCCGCCGTACTGTTCGGGCTTGAAGACGAGCCTCGCGCCGAGCGTTTCGCCGGCCTGCCAGAGCGGCAGCGTCGTCGCGAGCTTCAGCGCGGCGCTCGGCGTCCAGGAAGTGCCCGACTGCAGCGACGCGACGGTCGTGTCGTGCGTCGCCCCGTTCGCGTCGGTCCAGCGCAGCGAGACGTTCAGGACGCCCCAGCTTCCGCTCGTGCGGCGCGCGAAGAACCGGAACGTCGGGTTCGCCGTGCTGACGCAGAACGACGGCGAGACGGCGCTGCCGCTCGGCTGGATCGCAAGCGACTGCGAGCCGCCGCCGGCGACCTCGTAGCTCTCGTTGCCGGCGGCGATCGACGCGCCGCTCAGCGACCAGCCGGCGGCGCCCGACTCGAACGAGCCGCCGGACAGCGGGCTGTAGGCGGCGCCGTCGCCGAACTGCGCGAACGGGTTCGACGTCGGCGTCGACGGGCAGCCGACCGGTGGCGGCGTGCCCGGTGTGGCCGTACCGCGCGCCGCGAGCGCCGAAGCGCACGTCAGCGCGAATGCTGCGGAGACGGCGACGAGGGCGAAGCCGACGCGCCGTGCGAATGAGTGTGCCGTGGGGCGAGACGAAGCGAACATGATGTCCTCCGTGACGTTCCACTGGCGGCCGAGCTATCTCGGGTCGAGACCTCTGGCTTTGCGTCCCCGCCTCGCGACGGGTTTGCCTTTGCAGTGTGTGGGTGTGGTTTCAGTCGGGTCTATCGGACGTCAGGCGCTGCCCTATTAGGACGACGGACATCTGTTCGATCGCCGTCGTTCGCGGGCTTGTTCACAGGATCCTCACGAGTCGGCCGCGCAAGGCGGGCAGAAGTTCACTGCGGTTACGCGCCGTCAACCCTCCGATGCCCGACTTCGACCTCAGACACCTCTCGCCCGAGCAGCAGCTCACGCGCCGTTCGTTCCTCGGCTACGGCGGCGCGCTCGGCGGCGCCGTCGTCGGGATGTCGAGCGCCGGATCGCTGTGGCGCACGGCCGCCGCATACGCGAAGGCCGTGCGCGTGCCCGACAGCCTGCCCGATCCGAAGCGCCCGGCCGGGACGGCGACCGAAGCGCTGCCGTTCGACCACATCGTCGTCGTGATGATGGAGAACCACTCCTTCGACAACCTGCTCGGCGCGCTGTCGCGCTCGGGGCAGCCGAAGGCGCACGGCCTGAAGTTCAGCCACGCCGGCGTCGCGCGCAACAGCAACCCCGGCCCGGAAGGACCGGTCAGCTCGTTCGTGATCCCGACGACCGCGCAGGGACCGGGTGTCTCGCAGGACTGGAACGCGACGCACGAGCAGATCGACGGCGGCGCGATGGACGGCTTCGTGCGCTCGGTCGACTCCGACCAGCCGATGGGCTACTGGACCGAGGAACAGCTCCCGTTCGCGTACTCGTTCGCGCGCGGCTTCACCGTCGCGAACCGCTGGTTCTGCTCGGCGCCGTGCCAGACCTACCCGAACCGGCGCTTCCTGATGGCCGGCACGGCCTACGGCAACATCTCGACGGACCTCGAAAGCCTGCAGGACCCGCCACCGCCGAACGGCACGATCTTCGACCGTCTGCACGCCTACGGCGTCAGCTGGCGCAACTACTTCACCGACCTGCCGCAGACGGCGATCATCCCGTCGATCATCGGGAAGTACCCGGCCAACCTCGCGCCGATCGCGCAGTTCTACGCCGACTGCGCGGCCGGCACGCTGCCGGCGGTCAGCTTCGTCGACCCCGAGTTCGGCGCGCTCGGCGAGATCGGCAGCACGCTCAAGAGCGTCCCCGGCCTGGAAGCGCTCGGCGCCAAGTTCGAAACGATCGGCGGCTCCGAGGAGGACCCGCAGGACATGTCCTACGGCGAGTCGTGGGCTTACGCGACGGTCGACGCGGTCCTCAACTCGCCCGCGTGGCCGCGGACGCTGCTGATCTACACCTACGACGAGCACGGCGGCTACTACGACCACGTTCCTCCGCCCGCCGCGATCGCGCCGGACTCGATCGCGCCCGAACTCGGCCCCGAAGACGTCCCCGGCGGCTATGACATCTACGGGCCGCGCGTGCCGGACGATCGTCGCCTCGCCGTACGCGAAGCCGAACGCCGTCGAGAACGTGGTCTGCGACCACACCTCGGTGCTCGCGACGATCGAGGCGAAGTGGAACCTGCCGGCGCTGACCTACCGCGACGCGAACGCGAAGACCGTCGCGAAGTTCCTCGACCTGAAGAGCCCGCCGGCGCTGCTCGAGCCGCCGGCGATCGTCAAACCGCCGCTGCCCGTCGGCGCGGCGACCGGGAGCTGACGGCGACGGTGAGCGAGACAAACCCGAGTGCAGCGCGCCGTCACGGCGCCGCGGCGCGGAGATGGCCGCGCGCGACGCTCGCGCTCGCGACGGTCGCCGCGCTGATGCTCGCCGGCGCGACGTCGGCGTCCGCGCGCAAAGCGCCCGCCTACAAACAGCCGCACGTCCGCCACGTGTTCGTGATCGTGCTCGAGAACGAGACCTACGAAAAGACGTTCGGCGACCCCTCGGCCGACCCGTACCTCGCGCAGACGCTGCCCGCCGAGGGTGCGCTGCTCGAGAACTACTACGCGACCGGCCACGAGAGCAACGACAACTACATCTCGCTCGTCTCCGGCCAGCCGCCGAACATCGAGAACCAGGCCGACTGCCAGCTGTTCAGCGAATTCGCCGGCGCCGTGACGCTGCCCGACGGCGTCGTCGGCGGGACCGGCTGCGTGTATCCGGCGTCGACCGAGAACATCGGCACGCAGCTGTCGGCGACCGGCAAGAAGTGGAAGGCCTACGAGGAGGACATGGGCAACGACCCCAACCGCGAGACCGCGGCCTGCGGGCACCCGGCGATCGACGCGATCGACGAAACGCAGAAAGCCGAGGCCGGCGACGGCTACGCGACGCGCCACGACCCGTTCGTCTACTTCCACTCGGTGATCGACGACGCGTCCTACTGCGACAGCCACGTCGTCGCGCTCGGCAACCCCGAAGGCGCGATGCCCGCGGCGGCGCTGCACGGCGAGACGGGGCTCGCGACCGACCTGAAGTCGGCCGGCCGCACGCCGCGCTTCTCGTTCATCACGCCGAACCTCTGCGACGACGGCCACGACTACCCGTGCGTCAACCAGCCGAGCGGCGCCTCGGCGCTCGGCGACATCGACGGCTTCCTCGAAACGTGGGTCCCGAAGATCACGAGCTCGCCCGCGTTCGTCCACAACGGCCTGCTCGAGATCACCTTCGACGAGTCCGACGGCCCCGAATCGGACTCCTCCTCCTGCTGCGAAGAGCTCCCCGGCCCGGGCTCGCCGCTGCCCGGGATCGACGGCCCGGGCGGCGGCAAGGTCGGCGCCGTCCTCATCTCGCCGTTCATCGAGCCCGGCACCGTCAGCGCGACCGCATACAACCACTACTCCTCGCTCGCGAGCTGGGAGTCGCTGCTCGGCCTTCCGCGCCTGGCCGACGCCGCGTCGGTGCCGGCGACGTTCGGGGCCGACGTGTTCACCGCCGCCAGGTAGACCGGCGACGGCTATAGCCTGCGCGGACAGTGAGCACGCAGAGCATCGGGGCGGGAGGCCACGCCGGAGTCGACTGGCGCCGCGCCGAGTTCGTCCTCACGGTGCTCGCGTTCGTCGGCTTCCTCGCGCTGCCGATCCGCATCACGACGATCTACGGCGGCCTGCCCGCGCACCCGCTGTTCGTCCACGTGCCGGTCGTCCTGATCCCGGTCACGATCGTCTGCGCGATCGTCTTCGTCGCCAAGCCCGAATGGCTCGCGCGCTACGGCATCGCGCTCGCGCTCGTCGCGATCGTCGCGATGAGCTCGCTGTTCCTCACGCTGCAGGCCGGCGCCGCGCTGCGCGGAGCGCTGCACCTGCAGGGACGGGCCGCGACGCTGATCTCCGAACACTCGCAGGCGGCGCACATCCTCGCGATCGTCTACGTGCTGTTCACGGCGACGCTGATCGTCACGTTCGCCGCGCGGCGGATCTCCTGCGGAAGCCCGACCGGACTCGGCATCGTCGATGGCGTGCTCGCGCCGAAGCCGGTCTTCGCGGCGCTGCGCGTCGCGCTCGTCCTGCTCGCGCTCGGCGCCGGCTACATGACGTTCAGAACCGGCGACCTCGGCGCGAAGGCCGTCTGGCAGGGGCGCCTGCAGAACGCGCACGGCGGCGGGCCCGGTGGCGTGACGCCGTTGTTCGGATCGCAACCGGGCGCCGGCGGGCCCTAGCGCCCCTGAGGCTCGTCGCGGATGGCGCTCGAAACCCACGGCCGCTGGCCGCTCGTCGGCGCCGCCGCGCTCGCGCCGCTCAGCGCCGCCGCGGTCCGGCGCCGCGAGCTGCGCCCGCTCGCCGCGCTCGTCTGGCATCAGACCGAGGAGTGGGTCTGGCCGGGCGCGTTCCTGCCGTGGATCAACCGCGAGGTGATCGGCTCCGAGGACGACGAGTTCCCGCTCGGCCGCCGGCTCGGGTTCGCGATCAACGTGATCTTCGGCTGGGGGCTGAGCGCCGCGGCGGCCGCCGGGCCACGCGCCGCCACTCCGGCCGCGGCGCTCTACGTCAGCCACCTCGGCAACGCCGGGCTCCACCTCTCCTGGGCGGCGCGCCACCGCCGCTACGACCCCGGCAGCGTGACCGCGCTGCTCGCGCTCACGCCGGTCTCCGTCGGCGGGCTGCGCGAGCTCGCGCGCGACCCGCGTACCGACCGCCGCGCGCTGCGCGCCGGCGTCGCCGCCGGCGGCGTGCTGTCGGTCGCGCTGATGCCGCTGATGAAGTGGCGCCTGCGCCGCGGCGATGCCGGCGCGGACGCGAGCTGAGCGCCGCGCCTCAGGGTCGCGGAGGCCCCGGGCCGCCGCCCCGGTCGTTGCCGAGCCGCATCGCCATCCCGATGATCATCACGAGCACGAACAGCCCGAGCAGGACGAACACGAGGCCGGCGAACCCGGCGTTCGAGAAGACGCTGACGCCCGCCGCGACCACGAGCACGCCGACCATCGCCGGCACGCCGAGCGCCTGCGGACCGAACGCGAAGTAGAGCGCCCAGAGCAGCAGCGCGACGAGCGCGATCCCGACGAGCACTTCGAGCAGTTTGCTCATCGCGGTGTCAGCCGACGGTGGTCGAATCGGCCAGGCGCGCGGCGGACTCGGGATCGTGCGAGGGCAGGAAGACCGTCGGGTGCTCGGCGCAGTGCGCGAGGATCCGTTCGAGCGTCGCGACGTGCACGGCCGGGTCCGGGCCGATCGCGTCGGCGCGCCGCGCGCGCAGCTGCTCGAGCGTGTCGGTCACGTCGCCCGCGAGCATCACGTGGCGCCCGTCGTCGTCGACGCAGATCACCGAGATGTGCCCCGGCGTGTGACCGGGCGTCGCGACGGCGACGATGCGCCCGTCGTCGCTCAGCGCGCGGCTGCGCTCGAACGCGCCGAACGGGCCGCCGTCGAGCTCGAACGGCTGCGGCGCGAAGCCAGGCGGCAGCGGCTGGCGCAGGAGCCGGCGCATCACGCGCGGGAACGCAGTCGCGAGGAAGCGGAGCTCCTCGGCGCCGATCCGCACGGGCGCACGCACGTGCACGAGCCCGTCGACGTGATCGCCGTGGTGGTGCGTGAGCACGACCTCCGAGACGTCCTGCAGCGAGAGGCCGGCCGCGGCGATCGCGCCCGGCAGCTCCTGCTCGCGCGCGACCTCGAAGCGCGCGAAGGAGATGTCGCGCACGCCCGCCGTCTCGCCGGTGTCGACGAGCAGCAGGCGACCGCCGTGCTCGACCGCCCAGCAGTGGATCGGCAGCGGATCGGACCACGGGCCCGGCAGGAGCAGGTCGAGCTGACGGCGCGCGCCGGCGCTCGGGAACAGGAACGATCGCTTGACGCGCACGCTGCCGGTTCTGAGCGGGTGGATTCTCATGCGTTCGCGAGCTCGCTCAGCGGTCGAGCTGGTCGAGGTCGTCGTCGAAGGCCGTCGAGTCTACGTCGGCCTCGCGCCGGACGCGGTCGCCCGACGCGTAGCGCAGCGGGCGCGCGAGGAACGCCATCAGGCGCGCGGCGTAGCGGCGCGACAGCCGCCGGCGCACGAGCGCGCGCGTCGGCGCCAGCAGCAGGAGCGCTCCGAATGCGTCGGTCACGAAGCCCGGCAGCGCGAGCAGCGCCGCGCCGAGCAGCGTCAGCGCGCCGTCGAGCGCCGCGTCGGCCGACGCGCGGCGCTCGGCCATCGCGAGCGATGCGCGCTCGACCGCCCTGCGTCCCTGCACACGCAGCAGCTGCACGCCGAGCGCCGAGATCCCGAGCAGCAGCAGCAGCGCCAGCGGCCAGCCGATCGCGAGCGCGACCTCGACGAAGACGAAGATCTCGACGAGCGGCACGGCGATCAGCGCGAGCAGGAACATCGACGAGCAGGCTACGCGTCCGAGCGCGTCACAGCACGAACGGGATGATCGCGTGCGTCCGCCGCCTGTAGGACGCGTAGGAGTCGGGGAAGTGCGCCATCATCACGCGTTCCTCCGTGCGCGCCTTCCACCAGAGCGCCGCGCACAGCGTCACCAGCAGCGCGAAGCCGATCGCACGTCCGAATGCGAGCGCCGTGCCGAGCGCCATCAGCAGCAGACCCGTGTAGATCGGGTGCCGTACGAGCCTGTACGGGCCGGCTTCGATCAACTCATGATCCTCCTTGAAAGTCACCTCGGCGCTCCAGTTGCGCCCGAGCACGACTCGCGCCCAGACGGTGAACGCGACGCCCGCGAGCACGATCGCATCGCACGCGAGCCCGAGCGCAAGCGGCGTGTGCCAGGCACGCGACTGCGCCGAGATGTGCAGCGCGCGGCCGACGATCGCGCACGCCGCGAACGCGACGATCGCGGCGATGCGGTAGCCGAAGAACCCGGCCCGCTCGACCGTGCGCTTGTTCGTGAACGCCATCGCCAGCCAGTAGGCCAACCAGCCGGCCCAGCAGAGGCCGATGAACGAGAGCGTCCAGGTCACGAGCGCCTACGAGACGAGCCGCACCTCTGCCGAGGTCTCCTTCCTCAGGCTCCTCGCGAACAGGTTGCCGCCGAGCGTCAGTCGTTGTCGCGGGAGCAGCACGAGCGTGAACCGGTGCCTGCCGACCCACGCGACGAGCGGCGGGCGCGGGCAGCCGGCGAGCACGTCGAACGTCGCGCGCTCGGCGACCGATCCGAGCAGCGCGCGCGCCTCGCGCAGCTCCTCCTGCGCTTCCTCGCGGATCGCGACGTTGTACGGGCCCTCGCCGCCCGCGCGGCCCCACCGCGCCGGCCGTGCCTGCGGCGCGAGCGTCACGACCGCGAGCTCGCGCCCGGCAGTCGCCAGTTCGGCCGCCTCGCGCAGCGCCGCGGCTCCGGCGTCGCCGCGTTCGAAGACGACCGCGACGCGCCCCGCCGCGCCCGATCCCGACCCGCGAACCGTCGAGCCGTCCGTCGGGGTTACGCTGAGCCCGGACATCGTCCGGCAACGTTACCGCCGCGCGGACCGTCCGTCACAGCTGACCGAGCTGCCATCGACCGCGGTCGTGCGTCTCGCTCAGCCAGCGCGTCGCGTCGCGTCGGCCGAGCTCGATCAGGCGCTCGACGAACTCCTCGGCGAACAGCAGGTAGCTGAGCAGCTCGCCGTGGCTCGCGCCATCGCCGGCGTTGACGAGATGGCCGAGGCTGCTGACGTTCGGCGAGCGCACGAGCCCGCGCGGCGAGCTGAAGCGCTCGCGGTACACCTCGCTCGCGATCCGGCCGATCTCGTGCGGGTCCTCCGGCGCGATCAGCATGTACGGGACCCTGCGACGGCCCGTGCGCGCTCGTGCGCGCGGCGCTTCGCGTCTGCGTCGTCGTCGAGCAGCTCGTTGACCGTCGCGAGCGTGTGCACGTCGTTGACGATCGGGTCCACGAGCACCGCCTGGATCAGCTGCGTCGCGCCGTCGAGCGCGTCCGGGCGGCGGTCCCGTTGGTCTCGACCGTCGGCCGCAACGAGTTGAGCGCGATCACGATCGCGCGCGCGGCGCCGAGCGCCAGCGCCGGCTTGATCGGCGTGTTCAGCCGCGTGCCGCCGTCGAAGTACCAGCGCCGCTCCGTCCTCGCCGCCGATCGGACGGCCGGGAACAGAGCGGGATCGCCGCTGACGCGCGCACGTGGTCCCCCCACAGCGCCGTCTCGTCGTAGGAGATGCCGCGGCCGCGTCGAGCGCCGGCGCCGGTCCCGCCGTCGTGGAACACGACGCTCATGCTCGTCAGCCCCGACGTCGCGACGACCGCCGCCGATCGATGATGCCCGGCGGCGACGTTCTCGTGGATCCGCTCGAACGGTATGAGCCTGCTCAACGTCGCCGTCAGCGGGCTCGGGTCCAGCAGGCTGTTCGTATGCGCGCGCCGGCTGCCGAGCACTTCGCGCACGTACGAGAGCAGTCGCGCGCGCCTCCGACAGCGACACGAGCGGCTCGAGCACGCTGCCGTAGTCGATCTGCCGCCACAGCTCGAGCCCCGCCCCCGGGATCTGCCTGCGGCGATTCGTCGGCGTGCGCCGCGACGTGCGCCGCGTTGATCGCACCGACGCTTGTCCCGATCGACTATCCGCGGCTGCTCGTCCTCGTCAAGCGCCGGCAGCAGCGCCGAGAGCGCACCGATCTCATACGCGCCGCGCGCGCCGCCGCCCGCCAGCACGAGCGCGACCGGGCCGCGGGTCGGTTTCGCTCGGGGCACTCGGAGAGGCTAACGCGTCGGCAGATCCGCGACGCCGTGCGATCGCAAGGCCCCTCGAGACAGCGGAGCGCCGGCCCCCGTGAGGGCCGGCGCTCCGGTCGCGATATGTCAGCTCGCTATGCCGTCAGGGGCACAGCGGGTTCGCCGGCACGTTTTCGCACGGGTTGGGCATCGTCGGCTGAGCCGGCGGTGGCCCGACCGCTTCGATCGTCGGCCGGTTTTCGGATTCCGCCTGCAGTTCGATCAGGTATTCGAGGAACGAGAAGTCGCTGATCGGGTTCGGCGTCGTTGTGTTCTGGCAGCCCCACGTACCTTCGATTTCCGCCGGGTACGTCGCGTCGGCGAAGGAGTTGCCCGCGAGGCAGTTGTTCGTTGACTTCATGCTGCCGAAGTCCCCACCCTGGAATGCCACGTCGCCGCGCGTAGCTGCCGCCGCGGTAGCCGTTTCCTGAGAACGTGTTGTTGGCGATCTTGTTCCCGGCGTTCTGGAAGTAGATCGTTTCACTCTTCGGCGGGTACGGGTTGGGGTACTCGAACGCGAGCACGCCGTCGCTCGGGTTGTTCGTGATTTCGTTGTGTTCACCAAGTCGCCGTAGTCGCCCGGAAGCTCGACTCCGGCGCCCCACGGCGCCGCCGCCGACGATCCGTTGGCCGGCGCCGTCGAGGTCGTTGTTTTCGGTGATCAGGTTGTCACGGATGATCGTGCAGTGCGCGAATTCGGTCGATGTGAATTCGGGCAGCTTGCCCTTGTGCTTGTGCAGCGGCTTCGAGTGTTCGCACGCGCCGTTCTGCGGCGGCGGGCCGTCGCCGGGGTTTTCGGAGTTGGGCGCGATGCCGGTCGTGTTGTGGCGGAAGATCGAGTCTTCGATGATCAGGTTGCCGCCGGAGTTCGAGCCCGAGTATCCGAGCGCGTTGTATTCCATCGTCGCTTTGTCGATGCGCGCCTTGCATTCCGGGCATGCGCCCAGGTAGATGCCCGAGTCGTTGAAGCCGGAGGCGTAGATGTTTTCCCATTCGCCTTCGGTCTCGTTGTTCGGTGAAGATGCCGTAGCCGCCGTTCAGCCCTGTGTCATATGCGGTCAGGTAGCGACCCGCACCAGCCGTGCGCGCCGATTTTTTTCACTCTCCGAGCCGCCGTTCCACCAGATCTCGTTTCCGCCGCCGCCGTCGATGTTTTCACGTTCGAAGTTGCGCGACCGTCAGGTTTTCGATCCAGATCTTGTTCGCCTTGTACGCTTCGATCCCGTTGCGCCCGCCCGGGTCGATCTGTTCTGGCCTTCGATGATCACGCGCGTTGCGGTCCATGCCGCGGATGAAGATGTCGCTGTGCGGCTTCCTGATCTTGACTTCTTCGTCGTAGACGCCCGGCTCGATCAACACCCAGGCGCCGTGTTTCGTACGCTTCGACGGCGGCCTGGATCGTGTTGAAGTAGTGGACGTGCTTCGGCGCCGTCGCCGGCAGTTCGCCCTGCGTGACGATCTTGACTTCGGCTGCGCCGGCCGCGCTTGCGACCGCGCCGAAGCACGCCGCCGCGAGCACGGCGGCGAACGCCACCCGCGACAGCCGCGCAACGCCTCCTGCGGCACTCCCCTGACTTTCATGCTGCTGATGCCCTCCCTTGGTTCATCCCTGTGTCGCCGGCGGGGCGACCCTGGCGAGATGAACGGGGCTGATCGGCGTGCCTCCCTGCCGATCCGCGTCCATGCGGGGTCCCTTCCCCTCTCTCCAATGCACTGCGCCCACCAACGTCCCGGCCTCATGTCCGGGATGAGGTCAAAGTACACCTGCAACCGCAGCCGGTCAACCCTCCGGCCCCGGCGCCGTCTCGCTCACGTGAGCTCGACGAGCGGAAACGCGCGGTTGCGTCTCGGCGGCACGAGGTAGTTCTGCCGGCGCGTGGCCGTGAGGAAGCGCTCGATCCCGAGGTTCCGCTCGGGCACGCCGTCTCGCTGCGCGAGGTCCGGCGACGCCTGGTTGCGGCGCATCGTCGCGAAGAAATCGGCCGTGGGCACGTAGATCGCGAAGTGCAGCTTCGGCTGCTCCGAGCCGTCGGGCACGTCGAGCGAGTCGAACCCCGGACCGTCGGCGCGGATGTGCATCGGCGTGCGGTCGGCCGCCCTGCTCGAGCGCTGCAGCGCGCGTCGTGTGGGCGATATGCGGCTGCCGTCGAACGTCGCCGTCCCTTCGGCTTCGCTTCGGCCTGCTGCGGCCCGTTGAACACGTTCGGGACGAACGCCGGCCCACCGCCGTTCGTGAACTGGTCGGCGTTTCCCTGACGAGGGACGGGTCGGCGCTGAACATCGCCGCCTCGCGCCGCACGTATGTTTCCGACGGACGCTCGTAGAACTGCTCGAGATCCATGATCGCGTGCGAGAGGTGCACGATCGAGCCGTGGTTGAAGTAGTCGCGGCCGCGCGCCGTCGTCACCCGGGCCGAGGCGTTCCCGACGAACGTCGTGATCGGCGGCGGCCCGCTCGTGCCGACCTGCTGGGAGACGAAGCCCATCCACATCGGCGAGGCAGGGTTGATCATCTCCGCGTAGTCGAGGCCCGCTTCTTCGGCCACCTTGCGCGGCAAGCCGATCTGCGTGAACGAGAGCCGCCGGACGTGGCCGGCAGCAGTCCTTCGAGGCCCGACGGCCCGACGCTCGCGCCGGCGAGTGTCGTGCCGCCCCCGCCGAGCCAGGCGAGGACGTCGTCGATGTTCGCGCGTCGAGTCGCTGCGAACGGTCACGAGCACGTCGTTTGCCTCGATCTGGACGGGCACCTGGAAGCGAAGCTTGCTGACGCCCGGGTTCTGCGGCGCGACGTCGGTCGGACTCGGAACGGCCTCCTCGAGCACGTAGCGCTGCTGTTCGGCGAGCAGGCGCGGCATGTGCGAGGCGACAAGCGTCCCGCTCATCCCGCCGGGGAGGCGTTCGAAGTAGGGGATGCCGTACGCGACCGACGTGAACACGCCGCTCGGGCTGAACGGATAGCTCGACTCGATCCTCGCCAGCGCCGACGCGAGCGTCGCCTGGTCGGCCGCCGTCGGCGTCCGCGTCAGCGTGAAGGTCGCGAACGCGGTGTAGACCGGCGGCATGCGCGCCTTGACGCCTTCGACATGGATCGGACGCGGGCCGTAGCGTTCGATCTGGTACTGGACTTCCGGCAGCGACGACTTCGCGGCGATCGCCTCGCGGACGGGCGCCAGCGCGAGCAGGTCCAGCGCGCCGAGCGTCGAGGCGGCGAGCCCCAGTCCGGCGGCCCGCTGCAGGAGCGTGCGCCGGGTCAGCCGCCGTCCCTCGCCGGCGGCGTCGTCGTACTGCGTCTCTGCCCTCATCCTCTCCCTCCAGCTTTCCGTGCCGTTGACCTTTGAGCCGGCGGCGTTCCCTCGCCGCCGACGATAGTGGGCGCCTCGTCGGGACGCAAGAGGGCGGGCGTCTGCGGACTTCACGCTCGCGCCGGCGCGACCCCCGCTTCCGCTTCCTCGCCCATCCTCTGCAGGCCGATGACGCGCAACAGCCGCAGCGTCTCGGCGTCCGGGCTACCGGGCTGCGCCGAGTAGACGACGAGCACGAGGTCGGTGCCGTCGGAGCGCAGGACGTCGCAGTCGAGTTCGAGCCGCCCGACCTCGGGGTGATCGACGACCTTGCGCTCGCTCGCGCGCACGGCGACGGGGCACGCCTCCCACAGGGCGGCGAACCGCGGGCTGCGAGTGCGGAGATCGCCGGTGAGCCGTTGCAGCTCCGGATCCTCGGGGTAGCGACCGATTGCCGTCTGCAGGTCCCCGACGAGCTCGCTCTCGAAGCTCTCCGTCTCGGCGGGCGGTCGGGCCACGCGGCCGGGCAGACCGACGAAGTGCCGCCAGGCGATGTTGCGCTCGCGTTCGGGCAGAGCAGACCAGTCGCCGACGAGCGCCGTGCCGAGCGCGTTCGCGCTCTGCAGCGTCCATGCGCGGTCGAAGACCAGGACCGGCAGGTCGTCGAGCCTGTCCGCGATTCGCTGCAGCGCCGGTGTCATGTGACGGCGTATGCGTCGCGCATCGGCCGGAGAATGCCCGGCGAGGCGCAGCAGGTGTTCGTGCTCGGCCTCGGTCAGCCGCAGCGCGCGGGCGAGCGCGTCGACGACCGTCGAGGACGGGTGAACCGCCCGCCCCTGCTCGAGGCGGACGAGGTAGTCGGTCGAGACCGACGCGAGCGCTGCAAGCTCCTCGCGGCGCAGGCCGACCGCGCGCCGGCGCGGCCCGGCCGCCAGCCCGACGTCCTCGGGACGAACGCGATCTCGCCACGTTCGCAACGTCCGTGCGAGCTCACTCACCCGATCGAGTATCGCAGCGGACACGTCGCTCACACTGGTACTGCGAGTCCTACGCACCGTCGTGCCGATTGTCCGCGCACGTCGGCGGTCTCAGACTGAGGCGCATGACCACGACACTGATCACCGGAGCAAACAAGGGGCTCGGTTTCGAGACGGCCCGCCAGCGATCGCCGCGGGACAGGACGTCTGGATCGGGGCACGCGACGAGGAGCGTGGACGCCGCGCAGCCGAGCAGCTCGGAGCTCGATTCGTCCAGCTCGACGTCACCGACGACGGTTCCGTCGAGACCGCCGCGCGGACGGTCGGCTCGCTCGACGTGCTCGTCAACAACGCCGGGATAACGGGCGGGCGCGCCTCCGCCGCGGAACTGACCGCCGGGCAGTTGCTGAGCGTCTACGACACGAACGTGCTCGGGCCGGTCCGCGTGCTCCACGCATTCCTACCGCTGCTCGAGCGCTCGCCCACGCCCGTCATCGTCAACGTGTCGAGCGGCCTCGGCTCGCTCGCCCTCGCCGCCGACCCCGACAGCCCGTGGGCAGAGTTCATCGCGCCGGCCTACTCGTCCTCGAAGGCCGCGCTGAACATGATCACGATCAAGTACGCCGTCTCGTTTCCCGAGATGCGCATCAACGCCGTCGACCCCGGCTACACGGCGACCGATCTCAACGGACACAGCGGCCCGCAGAGCGTCGAGGAGGGCGCGACCGCGATCGTGCGCCATGCGCTGATCGGGGCGGACGGGCCGACCGGCGGGTTCTTCGACAAGGATGGGACCGTGGCCTGGTGAGTGATCGGAGATCCCGTCTCAATCGAGATCAACTGACGACCGACGGCCCCGATATTCCGTTGGCCGCATCCACATGCACCTCGGTCGAGAGATAGGCTCCCCGACATCGCTCGCGCCCGTCTCCCGATTCTGGTCGCGACAGCGGTCGCGTGCGTCGCGCTCCTGCCGGCGCCGTCCGCGGGAGCGGCGAGCTGTGCCGCGAGCCAGCTCGAGGTCGCGACGGGCTGCGCGAGCCGCGCCGCCGCGAGCCGCCAGGTTGCGAGCATCGTTCGTCACGCGATGCCCCAACTGGGCGTACGGGCGACGATCGTTCGTGTCGACACGGGCGGAAAGGAGCTCCTCGACAGGGGATTCGGTAACTCGATGGCGGGCGTCCCCGCCTCGCCGCAGATGCACTTTCGGATCGGATCGATGGCGATCCCGTACCTCATCACGCTGCTGCTTCAGCTCGAAGACAGAGGAGTGCTCTCGCTGAACGAAAGGCTCTCCAGGTATCTTCCCGACCTCCCCAACGCAAACGAGGTCACGCTGCGCGAGCTTGCGAGCGTCACCTCCGGCTATCCCGACTGGATCCAGGGGAACGAAGCCTTCCAGAAGGTCCTTCTCGAAAACCCGTTCCGGCAGTGGGCGCCCGACGAACTGCTCGCCTACGCGTTCGCGCAGCCGCCGGTCTGCGCGCCCGGGACCTGCTTTCACTACGCCCACACCAACTTCGCGGTGCTGAGCGAGGTGATCGCGAAGGCGACCGGGAAGTCGATCGACTCCCTGATACGCAACCGGGTGCTGACGCCGCTGCGTCTCGGCCAGATCCAGGTTTCCCGCTACCCGGCGATGCCGAGCCCGGTGCTGCACGCCTACACCTCCGAACGCGGCGTCTACGAGGACGCGACCTACTGGAGTCCGTCGTGGTCGATCGGAGCAGGAACGGTGATGAGCGGCACGATCGCCGACGTGACACGCACCGCCCGCGCGATCGGCACCGGCGCACTGCTCTCGAAGCGCGCGAGCCGCGAGCGCTTCGCCCCGATCACCGCCCACCTGGCGCCGTTCAACTCACACCTCTACTACGCGCTCGGGATCCTCGTCGACGACGGCTGGCAGATCCAGAACCCGGTGATCGACGGCTACACCGGGATCATGGCCTACCTTCCCTCGCGCGGGATCTCCGTCGGCGTGGTCACCACCCGAGCCCGCCTCAGAGCTCCGCCAACGCGACCAGCTACGCAAGCTTGATCTTCAAGCAGGTCAGCGCCTACCTCTCACCCGAACACCCGGCCGAATTCCCTGGGTCCTAGCTGGTCGCGGGAGTGAAGAGGGCGGGCCCGTGGCAGGCGGCGCCCGGGAGAGCGCACGCCAGCGCTTCTACGGTTGTTTCGACGCCCAGCCGCTCGAGCGCTCGCTGGCCCGCTCCGCTGGCGGCCGGGTAGCTTGGCGGAACATCCACCACGCGGTAGAGGCGTCGGCCGCGGACGAAGAGCACGTCCCACTCGCGAGCGTCGTCGGGATTGACCCAGAAGAGGTGCCGAGCGCCAGACGGCGAGCGCGCCACGTGCGCGGCTGCATCGCGGCGGCAACTCGTGCTTGCGGCGAGCGCAAGCGCATCTTCGGCCTGTCGCTCTGTCGCGTACTCGAGCACGTCAGCCGCAACGTCGTCTTCGCCGCCGTTGCGGTCAAGCGCCCACCAGCGCATCTCGTAGCCCGCCGCCACCGACCGAGGCGTCAGTTGACTCGAAACCGATTCACGTACCGGCTGATTGTCTGACCACAGGTTGCTCGTCGTGATCGTGCCGGCTTCATACAGGCGTCCGACCCGCGGCGGCATCGTCCGAGAAACGGCGTCGCGAAGGGCAGGGAGGCTCTTCGGCGGGATGCGCTCGACTTCCGGCGCTGCGCCGCCTTGGCATGCCGGCGCGACCGCTGCTCCGCGTGCCTGGGCCGAGCCGTGTCCGGCATCGAAGAGCCCGACCCTGATGGAGAGAAGCGCCAGGACCGCGATCACCAGCCCGGCGAGCAGCAAGGCCAGCCTGACGTGGGTATCTGCCCACCAAGGGACGTCGGGCGGCGTGGGGTCGGAGCCGACGCCTCGGCTCGATGCGTCTCGCGGTGCGCCTGCTCGCGCCTCGTCGGGCTCCACGGAGGAGACATCGGTGGCTCCGGCCGCGCGCTTGAGGAGGCGAGACCTCTCGTTGGGCGCCCGGTCGAGACAAGGGGCGCAGCCGGCGGTAGGCGCATAGGAAATAGAGTCGGCGCTCGAATGCCTTGGAAGCGCGTATTCGCTGTCGGTGGCACGGTGACGCTGGCGCTGTCGGCTTTGGCGTCATGCGCGCAAGCGAGCACTGCCACGGTCCCGCCGAGCTTTGGCCGGGCGATCACGGTCGCTTCTGCGGGCGTACCCGCCCTGAGCGCGCCTCCCTCGGTGGCCGTCGACGCCGCCGGGAGCTCGGTCGTTGCGTGGAACACGCGCACCGGCGTCCTCGCTCGAAGCGTCGATCCCTCCGGTCGCCTGGGGCCGACGCAGCGCCTTGGCCTCGGCTTCGCGCCGGATGTGTCGATCGCTCCCGACGGTGAAGCAGCTGTCATCTGGCAGGCGACGCCGCGTGGCGGACACGGACGGCGGCTTCTGCTCGCCGCCGTCGCGCCGCCGGGTAGGCGATTCGGCTCGCCTCAGCAGCTGCTGAGCGTCACCGCGAACGTCCCCGATTGGTCGATCGTCGCCACAGACGGCCGCGTCGTCGCGGCCTGGGGCCAGGACGTCCCGGGCCGAGAACCTTCGACCGGATCAGAGATCAGATATGCGGTCGCTGCCGGCGCGGCTCGGTTCGGTTCGCCGCTCACGCTCGCGCTCGCCGACAACGCGAACCTCGGCGGCGCCGTCGCGGACGCCGCGGGCGACGTTGCCGTCAGCTATCAAACACCGCCGGTGCTCGGACCCGGACCTGTGAACGCTCAGGTCGCCGCGGCGGTCCTGCCGGCCGGAGCCCGCGAGTTCGATGTGCCGAAGGTGCTCTCCGCCGACACCGAGCAGTCGATCCCGTCTTCGGAAGGCGGCGCGGATACCGTGTTCGCCGGTCCGGGCGGCGTCGCCGTCGGCTACGGCGTTCAAGGGACTCTGCCCTGGCTGCTGCGGGTTTCGATGCTCGAGCCCTCGCTGGTCTTCGCGTCGGCACAGACCGTCGCGCAAGTGCCGAACCCGCCGCCCAGCGTCACCACCTACAGCGGGCCCGTGGTCGCACTGCCGGCCGAAGGCGGTCCGGTTGCCGCGTGGACGGTCGGCCGAGAAGCTTCAGCGCGCCCGAAGTCACCGGCGACCGGCTCGCTCGAGGTCGCCGCCGGACAGGCGAACGGCTCATACTCCACCCCCGAGCAGCTGAGCTCGCCGAGCACGGTTTCGCAGTACCCGGTCGCAGCGGCGACGAACGACTGCGCGATCCTCGCGTGGGGCGAGGGTCCGTTCGATCGCGAGCGGCTCGTGTACTCCGTGCGGCCCTTCGGCTCCTCGTTCGCCGTGCCGCGCACGCTCGGTACCGGAGTGCTGCGCAACGCGGCGCTCACCGGTGCCGGGGCGCACGCCGTCATCTCCTGGATCGCCGGGCACCGGCTCCTGGTCGCCGAGCTCACCGGGTGAGGGGCAAGGGACCGCCAGCCGCTGCCGCGCTGGGCGCGGGGAACGGCGGGGCACAAAGGCGGGAGCGACGGGGGTTGGACCTCCGGTGTACCCACCGGCGCCGAGCGGCCAGCCATCGCGGTCTGGCGTGAGCCGCCAGCTCTCTTCGATGAGTAGCCGCCGGGCTTTCGCGGAGCGGCTGGTCTTGCTCTCGGCTTGCCGGCGACCGAAGTCGTGCCTATCTTGAGTCTTATGGATCAACCGCGAGAGATCGAGCTTGTCTTCGCTCCTCAGGATGAGGGTGGCTATCACGTTTACGCCCCCGACCTTCCCGGTCTGCACACTGAGGGCGACACCCTCGATGAGGCAGCGGCGAATGCCCAGGAGACGCTTGCGCTCTACGTCGAAGGGATGCGCGAAGACGGGCGCTCGCTCGACACTGGGGTGATCCGGCGGAAGTTCCCGGTCCCTGCGTGACCGGCGCTCTGCCAGTCATATCGGGACAGCGTCAAAGCTCTCGAACGCGACGGATGGGAAGTCGCTCGCCAACGAGGAAGCCACGTTCGACTGAAGCATCCCGACCGACGGGTCTCACTCACCGTGCCCCTTCATCGAGAGCTGAAGCTGGTAACGCTCTCAGGAATCCTTGGCGATGCTGGACTGAGCCCTGACGAGCTGGGCCGACTGCTCTAAGCGCGCTCTTGTGTCCCGGATTAGCGCCAGATCGCGATCGGACGTAGGAGCATCAATGGCGCGGGCATAACGAGATCGTCTCGCGTCAGTGGTACGCCGAGCTCGTTCGCTGGCGCGATCAAAGCTTCCGCACCCTCGACGATCCCATCGCGTTCGGTCTTACCTGGCGAGGCACCTCGGATCGCTCTAAGCGTAAGCAACTCATCGTCCTCTTCTTCGAGCACCTCATCGACCTGCACGAGGGCCGAGAAGTGTCCCGTAAGGTCCTCGATCGGAACTTGTATCGCGCCGCGCTCAACGAAAGCCACAATACGGGCTGCTTGCTCGGTGCCCGTTGTCAGGTCAAGCAAAATCCGTCCGTCTGTATCGCCCGTCCCCATCAGCGTTCGCATGAGTGGAAGTACCTTGCGCAGCTCTTTGGCTTGCTCTGCTTGTCCGAGCGCAGGGGCATTTGCGACGAAGTTGGTCATGAGTGCGTCTATCTGAAAGACCGGATGCAACTCGACCGCAGCCCGAAGCTGCACAACCATTCCCGGCTGGATCGAGTGCAGCGCCTCCTCGTCAAGCTCCCCCTCAAGTACGCCCACCGACCCACGCTCCTTGAGCCCGTCGATCAGCGCAGCAGCAGCGGAGTGCTCGGTTCGGACCCGACGCATCTCCTCCTCGACCCGCTGTGTCTTGCCGCGTTTAGCCTTCGCCCTAACCGGCTGAACGCCAACCTCCCCGCCAATCTCGTGCCCCGAGTCGCCGCTGCGCTTCGTAAGGATCTCGTCAACCGCGCCACCGTCGAGCGCAGACAAGGCGGCCAAGATCGCGGGGCCGTCGAGCACCACGAAACGGCGGAACGCATCTGTTTTGGGAGGGGAAAACGGAATGTCTTAATTATTCCAGATGAAACTGGCTGATTTGCAGGCAGAATCGCGTTGAAGGCACCCCATCGCGACGGCCGGCACGGCGCTCGTAAGCCAAGAACCTTCCGGTTTGCAGGGAGAACACCTAATTAAGCGGGAGCGACGGGGGTCGGGGCCGCGTCTGGCACCCGATCGCGATCCGTGCCGGTTGATAGCCGTACAAGGGTCTAGCTAATACGACATGCCGGAGGATGGGAGTGCGCCGTGTTAGCTGATCATCACACGGCTACAGCGCAGTAGAGCGGCGCCGGGGCTGCTTCTGTCGATCAATCGCTGCTTGCATCCACCACGGATTGCGCTTGCGAAGGATGAATGGGATCTGCACGGCTATTGCGACCGCGAGCAACCCGAAGAGGATGGGCCAAACACCAGCGACGGCCAAGGCGATGCAGGCTACTGCCGAAATGACGGCGAAAGGTAGCTTCAGCGCGTTGTTTGGCGGCTCGGGCTCACGCCGGTTGGAGTACGAGTAGGTGAGCTGGGCGATGCCGAACACCGTTCCGATCACCATGCCGATCCACATGCAGTAAGTCTAGACGTCCAGGTAGGACTACCGCGTGGCTAGACGAAGCCGTCCGAGCGGCGCAAGCTGCTGCTCTCGCTGTTCGAGCAGGTCTGGGCGCAGGAAGGCAGGATCGTCGCCATGCAGCCGCACGACGACTTCCTGCCGTACTTCCAAGCCGCCAGCCGCTGCCGCAAAGGGCGCGGGCGCGGGCGGGGTGGGAAAAGCGGGAGCGACGGGGGTCGGTCGCTCGATGTACCCACCGACTCCAAGCGTGCTGCCATCGAGGTTTGGCGCACGCCTCCGTCTAGAGGTTCGGCACAGCGATTCGCCCCGAAGGCTTCCCGAACGGATCACGTCGGGGGCACGGCTCTGACTCTCGGATAAGCCGCTCACCGACGCGATGTCTGCCCGAGTCTATGTTGATCCGCCAGCCGGACCAACGGCCTGAGCCCGCTCCGGCGGTCGCAGACTCGTAACGCTCGCCGTCGCCTCACCGTCTTCCGCATCGAGCTTCTCCTGCCATTCGGCAACCTCCCGAGGGAAGCGCTCGCTGCTGTATGTCGGCCATTCGGCAGCCGGGATGACCGTGGCCGGGTGTTGCACCTCGGTCAGCTCCTCGCCGTCGTCAAGTACGAAGACCGGCTGAACAACGACCTTCAGTAGGCGAACCTTCACAGGATGATCCCGATTGCTTTGATAGCTTCGATGATTTCTTTGATCGCTTTCGTGTTGGCGGCGGTCGTTTCTTTAGGTGCCGTTATCGTCGCGTGCTGCGCTACCGGCGTGACACCTTTGTAGAGCGCGACTTTGCTGGCGTTAAGGACGACCTCTTCGTTCGGGAAGATGCCGTAGATGAGCGGTTCGGTCGTTTCGCTGTTGGCGATGTAGAGCTTGTTGCTGCCTTTCTCTTTGAAGCCTGCGGTTGCACCGATGAAGACGTTGCCGCTGCCGGTGCATTCACCCCCGGCGGCGACGCCAAGTGCCGTGTTTTCGCGGCCCGTCGCGTTTTCGCCGAGGGCAAATAGGCCAACAGCGGTGTTGTAGTTGCCCGTCGTGTTTTTTGTCAGCGACACGGCACCCACAGCCACGTTACCGGCGCCGGTCGTGTTGCGCGTAAGGGTGCCGCGGCCGATCGCGACACCTTCTTCTCCCGTCGTGTTGTTGCGCAGCGCTTCAAAGCCAACCGCCGTGTTGCGGTTCGCGGTGTTCTCGTAAAGGGCCTCCCAGCCGACGGCCGTGCTTTCGATGCCGGTTTTGTTTTCGTTCATCGCGCAGTAGCCGATTGCCACGAGTCCGGACCCGGTTGTGTTCTGGTTGAGTGCCCGAAACCCTATCGCGATGTTCCCCGTGGCCGTCTGCTGAGAGGCCAGGCATTCGCAACCGATCGCGACGTTTTCTTCACCGGTCGTGATGTTGACCCCGGCGTTCTCACCCACGGCGGTGTTACCACCACCCGTCGTCAAGAATGCGAGCGCCTGGCTGCCGATCGCCGTGTTGTCTTCGGTGCTCGTCAGGCTTGTGCCGCTAAGGTTATGCAGCGCATGCCAGCCATAGGCGGTGTTGCCTCGGTGTTTTTCGTGTTCGGCTTTGCTCTCGCCGACAAAGCTTGCGAACGCCCCTTCGCCGATCGCGGTGTTTTCACCGGGCAACTCCATGATCTCCGACGCCGGTGCCGCTTCGACGTCGGCTGCCCCGAGCACCACTGCTCCCGTTTTGCCGTTTACGCTCGATACGCCTTCCGCGTGCGCCGCGCGCGGGTTGATCGCGGCATCGGCCAACAGCGCACCGGTCGCAGCGGCCGTGATCCCCACGAGCGCGCGACGACGTGTGAGCGGCTCGTCCGTTGCGGGTTCGGGTTGCGCACTCATGATCGCCTCCAACAGATCGGGTCCAGAGATACCGCTCGTGGAAAGGTAGCGTCGAGGCTGCGCCAGCCAGCAGTGGCCCCTATCTTCGACGCGAAGCTGAGCGAAAAACCTGCAAACACGCCCTAGCGGACCCGGTTCGCGGTCCGAAGCGAGAGCGCAGATGTTTCCTACCTTCGCCCGCCGGGTGGACTCTTTGACGGCGTTTGGCTTAACGAGCGGCGCGTGGTCGTTGTCCAGCCCAAGCCCGCGTTCCTCGCGTATTTCGAGGCTCAGGCCGAGAGCACGGCGGGCATCCCCTCCCCGACCCGGCTTGGCGGTGGCGCTTCTGCCGGGGCGGGGCAGGTACAAAGCGGGAGCGACGGGACTCGAACCCGCGACCTCTGCCGTGACAGGGCAGCGCTCTAACCAACTGAGCTACGCCCCCGCGATGGGGCGCACGGCACCACAGGCACCGCGCGCCTCCAGTATGCCAAGCCTCGCGCCCGGCCGGCGATAGCCGTCGCGAGACGCGTCATAGACGAAACTGGCCGGCCGGCCAGTCGGTGCTCTAGGCTTTGCGCATGGCGCTCGTCGGACCGCGGCCGATGCTCGACAGCAACCCGTTCGCGGTCATGCTCGAAGACGTCCGCAGCGAGCGCTCGGGCGTGCCGTTCCCGCCGGGCGAGACGCGCGTCTCGCTGCCGCGCACGCGGCGCTTCGCGAACGAACCGCTCGAGATGCTGCTCGAGTACTACGAGCGCTTCGGGCCGGTCTTCACGCTGCGCCTGCTGCACTCGAACGTCGTCTTCATGCTCGGCCCGGAGGCGAACCACTACGTGCTCGTCTCGCACGCGAATAACTTCACGTGGCGCGACGGCCACTTCCGCGATCTGATCGGCCTGATGGGCGACGGCCTGCTGACGATCGACGGCGAGTTCCATCGCCAGTCGCGGCGGATCATGCTGCCGGTCTTCCACCGCGACCACGTCGCGGCGTCGCTGCAGACGATCGTCGAGGAGACCGAGCGCGCGATCGATCGGATCGAGCTCGGCGCCGAGCTCGATCTCTACGCGTGGACGCGTCGCCTGGCGATGCGCGTCGCGATGCGCGCGCTGTTCGGCGTCGACCCCGACGGCGAGCGCGCACGTGCGATCGACGCGGCGGCCGTGTTCGAGGAGGCGCTCGCGTTCTACAGCTCCGACTACCTGTTGCGCGTACTGCGCACGCGCAACAGCCCTTGGGGCAAGATGCAGCGCGCGGCACGCGAGATCGACAGGCTCGTCTACGACGAGATCGCCGAGCGGCGCGCGAGCGGGCGGCGCGGCGGCGACATCCTCAGCCTGCTGCTCGACGCGAGCGACGAGGAAGGCAACAAGCTCAGCGACCTGCAGATCCGCGACGAGGTGATGACGCTGCTGTTCGCCGGCCACGACACGACGACATCGACGGTCTCGTTCATGTTCTACGAGCTCGCGCGCGAACCGCGCCACGCGCAGCGGCTCGTCGCCGAGCAGGACGCGAAGCTCGCCGGCGCGCGCCCGAGCGCCGCGCAGCTGACCTCGGGCGAGCTCGCCGAGCTCGAGATGGTGCTCGACGAGACGCTGCGCAAGTACCCGCCGGCGTGGGTCGGCCCGCGCCGCGCCGTCGACTCGTTCGAGTTCGCCGGCCACACGATCCCGCGGCGCGCGTTCGTCAACTACTGCTCGTGGGCGAGCCACCATCTGCCGGACGTCTTCGACGCGCCCGAGCAGTTCCGCCCCGAGCGCTTCGCGCCCGATGCGAAGGCGACGCTGCCGAAGGGCGCGTACGTCCCGTTCGGTGGCGGCTCGCGCACGTGCATCGGCATGCGCTTCGGCCAGCTCGAGGTGCGCACGATCGCGACGCTCCTGCTCTCGCGCTTCAGCTTCTCGCTGCGCGACGACTTCGCCCTTCAGATCCGCCAGATGCCGACGATCAGCCCGAAGGACGGGGTGCCGGTGCGCGTGCACGCGCGAACCGCAGCTGCTCCCGCCGCAGAGCGCGCCGCCGCCTAGACAGCCGCCGCTAGCGGCGCGAGAGGCAAGCGAGGCAAGGACGCAGGGAGCGAAGTGTGCTCTGCACACGAGCGACCGAGGACGCCGCCTCGCGCCGTCTCTCGCGCCGCTAGCGCAAGGTCGCGTTGGCTTCGAGCTCGTACCCGGCCTCGCCGCCGGCGCCGCTCGCGGCGCGCGCGGCGACGCTGTCGAGCCGGACGTCGGGCTCGTCGAACAGCGTCAGCTTGAACGCTTCGATGAGCGCGCCGCGCGGGTGCACGACGAGCTTGCCTTCGCGCGCTTCGGCGACGGCGGTCACGGAAGCGCCGACGCCGAACAGGCCGCCGCTCGCGCGCACTTCGACGTGCCCGTCGACGCTCGCGAGCAGCCTGCACGCCGAAGCCCGGCGGCAGCGCCGCGCGCACGTCGGCTTCGCTCGCGAACGCGCTCGCGTGCAGCGCGCTCGCGCGCTTCTGCAGGTGCACGTCGGTGACCGCAAGCGGCCCCTCGCTCGCACGCTGCACGTAGACGTCGAGGCGGCTCGTGCCGCTCGCTTCGGCGAGCAGCTCGTCGGTCCGCGCCGGGTCGAGCGCGACGTGCGAGGCGTGCACGGTGACCGAGTCGGCGTCCTTCCACAGGAGCTTGACGGCCGGCCACGCGCTGACGTGCACGCTCGTGACCTTGCCGTAGCGGCCGATCCGCGAGGAGATCCGGCTCGCGGCGATCCGCGGCAGGAAGATCTGCGCGAGGCCGAGCAGCACGACGAGCACGCCGAGCAGCCAGAGCACGACGCGCGTCACCGTGCCGGCGCCGCCGCGCCGCGCCCACGCCATCCGCTAACAGCCACCGTCGCCGCGCCGCATCTCCGGACAGCTTCCCAGGAGACCCGGCGCGGCGCGCAGGGCCGGCGCTCAGCCGAGCCCGTTGGCCTTGAGGAACTGCTCGGCGACGCTGCTCGCCGACTGCTTGTCGATCGAGACGGCCTTGTTCATCTGCTGGATCGCCGGGATCGTCAGCAGCGCCGAGACCCTGTTCAGCGTTTCGGCGAACGCCGGGCCCTCGGCTTCGAGCACGCTCTTCTTGACGACCGGCGCGACGTTCTGGAAGCCGAACACGTGCTTCGGGTCGGCGAGCACCTTGAACTTGCCGCCGAGCAGCTGACCGTCGGTCGAGAAGACCGACTGCACATCGACCTGGCCGCCTTCGATCGCCTTGTAGGAGAGTTCGATCGAGACCGGCACGAACGTCGGCACGACGCCGTATTCCTGCTTCAGCCCGATCGAGCCCTCGAAGCGCGTCTTGAATTCGGGCGCGCCGCCGAGCTTGACGCTCGTGCCGAGCGGCTTCAGGTCGGCGATCGACGCGAGCTGGTGCGCGCTAGCGTACGCCGGCGTCGTGATCAGCGCGTTCGAGTCGTAGAACGGCGTTTTTTCGAGCAGCGTGAAGCCTTTTGGTTCGACGTACGCCTTCGCTTCGGTGTACGCAGCTTCGGCGCTCGCCGGCTCGTTCGTCTTTTCGGCGACGGCCGACAGCAGCGTGCCGGTGTACTCCGGGTACATGTCGATCTGGCCGGCCGTCAGCGCCTTGAAGATGATCTCCGAGGAGCCGACGTTGTCCTTCAGCGTCACCTTGTAGCCCTTCGCCTGCAGCGCCTGCGCGTAGAGCGCGCCGAGGATGTTCTCCTCGGCGAAGTTCTTGTCGCCGATCGTCACCGCCGGCTTGCCGGCGCCGGGACCGCTCGCTGCCGGTGTCGACGTCGCGCTGCTCGACGACGACGAGCTGCTCCCGCACGCAGCGAGGCCGACGACGAGCGCGCACGCCGCAAGCAGCGCGCCGGTTGTCCGGCCGATTGACGAGCCCCATCGCACATGTGAGCTGAGCCGACTTCTCATGTGACGCCTCCTACGGTTGTTTTCCTCATTTATAAGTTATCTGATCGAAATTAAGATGATCTACGCCGGCATGGCAGCGGGCGCGAGGCCGTCCCCGCGCTCGAGCCGCACGCCACGCGGCGTCAGCGCGCGCTGCACGAGCGCGAGCACGCCGTCGACCGCGAGCGCGAGCGCCGCGACGCAGATCGCGGCGCCGAGCACGCCGGCGAAGTGGTAGCTCGTCTCGTTGGCGATGATGTCGCCGAGCCTGCCGCTGAAGCCGGCGAGCGCGCGATCGTCGTCGTCGCGACGACGAACACCGACGCCGTGCGCAGCCCGGCGAAGATCAGCGGCACCGCGAGCGGCAGCTCGACGCGCAGCACGATCTCCCGCTCGGTCATGCCCATCCCGCGCGCCGCGTCGACGAGGTCGCGGTTCGACGCCGTCGACGGCGAGGTACGCGTTCGTGACGATCGGCGGCACCGCGAGGATCACGAGCGCGAGCTCGACGACGGTCAGGCCGAGCCCGAGGAACGCGTCGCCGATCGCGAGCACCGCGAGGCTCGGCAGCGCGCGTCCGATGTTGCCGAGGTTGATCGCGAAGAACGAGCCGCGGTGGATGTGTCCGAGCCAGACGCCGAGCGGCACGCGCGAGACGGCCGAGATCGCGACGCCGATCGCGCCGACCTTGAGCGTCTCGAGCGCCAGGTGCGACGAGGCTCGGCAGACTGCGGCTCGCCGGCGACCGAGCCGTTGCGGCCGATGAATTCGAACGCTTCGACGAATCGCGTGCATCGCGTCAGCCCGCCCTCGCGCCGCGCCCACGGCGTCAGCGCGCGCTGCGCGAGCACGAGCAGCCCGTCGGCGGCGAGCGCGAGCGCGACCGCCAGCGCGCCGGCGGCGAGCAGCTCGGTCTTGAACGGGCCCTCGCCGAGCGCCGTGAAGATCGGCACGCCGAGGCCCTGCGTCGTAGATCGTGGACACGATCGTCGCGAGCGAGATGATCGTCACGATCGCGATCCGCAGGCCGGCGACGATCGCCGGCAGCGCGAGCGGCAGCTCGACGCGCCACAGCGCCTGGCGGCGCGCTCATGCCCATCCCTTCGGCCGCGTCGAGCACCTCGGCCGGCACCTCGCGCAGCCCCGTCGAGGATGTTGCGAAAGAGGATCAGCAGCGTGTAGGAGACGAGCGCGATCTCCGCCGCGTAGATGTTCGCGCCCGACCGGCGCGACGAGCAGCTCGAACAGCGCGAGCGACGGGATCGTGTAGAGGAACGTCGTCACGAGCAGCGTCGGGCGCTCGAGCCCGCGGTAGCGGTGCGCCGCGAGCGCCAGCGCGAGCGAGATCGCGAAGCCGATCGAGACGGCGATCAGCGTCAGCACGACGTGCTGGCGCAGCGCCGGCCAGAGCACGCCAGCCCAGTTGTGCGAGACCCAGTCGAGGCAGAAGAAGCGGTTCTCGACGACGCAGCTGCGCGCTGTGCGCGCTGTAGTTCGGGATCACCGGCCGGCGGCTCGGCGAGCGTGCTCGCGCCGCCGCTCACGCCGCGGCCGTCCTCGGCGAGCAGCTGCTCGATCAGCGCGAGCGTCACGACGCCCGCGCAGCGCTGCCGTCGCCGTCGAGCACGCCGAGCGGTTCGCCGCCGGCCGTCAGCAGCATCGAGAGCGCGTCGCGCACGCGTCGTCTGCGGCGATGACGCGCAGCGGGCCGGGCTTCGTCGGGTTCGGCGTCGAGCAGCTCCAGTTCGCCGAGCGTCGTCAGCGACAGCCGCTTGATGCCGCGGTCGGCGCCGACGAACTGCGCGACGAACTCGTCGGCCGGGTGCGTGAGGATCTCGCGCGGCGTGTCGTACTGCGCGAGCAGTGCCGCCCTCGCGCAGGATCGCGATGCGGTCGCCCATCTTGATCGCCTCGTCGATGTCGTGCGTGACGAACACGATCGTCTTGCGCACCTCGCGCTGCAGCGCGAGGAACTCGTCCTGCAGGCGCGCGCGGTTGATCGGGTCGATCGCCGCCGAACGGCTCGTCCATCAGCATCAGCGGCGGGTCGGCGGCGAGCGCGCGCGCGACGCCGACGCGCTGGCGCTGCCCGCCGGAGAGCTGCGCCGGGTAGCGGCCGCCGAGCTCGCCGGCGTCGAGGCCGATCAGCTCGAGCAGCTCGTGCACGCGCGCGGCGATCCGCTGCTTGTCCCAGCCGAGCAGCCGCGGCACGGTCGCGATGTTCTCGCGCGACCGTCTGATGCGGGAACAGTCCCGATCTGCTGGATCACGTAGCCGATCCCGCGGCGAAGCTCGCGCGGGTCGCGCTCGAGCACGCTGCGCCCGCCGAGCAGGATCTCGCCGCCGGCAGATCGGGATCATCCGGTTGATCAGGCGCATCGCCGTCGTCTTGCCCGAGCCCGACGGGCCGACGAGCACGCACACCTCGCCGGCCGGCACCGTCAACGAGAGGTCGCCGATCGCCGGCGTCGCGCTGACCCGGATAGCGCTTGCTGACGTTGCGCAGCTCGAGCTCGGCCGCCTTCGAGTGACGCTCGCCGGTCTTCGCGAACGCCGATGGCCCCTCGCTATGGGCGGTGTCTGCGGTCGTCAAGGGAGATCCCCGAGGGGACCGCGCAATCCTAGCCGACTCGTTGCCGGGCTTTGCGAGGCGTTAACGTGGCGCTCGCTAGCCTTGAAGACCCCGAGCAGGTCCGGGGCGCGTAGCTCAGTTGGCTAGAGCACCTCGTTTACACCGAGGGGGTCGCCCGTTCGAGTCGGGCCGCGCCCATCACCGAAGACGGACACTCGCAACGCTCGCATGACAGACGACAGCCCTCCCATCCGCATCGCTGTGATCGGCTCCGGCCCGGCCGGCTTCTACACCGCCGGGCACCTGCTGAAGGACTCGAGCGTTCGCATCGAGGTCGACATGCTCGAGCGCCTGCCGACGCCGTGGGGGCTCGTGCGCTCGGGCGTCGCGCCCGACCACCCGAAGATCAAGTCCGTCACGCGCGTCTATGAGAAGACCGCCGCGCACCCGCGCTTTCGCTACTTCGGCAACGTCTGCTTCGGCGAGCACGTCTCGCGCGAGGACCTGCTGCGCGCGCTACCACGCGATCGTCTACGCGACCGGCTCGCCGCTCGACCGGCCGCTCGGCATCCCCGGCGAAGACCTGCCCGGCTCGCATGCCGCGACCGAGTTCGTCGGCTGGTACAACGGCCACCCCGACCACACCGGCCTCGAGGTCGACCTCGTCTCGGCCGAGCGCGCGGTCGTGATCGGCAACGGCAACGTCGCGATCGACGTCGCGCGCATGCTGATGCTGAGCGCCGAGGAGCTCGCGCCGACCGACACCGCCGACCACGCGCTCGACGTGCTCGCGCGCAGCCGCGTGCAGGAGGTGCTCGTCGTCGGCCGCCGCGGCCCCGCGCAGGCGGCGTTCACGAACCCCGAGCTGCTCGAGCTCGACGAGCTGACCGACGCCGACGTGCTCGTCGACTCCGACGAGCTCGAGCGCGCGCTCGCCGTGCACGACGCCGCGGCCGAGGAAGATGCGACGGCGCGGCGCAACGTCGAGATCCTGCGCCGCTACGCCGAGCACGAGCCGACGCCCGGGCGCAAACGGATCGTCCTGCGCTTCCTGCTCTCGCCCGTCGAGCTGCTCGCCGGCGACGACGGCGCGCTCGCGGCCGTCCGCTTCGTGCGCAACGAGCTCGTCGCCGACGAGCGCGGCGCGCTGCGCGCGCGCGCGACGGACGAGTCGGAGACGATCGCCGCCGGGCTCGCGTTCCGCGCGATCGGCTACCGCGGCGTGCCGCTGCCCGGCGTCTCCTTCAACGAGCGCGCCGCGACGATCCCCAACGAGCACGGTCGCGTGCTCGACGCCGACACGCGCGAGCCGCTTCCCGGCGAGTACGTCGTCGGCTGGATCAAGCGCGGCCCGTCGGGCGTCATCGGCACGAACAAGAAGGATGCGCAGGAGACCGTCGACGCGATGCTCGCCGACCTGCGGCCGGAAGAGATCGCGCGAGCGCGAACGGCTCGGCGCCGTCCGCCTCGCGCACACGCCGAGCGAGCCCGACGCGGCCGCCGTCGAGGCGCTGCTGCGCGAGCGCCAGCCGGCGCTCGTCACGTACTCCGGCTGGGAGGCGATCGACCGCCACGAGCGCGCGCTCGGCGAGCGCGGCGGCCGCCCGCGCGTGAAGCTGACGGAGATCGACGAGATGCTCCGCGTCGCCGCGCTCGAACACCCTTAGCGCGCGCTGGATAGACGTCTGTTCTACATCTCGCGTCGCGACGGGCGCGCGGGGTAACTGCCATGCGCAGCCACTCCCCCGCTCTCTTCCGAAAGGAGAACCGTCTTGCCGAATCGACTCCTCACGCGCTTCCCGCTCGCGCTGCGGAAACTCGGACTGCCGCTGCTCGCGACCGGCCTGCTCGCGCTCGCCGCGGCGCTGCCGAGCGGCGCCGCGGCGACGACGGCGCCCAACGTCGAACTGCCGGCGACGCCGATCCCGACGCTGTCGGGCATCAGCGCGATCTCGCCGCAGCAGCTGCAGGAACTGCTCGCGCAGACGCAGCTCGGCGGATCGTCGCTCCCGGCCGGCGACCTCGAAGTCCCCGAGCTCGCGAAGCTGCTGGCCGAACTGCCGGGCGTCGACGAGCTGCCCAGCCTGACGGGCCTCGGCGGCACCGCCGGGCTCGAAGCGGCGCTGCGCGAAGCGCTCGACAAGCTGCTCGCGCACCAGTCTGACGCTCGCGGAACTGCTCTCGCCGCAGATGCTCGGCGGCGAACTCGTCAAAGCGCTCGAAACCGCGACGCACCTGCCGGTCGCCGACCTGATCGAAACGCTGCTCAAAGGCTCGCCGGCGCACGTGCTCGAAGAAGGGCTCGACACGACGAGCCTCAGCGAACTGCTCGCGCATCTGCTCGGCGGCGCCGGAGACCCGACGGCGCTGATCGACAAGCTCACCGAAGCGCTCAACCCGCAGGCGCTGCAGAGCCTGCTCGGCAGCCTGCCGAGCGGTGAACCGCTGCAGAACCACGACGTCGCCGAACTCGCGAGCGCGCTCTCGGAGACGCCCGAAGCGCTCGCGCAGACGCTCGGACAGACGGCGAGCTCGCTGCCGGCGACGGCCGCCGCCGTCACGCATGCACTGGCCGACGGAAACGAACTCGCGCTCGTCAAGGGCACCGAAGGCCTGGGCGTCGCGCTGCTCACGAAAGGGACCGAAGGCGTCGACGGCGCCGGCCTCGGAAACACCGGATCGGGCACGGGCGGCAACGGCGGCTCGGGCGCGCCCGGCGGCAAGCTGAAGATCCTCAGCCACTCGGTCCACGGCAACCGCGCGACGCTCGTCGTGCAGGTGCCGTCCGCCGGGCGCCTGACGGTCGCCGGCGCCGGTTTCGCGAAGGTCACGCGCGAGGCCGCGAAGGCCGAGCGCATGACCGTGCAGACGACGCTGACGAAGGCGCGCGCAGCCTCGCTGCGCAAGCACCACCGCGCGACGAAGCTCGAGCTGACCGGCACGTTCGCGCCCGTCAGCGGCGCGCACTCGACCGCGGCGACGAGCGTCGCCGTGCGCTGAGCCCTCTACCCCCACCCCCTCGCCCCGGGCGCGCAACGTCGCGTCCGGGGCGAGACCCCTCGAACCGACGCGCGCGATCTGGCAGACTGCTCGGCGCGAGCCCCGTTAGCTCATCTGGTAGAGCGCCGGGCTTTAATCCGGTGGGGCGGGTTCGAGTCCCGCACGGGGCATTCTCGAGGGGCTCTCTGCTCCTCGTGAAGTCCTTGGTAGCTTTGCTGCCGTGGCCAACCACAAGCGGAAGCGACCGAAGCAGCGCCGCGCCGGCTGCCTGCTGTGTAAGCCGCAGAAGTTGCCGTCGCTGAAGAAGGCCGAGCGCAGGCGCGACAATCGCGAAGCGTTCGTCCGTGAGCTTCGCGCCACGCAGCAGCCGGAACGATAATGACCTGCTCCGTGCACTCCAGATCCAGAGCCTCGCCAGAGCCGCTACCGTGTTCCCATGACCGCGAAGGAGCAGTTGCGGCAAACGATCGAGCGGCTATCTGAGGCCGAGGCGCAAGACGCGCTCGGCTACATAGCTCGCAGCCACGGCAAGCGCGACGCCCTGTCCAACCTCCTCGAGCGGGCGCCGCTCGATGATGAGCCGACGACTCCCGAGGAGGATGAGGGAGTTCGTGAGGCCAAGGAGCAGATCGCCAGGGGAGATGCGCTTTCAGCCGATGAGATCAGGCGCGAGGTCGCTTGAGCGACGGCGGTTGGGTCTTCTCGGCGCGCGCCGGGCGTGACTTCAACCGACTCGATCGTCCGGTCCAGCGCCGCATCGTCAGCGCTTTGGATCGGCTGACGGGTGACCCGCCGGCTGGAGATGTGGTCAAGTTGGCAGACGCCGACGAATGGCGTCTGCGAGTGGGCGATTGGCGGGTACGCTTCGAACGCGACATCGAGACAGGCGTCGTCTACGTCACGCGCGTCTTGCCTCGGGGACGAGCCTACCGCGACTGACACGAGACCCTAGCGATCCAGAGCGCCGAGGGCACGTCGGCGAGCCTTCCGGGCCATCGGCTCCAACAGGCGCTCCAGAAGTAGGCCCAAGTTCGGTCTTTGTTCGCCGCGCTGCATACGGCAGATCTGCGAGAGCACCATGGACGGCGCTCTCCGACGGGGCGATCCGGGGTCGGTTGTTCCGATTACTCGTATTTCAACGAGAATAGGGCTATGCTCCCCGCAGGAGACCTGCGAGCATCGTTGCCGCCCGTGGGCCGACGCCGGTCAATGGGCTCCTTCCCCCTCCAGCCCTCAGTCGTGTTGCGGCCGCCCCGCGCGGCGGCCCTAGCCGTGTCCGCTCGCCGCCCCCGCCGGCGCAGCCGTCCATGCGACCGCCGCTCGCGCGCAGCGGCGTCGCCGCCTTCGAGCATGCCACGACGCCGCAGCCGGTTCGCGGCGACGAACGAAAGGAATCGCCATGGACAGATCCGAGGACCACGACAGGACGCGCGCCAAGAACGACCAGGACGAAGAGAACGGTGGGATCACACGCGGCGAGCTGCTGAAGGCCGCCGCCGTCGCGACGCCGGGACTGCTGCTCGGCGGACAGCGCGGCGGCCGAGGCCGCGACGAGGACGCAACCCCGCCGGCCGGCGGTGGCGGCCGGCGGGGGGATCGCGGGCATGAACGTGCTCGTCTTCCTGACCGACCAGCAGCGCGCGGTCCAGCACTTCCCGCGCGGCTGGACCGAGCGCAACATGCCGGGCCTGACCCGCCTGCAGAAGCACGGCATGACGTTCGACAACGCGTTCACGAACGCGTGCATGTGCTCGCCGGCGCGATCGACGCTGATGTCGGGCTACTTCCCGGCGCAGCACGGCGTCAAGTACACGCTCGAGACCGACATGCCGTCGCCGCGAATACCCGCAGGTCGAGCTCGCGACGAGCTTCAAGAACCCGGCGACGGTCGCGCGCGGCCGCCGGCTACACGCCGGTCTACAAGGGCAAGTTCCACTGCATCAAGCCGGCGAACGGCTCGACGTGGGTGCCGTCCGACGTCAACCAGTACGGCTTCACGCGCTGGGACCCGCCGGACGCGGGCGCCAACCAGAGCATCCCGGAGGAGGGCGGCGGCGATCTACGACAACGACGGGCGCTTCATGAACTCGCAGGGCACGCCCGAAGCGGGCACCGAAGGCGCGGTTCAGTACCTCAGCTCGACGGCCGCGCAGAGCCAGCCGTTCTTCATGGTCGTCTCGCTGGTCAACCCGCACGACGTGCTGTTCTACCCGAAGACCTACGCCAGCGGCGGCTATGACGAATCGTGGCTTCAAGGCGAGATCGACCCGCCGGCGACGGCGAACGAGAACCTCACGAGCAAGCCGACCGTCCAGGAGCAGTTCCTGCGGCTGTTCAACGCGTCCGGCCCGATCCCGACGCCGCAGATGAAGCGCAACTACCTGAACTTCTACGGCAACCTGATGAAGTCGTCGGACGCGTACCTCGTGAAGATCCTCGACACGCTCGAAGCGAGCGGACTGCTCGAGAACACGCTCGTGATCGCGACGGCCGATCACGGCGAGATGGGCACCGCGCACGGCGGCCTGCGACAGAAGAACTTCAACTTCTACGAGGAGTCGACCCGCGTCCCGCTCGTCTACTCCAACCCGCGCCTGTTCAAGAAGCCCGAGCGCAACGAAGCGCTCGTCTCGCACGTCGACTTCCTGCCGACGCTCGCGAGCCTGATCGGCGCACCGGCGAGTGCGCGCGCGTCGTGGCAGGGCGTCGACTACTCCGACCAGATCCTCAGCCGCTCGCCGAAGCCGTCGCAGGACTACACGGTCTTCACCTACGACGACTTCCAGTCCGGGCAGGCGACGCGGCCCGTACCCGCAGCCGCCGAACCACATCGTCAGCATCCGCGAGCGCCGCTACAAGCTCGCGCGCTACTACGACGTCGAAGGCAAGGCGCCCGACCAGTGGGAGATGTACGACCTGAAGACCGACCCGCTCGAGCGCATCAACCTGCCGTACAAGCGCCACAAGCGCACGCCCGAGCAGGAGCGCCAGTACAAGCGCCTGCGGCGCAAGCTCGCCGAGGTCGAACGGACGCGGCTGCAGCCGCTCGCCTGACGGCGACGGCGACGCGGGCGCATCGCCGCCGGCGTCGCGGCAGAGGCCGCAGGGTATAGCTTGGGCATGGTGCAGGCCGGTCCCAACGTGCAGCCACGGAGCATCGTCGACGAGGAGCTCGGCTACCACTCGCTCGAGGAGATGCTCTCGGCGATGCTCGAGCGGATCCGCGCCGGCCTCGGCGTCGACACGGCGGCGGTGCTGCTGCTCGACGAGGATCGCGGCGTGCTCGTCGCGCGCGCGGCGCGCGGCCTCGAGGAGGAGGTGCGCCAGGGCATGCAGGTGCCGCTCGCACGCGGCTTCGCCGGACGCGTCGCGGCGGAGGCACGCCCGATCGTGATCGAGGACCTCGACCACGCCGAGGTCGTCAACCCGATCCTGCGCCAGAAGGGCATCCGCTCGCTGCTCGGCGTGCCGATCCAGGTCGAAGGGCGCGTGATCGGCGTGATGCACGTCGGCAGCCGCAGTCGCGCGCATTCGGCGAGAAGGACATCGCGTGCCTGCAGCTCGCCGCCGACCGCGCGGCGCTGGTGATCGACAACGCGCGCGCTGGCCGAGCAGCGCGCCGTGACCGAGGTCATGCAGCGCACGCTGCTCCCCGACGGGTTCCCGCAGGTCCCGGGCTGCGCTTCAGCGCCAAGTACCTGCCGGCCGGCTCGGGGATCAAGGTCGGCGGGGACTGGTACGACGTCTTCCAGCTCCCCAACGGCCGTATGGCGCTCGTGATCGGCGACGTCGTCGGCCGCGGCGTGATCGCCGCCTCGGTGATGGCGGAGATCGCGCACCGCGCTGCGCGCGTACCTGATCGAGGGGCACGAGCTGCGGGAGGTGATCTCGCTGCTCAACGACCTGCTGGTCTCGCTGGGTCGCAACCGCGCCGCGACCGCTGGCGATCCTCGAGCTCGACCTCGAGAATGGCGAGATCGAAGCGGTCAGCGCCGGGCACCTGCCGGCGCTGCTGGTCGGGCCGGGCGGCGAGTCGACGCTCCTCAAGCAGCCCCAGGGGCCGCCGCTGGGGATCGCACACGGCCAGCGAGTACGAGCGCGAGCGCCACGCGTTCCCGCGCCGGCAACGCCCTGCTGCTCTTCACCGACGGCCTGGTCGAGCTCCGCGGCGAGTCGATCGACGTCGGGCTCGAGCGCCTGCGCGACGGCGGCCGAGCGCGCGGCACGGCCGACTACGGGTCGCTCGCCGACCGCGTCTACCGGGCGCTGATCGACGGACGCCTCGCTCGAAGACGACGTCGCACTGATTGGCGATCGAGTCGATGCCGCTCGGGCGCGTGGTCGAGCTGACGCTCGACGCGTATCCGGGCGTGCTGGCCGGGCTGCGGCGCACGCTCGGTCACTGGCTCGCGAGCGTGGGTGTCGGCCGAGGACGACGCTGTTCGACATCGCGCTGGCCGCGTCGGAGGCCGCGGCCAACGCGATCGAGCACGCCTACGGCGCCCGGCGGGCGACGTTCGAGGTGCGCTGCGAGCGACGTCGGGGGCGACGTCGCGCGTGACGGTCCGCGACAGGGGCCGCTGGCGCGACCTCGCGCCGAATGGCAGGGGCGCGGCCTCGCGATCATGCGGGCGCTCGTCGACACGTCGAGATCGACCGCGACGAGCACGGAACGACGGTGACGCTCGCAAGCACCTCGTGGAGGACGCGGCATGACTGCGCCTCGAGGTCGAACGGCGCGAGAGCGTCCGGGTCGCGCGCGCACGAGGAGGACATCGACGCGGCGAACGCGCGGCGGCTCGGCGACGAACTGACCGAGCTGCTCGAGCCCGCACGGCGACGTCTCGTGCTCGACCTCAGCCAGACCCGATACGTCGACAGCGCCGGCTCGACATGCTGTTCCGCCTCAACGAGCGCATGCGCCAGCGCCGCGCGAAGCTGCAGCTCGTGATTCCCGCCCGGCTCGCCGCTGACCCGCCTCGCCGAGATCGTCGGCCTGCCACGGGCGATCGCGATCTACGACTCGGTCGAGCGGGCGCTCGAGGACTGCGCGCCGCGGGCTTGAGGTAGGCTCGGCGCATGGCTCGCTCGAACGTGCCGGCGTACGACGTCAACGGACGCACCGTGTTCATCACCGGCGCGGCGCGCGGCATCGGCGCGGCGACGCGCCGAGCGGCTGCACGCCAAGGGCGCGAACGTCGCGCTCGTCGGCCTCGAGCCCGAGCGCCTGGAGGAGAACGCCGCGCGGCTCGGCGAGCGCGCGATCGCGCTTCGAGGCCGACGTCACCGACTTCGACGCGCTCCAGCGCGCGGTCGCGGGACGGTCGAGCGCTTCGGCGGCGATCGACGTCGCGATCGCCAACGCCGGCATCTGCCTTCACGGGCCCGCTCGCCACCGCGCCGATCGAGCAGGTCGAGCGCACGCTCGAGGTCAACCTGCTCGGCGTCTGGCGCACCGACCGCGCCGTGATCGAGCAGATCACGAAGCGGCGCGGCTACCTGCTGAACATCGCCTCGCTGTCAGCGCGTCGCGCACACGCGCGCTGATGGGCCCCTACACGACCGCCAAGTCGGGCGTCGAGGCGCTCACCGACGCGCTGCGAATGGAGACGCGCGCCGAGCGGCGCGCGCGGTCGGCTGCGCCTACTTCGGCTTCATCGACACCGACCTCGTGCGCGCCGCCTATCGCCCAGCCCTCGGTCGAACTCGATGAACAGACCAGACGCCCGGCGTTCCTGCGCAATCCCGCACCGCTGTCGAGGCCATCGACGCGATCGAGCGGGGCATCGAACGGCGCGCCGCCGCGCGTCTGGTCACCGCGCTGGGTCGGGCCGAGCTCCCCTGCGCGGCGTCCTGCAGCCGCTGACCGAACGAGCGCTGAAGCGACAGCCGGCGCGCCTGCAGCGAGGCGATGCGGCTCGCCGCCGCGAGAGTCGAACCGCGCCAACCGCGCGCAGCTCGCCGCCCAGGCGCTCACGCCGCGCAAGGTGACTCCGAGCGGCTAGCCGCTCAGTCCTCGCCCTCGGTCGGCTCCGGGCTCGCCGTCGGCGAGGATCCGGTAGAGGTCGCGGCGCGCCGTGTCGAGCACCTTGCGGGCCTCGGCCGATCTGCGCCTCGCAGCCGGTGCGCATCACCTGCCGAACGCGGAGCCGACCTCGCGCATCTGCCCGACGAACTCGTGCACCTCGTCGCTGACGTCGCCGCTCATCTGCTCCCACGGCGCGGGCGCGTCCTCGCGCGCGGTCCTCGAGCTGCGCGCGCCCGGCGTCGGTCAGCCCGAACAGCTTGCGCCCGTCGATCTCCTCGAGCGGATCAGGCCCTCGTCCTCGAGCTGCTGCAGCGCCGGGTATACCGAGCCGGGGCTCGGGCGCCAGACGCCGTCGCTGCGCTCCTCGACCTCCTGCATGATCTGGTAGCCGTTGCGCGGCTCCTCGGCGAGCAGCAGCAGCGCGGCCGTGCGGATGTCGCCGCGGCGCGCCTTGCGCCCGCGCCCGCCCGCGGACCGCCGGGGCCGAAGCCGAAGCCGAACGCGCCGAAACGCCGTCCGGCCCGCCGCGGAAGCCGCGGTGTCGGTTGTGGCGGCGGCGCGGGCCGTGGCCGCAGCGCCCCTCGTCGGTGTCGTGCTTCGCAAACATAACTATCTCCCTATCGTGAGCTATCAAAGTACGCTCACGATATATCATTATCTCGTGAATCTTCAAGTGGCCCTCCCCTCAACCGGCACGCTACGCGAGCGACCGGGACGCCGACCGATCGAAGATCGGCCAGCAGCGGCGACGGTCCGCTGGGGGTCAGTGGCGGAAGTGGCGGACGCCGGTCGCGACCATCGCGACGCCGGCCGCGTCGGCGGCGGCGACGACGATCCTCGTCGCGCACCGAGCCGCCCGGCTGGATGATCGCGCGTCACGCCCGCGTCGATCGCCGAGCTGCGGGCCGTCGGCGAACGGGAAGAACGCGTCGGAGGCGAGCGCGCAGCCGGCGAGCAGCTCCGGCTGGGCGCCCGCGCCTTCTCGACCGCGATGCGCACCGCGTCCACGCGGCTCATCTGGCCGGCGCCGATCCCGATCGTGGCGCCGTCCTGCCGGCGCGGCGATCACGATCGCGTTGGAGCGCACGTGGCGGCAGACCTTCCACGCGAACAGCAGATCCCCGCCACTCGCTCCTCGCTCGGCGCGCGCGTGCCGTCATCACGCGCATCTGCTCGCGCGTCTCGGAGACGACGTCGCGCGTCTGCACGAGCTGGCCGCCGATCACGGGCTTGCCTTCGACCTCGTGCGCCGGCGCGGGCCAGGCGCTCAGCTCGAGCAGGCGCACGTTCTTCTTCTCGGTCAGCACCGCGAGCGCGTCGGCGTCGAAGCCGGGCGCGAGCAGCACCTCGATGAACTGCTTCGAGAGCTCGCGCGCGAACGCAGCGTCGACCCGCCGGTTGACGGCGATGACGCCGCCGTAGGCGCTCTCGGGGTCGCACGCGAAGGCGCGTTCGTAGGCGAGCTGGCCGTCGCGGCAACGCCGCAGCCGCACGGGTTGTTGTGCTTGACGATCGCGCACGCCGGCTGCTCGAACTCCTCGACGAGCTCGCGCGCCGAGCTGAGGTCGAGCAGGTTGTTGAACGACAGCTCCTTGCCGTGCAGCTGGCGCACGCCGTCGAGCAGGTGCGTCGGCGCGCCGGCGCGCGCGTAGAACGCGGCCGCGCTGGTGCGGGTTCTCGCCGTAGCGCAGGTCGAGCACCTTCTCGTAGGCGTCGTTCCACGTCGGCGGGAAGCCGTCGTAGACGCGGCGCGCGAACCATGTTGCGATCGCCGCGTCGTAGCGCGCGGTCAGCGCGAACGCCTTCGCCGCGAGCCGCGTGCGCGTCTGCAGCGACAGGCGCCCGTCGGACTCGCGCAGCTCGGCGAGCACCGGCTCGTAGTCCTCGGGGTCGACGACGACGGCCGCGAACGCGCTGTTCTTCGCCGCCGCGCGGATCATCGTCGGCCCGCCGATGTCGATGTTCTCGACGATCTCCTGCTCGCTCGCGTCGCCGCGCGCGAGCGTCTGCTCGAACGGGTAGAGGTTGACGCAGACGAGGTCGACCTGCTCGATCTGCTGCTCGCGCGCGGCGTCGAGGTGCGAGTCCTCGTCGCGCAGCGCCAAGAGGCCCGCGTAGAGGCGCGGGTGCAGCGTCTTCACGCGCCCGTCCATCATCTCGGGGAAGCCCGTGAAGTCCTCGATCTCGCGCGGCTGAAGGCCGGCGCCGCCCAGCTCGCGTGCGGTGCCGCCGGTCGAGACGATCTCGACGCCGAGCTGCGCGAGGCCCTGCGCGAAGTCGACGATCCCGCGCTTGTCGGAGACCGACAGGAGCGCTCTGCGCACGCGCACCTCACCCGGCGCCGCGCGCTCGACGCCGGCGCCGCGAGCGGTGATCGATTCGCGTGCCGAGGCCATCCTCAGAGCCTATCCCGCACACGCGGGTGGCGCGGGTCGGCCGCGTCGATCGACAGCTCGCCGCGCGCGAACAGCCTGACGGCCTCCGGCAGCAGCTCGTGCTCGAGCGGGTGCAGCGCCGCGAGCACGTCCTGCTCGTGGCGCGCGCCGGGCAGCTCGACGGCGCGCTGCAGGATCACCGGGCCCGTGTCGACGCCATCGTCGACGAAGTGCACGGTCACGCCGAACACCTTCACGCCGTACTGCAGCGCCTGCTCGATCGCACCGATGCCCGGGAACGCCGGCAGCAGCGACGGGTGCACGTTGATCAGCGTGCCCGGGAAGCGCTCGAGGAACGCCGCGCCGAGCAGCTCCATGTAGCCGGCGAGCACGACCAGCCGCGCGCCGCGCTCCGCCAGCCAGTCGCCGAGCGCCTCGTCGCGCGCCGCGCGGTCGGCGTAGTCGCCGCGCGCGAACACCGCCGTCGGCACCTCACGCGCCGCAGCGCGCGCCAGCGCCGGCGCATCGGCGACATTCGACGCGACCGCGACGATCTCGGCCTCGCGGCCGTGCACCGTGTCGAGCAGCGCCTGCAGGTTCGTGCCGGCGCCCGACACGAGCACGGCGATCGGCAGCTGCTCTGACACGCGCCGGACGATAGCTGCGCGCGGCGTCGCCAACGCGCGGCGATCCGCCGCGGAACGACGGATGGTCGGGCGCGCCGCGTGCCCGGACGCCCGGCCGATTCCGATTGCCCGAATAGTGTGACCAACCTCACAGAGGGTGCGCGCGGTCCGGCGTTGAATCAGTTGCAGAGGCTGGAGAGCCGGTGCCGCCCGCTACCCAAAAGGACGCTCTCATGCTCACAGCCATTCTCATCACGCTCCTGATCGTCGCTACGCTCGCCTCGGCGCTGCGCGCCGGACGCGGCGAGGACGCGATCGTCCGCCGTCCGTACAACAACCGCTACAACGACGCCGCCGGCGCGCGCGAAGACTACGTCGGCTAGCGCCGCCGGCCGAGCGCTCAGGCCTTGACGAGCGGGAGGATCTGGTCGTCCTCGAGCGAGTACTTGCCGGCGGCGCCGTCGCTGCCGGCAAGCGGGTACTCGCCGCTGAAGCACGCGTCGCAGTGCCTGTCGCGCGCGGCGCCGACGGCCTCGTAGACGCCGTCGAGCGAGAGGTAGTGCAGCGAGTCGCAGCCGAGCTCGGCGGCGATCTCCTCGGTGCTGCGCTCGTGCGCGATCATCTCCTCGCGCGTCGACATGTCGATGCCGTAGTGGCACGGATGCTTGATCGGCGGCGCCGAGATCCGCATGTGCACCTCGGCGGCGCCGGCGTCGCGCAGCATCTGCACGATCTGGCGCGTCGTGTTGCCGCGCACGATCGAGTCGTCGACGACGACGAGGCGCTTGCCGGCGATGACCTCCGGCAGCGGGTTGAACTTCAGCCGCAGGCCGTGCTTGCGCAGCTCCTGGCCGGGCTGGATGAACGTGCGCGCGACGTAGCGGTTCTTGACGAAGCCGTCGTCCTGCGGCAGCCCGGCGGCGCGCGCGAGGCCGCGTGCGGCGGCGTTGCCGGAGTCGGGCACGGCGATCACGAGGTCCGCATCGACGGGCGCCTCGCGCCACAGGATCTCGCCCATCCGCCCACGCGCGACCTGCAGCACCTGCCCGTTCATGCGCGAGTCCGGGCGCGCGAAGTAGATGTACTCGAACACGCAGAACGCGCGCCTTGCGCTGGGCGTGACCATCCGACTCTGCAGCCCGTCCTCGCCGAGCGTGACGATCTCGCCCGGCTCGACGTCGCGCACGAGCTGCGCGCCGATGATGTCGAACGCGCAGGACTCGCTGGCGACGCACCAGCGTGGTTCGCCGTCGGCGTCGTCGGGACCCGGCTCGAGCACGCCGAGCGAGAGCGGCCGCAGGCCGTGCGGGTCGCGGAAGGCGACGACGCGGTCCTTCGTCATCACGACCGTCGAGAAGGCGCCGCGCAGGCGCGGCATGACCTCGGCGATCGCGTCCTCGACGGACTCGGCCGGGTGCGTCGCGATCAGCGCGGCGATGATCTCCGAGTCGGACGTCGAGCTGAACGTGACGCCGTCCTCGAGCATCGCGTCGTGCAGCTCGACGGCGTTGATCAGGTTGCCGTTGTGCGCGAGCGCGAGCTCGCGACGCGAGCCGTTCGTGCCCTCAGAGCGCTGCACCGGCTGCGAGTTCTCCCACGCGTTCGAGCCCGTCGTCGAGTAGCGCACGTGGCCGATCGCGAGCTCACCGGCGAGCGTGCGCAGGTCGTTCTCGGTGAACACCTGGCTGACGAGCCCGAGCTCGCGGCGCGTGATGATGTGCCCGCCGCGGTCGGCCGCGGCGATCCCGGCCGACTCCTGGCCGCGGTGCTGCAGCGCGTACAGCGCGAAGTACGACAGCCGCGACACCTCGTGACCGGGCGCATACAAGCCGAACACTCCGCACTCATCGCGCGGTCCCTCACGCATTCACTCGAGACGCTAGCAGTCGTGTCGCGGCTCATCCGAACAGCTCCGCGAGCGCCGCGTGCGCCTCGGCCAGCTCGTCGAGCAGCGCGACGTCCGAGCACGCCGGCGATCGTCAGCGCGCTCGCCGCCGACCGACCCGAGGCGGCGCACGCCGACGCCGGCGCGCCGCCAACCCGTCGAGCGCATCGGCCGGACCGCTGACGACGAAGCCGCCGGCGCCCTCGCCGAACAGCGCGGCGAACGGTCCGTCACCGGACAGTTGTGGGCCGAGCTCGACCTCGGCGCCGAGGCCGCCGGCCAGGCAGCACTCGGCGAGCGCGACGGCGAGGCCGCCCTCGGCGATGTCGTGGGCGCTCGACAGCGCGCCCGCGCGCACGCGCCTCGCGCACGGCCGCCTGCGCGGCGGCGACAGCCGCGAGGTCGATCGCCGGCAGGCCGTCGGGCAGCGCCTCGCCGCGCAGCTTCGCGAGCTCGCTCGCGGCGAGCGACGGCGCGAACGGCGCCGACGAGCGCGATCGCATCGCCCGCGCTCGCGAAGCCGAGCCGCCCGGCGCGACGGGCGTCGGGCAGGCGCCCGACCATGCCGATCACCGGCGTCGGGTAGATCGGGCCGGTCGGCGCCCTCGTTGTAGAGCGAGACGTTGCCGCCGACGATCGGCGCCGCGAGCGCGCGGCAGGCGTCGCCGAGGCCGCGCACGGCCTCGGTCAGCTGCCAGGCGATGTGCGGCTTCTCGGGGTTGCCGAAGTTGAGGTTGTTGGTCGTGCCGAGCGGCTCGGCGCCGGCGCAGGCGAGGTTCGCCGCGCACTCGAGCACGGCCTCGACCGTGCCGCGGTAGGGGTCGGCGGCGACGCGGCGGCCGTTGCAGTCGATGCTGACGGCGAGCGCGCTGCCGTCGGCGAGCGCGAGCACGGCGGCGTCGGCCTGCTCGGGACGGCGCACGGTGCGCGACTGCACGATCGCGTCGTACTGCTCGAACAGCGGCCGGCGCGAGGCGATGTTGGCGCGATGCGAGCAGCGCGAGCAGCGTCTCGCGCGGTCCAGCGTCGCGGCGAGCGTCGGCGAGCGCGGCGGTGGCGGGTAGAGCGGCTCGGTCGGCTTGCGCGGGGCGAGGTCGTAGAGCGGGCAGTCGTCGACGAGCGCGCGCACGGGCATGTCGCCGAGCGAGCTCCTCGCCGCGCAGCACGCGCACGCGGCCGCTGTCGGTGACCGTGCCGATCACGGCGCCGCCGACCTCCCACTGCGCGCACAGCGCGAGCACGGCCTCGACGTTCGCGCGGCTCGACGACGCAGAGCATCCGCTCCTGGGACTCGGAGACCATCACCTCGAACGGCTCCATGCCGGGCTCGCGCAGCGGCACGCGCGCGACGTCGATGTCGATGCCGACCTCGCCCTTGGAGGCCATCTCGGCGGCCGAGGAGGTCGAGCCCGGCGGCGCCGAGGTCCTGCAGCGAGACGAGCAGGCCGCGCTCGAGCAGCTCGAGCGAGCACTCGAGCAGCTTCTTCTCCTCGAACGGGTCGCCGACCTGCACGGTCGGGCGCTTGTCGCGCGTCGCCGGCGCCGAGCTCGGCGGAGGCGAGCACGGAGGCGCCGCCGATCCCGTCGCGGCCGGTCGACGCGCCGAACAGGACGAGCAGGTTGCCCGCGCCGGCGGCGGCGCTGCGCACGAGCCGCTCGCGCGTCGGCGAGGCCGAGCGCCATCGCGTTGACGAGGCAGTTCTGCTCGTAGGGGCCCTCGAAGTAGACCTCGCCGCCGACCGTCGGCACGCCGATCGAGTTGCCGTAGTGGCCGATGCCGGCGACGGCGCCGTCGAGCAGGTAGCGCGCTGCGCGTCGCCGAGGAGCCGCCCGGCTCGCCGAAGCGCAGCGAGTCGAGCACGGCGATCGGGCGCGCGCCGATCGCGAAGATGTCGCGCAGGATCCCGCCGACGCCGGTCGCGGCGCCCTGGAACGGCTCGACGGCGCTCGGGTGGTTGTGCGACTCGACCTTGAAGGCGCAGACGAGGCCGCCGCCGACGTCGACGGCGCCGGCGTTCTCGCCGGGCCCCATGACGACGTGCGGCGCCCTCGGTCGGCAGCGTTCGCAGGAGCTGCTTCGAGTGCTTGTAGGCGCAGTGCTCGCTCCACAGCAGCGAGTACATCGCGAGCTCGACCTGGTTCGGCGCGCGGCCCTGCTTCTCGCAGACGCAGCTCGTACTCGGCCTCGGTCAGGCCGAGCGCGAGCGCGTCCTCGACGGTCGGCAGCATCGAGGCGGCGGCCATCAGCGCGGCCACCTCACGCGCGCACGCCTTCGACGGCGAGGCGCATCGACTCGAAGATCTTCAGGCCGTCGGTCGAGCCGCCGTCAGCTCGTCGACGGCGTGCTCGGGGTGCGGCATCAGGCCGAACACGTTGCCGGCCTCGTTGCAGACGCCGGCGATGTCGTGCAGCGAGCCGTTGAAGTTCTCGCCCGGCGCGTAGCGCAGGACGATCTGGCCGGAGTCGTCCATCGCCGCGAGCGTCTGCTCGTCGGCGTAGTAGCGCCCCCACGAGTGCTTCGCCGGGATCGCTCAGGCGCTCGCCGAGCGCACAGCGCTCGCGTGAACGGGCCGCCGGCTGCTCGAGCACCTCGAGCTCGACCTGGCGGCAGATGAAGCGCAGGTCGCTGTTCGGCAGCAGCGCGCCGGGCAGCAGGTGCGCCTCGCAGAGCACCTGGAAGCCGTTGCAGATGCCGAGCACGGGGCCGCCGTCGCGCGCGAACTCGATGACCGCCTCCATCGCCGGCGAGAAGCGCGCGATCGCGCCGGCGCGCAGGTAGTCGCCGTAGGAGAAGCCGCCGGGCACGACGATCGCGTCGGCGCCGTGCAGGTCGCGCTCGCCGTGCCAGATCAGCTCGGCGTCGGCGACGCGCGCGCGCGGCGTTCAGCGCGTCGACGCTCGTCGCAGGAGCCGGGGAACTGGATGACGCCGAACTTCACGCTTGCAACGTCAGCCGCCGCCGTCGAGCAGCTGGACCTCGTAGTCCTCGACGAGCGGGTTCGCGAGCAGCCGCTCGCACATCGGCTCGAGCTGCGCGGCGTCGTCGACGTCGAGCTCGACGAGCCGCCCGACGTGCACGTGCGCGACGCCGTCGAAGCCGAGCGCCGGCAGCGCGCGCTCGACGGCCTCGCCCTGCGGGTCGAGGATGCCCGCCTTCGGGCGGATCAGCACGCGCGCCCTCACGCGCCGTCCGCCGATGCGCCGGCGCGCTCGAGCCACGCGTCGAACGGCTCGCCGGTGATCCGCTCGTACGCCTCGACGTAGCGCGCGCGCGTCCCGGCGACGACCTCGTCGGGGATCGCCGGCGCCGGCGGCGTTCTTGTCCCAGCCGCTCGCGGAGGCCCAGTCGCGCACGTACTGCTTGTCGAAGCTCGGCTGGCCGTGGCCGGCCTCGTAGCCGTCGGCGGGCCAGTAGCGCGAGGAGTCGGGCGTCAGCACCTCGTCGCCGAGCACGAGCTCGCCGTCGCTCGTCGAGGCCGAACTCGAACTTCGTGTCGGCGAGGATCACGCCGCGCGAGCGCGCGTGCTCGGCGGCGAACGAGTACAGCTCGACGGAGACGTCGCGACGCGCTGCATCAGCGCCGCGTCGCCGACGAGCTCGGCGGCGCGCTCGAGGTCGATCGCCTCGTCGTGGCCGACGTCGGCCTTCGTGCTCGGCGTGAAGATCGGCTCGGGCAGCTGCTCGGACTCCCGCAGGCCGGCCGGCAGCGCGATGCCCGAGACGGCGCCGCTCGCCTGGTAGTCCTTCCAGCCCGAGCCGGTGATGTAGCCGCGCACGACGCACTCGACGGGCAGCATCTGCAGGCGCCGCACGACGAGCGCGCGCCCGCGCGCCTCCTCGGGCACGCCGTCGGTCGCCGAGATCAGGTGGTTGGCGACGATCTGCGCGGTCAGCTCGAACCAGAAGACCGACAGGCCGGTCAGCACCTTGCCCTTGTCGGGGATCGGCGTCGGGTGGACGACGTCGTAGGTCGAGATGCGGTCGCTCGCGACCATCAGCAGCGGCGCCGGGCGCCGCTGCGAGTACCCGTCGAGGTCGTACATCTCGCGGACCTTCCCGCTGGCGATGAGGGGCAGGTCGGCGAGCGTCGTCACGTGGCGCGATGCTACCAACGCGACCGGGCGCAGCGGTGTCGGCGGCGCCGGCTCAGGCGAGTTGCGGGCTCGGAGCGAGCGCGCCGTCGAGGCGACCGACGATCTCCTCGGCGTGGCGCACGTAGTGGCCGTAGTCGAAGATCGCGTCGAGGTCGAGCCCGCGCTGCGACGCGCTCGTCGGCGGCGAGCAGCTCGCGCAGCGGGATCGCCTCGTCCCACGCGCGCTGCGCGAGCTCCTGCACGACGCGGTAGGCGTCGTCGCGCGAGATGCCGGTGTCGACGAGCGCGAGCAGCACCCGCTGGGAGAAGAGCGCGCCGTGCGTCAGCTCGAGGTTCTCGCGCATGCGCGCCGCGTCGACCGCCATCCCGTCGATCGAGCTGCGTCGCGCGGTGCTGCATGTAGTCGAGCAGGATCGTCGAGTCGGGCAGGATGATGCGCTCGACCGAGGAGTGCGAGATGTCGCGCTCGTGCCAGAGCGCGACGTCCTCGAGCGCGGCCTGCGCGTTGCCGCGCAGCACGCGCGCGAGCCCGGAGATCTGCTCGGCCTTGATCGGGTTGCGCTTGTGCGGCATCGCCGAGGAGCCCTTCTGCCCGGCGCGGAACGGCTCCTGCACCTCGCGGACCTCGGTGCGCTGCAGGTGGCGGACCTCGGTCGCGAGGCGCTCGATGCCGGCGCCGGCGAGCGCGATCGCGCCGAGCAGCTCGGCGTGGCGGTCGCGCGCGACGACCTGCGTCGAGACGTCCTCGCGCGCGAGGCCGAGGCGGCCGAGCACGCGCCGCTCGAACTCGGGGCTCGTCGCGGCGTAGGTGCCGACGGCGCCGGAGATCGCGCCGACGGCGACCTGCGCGAAGGCGCGCTCGAGGCGCCTCGCGTTGCGCATGCGCCTCGAAGGCGAAGCCGGCGAGCTTGACGCCGAACGTCGTCGGCTCGGCGTGGACGCCGTGCGTGCGCCCGACGCAGAGCGTCTCGACGTGCTCGCGTGCGCGGGCGTGCAGCGCCGCGACGAGCGCGTACGCGCCGGCGCACGACGACCTCGCCGACGGCCTCGAGCTGCAGCGCGAGCGCCGTGTCGAGCACGTCGGAGGACGTCAGGCCGTAGTGGATCCAGCGCCCGGCGTCGCCGGCGCTCGCGCCGAGCACGTCGACGAACGCGGCGACGTCGTGGTCGGTGACGCGCTCGCGCTCGTCGACCTGCTCGACGGTGAACGTCGCCGCACGGATCGCCTCGAGCTCGGCGGCGCTCGGTCCGTCACCGTCGCCGAGCAGCGCCGGCAGCTCCTCGCAGGCGGCGACCTCGACGCGGCGCCAGCCCTCCATCCGGGCCTCGTCGGTCCACAGGCGCCCGAGCTGCTCGCGCGTGTAGCGGGGGATCACCGAGCGGGCCCTTCGCCCCGCGTCATGCCCCGAGGATCTGCGCCGCGAGGATCGCGGCGTTGCGCGCGTTGTCGAGCCCGACGCACGCGACGGGCACGCCGGGAGGCATCTGCACGATCGAGAGGATCGCGTCGAGGCCGCCGGCGGCGGTCAGGCGCCCGGACAGCGGCACGCCGATCACCGGCAGGTCGGTGTGCGCGGCGACGGCGCCGGGCAGCGCGGCGGAGATGCCGGCGCCGGCGATGATCACGCGCAGGCCGCGCATGTGCGCGTTCTTGGCGTACTCGGCGACGGCGTCGGGTTCGCGGTGCGCGGACATCACGCGGATCTCGTGCAGGATGCCGCGCTCTTCGAGCTCCTTGGCGGCCTTCTCCATCGCCTCCATGTCGCTCTTCGAGCCCATCACGATGCCGACGCGCGGCGCGTCGACGTCGATGTCGTCGAGTTGCGCCTGCACTTCGGCCTCCTCCATCGGCGCCGGCGCGAGCGAGAGGCCGGGCGCCTCGCGGCCCTCGCGCGCGGTCGGGTCGAGCTGCTCGCCGTCGCTCATGCCCGCAGCATACGCAACGTTCACACGTGAGCTACAGCGACGCGATGAACTGCTCGATGCCGATCGCCGCGAGCGTCTCGTAGCGGCCGGTGCCGCGCGAGCCGAGCTCGAGCGAGACGCGCGCCATCGTCGCCTCGTCGGGCGCCTCGACGACGGAGATGAAGTCGACGTGGCCGAGCGTCGCCCACTGCGCGGTGACCTTCGCGCCGAGCTGCTCGACCTCCTTGTTGACCTCGCGGATCCGCTCGGGGTTGTTCTTGACGGTCTGGACGCCCTCGGGGGTCAGCGTCGAGAACATGATGTACGTGGGCATCTCGTCTCCTCGGTCGGGTTCGTTGGCCGGCGCTGCGCTGCGATTGACTCGATGCCTTTTGTACCCGATCGGCGCGGTCGTCGTGCGTTCGCTCGACGCTCGGCCTCGCTACACGGTGCTCGCTGCCCGTCAGCCGGTCGTCGCGCCGAGCGTCTGCACCTGGATCGCCGCGATCCTGGCGAACGCGACCTTCACGCGGACGTGCCGAAGTCGTTGCATTCGAGCGGGAAGGCCGTCGTCGACAGCGTCGCGCCTGCGGTGATCAGCGAGAGCGTGGCCGAGCCGCCTTTGGGCTGGAGTTCCGCCTTGGCTTCATCGCCGGCGAGGTAGCAGTGGACGGTCACGCCTTCGGTCGGGTTGGCGTCTTCGACCTGCACCTTGGCGGTCACGATGTAGCTGCCGGGCGGCACGTTGGGAAGCGTCGCGACGGTCGCTCGCGTCGACGGCAGTTCGAACGGGCTGTCGTTGGAGTCGATCAGGCCGGCGCTCGAGCCATTGGCCCCGTTCGTCCCATTCGTCCCGTTTTTCCCGGCGGCTCCGTCTTTGCCGTTTTTGCCGGTCGCTCCGTTTTTTCCGTTCGATCCGTTCCTGCCGGCCGGCCCGGGCGTGTTCCACGACAGCTTCGTCTCGTTGCGCCGGCATCTCGTCCTGGCGTTGACGAAGCGCGCGGTGCCGACGTTCTTCTTGACGCAGACGTACAGCGTCGCCGCTCCGGCCTGCGGCGCGGCGAGCAGAGCGCTCAGCGGGAGCGTCGCCGCGGCAGCGAGCGCGGCAATCGTGGTACGGCTCGGTTTGGTCGGCATCGTCGGCTCCTCGTTTGGATGATCGGGGCTGGGACTCAGACCTCGACGGCGGCCTCGGCGGGCGTCGTGTCTGCGCTCGAGGTCTCGAGCGTCAGCTCCCCGTCGCGCGCATCGACCTCGACGTCGTCGCCTTCGCGCAGCTTGCCTTCGAGCAGCGCGAGCGCGAGCCGGTCGGTGAGCTGCTTCTGGATGACGCGCCGCAGCGGGCGCGCGCCGTAGGTCGGGTCGTAGCCCATGTCGCCGAGCAGTTGCTTGGCGGCGTCGGTGAGCGTCAGCCGAACGCCGCGCTCGGCGACGCGCGCGATCACGCGATCGACCTGCAGCTCGACGATCTCGGAGATCTGCTCGCGCGTGAGCGCCTTGAAGCGGACGATGTCGTCGAGCCGGTTGATGAACTCGGGCTTGAAGAAGTCGAGCAGTTCGGTGCGCAGCTGCGCGTCGGCGCTGGCGGCGGCGTGCGGTCGGCGCCGTCGGGCACGTCGGTCGCGACGGGGATGTTCGAGGTCATGATCAGCACGGTGTTCTTGAAGTCGACGGTGCGTCCCTGGCCGTCGGTGAGGCGCCCGTCGTCCATGACCTGCAGCAGCGTGTTGAAGACGTCGGCGTGCGCCTTCTCGATCTCGTCGAGCAGGACGACGGCGTAGGGGCGCCGGCGGACGGCCTCGGTGAGCTGGCCGCCCTCCTCGTAGCCGACGTAGCCGGGTGGCGCGCCGACGAGCCGCGAGACGGAGTGTTTCTCCATGTACTCGGACATGTCGATGCGGATCATCGCGTCCTGCGAGTCGAACATGAACTCGGCGAGCGCGCGCGCGAGCTCGGTCTTGCCGACGCCGGTCGGGCCGAGGAAGAGGAAGCTGCCGATCGGGCGGTCGGGGTCCTGCAGCCCGGCGCGCGAGCGCCGCAGCGCGGAGGCGACGGCCTCGATCGCGTCGTCCTGGCCGACGACGCGTTCGTGCAGGCGCGCCTCCATCTGCACGAGCTTCTCGGTTTCGCCCTCGAGCAGGCGGCTGACGGGGATGCCGGTCCAGCGCGCGACGACCTCGGCGACGTCGTCGGCGTCGACCTCCTCTTTGAGGAAGACCGGCGCGGCGCCGTCGCGCTCGCGCTCGGCGGATTCGTACTCGGCGACGGCGCGCTCGAGCTCGGGGATCTCGCTGTAGCGCAGTTCGGCGGCGCGCTGCAGGTCGGCTTCGCGTTCGGCGCGCTCCATCTCGATGCGCGCGCGGTCGAGGCGCTCGCGCGTCTCGTTGACGCCGGCGATCGCCTCCTTCTCGGCCTCCCACTGGGCCTTCATCTCGGCCGAACGCGCTTGCAGCTCGGAGAGCTCTGCTTCGATCGCCTCGCGGCGCTGCTTGGCGGCGTCGTCCTTCTCCTTGCGCAGCGACTCGAGCTCGATCTTGAGCTGCATGATGCGCCGGTCGACCTCGTCGATCTCGGTCGGCAGCGAGTCGATCTCGATGCGGATCTTCGAGGCGGCCTCGTCGACGAGGTCGATCGCCTTGTCGGGTAGGAAGCGGTCGGCGATGTAGCGGTTGGACAGCGTCGCGGCGGCGATCAGCGCGCCGTCCTGGATCGTGACGTCGTGGTGCACCTCGTAGCGCTCCTTCAGCCCGCGCAGGATCGCGATCGTGTCCTCGACGGACGGCTCGCCGACGGTGACGGGCTGGAAGCGGCGCTCGAGCGCGGCGTCCTTCTCGATGTACTTGCGGTACTCGTCGAGCGTCGTCGCGCCGACGGCGCGCAGTTCGCCGCGCGCGAGCATCGGCTTGAGCAGGTTCGAGGCGTCGACGGAGCCCTGGGCGGCGCCGGCGCCGACGATCGTGTGCAGCTCGTCGAGGAACAGGATGATCGTGCCCTGGGCCTCGGAGACCTCCTTGAGCACGCCCTTGAGGCGTTCCTCGAACTCGCCGCGGTAGGCGGCGCCGGCGATCAGCGCGCCCATGTCGAGCGCGATCACGCGGCGGTCGCGCAGCGACTCGGGGACGTCTCTGGAGACGATGCGCTGGGCGAGCCCCTCGACGATCGCGGTCTTGCCGACGCCGGGCTCGCCGATCAGCACGGGGTTGTTCTTGGTGCGGCGCGAGAGCACCTGGATGACGCGGCGGATCTCCTCGTCGCGCCCGATGACGGGGTCGAGCTTGCCCTGCTCCGCGATCTCGGTGAGGTCGCGGCCGAAGCGCTCGAGCGGGCTCTGCTCCTCCTCGGGGGCCTGGGCCGGGTTAGCTGGGTTCGCTGCCATCGGGCCTCCTCTCGGCTTGATTTGCGGCGCGCGGGAACGGCGAGCGCGCGTCGGCGGCGCGCACGAGCTCGCCGCCACGGTACGGCACGGCGAGCTCGGCGCGGAACGAGCGGCGCACCTGCTCGAGCTCCTCGGCCAGCTGGACCTGCGCGTGCAGCGCCTGCAGCTCGAGCTCCTCGATGCGCGCGTGCATCTCGTCGAGCTCGCCCTCGAGCGCGAGCACGCGCTCGACGCCGGCGAGGTTCAGCCCGAGCTCGGCGGTCATCTGCTGGATGCGCCGCAGCCGCTCGACGTCGGCCTGCGAGTACAGGCGCGTGCCCTTCGGCGAGCGCTCGGCTCGATCAGCCCGCGCGCCTCGTACATGCGCAGCGTCTGCGGGTGCATCTCGGCGAGCTCGGCGGCGACCGAGATCATGAAGACGCCGCGGTCGATCGCGACCTCGACGCGCGTGACTCGCGTGCGCCGCGCTGCTCGCTACGCCGCGCCATCGCCGCGCTCCCTCGGCTCCGGCGCGCCGCGGCTCCTCGAACAGCTTCGCGCGCGGGGGTCGCCGTTGATCGCCTTGGCGAGCTCGTCGACGGCCTTGCGCCTGCTCGTCGGTCAGCTCGCTCGGGCACCTCGATCACGAAGCGGTAGTGGATGTCGCCGTTGCCCTTGCCGCCGCCGAGCTTCGGCGGGCCCTCGCCGCGCAGGCGCTGGACGGTGCCGTGCGTGGTGCCCGGCGGCACGCGCAGCGTCTTGCGCCCCGTCAGCGTCGGCACCTCGACCTCGGCGCCGCGCAGCGCCTCGACGACCGTCAGCGGCACCTCGACCTCGAGGTGCTCGCCCTTCTGCTTGAAGACCGGCGAGGGCGTCGACGTGCGTGATCACGTAGAGGTCGCCGGGCGGGCCGCCGCGCAGCCCGGCCTCGCCCTTGCCGGCGAGGCGGATGCGGCTGCCGTCGTGCACGCCGGCGGGGATGTTGACGCGCAGGCGCTTGACGCCGCGCGTCGCGCCGGTGCCGTGGCAGGTCGGGCAGGGCGACTCGATCACCGTGCCGCTGCCGCCGCAGCGCGAGCACGGCTGCGGAGATCGAGAACATGCCCTGGCCCTGCGACTCGATGCCGCGGCCCTCGCAGCGCGGGCAGACGCTCGGGCTCGTGCCCGGCCGCGCGCCGGTGCCGTTGCAGGTCGGCGCAGCGCTCGGTGCACCGGCACCGTGCAGCGGCACCTGCGCGCCGTGCGACGGCCTGGTCGAAGCTGATCTGGACCTCGCGCCTCGAGGTCGCGCCCGCGCTCGGGCGCGCGCTGGCGCGCGCGCCGGCGCGCCGGCGGCCGCCGCCGGCGCCGCCGAAGAGGTTCGAGAGGATGTCGCCGAGAAGCGGCCGAGTCGAAGCCGCCGAGCCGCCGAAGCCGGGCCCGGCGCCGGGCCGCCGAAGACGCCCGTCGCCGCGGTCGTACGCCGCGCGCTTCTCGGGGTCGCCGAGCACGTCGTAGGCCTCGCTGATCTCCTTGAAGCGCTCCTCGGCGTCCTTGTCGCCCGGGTTGCGGTCGGGGTGGTACTGGCGCGCGAGCTTGCGGTAGGCCTTCTTGATCTCCTCCGGCGTCGCCTTCTTGTCGACGCCGAGGACGTCTGTAGGGATCTCTGCGCGCGCCATCGCTGCAGCCCCTCCTAGCGCCGCGACGACCACGCGCGCCGGGCGGATCACGCCGTCGCCGAGCCGGTAGCCGGGCTGGTAGACCTCGACGATCGTCGCCGCGGCGCGCGCGCCTCGAACGGGCTGCTGCGCGACCGCCTCGTGCAGCGTCGGGTCGAACTGCTCGCCGGCCGCGCCGTAGACGACTCGATGCCGACGCGCTCGAGCGCGCCGAGCAGCTCGCGCTGGACGAGCCGCACGCCCGTCGATCAGCGCGCGTCGGCCTGTCGCCGGCAGCGTCGAGCGCGCGGTCGAGGTTGTCGAGCGCGGGCAGGAGCTCGCGCGCGAGCCGCGCGACGCCCGCGGCCCTGCGCGCCGCGCCGGACTCGCGCGCGACGCGCTTGCGGTAGTTCTCGAAGTCGGCCTGCGTGCGCTGCGCGAGCGCGAGGTACTCGTCGCGCTCGGCCGCCGTCGCGGCCGAGCTCGTCGAGCTCGCCCTCGGCAGCCTGCCGCTCGGCGCCGTCGTCGTCGGCCGCGCCGGCGTCGGCCTCGCCGCCCCGCCGGCGCCGGCGCGTCGGCGACTGCGATCCTGCGCCTGGGCGTGCTCGCCGGCCGAGGACGTCCTGCCGCCGTCGCGTCCGGCACGCCGATCGTCTGCGTTCACTCGACTCATGGCCTATGCGTTCGGCTCGTCGACGACCTCGGCGTCGACGACGTCCTCCTCGTCGGAGGAGGCGCCGTCGCCGCGCGGCCGAGCCGTTGCCGCGCCGGCGCTGCTGCCTGCTGCGCGCGCTCGTACATCGCCTCGGAGACCGCGTGGAAGGCCGTCTGAGCGCCTCGGTGCGCGCGCGTGATCGCGGCGGGGTCCTCGCCGTCGAGCGACCTCGCGCACCGCCTTGATCGCCGTCCTCGATCTGCTCCTTGCGAGGCGGCGTCGACGTGCGTCGCCGAGCTCCGTCGAGCTGGCGCTCGGCCTGGTAGGCGGCGTTCTCGCCGTTGTTGCGCGCCTCGGCGAGCTCGCGTGCGCGGCGGTCCTCCTCGGCGTGCGTCTCGGCGTCGGAGACCATGTTCTTGATCTCGTCGTCCGAGAGCCCGGAGCCGGCCTTGATCTCGATCTTCTGCTCCTTGCCGGTGCCGAGATCCTTGGCCGAGACGCTGAGGATGCCGTTGGCGTCGATGTCGAAGCCGACCTCGATCTGCGGGATGCCGCGCGGCGCCGGCGGGATGCCGGTCAGCTGGAACTTGCCGAGCGACTTGTTGTACGTCGCCATCTCGCGCTCGCCCTGCAGCACGTGGATCTCGACCGACGGCTGGTTGTCCTCGGCGGTCGAGAAGACCTCGCGCCTTGCGCGTCGGGATCGTCGTGTTGCGCTCGATCAGCCGCGTGAAGACGCCGCCCTTGGTCTCGATGCCGAGCGTCAGCGGCGTGACGTCGAGCAGCAGCACGTCCTTGACGTCGCCGGCGAGCACGCCGGCCTGGATCGCCGCGCCGACGGCGACGACCTCGTCCGGGTTGACGCCGCGGTGCGGCTCCTTGCCGGTCAGCTCCTTGACCTTCTCCTGCACGGCCGGCATGCGCGTCATGCCGCCGACGAGCACGACGTGGTCGATCTTCGCCGCGCCCTTGTCCTTGGCGTCGTCGAGCGCCTGGCGCACCGGCGCGACGACGCGGTCGAGCAGGTCGGCAGGTCAGCTCGGCGAGCTTGGCGCGCGTGAGGCGCGTGTCGAGGTGCTTCGGCCCGCTCTGGTCGGCGGTGATGAACGGCAGGTTGATCTGCGTCTCCTGCGTCGTCGAGAGCTCGATCTTGGCCTTCTCGGCCGCCTCGTAGAGGCGCTGCAGCGCCATCGGGTCGGCGCTGCAGGTCGATGCCCTGGTCGCGCTTGAACTCGGCGACCAGCCAGTCGACGATCGCCTTGTCGAAGTTGTCGCCGCCGAGGTGGTTGTCGCCGGCGGTCGACTTGACCTCGAAGACGCCGTCGCCGATCTCGAGCACCGACACGTCGAACGTGCCGCCGCCGAGGTCGAAGACGAGGATCGTCTGGTCGTGACTCCTTGTCGAGCCCGTAGGCGAGCGAGGCCGCGGTCGGCTCGTTGATGATGCGCTTGACGTCGAGGCCGGCGATCTTGCCGGCGTCCTTGGTCGCCTGGCGCTGGTCGTCGTTGAAGTACGCGGGGACGGTGATCACCGCCGAGTCGACGGTCTCGCCGAGGTAGGCCTCGGCGTCGGCCTTCAGCTTCTGCAGGATCATCGCGCTGATCTCCGGCGGCGAGTACTGCTTGCCGTCGACTTCGACGCGCGCGTCGCCGTTGGGGCCGGCGACGACCTTGTAGGGGACGATCGCCTCCTCCTCGCGCGACCTCGCTCTCCTTGCGGCCCATGAAGCGCTTGATCGAGAAGATCGTGTTCTGCGGGTTGGTGACCGCCTGGCGCTTCGCGATCGTGCCGACGAGCCGCTCGCCGGAGGCCGTGAAGGCGACGACGGACGGCGTCGTGCGACCGCCCTCGGCGTTCTCGATGACGGTCGGCTCGCCGCCCTCGAGCACGGCCATGCACGAGTTCGTCGTGCCGAGGTCGATTCCGATCGTCTTAGCCATGTGGGATTGCTCCTTCGAGTGTGCTGGTATAAATCTGAGTCTCATTGTGACAGATTTTCTGTCGAGAGTCAAGATCGATCGACGCCGGCTCGGACGCGGCTGGGACGCGCGGAGCACGCGGCGAGGGCTCGATGAGCGACGGCGTGCGGCCGGTGAAAGCCCGCAGACGGGGCGTCCGGTGCGTGCTGAGCGGCCGGAGGGCGGGACAGCGGTGCGCGGACGCGGTACCGTCGGAGGATGCCGGTGGTGAGCTCAACGATCGCGGATGCGCTTCCGGTCAAGCCGCGGCTGCGGGGCGTCTTCCATCAGTACGCGTTCTTCGTCTCGCTGGCGTTCGGGGCCGGCCTGATCCTCGCCGCGTCCGACGGCAAGGCGCGCGTGGCGGTGAGCGATCTACGCGGTCACGGTCTCGGCGCTGCTCGGGACGAGCGCGCTGTACCACCGCGTGACGTGGCGCCCGAAGGCGCGACGCTGGATGCGGCGCCTCGACCACTCGATGATCTTCCTGCTGATCGCGGGCACGTACACGCCGGTCGCGCTGCTCGCGCTGAAAGGCGCACTGGCGAGCACGATCCTGATCGTGATGTGGGCGGGCGCGCTCGGCGGCATGATCTTCAAGCTCGCGTGGATCGACGCGCCGAAGTGGCTGTTCGCGGCGTCTACGTGATCGCTCGGCCTGTGACGGCGCGGTCTTCGGCGAGCTGCCGGCGGCGATCGGCTGGCTCGGCGCGGCGGGCCTCGCGGCCGGCGGGCGCTGTACGTGATGGGCGCGGTGATCTACGCGAGGGGCCGGCCGAACCCGTGGCCGAAGGTGTTCGGCTACCACGAGGTCTTCCACATGCTCGTGCTCGCGGCGGCCGGGCGCACTACGCGGTGATCGCGTTCGCCGTGCTGCCGCACAGCTGAGCTGACGCATGCTGGGTTGGGGCAGACAGTAGCCGCACGAGCCCGAGCCTGACGCTCTAGCTGAAGAGCCCGCGGCTCGGGCACATGCGCGCGAGCGCGCAGCGCTCGCACTCGGGCGAGCGCGCGTGGCAGGTGCGGCGGCCGTGGCGGAGCAGGTTGACGTGCAGCTCGAGCTCCTCGCCGGGCGGCGTGAGCGCGAGCATCTGGTCGTGCAGCTCTCGAACGGCGCGCCGGCCTGCAGCAGGCCGCAGCCGCATGCCGACACGCGAGACGTGCGTGTCGACGGGCACGTCACGCAGGCCGTAGGCGAACAGCAGCACGCACGCGGCGGTCTTGCGCCCGACGCCGGGCAGCGCGACGAGGTAGTCGCGCGCTGACCGCGAGCGGCACGCGCGGGAGCCAGTCGAGCGACAGCTCGGGCTCGGCGGCGGCGTCGTCGACGGCCCGGCGTCAGGCGGCGGGTCGTCGAGATCGCGCGCAGGATCGCCTGGATGCGCACGGACTTGACCCTCGAGATGCCGCCCGGGCGGATCGCCTCCTCGACCTCGGCGAGCGGCGCGTCGCGACCGCCTCCCAGGAGGGAAAGCGCTCGCGCAGGCGCAGGAAGGCGACGTCGCGGTTGCGGTCGTTGGTCGACTGCGAGAGGACGGTGAGGACGAGCTCGGCGATCGGGTGGCCGTGCGGGCGCATCAGCGGGATGCCGTAGACGTCGCGCAGGCGGTCGCGGATCGCGCAGACACGCGCGCGCGTCGGCGGCCGCCAGGGGTCGCGCGCGGACGGCGCGTGCGGCGGCGCTCGCGGGCACGCGCCCACGGTATCGCGCAGCGCGGCGGCGCGTATATCCTCGCGCGGTGCGCGAGGTCGAGCGACCACAGCGGCGAGATCGGCGGCGTGCCGGTCTTCTGGCGCAGCGGCGCACGACGGCGGCGACGGCGCGGACGCCGGGCACGCCTCTCTACCTGCACGGCGTGCCGACGAACTCGGACGACTGGATCGAGTTCCTCGCGCGCGGCGGCGGGCATCGCGCCTGACCTGCCGGGCTTCGGGCGCTCGGGCAAGCCGGGCTCGCTGCGCTACTCGATCGACGAGTACGCGGGCTTCATCGAGGCTTCCTCGACGGCGTCGGCGATCGAGCGCGTGAGCCTCGTCGTGCACGACTGGGGCGCGGTCGGGCTGGCCTTCGCGCAGCGCCATCCGGAGCGGATCGACCGGCTCGTCGTGATCAACGCGGTGCCGTTGCTGCCGGGCTACCGCTGGCACCGCACGGCGCGGATCTGGCGCACGCCGGTGCTCGGCGAGCTGTCGATGGGGACGCACGAGCCGGCGCCTGCTGCGGCTGCTCTCGCGCGAGGCGCAACGCGACGCCGGGGCCGCTGCCGGAGGCGTGGCTCGACTCGGTGCTCGACCACTTCGACCAGGGCACGCAGCGCGCGATCCTGCGCCTGTACCGCAGCTCGCCGCCCGACGTGCTCGCGGCTGCCGGAACGCGCCTGGGCGACATCGGCGCCCGGCGCTCGTCGTGTGGGGCACGCGCGACCCGTACATCCCGGCGCGCTTCGCGCAGGCGTACGCCGACGCGCTCGGCGGCGCCGAGCTGCTGGAGCTCGAGGACGCGGGGCACTGGCCGTGGCTCGACCGGCCGGACGTGATCGACCGGGTCGTCGAGTTCCTCGCCGCGCCGCGTGAGCGACGCAGCGGGGTACGCAGCGTGCGCGCGCTCGCTGGGCGCGCACGGACGCGCGCCGGCGTGGACGCTGACGGCGGCGTTCGGCGTCGCGTACGTGATCGTCGCGCCGATCAGCAGCGACCTCGCGGCGGCGGGATATCGCAGCGAACTGTTCTCGCGCGCGGGCCTGACGCTGTGGGACAACGGCTGGTACGCGGGCCACGATCTGCTCGCGTACTCGCTGCTCGCGCCCGCCGCTCGGCGCGCTGCTCGGCCCGCAGCTGCTGGCGGCGATCGTCGGCGGTGCTCGCGACGGCGCTGTTCGCGCGTGCTCGTCGCCGAGGACCGCTTCCCGCGCGGCGCGGCGCGGGCGGCGACGCTGTGGTTCGCGCTCGGCGCGTCGGCGATGCTGCTGGCGAACCGGATCCCGTCGAGCTCGGCCTCGCGCCGGCGCTCGGCTCGCTCGTCGCGGCGCGGGCGGCGGCGCGGCGCCGCGCGTCTGCATCCCGGCGCGGGCGGCGCGCGCCGGGCTCCGTGCTCCTCGCTGCCCGCGGCGGCGCCGGAGGCGCCCGGGCCTGGCGGCGCTGGCGCTCGCGCTGGCGGCGTCGAGCGCGCTCGCGAGCCCGCTGGCGGGCGCGTTCGTCGCGCTCGCTGCGCTCGCGTGGGCGATCGCCGACGAGGAGCGCGCGCTCGCGCTGGCGATCGCGGCGGCGGCGCTCGTGCCGGTCGCACTGCTCGAGCTGACGTTCCCGGAAGGCGGCACGCAGCCGTTTGCGGCGTCGGCGTTCTACCCGGCGCTCGCGGCGGTGCTCGTGCTCGCGGCGCTGCTGCCGGCGCGCGCAGCGTGTGCTGCGCGCGGGCGCGGCGCTGTACGCGGCTGCGCTATGCTCGGCGCGTACGCGATCCCGTCGGCGATCGGCGGTAACGCCGACCGGCTCGGCTCGCTGTTCGCCGGGCCGCTGCTCGCGGCGGCGCTGCTCGGCGGGGGCAGCGCGCCGGCGCGCGGCCGCCGTCGGCTCATCGCCGCCGCGGCGGTGGCGCGTGCTCGCGCTGTCGACGTTCGCGGCGCTGCTCGCGTACTGGCAGGTGCAGGCGCCGATCTCCAACTACGTCGCGGCGGCGAGCGACCCGGCGGCGAAGCGCTCGTACTACGCGCCGCTGCTCATCGAGCTCGGGCGGCTCGGCGTCGGCTACGACGCCAGGCCGGCGCGGATCGAGGTCGTGCCGACGCGCGATCACGCCGAGGCGCGCTGGGTCGCGGCGCGCGTGCCGATCGCGCGCGGCTGGGAGCGCCAGCTCGAGACGCTGCACGCACGGCCTGTTCTACGAAGGCGCGGCGCGACTCGGCGCGGCGCGCTACGAGGCGTGGCTGGACGCGAACGCGGTCTCCTACGTCGCGCTGCCGGACGCGCCGCTCGACTACTCGGCGCGCGCCGAGGGCGACAACTCCGCTGCGCGACGGCGCCGCCGGGCTACCTGCGCGAAGTCTGGCGTTCGGCGCACTGGCGGCTGTTCGCGGTGCCCGAAGCGCAGCCGCTGGCGCAGCGGCCGAGGCGCTCTGACGCGGATCGGCAGCGACTCGTTCGCGCTGCGCGCGCCGCGTGCGGGCAGCTACGTCGTGCGCGTGCGCTTCACGCCGTACTGGGCGCTCGCGCGCGGCGCGGGTTGTGTCAGCCGCGCGCGCGGCGGCTGGACGGCGGTGCAGACGCGCGCGCCCGGCGCGGTCGAGGTCGCGATCGACTTCTCGCCGGCGCGCGTGTTCGAGCACGGTCGGCGCTGCACGTGACGGCGCGCGCACGCGACGGCGCGCACGCGGCGTGCGCTCGACACGTCGTCTAGGCTGCTCGAAGCTGATGCTCGCCCGCGCTCGTCTCCTGCAGGCGCGCGTCCTGCCGCACGGCTTGGTCGACGCGCTCAGGCAGGTCTCGCTCTTCGCCGCCGCGTACCTCGCGTACCGGCTCGTGCGAGGGCTCGTCGAGGGCGACGCGAACGCGGCGTTCGCGCACGCGCGCGACCTGATCGCGATCGAGAGCAAGCTGCACCTGTTCGTCGAGCCGTCGATCCAGGCGTGGGCGTCGGGCAGCCACGTCGTGATGGTGCTCGCGAGCTGGCTGTACATCAACGCGCAGACGACGATCACGCTGAGCGCGCTGCTGTACCTGTACCTGCGCCACAACGGCTCGTTCTACTTCGTGCGCAACATGTTCATGATCGCGATGGCGATCGCGCTCGTCGGCTACACGGTGTTCCCGACGGCGCCGCCGCGCTTCATGCCGGAGTGGGGCTTCATCGACAGCGTGTCGGACTTCACGGGCGTGCACGTCTCGCACGCGAGCGCGTCGATGACGGCGCTGTTCAACCCGTACGCGGCGGTGCCGTCGATGCACGTCGCGTTCGCGCTGATGGTCGGCTGGCCGCTGGCGAGCCTGACGAAGCACGGCGTCGTGCGCGTGCTCTGGCTGCTGTACCCGTTCCTGATGGCGTTCGTGATCGTCGTGACGGCGAACCACTTCATCGTCGACGCGCTGCTCGGCGCGTTGACTGCCGGTGCTTCGGCGTACGGCGCGCGCTGGCTCGCGCGGGCGCGCCCGGCGGTGTGGCGCTTCTCGGCGACGCCGCAGCCGTGCGGGCGAGCGGGTAGGCGAGCGGCGCACGATGGCTCCGAGGCAGCACGCCTCGCCGCGGCGCTCGCGCGCGCGGCGGCTACCGGACCGGGCGCGCCGGGGCGTTGCGTGCACGCGCACCGATCGGCGCCGGGCGAGCGTCGCGCGCTGATGCGCGATGCGCTGATCGAGTCGCGGCTGACGCCGAACGCGATCTCGCTGACGGGGCTCGTGCTGAACGTCGTCGCGGCGGCGCTCGTGTGGGAGAAGCTGTTCTTCCTCGGCGGCATCGCGTTCATCGTCGGCTCGATCATGGACACGCTCGACGGCCGCTACTCGCGGATGTCGGGCAAGGGCACGCCGTTCGGCGCGTTCCTGGACTCCACGCTCGACCGCGTCGAGGAGGGCATCGTGCTGACGGCGGTCGCCGCCGTACTTCGCCCAGCATGGCCAGCGGGTCGCGGCGGCGGCGGTCGTCGTCGCGGTGCTCGCGTCGCTGATGGTCAGCTACACGCGTGCGCGCGCCGAGGCGCTCGGCGTCGAGTGCAAGGTCGGCATCGCGACGCGCCCGGTGCGCGTCGTGATCCTCTCGATCGGCCTCGTCTTCGCGCGCGGCGCCTCGCTCGGGAGCTTCGAGCTGCTGCAGCCGGCCGTCTACGTGCTCGCCGGCCTCAGCCTGATCACGGTCGGCCAGCGCATCTGGCACGTGCGCCGCGAGCTCGTCGACGCGGCGGCGCGCTGAGCGTCGCGGTGTGACCTAAGCGAGGCGGCGGAGTAGTCTCCGCAAAGCCCAAAGGCTTCCAAGACCGCGCCTCGGCCCCGAGCGCCGAGCCCTAGCAAGCAAAGGAAATCTCTCGTGATCAAGCAGCACTCGAACGGCACCGCGTCGGGCAACGGCGCGGCCTCGAGCAACGGCGCCGCCCGCTACCAGTCGGACAAGGTGCGCGTCGCGATCATCGGCGTCGGCAACTGCGCCTCGGCGTTCGTGCAGGGCGTCCAGTACTACAAGGACGCCGACCCGACGCAGCGCGTGCCGGGCCTGATGCACGTCGACCTCGGCGGCTACCACGTCAGCGACATCGAGTTCACGGCGGCGTTCGACATCGACTCGAAGAAGGTCGGCAAGGACCTCGGCCAGGCGATCTGGGCGGGGCAGAACAACACGATCAAGTTCGCGAAGGTGCCGAGAAGCTCGGCGTGCCGGTCTACCGCGGGATGACGCACGACGGCCTCGGCAAGTACCTCAAGGAGAAGATCGTCAAGGCTCCCGGCGAGACGGCGGACATCGTGAAGATCCTCAAGGACACGCACACGGACGTCGTCGTCTCCTACCTGCCGGTCGGCTCCGAGCAGGCGACGAAGTGGTACGTCGAGCAGGTGCTCGAGGCGGGCTGCGGCTTCGTCAACTGCATCCCGGTGTTCATCGCGCGCGAGAACTACTGGGACAGGCGCTTCAAGGAGGCGGGCCTGCCGATCGTCGGCGACGACATCAAGTCGCAGGTCGGCGCGACGATCGTGCACCGCACGCTCGCGCGGCTGTTCGCCGACCGCGGCGTCGAAGATCGAGCGCACGTCGCAGCTGAACGTCGGCGGCAACATGGACTTCTACAACATGCTCGAGCGCGAGCGCCTGGAGTCGAAGAAGATCTCGAAGACGAACGCGGTCACGTCGATCATGGACCACGAGCTGCCGGCGGAAGACATCCACGTCGGTCCGTCGGACTACGTGCCGTGGCTGACCGACCGCAAGTGGGCGCACATCCGCGTCGAGGGCCAGGCGTTCGGCGACGTGCCGCTGAACGTCGAGCTGAAGCTCGAGGTGTGGGACTCGCCGAACTCGGCGGGCATCGTGATCGACGCGGTGCGCTGCTGCAAGCTCGCGCTCAACCACGGCGTCGGCGGCCAGCTCGACGGCCCGTCGCTCCTACCTGATGAAGTCGCCGCACAACCAGCGCCCGGACGACCAGGCGCGCGAGGACACCGAGAAGTTCATCGCGAAGTACGCGGGCCGTCCAGGCGCACCGGGCAGGCGCCCGGCGCGGCAGCGCGACGAAAGCGAAAGCGAAGGCGAAAGCGCGCGCGACGGCGAGCAGGTAGCCGTCGCCGGGCGTGATGCGGGCGTGATCGGGGAGCCGATGGCCGAGCGATTCTCGATCGCGCACGTCACGCCGTATCCGTGGGAGGCGCAGGAGAACGAGGTCAACGCGCACGTCGCGCGCGTCAGCGTGGAGCTCTCGCGGCGGGGGCATCGCGTGCTCGTGCTCGCGCCGTCGCGCTCGCAGGAGCGCGTGCGCGACTCCAGGCGCGAGCTGCGCTCGGCGCGCGGTGACGGCCACGCGCTGCTCGAGGGAACCGACGGCGGCGCGCCGCGCGTCGTCGCGGTCGGCGAGGTGCTCGACGTGCCGTCGTCGGCGCGCCGGCGCGGGGCGGCGCTGCCGATCGACGTCGCGCGCACGATCGAGGAACTGCTCGCGACGGTCGAGCTCGACGTCGTACATGTGCACGAGCCGTTCGCGCCGAGCACGTCGAGCGCGGCGCTGCGCCACTCGCGCGCGCTGAACGTCGGCTCGTTCCACTCCTCGAGCGAGCGGCTGCTCTCGACGCTCGTCGCGCGGCGCTTCGTCGAGAGCTTCTTCGGGCGCCTCGACGCGCGCACGGCGAGCCTGCCGGAGACGGCGGCGCTGATGCGCCGCCACTTCCCCGACGAGTACGAGCTCGTCGGCGACGGCGACGGGGCGGTCGAGCGCTTCGAGCTGATCTACGCGACGCTCGCGGCGCGGCGCCACTCGCGCGAGGGCGACCCGGAGCTCGCGGCGCGCCTGGCGCAGCGACCGTTGATCGACGTCGACCTGCACATGCACACCGACCACTCGAACGACTGCGCGACGCCGGTCGAGGTGCTGCTCGCGACGGCGCGCGCGCAGGGGCTCGGCGCGATCGCGGTGACCGACCACAACGAGATCTCGGGGGCGCTGCAGGCGCGCGCGCAGGCGCAGGCGGCCGGCGTCAGGGTGATCGTCGGCGAGGAGGTCAAGACGGCCGACCAGGGCGAGGTGATCGGGTTGTTCATCGAGCAGAAGATCCCGCGCGGGCTGACGCTCGAGGAGACGGTCGCCGAGATCAAGCGCCAGGGCGGCGTCGTCTACGTGCCGCACCCGTTCGACCGGATGCACTCGGTCCCGGACTACGAGAACCTGCTGAAGATCCTCGACGACGTCGACGCGATCGAGGTCTTCAACCCGCGCGTGGCGATCGCGTCGTTCAACGAAGAGGCGGCGCGCTTCGCGGCGAAGTACCGGATCCCGGCGGGCGCCGGTTCGGACTCGCACGTCGCGCAGGGGCTCGGCTCGGCGCGGATCAGGATGCGCGACTTCGACGGCCCGGCCGAGTTCGTGCAGTCGCTGCGCGAAGGCGAGATCGTCACGGGGCGCTCCTCGCTGCTGTACGTACAGGCGCTGAAGTTCCTGCAGACGCGCGCGACGCCGGCGGCGGCGCAGCGCGCGAGCCGCGCGCGACGCGTCAGGCGCTTGCGGCGCTCGGCGGGAGGACGCGGCCGGCACTGAGCGCGCGCGGGCTACGCTGAGCGCAAGGACTGATGCACGCTCAAGGACAAAGTTCGGCGTCGTCTAATCCCTCGGGGTCGATGCCCGTGACCGATGACGAGATCCGCGAGAAGTACCTCGAGCGTGCGATCCGTGAGCTGAACACGCTCACGCGCGAGCTGCAATCGTGCCCGCACTGCCCGCGCGGGAACCTGATGCCGGTGCTCGGCTCGGGCCACCCGCAGGCGGACATCATGCTGCTGAAGTACGCGGCGCTGCCGTCGGAGATCGAGGAGGGCGTCGCCTTCTACGGCCGCGCCGGCGGCGCGTTGATGAAGTCGCTCAAGCGCCTGCAGATCGACCCGCTCGCGGTCTACGGGACGCTGTGCGTCAAGTGTCCGCTGAGCGACTCGTCGCTCGCCGACCCCGAGTGCATCGCGCGCGTCGTCGCCGAGCTGGCGATCGTGCAGCCGAAGATCGTCGTCGTGATGGGCGAGGAGGCGCTCGCGGCGCTGAACGAGATGGAGATCCCGCTCGCGCACGAGCTCGCGCCACGGCTCGGCGAGGTCCAGCAGCTGACGCCGACGATCGACGCGCTGTACGTCCCGAACATCGACGACTCGCTCGACGAGCAGGACTCCAAGCGCTCCTTCTGGGAGTCGTTCCGCGCGCTCGGCGCGTGGTACGACGCGCTGCCGCCGTACTGATCAGGGAACGCGCACGTCGCGGCGCGCCATCGCACGGCGGCGCTGAACGATGCCGAGGTCGCGCTCGCGTACGGGATGGACGAGCGTCCAGTGCCCGCCGACCGGGCAGCGCTGCACCCTGAACCAGCCGAGGCGCAGCGACTTGACCGATGCGCCCGGGATCCAGATCGTCGAGAACACGTGACCGCGACGGCAGCGCACGAGCGTGTTCCGGCCGAGCTTGTAGCCGCGCTTGCGCGCGACGATCGTCCCGAGCACGTCGACCGCGAGGGCCGCGCCGAGGATCGCGCGCCGGATCGCCTTGATTCGCGGCTTCGAGGGCTCGGGCTCCATCGACTCCAACAGTAGCGCCGCGCGCGCGCGACGCGACCGGGACGGCCGGCGACTCAGACGACCTTGACGATGCCGGTCGCGATGTCGTAGACGCCGGCGACGACGCGCAAGGTGCCGGCGGCGATCGCCGCCGGGATGATCGGGCCGGCGGTCTCGAGCAGTTTCGCCTGGCGGCGCGCGTTGGCGACGATCGACGCCTCGAGCGTGCGCACGCTCGAGTCGAGGCCGGCGACGGCGGGCACGATCGCGTCGACGATGGCGCCGATCGAGCCGTATTTCGATTCGGGATAGCTCTTCTTCGCGCCGGCGACTTCGATCGCGGCCTTGACCGCGCCGCAGTCGGAGTGGCCGAGGACCATGATCACGTGCACACCGAGCACGGCGACGGCGTACTCAAGGCTGCCGGTCGAGCCGACGTCGGCGCTGTTGCCGGCGACGTGCGCGGCGAACAGGTTGCCGCGTTCGACGTCGAAGACGAGCGGCGGCGCGACGCGCGAGTCGGCGCACGCGAGGATCGCGGCGAACGGCTTCTGTTCGGCGGCGCGCCGTTCGCCGACCGGCGAGTAGTCGCGCCGCTGCCAGCGCCCGGCGCGATAGCGTCGGTTGCCTTCGACGAGCGCCTTCAGCGCGGCGTCGGGCGTCGACGGGCGCACGTAGCCGCCGCGCGCGCCGGCCGGCTCGGGCAGGACGCCGCCGAGCAGCTCGCCGCCGACGAGCGCACCACCGCCGGCGAGGCCGGCCCTGTGCAGGAACGCGCGGCGCGAGAGCGCGCGGTCATCGCCGCCGGCCATCAGGCGCCGCCGGCGGGATCGACGGTGATGAGGACCTTGCCGAGCTTGCCGCCGCCGGCGAAGCGCTCGTAGGCGGCGGCTGCGTCGTCGAGCGTGAACGTGTCGGCGATCGGCACGCGCAGCGCGCCGGCGTCGAACAGCGGCAGCACCTCGTGTTCGAGCGCGCGCGCGACGAGCGCTTTCTGCTCGGGCGGGCGCGCGCGCAGCGTCGAGCCGTGGATCCGCGCGCGCTTGCCCATCAGCGCGAGCAGGTTGACCTCGCTCTTGGCGCCTGCGCTCACACCGATCACGGTAACTCGGCCACCGGTCGCAAGCGCGTTCAGGTTCTCGGGCATGTTCGGCGCGCCGACGAGCTCGAGGATGACGTCGAACGGACCATGCTCGGCGAAGCCCTCGCAGCCGATCACCTCGGCGCCGAACGCGGCGACCTGCTCGCGCAGCGCCTCGTTGCGCACGGTCGCCGTCACGCGCGCGCCGGCCGCGCGGCCGAGCTGGATCGCGGCGGTGCCGACGCCGCCGGCGCCGCCGTGCACGAGCAGGCGCTCGCCGGTGCGCAGCTCGCCCTGCGCGAAGACGGCGTCGTGCGCCGTCGCGAAGACCTCCGGCAGCCCGCCCGCCTGGACCCAGTCGAGCGCGTCGGGCACGGGCATCAGCTCGCGCTCGCGCACGACGCACAGCTCCGCCTGCGCGCCACCGCCGACGATCGCCATCACGCGCGCGCCGAGCTCGAAGCGTTCGCAGCCCGCCCCGAGCGCGGCGACCTCGCCGGCGAGCTCCATCCCGGGAATGTCCTGCGGCGAGTCCGCCGGCGCCGGATAGAGCCCGCGCCGCTGCATCATGTCGGCGCCGTTCAGCCCGGCCGCGTGCACGCGCACGAGCACCTCCCCCTTCCCGGGCTCCGGGTCGGGGTGCTCCTCGATCACGATCTCCTTCTCGCGAATCGTCGCCGCGCGCATCGCGCGAGAGCCTAGCGCTCAGCCAACACGTCGCAGCAGACGCTGCGCCGCGCGTTCGCCGGTTTCGACGGCTCCGTCGAGAAAGCCGATGTTCGCGATCGACGTGTGCTCGCCGGCGAACAGGAAGCGCCCGTCGGAAGCGCCCGCGAGCCGTCCGTAGCTCGACGCCTGCCCGACGCGGTAGTAGGAGTAGGCGCCCTTCACCCACGGGTCGAGCGCCCAGCGATCCTCGTAGGCACGGCCGGTGAAGACGGCCGTCGTGCCCGGGAAGACGTGCTCGATCTCGCCGAGCGCGAACGCGACGTCGGCGGCGGGCGCGACACCGTGCGCCGCTCCGGTCAGCCCCGTCGCGCCGACGCGCCCGCCGGGAAAGGCGAGGTACAGCGCCGGGCTCGCGTCGGGCCCGAGCTGCACGCAGTCGTCCCACGCGCACGCGAGGCGATCCCATTCGCCGTACGTCGCGCCGCTGTAGCCGAGCGCCGGCCAGGTCTTGCGCGCGAGCTCGAGGTGGATCTTCGCGTTCGAGCCCATCCCCATCGTGCGGATCACCTGTCGCTTGCTCGACGACAGCCCGGACTTCGAGAGGTCGACGTCGCGCAGCGTGCTGAACGGCAGCGTGAGCACGACGAAGTCGGCCGTCACATCCTCGACGACGCCCGCGACTTCGAAGCTGAGCGTGACGCTGCGGTCGGCGTTCGCGCGGACGGCGACGAGCACGTGGTCGTGCTCGATCGCTCCCGCGGGCAGCTGGCCGATCATCCCCGAGACGAGCTGGTCGTTGCCGCCGACGATGTGGAAGCGCTCGTCGTCGCCGGGCAGCGGCTCGAGCGACGAGCGGTGGTTGCCGCTGAGCAGTTCGATCAGGTCGAGCGCCGACTGGTCGGCCGGGTCGCCGCCGTTCTCGGTCACCGTGTTCGCCTGCATCAGCTTGCCGAAGCGGCTGCTCGCGCCGATCTCGGTGCTGTCGAGCCACTCGGGCACCGACATCGCATCGAGCCGCGCTTCGCCGGCTTCGCTGCGCCGTTCGTGCGCGGCCGCCTTGAAGGCGCGGTAGCCGAAGCTCTGCCAATCGGCTTCGGCCTCGGCGAGCGTGTAGACGGCGCGGTCGATGTAGAAGACCTCGTCGCCCGCTTGCAGGTCGCCGCCGTCGACGACCTCTTCTTCGAGCCCGAGGCTCGCGGCGAGACCGCGCACGGCCGTCTGGTTCGAGTTCAGGAACGAGCCGCCGTGCTCGCTCTGCAGGCCGGCGTCGAAGAAGCCGCGCAGCGTCCAGCAGCGCCCGCCGGCGCGTTCGCCGTTCGCCTCGTACACGGTCGACGCGACCGGCTTGCCTGCGCTCTCCGTCCACAGCGCGTGCGCGCAGCGCAGGCCGGCGAGACCGGCGCCGACGATCGCGATCCGCGCCGGCGACCTTCCGCTCAAAGCGCGCGCGGCGCGTGCCGCCGGGCCGCCGGCGAGGACCGCGCCGGCCGCGAGCCCGGCTCCCGCCGCGATCGCCTCGCGTCGCGTCATCAGCCGCTCCTCGCGCTCCCGCCCGCGGCCCTCCGCCCGACGGCCGCGAAGCTCCTCGACCGGCACGCCGCTCAGCTCGGACTCACGGTGCAGCGCGAACGCCCGCCGCGCCTCGATCATCCCGCGAGTCCGCGGCTCGCGAACTGTCGCCACCCCCATCGATTCAGCCTATCCCGCACGAGCGGGACGAGGGTCAAGCAGATCAAGGACGCAGGGAGCGTGGCGTGCTCTGCACGCGAGCGACCGAGGACGCAGAGCTGCGCCGGCCATCGTCCCGCTCGAGCAGGGCGACGCACTCGATGTGGTGTGTCTGCGGGAACATGTCGACCGGGCGCACCTCGCGCAGTGTCCAGCCGGCCTCGACGAGTTCGGCTGCGTTCGGCGCGAGCGTCGTCGGGTTGCACGAGACGTAGACGATGCGCTTCGGCGCGGCGTCGATGATCCGGTGGACGACCTTCTTCGAGAGGCCGGCGCGCGGCGGGTCGACGACGACGACGTCCGGGCGGCCGGCGCGCGCGAGCAGCTCCGGCAGCGCGAGGCGCGCGTCGCCGGCGAAGAAGCTCGCCTTCGTGATCCCGTTGCGGCGCGCGGCGGCGATCGCGTCGGCGACGGCGTCCTCGATCAGCTCGATCCCCCACAGCTCGCCGGCGCGCGGCGCGAGCGTCAGCGCGATCGTGCCGATGCCGCAGTAGAGGTCGTACACGCGCTCCCAGCCCTCGAGCGCCGCGAGCTCGCCGACGTGGCCGTAGAGCACCTCGGCCATCTCCGTGTTCGTCTGGAAGAACGCCTCGGCGGAGATCCGCAGGTCGAGCTCCCCGATGCGCTCGGGCAGCTTCGCCTCGCCCCAGACGAGCTCCGTTTCGCCGCCGCCGGTCGTCTCGGCGAGGCTGTCCGAGCGCGTCCAGAGAACACCCGAGAGGCTCTTGCCGAGCCACTCGCTGAGCATCGCGGCGAGCTCGCCGGCCTCGAGCTCGCCTGCGGTCGTGACGATGCGGACCTGCAGCTCGCCGCTGCGGCGGCCTTCGCGCACGACGAGGTTGCGCAGCCGGGCGCGCCCGTCCGGCGCCGGGCCGATCCGCTCTTCGCGGCTGCGCTCGCGCCGACCGCGCCGCTCGCGACCGCCGCGCTGGCCGCGCTCGTGCTGGGGGGCAGGTGGCTCGATCGCCGCCGGGCGGTCGCGATCCCACGCGGTCAGGCCCTGCTCGCGGCACCAGCGCAGCGCGACCTCGCGCGCGAGGTTGCCGCGCTCGGACGCGAGCAGGCAGTCGTGCATCGGCATCACGCGATTGCCGCCGGCGGGCGCGTGGAAGCCGCAGATCAGCTGGCCGCGCTCGCCGTCGCCATCACCGACGGCCTCGCCGAACGAGTACTCGAGCTTGTTGCGGTAGCGCCATTGCTCGAGCGCCGGCACGATCTCGCGCAGCTCGAAGCCGTCGAGGTGGCCGATCCGCCGCAGCGCCTCGTCGACCTGGCTCTGCTTGATCTCGCAGCTGGCGCTCGTACGGCAGGACCTGCCACGGCACGCCGGGGTGGTGCGCGACGGGCTCGATCCGCTCGGGGCTCGGCTCGAGCACGGCGAGCGTGCGCGCGTGCGCGTAGCTGCGCTTGCGCTTGTGCACGACCGCGCGCACGCGGTCGCCGGGGATCGCGCCGGCGACGAACACGACGTAGCCGCCATCGCCGATCCGCGCGACGCCCTCACCGCCGAACGCGAGCGACTCGATCATCAGCTCGAGCTCGTCGCCGCGCTGCGGGCGCTGGAAGTCGCTCGCCGGCACGGCCGCGCCGGATGCGCTCGCCGGCAGGTCGGTCGCGGAGCCGTTCGCCGGCGCTGCGGCGGCGTCGGTCGGCACCGTCACTCGCCCTCGGCCGCGAGCAGCTCGAGCAGCGCCTTCTGCGCGTGGCGGCGGTTCTCGGCCTGGTCCCAGATCCGCTGGCGATCGCCGTACAGCACCTCGGCTGTGATCTCCTCGCCCGGATGCGCCGGCAGGTCGTGCAGCGCGAACGCGCCCGGCGCGGCGGCGTCGAGCAGCGCGTCGTCGACGCGATAGGCGCCGAGCGCCGCGCGGCGCTCGTCGGCCGTCTGCTCGTCGCCCATGCTCACCCAGACGTCGGTGTAGACCGCGTACGCGCCGTCGACCGCCTCCCGCGGATCGCCGTACAGCCGCAGCGAGCCGCTCGCGCCGGCCGGCAGCGCGAGGTCCGGCTCGAGCGCGTAGCCATCTGGCGAGGCGACCGCGACGTCGAGCCCGGCGAGCGCGCCGAGGATCGCGAGCGAGCGCGCGACGTTGTTGCCGTCGCCGACGTACGCGACTCTGCAGGCCGTCCAGCGTTCCGTAAGCCTCGCGCAGGGTCAGAGGTCGGCGAGCGCCTGGCACGGGTGGTGCTCGGCCGTCAGCATGTTGATCACCGGGATCGAGCGTGCTCGGCCAGCTCGACGAGCGTCGCTTGCGGCCCCGTCCGCACGCCGACGATCGCGACGTGGCGCGAGAGCACGAGCGCCGTGTCGCGCAGCGCCTCGCCGCGCGAGATCTGCAGCTCGTCGCTGCGCAGCACGATCGGGTGGCCGCCGAGCTCGTGCACGCCGACCTCGAACGACAGCCGCGTGCGCGTCGACGGCTTCTCGAAGATCAGCGCGACGCTGCGCCCGTCGAGCGCGCGCGAGGAGAGCGGCGCCGCCTTCAGCTCGAGCGCGCGCGCCAGCAGAGCGTCGAGCTCCTGCGCCGAGAGCTCGGCGCCGGTGAGGAATGACCGTCGCATGGACGAGCCAGTCTAGGCGAGCGTGCGCGCCGGGAAGCCGCGACGCGCGCGGCGACCGGGCGGAGTCCTCAGCTGAACTCGGCGCGCCCGTCGTCGGGCGTCGACGCCGTCGCGTAGCGCCGGCGCGGGATGCGACCGGCGCCGCGCGCGAGGCGCCCGGCCTCGACCGCCGCGCGCATCGCCTTCGCCATCCGCACCGGGTCCTCCGCGCGCGAGATCGCGGACGCGGCGAGCACCGCGTCGCAGCCGAGCTCCATCGCGAGCGCCGCGTCCGAGGCCGTGCCGATGCCCGCGTCGAGCACGACCGGCACGTCGACCGCCTCGCGGATGAGCGCGATGTTGTACGGGTTGCGGATCCCCATGCCGCTGCCGATCGGCGAGCCGAGCGGCATCACCGCCGCGCAGCCGACGTCGGCCAGGCGCCGCGCGAGCACCGGGTCGTCGGTCGTGTACGGCAGCACGACGAAGCCCTCGTCGACGAGCTGCTCGGCGGCGCGCAGCAGCTCCGGCGCGTCCGGCATCAGCGTGTCCTCGTCGCCGATCACCTCGAGCTTGATCCAGTCGGTCGCGAACGCCTCGCGCGCCAGCCGCGCCGTCATCACCGCATCGCGCGCCGTGTAGCAGCCGGCCGTGTTCGGCAAGCAGCGACACGCCCGCCTCGGCGAGCACGTCGACGAGCGAGCCGCGCGACGCCGGGTCGACGCGGCGCAGCGCGACCGTCACGAGCTCGCTGCCGCTCGCCGCGATCGCCTCCGCGAGCATCGCTCGAGCGACGGGAAGCCGCCCGTGCCGAGCAGCAGCCGCGAGCGCAGCGTGCGCCCGGCGATCGTCAGCGCGTCGAGCGGCGCCTCGCCGGAGGCGGTGGCGTCCTGCGGCGACGTCGTCGCGTCCGGCAGCGCCGTCGCGCGATCGTCGGTCTCGCGCGTGCCGGCCATCAGCCGCCCTGCATCGCCGTCAGCACCTCGACGCGCGCGCCGTCGCCGAGCGCGTACGACTCCACTGCGCGCGCGGCACGACCTCGCCGTCGACCGCGACCGCGACGCCGCGCGCGTCGAGCGCGACGCCGAGCCGCGCGAGCACCGCCGCGACGCTCTCGCCCGCGCGCACATCCGAGCTGCTCGCCGTTGAGCACGATCACGCGCCCGTCACCCCGACAGCGCCGGCGACCTGCGCGCCCGCTTGGTCCGCCGCAGCCGCGCCGGCGCTCGCACCATCGAAGCGGCCCGGCGCGCAGCCGCGAGCAGCTCCTCGTCGGCGCGTCCGTCGACGAGCAGGTCGGCGACGAGATCGGCCGTCAGCGGCGCGAGCAGGATGCCGTTGCGGTAGTGGCCGGTCGCCCAGACGAGGCCCTCGTGCTCGCCGAAACCGATCGCCGGCGCGTTGTCGGGCGTGCCCGGACGCAGCCCGACGCAGAGCTCCTCGATCTTCAGCTCGCCGACGCCCGGCACGAGCTCGTGCGCGTCGCGCAGCAGCTCGTAGACGCCGCCGGCGTCCGGCTGCACGTCGAAGCCGCGCTCCTCGACCGTCGCGCCGAGCACGTAGCGCGCCGTCGGCGCGCGGTACGAGATAGCCGCCCTCGAAGCGCACGACGCGCCGCAACAGCCCCGGGCCGCGCGGGTCGCGCAGGCGCAGCGATCTGGCCCTTGACCGGCCGCACCGGAACGCGGCTCGCGGGCAGCGCCGTCGAGCTGCGCGCTCCACGCGCCGGCAGCGAGCACGACGCGCGCGCCGCGCACGAGCTCGCCGCTCGCCGCCGGCGCTCGCAAGCCGCGCGCCGAGCGGCTGTCCGTCGGCGTCACGCTCGACGCGCGCGACCGGCGCGTGCTCGCGCAGCTCGACGCCGGCGGCCGCGCACGCGCCGCGCAGCGCGGCGAGCACGAGCCGCGGGTCGACCGAGTGATCGTCGGGCGCCTGCAGCGCGAGCCGCAGCGTCGGCGCGAGCGCCGGCTCGAGCTCGCGCGCCTCGCTCGCGCGCAGGCGCCTGCACGCGAGCCCGAGCGAGCCGCGGAACGCGAGCTGGCGCTCGAGCTCGAGCGCCTCGTCGGCGTCGCGCGCGAGCAGCAGCGTGCCGGTCCGCACGAGCCCGACGTCGACCCCGCTCGCCTCGTGCAGCTCGCGCGCGAACGCCGGCCACAGCGCGGCCGAGCGCAGCCCGAGCGCGAGCAGCGCGCCGCCCGGCCTCGCCGAACTCGACCTCGGCGACCGGCGCGAGCATCCCGGCGGCGACGCGCGAGGCGCCGGCGCCGAGCGTCGTCGCGCTCGAGCAGCGTCACGCTCAGCCCGCGCGCGCGCGCGCGCCACGCGACCGCCAGGCCGATCACGCCGCCGCCGACACGAGCACGTCGGCCGTTCCGTGCGAGTCTCGGACATCACGTTGATGCTAGCCCGCGCCCGCGAGGCCGGCACGCCTCGCGTACGCCCTGCGAGACTGGAGCGATGCCCGCGACCGACCTCGGCTCGCGACCGCCGCGCGCGCCTGAGCGCCGCGCGCCTGTATCTGGTCTGCGACGCCAAACCCGGCGGCCGCGAGCTCGCCGACGTGATCCGCGCGGCCGTCGCCGGCGGCGTCGACGTCGTGCAGCTGCGCGACAAGCAGCTCGGCGACGACGAGCTCGCGGCCGTCGCCAACGCCGCGCGCGCGCTGTGCGAGCGCATCGGCGCGCTGCTGATCGTCAACGACCGCCCGCTCGTCGCGCGCGAGGTCGGCGCCGACGGCGTGCACGTCGGCCAGGACGACATGCCCGTCGCCGAGGTCCGCGCGCTGCGTCGGCGACGACATGCTGATCGGCCTCTCGACGCACGCCGAGCGCGAGATCGACGACGCGTCGCCGCGCGACGCACGCCGCTCGTCGACTACATCGGCGTCGGCCCCGTCCACGCGACGCCGACGAAGCCCGGCCGCCCGGCCGTCGGCGCTCGAGCTCGTCAGCTACGCCGCCGCGCACGCCGCCGTGCCGTTCTTCGCGATCGGCGGGATCGACGTGGACAACGTCGACGCCGTGCTCGACGCCGGCGCGCGCCGCGTCGTCGTCCTGCGCGCGATCGCCGACGCGAGCGACCCCGAGTCGGCCGCGCGCGCGCTGCGCGCGAAGCTCGACGCGCGCGACGGTGGGCGCTAGCGTGCCGGCGGGCGACGACGGCCGGCGCGTGCGCGGCGCCGAGGCGCGACGAGCTCGCGCGCGCCGCGCTCGAGCCCGCTCGGCGAGCACGAGCGCCCGGCGGCGCTGCGCGTCGCGATCGGCGTCTGCGTCGTGCTCGCGATCGCAGTCATCGCCGGCGCCGCGAGCATCCGCGACCTCAGCCGCCACGGCGGCTCGCTGCCCGGCGCCGCGCTGCTCGCGCTCGTGCTCGCGCTGCTCGCGCAGGGCATGTACCGGCGCCGCTACTGGGCCGTGCTCGGCTTCGAGGCGCTGCTCGCGTTCCAGCTGATCGTCACGTCGCTCGCGCTCGTCGTCGCCTCGACGTGGCTCGCCGCAGCGAGCTGCCTGCTCAGCGTCGGCCTCGGCGGCTGGCTGTTCTGGAAGCTGATCCGCGTCATGGGCCGCATCCAGGCCGGCGAAGAGGCCGAGCGGGCGCGTGATCTACCGAACGAAGATCGTTTTTGATCGATGAATCGAACGACGCCGGCTCGGCCGCGCGGCTTCGATAGGCTCAGCGCGCGATGGCAAACGAGACCTACGACTGCATCGTCATCGGCTCCGGGCCAGGGGGGTACGTAGCCGCGATCCGCGCCGCTCAGCTCGGCAGGAAGACCGCCGTCGTCGAGCGCGACAAGCTCGGCGGGCGCTGCCTGAACTACGCGTGCATCCCCGCCAAGGCCGTCCTGCGCTCGGCCGATCTGCTCGCCGAGATCAACGACGCCGGCGAGTTCGGGCTGAAGGTCGCGAGCGTCGAAGTCGACTTCGCCGGCGTCATGGCGCGCCGCGAGAAGGTCGTCTCGACGCTGACCTCCGGCGTCGGCTCGCTGTTCAAGAAAAACGGCATCGACGTGATCGACGGCGACGCCTCGCTGAACGCCGACGGCCACGTCGTCGTCGGCGACGAGGTCTACGCCGCCGCGACGATCGTCCTCGCGACCGGCTCGGTCCCGCGCTCGATCCCCGGCGTCGAGTACGGCGGGCGCATCATCGGCACCGAGCAGGCGTGGGCGCTCTCCGAGCTCCCCGCGCGCCTCGCCGTCGTCGGCGCCGGCGCGTCCGGCTCGGAGATCGCCTCCGGCTACGCGCGGCTCGGCTCGGAGGTGCGCCTGATGGAGATGCTCGACCGCGTGCTGCCGAGCGAGGACGCCGACATCTCGCGCCTCGTCGAGCGTGGCTTCAAGCGCCAGGGCGTCAGCGTGCACACCGGCGACCCGATCGTCCGACGTGCAGAGCGGCGCCTCGAGCGTCACGTTCACGCACGGCGAGGACGCCGGCCTGGAGGTCGACTACCTGGTCATCGCCGCCGGCCGCGGCGCCGACGTCGCCGGCCTCGGCCTCGACGCCGCCGGCGTCGAGCTCGACGAACGCGGCCTCGTCAAGGTCGACGGCGCGCTGCGCACGAGCGCGCGCCGGCGTCTACGCGATCGGCGACCTCGTCGCCGGCCCGGCGCTCGCGCACAAGGCCTCCGACGAGGGCATCATCGCCGTCGAGGACTCGACCGGCCTTGCGACGCATCCGCTCGTCCACGTCGACATCCCGCGCGCGACCTTCTGCACGCCGAACGTCGGCTCGTTCGGCCTGACCGAGCAGCAGGCGCGCGACGCAGGGCTACGACGTCGTCGTCGGCAAGGTCCCGTACGGCGCCGTCGGCGGCGGCATCGTCTACGGCGACCGCAGCGGCATGGTCAAGATCGTCGGCGAGTCGAAGTACGGCGAGCTGCTCGGCGGGCACATCGTCGGCACGCGCGCGACCGAGCTGATCCAGGAGCTCGTCAACGTGCGCGCGCTCGAGGGCGGCTTCGCCGAGGTCGCGCGCATCGTCCACGGCCACCCGACGCTGTCGGAGGCCGTCATGGAGGCCGCGCGCGCGGCCGACGGCTGGCTGATCCACGGCTGAGCCGTGAGCGCTCCTACCGGCTCCTTCTACTTCGACCTCGCCAGCCCCTACGCGTACCTCGCCGCCGAGCGCGTGCTGCACGAGCTGCCCGGCCCCGCCGAGTGGCAGCCCGTGCTCGCATGCGAGCTGCCGGTGGGCGACCCGCTCTCGGCGTTCCGCTGCGCCGAGCAGCGCGACGCGCTGCTCGGCGACTTCGAGCGCCGCGCGCGCGAGCTCGGCCTGCAGCCGCTGCGCTGGCCCGAGCCGTTCCCGTTCGACAGCGACTTCGCGATGTGCGCCGCGACCTACGCCAAGTCGATCGGCCGCGTCGTGCCGTTCGCGCAGGCCGCCTTCCGCCAGGCGTTCGCCGGCGGGCGCAGCCTCGCCGAGCCCGACAACGTGCTGATCGCCGCCGCCGCGTGCGAGATGCACCCCTCCGCCATCCTGCGCGGGGCCGAGCTGCGGTCGATTCGCTCGCAGCTCGCCGCCGCGACGCAGGCGTCGATCTCTTCGATGATCAAAACAGTTCCCGCGATCGTCGTCGACGACGCGCGTCTTCGAAGGCGAGCGGATGATCGAGCGCGCCGCCGCGCAGATGCTCGCGCTCGGGGCGCCGGCACGATGAGGGCGAAGGCCGCCTACCGGCTGATCGTCACGCGCGGCGGGCGCGCGCCGGCGCTGCTCGCCGACGCCGAGCGCGTCGACCACATCGAGCTCGTCGACATCGACGACGGCGAAGTCGTGCTCTTCTGGGACCTGCCGCCGCACGCCGCCTCGCGCATGGCGCGCGCGCTGCGCGAGGAGCTCGCGCAGCTCGACGCCGAGGAGTTCATCGCGCGCTGGAGCGCCGTCGATTGAGGCTAACGTGGACTGATGCCAGAGCTGCCCGAGCCTGACGTCGCGCGCGAGTGGCTCGCGACGATGACGCTGATCCGCCGCTTCGAGGAGCGCGCCGGCGAGATGTACGCGCGCGCGAAGGTCGGCGGCTTCCTGCACCTCTCGATCGGCGAGGAGGCGACGATCGTCGGCTCCGCGCGTGCGCTGCGCGAGCGCGACTACCTGATCTCGACCTACCGCTCGCACGGCCACGCGCTCGTCCGCGGCACGCCGCCCGAGAACGTCATGGCCGAGCTCTTCGGCCGCGTCGACGGCTGCTCCGGCGGGCGCGGCGGCTCGATGCACATGTTCGACGCCGCGCGCCGCTTCATGGGCGGCTACGGCATCGTCGGCGGCAACCTGCCGATCGCCGCCGGCCTCGCGCTCGCGAGCGACTACACCGGCACCGACGACGTCACGCTCTGCACGTTCGGCGACGGCGCCTCCAACCAGGGCACGTTCGGCGAGACGCTCAACCTCGCCGCGCTCTGGAAGCTGCCCGTCGTCTTCATCGTCACGAACAACCAGTTCGGCATGGGCACGTCGCTGCAGCGCCACTCCGCCGTCACCGACCTGCAGCGCAAGGGCGAGAGCCTCGGCGTCCCCGGCATGCGCTGCGACGGCATGGACGTGCTCGACACCTACGACGTCCTCTGCGACGCCGTCGCGCGCGTGCGCGACGAGCGCCGCCCGCTGCTCGTCGAGGCCGTCACCTACCGCTTCCGCGGGCACTCGATGGCCGACCCCGAGCAGTACCGCTCGAAGGACGAGGTCGCGCAGTGGCGCGAGCGCGACCCGATCCCCGCGTTCGCCACGCGGCTGATCGACGCCGGCATCATCGACGACGCCGAGCGCCGGCGCATCGACGACGACGCGATCGCGCGCGTCGACGCCGCCGTCGCGTTCGCCGACGCCTCGCCGTTCCCCGCGCCCGAGTCGCTCTACGACGACGTCTACGTGCTCGACCCGCGCTCGAGCGGCTGGTACTCCGTGCGCACGACCGACCCCGCCGAGGCCGCGCGCGAGGACGACGCCGCCGGCGCGCGCGAGGACGCCGATGCCGACGGCGGCGAGATCCCCCAGCAGATGTCCGAAGCGCTCGCGCACGGCGAGGACGCCGCCTGATGGCGCAGATGCGCTACCGCGAGGCGCTCAACGCCGCGCTGCGCGAGGAGCTCTCGCGCGACGAGCGCGTCTTCCTGATGGGCGAGGACATCGGCGTCTTCGGCGGCGCCTTCAAGGTCACCGACGGGCTGCTCGACGAGTTCGGCGAGCAGCGCGTGCGCGACACGCCGATCTCCGAGAACACGATCGTCGGCATCGGCGTCGGCGCCGCGATGGCCGGCCTGCGCCCAGTCGTCGAGCTGATGACGATCAACTTCGCGCTGCTCGCCTTCGACCAGATCGTCAACCACGCCGCGCACATCCACTACATGTTCGCCGGCCAGGCGACCGTCCCGCTCGTCGTCCGCATGCCGCAGGGCGCCGGCCACCAGCTCGGCCCGACGCACTCGCACTGCTTCGAGGCGCTCTTCCTGCACATCCCCGGCCTGCTCGTCGCGACGCCCGCGACCGCCGCCGACGCGAAGGGCCTGCTGAAGAGCGCGATCCGCGACGAGAACCCCGTCGTCTTCATCGAGCACGAGTCGCTCTACGGCGTCCGCGGCGACGTCCCCGACGGCGACGAGCACCTCGTCGACTTCGGCCGCGCGCGCGTCGCGCGCGAGGGCTCCGACGTGACGATCATCGGCGTCTCGCGCATGGCGCTCACCGCCGAGCGCGCCGCCGCGACGCTCGCCGACGAGCACGGCGTGCACGCCGACGTCATCGACCCGCGCACGCTGCGCCCGCTCGACCTCGACACGATCCTCGCGTCGGTCGCCAAGACCAACCGCTGCGTCATCGTCGAGGAGGGCTGGCCGCACGGCGGCGTCGGCGCCAACCTCGCCGCGCTGATCTCCGAGCAGGCCTTCGACGACCTCGACGCGCCCGTCCACCGCGTCTCCGGCGCCGACGTGCCGATGCCCTACGCCAAGCCGCTCGAGGACCTCGCCTACCCGCACGAGCCGCAGATCGTCGCCGCCGTGCTCGAGACGCTCGGCCTCGCCGCGCCCGGCGCCGCAGCCGCGGCGTCCTCCGCACCCGGGGCGGCCGCCTGATGGCCGAGATCGTCATGCCGCGCCTCTCCGACACGATGGAGGAGGGCACGATCCTGCGCTGGCTCAAGGCCGACGGCGACGACGTCGCACGCGGCGAGGAGCTCGTCGAGATCGAGACCGACAAGGCCGCGATGGTCTACGAGTCAGACCAGGCCGGCGTCCTGCGCATCGTCGCCGCCGACGGCGACACGCTGCCTGTCGGCGCCGTCATCGCGCACGTCGGCGACGGCGCCGAGGCTGGAACGCCCGCCGCGCCCGGCGACGGCGCCGAGAGCAGCCACGACGCCAACGGCGCCGCGCCGAGCATCCCCGCCGAGGCGCCCGCGCCTTCCGTGCCGGCCCGTCCGAACGCTTCGCCGAGCGGTCGCGTCAAGGCCTCTCCGCTCGCGCGGCGGATCGCCGAGGATCGCGGCGTCGACCTGCACGCGATCGCCGGCACCGGACCCGGTGGCCGAATCGTCAAGGCCGACGTCGAGGCCGCTCAGACCGGCACGCCGGCAGCGGCCGCCGCGTCGGCGCCCGCGCCCGCCGCGCCCGCGCGCGAGGACGTCGCGACCGCGAAGGGCCAGACGACGACGCAGGAGCTGACGCGCATGCAGCAGACGATCGCGCGGCGCATGGCCGAGTCGAAGGCGACGATCCCCGACTTCTCGATCGCGACCGACGTCGACATGGAGCAGTGCGTCGAGCTGCGCGCCGAGCTCAAGCGCATCTCGAGCGACGACGCGCCGACGTACAACGACATGGTCGTCAAGGCCGCCGCGCTCGCGCTGCGCGAGCACGCGCGCGCGAACGGCAGCTACAAGGACGGTGTCCTGCAGCTGCACTCGCGCGTCAACGTCGGCGTCGCCGTCGCCGCGAACGACGCGCTCGTCGTGCCGACCGTGTTCGACGCCGACGAGAAGTCGCTCGGCGAGATCGCGCGCGAGGCGCGCGCGCTCGCCGCGCGCGTGCGCGACTCCTCGATCACGCCGCCTGAGCTCGGCGGCGGCACGTTCACCGTCTCGAACCTCGGCATGTACGGCGTCACGAGCTTCGCCGCGATCATCAACCCGCCGCAGGCCGCGATCCTCTCCGTCGGCGCCGTCGAGCGCCGCGCCGTCGTGCGCGACGACGCCGTCGTCGCGCGGCAGACGATGACGCTCACGCTCGTCTGCGACCACCGCATCCTCTACGGCGCCGACGCCGCGCAGTTCCTCGCGCGCATCCGCGAGCTGCTGCAGGCGCCGGCGTCGTTGACGCTCTAGCTCTTCCGTCAGCGCTGGCGCTGTGCCCGCCGGGGCGGCGCGTCGGGCACCGGCAGACCGAGGATCAACGCGAGCGACCGTTCGACCTCGGCAAGCGTGCCCGGCGAGACGGCTCCGAGCGGCCGCATCAGCCGAGCGCGCGACACGGCTCGCACCCCGCGGCAGATCGCTCGGCTCGGGCGCTCGACGCCTTCGACATCGGTCACCTCCGGTCGCAACGCCGATGCGGCGCGTGAGCTCGACAGCGGGACGACGACGATCAACTCGTCGGGCTCGATGCCAGCGCTCAGCTCGTCGACCGATACGACGATCGCCGGCCGGTTCTTGCCGGCGTCCCCCGCCCTCGCGGCGCCGAGCGAAACGAGCCAGACCTCGCCGCGACGCGGCTCAGTCGAGGCCATCTTGCAGCGCTGTGTCCCAATCGGTTTCGTCTGCGCGCACCGCCGGGTTCGCCGCGTCCGCGCGGCTCGCTGCTCGCTCCGACCGCCAGATTGCCGCGTTCTGCCGCTCTCGCGCCAGGCGCGCCAGCAGCGACGAGAGCGACACGCCTTCCGCGCGTGCCTGCTCGGCCAGCAGGTCGCGCGTCTGGCGCGCTACGCGGATCGTCGCTGTGTCGCCTGTCATAGCGCCATATCATAGCGCCTCTCCGCGCATCGCTCGACGCTCGCGCTAGGCTGAGACGACCGATGCACGACGACGATCTGTCCTCCGACGACCTCTGGGTTTGTCACCTGGGCACAGTCCCGTATAACGACGGCGTTGCGATCCAGGAGACGCTGCGCGAGCGGCGCATCGCCGGCGAGCTGCCCGACGTGCTGCTGCTGCTCGAGCACCCGCCCGTCTACACGCGCGGGCGGCGCGCCGGCGCGCAGGACCTGCCGTTCCCCGAGGACTTCTACCGCGCCAAAGGCATCGACGTCGCGAGCACGAATCGCGGCGGCAAGCTCACCTACCACGGCCCCGGCCAGCTCGTCGGCTACGCGATCATGCAGATCGACGACATCGGGTGCTACCTGCGCACGATCGAAGAAGCGATCATCGGCGCGCTCGCGAGCGAAGGCGTCCTCGCGCGCTCGCGCCACGACGAGGGCATCGACTACACCGGCGTCTGGGTGCAGGATCGCAAGATCGCCTCGATCGGCGTTCACGTCTCGCGCGGCGTCGCCACGCATGGCTTCTCCGTCAACGTCGAGAATGACCTCGAGCCGTTCTCGTGGGTCGTCGCCTGCGGCCTGCCCGACGTGCAGATGACCTCGCTCGCCGCCGAGCTCGGCGGCGCCGCGCCCGGCGTCCGCTGCTTCCGCAAGGAGATCGCCTACCGCTTCTGCCAGGCCCACGGCCGGCGCCAGCGGCTCGTCTCGCCCGCGCGCCTCGGCATCGACTCAACGAAATCGGTCGGCGGAGCCCCGACAGGGGCGGAGGATTCATCGAAATCCGTCCCCGTGCCCGACGCGGTGCCCGTATGAGCGCGACGCGATCCCGCGCGAACCCCGGCGGCGCCGACGTGCTGAAGGTGCTCGGCGAGAACGTCCGCCCGCTGCGCGAGCGCAAGCCGCCGTGGTTCAAGGTCCCCGCGCCCGGCGGCCGGCGCTACCGCGAGCTGACCGAGCTGATCCGCGAGGAGAACCTGCACACCGTCTGCCAGGAGGCCGCCTGCCCGAACGTCGGCGAGTGCTGGGAGCGCGGCACCGCGACGTTCATGATCCTCGGCGACACCTGCACGCGCCGCTGCGGCTTCTGCAACGTCAAGACCGGCAAGCCGACGTGGAACGACCCGCTCGAGCCCGCGCGCGTCGCGCGCTCGATCGCGCGCATGGGCCTGCGCCACGCCGTCATCACCTCCGTCGACCGCGACGACCTGCCCGACAAGGGCGCCTCCGCCTTCGTCGGCGTCATCCGCCAGGTCCGCCGCCAGGCGCCCGACTGCCAGATCGAGGTGCTCACGCCCGACTTCCAGGGACACGAGATGCCGCTCGCCAAGGTCATCGCCGAGCGGCCCGACGTCTTCAACCACAACGTCGAGGTCGTCCCGCGCCTGTATCCGATCGCCCGGCGCGGCTCCGAGTTCCAGCGCTCCTGCCGCGTGCTCGCGCTCGCCGGCGAGATGGGCGAAGGCGAGGTCGTCACCAAGTCCGGCTTGATGGTCGGCCTCGGCGAGACGCACGACGAGCTCGTCGAGACGTTCGCCGCGCTGCGCGAGCACGGCGTGCAGGTGCTCACCGTCGGGCAGTACCTGCGTCCCTCCGAGCGCCACCTGCCCGTCGTCCGCTACTGGCACCCCGACGAGTTCGCCGCGCTGCAGGCCGCCGCCTACGAGCTCGGCTTCGACCACGTCGCCGCCGGCCCGCTCGTGCGCTCCTCCTACCACGCCGACCAGCACGTCCCGCAGCCACGCGACGGCGTCGGTCCGCTCGCCGCGCGCGGATAGTCTCCGCGCGATCTTCCCCGTCAGAGACGACATCCCGCTCGCGCGCGCGCCGCTCGTCACGGTCGCGCTCGTCCTCCTCGAGATCGTCGCCTACGTCCTATCGATCCGTCACGGCGGCAGCTTCCTCAACGGCCCGTCCGCGCGCGTCGCCGATCGCCACGGCGCCGTCCCGCGCGAGCTGACGCACGCCGCGCGCCACTGGCAGACCGTGCTCGAGACGCTCTTCCTGCACGGCGGCTTCGCGCAGCCTGCTCGCCGACGTCGTCGCGCTCGCGATCTTCGCGCCGAACGTCGAGGACGCGACCGGGCGGCTGCGCTTCCCGCTGCTCTACCTGCTCGGCGGCGCCGTCGCGCTCGCGCTCGGCGTCGCGCTCGCGCCGAGCTCGGCCGTCCCCGCGCTCGGCGCCTCCGGCGCCGTCGCCGCCGTCCTCGGCGCCTATGCGCTGCTCTACCCGCGCGCGCGTGTCCTCTCGCTCTCGCTCGTCCCCTTCCTCGCGACGATCGTCGCCGTGCCCGCCGTCCTGCTGCTCGTGCTCTGGTTCGCTGTGCAGCTGTGGCTCGCCGTCGCCGGCCTCGCCGACCCGTTCGGCGGCGACTGGAGCATCGCCTACGCGACGCTCGCCGCCGGCTTCCTCTTCGGCGCGCTCTCCGTCCGGCTGTTCGCAAGCGACGCGCGCATCGCCGCCAAACGCGACCGAACGCCGCCGCAGCCGATGTACTGAGCCGATGGCGAGCCCGTCGCAGACACCCCGCGTCGCGGGTCGCGCACGCGCATGAGGCGAAACGTCGTGCTCACAGCCGCGCTCGTCTTCATCGCCGGCTTCGCCTTCCTCACGTTCGCCTCGATCGTCGAATACGGCCTCAGCCTCGCCGCGCTGCTCTCGATCCTGATCCTCGTACTGCTCTCGGTTGGAATCGTCGGCGCGCTGCGCAATCCTCCACGGTGACCTTGAGCTCGTCGCCGTTCATGTCCTTCGAGGAGAGCCGGCGCCGGCGCGAGCACGCGCGCAGGCGCCGCCGGCGCAGGCGCATCGCCGGCGCCGCCGTCTTCGTCATCGTCATCGGCGCAGGCGGCGCCGTCGCCGCCGCGCTCTCGAAATCCGGGCGTCCGAGCTCCGCCTCGCGCGCGACGCGCGCGACGTACGCGCCCAAGCCGAAGCCCGTCGTCGTCAAGCCGACGCTCTCCGCCGACGGCCTGCCGCTCGGCAAGGCGCCGCTCACGCTCACCGGCGCCGGCGAGCCCGAACGCGACGCCGTCCACATCGCCTTCCACCACCCGCCGCGTGCCGGCCTGCTGTTCAACGTCGAGACCGGCCAGGTCCTCTGGCAGCGCAACCCCTACACGCGGCTGCGCATCGCGAGCCTCACGAAGATGATGACCGCGCTGCTCACCGTCGAGAGCCAGCCGCCCGACGCGCCCGTGCTCGTCACGAAGGCCGCCGTCGAAGCCGCCGGCTCGAAGGTCGGCGTCCTGCCGCGCGGCCGCCACGTGCGGCTGGAGACGCTCCTCTACGGCCTCTTGCTTCCGTCCGGCAACGACGCCGCGATCGCGCTCGCGCAGCACGACGCCGGCAGCATCGGCGCGTTCGTGCGCCGTATGAACGCCGAGGCCGCCGAGCTCGGCATGGGCTGCACGCGCTACTCCTCGCCGTCCGGCTACATCGACGCCGGCAACTTCTCCTGCGCCGCCGACCTCGCCGTGCTCGCGCACGTCGACCTCGAGCAGCCGCGCATCGCCAGCGTCGTGCGCACATACAGCGCCGAGCTGCCGCTGCCGATCAAGGGCGGCAAAGTCTGGCTCTACAACAACAACCCGCTGCTCATCTACCACTACCCCGGAGCGACCGGCATGAAGACCGGCTACACCGAAGCCGCCGGCCGCTGCCTCGTCGCGACCGCCAGGCGCGACGGCGTCGAGCTCGGCGCGATCGTCCTCGACTCGCCCGACCCCGGCAACCAGGCGCGCCAGCTGCTCAACCGCGGCTTCGAGGGCGTCTACCACCAGCCGCCTGCGCGCGAACCGTCGATGCCCGCCGACGCCTGAACGGCGTCCGACGGCGCCGGCGCGCGCGTGCCGCGCCGGCCAGATCCCGTTTCCAGGCACGCAACACATCTGCGCCCTGGAGGAGTACCCTCGGGCGCGATAGATTGACTGGTCAGTCAGCCAAAGGAGAAGACCGTGGATCTCGACGACACACAGGAGCAGGCCGCCTACCGCGCGCAGGTGCGTAGCTGGCTCGACGAGCACAAGTCAGAGGCTCCGGTCCTCGACGGTCCGGACGCGATCAAGGACGAGGACGAGATCATCGCCGCGCGGCGCGCCTGGCAGGGCAAGCTCGCCGAGGGCGGTCTCGCCGGCGTCACCTGGCCGAAGGAGTACGGCGGGCAGGGCCTCGGGCCGATCGAGCAGGTCATCTGCAACCAGGAGATCGCCAGGGCCAAAGTCCCCGGCATCCTCGACGCGATCGGCGTCGGCATGCTCGGGCCGACGATCATCGCCCACGGCACCGACGAGCAGAAGGGCCGCTACCTCGGCCCGATGCTGCACGGCGACGAGGTCTGGTGCCAGCTGTTCTCCGAGCCCGCCGCCGGCTCCGACCTCGCCGCCGTGCAGACGCGCGCGCGCCTGCAGGACGACGGCAGCTGGCGCCTCTCCGGCCAGAAGGTCTGGACGACGAACGCCCAGTTCGCCTCCTACGGGCTGCTGCTCGCGCGCACCGACTCCGACGTGCCCAAGCACAAGGGCCTGACGATGTTCATCGTCCCGATCGACGCGCCCGGGCGTCACCGTTCGCGGGCTGCGCCAGATCTCCGGCGAGGCCGAGTTCAACGAGGTCTTCTTCGACGACCTCGCGGTCGCCGCCGACGCCGTCGTCGGCGGCGTCGGCAACGGCTGGGGCACCGCGCTGACGACGCTCATGTTCGAGCGCGTCACGATCGGCCTCGGCAGCGAGGGCATGGGCTACAACTCCAACCGCTTCGCGCAGGCGATCGCCGCCGACCCCGACGCGCGCCGCGACTCCGAGGTGCGCCACCAGCTCGGCGAGATCGCAAGCGAACTGCTCGCCGTGCGCTTCACCGGCTACCGGACTCTCTCGGCGCTGCAGAAGGGTCAGATCCCCGGGCCCGAGGCCGGCCTCGCGAAGATCACGATCGTCAACGGCGCGATCAAGGCCGGCGAGCTGATCGCCGACGTGCTCGGCCCCGACGCGCTCGCCGAGGACGGCCAGTGGGCCTACATGATCTCGTTCCTCCCCGGCCTCAAGTCCGCCGGCGGCACCGAAGAGATCCTGCGCAACACGATCGGCGAGCGCGTGCTCGGCCTGCCGCCGGAGCCGCGCCTCGACAAGGGCATCCCCTTCTCGGAGCTGCGCTCCAAGGAAACGGCCGCGCCTAGCCGCGCCGGACCCCACGCCCGCCCGACGAACTTCGACGAACAAGGAGCTTCAATGAACCTCACCCTCTCCGACGAGCAGGAGTTCCTGCGCGAGGCCGCGCGCGGCGCGCTCTCGCGCTTCAAGACGTTCGAGGCCGCGCGCGAGGCGCTCGACGGCAACTCGGACGCGCTGCCCGACCTGTGGCCGACCGCCAAGGAGGCCGGCTGGCCGGGCCTGCTGATCGACGAGCAGCACGGCGGCGCCGGGCTCGACGCGTTCGACGCGATGCTCGTCGCTCGGCGAGTGCGGCCGCGTGCTCGCGCCGACCGCGCTGCTCGGCCACCTGCCGGCGACCGCGATCCTCAACGACGCGCCCGCCGGCGCCGAGTTGCTCGGCGATCTCGCGACCGGCGACCGTCGCGCCGCCTACCTGCCCGTCAGCCCGCCCGACGACCTCGACGCGCGTGGAGCGCCGACCCGCGCAGCGGCCTGCAGCGCGCGCGTCGCCCCGACCGCCGCGTCGCCGACGGCGACGGCGCGAAGGTCAGCGGCGAGCTCGCCTTCGTCCCCGACGCGCCCGGCGCCGACCTGCTCGTCGGCGTCGCGCTGCCCGAGGGGCACGGCGGCGCCCGTCGGCGTCGCGATCGACGCCGACGCCGACGGCGTCGCGTCGAGGCGATCGACGCGCTACGACGCGACGCGCTCGCTCGGGCACGTGACGCTCGCCGACGCGCCCGCGACGCTGCTCGACGCGCCCGTCGACTCGCTCGCGGACGCCTGGCACCTCGCGCAGTCGCTGCTCGCCGCCGAGTCGCTCGGCAGCGTCGAGACCGCCTCGACACCGCCGTCGACTACGCCAAGGAGCGCCACACGTTCGGCCGCGCGATCGGCTCCTACCAGGCCATCAAGCACTCGCTCACCGAGGTGCTGCGCCAGCTCGACAACGGCCGCTCGCTGCTCTACTACGCCGGCTGGGCCCGCCGCGGCGCGCCCGAGGAGTTCCCGCTCGCCGCCAGCGCCGCGCGCTCGGTCGCCGGTCGCGCGCTCGACTTCGCCGCGCGCGCGATGATCTACGTGCACGGCGGCATCGGCGCCACCTGGGAGCACGACGCCCCGCTGTACTTCCGCCGCGCACAGCTCTCACGGCGGCTGCTCGGCGGCACCGCCGCGCGCGACCGACCGCGTCGCCGGCGAGCTCATCGCGCAGGCCGACGCCGCCTAGCGGCGGCCGTAGGCCACGGCGGTCGCGCAGCCGGCCCGGACGGTCGGTGTGCAACCGCCGTGGCAGCCGGTCCTCATTTGCGTTTGCGCGTTGGCTTCGGTGTCGTCGCTTTTTTGACGGCGTTTGATACTTGCGTGCTGACCTTTTCGGCCGCTTCTTTACCAGCTTCCTTCGCGGCTGCCGTATTGGCGCTACTGCCCGCGTGGACGGCGGCCGTACCCGCGGCCTTGGCGCCTTCCTGGGCTGTCGTGCCTGCGATGATGCCGCCCACTCCACCGCTGATGAGGCTCAGCAGTCCTGTAATGACCGCGAGCGCCACCTTGTCACCGCCGTCGCCGCCATTCTTGTTCTTGTCTATCGCGATCGAGGCCACCAGCACAACGGCGCCGACGACGAAGAAGGCAAACGCTACGAAGAGACATATTCTGAGAGTCACTGCACGCTCCCCCTGTCGTACGCTTGATTCGACATGCCGGCATGCGCGACGTCGTGCGCTGTAGCACTCGAAGTCCCGGGGCCCAGCAATTCTGACTACGCGAAATGTTCTTACCAGATCTACTTCCGCAGCGAGTTACGATCGTTCCCGATAGCGGCCACAACGGCGTCGCCGGTGAGCTGATCGCGCAGGCCGCCGCCGCTTAGGCCAGGGGTCTGTACACAGCCGCGGCAGCCGCACAGCCGGCCCGGATGGCCGGCCACGTAACTGTCGTGGCGGCCGGAACGGTCACAAATCGAATCTAGAAGTGGAGGCCGGCTCGACGAGGAGCCCGGATGGCGTTCACTTGTGCCTGCTGGCAGCCGATGCCTTTACCAAACTCGCCAGCACCGGCGCGCCATACGCCGCGTGCACCGCTTCGACGAGCGAGTCGTCGAGCCCGCAGTTGATGCAGAAGCCGTGCTGCGACCAGCCGATCGCGCGCGCGAGCACCTGGTCGGCGTACGCGACGCCCGTCGCGTCGTGCCCGTAGTAGTCGTACGCCGCGTCCCACGCCGAGCCGTCGAGCCCGTAGCCCGCGCCGTCGGCCGACAGCAGGTGCGCCGCGCCCATGATCGCGTCGAAGTCGTCGTAGATCGACGGGTGCCTCGCCGTCTCGTGGTCGTAGACCGCCGGGCGCCTGCCGTAGCGGTAGGAGTCGCTCACGAGCGCCCACGTCGTCATCGGCCCGTTCGTCACGTTGAACTGCATCGGCCCGCCGCAGCAGTGCGCGAAGTTCAGCCCGACGTACGTTCCCGGCGCCGTCGAGAACGCCGACTCCTGGCGATGGATCGACGCGAGCAGCAGCCAGTTGACGCCGAACGTGCGCTGCGCCGTTTCGTAGATCGCGTAGAAGCCTTCCATCCAGCGCCGCGCGATGTGCGTCTGCGTCGCGTCGATCAGCCGCGACGCCTGCTCCTGCTGCTGCGCCGGCGTCGGCTGCGCGACGATCGCGCCCGTCGCGCGGCCCGCGCCGGCCGCGGCGTTCGCCCCCGAGACGCCAGCGAGCGCGCTCGCCGACGACGCCGAGCCCGGCACCGGTGTGCTCGCGACCGTCACCACCGCCGGCGGCGGCGCCGGCTGCGACGACGAGCCGTCGAGCAGGCTCACCGCGAGCACCGCCGCGCCGAGCACGCCGATCGCCAGCGCCAGCAGCCAGACGCCGCGCTCCGACGGCGGCGCCGGGACGTTCGCGTCGGGTGCCTGCGCGGCGGGCTCGTCTTGTCGGCATTTGCGCTAACGGTAGCCGCCTGATGCGCACGGTCGCTCCGTTTGACATCCAGCACGCGGCAGACGCTCGTCGTAGCCCAACGGAGCCCCGCGCGACCTTCGCCCTACCGTCGGTGTTCCACCTCGTATGCGCCGACCCACTCTCACCCGCTTCGCACGGGCGCGTCTCCCGCGCGCCGGCCTCGCGCTCGCGTTCTGTGCGCTCGCGCTCGCGGCGCTTCCCGCCGGCTCAGCGGCTGCCACCGCACCGACCCCACCGGCGCCACTCACGAGTACCCAACAGCACTACCTCGCCCTCGCGCAGGCCGGCGTCGCGAGCGCGAAGTCGCACTGGCGCGACGAGCGCCTCGGCTGGTACGACGAGTTGCTGAACGATCGCGCGCGCTACCCGCTCGCGACGATCTGGGACAGCGTGCCGCTGTTCGAGTCGATCGATGCGATCGCGATCGCGCAGCCGACGCCGGCGAACCGCGCGGCGGTGACGAGCTTCGCGACGGGCGCCGAGCGCTACCTCAACCGCGGCCTGCGCCCGATCGCCGGCTACTCGCCGTACCTCGGCGACCGCACGGCGAACACCGAGACGTGGTTCGACGACAACGGCTGGTGGGGCGTCGCGTTCGTCAACGCCTACCGCGCGACCGGCGCGAAGCGCTGGCTGGCCGACGCGACGCGCGCGCTCGACTACGCCGCCGCCGCCGGCTGGGACCGGCAGTCGGGCGGGATCTGGTGGAACACGACGCGCCCGTTCAAGTCGGGTCCGGCGCTCGCGGCCGACACGCTGCTCGCCGTGCTGCTCTACCAGCAGACGGGATCGAGCTTCGCGCTCGGCCAGGCGCGCAAGTTCCTCACGTGGGCGAACGGCGGCGGCGGCTTCAGCCCCGCGAACGGCCTATACGCCGACAGCAGCGTCAACCAGACGCCGGTCGACTACATCGAGGGCCCGCTGATCTACGCGCAGGCCGTGCTCTGCAAGCTGACCGCGAACGCAGAAGACTGCCACCGCGCGACCGAACAGAGGGAAAGCTCGCTGCGCCGCTTCGGCTACCTGCTCGACTTCTCGCCGCAGTACGACGCGATCTACCTGCAGTGGATGCTCGCGCTCTACTCGCTCGAAGGCGACCGCACGCTCTATCAGATGGCGCTCGACAACGCGCGCGACGCCGAAACGCGCGCGCGCAACCCGGCCGGACTCTACCTGCTCTCGTGGAACGGCCAGGCGCTCCCGCCGCAGGACGCGCAGCCGGGCATGCTGCAGACGCAGGCCGCGACAACGAGCCTGTTCGCGTGGCTCGCCGTCCCGCAGCCGCCGGGGTGATTGCCCTGCATTCGCCCCAGCTGCTCTCAGTCGAGCCGCGCATCCGCAGAGGCGCCTAGCCTAGCTCGTGTGCCGCAGCGCAACATCATCGCCGAGGTCCAGAACCCCGAGGACCATCTCGTTCAGCTCAACCAAGCGGCATGGGACCATGTACTGGAGCAACACGTCGAGATGAGCAACTACCTCGCGGAGACGATGGAAGCGATCACGACACCCGATCACCGCGAACCGGACGTCAGAGCCGGACGTGAACGGTACTTCCGCCGCGGCGGGCCGCTGCGCTGGATTCGCGTCGTCACCGAGCTCACGGGCGGCACCGATCGTGTCGTGACGGCGTTTCCGCAGTCCAACGACCCACGATCGGTAGGCTGGCAGAAGTGACCGTGCACGTTGGACCGTATGAGTTCGATCACGTCTCCTACGATCGAGACGGTGATGTCCTCTATCTGAGCCGTGGCGAGCAACGAGACGCTGTGGACACCTTCGGGACGCCAGAGGGCCATGCCGTGCGACGCAACGAGCAGGACGAGATCATCGGGATCACGATCGTCAACGCCAAGTGGTTGCTGGAGCGCGACGGCAAGCTCACGATCACGGTGCCCAGCCTGATCGAGACGGACCGCGACGATCTCGCGGCAGCTCTCGCAGCCGCCTGAGCTCCCGGCCCAGACCGCTAAACCCCGAGCGCCCGCCGCGCGAAGCGATCGAAGACGTGATCTGGCAGCAGTCGCCGGAGCGCGATCATCGCGCGGGCGTCGCGGCCGACGACGTAGCGCGACTTCATCGTGCGCGCGGTCAGCGCGCGCTCGATCGTCGCGGCGACCTGCTCGGGCGGGACGCCGCGCGCGGCGGTCATCTGCAGCGTCTTGTCCATCGCCTCGAGCACGTGCCCGTATTGCTCGCTGAGCTCGTCGGGCACGTTGACGCGGTCGGCCTCGGCGCGGCTCTTGTCCCAGATCGGCGTCGCGACGGAGCCGGGCTCGACGAGCGCGACCTGCACGTGCGAGGTGCGCAGCTCGACGCGCAGCGCGTCGCCGATCGCCTCGATCGCGTGCTTCGACGCGGCGTACGGAGCGGTGAACGCCATCGCGACACGACCGCCGACCGAGGAGACGAACACGATGCGCCCGCCTGCGCCCCGAGCGGTGCGCGCAGCGCGCAGCGCCGGCAGCAGCGCCTGCGTGACGGCGACCTGACCGAGCACGTTGACGTCGAACTGCTTACGCAGGTCGTCGGGGTGGATCAGCTCGAGCGGACCGCCGATGCCGATGCCGGCGTTGTTGACGAGCGCGTCGAGCCGGCCGGGCGCCGACGCGTCGCCGCCGCCGAGCTCGCTGACGCGCGCGGCGGCCTGGCGAACCTGCTCGAAGTCGGTCACGTCGAGCAGCAGCGGCTGCACGCGCCCGGCGGGCGCTTCGCCGGCGAGCCGCTCGCCGTCCTCGCTCGAGCGAACGCCGGCGAGCACCGTCCAGCCGGCGCGTGCGAGGCGCAGGGCGCTCGCCTGCCCGATGCCCGTGGAGGCGCCCGTGATCAGCGCTGTCGGCATCGGTGAAAGCTATCTCACCGGGGCGTTAGCCACCGCTTAGGATCGTCGCCGATGGTTCGCCCGGTGCGCACACGCTTCGCCCTCCGCAGCCGGGCGCTCGAGCGCGCCGGGATCGCGTTCGCGGCGCTCGCGGTGCTCGCCGGCGCGGCCGTGCTCGCCGGCTGCGGCTCGACGCTCAAGCACGCGGCCGGCGCGACGGCGGACGCGGACGTCGCGGACTCCTCGCCGGGCTCGTGTCCGGCGGTCGCGCTGCAGGCGCTCGGCAACGTCGCCGAGCGCGTCTACCGCGAGGGCGTGAGCAGCGAACGGACGGCGAGCGCGCAGAAGCTGATCGAAGGCTCGGCGGCACTGCGCGCGGCCGTCGAAGCGGGCGACGCGAGCGCCGCGCGCAGCGCAGCGCGAGCGCTGCTCGCGACCGGGCACCTGACCGACCTGCGCGTCGTGCGCGACGGCAGGACGCTGCTCGAGACCGGCACCGGCGCGCTCGCGCCGCTGAGCGGGACGTTGAAGGGCGCCGGCGGCAAGCCGATCGCGACGTTCACGACGAGCGTCTGGTCCGACGCCGGCCTGATCGCCGAGACGAACGGGATCGCCGAAGCGCAGACGGTCGTACGCACGGCGCCGGCGAGAGCGGCCGGCGGCGCGCGGACGTTGGCCGGCGGATTCGCGCTTCCGTCGGCGGGGCTCCCGGCGCAGGGCACGCTGACGAGCGCGGGCAAGGCGTACTCGTTCACGTCGTTCGACGGCACGTCATATCCGAGCGGCGATCCCGTGCGCATCTACCTCGTGCGCTCGAACGACGCGCTCGCGCCGCTGTGCGGAGCGAGCGCCGCGGAGACGCAGTTCAAGACGATCAGCCACATCGCACACCTGATCTACGAAGGCGAGGCCGGCAAGCGGACGCTGCCGCTCGTGCGCCGCGTGCAGTCGAGCCGGCCGCTGCTGCAGGCCGTCGCGCAGCGTGACGCGCCGGCGACGCGCGCGGCGATCGTCGCGCTGCTCAACCACCACATCGTGCGCATCCGCGTGACCGTCGGCGGGCGCGTGCTGTCGGACGTCGGCGGTCCGTTCGTGCTCGCTCCGGTCAGCGCGCCGCTGCGACTCGGCGGCCGCACGATCGGCACGGTGACGCTCTCGATCCAGGACGACGAGGGGTACAAGCGACTCGCCGCGCGACTCGCCGGCGTCGACGTCGTCATGTACGTGGGCACGCGTCTGGTCAAGAGCACGATCGGCTCCTCGCCCGGCGCGGTGCCGACGAGCGGCGCGTTCAGCTATCGGGGCAGGAGCTACCGCGACTACACGTTCTACGGCACGGCGTTCCCGTCGGGGCCGTTGCGGATAACCGACCTGATCCCGATCCCGTACTCCTAGCCGGCGCCGACGCGCGTCGCGCCGGCGTGCGGCCGCCGCTCAGGCGGGAACGAGCGCCGAGCGCTTCTGCGCGAGCGCGTCGAGCAGCTCGTCGAAGGAGTCGGCGAATTTCTCGACGCCCTCGCGCTCGAGCGTGTCGGTGACGTCGTCGTAGTCGACGCCGGCGTCGGCGAGCTCGTCGAACAGCTCGCGTGCCGCGTCGAGCCCGGACTCGAGCAGCGGGCTGCGGCACGCCGTGGTCCTGGAAGTCGCGGATCGTCTCCTCGGGCATCGTGTTGACGGTGTCCGGGCCGATCAGCTCCTCGACGTACATCGTGTCGCGGTAGGCGGGGTTCTTGACCGACGTCGACGCCCACAGCACGCGCTGCGGCGTGGCGCCCTTGGCCGGCGAGGTACTCCCAGCGCGGCCCCGCGAAGATCTGCTTGTAGTGCTGGTAGGCCAGCTTGCGTTGGCGATCGCGAGCTTGCCCTTGAGCTCGTCGTGGCCGCCGATCTCGTCCAGGCGCCTGTCGGCCTCGGTGTCGATGCGCGAGACGAAGAAGCTCGCGACCGAGGCGACCGTGCCGCGGGTCGCCGCCCTCGGCGACGAGGCGCTCGAGCCCGCGGAGGTAGGACTCGGCGACCTCCGCGTAGCGTTCGAGCGAGAAGATCAGCGTGACGTTGATCGAGCGGCCCTTCGGCGATCACGTCCTCGATCGCCGCGAGGCCCGGGCTTCGTCGCGGGGATCTTGACGAGCAGGTTCGGGCGGTCGACCGCCTCGTGCATGCGCATCGCTTCGCGGAAGGTGCGCGAGCGTGTCGTAGGCGAGGCCCGGGTCCACCTCGAGCGAGACGTAGCCGTCGCGCCCGGCGCCGCGCGTCCCAGACCGGGCGGAACAGGTCGCAGGCCTCGCGGATGTCCTGCTCGGCGAGCGCCCAGAAGACGTCCTTGATCGTCGAGCCCGCGCGTCGAGCTCGCGCAGCTGCTCGTCGTAGGCGTCGCCGGCGGCCATCGCCTTCTGGAAGATCGTCGGGTTGGACGTCGCGCCGACGACCGCGTCGTCGTCGATCAGCCCCTGCAGGTGCCCGCCGCGGATCGACTCGCGCGAGAGGTAGTCGATCCACACGCTCTGCCCGAGCGCGGAGAGCAGCTCGCAGCGGGGAGGCGTTCTCGGCGGGACATCGGTCGGATCTCCTTCTCTAGCTCGAATCGTGGCTGCTGCGCTCGAGCAGCGCGCTGGCGCGCGAGGCGATGTTCTCGGCGCGTGAAGCCGAGCTTCTCGAGCACGGTCGCGCCCGGCGCCGAGGCGCCGAAGCGGTCGAGGCCGAGCACGTCGCCGTCGCTGCCGACCCACTTCCACCAGCTCATGCGTCGCGCCCGGCTCGACCGCCAGGCGCGCGGTCACCGCGCGCGGCAGCACCTCCTCGCGGTACTCCTGCGACTGCGCTTCGAACAGCTCCATGCAGGGCATCGAGACGACGCGCACGTCCTGATGCCCTCCCCGGCGAGCGCGCGCGCCGCGTCGAGCGTCGGTCGGCACCTCGGCGCCGGTCGAGATCAGGATCAGCTCCGGGACGTTCGTCGAGCCGTTGCCGGCCGCTGCGGGCGAGTCCCACAGCACGTAGCCGCCGCGCTCGAGCCCCTCGGCGCGCGGCCGACCTCGTCGCGGTCGAGCACCGGGATGTTCTGGCGCGAGAGCAGCAGCGCGACCGGGCCGTCCGTCGCGCTCGAGCGCCACCCGCCACGCGACCGAGGTCTCGTTCGCGTCGGCCGGGCGGATCACCCACAGGTGCGGGATCGCGCGCAGCGCCGCGTAGTGCTCGACCGGCTGGTGGGTCGGGCCGTCCTCGCCGAGGCCCGACCGAGTCGTGCGTCCACACCCACACGCACGGGCAGCCCCATCAGCGCCGACAGCCGCACGCTGCCGCGCATGTAGTCGGAGAAGATCAGGAACGTCGAGCCGTACGGCTTGACGATCCCGCCGTGCGCGGCGGCGCCGTTGACGATCGCGCCCATCGCGTGCTCGCGGATGCCGAACGGGACGTTGCGCCCGGCGTGCACCCGCGAGAACTCGCCGCGCGCCCTCGAACACGGTCTTGGTCGACTCGACCAGGTCGGCCGCGCCGCCGATCATCGTCGGCGCGTACTCGGCGAAGGCCGCCATCGCCTTCTGGCCGGCCGCGCGCGTGGCGATCTGCTCGCCGGCGGCGAAGCTCGGGCAGCGCCTCGCGCCAGCCGTCGCGCAGCTCGCCGCGCCCACGCGCGGTCCCAGTCGTCGGCCATCTCGGGGAAGCGCCTCGCGCCAGGCGTCGAAGCGCTGCCTGCCAGCGCCTGCTGCGCCGTCGGCGCCGCGCTCGCGCAGCGACATGTGCTCATACACGCGCTCGTCGACCCAGAAGTGCGCGCTCGGGGTCGAAGCCCATCACCTCCTTGGTCGCGCGCACCTCGTCCTCGCCGAGCGGCGCGCCGTGCGCCTTGGCCGTGTCGACCGCGTGCGGCGCCGGGTAGGCGATGTGCGAGCGGATCGCGATGAACGACGGCCGCTCGGTTTCCGTCGCGCGCGCGCCGCGATCGCGCGCTCGAGCGCGTCGAGGTCCTCGGAGTCCGCGACGCGCTGCACGTGCCAGCCGTCGGCCTGCGAGGCGCGCGGGTGGTTCTCGCCGTCGAAGGAGATCGCCGTCGTGCCGTCGATCGTGATGTGGTTGTCGTCGTAGCAGACGATCAGCTTGCCGAGCGCCGAAGTGGCCGGCGATCGACGCGGCCTCCTGGCTGATGCCCTCCATCAGGTCGCCGTCGGAGCAGATCGCGTAGGTGTGGTGGTCGACGACCTCGCGGCCCGGGCGGTTGAAGCGCTCGGCCAGGAAGCGCTCGGCGATCGCCATGCCGACGGCGTTGGCGAAGCCCTGCCCGAGCGGCCCGGTCGTGACCTCGATGCCCGGCGTGTGGCCGCGCTCGGGATGGCCCGGGCGTGCGCGAGCCCCACTGGCGGAACTGCTTCGAGATCGTCGAGGCGCGAGGTCGTAGCCGGTGAGGTGCAGCAGCGAGTACTGCAGCACGCACGCGTGCCCGGCGCTGAGCACGAAGCGGTCGCGGTCGGGCCACGCGGTGTCCGCCGGGTTGACGCGCAGGAAGCGCTTGAACAGCGTGTAGCCGAGCGGCGCGAGCGCCATCGCCGTCCCCGGGTGCCCGGCGTTGGCCTTCTGCACGGCGTCCATCGCCAGGCCGCGGATCGTGTCGATCGACGAGCTTGCTGGATCTCGCGGCTCAGGTCGCCATTGCGCTCGATCCTAGCGACGTTGCGGCGGCGCTAGAGTCCGTCGATCATGTCCGAGCAGTTCTGCGACGTCGGCAGGGGCATCACCCTCTGCTACGAGACCTTCGGCGACCCGCTCCGACCCGACGGCGCTGCTGATCATGGGCCTGGGCACGCAGATGGTCGCCTGGCAGGAGGACTTCTGCCGCGAGCTCGCCGAGCCGCGGCTTCCACGTCGTGCGCTTCGACAACCGCGACATCGGGCCGCTCGACCCACGTCGACGGGCCGCCGCCGACGATCCGCCAGCTGCTGCTGCGCTCCAAGCGCGCGGCCCGCTACACGCTCGCCGACATGGCCGACGACACCGCCGGGCTGCTGCGCGAGCTCGAGCTCGCGCCGGCGCACGTGATCGGCGCGTCGATGGGCGGCATGATCGCCCAGACGCTCGCCGCGCGCCACCCGCAGGCAGGTGCGCTCGCTGGTGTCGATCATGTCCAACACCGGCAGCCGCCGCGAGCGGCCAGCCGGCGCTGCGCATGCTACCCGATCTTCCTGCGCCGCGCGCCGGCCGGGCGCGACGCCTTCATCGCGCACGTCGAGCGCCTGTTCGCCGCGATCGGCTCGACGCGGGCTGCCGGCGCGACCACGGCGAGACATCCGCGCGCTCGCCGCGGATCAGCTACGACCGCGACCACGACCCGGCCGGCCCCGGGCGCCAGCTCGCGGCGATCATCGCCTCGGGCGACCGCACGCGCGAACTGCGCGAGCATCACCGCGCCGACGCTCGTGATCCACGGCACCGCCGACCCGCTCGTGGCGCCGTCGGGCGGGCGCGCCACGGCGCGCGCGATCCCGGGGCGCGAAGCTGATGACGGTCGAGGGCATGGGCCACGACCTGCCGCGCGCGGTCTGGCCGCGAGTCATCGACGCGATCGCCGAGAACGCCGCGCAGGCACCCGCGCCGCGCGCGGCCGCCCCAACCCAACAGGCCCGCTCGGAGCCGCTCTCGGCCTGCTGGGATAGGACGTCCCCTCCCTCGGCTCCTCCGGGTCCAGCAGCCCGCGGCGTCCTCAGCCGCCGTGGGGCCGCCGGCGGCAGCGCCGGCAGGCCCGCGGTCGAGTGCGCGCGCCCGGTCGAGCAGCCGCTCGCCCGCGCCGCACCCGCACGAGCCAGTGCAGGTCGTCGCGGCAGTGCGAGCGGCGGTACGGCCAGCGGCCGTGTAGCGCGCGGAGCATCCGCTGCTCCTGGCAGGTGAACAGTCTCATCCCCGGTCTCCCCCTCTCCGGCTCCTCGTACCTGAAGCAAGACCCATTGGTTAGGCCCCTTGTCGCTATGACCCTCAGACCACTCGACTGCTTGTCTCCGAGTGGGCGGAAAGACGACTTCCGCTGCGACATATAAATCATCTTTTACGCAGAATGTCAACCAGTAGTCACTTCCGCGGTGGAGACGAGGAGGAGAGTGCGCCCGGCGGGAATCGAACCCGCGGCCTGCGGCTTGAAAGACCGCTGCTCTTTGGCTCCCCGAAGAGAACCGTTGACCACTGAGCTACGGGCGCGCGCTGGATATGTGCAGACGATTTGGAGCTCGTCTGAACGCGTATCTAAGCATGCTTCGCGCGAGGGTAGGAGCGCCCCGGGAAGACGACCTGCACGGGCCTCAGAGCGAGCCCGCGAAGGCGACGATCTCGGGGAGCACCGCGGCGGCGTCCTCGCGATGCGGCCAGTGGCCGGCGCCGTCGACGATCAGCGACCTGCTCGGCGCTCCGAACAGCTGCGCGGTGGCGCGGAAGACGGCGGCGTCGACGAGGTCGACGGTGCCGCCGACGACGAGACACGGCACGGCGGGCACTGCCCGCATGACCTCCGATCCGCCGAGCGGGAGCGCGCGGTAGTAGGCGATCGCGCCGGCGAGCGTCGCCGGCGTCGACAGCGCGCGCTTGACGCGTTCGAGGCTCTCGTCGCGCTCGGCGCCGGCCCAGTTCGGCGCCCACCGGCGATAGAGCGTCTCGAGGTAGGCGAAGTCGCCGCGCGCCGTGCTGCGCGCCGCCCATGGGAGCTTCAGCGCGACGAAGTGGCGCGCGGCCCACAGCGACGCGGGCGTGCGCGGCAGCAGGCTCGGGTGGGGGATCGCGAGCGCGACGATCGCGCGCACGCGCTGCGGCGCGAGCGTCGCGGCTACGTAGGCCTCGAGCGCGCCCCAGTCGTGGCCGACGAGGACGACCTGCTCGGCGCCGATCGCGTCGAGCAGCGCGAGCACGTCGCGACCGAGCGTCTCCGGGTCGTACGGCCGGCCGGCGACGATTGTCTCCGGGTGGTAGCCACGCAACCATGCGACCGTCACGCGCCAGCCGGCGGCGAGCAGCCGCTCGCGCAGCGCCGCGAACGAGTACGGCGTGTCGGGGAAGCCGTGCAGCAGGACGATGTCCGGGCCGTCGCCGTCGCGCGAGACGACGAAGCGCTGCCCGTCGTGCTCGATCGTCCGGAACTCCATCGCCGCAGCCTACGCCTCGTCGCGACGCTCCTCGCCGGCGATCAGCTCCATCAGCAGCGCGTCGTGCCAGTCCGGGCCGCCGGCGTCGCGCTCGTAGCGGCGCATGACGCCGACCGGGCCGAAAGCCAGACCTTCTCGTACGCGCGGATCGCGGCCCGTGTTCGCGACGGCGGGGTCGATCGTCACACGGTGGTGGCCGCGCTCGTCGATCAGCTGGCGCAGAACGCGGTCGACCGCCTGCGGCCCGAGACCGCGGCCGTGCACGCGCGGGTCGAGGAACAGGTCGATCGACGCATGCCGGTAGCGCGGCGTGAGCTCCTCCTCGAACTGGATCATCCCGGCGACACGACCGTCGAGGACGATCGCGAGGCGCTCGCAGTCGGGGTCGTCGCTCCACGGGAAGCCGTCGTCGGGCTGCCCCCACCAGCGCGCGACCTCTGGCGTGCGGTGGATCCGCAGCAGCTCGACCTCGTCGCCGTCGCGCAGTTCGCGCAGGACCATGATGAGCCTAGTATTGCCGCATGAGCGTCGTCGACGTGACGTTCCCGTCCGGCGACGCGCACTGCGTCGCGTGGCTCTACCGCCCGCCGGCGACGGGCGCCGGCGCGGCTGGCGAGACGGGAACGTGCGTCGTGATGGGGCACGGCTTCTCGCTGACGCGGCACGACGGCCTGGCGGCGTACGCAGAGCGCTTCGCGGATGCGGGCGCGAACGTGGTCGTGTTCGACCACCGCCACCTCGGCGACTCGCCAGGCGAGCCGCGCCAGCGCTTTCGCAAGCGCGAGCAGCGCGAGGACTGGCGCGCGGCGGTCTCCTACGCGCGCGGCGTGACGGGCGTGGCGCCGGCGCGGATCGTGCTGTGGGGCTTCTCGTTCGGCGGCGGGCACGCGGTCGAGACGGCGGCGGCCGATCGACTCGTCGCGGCGACGATCGCGCTGTGCCCGATGGTCGACGGGCTCGCGCGCGTGCTCGCGACGCCGCCGCTGACGTCGGCGTGGCTCGTCCCGCGCGCGCTCGCCGACCAGCTCGGGCGCCACAACGTCGTGCCGGTGACGGGACCGCCGGGCGCGCACGCGGCGATGACGCTGCCGGGCGAGGCGGAGGGCTTCGCGGCGTCGGTGCCGGACGGCTCGCCGTGGCGAAACGAGATCTCCCCGGGCGTCTTCTTGACGGTCGGCCTGCACCGCCCGCTCGCTCGAGCCGGCCGCGTGCGCATGCCGCTGTGGGTCGGGCTGGGCGAGCTCGACGTGTCTGTCTCGGCACGCGCCGTCAAACGGCTTGCCGAGCGCGCGCCGCAGGGCGAGCTGCATCGTTACCCATACGACCACTTCGGCGCGTTCGTCGGCGACGGGCCGGCGCGCGTGGCGGGCGATCAGATCGAGTTCCTGAGCAGGTGCGGTCTGCTGGCCGCGTAGCGCGAGGCGAGCAGAGGCGCGGCGCGGCGCTGGCCAGGCGGCCAGGCCAGGCGTATGCTGAACTTCAGTGGGGAGCAGATGGGGATCGTCCGAACGGGAGGAGCGCAGCGATGGAGAGCGGTGTGAGTGAGCTGAAGGCGCCGCCGGAGGCGTCGGGTCGCGCGGCGTCGATCGCGGCGGAGACGGTCGCCGAGGCCTTCCGCATGACGGCCGCGGGCGCGACGACGAGGTCGCGATCCGCACCAAGGAGGACGCGTTCACGATCACCTGGGGCGAGCTGCGCGAGCGCGTCGACGCGCTCGCGGGCGGGCTCGCGAAGCTCGGCCTGCGAGCGCGGCGAGACGGTCGCGCTGATGCTGTCCAACCGCCCCGAGTTCCACCTCTGCGACCTCGCGGCGATGATGCTCGGCGCGACGCCGTTCTCGATCTACAACACCTACACGCCCGAGCAGATCCACTACCTGCTCGCAGGACGCGGACGCGAAGGTCGCTCATCTGCGAGCAGCAGTACCTGCCGCAGGTGCTCGAGGCGCGCGAGCAGCTGCCGGGCTCGAGCACGTGATCGTCGTCGACGGCGAGGCGCCGCCGGGCACGCTCGCGCTGGCCGAGGTCGAGGGCTCGAACCCCGAGCTTCGACGTCGAGGCCTCGGTCGCGCAGATCGCAGCCGACCGACGTGCTGACGCTGATCTACACGTCCGGGCACGACCGGCCCGCCGAAGGGCGTGCAGCTGATCCACCGCAACCTGCTCGCCGCGGTCGAGGGCGCTCGAGGAGCTGATCGAGCTTCCCGCAGGACGGCCGCGTGATCTCGTGGCTGCCGGCGGCGCACATCGCCGAGCGCAACGCGCACCACTACCTGCCGATCGTCTTCGGCCTGCAGATCACCTGCTGCGATGACCCGCGCCAGGTGCTCTCCTACCTGCCCGAAGTGCGCCCGAGCTGGTTCTTCGCGGTGCCGCGCATCTGGGAGAAGCTGAAGGCGGGCCTCGAGACGATGATCGCGGCGCAGCCCGAGGAGCAGCGGCAGGCGATGCAGGCGGCGCTCGACGCCGCGCGTGCGCAAGGTGCGCCTCGAGCAGCGCGGCGAGCAGGTGCCGGCCGAGCTCGCCGAGCAGGTCGCGCGCGGCCGACGCCGAGATCTTCGCGGGGCTGCGCGCGATGCTCGGGCTCGACCAGGTCGAGGCGATCAACGTCGGCGCCGCGCCGACGCCGGTCGAGGTGCTCGAGTTCTTCCACGCGATCGGCCTGCCGCTGGCCGAGCTGTGGGGGATGAGCGAGACCTGCGGCGCGGGGGCGGTCAACCCGCCCGAGCAGGATCAAGATCGGCACCGTCGGACCGCCGGCGCCGGGCGTGCAGATCAAGCTCGACAGCGACGGCGAGGTGCTCGTCAAGTCCGACGTCGTGATGCTCGGCTATCGCAACCTGCCCGAGAAGACGGCCGAGACGCTTCACCGAGGACGGCTGGCTGCGCACCGGCGACATCGGCGCGTTCGACGAGGACGGCTACCTGACGATCGTCGACCGCAAGAAGGAGCTGATCATCAACGCGGCCGGCAAGAACATGTCGCCGGCGAACATCGAGGCGACGCTGAAGAGCTCCTCGCCGCTGATCGGCCAGGCCTGCTGCATCGGCGACCGGCGCCCGTACAACACGGCGCTGATCGTGCTCGACGCCGACTTCGCGCCGGTGTGGGCGCGCCAAGCAGGGCATCGAGGACACCTCGCTCGAGTCGCTCGCGCGCGACGAGCGCGTGCGCGCGGCGGTGCAGGAGGGCGTCGACGCCGCCAACGCGAAGCTCGCGCGAGTCGAACAGATCAAGAAGTTCACGATCGTCGAGGGCGACTGGCTGCCCGGCGGCGACGAGCTGACGCCGACGATGAAGCTCAAGCGCAAGCCGATCGCCGAGAAGTACGCGCAGCCGATCGAGGCGATGTACTCCGGACAGATCGGACGGCGGGCGGCGGGCGCCGTCTCGACGCCGGCCGCACGCGGCGATTGCCTCGAACCCTAGCCGGCTGCGCGCATTCGATCGAGCGTGACCGGGTCGTGCGCGCAGAACAGCTCGACCTGCTCGCCGCTGCGACCGGCGAGCTCGCGCAGGCGCTCGGTGTTCTGCTTGCGCGCGGCGTTCTCGACGGAGCCGATGTTCGCGTAGGCGCGCAGCGCGGGCGGGCAGTTCGCGGGGGTCTCGACCTCGCCGCGGTGGAAGAACGCGTCGCCGCAGTGCAGCAGCCAGCGTCCGTCGGCGCGCTTGACGGCGACGCCGCAGTGCCCGCGCGTATGTCCGTAGAGCGGCACGAGCAGGATCTCCTGCTCGGCGCCGGGCACGACGCGGACGCTCTCGAAGCCGAGCCAGTCGTCGCCGCCGCCGGGCTCGTGTTGGACCCACTTCGGGCCGTGCGCCCAGTGGACCTCGACGTAGCGCTCGCGCTCGCGCAGGCTCGGGTGCATCGCGGCGTCGAGCTCGCGGCCGAGCACGTGGACGTCGGCGTCGGGGAAGTCGGGCAGGCCGCCGGCGTGGTCGACGTCGAGGTGCGTGAGCACGATCCGGCGCACGTCGCTCGGCTGCAGGCCGAGCGCGCGGACCTGCTCGATCGCCGTCTCGGACTCGCGCGCCTGCGGGTCGAACAGCGTGTCGAACAGCAGCCCGAGCTGGCGCGTGTTGCGCATGTCGTCGAGGCCGAAGCCGGTGTCGATCAGCGTCAGCCCGTCGGCGTCGTGCACGAGCAGGCAGTGGCAGACGAGACGCGCCTTCTCGAGCACGGAGCCGTCGCCGTTGATCAGCTTGCGCCCGTGCGGGCATATCGTGCCGCAGCCGAGATGGTCGATCGCGCGTGGCGCGGAGCTCACGGCGCCACCCTACTCGCGCGCGGCTTCGGCGGGCGGGGCGGCACACGTTTGGTGACTGCGCGAGAATCCACGCGGTGATCGTCGAGCCGAGCACGAGCGACTACGCGACGACGCTCGCGGCGCTGCTCGGCGCGATCGAGCGGCACGGGCTGACGGTGTTCGCGCGGATCGACCACGCGGCGGGCGCGCGCGAGGTCGGGCTCGAGCTGGCCGACGAGGAGGTCGTCGTCTTCGGCAACCCGCGCGCGGGCACGGCGCTGATGCAGAGCGACGCGCGGATCGGGATCGAGCTGCCGCTGCGGATGCTCGTGTGGAGCGACGGCGAGCGCGCGCTCGTCGGCTACGAGGACCCGCGCGAGCTCGGCGAGCGCTACGACGTCGCGGCGCAGGAGCAGACGCTCGCGCAGATGGCGAAGCTGCTCGCGGCGCTCGCCGACGAGGCGTCGGGCGCGGCCGGCTGAGCGATGGCGGCGGCCTCGCACGAGGTCGCGATCGTCGGCGGCGGCGTTGTCGGCTGCGCGGTCGCCCACGCGCTCGCCCGACGCGGCGTGCCGGCGCTGCTGCTCGAGGCCGAGCCGGGTCTGGCGCTCGGCGCCAGCGGCACGAACTCCGGCATCCTGCACACGGGCTTTGACTCACAGCCCGGCGAGCTCGAGACGAGGCTGATCCTGCGCTCGGCGGAGCTGCGCGAGGAGCTGATGGACGAGCTCGGCGTGCCGGTGTGGCGCTGCGGAGCGCGGCTCGCGCCGCGCGAGCCGGCGAGCGCGAGCGGTCGCGACGACGCTGGCCGAGAACGCGCGCGCCAACGGCGTCGAGGCCCACGCTGCAGGACGACGGCGCGCTGACGCGTGCCCGGCGAGGCCGTCACCGACCCGGTCGCCTTCGTCCACGCGCTCGCGGGCGCGGCGCAGGCGGGCGGCGCCGAGGTGAGGCTGAGCGCGCGGTGTCGAGCGCGGCTTGCGCGCGAGCGCCGCGCGCGGCGGAGGCCTGCGACGGTCGAGCTCGAGCGGCGGCGAGCGGCTGCGCGCGCGCGCGGTCGTCAACTGCGCGGGGCTGTACGCCGACGAGGTCGCGCGGCTGGCGGGCGACGACGCCGTGACGTGTACCCGCGCAAGGGCGAGTTCCTGGTGTTCTCGCGCCGCCGGGCGAGCCGCTCGCGCAGATCCTGCTGCCGGTGCCGCTCGGCGCTCGGCAAGGGCGTGCTCGTGTTCCCGACGATCGACGGCCTGCTGATCGCCGGACCGACCGCGCGCGAGCGCGAGGACAAGCGCGACTGGTCGGTGGAGGCCGATGCGGCCGAGCTGATCCTGCCGCGCGCGCGCGCGGATCTACCCGGCGCTCGCGCGGCGCGAGCTCGATCGGCGCCTACGCCGGGCCTGCGCCCGGCCGGGCGCGACGGCGCGAACTACGTGATCGAGTGCTCGCGCACGCTGCCCGGGCCCGTCCACGTCGCGGCGATCCGCTCCACGGGGCTGTCGGCGTCGCTCGGCATCGGCGAGTACGTGGTCGGCCTGCTCGCCGAGCGAGGCGGCGATCGAGCCCGGCGCCGGCGCGTCCGCTGCCGCGCGCCCGCGCGCCAGCGTCGCCGGCGCAGCGCCGCTGGTGGGAGCGCGCGGCGCGCCACCACGAGCCGAGCGCGCGATCGAGCTCGACTCGGGCTGCTGCTCGGCATCGACGAGGGAACCACGGCCGTGAAGGCGGCGCTGTTCGACCGCGACCTGCGCGCGGTGGCCGAGGCGCGACGGCCGGTCGCCGTCACGCACCCGCGCGCCGGCTGGGTCGAGCAGGATCCCGAGCTGATCCTCGAGGCGGTCGTGGATGCGGTCGCGGAGGTGCTCGAGCAGGCCGGCGGCCGCGAGGTCATCGCCGCCGGGCTCGACCACCAGGGCGAGTCGGTGCTCGCCTGGGATGCGAGCAGCGGCCGCGCGCTGACGCCGGTGATCGTGTGGCAGGACAAGCGCCAGGAATCCCTGCTCGCGGGCTCGACGCGGAGCACGTCGTGGAGCGCTCGGGACTGCCGCTCGATCCATACTTCTCGGCCGGCAAGCTCGCGTGGCTGCTCGAGAACGACGAGGCGGTGCGCCGCGCACGCGATGCGGGCTCGCTGCGCCTGGGCACGGTCGACGCCTTCCTCACCGACCGTCTCGGCGGCGCGCTTCGCCACGGACCTCTCGACGGCGTCGCGCACGCAGCTGCTCGCGCGCGGGCGGGCGCGACTGGGACGAGCAGCTGATGGCGGCGTTCGGCGTGCGGCGCGAGTGGCTGCCGGCGATCGGCTCCCACGTTCGGCGCGCTCGGCGAGCTCGCGCACGAGCGCTGGCCGGTCGCGATCCCGCTGCGCGCGCAGCTCGTCGACCAGCAGGCGGCGCTCGCCGGCTCGGGCGCGGTGCGGCCGGGCGAGCTGAAGGCGACCTACGGCACCGGCGTGTTCGTGCTCGGGCGCACGGACGGGCCGCTCGCCGCGAGCGGGCTGCTGCCGACGGTCGCCTGGGCGGCGCCCGACGCGGCGGGCGGCGTCGGCGAGGTCGCCCACGCGCTCGACGGCGGCGTGTTCGCGGCCGGCTCGCTGCTCGACTGGCTCGCCGAGGGCCTCGGCCTCGCGCGCGGACGCGCGGGCGCTGGCGGCGGCGCCGCCGACGTCGAGGACAGCGCCGGCGTGATCGTGCTGCCCGCCCTCGCCGGGCTCGGCGCCCCCTGGTGGCGGCCGCGGGCGCGCACGGCGTGATCGCGGGGCTGCACCCGGCGGTCGGCGCCGGCGCATGTCGCGCGCGCGGCGTTCGAGGCGATCGCCTGGCGCGTCGCCGACATCGTCGAGGCGATGGCGCGAGGTCGCCCCGGTGCGCGCTCTGCGCGTGGACGGCGGCCTCACGCAACGACGCGACGCTGCTGCAGATCCAGGCCGACGCGCTCGGCATGCCGCTGCGCGTCGGCGCGCGCCGACGTCGACGGTTCTCGGGGCGGCGATGCTCGCGGGCGTCGGCGCCGGGTTGTTCGCGAGCGTCGAGGACGCGGCCGAGCGCCTGCCGCAGGGACGCGTCGTTGAGCCGAGCGTCGATCCGCGCGAGCGCTCGCGCGCGACGCGAGCGCTGGCTGGCGTTCGTGGAGGCGAGCGCGCGCCTGTAGCGCGCGCCGCAGCGCCCGGCGCTCAGCGCGCCTGCTGCTCGCAGGCTCACCTCGTAGCCCGCGTCGCTCGAGCGCGGCGAGCAGCTCCTCGGTGTGCCCGGGCCGCGCGTCTGCGAGCGTCAGCTCGACGCCCGTCTCGTGCACGTGCAGCGCCACCGCCTCGCGCACGTGCTCGAGCGTCGAGCAGGTTGGCGCGCGCGCCGGCGACGAGGTTGAGCAGCTCGGCGAGGCCGCCGGGGCGGTCGGGCACGCGCGTGAAGATCCGCACGCGGCGGCCCTCCTCGGTTTCGTGGCGGCGCAGCAGCCCGGCCAGCAGGCCGCTGTCGACGTTGCCCCCCGAGACGATCGCCACGGTCGTGCCGCTCGACCGGCGCCAGGCGGCCGCTCAGCAGCGCCGCGACCGCCACCGCGCCCGGCGCCCTCGGCGACGAGCTTGGCGCGTTCGGCGAGGAACACCATCGCGTCGGCGATCTCATCCTCGCTGACGGTCTCGCAGGCCGTCAGCAGCTCACGCAAGCAGCGGCAGCGTCAGCCTGCCGGGGCGCTTGATCGCGATGCCGTCGGCGATCGTGGCCGCGGCCGGCGAGCTCCGGCGCGGCGCTCGTCATCGCCGGCGATCCGCGTCCCTCAGCGCCTCCACGTACGGCGCGCACGCGCTCGCCTGCACGCCCACGAGCTCGACCTCGGGACGCGCGCCGCGCAGCGCGATCCCGACCCCGCTCGCGAGGCCGCCGCCGCCGACCGGCACGACCACGCGCGCGAGGTCGGGGACGTCCTCGAGCAGCTCGAGCCCGAGCGTGCCCTGGCCGGCGATCACATCGAGGTCGTCGAACGGGTGCACGAAGCGCCGCGCCGCGTCTCGCTCGGCGCGCTCGCCGGCCAGCGCGAGCGCCTCCTCGACCGATCCGCCCTCCAGGCGCACCCGCGCGCCCAGCCGCTCGACGGCGGCGACCTTGGAGACGGCGGCGTCGCGCGGCATGAACACCTCGCAGCCGACGCCCGCGACGCGCGCGGCCTGCGCGACCGCGCGCCCGTGGTTGCCGGCGCTCGCGGTGACCAGGCCCGCGCCGGCGCGCTCGCCCAGCGCCGCCACCTTGCTGAGCGCGCCGCGCAGCTTGAACGAGCCGGTGCCCTGCAGGCACTCGGCCTTCAGCGCGACCGGCGTCGCCGGCGAGCTCGGAGAGGTCCTCGCAGGCGATCGTCGGTGTTCGCACGGCGCCACGCCCGCGATCGCGCGCCGCGCCGCCTCCAGATCGACGCCGGCGATCAGCTCGCGCGGCGCTCGCGCCGGCGCCGGGCGCCGCGGGGTCCGGCTGCGCTCGGCGTCGCTCACGTGGACCTCCGCTACAGCGGCGTCGTGTAGGCGCCGCTCAGGCCGCCGTCCACGAGGAACGTCGAGGCGGTCACGAAGCTCGACTCGTCGGAGGCGAGGAACAGCGCGCCGCTGCGCGATCTCCTCGGCGCGCGCGAAGCGCCCCATCGGCACGTGCACGAGCCGGCGCGCGGCCTGCTCCGGGTCCGAGGCGTACAGCTCCTGCAGCAGCGGCGTGTCGACCGGGCCCGGGCACAGCGCGTTGACGCGCACGCCGCGGCGCGCGAACTCGACGCCGAGCTCGCGCGAGAGCGCGAGCACGCCGCCCTTGGAGGCGGTGTAGGAGATCTGCGAGGTCGCGGCGCCCATCACGGCGACGAACGAGGCCGTGTTGATGACCGAGCCGCCGCCGCTCTGTCGAGCAGGTGGGGGATGCCGTGCTTGCAGCACAGGAACACGCTGCGCAGGTTCACCTGCTGCACGCGCTCCCACGCCTCGAGCGTCGTGTCGAGCACCGAGGCGTCGTCGGTCGGGCGAGATGCCGGCGTTGTTGAACAGCACGTCGATGCGCCCGAGCTCGGCGCGCACGCGCGCGTACATCTCGCGCACCTGCTGCTCGTCGGTCACGTCGACCTGCAGCGAGAGATCGCCGGGCGCGCCCTCGGCGAGGTCGACGCCGACCACGCGCGCGCCCTCGCGCCTGAACAGCTCGACGCTCGCGGCGCCGATGCCGCCGCTGGCGCCGGTCACGACGCACACGCTGTCCCTCGAGCCTCGTCGCCGCTCCTGACTCGTCCATCAGTCCCTCCGTCGCGTAGAAGATCGTCTTCACCTCGGTGTAGGCGTCGAGCGCGTGCGGCCCGAGCTCGCGGCCGTAGCCGGACTGCTTGAAGCCGCCGAACGGCGTCGTCACGCGCACCGAGGTGTTCGCGTTGATCGACAGCACCCCGGTCTCGATCGCCCGCGCGACGCGCAGCGCGCGCGCGCCGTCGCGCGTCCAGATCGAGCCCGACAGGCCGTAGATCGTGTCGTTGGCCAGCGCGGACCGCCTCCGCCTCGTCGCCGAACGGGATCACGGCGGCGATCGGGCCGAAGACCTCCTCGCGCGCGACGCGGTCGCTCGGGCTCGACCGGGCAGAGCACCGTCGGCGCGAACCAGAAGCCCGCGCCCTCGGGGCGCGCTGCCGCGGAAGGCGACCGGGCGCCTGTCCGTCGAGGAACGAGGCGACGCTCTCGCGCTGGGCGGCGGAGATCAGCGGGCCCATCTGCGTGTCCTCGTCGAGCGGGTCGCCGACGCGCAGCGCCTTCGACCGCGGCGCTCGAGCAGCTCCATGAAGCGCTCGAGCGCGTCGCTCCTGCACGAGGATCCGCGAGCGCGCGCAGCAGTCCTGGCCGGCGTTGCCGAACACCGCCAGCGGCGCGGCGGCGGCGGCCGCCTCGAGGTCGGCGTCGGCGAAGATCACGTTGGCCGACTTGCCGCCGAGCTCGAGCGTCACGCGCTTGATCGTCTGCGCGGCGCCCGCGGCGATCGAGCGCCCGACCTCGGTCGAGCCGGTGAAGGCGATCTTCGCGACGTCGGGGTGCTCGACGAGGCGCTGCGCCGCAGGTGCGGCCGGGGCCGACGACGACGTTGACGACGCCCGTCGCGGCAGCCCGGCCTCGAGCGCGAGCTCGGCGAAGCGCAGCGCGGTCAGCGGCGTCAGCTCGGCCGGCTTGAGCACGACCGTGTTGCCGGCGGCGAGCGCCGGCGCGAGCTTCCAGCGAGGCGATCGTCAGCGGGAAGTTCCAGGGCGTGATCAGCCCGACGACGCCGAGCGGCTCGCGCACCGTGAAGGCCTGGCCGCCGGCGACCGGGATCGTGTCGCCGAGCAGCCGCTCGGGCGCGCCGGCGTAGTAGCGGAACGTGTCGACGACCATCGCCATCTCGCCGCGCGCGTCGGCGATCGGCTTGCCGGCGTTGCGCGCCTCGAGCACGCGCGAGCTCCTCGTGGTGCTCGGCGAGCGCGTCGGCGAGCGCGTGCAGCAGCGCGCGCGCGGTCGCCGGGCGCGAGCGCGCGCCACCGCGGCAGCGCCGCCTTCGCGCGCGGCGACCGCCGCGTCGACCTCGCTCGACGCCGGCGCGCGTCGACCTCGGCGAGCACCGCCTCGGTGGCGGGCTCGAGGACTGACAGCGATGCTCGGCGCAGCCCTCCACGTCAGCAGGTCCGCGGCGCGCCGATGCGCGGCGCCCTCAGGGGCCGGCGATGCCGGCAGCGCGTTCGACGGCTCGTCGATCGTGCGGATCGGGCCCTTGAACGTCTTGCTTCGCCGAGACCACGTACCAGATCGTCACCGCGAGCATCACCCCGATCGTCACCAGCGGCGCGTAGTTGACCGCCGACCAGTTGAAGCCGTGCTTGCCAAGGACACGCCGGCGGGCGTGAACGGCAGGCAGAAGATGACCACGCAGATCGCCACCCAGACGAACGCGATCGGGTTGATCCATTTGTACTTGCTGCCGAGCGTCCACGGCCCGGCTTTGAACTCGTCGCCCTCGCGCCAGCGCAGGAACACCGGGATCGTGTAGGCGATGTACAGCCCGATCACCGAGATCGACGTGACCGCGAGGAACGCGACCGGGCGTGCCGAGGTGGTTCGGGAAGTACGCCGGGATCGTGATGATCAGCGCGAACACGCACGACGAAGAACACGGCCCACGTCGGCGTGCGGTTCTTGCCCAGGCGCCGCCACAGGTTGTGCCCGGGCACGGCGCCGTCGCGCGAGAACGCGAACGTCATCCGCGAGGCGCTCGTCACGCACGCCATCCCGCAGAACAGCTGGCCGACCGTCGAGATCAGGATCACGGCCTTCGCCGCGGCCGAGCTGAGCGCGGTCTCGAAGATCGCGAGCGCCGGGAAGCCGGCTTTGAGGATGTTCGCGCTTCTGTGGCTCTTCTGGATCGCGAACGTGATCGCGAGCAGCACGATCCAGCCGATCACGGCCGAGTAGAAGACCGAGCGCCAGACGCCCTTCGGCGCGGACTCTTCGGCGCCGTGCGTCTCCTCGGAGACGTGCGCCGAGGCGTCGTAGCCGGTGATCGTGTACATCGTCAGCAGGAAGCCGAGCGGCAGCACGTAGAACCAGAACATGGCCGCCGCTGAAGCCCCCGGAGCCCGATTGTTGCGCGTGTGGCCGAACACGTAGGAGAAGCTCGCGTGGTGGCTCGGGCACGGCGATCAGGATCACGACGATCACGGCGACGCCGATCACGTGCCACCAGACCGAGATGTTGTTGAACAGCGACACGAGGTGGCTCGAGAAGACGTTGATCAGCCCGTGCGATGATCAGGATCACCGCGAACAGCGCGAAGTTGACGTGCGCGGTGTAGTGGACGTTCGTCGCCGCGGCGGCCTTGGCGAAGTTGAAGATGAAGTGGACGTTGTAGAGGCCGAGCAGGTTCATCAGGAACGTCGCGCAGACGTAGTCGACCGAGGCGACGACCGCGACCAGGCCGATCAGGTTGAACCAGCCGGTGAACCAGCCCCAGCCGGCGCCGCCGAGCTTCGAGGCCCAGTAGTAGATGCCGCCGGCCGTCGGGATACGCCGAGGCGAGCTCGGACATCGAGAAGGCGACGCAGCAGGATCAGCAGGCTGATCAGCGGCCACGCGATCGAGATCGCGATCGGGCCGCCGTTCTTGAGCGCCTGCCCGTAGGTCGTGAAGCAGCCCGGCGAGGACGCGAGATGATCGAGAACGAGATCGCGAAGTTGGAGAACGCCGCTCCAGCCGCGGTTGCAGCTCCTGCTTGTAGCCGAGCTCGGCGAGTCGTTGCTCGTCGCTGCGCTCAGCGCTCCCGGTCGCTGCTCATCGGCTGGCCCCCTCGGGAGTAAAGGTTTGGTCGTCCGTCCTTCGCTCGTGACGATACGCGCGATCGCGGACGGAAGTCAAGGCAACTCGCCCAAATTGCGACGCATCGCGGCTGGCGACAGCTGGCCAACGCTCAGCCGCCGGGCAGCAGGCCGGCGAGCACGTGCTCGGTGCCGCTGCAGGTGCTCGGTCATCGCGCGCGCGGCGCGCATCGCGTCGCGCTCGCGCACGGCCGCGAGCAGCCGGCGGTGCTGGGCGTTGGAGGAGGCGAGCACCTCGGGCGGGTGGGCGATGTAGGCGATCAGGTCGGTCATCGCGCCCTGCACCTCGGTCATCGCGCGCACCAGCCGCGGCGAGCCGGTCGGCTTCGGCGAGGCCGACGTGCAGGCGGACGTCGGCCTGGCGGTAGGCGGGGAAGTCCTCGAGCATGCCCGTCGAGCGTCGCGACGAGCTCGTCGAGCGCGTCGAGCGTCGTCCGGCTCGGCGCGCTCGGCGGCGAGCACGGCCACGCCGACCTCGACCGCGAGGCGCTCGTCGCAGGTCTCGCGCCAGCCGCGCGAGCACCTCGCGGCGAGGGCGGCTCGGCCGGCGGCTGCGGGTCGGCGACGAACGTGCCGCCGCCGCGCCCGCGCGTCGCGTGCACGTGGCCGCTCTGCGCCGAGCGCGGTGAGCGCCTGGCGCAGCGTCGAGCGCGCGATCCCGAGCCGCGCGCACAGCTCGCGCTCGGCCGGCAGCCGCGTGCCGGGCGGCAGCAGCCCGAGCTTGATCGCGGTGCCGAGCCGCTCGACGGTCTCCTCGAAGGCGGTCTGCGAGCGCACCGGCGCGAACACCGCCTCGAGCGAGCGCGACCGCGCTCGAGCGCGGCACGGCGCTCGAGCGCCGCCTCGTGCTCCGGCCGAGCGCTCACAGCCGCTCGAACCCCCGGAAGCGCTCCCAGTCGGTGACCGCCGCGCCGAACGCCGCGAGCTCGACGTCGGCGGCGTTGACGTAGTGGTCGACGACCTCCTCGCCGAACGCCGCGCGCGCGATCGCGCTCGCGGCGAACAGCTCGCGCGCGTCGCGCAGCGAGCCCGGCAGGCGCGGCTTCTCGGTCGCGGCGTAGGCGTTGCCCTCGAACGCCGGCTCGAGCTCGAGGCCCTGATCGACGCCGTGCAGCCCGGCGGCGATGATCGCGCTGAGCGCCATGTAGGGGTTCAGGTCGGCGCCGCCGACGCGGTTCTCGAAGCGCAGCGACGGGCCCGTGCGCCGACGACGCGCAGCGAGCAGGTGCGGTTGTCGTGGCCCCACGCGACCGCCGTCGGCGCGAAGCTGGCCGGCGGCGAAGCGCTTGTAGGAGTTGATGTTCGGCGCGAGCAGCAGCGTCAGCTCGCGCAGGCACGGCGAGCTGGCCGGCGAGGAAGGACTCGAACAGCGCGCGGTCGCGGGGGAACAGCGGGCCCTCGCTCGTCGGCGAGCGAGAAGTGGATGTGGCACGAGTTGCCCTCGCGCTCGTCGTACTTGGCCATGAACGTGATCGACATGCCCTCCTGAGCGCGGCGATCTCCTTGGCGCCGTTCTTGTAGATCGCGTGCTCGTCGGCGCGTGCGCAGCGCGTCGGCGTAGTGGAAGTTGATCTCGTGCTGGCCGAAGTTGCACTCGCCCTTGGAGTCCTCGCACGAGCATCCCGGCGGCCTCCATGCTGTTGCGGATGCGGCGGATCAGCGGCTCGACGCGCGCGGTGCCGAGCAGCGAGTAGTCGACGTTGTAGAGGTTGGCCGGCTCGAGCTCGCGGTAGCCCTTGTGCCAGGCCTGCTCGTAGGTGTCGCGGAAGACGATGAACTCGAGCTCGGTGCCGGCGTTCGCGCTCCAGCCGCGCTCGGCCAGGCGCGCGAGCTGGCGGCGCAGGACCTGGCGCGGCGAGGCGACCACGTCCGAGCCGTCCTCCCAGGCGACGTCGGCCAGGCACATCGACCGTGCCCTCCTGCCACGGGCACCGGCCGCAGCGTGTCGAGGTCGGGGCGCAGCACGAAGTCGCCGTAGCCGCGCTCCCAGGAGAACATCGCGTAGCCCTCGACCGGTGCTCATGTCGACGTCGACCGCCGAGCAGGTAGTTGCAGCCCTCGGCGCCGTGCTCGGCGACCTCGGCGAGGAAGTGGCGCGCGGTCAGGCGCTTGCCCTGCAGGCGGCCCTGCATGTCGGTCAGCGCGAGCAGCACCGTGTCGATCTCGCCCGCGTCGACCTCGGCGCGCAGCTCGTCGAGCGTCATCGGCGCTCGATCCTCATCGGGTCATGATCGTGAAGGTATAGGTTGTGAGCCTTATCGTGCAAGGCTAGCGTTCGGAGCGATGGACGAGCTGAGCGACATCCTGCGGCGCCTCGAGCCGTCGCTCGGGCCGCTCAGCGGCGAGCCCGTCGCCGCTCGACGGCGGGATCACCAACCGCAACTTCCGCGTGACGCTCGGCGGGCACGACTACGTCGTGCGGCTGCCCGGCAAGGACACCGACTGCTCGGGATCGACCGCGAGGCGGAGCGGCTCGCGAACGAAGCGGCCGCGCGGCTCGGGATCGCGCCCGAGGTCGCGGCGGCGCCGACGAGGACTGCCTCGTCACGCGCTTCGTCGAGTGCCGCGCCGGTCGACGCCGAGCGAGCTGCGCGACGGCGCCGAGGAGGTCGCGCGCGCGCTGCGCAGCGTTCCACGACTCGCGGCGTGCGAGCTGCCCGCGCGGCTTCTGGGTGCCCGACCTGCTCGAGGACTACGCCGCGATCGTCCGCGAGCGCGGCGGGACGCTGCCGGGCGCCTACGACCGCGCGCGGTCGCTGGCGCGCGCGGATCGCCGCGGCGCTGCCGCTCGCCGAGCCCGGTCCCGTGCCACAACGACCTGCTCGCCGGGCAACATCATGCCGCGTCGCCGGCGACGGCGGCTGATGATCGTCGACTGGGAGTACGCCGGGATGGGCGATCCGCTGCTTCGACCTCGGCAACCTGGCGGTCAACAACGACTTCGACGAGGCCGCCGACGAGCGGCTGCTGACGGCGCTACCACGGCGAGCCGCCCTCGGACCGGCGCGCCGCGCGGCGCTGCGGCTGATGCGGGTCATCTCCGACGCGCGCGAGGCCGCCTGGGGCGTCGTCCAGGGCGTGATCTCCGAGCTCGACTTCGACTTCGACGCCTACGCCGAGCGAGCACTTCGAGCGCCTCGAGCGCAGCGGTCGCCGACCGCCCGACTGCGAGGAGTGGCTCGTGCGCGAGGTGGGCGCGCAGACCGCGTGAGCTGCCCGACCGCGCGCGCGTCGTGATCATCGGCGGCGGCGTCGGCGGCGCCTCGATCGCCTACCACCTCGCCAAGCTCGGCGAGCGCGACGTCGTGCTGCTCGACCGCAACGAGCTGACCAGCGGCTCGACCTTCCACTCCGCCGGGCTCGTCGGCCAGCTGCGCTCGAGCGTCTCGCTGACGCGGCATGATGATGGACTCGGTCGAGCTCTACCGGACGCTCGACTGCGGCTGGGTGCGAGTGCGGCGGCATCCGCCTCGCCTGCACGCCCGAGCGCGAGCAGGAGGTGCTGCGCCAGGTCGCGTGGGCGAAGACGTTCGGGCTGCCGCTCGAGCTGATCTCGGCCGAGCAGGCGCAGCGAGCTGTTCCCGCTGATGGTCACCGACGGCGTGCGCTGCGCCTCCTACCTGCCGACCGACGGCTACCTCGACCCGTCGCTGCTGACCTACGCGCTCGATCGACGGCGCGCGCGAGGGCGGCTGCCGCGTCTTCACGCACACGCGCGTGACCGGGATCGACGTCGACGGACGCGCCGGCGCGCGTGCGCGGCGTGCAGACCGAGTGGGGCGCCGATCGAGGCCGAGGTCGTCGTCAACGCCGGCGGCATGTTCGCCGCCGAGATCGGGCGGCTGGCCGGCGTGCGCGTGCCGATCGTCCCGTTCGCGCACGAGTACCTCGTCACGCAGCCGTTCCGCGAGCGCGGCGCGCCGGGCGAGCACCTGCCGACGCTGCGCGACCCCGACCTGCTGATCTACTTCCGCGAGGAGGGCGGCGGGCCTCGTGATGGGCGGCTACGAGCGCCACAGCGCGCCGTGGGCGCTCGACGAGCACCTGCTCGACCGCGATCCCGCCGGACTTCAACGGCCGCCTGCTCGAGGAGGACTGGCCGCGCTTCGAGGAGATCGCGAGAACTCGTCGCGGCGCGTGCCGGTGATGGAGGAGATCAAGGTCACGCGGCTGATCAACGGCCCCGAGGCGTTCACCCCCGACAACGAGTTCTGCCTCGGCGAGAGCGAGGTGCGCGGCTTCTTCGTCGCGGCCGGCTTCTGCGCGCACGGCCTCGCCGGCGCCGGCGGGATCGGCAAGGTGATGGCCGAGTGGATCGTCGACGGCGAGCCGGCGCTCGACGTCTGGGAGATGGACATCCGCCGCTTCGGCCCGCACTACCGCTCGCCGAGCTACACGCTCAAGCGCACGCAAGGAGGTCTACGAGACCTACTACGACATCCGCTACCCCGGCCACGAGCGCCAGGCGGGCCGGCCGCTGCGCGTCTCGAGCGCCTACGCCGTGGCACGCCGAGCACGGCGCCGCGTTCGGCGAGAAGTCCGGGCTGGGAGCGCGTCAACTGGTACGAGTCGCAACGCGGCCGCCGGCGATGAGTCGCTGCGCCCGCGCGGCTGGGCGGGGATGCACTGGTCGCCGGCGATCGGCGCCGAGCACCGCGCCACGCGCGAGCGCGCCGGGCTGTTCGACGAGTCCTCGTTCGCCAAGCTCGAGGTCTCCGGGCCGGGCGCGGCCGAGCTGCTCGAGCGGCTCTGCGACAACCGCGTCGCGCGCGAGGTCGGCGCGATCACCTACACGCAGATGCTCAACCGCCGCGGCGGGATCGAGTGCGACTTCACCGTCACGCGGGTCGCGGAGGAGCTGTTCTCGATCGTCACCGGCACCGCCTTCGGCAACCACGACCGCGAGCTGGATCCGCGCGCCACCTGCCCGACGACGGCTCCGTGCGCTGCACCGACGTGACCGCGCGCTGGGCCTGCTTCGGGCTGTGGGGCCCGCGCGCGCGCGAGATCCTCGCGCCGCTGACGCCCGACCCGCTCGACTTCGGCTACATGCGCATGCGCGAGCTCACGGTCGGCGACGTGCCGGTGCGCGCGCTGCGCGTGACCTTCGTCGGCGAGCTCGGCTGGGAGCTCTACTGCCCGACCGAGTACGGCGCCGGCCTGTGGCGGGCGCTGTGGGAGGCCGGGCGCGACGCACGGCCTGCGTCGCCGGCGGCTACCGCGCGATCGACTCGCTGCGGCTCGAGAAGGGCTACCGCGTGTGGGCGCGCCGACATCACCGCCGACGAGACGCCGTTCGAGGCCGGGCTCGGCTTCTGCGTGCGGCGACGACAAGGAGTTCATCGGCGCCGACGCGCTCGGCGTCGGCGCGGCGAGGCCCGGCGCGCCGAGCGGCGGCTGCGCTGCATCGTGCTCGAGGACCCGCGCTCGGTCGCGCTCGGCAACGAGCCGGTGCGCGTCGACGGCGAGATCGTCGGGCGCGTGACGAGCGGCGGCTACGGCTACACGGTCGAGCGCTCGATCGCCTACGCCTACCTGCCGGCCGAGGTCGAGCGTCGGCGCGCGCGGTCGAGATCGACATCTTCGGCGAGTGGGTCGCCGGCGAGGTCGCGCGCGAGCCGCTGTTCGACCCGAAGGGCGAGCGCGTGCGGGCACAGACCGGCTGACACCGCCTGCCCGTGGCGCGCCGCCCGGGGAAGTCGTCTTCCGATCATATATTGTTAACCACATGGCTAACCAAGCGCTCCTCGATCGCTCGTTCGCGGCGTGCTCGCATCCGATCCGCCGCAGCATCGTCGAACGGCTCGCCCGCGGCGAGATGACCGTCGGCGAGGCGACCGGCGACTTCGACGTGTCCAAGCCCGCGATCAGCCGCCACCTGCGCGTGCTCGAAGAGGCCGGCGCGATCTCGCGCGTGATCGACGGGCGCACGCACCGCCTGCGCCTGCGCGAGCAGCCGTTCGCCGAAGCCGGCGACTGGCTCGGCGAGCTGCACGCGATGTGGGAGCGCAAGTTCGACGTCGTCGAGCGCTACCTCGCCGAGCGTCGCGACGAGGGCCGCGCACCCGGCGACGGCGAGGGCGAGCGAGGCGCGCGGTGAGCGACCCCGCCGGCACGAGCGCGACGAGCGTCGTCCGCATCGAGCACAGCTTCACGGCGTCGCCCGAGGAGGTTTTCGACGCGTGGACGAACCCCGAGGTGCTGCGCCGCTGGTGGTCCGCCGGCCCGGGGATCACCTCGCCCGGCTGCGACGTCGACCTGCGCGTCGGCGGGCGCTACGTGCTGCGCATGCACGACGAGCGCAGCGGCGAGCTGCACGTCGTCGCCGGCGAGTACCGCGAGGTCGAGCGACCGCGCCGGCTCGTCTACACGTGGGCGTGGGAGGGCGGCCCGAACCCCGGCCACGAGAGCGTCGTCACCGTCGAGTTCCGCGCCGACGGTGAGCGCACGACCGTTGTGCTCGAGCACGCCGGCCTGCCCGACGACGGCTCGCGCGTGCGCCACGGCGAGGGCTGGCGCGCGGCGTTCGACAGCCTCGCGCACGCCGTCTTCGGCGAGAACGTAGGCGGCGAGAACGCCGCCGGATGACAACACCAACCCGATAACGGAGGTTCGACAAGATGAGCAACTACCTGTTCGCGTACCGCGGCGGCGGCGGCATGGCCGAGACCGACGAGGCGCGCGAGGCCGCGATGGCCGCCTGGGGCTCCTGGTTCGGCGAGCTCGGCCAGGCCGTCGTCGACCCCGGCAACCCGTTCGGCCCGTCGACGTCGATCGGCGACGGCGCGCCCGCCACGGCGCTGACCGGCTACTCGGTGATCGCCTGCGACAGCCTCGACGCCGCGAGCGAGCTGGCCAAGAGCTGCCCCGTGCTCGCGAACGGCGGCAGCGTCGACGTGTACGAGACGATCGCCGTCATGTAGGCGCGGCCGGCGAGCGGGGTCGACGATCGAGATGGCGCACGACGAGGAACTGGCGCACCGCATCCGCGAGCTGCTCGCCGGCGAGGACGGCGTCAGCGAGATGACGATGTTCGGCGGGCTCGCGTTCCTGCTGCACGGCAACATGTCCGTCGCCGCCTCCGGGCAGGGCGGGCTGCTCGTGCGCGTCGACCCCGCCGCCGGCGAGCGGCTGCTCGCGCCGCCGCACGTCGCGCCGATGGAGATGCGCGGGCGCAGGATGAACGGCTGGCTGCGCGTCGACGAGGAGCGCCTGAGAACAAAGCGCGAGCTCGCCGCGTGGGTGCGCCGCGGCGTCGCCTACGCGCGCACGCTGCCGCCGAAGGGCTGACGCGTCAGCTCGCGCCGCCGAGCACGAACTGCTCGATCGCCCGCGCGAAGCCCTCCTCCTGATTCGACGCCGTCACGCGCTTCGCGGCGTGTTTGACTTCCTCGCCGGCGTTGCCCATCGCGATGCTCAACCCGGCTCCGTCGAACATCAGCATGTCGTTCGGCTGGTCGCCGATCGTCGCGATCCGCTGCAGCGGGATCTCGAAACGGCGGGAGAAGTAGTGCAGCACAGCGCCCTTGTTCGCTTCGGGGTGCGTCACATCGAGGTAGTAAGGCTGCGAGCGCGCCGCCGAGACGTGATCGCCGAAGCGCTCGCGCGTGTCGGCCTCGGCCTTCGCGACCCGCTCGAGGTCGTCGCTGACGCCGACGATCTTCGCGATCCCCTGCGTGATGCCGTCGAAGCTCTCGACGACGCTCGGCGCGAAGCGGACCGTGTCGGCCTCTTTCTCGACGTGCGCCGCGTGCTCGTCGCGCAGCAGCCATTCCGAGCCGCGATACAGCCACACGTCGAGCCCATGCGCGCCGATCAGCTCGACGATCTGCGCGACGAGCCCGGCGTCGATCGAGCGTTCCTCGATCACCGACATGTCCGGGCGCGCGAACAGGCCGCCGTTGAACGCGGCGAGCGGCAGCGACAGCGCGAGCGGCTCGACGAGCATCTGCATGCCGCGCGGCGGGCGCCCGCTCGTGATCGCGAACTTCACGCCGGCCTCGCCGAGCGAGCGCACCGCCGCGACCGCGCGATCGGTCAGCTGCTTCTCGTTCGTGACGAGCGTGCCGTCGACGTCGGCGAGCACGAGCTCGATCTCGTGCTCGTCCTTTGCGCTGGCGGTCACGGGCGGCGCGCCTCTACGCGAAGCGCTTGACGAACGACAGCGCCGTGTCGGCGACCTCGCGCCAGCCGCCGTCGATCGTCAGCGCGTGGCCGCGGCCGGGGATCTCGGCGAATTCCGTCACGCCGTCGTTGCGCTTCTGCTTCTTGTACGACGCGCGCGCGATCGCCAGCGGCACCGTGTGGTCCTTCTCGCCGTTGATGATCAGCAGCGGCCCGCGCTCCGGGTTCCTGCTGTTGACCTTCGCCTCCGTCCACGGGTTGAGGTTCGCCGTCGCCGCCTGGAACAGCGGCAGTCCCGACGCCGGGACCGCGTACGTCGTGTACAGCCGCTTCGCCTCTTCCTCGTCGACCGCATTCGCGAACGCGTAGCGGAACTGCTCGTACGTCAGCGGAACCGCGCGGTTGCGGTTCGCCGGGTTGCCGAGCACCGGGCTCGCCGACTTCAGAGCCGAGACCGGCAGCGGCAGCACGCCGCGAAACGGCGCCGGGTCGATCGCGACCGACACGGCAGAAAGGCCGCGCCCGGCGACGATCTGCGTCAGCAGGCCACCGAACGAGTGCCCGATGACCGCCGGCTTGCTCGCCAGCCTGCCGATCACCTCGGCGAAGTGGTCGGCGACGTCGCCGACCGACTTGTGCGCGAACACCTCGGGCTTCGCGTTCGCCTGCTCGACCGTCTCCGGGTCGTCCGGCCAGCCGGGCGTCAGCGCCGCGTATCCAGCCTGCTCGAAGACCTCCGCCCAGCGGTCCCAGCTGCTCGGCAGCAGCCACAGCCCGTGGATGAAGACGACCGGCGTCAGCCCCGTCGCGTTCGCCTTCTCGATCTGCTGCTGCTCGTACCTCGTGATCGCCATCGTCGCTCCCTGTGTTCCTTCAGCTCGCCGCGGCCCCCGCGCGCCGCCCTCGATGACATCATTCCACGCTCGATCGGCGCGCTCACCTTCACGCGCGACGCGTCACAACTCGGCAACAGGGGGTTCCATCGAGATGCACGCTTCAGCAAGGCTCCGTACGGCGTCGTTCGCCGCAATGCTCGGACTCGCCGCCGCGCCGGCGCTCGCCGCCGCGCCGACCGCGCTCGCCGCGACGGGGGCCGCCGCGAAGACCGTCAGCGTCACGTGCCGCGGCGGCAGCAGCTCGTGCAGCGCCGTGATCGGGCTCGCCGGCGGCGCCAGCAACAAGAAGCTCCGGATCATGCTCACCGACACGAACCTGAAGCTCGTCGGCGTCGTCGCCAAGCCGTCGAGCGAGCGCGGCGCCTACCTGCTCTCGCGCGGCCAGTACTCGCTCGGCGGCTCCGTCTTCACGGTCACGCTCAACGCCGCGCAGGGCACGCCCAAAGGCGCGACGCTGACGCTCAAGTTCTCCTCGCACGGCAAGGCGGTGAAACTGAGCCGGTGACGGGGCGCGGCGGCTACGGCGTCGCGTTCTCGCCGATCACGACGCGGCCGAGGCCGATCACCTCGATCTCGCCCTGCGGCGCGCAGACGGCGATCCGCTCGGCCTCGCCGCGCAGCGTCCGCCGCAGCACGACGAACGCGGCGCCGCCGACGACCGCCGGCACCCACAGCGCGATCGCGCGATACGCGAGCACCGCGCCGGCGGCCGACGCGAGCGAGACGTTGTACAGCGCGAACGTGCCGACGAGGCCCGCGTCGACGCCGCCGATCCCGCCGGGGATCGGGATCAGGCCGCCGAGCTCGCCGATCAGGTAGGCCATCCAGAGGATCGCGAGCGGCGGCGACGGGCCGAGCGCGTGGAACGTCGCCCAGACGATCATCACGTCGAACGCGAGATACGCGATCAGTCCCGCGATCAGCAGCACGTTGCCCTCGCGCAGCAGCACGAGCGCCTCGCGCACGCCCTCGCCGAGCGCCGTCAGCGTCTTGACCGCCGCCCGGCGCCGCCGCGAGGCGTCGCCACCCGCGCCCTGCAGTCGCGCCCCCCAGCGTTCGGCGATCCGCCCGGCGAACAGCGTCAGGACGATCGCGCCCGTCGCGATCGTCGCCGGCAGCAGCGTCAGCAGCAGGTTGCGCTCGCCGCCGAACACGCCGACGGCGAGCCCGAGGCCGATGACGATCACGCCGAGCACGTTCGGCAGGCTCGTCAGCAGGAAGAACGCCACCGTCCGCCGCGCGATCTCCTCGCCCTTCATGCCGCCGCGTTTGAGCGCCCACGCACCGAGCGCGAGACCGCCGGCGCCGCCGGTCGGGATCAGCGCGTTCGCGCCGAGCTCCGAGAGCCCGATCTGCAGGCTCACGCGCCACGACATCCGCCGGCAGAAGATCATCCGGAAGACGGCGACGTAGCCGAGCCCCGAGAGCAGCTTCAAGCCGACGCCGAGCAGCAGCCAGCCGGGGCTCGCGTGCGCGAGCTTCGTGCGCAGCTCGCCGAGCCCCGGCAGCAGCGTGACGGCGAGCACGACGATCACGACGAGCGCGAGCGCGAACGCCACGCGCGCGCGCAGCGTCCGGCGGCTGAGCTGCTGGGGCACGTCGTCGAGCTCGTGGCGGGCGACGAGCGTCGGACTCTGCACGGCGTGGCGCACGGCTCCATTGTGCTCGCTCGCGCGCCGAGTCCCGTCGCGGGGAGACCCTTTGGGATAGTTCGCCGATGACGACGGCCTACGCGGCGAACGACTGGACCGACCTGTTCGTCGCCAGCGCCAGCGCCTCGGCCGCGCTGACCGGTCTGCTGTTCGTCGCCGTCTCGGTCAACATCAAGGAGATCCTCGGCTCCCCCGGCCTGCCGACCCGCGCGCTGCAGACGCTGCTGCTGCTGCTCGGCGCCGTCGTCGTCTCGCTCGCCGGCCTGATCCCCGGCCAGAGCGATGTCGCGCTCGGTATCGAGCTGCTCGCGCTCGGGCTCGCGCTCGGCGTCTGGGTCTACGCGCTCGCGATCCGCTCGATCCCCCTCACGCGCGAACACGTGCACCCGCTCCTGCACCTCACGCTGATCGCGCCCGGCACCGTGCCGCTCGCGGTCGGCGGCGCGAGCCTGATCGCGCAGGCCGGCGGCGGGCTCTACTGGATCATCGCCGGCATCGTCGGCGCGCTGCTCGGCGCGTCGGTCAACGCCTGGGTGCTGCTCGTCGAGATCCTGCGCTGAGCCGACGACGCGAGCGAAGGCCGCGGCCGGCGGATCGCGCTCGAAGCGCGAAGGGAACTCGTGAGCGGCGTAGAACCCCAGGCGATGCTCGGGCTGCTGCTGGCAGTCGCACTGATCGGGGTGATCGCCGTCACGTTGCTGCTCGCCGGCGCCCTCGTCGCCGCCGTGATCGGCGTGCTCGTCTTCAACGCGTTCCTCGTCATGCTGACGCTGCGCCGGCGTCCGCGGCTCGACGAGCCCGATCGGCGGATCGAGCGCGAGCGCTGGCAGCCCTCGGCGTTCCGGCGCCCGCCAACGGTCGCGGCCGAGCCGCCACCTGCGCCCGGCGACGAGCCCGCGCCGCTCCCGACGATCAGGGTCCACCGGCTGTAGCGCGATGGCGCCGCCGGCGCCGCGCCTCTAGTCTGCCTCGGCGATGCTCGTGCGCAGGACAGGCGTCGCGCTGCTGACGCTCGCCGCCGCGGCGCTCGCACCGAACGCCACCGCGCACGCCGCCGCGGCGCACGCCTACGTCCGCGTCGACCAGGTCGGCTACGCGAGCGCCGCGCCGAAGCGCGCGTACCTGATGTCGCGCCGCACCGAGTCGGGCGCGCCGTTCGCGCTCGTGCGCACGAGCGACGGTGCGACGCTCGCGAGCGGCACCGTCGGCGCTTCGCTCGGCGCCTGGAGCGGACGCTGGCGCTACGTCTATGCGCTCGACTTCGACGCCGCGCGGGCGCCTGGTACGTACACGCTGCAGGTCGGCGGCCGCGCGCCGGCGACCTCGCCGCCGTTCGCGATCGGCGCGGCCGCGGCGCTGTACGCGGGACCGCTCGCCAACGCGCTGTCGTTCTACGAGAACGAGCGCGACGGCCCGGAATACATTCCCTCGGCGCTGCGCACAGCGCCGGCGCATCTCAACGACGAGCACGCGAGCGTGTACGCGACGCCGGCCGTCAACGGCGCCGGCGGGTTCAAGGGCGATCTGACGAGCCTCGGCGAGACGATCGACGCATCCGGCGGCTGGTGGGACGCCGGCGATTACCTGAAGTTCGTGCAGACGACGAGCTACACCGTCGACCTGCTGCTCGCCGGCGTGCGCGACTTCCCTGCCGAGATGGGCGCCGGCGCCGGCCCGTCGAACTTCACCGAAGAGGCGCGCTTCGGGGTCGAATGGCTGCTGCGGATGTGGAACGACGAAACGCGCACGCTGTACTACCAGGTCGGGATCGGCGAGGGCAACTCGAAGACGCTCGGCGACCACGACAGCTGGCGGCTGCCGCAGGCCGACGACGAGTACGGCGGCAGCGACCCCGCGGCGCGCTACATCCGCAACCGCCCGGTGTTCCGCGCGGGCGCGCCCGGCTCGCCGGTCAGCCCGAACCTCGCCGGGCGCGACGCCGCGGCGTTCGCGCTCTGCTACCAGGTCTTCGCGACCGCGCGCCCGGCGCTCGCCGCGCGCTGCCTGAAAGCGGGCGAGGACATCTTCGCGCTCGCCGACACCGAACCGCACGGTGAGCTGCTGACGGCGATCCCATACGACTTCTACCCCGAGACCGAATGGCGCGACGACCTCGAGCTCGGCGCGAGCGAGCTCGCGATCGCGCTGTCGGACGGCCGGGCGCTTCCCGGCGGGCTGCCACAGAGCGACCCGTCCTACTACCTGCGACGAGCCGCGCAGTGGGCGAGCGCGTACATCGCGCACGCCGGCGCCGGCGAACCGCTGAACCTGTACGACGTCAGCGGCCTCGCGCACTTCGACCTCGTCCGCGCGCTGCGGCGCGCCGGCGACCCATCGGGGCTCGCCGTCTCCGAAGCGGAGTTGATCGCGAACCTCAACGCGCAACTGCAGGCGGCGCTCGCGCAGTCGCACGACGATCCCTTCGGCTTCGGCTTCCCGTGGGCCGAAGCCGACACCGCCTCACACGGCGACGGCCTCGCGTCGATGGCCGCCGAGTACGACGACCTCGTCGGCGCGAGCACGTACACGGCCGAGTCGGCGGGCTGGCTCGGCAACGTGCTCGGCGCGAACGCCTGGGGCGTGTCGCTCGCGATCGGCGACGGCACGACGTTCCCCGACTGCCCCTCGCAGCAGGTCGCGAACCTGCTCGGATCGCTCGACGGCTCCGCGCCGGTGCTCGCCGGCGCCGTCGTCGAGGGCCCGAGCGCGGCAGCGAGCAGGGGCCGCGTCAGCGGCATGCGTTCGTGCCCCGCAAGCGGTGACAAGTACGCGCCGTTCGACTCGAAGGCCGTCTTCAAGGACAACGTGCAGTCCTACACGACCGTCGAGCCGGCGATCGACCTGACGGCGTCCTCGCCGCTCGCCTTCTCCTGGCAGGTCACCGCGGCGGCGCCGCTCGGCGGCTGAGGTGAGCGAGCGGCGCGAGTACGTCTTCGGCTACGGCTCGCTGCTCGGCTACGGCGAGCGGCACGCGGCGAGACCGCTGCACTGTCGCCTGCGCGAGCATCGCCGCGTGTGGAACGTCGCGATGGACAACAGCATCGAGCTGCCCGACTACAAGCACTACCTCGACGAGCACGGCGCACGGCCGGCCGTGTTCGTCACGTTCCTCAACCTCGCGCCGGCGCGCGGCATCTCGGTCAACGGCGTGCTGTTCGAGGTCGACGCCGAGCAGCTGACCGCGCTCGACCGGCGCGAGCGCAACTACCTGCGGGCCGACGTCGGGGCGCTGCTCGACGTCGACGTCGACGGCGCCGCGTGGGCGTACTTCGGCGGCGAGCGGGCGCGCTCGCGCTTTCGGACGGGCGCTCGCGCCGGCACGGCCGTCGTCGATCGGCGCTACCGCGACGCCGTGCGCGACGGCTTCGCGCTACTCGGCCCCGACGCGCTTGCGGAGTTCGACGCGAGCACCGACGCGCCGCCGTGCCCGATCGTCGCACTGCGGCGGATCGACCCGTCCTGACGGCCGGAGCTCGCGTGGGCCTCGCGCGGGCGGCGGCTCACCCGTGCACACGGCGGGCGTTCTAAGCTGGTTGCGTGAGCAACGTTTCGGCCGAGCACCGCCTCTCGCCGCGGCTCGTGCTGCTGATGGCGGTCGCCTGCGGCGCGGCCGTCGCGAACCTCTACTACGCGCAACCGCTGCTCAGCACGATCGCGCACGACTTCCACGTCTCCGACGGCACGGCCGGGCTGCTCGTGACCGCCTCGCAGGTCGGCTACGCGGTCGGCCTCGTCCTGCTCGTGCCGCTCGGCGACCTGCTCGAGCGCCGGCGGCTGATCACGGGCATCCTTCTCGTGACCGCGCTCGCGCTCGCCGCGACGGCGGCCGCGCCGACGCTCAGCCTGCTCGCGGCAGCGCTGCTCGTCGTCGGCGTCACCTCCGTCGTCGCGCAGATCCTCGTGCCGCTGTCGAGCGCGCTCGCGCCCGAGAGCGAACGCGGGCGCGTCGTCGGCAAGGTGATGAGCGGGCTGTTGATCGGCATCCTCGTCGCGCGCACCGCGAGCGGTCTGCTGTCGGAGCTCGGCGGCTGGCGCCTGGTGTTCGGCATCTCGGCGGCGCTGATGCTCGTGCTCAGCGCCGTCCTGCGGCGCAGCCTGCCGCAGGTCCGCCCGACGACCGAGCTCTCCTACCCGGCGCTGCTGCGCTCGGTCGGACGGCTGATCGTCGAGCAGCCGACGCTGCGCGTGCGGATGTTCTACGGCGCGCTCGGGATGGGCCAGTTCAGCGTGCTGTGGACGACGATCGCGTTCCTGCTCGCCGGCAGGCCCTACGACTACGGCGACGCGACGATCGGGCTGTTCGGGCTCGCCGGGCTCGCCGGCGCGCTCGCGGCGCAGGGCGCGGGACGTGTCGCCGACCGCGGCCACCACCACCTGTCGACCGGCGTCTGCTTCGCGCTGATGCTGCTCTCGTGGGGCGCGATCGCGATGGGCAAGTCCTCGCTCGGCGCGCTGATCGTCGGCATCGCCGTACTCGACCTCGGCATCCAGGGCGCGCAGATCACCAACCAGAGCGTGATCTACGCGCTCGCCCCAGACGCTCGCAGCCGCCTGACGACGGCGTACATGACGACGCTGTTCGCCTCGGCCGCCGCCACCTCGGCGCTCGCCTCGGCGATCTACGACTCGAGCGGCTGGGGCGCCGTCGCCACGCTCGGCGGCGCGCTCGCGGCGCTCGGCGTCGTCGTCTGGGTCTGCGAGCAGGCGCTCGCGCGCCGGCGCCACGGCCGCTCGCCGACCGAGGCGCGCCAGCTCGCCTCTTGACAGACGAACACAACCGACCCGGAGAGGAGACCTCCATGACCGAGTTCCCCGAGTCCCATCGCGACCTGCTCGACGCACAGGTCGCGACGCTCGCGACGATCGGCCGCGACGGCGGCCCGCAGCTGACCGAGGTTTGGTTCATCGTCGAGGATGGCGAGCTGAAGCTCTCGCTGAACACCGCGCGGCTGAAGACGAAGAACCTCAAAGCGCGACCGCAGTGCAGCCTGTTCCTGCTCGACCTCGCCAACCCCTACCGCTACGTCGACGTGCGCGGGCACGCGAAGATCGAGCCCGACGACGACTACGCGCTCGCCGACCGCGTCGGCGCGAAGTACGGCTCGGACCTGCGCGAGCACGACGCGCCGGGCGACGCGCGCGTCGCCGTCACGATCGAGCCGAGCAACGTCTTCGCCGTCGACATGTCCGGCTGAGCGCGACCGGGCCGGCGCGCCTCGCTCACGTCCCGACCGGGGGTGCGCTCGGCGGCACGCCGCGCAGGCGCAGCGCGCGACGCACCGGCTTCGGCAGGTACCAGTTCCACTTGCCGAGCAGCTTCATCGCAGCCGGCACGAGCAGCGCGCGCACGATCGTCGCGTCGAGGAAGATCGCCGCGGCGAGGCCGACGCCGAACTCCTGCAGGCCGACGAAGCTGCCCGTCATGAAGCCCGAGAACGCGGCGATCATGATCACGGCGGCCGCCGTGATGATCCGCCCGGTGCGTTCGAGGCCGAACGCGACGGCGCGCTCGTTGTCGCCGTGGCGGTCCCACTCCTCACGCGTGCGCGACAGCAGGAACACCTCGTAGTCCATCGAGATGCCGAAGATCGTCGCGAACAGGAAGATCGGGATCCACGCTTCGATCTGCGGTGAGCTGTGCAATCCGATCGCCTCGCCGATCCCGTGCTGGAAGACGAGCACGAGCACGCCGTAGGAGGCGCTGACCGACAGCAGGTTCATCAGCACGGCCTTCAACGGCAGGAAGACCGAGCGGAACGCGCGCAGGAGGATGAAGTACGTGACGATCAGGACGGCGACGATCAACCAGGGGAACGCGCCGTACGCGGTGTTGACGAAGTCGACGCCGAACGCCGGCGCACCGGTGACGAGCACGCGGTCGGCGCGCGGGAAGCGCGCGCGCGGGACGTACTCGCTGCGGATCGCGTGTACGAGCGCTTTCGCCTGGAACGTGCCCGAGTCGGTGCGCCCCGCCGCGCGCACCTGCAGGACCTGTCCGGTCGCGTCGATCAGCTCGCTCGCCGCGCGGGCGCCGAGCACCGGCGCCTGGATCGTCGCCGGCTCGATCCGCGGATCGGCGCGCAGCTCGGCGAGCAGGCGCCGCTCGGCCGCGACCGTCGCCGGCGCGCCCGCGCCGCCGGCGCGCCCGGTGTCGATCACGATCTGGTGCGGCGAGAGCGGCCCCGGGCCGATGCTCGCCTCGAGCACGTGCAGCCCTTCGGCCGCCGGCGTCCCGCGCGGCGTGCTGCGGTTGTCGCCGCCCGTCAGGTGCAGCCCGAGCGCCGGCGCCGCGAGCGCGAGCATCAGCGCCGTCGCGCCCAGCAGGTAGAGGACGGGCCGGCGCATGATCGACAGCGCCAGGCGCGACCACAGCCCGGACGCCCCGCTCACGCGCCGCTCGAGCACACCGCGCGGGACGACGCGCAGGCGGTTGATGCGCGTGCTGAGCAACGAGAGCAGCGCCGGCAGGAACGTCGCCGACGCGGCGATCGAGACGAGCGGGATCAGCACCGCGCCGGCGCCCATCGAGCGCATGAACGGCAGCGGCATCAGCAGCAGCAGCGCGAGGCCGATCGCGACCGTCAGCCCGCTGAACAGCGTCGCGCGGCCGGCCGTCGCCATCGTCGTCTCCAGCGCCGGCTCGGGCTCGTCACCGGCCGCGAGCTGCTCGCGGTAGCGGAACACGACGAGCATCGAGTAGTCGATCGCGATCGCCAGCCCGATCAGCGTGACGATGTTCGTCACGTATTCGGCCATGTTGCCGAGGTGCGCGACGAGCCACACGAGCCCGAGCGTCGTCGGCAGCGTCGCCAGCGCGAAGATGAACGGCACCGCGACCGCCGCGACCGTGCCGAACATGAACAGCAGCACGGCGATCGCGATCGGGATCGCGATCGACTCGCCGCGCGAGAGGTCGTGGCTGTAGACCGGCTGCTCGTCGTGGCTGAGCGCCGGGAAGCCCGTCAGGTATGTCTTCACGCCCGGCGTCGCGCCGATCGCGCGGCGCATCGAGTCGGTGTAGTTTTTCGCGTCGGCCGCCTGCAGCGGCGTCGTGATCTGCGCGTAGGCGACATCCGCCGAGGCCTGGCGCGGCGGCAGCGCGCGCCCGCGCGGGACCTGCGCCGCCGCGCGCTGCGCGGCGCTCCCGGCGACGCTCAGCGCCGTGCGCCCGTCGGTCGCGCGCGCGACCAGCGTGAACGCGCCGTCGCTGCGTTCGTGAAAGCGCGCGCGCAGGATCGTCAGGCCCGCTTCGGAGTCCGAGCCCGGCACGCTGAAGCGGTTCGTCAGCAGGCGGCCGAGGTCGGTCGTCGCCCAGCCGCCGAGCAGCAGCAGGACGACCCACGTCGCGATCACCGCGCGCCTGTGCGCGACGACGAGCTGCGTCCAGCGGCGCATCGGCTAGCTGCTCCGCCTGTCGAAGGTCATGCTCGGCAAGCTGCCGCGTAGCGGCGGCGCAAGCATCGGTGCCCGCCCGCAGTCGGTCCGGAGGAACTACTGACGCTACGCCAGCCTGCTCGACGAGGTCGGCGATCGAGTCGACGATCTGCGACGCGCGATACGGGAAGCGCTCGGCGACCTCGCGCGTCGTCACGCCGCTGAGCACGAGGATCGTCTCCATGCCGGCCTCGAGGCCCGAGACGATGTCCGTGTCCATCCGATCGCCGATCATCGCCGCGGTCTCCGAGTGCGCGTCGATCGCGTTCAGCGCCGAGCGCATCATCAGCGGGTTCGGCTTGCCGACGAAGTACGGCTCGACACCGGTCGCGCGGCTGATCAGCGCCGCGACCGAGCCGGTCGCCGGCAGCGGTCCCGAGGTGCTCGGACCGGTCGGGTCGGGGTTCGTCGCGATGAAGCGCGCGCCGTCGCTGATCAGGCGGATCGCACGTGTGATCCGCTCGAACGAGTAGGTGCGCGTCTCGCCGAGCACGACGTAGTCCGGCGCGCGCTCGGTCATCGTGTAGCCGGCGTTGTGCAGCGCCGTCGTCAGGCCCGACTCGCCGATCACGAACGCCGAGCCGCCGGGGCGCTGATCCTCGAGGAAGCGCCCGGTCGCGAGCGCCGAGGTCCAGATCGCCTCCTCCGGCACGCGCAGCCCGCTGGCGGCGAGGCGCGCGACGAGGTCGCGCGGCGTGTAGATCGAGTTGTTCGTGAGCACGAGGAACGGCCTGCCGAGCTCACGCAGGCGCGCGAGGAAGCGGTCGGCGCCCGCGATCGCCTGCTCCTCGCGCACGAGCACGCCGTCCATGTCCATCAGCCACGAGCGGATCTCGCGTTTGTGCGTCGGCTCCAAGCCACCAAGGATGACGCACGCGCGACGGCGGCCCGGCGCTCGCCGCGCGGTATATCGAGCCGGACACACCCCGCGGCGCGCCCGGCCCGTGCTGCGTACCTGCCTTCAAGTCGTCTTGTCCGTATGCAGCGCGTCGTCCGTGACGCTAGCTCCCAGCGAACGGATACACCGCCGAGATCACAGTGAACGACCTGAAGTTCTTCGCGACTTTGATCGTGATCGAGCTCGGCTGCACGCCGTCCCGGCCGATCGTCGCGTAGTAGTCAGATTCCCAGTAACCGGTGTACGTTTCACCCGGCGTGAAGTAGCCGGTGAGCTTGCCGCCCGGTTCCCTGCTCGTGCATTTCTCTCTTTCGCGGCCGCCTTCTGTCGCGTTGCCCGGATACAGCTTGCTCGTCTTCAGCGTGCCGACGCACGACACCGCGCCGTAAGCCGACGCGTATTCGGTCGTGTAGTGCGTGACGGTCGTTTCGGCCGCGGCCGTCGCGGCCGAGGCGGCGAGAATGCCACCGACGAGCAGCCCAGAGGCGAGCGCTCGCAACCTTGCGGACGTTGTCCAACGCATGACGGTCTCCATTCCTGATCGGTTGTCCGACTGACCGCCGCCGTCCGTCCGTCGCGCCTACGCGACACCCCCGGCGCGGCGGCGTCCGCAACGTATCAGCGCAGCGCCGCCGAAAACGGGGGCGTCCCATATGCATTCGTCGTTCTGCGATTCGGAATTCCTATCCGAGCGGCGCCGCCGTCGCGCTCGTGCACAGGGCCGCGGACGCTCGCACGCGCAGCGGATCGCGCGTAACGGATCGCGCGCCCGGCGGACCACAGGACGAACGTCAACCTCGAACCCGGGAGCATGCGATGAGAGCGATCAATGGTGCAGGCACCGCTGCGGTCCTCGCGGCCGCCGCCGTGGCAGCGATGAGCGGGTCGGCGAGCGCCGCCGGCAGTCGGACGGAGCACGGCAGCACGAGCGATCGGCAGGCGGCCCACTCGCGAAGCTTCGACCCGCGGCACGGCCGCGGGCCGTTCGGCGGTCGCGGGCCGGGCGACGGGCATGGTCCGGGAGGCGAGCGGGGGCCCGGCGGTCCCGGGCACGGCCACGGGCCGGGCGGTCCCGGCGGCGGCCACGGCTCCGGCGGAGGTCCGGGCGGCGGAGGTCCCGGCGGCGGAGGTCCGGCGGGCGCGGTGTTCGTGCAGAACGACAACGCGGCCGGCAACGAGGTCGTCTCCTACGCGCGTGCGAGCAGCGGCGCGCTGACGCAGGTCGCGCAGTACAGCACGGGCGGGCTCGGCGGCGCGCTCGAAGGCGCGGTCGTCGACGACCTCGCGTCGCAGGGCTCGCTCGCGTACGACGCGGCCGACGGCGCTCTGTACGCGGTCAACGCGGGCAGCGACTCGATCTCGGTCTTCGGCGTCGACGGCGAGGAGCTGAGCCTGCGCCAGGTGATCGGCTCGGGCGGCGCGTTCCCGGTGAGCGTCGCGTTCTCGCACGGGCTCGTCTACGTGCTGAACGCCGAGGGAGGCGGCTCGCTGCAGGGCTTCGCGCTGCTCGGCGGCCACCTCGTGCCGATTCCAGGCTCGAACCGTCCGCTCGGCCTTGCGACGGAAACGCCGCAGTTCACGCACACGCCCGGCCAGGTCGCGTTCTCGCCGGACGGCTCGCAGCTGATCGTGACGACGAAGGCGGCGAGCAACGCCATCGACGTCTTCCACGTCGACGGCTTCGGCGCATCTCTCGGGCGCGCCGGTCGTCAACTCCGAGCCGGGCACGGTCCCGTTCGGCGTGACGTTCGACGGCGCCGGCAACCTCGTCGTCAGCCGAGGCCGGCACGAACGCGCTCGCGAGCTTCCCGCTGAACCCGAGCGGGACGGTCGCGCAGCTCGACGAGGTCGAAACGGGCCAGGCCGCGACGTGCTGGGTGCTGGCCGTCGGCGGGCTACTTCTACGCGTCGAACGCCGGCAGCGGGTCGCTCAGCGCGTTCCAGTCGAGCGCCGGTGGACGGCTGCTGACGTTTCTCGGCGACACCCCGACCGACGCCGGCACGGTCGACGCGGCGGCAAGCGGCGACGGTCGCTTCCTCTACGTGCAGGCCGGAGCGGCCGGGATCGTCGACGAGTTCGCGCTCGGCGCGCGCGGCGCGCTCAGCGAAGATCGGCTCGGTCACCGTTCCGGGCGCGGTCGGCGGCGAGGGCATCGTCGCGCAGTGACGTCGAACCACGCACGCTGCGGCGCCGGGCAGGCGCCGCGGCCGCGTGGCGAGCGATGAACGGCATGGTCGTGACGCAGATGCGTTCTCCAGCCTGCAAGCGTGCGCGTGGGGCTGATCCGGCGGCATCGCGGGCGGCGCGGCGCGGGCGGCGCCGCGGCTCGACGGACGAGGACGGCGAGCTGCTCGCGCGGCTGCGCGCCGGCGACGAGCAGGCGTTCGTCGCGCTCGTCGCGCGCCATCACGCGGCGATGTTGCGGCTCGCGCGTGCGTACGTGCCGAGTACGGCGATCGCCGAGGAGGTCGTGCAGGACACCTGGCTCGGCGGTCCTGCGCGGGATCGACGGCTTCGCCGGGCGCTCGTCGTTCAAGACGTGGCTGTTCCAGATCCTCGTCAACCGCGCGCGGAGCACGGGCGTGCGTGAGCATCGCAGTGTGAGCGTCGGCGACGCCGCGCCCGCCGTCGACGCGCTCGCGCTTCGACGCCGGCGGCGCGTGGATGTCGCCGCCGCGGCACTGGACCGAGGAGAGCGAGGAGCGGCTGCTCGCGCGAGTCGCTCGCCGAGCGCCATGCAGGACGCGCTCGAGGAGCTCCCGCAGCGTCAGCGCGAAGTCGTGATCCTGCGCGACGTCGACGGGTTGAGCAGCGACGAGGTCTGCGAGGTGCTCGAGATCAGCGAGGGCAACCAGCGCGTCCTGCTGCACCGCGGGCGCAGCCGGCTGCGCGAGACGCTCGAAGGGTTCGTGGCGACATGAGGCTGCTGGCGCAAAGACGGCGAGCTCGTCTGCCAGGAGATCGTCGAGCTCGATCACCGACTACCTCGAGGGCGCGCTGTCGCGCTCGCAGCGCCGGCGTTTCGAGGCGCACATCGCAGGTTGCGAGCACTGCACCGAGTACCTCGCGCAGATGCGCGCGACGATCCGGCTCACGGGGCGCCTGCAGGCCGAGGACCTGACGCCGGCGATGCGCGAGGAGTTCGAGGAGCTCTACCGGCGCTGGCGCAGCGAAGGCGACTGAGCGCGGCGCCTCACCCCGACTGCGGGAGCTTGACCGGCGCAGCGCTTGGCGGCCGGCGCCGACGGCGGCGGCACGACCGGGCCGATGTCGCCGTCGGGCGCCTCGTCGAGGTCGACGATCACCGGCGCGTGGTCGCTCGGGCCCGTTGCCCTTGCGCGCCTGGCGGTCGACCCACGCGGCGCGCACGCGCTCGGCGACGCGCGCGCCGGCGAGCACGAGGTCGATGCGCATGCCGAGATCCTGGTGGAACATGCCGGCGCGGTAGTCCCAGTAGGTGAACACGCGCTCGCTCGGCCAGCGCTCGCGCACGACGTCGCGCAGGCCGAGCGCCTGCAGCTCGGCGAGCGCCGCGCGCTCGGGCGGCGTGACGTGCGTGTGGCCGACGTAGGCCGCCGGGTCGAACACGTCGATGTCGGCCGGCGCGATGTTCATGTCGCCGCAGACGATCGTCGTCGGCCGGCTCGGCGCCGACCGCCTCGCGCAGCGCCGCGAGCCACGCGAGCTTGTAGCGGTAGTGCTCGGAGTCCGGGCTCGCGTCCGTTCGGCACGTAGACGCAGTGCACGCGAACGCCGCCGCAGGTCGCCGCGAGCGCGCGCGCCTCCTCGTGCGGGAAGCCCGGCGCGCCGGGCAGGCCGGCGACGACGTCGCCCGAGCCCGACGCGCGAGAGGATCGCGACGCCGTTCCACTGCGCCTCGCCGTGCGCGCGCGACCGCGTAGCCGCGCGCTGCGAGCTGCTCGCCGAGCAGCGCTGTCGAACGCGTCGTCGGCGAGCTTCGTCTCCTGCAGGCAGACGACGTCCGGGTGCGCGCTCGTCGAGCCACGGCAAGCAGGCGCGGCAGGCGCTGCTTGACCGAGTTGACGTTCCACGTCGCGACGCGCACGGCGCGAACGCTAGCGACAGCCGGCGCTCAGCCGTACGTGAACGAGTCGGCCGGCGCGTTTGCGGCGCTCGTCGCTTTGTTGACCGTCGCCGTGACGTCGACCGTGCCGGCCGGCTGCGCCGGCGCGGTCACCTGGCAGCTCGTGCCGCTCGTGCAGGAGACGACCTTCGCCTTCGCCGCGCCGAACTTGAACGCCGTCGCGCCGACGACGAAGCCGCGGCCGCTGACCGTCACGCTCGTGCCTCCGGCGGCCGGTCCCGAAGCGGGCGCCAGTCCTTCGACGATCGGCGCGTACGTGAAGCGGTCCTTACTCGAGGACGTGCTCGTGCCGGCGCTGTTCGTCACCGTCACGTCGACCGCCCCCGCGACTGCGCCCGGCGGCGCGATCGCCGTGATCGACGTCGGCCCGTCCACCGTGAACTGCGCGCTCGCGTTGCCGAACGACACGGCGCTCGCGGCGGTCAGTTCGCTGCCGGTGATCGTCACCTGCGTGCCGCCGGCGACCGAGCCGGACTTCGCCGAGAGCTTCGTCACGCTCGGCGCGTGCTGGTAGGTGAAACGGTCGGCCGCGCTCGCCGGGCTCGTGCCCGCCGGCGTCGTCACGGTCACGTCGACCGTGCCGCTGCCGGACGGCGCGACCGCCGTGATCGAGCTCGGCGAGCTCACCGTGAAGCTGCTCGCCGGCGTCGCGCCGAACTTGACGGCCGTCGCTTCGGCGAGCGCGCCGCCGCTGATCGTCACTTGCGTACCGCCTGCGCTCGACCCGTAGCGCGGGGCGACGCTCGCGACCGTCGGGATCGGTTCGCCGAACGCGAGCATCTGCGAGCGACCGGCCGACACGCTTGCGACCTTGCTCACGCCGAGCACCGCGACCGGCACGTCGCTGATGCCGAGTGCCGAGCCGTCGCCGAGCACGCCCGAGGCGTTCGTGCCCCACGTCATCACCGAGCCCGACCCGAGCAGCGCGGCGCTGTCGCCGGTTCCCGCGGAGATCGCCGTGACGCCCGACAGCCCTTCGATGGCGGCCGGCGTCGACTGGTCGTGCGTCACCTTGCCGTTGCCGAGCTCGCCGAGGTCGTCGGCGCCCCAGCTCGCGACAGTGCCGTTGCCGAGCAGCGCGAGCGCGTGCTCTGCGCCGGCCGCGATCGCCGTCACGCCGGTCAGCCCTTCGACAGCGACCGGTGCCTTGCTGAGCCCTTCTTCGACCGTCGCGTTCGCGAGCTGGCCGTCTTCGTCGTCGCCCCAAGCCATCACCGTGCCGTTGCTCAGCAGCGCCAGGCTGAATTCGCCGCCGGCCGCGACCGCCGTCACGCCGGTCAGCCGTTTGACAGGCACTGGGACGTTGCTCGACGCGAGGCTGCCCGTGCCGAGCTGGCCGTCTTCGTTGTCGCCCCACGCCATCACCGTGCCGTTGTTCAGCAGCGCGAGGCTGTAGCCGGCGCCTGCCGCGATGGCCTTGACGTTCGTCAGGCCTTTGACCGCGAGCGGCGTCGTCGAGTACTCGATCGAGCCACCGACGCCGAGCTCGCCGTATTCGTCGTCGCCCCAAGCCATCACCGTGCCGTTTGCGAGCAGCGCGAGACTGTGGTTCGCGCCGGCCGAGATCGCGCGCACTCCCGACAGCCCGCCGACGGCGACCGGCACCGCGCTTTCGGTCGTGTCGCCGTCGCCGAGCTGTCCAAGACCGTTCGCGCCCCACGCGACGACCGTGCCGTCCGCGAGCAGCGCAAGGCTGTGACGCCCGCCGGCCGCGACCGCCGTGACGAACTGCAGCCCGCTGACCGGCACCGGCAGCGCCGAGTGGAGCTCGGCGAAGCCGTCGCCGAGCTGGCGATAGGTGTTGTCACCCCACGCGACCGCGCTGAAGCGGCTTGTCGCGACCGTCAGCTTCGCGACGTTGCTCGTCGTCTCGCCCGCGGTGTTCGTCAGCACGGCGCGGTACTCGCGTCCGCTTTCGGACGCCGCGGATCTTCGACGTCCAGGCGCGACGTTGTCGCACCGGCGATCGCGTTCCACGTCGCGCCGGCGTTCAGCGTCAGTTCCCACTGGATCGTCGGCGTCGGCGACCCCGAGCCGGCGACTTCGAAGAACGTGCTTTCGCCGAGCTCGATCGTCGTGCTCGCCGGCTGCAGCGTCACGATCGGCAGCGCGCGCACGGTCAGCGTCGCGACCGCGCTCGTCGCGCTGCCGGCCGCGTTGGCGAACCTCGCGCGGAACTCGCGCCCGTCTTCGGCGAGCACGGCGCTCGCGATCGTCAACCGCGCCGACGTCGCGCCTTCGATCGCGCTCCAGATCGCGCCGCCGTCGGTCGAGACTTCCCACTGGACGCTCGGCGCCGGGAAGCCCGACGCCGTCGCTTCGAACGCGACGCTCTCGCCTTCGTCGGCGCTTGCGTTCGCCGGCTGCGTCGCGATCGCCGGCGCCTTCTGCACGGTCAGCGTCGCGGCCGCCGTGACCGCTTCGCCGAGCGTGTTCTTGAACGTCGCGCGGTATTCGCGGCCGCTCAGCGACGGCGTCGCGACGGCGATCGTCAACGTGTCCGACGTCGCGCCCGACACCGTCGACCAGGTCACGCCGCCGTTGACCGACGATTCCCATTTGACCGTCGGCTGCGGCGAGCCCGCGGCGGCGGCTTCGAACGTCGCGCTCTGGCCTTCTTCGACCGTCGCGCTCAGCGGTTGGCGGACGATCGACGGCGCCTTCTGCACGGTCAGCGTCGCGGCCTTGCTCGTCGCCTGGCCGGCGACGTTGCGGTAGCTCACGCGCAGACCTGCTCGCCGCTTTCGGAGACCGTCGGGCCGGTGATCGTCAACGTCGGCGAACTCGCGCCTTCGAGCGGCGACCACGACGCGCCGGCGTTCGTCGAGACTTCCCACTGCGCCGTCGGCGCCGGCGTGCCCGTCGCCGTGGAGACGAACGTCGCGCTCTGACCTTCTTCGACCGTCGCGCTCGCCGGCTGCTTGGTGACTTTCGGCGCTTTCGTCGTTTCGGCCGCCTTCACCGCGCGCGCACCGCCGAGTGCGCTCAGCGGCGCCGCGTGCGCGGCGGGCGCCGCCGCGAGCGACGCGAACGCAGCGGCTAGCGCGATCCCACGGGCCATCCTGACCAACCCCGACATTCCGTCCCCCCTTCGCGCGAACCGATTCCCGCTCAGCCTCCCAGCGCAGCGCGAAGACTACAGCGCACGAGCAACGCTACTCCTCGGCGTCACGTAGACGATCGCGTAGCGATCTCGACGTGCCGCTTGTTCGTGCACGACTGCGCCTTGAGGCTCGCGCTGAAGCCGCATTTCCAGCCGGCCGGCGAGGCGCCCTTGCCGTCGGCGGCATGAATGGCGCTGTCTTCGAACTCCTTCATCACACGCCGCGCCGCGCCGCACGAGATCGTGCCGCGATCGATGAACGTGTCGACCTGCGGGATCGCGTCACGCGGCACGTTCGACGGGGGCGGGCCGCCGAAGCCGCCGATCAGCGTCGCCTTGCCGCAGTCGTGGCCGGCAGGCTTCTTGTAGAGGTAGGCAGACGCGGAGCCGCCGAGCGCGATCGAGATCGCCGCGATCAGGCCGAGCAGAAGTCCCACCGTCGCGTTGCGCTTGAGCATCGCAGTCCTCCTCAGTTCTGGTGATCCGGTTCGTGCCGGTGACGCGCGCGCAAGCGTACTGCGCGACGCGCGCACGGGCGCACGGGCGCGTACGCGCCAGCACGTACAGCCGCACATCGGGACGCAGTGGGAGACGCGCACGACGCCGGTGCACGCCTGTCCTGTTGAGCCGAACTTGCCGGGTTGCCGGAACACGCCGGCGGGGCTAGGCTGCCGGCTTCAGCCGGGGCCGAGGCCGGCAGGAGCCGCCACGCCCGGATACGCCGATCGACCCCGAGGAGGGTGCAATGTCCATCAGTCATCGAGCTCGAGCGCGACTGCTCGCGTGCCTGCTCGCCGCCGCCGCGACGCTCGGAGCGCTCGCGTTCGCCCCAACCGCCGGCGCGGCCAAGCGTCGGAAACACCTACCTCGCGCTCGGCGACTCGCTCGCCTACGGCTACCACGCGGCCCAGTTCAAGAGAGAGCTCGAAAGCAAAGGCTACGTCGAACCGTCGACGTTCGACGACGGCTACGTCGACGACTTCGGCGCCGTGCTGAAGCTCGGGCATCCCAAACTGCAGACCATCAACGACGGCTGCCCGGGGAGACGACCGAAACGTTCATCGACGGCTCGGGCATCCCCGGCTACTGCGCCGGCGGTCCGACCGGGACGCCGTTCCCGTACGCGTTCCTGCACCACTCCTACGCCGCACACACCTCGCAGCTCGCCGACGCGCTCGCGATCCTCAAAGAAAACCCGAACGTCAGCCCGATCACGCTCGACATCGGCGCCAACGACGTGCTCCAGTTCCTCGCGAGCAAGTGCGGCTTCCCGCGACGTTCACGTGCAGCCCGGCCGAAGTCGAAGCCGAGTTCGGGCACATCGCGGCCAACGTCTTCTCGATCCTCTCGCAGCTGCGCGCGGCCGCGCCGAAAGCGCAGATCGTGCTGATCGGGCTCTACAACCCGTACCCGACGGTGCTGCCGGCGCCCGGCGGCGACAGACGACGCGGCGCTCAACGCGCGCTCGAAGCGCGCGGCCGCCGATGCCGGGCACGAGCTTCGCCAACCCCGAGCCGCCGTTCAACCCGTCGATCGTGCACCGGCGCGCCGGAAACGACTGACCTGCCGACGATCTGCGCGTTCACGGCGATGTGCCCGGGCGGGACGTTCAACCCGACGAGCCCGAACGCCGACATCCACCCGACGACGCTCGGCTACGGCGTGATGGCCGGGGTCGTGGGCGTCGATTTCTTCACGCACTGATCCCGCCGACACCGCCGCTCGGCGCTCTGCGCGTCGAGCGGCGGCGTCGTGCCTGAGGTCCGTGCCGCGTCGTGTCGATCAGGCGGCGGCGGGCACAGGCGCAGCGGGAAGCGACGTCGCCTCGCCGTACATCGCCGCGACGCGCTCCGGGGTCATCCCTTCGAGCAGGTTCCACAGCCGCTTGAGCTGGGCGATGTACGCTTCGACTTGTTCGATGTCGCCGCCGACGGACTCCGACAGGAAGTAGACGAGCTCGTCGAGCGTCAGCTTGCGATGGTCGACGACCGACTTGACGATCGTGAAGGCGAACACGTTCTTGGTCGTCGAGATGACGCCCTGCGACGAGAAGTTCCAGCGCCAGCACTTGACGTCGACGCGCACGAGCGCGTTGTTGTCGGGCACGACCGTGAACCACTGCTGTTCCCACTGCCCGATCGTCTGATTACCGAGGATCGTGTTCAGGCCGACCTTGATCAACGCGCGAAACCCATCCTTGATCCCGCCGGCTCCCTTGAAGAAGCTGTCGATCACGAAGTTGATCTGCTCGTCGACGCCTTCTGTGATGTCGGCGCGGTATTCGTTGTACGACGCGATCGCTCGCGTCCCGACGATCTGCACGATGCCGAGCTTCTCCGGGAAGCGGAACATGTCGTCGATTTCCGCCTGATATTTGGCGAGCTTGCCTTCGGCCGCGACGAGCAGTATCTGCAACTGCTCTCGCGCCTTCGGTTCGTTCGACTGGTCGATCAATGCTCTGATTTGCGCCATGAGGTCCTCCGGGTCGGTTTTGCCTCCCGGCGCTAATGCTCACGGTTGCAGTGCCCGTGCGGCGTCGATGGAAGATGTGCAAACGGCCCGCGCGGCGGCGGCGCGCTCGGGCGTCTCCGATTGGCGGTCGGCGGCTGAGCGACGCCCCTCCCGACGGCCGGTGCGTCTCCCGCCCGTCCGTCCAGAACGGCTTGCAGCGCCGTCGCAGCGGGCATGATGAGGGGATGGCCGTCTCTTCCTCGACGATCGCACGCCGGCCGCGTCTGGCGATCGCCGCGATCGCCGCCGTCGCGGTCGCACTCTTCGCCGGAGCTGCCGCGACGGCGCGTGCGAGCACGACCGAAGCTTCCTGGACGACCTACCACCGCGATACCGAGCGGACGGGCGACGACCCCGAAACGACCCAGCCCGACGACGCCGGCGCTCGCGTGGCAGTCGCCGAACCTCGGCGCGCCGATCTGGGGACAGCCGCTGGTCGCTCGGCTCGCGCGTCTACGTCGCGACGGTCGGCGACGGGATCTATGCGCTCGAAGCCGCCACGGGCGCGATCGTCTGGCACGCAGAGCGCCGGCACGCCGGTGCCCGTCGAGCGAACTGCCGTGCGGCGACATCACGCCGACGGTCGGCATCGTCGGCACGCCCGTGATCGACACCTCCGACGGGCGTGCTCTACGCGGTCGCCGACACCTGGAACGCGAGCACCAGAAGCGCAGCACGTGCTCGAAGGGCTATGGCTGACAATGGCGAACAGGTGCTGAGCACGCCCGTCGACCCTCCCGGCGCCGATCCCAAGGCGCTGCTGCAGCGCACGGCGCTGAACCTCGACCAAGGCGAAGTCGTCTTCGGCTTCGGCGGCAACGACGGCGACTGCGGCGACTACCAGGGGGCGTCGTGTCCGGTGCCCGAGAGCGGCGGCGCCCCGCCGGCTGGCAGGTGCCGATCGCGCCGCCCTCGAGCGCCGGGCGGCGCCGTGTGGGGGACCGGCGGCCCGGCCGTCGACGGCGAAGGCGAAATCTTCGCCAGCACCGGCAACCCCAACCCGCCGGCGGGCGAAGGAAACGACGCTCCTACGCCTGCTGCGACAGCGCCATCGAGCTCGAACCCGGCCTCGGCCGGGCCCGCTCGGCTAGTTCGAGCCGCCGAGTTGGCAGCGCGACAGCAACTCCGACGTCGACCTCGGCTCCGCCGGCGCCCGAGCTGCTGCCAGGAGGGCTGATCTTCCAGGCCGGCAAGAACGGGCATCGGCTACCTGATCGACGAGGCGACGATGCAGCACAGCGCGCGGCCGTCTACGAAGGCCAGGTGTGCGCCGGCGCGGGCAGCTTCGGCGGCGACTGCGTACGCCGACGGCGTGATCTACTGCCGTGCACGAACGGGTCGCAGGCGCTCGCGTACAACGCGCGGGCGCGCACGCTTCACGCCGCTGTGGCAGGGTCCCTCCGAAGCGTTCGGGCCGCCGATCGTCTCCGCCGGGCTCGTCTGGACGCTCGCCACGCGGCGGCTTCAGGGCGGCGGCGGCACGACGCTCTACGGGCTCGAACCCCGCCACGGGCACGCCGCTACACGCTGACCCTGCCCAGCCCGGTGGCCGACCACTTCGCCTCGCCGAGCGCCGCCGGCGGGCGCGTGCTCGTCGCGAGCGGCGCGACCGTCAGCCGCCTTCCAGGTCGGCACGGTGCTCGGCACGCCTGCGCCCGCGCTGCCCGCGCCGGGCCGCCAGCCGGGCATCGGCGCGAACCCGGCGAGCCGACTGGCTGCGCTTGCCGGGACGCGCCTGCACGCCGACCGCAGAGGCCGCGTGCGCCTGCTTCTGCGCTGCGCGCCGGCGATCGCCTGTCACGGGGCCGTGAGCCTCGCAGCGCTGTTGACGGTCAACGTCGGACACGGACGTCACCGCCATCGCCACGTCGTACACGTCGCGCTCGTGCGCGCGACGTTCGGGCCGCACCGCGGGCAGTTCGTCCTCACGCTGAAGCTTCCTCGCAAGGCGCGCGCGCTGTTGCGCCGCCACCACGGCAAGCTGCGCGTCGCGGTCACGATCGCGGCGTCGAGGAAGGTCGCGCGCACGGTCGACGCGACGCTCAGCGGCTGAGTCAGACGCGGCAGCTCGCGCTGATCGGGATTTCCTGCCCCGCCGCTGCCGGGCGGCGGATCGACCTTGCACCAGGCGAGCCGCCGGCCGTGGTTCGTCGACGACGGCGAGGAACGGATAGGCGATGCCGGCGCTGCGCACGGCGCAGCGATAGGGCCTGCGCCCGGCGCGAGCGGCGCCGGATGCCGTGCAGGCGACGCCCTGCAGCGGGCCGGTGATCTGCTGGTCGGAGATCCGCCGGCGCACGTTGGGGGCGATCGCGCGCTCGAGCGCGGCGCCGGCGCGGAGCCGGGGGCGAGGCCGGCGAAGCGCGGCGCCTCGTCTTCGGTGATCGCGATGTCCGCGATGCGATTGACTTCGGCTTCGGCGCCGGCTTCGGAGCTCGAGGACCCTTCTGGGCCGGCACGGTCGGCGGCGATCACGATGCCGGCGACGATCGCGCCGGCGACGACGATCGCGAGCGCCCAGCGAGCCCACAGCGGCGGGGGCTGGAAGCGCCGGCGAGATGACTCCATCGCCGGAAGGCTAGTGCGCGCTTGCACGCGACGGGCGCGCGCCACCGATCGAGCCGGCGGGGAAGAATCCGATGATCAGATGAATCCTGCCTTACCGAATCCGGCGTGGCTGCGCGTCGGTAGTTCTCCGCGCCGGTTGGCGGGCTTGTGCGGGCGACGTGCACGCGACGGCGCCGGTATGCCTTGCGGAAGGGAAATCCGCGGTCACGCGTGCGCAGGCGGCGGGCGGACCGCCTCGCGCACAAAGGAGTTGTGACATGTGCACCTCGTTCACGATCGGCGACCGACGCAGCGGCTTCGTCTACGGCCGCACGATGGAGTTCACGCTCGACCTGCGCTCGGAGATCGTCGTGATCCCGGCGGGCTCGAAGCTCAGCGGGACCGATCGTCACGGAGAGGTCGGCAAGGGCGGACTCGAGTGGGAGGCGAAGTACTCCGTCGCGGCGGCGAACGCGCTCGGGCTCGTGATGGCCGTCGACGGCGTCAACGAGCGGGGGCTCGTCTTCGGTGCGCTCAACTTCCCGGCCTCGGCGAAGTACCTCGAGGTCTCCGACGAGGACCAGGCTCGCTCGATCGCGAGCTTCGAGGTCGGCGCGTACCTGCTGAGCACGTGCGCGACGGTCGCCGACGCGCGCGAGGCGCTGCAGCGCGTGCCCGTCCAGGGCGTGAAGCTCGCGATCTACGGCGGCGCCGTGCCACCGCTTCACTACACCGTCCACGACGCCGACGGCGCGAGCGTCGTGATCGAGTACACGAACGGGAAGCTCGACGTCTACGAGAACCCGACGACGGTGATGACGAACGAGCCGGTCTTCCCGATCCACCTGCAGAACCTCGCGCAGTACCAGTACGTCACGAACCACGCGCCGGCGCCGATCGAAGTCGACGGGCTGAAGCTCGCCGCGCCGAGCTCGGGCGACGGCGTCAACGGCCTGCCGGCCGGCTTCATCGCGACGAGCAGGTTCGTGCGCGCGTTCTGGTTCCGTCAGTTCGCGAGCGCGTTCGAGGACCCGGCGGACGGAGTGCAGGTCGCTCGTCACATCCTCAATCAGTTCGACATCCCACCGGGCACCGTGATGACGGAGGCCGGCGGCACCGGTGAGGGCGGCGGCGTGGCGGGGGCCGAGATCACGCAGTGGATGACGGTGATCGATCAGCGCAACGCGGTCATGTACGCGAGCACGTACGACCACCCGAACCTGTTCAAGGTCGACGTCGCGAAGGCGGCTGCGGCGGCCGACGGCATCGTGACGCTGCCGCTGCCGTCGATGGACGACATCCCCGAGCTGCTGCCCGCCTCCTAGGCGGGCAGGGCGAGAGCGATGTCCACGCAAGGCAGGCCGGCGTCCGGCGCCGGCGCGTCCGCGAAGGTGAGCGCACTCGCGGTGCCACTGCTCGGGCTGTTCGCCGGCATCCAGTCGGCGGATCCGATCATCAACACGAACGCCCTCGTCAAGGCCTCGCGCGCGCTCGAGATGAGCAGCGGCGTCGAGACGCTCGCCGCGAGCGTCTCTACGCTCGCGCTCGCGGCGACGGTGATGAGCACGGGGCTGCTCGCCGACCGCCTCGGGCGTCGCCGTGTCCTGCTCGGGGCGCTGCTCGTCGCGATCGTCGGCGACGTGCTCGTCGCGCTCGCTCCGGCCCCCGGGGTGTTCCTCCTCGGGCGCGCGATCTCGGGCATCGGCCTCGGCGCGGTCTTCGCGGCGGCGTTCGCGTACCTGCGCGCCGTCACGACGCCGGCGACGCTCGCACGCGGCGTCGGCATCTTCTCTGCGGTCGGGAGCGTGACGATGATCGCGTTGAGCTTCCTCGGCGGGATCGTCGCGACGAGCGATTGGCGCCTCGCGTTCCTGCTCGTGCCGGCGCTCGCCGCGGTGACGCTGCCGGCGACGCTGCGGATCCTCCCCGTCGAGGAGCCGATCGAGGAATCCGGCGGCGACGTCGCGGGCCAGGTGCTGCTCGCGCTCGGCGTGATCTTCTTCCTCGTCGGCGCGAGCCACGCGGTGAAGGGCTTCGCGCGCCCGGAGACGCTCGTCGGCCTGCTCGGCGGCACCGCGCTGCTCGCGGCGTTCGCGATCGTCGAGCGTCGGCGCGCGGACCCGTTCTTCCCGATGGCGATCTTCCGCTCGCCGCTGTTCCTCGCGGCGATCGGCGCAGGCTTCATCTACAACTTCGGGATGAGCGTCACGGTCCTGCAGACCGCCGACGTCTGGCAGTACGCGAACCACTTCGCGGACTCGGCCGTCTCGCTCGGCCAGTTCCCGTTCTTCTTCGCCGGCATCGCCGCGGCGGTCTTCGTCGGGCACCGCATGAGCGCCGGCGCGCAGCCGCGCACGGTGATCCTGATCGCCTCGATCGTCGCGGCGGCCGGCTTCTTCACGATGCTCGGCCACGACGAGCACTCGGCCTACCTCAGCTACGTACCGGGGCTGATCCTGATCGGCGTCGGCGTGACCGCCGCGAGCGTGCCGTACGGGTCGCTCGTGATCGAGTCGATCGGCACGCGCTTCCGCCGGTTCTTCGGCTCGGTGACCTCGTCGCGCACGACGATCGGCCAGTTCGCCTACGCGCTCGGCGTCGCGTTCTCGACGGTCATGGTCGACCGCATGACCGACGGCGGTGTCGTGCGCAAGCTCGAAAAGGCGGGCGTCCCGCCGAGCCAGACCGGCCAGGGCCTCGACCAGATCGGGCTCTACGTCCGCGCCGGCAAGAACCCGGCGACGGCGCTCGGCCAGCGCGCGATGGCCGACGCGCTGCCGTCATACAGCCATGCGTTCGTCACGACGATGTGCACGACCGGCGCGCTGATGCTGCTCGCCGGCGTCGGCTCGTGGTGGATCCTCGGCCGGCGCGACCCCTATGCCGCGGACGGCCCGGAGGACGCGGACGCGCCGGCTGAGCCGCCGGCGCCGCGCGTGGCGCAGCCCGCGTAGGAGCGACCGCGCCGGCCCGGTCGCGCGCCGGTCGCGATTCACTCCTGCGATTCACTCCTGCGATTCACTCCTGTCGATTCACTCCTGCGCGTCGCGCAGCCGCGGGTTCCAGATGATCTCCCAGAGGTGGCCGTCGGGATCGCGGAAGTAGCCGGAGTAGATTCCCCACGGCCGGTCGTGTGGCCGATCGGTGAGCGTCGCCCCGGCGGCCTGCGCCTGCTCGAGCACTGCGTCGACCTCGTCCCTGCTCGCGACCGCCTGGCCGATGCTGAACTCGCCGCTCTTCGGCGGGCCGAGCGCGACCTTCGCGTCCTTCGCGAGCTCGCTGCGCGGATAGCACGAGAGCAGCAGGTGGTTGCTCAGCTCGAACAGCGCGAGGGGGCCGGCCGGCTCCGAGTCGCTGCCGGCGTACTCGGTGCCGATGATCCCGCGCGATGGCAGCCCGAGGCCGTCGCGGTAGAACTCGAGCGCGCGCTGCAGGTCGGCGACGGCGAGGGTGACTATGTCGATGCGCGATTCCACGCCGCGCCCGGAGACTACGCGTCGGCGGTCGGCGTCGCGAGGCGGGATCGTGCGGCGGCGAGCGTCTGCTCGAGCAGGACCGCGATCGTCATCGGCCCGACACCGCCCGGGACCGGCGTGAGCAGGCTCGCGACGCCGACGGCCTCGTCGAAGTCGACATCGCCGACGTTGCCGTCGTTGTAGCCGGCGTCGATCACGACGGCGCCCGGCTTCAGCCAGTCGCCGCGCACGAAGCGCGGACGGCCGACGGCGGCTACGACGATGTCCGCGGTGCGGACGACGGCGGGCAGCTCGGCTGTGCGCGAGTGACAGTAGGTGACCGTCGCGTCGCGGGCGAGCAGGAGCATCCCGATCGGCTTGCCGAGGATCGGACTGCGACCGATGACGACCGCGTGCCTGCCTGTCGGCTCGACGTCGTAGGCATCGAGCAGGCGCATGATCGCGCCGGGCGTGCACGACGCGAATCCGGGGAGCGCGAAGGCCATCGCCGCGAACGACCGCATCGTGACGCCGTCGACGTCCTTGCTCGGAGCGATCGCCTCGAAGACGGCGCGCTCATCGACGTGCGGCGGAACCGGATGCTGCACGAGGATGCCGTCGACCGTTGGATCGCGCGACAGCTCGTCGACTGCCTGCACGGCCTCTGCGGTGCTCGCCGTGGCGGGCAGCGAGATCAGCCTCGGCTCGATGCCGACGCGTTCGCATCGCGCGTGCTTCATCTTCACGTACGTCACGGAGGCGGGGTCCTCGCCGACCAGGACCGCCGCGAGGCATGGGCGCCGCCCCGTGTCCTGGAGAAAGCTGCGCGCCTTCTCGGTCGTCTCGGCGAGCAGCTCGCGAGCGAGATCGGAGCCGTCGATCAGCTGGGCGTGAGCGGGTGCTTGCATGGGCGCTCCTCGAGGTCGTTGGATCGCCCAGGCGGCTCGGCTCGTGTCGACGACAGCAGAGGTCGAGGCCGCTCCCCGGTGGTTCTCCACCTCAGCGCCAGTCACGGCCACGGGGAAGGATAGTCACGCAGACACGCCGCCCGGCGGGGCGTCCGGCGTCAGTCGAGCGCCAAGCACCAGGTCTCGATCTGCGGTCACGGCCCGTAGCCGGTCTCGGGTGTGATGTGCCCGGCGCCCTCGACGACGTCGACGGCAACGCCGAACGCGTCGCCGTAGAGCTTCTGCGCACCAGGTGGGTTGTACGGGTCGGCGTCGGAGCAGACGATTCGGACTCCGCGCTTTGCGCCAGCGAGGATCGCCGGCACGTCGACAGCATCGATGCGAGAGCCCGCGCCGGCATCGGGAACGCAGGTCGAGGCGGGAGGTGAGACGAGCGCCTTGCCCACTAGCCGAATTCGACTTCGGTCGTCGAGAAGCTGCCAGATTTCACGGGCTTGATGACCTTGAGCTTGCCCTGCGGCACGCCGCAAAGCGAGGCGCCTTTGAAGCTCTCGAACACCGACGCGGCTCTAAAGCTCGTGGCGGTCGAGAAGGGCCCGCCGGTAAGCGTGCCGCTCATCCCGGTCAGCGGCGCTTCGGACAGCGGCATCATGATCGAGCCTTTCGACGTCCCCGCATCGAGCGGCAGCCACTTGATCGAGAACGATTTCGACTTCGTGCCTTCCGCCGCCGCACTCGCGAGCGCCGAGCAGGTGACCGCTTCGGTCGTGTACAGGTGTCCGACGTACTTACCCGATTCGAACGTTTCCGGGCCGTCGCAGCCTTTGATTTCACCGCTGACCGTCATCGACTGGACGGCTGGTGTTTCGGTGATGCCAGGCGACAGCGCGAGTTTTCCCGTGTTGGTGGTGCAGACCTCGGCCGACGTTTTGGGTTCTTTTTCCAGTTCGCCGTCTTCGTTGGGGGTCTTGGCTTCGAGCGGTGTGCTTGGGGCGCTCGTGCCTTCGTTGTCCGACTGGGTCACCGTCACCTTGTAGAGGGTATTCGTTTCGAGGTAGTAGAGGTCTCCTTCGGAGAAGTAGGGGATCCTTTCGGCTTCGACGACCGGCGCAGTCGAGCCACCAACGGGTTCGGCCCGCATCGTCTGCTTTGTGAGCAGCGAGAACCGTTCTGGGTCTTTTTCCCAGCTGATGGCCATCGCAGGGTATTCGCGTTCACCAAGTTCGGTGAGGAACAACGAGACTTTGACGTTGGCCGGCGGAGCCGGCGGCTGGTAGGGCGGCGTGCCCGTTTCGAGGTAGGCGCACGTTTCGAAGTGGTAGCCGGTGTTGCACGGCGTGACGTTGTACAACTTGTCCCCGTGGGAGTCTTCAGCCGGTTTCGCTTCGAGGGTGCCGACCATAGGTTCCCATTTCCACGTTTCGCCCAGCCACGTCCAAACAACGGTCGCGGTCCCTGTGTAGGTCGTCGTTGCGCCTTTGCTGCCACACCTCGTTTCCATGAAGACGTTCGCCTGCGGATAGCCGTTGGCAGCAAATCCGACCCCGTACACCTTCTCCTTGATGCCTCCGCACCAGTGGCCGAGGGCAGAGAACGCGGCGTTTTGGTTCATTTCCAGGTCGATCGGCGACGCGCTCGCGCCAGCTGCAGTGACCGCGCACAGCGCAATTGAAGTCGTCACCACGATGCTGATTCTCCGGACCATCAGTCACTCCCCTCTTGCACGTTGTGCCGCAGAACGGTGCCCGCGGCCGTTCCTCACGTACATAGGACACCATATTTCCTGAGAGATCACGCTACGTTGAGAACAGTCTCACGACGCGGACGTCGTCGAGCCTCGTGGCTGCTGGCCTTCGGGCTCCAGCGCAGGGACGCCCGAGCAATCCCTCGCTCGGATGTCGGCTTTCTCTGGACCGGGGAGAGCCGGTCCCGCGTATTGAGCGGTGGCAACCGACGCCGAAGGCCCGGCCCCCCCCCCCCCCCCGGGGGGGGCCTGTTCGACCTTCGTCAAGATGGTGGGCGAAACTGCTCGGCGCGCAAACCGTGTCATCGTGGCGCCGGCCCTCGGTCTGGCGTAGGACGGTCATGCGTGACGATTGGCGAACAAGATGCAGAGGAGTTGGGCTGGCCCACAACACTGCCGATACTTCTCGGGTGCTAAGAGGGGCCGAACGCCGCACCCTGCATCTCTCGGCGGGCACCGATACCGTTCGCCGCGTGATTCGCGCCCGTCTGCGAGAGCCGTTCGCTGACGGTCTGGGGGTGTATATGGGCAGAACATTGAAGCCCGGAGTGATGGGCTGTAGCGTCGGCGATCGCCTGTGGCTCGCGCCAGTTCCGCCGGGTCGGACCCTGATCGGCAGCCGGAATGCGCCGCAGGCGGTGGGAAAGATCGTGCCGAGTGCGGACGACGGCGCCGACGTGCGGCTGTTTGTGTTCACACGGGGGTTTCCGTACCGGACCGTGGAGGATCCAATCGCCATGGCTTTCTTCGACGAGTGGCTGGCCACTCTCGCCCGCGAGTTGGGGGCGCAGAGCGACGGCCTTTAAGCGACGGTTTGCGCGCCGCTAAGAATATGGGCGAAACTTGGCTGTGCGCAAACCATGTGCTGACGGTGGCGCCAGCGGTCAGAATCGGCTGAAGACGGGCTCGCGCCCGTTCCACGATCTGCGTCAGTCTTCGGCGGCTGCCGCAGCGGCCGACACGCCGAGGTTCGCGCTGTCGGCTTCGCGCTTCATCTCGATCGCGCGGTGTGCGCCCTGAGAGAGCAGCATCGCGCTGTCGGCCAATGCGCGGATGGACTCTGGGGTTGCGTCCACGAGTCCGCCCGCGCGAGCGATTTGCGCGACATCGCGCTCCCTATTCGATGGATGCAAGCCGTTCTCCATGCCTTGAGGGTACCTCACGTCGCGGGCTTTCTCGCGTCTTCGATCCGAGTAACGAGCAGCCGCGCGAACGGCTCGACGTCGCCATCGGGTGTGATGACTGCCGGTGCCACGGCGCGGTCGTGGTCGATCATGTCTTTGTCATCCGCGAATTCGACGGCGGGGAGTCCCAGCGACCACAGTGCAGCCGAGAGCGCGACGAAAGCCGTACGGTGGTTCCCGTCAGCGAAGGGATGCACGCGGAGGATGCCTGCATAGAGCGCAGCTACGACTCGTGTCTGCTCAGCGATTCCGGTGCCCCGTTGATCGAGTCGAGCGGTGCCGTTGTTGAACGCGGCACATACCTCCGCGAGATCACCGAGCAGCGCGTCGGGTGAGCTGCCTTCGATCTGCCGCATCCCGCCACGATCCGTCACCACACCGAAGAACGCACGATCTCGACGGAAGCGCCCGCCATCGTGCGGGAAGGTGCGGGCGAAGATCGCCCCGTGCCACCACCGGACCCGCTCAGGACCCATCTCCAGCCGACCCCGCCAGAACACTCGTTGAGCGTCCACAAGGACACGCCCCAGCTCGTCGGTGAGAGCCTGCCAGGTGTCCTCCGGCGAGAGGCGATCTGCCCTGTAGAAGCGAGAGTCCTCGTTATCTCGGTAGCGCGGATGCCTAGATTCGTCCACCGGCCGAGGATGCCAAGCACTGCGGACCCCCGGCGCATTCGGCACGCGACGGGCTCGTGTCGGGGTTCGCGCACAGACCAGAAAAATGGACAGGGGCGAACATAGGTCGAACATGGGCCGCGCCGGGACGGCCTTGGCTGGTCGCCTTCCGACGGGGCTTGGGACGGCCCAGGCCGGGCTGCCAGGCGGATAGCGCCGCGTACACGGGCGTGAGCTTCGTGCCGGTGATCTCCGCGTCGGGGCCGACTTCAATGCGCTCGAAGATGGCGATGTTCATGACGCGGCGCTCGAGTGCGGTGCCGTCCTGGTAGACCTCTTGCGACCGGTCGACGCGGCTGAGCGCGAGCTCAAGCGACTGCTCGATGTCGCCGAGTTGCGCGGCAGCTGTAGTGCGTAGGTGATCGGCGGCGCGGCGCTCGGCCTTGAGCTTGTCTTGCTCTGCTTGAAAGACCTTCTCGGCTACGAGATCTTGGTAGTAGAGCTGGATCAGCTTTTCCTGCTTGGCCTCGATCTGCGCGAGGGTGCGTTCGTGGCGTTCGGCTTCGCGCTCGATCACGCCGGTTCGCTCGGCGAGTTCGTGTCGTAGCTCTTCGCGGATCTGCTGCTGCACCTCGGGCGGGATGAACACCGTGGCCCAAACCTGCTCGATGATGTGCTCCTCGGTGACCTCCACGGAGAAGTGGCCGCTTGAGCACTGCCCGCGACGCCGAACCGCGCGGTTGTTACAGCAGAAGTACTCGTAGTGGCGGCCGCTGCGGCCACGGTGTCGCCCGTAGAGCAGCCGTCCGAGGCACTCGTCGCAGAAGACGCTACCGCGGAGGTAGTGCTCGTGCTTCTGTGGCCGTTCGCCGCCGACACGCGCACCGGCGAGCAGCATCTGCACTCGGTCGAAGGTGTCCTGATCGACCAGCGGCTCATGCTTGCCGGGGTAGCGCTGGCCGTTCCAGACGACGACGCCCATGTAGTAGGGGTTGTGCAGCAGCGCGTGGATGCGGCTGTTCGACAGCGGTCGTTCGGGGTAGCGTCGGGTGCCACGGCTGCGCAGCCCCTCTGCCTCCAAGTACGCAGCCAGCTTGTGCAGCGTCCATTCACCCGTGGCGTAAAGCGAGAACGCGCGCCTAACGAGCGGCGCTCGCTCCTCGTCCACGATCACGCTGCGGATGTCCTGGCCACCGATCAGCTCGCGCTTTGAGAGGTAGCCGATCGGCGGCTTGTGCGGCGTGCCGCCCTGCTCGTGCTTGCGGCGCAGCCCCTTCATGATCTCGGTGGCCAGGTTGTTCGAGTAGTACTCCGCGAAGGTCGCCAGCATCCCGTGCATCAGCTGACCGGCCGGGGTCTCGTCGATGTTCTCCGAGGCCGAGACCAGTTTGATGCCCATGCCGACGAGGCGCTGGTAGAGCGTGGCGTCGTCCAGGCGATTGCGCGCCAGGCGGTCCACCTTGTGCACGATCAGGTACTTGACGCCGAGCGTCGGCAGCTCCTTGAGCATCTGCTGGAGCACCGGCCGGTCATCGCTCTTGGCCGACTCGGCCCGCTCGACGTAGGCCTTGATGACCCTCGCGCCTCTTGATGCGGCCTCGGCTTCGCAGGCTTTGACCTGCGCGGGGATCGAGTAGCCGTCCTCGTCGCCATCGCGGCCAAGCTGGCCGGTGCTTGAGACGCGCACATAGAGCGCCGCGCTGTCCTGCGGTTCAGGTTGATGTTGTTCGGTGTTTGCCAAGAAACCCTCCTTTCTCATTAATTCCATTGGCTTAACGATCTTCCCGTTAAGTCGGCGATATGGCAATGTGTTAATTGGTAGGTGTGAGCCGATCCGGGCGAAACGCCCAGATCGACCCACGGTGCCTCACTTCAGCGCCTCCAAGCGCTCGGTGATCGCCTGCTTTCGCTCGGCGGCGCTGTCTTTGAGCGCCTTGGCCTCGGCGGCGCTCTCCGCAGCGCGCTCCTCGGCCGCTTCGACCTCCTTGTCGATTGAGGCGATCGAGCGCTCCAGAGACGCACGGGCGTCAGCCAGCGCGTCCTCCGGAGTCGTCTCGCGACGGCGGGTACGCGGTTTGCTCTCGCCGCCCTCGAGCTTTTTCTTGTGTGAGTAGTAGCTGCCGCGGATCGAGTCGACCGGGCGCCCGTACTGCTCGGCGAGCTGCTTGAACGCATCGGCGCGCGCCGTGCCCGAGGTGACCAGCTCCTGAACTTCGTCGTAGACCTGCTCGGCCTTGGTAGCCATGAGGTTTCTCCTTGTCGTTGGATGGCCATGTCGGCGAGCAGAAAGACCGCAGTCCTTCCGCCCACCGTGAGGCCGTCCAGCGCTCACGACGAGTCCTTTTTCGCCCAGTGGGTAAGCCGCGCGCAGGCGACGTCGACGTACTCGCCTTCGCGCTCGATGCCAACGAACCGTCTGCCTTCCAGCAGCGCGGCGATGCCGGTGCTGGCGCTGCCGGCGAACGGATCGAGCACGACGCCGCCCTCGGGCACGACCAGCCTGGTGAGCCAGCGCATCAACTCGACCGGCTTAACGGTCGGGTGCGGGTTTCGCACGAGTCGCGGCGAGTGTCGCTTTCCGGTGTAGAGCGGGACCGTCCGCACGGGTAGCTGCTCGCAGCCTTCCTCGCGCTCGGCCCGTGTGGCTTTGGCGCAGAAGAACAGGCGGCTCGGCAGCAGGTCGGGACGCACATGGTCGATCTGAGCGGCCGGGCAGTCCTCGACGCACGCATCGGTGCGACACGCCTCGTGGTGGGACAGCGTCACATGGGCGGGCCAGTAACCGGCCTCGCCGACGCGAGTGGCCGCGATGTTCAGTGCGCCGACGCCGAAGGAGGCGAGGTTGTCCGCCACCGTGCCGCTGATCGGTTTGCGCGCGAGCGCGATCGGCTCGTAGGCAGGTTTGAGCGTGGTGCCGAGGCCGTCGGGCAGTCGCCGGGACTTCGGTAGCCCCTGGGCGTGCAGCCACAGCAGCTGGTCCCGGACGTCCAGCCCGGCGTCCTCGACACCTCCGACCAGCCGGTGGAAGGTGCGGGGGGAGCCGAAGATCGCCAGATGTCCACCCGGCTTGAGCACCCGGAGACACTCGGCCGCCCACCACCGCGTCCAGCGCTCGAACGCTTCCGGTGCTGCCAGCTCGCCATCGCCGAAGCGGTCCCACGCTGCGCCGCCGAGTGAGATGGCGTAAGGCGGGTCGGTCACGATGGCGTCGATGCTCTGCTCGGGCAGCTTGGCGAGCACCGAGAGCGCCTCGGCCTCGATGAGCCGCCAGCGCTCGGTAGCGTCGTCATAGAGCGTGATCTGGCTCACGACGGCGCACCCCCGGTGAGCAGACTCAGCGCCTCTGCCGCCGTGCCCACCGCGAAGAGTTGAGCCGCCTCTGCGGGCAGTCGCTCGAGCGCGGCACCGATGGCACGGGCGCGCTGCTCGTCGGGAGCGATCCAGGCCACCCGCGCGGCGACGCGCTTGGTGCGCTGCTCCTGCCCGGAGCGGTAGTAGTCGAGGTGGCGCTGAGCCTTGCGCTCGATCGTGGCCAGCGACTCGGTGGCCATGTCGCGCTCGATCAGCCAGGAGTGGGCATACTCGCCAACGCCGAGCTTCAGGTAGGCATCGGGCTTGAGCACGAGCCGCGATGCCCACGGTCCGGTGTAGGGTCGCCAGCACACGGGCTCCGGGTCAAAGGCGATGATCTCGGCGACTCCCCGTCGCTGTGCCTGGACCAGCTCGACGTACAGCTCGGAGACCGCGAGCGCATGGGCGAGGTAGCGCTCACCCGGCGTGTACGGGTTCCGTGGCTGGCGCGTGCCGGTGCCAAGCAGTCGCTGACCGGCAAGGCCGAGCGCATAGCAACGACCGGCGCTCCCGGCGCGCACCCCGCCGACCGTACGAGCGAGCGGTGCCAGCACGCCGAGCCTGCTCAGACGAGCCAGCCCGTGGCGGGTCAGGCGGGCTCTGGTCTGCGAGGAGCCCTCGGGCCAGAACAGGCGCTGGAGCTGAGCGCCGCTGAGGACTCGGAAGCGTCCGACCAGCGCCATGATCTGGAGGTCGCGCTCGGACAGCCGCCCCTCGATCTCGGCCAGCCGCCGGGGTGACAGACGACGAGAAGAAGACAACGAGGAACGAGAGTCTTTCCTTGCACTTGCGGCGTGCGAACTGCCGCCGTTGCCGGTTGTTTGCGAGGACCGACTCGACGCGAGCGGATAACCGAGCGGATAGGTCACGCCTGCCTCCGCTCGATGCCCGGCGGCAAGCCACTATCCGTCTCGGGCAACTGCTCGGCCGGGCGGGTGGCCGATCGCTCGCGTGGCGCGTAGCGAGCCGCCGAAGCGTCGCGGATGGCTTCGGCCATGCCGGTCTCTGCTGGCAGCGGCTCGGTGCGGCCCGTCACGACCGAGATCGTGCTGCCGACTCCGGTGCCGATGCGCGCAGCGACCTCGAACCGGGCCAGCGCCATCAGGTCGGCCTCGGTGAGTCCCGGCAGTTGGCGGCTGAGACGGGCCGCCTCTTCGGCTGGCGCTCTGAAAGTGACGAACGTCGCCACATTGCCGAGGACCGCCGAGCGGGTCGGTTCAGGTATACGCCCGAGCGTCTGGATCGCCACGCTCAGCCCGGCGCCGAGTCCCCGCGCCCGCTCGGCAAGCTGCTCAAAGCCGAACGGCAGGCTAGTGGTGAGCGTCGCGAGCTCGTCGGCGTAGAGGAAGATCGGGTGGCGGCGCTCAGGCGCTACGGCAACCCGTGCCTCAACGGCACTCCACACCGCATACACGAGGCTCGCGCCGACGATGGCGGCACCCGCCTCCCCAAGCTGGCCAGGGGCCAGCGAAGCGATCAGCCACTTGCGCTCGGTCAGCAGCCGCGAGATATCGAGCTTGGCTTCGGGACTGGCCAGCACGCTGCGCACCCGCGGGCGTGAGAGCAGCGCCATCACGCGGGCCATCGGCGCCTGGACGTGCTCGGCCCGAGCCGCCGGCGAGAGTGCTTCGTAGGATTGCCAGGAGGAGAGCAGAAACGGATCGCTCAACCGGGCGATGGCACGCCTACGAAACTCATCCTCATAGAAGAGGCGACCGAGGTCCGCCAGCGTGGCACCGGGAAGCTCGCTCAGCGTGCGGATCGCCAGGCGACCGTAGAAGTCGCTGCGAACGCCCCAGGCATCGCCGAAGATCGCCTTGAGCGTCCCGGTCAAGACATCTGCGCGCAGATCGGGGTCACCGCCGGACAGCACCGCCAGCCCGGGAACCGGTCGCGCATCGCCGGGGTCCAAGACGACGATCCGCTCGGCGTCGGCTGGTTTGACGCGACGCAGGACCGTCTCAACCAGATCACGCTTGGGGTCGATCAGCACGCCGCCGAAGCCGTGCTCGATGTCGGAGAGGATCGATCGCGCAAGCAGCACGCTCTTGCCGACCCCCGAGGGACCGACCACCGCCATGTGGTGGCGTGCGCCCTCCGGTTCGAGCGCTACCGGCCGCTCGCCTTCAGCATCACGACCGACGAACAGTCGCCGCCCCTCGCGCGGTACGTGACGCGGCACGAGCAGCTCGCGTGCAGCGCCGATTTCAACGCCCAGTAGAACGTCGGGACCGAGAGGCCAGGCGACGACTCCCACCAGCTCGGGCGTCGACAGCCAGCCGCTCGTGCCGTTCGTGCGCGGCAGCGAGGCCAGGCTGCGATTGCCTCGCTCGCGGGTGACCCGGATCGCCCCGGTCAGGCCACGGCGGGCTCGCAGCACGTTCTCGACGTGACTGGCCAGCACGCGCGCCCTTGTCATCGAGACGGCGTGGACGAGTACGAGGCCCGAAGCGCGCATCCCCGCCAGGGCGGTCTTGCGCTGCCACGCCCGAGCCACGTCCTTCTCAGTCTGAGTCTGCGGCTCGCGCTGGGGACGCCGTCGCGGACCTCCCGCCCGCAGCGCCCAACGCACGATCACCTGCTCGTAGTCACCCAATGCCGCAAGGCCAGAGAGCAGGGCGCGCGAGGCTGCCTCCGCGCCCTCGGCTTGCAAGAGCGTTGGGCTGGGAATGAACAGGCGCAGCGCCAGCGTCGCGCGACCGCTTGCAGGCAGCGGCTCCTCGGTAAGACGGATGCTCGGGATCAGGCCGCGAAGGGAAGCTTCTACCGAGGGGCGCACGGCCGCGGGAACCCACAGCCCGTACCCGATGCTGCCCTCACGGGCGACGATCTCAGAAACCACCTCACAGGCGAGCGGGAGGCCCGCGAGGCTATCGAGCGCGGCGTAGGCACGCAGCGGCTCGAGGCCGGTCGGGAAGCGCACCGACAGGCGTACGCGGCTGGCGCGCATTGCCTCATCGCGACGACGCTCATGGAGGTGGACGCCAGCCATCATCGCGGTGCCGCCACCGGCGGCGACGAGCGCTGGAATGACTGCGCCGTTCACCGTGGGTCCTCCTGGCGACGCTCGCGGGCACGGCGCGCGGCCTTTGCTTTCTCCTCGCGCGCTCTTTTTTCGCGCAGGATTCTCTTGGCTTGGAGCCAGAGCACCATCGATATGCGCTCGATATCGTCGGGGCTGAACTCCTGCTTTCTCACTCCCTTTACCTTGATACGTCGTGCCTGTGCCATGTGTGCACCTCCTTTCTTGTTATCTGCTACATGCTGCCCTCCTTGTTCGGTTTCTGTTCGGTTAGTTAACTTTCTGAGTATCACTCACACTTTCGATTGCTGTCAACACTTTTCTACGCTCAACGGGTGTAGAACCACACCGCGCGGCCGAGCAGGATGAGGATGCCGAGCGCGATCAGCGATGGTGTAATCCGTGGCAGGTCGGCAGCCAGAACACCCGCCAAGACAACGACGGCGATTAGGTAGAGGACGAGCCGCTCGAGCATCTGCGTTGCTGCCTGCGTGCCGCGTTGACGAGTGAGACGACGCGGCGAGGCTCGATTCCGTAGTGATGAGCGACTACGCGAACCGCCGGGTCGAGCTTCAGCCCGCGGGCGGTGAGCTGTCTGACGGCGTGATCGACCGTCGCCGCTAGTTCACGATGGGTGCGTGGTGGTCCGTGCATGCGACTACGTCCTTTCTGTCCGGTCGGCGAGAATGTCCAGAGCCGCTCCCAGCAGGACGTCCGCGGCGCGCTCTTCGACGGCGCAGCTTCGGCGCTCCCGCTCGAGGTGCGCCTTCAGTCGCTGGTATTGCGCTGAGAGTCCGCGGATCGCGCAGGTGAGCCTGGCGATGTGGGCCTGCTGGCGTTCGGCAAGTTGGACAACTTCGACGCACTGATCTCTGAGATGCTGCTCGCGCACCGTCACCGTCGTCCTCGCGAGTGGTCGTCCATTCTCTGCGCGAGGTTCGCTGTGTGCTTTGCGTACAAGAACGCGAGGCCCTCGGCGGCCTCTGGAGCCGCGTCGCGCAAGACGGCGGCATAGCCAGCTGAGCCTGCGACGCAGGACATTGCGGTGGCGGTGACTGCGGCTTCGGCAAGCATCTCGGACTGAGTGAGCTGCTGGCGCAGGACAATTTCGTGATGCGCGAGAACCGTCGAGGCCTCCATCTTCTGAAGCTGATGGCGCTCGCGCCGGTCGAGGCGGGCCGGCGATCCGCTCGCGGCACGACGTGCGGGGTGGCTCGTTGACATTCGTCGACTCCTTTCGCAGACGCGGTGGACGACGCGCCACGATGCCGCCCGAGAGCGGGCGCGCACAAGGAGCGAGCGGTATCCGTCGGGGGGCTTTGGCTTCGTCGGCAATGCCTGGCAGTCTCCGGCAGCGCCTGGCGGGTCCGGCGGTTGTGTCCGGTCGACTCCGCGGTGATAATCCCGCCCGTGCGCTGGGACGCCCTACCAACACCGAGGTTGATCTCGCGCGACCTCCACGAAATGCTGCACGCCCTTGAGCGCTACGAGGCTCTGCCGCTGCTCGCGCTGCGGGCGCTTCCCTCGGTACAGCTATCGCAGGCGCTGCACCCTTTCCCGCCAGGTGCCGCAGCCGAACGCGAGCGAACCAACCATGCGATACGCGCGCGCGTCGGCGAAGCCATTCGACGCATCGCTCCCGAAACAGACAAGGACGCTCTCGCCGAGCTCTTTGCGTTCCGAACGCCTGACCTGGGAATAGGGGCGCGCCACGAGAACGCCTCCAATCATCTCGGCGTGACGGTGGACACTGTCCGCAAAGAGCGCGAGCCGAAGCTGCTCGACACGCTGACCGACGAGATCATCAGAGGCGAGTTTGCCTGGAGTCTGAGCCAGTTGGACCCGGACAACAAGTCGCTCGCGTCGCTTGCAATCAACGGCTGGTGTGATCTGGTCGAGTTCGAGCGGACTGTAGTCATTGACGAGCAGGACCCGCGCGTCCAGCATTGGGCATCCCGCTTCACGCTCAGGTGCACGAAGCCAGATCAGCCGTTCTTTGTTGCACCCATGTACTGGACCGGTACGAGTACCGATGGCAAAGGGCTGGACGATCTCGAGTCGGTCGAGGTGCTCTCTGGGCCGAGACCTGGCGATGAAGGTTTCCCCCACCGACTACTCGGGACTCGCCGCGAGTCCGCGTCCTCCGATGCATTTGTGCTTTATGTGTGGGATCTTGGAGAGCCGGTGCTGGCCGATACGTCGATAGAGCTGCACTGGCAGCAGGAGCTTGTGGACACGCAGGGAACATTCAGACCGTTCATCGGTATAGGCATGATGAACTATCCCCAGGTTGAAAAGATTCGGCTGCGCGCCAAGGAACTAACTGCATCTGGCGCGACCTGTAGACAAGTGCTTCCCACCCAGCACCCACCTGCCGGGTCGTACAGCGAGGTCGGACAAGTGGTCAACAAGGAGGAGATCGAGAGGGACACTGAAGGGTACTTCACATACGAATCCGAGAGTATTCAGCCTGGTGTGAAGTATGAGCTTTGGTGGCAATGACCATTGACAGCCAATGTCGTGTTGGTCCAAACTAAGGTGGCGTACTTAGTGGAGACGACGACGACATGGATTGCTAGATAGTATGAACTAAGAAGCTCACGGAATCATCCGCCAAGCCATCGGGGTTGGGGTTTTTGCGTTGAAGACGGGGACTCTTACCGTGCCGCCGTCAGTACTTCCCGAACTTCACTTTCGCCGATCTTGAGCGCTTCGGCGTAGGTTGTTTCGAGCACGGGCTCGACGACGTTGGCGCCGCCACGAGGGTTGTGCGAGTCGAGGATGTTCTGGCGCACCTGCCACCTGCCGAAGTGCCCCGGGCTGATTTCGTAGCGCACCACTTCCCAGACGTGGAACTCGCACATCTTGGCGCCGTTGCGCGCGCGCCAAGCGTAGGAGATGTGGAAGACCCCGCGATGACCGAACACGACGTGCTTGTTGGGGATCGTCCGCTTTGTCCGCGTGATGTAGTGCGTGTCGCCGACGAGCGGAGCGACGTACAAGCCCTTCTGTTCGCCGAGGTGTACTTCGTAGGGGTGGGCGCAACTCGACCCCTTGAGCGAGCTGGCTGTCGCCGACTGACCCGTAGCGGCCACGCTCAGACCCACCGCGAGCGCCACGGCACCTGCAAGCGCCAGCAGCGCCCGACCCGTCCTGATCCTGCTCGCCCCCATGAGCTGCGCCCCTTTCTGGCCCGAACCGAGCCTCTACTGCAATGTCATGGGCGCGAACCGTAGCGGAATGTCTGCGGTGTGTCTACTGGGATGTCATTGTCCTGTGAAGGCGGTCTGGACAGGCTCCAGCGATGCCTTCCGCTCCGGCCTTCCAAGCCGCACTCGGCCTGGCCGTCAAGGCCCGCCGCCAGGAACTCGACATCACCCAGGAGCAGCTCGCCAACGACACCGATCTGCACCAGCGCTGGATCTCAAACGTCGAGACCGGCAAGCGCAACCCGAGCTACGCGAGCCTACGGCGCCTGGCTGCCGGGCTCGACCTCTCAGCCTCCGAGCTGATCGCCCGCGCCGAGGACATCGAGCGCGAGGATGCGAAGGCAAACCGCCGCATCGCCGCGGCACGCAGCGGCTAACCAGCGTCGACTGCGCGCAAGTCGGGTGAGCCGGGATAGGCAACCTGGCGGCGCGTCCAGCTGGCGGGCCACTGGTCGGGGCGAAGCTCGAGCTTGCCTGCCAGATCGCGCAGCGCCTCAGTGAATCCGGCTGCCGTGCCTGGCTCGACCGGCAGGTGCTCGCCGTGGCGACGGTCCCAGCCTTCCTCGGGCGAGGGGCAGAGGCACACGACCCGGACCCCGTCGCGACGAGCTCGCTGCAACTGATCGCGCGTCTCGCGGCTCGGTGCGCTCGGGCTGACCATCACGACGTCGACGCTCCAGCGGCGGTGCGCCCACAGCACCCGCCCGCGGGCTCGCTCAAGGCCACGCGCCAGCGCCGGAGCGCCGGTGTCGGGCACGAGCATCTGGATCGCTGCGTGCAACTGGCGGCGGCGGTCTCTGTTCTCGCCGTCCAGCGGCACCACCGACGCTCCCTCGCCGCAGACGACCATGTCGATACGCCGGTCGGCCAGGCGATCGATGAAGCGGTGCAGGCCCGCGCGGATCTCGGCGATCTCCGCCGCTGCCGCCTCGCCGCAGTCGATCACGAGGATGAGTGCCCCGAGCGATTGGCGCTCGGCACGCAGCGGGCAGGTTCGGGCGCGGCTGTAGCTGGCCAGCTCGCTCATCGGCAGGAGCGGCACGCCGTAGCGGATCGCTGCCCGGCGCTCACTTGCGTCACGCCGGCGGGAGCGCCCGAGGGCCAGCAATCGCGCTGACTGCGCTCGAAAGCCGCACGCCTCGTACTCGATCCGGCCCCACGCCGCGATCGTGCCGAGGACGACGTTCGGTCGGTCGAGGAACGCCAGCTCGCGCTCGTTCATATCCGTGTGCGCGTAGATGCCGCAGGTGCAGTTGGCCTGCGGCGCCTCGTGATCGTCGGTGCGCAACGAGGCTTCGGGCAGGCAACGCGCGTGATTGATTCCCGGCTCCCATTTCGCGGGCCAGTAGATCGAGCACAGCCGTCCGTCGCTGCGGACCTGCCATGTGCGCTCGCCCAGGATCGCCTCCAACACGTCCACCGTCTCCATGTCGCACCTCCGTTCGTCGCTGCCGGGCAAATAGCCCTTGACGAAACCAGCGTTCGGGGCGAGTCGGCAAGGTGTGAAGAATCGAATCAGGCGGCACGCGGGTGATGCGTTTCCACAGATTGACCGATCACGAGGCTCGTACCTACGGTGAGCGGATAACTGAAAAAAGCGGCCCCGGCACGGGAGGTAAGCCCGCACCGAGGCCCGGACACAAGGAGATACGACTCCCCATGCCCGAGAACGAGACTAGCTTGAGCGAGCTTGCCCTTGCGAGCGACCGCCTGGAGCGCAACGTCATCTACATGCTGACCGACCCCGAGGGGCAGCGGCACTGGTCGGTGCAGGAGGTGGGCGATGAGATGGAAGACAGAGGCGGCGCGGCCGATGCTCTGCGGGCGCTGGCGCGCGCCGGGCTCGTGCACCGCGACAGCGACGACTTCGTGTTCGCGACGCGCGCCGCGATCCGCTTTCGCGAGATCACGGGCGCCGACATCTGATGGCACACTCGACGCCGGATCACGCCCTCGCAGGCACCGTGCGCGGACTCCGAGAAGATCGAGCCGTGACCCGCGAAGCGCTCGCGTTCGAGGCCGGCATCACGACCGGTGCGCTGGCTCGCATCGAGTCGGGGCATACCTCGCCTCGCTGGGCGACGCTGCGGGCTATCGCCCGCGCGCTCGAGTTGCGGACCGATCAGCTGGTGGATCAGGTCGAGGCAACGCGGGCCGTAGAGGAATCGGCGGAGCTGATCGCTGACGGTCGTGTCTGGGACGAGGTCGCGTCGCGGCAGCCGTTGCACGGTCGGAGGCAGGCAGGCGCGAGTGAGGCGCGCCTGCCTGCCCCATTGTTTGTGGCTTGAGGCGCAGAACGGGAAGCGTCGTTCAGAGCGCGAGTTCGCTTTCCCCGCGACGCAGTTCGTCCAAGCGACGAGCGGCATTTCGGTACGTGGTGAGATGGTGAGGCTTGAGGTCGGAGCCGAGGTGGCGAAAGTAAAGCTCGCCAATCGCCTCGCGCGTGCCTTTGGGCGGGATGTCGCTGCAGCCGACGAACAGACGCAGGAACTGACGGATGCTCGCCTTCTTCGGTCGGCCTTGCTGTGGATAGCCGACGGTGCCTGGCAGTCGATCCAACTGCCACACCTCGTCCACCACTTCGCCAAAGCGGACGCGGAGATGTCCAGGCAGATGCATATGAGCCTCCCTTTCGGGATTGCGGATTGCTATGTCCGCTGCGCCGTGGCCCGATCAGCCTGGAAGGCTGGCGATCTGCAAAGTTCCTGACGGCTCGCAGCCGCCGCCAAGCCCGATCGCCCATCCAATCTACCAGGAGCCGAGCAGGCATATCCACTCGCCGATAAGAAAGCACGGACTGCCGTTGCGCTCAGCGGCACTTATGCGACGCGATGGCCTCGGTCATCGCAACTGCGATTCGAGCACCGTCGTACGGGGCATTTCCGGGGCGCACCATATGCCGAGTGCCGCGCGACCTGACCTGACCGGAGTCAGGAACGCAGCACCTGGACTTGCGACCCACCTCGATCCAGTCACCGCAGTCTGCACGGACCACTACTCCAGAGGCGACTGGGTGTTCCGATGGCTACTGCGTCGGACGCACTGTGCCGGTAGGCCAGGCTAGCGCCGGTCTCCAGATCGCCCGAGATTCCTAGAAAGCACGGCGTGAACCGTCCTCAACTAACCCACCAGGCCCGACCGGACAGCCGCCCGAGATTGTCGGCCCCCGTCGCGCCAGCCGATGTAGCCCATGCACACTAGAACCGCTGACGTTGGTGCCTAGAGAGCACGGGAAGCCTCCCGAGTTGAGCGACCGGGCGCGCATCGCCAAGATGGACGCAATGCGATTATGCGCCGGAATCCACAGTCCGCACTTTGCGAGTAATTTTTCTGCGGCGGCACTCCTCGCGCACGCCGGGCGTGACGATCGCCCGGATAGGCTGTTTTTGGCATGGCTATGCGATTTTCGGCCGTCCGAGGGCTCCGTGCTCGCCGACCGAGCCCCAGCCGACCTCAACGTCCGCAAGTGCCTATACTCTTCGCGCCATGATCGGTACCCGCTAGCCATGTCCGGACAGTGGATGGCCTTGATGGCAACAAGACCAGCAATACGATGTCAAGACTACGACGGGTTCGAGAACACGAGGGTCTTTCGCGCGCCGAGCTCGCGCGTCTTGCCGATGTGGCCGAGCGCACGCTGCAGCGGTGCGAGAGCGGACAGCAGGTGATGGGAATCACGAAGCACAAGGTCCTCAACGCCTTGAACCGACGCGACGGCCTCCGCGACTACACGCTAGCCGACCTCTTCGAGAGCGACGGCGAACCCAACGACCAGGAAAGCTCCTAGGCGATGCAAGACACCGACTGTGAAGCCCACATCGAGATCGATACCCCTATGGAGCATCTGCGACCACGGCAGCTTGCCGAGCTGGGTACGCGCCTTTACGAAGTGCTCGGGAACACCGGTCATCGGCATGAGGAGCTGCTTGCACCAGCCCCGCTCCAGGCCCTCCACGAACTCGCGTCGGTAGACAAACTCACGCCGTCGCAACAAGATCTTCTTGCTCCACTCGCGGCCTGGATCAACGAGCATCGTGAGCGGCTCGTGCAAGCCTATCCGGGACCGACACCGCCGTTCGATCATTTGCAAGGCTTCTGGTCAAACTTCTACGAGGGCCCACGTAATGGCGAACCGTTTCCGGATGTCGCGCCCGTTCGTCACTCCACGAGGTTCTTGGGCTTCGAGCTGAATTTTCCGTTTGGCGTGCCGTCATGTGCAGTCACGCCCCAGTCGGATTACATCAAGTTCTTCGCGGTCCGCGGATTTGACCTTCTTACGTATAAGACCGTACGAGACCGGGCCTGGAATCCGTTCTTCTTCCCCCAATGGGGATTTGCTCCACATGTTACTTCGCCGCTCCAGCCAGGGGCTCTTGCGGACCCTATTCTGGCGACACTTGATCTCGGCGTCGTAACCGACCTCTCGACTACCTCTCTCGTCAACTCATTCGGAGTGCCCTCATTGGAGCCTCCGATGTGGAAGGCCGATATAGCCGAGAGCAGAGCTTCGCTTGAGCGAGGACAAGTCCTTGTCGTGAGCGTCGTAGGCTCGCCAGAGGCCGAAGACACCAAGAGCGAAGCTGACTTGATAAGGCAATTCGTAACCGCCGCTGCCGATGCACAGGAGGCTGGGGCAGACGTCATTGAGGTTAATCTCTCGTGCCCGAACACCCCGGGACGGGACTGCACATTCCGGTCATCATCTCGCGGCCCCGTCTGTGCCTCGCCAGATCTCTCGCACAACATTCTCAGCGCGATTAAGAAGCACGTTAAGAGCAACACTCCTGTTTTCGCCAAGATCGCCTACATGAATGACGTTGGCCTTACCAATTTCGTCGCTAAGTGCCAGGCGGTCGTTGATGGCATCGTTGGGATCAACGCATATCCTGTAAATACTCGAGACCCTTCCGGGGGCGCCTTCTTCCCGGGCCGGGTTGACGATATCGCTGGTCTCTCAGGCGTGGGCATCCGTGAGCTTGGACTAAAAGTTACACGCCAGCTTTACAAGCTTCGCCAGTCTCACGGCGCAACAAGTGATGACTGGGTCATTATCGGTGTAGGTGGAGTTATGACACCGACCGACTACACAGCGTATCGCGAAAGTGGCGCCGACGCGGTGCAAAGCTGCTCAGGAGCATGGCTCGATCACTTTGGCCGTAAAGATACGTCAGCACGTTCTTGGCGAGGCCTCTACAGTTACGGTCCGGCCCCGAGACTCTCGACGCGCATTTGTGCGCGGCCTGGTCGAGGCAATCGAGACCGGCGGCGTTAGTCTACTTACTTCTCACAAGAAGTAGCCGTACTTCAATGCAAGACGCGTTGATTCGACACGTTTTGCATGGGCGTATAGGATTCCATTGATCAGTTCCGTTACGGTAGTTGCATCGTCTCTTGCGTCTGAACTCGCTGCGGAATGCCTTCGCGAGGTATCCGGGCATGCCTCGATTATGTACGGGGTGATCGGATCGCTAACCGCTCTTGCGACGGTCCAGGGTACACCGGCAGTCCTAACGGCTATTGCTTCAGGGGCTCAGCTCGAGATCACCAAAACGCGCCTGCTCGGCCTGTTTCTACTCCTTCTCTTCTTTGCAGTCATTGGTGCCGTCGCTGTGCTATTTGCAAGCCCAACGTCGTCAAAAGATGCGATCGCGTGGGGCGTTGGAGCGGAGGGTCTATTTCTGGGCCTTACCCGCGGCCTCAATGCAAGTGTCGCTCGGACTCTTCACCGGGATCAGAAAGAACAAGGCTAACACCACCAGTCTCGACCGCGCGCTCAACCACTTCCAATACCCTCATGAGCCTTTGTTGCCAGCCCTCGCGCGAAATGTACTCAGAAGCCCGTGGTGAATCTGAATCAGGATCAGGAGTCTCCGAGTTCGTGCGGCAGTCTTCCATTGTGCGGCTTCCTTGCCTCCACTTAGCGTCTCACGATTCGTGATCCCGTTCAATAGGCCCGTAATCGGTTTCATGCGTGGTAGGCAGCAGGAAGGTGCGGCCAGGCGGACACTTATACGAGCAAGGAGCACCTCCCAGTTAGGCGCACCTGGAGTTCGCGAACGGCGCCGATTGTGCGATGCCGGTCTTGAGCGGCGCGTGTGCGAACATAACCTCGTATGGGGTGACCGGACCCCGGTCACCGACCTGGGTGCCTATCTGTACGGGATGGAGGAACGGATCAACCAGGCGTGCAGCCAAGACGCCCTGGACGGCCCGATGCGTTGGGAGACTGGCCGACCCGGCCGCCAACCCGACGCGAATCCGCGCGGCCTGATCCAGCGGTTTACTTTTCTCGTAGTCGCGGCAGTGCCGGCGGCGGCGGCCATTTATGGCAATATCGCGTTGTTTGAAGAAGGAAAGGCGATTCTCGGGGTCGGTGGGACGTTGGTTGATCTCGTCCTATTCGTCGTCGTCGCCGGTGCGTACCACGCGGGCTTCGGTGCCGCGCGATCAACCATGTTTCGTTAGCTGTTAGAACCCGCTCGACAGCTACCCGCGCCGCCCACTGCCGCTTGTGCGACAGACAAACCGGCAAGATCTCTCTCTGACGTGACGGTCAGAGTCTGCGGCCGCGGCTCGGGGCGATGGGCCCGGCGAGCGAGGTCGTTAGTTAGGGTGCAATGGTGGTTGCTGGCGAACGGCTGATGCGGGAGTCCGCGAGAACGGGGGGCAGTCGCCAGGCTAGCTCCACCAGGACATCACTCGGCATCCCTCGCTCGTGTGGCTTCACCCAGGTCTCGCCAGGCCGAAGCTGAATGCCAAAACTGCGCGCAGTGGCGAGAGCTTCCTCGCCGCAATGCTGTCCTGGATGCAGCTGTCGCCGGTGTCCGGCGACAAAGGAGGCCGTTAGCTCGCCTGTTGCTCCAACTGGCGACAGGCGGCTCGACCACCCAAATCCGCCGCCTCCTCGTACACGGCGAGACGGAACCATGTGACCCGCACGAGTCCGCGCGATCGGGCCGTCACCTCTCGGCTGCTCGGTCCTGCGATCCCGCTGCTGTTGGCGCGAAGCAGAGACGATCTCAAGGCACGTGAGATCGGCGAAGCCAGCAAGCGCGATCGGCCAAGCCTGTAGAACGGCAGCTTCGTCGGACTCATGTGAAAACGCGACGGCAAGCGGATCAGTTGTGCCTGTGAGTCGCAACACAGCCTCCACTGGTCTCTCGTCCGATCGCTCAAGCCGGAACGGAACCTCGACGCCACCCGCTCGGTAACGAATCGGCTCGAACGTCAAGAGCAAGCCCGTCGCGGTCAGCTTTACCGGATTGCGGAAGGCAAAGTGCCGTTGTGTTCTCAGACGCGTACTCGCTGTTAGCCCAAGCTCTGCAAGGTCAGACGGCAGCTCTTGGGAAAAGCTGCCGCGCAACACCAGAGGAGCCAAACCAATATCGGGCTGACGACCATGTTGCAATGCCAGCAGGAAGTCACGTGCGAGCCCCCAATGTGGTCCGGGCTCATGAAAATTCGCGGAGAGCCGAGGCTGACCGCCGCGAGCAACGAGCTCGTCGCCGAACAGGTAAGCGACCTTTTCTCGACCGCGGCAGAAAATAACGGAGGCGGAACCACAGTCTTCTACGAGGGTGAGCCCTGAGCGATCCAGGCAGGTCACCACAGTCCTTTTCAGCCGATCGACGTACCGCGATTGAATCCCTCGCAACTCGGCACGCAAGCCCTCTATCTCCCGATCGATGTCCCGCAAGCTCGGTGCTGCGCCACGATGGTGTTCGCGTCGCCTCTTGCCTCGACGCTTCTTCAAGCTCATGACGTAATTGTGCAGCCCACGACGGCGGCAACCTATCTCAACGCGCGCGAGGCCGCAGCTTTGGCCTGGGCATTCAGCCTCTCGCAACAGCACTCGAACTCGAACGTTACGCCCGCTTTTGTCTTCCGCCGTTTGACCATCGGGCGTTGATCGTGGATCGAGCATTGCTCGGCCCGAATCGCTCGTTCGGTCTTGCTGTACGTCTTTTCCAGCATGCCGTCGACCTCCGCCTCCAGCATGGCCCCGATGTCGTCATATTTCCGACCGTTGCTCCCAGTGATCTCTAGCTTGAGCATGCCGCTCCTTAGTGTTGGTCCAAGCGTACGTATGTTCGCATACGCCCATGACGGAGGCGCTCGCCCAGCTCAAGTGTCGTCCCGATCTCTTTCCCCGGGGAGCGGCGGGGATGCGACGCGTGGGGCTTCTACGAGCCCGTCAGCGCCGCTATGAGCCGCGAGGCACGTCTTCGCCATCCAACGACGACGGTCCGGCCTCCTTCTTGGTGCCGGTCATCCGAGCGCCTTAATCCAACAGCGATCGAGCTCCTCGAGGTTGCGCGGATCTCGCGGTCGTAACGCGGCCGGACGCACCGGCCATGCTCGCGCCATGAGGCAAGGAGCCGTGCGCCGGCGACTCCTATCCTCAGCGAGTTGCCCCGTTCTGGCTCGGCCGCGGATCGGATTACGCCCGAGTGACATACGCGGGTTGCCAGGTTGGGTACACGCCGCGCATACTAGGCACATGGCGTCTAAGCCTACATCAGTGACACTGCCCTTCGCGGACCTCTCGGTCATGACACACGGCGCGAGGTTTCACCGAGCCGATTTGCATATACACAGCTACGGTGTGTCACCTGATGTCGCCGACTCGGCAATGACGGTGCCCGGCATCATTGCGACGGCTCTTGAGCGAGGGATTCGGCTGCTTGCCATCACAGACCACAACGCCATCGACGCGGTCGATGAGTTGGTGGCCACGGCACCCGAGGACAAGCTGGCCGTCATCGCCGGTGTAGAGCTCACCCTCGCCGATGGACACGCCCTTGCCTATTTCGATCCGTCCGACCTCACGAGCTTCAAGAAGTGGTTCGGCCGGCTCGACTTCGAAGAAGACGAGACCAGCGGCGAACGCTGGCTGCTCCAGTCTATTGCCGACCTCGCACGCCATACGGCGCATGCGGGAGGGATCGTCATTCCCGCACATGTGGGGCGTGCCGGAACTGGCTGTCTCGTGAAGTCGACTCGCAAAGCGCAGGATGCGATCATCGCGAACTCCTATGTCTTGGCACTCGAGGTAGATCGGCCAGCCGAATTCGACTGGTTTTCACCGACGGATCGTACGTCGGGCTATCAGCAGCGTAGAGAGCAGATGACGAAACGCATCGCCGCCCTGGGTGAAGTCGCGGGTCCGCGACTGCCGATGTTGTACTTTTCAGACGCACACCGACTCGACCAGATTGGCCGGAATCGCGATGGTGAGGAGCGCCTCACCCGTATCAAGATGACTGAGCCATCCTTTGCAGCGTTCTCCCTCGCGCTTCGTGACCCGCACGCCCGGATCAGGATTGAGGAGCGGCTCCCTGAGACTTATGCGCGCCTCATTGGCACCCGCTTCATTGGTGGCTTTTTGGACGGCCAGGAGATGGCCCTTAGTACGAACCTCACGTGCCTAATTGGTGGACGCGGCGCTGGAAAGTCGACGGCGCTCGAGGCCATCCGCTGTGCATGTCTCAACACGCCTCACGAGAGAGAAGCCGCCGGCGATAATGAGTGGCCGGATGTCGTACAGCTCATCTACGAAGATCAGTTTGGCGAGCGCCATTACATTCAGAGGACAGCCGGAGAGGATACCTTGGCGCTCACGGACGACGGCGCAGTCGAGTATACGATTCCTATCGAGGGTTACGCTCAGGACCGTGTCGCCGAGATCATCCGTAGATATGCGGATGGCGATACTAGCTATCTAGGTAAGTTCCTGGATGGCTTTGCGGACCTCGCGTCGCACGAGCGTCGAATCGATGAGCTTCGGGGCGAGCTGCGCGAAAATGCGAGAGAGATCGAACCGCTTGCCGACGCGACAAAACGTCGTCAATCGGCCGAGACTGCACTTGCTGAGATACAGCTCAAGCTCCAGGCAATAGAGAAATCGAAGCTCAAGGAGGCTCTCGAGTTTCGTAGGCGCCTGGGGCAAGAGCGAGAGCTTCGGAAGGCTATTATCAGCCGCCTTGACGAGATTTCGGCTGATGTCGGGGGGCAGCAGATCACGTTCGACGTAAGAGCCCTTGCGGAAGACGTTGATGCCGGCGACCTGGGGACAACTCCTAGCAAGAAGTACCTTGTGGGCAGTGCGAAGAGTCCTGGCCTGGTTACCCTCGTGGACAAGCTTCGGGCTGACCTGGAGACGTGGAAGAAGCGCGGAGAAGCAAAACTCGCGAGCGCGCGCCCAGCGATTGACTCGATGATTTCTGACTGGAAGTCCTACGATCAGCGAGTCGAGCAGCGATTTCAGGAGATCATTGGTGAATTGCGTGAACATGGAATTAATCCGGATGTAAAGCAGCTCACAAAGCTCACCGACGACGAGACGAGAGAAAAGGAGGCCATTCGAAAAGCGAAAGCCGACGAGGTGGCTGTAGCGAAAAGAAGGCGCGAGCGCAGGCGACTAATCGCGGATTATCGAGCAGCACAGGACGCAAGGTTTTATGCCCGTCAGCAGGCAACAAAGACGCTTACCGACGTGCTGAATCAAGCTATTGATGAATTCAAAGTCAAGCTCGGCTTCGTACGCGGGGAAAGCTACGCCGAGTATGAGCAGTGGCTCCGAGAAGCTGTAGGCAAGAGGCTGTTCCGGAGCGACCGAGTCGACAGCTTCTGCCGCCAGGTTCGCCCGATCGAACTTGCAGAGCTGGTATCAAAGAACGCGAAGGCCAAATTGCTCGCGCTGAAGGACGATCGCGGCAATGGCTTTTTTGATGGCGGCGTCGACGATTTTATCGCCAGCGTACGCAATGCGGGGCTTATGGATTTGGAGGCGATTGACGTATCGGATGCGCCGGCGATCTCGCTCACCACACCTGTCGACGGCAAAATGCGGACGGTCGCGTTTGGTCGATTGTCATTCGGACAGAAGGCGTCTGTGCTGCTGGGGGCTCTCCTCTGCTCTGAGGATACCGCGCCACTGATCATCGATCAGCCGGAGGACCACCTCGACAGCGCATTCATATTCGAGACGATTGTGACGACGCTCCGCAATATCAAGGAGAAGCGCCAAGTGATCCTCGCAACCCACAACCCCAATATCGCGGTGCTGGGCGATGCGGAGCTTATAGTCCCGATGCAGGGGTACGGTAGTGTCGGGCGCGTTCGCGACGCGGGAGCGGTGGATGCCGACCAAACCCGAAAACGAGCGTGCAAGATCCTTGAGGGGGGTGCGGCGGCGTATGAACGTCGGGGTGAGATGTACGGCCTCATCAACCACCCGACGTAGCAAGTGGCAGACTGGCGTCGCCCTATGGCCCGTCCGAATTGACGCCGATGGCCCGCTGCCGCACGTCGGGAGACCGGCTCAAGCACGGCCTCAATCAAGGCGCACCCAACCCGATCGCCCGTTCTAATTCGGGTCCGCGTTCTCCTGTCATCGGCCAGACACGAGCGCCTCGCGTAGCGCCTCTATCCGGGCCTTGCGGTTTGGTCTTCGTCTCCGAGGCTCCAGCTAACGATACGACAGCAGCGCCTCGATCAACCGGCGGACACGGCTGTCTCGACCCGAGGACGCCGAAGGCCCAGCCCCCGGAGGGACTGGGCCGGTTCGACCTTCGTCAAGATGGTGGAGCCAACCGGGATCGAACCGGTGACCTCCTGCTTGCAAAGACCGCGCACCTGCGGGCGTCTGCGGGTCGAAGGGCGGCGGTTGTGGGCGATAGTGCCAATTTGCTACCCCCTGCTGGGGTCGTTGTCGATGATCGGAGGGCCGCTCTCGCTTCCAAAGAGCTTCCAGGCGCAGTTTCGCGGGGAGCCATCATCATCAGCTCGCTTCGCCATCGCCGGGATCTCGTTTGGCTTCCTTGAGCAACATGTCATCGACGTGCTGCGGCTGGTCGATCCACGCAATGGCCGCGCCGAGGCGCTCCACAAATTGGGCATGGAGCTTCGCTCGCTGTTCGTCGTCTGCGGGGTCGGGGCGGAGCGGGTTCGATCCGAGCTTCCACATCACTTGATCCCCCGGCTCCATTAGCTGCTCGTTGGTGAGCAGAAAACACGGGCGCTCAGGCAGGTCGCGTGCGAGCTGGTTCCAGGGCTCCTCGCAATCGCTCAGCCAGGCTGGAACGGCATAGAACGTCCACGCTGCGCCGATTGTGGCGGCGAAGCGCTCGAGACGGTCAACGTCCGCGTCAAGGAGTCCGCGTGGCGTTAGCTTGCACTCCCCCAGTGCGATTGTGCCGTCAGAGAACAAAAGCACCAGATCAACCTCAGCTACCGTCTCGCCACTTTTGTCTTGAAACTCGACCCCAGGGTGCAGGCCGAACAAGCCTTGTTGTCCGAGCAGGGCGGCGAGCCAACGCGCCGCAAGCAGGTGAGGGAATGCGTTTTGCTGCAAAGTTTGGCGGAGCATCTCGCTTGCTCGATAGCGGAACACGAGTCGGTCGGTCGGGAAGGGCCGAGGGATGGGGTGACCGCAGCCGCGACAAAGGACCGGCACCGCGATCTCGGTGGCGGGTCGCCATTCACGGGCACCACAGCGGCCACACGTGACTTCCGCCCCTCGCACGAGCAGCTCGCGCGACTCTGCCCATTGGAGCCACTCGTGGGCGGCGTCACGCGACAGGTACTGCTTGAGTTGATCCCAGGTTAGCTCGCTGCGGTCCGCGTTAAACGGAGGTAGCGCCAACTCGGATAGACGTTGCTCGATGAGCTGCGATCTCGCGGATGCGTCGCTTGGGGCCAGGTCGAGCTGTTCGTGTAGCTCGCGAATCTGCTGCTCAAACCAAGCCCTCCCTGATCGTGCACCAAGGTCTGTAAGTGTCTTGATTATCAATGGATCAAGCAAGGGCTGAAGCTCAGCGAACGTGCCAAGCCGCCGTAGAAGGGCCGTCGCGGCGCGGCCCGGTCGACTCGGCTTCACGGCGAAACCCCGATCATGCGCAACGGCTGCAAGAACGTTCCAGCCACTCGGCCAATCGACTTCGAGGATGTCGTTCCCGTGCCCTCCGTCGTGCTCGCTCCCTCCACCTCTGTAGCCCCACAAGGTTGGGAGAAAGCCCTCAAGCGTTCTGCTTGGCGGTAGTCGTCGTCCGGCGGGATTGAGACGCACCCGGATCTCAGGGTCCCTAGCCATAGCTGGGCGACCGTCGAAGAACTCACGATCGCTTGGCGCAGTGGCGGCGATGCGGGCGCGTCCCTCCCGGAAGACAGCGACGTCCTTGCTCGAACGTCCGGGCCGGTGCCCTGGAGCGAGAACTGTGTCGACATCAGCCGCCGCCCAGTTGAGTGATGCCTGTTTAGCCCAATCCTCAAGTCGCTGCTTGTCGATCGACGCGCTAATCAATCCCCAGGGCCTGCTTACAAGGCCGAATAGCCGCAGCGCCCAAGTTTCCGATTCCACAAGGCTCCACGCATGGAGTGCTGCGCCCACATCGGCGGTCGCCGGGACGGCTAGAGGAACGCTCGGCTTGATGCCGTGCGCGGCCCGCAAATTCCATATGAGCGCGAGATCCTCGACGCTACCGGGCTCGTAGACAACGACGAGGTTGGCTCCGTACCGGCTGCGCTCCCATGTAGGGGCGGGCAATGTCGGATCGTCGCTCAGGTGCGGGGCCTCGGGTTGACTCCAGAGCATTAGACCCTGGTACGAGAGCTGCGCAGGACAGATGTGCTCACGCCGACGGAGGCGCGCGATCAGATCCGCGGGGCCTGTATCAGTTAGGACCTCACGCTCGACTCTCAGCAACTGGTCAAAGCGGTAGTCCTCGATGAGGCCCGCTGGCGAGAGCTGGTTCGAGGTTGGTTGCGAGGGCCATGCACCCAAGCAAGCTAGGTAGGCGATGAACCACGGGTCGTCGTCGGCCGGGAGCGAGCAATCGCAAATGGGCCAGTCCGAAGGCCCCCGCCGTCCCCACAGGTTCGCGAGCAGAGGCTCCCCGCCTGCATCTTGGGCTACGAAAACCCCACGCCGGTTGGGAGCGATTTCTACGACTCCTCGGTGCGCCAGGCGATCGAATTCTCCTTCCGCGAGGAACTCTGTCCAGCGGTTCGATAGGCCAGCCCCGCGAGTCGCTGGTAGAAGACCACCGCACGCTCCGCCCCACGTCATGCAGAGGTCCTCGATGGCCGAGCGTGCGTCCGAAAGGTCGGCCCGGTCAGCTATCGCCGCGACGCGACACGGCCCGACAACTCGATCGACAGCGTGCGGGCCATCCAGTCGACCGTCATCAAGCAGGAACTCTAGTTCCGCCACTTCTAGCTCTCACAGTCCCCGTTAGGAGGGTCGTAGATCAGCTCGCGATCAAGCGTGAACCACGTGACCGAATCGGATCGGCGGAGTTCATCGGCGGTCGGCTGTTGCAAACACGGAACGGCCTGGAGTTTGGCGCCGATGTACCGATGCCGAGCGACCAGCCAAAGCGCGAGGATCATGCGCTGAGCTGTGGCGATCTGCGCGACGATGAGATCGAAGTCGAACCAGCGTGTCTTGTGCGCCCAGACGAAGCGCTCCGCGGTCTCCTTGACGCCCAGGTATTCGATGTGAGGCCCTTCGGTGGTGCCGAGGTCCATGTCGTCCACTTTGATCTCCAACCGCGAGTTGCCTGTGCGGATCGCCATGCTGTGCTTGATCGCGTTGTATGCCTCAGAGTCAAGAAACGTCGACGCGAACAGTCGCATTAGGTTCTCAATATTGGAAAGAAGCGCCTCGCGACCCTCGGCGTCGTACTCGAATCCGTCGACCGTCGGCGACCCATAGAAGACGAAGCCATTTTCGCGGTGTTGCTCGGTTGAAGGTGATGAGCGGACGAACCGGGCAAGCACCTTCTTCTTGAAGCCCCTCGGCTCGCGCTCGCGCGCGACGTTCAGCGCCGGGCACGGGTCGTTCTGAGCGTGTGCCAGGTATAGCCGCAGCAGCGTCTCGCTGGCATGGTGCAAGAGCAGCCAGGCATCGGCGGTGAAGAAGCGATCTCGACGCTCGGCGTCCTCAGCCTCCGAGCGTGCGCCGGGGCCAGTTCCACGGCGACGCTCAATATGCACGCCGCTCACATCTATTCCGTCGTCCAACAGGGCTTGGATAGCTCCCGGCTTGCCCTTGAGGACCAAAAGGTTGTGGAAGCGACGCTCGAAGTAATCGGCCAGTTCGCCCGCGTAGAAGTCCTCGTTGAGCGCCTGGTAGTTCAGCTCCGAGAGTCCATCGTCTGCCTGCTTCTTCCGTCGCTTTTTCGCCATCATGCCTCGCGTAGTTGCCGAACTTCGGCTCCGGTTGAATGATCCTTCGCTGGCGTAGCAGTCGCTGCGGCTTCCAGAGCGGCACCGTACTCGCCAACCATCTTGGAGCGGCGCATCGCCCGCCGCCGTGCGTCGTTCAGCTCGCGCAGGTAGACGGTCCGCGTGACGTTAGCGTTCGCGTGGCCGAGCAGGAAAGCAACCTCGTCCATGCTCTCACCGGCGAGGAAGGCGCGGCTGGCGACGGTGTGCCGGAAGCTGTGCATCGACGGCAGTGCCCCATGTGGGATCGGAACCGGCCTGTCGTGCTCGTCGCGGTTATGCAGGATCGGGAACGTGAGCCGACCGTCGTCATCGACTGCCCGCCGCTGTGTCGCGCGCAAGGCTCGCCCGACGTTGCGTTGAGACAACGCCCTGCCGGTGGACGTGGCGAACACGTAGGCGTCGGGTGCGCTATCGCGGCAGGCCAGCTTGTGCTCGGCGAGGATCAGCGCCAGCTCGCGCGGGATCGGAACGGTGCGGACGGAGCTGTCCTTCTTGCTCGGTCGGCGCTGGCCTCGGCGATCGACTTGCCAGAGAAACTCGATCTCGGCGTCGTCCAGGTCCTCTAGGTGGACGCACTCCCACGTCAACCCGCAGAGTTCGGAGAGCCGCGCACCGGTGACGGCGGCGAGGACGAGGAACGGGCGCCAGATGCCGCGAGCGGCGCCGATCACCTGCTCTAGCTCCTGTCCCTCGAACAGTCGCCGTGGTGCCGTCCGCGAGGGCTTCGGGCGCTCTGCGGGCAGCATCAGCGAAACAGGGTTGGTGCCCGCCCATCCAAGCCGACGCGCCGCGTAGCGATAGATGCGGTTGACGACGCCTAGGATGTTCTGCGCCGAGGACTCGGACAGACCGGCGGCGCGGAGTTCCCGCACGAGCCGCGCGAGGTCGTCTGGCGTGATCGCGTCGAGGCGACGCGTCGCGTAGCGCGGACACAGATGGCGCTCGACAGCGTTGCGGTACAGGTCGCGGGTCGCCTCCCGAAGATCGACCACGTACCCGGTCAGCCAGCGCTCGGATGCCTCGCCGAAGCGAAGACGAGGATTGGGCGCCACGCGCTCGCCACGGCCGCGAGCGGCCAACAGCTCGTCGCGCAGCGCCCGCGCTGCGGTGATCCCTCCTTCGACGGTGCGCCAGCGCTGCACCCCGGCACCGTCCTTGAAGCCGACCTCGAAGATGCCAGTCGGTCGGCGGTAGATGTTGCGCTCGACGCGCGTGCGCCGAGCAGTAGCGTTGGGCTTGCTCATGGAGCTAGTACCTCCTGGGCCACGCCCCCGGCGGTTGCAGCCGCGCGGGGGCACTTGTCGTTGTTGCGGTCAATTCTACGCGATCGACCGCCTGCTAGCGGAGCAAGCGCTCGCCGCGAAAACGCCGCAAGTCCGGGCCGTATTCCCGCCCTGGAAGCCGCGTGGAAGCCCGTCATCGGCGCCGCCTCCGCGACTCGCTCAGCGCTGCGACGGTCTCGGCACCGGGAGCTGGTCCCCCCGCGTGGCGTGAAGCATCGAGCGCCGAACGACGGAAGTACATCCGACATCCCGGCGCCTCTTGCTCGAAGTCAATCAGTCCCGCCTTGGCCTTCTTTCGGAGACTGTCCCTATGCACGCCCAGGTAGGCGGCGGCGTCCGTGAGCCCGAGCCAAGTGTCGGCGCTAGCGTCGCCGGCGCTGCGCTCGGCGAGACGTGCTGCCACGCGATCAGCAAGGGCGTCGAGCAAGCCATCGAGCGCTCGGGTCACGTCGGGGGTGGCACCGAATCCGGTCATCGGGCCACCACCGGAGGCGATACCTGACCGGCGGAGGGCCAGACCGCAACCGCCGCGCGGGGTGCTCGCGCATCGTCAGGGAGGCGCCGGGCGTCTTCGCCCGGCTCGGGTTCGCCAGAGCCGTCGTCGCGGGCTGCGGAGCTTCGTCGTGCCCGAGGCGAACGTCGGCCACGGGCACATACCCGGCGCGGCCCCCGCCCAACGGCTCGATCGAGCACAGTCCGACGAACCCGCGCGATCGTGCAGACCGTGACCTCGAAGGCTCGATGTCCCTGCGCGAACGCCGGCGATCCGAAGTCGGGCGTCTTCGGCGGCACTGGAACCCCGGCCCACCGTAGCGTCCCATCGTCGCCGAGGGTGGCAATTGCGCAACCGTCGCCCGTCACCCGAAAGCCGCCGCGCACGCGATCGACACTGAGCGCGTAGCGCCACCGACCGGGAAGCGAGGCTAGGACGACGTTGCGCATGACGCCGAGGCTGAGCGACCGGTCGCGCGCTCGTCGCTCGGCCTGCGCACGAGCTAGTGGAGTGTCAGGCAACGTTTGCCGTGTTGATGAGTCGTTTTAGGCGGGGGTTGTCGGTGTTGCGGTTGCGCCAGTGGATGTATCGGCGGATGAGGCGGGCTTGGGTGGCGTGGTCGGGGTGGTCGGTGCCGGCGAGCGTGAAGTACCGCAGCGCTCGGAACTGCGCCTCGATCCTGTTCAGCCAGGAGGCGTAGTGCGGCGTGTACGCGAGCTCGACGTTGTTCAGTGCGGCCCATTCGCGCATCTGTGCGGCCGTGGTGGGGGCTGAAGTTGTCGAGGATGAAGTGCAGCCGCGTGCTCGGGCGGGTAGCAGCGAGCGGATGTAGCGGCAGAACTCCAGGAACTCGACGCGGGTCTTGCGCTTCTTGATGTGGCCGTAGAGCCGGTCGGCACTGACGTCGTAGGCGGAGATCAGGTGTCTGACCCCGTGCGGTCGTTTGTAGGTCGCTCGGATTCGCTTGGGCTTGGCGCGGGGTGCCCAGCCCCGGCCGCCGGGTTGGGGTTGCAGGTTCAGCGGCCCGAACTCATCGAGGCAGATCACGATCGCCTCGCCTGCCTCGGCCATCTCGTAGAGCTCGACGATCCGGTCGCGCTTGGCCACGAAAGCCGGGTCGGTCGAGCGCTTCCACGTCCTCACGGCTTGAAACCGGACGTTCTCCTCGCGCAGGAGCTGACGCAAGCCCTCGTGGGAGATGTCCGTGACCACCCCCTCGGCGACCAGATAGTCAGCGAGCTTGGAAAGGCTCCAGGTCGCAAACGGCTGGTCGAGGTCCTGCGGGTCGCTCAGAGCGATCCGCTTGATCTCTTGGCGCTTGGGCAGCGTGAACGTCTGCGGCCGCCCGCCGCGGTAGCGCGGGTAGAGCGCGTCGAACCCGTCCCGGTTGAAGTTGTGGATGACGTCCCTGACCGTGTCCGGGTCGGTGAACACGACCTCGCTGATCTTCGGCGGGGACATCCCCTGAGCCGAGAGCAGCACGATCTGCGCGCGACGCCACGTCACGACCGACCCCGACGTCTGCGCACGATCCGAAGCAGCCGGTTGCCCTCCTCGCTGGTGATCTCCCGCAACTGCACCCTGGCGGCCATAGCCCCTCCCGGTCGAGTAGCGATCTCGACTCAAAGACTTCGCCGCCGGCGTCATCACCCCTGGTTATGGAAACCGGCAAACGTTGTCGGGGAACCCACTAGCACCCGCCCGACGACCTCGCCGGGATGGACTTCGCCCGCGACGTAGCTCAGGTCACTGGCGCTTGCCGGTTTCACGCCCGCGCTCACATCGACAGTCGAGAATGGTCATCAACACGACGAGGATCATCGAGGAGCGTTCGGACGGAGCAAGCCTGAACGACGAACGCCGCTCCTGGAGAGCGGCGCTCGAAGGTGTTTGATGACCGTGCGGTGCGCGCGGACGAAGACAAGCGTACGCATCCGGGCGGATGACGTGGCCTTCCCCTAGAGTCGTTCAATGCCCGGCCACCACTACGACGTTCACGTCATCGAGTCGGTCGCCAGTGTGAAGCCGCTCGCGCCGGGCGAGCCGGCGGCTCCTGACCGAGATGTCTACTGGTCGGGTGAGGCTGAGTCGCCAGAAGCGGCCACCGAGATCGCTTGGAGATCCTGGGCCGAGAAGTACGGCGAGAGCGTGCCGGCCGACGCAGAAGTGCGGATCACACTCGGCCCCAAGGTCTGCCCGGCGTGCGAAGGGCGCGGCTGGCAGCCTCGATATTTGCCTCCCGGGCTGCATGATCCGGGCGACGACGCGCCTCTCGGGTCGGCGAGGAAGCGTCGCTGTCCTGATTGCCTTGGTAGCGGCGAGCAGCACTGACCCACGCCGGAGTGCGGCTGACCTGTACCCGTCGCCAAGCTCGTCGACCAAGTCGCGCACTCGGACGAGCCGACCGAACGCGACGGCCGATTCCAAGGCTAGGCCGATTTGGACAGGCCGCCGGGGATCACACGCAGGTGCGGGCGCTTCGTCGCGGCGAGGTAAGCGGCCAGCTCTAGTTCGGCCTCCGCTTGCGCCGGGTCCGTCAGCTCGGCGAGCACCATCAGCGCGCGCTCAAGCTCCCGCGCCGCGCGCAGCACCGCCTCAGCCGCGTCCACTCGGGCGGGCGTCAGAGCAGTCCGCTCCAACGGCTCCGACCTTCGCGGTGTCATTCATGCACCACGACGACGACGCCGGAGGTACGACAGCGCACGTAGACGCGCCCCTCAATTGTGCTCGACCCTTCGACCGAGCCGCCGAGCACTTCTTCGCAATACCGTTCCTCGTCGCTTTCGATTCTTCCCTGTTCTTCTTCGCGTCTGTCCTGCGGAGTTGGTGGTTCGTGTTCGGCGCGTTCCCGTTCCTGGCGTCTGCGAGCGTCGGCGCCTCGTAGCGCGCGGCACCGCGAAGCGCTCACCGGATGGAACTTCCCGTGGCGTGTGAGGGCCTTGCCGTAGGAATCGCGGGCCGTGACCGTGAAGCTGTAGACGCCGCCCGGCCGGCTACACGTCCACGGCACGTTCAACCTGTCCGATGATGCGTAGCTGAACTCCGTCTCCCGTCGGCGGCCCTGGCGCTTCAGCGTGACCAGCACCAGGGCACCGCCGTTGGCTCGGATGAGCAATTCAGTGTGCCCCGGCTTGGCCGCCGTCCGGCCAGCGTGAGAGCGCACCACGACTGCGAGCGCGGTCATGTGCGGCGGTGGCGGAACGGGTTTCGGCGGCGGCGGCGATTCTGTGCTCGCGGGGGAGCTGCCGCTCGGTCCTTTGGACACGACTTCCACATGGCGGTCAGCGGCGCTGAAGCTGCCCGTACCTGCCGCGTAGATCGTGTCGCTGCTCGACGGATCGTAGAGGTAGCCGCAGATCACGTATGTCCCGGCCGAGCTGGGACTGAAGCTGAACGTCTGCGAATAGCCACCGGCCGATACCGGCATCGGTGGCGCGAGGCCACCAAGGTTCACTTCTGCTTTGTGCTGGGCGGCCGGGCAGCTCGCGCCCGGAGCCACCGGCGAGGAATCGAGCATGTAGACGGCCAGTTCGCCATCCTGAGAGCTGGTCCCCGACGCCGTGATCGGCACCGGCTGTCCGACCGTTGGTTCGGGACTGGCGGCGACGTTGACGGTGCCCGACGGTTCCGCTGCCGAGCCCGCCGAGGGTGACACCGCGCCGGACGCTGCTGCAAAGACGATCGCTAGGAGCGCAAGGCCGCGCGGCTTCGGGACGGGCGTCATGGCTTCTATTCCGATCCTTGGAGCAAGTGCGGCAACACGGTTAGGCTGTAGAAGGTAACACGATTGGGCTGCAACGTGGAGCGCTGTGTCCGCACCCGATCCTCTGCTCGCTGGTCTTGGCGAGGCGATCCGCAACCTCCGCGACGAGCTTGGGGTCTCCCAGGAGCGCCTTGGTCTTGATTCCGGTGTCCACCGGAACTACATCGGCGGAATCGAGCGGGCCGAGCGGCGGCCGACCCTCGCCACGGTCGCATCGCTGGCGGTCACGCTCGGGGTCCGACCGTCCGAGCTGATCGCCCGCGCAGAGCGGCAGGCCGAGCAGCATGGCGCGTCGTGGCCGCCACCGGCGGACTGACTACCGTCGTTTGTGGAGAGTCCTGGCCGGCCAATCGCTCGCCGCTTTGCGAGCCATTACCGGACGGTTTGGCCCCCCCTTAAACGGCAGCGAAGGCTGCCGTTCGACGTGCCCGACTCCCCCCCTCAAAGCGCGGCTCCACCGCGCGTGCGCGGTTGGATGCACGTTTCGCGTAGGACAGGCTCGCGGTCGCCGAACCGCAGTTTTGCTCCCCCTTGGAACGCAGCCTTCCTTGCGCCCCAGGGTCGCTAACGCTTACGCGATGCGACGGCCTCGGCGAGTCGATGCCACTCGACGGGCTGACCAAGATGACGCTCGACGAACGTGACGCCGGCGCTCTTCTGCTGCCACGCCTCGACCGTGTGGTTCGACGCCGCCCAGAAACGCCACTGCTCTACGGCGAGCGGGTCGTAGCGCTCATGCTCCCGGCACGAGTGGAGTGCAAAGACCCACGCATCGACACGCCCCATCGGATCGGCGAGCTTCGCACCGGTCAACCCAAACCGAGGCACCGAGAGCTTACGCTGGCCCCAGCTCTGCAAGTAGCCAGAGGACTTGACCTCCACGCGCGTGCCATCAGCAGCCGTCACGTCGTGCGCACCCCACTCAACCCTGATCGGAGCCTGAGAGCCGAGCGCACGGGCGACAAGGAACTCGGCGACATAGCCACGGGCGTTGTTCATCCGCAGATCGCCTAGCGCCCAGCGCCAGAAGTCCAGAACGGTCGCGTCGCCTTCCGTGAAGTGCTCCGCACCCGTGAGCGGCGGCAGTTGGGCGGGGGTCAGTGGGGACACGGCGAATGGTTGGCGCGACGGCGACCCGGGTCACGATCGTAAACGACCGCTGGGCCGCTTTGAGTGCCCCGCCTCAGACGTAGACGGTGATGCCGACGATGGCAACGCTGACCCCGGTTCGCTCGACCTATCGGCCGCACATGTGGGGCGCGTTTGCGAACGGCGGCTTGCCATAGACGCTCCTAAACGCTGCGATCAGTTTGCCCTCAAAGGCCAGAGCGTTCGCCCCAGCCGGGAGCACCTGCCATGCAACCCGCAGCATCCAAGGATCGGGGAGCTGCCAAATCAGCCGTCCGCCCGCGTGCCGCCCGCCGCGTCCCTCGCCGTAGCGCAGGAACTCGCGTAGCCGCGAGCGCAGCCGACCACTCTCGGCCTTGCCGATGTAGACGACCTGCGCGCCGGACACCCAATTGGCTCCAAGCTGCTCGATCGAAACGCTCGGATCGCCCCGCCACGTAAGGCCCACCGGGGATGGCGTCACCCAGGCTGGAGGGTCGGCACGGCGCTCACGCAGCACGACGTAAATGCCAGCGACCGCTGTCGGGATGTCTTGAAGCGCTGGCTCCAGATCGGCAAAGCGAACCCACCCCGTGAACCCCGCGCTCGCCAGGCTGCCTCGACTGAAAGGCGGGGCCTCCGTCACTCCGCGTCTGCGCGACGGAAGCTAAGGCCGACATCGGGGAACCGCTCGATGAGCGCAGTCAAAGCCGGCTCGGTGTTGACCCCCCAGCTCTTGTCGAGCAGCCACGTTCGACCGTCCTGGAGAAACGGATGGTCGGTATACCACCACTCGGGAGCGAACCTCTTCCCGTACTCCTTCGGATAGCCCCGAAGGAATGCCGGGCGGGGATCGTCGTACTCGCCTTGGATCGACCTGAAGCGACGGCCGATGACATCTCCGATGGCGCTGGCGGGTACGCCGCGCTCGATCAGCTTCGTGATCATCACGAGCATCGTCTTTCGCTTCACCGTCGCCGGAAGATCCTCACCGTCCACGATCACGTGGTAGCGCGTCATGTCGCGGTTCTGCGTCCGCACCCGCTCCTGCTGTTGCTCCTTGCGACGCACCCGCACTTGGTAGTCGGCCGCCTCCGGTAGCGGAACGATCTGGCGGATGTCGAGCAGCACGCGATCATCGGCGCGGTAGGGGACGAGCTGAACACAGCGGATGTCCATGCCCTCGAAGCGGTTGAGCCACAGCACGGCGGTCGTCAGCTCCCGACCGAAGTCGGCTGAGACGAGAACGATTCGTACGTCCGTGGAGATTGTCGGCTGCTCGTCTTCTTCGCCCGAGTCGATGAACGAGCTCAGCTCAGCGCGCGCGTCGAGCGTGGCCTCCGGCACGGTCTTTGCCACGTGAGCTTCATAGGCGTTCGCCACGTCGTTGAAGTCCATCGAGGAGACCATCGCCGCGTAGCGCACAGCCTGGAGGTCCATGTGGGCGCCGTCGTCTCGCTTCAGCTCGATCACGACGAGGCAGCCTGCCTTATCGACCGCAAGCAAATCGACGCGGCGGCGCGCGTCCTCCCAGTTACCGAACTCCTCGGCGATCACGAGCAGGTCGTCCCCGAGGACGCCTATCTCGTCGCGGATGATCCGCTGCAAGTCTGCCCGCTCGTAGAGCCCGAGGTCCGCGAGCGCGGCGGGCTCGTTGAGAACCAGCCCAGAGTCGGCTATCTCGTACAGCGGCATCGTCGCCGAGCCTACTCGCGCGAGCGAGTCGTTTGGAGCACGGGTTGCACGACCAGCCGCTAGGTTCCTGGCGATGACCCACCAAAGCGACTCGCACGAGCAGCGACGCGCCGAGCCGCTGATCCTCGCGGGGGTGTCTGCGGTAGTCGGCGTCGAGCTGGCGCCGCGATCGTTGCGCCTCGCTGGTGGGGCGCGCGTCGATGTCGATGGCGTTGCGCCCGACGAGTCAGTTCTCGTGGAGATTTTCGCCCACCAGGGACGACTCAGGGGGGCGCAGTTCCACAAGGTCGCCCGAGACGCGCTCAAGCTCATAACGCTCGGGCGCACCCGGACGGGGTGCAGGCTCATCGTCGCGTTTGCCGACTCCGACGCGGCAGCGTGCGTGAGCGCGCGCAGTTGGCTCGCCGAGGCTCTGCGCACGTGGGGAGTCGAGGTGTTCGTTGTCGAGATTGACGAGGACGTTCGCGCCGGCCTTCGGTCCGCTCAGGTACGGCAGGTCATGGTCAACCCCACAGCGACCGACGCACCCGGCCAATCGCCGGCGAGCCCCGTCGCGTGAAGCCCTGAAGTTGCGAAGCTCCAGAGCGGGTCGGGTGCGGAAGAACCCTCTTGGCCCGAGTGCCGACTCCTAGAGGCTTGATGTGGGTTCAGCGTCCGTCATAGGCGGCGAGTGCACGCGGTGGACGCCCGGTGAGAACGTTGAGGTAGATGCCGAGCGTCAGGGCGAGCAGGCGCTGCACGATTCGCTGGGCGAGGCCCGGCGGCGTCTTGGCGAGATGCTCTTCCATGCGCATCTGGCGCTTGAGGTTGGCGAACAGCGACTCGATCACCAGGCGGATGCGGGCCTTGGCGATCTCGTTTGCCGGGCGCTCTCCGAGCTTGTGTTTCTCGGGCGTGATCAGCCGAACGTCGATCAGCTCCATCGTGTTGTTGTACTCCGCTCCCCAGAAGCCGCCGTCGGCGAACAGCAGGCTCCCGGGATGGGCGCTCGCGAGCCTGTAAGCGCTCTCGCGCTCCTGCCCGGTCTTCGGGCCCGCGAGGTCATAGCCGACGGGCACGCCCTTGCGGTCACAGATCACGACCAGTCGCATACCCCACACGAACTGGCTCTTGGACGGGCAGTAGCCGTAGGCCGCCTGCGGCGCGAAGTCGCTGCGTTTGGCGCAGCCGGGGTAGTTGGCGCAACCGATCAGGGTCCCGTCGACCAACCGCACCCGACCCTCGGCGATCAGCTCCGCGACGGTCAGCTGCACCGTCGTGATCTGAGGCGTCAGGCGCCGCAGGCGCCGGTTGAACTGAGTCTGGTCGGGCAGGTGCGGGAACCAACCGGGCAGAAGTCGCGCCACGATCCCAAGGAACTGCCGATCGCTTGCAAGGCCGGTCACGGCCTGGGCGACTGCGAGCGCGATCAGCTCCTGGTCTGTGATTAGTCCCGGCGGGCCGGGTCGAGGGATCGAAAGCGACGTGGCGAACACATACGCTGCAACGACGAGGGTCTCCAGCTCAGCGGTCATCTCGTGCTCCAATCACCAGATGGCAGGGCTGGGGACCCTTTTCTTATGTCAACGCCGCACTCCTGCTGTGCGGCGCAACCCACATCAGGCCTCTAGCCCGAGCGCTCGCTATCAACTAAGTGCCGCTCGGCCGCTGTGAGGTCTGCGCGCCACGGGTGATGGCCGGTCCGCCGCTCAGCCTCGATGACCCACTCGTCGAGGTCCGCCTTCGTCTGTCCACGCTGGGTGAAACCAGCCAGGTACTCGACGTAGAGCCGGTAGCCGGCCTTCGGGCTGTTGGAGACGGCGAGTTGCGCGAGGAAAACGTCGCGCTCGCGACGCCGCCGCCACGGCCGAAGTACCAGCAAGCCGGTGACAATCGCAACCCTGCGGCAACGTAGGCGAGCACCGCCGCCAACTGACCCCAGCTCGATCGCGTATCGCCGATCGCCTGGCCCACGAATCCGGCGAGGAGCAGAAGTGCGCCGACGCGGGCCTCGACTGCATCTCGGACGTGCGCAAAGTCTGCCGCTGCATTCAGGCCGCCCATCGCGCCCAACGTGCGGCGTCGGGCCCAGGATCGCGCGTACTCCTCGGGCGACTCGAACGCCAGCGCACGGGCAAGCAGTGCCGCCCCCGAGATGTCGCAGGCGAGTCCCGCGATGGCAATGTGGTCGGCCACACGATGACGTTAGGTCGAACTGCGGACAGGCCGGCGAGTCAGCTACGGCACGATGTCTTTGCCCGCGACTCGCGCCCTGATCTTCGCCGCCTCCAGACAGTCGGCCACCTGCACGAAGATGTCCGGGGCATCGGGCGAGTGCCAGTGAGACGAGCGCCCGACGATGAGTTTGGTGTCGAGTTCGGGCGCATCGGCTGGCGGCACCGGGACACGCGCCCAAGCCGACGGGTTGAGCTTCGCGCCCCTTAGCGCGTGACAGGCCAGCTCGAAGTCGGCCGCGCGGATGATGGTGTTGAGATCCTGCGCGCCGTCGATCTGCTCATACGTCGCTAGCCGACTCACGATCAGTCGATCCCAGGGGCGGCGTCGCCAGATTTGCGCAGCCACAACCTGTCCGGGACCGAGCGCCACGACTGCCCCGAGCACGACGAGGGCAACATCGCGTAGGTCTCCCGCGAGATACGCGCCGCCGACAAATCCGCCAACCGCGAGAAGCGGAATCAAGAGCAACCAAGCAGCGCCCGCAGCGACGCGCCAAAGGCAACGTCCGCCCTCGTATTCTCGGAGGCGATCAAGTGCCGCGCGATAGCTGTAAGGCGCAGGTGAAGGTCCGGGCCACACGGCCGCTTCGGTCGGAGCGAACATAGGAGGAACGCTAATGCCCCGTGGCGAGTACGCGAACACAGAGCACGCAGCCGTCGAGATCGTGCGCGCCGCTGAGCTGGCGCGTGGTTGGACGCCGGGACCGCAGCTCGGCCAGCACGCGCAACACGAGGCCGGCTGCGATCTGCTGAGCACACCACCCGACGGCGGACCGCCGCATCCTGTCGAGGTCAAGGGTTGGGGCGAGCCGCTGCTCGCCGCCGACGGCTCGTTCACCTACCCGGCCGATGTCAACCGAGAGCAGTTCGAGCGCGCCAAGCGTGATCCAAATTGGCGGCTTGAGATTGTCGGCAACTTGAGCGCGGTACTCGCCGGAACGGGTCATCCTCAGCGATTGACGCTCAGTGGTTCGGAGGTCACTTCGCGCGCTCTGTGCTGGCGCTATCGGGTTCCGCTCGATGGCCTCGCCCAGCGGGTGAATCGCGGTGGATGACCAGCCGGCGTCGTCGGCTTATAGGTAGCCTCACCATGACTGCCGGATGGCTCGGGCTGCCGAGTTGAGACAGACCGGCCCCCCGCTTGGGGGAGCGCGGTAGTCGGAGGGATGCTGCCGTCTGGACGGGAGCGTCGTCTCGACATCGGGGACTCGGACCAGCCTCGGTCGTGCTTTATCTGGCGCGGCGCTTTCGCTTCCGCTTCGTCCCCGCCGACCTCGCCTTGCGGCGACACGGACGGGTCAAAATCGAGGAGCGCCGAATCCCGCTTGCGCCCGCTGCCCGTGCACTTTGGCTCGCTTGCCCAGGGCCTAGTCGATGGCCCCCGCGTCTCCCGCCTTGGCGGGTACGATGGCGAAGTCATCCCGGATCAGGACTGACTTCGGCGGCGGCCAGGCGTAGGGCTTCGGCTCGTGCCTCGCCGCCGCTTCTGCATCCGGCGAGAGGGGTCAGGCCAACGGCACCACCACCGTTGCCGCCGGTGATCGGCGCCGCTCGTCGTCGGCAACCCACGCGGCATCCAGAGCGGGACCGATCGGTGCGCACGGAGCGGAAGGCTTCCAAAGCGCTTCCATTCGGGGCTTCGTGCAAGCGCCGGTGCGTAAACCCCGGCCTCGAATCCCCCTTGACTGCGGGGATTCTGCGAGTGGAGCCAACCGGGATCGAACCGGTGACCTCCTGCTTGCAAAGCAGGCGCTCTCCCAGCTGAGCTATGGCCCCAGACGTTGGATTCTAGGGCGCCGCGAGAGGGCCGACGGGAGCACGTCTGAACGCCGATCGAGATCGAGCGCGAGTCTGCCGATCCGCGATCATGCGCGGCGCCGGGAGCCGCCGTCGGCCGGGGCGCGGCGTGCGCGTCGAACGACTAGAGGCTTGATGTGGGTTTAGCGTCCGTCATAGGCGGCGAGTGCACGCGGTGGACGCCCGGTGAGAACGTTGAGGAACATGCCGAGCGTCAGGGCGAGCAGTCGCTGCACGATTCGCTGGGCGAGGCCCGGCGGCGTCTTGGCGAGGTGCTCTTCCAGGCGCATCTGGCGTTTGAGGTTGGCGAACACGCGACTCGATCACCAGGCGGATGCGGGCCTTGGCGATCTCGTTTGGCGGGCGCTCTCCGAGCTTGTGTTTCTCGGGCGTGATGAGCCGAACGTCGATCAGCTCCATCGTGTTGTTGTACTCCGCTGCCCCAGAAGCCGCCGTCGGCGAACAGCAGGCTCCCGGGTGGGCGCTCGGCGAGCCTGTAAGCGCTCTCGCGCTCCTGCCCGGTCTTCGGGCCCGCGAGGTCATAGCCGACGGGCACGCCCTCGCGGTCGCAGATCACGACCAGTCGCATGCCCCACACGAACTGGCTCTTGGACGGGCAGTAGCCGTAGCCCGCCTGCGGCGCGAACTCGCTGCGTTTGGCGCAGCCGGGGTAGTTGGCGCAACCGATCAGCGTCCCGTCGACCAACCGCACCCGACCCTCGGCGATCAGCTCCGCGACGGTCAGCTGCACCTCGTGATCTGAGGCGTCAGGCGCCGCAGGCGCCGGTTGTACTGCGTCTGGTCGGGCAGGTGCGGGAACCATCCGGGCAGCAGCCGCGCCGACGTCCCAAGGAACTGCCGATCGCTTGCAAGGCCGGTCATCGCCTGGGCGACTGCGAGCGCGATCAGCTCCTGGTCTGTGATCTAGTCCCGGCGGGCCGGGTCGAGGGATCGAAAGCGACGTGGCGAACACGTACGCTGCAACGACGAGGGTCTCCAGCTCAGCGTCCATCTCGTGCTCCAATCACGAGTTGACAGGGCTGGGGACCCTTTTCTTATGTCAACGCCGCACTCCTGCTGCGCGGCGCAACCCACATCAAGCCTCTAGCTGCGCCGATAGAGCACGACCGTGAGGTTGCGGTAATGCGTCTGGCGTTCGACGGCCACGTAGCGGCGGGCGAGCATCTGCTCGACTTCGTCGCGACGGCGCACCGAGAGGTCTGAGTTCCTCATCACGAGCCAGACCCGCGGCGCTAGCGCGCGCTGCGCGTAGGCGAGCGTCACCTGCTCGGGGCGCGGCTCGCCGGCGGGTGCGCGCGACTCGTAGTAGGCGATTCCGGCGGCAGGGCCGCCGAGCCGAAGTTCGGGGTAGTCGACGAGGTCATCGCTGCGTCGCGTCGCAACGAGGATGTGGTGCGTCGCACCACGGAAGCCCTCGACGCTCGATTCGCGGTACCACGAGCGCGTGTAGATCAATGAGACGGCGACGAGCAGGACGCACGCGCCGGCGATCAGGACCCGGCGTGGAAGCGCGACGGCGCCGTTCGCGCCGAGCAGCAGCAGCGCGGGCAGCGTCACGATCAGGTAGTAGACGACGAACAGCGGCCGACCGAGCTCGGAGGCGACGAAGTCGACCGCGACGGGGACGATCAGCCAGGCGAGCGCGAAGCCGGCCTGCCAGCGCCGCCCCGCGGCCAACGCGCGGACGAGGCCGTAGCAGGCGAGCAAGATCAGCAGGCCTGCAAGCACCGAGCCGCCAGCGAGGCTCAAAGGGAAGTGGGTCAAGTCGTGCAGCGTCGGCCTGCCGATCCATGTGAGTCCCTGCGTGCCGGCGCGCGAGGCGAACACGGCCGCGGGCAGGCACAGCACGATGACCGCCCCAACGGCAAGCGCCCAGCGCCGCCGCTGCTCGCGCGGCGGCGGCGCTGCTAGCAGCGTCAGCATCTGGACGAGCAGGATCAGCGCGGCGAAGTAGTGCGCATAGACCGACAGCGCGGTCGCCAGCGCGTACCCGAGCAGCCTCGCACGGGACGGGTTCTCGAGCGCGGCGACGAACGCGTAGCAGGACACGAGCACCAGCAGCACGACGAGCGCGTAGGCTCGCGCGGTCTGCTCGTAGTGCACGAAGAACGGGTTGAGCGCGAGCAGCAACCCGGCGAGCAGCCCGCTTGCGCGCCCGAACAGGCGCGTTCCGAGCGGCACCGCAAACGGGATCGCGAGGCCGCCGGCGATCGCGCTCAAGCCGCGTACCGCCGCTTCGCTCGAGCCGAACACGAGCACCCAGAAGTGCAGCAGCACGTAGTAGAGGCTCATGTTCGGGTCCGTGCGGCTGACGACGTGCCACAGTCCACTCGCTCCGAGCCGCGCGTAGTTGGCGCTGAACGCTTCGTCGGTCCACAGACCCTTCGCGCCGAGCCCGTAGAACGCCGCCGCGAACGCGACGGCGATCAGCGCGACGGTCGCCGGATCGAGCCGAGCGAGCAGGCTCGGCCGGCCCGGCGCGGCGACCGCTGCCGGCGGACCATCGCCGCTTCTGCTTGCGCGGTCGGCACCGTCTACGGCTGGCCGCGTCGGTACGAGTGGGGCGGCTCTGTCGGGCACTCAGCGCCGGCGCCGCGTGGCAGGGACGTTGAACGTCGCTATCTGCACGCGAACAACGTAGCGACATGCGGCGTCGCCGTTATCGGTACCGGAGGGATTGCGGCGACGCGCGGCGCTACTTGTCGAAGTCGAAGTCGCGCGGCGGGCGCTGCTCGAACCACAGTCGATCCTGCTCGGGCGTGTCGCGCAGGAACTCAGGCGTCTCCTCGAGCACGTCCTCCGACGACCCGTCGTCGTCGAGCTCAGCCTCCTCGTGCGCGTCCGCCGATCCGGGCATCTCCCATTCGAGCGAGTCGCCCTCGGCGGGCGCGCCGTCTCTCAGCGGTGCTCCGGCAACGGGCGCCGGGCGGACGCCGCCGGCGACGCTCGGCGTCGAAGGCTCGCCGGGCGGAGCCACGTCGTCGCCAAGCACCGTGCGCATGTCGAGCTCGGCCGTCTCACCCGCCATTCCGGCGCCGGGCGGGTGGTCGGGCGCGGGCACAGGCTCGGCGAGGCGGTCGGACATGTCCTCCGGTACGCCACCGGCCGCCGCACCCGCCTCGGGCGGGTCGAGTGCGTGGTCGGCGTCCCCCATCGAGCCGGCGTCGACTGCTTCGCCGGCATCGTCGAGCGGCGGGCGCTCACGCTCGACGGGGTCGAGCGCCTCGCGCTGCTCGCGGGCGACCTCCCCGGGGTCGGCGCCCCGTCGGCGCTTCAGCTCGAGGTGCTCGCGGATGGCGTCGTCCAGCAATCCCATGCGCCCCCCAACCATACCTAGACCGCGTGCGCGTGCATCGCGGCACGATCCGGCGGCTACACTTGCGCTGACCTCGCGCGCTGCCGGCGCGCACACGGGGCTATAGCTCAGTTGGGAGAGCGCCTGGATCGCACCCAGGAGGTCGCCGGTTCGAGTCCGGCTAGCTCCACCATCTTGACGAAGGTCGAACCGGCCCGGTCTCCGAGAAGGAGGCCGGGCCGTCGTCGGCTCTGGCTCGGGATCGCGTGATGCGACTTATCGAGGTGCTGCTGCGCGCCGGGGGCTAGTGCGCCGGAGAGGTCTCCACAGATCCGGGCCTTCCGCCGCGTCGTCACATACGTTGTGGCGCGCTGTATCGCCCCGAAGAGCTACGCGGGAGCCGAGCGACCCTGAGCAAGTCGTTCGGCTCCTGTGATCCATCCGATGGACGCGCCAGACTGGCTGAATACCGCGCGTCACGCGGGTTGCTCGCCTGCATGTAGTGGCGCCCGGAACGGCGATACACGACATGAAAGGAGGCTCCTGACTATGGAGCCGATCAACCCCGAGGATGCGATGCTCGCCTCACGGATGCTTTCCGAGGCGAAGGCTCTGCGCTCTACAGCGACCATCAATAGCGATCTGGAAACCCTGGCGGAGGGCGCGGAAAAGGATCTCAAGACTACCGTCGAGGTGATCGAGACCGATCACATTCCATCGCTCGATGAGATGTACGTGGAAGCACGGAAGTGGCGGCGAGTCAAGAACGTCGTGGCAGTTTCTGCCGATCTGAAGGACTCGACTAGCCTCAACTTCGACAAGTACGTGAATACCAGTGCACGACTCTACGAGGCGGCGACCGGCTCAGCCGTAGCGATTTTCACCCGGTTCTCGCCTGGCTTCATGCAGGTACAGGGAGACGGCATGTTTGTCCTCTTCCACGGCGACCATGCCCTTGAGCGCGCCTTCTGCGCGGCTGTATCGCTCAAAACCTTCAGCGAGCGCCATCTCGTCCCGATGATTCACGAGCTGTTCAGCGACAGTTTCCCCGAGACCGGTTACAAGCTGGGCATGGCAAGCGGCATCGCCGCCGTGAAGAAGGTCGGGGTTCGAGGCACAAACGAACCCGTGTGGGCGGGAAAGCCGGTCAACTGGGCTACTAAGTGTGCGCAGAAGGCGGATCGGCACGAGCTGGTAGTGACCTCACCTATCTACGACAAGCTGGGCTCAAGCGACTACATATCGCACTCATGCAGTTGCGGAGTCCCGACGCCCCTCTGGACCGATGTGGCAGTCGAGAAGCTTGGGAAGCACTCGCAGTGCAGGTTGCTCAAATCAGCATGGTGTTCTACGCATGGCGACGAATACTGTCAAGCGATCCTCGACGGAAAGCGCGACAGGGACGACATTCCCACCAGCACACCTCTGGCAGCCTGAACTCCGGTCATTGTGCATCGAGTCCGCCGGGCATAGAGGGCTCGATGTCGTGGCCCGTGCTCAACGGCAGCCACGTCATCGTAATTTGCGTGAACGTCCGTTGCCCATGTGTGTTATGTCGTGAGACAATAGGCAATCAATGGGACTCGCCGACAAGCTCGACTCCGACATAGCAACAATTTTCCGCACGACGTGGAAAACTCGTGACGGGACAGTCGTCCCGGCCACCGAGGACGTTGCGCTGAAGGACGGTGCGGTGAAGCTGGAGGCCGTAGTGCTGTACGCCGACCTATTTCACTCGACCGAGCTGGCGCGGCAGTTCAGCCGATCAGTCGCCGCCAAGATTGTACGTGCCTTTCTTTCGTCTATGACGCAGCTCGTCAAGGCATGTGACGGTGAAGTACGCAGCTTCGACGGCGACCGCGTGATGGGTGTCTTCGTCGGTGATAGCAAGAACAGCAACGCCGCGAAGTGCGCACTGAGGATGAAGTACGTCGTTGAGAAGACACTACGCCCCATGGCGGAGACACAATTCCCTTCTCTCAAAGAGAAGGGATTCAAGATTCAGCATTGCGTAGGTGTTGCTAGCAGCTCGGTCTTCGTGGTGCGTGGCGGAGTGCGCGGTAGCAACGATCTTGTTTTTGTCGGCAGTTCTCCCAACATTGCGGCGAAGCTCAGCGAGATACGCAATCCACCGTACTTCTCGTACATAACCGGGAACGTTTACAAGTACCTGAATGACGCCGCTAAGCTCTCAGATGGGAAGAACATGTGGCAAAAGCGCAAGCTTAAACTTGCGGGCGGTGAGTGGGAATGCTACCGCTCAAGTTGGTGGTGGAAGCCATGAGCGGCAAAGACTCATCCGGCGGCCTGGACTTCGCATGGCGTGTGCATGGAGCGTTGGACTCGTGGACGGGCAAGGTCGATACGAAGGCGTCGATCACCGTCGCGATTGAGAGCGCCGTATTTGGATTCGCGGTGACGCTTTCCCGCAAAGGCGAACGGTTCGCTCACCTGACAGGAGCGAGCCGTACGTGGTACGACATCGGACTGGGGCTCATACTTTTCGCTGTTGTCATGTCGCTGGCAGTAGTCTTCCCGCAAATCAGCCGTCGAGCGTCGCGTACTGGCTGGCGGGACAATATGATCTTCTTCGGCCACCTAAGGCGCTGGAATCCGGAAGCCTTGGCCCGAGCACTCCGTGAGGAGCGTCTGGATGAGCAGCAACTCGCACGCCAGCTCGTGCAGATGTCGAAAATTGCTTGGCGGAAGCACGCATGGCTCCAGTGGTCAATTGCGAGCCTCGTGCTCGGCGCAGCGTGTCTCATCGGTGTCGCTATCAGCACGTAGCTGTGCAGCTGTTGTGCCGAAATGTCGGCGTCGCCGTTCAGATCCTGTGTCGCACAAGCGGCAGTGTGCGGCGCCACTACGGAGATTCGGCCCGACTCCTGGCCAAGCCGTGAACAACAGTAACACGAGCATTGATTGCGCAAAAGTCGGCATCGTCGAACCGTTGAGTTCTAGTAGACTGCGCCACGAGTTGAGGGGTCCCTCACGCTTGCCCCGCTAGACGACAGTAGCTATCCATCTAGGGGGACGCAGAAGTGCAATACGCCTTCACATTCTCGGAGATCGACGTCAAGGTGCCGAGGTCTCGCAGTGCTGATACCGACTACGCAACGCTCGGAATAGCGGTGGTCGATGCGCAGGGTACGCAGGTCGCGATGCATGGTCCGATCACGAAGACGCTCGGCGATCTCGGTGGAGGAAGCACAGCGGCCGTCAATCTCGGCTTCCAAGACATGGATGTGCCAGATGGAGGCAGTTTGGCGGTGGCTGCGATGGTCATCAACAAGGGCTCGTGGGACGGCACCATGCCGCTCGAGGAAGCCCTCAACATCGTCGGCGGTGCGGTCGTCGGAGCCGTAGTAAGCGGCTCGCTTGTCGGGGTTGCTGCGACCGGTGGCGCGGCGACACCCATCGCCGTGTGGCAGGCGGCTCTCATTACGGCTGGCGTAGTTGGCGTGCTCGAGGGCGTCAAGCTGCTCTTTGCGGACTGCGACGGCTGGGTGGCGGGGAGCGGATTCACTTTGGGGCGAACTGCGCTGGATCAAGAGACTCAAAACGGCATTTTTAGCTGGCCAGTGGAATACCCTGGGACCGACAGTCCTGCCGGATGCGGTGCCAATTCGGATTATGTGGCCCACTATTGGGTGGGCAAGCAGGAGCAGATATTGACGGTTCCCCGCGTGACCGGCATGTCACCCGCAGATGCCCGGCGTGTTGTGGAACAGGCCGGTCTGTTTTTCCAGATTGGTAGCGCTGAGGCGGCTCGCGTGGAAGCGCCGGAGGTGATGATGCAAAGCCCGGTGCCTGGTACAGCGGTGCCTCGTGGGAGCGCTGTCACCGTAGTAGTCGCCGACCCCGAAGCTGGCCACGGTGGTGGCGGCGGCGGACACCAGCGGCCCTAAAGGCGCGTCGCACAATCGGCGTCTGGCGTCCCGCGCCAGCAGATGAGGCTGCGGCTCGACGGTGCCCTTGTCCCTAGCCTGTAGCCAGGCTCGTGTACTTCCGCGAGGTCAAGCCGGTCACGAACCCTCAGCGTCCCACTGCCCATCGCTGCCATGATCCGGGTCATCTCCTCTGGGTCTGTCAGCGCGAACAATCGGTGCACGACAGACGGGTCGTCGACCACCACCACTACGTACTGGACGTGGCCAGCGAGAAGCGCTTGAGCCCCTGCGACCACGGGCAGCGCGTCCTCAATGCCACCCTCAAACGCGACTATCACGAGGGTGAAGCCCTGGTAAAGGATGTCTCGCAGGTCGGGAGCAGCGAGGCCCGCCCGCGCAGAGTCCGAGATGTCTCTAACGAGCGTCGCTGGCGGGAGCTCATGCGCCAGGGTTGCGGCCAATGCCGTTCCACCGATGTGACCCGCAGCCGCTACGCGGATATCGTCACCCATGATGGAATGCCACGAACAGTGACGTTGCCGCTGCCGCCGCCCAGACGATGTTTAGGACAACCGCTGGATATGCACGCCGCGACGCGGCGCCATGAGCTAGCAACGAGCCACCAACCAAGTTGAACAGAAGGTAAGCTAGTGAACCAGGCGCCCACAGCCTCGCCAACTGAAGTGTAAAGGCCGCTAGCAGGAGTGCGGCGCCTGCCCATCCGGTCACGTCGCCGACTACGGGGTGCATCGCGAACAGGCTGTGTCGACGCGATGATACGGTTGCTTTCCCAAGTCGTCCCACATAGTTAATGGTACGGGAGGTACTCGTGAGACGTCAACCACCCGTTTTTGCGTACGACTCATTGAGGCTGGTACGCTTGACCTGTGTCCGCAGCCCATATGTCCGGATGACGCGATGCGAACTCGCTCATCTGCTCATTGGCGGTCGCGTCATTGAGGATCTCGACCCTTACACCGGCGTCTCTTAGAGCCTTTAGGCTTTGCTCGCCTGCGAAACTTCTGGCGTCACCCACGACGACGTGGGGGATGGCGAAGAGCAGAATCGCGCCCGTACACAGCGGGCACGGCGTGTGCGTCGTGTACAGCACCACATCTGAATAGGTCTGTTGCACCCCTGCGGCGCGAAGGCAATCGATCTCGGCGTGGGCTGTCGGATCGCCCTGCTGAATTCGTCTGTTTCGTCCACTCGCCAGCACGGCGCCCCGACGCACGAGTGCGGCCCCGACCGGTATCCCTCCCTCCGCAAACCCCGTCTTAGCCTCCTCTAGCGCCACGGAATAGGGACCTCCCATCTAAACCTCCCTTGCGACTCGCTCATGTGCCAGAACATCAAGTGGGGACGGCAGCTTCGAACATAGCGTGTCGACGACTTCGACGCCATTTGGCGTCTTCGCGGTCTTGAGAATCGCCCATATCAGCACGACTCGGGCGAGCGCTGCCCAATACTCGCCCAGTTCCTCCACGGATTCGGCTATCTCTGCGCCAACCAAGGCATCCGAACGATCGGCCATCGCCAACGCTCTTATCCGCGCCTCAGCGGCTGCGAACTCGTTTGCCTGCGCCAGTGCGTTGCCGCGAGGCATCGCGGGCATAGCGCTCGCCTCAGTTCGGACGCGCTCGTCTGCCACGGAGCGGGCAAGGCCACGATCATCCGCATAAATGTGCATCGAAGCCGCGAGGTGAAAGTAGGTTCCCGAGTCGACGCTCAGTTGGGCGGCGACTAGCTCTCCTAGCATCGAGAACTGAAAGACGTCATACGGCAAGACTGTAAGCGCGTTGTTTGCGCGCATGAGCGTCGTGATATGGAGTCGATCTTCCCGCAGGTTGAACACGAGCGAGATAGTGCACGGAATGTCGGCGCTAACTCGCCCGACGTCCTCCGGCATGTAGATGACGACAGCGGCTCTACGAGTGTTTTCCTCGTCCCGAAGCAGTTCGGTCACCTTCTGAAGCTGATTCTGGCCGGGCCGTGCGGCGATAAGACGTGCCCCGTCGCTCGAGCCAGGGACCGTCATACCGTCGTCCGAAAATCGTTGCGCCGCCCCATCGTAAAAGACGATCTCTCTCAGTAGATTGCTGCCTGACAAAAGCCATGCCAAGCGGCCCACTGCAGCGAAGATGTTGAACGGCCGACTCGCGCTGACCGCAAGGCGCGCAGACGGCCTCTCCAAGAGGAACGAGTAGTTGAGGAGCTCTATCGTCGTGCGGCCAGCGGCGGTCGAAAGACTGGATCCGATCTTCACGTCGTGACCATCGCGGAGGACGGCCGCCAATGTCGCTCGGTAGGCTTCGTCGAACGAGTGCACGGGCGGGTAGTATACGTGCCCGTATTCTGGTTGCTTGAACATCGGGGGTCTGTCGAGTGCACCGGAGGACGAGAGGACACCCAAAGCGGCGCGCGAGTGCGAAGGGTCGAAGGATCACCGTCCGGATCCCGCGATCACTTGATCCGAACGACGCACTAAGCCGCACATCTACGCAACGCAAGGCACACTTGGAAGCGGTCGCCGCGGCGCTCGAGGACGAGGACGTCTGGAGGGTTCAGGCTTGGCTGCATCACAACCTCATCGTCCTCGACTACAAGGGCGCATCCGTCCTTCAGTTCAACGCGATTCTGTTCGCTGCGGTGGTCTTTCTCGCGTCGCAGCCAGCCAACGAAAACGTCTTCCCGCGAGTTGCGCTGTCCTTCGCTGTCTGCCTGATCCTTTTTGTCATCTGGCAGGTCATGCGGTTCAACTGGGTCTATTGGACCAGCACGGCTGAGTTTGGGATCGCAGGTCAGATGCTCGACGGGCTGCTGGCGTTGCGAGAGCGACGGACGCGAGTCGTTCGGCGTGCATGGATGGCTGGCACCGTCGCGCTGCTTCTTGTTTCTGCGGTGTTGCTTAGCAGCCTGACCGGTATGACCTCAGCCGAAGACGCTCGCCACCAGAGCGCCGCCGCGACTCGGCCAACTGACGCCTCTCCTGGTCGAAGATGAGCGCGGTGGCTGCGCTCGATCGCCCGACGCGCGACGTCGTCATCACGGCGCCAAGCTCGGCCATTCGACTGACGTTGCGACGCTTAGATCTGCCTGAGGACGGCACCACCTACGTGACCGATCACCAGATCACCGAGGTCGCGCGGTCGCTGGGCCGCGATGGCTTCACCTCGCAGGAAGACTTTGGAGGTACAGCAAGCAATGCGATCTACAACCTGGGCTTGTGGCAGCTGCGATCCGCGTGCCGCCACGACCTCTTCTGGTATGGACCCGCAGCGTCCCGGTGGACAGCCGCGAGCCAGCCGCTCGACCCCCTGCGCCTAGTCTCGGTCAAGCCAACCGTCTCCGGGAGCGAGGGCGTAACCGTCGCGCTCTGCCTCATCGACTCTTCGACGCGTACCCCCGTCAGCGTCCTCGTGCATCGCGCTACCGACGTCCACATCGAAGAGGCGTGGGCACCCCCCGACATCCTGATCGTCGGCCTGGACTGCTTGGCGCGTGTGAACCGTCGCGGGTTTGACCGATGGATCGAACACTCACGGCTGGCCGTCATCGTCGACAACGCCAGCCTCCCGCGATCCACGGTAGCCGCCCTGCTGCGGAAGTATTCGGCACAGGTGTCGTGGCTCTTTTCGAACCGAGACGAGGCCAATCAGCTCGACATCTGGTCGTCGGTCGCCCAGCGAGGGTTAGCCCAGTTCGAGCTGGTCGTGACGGATGGCGATCGCCCAACCGAAGTCATCTCCGGCAGCGCCGCCAAACGATACGCCTCCCTAGAGGCTGGGCCGATCGCTAACACTCTCGGAGCTGGGGATAGTTACGCTGCCGTGTACCTCGCTGAGCGGCTAGCCGGGAGCCCACCCAGAGCCGCCCATGAGAAGGCAACCAGATGGACACTCAAGGTATTGGGTTCTGACTCAGCTCGGCTGCCGCCGCCATCGGACCTCAATCGGATTTTTGGCGGTACGATCTGTCGTGCGAGTACGAGTCGCTGCGAGGGGGCCTTGGCCGAACGGATACACCGAGCTCCGGCGACTACGGTTATTACAGGCGGTCAGACCGGCGTCGATCAGATCGCGCTCGCCGTCGGAGATCGTATGGGATTGCCGACTGTCGCCATAATGCCGGATGGTCGCCGAACTGATCCGGCAGCACCAGATACTTCCGGTATACCTCCCACCACAGATGTAATCGAGCTAAGCAGCGCGTCATTTCGCTTTCGTACGTGGGCCAATGCCTATATCTCGGACGGCACGCTCCTCTGGGATCTAGGCGGAGGTGAGGGATCTCAGGCTACGCGCGACGCATGCGCGAGCCTAGGCCGTCCACTTCTCGACCTGACTGCAGTGTCTCCTCACGAACAGGCCGGCCATACCGTTGACTGGGCACGCCAGCATGCTGTGCGCGTTATCAACGTAGCCGGCAGTCGCGCGCGGCTCCTGCCTCCGGACGCGACCGAGATGCTCAACCGCCAGATCACTTCCTGCGTCGCCGCTCTCGCACAATCGATAGCGGAACCCGGACGGCACCTCGGTGAGCGCCATGGATCACTAAGTCGGTGGGTGCGCTGGCGACCGTGGCCCGAGGCTCCAGCCGCACGACCGTCGATGCGCAGGCCGGTGATCGGGGTCATGGACAACGGAAGCCTGCGATCCGCCGTCGAGAAGGTGATCGGTGCTCCTATCGCGAACTGCTCCTTGATCGTCGAGACTGACAGCGCGGCGATCGCGTTCGCCCGGCCCAGGGAGCTACCGCGTATGCTCGCTGAGGGTGTCATCGATGTGGCTCTTGGTCCGAGCGACGTTTTCGGCGAAGAAGGACTCGCGCCTCACATACTTTGCAAGACAGGACTCTTCGCGACAGCGCTAGGCATTGTTAGGCCCGCACGTGAGAGTTCGGAGCGAGCACTGCTCGGCGACGGACATCTCGTCAGCCAATATCCGCGGTTGGCAAGAGCCGGATTGCGATCACTCGGCAGCCAACGTACCATCGTGTCGATCACGGGCTCAGCCGAGACGTGGCTCGCGTGCGACGGCGCTGACGCAGCTGTGGACACTTGGAAGACCGGCCGTCACGCACGCGCGGCCCGGCTCGCGCTCGGTCACGCGTTCGGCATAAGCGGTCTCGTCGTTGCGTGCCGACCAGGCGATGTCTTGGATAAGGCCGCCACCGACGTGGCCTCCGCGGTCATCGCGGTGTGCACCGAGTGACATTTGGGCAACGATCACCGAGGACGTCGCACAAGTGCCATTCCGCGCTGCGACAACCCTCGGGGGCCAGCGATGGGCCGGTAGCGTCGGCAAGCCCGATGCCGCCGGACTTCATGTATCGTTTCGCCGAATCAATGGGACTGTTCAGCAAACGGCCACCGACGTTCAGCGGCGCAGCATCAAAGAGCCGCTTTGTCGAAGAGTGGATCGCAGGCCTCCTCGAAGAGGCCGGATGCCGAGCCGATCACCCTGGGGCCTCGCAGCTGGCTGACATGGCCGCCGACGGGATCGTCCGCTCGTCTCTTCGGTCGGTCGGAGAAGCGTATGGCGATAGTCAGGTCGTGGCGTACTTGGAGGGTCTGGACGCCACGCGCCTGTCGAGATTTGTGGACGATATGTACACGACTACGATCGAGATGGCCACCGCCGGTCGGCCGGGGCCTGTACTGCGTGAGCGGATCGGCGCGTTCGACAAGAAGGTCAACGAAGTCTTTGAGGAAATCCGACCCAACTACGTGTCCTACGCTCGCACGAACTATAGATAGCGAGGCGATTTGCTCTCCGTAAGGTGCGGCACCGGCCGGTGCAGGGCGATCCCAACCTACCGTTCCGCGCCCCACGCGGGAGAGGAACGGGCAGGCAGGCTCCCACTCACGCCTGCCTGCCCTCCCCGTAGGGTCTGTGCTCTCACAGCCTGCCACGCGTCCTCGTCTCAGGCACAGACCTCACCGATCAGCTCCGCCGATTCCTCGACGGCCCGTGTTGCCTCGACCTGATCCACCAGCTGATCGGTCCGCAGATCGAGCGCGCGGGCGATAGCCCGCAACGTCGCCCAGCGAGGCGAGGCGTGCCCCGACTCGATACGAGCCAGCGAGCCGGTCGTGATGCCGGCCTCGAATGCGAGCGCTTCGCGCGTCACAGCTCTGTCTTCCCGAAGTCCGCGCACGGTGCCTCCGAGCGCGTGGTCCGGCTCGGTACGCCGCTCGATGAGCACTACCGCCCACTGCTCTTTCCGCAGGCTAAGGAGCACTTTAGGCATCCTAACTTGCCGGTGCGGCGCCGCAGGCGTGCCCTCGCCGTACGGCCTCGACGGGCCCGGTTTATGAGCGAGAGCGGACCTCTTCGCTCAGAGGCAAGCGGTGCTTCCGGAGAACGCTACGCAACTCGAAGGTACGTCTGGCTCGAGCGTCGCGTCGGGGACGCGACCCTATGCCGTGACCGGGTGGTCAGCGACCGGGACTCAGCCGGCTCCGTGAGACGAAGATGCCGAGACGATCTACGCCAATGTGGGCGCGCGCACCCGATCGGCCCTAAGCTGATCGGGCGCTGTCGTGAGCCACAGGAGTAGCGAGTACAAGTCCCGGACGTTCCGTGGCTGCTCGGCCAACCCGGCGATTGAAGCCGAGACTGGGATAAGCGCCTGGCTACTTGCTACTGCGTCGACGCACAGTTGGCGAGTGGTTTCGCGGTACCTCGAGAGCGTCTGACGATCCTCGAGCATTCGCGGAAGGTCGAACCAGCGGTGTCCAGTACTGACATCTGGAGCCGGGAGAAGCGCCATTAGAGCGGTCGCCGCATCCTCGCAAGATCGAATTGCAGTTTCAATGCTCAATTCTCGGGCTTGTGCTTGTAGGGCTCGGCGAATGCGCTTTATGGCGCACTCGATCGGCCTTCGCCGGCGCCTCGAAGCCAGGACTAGGCCCGTCGTGGCGAGCGCCGCGAGCGCTACAAGACCCCATGTAGGCAGATCGAGTTGCTCCTGTGTGGCAACGTAGATCAGCACTGCGACCCATAGGCCGCCAGCGCTCCAGTCGAACGCGCGTCTTCTTCCGCGCGCCTGCCCACCCGTCGGCTCGCGGGATGTGCCTCCGCGCGGCGGCCGGGACAGGGACAGCATAGGTTTATCCGCTCTCCGTCACAGCGTCCGACGGGGCTGGGCGCATCGCGGCCCGCTGTAGGTCCGCGCTGCGCTGCTCCAGTGCTTCGAGCTTCGTACGCGTCAGTGCCAGGTTGAGGTTGGTTGTCGTTCGCAGGAGCTGCCAGGTCTCTACCGGCACCGTGAGTGCATAAGGACTGCGGCTGCTGCGACCTTGCCTGACGAGGCCAGCTGCTTTGAGCTGGGACATGTGTCGGCTCAATGTGCCGGAGCTGATCCGGAGCTTCGCTCCGAGGTCCTTCTGAGTTGCTGGAGCCTCATAGAGGTGTCGCAGAATGCCTAGACGCTCCTCGTCCGCGCAGACCTGGAGGAGGTCGACGTCCGACGCCGAAGATAGGCTCGCCTCCATAGTTGGCAGAATTGCAGATTTCGGCGTCGGGTGCCAGACGCTCGCTTCTGCCTGCTCTCACAGGGCGCCGAGCCCGGGCCTCCTGATCCGCGGGCAAGAGAGGTCATCGCAGTCCAACGGCTCCAAGACTCCCCACAGCGCCCGCGCGGGATCGAGCCGGCCGACGTCTACCAGGTCCGCCGCCTACGCGCCGCGATAACAGACCCGCTCGAGGGGCGGTGCTGCTCTACCCACTGCCGCCGGGATATCAGCGAAGCCGAGCAGAGCTACGCCGAGCGTCACGGGCCGTGGCCCAGCGAGGCCGGCGACATCTCATTCCGCCGCCCGCCTGTCGATGTTGACGGCTGCTGTTCGGCCCTCGCTGCCCAACTACGGCCTGACGCGGAAAGCTCGGTAGCCGCCCAGGCTAGGCGGCAGCCGAGTGCGCGACGCTCTCGATGAGCGCTCTGTCCTCGCCATTGACGAGCCTGGCGAGACGCTGGCGCTCGGCGGTATCGCGGCGCATGAGGTGCGTGTAGACGCGGAGCGTGAACTTCGGATCGGTATGGCCGAGCGCGGCCATAACGGATGCTGGGTCGTGGCCGAGCGCAACAAGGACTGAAGCGAAGGTGTGTCGGAGCTTATGCGGCGTGAGTCCGACCGGCAGCGGCGACTGCCCACGCTGGAGGAGATGCTCGTCAGCGCGGGTGATCGCAGCGGCGAGAATCCGGTTGCGCAGGTTGTCCTTGTCGCGATGTCCGCCAGTCCCGGTCGGGAAGACGGGATCATCGGGGCCCGAGCGATACGTGCTCGCCTTGTGCGCGGCGAGCTCGTCCCGCAGCACCGGCAGCAGCGGGATCTCGCGCAAGCCGGCCTGCGTCTTCGAACGCCCGATGTGGATCCGCCCATTCGCGAGGTCTACATCCCGCCAGAGCAGGTTGCAGAGCTCATGCGCCCGCGGCCCGGCGAAGATCAGCGTGGCGATCAGCGGGCGGCGGTCGTTCGTGCGCCAACTCGGGTCGCGGTCAAGCTCACCGGCAGCGTCGAGCAACGCTTCGATTTGCTCGGCCGTGTCCAAATGCACGGCTCGACGCGGCGGCGGCTTCAGGCGCCGACGTCTGCCAGCCGCTGGATTCGAGGCGAGTGTGCCCGTACTCGACGGCGAGCGAGAGGACCGCCTGCAGCACGTCGATCGTCTTGTTGATCGAGCTGGGCGACAGGGACCTCAGCGCGCAGCCATTCTCGCCGCGCACTGCTTTGCCGCTCTCGATCATTGCACGACGCTGCTCGGCTTGCTGGACCTTGTAGCGGCGATAGCCGTCGACCGCTTCTATGTCGATCTCCGACAGCCGCCAGTTGGCGAAGTACGGGAGCAGGTGGTAGCCAAGCGCCCAGCGCTCGTACTCGTGCGTGCGCGGTGAGACCTCGCCCTCGCGGGCCGCGTGCCAGCTGGAGGCGAACTCGTGGAACGTCGGCTCTACGGGTGCGCCAGTCCTCTCGCGCGCCTACGCGACGCCCGCGCTGCGGCGGGATCCAGGTCCCCCGCCTGACATCGGCGAGGATGTTCGCGAGTTCGGTCTCCGCGCGCCTGCGCGTCCAGCCCTCGTTCTGCATGCCGAGCGTCAGATACTGGCGCTCCCCGTAGGCGTGAAAGCGAAGCGCGTAGCCACGCCCTTGCTTCCAGCAACGCTCGAGCACCTGTCCCTTCGCCTGCGCCATCGCGCTCACCTCCGGTCTGCCGCGGCGAGGGGCGCCCCGGGCACGCGGGACCGACCAGCCCGCACCCGACATACGCGGGGGCGGGCTGGTCATCGCGTCGAAGCTCCCCCTTCAACGCCGCGACCCGGGGGCATTGCCCCGTCGTCCGGCCATCGATTGCGGTGCGACGACGATAGCTCTGGGTCGGCGCGGAAAGCAAGTCGAGATGAATCGCCACGGATCCGCGCCGATCGCCGTACGCGGGTTGGGCGCGCCGCCGGCGACGGCGGTCCGGAAGCCGCCCGCTTCAGGCACTCTGCGACCCGGTCGGGATCAAAGCGCAGCCGTGGCCGCTCGCCGCCGCCGATCCGCACCGCGCCGAGCTCATCTGAGGCCACCCAGCCGGCGACCGTCTCCAGTCCGACGCGTGAACGACTGCCGATTCGGACTCGGTGCCGGCCTTCACGGTGCTGGCGGAGCAGGATGCGAGCCGTTGTCCAGAACGCCCCCATCAGATGTCCCTCCGAGGAGATGGGTCTTCGCATCATGACGACGACGCCGATCGCGTCATCGACGACTTCCTCGAGCACTGTCTCCGACAGCCCACGAACGTCTCCGCGCGCGCTGAGGCTTCTGAGCAGTTCGGGCCGCCGGGCTTGCAGCGCCGTCGCCACCTCCACACGGGACCACGTCCCGCGACGCCAAGGCGCGCGTGGTCGCTGCGAGGATCGCTGCCAGAGGCCTCGCCGTCCCTGCGAGATGCCAAGTTCAAACGAGCTCATCGAGCTGTAATCCAGGCTACACCTACAAAGTGCCACTCGATTTACCGACAAGCCAAACGAGGTTCTGAACGCCCCTTTGGTCGGGCCCTGACGAGGTCGACGCCATTTCAACGTGCCCCGGCGTTACGCTGAGGACCGTGCGGCACCGGGGGGCCTCGCCGTGAGCTTTCTCGACCTGCCGATGGGCGCGGTCTCGGTGTCGGATCTCGTCGTCACGGTTTTGACCAGCGGGGCAATTGGCGGCGCGGCCGGGGGCGTCATCACTTCCCGGATGCGTGGGCGGATCGAGCGCGACGAAGCGTGGCGTACCCGGCTTGTGGAGGCGTCCGACTCGTTCCTGGCGCAGCTCGACCGCACAAGAGCGGTCCCATATGGATGGGCCATTGCTCAAGGCATGCGTCGCTCGCATAAACAGTAGCCATCCCAGCCAGGTCGACTACCGCCGGTGCAACCGGTCCTGTGATCTCCTGAGTCTCGCGCGGCGCCATGCGACGACAGGGCCGCTCTCGCTTCGGCCAGGCCGACGCAAGAATGACCGAGCCACGTGAACCGCCGATACTCCATGCTACGTTTGGAACTGAGAGCGCTAGCTTCGCCGCGAGCCGCGCTGAGGCGGCCGGACAATGGTCGTCGGCGCCTGCGAGGTGACAGGCTCTCCGGTACCGGCACGCCGCCGGACCACCCCTCAGGCGCGATTCGCGAGACGATCTTTCACAGCCACCATCGTCCGGGCATGAACTGCGTCCTTCGTGCCAACCCCCGAGATCTCCGCGAGTAGGTGCCGTCGTCGGTAGAGATCGACCGCAGGGAGTGTCTCGTTTTCGTACAGCGTGTAACGAGCATTTAGCGTCTCGATGCCGTCGTCATCCCTCGGCCCTACTGGCGACCCACAACGGCGACAGGTATCAGGCCCACTAGAGGCATCGTCCGGTCCGTATACCGCCCCGCACTCGACATTGCGACAGACCCGCCTGCTGAGGGCCCTACGCATTGCCTCCTCGCGCGGCACGTCTAGCAGTACGACGAGATCGACGGTCTCATCTCCAAGGATTTGGTCGAGTTCGTCAACCTGACCGGCGCGCCGCGGGTAGCCGTCGAGCACGAACCCCCTCCGTGCCTCGGTTGAGTGAACTGCGAGAATGATTGCCTCGATGACATGCTTGTCCGGAACCAGCTCTCCCGACTTGAGATAGCGCGCAATCTGCTCCCCGAGCTCGCCGGGTTCGGCGGCTGCCCGACGAAAGATGTCTCCCATGCCGAGGAGCGGCACGCCAAAAGCCTGGGCGAGCAGATCGCCCTGCGTGCCCTTGCCGGACCCCTGTGGCCCCATGATCACGATACGCACGCCGCAAGACTAAGCAAAGACCACGACTTAGCCGGCTGGCAATTGCTCGGTGGTCAGTCCGCCGAGCACGTCTTGCGTCCACGCCGGGACGTCCGGCAGGTCGAAGGTGCGGCCCACGACGACGCGAGCTGCCCCGTCCTGCGCCATACCAAGTCTGCGGAGCGCGGGGATCACGCCCGCTAGCACGGAAGCGTCGACGTCGTCGCGCAGTGCGATTGCTAGGCCGAGTCGAGAGTCTTCAAATTCCGAGACCCAAGCGACCTGCTCGAGGAACCGGCGGCTCCGGAGAAGCCTTGCGGCTGGCTCGATGCCATCGCTTGTAACGAGAATCAGCTTCCGCGCCTGCTCCAGCTTTCCCACAGATGCTGTTCGAAGGGCCTCCCCCAACGCGTCCTTCCATGCCGCATTGAAGTCGAAGACAACAACGGTCCTTCCTCGCCGAACCTCCGTTCCCCTATGAAGAGCTCCGGCCGCCGAGAGCGTCCTGAGCGGTCGCGTGAGCGAGGCTTGAGGCTTGCCCAGAGCCTGTCCCAGCTCGTACGCCGACACTGCCCTCGCGGCATCTCGTACGGCGACACAAACCTTAAGCGACAGCGGATCGGCGATCAGGACGTCTGATTCTGGAGGGGCCATAGTAGCGGCGCTAGTAGTACGGGTGCCGTCCGACGCACCATCTACCGTATCACCGGAGTAAATGGATACTAGAGGCGCGACTATCAACAGCCAGAGGAGCGGACAAGGGGCAGAAGACCTCCGAGCCGTTCTTGAGCGCCTAGCTCACCACGCGGCACTCGAAGCCCGTCTTCAGCGAGAAGATGCCGAGTGTCTGGGCTCAGCCGTGGCAGCAGTGCGCCGCGTCTCACTGCTGCTTGTTCGCAAGCACGGCCTTCAAGTCCGCGAGGATGAGCGTGGGGATGTCTGGGCGCTCGACAGTGGCGCGACCGTGGCTTTCCTCGGGAACAGTCACGACATCGACGCGCGCTCCCCGCAGGCGGATGTGAGTCAGCCGGCGCTAGCCGGAAAGCGCCGCTCGTTGCGGTCGATCTTGCGCTCTGCAGCCTCCCACAGGTCGACTCCGACGCGGTCTGCCAGGTAGATTAGGTAGATCAAGACGTCGGCGAGCTCTTCGGCGAGGGCCTCGCGGTTGGTCGCGGCGGTCGAATCGGCGTCCGAAGGGTCGACCCAGAGAAAGTGCTCAAGCACCTCGGCAGCCTCAACAGAGATCGCGACGGCGAGGTGGCTAGGGCTGTGGAAGCGGCTCCAGTCTCGCGCGTCGCGGAATCGGCGCAGACGGTCCACGAGACGGTCCGCCCGGTCCACGTGCCCTGCAGGGTGAGAGCACATCAGCGAGGATCGTAACAAGGCATGGCAGCCGTCACCGAGCGCACTCTCACGACGGGCGAGCGGCTGGATGCCGCCCTGGCCGCGGCGCTCGATGAGGGATCCGTCCAAGCGTGGCTCGCCGCCTTGGTAGACCCGCTCGCGGATCCCTTCGCCGCCTTGCTGCGGTCTAGCCGCCTCTCCGAACTCGTCAAGAGGACAGGCTTCGAGAGCCTCCAAGATTGGCTGAACAATCTGGACGAATGGGCGGATCACCAGTATAGGGATCCCAGAGTCGAGGACGACCCCTGGATCAGGGTCCTTTACTCGAGTTGGGAACACCTCAAGAAATCCCTGGAGCGTCGACTCACGGTCGCCGGTGCACACCCAGAGCTGCCAACACGCGGCGGCGTCCTCTGCTTTCTGGGCCGGCTTGAACTCTGCCTCGTCGTCGGCTTCGAATTCCATAGGACCGCCCCCTCGTTGACGGTCCTCTCTGTCGTTGAGCAGCCGAAGGCGGCGTTCGCGGTTTGGAGCACCGTAGAGAATCAGCCTCCGGCGCGTCGCGACGCCTTGCGCAAGGTGCTCGTCTCAGGACACAAGCTGATTTATCACCGCGGTGTCTTGGTTCATGTCGATCGTCGAAACGACACGACGGTCTTTGGGCCGAGCATCGATACCATCGTCATGGCGGAACTTCTTGCCGAACACGTGTACCGCTCAAGCGACGATCCTACAACGCTCCCCCGCTCGCTGATCGAGATCGGCACAGGTAGCGGGATGCTTCTCTGCGGGGCGGTCACAGCACTTCCGCGAGCGGACCGGCTGGTCGGGGTCGAGCTTGATTTCGGATCCGTCGTGTGTACGCATCGCAACATGCTGAGGGCGGGCAGCGGCCTCGATCCAATCGATCGCGGTCCCCTTGTGATCATCGCCGGAAAGTTTGACGCGGCGCGCGTCGAGGGTGGCTTCGACCTTGCGGTGTGCAATCCGCCGTACCTTCCCGATCTGGATCTAGCACCGGCAACGGTGAGTGGCGGTGAGGACTACCTGAGGGCGGTAGGGGGCCATCAGCTCATCGAGCAGCTCTTTGCAGCGCTCGACCAGCTTCTGAGTCAACACGGTCGCATGCTGTTGATGACAAACAACATGGGCGTCGCCGACGTCGAAGACAAAGTCCCGGACAGCTTCACCGCCCAGCGTGCTTACGGGCACGAGGGACGCCCTGTTCTTCTAGAACTCGAGGCCCTCTACGAGCGCCCAACGAAGCTAAAGCAGCTGTTGGACGAAGGTGCGATTCGCGAGAATGGTCAGGTTCACGAACATACCCTGCATCCCTTGTGGATCACAAGAGACTTGACGTGACACCAGCGCGACGAGTAATTGTCTTGCGATTCCGCGATCTCGTCACCGAGCCCGGTGGCACGATCCTTGAGCATCGGCGTGTCCTCGACGAGCGTGACACCGTGTGGTGGGGTTGGTGGATGCGTCAGTACGAGTCGCCACCTCGGGACGTGCTCGGCGAACTACGCGATCGACTCGATGAAGGTGTTGAGCCGGTGATCTTTCTCCTTGATAGCGGGCAAGCGGCGCTTTACTCGGCCGTCGTGGCCGATCTCCGCGTCGGGCCGCCAGATGACTCCCTCTCGTCACCCGATGTCAGCCGAACACCCGAGTACTACCAGCGGGGTCGCTATCCGGCGTGGTTCCTTCTCGCCTCAATTGAGGATGACGCGCTGACAAATCACCGGTGGCGATTTGCGGAATTCCCCACAAATGTGGAGAAGAACCATGACCTCGTGGGAGCACGCGTGGACTCTGTAGCACAGGTGCGTGATAGCGACGCCACCCTTTGGGTCATGGAAGAGCTTAGAGAAGACGGCGCCTCGTGAGCGCACAAACCCAGCGACGCTATGACGTACTAATCGTCGATCTCGATAACACGCTGTACGACTGGGTACGGTATTTCGTAGGCACCCTCAGAGCAGTTCTGGGAAGACTCGGACCAGCCATTGGCATAAGCGAAGAGGAACTCGTCGCGCAGTTCCGAGAGATCTACTCGGTCCGCGGCTCCTTGGAGTATGCCTTCATCGTCCAGGAGCTAGCGGCGACCCAAGGCATGGCGCAAGCAAAGGTCGAAGCTCTGATCGACATAGCCCAGCGCACGTCGGCTCATTCACGGCGTCGCCTACTGCGTCCATACGCTGGGGTCACCGAAACCTTGCGGGAGGTACGAGCCGCCGGCGTGACGGTGGTCGCTCTCACGAACGCGCCTTTTTTTCAGGCGCACCGCCGACTACGCCAGCTCGCACTACTCGAGTTCGTCGATGCGCTAGGCGCTTGGGAGGGATTCACCGTTCCCGCAGATGATCCCTACGTTCGTGATGTTCGCGACCGTCTGGCACGGGGCGAGTACGTTCCTAAAGTTGCGCAGTATCAAGCTTTTTGCCGCGAGGACCTGAAGCCGCGGGACGCAATGTTTCGCTGGGCACTGAACGTTTCGGGGGCGACGGCCGAACGGGCACTCGTCGTCGGAGACAGCGTCGCGAAGGACGTGGCCCCTGCCATGTCCCTTGGCGCGTCAGGCGCATGGAGTGCCTACGGGGCAGAACACGACCCACGCGACTTCGAGCTGCTAGTACGAGTTACGCCTTGGCAGAAGGATGAGATCGTTGACACCTACGCCGTAGCCCAAGCTGACCCTTGTGCGAGGCTGAGACAATTCTCGGAGCTACGGCTAGCGCTTGGCGTCTAGCCCAGAACACGACGCTGTCAGGTGACTAACTGAGCACTGCCAGGACCTCCGCAGTTCATCGCGCATCGTCCCAACCGTCACCGTCGAGTCCGACGACACAACGTCGCCGATAAGGCGGGTGTAGTAGATGCTCGCGAGCCCCACGACACCTGACCCGTAGGCTTGAAGTCAGCGAGGCTGTGTTGAGGGTCTGCAGTCTGCTCTCTATGTTCAGTGTGCAAGTAAATCACGCTGGCCCGATAGCCGGGATATCGAGCCGGACCGCTTGCCCCAGGACTAGCCCAACGACTTAGTGCGCGGGGCTCAGCGGAGCGACCGCGGCTGGTTGACATCGGGCGACGGTCCCGGCCTAAAGTGTCATGTGCTCGCTGCCGATTTTGAGCCAACGGTCGATCAACTAGAGTGCCACGGCGCGAGGAACAGAGCGAAAGATAGATGGAGGTCCGGCAGGCTAGTGAGCAGTACCTCCGCTGGCTCCTTGTGGCGAGGGATCTTTCCCCCCATACCGTTCGGGCTTATCGGGGGGACGTAGCCGCGTTCGAACGATCCATCGGCGTCGGGACACTGGTCGAGGAGATCGACGAACAAGCCGTCGTCGCGTTCCTTGAGGGGTTGCGTGAGGCGGGACTCTCCCCGAGGTCGGTTCGCCGTCGCGCCGCGGGCGCGAAGGGCTTTTTCAGGTGGCTGGTCAAGCGAGGCGCGTTGGAGTCCGACCCCTCCGTGGGTGTCCCGGTCTTGGCAGGACGCTCGCGTGCCCTGCCACGCGTCGTGGCGCAGGGAGAACTTGACCGCCTTCTGCGTTCGCTGCGTGCTAGCGCGGGACTCTCGGACATCTCAGATCAGGAAGCGGTGGCTCGCCGTCCCGATGATTCGACCACGCTGATCGCAGTCGCGCTGATGGTCGGGACTGGAGCACGCGTGCATGAGGTCGTCAGTCTTCGATGCAGCGACATCGACCTAGACGGGCGGAGTCTTCGGATTGTGGGCAAGGGACGGCGTCACCGCCAAGTCTTCCTCACAAACGACTGGATCGCGAAGCTCACCGAAGCATACCTGCGCGCGCGGGCTAGGCTCGGTATCGAGATACCGGAGTTGCTCTTCAATGCGCGCGGCAACGCGCTCACGGCACCAGCGTTGCGGTCTAGGCTGGCGAAGGCGGCCCAGAGCGCCGGCCTCGAAGTTCGCGTCACCCCCCATATGCTCCGTCATACGGCAGCCACGCAGTTGATCGAGGCCGGGGTCGATATCCGCTTCATCCAGCGGCTCCTGGGTCATGCGAGCCTAACGACGACCGAAATCTACACGCACGTGTCGGACGTAGCGCTTAGTCGCGTGGTGACTGACGCTGATGTGCTTGGGAGGGTGATCGACGCGCGATAACTAGGGATTATCGGTGTTCGATGGGCTTTGATACCGAGGACTCCGTCTATCAGGAGCTCGTCCGCTACGCGACGGAAAACACGTCAAAGGTAGTTCCCTTCGTCGGGGCCGGTCTAAGCGTCTACGGCGATGCGGGTCAGCGCCTTCCCCTCTGGCGTGAGTTGCTCGACCGACTGGTCGAGGAATGTTGCCGCTTCGGCGTTATCCCGGGCGATGGTGATCCGATAATCCAAGCCGCAGTTGACGAGGGGCGTTATATCGAAGCAACGAATCTCATTCTCGCGAAGCTGGGCGAGCCAAATTTTCGCCGGGCGGTTGAACGAGAGCTGGACGACACAGATAAGCCTGTCCCCCCAAGCATCGTCGAACTCGTTTCGGTCCGCTGGTCCTTGATCGTGACGACGAATCTCGACCGGATGATCGCGCGCGCGTACCACGATCAGTACGGACAAGAAATCGATCAAATAACGAACCTTGATATGTCCAAGCTCCGGCAAGCCTTCGGCGACGCATTGCCGTCATCTCGAACTGCACTTGCGCATATCCACGGCGCCCTTGACACGTATGGCTCCTGGTGCTTGACGAGTGCTCATTATGCGGCGCTCCTCCAGGATCCTCGTTACCTGGAGGCACTAAGGCAGCTTTTCGCGCGTCGCATCTTTTTCCTCGGCTTTGGGCTAGGCGACGCAGACTTCGAGTTTGTGCGCAAACACGTGGCTGAGATTTACCCAGACCGCCCATGCGAGTTCTACGCACTAGTAGAGCGCTCGCGACGTGACGACCCTGCGCTCCATGCCCTTGTGAAATCTGGGCTACGACCGATCTACTACGACGCCGACCCCGAACCGGATCCCGGGGATCCGTACGGTGGCCACGGGGCGGTTTTTGAGTGCTTGCGATACCTCGCTGCCGCTTGGGTTTCGCAGAGAGCCGGCTTCACTCCGACGCTCATGCATTTTCCTCAGCGAGATCCGTCACTTATCGTACGGAGCGAGGAGATCGACGAGGTGACCGCGCTGCTCTTGGCCGACGAGGGCTCTGTCATTCAGATCGTGGGTATCGGAGGTGCCGGCAAGACATCGTTGGCACAACAGATCTTGCATTGTCGCGCGCGAGGCTTGGCGGACGCAGGATACGACTTCGCATTCGGGAGCTCGTTCCACCGCGCTGACCTTGGGGAGTTCATTGGGGACCTCGCGCTCGCCGCGGTGGGCCAGACTGCCCCTACGTTGCCAGCGCAGGTCGACGAGATCTGTGCGCACGTTCGTGCACATAGATCGATCCTTGTGCTTGATGGGCTCGAGGCGCTCGTCGACGAGGCCTGGAGAGTCCCCGATTCGCTGCTGGTACGGATCATCGAGGCAGTGGTTGAAGGCCGCGGCTCGGTCATCGCGACGACGAGATCACCGGTGCGCGGGGGGCTGTTCGAGCATGCGCCTCCAATCGACCTTGGACCTCTTAGCAATGAGCAAGTTGCTCGCATACTGGCGGACGCAAAGCTCGATTTCCTGGACGACAAGAGCGTAGGGCGGATCGAGGAGATCACGGCGGGCCATCCGCTCGCCTTGCGGATTCTCATTGGAGTTCTCTACGACGTACCGCGCGACATGATTGCAGCGAAGCTCGACACGACGGCGGTGGTTGACATCGTGGACGAGACTGACCGGCGCGGGGAGAACCGGCTGACTCGCATCCTCGGCTCTTATCTGCACCATCTAGACGACGCCGAGACTGCGTTCTTGACGTGCGCGACCGTGTTTGACGGGCCAGTGGCATTCCGCATGATCGAGCGGGCGCTCATCCAGCACTATCCCGATACGACGATCAACAAGGCGCTCGTTGCTCGTGACCTGCGCGCCACTGTCCTAAAACTGATGGATCGCCGGCTCGTGACCGAAAGTACAGGCGGAGGTCTAGCCAGCCATCCAGCCGTCCGGGAGTTCTTTGCTCGACGGGCGCGTGGCTCGGAGGCGCTACTCGTGCCGATTCATCGCATGCTTGCCAGTGAGTACCTCAAGGGCACCCAGCAGCTACCTCTGAGTTTCGACGATGCGGAACCGCTACTCACCGCCGCACGGCACGCGGCTGCGTCGGAAGAGTGGACACTCTTTGATGAGATCTTTCGCCGACGCCTCATGCGCGTCGAAAATTACCTCTGTAACAATCTTGGGGCTTGGGAGGAGGCGTTGGCCCTAGCACGGCTCGCTCACGAGTCATCTTTTCCTAGTGAGCTGACTCCCGAGCCTGCATATTACCCAGCGACAGTTTCACGCTGCTTGAAGCACCTGGGACGCAGCTCCGAGGGGCGCAGCACATATCAAGAAACATTGCTTGTTGCGGCCGGCTCCCGAGACCCGAATATGGCGAAGTATGTGAACAACTTCCTTACGCTTCTTGTCTCCCGCGGTGAGTTGGATCGCGCCGACAGACTTGTCGAGCTGAACATGCGAGCCCTGGCTTGGACAGACGAGCGCTGGAAGTACTGCTGGCAACTGGATCAGGGGCTAGCGTCGATCGCCTATTTGCGGATGCTGCAGGGCTACGCGACGGAGTCGCTACGACTGTTGGATCTCGCTGAGCACGCGTGGGACGAGAATCCGAATGGCCCGATGGCGCTGTTCAGTCACTACCCCTACCACCGAGGCGAGCTTATCCTACTCGCGGATCCAGCGGGCCATGGGCCCGCTCTTGAGGCGATAGCCGCCCTACTCGCGATCGCGCGTGACGAGTCGTGGCCAGAGTCTGTCTGCCGGGGACATATCCATGCATCCCAGATCTACCTTGATCGCTGCGAATATGAGCGTTCGCGCGTCGATCTTGTCCGCGCGGATCAGCACCTTCGCGAAGCGCAAGTGATCGCGGCCGGCATGATTGTCCCGGAAGTCGAGATCAGACACCATCTCACCCGGGTAAAGAGATACCTCGTCCACTGGTCGCTGGACGGATCGGCTAGCTCCCGCCATATAGAGCTCAGCGATCTCCTGGCCCGTGTGACGGCCCGCGTCGATATGTCCGGGTTGGGTCTTGCTAGCCCCGAAGTTCTAGCCGCGCACGGTGCGCTGGCGTATCTTCGAGGATCGTCCGACGAAGCTCTCGGCTACTACGCGCGCGCGATCGAACAGTGCCGCGTTCAGGGCAACGCTCATGCACGATTGAGTCGTAGATCCCTCGTGTATTGGCTTGGCTCAAGGCTTGGCCAAGAGCCTGTTTCCGCGCCGACTTGGCGGACTGATCCCGGCGCCGTCTTGGGCGCAGGATTGACTTCAGAACAAGTGCGTGATCAGCTGGCGTTTGCGTTGACAGAAGAGTGCGACGACTCGTAGAAATCAGGGTGACGTCCAGCCCGCCAGCCGTGACGGTGGTACCCATGGTGAATACTTGCGCACCAGCTTGTCGCCAAGTACGAGTGCGTCGATGGGGCGCTCGATAAAAAGCGTGAGCGCGTCTGCCGGCGTCTCGACGATTGGCCTACCAGGGAGATTCAATGAGGTGTTCAAGAGCACTGGCATGCCGTTCAGCTCTCCGACGATCTCAAGAAGTTGGTGCAGGAAGGGATTGTCAGCCGCGCGAACCGTCTGAACGCGAGCCGTACCGTCAATATGCGTCACTGCACCGAGCCGATCGCGAAATTCTTCTCTGACGGTCGCAACCAGCAACATAAATGGAGACTCGTCGAGTCCATCGAAATATGTGGAGAGATGCTCTATCGGCACAACTGGCGCCAGGGGCCTAAAGGACTCGCGGCCCTTCACATTGAGATTGACGTGATCGCGCATCTGGGATGGCCCGGGCAAAGCCAGCAAGCTGCGGTTACCGAGCGCGCGTGGCCCGATCTCCGAACGTCCGCGGCAGACAGCAACGCAAGCGCCGTCTACAAGTGCGCTTGCAACCTCCCGCTCAAGACTAGGCGGGCACGAGGCCAAGACCGGCGCATCCGCGAGCGAGGCGTCGATCTCCTCACATGAGTACTCACGACCAAGATAGACGGTTTGCCCACGCCAGCCTGGCGATGTGGCGCGTCGGGGCCGCCCTTCAAGGACATGGGTGCCGTAGAGCGCTGCTCCAACGGACAGGCCGCCATCTCCTGCCGCCGGGAAAACCGCAAGCTGCGTAAAAGGCGTGGCTTGCAAAATGCGCGAGTTCGCGGCGGTGTTGAGTGCGCAGCCGCCACCGAAGCTCAGGACATCGGAGGGTGCCTGCCGATGGGCTGCCAATGCTGCGGCTACGATGGCCTGAACGAAGATCTCTTGGGCGGCGTAGGCCAGATCTGCGCGTACCTGGGCGGACTTATCTCCGCTCGATAGCGTCTCGGTCAGCCAGTCCCAGATCCCACCATGTGGGTCGAACGCGAACCTACCATCGGTAGGTATGTCGACAAATTGCGCAAGCTCGTCGAGATACTTCGGCGTGCCATAGGCTGCGAGTCCCATGGTCTTGCCCTGCTCGGCATAGCCAAAGCCAATCGCGAGCGTCACAACGCGATAGAACCAGCCCACGGAATTCATCATGGCGTAACGCCACGCGTTAGATGTCTTCCTGCGCGTACCGGTTTGGTACGGCTCTACGGTCATTTCTACGCCGTCGGCCCAGCCGATAGAGATCGTCTCAAGTTCCCAGCCGTCAGTTGACTCTCCTACCGAGCCGCCGCGACCGTCGACTACGAGCAGGGTCGACTGCTCGTGCGGCGACGTGAAGAACGACGCGGCAGCGTGCGCCGTGTGATGGTTGACGAAAGTAACCCGCGACCAGTCAATCCACTCCGTCGGGCGCTCGAGATCCACGCAGCAGAAGATGCCGTCGAGGTCATCTAGCCCGATGCCCGCAGCTTCAAGGCAGTAGATGGCGGCGTCGCGGGCGGGCTGCGAGTGCCACTCTGCTCGACCGCGCTTGACGCGCTGTATGCGCTCGTCCTCGATTGCGACACGAATAGCGCCGTTAGCAACGATGGCCGCGCCGAAATCGTGGCTTGAGCCGCCAAGACCCAAGACCGTACCGCGCATAATCCCTAGTTAT
>CAVTBW010000007.1:0-41237 GCA_963733115.1 uncultured Solirubrobacteraceae bacterium | reverse complement strand
GCTGTAGATCGTCCTGCGCCACGCGCTGCCCAACGTGTGCGCGCGAGCATCGTCTTCTCGATGGCCGACATCGCGCTGAACATCTCCTGCTCTCCTCGCTGTCGTACCTCGGCCTCGGCGCATCGCCGCCCTCGCCGGAGTGGGGCGCGCTCGTCGCCGAAGGTCAGAACGTGCTGCTGACCTCCTGGTGGGTGGCGACGCTGCCGGGCCTCGTGATCGTCCTCACCGGCATCGGCTTCAGCCTGATCGGCGACGGTGTCGCCGATCGTTTCGGGCGCGACTTCACGCTGACGGGAGGCGGATGAGCGCCCCGGCGGTCGAGAACGAGCAGGGCGCCCAGCCCGAGCCGGGCGGGGAGTTGCTCGATGTCCGCGGGCTGACGATCGGCTTCCCGCCGGACGCGGCCTGTTGCTCGCCGCCGACCAGGTCGACTTCCAGGTCGCCGCCGGGCGGCGGTCGGGCTGGTGGGAGAGTCGGGCTGCGGCAAGAGCGTCACGCTGCGCTCGCTGCTGCGGCCTCGTGCCCTATCCCGGCGAGATCCTCGCGGGCGAGATCCGCTGGCAGGGCGAGGATCTGCGCGCCGCCTCCAGAGCATCGGCTCGCCGCGCTGCGCGGCACGGAGATCTCGATGATCTTCCAGGACCCTACGGCGCGTCTGAATCCCGTCTTCACCGTCGGCGATCAGATCATCGAGACGCTCAGGAAGCGCGGCGGGCTCGCCAAGGACGAGGCTCGCGCGCAGGCCGTCGAGCTGCTCGACCGCGTCGGCGTGCCCTCGCCGGAGCGGCGTTGCGGCGCCTACCCGCATCAGCTCAGCGGCGGCATGCGCCAACGCGTGATGATCGCGATCGCGATCTCGACGCGCCCGAAGCTGCTGCTCGCCGACGAGCCGACGACCGCGCTCGACGTCACGACCCAGGAGCAGATCCTGTCGCTGCTGAAGGATTTCCAGGCCGAGAACGGGATGGCGGTCGTGCTCGTCTCGCACGACCTCGGCGTGATCTCCGAGACCTGTGACGAGGTCGTTGTGATGTATGCCGGGCGGATGCTCGAGGCCGGCACCAACGACGCGGTGATGCGCCGTCCGAGGCATCCGTACACACGCGGGCTGATCCAGGCGATGCCCTCGCTCGAGGTCTCCGACGGACCCCCGCCGGCGCCGATCTCAGGCCAGCCGCCGAACCTCGCCGACCTGCCCGCCGGATGCCCGTTTCAGCCGCGCTGCGAGTTCAGCCGCCCGGATTGCAGCTCGATCTCGGTCGTGCTCGATGCCCGAGCTCGCCGAACACGGCTCGGCCTGCCCGTTCGTCGGTGCGCGAGCGCATGACGACGTCCGAGCCACTGCTGGCGGTCTCCGGGCTGACGAAGCGCTTCACCGACAGACACTCCATCGTGGACACGCTGCACCGACGAGCGCCGGCCGTCCTGACGGCGCTCGACGGCGTCGACGTCGCCGTCCGTCCAGGCGAGACGCTGGGCGTCGTCGGCGAGTCTGGCAGCGGCAAGTCGACGCTCGCCCGTTGCATCGTCAGGTTGCACGAGCCGGACGCCGGCTCGGTGACGTTCGACGGGCGGGACGTGCTCGCCGCCGCCGGCGCCGAGCTGCGGGCCCTGCGCCGCTCGATTCAGATGATCTACCAGGATCCGTACACGTCGTTGAACCCGCGCATTCGCATCGGCGCCGCCGTCGCCGAACCGGCGCCGCGTGCACGGTCTGATCGGACGGGGCGAGGAGGACGACTACGCCGCCAGTTGCTCGAACGTGTCGGGATCAGGCGCGAGAGCACGCGCCGCTTCCCGCACGAGTTCTCCGGCGGCCAGCGCCAGCGCGTCGCGATCGCGCGCTCGCTTGCCGTCAAGCCGAGGCTGCTGATCGCCGACGAGGCCGTCAGCGCCCTGGACGTCTCGATCCAGGCGCAGTCGCTGTCGCTGCTCGAGGAGATCCGCCGGGATCTCGGGCTGACGATCGTCTTCATCGCGCATCAGCTCGCGGTGATCTCGCGGCTCGCAGACCGGGTGGCGATCATGTACCTCGGGCGGATCGTCGAGACCGGGGCAACAGCCGACGTGTTCGCCAACCCGCGACACCCGTACACCAGGGCGCTGCTGGAAGCGCATCCGCGGATCGATGGGGCAGGGTGCGCAAGCCTGCCGTGCGGGACGGAGACTCCGTCGGCCTACTCGATCCCAACCGGCTGCCGTTTCCATACGCGCTGTCCTTTGGCCGAGGAGGTCTGCTCGCGGGTCGACCCGCCGGCGATCGAGTTCGCCTCGGCCCGCGGCGGGCACGTCTCGGCGTGTCACGTGCTGCCGCAACTTACCGGCGCACGGCGGCCGCAGACCCTCGCCGAGCGGGCGCCGGAGCGAAGCCGCTGATGTCCCCGCCTGATCGCCTTGCCGGCCCGCGCCAGTTGATCGGCGCCAACCTCGACGAAGTGCCGACGCCGGCGCTCGTCCTCGATCTGCCGGTCGTCCGCGCCAACATCGAGGAGATGGCCAGGCGGATGTCGACGTTGCCCTCGGCGCTGCGCCCGCACGCGAAGATCCACAAGAGCCCGATCCTCGGGCAGATGCAGATAGACGCCGGCGCGATCGGGCTGACCACGGCGACGGTGTGGGAGGCGAGCGCGATGGTCGAGGCGGGTCTCTCCGATGTCCTGTCGCGAACCAGGTCGTCGGAGCCGCTGCAAGGCGGCCGAGCTCGCGCGCATCGCGGGCATCGGCGCCGTGATCGCGCCGTCGACGATGCCAGGTCAACGTCGAGCGAGCTCTCAGAGGCCGCGCAGTCCGCGCCGGAAGCGAGATCGGCGTCCTCGTCGAGCTCGACGTCGGTCTGCACCGTGCCGGCGTCGCGCTCCGTCGCGGCGGCGGTCGCGCTTGCCGAGCAGGTGGATGCAGCGCGCCGGGTCTGCGGCTGCGCGGCGCTGTCTCGGCTACGAGGGTCACTGCATGCTCGAGCCCGACCGGGACGAGCGCGTGCGCAAGGCGACGGCCGCCAACGCCGATCGCTGCTCGAGCTCGCCGACGAGTTCGAAGCGCGACGGTCTGCCGACCGAGATCGTCGCCGGCGGGCGGCCTCGGGACGTGGGACATCACCGGCGCCAACCCGCGCATCACCGAGATCCATGCCGGCTCCTACATCTTCTCGGATGCCTTCCATCGCAACCTCGTTCCCGGGCTTCGAGCCGGCGCTGACCGTCGCTTGCGACGATCATCTCGCGGAGCGGCGAGCATGGCGGTCCTCGACTGCGGGCGCAAGTCGATCGGGATCGACCGCACGCCGCCGGAGCTCGTCGGCGGCGATGGCGACGGTCCGCTTCGAGCACGGCGAGCACTTCGTCCACGAGGAGCACACCGCGATCGAGCTGCGCGAGCGGGACGCGCTCGGCAGTCGGCGACACCGTGCGAGCTGATGCCGGGCTACGGCCCGACGACGGTCAACCTCTACGACTGCTACTTCGTCGTCGAGGAGCGGCTCGTGACCGATGTCTGGCCCATGCTCGCCCGCTACGGCAGCGAAACGGCCGGCGGCGCGCGGTGAAGACGCTCGCCGGACGCGTCGCGATCGTGACGGGAGGTGCCAGCGGCATCGGCGCCGGCATCGCCGCCGTGCTCGCCACCGAGCAGGCGCGCGTGGCGGTCGCCGATGTCGACGTGAGCGCCGCCGAGCGTCTCTCCGAGCGGCTGCGCGACCGGGGCGAGGCGATCGCCGTCGAGGTCGACGTCGTCGATCGCGAGGCGGTGGGGAAGATGGTCGCGACCGTGCTCGGGCACTGGGGCCGGATCGACATCCTCGCGGCGAACGCGGGGATCTACCCGCGCGCGAGCGTCGATGCGATCGAGGACGGCGTCCTCGATCGCATCATGGACATCAACCTGAAGGGCACGCTGCACGCGATCCAGGCGTGCCTGCCGGCGATGCGCGAGCGCCGCTACGGGCGGATCGTGCTGACGTCGTCGATCACCGGCAACTTCGTCGGCGCCGAGGGCTTCGCAGGCTATGGAGCATCGAAGGCGGCGATGCTCGGGCTGATGCGCGGCGCCGCGCTCGAGGTAGTCGGCGATCGGATCACGATCAACGCGATCCTGCCCGGCAACGTCCGGACGGCGGGCTTCGATGCGCTCGACGAGGCCTATCGCGAGCAGATCATGCGTGCGATCCCGATGGGCCGGCTCGCCGAGCCGGAGGAGCTCGGCTGGGCGGTTCGCTTCCTCGCGTCGGAGGAGGCCGGATACATCACCGGGCAGTCGCTCGTCCTCGACGGTGGTCGGCTGCCGCCCGAGGGCACATTCGAAAGGAGCCAAGATGGATGACGATCGCGCGGTCCTGACGACGGAGCTGGCGTCGCCCGAGGGACCGCTACTGCTGGCGGACGGGAGGTGGCTCGTGACCGAGCTGGACGTCGAGCGCGGCACGGTCACCGAAGTTCGCCCAGACGGCGGCAGGCGACCGATCGCGAAGACGGGCCGTCCGAACGGACTCGCGCTGGGCGCCGACGGCGCTGTGTGGGTCGCGGAGTCGCTCGACCCCGCCCTGATCCGCCTCGACTTGACGGGCGAGTTCACGCGTGAGCTGGCACGTGTGGAGGATGAGCCGCTGCTGTGGCCGAACGATCTCTGCTTTGGCCCGACGGCGCGATCTACGCGACCGACTCGGGCATCCTCGTCGGTGACTTCCTGCTCGACGGCAAGCCGCGCGAGAACTGCAAGGAGCTGCCGGTCGACGGCCGCGTCGTCAGGTTCGATCCGCGCAGCGGCGACGCGAGCTTCGTCGATCGCGGCCTGCAGTTCGCCAACGGTCTCGCGTTCGGCCCGGACGAGATGCTGTACGTCGACGAGACGTACACGGGCGACGTCTACCGCTATCGGATCGAGGATGGCCGCGCGCTCGGGGAGCGCGAGCTGTTCGGCAACGTGCTCGATGCTGATTACAGCGGCGACGTGCTGCAGGGCCCGGACGGGATGGCGTTCAGTGAGGACGGCCGGCTGTGGGTGGCCGTGCTGGGACAGGGCGACGTCACGGTCCTGCGGCCGGACGGCTCAGTCGAGCGTCGAATCGCGCTCCCCGGGAGCTTTCCGACGAACGTCGCATTCGGCCCGCGCGGCGATCGGCGGATCTACATCGTCGAGGAGGATCACGGCTCGCTGGAAGCACGGACCGTCGGCGTCGACGGACTCGCGCTACACGGGTGACACGCAGGGTCGCCGCCGGCTATGAACGATATGCTTAGCGGGTGATCAGACCAGTTAGCCCGGCGCGCGGTGTCGCGCGCTTCAACTGCCATCGCCAGCTCAGGAGGAGGACGCCATGACGGACCGGTCACCGGTGAGGTCGTATCGCACTGATTTCGTGCTCGACGAGGATCCGATCTCCGAGGACGGGAGGTGGATCAACGGCAGAGCCGACGGGATCGACTGGACCGACGTGATGACGAACGGCGGCGTCGTCTACGGAGCGCCGTCGCGGATGGACGTCGCCGAGCGCCGTGTCGAGCAGGGAAACCTGGAGGCCGACGGCGGCGAGGAGCCCGTCGGGGACTACGACGATCCGACGGCGGTGCTGGCCGGCGACTGGGGAGCGGATCAGCACGTGACGGCGACCGTCTACAGCCGCAACCCGACAAACGAGTACTTCCAGGAGGTCCAGATCCGCCTGCGCTCGATCATCGAGCCGAACAACTGCACCGGCTACGAGGTGTTCTGGCGGTGCCTGAAGACCGACGAGGGCTACGCGGAGATCGTTCGCTGGAACGGCGCGGTCGGCGATTTCACATCGCTGAGGAAGATCTTCGGCGCGCAATGCGGAGTCGAGCACGGGGACGTCGTCGAGGCGGCGATCGACGGCAACGTCCTCAGGGGATCGATCAACGGCGTGGAGGTGATCTCCGCGATCGACGACGTCTTTCAGAGCGGCAGTCCCGGGGTCGGGTTCAACTTCGGCGTCGGCGAGACCAACGTCGACCACGGGTTCTCTTCGTTCGAGGTCGCCACCTTCGACGACTGAGCGTCGGCGCCCAGTCGGGGCTGCTGTCCGAGCCAGCGCCGCCACGGAAGCTCCTCGCCGATGCGAGCGAGTTCGCTGAGGTCGGGCCCGTCGGCGCGCGGGAGCGTCGCGACCTCGACGAAGCCGAAGCGTTCGATCGCCTCGCGGTTGGAGCGCTCCAGGCGCGAGGGCTGCGCGGGCCACGGCGTGAGCACGACCGCGCGGACGGTCAGCGCGGCGGCGCGCGCGGCCTGCAGCGTGAGCAGTGCGTGGTTGATCGTGCCGAGCCCGGGACGCGCGGCGATCAGCAGCGGCAGCCGCAGCGCGGCGGCGAGATCGCACACGGTCAGCTCGTCGGCGAGCGGCGAGAGCAGGCCGCCGGCGCCCTCGACGATCAGCGTCCTCGGCGCCGCGCCGTCGTCGCCGGCGGCCGACGCGAGCGCGGCGAGCGCCGCGTCGAGCACCTGCTCGCGCGCGAGCGGACGCCCGGCGAGCTCGGCGGCGAGCTGCGGCGAGACGGCCGGGCCGAAGCGCAGCGGCGCGACGTCCTCGCCGGCCATCGCGGCGGCGGCGCCGAGCAGCTCGTGATCGGGCGGCCAAGGCCGGGCGCGCGGATCCGCGGCGACCGGCTCGTCGAGACCGGTGACCGCCGGCTTGTGCGCCGCGACGGGCTCGCCGGTGGCGGCAATCGCGGCGAGCAGCGCCGCGCTGAGGACCGTCTTGCCGACGTCCGTGTCGGTGCCCGTAACGAACAGACCGCGCATGCGCCTCGCAGGCTAGGCGGCGTGCGCGACGGCTTCTTCGCGCTCGCCGTCGAACGGTGCTGGCGCGTCGGTGTCCGTCGACGCGGGCGGCGCCGGTGGGCGGCGCGGACGTGGCGCCTCGATGTCGAACGGCGCCGACGGCACAGGAGCGGTGCGCTGCGCGCGCTCGGCGGTGCGCTCGCGCTCTTCGTAGGGCTCGTGCTCGACCGGCTCGACCGCGGGCTCGGGGTCGCCCGGTGGCGAGCCGATCTCGCGCGGGTCGAGCCCGAGCTTGCGCGCGGCGGCCGCGAGCACGCCGGCCGCGAGGCGCATGTCGCTCGCCGTGTGCGAGGCCATCGCCGTCAGGCGCAGCCGCGAGGTCCCGGCCGGGACGGTCGGCGGCCGGATCGCCTGCGCGAAGACGCCCTGCTCGATCGCGGCGTGGCAGAGGCGCAGCGTGTCGCGCTCGTCGCCGACGACGAGCGGAACGATGTGCATCTCGTCCTCCTCGACGCCGAACCCCTCCGTGGCGAGCGAGCGGCGCAGCGCGCGTGCGTTGGCCGCGAGGCGCTCGACGCGGTGTGGGCGCTCCTGGAGCTCATCGAGCGCCGCGAGCGCGCCTGCGATCGCCGGCGGCGACGGCGCCGTCGAGAAGATCGAACGAGCGTGCGGTGTTGAGCAGGTAGCGGATCATCGCCTCGTCGCCGCATACGTACGCGCCATAGGAGCCGAGCGACTTGCCGAGCGTGCCGACGACCGCGTCGACCTCGCCCTCGAGGCCGGCGTCGGCCAGCGCACCGCGCCCGCCCGGGCCGTAGGTGCCGGTCGCGTGCGCCTCGTCGACCGCGACGCGTGCGCCGAACGCGTGCGCGAGCTCGACGATCTCGGCGAGCGGCGCGACGTCGCCGTCCATCGAGAAGATCGAGTCGGTCACGATCGAGGCTGCGCCCGCGGCTCTCGCGGCGGCCGCCGTGCCGGCGCATGCTCCACAGCAGGTGCTCGGCGTCGCGGTGGCGGTAGACGACGATCTCGCGCGCGCGAGAGGCGGCAGCCGTCGATGATCGACGCGTGGTTGAGCTCGTCGGAGAAGACCGTGTCGCCGGCGCCGACGAGCGCGCCGATCACGCCGAGGTTCGCGAGGTAGCCCGAGCCGAACAGCAGGCACGCTTGGCGCCCGGCGAACGCCGCCAGGCGCTCCTCGAGGCGGCGGTGGATCGTCATCGTGCCGGAGACCAGCCGCGAGGCGCCGGCGCCGACGCCCCAGCGCATCGCCGCCTCGGCGGCCGCCTCGCGCACGCGCGGATGGTCGGCGAGGCCGAGGTAGTTGTTCGAGCAGAGCAGCAGCACCGGCTTGCCGTCGAGCAGCACGGTCGGCCCCTGCGGGCCGCAGACGAGCCGCAGCCGCCGGCCGAGGCCGAGCCGCTCCAGCTCGGCCAGACGTTCCTCGATCTCCTCGGTCCCCGTCGCTGCGTGCATCGTGCCTCCCTCGCTCTCGTCCGGTCCCTCAGCCGGCGCCGACCGGGCTCGGTGCGCTTGCGCCCTGCCCGTCGGGCGGACGCTCCCGTGCGCGCCGATCGCCCGGCGCCCGGTTCGGCGCGCCGTCGGGCCGTGGCGGCACCGAGCGCTTGGCGCGAAAGCGCAGCTGCGTCGATGGGTCCCACAGCCGCACGTCCAAGGCGTCGCCGGAGCTCGTCGGCCGGGCTGCTCGGAGCCGGTCGCGACGCCGAGCAGCGCCTCGGCGAGGACGTCGGGCGTCTCGCCGTACAGCCAGCCCGAGCGGTTGTCGGGGCGCGGGTTGGCGCGCGTTGTCGGGCTGGCGCGCGACGTTCAGGCCGAGCTCGCTCGAACATCGCGCGATCCTCCTCCGGCTCGTCGCCCAGCGTCGTCAGGAAGTTGCCCATCATCACGCCGTTGAGGCCCGCCTTGCACGGCCAGCGGCTGCAGCTCGCCGAGGTTCTCGACACGACCGCCGCACAGCCGGAACAGCGCTCCGGGCAGGATCAGCCGGAAGATCGCGATCCACTTCACGGCCTCCCACGGGTCGATCAGCTCGCGGTCGCCGAACTTCGTGCCGGGGCGCGGGTTGAGCAGGTTGATCGGCACGCTCGTCGGGTCGATCGCGGCAAGCTCGAAGGCCATCTCCACGCGCTGCTCGCGCGTCTCGCCGAGGTTGAGGATGCCGCCGACGCACGTCTCCAGGCCGGCCTCGCGCACCGCGTCGATCGTGCGCAGGCGCCCCTCGTAGCGCACGGTCGTGGTGACCTCGTCGTAGTAGCTGACGCGGCCGTCTCGACGTTGTGGTGCACGCGCTGGATGCCGGCCTCCTTGAGTTCGCGGGCGCGCGCGACGCTGACATGTGGCCGATCGAGGCGCAGCGCTTGAGGTTGGTGTGCTCGGCGACGAGGCGCACGCCCTGCAGGTATCTGCTCGAAGTCGCGCTTGGACAGCCCCTGGCCCTGGGTGACCATGCAGAAGCGATGCGCGCCGGCGGCTTCGGCGGCGCGGGCGTGCTCGAGGATCTGCTCGGGCTCCATCATCGCGTGCATCGGCGTCTCGGCCTCGGCGAAGCGCGACTGCGCGCAGAAGCCGCAGTCCTCGGCGCAGCCGCCGGACTTGGCGTTGACCAGCGAGCACATGTCGGTCGAGTCGGCGAAGCGCTCCACGCGCGCCTGCCACGCGCGCTCGACAGCGCTTCGATCTGCGCGTGGTCCTCGATCTCGCCCAGGACGCAGCGCCTCCTCGCGGGTGATCAGCGGCGGCATGGCCGTGACGTTATGGCGGCGCTGCGGACGGCTATTCGCCGCGCCAGCGCGGCGGACGGCTCTCGGCGAAGGCGCGCATCCCCTCGCGCATGTCCTGCGAGGCGAACGAGGCGCGGCGCAGCTCGATCAGCTCCTCCTCGACCTCCTCCGGCAGCTCCGCCTCGGCGTCGAGCAGCGCGGCGATCACGCGCTTGTTGCCGAGCTGCGAGAGCGGCGCGTTGCCCGCGAGCTCGGCGGCCAGCTCGAGCGCGACCGCGTCGAGCTCCGCCTCGGCGGCGACGCGGTTGACGAGGCCCCAGGCGAGCGCCGTGGCCGCGTCGATGTAGCGCCCGAGCAGGAACAGCTCGCGCGTGCGCGCGGCGCCGATCGCGTCGAGGAAGCGGCGCAGGCCGGTGTGCGAGTAGACCAGGCCGAGCTTCGCCGGCGGCATGCCCAGCTTGATCTGTCCTCGCGCGACGCGCAGGTCGCACGCCAGCGCGAGCTCCAGGCCGCCGCCGATCGTGTGGCCGGGGAGCACCGCGAGCGTCGGGAAGGGAAACGCCTCGAGCGCGTCGATCGCTTCGGTGAACGGGTGCGCGACGAGCCGCTCGGCGCGCTCTTCGAACTCCTCGTCGGGGATCTCGCCGATGTCGTAGCCCGCCGAGAACATCCCGTGAGCGCCTGTCAGATCAGACGCAGCGCGCCTCGCCGGCGAGCTCGGCAGCGATGCGGTGATCGCGTCGAGGATCGGATGGTCCAGCGCGTTGCGCTTCGCGGGGTTGGAGATCGTCAGGCGCACGACGCCGTCGGCCGGCTCGTCGACGAGCAGCTTGCCGTCGGCGAGCTCGCGGTGGAGGTGTCCTCGGGCATCGCGCCGACAGGCTAGTCGGAGCGTCGGTCGCGCGCGGTGCGCCGCCGGCGTGCTACTCGAGCACGACGAGCGTGTCGCCCTCGTTGACCGCCTGACCCTCCTCGCAGAGGATCTCGGCGACGGTGCCCGAGTCCTCGGCCTCGACCGGCATCTCCATCTTCATCGACTCGAGGATCGCGACGGTGTCGCCCTCCTCGATCTTGTCGCCGACGGCGCACTCGATTTTCCATACGGTGCCGGTGATGTGTGCCTCTACCTCAGCCATGTGAACCTCCCGAACGCCGATCGCCACTGACGGGCCGGACAATAGCCGCCGCAGCCGACAATCCCGATGCCGCTCGCAGATCTACGTAATCGTCACCGCCTACAACGAGGCCGACCGCATCGGCGCGACGCTCGCAGCGCTCGCGACGGCCTTGCCGCAGGCGCGCGTGCTCCTGGCCGACGACGGCTCGACCGACGGCACCGCGCGAGCTCGCCGCCGAGCGCGGCGCGCACGTCGTGCGCAGCGAGCGGACGGTCGGCAAGGGTGAGGCGGCGACGCTCGCGGCGCGCGAGGCGCTGAGCAGACGCGCGCGCGGCGGCCGGCGACGGCGACGCGGTCTTCCTGCTCTGCGACGGCGACCTCGGCGCATCGGCCGTGAAGCTCGACGGCGCTCGTCGCAGCGCGATCGAGCGCGACGAGGCGCGACATCGCGGTGGCCGCGTTCAGCCGGCGCGTCGGCGGTGGCTTCGGGCTCGCGCTCGGCTTCGCGCGCTGGGCGATCCGGCGCCGCTGCGGCCTGCGACACGTCGGCGCCGATCTCCGGGCAGCGCGCGCTGCGCGAGCGGGTGCTCGAGGAGGTGCTGCCGTTCGCGCACGGCTTCGGCATGGAGCTCGGCATGACGATCGACGCCGTGCGCGCCGGCCACCGCGTCGTCGAGATCGAGCTCGACCTCGCGCACCGCGCGAGCGGGCGCACGCTCGCGGGCTTCGCGCACCGCGCCCGCCAGCTAGGTGACTTCGTGCGCGCGTACCTCGCGCGCGGTCGGCCGGCGCGGTAGGCTCGCGCGCGGATGATCCTCGCGATCGACCAGGGCACGACCGGCACGCACTGCCTCGTCTTCGACGAGCAGCGCCGAGCCGATCGGCTCGGCGCCTATCGGGAGTTCGCCCAGCACTTCCCGCAGCCGGGCTGGGTCGAGCACGACGCGGCGGAGATCTGGCAGGTCACGCAGGCGGTCGCCGGCGAGGCGCTCGACGACGCCGGGCTGCGCGACCGGGCGAGCTCGCGGCGGTCGGCATCACCAACCAGCGCGAGACGGTCTGCGTGTGGGATCCGGCGAGCGGCGAGCCGCTGCACAACGCGATCGTCTGGCAGGACCGGCGCACGGCCGAGCGCTGCGAGCGAGCTGCGCGCGCAGGGCCACGAGGCCGCTCGTGCGCGAGCGCACCGGGCCTCGTGCTCGACCCGTACTTCTCGGCGACCAAGATCGCAGTGGCTGCTCGAGAACGTCGACGGCCTGCGCGAGCGCGCCGAGAACGGGCGCGCGGTGTTCGGCACGGTCGACTCGTGGCTCTTGTTCAAGCTGACCGGCGAGCACGTGACCGACGCCTCGAACGCGTCGCGCACGCTGCTCTACGACATCGCGCGAGGGCGCTGGGACGCGGAGCTGCTCGAGCTGTTCGGCGTGCCCGAGCGAGCGCTGCCGCGTGTGTCAGGCGAGCGCCGGGCCGTTCGGCGAGACGCGCGCCGAGGCGCTGCACGGCCACGCCGTGCCGATCGCGGGCGTCGCCGGCGATCAGCAGGCCGCGCTGTTCGGTCAGGCGTGCGTCGATCCGGGGCATGGGCAAGAACACGTACGGCACGGGCTCGTTCGTGCTGCTCAACACCGGCTTTCAGCCGCCGCCCACGCCGCGCGGGCTGCTCGCGACGGTCGCGTGGCGGTCGGGCAGTCGCGCGCCTACGCGCTCGAGGCGTCGATCTTCGTGACCGGCGCCGCCGTGCAGTGGCTGCGCGACGGGCTTGGCGTGATCGAGCGCGCCGCGGAGACCGAGGCGCTCGCGCGCAGCGCTCGAGGACAACGACGGCGTGTACTTCGTGCCGGCGCTGACCGGGCTCGGCTCGCCGCACTGGGACCCGCACGCGCGCGGCACGATCGTCGGGTCTGACGCGCGGCAGCGGGCGCGCGCATCTCGCGCGCGCGACGCTCGAGGCGATCGCCTACCAGACGGTCGACGCCGTGCGCGCGATGGAGGCGGCCGCGGGCGCGCCGCTGCGCGAGCTGCGCGCCGACGGCGGCGCGAGCGCGAACGGCTGGTTGATGCAGTTCCAGGCCGACGTGCTCGGCGTCCCGGTCGTGCTCGGGCGGATGGTCGAGACGACGGCGCTCGGCGCGGCGTACCTCGCCGGCGTCGGCGCCGATCGGTGGACGATCGGCGACGTTCGCGAGCTCGGCGCGGCCGGTCGCTCGCCGGCCGAGGGACGCCGCTTCGAGCCGAGCATCGACGAGGATCGACGCGCGTCGCTGCTCGCCGGCTGGGAGGATGCGCTCGCGCGAGCTCGCGGCCGAGCGTGAGTCGTCTCGCAAGCGTGCGACAGAATGCAAGCATGGTGATCGAGTCCCGGGCAGGCGCGCACGCGTTGCGCGTAACTTCGAGCGCTCGCGGAGGTACCGCGAGCAGATGAGCGATCTCGCACCGATGCGCGAGCAGGTCTACGCCGACCCGCGGCCGAAGGAGCACTTCGACCGCTTCCACGAGCGCGCGCGCACGCGCGAGCCGGATTGGGTCTACGACGTCGTGCGGATGCTGACGTCGCTGTACGCGTGGACGTTCCTGCGCGCACGGTCGATCGGCACCGCGAACGTGCCCGGCAGCGGCGCGGTGATCCTCGCGCCGAACCACTTCTCGTTCATGGACCACTTCCTGATGGGCTGCTACATCCGCCGCAAGGTGCGCTTCATGGCGAAGTCGCAGCTGTTCAAACGGCCGATGCAGTTCATCTACACGCACGGCGGCGTCTTCCCCGTCCGGCGCGGCGCGCGCGACGACGAGACGTTCATCACGGCCGAGACGATCCTCGCGAAAGGCGGCGCCGTCACGATGTACTGCGAGGGCGGGCGCTCGCGCACGGGCAAACTCGCCGAGCAGGCCAAGCGCGGCATCGGGCGGCTCGCGCTCGAGACCGGCTCGCCGGTCGTGCCGATCGCGATCTACGGCTCCTCGCGGGTGCGCAACTGGAAGCGGCTGCAGTTCCCGCGCGTGACCGTTCACTACGGCGAGCCGATTCGCTGGGAGCGGGTCGAGAACCCGACGCGCGAGCAGCAGCAGGCGGTCGCCGACCAGATCCTCGCCGAGATCCGCGAGCTCTACGCGGGCCTCAGCGAGCACGGTCGCGAGGGCGTGCGCCGGCGCCTGCGCGCCGAGCGCAGCACGACCGAGAACGCGCTGACCGCCTGAGCGGCCGGTAGGCTGCGCCGCGAGATGATCGATCGGCTCGACGTCGGGGCGGTGATTCGCCGCGTGTTCGACATCTACGTCGACCAGGCGCCGGTGCTGCTGCCTGCGTCGGCCGTCGTGTTCGTGATCACCGGCATCCTCACGGCGCTGCTGATCGCGGCCTCCTCCGGCCTCGCGCTCGTCGCGCTGCTGCTGAGCCTGATCGCGACGACGCTGTTCACCGGGATGGTCGTCGAGCTCGTCGCCGACGTGCGCGACGGCCGCCGCGACCACACGCCGATGCAGCTGGTGCGCGCGGCGACGCCGGTGATCGGACAGCTGATCCTCGTCGGCATCGTCGCCGGCATCGGCATCGTCGTCGGGTTCGTCCTGATCATCGTCCCGGGCCTGATCCTGATCACGATCTGGTCGGTCGCGGCGCCGGTCGTCGTGCTCGAGCGCCCCGGCGTGTTCGCGTCGCTCGGGCGCAGTCGCGAGCTCGTGCGCGGCAACGGCTGGCAGGTGTTCGCGGTGATCTTCGTGCTGTTCTTCCTGATCCTGATCGTCAGCTCAGGCGTCGAGCTCGCCGCCGACTCGGCCGGTACCGGCGCGGGGCTCGTAGCGCGCGTCGTGATCGGCGTCCTCACCGGTCCGCTCTCGGCGCTCGCGCAGGCGGTCCTGTACTTCGACCTGCGCGACGCGCATGCGAAGGCGTCGGCCGAGCCGCCGATCGTCGGCGCGCCGCCCGACGAGCCGTCCGGCGGCGTCGCGTCCTCGCCCGGCTTCACGCCCGGCGGCGACGGCACCGACCCGCCACTGCCCGCCTGAGTGTCCGACCGGCGCGACGCCGCGCAGCTGCTGCGCCCGGGTCTGCTCGACGGCGTCCATGTGCTGCTGGCCGGCGCTCACGTCGAAGTCGCCGCCGGCGACGTCGAGGAACGCGCCGCCCACGTGAGCTTCATGCCGTCGCTCGCGCAGACCGTCGGCGTGGCGTGCGGCGAGCTCGGCGCACGCGTGACGCCGTGGCGCGCTACCGGGCCGGCGCCGACCGACGTCGACGTGCTCGTCATCGACGGCGCGGCGTCGTTCGCCGCGGCGCGCGAGCACGCGGCGACGAGCGACTCGGCCGCCGCGCGCGCGGCGCTGCGCGAGTGCCTCGACGCGGCGTGGGCGGCTAGCCATGCCGTCGCGAACGCGGCGTTCATCGACGCCGGCCGTCCGGGGCGGATCGTCTACGTCGCGCCGCCTTCGGGCGCCGGCGCCGCCGAGCACGCGGACGCGGCGCGCGCGGCGCTCGAGAACCTCGCGCGGACGCTCTCGATCGAGTGGGCGCGCCACGGCGTGACGACGGTCGCGATCGCGCCGGGCGTCGGCACGGCCGACGGCGAGGTCGCGGCGCTGTGCGCCTATCTCGCCTCGCCGGCCGGCGCTTACTTCTCCGGCGCTCAGCTCGACCTGCGCGCTTAGGCCCGTCGGCCGGCGCCAGGCAGCGTCCTCGATCGCTCGTGTGCTGTTCGCACACTTCGCTCACTGCGTCCTTGCCTGGCTTGGCCGACGAACCGCTAAGAGTCAGCTCCCCAGCTCAGCCGCTCATCCCGCCGAACAGCCCGCCGGTCACGTGCAGCGTCTGCCCGTGCACGTAGTTCGACCACGGCGAGCAGAGGAAGAAGACGCCGCCGGCGGCCTCCTCGGGCGAGGCGGGCCGGCCGAGCGGGATCAGCATCGAGGCCATCTGGCGCATCTGCTCGGGGATGCCGAGCTGGATCTTCTCGCCGTCCTTCTCCATCGTGTTCTCGTCGACCTTCGCCTGTGTCAGGCGCGTGTCGATGAAGCCGAACGCGACGGCGTTGACGTTGACCTTGAACTGGCCCCACTCCTTCGCGACCGTTTTCGTGAGGCCGACGACGCCGGCCTTGCCCGAGGAGTAGTTCGCCTGGCCGGCGTTGCCGAACGTGCCGGACGTCGAGGAGATGTTGACGATCTTGCGGAAGACCTCCTTGCCTTCCTCGCGCTCCCTCTTGGCCGGCTCGCGCAGGTGCGGCGCCGCGGCGCGGATCACGCGGAACGGCACGACCGTGTGGATGTCGAGCATCGCCTGGAAGTGCTCGTCGGACATCTTGTGAATCGGCGCGTCGAGCGTGTAGCCGGCGTTGTTGACGATGATGTCGATCTTGCCGAACGAGTCGATCGCCTTCTGCACGAGCTCGTCGGCGGCGCCCGGCTTGGTCAGGTCGCCCGCGTAGACGGCCGTCTCGCCGTCGATCTCCGTGGACGCCTGCTCGGCGATGTCGCCGTCGAGGTCGTTGATCAGGCACTGCGCGCCCTGTGCGACGAGCAGCTCGGCCGTCGCGCGTCCGATGCCGCGCGCCGAGCCGGTGACGATCGCCGACTTGCCGTCGAGTACTCCCATGTCCGTTCCGTCTCCTTGTTGTTTTGAGGTGCGCCGGAGGTTATCCGAGCGCCCGCGAACGGCGGGCGCACGGTAGGCGCGATGCCGCTCGGCGCACCGCGGCTACGGAACGATGATGCGCCCGAAGTCCTGCGTGTAGATCGCGCCCGACTCGCCGCGCGCGAGCGACGCGAGCGGGTGCGGCGAGACGCCGATGCCCGTTTCTCTGAACTCGGCGTCGAGGATGTTCGCGCGGTGGCCGGGCGAGGCCATCCAACCGGCCACGATCGCCTTCGGCGTCGCCAGCCAGAGCGTCGCCCAGGCGATGTTCTCGCCGACGGCGTAGCCGTCGCGCGCGCTGGTGATGTAGCCGGCGGCGCGCATCCGCGCGAGCGGCGTCGAGCCGCTGCGGCTGTCGTGCGCGAAGTAGTCGCCGTTGGCCATGTCGCTCGAGTGCACCCGCGCCGAGCGCTGGAGGTGCCTGTTCGGCTTCAGCGCCGTCTCGCCGCGGCTCGTCCGTTCGCGGTTGACGAGGCACAGCGTCGCCGCGGCGATCAGCGCGAGGTTGCGTTTGTTCGGCTGCAGCTGCGTGTGGCGACAGGTCGCCGGCGTGCTGCGCAGCGCGCTGTTGCGATGCGTCGCGGTGAAGTGGTGAGACGGGCAGGTGGAGGCGTGGAAGCTCGCGCAGCCGGCGCGGTGCTTGGCCGACGCGGTCGTGGCGCTCAAAGCCGTCTGCGCCGCGGTCGGCGTCGTCGCCGGTGCGCTCGACGCGAACGCGAAGCAGCCGCCCGCGCAGGCCGCGAGCAGCGCCGTGAGTACGATCGCACGCGGCAGGCGATCGCGGATGACGGTGTGTGCACGGCGTGCGGTTGCCATGCAGTCCTATCGAACGCGACCGGGCCTTCCATGAGCCGGTTTGCGCAGGATGGACGATGTTCGCCGGCAGAGCGCGCCGACGAGCCCGAGACGAGCGAGACGACGGCCGCGTGGCGCCGTCAGAGCGCGAGCACGCGCCCGAGGATCTCGCGCATGATCTCGTCCGAGCCGCCGCCGATCGGCCCGAGGCGCGCGTCGCGCGCGGCGCGCTCGACCCAGGCGGACGGGCCACCGTCCCCGCGCATGTAGCCGGCGCCGCCGTGGATCTGCAGGCAGTCGTCCATCAGCTCGTAGCACGCGCGCTGGGTCAGCAGCTTGGCCATGCTGACCTCCTTCAGCGGCTCCTCGCCGGCGACGAAGCGCCGCAGCGCGTCGTAGGTGACGCAGCGGCACGTGTAGACCGACGTCGCCATATCGGCGAGCTTGTGGCGGATCGTCTGGTGGCCGGACAGCGGCCGGCCGAACGCCCGGCGCTCGCGCGCGAACTCGGCCGTGCGCTCCCACGCGAGCGACATCGCGCCGACCGCGCCGAGCGCCATCGCGAGGCGCTCCCACTGGAAGTTGGCCATGATCAGCTTGAAGCCCTCGTTGAGCTCGCCGAGCACGTTCTCCTCGGGCACGAACACTTCCTCGAACGCGATCGTCGCCGTGTCCGACGCGTGCCAGCCGAGCTTCTCGAGCTTCGACGACGTCACGCCCTCGCCGCGATCGACGATCAGGAACGAGATCCCGTGGTGGCCGCCCTCCTGCGTCGTCTTGACCGCCGTCACGACGAAGTGCGCGCGCACGCCGTTCGTGATGTACGTCTTCTCGCCGTTGAGCACGAAGCCGCCGTCGACGCGCTCGGCGCGCGTGCTCAGCGCCGCGACGTCCGAGCCGGCGCCCGGCTCGGTGATCCCGAGCGCGCCGATCAGCTCGCCGGCGATCGCCGGTACGAGGTAGCGCTGCTTCTGCTCGGCCGTGCCGAACTTCCAGATCGGCGGCGTCGCGATGTTCGTGTGCGCCCCGAGCCCCGCCGCCGTGCCGCCCGAGCCGATCCGCGCCAGCTCCTCGCAGAGCACCGACTCGTGCAGGTAGTCGCCGCCCTGCCCGCCGTACTCGGTCGGGTACTTCAGCCCGAGCAGTCCCTGCGCGGCCATCTTGCCGAAGAGCTCATCCGGGAACCAGCGCTCCTGCTCCCACTGCGCCGCGTGCGGCGCGAGCTCGCGCTCGATGAAGCCGCGGATCGACTGTCTCAGCTCTTCGTGCTCGTCGGAGAAGGGAGGAGTGGAAGTGCTCATGAGACCGATTGGTAATCTGATGGTATGCGTGTTGCCATCGATGGTGTCGGTCGGATCGTGATCCCGAAGGCGATGCGAGATGCGCTCGGCGTCGACGGGCCGACCGAGCTCGAGCTGACCGAGCGGGATGGGGCGCTCGAGCTGACCGTGCCGTACATCAAGGCCCACCTCGAGGAGCGCGACGGCTTCACGGTGATCGTTCCCGACGAGCCCGTGCCTACGTTGACGACCGAGATGGTGCGCGAAGCGATCGAACGATCGCGCCGTTGATCGCGCCCGACTCGAGCATCCTGATCCCGGCGCTTGCGAGCACCTGTGCGGGCCACGAGCGCTGCCTCGCCGCGCTCGCCGGCCGCTCGCCACGGCTGATCTCTCATGTCGCGTTCGAGACGACTTCCGTACTCAGCCGGATGCCCGAAGGGCTTCGGATGACCCCGGTAACCGTGCGCGATGCACTTGATCAAGACTTCCCGCGCTCGTGGCTCGCGCTCGACGCCGACGGTCAACGCGCCTGCCTGCGCCGCGCGGTCGACGCCGGCCTCCGCGGCGGCGCGCTCTACGACGCCCTGATCGCCGCGACCGCGCGCGAGCACGGCGCGACGCTGCTCAGCGTCGACCGCCGCGCGCGCGAGGCCTACGAGGCGATCGGCGCGCGCGTCTCCTATCTCGACCAGTCCTAGCCGGCGTCGATCGTCCGCGACAGCGCTCAACTCAAAGACCGTACGAGCGCCCGATCACGTCGAGCATGATCTCGTCGGTCCCCGCGCCGATCCGGTTCAGGCGTGCGTCGCGCCAGACGCGCTCGACGCCGTACTCCTTCATGTAGCCCGCGCCGCCGTGGATCTGGATGCATTCGTCGGCGACTTCGCAGAGCACGCGCGAGGCGTGCAGCTTCGCCATCGAGATCTCGCGCACCGGGTACTCGCCGTTCTGGAAGCGCCATGCCGTGATGTACGTCATCTGCCGCGCCGACTCGATTTTCGTCGCCATCTCGGCGAACTTGTGGCGGATCACCTGGAACTTGCCGATCTCGCGGCCGAACGCCTTGCGCTCGTGCGCGTACTGCAGCGTGCGTTCGAAGCACTTCTGCGCGCCCGCGACCATCCCCGCCGCGCCGATCAGACGCTCGCCCTGGAGCTCCCACATGATGTGGTAGAAGCCCTTGCCGACCTGCCCGAGCACCGCCGAGGCCGGCACACGCACGTCCTGGAACGCGAGCAGCGCCGTGTCCGACGCGTGCATCCCGAGCTTCTCCAGGCGCTTCTCGCGGATCACGCCCGGCGCGTCCATCGGCACGAGGAACAGCGTGAAGCCGTCGTAGCCCGCGTCCGGGTCCGTCTTCGTCACGAGCACGATCACGTCCGCGCGGTGGCCGTTCGTGATGTACGTCTTCGACCCGTTGATCACGTAGTCCTCGCCGTCCTTGACCGCGCGCGTCTTGATCCCCGAGACATCCGAGCCCGCGTCCGGCTCGGTGATGCCGAGGCAGAGGATCTTCTCGCCCTTGATCGCCGGCACGACCCATTCCTGCTTCTGCTCCTCGCTGCCGAACGCGAGGATCGGCGGCATCGCCATGTCCGTGTGCACCGCGACGCCCATCGCGAGGCCACCCGAGTTCGCGTTCGTGATCTCCTCGGCGAGCACCAGCGCCGAGTAGTAGTCGCCGCCCTGGCCGCCGTACTGCTCGGGCTTGTCGAGGCCGAGCAAGCCGAGCTCGCCCATCCGCGCGAAGACCGAGTCCGGGAACGTCGTCTCCTCCCACTCCTCGGCGTGCGGAGCGAGCTCTTTGATCGCGAAGTTGCGGATCGACTCGCGCAGCTGTTCGTGCTCGTCGGTGAAGATGAAGTGCTTGCGTGCGGCCTGGAAGTCCGGCTTGAGCACGCGCTCGGCGGTCGCCATCGCGGCTGTCTCCTTGTCGTCGGTACGGGTCGCCAGACGCTAGCCGACGCCGGCGAAAAAGTAAACAGTAGAGCTTCATACTTTCCGCTCGTGCGGTGGCGGGCCGGACGTTGCAAGGCTCAAGCCGGCGCATGCGCCGGTCGAGTACCCGGTCGAGCCGGAGCGCGTCTGCCCGTCGCGCGCGCCCGCCGACCCCCAATTCTCCGAGGAGGACAGATGAGAGCTGCAAACCGCGTCGCGCCGTTGCTCGGCGCCGCGCTTCTGAGCGCCGCGCTGCTCGGCACGATCGCCGCGCCGACCGACGCCGCGTCGAGCGCGTCGACGCCTTCGACGCCGGCGCCGAGCGTCGCGAGCATCCCGGCCGCCGTGCAGCCGCTCGTCGCGAAGATCGAGGCTCAGCAGGTCAACAGCGAGCGCTACACGGTGACGACGCACGCGAGCGGCTCCAAGACGATCAAGCAACGCAACGGCAAGCGACGCAAGGTGAGCGAGAGCGCATCGAAGACCGTCACCGGCGAAGCGAGCCTCGCGCCGCTCGTCGCGAAGCTCTACGAGAAGGGCGGCTCAGGGCAGCTGAGCTCGATCGCGGTCGGGTCGAAAGCCTACGTCTACTTGCCCTCGCGCAAGCGCAAAGGCCGTCCGTGGCTGCGCTTCGACGGCTTCAGCGCCGCCACGTTGTTCCCGTTTCACGGCCAGGGCGAGCCGGCGGTCGAAGTCGACGCCGGCGGGACCGGCACGTACGCCGAACTGATCGATCTGCTCGCGACGGCGAACGGCGCCGTCACGATCGCCGGCTCGGCTGTCGTCGACGGGCAGCAGACGACTGAGCTGAAGGCAACCGTCAGGCCACTCGCGCTGATTCGGGGAACGACGCCGAAGGAAGGCGGCGAACTCGTCGAGCAGCTCGAAGCGTTCGTCACCGAAGCCGGCCTGCCGGTGCGCGTGATCAGGAGCGAGCGTCTCGCCGGCATCTCGGTGAGCGAGACGACCGACGTGCTCGCCGTGAACGTGCCCGTCGTCGTCAAGGCGCCGCCGGCGCGCAAGACGATCGCCGGCGCGAAGGTGCTCAAAGGCACGCTCGGCGAAAGCGGCAAGGGCGGCACGGGCTTGGGCGTCTGAAGCAGCGCGCGCGCAGCTTGCTAGCGGCCGCGGGCACGGTCGACGTCGTGCTCGGCCGCGAGCGCCGTCGCGATCGCCTGTGCGCGGTCGTGCGTGCCCAGCTTCGAGTGGATCCGCTCGGTGTGCTTGTGGACCGTCCGCGGGCTGATGCCCATCTGCGCGCAGACGGCCTGCGTGTCGCGGCCGTGCGCGAGCAGCTGCAGCACTTCGGCCTCGCGCGGGCTCAGCCCGAGGCCGCGCAGCGCCGAGCCGCTGAGCTGCGCGCGGTGACGCTCGAACACGACCGCGAAGCTCTCGCGGCCGCCGCTCGGCAGGCGGCGCACGACGACGTTGCCGTCGGCGCCGCGCACGAGCAGCGGATCCCATAGGCGACCGGTCGGCCCCGGCTCGAGCAGCAGCGCCGGCGGCCGTCCGCTGCCGTCCCAGCCGAGCCCGCGCATATGCGCGCGCGCCGCGCCCGACGCGAACGCGACGCTGCCGGCGTCGACGATCGCGATCGCCTCGCCGCTCGCGTCGACGCCGCTGCGCAGCGCCTCGATCATCCGCCCGGCGCGCTCGCGCGCCTGCACGTTGCGGTACGCCTGGATCAGATGCGGCCGCGTCAGGTTGAGCAGGTCGCGATCGCGGTCGGAGTAGTCGCGTCCGCCGCGCGAGAGCGCAAGCGCGAACGTCAACTGCGGCGGCGACGGCAGCGCGAACGCGATCTGGTGGCGCACGCCGAGCGAGCTGTAGAACTCGCGGAACAGCTCCAGGCGATCGAGCTCGGCGCGCTCGGCGACGTCGGAGAAGCGGTACGCGCGACCGTCGCGCGTACGCAGGTGGCGCTGCGCGAGCGGGTTCTGGTAGGCGTAGCGCTCCCAGCCCTCGAACGTCTCGCGCGGCACCTCCGGATAGGCGACCGTCGCGTGTACGACGCCCTCGCTGTCGACCTCGTTGTAGGACGCGTAGTCGGTGCGCACGAGCCCCGCGAGACCGGCCGGCATGAAGTTGCGCAGCTCGTCGAGGTCGCCCGCGCCGTGCGCCTCGCCGACGAAGTCGAGCACGTTGCGGACGTCACGTGCCGAGAGCGCCATCACGGAATAGTTACAAGCGCAGCGCCTGCACGGCCCGCGGGTCGAGCGCCCGTCCGATTCCACACTTCGTAATCCAGCGTGCGCCGGTGGACCGGTCGCCGCCCCGACCGTGCGCCGGCCGCCGCAAAAGTAAGTAGTACGGCTGCGCACTTCCCACTCGCCCGCGATCGGGCTAGGATGCGCCGATGGCCGCCGACCCAGTCCTCTACGCGCTCGACGAGCAGGGCGTCGCGACGATCACGATGAACGATCCGGACACGCGCAATGCGCTCTCGCCGGACATGCTCGGCGGCCTGATCGCGGCGTTCGAGCGTGCGCGCGAGGAAGCCGGCGCGCGCTGCGTCGTACTCGCGTCGTCGCACGAGCGGACGTTCTCCTCCGGCGCGAACCTCGGCGGCTTCGCCTCCGACGTGACGCTCGTCGAGCGGCACTTCGGCAGCGAGCGCTTCGTGCGCCTGTTCAAGCTGATCGGCGAGCTCGGCAAGCCGACGGTCGTCGCCGCCGGCGGCCACGTGCTCGCCGGCGCGCTCGGCATCGCGCTCGCGTGCGACCTGATCGTCGCCTCCGACGATGCGAGCTTCGGCACGCCGGAGATCAACGTCGGCACGTTCCCGTTCATGATCATGGCGCTGATCTACCGCAACGTGCCGCGCAAGAAGGCCAACGAGCTGCTGCTGCTCGGCGAGCGCTGGAGCGCGCAGCAGGCGCTCGACGCCGGCATCGTCAACCGCGTCGTGCCGGCGCCCGAGCTCGAGACGGCCGTGCGCGAGTGGGCCGTCAAGCTCGCGGCGAAGTCGCCCGTGATCATGCGCCTCGGCAAGGAGGCGATGCGCCGCCAGCTCGACATGCAGCTCGACGACGCGCTCGACTACCTGCGCGCGCAGCTCGACGCTCGCGACGTCGACCGAAGACATCGTCGAGGGCGTCAGCGCGTTCTTCGAGAAACGCGAGCCCGTCTGGAAAGGACGCTGATGAGCACGACCGAGAAGCCCGCGTCGCTGTTGCGACCGCTCGTCGAGGACCTGCACGCGCGGCGTGAGCAGATCAAGCTCGGCGGCGGCGAGGAGAAGGTCGCGCGCCAGCACGCCGCCGAGAAGCTGACCGCGCGCGAGCGCCTTGCGCTGCTGATCGACGACGGCACGTTCGTCGAGCTCGGCATCCACGGGCGCCCGCACTTCGCGCAGCGCGCGATGGACGGTAAGGAGGCGCCGGCCGACGGCGTGATCACCGGCTACGGCAAGGTCGACGGGCGGCTGCTCGCCGTCTGCGCGTACGACTTCACGGTGATGGCCGGCTCGATGGGGATGACCGGCGAGCTCAAGGTCACGCGCCTGCGCGAGCTCGCGCTGACGAAGCGGATCCCGTTCGTCTGGCTGCTCGACTCCGCTGGCGCGCGGATCCAGGAGGCCGTCGGCTCGCTGTTCGCCGGCTCCGGGCACCTGTTCCGCGAGGAGGTCGTGATGAGCGGCGTGATCCCGCAGATCGCCGCGCTGATGGGGCCGTGCGCGGCCGGCACCGCCTACATCCCGGGCCTCGCCGACTTCGTCCCGATGGTCAAGGGGCGCGGCTCGATGGCGCTCGCCGGCCCGCACCTCGTGCGCGCGGCCGTCGGCGAGGACGTCACGCAGGAGGAGCTCGGCGGCTCGCGCGTGCACACGCGGAAGTCGGGCGTCGGCGATCTCGAGGTCGCCGACGACGAGGCGTGCATCGAGGCGATCAAGCAGTACCTCTCGTTCATGCCGCAGAACTGCGAAGCCAAGCCGCCGATCCTCGCGAGCGCCGACCCGATCGAACGCGGCGACGAGGAGCTGCTCGACGTGCTGCCCGAGTCCAACCGCAAGCCGTATGACATGTACGAGGTGATCCGCCGGATCGCCGACGACGGCTACCACTTCGACATGAAGCCGCAGTGGGCGAAGACGATCATCACGTGCTTCGCGCGCTTCGGCGGGAGGCCGGCCGGGATCGTCGCCAACCAGCCGAAGCAGCTCGGCGGCATCCTCGACAACGACTCGGCCGACAAGGCCGCGCGCTTCGTCAACCTCTGCAACGCGTTCGACATCCCGCTCGTCTTCCTGATGGACGTGCCCGGCTTCATGGTCGGCACGAAGGTCGAGGCCGACGGGATCATCCGCCACGGCGCGAAGATGCTCTACGCCGTCGCGAACGCGACCGTGCCGAAGATCACGGTCATCACGCGCAAGGCGTACGGCGCCGGCTACTACGTGATGAACGGCCGCGCGTACGAGCCCGACCTGATCGTCGCCTGGCCGAGCGCCGAGATCAGCGTGATGGGCGCCGAGGGCGCCGTCGAGATCGTCATGCGCAAACAGGTCGAGGAAGCCGAGGACCCGGAGGCGAAGAAGGCCGAGCTGATCGCCGCGTACCGCAAGATCATCGACGTCTACATCGCCGCCGGCAACGACATGATCGACGACGTCATCGACCCGCGCGAGACGCGCCGGACGATCTGCCGCGCGCTCGAGATGGCCGCCGGCAAGAAGATCGAGCGGCCGTGGAAGCGACAAGGAGTGGTGCCTGTATGAGCCTCGACGACCCGGTCGTCATCACGTGCTCGATCTCGGGCGCGATCGCCAACCGCGAGCAGTGCCCGGCGATCCCGTACACGCCGGCCGAGTACGCCGCCGAGGCGCGGCGGATCGTCGACGAGGGCGGCACGATGATCCACATCCACGCGCGCAAACCGGACGGCACGCCGAGCTACGAGATCGAGGACTTCCAGGCGATCTCCGACGCGATCCGCGCCGAGGTCGGCGACGCGGCGATCATCAACTTCTCGACCGGCACGATCGGCGTGCCGCTGTCGAAGCGGATCGAGTACCTGCGCGCGTGCCGGCCGGAGGTCGCGGCGCTGAACATGGGCTCGATGAACTACGCGAAGTACTCGCGCTCGCGCAAGGGCTTCGTCTTCAGCATGGTCTTCCAGAACCCGTTCGAGGAGATCGTCGAGCTGCTCGAAGCGATGAACGAGCTCGGCATCAAACCGGAGCACGAGTGCTTCGACGTCGGCCACGTCGGCAGCCTCGCGCCGCTGATCGACATGGGCGTGCTGAAGACGCCGCTGCACGTCGACTGCGTGATGGGCGTCGTCGGCGGCATCCCGCCGAGCGCGCGCAACCTCGCGGCGATGGTCGACAACATCCCGCCGACGCCGGCCGGCGAGCAGCCGTCGCACTGGGGCGTGATCGGCGTCTCGCGCGACCAGTGGATGCTCGTCTCGGCGGCGCTCACGCTCGGCGGGTCGATTCGCGTCGGGCTCGAGGACAACCTCTACCTGCCGAGCGGCGAGATGGCGCGCTCCAACGGCGAGCTGATCGCGAAGGCGCGGCAGATGGCCGAGGACGTCGGCCGGCGCCCGGCGAGCGTGCAGGAGGCGCGCGCGATGCTCGACATCCCGCAGCGCGTGGCGGCCACCGCATGAGCCTGCCGCTGCAGGGCATCCGCGTGCTCGACCTCTCGCGCCTCTTGCCCGGCGGCTTCTGCTCGCTGCTGCTCGCCGACTTCGGCGCCGAGGTGCTGAAGGTCGAGGACACGGGCATGGGCGACTACATCCGCTGGTCGCCGCCCTATTACGAGGGCGCGCACGAGACGGCGCGCTCGGCGCTGTTCCTCTCGCTGAACCGCAACAAGCGCTCGATCCGCCTCGACCTGAAGAACGAGCGCGGTCGCGAGGCGCTGCTGCGGCTCGTGCGCGAGTACGACGTCGTGCTCGAGTCGTTCCGTCCCGGCGTGCTCGACCGACTCGGCGTCGGCTACGAGCGGATGCGCGAGGAGAACCCGGCGATCGTCTACTGCGCGATCTCCGGCTACGGCCAGGACGGCCCGAAACGCGACGCGTCGGGGCACGACATGAACTACCTCGGCCTCGTCGGCCTGCTCGGGCTGACCGGCGAGCGCGGCGGCGCGCCGGTGCAGGCCGCCGGCCAGATCGCCGACCTCGGCGGCGGTGCGCTGATGGCGGCGTTCGGCATCCTCGCGGCGCTGCGCGAGCGCGACGGCGGCGGCCCGGGCTCGGACTCGCCCGGCTCGGGCGAGGGCCAGCTCGTCGACGTCTCGATGGCCGACGGCGCGCTCTCGTGGCTGGCGATGGTCGCCGCGTCGTACTTCGCCGACGGCAACGTCCCGCGCCGCGGCGACCTGCCGCTCGCCGGCTCGTTGATCTGCTACCGGCCGTACGAGTGCGCCGACGGCTGGGTCACGCTCGGCGCGCTCGAGCCGAAGTTCTGGCAGGCGTTCTGTCGCGGCGTCGGGCGCGACGAGTTGGTCGCGGCGCAGTTCGAGCACCCCGGCTCGGCGGCGCATGCGCAGGTCCAGGAGATCTTCAAGGGCCGCACGCGCGAGCAGTGGGAGGAGTTCGCGCGCAAGCACGACTGCTGCCTGGAGCCGATGCTCGAGCTCGACGAGGCGCTCGCCTCCGAGCTCGTGCGCGAGCGCGAGATGGTCGTCGAGATCGACCAGCCGGGCGCCGAGCGCGCGGTGCGCCTGCTCGGGCTGCCGGTCAAGCTCGCGCGCACGCCGGGCGACCACGCGCGGCTGCCCGGCCCGGCGCTCGGCGAGCACACCGAGGAGGTGCTGCTCGCGGCCGGCTACACCGAGGCAGAGGTCGCCGAGCTGCTCGCCGAGGGTGCCGTGGCGGGAGCGGCCGGCGAGCGCGAGGACGTCTCGTTCCGGGTCTGATCGCGTGAGCGACGGCACGAGCGTCACCGTGCACGACGCAGGGGCGCAGACGCGCGATCGCACGCTGCTGAAGATGAGCGAGCTCGCCGAGCGCTCGGGCGTGAGCGCCGGCACGATCCGCTACTACCTGCGCGAGGGGCTGCTCGGCGAGGGCGAGGACATCGTGCGCACGAGCCGCAACATGGCGTACTACCCGCCCGAGTACGTGCAGCGGATCGAGCTGATCAAGCGCCTGCAGGAGAAGCGCTTCATGCCGCTGCGCGTGATCAAGAGCACGCTCGCGGAGGACCCCGAGCGCGTGCACGCGCTGATCGAGCTCGAGGATCGGATCCTCGAGCGCGCGCTCGCGAGCGCCGACGATTCGCGCCGGATCTCCTCGAAGGTCGTGCACGAGCGCTACGCGATCCCGCGCAACGTGCTCGACCGGCTCGCCGAGATCGGCGTGCTGACGCCGACGCGGCGCGGCTACGACCAGGACGACGTGAAGATCATCGAGGCGATCGCGAGCTTCCGCGCCGGCGGCTACGAGGAGGCACTCGGCTTCACCGTCTACGACACGCTGCGATATCGCGAGGCTTTGGAGCCGCTCGTCCGCGAGGAGGTCGCCGCGCTGCTCGACCGCCTCGCCGGCGAGGTCGACGTCGAGCGCGCGATGGAGATCGTCGCCGCCGGCGTCGAGCCGCTGCGCGAGCTGCTCGGCGCGATGCACTCCAAGCTCCTGCTCGCCGAGCTGCGGCGGCAGCGCGCCGGCGATTGACGCCGGCGCCGCGGCCCGACCGCTTCGAGCCCGGCTCACCGCTCGGCGGATAACTCGCAAATAGCCCGTTATTTCGAAGGACTTGACGTTGACGAACTTCCATGTCTATGGAAAGGTCGCGTCAGTGGCGTCGTTGGGAGCCGCGAAGCGGCGCGGCGTCGCTGCCGGCGCGGGGCTGGGGGATTCTGCCCGGCGCCGGCTCGCCAAGACGACTCTGAAGGAGCATCGAGATGAAGCGCTTGAAGCTGCTCATGCTGTGCGTCGTGGTCGTAGTCGGAGTGGGCGCGGTTGCCGCGTCGGGAGCATCGGCGTCGCTGCCCGAATACCGGTTCTGCGAGAAAGCGGAACCGGCGGGAACGGGAGAATTCAAAGACACGACGTGCACCGAACCTGCCGTGCCGGCCGGCACGGGGTCGCACGAACTCGTCACGTGGGAACACGTCGCGGCGTCGAAACGGACGTTCAAAGGAAACCTGGGGACAAGCCTGCACAGCGCTTACATCCCTGCCAACGAATCGGAACCGTGGGCGGGGGGCTCGCCGAACCTCGATCTGACCTGCAAGGCGGGAACCTCCGAAGGAGAATTCACCGGGCTGAAGACGAGCATCCAGACGTTGACGTTCACGACTTGCACGGTCGAAGGCAAAAAGTGCACGTCCGAAGGTCAGAAAGGTGGCACGATCGAAACGACCCCGCTGCTCGGCGAAATCGGCTACATCGAAGGCAGCGTTGGCCTGCGGCTCTCGGCAGCCGAAGGCGAAACGATCGTGCGCTACACGTGCGAAGGGATCGCCGCGGTCGTCAGTGGCTCGCTGATTGGCGTGCAGACCGGGAACATCAACAAAGTCAGCAAGGAAAGCGCGATCTCCTGGAAAGAAGACGGCAAAGGCGGTCAAGAGTTCGTCTTCGGCAGCTTCCCGGCCGGCGAAGGTCCGTTCTATCTGAACGACATGCTGACACCACCGGGCGTGACGCTCCCCGAACTCCTCGTCGGAACGCTCGCCAACAAGTCGAAAGCGATAGTCGACGTCGAGGCGTAGTTGGACGTGATAACCGCGCGGCGGGCTTGCCGCGCGCCGCGCGGTTGTTACCAAAGCGCCCGATGCCACTCGACGACGCCGAGCCCGTGCGCGAGCGCGACGCCGCCGGGCAGCGTCCCGCTGAAAGATCCGAACGGCGCGCGGTAGTCGCTCTTGACGAGCAGCAGGTTCTGGCGGTGCGCGCGCTCGGCCTCGGCGTGGAAGCGCAGCGTCGATCCGTCCTCGCAGCGCACGCGCAGCAGGCTCTCCGAGAACTCGACCGGCGGCGACTCGCGCGCGACGCCGTCGATCCAGACGGCGCGCTCGGAGCCGACCGGCGGATCGTTGACGCCGCTGACGAGGTTCCATGCGAGCGCCGCCCCGTCGGGGCTCTGCCCGACGCCGGCCGACCACGACCACTCGGTGCGGCGCGCGTGGTAGCCGACCGTGTCGTCGATCACGGCGCGCGCGTCGATCGTCTGCGACGCGCCGCCGTCGAGCGCGAGCGTGCCGTGCGCGGCGGTGCCGGCCTGCTTGCGCGTCCAGACGTGCTCTCGCCCGTGCGGGCAGAGCGCTTCGATCCCGTCGTCTTCGTCGAGGCGCAGATCGAGCGCGACGCCGCGGTCGCGCAGCAGCAGCCGCCCGGGCGCCAGCTCGAGCTCGCGGCGCCGCGGCAGCATCCTCGTTCGCTCGCGCAGCTCGTGCTCGTCGCGGCGGTACAGCGCCCAGAACGACTGCCGGGCCGGGCCGACCTGCACGAGCGCGGCGCACGCCATCAGCTCCTCGCCGAAGATGCCGACGTAGCGCCAGCGCTTGAGCGGGCGCGTGCCGCGCAGCAGACGCTTCGGCGTCGCCGCCCAATCGTCGTGCGCGGTCGCCGACGGCGGGCCGGTCGGTATGCTTGGAAGTGTTGACTGACCAGTCAATCTATTTCTCGATCGGTGCGCATGCGGGCGCGGGTCGGTCGGAGGGGGCGCGCTCGTGAGGGTTGCCGCAGTCCAAATGAACTCGACCGCCGACCCGGCGGAGAACCTCGCGGTCGCCGACCGCCTGACGCGTGCCGCGGCGGCCGACGGCGCGAGCCTGATCGTACTCCCCGAGAGGTGGACGGCGATGGGCGAGGACGAGCAATTGCGCGCGGCCGCCGAGACGCTCGATGGCCCGTCGATCGCGTGGGCGCGCGCGACGGCTCGCGAGCTCGGCGTCGAGCTCGTCGCCGGCTCGATCGTCCAGCGCGTCGCCGGGCAGGAGAAGCTCGCGAACACGTCGGTCCACGTCGGCGCCGACGGCGAGCTGAAGGCGGTCTACCGCAAGGTGCACATGTTCGACGTCGAGGTCGACGGGCGCAGCTACAACGAGTCCGATCTCGAGGACGCCGGCGAGGAGATCGTTGATTCGACGACGACTGACCAGGTCTGCCTGGGCATGTCGATCTGCTACGACCTGCGCTTCCCCGAGCTCTACCGGATCCTCGCGCTGCGCGGCGCGCTCGTCTTCCCGCTGCCGGCGGCATTCACGCTTGCAACGACGCGCGACCACTGGGAGACGCTGTTGCGGGCGCGCGCGATCGAGAACCAGGCGTTCTTCATCGCCGCGAACCAGATCGGCGAGCACCCCGGCGGCAACCGCTCGGGCGGGCGCTCGATGATCGTCGATCCGTGGGGCATCGTGCTCGCGCAGGCGCCTGACGGCGTCGGCCACATCGTCGCCGAGCTCGACCTCGACCGCCAACGCGAGATCCGCGAGCGGCTGCCGGCGCTCGCGAACCGTCGCGCCGACGTCTACCGCTGGCCGCAGGATGTGCACGCATGAGCGCAAGCAGGGCACGTCCCGACGGCGGCGACGTGCGTGCGCGCGCCGGCGCGAAGGGCGCGAGCGCTGCGCCGGTCGCAAACGGCGGCGCGAAGGGTCCGGACAAGCGTCGTCTGATCCTCGACGCGGCCGTGCGCGTGTTCGCGCGGCAGGGCTTCCACGCGTGCCGCGTCTCGGACATCGCCGACGAGGCCGGCGTCGCCTACGGGCTCGTCTATCACTACTTCGCGTCGAAGGACGAGGTGCTCGACACGCTGTTCCTCGAGCGCTGGGAGGTGATGCTCGAGCTGATCCGCGAGGTCGACGCCGAGCCGCTGCCGGTGCGCGAGAAGCTCGGCGCGATCGCGTCGTTCATCATCGACAGCTACCGCCACGACCCGGACCTGATGAAGGTGATCATCGTCGAGGTCACGCGCGCGGCGAACTCGTTCGGCGACACGCACATCGGCACGATCCGCGAGGCGTACGAGCTGATCGCGCGGATCGTCGAAGCGGCGCAGCGCGACGGGTACTTCAAGCCGGAGATCGAGGCGCGCTTCGCCGCGATGGCGTTCTACGGCGTGATCGAGCAGCTGCTGACCGGGTGGATCTTCGACCTGCGCCCGCAGGGCGAGGACGACTTCGAGCGCGCCAAGCGACTCGTCATCGAGATCGTCTGCGGCGGCCTCGAGGTCCCCGCGAAGGCGCCTGCAGGCGTCGTCGTTTCCGAGGCGACGACCCCGGGCAATAGACTCACGCGCTGATGGAGAACGACATCTTCAAGCGACTCGTCTGGTCGGGCCTGCTTGCCGGCTTCGGCGCGCTCGCGAGCATCGCAGCGCAGCGCGGCGCGGCGCTCGCCTGGCGGCGGCTGTTCGACGAGGAGCCGCCCGAGTGAGCGCACCCGCGACGCCGCCAGGCGGCGAGCAGCGCTCGGAGGTGCCGCACAACATCGCGGCGGCGATCACCGACGTCAGCGAGCGCGCGCAGGTGCTCGTGCGCGAGGAGATCGAACTCGCGAAGGCGGAGGTCACGGAGAAGGCGACGCGGCTGGTCAAGGGCGCAGTCGTCGGCGTCGCCGCCGGGATCTTCGTCGTGACGGCGATCATCTTCGCGCTGATCGGCTTCGCGTGGCTTCTCTACTACTACCTGCCGGGCGCCCAGTTCGCGTACTTCTGGGGCTTCTTCGCGATGGCCGTGATCCTGCTGCTGCTCGGCGCGCTCGCCGGCGCGCTCGCCGCGAAAGCGGTCAAAAAAGGTGCGCCGCCGACGCCGAACATGGCGATCGAGGAGGCGCAGAAGATCAAGGAGACCGTCAGCAAGGGCTCCGACGGGCCGGTCGGCGCCGGACCCGCCGCGCCTCCGGCCGGCGGCGGGGTGAGCGGCTGATGGCGCAGCGCTCGCCGGCCGAGATCCGCAGCTCGATCGAGTCCAACCGGATGGAGTTCGCCGTCTCGATCGACCGCCTGCGCGGCGAGGTCGCGCACCTGACCGACTGGCGCGGACACGTCGAGCGCCACAGGGACGAGCTGACCGCCGGCGCCGCGCTGATCGGACTGGCGATCGGCGTCAAATTCATCCGCGGGCGACGTCGTCGCCGGCGCGAACGCTGACGCTCGCGCTCAGCTGAGCAGCGCGCGCGGGACGCCGCCGACGCCGATCAGACCGGGGCCGGTGTACGTGCCGATCACCGGGCCGACCTCTGAGGTGAAGACGGGCTCGGAGCCGAAGATCTCGCGGCAGCGGTCGATCAGCCGCTGCGCCTGATCGGGCGCCTGGATGTGCTGTACGACCCACCCGTCGGAGCCGCCGTCGTGCAGCTCGCGCGCGTAGTCGACCATCCGCTCGAACGCGCGCCCGGCGGTGCGCACGCGCTCGACCGGCGTGATCTCGTACTCGAGCGAGAGGATCGGCTTGATCTTCAGCGTGCCGCCGAGCCACGCCTGCGCCTTGCCGATCCGCCCGCCACGGCGCAGGTACTCGAGCGTGTCGAGGCAGAACCAGATCCTCAGCGCCTTGCGCGTCTCGCGCACATGCGCGACGACGGCATCCTTGTCGGCGCCGGCACGCGCCGCGGCGCATGCGGCGAGCACGAGCAGCCCGGTGCCGCCGCAGCCGCTTTCGGAGTCGAGCACCTCGACACGCTCGCCGAGGCCACGCTCGCCGAGCAGCGCGTGCGCCTGTCGCGCGGCCTCGACCGTCCCGGAGATGCCACCGGCGAGGTGGATCGATACGACGTCCTCGCCGGCGTCGAGCAATGGCTCCCAGGCGGCGAGGAAGTCGCCGATCGACGGCTGCGAGGTGCTCGGCAGCTCGGGATCGGTGCGCAGGCGCTCGTAGAAGGCGTCGAAGCTCGGCATGTCGAGCTCGCGCACCGGCTCGCCGTTCCAGCCGACGTACAGGCTGATCTGGTGCACGTCTTCGCGCGCGGCGAGCTCGCGCGGGAGGTAGTGCGTGCTATCGGTGGCTACCGCGACGGGCGACATCGCGGCGGGACGCTACAGCAACGCCTGCGCGAGCTCTCCGGACTCGTACATCTCGGTGACGATGTCGCAACCTCCGAGCAGCTCGCCGTCGACGAACAGCTGCGGGATCGTCGGCCAGTTCGACAGCGCCGAGAGCTCCTGGCGGATGCGCGCGTCCGGCAGCACGTCTACGGCCGCGAACGGCACCTCGAGCGATTGCAGCACGGCGACCGTGCGCGCTGAGAAGCCGCACGCCGGCGCCTCGGGCGTGCCCTTCATGAACAGGATCACCTTGTGCTCGGCGATCGCTTCGGAGATCGCCTCGCGGATCGGGTTCGACTCGCCCGCGGGCGCCGGCTCGGCGGCGCTCGGCGCCGGCTGGCCGGGAGACATCGGAAGGTCTTTGACTGGATTGCTCGACATGGGGTGCTCCTGCCTATCGCGTGGGGGTTGGCTGCGCCGTGCTCTGCTGCGCCGTGCTCTGGTCGGGGACGAGCGTCTTCAGTGAGAGCGCGTGGATCGGTCCGCCGATCTCGGCGCCGAACACGCCGTAGACGAGCCGGTGCTGCTCGATCCGGCTGAGCCCTGCGAACGCCGCGGCGGTGACCGTCGCGCGGAAGTGGTCGCCGCCGCCGGTCGTGTCCTCGACCTCCGCGCGCGAGCCGGCGATCGCCGTCTCGATGCGCTCTCTGATGTCCTCGGAGGAGGGCATGCGACCTAGCGTAGAGGATCGCGTGCGCGACTCCGAGGCCGGCGATCGTGCGGATGCGAGCGGGCTTGCCGGCGACCGAGGGCGACCGCCGGCCACCGCTATACTTTGGAAAGTCTTGAAGTCCGCCAGAGGAGCAGAACGATGATCACGATCAGCGACAAGGGCGCCGAGAAGGTCCAGGAGTTCCTTGCGGCGCAGGACGCCGAGGCGACCCTCGCCGGACTGCGTGTCGGCGTCCGCGGCGGCGGCTGCTCCGGGTTCCAGTACCAGCTGGCGTTCGACGAGCAGCGCGAGAACGACGTCGTGTTCGAGAGCCACGGGCTGAAGCTGCTCGTCGACAACGAGAGCCTGCCGTTCGTGCGCGGCTCGACGATCGACTACGAGGAAAGCCTGCAGGGCGCGGGCTTCAAGGTCTCGAACCCGAACGTCGTCGCAGCGTGCGGCTGCGGCTCCTCGTTTCGCGTCGCCGAGGAAGAGCAGGTCTCGGCGGTCTGAGGTCGCGGTGGCTGCTCGCGGGCGCGCTGCTCGCGACGGCGCTCGCCGGCGGCTGCGGCAGCTCGCATGGTGCGCGTGAGCGTGCGCCAAGCGCGCCTTCGTCCACCCCGGCGCCGGTCGCGCGCGGGCCGAGCTTCGGCCTGACCGAGGACAACGCGCAGTTGCTGGCCGACCCGCCGGCGCCGGCCGAGCCGGGCGGCGCGCAGTTCGCGGCGGCGCGCGAACGGCTGGCGGCGCTGCATCCCGACTTCGTGCGCCTGCTCGTCGACTGGGCGGCGCTGCAGCCCGATCCGCGCGAGCCGCCGTCGCTGGAAGCGTCGGTCGACGGCTGTGCGCGCGAGATCGGCCCGTGCGCCGGCTACCGCGGGATCGCGGCCGAGCTCGCGGCGCTCGCAGCACGCCAGCGCGCCGCGCGCGCCGAAGGCCGCAACGGCTACGAGGTCGTGCTCGTCGTGTTCGGCACCCCGGCGTGGGCGGCGCGCGCGCCCAGTGGCTGCGAGCCGTCCGGCACGCAGCCGTTCTCGCGCCCGATCAGCGCCGCCGGCGTCGCCGGCTACCGTGCGCTGATCCGCTCGCTGCTCGCGCTCGGCGCGCGCGAGGGCGTCGCGCTGAGCTGGTGGAGCCCGTGGAACGAGCCAAACAACCCGCAGTTCCTCAGCCCGCAGCGCGTGGCGTGCGCGCGCGGCTCGCCGTCGCAGGCGGCGGCCGTCTATGCGCAGCTCGCGCAGGCGATGGCCGAAACGCTCGACGGCGCCGGCAGCGCCCACCATCTGCTGCTCGGCGAGCTCGCGGGGTACCCGACGAGCACGCCGCTGCGAACGAGCGTCGCCGAGTTCGTCGAGCGCCTGCCGAGGAGCGTCCTCTGTCTCGGCGGCGACTGGTCGATCCATGCCTACGCGAGCTATGGCAGCGCGGCGTCGAGCGGCGAACCGGTCGCGGCGCTCGAGTCGGCGCTCGACGCGCGCGGCGCGTGTGGACGTGCCGCGCGCATCTGGGTGACCGAGACCGGCGCCGGCGCGCCGCATCCAGGTCGTCCGCGCCCGGCGGCGGCGAGCGCCGAACGCGAAGGCTGCCTCGCGCTCGGCACGCAGCTCGAGCGCTGGTCGGCGGACCCGCGCGTCGAGGCGATCTTCCAGTACACGTTCCGTGACGATCCGGCCTTCCCGGTCGGTCTCGTCGGCGCCGACCTCGCGAGCGTTCACCTCGATTACCGCCTATGGCTTCTCTACCCGCGCGCACATGCGCGTGGCGAAGCGTCCCCGCCGCCGGCCGAGCTCTGCGCGTAGGCTGGCGCCGTGGCGATCCTCCCGCAGTCGCTCCGCAGCCTCGCGCCGGCGCGCGTGCGCGACGACGTGAGGCTGCGCGCCGCAGCCGTCGGGCTCGGGCTGATCCCGCCGCGCACGATGCACTCGGCGGCCGATGCCGCCGTCCTGCTCGCCGCCGCCGACGGCGCCGAGCGCGTCGTCGAGATCGGCGTCTACGAGGGCTCCTCGGCGCTCGCGCTCCAGCGCCTGCTCGGACCGGGCACCGAGCTGCACCTGATCGATCCGTTCGGACGCCATCCCGACGCGCTGCCGGGCGGTTGGGGGGCGAGCGAGCGCGCCACGCGCCGGCTGATCGCGCGCGCCGCCCGGCGTCTCGGCGCGGATGCTCCGACGGTCCGCTGGCACGTCGCGCTCTCGCACGAGGTCGCGGCGGGCTGGCGTGGCGAAGTCGACCTCGTGTTCATCGACGGTGACCACTCCGAAGCCGGGTGCGAGCGCGACTGGCTCGACTGGAGTCCGTTCGTCCGCGTCGGCGGTCACGTCGTCTTCCACGACGCGCGCGCCGACCGCCCGGACGGGCGCGGGCTGCCAGGCCCGACGGCGGTGGTCGCTCGGCACCTGCGCGCCGACGTCTCCCCGAGCTGGGAGATCGTCACCGAGGCCGACCGCACGGTCGCTGCCCGCCGTCTCGCCTGAGTCGCGACGGGCGCTCGCGGCGCGCGGCGAGCGCCGCCTGGGCGTCGGCCGCGGACCGCCGCGCGAGTCCTCGGATCTGACCGCGCCACCGGGGCGAGCCCGGACGGGCGTGCTTGGCAGTTGACTGTCCGGAACCTCACCAGACCCTCTAAACACTTGACATTACGTCAAGGCGTGTGCTAGCTTCGCCAATGACATGATGTCACGCAACGTCATGGGGCTTGCCGGATCGCGCCCCGGACAGAGTGGCTCGCGGGAGGGGACCGGAGAGCTTGGGGCGGGACGGCCTGGACGCCGTCGCGCGACGACGCTCGCCGGCGAACGCTACGCCTGTGGGAGCAGGATGCGAGCTCGTCGTCGCGACCTATGCGAGCGACGCTCGGCAGGTTCGCGGATGGATTGACGACCGCTTGACTCGACCTTGACGACGGTGTTTCTTTCTGGCAAGGTCGAGATTGGAGGGCCGCTGGCCGGGTACGGCACAGGGGCAGGGACTGATATCGGGGATTCTGTGTCTTACGGCGGGCGCTCTGGTATCGGCTACGTACCAAGAGGGAAAAGGAGCATTAGATGCGACGTATCAAGATGGTGGGGCTCTGCCTCGTCGCCGTGGTCGCGCTGACGGCTGTCGCCGTCTCGAGCGCCTCTGCCGCGCTGCCCGAATTCAAGGTGTGCGGGAAGGTCGCGAAGAACGCGGAAAAAAAGTACACCGGCAAATACACCGACAAACTGTGCTCGGTAGCGGCCAGCGAAAAAGAAATCACGGAAGGTAAAACGAACAAGTACGAACTCGAGTCCTGGGAAGCCGCCAAAAAGAAGGGCTTCAAGGGCAAGAACGGCACGAGCACGCTGACGAGCTACATCCCTGAAAGCGAAAGCACGCCGTGGACCGGCGGATCGCCGGTCGGCGTCGTGACGTGCAAGTCGGGCGCCTCTGTCGGTGAAGTCACCGGTCCGAAAACGGAGACCGTGACGGTCGAATTCAAGACCTGCACCTCGGAAGGCAAGAAGTGCACGTCGGCCGGCGAGTCGAAGGCGGGCGTGATCAAGACGAAACAGCTCACGGCCACGATCGGCTTCATCGAAGGCGGCGTCGGCGCTGACGTCGAAGCGACCGACCACGGCCTCTCCGCAGAATTCACCTGCGAAGGGCTCGCAGTCAAAACGGTTGGTTCAGTCATCGGCGTCGCCGAAGGCAACATCAACAAAATCAGCAAGGAAAGCACGCAGACCTTTGCTGCCAACAGCAAAGGTGGCCAGGAAGTCGTCTTCGGCGAATTCCCCGAAAACCCCGAAACGGGTCCGGTGCACTTCCTCCTGAGCCACATCACGCCTCCCGGCGTGACGCTCCCTTCGACTGAGGTCACGACCTCGGCGCTGAAGGGCGAAGCGATGGAGATCGCCGCATAGCAAGCTCTCTGAGCAGGCAGTGACAAGCAGCAAGTAGGACGCGTGGGGGGCCTTCGGGCCCCCCACGCAGTTGTGTCACGGCGCCTTTTTTCCCGTCGTTTGGCCCGCAAGCACGGGGTCGCGGTACCGGCTTGACAGTTGTGTGCGAACTGCTAGCCTGCGATCAGGGGTTCGGCTGAAGAGCGACGAGAGGGCAGGATGGGAGAGGCGAGGGAGAGCGTTGGCGGTAGTCGTGGCGTGAAGCCGCAGCGTGCCCTCGCGCCGAAGCTCCAGCGGATGCTCGTCGCGCTGATCGTCGTGCTCGCCGGGGCGCTGCTGTCTTCCGGGCCCGCCTCGGCGTTCCTTCACCACGGTCACACGTTCGCCGGCTCGATCGAAACGGCCGGCGTGAACAAGCTGTCGGGACCGACGGATGTGGCCGTGAACGAAACCACGGGTGACACGTACGTGCTCGACAAAGGCAACAACCGCGTCGTCCGGTTCGGCCCCGAGCATGAATTCCTCGAAGCATGGGGCGTCGGGGTGGGCGGTGGCTCCGAATACGAACGGTGCAAAGTCGAATCGCAATGCAAACCCGGCGTCGCGAGCCCCGGCTCTGCGACGAAGGTCGGCTTCGACGAACCCGTCGCGATCGCCGTCGACAACAGCGACAACTCGCTCTCGAAAGGCGATGTCTACGTCGTCGGCAACCGCACTTGGAAAAAAGCGATCGTCTACAAGCTCAGCGCACAGGGCGAACTCGTCTGGAGCCTTGTACGCAAAGGCGAAGAAAAAGAAGAACTCTGGCCGATCGCCGGCGTCGCCGTCGACGGCACGGGCAAGGTCTGGATCGAGCGCGAAGACGAAGAAGAAGAGTTCGTGATCGAGCGCTTCAACAGCGCCGAACACAACGCGATGATCGGTGAACCGGAAGAATACGAACTGCCCGAAGTCGTCAACTTCCGTCGTCCGGCGCGCCCGGGTTTCGCGGTCGATGCGCTCGGGCGCGTCTACGTGACGTACGAACCCGGCGGACGCGACATCAAGAAGAAGAAGAACTGATCGAAGAACGCGCCGAACAGCGAAGAGAAAAAAAAGAAGCGAAGGTCGAAGAACACCTCGTCGAACCGTGTAAGGAACGGCGCTGCGAAGTCGCGCGCTTCGGACCGGGGACGGAAGGCACCGTGCTCGACGACGAAGCCGAAATCGTCAGCTTCGACCCCGAAACGAACACGACCGGCATCGCGGTCGATACGACGATCGGGGAGCAGTCGAGCGGCGACGTCTATCTGGACCACGGCACGTCGGTCTCGGCGTTCACCGCGAGCGACACGCCGATCCAGAGCTTCGGCGACGCTCAACTCGCCGGCGACAGGAGCGCGGGACTGGGTCTCGACGCGGCGACCGACGAAGTGCTCGTCGCCGACCAGGCGGGCTCGCGGATCGACGTATATGTCCCTGAACCAGTCGGGCCTCCGGTGATCCAGGTCGGTAGCCTCGCGACCGCCGACGTCGGCGTCGAATCGGCGACGGCCAAGGCGACGATCGACCCGACCGGCGCCGACACGCGCTACGTCTTCCGCTATGGCACCGAACCGTGCTCGGGCGGGGCATCGGCCTGCGCGAGCGTCGCGCCGGCGCTGCCGGGCACCGACATCGGCGGCGGCTTCGGCGATCGGCCGGCGTCGGTCGAATTGAGCGGGCTCGCGCCCGAAACGACCTACCACTTCGTCGTCGTCGTCGTCAGCGAACCGGAAGGCAAACGCGTCGAAGTCGTCAGCTCCGAAGAGGCGACGTTCAAGACGCTGCCGGCGAACACGCTCGAATCCGTCCTGCCCGACGGCCGCGCCTGGGAACTCGTCTCGCCTCCGAACAAGCGTGGCGCCGCGGTCGAACCGATCTCGCACGAAGGCGGATTGATCCAAGCTGCCGCGAACGGAAGTGCGCTGACGTTCGTCGCGGCAGCGGCGGTCGGCGAAGAAGAACCCGCGGGGAACCGGGCGCCGGAAACGGCGCAGCTGATCGCCACACGCGTCGCGGCCGGCAGTTGGACGACGCGCAACCTCACGACGCCGAACGCGGCGGCAATCGGAATCAAGGCGGACACGCGACGCGAGTACCAGTTCTTCTCCAGCGACCTCTCGCTCGCCGCGCTGTTCCCGCCCGAAGCGCTCGAAGCGGGGCAGATGACCGGGACCGTGCCGGGCCTGCCGATCTATCTGCGCGCAACCGGTTGCGCGTCTGCGCCCTGCTACGCGCCTCTCCCCGAAACCTCCGCGGAAGCCGGGCATTCGTCGCTTCAGGCGGCGACCTCGGACCTCAAGCACATCGGTGCGAACACCGGCTCGGACCTGGTCGAGTGGTCGACCGAAGAAGCTGAACCGGGCGAAGGGCATGTCCGTCAGGTGAGCGTCTTGCCCAACGGCGAACCCGCCACTGGCATCACCGGCTTCGGCTTCGCGGATCTCGAAGCTACCCAAGGCTCGCGCCACTCGATCTCCGAAGACGGGAAAAGGGCGTCTTGGCTGCAGAAGCTCCCGACCGGCGTACACCTGTACCAGACCGAATTCCGCGAAGGGAAAACCGAAACAATCCAGGTCGACGTGCAGAACGAAGAACCCGGACTCGCGCCGTCGAAAGTCAAGCCTGTCCCGATATACGAGACGTCGAGCGTCAACGGCGACCGTCTGTTCTTTACCGACGACCAACGCCTCACGGCAAGTGCATCGATCGGCTCAAACCCGCTCAACGGGCTCGAAGAAGAAGGCGTTGCCGCCGGCGATCTGTACGTGTTCGAACGCGAAAAGCCGGCAGGCAAACGTCTAACCGATCTCACTCCCGATCTGAACCGGGGCGAAAGCTCGGCCGTGCTCGCATCCGTCGCCGGCGCGAGCGAAGACGGCTCCTATATCTACTTCGTCGCCAACGGCGTCCTCACGCCCAATGCGCTGCCCGGCCATTGCAGCCGGACTGGGCTGCCATCGGCGAAATGCAACCTGTACGAGGTGCACAACAACGGGACCGAATGGGAAAAGCCGCGACTGATCGCGCAGCTCTCGGCCGAAGACCTTCCCGACACGGGTGCGGTCTCCGCCTCGCGTCAGGAACAGTACAAGGTCGATGAAATGACGGCCCAGGTCTCGCCGAGCGGGCAGTACCTCGCGTTCATGTCCGACCAGCGGCTGACCGGCTACGACAACGCCGATGCCAACAGTGGTCACCCGGACGAGGAGGTCTTCCTTTATGACGCACAGGCCGACGCAAACGCCGGCCGTCTCGTCTGCGCGTCGTGCAACCCGACGGGAGCTCAGCCGATCGGCGTGCACGACGTGGAGGAATCGGGCGAAGGTCGCGGGTTGCTCGTCGACCGGGTTGGCGTCTGGTCCGCGGAAACCGAAGAAACGCCGAGTGACCACTGGCTCGCCGCGAGTGTTCCCGGCTGACGAACCTCGACGATCGCGAAAGCCTCTATCAGTCGCGGTACCTGTCGAACAGCGGGCGACTTTCTTCAACGCCGCCGACTCCCTCGTCAAGCAGGACGTCAACAAGGGCAAG
>CAVTBW010000006.1:0-173865 GCA_963733115.1 uncultured Solirubrobacteraceae bacterium | reverse complement strand
ATGAAGGGGTCCGGGGTTCGAGTCCCCGCGTCGGCTTTCGAGATCGCTGCTCGCGCCGACGGCGTAGCCGTATGCGCCCGCGAGACACTGGGGCGAGACGCTGGCAGTAGCCGGGCGCAGACCTAATCTGGCGGGATGAAGATCTCGAAGCGCACGGGGTACAAGTTCGCCGACTTCTGCTCGGACTACAGCACTCTCCGTCCGATCCAGCAGCTCTTTGAAGCAGAGGACTTCGTCCCCAAGCCTGGATACGACGGACCTGAGGGTGGTCAGCGCCGGTTCCTCGTTGCCAGCTTCCACGCAAATATCGACTTTGATGATCCCGAACAGCAGCGCTGCCTTCTACTCGTATATCTCGAGGCGATTGACTCATGGGGGCGAGACTCGACAACGGGCGAGTTGGTCCCCGATGCGGCTGCTCTGATCCGGAGTCTGAAGCGCGATGGCGCCGCGATCGACGATAACGGCGCCCTTACCGCGACACCGAGCGCCGCGGTCCTTCCACTCGATGGCTTTGACCGTCTATCCGAGCCTTGCGTTCTGCAACAGCATCTTGATCGAATCGGAAAGAATCTGACGAACGATCCAGCCGCAGCGATTGGCTCGTCGAAGGAGTTGGCAGAGTCTGCTTTCAAGTTTGTGCTCGACGACTACAAGATCGTCTATGGCAAGGGCGACGACATGTCGGACCTCTACAAGAAGGCGGCTGTCGCACTCAAGATCAACCGCGAGGCAGTCCCGGATAGTGCGAAGGGCAGCAAGGCCGCTCAGCGCGTGCTCCAGAACCTTGCTACGGCTGTGCAGTCGCTCACCGAGCTGAGAAACGAGCTGGGGCTCGGCCACGGAAGGACCAAACCGAGCCCAGCGCTAGAGCGGCATGCGCGACTAGCATTCAACGCCAGCCGGACCATCGTCGAGTTCGTCCTGCAGACGTGGCACGAGCGCCGGGCTAATTCACCGAGCGGACCGACGCCTCAGGCGTGAGAGGTGGTGTGTCCTCATGCTCGATAAGATGACCACATGCGTGAGATCGGCGTCCGTGAGCTGAAGCAGTCGCTGAGCGAGACGCTGCGCGCAGTCGGGCGCGGACAGCAGATCCGTGTCACGCTGCGTGGGAAGCCGATCGCCGACATCGTTCCAGCGGGCTCGGCGGCGAGCGACGACCGAATCCGCGCTCTCGTGGCCGAAGGACGCGTGGCGGCGCCGACGCGCGCTCGTCCGAGAAGCGCGCCCGCCCCCGTGAAGACGCGACGCAGCGCTTCATCGCTGGTCCTGGCCGAGCGGGAAGCAGAGCGCTGAACCTCTATCTCGACGCGAGTGCGCTCGTCAAGCGCTACGTCGCCGAGGCGGGGAGCGACTTGCTCCGGTCCGCGATGGCCGAGGCCGACGGGTGGTTCATCTGCCGCGTCGGCTTCGTCGAGGTCGTTCGAGCCGTCTCGCTCGCGGCCGGCGGGTCGGCGGCGCGATCCGTTCGCGGGGAGTGGCCTGCGTTCGGGGTGGTCGAGGTCGACGAGAGCCTCGTCGAGCGTGCCGCCGAGCTCGCGACGAAGCGTGAGCTGCGCAGTCTCGATGCACTCCATCTGGCCGCTGCGCTCGTGCTGCCGCGCAGCGACCTGGTCGTTGCGACGTGGGGCGCGCGCCTGCACGCCGCAGCGCGCGAGGAAGGGGTCGCGTTGCTGCCGGCGGAGCTCGGGTAGGTCAGCGAGGCGCTCGTCGGCCTAGAACGGAGCCTGCGGCAGCCCCTCCTCGATCGGGATCTGAAACGACGTGACGATCGCGCCGATCAGCCCATAGAGCCCGCACAGCGCGACAAGCTCGACCGCGCCCGCCTCGCCGTAGGACGCCACGAGCCGAGCCTGCGCGCCGTCGGGAACGGCGCGCCCGTCGACGACCGCGTCGACCGCCTCGACGACGTCCGCATCGATCCCGGAGAGGCCGGCGTCGTCTGCGAGCAGGGCGTCGACGGTGCGCTCGTCGAGCCCGGCGAGGCGGGCCGGGCGCTGGTGGTGGACCCACTCGTAGCCGAGACGCCGACGCGCCGCGAAGCGCAGGATCGCGAGCTCGCGCGTCCGTGCCGGCAGCACGCCGTGGAAGCGCAGTCGCTCGCCCAGTGCTCCGACGGTGCGCGCGACGCCGGGGTTGTTGAACATGCGCACATAGACCTCTGCCCAGCTACGGCGCGCCCGTCGGCGTCGCTGCGTGCGGCGGCCATCCGCTCGAGCGCTGCGCGGTCGTCGGCCGAGAGCCGCGGCGTCGGGTCGGGCAGCGTCGCCATCACGCTCTCGCCCGCGCGTCACTCATGATCTTCCCACGCCGCCGGCGTTCGCGCCAGGGCGCGATCGGCGTCGGGTAGCGCTTGTCGATGCGCAGCTCGAGCAGGTACGGGAGCTCGCTCTGCAACGCGCGTCGATACGGCCGGCCCGACCTCGAGCGGCTGCTCGACGATCTCGCCGCGCGCGCCGATCGACCGCGCGAAGGCGGCCCAGTCGATGCCGGCGATCTCGGTCAGCTGCTCGGGTCCGGGGCCGAGCGCGTGCGCGCGGTACCAGATGTTGCCGTAGGCGCGGTTGTTCATGACAGCGACGCACGAGCGGCAGCCGCTCGCGCACAGCCGTGAGCAGCTCCATCCCGTGCATCAGCATGCAGCCGTCGCCGGTCGCAACCATCAGCGGCCGCTCGGGGCGCGCCAGCTTGGCGCCGATGCCGAGCGGGATCGCGCCGCCCATCGGCCCGAGGTTCGTCGACGACAGGTGCGTCGCCGGGACCGCGGACGGGCCAATACTCGGCGAGCACCACGCCCGGTGCGCGCCGGAGTCGACGCACAGCACGCCCCTCGTCGGGGAACGCGGCTGCGCAGCTCCGAGACGACGCGCGCCGGATGCATCGGCACGGCGTCGCTGTGCGTGTCGGCCTCCCTCGTAGACGCGCGAGCCGCTTGCCTTGACGCCGGCGACGAACGCCTCGCGCTCGCCGCGGCCGGCTGCGAGCCGCGCTCGCCCTCGGCGCCGTCGAGCGCGAGCAGGTGCTCGAGCAACACGTTCGCCGCGTCGCCGAGCAGCGGGACCTCGCTGGCCCACGTTCGCCCGATCAGCACGGGGTCGCTCGCCACGTGCATCGAGCGCCTTCGACGGGAGCATCGCCGGGTCCCACTGCATCGTGTCCCGCTGCGAGAGCCCCGAGCCGATCACGACGCAGCACCTCGACGGCCGGATCCCTGATCGCGTCGATCGCCCAGCGCGATCCGCCGTATCCGAAGACGCCGAGCGCGAGCGGATGGTCCTCGGGCACGAGCCCCTTGCTCGAGAGCGTCGTCGCGATGGGGATCGAGTAGCGCTCGGCTACCGCGAGCAGCGTCTCCGCGGCGTCGACGTGCAGCACGCCCGGGCCGGCCAGCAGGACGACGTTGCGCGCGGGCTCCGGCCCGGCGAGCAGCGAGACGAGCGCTCGCAGCCCCGCCTCGTCGGCGAAGCGCGGGTGGGTCAGCGCGCGCGGCACGGCGTGCCAGTCGCCCGCGACCTGCGCCTTCTGAACGTCGACCGGGATCGACAGGTGGACCGGCTCGCGACGCGCATGCGCGTGCGTCAGCAGGTGGCGCAGGTGGTGCGGGACCAGCGACGCCGAGGAGACCGACTCGGAGATCCCGGTGATCGGCTTGAGCACGTCGATGTCGTCGATCGCCGCGCCCGAAGCGTCCTGGAAGCCGCCCATGCCTTCCCACGAGCGCGGCACCTCGCCGCTGATCGCGAGGACCGGGCTGCGATCGGCCTTCGCCGCGGCGAGCGCCGTCGCCATGTTGAGCACGCCCGGGCCGCCGATGCCGAAGCAGACGCCGAGACCTCCGGAGGCCCTGGCGTAGCCGTCGGCCATGTACGCCGCGCCTCCCTCGAACGCGGCGACGACCGTTCGCAGTCCGTCGGTCGCCGTCATCGGCTCCATGAACGCGTCGTTGAGACCGCCCGGGTCCATGAACACGTGGTCGACGCCCTGCTCGCGTACGGCGGCGAGCACGTACTCGGCTACGTTCACGCGCCCCTCCCGTTACCGCGGCGTCAGTACCGTCAGCGTCCGGCGCACGCGCTTCGCCCTGCCCTTCGCGACGCGCGAGGCGAACGTCACGCGCACCTTCGCGCGCCGGTGTGCGTGCAGATAGCGGAGCGCCGGCTTCGACAGGTAGATCGTCAGGTCGCGCGGCCGGTCCGACGGCTGCAGATAGCTGCGCGAGCCGAGCCTCGACGGCGCGTCCCTGCCGTTCGCGCCGAGCGTGAGCGTCGCGACGCCGCGGCACGTCCGCCGCCCGGCGGCGCGGCAGCGCGCGTGGACGACGACGCCGTCGCCGACGAGGTGGACCGTCGTCCCGCGGCGCGCGTCGAGCGTCAGCAGGCCGCCGCCCGGCGACGCCGTCAGCGCGACCGGCCGCGAGCTCGGGACGTCGTTGAAGATTTCCGCGCCGAACGTGCCGACGAGCGGGTCGGCGGCGTTGCCGGTGTGCGGCAGGCCGAAGATGTTCTGCAGCGTGCGCAGCGTGCTGTACTGGTCGTACGGCGTCGTCGAGACCGTTCCGGGCTTGATGAACGGCGAGAGCAGCAGCGCGCCGCTGTCGCCGCCGCCCGGCTGCCACGCGAACGCTTCGCCGGGGTGTTCGAACAGCAGCCTCAGCGCCGCGAAGATCGTTTCGTAGGTGTCCGGGCCGCCGAGCAGCAGCCGGTTCGTCCCGGGCGTGATCTTGACCGACGCGATACCGGGGATGCCGACTTCGCCGACGACGCCCGGTTCGCCGGTCGCGCCGGGCTCGTTCGGCTCGTTGCAGCACGCGCGGCTGTCGACGTACGGGCTGCTGCTGTAGAAGTTCGCCTCGTCCCAGACGATCGCGATCAGCCCGTTTTCCCTGTACGCCGGCGACGCGGTGATCTTCGGGATTAGCATGTTCAGCCACGCCGAGGTCTGCGCGTCGCAGTACTCCGACGTCGGCTGCGCGCCGGGGCACACTTCGGCGCCTTCGAAGAACTTCGCGCTGCCGCGGTCGGCGTAGAAGTTCGGGCAGAGGTCGTGGCCCTGGTCGCACAGGTTCGGGCCGATCCAGCTGAGGTTCGGCGTCGTCGCGACGCTCTGCAGGTCTTTGACGAGCGGTTCGAACGTGCTGCGGTTCAGCGGCACGTCGTCGGCTTCGCAGCTCGCCGGTTCTTCGATCCAGTTCGAGAAGTACAGGAACGGGTTGCCGCCCGTCTCATAGCCCGCGTCGCCGCCCGCGTCGCCTTCGTCGTAGGCGCCGAGCGCCGGATGCTCGCACGGGCGTTCCATGTCCTCCTGGTAGGCCTTCACGCTCAGCGCCGGCGTCGCCTGGCGCATCTGCGTGCCGATGTCGGGCACGCCCGACGGGTACACGCAGCCCTGCCCGACGGCGACGCCCGTTTCGGTCGTGCGCGCCTGTTCGAACGGCGTGTAGTAGAGGCAATCGAGCAGCGTGCCCGTGCAGAACGTCACGTGCAGTTTCGGCAGCCCCGTCTTCGGGCACGCGCTCGAGCTGAAGTGGCCGAAGCTCGGCGGCTGGCCGCTGACGAGCGCCGTGTAGTTCGAGTTGCTCGGGTGCGCGATCCCGTAGTAGTCGTCGAGCTGTGCGCCGAGCGAAGGCAGCGTCTTCGCGAGGTACGTCATCGATTCGCTCGTGCCCGGCCGCGGCTGGAATCCCTGCGCCGGCGGCCCGAAGTTCTCCGCGAAGCTGTGGTTCTCGAGCATGATCACCCACACGTGCCCGACCGGCGGCGCGCCATTCGACGGTTCGCTCAGAGGCACGGCCTCGGCGCTCGCCACAGTGATCAGCGCGAGCACGGCCAGCGACGCGAGCGCCACGCGCGCGACACCGAGCTTGCGTGTTCTCGGGCGCGTCATCTCACCGGCAGGCTACAGCGAGGCGCCGCCGGAGCGATCGGCGCCGTTCCGGTCAGAGCGCGAGCGCGCGCTCGACGATCGCCGCGCCGTCGACGCCGCGCGGCAGGTCGCCGAACGCGAGACCGCGCGCGTCCGAGGCGCGCGGCGCAGAACGCCGTCGGACGACGGCCGGCGGCGCGTGGCGCAGCAGCAGGCTCGCCTGCAGCGCGAGCGCCATGTCCTCGACGACGCGGCGAGCGCTCCACTGCGGCCGGCGCCGGGTCCGCCGCCGAGCGCCGCGAGCCCCTCGCGCACGCGCAGCATGTGCGCGTCGAAGCGCGCGTCGGCGCCGGCGGCGAGCGTCGCACTCGGCGAGGAACGCGGTCGCTCCCTCGGGCTCGCGACGCGAGCGCGCGCAGCACGTCGAGCGCGATCACGTTGCCCGAGCCCTCCCACACGGTGCCGAGCTGGATGTCGCGGTAGAACTGCGCCATCGGCGCCTCCTCGACGTAGCCGTTGCCGCCGAGGCACTCGAGCGCCTCGGCCGCCAGCGGAGCGCCGCGCTTGCAGACCCAGTACTTCATCGACCGCGAGCGCGAGGCGGCGGAAGGCGGCCTCCTCGGGGTCGTCGGAGTCGAACGCGCGCGCGATGCGCAGCGCCGACGACCGTCGCCGCCTCGGACTCGAGCGCGATGTCGGCGAGCACGTTCACCATCGCCGGCTGCTGCGGCGAGCGGCGCGCCGAACGCCGCGCGGTGGCGCGCGTGCCAGATCGCCTCGGCGACGACGCGGCGCATCATGCCGGCGACCGCCGTGAGCGTGTCGAGGCGCGTCCAGATCAGCTGCTCGACGATGAACGCCGTGCCGCGGCCCTCCTCGCCGAGGATGCGCGCCGGCAGGTGGTCGTACTCGACCTCCGAGGAGGCCAGGCAGCGCCCGCCGAGCTTGTCCTTCAGCCGCTGCATGCGGAACCCGGGATGCGGCCGCTCGGCGACGAAGCAGGTGATCCCGGCGTCGGTCTGCGCGAGCGTGAAGAAGACCTCGAACACGGGGTGCGTGCAGAACCACTTGTGGCCGGTCAGCTCGAACCAGCCGTCGCCGATCGGCTCGGCGATCGTCGAGTTGGCGCGCAGGTCCGAGCCGCCCTGCTTCTCGGTCATGACCATCCCCGCCTGCGCGAAGGCGTCGTAGTCGGGCAGCGTCAGGCGCGGCTCCCACTCGCTCGGCCAGCGCCGCGTCCTGGCGCATCGTCGGGACGGCGGCGTAGTTGATGGACATCGGGCAGCAGGGGCCCGTGTCGAGCTGATTGAACAGGTGGAACATGCCCGCGCGCACGACGTGGGCGCCCGCGCGCGGCTCGCGCCACGGCAGCGAGTTGACCTCGCGCTCGACGCCCAGGCGCAGCATCCAGTGCATCGACGGGTCGTAGTCGATCTCATCGATGCGGTTGCCGTAGCGGTCGTGCGTCTTCAGCACCGGGATGTTGCGCTGCGCGCGCTTGGCGTGAGCGAGCGCCTCGGCGGAGGCGACGACCGCGCCGAAATCGCGGACCCGGTCAAGGCCCCACTCGCCGCCCTCGCGAACGAGCGCCTCGCGCCAGCGCCGGGTCGGCCTCGAACGCGTTGTAGTCGACCAGCGGCGGCGGCTGGTTGAGGACCTCGTGCGTCGCCCTACGGTTGCCGGTGCCGGTGGTCGACATCGTCGGCTCCCTCGGTCGCTGCGTCGCTCTGCGCGACGATACTCCTCGACTTCGTCGTTCGGCAAGCCGGGCCACGCGGGCGCCGCGGACGTGCCGGCTCGGCGCGAGGTACAGTGCGCGCGTGAAGCCGTCGCGGCTCGTCAGCTCAGGGCTCGTCGAGCTAGCCGCCGGCGCCTGCTCGGGCTGGGTCTACACGCTTGCGCGAACGCAGCCCGAGCTCGCCGCGCGGCTCGGGATCAAGAGCGCCGCGCGCGTACGCCAGTGGCATCTCGACCTCGCGATGCTCGGCACCGCGACGGTCGCGTGCGGCGTCGCGATCGAGGATCCGCCTCGCCTCGCCGCGACGGCGCTCGGCGTCGGCGCGTGGACGAACGCGATGGCGTTCCTGCCGCTCGCGTTCGACCCCGAGCTCGATCGCCACCCGGCGTTCCGCGCCGGCGCGCTCGCGTCGTTCCTCGCGACGACCGTCGGCTTCACCGGGATGGCCTGCTCGGCGCTCGCGCGTCGCCGGCACGCCCGGCGCTGAGACGCCCGTCGAGGCCGTGAGCTTGCGGCCGGCGCAATTCGCGCGTTCGGTTGTTTCCAGCTAGTTGACTTTCGTCCAAGTCGCGTTACGGTCGCCTCGATCGGGGAAGCCCGCAGTTCGGGCAGGAGGGTTTCTCGACGCCCGTGCTCTGCGATCGCAGCTCAACAACCGGAGGTGTCAAACCGTGATGTTCCGACGTGCCTCATCCAACCGACCCAAGCTCGGCAGCCCGATCGTCTGCGCCGCCGCCGCGCTCGCCGCGACGCTCGCGCTGCTCGCGCTCCCGACGCTCTCGCAGGCCTCGACGTCGTACGTGTCGCTCGGCGACTCCTACGTATCGGGTCCGCTGATCCTGCCGCCCGCGCCCGGCGCGCCGCTCGACTGCACGCAGTCGGCGCGCAACTACCCGCACCTGACCGCCGCCGCGCTCGGCCTCGCGCTGCACGACGTCAGCTGCGGCGGCGCGACGACGAGCAACTTCACGACCGCGCAGTACCCCGACCAGCCGCCGCAGTTCAACGCGCTCGGCAGCTCGACCGGCGTCGTCACCGTCGGCATCGGCGGCAACGACAACAACCTGTTCATCGGCACGCTTGCGACGTGCGGCGCCGAGGACCTGATCTTCCCGTTCGGCACGCCGTGCAAAGCGACGTACGGCAACAAACTCGCCGAAGAGATCACCGCCGACGGGCCCGTCGTCGGCGCCGCGCTGCACCAGATCCACGTGCTCTCGCCGTCGGCGAAGGTGCTCGTCGTCGGCTACCTCGACATCCTGCCGCAGTCCGGCAACTGCTGGCCGACCGTGCCGCTGACGACCGGCGACACGGCCTACCTCAACAACGTCGAGAAGGAACTCAACGCGATGCTCGCCAAAGAGGCCGCCGCCGACGGCGACGTCTACGTCGACACGTACACGCCGAGCATCGGCCACGACGCGTGCAAGTCGCTCGCCAACGGACGCTGGGTCGAACCGGTGCTGCCCGAATCCGACGCGTTCTCCGTGCACCCGAACGAACACGGGATGGAAGCCGACGCCGGCTTCCTCGAGAGTGCGATGAAAGCCGACGGCATCTGACCCGAGGACCTCGACCGTGGGCCCGGCCGCGCCGCCGGGCCCACGTCGTCGCGGCCCATCGCGGCCTGCGGGCCGCCCTCCGACGATCGGAGCCGGCTCGCCGTCACAGCGCGAGGCGCAGCGCCGTCACGACGGCGTCCGACGCGCTCTCGACACGGTGCATCAGCGCGCCGTCCTCGGGCACGTCCCACGTGCGCAGCCCGACGACGTGCTTGCCCGCGCGCAGCGCGAGCGCGATCTCGCTGAGCGTGCCGTAGCCGCCGCCGAGCGCGATCACGACATCGCTCGCGCACACGACGAGCCAGTTGCGCGCCTCGCCGACGCCCGTCGGCAGCGCGATCGTGAGCCAACGATTGGCCTCCGTGCGCTCGCGCCCCGGCAGCAGTCCCACGCATTGGCCCTCACGCTCGGACACGCCTTCCGCGACCGCCTCCATCACGCCGCCGAGGCCGCCGCAGACGACGACCGCGCCGGCCGCCGCCAGGCCGCGCCCGATCGCGCGCGCGTCATCGAGCAGCGGCGCGAGCTCGGTCGCGTCGGTGCCCGACGAACCCGGACCGACGACTGCGACGTACGCCATCTCTCGACGCTATCCGTTGTGCCGGGCAGGCGTCGATCACATAAACATCACAAATACAGTTGAAATTATAGAGATTTGTTCTAGCGTGACGAAGCCCGCACCGAAAACCGCACGAAAGGAATCCATCCCCATGTCCGAGATCCCCACCTCGAACGCCTCGCGCAACCGCGCCGCGCGGTTGCGTCGAGCAAGCGCCGCCGTCGTCGCGACGTTTGTCGTCGCGCTCGCCAGCAGCGCCGCCGCGACGAGCCCCGCGCTCGCCGTCACCCCGACCGCACCGCCGCCCGTCACGATCCTCACCGAGGGAGACGTCGGCCACGGCGACTTCTTCATCTCGCCGTTCGGCGATCAGACAACGTACGCCAACGGTCCCGAGATCCTCGACCAGCAGGGCAACGTCGTCTGGTTCCAGCCCGTTCCCGCCGGCCAGGAGGCGTCCGACTTCCGTACGCAGACCTACAACGGCCAGCCGGTCCTGACCTGGTGGCAGGGCACCGGGCTCGGCGGCGTCGCCCAGGGCACCGACTACATCTACAACAGCCACGTCCAGCCGCTTGCGACCGTCAACGCCGGCAACGGCCTCAGCGCCGACGGCCACGAGTTCCTGATCACGCCGCAGAACACGGCGCTGATCATCGCCTACACGACCGCCACCGCCGACCTCACCTCGATCGGCGGCCCGTCCAACCAGACCGTGATCGACGGCGTCGTCCAGGAGATCAACATCGCGACCGGCAAGGTCCTGTTCCAGTGGAACAGCGCCGACCACGTGCCCTACTCGCAGAGCGAGCAGCCGCTGCCCGCCTCGGCGAGCTCGCCGTGGGACTGGTTCCACCTCAACGCCGTCAAGCTCGACACCGACGGCAACCTGCTGATCGACGCGCGCGACACGTGGACGACGTACAAGGTCGACCGCCACTCGGGCAACATCATCTGGCAGCTCGGCGGCAAGGCGAGCAGCTTCACGCTCCAGGCCGCGCCCGGCCAGAAGCTCAACAACGCAGGCGACATCTTCGCCTGGCAGCACGACCCCGAGGCGCTCGGCAACGACGTCTACACGGCCTTCGACAACGAGTCGGCCGGCGCCGGCAACACCGGCACCGGCTCGACCGCCGAGTTCGGTCTCAGCCGCGCCGTGCGCTTCAAGCTCGATGAGCGTGCGCACACCGCGACGCTGCTGCAGTCCTACAACCAGCCCGACGCGCTCACCGCGCCGTCGCAGGGCAACGCGCAGACGACCGCCGACGGCAATCTCGTCGTCGGCTGGGGCTCGCTGCCGTACTTCTCCGAGTACGACACCGCCGGCGACCTCCTGTTCAACGCCGAGTTCCCGAGCGGCGTCAACAGCTACCGCGCCTACCTGCAGCAGTGGCCGCCGAGCGGCAACGGCGGCCAGGGCGGCGGCGGCCAGGGCGGTCAGGGCAGCGGCGGCCAGGGCGGCGGCCAGGGCGGTCAGGGTGGCCAGGGCGGCGACGGCGGCCAGGGTGGTCAAGGTGGCGGCAAGGGCGGCCCCGGCCACGGAAGCGGTCCGTGGTCGGGTCGGCACGACCGCTTCAAAGGTCGCGGCCGCTGACGCGCGCCGACGCGCCGGTTCGTGAGATCGCCGGAACGCCCGGCCGTGCCTCGGCACGGCCGGGCGCCGGCCCGAATCGCTCGCGGTGCTCCGAATCGCTCGGGCTGCTGTAACCTGCGCGCCTCGCGACGGCGTCGTCGCGCCGACAGGAACGGCATTCGGGGGAAGCGGTGACACGCAACAGGAGATCGTCCGCCACGCGCGCAGCATTCGGCCGGCGCATCGCCGGCGCCCGCCCTGGCGTGCGTCGAGCGCTCGTCGCCTGCTTCACGGTCGCCGTATGCCTGCTCGCCTTCGCGCCCGTCGCGTCCTCAGACGCCGCCGGACTGCACTCCTCGCCGGCCTGGCCCGCCGTGCCCTCGGCGACCTCGCCGCGCGGCGCGAGCGTCTCGTCCTGGCGGTCGCTCGCGACTCGCCGTGCGCTCTCGCCGGCACGGCGCGCGGACCGGCCCGAGCTCACGGCGCGCGCGCCGGCGCCGGCGCTCACAGGCGCCGATGGAGCGATCGACGGCAAGGTGACCTCGTCCGTCACGAGCGATCCGATCGACGGCGTCGACGTGTGCGCGTTCGAACCCGAATCCCTCGTGCTCGAAGGCGGCGAAGAAGGGCTGTTCGAGTGCACGACGACCTCCGCGACCGGCGAATACACACTCGAAATGCCGGCCGGTAGCTATGTGGTCGAATTCTTCGCCGAAGCGCCGCCCGACTACCAGGTCCAGTTCTACAAGAACGTCGCGAGTCCGTCGAAAGCCACCCGCGTATCGGTCAGCGCCGGAACCGCGACCACCGAAATCGACGCGGCGCTGCTCCCCGGCGGCGAGATCAGCGGCAACGTCACCGCCGCGCCCTCGCAAGTGCCGCTGACAGGCGTTCTCGTCTGCGCGGTCGACGAAGCGATCGAAGTCGCCAACTGCGCCGTCACCGAACCCGGCGGCGTCTACACGATCGTCGGGCTCCCCAGCGGGGACTACGAAGTCGTGTTCGTGACGAACAACAGAGAGGGTGAAACGACGTACGAGTCGCAGTACTACGACGACGCGACGAGCCCGGGTCTCGCGACCCCGGTGAAAGTCACCGCCGGCGCGACGACGGCGCCGATCGACGACGCGCTGCGCCTGACGGTGCCTCTCCTGCGCTCGATGCCGGCAGTGCTCGGTAGCGCGGTCGTCGGGCAGACGCTGACGGTCGGGCATGGGTCCTGGACCAACAATCCGACCGGCTTCGTCGACAAATGGCTGCGATGCGCGTCGCCCGCAAGCGAAAGATGCCCGATCCTTGCGACCGGTACGAGCTACGTGCTGCAGCCGGGCGACGTCGGAAGCGTGATCATCGTCGACGAGACGGCGATCGGGGCGAGCGGACAGAGCCAGCCGGTGTGGTCGCCGGCGAGCGCGGTCGTCGTCGCGGCTCCCGCCGCGCCGATCGTCCCTGCACTCGCCCCGCCGCCGACGAGCGGCGTGCTCTCCTCGACGAGCACGAAGGCGAGCGCCGCGCAGCTGCGCTCGCTGCTCGAGCGCCTGCTCGTGCCGAGCGGTCGCAACGCGAAGATCGCGCGGCTGCTCGAGCACAGGGGCTACTCGGTCTCGTTCACCGCGCTCAGCGCCGGCAGGTTGACGATCTCGTGGTTCCTCGTGCCCAAGGGCGCCCACCTCGCCTCCGCCAAGCCCGTTCTCGCCGCGATCGGAAGCGTCGGCTCGCCGGCGCCGGGCGGCGCGAAGCTGACGATCAAGCTGACCGCCAAGGGCAGGGCCCTGCTCGCGCACGCCGGCCGACTCGAGCTCACCGCCAAGGGAGTGCTCCAGCCGAGCGGCGCGGCGAGCGTCGGCGCGACGCGGTCGTTCACGCTGAAGCGCTGACGCTCGGGCGCGCCGTCTACGCGAGGTAGCGCAGCTCGCGCGCGCGGACCGTCAGATCCTCGCGGAAGTTCGGGTGCGCGATCGCGATCAGCCGCCGCGTGCGCTCGGCGATCGAGCTGCCGCGCAGCTCGGCGACGCCGTACTCGGTGACGACCTTGTCGACGACGTTCTTGAACGTCGTCACCGCCGCGCCCGGGTGCAGCTGCGGCACGATCCGCGAGACCGTGTCGTCGGCCGTGCTCGCGTGCAGGACGATGAACGCCTGGCCGTGCTCGGCCATCACCGCGCCGCGCGTTGTTGCGGTGCGTGCGCTTGCGCGTGCCCGTCAGCGCGCCGCATTCGATCAGGTCGACGAACGCTTCGCCGAACAGCTCCGTGTGCACGCCGAGCTCGCGGTGATCGCCGAGCATTCCGAGCACGAGTTCCGGTGCCGCGCCGATGCCCGCCTGCAGCGTCGCGCCGTCGGCGATCCGCTCGGCGACGAGCGCCGCGATCTTGCGGTCGCGCTCGCTCGCGACCGGCGGCGGGACCTCGACGAGCGGCGTGTCCGCCTCGCACCAGCCGGCGACGTCGGAGATGTGCAGCTGGTTGCCGCCGAACGTACGCGGGACGTTCGCGTTGACCTCGACGAAGAACGGGACCTCGCCGATGAACGCCGCGACGTACTCGGCGTGTGGCCCGAGCGAGAAGTAGCCGTGGCGATCCGGCGGCGAGACCGCGCTCAGCACGAGCCGCGGCGCGAGCGTCTGGCGCATCAGGCGCGGCACGTCGCTGAACGAGTTCGGCACGAGGTCGCAGTCGCCGCGCTGGAACGACGCGCGGCTGTGCGGCGAGAGGAACCAGGCAACGTGGCGCAGGCCCGGCAGCTCGCCCTCGATGTAGCGGCGTTCGCGCAGCGGCATCATCTGGTGCAGGCGCACGTCGCGCACGCCGCCTTCGCCCTCGCGGCCCGCCGCGGCCGCCGCCTCGATCGCATCGATCGTGCGCACCGGTTCGGCGTTTGCGAGGCCGACGATCACGTCCATGCCCGGCTCGATCAGTTCGAGCACCGCCTCCGGCGTGCGCCGGCGAGCGGCCAGCGCGCGGCTGATCGGCTGAGCGGTCATGCGGCCGCAGCATAGGCGAGCGGCCCTCGTCCTCCGGTGCCGACCAGTAGTCCTCACCGTCCCGCCTGCGCGGTTCCCACGTGGCGCGCACGGCTGCGGCGTGGGAGGCTCGTCAGATGTCTGCCGTAACCAAGACCGACGCGAGCGCGAGCGCCGCGTCGACGATCCGAGGAGGATCCGATGCCTGACTTGAACGGTCGCGAGCTGCTCGACGAGTGGCGCAGGGTGATGGACTCCGTCGTGCACTCGGCCGCTTCCGCAGCTGGGCGTCCGGAGCTTCCGGGCGAGCTGCTCGAGGCGATGCAGAGCCAGATGGCGTTGATGCAGCGCGTCGTCGATCGCGAGCGCGAGCTCGGCGGCGAGCTCGCCGGGCGGATCATCGGCCCCGTCGACGCCGTCTTCGACCTGCTCGAGGAGAGCGGCGCGATGCTGCGCAGAGAGGCCGAGGCGCTCGAGACCGCAGGGCGTGCGCTCGAGGACGCCTCCGGCCTGCTCAAGCGCCAGGCCGAGCTCTTCGCGCAGACGATCGCCGCGCTGCGCGAACCCGGCGAGCTGGCGAAGGCCGCCGCCGGGCTCCGACGGCGCGCGAGCAGGACGCAGGCCCGCAAAGCCGAGAAGCCCACGAGCGCTCCCGCGGCGAGCGGTGGCGCGGCCAAGCGAAGCACCGCCAAGACAGGCGCCGCCAAACGAGGCGCCGCCAAAGTCCCCGCCAAACGAGGCGCGGCCAAGCCCCGGGGCGGCGCGGCCAGGCCGAAAGCCGGCACCGCCACGCGACGCGCCGCCAAACGCTAGAGCCGCCCGCCGGCCGACGTCCGAACGATCCCGGGCCGCGCGGGGTTCAGCCGGCGACAGCCGGCTTCAGCCTGCCGAGCGCGGCGAGCTCCTGCTCGGTGTGCTGCATGATCGGCTGCGGCTCCGGGACGAGCCCGGCGTCGACGAGCAGGCCGACCGTCACCTCGCCGCGGTAGCTGAAGATGCTGACGCTCATGCCGACGCTGCCCGACGTCGGCGCCCAGACGAGCACGGCGCGCACCGGCGCGCCGGCCAGGTAGACGATCTCGCGTGGACCCGGCACATTCGTCATCACGGCGCTCGCCTTGGCCGTGAAGACGTCGACGATGCGGCGCTCGAGGACCGGCGGCGTCAGCCCGACGCCCTCGAGGATCGCGTAGGAGATCGGACCCTCCGGCGAGTGCTTGATCGCGTCCATCCTGCGCTTCAGCTCGTGCAGGCGAGCGCGTCGCCCGGCGACGTCGACGGGCAGCGCGAGGAAGACGAGCCCGAAGCGATTGCCGAGCTCGCGCGCGATCGGCTCGTCGAGCGCGCGCAGGTTGTACGGCACCAGCGTCCTGATCTCGCGCGGCTCCTCGCCGCTGTCGCGCAGGTGTCGGCGCAGCGCGCCGCTGACCGCCGCGAGCAGCACGTCGTTGACCGTCGCGTTCTGCGCGTGCGCGATCGCCTTCACGCGCGCCAGCTCGAGCTGCCCGGTCCACGCGACCCGCTTCGCCACGCTCAGCTCGCCGCGCAGCGCCGTGTCGGCGTCGGCCGGGCTGAACAGCAGCTTCGCGAGCGCGCGCGTGTCGGACGCCGTGCGGTCGAGCAGCTCGCGCGCATGCGCCGGGCGCGCCAGCAGCTCCACGCTCTCGCGGGCGACCGTCGAAGCGGCGCCCCGGCCCGTCGCGATCGCCGCGCCGGCGAGCGCCGCCGCGCCGACAACGGGCGTGCCGATCGTGCGCGCGAGAAGCGCGGAGGCCCCGTCTCGGCGAGGCCGCGCCCCGTGCCGTTCGGCGGCGAGGAAGCCATCCCCTGCCGGCGCCTCGTCCGTCAGCGAGAGCAGCACGCGCGCGAGCGCGATGCCGTCGGCGATGCAGTGGTGCATGCGCACCAGCACCGCGCAGCCGTCGTCGGGGCGGTCGAGCAGATAGACCTCCCACAGCGGCCTGCCGCGGTCCAGCGGCGTGACGATCAGCTCCGCCAGCTGCTCTCTCAGCGCCGCCTCGTCGCCGCGGCCGGGCAGGGCGAGGTGGCACAGGTGGCGGTCGAGCTCGAAGCCCGGATCGTCCTCGAACGACGGTCCGAGCAGCGGCACGCGGCTCTCCACGACGCGTTCGTGGAAGCGCGGGTAGCGCTCGACCAGTCGCCGGCGCAGCACCTCGCGCAGACGCTGCTCGTCGAGGCGCTCGTCGAACAGCATCAGCGCGTTGATCACCATCAGGTTCGTCGACCGGTCCATGTGCAGCCAGGCCGCGTCGGCGCTCGACAGGCGGCCGATCACCGCGGCTCCTCGTCGTACAGGCGCGCGAAGAAGTCGGCGTAGCGCTGGTAGACGAGCGCGCGCTTGACCTTCAGCGTCGGCGTCAGCTCGCCGGCCGCCTGCGTCAGCTCGTGATCGAGGATCGCGAAGCGCTTGATCTGCTCGACGCGCGCGAAGCGCGCGTTGGCCGCGTCGACGTCGGTCTGCAGCAGTTCGTGCACGCGCTCGTCGCCGGCCATCGAGCGAAGGTCCGCCGGGATGCCAAGCTGCTCGGCCAGCTTCGGCGCCTCGTCGGCGTCGAGCGTGACCATGCACACGAGGTAGTGCCGGCGGTCGCCGTACACGACCGCCTCGGCGATCCAGCGCGTCTCGCGCAGCGCGTTCTCGATGTTCGCCGGCGCGACGTTCTTGCCGCTCGAGGTGATGATCAGATCCTTCTTGCGCCCGGTGACGGTCAGGTAGCCGTCGCCGGAGAGCTCGCCGAGGTCGCCGCTGTAGAGCCAGCCGTCGATCAGCGTCGTGCTCGTAGCCGCCGGATCGTCGTGGTAGCCGGCGAACACGTGCGGGCCGCGCATCAGGATCTCGCCCTCCTCGCTCAGCGTCAGCTCGCTGTTCGGCAGCGCCTTGCCGACCGTCCCGAACCGGGGCGCGCGGGCCGGGTTGAGCGTGGCGGTCGCACAGCTCTCGGTCATGCCGTAGCCCTCGAGCACCGTCACGCCGCACGCGTCGAAGAACTCGAGCAGCTCGTGGTCGATCGGCGCGGCGCCGACGAGCGCCATCTGCAGGCGCTCGCCGAACAGCGCACGGACCTTGCGCAGCGCGACGCGCTCGGCAAGCCGCAGCCGGGCTCTCGCGAGGCGCCCCGGCGAGCTCCCCGCGCGCTCGGCCAGACGCGCCCGGCGACCGACCTCGAGCGCCCACGCGAACAGCGCGCGCGCCGGCGGGCCGGCTCCGGCGACCGCGCTGACGACGCCCGTGTGCAGCTTCTCGTAGATGCGCGGCACCGCGACGAAGTGCGTCGGCGATGACGCCGCGACCTCCTCGAGGATCGCCTTCGGATCGCCGGACCAGTAGACGAGCGTGCCGCCGACGTCGAGCGCGACGATCTGTGCCACGCGCGCCAGCACGTGCGCGAGCGGCAGGAACATGTAGATGACCGGCTGCACGTCGTCGAGTTCGAGCTGCCCCCTGTACATCGCCGTCGCCGCCAGCAGGTTCGCGTGCGTCAGCATGCAGCCCTTCGGTGGACCGGTCGTGCCCGACGTGTAGACCAGCGTCGCGACGTCCTCCGGCGCGACCGCCTGCACGCGCTCGTCGACGGCCTCGGGCGCGACGTCCTCGGCGAGCCGGGCCAGCTCCTGGATCGGGTTCGCCCCGGCGGCGTGACCGTCGAGCACGACCACGTGCTCGAGCTTCGGCAGCTCACGCTCGAGCGCGGCGATCTTCGCGACCTGCGCGGCGTCCTCGCAGAACACGAGCCGCGCCCGCGAGTCGGCCAGCACGTGCCTGCACTCCTCGGGCGAGTTCGTGCTGTAGATCGGGACGACGATCGCGCCGGCGCACTCGGCGCCGAGCTCGCACAGCGTCCACTCGACCCGCGTCGAGCAGAGGATCGCGACGGCGTCGCCGCGCTCGATGCCGAGCGCGATCAGCGCACGCGCGAGCTCGCGGCTGCGCCGGCCGAGCTCGGCGTAGGAGATCGCGCGCTCGCCCGACGCCGTCTGATAGCGCAGCGCGACGTCCTCGCCGCGCTCCTGCGCGGACAGCACCATGCGCCCGAGCGTCGTCGCGCCGGTGATGCGCTCGGACACCGGGCGCACCGGCGCTCGGGTGAGCCCCGGTGCGCCGCGACGCTCCTGGATGTCGGCTAGCTGCTGCATCTCGACGAGCTCGTCAGCTGCTTCGTCGCGCCGGTGTAGTAGGCGAAGCTCGAGCCGACCGTGAACCTACCCGCGTGGCACTTGCCGGCGGTCACGAACGCGCTCTTGCCGTTGCCGATCCTGTTGACGTTCAGTTCGAGCGCCGTGATCACGATCGTGAGCGGCCCTTCGACGAGCGCCGGCACCGCGACCGTCACCTTGTTGGCGGCGACCTTCCCGTGCAGCACGAGCACCGTCCCGGCCGCCGCCTTCGGGGTCAGCAGGAAGATCAGGTCGCTCTTGCTCGCGTAGGCGATTGCGTTCTCGGGCAGCATCGGGAACACCGGCGCGCCGTTGGCTTCGGCGCCGCCGCTGCCGATCCGGCTCATCGCCGGGCACGCCGCTCCCTTGGTGCCCTTGATTTCGACGTCGCTCGCCGTGCAGGGCGTGATCGCCTTGCTCTTGAAGTTGAACTTCGTCGCGGGCGGGAAGGTGATCGTCAGCGTCTTCAACGCCTGCGGCTTGCCGCCCGGTTCGCCGGGGTCACTCGACTTCAGGGCCGCCTTGAAGCCCGTCGAGGCGCCGGCCTTCGTGGCCGTCAGCGTGATGTTCGAGGTCTGCGTGAACTGGCTGCTCGCCAGTGCGACCCCGCTCGCCAGCACGAGTGCCGCGATGGCGGTGAGCGGTGCTGCGATCCGAATCCTTCTCATGTCGATCATCATCTCCTCTTAGTGAACAGGGCGCGAGCGGGGGCTGTGCCCCCTCCAGGGGAAGTGCGGCGTGCGCGGTCTGCGCTGCGAGCGCCGGCGCCCGGCGGGGCCGTCCGCGCTCGCCGTCGGCCACCAGCTCCAGCGGCCGAGCAGCTTGACCGCGGCGGGCAGCAGCACGGGGCGCACGACGAACACGTCGATCGCGATCGCGAGCGCCAGCCCGACGCCGAGCTCGCGAACCGTCAGCAGGTCGGTCGTCGCGAACGGGATCAGCGCGGCGATCATCAGCACGCCCGAGCCGGTGCTCGCCGCGGCGGTCGCGCGCAGCGAGCGATCGAGCGAGTCCTCGACGCTCCGGCCCGCGACGATCTCCTCGCGCGTGCGCTGCAGCAGCACGACCAGGTAGATCAGCGAGACGCCGAAGACGATCGTGAAGATGCCGATGATCGACATCGGGTCGATGTATCCGGGACCACCGAGCGGTGGGTCGAAGCCGCCGAACAGCAGGCTCATCACGCCGAACGTGGCGGCCGCCGTGAGCAGGTTGAAGGCGACCGCGACGATCGGCAGCAGAACCGCGCGCAGCGCGAGGCCGAGCGCGGCGGCGATCGCCAGCGCAAGCGCAACGATCACCCACGGCAGCCGCGCGTTCGTCGCGCTCGTGAAGTCCGCCAGGTTGCCCGCCGGGCCGCCGACGGCGACTGCCAGCCCGTTACGCGTCGCGAAGCGGGCGGCGATGCGCTTCAGCCGTTCGCCGAGCGCGGCCGTCTCGTCGGCGCTCGAGCGGTAGCGCGAGACGATCACGATCTGACCGGCGCTGCCGCCGCGCGCGACGTTGACGGTGAAGCCGGCCGCGTTGCTCGCGGCGGGCTGCGCGCCGGCGACGGCGGCGAGCAGGAAGTAGCCGGAGTTGAACAGGCCCGGCGACTGCTCGTGCAGTTCTTCGAGCTGCCTCGGCGAGGGCAGTTCGCCGCTGAACTTCGCGACGCTCGCCTGCATCACGCCGAGGCCGTTGACGAGCTGCCCCGTCGGCGAGACGCCGCCGGCGAGCCCGCGTTCGAGCTGGCCGGTGCCGCTGGTCAGCTGGCCGAGTCCCGTTTCGAGTGCGCCCGCCCCATCGCGCAGCTTCGTCAGGCCGCTCGTCAGCTGCCCGCCGCCGGCCGACAGCGACGTGACCCCCCCGGCCAGCTGTGCGTTGCCTTTCTGCAGCTTCAGCAGACCCGCCTGGAGTTCGCCCGCGCCGCTGTGCAGCCGGCCGAGCGCGCTCGCCAGGAATTCCCCCTGGACGGCGACCGTCGAGGCGATCGCGGCGGCTTCCTTGGCGGGCGGCGCGGCGGCCGACAGCGAGCCGGACACGCCGCCGACCGTTTCGCCGGCATGCGTGAGCGCCGCCAGCGCTTCGCCGTATCGCGGGTCCTGCTTGCCCGTCGTCATGCCGTGCAGCGCCGACAGCGCGGTGGCGAGGTCGTTCGACGCGCCCTGCGACTGGCCTTGCAGGGTCGCGAGCTCGCCGCTCGTGCTCGCCGACAGCGTCGAGAGCTGCTTCATCGCCGGCAGCCCCGTCGACACAGGCTCGTTGACCGAGCCGAGCCCGGTCGTGATGTCGACCGAGCCGGCCAGCGCCTGGCTCGCACCGCGCTTCAGCGCGTTCGCGCCCGCCAGCGCCTGTCGCAGGCCACCGCTCAACCTCGCCGAGCCCGACCGTGCGGAGGCCAATCCCGCGTGCAGCGCCGCCGAGCCCGTCTGCGCCGCGCTCGAGCCGCTGTGCAGCCGGCTCGCGCCGCTGCTCGCCGACCGCAGCCCGCTCTGCAGTTCGCGCGCGCCGCGCCCGGCCAATCCCAGTCCGTTGACGAGACGGCCGAGGTCGCCCTTGCCGCCCTTCAGCAGCTTGCCCGATTCGTCCAGCGACGTCGGCAGCTTGCCGAGCGCCTTCGTTTGGCCGCTCAGCGCGCCGGGACCCGCGACGGAGGCGACCGCCGGATCGCGGGCGATCTGCGCCTGCAGCGCGTCGAGCTTCGCGAGCGTCGCGGCCGTCGTGATCGGGCCGCCGGGGTTGACGACGATCATGTCGTAGGGCGTCGGCCATCCCGGACCCATCGTCTGCGCGACCGTTTCGAAGGACTGCCTCGCGGCGTTGCCCGGCGGCAGCTGGCTGACGTCCGGTGGACCGGTCTTCAGCGAGAAGACCGGCACCGCGAGCGCGAGCAGTACGGCGGTCGCGAGCGCTCCGGCGAGCACCGCGCGCCTGCGCACCCACGCGCCGGCGCCGACCAGCCTGTCCCAGTCGCGCGTCAGGCCGCGAGGGGCGAGCCAGCCGATCGCGATGCTGCGGCCGCACAGCACGAGCGCGGCGGGCATCACGACGACCGCCGCTCCGACCGCCAGCGCGCCGCACAGCAGCACGCCGATGCCGAGCGACGCGAGGATCTTCGTCGGCGCGATCGCAGTCGCCAGCAGCAGCGCGAGGATCAGGCCGGAGCCGGCGAACAGAACCGCGCGGCCGGTGCCGGCGACGGCCTCGCTTGCGAAGCGCGCGCTCCGCTCGGCCGAGTCGCCGGCGGCGGGCGCTCGCTCCGCGTCCGCGCCGCGCTGCGATTGGTGGAAACGGTCGAGGATCAGCAGCGAGAAGCCGACGCTCAGCGCCAGTCCCGTCATCGACGCGAGCGCGACGGCGATCGGGTCGATTTCGACGATGCGGCCGAGGATCGCCATCAGGCCGAACGACGACAGCACGACGCCCGCGCCCGTCACCGTGACGGCGGCCGCCGCGAGCGGCGCGCGCAGGCCGAGCAGCAGCAGCAGGAAGAGGACGCCCAGCGCGATCAGCTCCGAGCGGCGCGTGCTCGACAGCGCTTCGTCCTTCAGCGCCCTGTCGATCGACGGCTGACCGGTCACGCTCGCGCGTACGGGCTGCGCGATGTCGCGCGCGACGAGCGCTTCGATCTGGGGCTGGTCGGTCGCGACGACCGTCTTTTCGGCGCGATCGACCGACACGACGATCATGGCCGCCGTCGCGCTCGGGCGCAGGCCCTGCGATGCGACTCCCGCGTCCCACGCGCTCAGCGCGCGCGTGTGCGGACGCTTGACGAGGTCGCGCACGAGCCGCGGGCCCTCGCGGTCGAGCGCCGCCGACGGGCCGCGCAGCAGGATCGGCACGAGCTGCGTCGATCCGAAGCGCGCGTTCGTCAGCGTCTGCGCGCGTGAGCTCTCCGTGCCGGGCACGACGACGATCGTCGGCGAGAGCGAGTGCGACACGCCCAGGCCGATCGCGCCGAGCACGATCGCCACGACCATGCCGGCGACGAGCGTGATTCCAGGCCTACGAATCGATAGAGCAGCCAGACCGAGCACAACGCCGACCGTAAGCGCGAGGGGCGCTCAACTCATCGGTAGCGAATGCTCGTGTTACTAAGTAGTTATGAGTAACGCACGACCGAGCCCCCGAGCGAGCCCGGCGCCCGCCCGCTCAGCCGCGCGTGCCGCCCTCGACGAGACGCTTGAGCTCGCCCGGGCGCCCGTTGACGAAGATCGCGCGCGTCGCCGCCTCGACCGGCCCTCTGATCAGCATTCCGAGCAGGCGCCCGGGGTCGGCGTCGAGGTTGTACGTCGCGCGCGTGCGGCCGCCGCCGAGGTCCTCGAGCTCCCACGAGCCCACGACCGACTTCATCTCTCCCTGCTCTTGTGTCCAGGACAGGCGCGTCGGGCCCGCGTAGTCGAAGCGCACACGCGCCTTGATCCGCCGGACCTTGATGTCGTTCTCGGTCTCGACGAGCACCGGGCGGTCCTCGCCGTCGCGCTCGAGCGCCGTCATCGCCTCGAGGCCGCCCTGCCAGTCCGGCGCCGAGAGCACGTCCTCGACGACCGCCCACACATCCGCCAGAGGCGCATCGATCTCGCTGCTTGCGCTGCCGCCCAGGTGTGCCACCGCGATCCTCTCAGCCGGTCGGGGGGAGGCCGATCCTAGCGCGAGCCGCCGCGTCGGCGAGAATGTCGGTATGAGCGACGAGCCGATCCCGCTCGGTCCCGAGGATCGCGCGATCCTCGACCTCGAGTGCCGCACGATCGCCGGGCACACGTGCAAGGTCGTGCGGCTCTCGCCGACCGCGACGCAGCGACTCGACGCGGAGCGCCTGCGCGGTCGCGTCGCCGAGCGGATCGAGCTCGCGCCGGCGCTCACGCGCAAGCTCGGCGGCGCCGCGCACGCTCCCGCGTGGGTCTCCGACCCGGACTTCGACCTCGCCGAGCACGTCGTCGCTGCGCCGGTCGATCGGCCGCTCGACCAGGCCGGCCTGCTCGCGCTCGTCGCCGAGCTGTTCGAGCAGCGCCTCGACCGCTCCCGCCCGCTGTGGCGGATCGACACGGTCGCACTCGCCGACGGCGGCAGCGCGCTGATCTGGCGGATCCACCACGCGCTCGCCGACGGCACGGCGTCCGTGCGCTACGCGCGCGCGCTGCTGTGGGACGAGAGCGCCGAGGCGACGATGACGCCGGCTCAGGCGCACGCCGCGCACGCGGCCGACGAGGCCCGCCGCCGCGCGCACCTCGCCGGCTTCCTGCACCGCGAGTACGCGCGCGGCGAGCGCCACTCGCCGTTCGACGGCCGCGTCGGCACGCGCCGCGAGATCGCGTTCGCGGTCGCGCCGCTGCAGGCGCTGCACGACGCCGCGCGCAAGCTCGACGGCGCGACGCTCAACGACGCCGTGCTGACGATCGTCGCCGGCGCGATCGGGCGCTGGGTGCGGCTGCGCCACGGCGAGCTCGGCACGATCCGCGTGCGCGTGCCCGTCAGCCTGCACCACGAGGGCGACGAGGTGGCCAACCACGACTCGTTCTTCTCCGTCGCGCTGCCGCTCAACGAGCCCGATCCGGTCGCGCGGCTGCGCCTGACCCACGCCGAGACGACCGAGCGCAAGCTCGACGAGGACGCGCAGTACCACGAGCAACTGCTGCGCGAGCTCTCCTGCCTGCCGCCGCTCGAGCACTTCGTCACACGCCTTGAGCGGAGCCCGCGCCGCTTCGCGCTGAGCGTCTCGAACGTCCCCGGGCCGCGCGAGCCGGTCAGCGTGCTCGGTGCGCCCGTCGCGCACCTGCACTCGATCGCCGAGATCGGCCAGCGCCACGCGCTGCGCGCCTCGGCGACCTCGCTCGCCGGGCTGCTGTGCTTCGGGCTCTGCGCCGACCCCGACCTCGTCGACGAGCTGCACGTGATGGCCGAGGGGATCGAGTCCGAAGCGCAGGCGCTGCTCGACGCCGCCGGCGTCGCCGACGAGTCGCGCGTGCGCTACGAGGCCGGCTCCGGCTGAGCCGGGTGCGCGGCGGCCCAGGCGACGATCGCGCCGGTGCCCTGCACGGTCGCGCCGTCGTCGAGCACGACCACCGGCACGTCCTCCTGCCCGGTCAGCTCGCGGATCTCGCCGCGCTTGCCGCGGCGGCTGAACGGGATGCTCTTGAAGCCGCCGACGACCTTCACCTCGTAGCGCTGCCCGGCCTCGTCGAGCGCCTTCGCGGCGACGCCGCACGGATGCTTGATCAGCGGCGCGTCGGCGCCGTGCGTACGCGCGGGGCACGTGAACAGGATTACGCGCGCGAGTCTACGCTCCGCGGCGCGCCACGCGCCCGAGAGGCCCGCTGATCGCCCGCCGGCCCGCGGATCGCCCGCTCGTTGAAAGCGCGCTTGCGCGTCTAGTGCGTGCTGTACAACCTGCCGATAGACGCGCACATGCAGACGAAAGCGGGAAAACTCGTGCTCGCGGCGATGATCTTCTCGGTCGCGATGCTGTTCATCGACCAGACGATCGTCGCGCTCGCGATCCCGAACCTGCAGCACGACCTCCATCTCTCTTCGACGGGCTCGCAGTGGATCGTCAACGCCTACCTGCTCGCGCTCTCGGCGCTGTTCGCGCTCGGCGGCAAGATCGCCGACGTGTACGGCCCGCGCCGCATGGTGATGCTCGGCGTGATCGCGTTCGCGACGTTCTCGGCGCTGTGCGGCGCGACGCCGACCGGCTCGATCGCCGAGACCTGGATGATCGTCTTCCGCGCGCTGCAGGGCGCCGCGGCGGCCGTCCTGTTCCCGGCCGCGCTCGCGATCGTCGTCGCGAGCTACCCCGTCGCCGAGCGCGGCAAGGCGCTCGCGATCTTCTTCTCGATCACCGGCGCGCTGACGGCCGTCGGACCGATCGCCGGCGGCTACCTGACCGAATGGACGTGGCGAGCGATCTTCTGGGTCAACGTGCCGGTCGCGATCATCGCGATCGTGCTGACGCTGATCTCGAAACCGGCCGAGGAACGCAACCCGTCGCGGATCGACATGCGCGGCGCGGCGCTCGTCTGCGGCGGCATGGCGCTGTCGGTGCTCGGCCTGCAGCAGGCGAGCACGTGGGGCTGGTCGAGCGTCGCGACGTGGCTCTGCCTGATCGCCGGCCTCGCGCTGCTCGTCGCGTTCGTGCGCTTCGAGCTCAGCATCGAGGACCCGCTCGTGCCGCTACGGCTGTTCGCCGACCGCGCGTTCGCCGTCGACAACGTCGTGCTGTTCCTGCTGTCGATCTGCTTCGTGCCGCTGTTCTTCTTCGCGAGCCTCTACGCGCAGGTCGCGCTCGGCGAAAGCGCCGGCGGCGCCGGCCTGTTCCTGCTCGTCTTCTTCGGCGGCTTCACGCTCGGCGCGCAGCGCGGCGGGCGCGTGCTCGACAGCCGCGGCGCGCGTCCGACCGTCGTTCCCGGCTGTGCGATCGCGGCCGTCGGCTTCTACCTGTGGGGCTCGGAACTCGACGGGCTGTCGTTCGGCGGCCAGTGGTACTTCCTCGCGCTCGCCGGCGTCGGCGTCGGCCTCGTGCTCGGGCCGGTCAGCACCGACGCGCTGAACCGCGCCGCGCGCGCGACGTACGGCGCGGTCACGGGCCTGACGCAGACGGTGCGCAACTACGGCGGCAGCCTCGGCCTCGCCGTGCTCGGCTCGCTCCTGATCACCGAAAACGTCTCGCGCGTCGAGAAGACGCTCGGCAGGGTCGGCGTGCCGAAGGCGCGCGCCGACAGCGTCGCGCACGCGATCTCCGGCGCCGCGAGCGGCTCGAACGCCGGCGCGCCGCGCGGGCATGCCTCGCATGGGATCACGCACCAGATCCGGCTCGACTTCGCGCACTCGACGCAGACGGTCGTCTACGGCATGGCCGCCGCGATGGCGCTCGCGTTCATCGTCGCGCTGCGCGCGATGCCCGGCGGGCGCGTCGCCGAGGTCGGCGCTCAGCCGGCCGCCGACGCCGGCTCGGGCAGCTCGGCCGCCGTCGGCGCGACGGCCGGCGCGATCGCGCCCGGCGCCTGACGCTCGGCCGCGGGCACGCGGCCCTCAGGCGACGGCGAGCGTGTGGTTCGAGCGCAGCAGCCCGTCGGGATCCCAGCGCCGCTTGACCTCGGCGAGGCGCGCGCAGGTCTCGGGCGGCAGGATCGCATCGACGTCGCACGGGCGCTCGGCGAAGTTCAAGTAGCCGCCGGATGCGCTCCACGGCTCCATCGCGGCGTGCAGGCGGTCGAGATCGGCGTCGATCTGCTCGCCGAGCTCGGGCGTCATCGGCACGCCGAGGCCGAGCATGACGAACTCGGCGTCGAGCTTCGACAGCGCGCCGGCGCCGTCGCGTGCGCGGCCGAGCTCGCCGCCGAGCTGGCGCAGCTCGGCGAGCAGCAGCGAGGAGCCGGCGTCCGGTCCGGCGGCGCCGGCGAACGCGTCGATCGCCTCGTCGGGCAGCTCGCGAATCGTCGCGTGGTGGCCGATGCCGGGAACGGGGTGCTCGGGGTCCATGTGGATTTTCGCGAGACCGGCGGCGGGGATCTGCGCGAACGTGTCCATGATCGGCTCGCCGATCTCGCGCAGCGGCGCGATCGCGCGCTCGCCGTCCTGCTCGGAGCCGATGCAGGCGGCGCCGATCGTCAGCAGCGGGCGGTCGCGCAGCGGCTCGGGCACGTCGGGCATCGGCGGCGGGCGCAGGAAGCGGACGATCGAGGTGATCTCGTCGGGCATTGCGGCGGCCCAGTCGCGGTAGGCGCGGATCGCCGCGGCGCCGGCCTCGGCGGGCAGCACGAGCGTGCCGGCGTAGAGCTCGGCGACGGGCAGCAGCGCGACCTCGAGCGCGGTGACGATCGCGAACTCGCCGCCGCCGCCGCGCAGCGCCCAGAACAGGTCGGGCTCGTGCTCGGCGTCGACGCGCATGACCTCGCCGTGCGCCGTCACGAGCTCGATCGCGCGGACGCGGTTGCAGGCGAAGCCGTAACGCCGCCCGAGCCAGCCGAGGCCGCCGCCGAGCGTGAAGCCGGTCACGCCGACATCCGGAGCGGAGCCGGGCAGCGAGCACATGCCGGCCGCCTGCGCCGCGTCGCCGAGCTCGAGCGCGAGCACGCCGGCCTGCAGCCGCGCGGTCTGTGCGTCGGCGTCGATCTCGACACCGCGCATGCGCTCGGTCTTGATCAGCAGCGTGTCCTCGAGCGATCCGAGCGGCCCCGCGCCGTGACCGGTGCCCTGCGCGGTCACGCGCAGCTCGTGCCTGGCCGCGAAGGCGATCGTGCGAGCGACGTCGTCGGGGCTCTCGACGAAGGCGACGGCGGCAGGGCGCTGATCGGCGGCGACGTTCCACGCCATCCGCGCGGCGTCCCAGTCGGCGTCGTCGGGCGCCGCGACGCGTCCGGAGATCGAAAGCTCGCCCAAGCTGGCCATCGCCGCCACTCTACGGAAAGCTGTCCTCTGCGGGCAGGCCCGTTCGTCGTGAGACGACTGCAAACCCGAACTCGAACGAAGGAGCAAGCGATGATGTACCTGCTTCAGATCTACTCGACGACCGCCGGCGCCGCCTACGACGAGCTCTCGCAGGAGCAGAAAGATGCGATCACGGGCGAGTACATGGCAATCGGGCAGACGCCGGGTATCGCCGGCGGCCACCAGCTGCAGCCACCGGAGACGGCGACGACGGTGCGCGTGCAGGACGGCAGCACGCTGACGACGGACGGCCCGTTCGCCGAGACGAAGGAGGCGTTCGGCGGCTACTTCCTCTACGAGGCCGACGACCTCGACGCGGCGATCGAGCTCGCGGCGCGGATCCCGGCGGCGCGGATGGGCGGCGCGATCGAGGTGCGCCCGGTCGTGGAGCGCTGACGATTCGCGAACGGGACGCGCGTGTCGAGCGGGCCTTCCACGAGGAGTGGGGGCGCGTGCTCGCGAGCCTGATCGGCTACCTCGGCGACTTCGAGCTCGCCGAGGAAGCCGTCCAGGAGGCGTTCGCGATCGCGGCCGAGCGCTGGCCGCGGGACGGCGCGCCGGCGAACGCCGGCGCGTGGCTGACGACGACGGCGCGCAACCGCGCGATCGACCGCATCCGCCGCGACCGGACGCTCGCGGCGAAGACACGCGAGCTCGCCGACCTCGAGCTGCGCGATCTGGGCGGAGCGGTCGAGGACACCGTGGAACAGAGCACCTTCCCAGACGAACGCCTCGAGCTGCTGTTCACGTGCTGCCATCCGGCGCTCTCGACGGAGGCGCAGGTTGCGCTGACGCTGCGCACGCTCGGCGGGTTGAGCACGGAGCAGATCGCGCGCGCGTTCCTCGTCGCCGAGCCGACGCTCGCGAAGCGGCTGGTGCGCGCGAAGCGCAAGATCCGCACGGCGGGCATCCCGTTTCGCGTGCCGCCGGATCACCTGCTGCCCGACCGGCTCGTGGCGGTGCTCGCGGTCGTCTACCTGATCTTCAACGAGGGCTACGGCGGGCGCGGCGAGCTCGCGGGCGAGGCGATCCGGCTCGGCGAGGCGCTCGCCGAACTGATGCCCGACGAGCCGGAGGTCCACGCGCTGCTCGCGCTGATGCTGCTGCACGATGCACGCGCGCAGGCGCGCTTCGCCGACGGCGAGCTCGTGCTGCTGGCCGAGCAGGACCGCTCGCTGTGGGATCGCGAGCAGATCGCGCGCGGCCGCGGCGAGCTGGGGCGCGCGCTGGCGCTCGGTGGCGCGGGCGGGCCGTACGCGCTGCAGGCGCAGGTCGCGGCGGCGCACACCGAGGAGCGGCGCGACTGGGCGCGGATCGCGGAGCTGTACGAGCGGCTGGCGGCGCTGACGGGCTCGCCGGTCGTCGAGCTGAACCGCGCGGTCGCGCTCGCGGAGGCCGGCGAGCCCGAGCGGGCGCTGGCGCTCGTCGAAGCGCTCGAGCTGGACGGCTACCGCTACCTGCACTCGACGCGCGCGGAGCTGCTGCGGCGCACGGGACGGCGCGAGGAGGCGCGCGCGGCGTACGAGCGCGCGCTCGAGCTCGTCGAGGCGGACGCCGAGCGCGCGCTGCTCGAACGCCGCGTGCGCGAGCTCTGAGCGACGCGCGCCGGACGGGGCGGGCTAACCTCGCGCGATGCGCTCGGGCGAGCTCGGCTTCTGGTGGCGCTCGCTCGGCGGCCAGCCGCCGGCGCGCGAGCCGCTGCGCGGGCCGCTGCAAGCCGATGTCGCGATCGTCGGCGCGGGCTACACGGGGCTCTGGACGGCGTACTACCTCAAGCGCGCGCGGCCGTCGCTGTCGATCGTCGTGCTCGAGGCCGAGCGCGCGGGGTTCGGCGCGTCGGGGCGCAACGGCGGCTGGGTGAGCGGCTTCTTCGCGGGCCCGACGCGCGCGTACGAGCGCGCCGCCGGGCGCGCGGCGCTCGTCGCGCTGCAGCGCGAGATGTTCGCGACGGTCGACGAGGTCGCGCAGGTGCTCGAGCGCGAGCGGATCGACGCGGACTTCGTCAAGGGCGGGCAGCTCGAGGTCGCGCTCGACGCGGCACAGGCGGCGCGCGCGCGGGAGCACGTGCGCGAGCTGCATGCGCACGGCTTCGGCGAGGAGGACCTGCGCGAGCTCGACGGCGCGGAGCTCGACGCGCGCGTGCGCGTCGCGGGCGCGCGGATCGCGACGTTCTCGCCGCACGTCGCGCGCGTGCACCCGGCGAAGCTCGTGCGCGGGCTCGCGGCGGCGGTCGAGCGCAGCGGTGTGAGCATCTTCGAGCGCACACCGGTGCGCGAGCTGCGCGCGGGCGCGGCGCTGACCGACGCGGGGACGGTGAGCGCGCGCTGGGTCGTGCGCGCGACGGAGGGCTACACGGCGTCGCTGCGCGGCGAGCGCCGCGCGCTCGTGCCGATGAACAGCTCGATGATCGTGACGGCGCCGCTCGCGCCGGAGGTCTGGCGCGAGATCGGCTGGGAGCGAAGCGAGGTGCTCGGCGACGGCGCGCACGTGTTCGCGTACCTGCAGCGGACCGAGGACGGACGGATCGCGATCGGCGGGCGCGGTGTGCCGTACCGCTACGGCTCGCGCACGGACGGCGACGGGCGTACGGCGCCGGCGACGGTGCGCGAGCTGCAGGCGAAGCTCGCCGCGATGTTCCCGGCGGCGGCGGGCGCGCCGATCGAGCATGCGTGGTCGGGCGTGCTCGGCGTCGCGCGCGACTGGTGCGTGGCGATCGACGCCGACGCGCGGACGGGCCTCGCCTCCGCCGGTGGCTACGTCGGCGAGGGCGTCGCGGCGGCGAACCTCGCCGGGCGTACGCTGCGCGACCTGCTGCTCGGCGAGCAGAGCGCGCTGAGCGAGCTGCCGTGGGTCGGGCGCCGCGCGCGCCGCTGGGAGCCCGAGCCGCTGCGCTGGGCGGCGATCCGCGCGGTCTACGCGCTCTACCGGCAGGCCGACCGGATCGAGCGGCGCGGCGGGCGCGGCTCGCGCCTGGGCGCGCTCGTCGACGCGGCCTCGGGGCGGCGCTGAGCGGGCGTTCAGCCGCCGAGCACCGCCGTCGCGACGCGCTCGGGCGCTTCGAGCTGCGGCCAGTGCGCGACGTCGGGCAGCGTCAGCAGCGGCGCGTGCGGGAGGCGCTCGGCGATGCGCTCGGCGATGTGCGCGCCGGAGATCGGGTCGAGCATGCCCCAGACGAACGCGAGCGGCACGTCGGTGTGCTCGAGCGCGTCGACCCAGCGGCGTTCGTGGCGTTCGCGGTCGACCATGTAGCGGGCGAGCAGATGCGTGTCGCGCCGGCCGTCTTCGCGCTCCATCGCGCGCCACATCGCGGCGCAGTCCTCGCTCGGGTCGTAGTTCTCGGCGAACGTCGGGCGCAGGCTCTGCGCGAACAGCTCTCCGGTCATCAGCTCGCCGATGCGTGGCCCGTGCTGGGGGTCGAGCAGCAGCTCCTGCGTCGGCTGGCGGCGGTGCAGGTCGGGGTAGACGCCGCCGTTGAGCAGGTGCACGGCGCGCAGCTCGACGGCGACCGTGCGTTCGGCGCGTCGCGCGAGCAGCTCCTGCGCGACGGAGACGGCGTAGTCGTGCACGACGAGGATTGTCTCGTCGATGCCCTCGCTCTCCCAGATCGCCTCGACGAGGTCGGCCTGCTCGTGCAGCGAGTAGTCGTGGCCGGGCGGCTTCTGCGAGGCGCCGAAGCCGAGGAAGTCGAGCAGCAGCAGCGCGTGGCGCTCGGCGAGCGCGGGCGCGACCCTCGCCCAGTCGTGCGAGGAGCTCGGGAAGCCGTGCAGCAGCGTCATCTGCGCGCCGTCGCCGAGCCGTCGCACGAACACCTGGCGCTCGACGCCGCCGAGCGCGACGGGGACACGTTCGCCAGCAGCCCACCAACTGTCGATCTCGATGAGGGCGGTCATCGCGCGCGTCGAGGAGCGCGCTGCGCGGCTAACGTCCGGCGCACCGCATCGACGGCGGCCGCGCCGGCGGCGTCGAGCGGCTCGGTGCTGCGCAGCGCGCGGGCGAGTACGAAGCCGCCCTCGAGCGAGGCGAGCAGCGACAGCGCGAGCTCGCGCGCGCGCTTGCGCGGGATGCCGCTTTCGTGCAGTCGCGCGGCGGCGCCGTCGATCCAGCCGTCGAAGACGTCGGCGCAGGCGCGGCGCAGCGGCTCGCTCGTGCTCGAGACCTCGAGCGCGACGGTCGCGATCGGGCACGCGTCGGCGTAGTCGCTCTCGCGCAGCGTCTGCGCGGCGGCGGCGAAGAAGTCGCGCGTCGCGGCGACGGGATCGGCGCCGGGGGCGTAGAAGGCGTCGATCAGCTGGCCGTAGATCGCGCCGGACCAGCGGATCGTCTCCTCGCCGAGCTGCTCCTTGCCGCCGGGGAAGAAGTGGTAGAGCGAGCCGAACGGCGCGCTCGCCTCGGCGACGATCTGCTTGACGCCGGTGCCGGCGAAGCCCTGGCGACGGAACAGCTCGGCGCTGCGCTGCACGATGCGCTCCTTCGTAGGGGCGGCCATGCCGGGATGATAGGCGCTGCACTAGAGCGATCTACCTACGCGCGCGGCGCGCTCGCCTCGCGACGCAGATCGTGACTCGGGCGCGCGGCGCGTGGGAGGATGCAGCGATGCCGACACTGCTCCGTCTCGTGATCGCATGGCTGTCGAACTGCATCGCGCTGCTCGTCGCGGCGGCGGTGATCCCGGCGATCGGCTACGGCCACGACGCGGGCACGCTGCTGCTCGCCGGCGCGATCCTCGGTGCCGTGAACTTCGCGATCAGGCCGGCGATCATCCTGCTGACGCTGCCGGCGGTGATCCTCTCGCTCGGGTTGATGCTGCTCGTGATCAACGCGCTGATGCTGTGGCTGACGAGCCGGATCGTCACGGACTTCATGGTCGGCGGCTTCTCCTCGACGGTCGGCGGCGCGTTGATCGTGTGGATCGTCAACGCGCTGCTGAAGCGCGCGCAGCGCTCGACGCGGACGGGCTCGGAGTACCGCTGGGAGCGGACCTAGCGCGACGGTGAGGGCGGGGCGCCGTCGCGGTTGCGGCGCTCGAGCAGCGCGGCCTTGCGCTCGTTGAACTCGCGCCCGTCGCGGACGAAGTCGAGCAGCAGCTCGAGCTGCTCGCGCGTGTAGCGCTCGATAGAGCTGCTCGGACAGCGCCATGTGCTCTTCGAAGAACTCGTACGTGCGCTCGCGCGTGAGCTGCGTCAGCTCGACGAGCACGCGGCGGCGGTCGCTCGCGTCGCGCACGCGCCGCGCGTAGCCGGCGTCGCTCGAGCCGGTCGAGCGCGGTCGTGATCGCGCCGCTCGTCAGCCCGGTGGCCTCGGCGAGCCGGCCGGCGCTGCACGGGCCCCTCGCGCTCGATCACGTCGAGGCAGCGCATGTCGGTGCGGTTGAGGCCGAGCGCGTCGGCCGACGGCCTGGTCGAAGCGGTCGGTCGCGGTCTGCGAGCGGCGGACCTCGTCGATCAGCTCCTCGAAGACCTCTCGCTTGTCGCTCTGCGCGGATTGCTTGACATTATGATCTCTCGACGATTAAGATATATTACGATCTAATCAATAGAGGAGGCTCGAATGCCGGCGGCGATCGAGGCGACGAACCTGACGAAGACCTACCCGCCGGCGTGCGTGCGCTCGACGGCCTCAGCCTATCGGTGGAGGCCGGCACGATCTTCGGCCTGCTCGGGCCGAACGGCGCCGGCAAGTCGACGACCGTGCGGATCCTCTCGACGCTGACGCGGCCGGACAGCGGCAAGGCGCGCGTGGCCGGCATCGACGTGCTCGCCGACCCGGCCGGCGTGCGCCGCGCGATCGGCGTCGTCGGGCAGAAGCACGGCGCCGACCCCGAGGCGACCGGGCGCGAGAACCTGATCGCTGCAGGGCGAGTTCTACGGGATCAGCGGCGCGCGAGCTGAGCGCGCGCGTGCGGCGCTCGCTCGAGCGTTCGGCCTCGCCGACGCGGCCGACCGGCAGGCGAAGACCTACTCGGGCGGCATGCAGCGCCGCCTCGACGTCGCGATGGGGCTGATCCACCGCCCGAGCGTGCTGTTCCTCGACGAGCCGACGACGGGCCTCGACCCGGAGGCGCGCGCGGAGATGTGGCGCGAGATCGAGCGGCTCGCAGAGCGAGGAGCGGATGACGATCCTGCTCACGACGCACTACCTCGAGGAGGCCGACCGGCTCGCCTCGCGGCTGGCGATCGTCGACCGCGGCCGCATCGTCGTCGAAGGGCACGCCGGAGGCAGCTCAAGAGCGACCTGCGAGGGCGACGCCGTCGCAGGTCGAGCTCGCCGACGGCGCGCGCGCGGACGCACGCGCCGCGCTCGCAGCGCGTCGAGGGCCTCGGCGAGGTCGAGCTCGACGGGCGCGTCGTGCGCGCCCGCGCGCGCGACGGCGCCGCGGCGATCCCGCGCGTGCTGGCCGCGCTCGAACGCGACGGGCGTCACGGTCGCGTCGGTGACGCTGTCGCGCCCGTCGCTCGACGACGTCTACCTGCGCCACGCCGGCCGCGCGTTCCACCACGCCGAGCGCGAGCACGCCGAGCGCGAGGAGGTGGCGGCGTGACGCCGCTGCGCCAGACCTGGCAGGTGACGCTGCGCGGCGTGCGCGTGCTGATCCGCCAGCCGGCCTACCTCGGCGATCACGCTGACGCAGCCGATCATCTGGCTGCTGCTGTTCGGCGCGCTGTTCAAGGCGGTCGCGCAGATCCCGGGCTTCCACGGCGGCTCCTACATCGACTTCCTGACGCCGGGCATCGTCGTGATGCTCGCGGTCTCCTCGGCCGGCTGGACGGGCATGGGCTTCATCGAAGACATCGGCGGCGGCGTGATGGACCGCGATGCTCGTCTCGCCGGTGTGGCGCGGCGCGCTGAACGCTCGGCATCGTCGCGTACGCGGTGCTGACGGTCGTCGATCCAGACGGTGCTGATCGTGCTGCTCGCGCTCGCGCTCGGCGCGCACTACGTCGGCGGCGTCGGCGGCGTGCTGCTGCTGATCCTCGTCGCGGCGCTGCTGGCGGCGGCGTTCGCGTCGCTGTCGAACGCGCTCGCGGTGCTCGCGCGCCAGCGCGAGACGCTGATCGGCGCGGTCAGCTTCGTGCTGCTGCCGCTGACGTTCCTCTCGAGCGCGCTGATGCAGCAGAGCCTCGTGCCCGGCTGGATTCGCACGGTCGCGAAGTTCAACCCGGTCAACTGGGCGGTCGAGGCCGGCCGCTCGGCGGCGATGCAGCACATCGACTGGGGCCTCGTCGGCCTGCGCATCGGCCTGCTCGTCGTGCTCGCGATCGTCGCCGCGAGCCTGGCGACGCGGGCGTTCGCGGCGTACCAGCGCTCGCTGTGAGCGGCTGACCGGCGCCGGCTCGCGGCTGGGATGATCCGAGTGTGTCGCTGCTGCTCGTCAAGCTCACGCTCGCGCCGGCGCTCGTCGTCGGCTCCTCGCTCGCCGGCCGACGCTGGGGCCACGAGGTCTCGGGCATGCTCGTCGCGCTGCCGCTCGTCGCCGGCCCGATCCTGCTGATCACCGATCTCGAGCACGGCGCGCACTTCGCCTCGCGCACGGCCGCGGCGGCGCAGCTCGGTCTCGTCGGGCTCGCTTCGTTCGCCGTCGTCTTCGCGCGCGTCTCGGCGCGCGTCGCGCACCGGCACAGCTGGCTGGCGGCGGTCGCCGCCGGCTGGCTCGCGTTCCTCGCGGTCGCGCTCGCGTTCTCGACGGCGGCGCTGCCGGCCGGCGTCGGGCTCGCGATCGCGGTGGGCGCGTACGCGCTGGCGCCGCGGCTGATGCCGCGCGACCCGCATCTCGCGTCCTCCTCTGACGCCGAGCTGCCGCTCTGGGACCTGCCGGCGCGGGCGCTCGCGACGGCCGTGCTCGTGCTCTGCCTGACCGGCGCGGCGGCTGGGCTCGGGCCGACGTTGACGGGCGTGCTGACGCCGTTTCCGATCTCGAACACGGTGCTCGTCGCGTTCGTGCTCGCGCTCGAGGGCCCGGCGCACGCGAACGCGTTCCTGCGCGGCTTCCTGCGTGGCGCGTTCGGGTTCGTCGCGTTCTGCTTCCTCGTCGCGGTGCTGGTCGTCCCGCTCGGGGCGGCGGGCGCGTTCGCGCTGGCGCTGTGCGGCGCGCTGCTCGCGCAGCTGATCGCGCGCGTGCTCGACCGCCGCGGCGGCACCGTCGCGACGCCGGCGGCGGTCGAGGCGCCCGAGCTCGGCGTGCTCCCGCTCGCTAGGGCTCGAGCCCGGCCGCGTTCATGATCTGCCCCCATGTTTCGACGGCGCGCGCTTCGAATTCGATGACGTCGTTTTCGAGCACGAGCGTGCGCTTGACGAGCGCGCGCAGCGAGCCGCCGAGCGACGGCGCGAGCCGGCGTGCGGGCAGCAGCCCGATGCCGACGTAGACGGAGTAGTAGGCGTGGTTGAAGGCGAGCGTGCCGGGCGGGAGCGTCGCGTAGCCGCTCGCCTTCCACGCGCGCAGTTCGCCGCAGAAGTCGGGCACGGTGAGACGCGACTGCGCGAGCAGTTCGCGCGCGTAGGAGCGGACGGTGCGCGTCAGCGCGGCGCTCTGCCAGCGCAGGGGAGCGACGGCGCGCGAGTACGTCGCGACGGCCCGCGCGACCGGCGCGATCGCGACGAGCCGCATCGCGCCGATCAGCTCGGCGGTGAGCTTTTCGGAGGCTTCGTCCTGCGGCGAGCCGGCGACGATGCTCGGGCATTCGCGGCGCACGCGCGCGAGCAGCGACTGCAGCGCCGCTTCGGCGGCGCCCTGCCTGGCGTGGGCGCTCGCGACGAGCGCGTAGTTCGCGCGCACGTACGCGGCGCTCGTCGACGCGTCGCCGGCCGAGGCGAACGGGCAGGCGGGTCCGAGCGCGAGCGCGACCAGCGCGAACGATGTGACGGCGGCGCGAGGCATGCTGCGAGGCTACTCCGGCCGGTCGCCGGTCGTGCCGGATCGCGCGGCGCGTTTTGAAGCAACTCTTACGTTGCGCGGCGGCCGATGTGGCACCCTTCCCGCCTCGACACCCGCCGGCGGGCGCGGTCCGCGTGCGGGTGGTCGTGCTCTGACATGCGCCGCAACGTACTCATCGTCCTCGCGGCCGCCGTGCTCGTCTGGGGCGTGCTGGCGATCGCGCTCGGCTCGGCCACGCTGAAGCTGTCGGGCTCGAGCGTCTCGAAGCCGCTCTCGCCGGCGTGCCTGTCGAATGCGAGCGTGCAGAGCGCCGCGTTGCCGGGAACGGGCGTCGACGTCTCGCCGGCGCCGGAATCGGCGACCGCGAACCCGCACACGCAGATCAGCTTCCTCGGCGCGCCGGCCGCGCAGATCGGCTCGACGTCTCGGTGCGCGGGTCGCGCAGCGGCGCGCACGCCGGCCGCCTGCGGGGCCTACTCGCAGGGCGACGGCGCGAGCTTCGTGCCCGGCGCAGCCGTTCGCGCCGGGCGAGCAGCGTGACGCGTGCACGCCACGATCGCCGGCAAGCCGGTCGCCGTTCCAGCTTCCGCGTCGACACGCCCTACCCGACGGCGGACGTCGACGCGACTTCCCCAACCCGCCGGCGCCGCCGGCCGACTACCAGAGCTTCGACACGCTGCCCGGCGTGCAGGCGCCGGTCCTGACCGTGACGACGCCCGACCGCGATCCCGGCGGCGGGCGACATCTTCACGACCAACGGCCCCGGCCCGGGCCAGTACGGCCCGCTGATCTACACGCCGCAGGGCAGGCTCGTCTGGTTCGACCAGCTGCCGGCGGCGAGGCGGCCGAGGACCTCAACGTGCAGACCTACGAAGGCCAGCGCGACCTGACGTTGTGGCGGGGCCGGGTGCTCTCGCTCGGCTTCGGCCAGGGCGAGGACCTCGTGATGAACTCGCACTACCAGACCGTCGCCACGGTCGCCGGCGGCAACGGCCTGCCGGCCGACCTGCACGACTTCCAGCTCGCGCCGAACGACGTCGCCTACATCACCGCCTACAACCCGATCCGCTGCGACCTCTCGCCGGTCAACGGCCGGCGCGACGGCGCGATCCTCGACGCGGCGATCCAGGAGATCGACATGAAGACCGGCCTCGTGCGCTGGGAATGGCACAGCCTCGACCACGTCGGCGCCGGCGAGTCCGAAGTCGAACGCGCCGACGGCGACCGACGCCGTGGGACTAGTTCCACCTCAACTCGATCGACCCCGAGCCCGGCGGCGACGTCCTCATCTCGGCGCGCAACACCTGGGCCGGCTACCAGATCGCAGGCCGGCACCGGCCGGATCCTCTGGCGGCTCGGCGGCAACCGCAGCTCGTTCAAGATGGGGCCGGGCACGAGACGGCGTGGCAGCACGACGGCCGCGATGCTGCCCGACGGCGAAGTGACGTTCTTCGACGACGGCTCGAACCCGCCGATCCACACGCAGTCGCGCGCGGTGCGCGATCGCGCTCGACCTCAAGACGCACGCAGCGCCGCCTGACGGCCGCCTACACGCACCCGAACCCGCCGCTGCTCGCCGCGAGCCAGGGCAACGTGCAGACGCTCGCCCGACGGCAACACGCTCGTCGGCTACGGCGGCGTGCCGGAGATCAGCGAGTTCGCGCGGACGGCACGCTGCTGTTCGACGCCCACCTGCCCTACGACATGTCTTCTACCGCGCCTTCCGCTACCCCTGGAGCGCGCCGCCGGCGAGCCCGCCGGCGGTCGTCGCGAGCCTCAACAACACCGGCGAAGAGACGATCGTGCACGCGAGCTGGAACGGCGCGACCGGCGTCGCCTCCTGGCGCGTGCTCGCCGGCGCGCACGGCCGCCTCGCTGAAGCCGCAGCGCGACGGTCCCGGTCAGCGGCTTCGAGAGCGTCGACGACGCTGCCGGCGAAGTACGCCTACGCGGCCGTGCAGGCGCTCGACGCCGCCGGCCACGTGCTCGGCACGCTCGACGACGGTCGCGTCGATCAGCTTCGACGCCTCGCTCGCGACCCCGGGGCGGTCGGGATGAGCGCTGCCCGGCCGCGGCTCTCGGCCGCGCGCGGCGGCTGCGCGCGGCGGCGGCCTAGTAGGCCGGTTTGGACTTGTGCTTGTGCGTCGTCGTCGTGCTCGTCGTCGGCGTCGTGCTGCTCGTCGGCGTCGTGCTGCTCGTCGGCGTGGAGCTGCTCGAGGACGTCGAGGAGGAGCTGCTGCCGCCGCACGCCGCGACCGCGACGGTGCTCGCCAGGACGGCCGTCAGCGTTAGCATGGCGGTCAGTGGCGTTCTTCTCATGGGCCGGGCTCCAGTTCGTCGCTGTCGAGGCTCGGAAGCCCACCCTACCAAGGGCCTGCGAGGCCGATCGCGGTCGCGGGCGGCGCCGATGAGCGTCGAGCGCGCAGACGAGCCCGCCGGCGCCGAGCGCCGCGCCGGCGGAGGGCGGACGGGGCGGCTCGGGCACGACGTTGGCTGCTCGTCGTCTGCTGCGTCGCGCAGTTCATGGTCATCCTCGACCTGAGCATCGTCAACGTCGCGCTGCCGTCGATCCAGTCGAGCCTCGACTTCTCCTCGCCGGACCTGCAGTGGGTCGTCGACGCCTACGCGATCACGTTCGCCGGCTTCCTGATGCTCGGCGGCCGGGCCGCCGACCACTTCGGCCAGCGCCGGACGTTCGTCGCCGGCGCTGCTCCTGTTCGCGCTCGCGTCGCTCGCCGGCGGCCTCGCGCCCGACCAGGTGCGTGCTCGTCGCGCGCGCGCGGCGGTGCAGGGCCTCGCCGGCGCGCTGATGGCGGCCTCCTCGCTGGCGATCATCACCTCCTCGTTCCCGCCCGGGCCGAGGCTGCACCGCGCGATCGGCATCTGGGCGGCGATGAACGGGCTCGGCGGCGCGGCCGGCGTGCTGCTCGGCGGGATCATCACCCAGGCGCTCAGCTGGCGCTGGGTGCTGCTGATCAACCCGCCGATCGCGGTCGCCGCGGCGCTCGTCGCCTACGCGGTCGTCGCCGAGCGGCGCCGGGGCAAGCGACGCGCCGCCGCTTCGACCTCGCGGGCGCGCTGACGCTGACGCTCGGCCAGATGGTGCTCGTCTACGGCGTCGTCGAAGCCGGGCTGAAGGGCTGGAGCACGTTCGCGGCGCTCGGCCCGATCGTCGCTCGGCCTCGCGCTGCTCGGCGTCTTCGGCGTGATCGAGGCGCGCTTCGCGGTCGCGCCGCTGATCCCGTTCAAGGAGCTGACCAAGCCGCTGCGGATCGCCAACAACATCGTGCTGCTGTTCAGCGCGGCGCTGTTCCCGATGTGGATCGTGAGCTCGCTCTACCTGCAGCAGGTGCTCGGCCTCTCGCCGCTCCACACGGGCCTGATCTTCCTGCCGATGACGCTGACGATCATGCTCGTCGCCTCGCGCGCCGGGCGGCTCGTCAGCGCGCTTCGGCGTGCGCCCGGTGCTCGGCAGCGGCCTGCTGATGCTGACCGCCGGGCTGCTGCTGCTCACGCGGATCGGCTCGAGCGGCAGCGCGATCGTCTACGTGATGATCCCGGGCGTGCTGACGGCGGCGGGGATCGCGATGTCGATCGTGCCCTCGACGATCGCCGCCACGCAGGGCGCGAAGGAGGGACAGGCCGGGCTCGCGTCGGGCCTCGTCAACACCTCGCGCCAGGTCGGCGGCGGGCTCGGGCTCGCCGTGCTGATCACGCTCGCGACGCAGCGCACCAGCCACCTGATCGGCGTCGGCGAGCAGGTCGCCGCAGGCGCTCACGCACGGCTTCCGCGCTCGCCTACCTGATCGGCGCCGGCCTCGCGGGCGGCGGCGGCGCTGATCACGTTCGCCGCGGTGCCGAGCCCGACGGCCGCGCAGGCCGGCGCGGCGCGGCGCCTCGGCGCTCGCGATCGGCGCCGTGATCGCCGTGCTTCGTCGCGCTGACGGCCGCGTTCGCCGGCTCGCACGGCGCGCCGATCGGCACGTACACGACCGACGGCACCTACAGCTTCGTCACGGCGCCCGACGCTGCACCCGCCGAAGATCACGCACGCGAGCAGCGCGCGGCCGCCGGAGCGCTCGCGCCCGGCTACATCTTCACGGCGAACTTCTACGACCTCAACGAACCGCCGATCGTCGGCCAGAGCGGGCCGCTGATCCTCGACCACGGCCTGCAGCCGGTCTGGTTCCAGCCGGTCCCGGAAAAGCGTCGTCGCGGCGAACCTGAGCCTGCAGACCTACGAGGGCAAGCCGGCGCTCGCCTGGTGGCAGGGCGTCGTCACGAACACCGGCGCGACCGAAAGCGGCGAGTACGTCGTCGTCAACCAGCACTACCAGACGGTCGCGCGGCTGCACGGCGACGCAACGGCTGGATGCTGACGCTGCACGAGCTCGTGATCGGCGGCGACGACGCCTGGGTCACGGCGAACAAGAACATCCCGATGAACCTCTCGAAGTACGGCGGCGCCTACAACGGCGCGCTGATCGACTCGGCCGTGCAGGAGTACGACCTGCAGACCGGCAGGCTGCTGCGCAGCTGGGACGCGCTCGACCACATCCCGCTCGAGCGACTCGCACGCGACGCTGCCGACGAACGGCTTCCCGTGGGACGCCTACCACGTCAACTCGATCGACGTGAGCGGCGACGGAGCTTCCTCGTCTCGATGCGCGACACGTGGGCCGCCTACCTCGTCGACACCGAAACGCGGCAGGATCGAATGGACGCTCGGCGGCAACCGCTCGAGCTTCAAGTTCGGGCCGCAGGCGCCGCGTTCCAGTGGCAGCACGACGTCGAGCTGCAGTCGCCGACGACGGTCAGCGCTGTTCGACGACCACTGCTGCCAGCTGACCGGCGGCGGCACCTCGGTCACGGCGACGGGACCCTCGCGCGGTCTCGTGCTGAAGCTCGAACCAGCAGGCGCGCACGGCGACGCCTGCGGGCGCAGTACGGCGAGCGCGGCGGCTTCGAATCGGAATACATGGGCGACACCCAGCCGCTGCGCGAACGGCAACGTCGTTCGTCGGCTGGGGCTCGGAACCGTACCTCTCCGAGTACAGCCGCACGGGCAAGCTGCTGTTCGAAGCCGAACTGCCGGGCCCGAACCTCACCTACCGGGCGATGCTCGAGCAGTGGGTCGGGCCTGCCGCTGTCGGCGCCGGCCGGCGCGGCGCGCCGCAGCGGCGGCGCGAGCACGGTGTACGCGAGCTGGAACGGCGCGACCGAGCTCGCCTCCTGGCGAGTGCTCGCGGCGGCGGGGTCCGGTCGGCTGAGGGCCGTCGCCGAGCGCAGCGAAGTCAGGCTTCGAGACGGCGATCCCGGTGCCGCAGGGCTACGACGCCTTCGAGCTGCAGGCGCTCGACGCGGGCGGGCGCGTGATCGGCACATCGAGCCGATTCGCGCTCGCCGGCTAGGCGCGAACGTGCGCGCGCGAGGTCCGCTCAATCGGCTCCGGCCGCTGCCTCGCCCGCTACGATCGCCGCCAGTGGCGAGCACCTCATGGCAGAACCGCCGGCGCAGCGCGAGTGCGCTGAGGCCCGCCGGCGCAGCGCTCGGCGCGCTTGCGCTCGCCGTCGGCCTCGGCGCGTGCGGCGGCGCGACGCAGGCGTCCTCGGCGACGCTCGACGCGTCGGTCGCGCGGCCGGCGGCCAACGGTCCGGTCGCTGTCTCGCCGCAGCCGGGCACGCCCGACGCGTCGGCCTCGACGCAGGTCAGCTTCCTCGGCGCCGCCGGCACGCAGGTCAGCGACGTGCACGTCTCCGGCTCGCGCAGCGGCGCGCACGGCGGCGTGCTGCGCCCGTACTCGACGGGCACCGGCGAGAGCTTCCTGCCGAGCCATCCGTTCAGCCCCGGCGAGAAGGTGACGGTGCACGCGGTCGTCGGCGGCGCCGCGGTCGGGACGAGCTTCACGATCGCCCACCAGGCGCCGGTCAGCCAGAAGCAGTTCCCGATCAACCCGGGCGACCCGAACGCGATCCAGCACTACAGCTCGGCGCCGTCGCTGACGCCGTCGACCGTGCACATCACCTCGCCGGCCAAGCCCGGCGCCGCGCCGGGCGACCTGTTCCTCGCGCCCTACCAGGGCAAGGGCGCGCCGGGCACGATGATCGCCGAACAGAACGGCGCGCTCGTCTGGTTCCGCCCGCTCCCGTCCGGCGACTCGGCGAGCAACTTCCAGGTGCAGCAGTACGGGGGCAAGCCGGTGCTGACGTGGTGGCAGGGGCGGATCCTCGAGGTCGGCTTCGGTCAGGGCGAAGACGAGATCTACGACAGCTCCTACCGGCACATCGCGACGATCAGGGCCGGCAACGGCTACCACGCCGACCTGCACGAGGTGCATCTGAGCACCGAAGGCACGGCCTGGATCGACGAGTTCAACCCGATCGAGATGAACCTGTCCTCCTATGGCGGCAAATCGAACGGCGTGCTGACCGACTCGATCGTGCAGGAGATCGACGTCAAGACCGGGCTCGTCATGTGGGAGTGGCACGCGCTGACACACATCTCACCTTCCGAATCGAACAACCCGGCGCCGAAGTACAGCTACCCGTGGGACTACGTCCACATCAACTCGATCAGCCCGGGGCCGAGCGGCGACGTGCTGCTCTCCTCGCGCAACACGTGGACGCTGTACGACGTCGACATCCGCAGCGGCGCGATCCGCTGGCGGATCGGCGGCAGCCACTCGAGCTTCAAGCAGGGCGCGGGCACGCGCTTCTACTGGCAGCACGACGCCGAGTTCCAGCCGGACGGGCTGATCTCGGTGTTCGACAACGGCTCGGACCCGCCGAAGGAGAAGCAGTCGCGCGGTCTGCTGTTGAAAGTCGATCAGGCGAGCCACACGGTCAGCCTCGTCAAGCAGTTCGTCAACCCGGCGAAGACGCTGCTCGCCGAAAGCCAGGGCAACACGCTCGCGCTGCCGGGCGGCGACTGGCTGATGGGCTACGGCGGGCTGCCGAACTTCACCGAGTACGACTCCTCCGGGCACGTGCTGCTCGACGGGACGCTCGGCAAGAACGTGCAGGACTTCCGCACGTACCTGTCTCCGTGGAGCGCGACGCCGACGACGCGCCCGTCGGTGCTCGCGAAGGCGGCGGGCGCCGGCGCGCTGAGCGTCGCCGTGAGCTGGAACGGCGCGACGGGCATCGCGAGCTGGCGCGTGCTCGCCGGCGCATCGGCGACGACGCTCGCGCAGGCGGCGAGTGCGCCGCGGCAGGGCTTCCAGACGACGATCGCCGTGCCGAGCGCCGGGCCGTTCGTCGCCGTGCAGGCGCTCGACGGCGCGGGCAACGTGCTCGCAACCTCGCCGACGGTCAAGGGGTGAACGGGCGCCGGAGGCGCCTGCGGGCCGCGCCTGCTCTCGCCGCGCCGGCGCTGCTCTCGGCCGCGCTCGCACTGCTCGCGCTGCTGCCGGCGCGCGCCGGCGCCGAGCGGGTCGCGTCGGCGAGCAGGTTCGTCGAACCGAGCGTCTCGCCGGGCTGCACGCCGCCGCGCCTGAACGTCTCGGCGGCGCTCGCCGGCGGGCGCGTGACGGTCTCGCCCGAGCCCGACTCGCTCGACGCGTCGGCGGCGACGCAGATCAGCATGCTCGGTGCGCCGGCGAGCGAGCTCTCCGACGTGACGGTTTCGGGCTCGCTCAGCGGCGTGCACGCCGGACGCCTGCTCGCCTACTCGCAGGGCGACGGCGCGAGCTTCGTGCCGTCGCGCCCGTTCACGCAGGGCGAGCGCGTGACGGTCCGCGGACAGCTCGTCGAAGGCATGCGGACGGTCCCGTTCGCGTGGGGCTTCACGGTCGCCGTCCAGGATCACGGCGGCGAAGCGGGCGGCACCCCGCCGCCGGCGCCGCGGCAGGCGTCCTACCAGCACTTCCGCTCGCGGCCGGAGCTGCAGCCGCCGACGGTGACGGTGACGACGCACGCCGCCGGGACGGCGCCGGGCGAGATCTTCATCGCGCCGTACTCGGGCCCCGGGCAGTACGGCCCGATGATCCTCGGCGAAGACGGCTCGCTCGTGTGGTTCGACCCGCTCTCGCCGGCCGGCACGCGCGCGGCGGACTTCGGCGTGCAGCAGTACGAAGGGCAGCCGGTGCTGACGTGGTGGCAGGACCCGCTGATCGCCGGCGGATCGAGCAAGGCGGGCGAGGTGATCATGAGCAGCTCCTACCGTACGCTCGCGGTCGTGCGCGCCGGCAACGGCTACCAGCCGGACCTGCACGAATTCCAGATCACGCCGCAGGGCGTCGGGCTGATCACGGTCTACGACGCGATCGACTGCGACCTGTCGAGCGTCGGCGGCGCGCGCGACGCGGCGGTCGCCGACACGCTGCTGCAGGAGATCGACCTGAAGACGGGGCTCGTCGAGTACGAGTGGCACAGCCTCGACCACGTGCCGCTGCTCGACTCCTACGCCTCGGCGAAGCACGCGAGCCGCACGACGCCGTTCGACTTCTTCCACATCAACTCGATCGACGTGCAGCAGGACGGCGAACTGCTCGTCGACGCGCGCAACACGTGGGCGGCCTACGACGTCGATCAGCGCACCGGCAAGGTGCGCTGGGAGCTCGGCGGCAAGCAGAGCAGCTTCGCGGTCGGGCCGGGCGCGGGCACCGCGTGGCAGCACGACGCGCGCGTGCAGCCGGACGGCACGATCACGTTCTTCGACAACGGCGCGACGCCAGCCGTGCACCGCCAGTCGCGCGCGATCGAAGTGCGCCTCACGCCGGCGCAGCGGACGGTGACGCTCGTGCGCGAACAGGTCCACCCGGGCGTGCCGCTCGTCGCCGGCAGCCAGGGCAACGTGCAGGCGCTCGCCGGCGGGGCGTGGATGGTCGGGTGGGGAGAATCGCCGTACCTCTCCGAATTCGCCGCGAACGGGCAGCTGCTGTTCGACGCGCACCTGCCGCCGTCGTATGAGTCCTACCGCGCCTATCGGCTCGCGTGGAGCGGGAAGCCGAGCGAACCGCCGGCGCTCGCGGTCGTGCGCGCGAGCTCGGGCCACGGCGCGGTCGCCTACGCGAGCTGGAACGGCGCGACCGAAGTCGCCTCCTGGCGCGTGCTCGCCGGGCGCTCGCCGAGCAGCCTCGTGCCTGTCGCGAGCGCGCCGCGCGGCGGCTTCGAGACGGCGCTTTCGATCTCCTCGCTGGCGAGCGGCGCCTACGTCCAGGCGCAGGCGCTCGACGCGGCGGGAGCGGTCATCGGCGTATCCCGCGCCGTCCGCGCCTGAGCCGGTGAAAGCGCGTTTCGCCGGCGCTCGACGGGGCGTGCGTCGCGCCGACTTCCTTGAGACCCTCGAACAGTTCTTCGGCGCGCCGTTCGCCGGCTTCGGCGGCGCGGGTCGCGGTGGTTCGCGCGGTCGCGAAGTAGTCGGCGAACCCGCGCGCGCGTGCGGCGCTCAGGTAGCCGGGCAGCGGCCGGCGCAGCTCCTGTTCGACCGCGCGTTCGAGTTCCGGCCCGAGCGAAGGCTCGTGGCCGCCCTGCCCGGCGACGTTGTCGAGCTCGAGGCGCCCGCCGTCGCTGCCGTAGTCGTAGAGCTCGCGTTCCTGGGTGTCGGTGACGAGCTCGATCCCGTCGGGCGCCCAGTCGGAGTACGTCGCGAACTTCGCGTCCGGCGTGCGCATCGCGATGACGTGTCGCGGCGCGTCGGCGGCGTACGGTTCGGTCGCGAACTCCGTGACGGTCTCGTCGGTCGCGTGCAGCACGTACGGGCGCCCGGGCGCGCTCGGGTCGGCGAGCATCGCGGCGAGGTCGGCGCGCTCGGCGAGGTGTGCGTAGTGGGGCTGTTCGCGCCACGCGTTCGAGCCGGTCGCGAGCGTCAGCAGCAGCGGCGCGACGTCGACGCTCGAGGTCAGCTGCGTGCGGCTCGTCTCCGGCGCCTGCGTCAGCACGTTGCGGTTGTCCTTGACGAGCAGCGGCACGTGGATCGCCTCCTCGTAGGCGCCCGCGCCCTTGCCGCGCAACCCGTGCGAGCCGCCGTACTCGCCGTGGTCGGAGGTGAACACGATGACCGTGTTGGCGGCGACGTCGGGGCGGCTCTGCAGCGTTTCGAGCACGCTGCCGACGTGCGCGTCGACGGTGCGCTGGAGCTTCGCGTAGAGGTTCAGGAATTCCGACCAGCGCGAGACGACTTCGGGGCCTTCGAAGGGAACCGGGCCGAACGAGTTCGCGGCCGTTTCCTGCAGCGAGCGCTGCAGCCGCGGCTTGCGGCGTTCGGCGAGCAGTTGCGGCGTCTCGAAGTTGCCGGGCAGCGTCTGCACGACGCTGCGCGCGCTCGCCTCGGCGAGCACGCGGTCGCTCCAGCGGTACCACCAGGCGATGTCGTGCGGGTTGACGAACGAGACGGTCGTGCACCACGGCTGGTCGCCCTGCTCGGTCGAGTACCAGTCGGCGAACTGGCGCGCGATGTGGCCGTCGAGACGCCAGCCCTGCCCGGGCGCGCCGTCGGGCGAGGGGAACGTGCCGCCGCTGAAGCCGTAGCGCTCGAGCGCACGCTTGCCGCGCACGGGACCCCACTTGTTGTCGCGGTGCGTCAGGTGCCACTTGCCATACCAGCGTGTGCGGTAGCCGTGTTCGCGCAGCATCGAGCCCCACGTCGGGAAGCCCGGGTCGAGCGTGCTGCCGCCGGTGATCATGCAGCCGGTCTGGTGCGTGTAGAGGCCGGTCAGCAACGTCGCGCGCGCGGGCGTGCAGTCGTTCGAGGCCGTGTAGTGGCCGGCGAAGGAGACCGCGCCTTCGCGCAGGCGCCTGATGTTCGGCGGCAGGCCGGTCCCGTCGGCGGTCGGTGAGAACCAGACCGGGTAGCGCAGCTGATCGACGACGATCACGAGGATGTTCGGGCGACTGGGACTCAGCGACGGCGGCGACACGAGCGCGTCGTTCGGGGGCGCCGGTTCGTCGCTGCTCGCGTCGGCGAGCCGCGCGATCCCGAGCCCGCCGGCGCCCAGCAGGCCGCCGACGGCGGCGCCGCGCTTGAGGAAGGTTCGACGGTCGAGTCTCTTATGCTCCTGCGGGCCCATGCTGTCCATGCGTGCTGTGATCGTAGGGTTGGCGGCGGCGCTCGGGCTGGGAGGAGCCGCGACGGCCGCATCCGCATCCGCGTCGACCGGCGCCCCGAGCTGCGTGCCGCCAGTATTGAACAGTTCGGCGATAAAGGCGGCCTCAGTCACGGTCTCACCGCTGTCGGGCAGCCGCGACGCGACGCCGCAGACGCAGATCAGCTTCCTCGGCGTCCCCGCGGGCGAGATCTCGCACGTCAGCGTCGTCGGGTCGCAGAGCGGCGCGCACGCCGGCCGGCTGCTCGCGTACTCACAGGGTGACGGCGCGAGCTTCGTGCCTGTGCGGCCGTTCGTCGAAGGCGAGCGCGTCGAGGTGCGCGCACAGGTCGCCGGCGGCTCCGCGCAGGCGATCGTCGACGAGTTCGCAGTCGCCGACGAGGACCGGCTGACGAGCACGCCCGAGACGATCCACGCCGGTCAGCCGAGCGAAGAGCAGAGCTTCCAGTCGCGTCCGGAACTGCACCCGCCGGCGGTCACGGTCACGGCGAGCTCGCCGGCGGTCGCGCCGGGCTACGAGTTCGCGGCGCCGTACACCGGGCCGGGGCAGGCCGGGCCGATGATCCTCGACCAGGCCGGCGGCCTCGTGTGGTTCCGGCCGTTGCCGACGGACACGTTCGCGACGAACTTCCGCGTGCAGCAGTACCTCGGCAAGCCGGTGCTGACGTGGTGGCAGGGCGACATCTCGGTGCACGGCTTCGGCCTCGGCGAGGGCGTGATCGCGGACCAGTCGTACGCCGACATCGCGCACGTGCGCGCGGGCAACGGCGTGCAGGAGGACCTGCACGACCTGCAGCTGACGCCGCAGGGGACGGCGCTGATCACGGCGTATGAGCCGATCCTCTGCGACCTCTCCTCCGCCGGCGGGTCCTCCTACGCGGGCGTGACCGACGGGCTGCTGCAGGAGATCGACGTGAAGACGGGGCTCGTGATGTTCCAGTGGTCGAGCCTCGACCACGTTGCGCTCGAAGAGTCCTACGCGAGCGTGCGCAACAGCTCGACGTCCTCGCCGTTCGACTTCTTCCACATCAACTCGATCAACCTCGACCCGGACGGGACGCTGCTGCTCTCGGCGCGCAACACGTGGACGGTGTACGAGATCGAACCGCGCACCGGGCAGATCGTCTGGCGGCTCGGCGGCAAGCGCAGCAGCTTCGCGATGGGCGCCGGCACGGCGATGGCATGGCAGCACGACCCGCGCGTGCTGCCGGACGGTGCGATCAGCATCTTCGACAACGGCGCCTCGCCGGCCGTGCACCCGCAGTCGCGCGGGATCGTCGTGACGTTGAACGCGCAGAGCAGGAGCGCGACGTTGAGCGAGCAGCTCGTCCACCCGCCACCGCTGCTCGCCGACAGCCAGGGCAACGTGCAGGCGCTCGAAAACGGTGACTGGTTCCTCGGCTGGGGCCAGGAGGGGGATCTCTCGGAGTTCAGCCCGTCCGGGACGCTGCTGTTCGACGCGCACTTCCCGGCGCACACGCAGTCCTACCGCGACTTCCGCTTCCAGTGGACGGGCACGCCGAGCGACAAGCCGGCGTTCGCGTTCCGCCCGGCGAGCGGCGGCGCCGGCACCGTCTACGCGAGCTGGAACGGCGCGACGCTGCTCGCCGGCTGGCGCGTGCTCGCCGGCGCGAGCGCCGCGCGCCTGAGCGCCGTCGCGCAGGCTCCGCGCAGCGGCTTCGAGACGGCGATCGCGCTACCTCCGGGCGCCGCCGGGCGGTACATGACGGTTCAGGCGCTCAACGCGGCCGGGCAGCCGATCGGCACCGCACCGATCGCGAAGAGCTGAGCGGTCCGAATCGAGCGGAAGGGGGGGGATTCGAACCCCCGAGACGGGGTTCGCCCGCCTAACGGTTTTCAAGACCGCCGCATTCAACCGCTCTGCCACCCTTCCAGCGGCCCGGCAGATGCTACGCGCTCGCGCGGTGCCTCTAGACTTCGCCGTTCCGGTTTCAGCCGGGAGAGGTGGCCGAGAGGCTGAAGGCACTCGCCTGCTAAGCGAGTATGGGGGTCAAACTCCATCGCGGGTTCGAATCCCGCCCTCTCCGTCCCCATTAGATCAGTCGTGTTCCGACGTTACCCAGGCGTCGTTTCGTACTACAATTGCTCTCCGTGGAGATCCATCCGTCGGCGCGCAAGCACAGCATCGCCGACGAGGACATCAAGCACGCGGCCGAGCACGCAATGACGATCGAGGATCAGCAGGACGACACCCGCCTTTACGTCGGCCCCGCGCGTAGCGCTGCACTGCTAGAGGTCGTCACGATCAGGCGGGACGACGGGTCGGAGTTGGCGATCCACGCAATGCCGATGAGAACGAAGTATCAGCAGCTCGCTACCGGGAGCTTGAGCGTGATGAAGAAGACCCACGGAAGAACCGCGAGTGGAATCCCGATCACCGACGAGCTGGTCGACAAGCTCGTCGAACAGGCCGAGGCCGGTTACGACGTCGAGGAGGCCGTTCGTCGGCGCGGGGGGCGTCCAACGCTCGGTTCAGCGGCAGCCAGCGTCGAGTCCGTGCGGCTGGAGCCTGAGTTGCGCCAGGCACTCGCGAGCCGGGCAGAGCGTGATCACGAGACGACTTCCTCCGTGATCCGCAAGGCGCTGCGCGAATATCTCAAAGTCGCCTGATTGCCTCCGCTGCTCGCCGGCGTGTCTGTCGCCCGGCCGGTTCCATCAGAAGCCCAGCCAGGCGCTCGACCTGGGCTTGATGGTTTGCAAACCGTCCCGATCTCCCCGTTTGCCAGGTGTGAGAACTTTGCTCGAACTTCGCTTAGGCGCCACCGGATCGGCACGTGGGGTCAGCGGGGTCGGTAGACATCGGCGCGATGCGCGACCGCGACGACTCTGATCGAGCGGGTCGCGTCGTCGATGCGATAGACGATCCGGTAGGGCCCGCGGCGCGCGGACAGATACCCCTCCAGCTCGAAACGCAGAGGCTTACCGAGGCGTCGGGGGTTGGATGCGATCGCGTCGAGCGTCTCCATGACTGCCGCGACGACCGATATGGGCAGTCGGTCGATCTGGCGACGTGCCGGGGGCGCCACCAGCACCTCCCATGGCGGCTCGCTCACGCCGCGGCGTCGCGGCGGTTCTGGAGCTCGGTACGCAGCTCGGCAAGTGTGGTGGCCCGCTCTCCGCCGGCGAGTGCTTGCTCGCTCTCGTGGATCTGTGTCATGAGCGCCGGGTCGGACAGGATCGAGAGCGTTTCCTCGAGGCTCTCCAGGTCGTCGTGGCTGATCAAGACGGCGGCCGGCTTGCCGTTGCGCGTGAGCACCACGCGGTCGTGCTGGTCCTCCACCCGATCCACCAGCTCCGAGAGGTGCGCCTTGACGGAGGAGAGGGGCAGAGTCTCGGACATGACCACTATTCTAGTCACCATCGCCACGTACGTCAATACCGAATCGCTCCTCGTGGAGCCGTCGGACTAGAGGCCACGGAGATTTCGAGGACTTTCCCGCCGTCTCCGCTTCGCCCTGTGGCGTGCGCCCGGAGCGGTACGCGTCGCGGGTGGTCCCTCCCGGCGGTTGGCTCGCGCCGACGCGGTACGCTCCACCGGTCATGCGCGCGATCCGGGAGGGGAGAGGGCACGTGCAGCGTCCGCGCGCGGTCGTCGCAGCGCATGCGACGTGCGCTCTCGTCGCCGTGCTCGCGCTGCTCGTCCTCGTGCCCGCGAGCGCCGGCGCCGCGAAGACGCTCGGCGGCGCGCGCTATCGCGTCGATCGCGTCTGCCACGTGCCCGCGCGGCCGGGCCGGGCGGCGTGCGAGGGGATGAAGCTCGTGCCGGCGTCGCTCAGCGGCGCCGAGCTGCGCGCGAGCGCGCTGCGCCAGTCGCGTGAAGCGGCCGGCGGCGCGCGCCCGGCCGTCACCGTCAAGAGCCCGTATCCCGGATACCTGACGCCCGAACTGCTGCACGCCGCCTACGCGCTGCCCGACGCGACGTCCGCCTCGCCGCTGCAGACCGTCGCCGTCGTCGACGCGTTCGACGATCCGACGGCCGAAGCCGACCTCGGCGTCTACGACGAGCAGTTCGGGCTGCCCGCGTGCACCGCCGCGAACGGCTGCTTTCGCAAGGTCGACGAGTCCGGCGCCGCGAGCCCGCTGCCGAGGAAGCAGGGCGAATGGGCCGGCGAGATCTCGATCGACGTGCAGATGGCGCATGCGATCTGCCCCGGCTGCCGGATCCTGCTCGTCGAGGCGAGCAGCGAAGAATTCAGCGACCTCGGCACGGCCGTCGATACGGCCGTAGCGCTCGGCGCGAGCGAGGTCTCAAACTCCTACGCCGCGACCGAGGAACACGCCGACACGAGCCTCGAGAGCTCTCACTACGACCACCCCGGTGTGCTCGTCGCCGCCAGCTCGGGCGACTGCGGGTACTTCAACAAGGCGTGTCCCGAAGACGAAAAGGGCGCGAACTTCCCGGCCGACTCGCCGCACGTGCTCGCCGTCGGCGGCACCTCGCTGAGCGAAGCGAAAGGCGTCTGGACGAGCACCGTCTGGGACGAAGGCGGCAGCGGCTGCAGCAAGGTCTTCGCGGCCGCCTCCTGGCAGTCGAGCCTGCCGGAATTCGCGCAGACCGGCTGCGGCGCCGGGCGCTCGATCGCCGACGTCGCCGCGATCGGCGATCCGGAAACCGGCGTCGACGTATACGACTCGACGCCCGAAGGCAACGGCAACCCGACCGGCTGGGGCGTGTGGGGCGGGACGTCCGTCTCCTCGCCGATCGTCGCCGCCGAGTACGCGCTCGCGGGCGGCGCCGCCGGCGTGCAGTACCCGGCCGCGACCCTCTACGCGCATCTTGGCGGCAGCGCGCTCTACGACGTCGTCTCCGGCAGCAACGGCAGCTGCGCCGGCGCGAGCGAGTGCAAGGCGGGCGCCGGCTACGACGGGCCGACCGGCGTCGGCAGCCCGCTCGGGCTCGGCGCGTTCGCCGTGCCAGGCGCGCCGGCGGCCACCGCCGCGCCGACGATCGAAGGCTTCGCCGAAGTCGGGCAGACGCTCACCGCCAAGGCCGGCCAGTGGAGCGGCTCGCCGACGAGCGCCGGCCTGCAGTGGGCGCGCTGCAACGCCGAAGGGACCGGCTGCGCGCCGATCTCCGGTGCGACCGGCGCGACGTACACGCCCGCCGCAGCCGACGCCGGCGCGAGCATCCGCGTGCAGGAAACGGTCGCCAACGCGAGCGGCGACGGCGCGCCGGCCGCCTCGGCGCCGACCGCCGAGATCGCCTCCGACGTACCGACGATCGCGGGCTTCAGTCCGGCGAGCGGCATCACCGGCAGCACCTTCGCGATCGAAGGGACCGCGCTCGCCGGCGTCGAGGAAGTCAAGCTCGGCAAGCTCGCCGCGAGCTTCGAGGTCGTCTCGCCGACGCTGATCGAAGTCGTCGTCCCGAACGGCGCGAAGCCCGGCAAGGTCGCCGTCGGCGCCCCCGGCGGCAGCGCGATCACGAAGGCGAAGTTCACGCCGACGCTCGCCGTCACCGGCTTCAGCCCCGGCGACGGCGCGCCCGGTCGCGCCGTCTCGATCAAAGGCGTCGGCTTCACGCCGTCCTCCACCGTCGCCTTCGGCGGCGTCGGCGCCGCCGAGGTCGAATACGTCTCGGCGAAGAAGCTCGAGGTTCGCGTCCCGCCGGGCGCGAGCAGCGGCGCGATCTCCGTCACGAACACGGCCGCTCCGGCCGGCACCGTAAGCAGCGCCGCCGCCTTCGCCGTCTCCTGAGCGATCGCTACTCCCCGTCGCGTGGCGGTTCGGAGGCGACCGCGAAGACGATGTGCCGCCGCGCGAGCGTCAGGTACGGATGCGACTCGACCGGCCCGTCCGGCAGCGGCGTGACCGTCACGTCGGTGAGCGTCAGGAAGTCGCGCTCGGACGCGTTCAGCACGTCCGAGACGCGGCTGCGATAGCCGTCGCGCGCGAGCGTGATCTCGCCCTCGATGCGGTGGCGCTCGGTCTCGATCCTGATGCGTTCGCGCCGGTGGTCGATGCTCGCCATGTATGCCCTATCGGCGCACGACGTAGATTCGATTAACGGTCGTCCGCTTTCCCGTCGGACCCTCCGCGACGATCCGTACGCGCGCCGTCATGCTCGTGCGCCGTCCGAGCGCGCGCCGCAGGCGCGCGAACGCGCGCGGCCCGACGAGCAGCCGCACGTGGCCGTAGCGCGCGCGTGGGAGCGAGCGCGCCGAGGCGACGAGCGGCACCGACCCGCGGCCGCCGCTCGGCGCCAGCACGCCTGTGACGAGCACCTTGCATTCGCGTTCGCAGCGGACGTTCAGCGCGAGTGCGCGCCGCGCGAGCACGCCGCTCGAGCGCGGCACGCCGACGCTCACGACCGGCGCGACGTTCAGCGGCGGCGGCCAGGCGGTCGGTGGCAGGCAGCCCGTCGCGACCGGGTCGACCGGATTGAAGCGCTCGACGCGGTTGTTGTTCGTGTCGGCCACGTACACGTCGCCGTTGCAGTCGATCGCGATCGCCGAAGGCTGTGAGAAGTCGCCGAGGCCCGTGCCGCGCAGGCCCCACTTCGCGAGGAAGTGACCAGTCGCGTCGAACAGCTCGACGCGGTTGTTTTCGCTGTCGAGCGCGTACACGTCGCCGTCGCCGTCGATCGCGACGCCGTCCGGCGCGTGGAAGCGCCCGTCGCCCGAGCCGCGCGAGCCCCACTCGCGCACGACTTCGCCACTCGGCGAGAGCTCGACGATCCGGTCGTTGCCCTTGTCGGCGACGTACACGTCTTCGCCCAGCCCCGGCGCGCTGACGGCGACGCCCGACGGGTGGTTGAAGCCGCCCGCTTCGCCGCTCGCTTCGCCGTCACCGCCGCCCGCGCCCCAGCGCGCGAGCAGCCGGCCGTCGGCGTCGTAGACGAGCACGCGGTTGTGGCCGGCGTCGGCGACGTAGTAGCGGCCCGAGCCGGGAGCCGCGGCGACCGCGTCGACGCCGTTGAAGCCGGCGCCGCCGACGTCGTTCGGGCCGCCGACTTCCGAGAGCGGCGTGCCGTCGCCCCAGATCCGCGCGATCCGTTCGTCGCCTTCGTCGGCTACGTACACCGAGCCGCGCGGATCGACACCGATCCCCGTCGGCTTGGCGAAGCTCGACTTGTAGCCCGGCGCGAGCGTCCACTGCCCGACGAACGCGTCCGTGCCCGGCGCGAACAGCTCGATGCGGGCGCCGACCGTGTCCGAGGCGAGCAGTCCGCCGCTCGGGTCGAGCGCGAGCCCGCGCGGGCCCGTCAAAGCGCCCGGCCCGCGCGCCGAGATGCCGATCGTGCGCAGGAAGTGACCTTCGGGGTCGTAGACCTCGATCCGGTCGTTCGCCGTGTTCGCGACGTACGTGTCGCCGGCCGGGTCGCTCGCGACCGCGCGCGGGAACGCGAGCTGCCCCGGTTTCGTGCCGTAGCCGCCCCATGCGCCGGCGAAGCCGAGCGACGCGTTCAGCTTGACGACGCGATGGTTGAGGTCGTCGGCGACGTACGCGTTGCCGGCCGCGTCGAGCGCGACGCCGTACGGGAAGCCGAACTGCCCCGGGCCTTCGCCCTGCGAGCCGACCTCGCCCTCGTACGCGCCTTCCGGCGAGAACTTCTCGATCCGGTGGTTGTCGTCGTCGGCGACGAGCACCTCGCTCGCGTTCGCCGCGACGCCGCGCGGATAGGAGAGCTGCCCCGGGCCGCTGCCGTACGTGCCCCATTCGATCGCTTCGCCGCCTTCGAGGTTGAAGCGCTCGATCCGGTTGTTGCCCGAGTCCGCGACGTACACGTACGTGCCCGCGACCGCGATCCCGCCGCCCGGCGGCTTCGTGTAGTCCTCCGAGGAGCCGAACTCGAAGTCGCCCGGTTCCGAGCCCTTGTGGCCCCACTGCGTGACGAACTGGCCTTCGGAGGTGAACTTCTCGATCCGGTTGTGGCTCGAGTCGACGACGTACACGTCGCCGGCCGCGTCGACCGCGAGGCCGCCGATCGGGCCGAACTGGCCGTGACCGCCGCCGTAGGAGCCCCACTCGGTCTCGAACACGCCCGCCGCCGAGAACTTCTGCACGACGTAGCTCAGCTGATCGGCGACGTACACGTCGCCCTGTGCGTCGACCGCGACCGCCTCCGGGAAGCGCAGCACGCCCTCGGCGCGCTGGCCGATGATCTGCGCCGATGCGTATGGGCAAGGTTCCGAGCCGACGCCCGCGCACGCCTCGGCATGCGCGACGCCGGCGCCCGTGCCCGCGAGCGACGCCGCGAGCGCGAGGCTCGCGAGCCATCGCGCGATCCGCCCGGCGCCTGCTCGCCGCTGTGCGTGCGTCATGCCCGCACAGAACACAGGCGCCGCGGCGGCGGAGCGGTCACGCCGGCGCCGGTCTCGCGATCTTCACAGCCGCTCAGCCGACCGGCTCGGTCGAGCGCGCGGCGAGCCCCGCGCGCGCGACCTGCGCGACCGGCGCGCCGACCGCCGCCGCCGGGCGGTTGCGCTCGTCGCGCACGATGTACAGCGGGCGGTGCTTGACCTCGTCGTAGATCCGCCCGACGTACTCGCCGATCACGCCGAGCGCGATCAGCTGGATGCCGCCGAGCAGCAGGATCGCGATCGTGATCGAGCCGAAGCCCGGCAGGTAGGAGTCGAAGATCCGCAGCACGATCACGACCGGGATCGCGACGAACGCGACCGTCGCCGAGACGCATGCCGGCGTACGTCGCCAGCTGCAGCGGCAGGTGCGAGAACGACGTGATCGCGTCGAGCGAGAAGCGCAGCATCTTGCGCAGCGTGTACTTCGTCTCGCCCGCGTGGCGCGCGTCGCGCTCGTAGGAGACCGCGGTCTGCGTTGAAGCCGACCCACACCGTCATCCCGCGCAGGAAGCGCGAGCGCTCGGTCATCGCCAGCAGCGCGTCGAGCGCGCGCCGGTCGAGCAGGCGGAAGTCGCCCGAGTTCGGCTCGAGGTCGACCTGCGCGAGCTTGTCGAACAGCTTGTAGAACCACGACGCCGTCGCCAGCTTGAACGCCGTCTCGCCCTCGCGCTGCCTGCGCACCGCGTAGACGACGTCCGCGCCCTGGCTCCACTGCGCGATCATGTCGCGGATCAGCTCCGGCGGGTCCTGCAGGTCGGCGTCGATCATCGCGACGACGTCGCCGATCGCGTGCTCGAGGCCCGCCGTCAGCGCCGCCTGGTGGCCGAAGTTCCTCGAGAGATGAATCGACGCGCACGCGACCGGTCCGCCGCGGCGATGCCGTCGAGCAGCTCCGGCGTCGCGTCGCTCGAGCCGTCGTTGACGAGCACGAGCTCGAACTCGTAGTCGGCCGCCGCCGCGCACGCGCGTTCGACGAACTGCTCGACCAGCTCCTCCTCGTCGTAAACCGGCGCGACGATGCTGAGCAGTTTTGGTGTGCGAAGCGCTGTGTCGTGCATCTGCCGGCTGACCGAGGTTGGGGCGAACGGCTCGTCCATGCTGTCGATTCTCAGACGGAGCCCTAAGCCCACGATGAATTTATCGTTCATCCTCTCTAGGAATGCCTGCCGACGGCCACGCACCCCAGAGCACGAAGCCAAGCGTAGCGGGAGCGCTGCCGACGCCGACGCGCCACGCGAGCGCGCACGTCTTCGTGCAGTTCGTCAAGTTCGGCATCGTCGGCGTGTCGAACACGGCGATCGCGTTCGGCATCTACACGCTGCTGCTGAAGGGTTTCGGCGTCTGGTACCTCGCCGCCTCGGCGATCGGCTTCGTCGTCGGCGCCGTCAACGGCTTCCTGCTCAACCGCCGCTGGACGTTCGCCGGGCACGTCGGCGACTCGCTGACGCCCGTCCGCTGGGGCGTCGTGCAGGGCTGCGGCCTCGCGCTCAACGAGGGGCTGCTCTACCTGTTCGTCGACGGCGCCGGTGTCGAGAAGCTACTCGGCCAGGCGTGTGCGACCGCGATCGTCACCGTCCTCACGTTCATCGTCAACCGCGCCTGGACCTTCCGCGTGCACCACGCGCCGATCGTCGCCGACGCCGAGAGCTGACCGGCGCCGCGCCGGCGCCGCCCGCGGTCATCCTGCCCCGAAGGGGCTGATCTTCATCGAACGCGCGAGCTGCGCGCGCTCAGCGGAAGACCGCGAGCAGCGACAGCCCCGCCGGGATCCGACCGCCGCGCGCGATCATCGCCGCCTCGAGCTGCAGCGGGCGCTCCAGCAGCCAGTTGACCGGCGCCGGCGGCACCCACAGGTCGAGGCTCGACTCGGTCGTCTTGCGGTTGAAGCGGTCGAGCACGCGCAGCATGATCGCCGCCGGCAGCAGCAGCGAGTTGAAGTACGTCGTGCGCACCTGATGCCAGCCGGCCTGCTCGCCCGCGCGCTGCAGCGAGCGGCGCGTGTAGCGGCGGAAGTGGTGGTTGACCTCGTCGTGGCCGCTCCACAGCCACTGGTACGCCGGCACCGTCACGAGCAGCGCGCCGCCCGGCTTGACGACGCGGCGCAGCTCGCGCAGCGCCGTCAGGTCGTCGTCGAGATGCTCGATCACGTCGAGCGACGCCGCCAGGTCGAACGTGCCCGCCTCGAACGGCATATCGAGCACCGAGCCTTCGATCACCTCGCCCGCGTCGCGCGCCTGTGCGAGGCGCACGCTCGTCTCCGAGAGCTCGACGCCCGTCACCGCGCCGTGACGCGCGAGCTCGATCATGTTGCGCCCGCTGCCGCAGCCCGCGTCGAGGATCTGCGCGCGCGCCGGCAGACGCAGCCCCGCGATCACCCGATCGAGCACTTTGCGCCGCCCGCGGTACCACCAGTGGCGGTCCTCCGCCTGGTGCGTCTGCAGCTCGTAATCCCGGTCCATCCGGCCTGCATCCTGTCCTAAAGAGCGGTCGAATGGAGGTCCAGCAGCACCTTGACAAAAATCTTGGCATACCATAACATTTGTTCATGGCCGCTAGAGAAGCTGCGCGTTCGCCCGCCGTCGAGGACTACTGCAAGGCGATCTTCACACTCGAATCGCGCAGCGACGAGCCCGTCGCGACGAACCCGCTCGCCGAGCGGCTCGGCCTCACGCCCGGTTCGGTCTCGGCGATGCTCAAGCGCCTCGGCGAGCTCGGGCTGATCGAGCACCTGCCCTATCGCGGCGTGCGTCTCACCGACGACGGCCGCAAGGTCGCGCTCGAGGTGATCCGCCACCACCGGCTGCTCGAGCTGTTCCTCGCCGAGTCGCTGCGCATGCCGTGGGATCGCGTCCACGCCGAGGCCGAGGTGCTCGAGCACGTCATCTCCGAGGAGCTCGAGCAGCTGATCGCCGAGACGCTCGGCCACCCGACGATCGATCCGCACGGCGACCCGATCCCCAGCGCCGAGCTCGAGCTGCACGAGCTCGAGACGCACGCGCTCGAGCACCTGCAGCGAGGGCGCCCGCGGCGTCTTCGTGCGCGTCTCCGACGCCGATCCCGAGATGCTGCGCTACCTCTCCGAACGCGGCATCGCGCCCGGCGACCGTCTGCACGTGCGCGAGCGTCAGCCGTTCGGCGGCCCGCTGCTCGTCTCCTTCGGCGACGGCGAAGCCTCGCACGAGCACGCGATCGGCGGGCGCCTCGCCGCCGCGATGCGCGTCCAGCTCGAGGGAGCCCGCTTGACGCCGCGTCCGGCCCGACCCGGCGCTCGAGGCCGCCGGTGCCGCGAGCGGCGTCTCCGTCGCCGCCGGTGTGCCCGCTGTCGCCGGGCTCGGCGCACCGAGCCATCTCGAACGGCTGCTCGCGAAGGGTCGCCTGCGCGCGACGCTCGCGATGCTCGGCCCCGCGTTCGTCGCCGCGATCGCCTACGTCGACCCCGGCAACTTCGCGACGAACATCTCCGGCGGCGCGCAAGTTCGGCTACCTGCTGCTGTGGGTCGTGCTCGCTGCGAACCTGATGGCGATGCTGATCCAGTACCTCTCCGCGAAGGTCGGCATCGCCACCGATCGCACGTTCCCGAGCTGTTCCGCGACCACTACCCGCGCTCGGCGAGCTGTCCTGATGTGGCTGCAGGCCGAGGTCATGGCGATGTCCACCGACGTCGCCGAGTTCGTCGGCGCCGCGCTCGGGCTCCAACCTGCTGTTCGGCGTGCCGCTGCTGTGGGCCGGCGTCATGACCGGCTTCATCGCCTTCGCGATCCTCGAGCTGCAGACCCACGGCGTGCGCGCGCTTCGAGCTCGCGATCACCGCGCTGCTCGGGATCATCTTCGCTCGGCTTCCTCTACGAGACGCTGCGCATCGGGCCGTCCGTGCACGGCTCGCTGCCCGGCCTCGTCCCGCACCTCGGCGGCACCGAGTCGCTGTACGTCGCCGTCGGCATCATCGGCGCGACCGTCATGCCGCACGTCGATCTACCTGCACTCGGCGCTGACCAAGAACCGCATGCCGACGCGCGACGACGGCGAGCGCTCGCGCGTGCTGCGCTTCGAGCGCCTCGACATCGATCATCGCGCTGGGCTCGCCGGGCTCGTCAACATGGCGATGCTCGCCGTCGCCGCGAAGCTGTTCCACTCGCCCGGGCCACCGGCGTCGAATCGATCCAGCAGGCCCACCACGGCTTCGGCAACCAGGTCGGCGGGCTCGCCGCGCTCGCCTTCGCCGTCGCCCTGTTCGCCTCCGGCGCCTCCTCCTCGAGCGTCGGCACCTACGCCGGCCAGGTCGTCATGAGCGGCTTCCTCAACGTCCGCATCTCCGTGCTGCTCCGGCGCCTCGTCACGATGGTCCCCGCGCTCGTCGTCCTCGCGGTCGGCGTCAACCCGACCGACGCGCTCGATCCTCAGCCAGGTCGTGCTGTCCTTCGGCATCCCCTTCGCGCTGATCCCGCTCGTCATGCTCACGATGCGCCGCGACGTCATGGGCGTCGCACGTCAACCGGCGCCCGACGACCGTCGCCGGCGTCTCGCTCGCCGCGCTGATCACCGCGCTCAACGTCTTCCTGATCTACCAGCAGATCTTCTGATCGGCGGCGTGTCGCCCGCGCGTCGGCGGTGCGAGCGGGCGCGTCAGGGGTGCGAGCGGGCGCGTCAGGTGTGCGAGCCCGCGCGGACCGCGTATTCGATCGCGCCGCCCGCGCCGGGCCACAGCGCGAGCGCGCCGTCGCTCGCCGGGTCGAACGCGAGCGTCGCCGCGCCGTTCGGTCCGGGCGGCGCGAGCTGCACCGGCGGCGCGAAGATCGTCATGTCCGGGTACGCGTCGATGCCGCGCGCCGCGACGATCGCCTGATCGCCGAGGTCGAGCGCAACCCCGCCACCCGCGCCGCCGCTCGGTTGCGGTTCGCTCCACAGCGCGATCGCCTCGCCGTCCGGCCCCGGCGCGAGGTCGCTCAGCAGCGCCTCGCCGCCCGGCGCCGAGATCGTCGCCGCGCGGCCGATGCCGTTGAGGTCGATCGCCGCCGCGCGCACGACCCAGTGTCCTTCCTGCGCGCCGCTCCACGCGAGCATCACGCTCTCCGAGCTGAGGCGCACGAGCCGCGGCGAGCCTTCCGGATACGGCACGCCGCCGGGGTTCGCGAAGCGTTCGAGCAGCCGCGGCGCGCCGAAGCTGACGTTCGCGCCCGACGCGTCGAGGTAGACGCTGGTCGTTCCGGCGCGTTCGTCGGCCCAGACGACGATCGCGCGGTCGTCGTCTGAGATCAGCGCAGCGACGTGCGCGTTCGCGCCCACGGTCCCCAGGCGTTGCGTCGGGCGCGCGCCGCCGCGGCCCGGCAGCTCGCGCGCGAGCAGCGCGCCCGCCTGGCGCCAGACGACGATCGCGTCCGTGCGGTAGTCGAGGCTGACCGTCGGCGCCTGCGGCGCGCCCGCGCCCGACGGGACGATCCGCGGTGGCGAGAGCGCGTGCGCGAAGTAGCGCTCGACGTCGACGCGCACGCCGCCGGTCGGCCCGCCGCCGCCCGTCGGCCACGCGGCGGCGACGTCGCCGAGATAGCCCGTCGCGAGCGTCCCCGCCGAGCTCGTGCCGGCGATTGCGCCGAGCGGCGCGAACGGGCCGCCGGCCGTTCCCTGGACGAGCTCGCCATCGCGCCGCGACGCCGACGACGCCGACCCTCCGATCGCGATCTCGCCGTGCGGCGCCGGCGCGACCGCGAGCGGCGCGCGCAGCCTGCACGCGCCGGCCGCCGCTGGTCAGCGCGTAGTGCGGCGCCTGCGGCTCGTCGCCCGCGCCGATCGGCGCGACGAGCGTGCCCGCGCCGCCCGCGCATGCGCTCGACACGTTCCAGATCACGGCCCCCGCGCCCGTCGCGTGTGACGGTTCGTCGCGCGGGAACGCCGCGCGTGCCGCGCCGAGCGCAGCGCATGTGCCGAGCCGCGCCGGCGCCGACCACGGCGAGGCAGGCGCCGTCGCCGCGACGGCGGTCGGCGCTGCAGTCGTCGCCGCGACGGCCAGCAGCGCCGCGGCAGCGGTGAGTGCCGCGGCGAGCGCGCGGAGCGTGGACGTCTGCGGCAAGTCGCGCGAGGCCGCTACGCGAGCGCGGTGCGCAGGAACTCGACCGTCCGCTCCCACGAGAGCTGCGCCGCCTCGGCGTCGTAGGTGCCGAGCCGGTCGACCTCGTTGAAGAACGCGTGCCCGTTGCCCTCGTAGTAATGGAACGTCACGTCGACCCCTGCGTCGCGCAGCTCCGACTCGAGCGCCTTCGCGTCGTCCTGCGGGATGAACGCGTCGGCCGTGCCGAAGTGGCCGAGCACCGGGCCTTTGACGTTCGAGAAGTCGGGCTTGCCGTGCGGCATCACGTAGTAGTAGCTGACCGTCGCCGCGATCTTCGGGCACGTCGCCGAGGCCCACACCGACAGGCCGCCGCCGAGGCAGAAGCCGAGCGAGCCGATCCCCTCGCCTGCGACGCCGTCGAGCCCGGCGAGGTAGTCCGCGGCGCCGCACATCTGCGGCTCGGCCTTCTCCATCGACAGCGCCATCAGTTTCTGTTCGGCCTCGCTCGGCTGCGTCGTCGTCTCGCCTTCGAACAGGTCCGGCGCGAGCGCGAAGAAGCCCTCGGCGGCGAGCCGGTCGCAGACCGAGCGGATGTGCTCTTCGACGCCCCACCACTCCTGCAGGACGATCACGCCCGGGCCTTTGCCGCCGGCTGGGCTGGCCAGATAGCCTTTCGTCGGGCCGGCGCTCGTGGGGAACTCGATCTCGGGCATCGCTCTCGCTCCTTCGGCAGGTCGTTCTCGGACGGGTACGGCCGGCGCATCCTCTCACGCCGGGCCGCGCGCCGGCGCGGTCGCGCAGGCCGGTGGCCTACGACGCGGCGCCGCGCGGCGCCTTCGCCGCGGCCGCGCGCTTGGCCGGCCGCCGGCGCGCCGGCTTCGGCGGCGCCGCGAGCGCGAGCAGCTCGTCCATCCCACGCTCGATCCCCGCGGTCAGGACGTCGATGTCGCTCGCGCCGTCGTAGTCGCCGGTCACGCCGAAGTAGAGACCGCCGTCGTAGGAGAAGATCGCGACGACGATCCTGATCGAGCCGACGACCGGGACGAACGGGTAGGACTCGAGCAGGCGCCGCCCGAGCGTCTGCACCGGCTGCTGCGGGCCGGGCACGTTCGTCGTCGCCGTGTGCATGTTCAGGCGCGGCGAGAGCGTCACGAGGCGGCTGCCGAGCGCGAGCAGCAGCGGCGGCGCAAAGCCCGACAGCGAGCTCAGCACGTCGCCGGCGACCGCCTGCTTGGACTGCTTGATGCCGTCCATCTCGGCGCGGATCCGCTCGAGCCGGCGCGCCGGCGAGGTCAGCCCGACCGGCAGCCCGGCGAACACCGCCGAGACGCGGTTGTTGTAGACGCCGCGCTCGCCGCGCGCGCGCACCGAGACGGGGACCATCGTCCGCACGACGCGGTCTTCGGCGATCCGCTCGCCGCGCGCTTCCAGCAGGTCGGAGAAGCCGCCCGCGATCAGCGTCAGCACGACGTCGTTGACCGTCCCGCCGAGCTCCGCGCGGACGGCCTTGACGTCGGACAGGCGCACCTGCGCCCAGCTCCAGCGCCGGTGCGGGCCGATCGGGCCGTTCAGCGAGGAGGCTGCGACCGGTCGCAGGCTCGCGCTCGCGGCGAGCGTCGCGCGCGCCGTCGCGCCGAGCGCACGCAGCGTCTGCAGCGGCGCGCGCACGGCGCGCTGCAGCGCCTCGAGCTGTCCGGCCGGGCTCGCGCGGCGCAGCGACCGTTCTGCACGAGCACGTCGATCCCCGACGGCTCGGGCGCCGGCGACCAGCCGCGCCCGTCCGCGCCCGTCGCGTCTCCGGCCGGCGTGGTCTCGTCGGAGAACATCACCGACATCAGGTCCGTCGCCGCGACGCCGTCGACCATGCAGTGGTGGACCTTCGAGAGCAGCGCCCAGCGCCCGCCGTCGAGGCCCTCGACCATCCACAGCTCCCACAGCGGCTTGTTGCGATCGAGCGCCTGCGAGAACACACGCGCGGCCATCTGGCGCAGCTGCGCCTCCGAGCCCGGCGCCGGGATCGCGGTGTGGCGCAGGTGGTAGTCGAGGCTGAAGTGCGGGTCGTCGACCCAGATCGGCGGTCCGGCAGCGAGCGGGACGAAGCGGACCTTCTGGCGGTAGCGCGGCACGAGCCCGAGCTTGCCCGCGACCATCGCGCGCAGCTCCTCGATCGGCGGCGGCGGGCCGGCGAAGATGCTGACGCCGCCGATGTGCATCGGCGTCGTCCTCGTTCTCGATGTGCAGGAACGACGAGTCGATCGGACTCATCCATTCCATGCGCGCGGCTACTTCCTCGCGTCGAGCATGCGGTCGAGCACGCGGTAGACGTTGACGTTGACCGACATCCCGCAGTGGCTCGACTCGACGGCGACGCCGCGCGCGTGCGGGTCGACGCACGCCCTGCCAGTCGACGATCGCGTCGCTGCGCGAGTAGATCGCCGCTCGCCGCCCAGCCCCCGGCGCGAGCGGAGCCGCGAGCTCGGCGCGGAACTCCGCGCAGCAGTCGCCGTCGCCGCAAGCGCTCGAGAACAGGCCCGGGACGCCGAGGTCGCCGAGCGCCGCGACCCAGCGCACCGTGCGCAGCACCGGCGAGGAGACCGCGAGCGAGTCGACGACCGGCGAGCCGAGCATCGCGAGACCGGCGACCGACTCGGGCGCGCGCACGGCGAGCGCGCGCGCGAGCGCGCCGCCGCGGCTCTGGCCGATCAGGAAGACCGGCGCGCCCGCGTCCTCGGCGAGCGCGCGCAGGCGCCGCTTCGAGCCGCTCGACGATCTCCGCCGCGCAGCCGACGTTCGTGCGGATCGCGCTCGTGCGCACGCGGTGCCCGCGGCGGCGCAGCCGCTGCGCATCACGCTCAGCGAGCACGTCGCCGGCCATGAAGCCGGGGATCGCGAGGACCGGCGGCGCGTCGGCGCGGCGCTCGACGGACTGGAACTCGCGGCTCGCGAGCAGCTGCGCGAGCTCGGCTCCGTAGCGCAGCTCACCCCAGAGCGGCGCGACCCGCGCCGCGGCTGTCCCCTCGAAGACCGCTCCCGCCTCTCCTGCCATCCCTCCCATAGAGTACGCCGCGATGCAGCTTTCCGGAAGGCACGTCGTCGTGACCGGCGGCGGCGGCGGGATCGGCAGCGCGCTCGCGCGACGCTTCGCCGCCGAGGGCGCACGCGCGGTCGTCGTCGCCGATCGCGACGGCGCGAAAGCGCGCGCCGTCGCCGAGGAGATCGGTGCGGCGGCGCTCGCCGTCGAGTTCGACGCGAGCCGCGAGGACGGCGTGCAGGAGCTGATCGCGCAGGCGAGCGACGCCGGAGGCGCAATCGACATGTTCGTCTCCAACGCCGGCGTGCCCGGCGCCGCCGGCGGTCCGGAGGCGCCCGACGCGGCGTGGGAGGAAGCCTGGCGCGTCAACGTGATGGCGCACGTCTGGGCCTCGCGCGCCCTGCTGCCGGAGATGCTCGAGCGCGGTGAGGGCTATCTGATCAACACGGCCTCGGCCGCCGGTCTTCTTGACGCAGGTCTCCTCGCTGATCTACAGCGTGACCAAGCACGCGGCCGTCTCGCTCGCAGAGTGGCTCGCGATCGAGTACGGCGAAGCCGGCATCCGCGTGTCGTGCATCTGCCCGCAGGGCGTGCGCACGCCGATGCTCGAAATCGCGCTCGACGATCCGGCCGGCGCCGCGGCGCTGATCGCCGGCGGGCTGATCGAACCCGACGACGTCGCCGAGGCGGTCGTCCGCGGGATCGAAGCCGAGCGGCTGCTGATCCTCCCGCACGAGGAGGTCGCGAAGTTCATGGCGCTCAAGGGCTCGAACCCCGAACGCTGGATCGCCGGCATGCGCCGGATCGTGCGCGACGCGCGCGCCGGTGCGCCCGGGTCCGGGTAGCGCGACTCAGCTTCAGAGCGCGATGCGGATCAGCGGCTGGCGCGTCGGGCGCGAGCTGCCGCCCTGCGGCTCGCTCGTGACCATCACTTCGCGGATCCCGTGCAGGTCGCTCGGGACGTCGGTCGCGCCGGCGCCGCTCGCCGTCACGTCGAACAGCGCGCTCGTCGGCTGCGCTTCGCCGCCGGCGCGGCTCAGCCACACCTCATAGACGCGCCCGGCGCCGGGCTGCGGCATGTGCGAGACGACGAGCTCTGAGCGCCCGTCGTGCTGGCGCAGCGTCGCGCGGGCGCCGGGCGCGCTCGCCGACACGCGTCCGCGGAAGACCTTTTCGCCCCCCGAGCCGCCGCCGAGCGCGAGCACGAGCGCGATCACGAGGACCGCGGCGGCGGCGAGCGCCGCGCCGAACGGGCCGTTCAGGCGAACACGCCGGGGCGCGCGCGGAGCGCGGTCGGCGTCGTGGCCGGCCGCGTGCAGCAGCGCCGACTCGGCGCGCACCGTCTCGAGGATCCGGCCGCGCAGCTCCGCGGAGGCCGACGTCTGCGGCACGCTCGCCGGCAGCTCGTCGACGACCGGCTGCAGCTCGGCGACTTCGGCGCGGCACTGCGCGCACGTCCGCAGGTGCTCGCGGTAGCGGCGCAGCTCATCCTCCTCGAGCGCGCCGAGCACGTACGCGGCGGCGTCGCTGCGCTGCGGGCAGTCGAAGTCCGACTCGCGCATGCTCATGCCCCCACCGTCTCCCAGCCTTGCAGCTGATCGCGCAGCTTGCTCAGCCCGAGGCGCATCCGCCCCTTGACGGTGCCGACCGGCGCGCCGAGCATCGAAGCGATCTCGACGTGCGTGAAGCCGCCGAAGTAGGCGAGCTCGATCACCCGCCGCTGCTCGGCCGGCAGCTCGCCGAGCGCGCCGCGGATCTCGTGCGCCGTCGAGTTCTCGACGGCCTGCGCGTCGGTCCGCTCGGCCGCCTCGAGCGTCTCCTCGATGCCCTCGTCGCTGATGCGGCCGCGTTCCTGCACGCTGGCGCGGCGCAAGGCGTCGACGGCGCGGTTGTGCACGATGCCGAGCGTCCACGTCCGCACGCTGCCGCGCCGGCGGTCATAGCGCGCGCCGCTCCGCCAGACCGCGAGGAACGCCTCCTGCGCGATGTCCTCGGCGAGCGAGCGCCGTCCGCAGATGCGGTAGGCGAGCGAGAAGGCCGCGTCGGCGTGGCGCTCGAGCACAACCTCGTACGCGTCGGCGTCGTTGCCCGCGACGCGCTCCATCAGCTCCTCGTCGGCGAGCCGCCTGAGCCGTTCCTTCGAGTTGACGCTCGTACGCCGCAGGAGGGGCATCAACGGACTCTACGCACGGGCTCACCCGACGGATCACTCGATGCCGCGTCATGCGCTCGCGGGGGTGTGTGCGGCAGCTGTGTCGTCCTTCTTCGTGATCCGGATCCCGACCCCCGCCGTACAGAGCAGTCAACGGTACAGCCAGGGGAACTCTCCGGCGCCGTGATACCTGGCAAACCAATAAGGAGAACACGATGACTTACGAGATCAACCTCGCAGAGATCGACGTCGACGGCGCGGTTGCAGAAGCCGCCGATCACGTCTCGGGCGACACGCGCCTGGGCTTCCTGAAGAAGGCCGGCATCGGCGCCGGCGCGATCGCCGGCGGCGGCGCGGTGCTCTCGGCGCTTGCGCCCGGCGCGCTGGCGGCGGGGCAGCCGGGCCGCCCGCCGGCCTCGTTCGGCAAGGGCGACGTCGGCATCCTCAACTACGCGCTGACGCTCGAGTACCTCGAGGCGGCGTTCTACAACGGCGCGACCGCTGCGAACCTGTCGCTCAGCGCGCAGGGCAAGGTGTTCCTCGAAACGGTCACGCGTGACGAGAACGAACACGTCAAGTTCCTCGAAGAAGGCGCTCGGCTCGAAGGCCGCGAAGGAACCGAAGTTCGACTTCAAAGGCGCGAACACGAGCGTCGAAACGTTCATGGCGACGGCCGAAGTGCTCGAGAACACCGGCGTCCACGCGTACTCGGGCCAGGCCCTCAACATCAAGACGGCCGCGTACGTCAAAGCCGCCCTCTCGATCCTCACGATCGAGGCGCGCCACGCGAGCGTGATCGGGCTGCTCAACGGCGCGAAAGGCTCGCTGACGCCGAACGGCGCGTTCGACACGCCACTGACCGCCGCGAAGGTGCTCGCCGCGGTCAAGGGCACCGGCTTCATCGTCGGCTGACCATCAAAAAACTGACAAACGGAGGTATCACGAGATGCCAAGTCAAACCAACAGCGACGAGCTCGCTGCCCAAGCGGCGGACCCGGGCGCGGCGCAGCCGGCCGGGATCGTCGAGCGCCTCGTGCGCGACGACGTCGACCGCAAGCGCTTCCTGAAGATCGTCGGCGCGGGCGGCGCGGCGAGCTTCGGTGCGTTCGTGCTCGCGGCTTGCGGCAGCAGCAGCTCGACGAGCAGCAGCAAGAGCGCGACGGCGGCGACTGCCGCGACGACGGCGAGCTCCACCGGCGATGTCGGCGTCCTCAACTACGCGCTGACGCTCGAGTACCTCGAGGCGGCGTTCTACGCGAAGGTGATCGCCGCCAACCTGTTCAGCGGCAAGGTCGGCGATCTGCTGCAGAAGTTCGGCAGCCAGGAGGACACGCACGTGATGGCGCTGAAAGGCGCCGTCACGAAGCTCGGTGGCACGCCGGTCGAGAACCCGAACGGGAAGTTCCCGATCCAGAACGCGACACAGGTCGCGCAGCTCGCCTACACCGTCGAGAACCTCGGGGCGGCCGCGTACCTCGGACAGGCGGCGAAGATCCAGAGCCCGGAAGTGCTTGCGACGGCGCTCGCGATCCACTCGGTCGAGGCGCGTCACGCGGCGACGCTCGGCACGTTGGTCAAGAAGCCCGTCACGCCGCAGGGCGCGTTCGCCGTGCCGGCTGAAATGTCCACCGTCCTCGCGGCCGTCAAGCCGTTCCTCGGTTGATCCGAGCGAGCGACAGGAAAGGAACCATCAGATGAGTGACAACGAGATCATCAACCCGGAGCTGGCGCGGTGCGAGGTGCACGGCGTCACGCGCTCGGCGTTCATCCTGCGCGGGGCGCTCGCCGCCGGTGCGCTCTACGGCACGGCGTCGGTCGCGCCGTTCGTCTCGCAGGCGCTCGCCGCCGAAGGCGACGGGGACGTGGAAATCCTCAACTTCGCACTGACGCTCGAGTACCTCGAGGCCGACTTCTACAACGTCAAGGGTCGGCAGGTCGGCCTCAGCGGAGAAGCGCGTAGCTACGCGCGTGTGTTCGGCGCCGAGGAGGCCGCTCACGTCTCGGCGCTGACGGCGGCGGTCAAGCAGCTCGGCGGCAAGCCCGTCGCGAAACCGACGTTCGTCTTTCCGGCGAGCAGCGAGAGCTCGTTCCTCGAGCTCGCGTCGGTGCTCGAGAACACCGGCGTCGGCGCCTACAACGGAGCGGCGCCGTCGCTGAAGAGCAAGCAGGTGCTCGCCTCGGCCGGCAGCATCGTGCAGACCGAGGCCCGCCACGCGGCCGCGATCGACCTGCTGATCGGCAAGAGCCCGACGCCGAACGAAGGGTTCGACCAGCCGCTGAGCAAGGCCGAAGTCCTCGCCGCCGCCGGGCCGCTGATCAAGAAGTAAACGCTCGAGTTCGGCGGCGCCGGTGATCTGTCATCGGCGCCGCCGCGTATTCAGTGACAAGAGCCCTTCCCGACCGGGAATGGGAACCAAGAACTTCGGGAGCTGATTCACACAATGGGTCTTGACAATCCGATTCACATCGCGTTCCTGCTGATCCTGCTGCTGCTCGTGTTCGGCGCCAAGCGACTCCCCGAGATGGGGCGCTCGCTCGGCAGCGGAATGCGCGGCTTCAAGGAGTCGCTCAGCGGCGAGACGCACAGCACCCTGCCGGCGCCGACGCAGACGCCGCAGGACGCCGCGAGCGCTGCCGCGGGCGCGCAGGTCCCCGCCGCCGTCGCGCTCCCCACCCGCGAGCAGAGCGCCCCGATCGCCTAGTTCGGCGAGCGAGCGCCCGCGAGCCCGAAGCCGGATGGCAGTCGCCGCAGCCCGCATCGGGCACGAGGATCGCCTGGGCATCGTCGACCACCTGCAGGAGCTGCGCGGGCGGTTGATCGTCTCGCTCGCGGCGCTCGCCGTCGCGTTCGGCGTCTGCATGTGGCAGAACCACGCGCTGCTGCACCTGATCAACAAGCCGCTGTCGGCGCAGACGCAGAAGCAGGTCAAGGCCGGCAGCGGCCCGCTCGGCGCGACGTACACCGTCCAGCGGGACGCGAGGACGGTCGCGCAGCAGCTGCAGGTCGTCGTCGGCGCGCTCGCGCGCCCCGGCAGCGGCGCCTCGCCGGCCGCGCGCGGCGCGCTCGCGCGCGTGGACCTGCCGCTTCAGCACGCGATCAAGGGCCTCTCGAAGGCGCCCGCGGGCGACAAGCCGGTGACGCTCGGCATCGGCGAGCCGTTCACGACGACGATCGGCATCGCGCTGATCTTCGCGCTGATCCTCGCGCTGCCGATCATCCTCTTCGAGCTCTACGGCTTCCTGCTGCCGGCGTTCAGCCCCGATCAGCAGAAGGTCGCCTCCTCGCTCGTCGCGGCGATCCCGCTGCTGTTCGTCGCCGGCGTCGCCTTCGGCTACTTCGTCGTGCTGCCGGCTGCCGTGCGCTTCTTCCAGAACTTCAACAGCGACCAGTTCAACGTGCTCGTGCAGGCGAGCCAGTACTACCACTTCGCCGCCGTCACGCTGCTCGCGATGGGGCTCGTCTTCCAGATCCCCGTGGCGATCCTCGCCGTCACGCGCGCCGGCATCGCGACGCCGGCGCAGCTGCGCGGCAACCGTCGCTACGCGATCGTCGCGTGCGGCGCCGTCGCCGCGCTGCTGCCCGGCGACGCCGTCACGCTGCTGCTCGAGACCGTGCCGCTGTATCTGCTGTTCGAGCTCAGCGTGCTGCTCGCGAGCATCGTCGAGCGCCGTGAGCGCCGGCGACGGACGCGCGGGGGAGAGGCCGTCGGCCGGGGCTAGGCCGGCAGCGAGAGCACGTGCGCCTTCGCCGGGTCGATCTTCCCGTCGAGCAGGTCGAGGTACGCACGCTCGAGCGGCTCGGGGCCGACGCCGTCGATCACCTCGAGCCAGCCGCGGCACCACTCTACGTACGGACGCCACGCTTCGGCGATGCGCTGCTCGAAGCCGTCGCGGCCCCACTCGGTCGTGCGCTTGGCGACTCGATCGGGCGCGAAGAAGAACGTCGGCGGAGCGCCGGGCAGTGACTCCGGGACGGCGCCCATGCGATCGTGGTGCGTCGCGCCGACGACCGCCGAGTGCATCAGCGCATCGCCGAAGTGCGTGTGGACGTCGCTGCGCACCCGCGCATCGCCGGACATGTCGACGTACACCGCCGGAGCATCGGCGAGCGATCCGATCTCCTCGTAGGCGACGACGCGGTCGTACACGCCGAGCGACTCGCTGAAGGCGAGCGCGCGCGCGGAGGTCAGGCCGACGACCTCGACGCCGTCGCGGCGCGAGAGCAGGAACGCGAGCCCGTTCGCGGTCTTGCTCGACGCGCTCGACAGCACGACCGTGCTCGCGCCGAACGTCGACGCGTCGGCGAGGAAGTCGTCGATCAGGAACGACGTGAAGAACAGCGGGCGCAGGAGCATCTGCAGCTCCTCGGTGTCCGCCTCGTAGATCGGGTCGGCCTCGACGCGCGCGTAGCCGTTGTACGCCGCCGGCAGGCTCGCGCGATGCGGCGAGGCGTCGAGGAAGCCGCGCGCGTCGATCCGCGCCGGCCTGACGACGAGCTCGCTCGACGGCGGTAGGTAGCCGTACACGCGTGCGCCGGGCGCGAGCGCCTCCGCGTCGCTCTCGAGCACCTCGGCGAAGCCCCACACCGGCATCCGGCCCCAGCCGTCCTCGGCCGCGAAGAAGCTCCAGTACTTCATCGCCTCGCCGAACATCGCGTACGTGATGTTGTTCGCGCTGAGGCCGAAGCGCTCGACGCGCAGGCGCGCCTGGCCCGGCTCGAGCTCCGCCGCCGGAAGCTCCGCGAAGCGGCACTCGTGCAGGTCTTGCTTGGCGATCAGGAAGTCCACGACCCGAGAGCCTATGCCGTGAAGCGTCGGAGCGTGCGCGTCTCGCGCGGGAGCAGCCCGAGCGCGAGCGCAAGCGCCGCGAGCAACGAGCCGCCGAGCAGCACCTCGACGGCGCCGAGCGCGCCCGCGAGCGGGCCAGCCAGCACGTAGCCGACCGGCAGCAGCCCGAGCGAGACCATCCAGTCGTACGAGCTCACGCGCGAGAGCTTGTCGGGCGGAATCCGCTCGGCGAGCGCCGTCGTCCACCACACGTCGAACAGCGCGATGCCCGCGCCGCCGAGAAGCATCGCCGGGACGACGAGCAGCAGCGTCACGCCCGCCGCGTAGAGCGCAGCGACGATCGGCCACAACAGGATCGCGAGCATCGCGGCACGCATCGGAAAGCGCGGTCGCCAGGCGATGCCGAGCAGCGAGCCGACGATCGTGCCGATCCCCAGCACCGCCGAGACGAGGCCGTAGACGCCGATGTGCCCGTACTGCTCGCGCGCGACGACCGGTCCGAGCACGAACCACGGCGCGAGGCCGGCGAACAGCGCCACGCAGAACGCCGCGAGCGTCGCCCAGACCCAATCGCGCGAGCGCACCTCGCGATAGCCCTCGCGGATCGCGTCCCACACGCCGACGCGCTGCTCCTCCGCCGGCTCCCGCGTCTCGCGGCGACGCGGGCGCACGCGCGACAGCAGCGCCGCGCTGATCATGAACGTCGCGGCGTCGAGCGCGAACGCCCAGCCGGCGCCGAGTCCGAGCACGAGCGCCGTCGCGAGCGCCGGGCCGGCGAATTCGCCGATGTTGTTCGACAGCGCGCTCAGGCCCTGTGCCTGCTGGATCTCCTCCTCGGGCACCGTCTGTGGCAAGAGGCCGTTCGCGGCCGGGCGAAAGAACGCCTCGGCCGTGCCGAACAGAGCCTCGATCACGATCAGCTGCCAGATCGCGACGACGCCGGTGAAGATCAGCGCGGCGAGCAGCCCGTGCAGCGCGAAGCGGACGAGATCGGTCACGACCATCACGCGGTGGCGCGGCAGGCGGTCCGCCCAGACGCCGCCGACGAGCAGGAACGCGACGAGCGGCAGGCCCGCCGCGGCGAGCACGAGACCGAGGTCGCTCGCGCTGCCGGTCAGTTCGATCACGAACAGCGCGAGCGCGACGATCACGATGCGGTCGCCGATCACGCTCGCCGACTGCGCGAGCCAGAGGTAGCGGAAGTCGCGGTGGCGCAACGCGCGCAGCTGGCGGAGGAGAGGGTCCATCCGTCCAGCTTTGCGCAGAAGCCGGCTAGCGCTCTCCGTCGTAGTACTCGACCTGGCCGTCGGCGCGGCGCAGCATCACGTTGTCGGCGGCCTCGCCCGGCCAGACGCCGATCTTGTCGCTGTCCGGATACACCGCGACGGCCGGTTCGCGCGCGCTCGAGAGCATCACGATCCGCGCCGGCGTCTCGCTGCGGTTGCTCACCTTGTGCGCGCCGTCGGCGCCCGGCGCGAAGCGCACGAGGTCGCCGCGAGCGAGCTCGTGCTCGCCGTCGGGCGCGCGCACGACGACCGTGCCGTCGAGCACGAGCAGCCACTCCTCGACGTACTCGTAGTGGTACGGACAGAGGCTCTCGCCCGGCGGCAGCTCGAACGCCTTGACCGCGATCTCCTCACCACCGGCGGCCTTGCCGACGTTCGCCATCGCGGCACGGTAGCCGGGCGGGTCGGACTCGTCGTACTCGTACTCGTCGTCGAAGACGTTCGCGCGGCGCATCGAGCTAGCCGCAGCCGGTGATGCCGCCGTCGAGCGGGATCACGGTCCCGGTCAGGTAGGAGCCGGCGCGCGAGCAGAGCAGCAGCGTCAGGCCGGCGACGTCGTCCGGGCGCCCGATGCGCCCGAGCGGAACCTGCGCCGCGACGGCCTCGCGCGCCTCCGGATCGTCGAGCGCCCACGCCATCATCCTGCTCTCGAACGGCCCCGGCGCGATTGCGTTGACCGTGATGTGCTCGCCGGCGAGCCGCTTCGCGAGATGCCGTGTGAGCATGTGCACGGCGGCCTTGCTCGCGCTGTAGCTGTAGTTCTCGAGCGCCGGCGCGTGCAGCCCGTCGATCGAGCCGATGTTGATCACGCGCGCCGGATCGTCGGGTGCGGCGCTCGCGCGCAGCGCGTCGAGCAGCGCGACCGTCAGATGGAAGACGCCCTCGACGTTCGTGTGCGCGACCTTGTCCCAGCCGCTCGCAGGGAACTCCTCGAGCGGCGCGCCCCAGACGGCGCCGGCGTTGTTGACGAGCACGTCGAGCGCCGGGAAACGCTCGCGCACCGCGCGCGCGAGCTCGCCGGCGCCGTCGGGCGTCGAGACGTCGCCCGGGATCGCGACGCACTCGCCGAGCTGTGCGAGCTCGGCCGCCGCCGCCTCGACGTCGGCCGCCTTGCGCGAGGAGACGATCACGCTCGCGCCGCCCTGCACGAGCCCGCGCGCGATCATCAGCCCGATCCCGCGCGAGCCGCCGGTCACGAGCGCGGTCTTGCCGGAGACGTCGAACAGGTCGCTCATAGGAGAACCTCTACTCGTTGAGCGTCGAGGTTGCTCTCCTTTTCTCTCCGAGAGAGGGAGATCTCGCCCGACCGCAGGGAGGGCGAGCGCCGAGACTGCTCAGCGCACATAGCTGACCACCGCCGGGAGAGCGCCTCGCTCGCTAGCCGCTTTGACGGCCACGATGAGACATGCGCCTCCCGGCGGTGTGAGGCACCCAGAGCGACAACAGGGCGTTGCCCCTCCGAGGGCCTGCCTATGAGCACTCGCCACGGTACCTCCTGGTCGGCGTCTTTGAAACGAACCTCGAGACAGGAGGAGGATCTGTGGGCGCAATTAGCGGGATCGACTGGGCGAGTGAGTGGCACGACGTGCACATCACCGACGAGTTGGGCGGGGTGCTCGCGACCGAGCGCTTCGCTCACGACGAGCGCGGCATCGTCGCGCTCGTGGAGCTGCTCAGAGACCATCAGGTCGAGCTCTGCGCGATCGAGCGGCCCGACGGCCTGCTCGTCGGGCGCCTGCTGGCCGGCGGCGTCCAGGTGCTTGCGATCCACCCCAACCAGATCAAGGCCGCGCGCGATCGCTTCCGCGCGGCCGCGGGCAAGGACGACCGCTTCGACGCGATGGTCCTGTGCGAGCTGGCGCGCACCGATCGCCACCGCTTCCCGGCGCTTGCGCCGTGTGGCGATGAGACGCTCGCGCTGCGGGCGCTCGTGCGCACCCGCGAGGATCTCGTCAAGGCGCGCGTTCAGCTCGCCAACCAGCTGCGCTCGCAACTTGAGGCCTGCTGGCCCGGCGCCGCGCGGATCTTCGCCGATGTGGACAGCCCGATCGCGCTCGCGTTCCTTCAGCGCTACGCGAGCCCCGAGGAGACCCGCGGGCTCGGCGAGAAGCGACTGGAAGGCTTCCTCGCGCGCCACGCCTACTCTGGGCGCAGATCGCCCGCCGAGCTGCTTCAGCGGCTCAGAGACGCTCCCCGGGCGATCCTCGGCGAGCTCGAGGCGCAGGCCCGCCGCGACGCCGTGCTCGGACTCGTTGCCGCGCTCAGGCCGATCGTCGAGCAGATCAGCCAGCTCACCAGTCAGATCGCCGGAGCCGTCAAAGCCCACTCCGACGGAGCGCTCTTCCTCGCGTTCTTCCGCGACCGCAAGAGCGTCGTGACCGCCGCAGGGCTCTTGGCCGAGATCGGGGACAACCGCGCCCGCTACCCCACGAAGGATTCGCTGGCGGCCGACGCCGGCCAGGCGCCGGTCACGATCCAATCGGGCAAGCGCAGGAGCGCCAGCTTTCGCTGGGCTTGTGACAAGCGCCTGCGCGGCCACGTCGGCGTACTCGCCGACAGCACTCGCCACTGGCATCCCTGGGCCAAGGACGTCTATCAACGAGCGCGCGCTCGCGGCGCGGACCATCCTCACGCGATCCGCATCCTCGGACGTGCCTGGACGCGTGTGATCTGGCGCTGCTGGCAGGACGGCACGGTTTATGAGCCCAGCCGACATCGAGCTCTCAACTCGATTCTTGTCGCTCGGGGTTGACACAGGGCGTCTCATCGCTGCACCGCCTCGCGCATCGTCAATCGGCGAAGTCGGCCGGTCGCTTCTGCAGGAACGCGCCGACGGCCTCCGGCACCGCGCGGCCGAACGTCGCGACGATCTGCTGGCGGTCCTCGTACTCGACGGCCGCCTGCTCGGAGGTGATCTCGAGCGCCGTCCACATGCCGCGCTTGGTCAGGCGCACGCCGAACGGCGCGAGCGAGGCGATCTGCGTGGCGGCCTCGCGTGCGCGCCCGAGCAGACGCGGCTGCTCGACGACGTCGGCGACGAGCCCGATGCGCAGAGCCTCCTCGGCGTCGACGCGGCGTCCGGTCAGCATCAGCTCGTGCGAGCGCGACGCGCCGATCAGCCGCGGCAGCAGCCAGCTGACGCCCATGTCGCAGTTCGACACGCCGATGTTCACGAACGCCGCGCGGAAGACCGCCTCCTGCGCGGCGTAGCGGATGTCGCTGCCGAGCGCGAGCGCCAGGCCGAAGCCGGCGGCCGGGCCGTTGACGGCGGCGATCACCGGCTGCGGCAGCGAGCGCAGCTGCAGGATCAGGCGCGACATGTGCTCCTGGTTGGCGAGACGGTCGCGCGGCTCGTCGCTGCCGTCGTTCTCGGGCGCCTGCCCGTAGCCGTGCAGGTCGAGCCCGGCGCAGAAGCCGCGGCCCGCCCCCGTCAGCACGACCGCGCGGCAGCTGCGCTCGCGCGCCGTCTGCAGCAGCTCGGCGTGCAGCGCCTTGCAGAGCTCGGCCGTCATCGCGTTGAGCTCGTCCGGGCGGTTGAGCGTCAGCTCGCGCACGTGCGCGGCCGGTTCGTCGACGAGCACGAGCGAGGACATGCGCGCCATCCTACGGCGTGCTCGGTCGCGGCGGTTACGCGCTACGGTGCGGCGCCATGGCGAAGCCGCCGGCGACGATCGCAAAGCCGGAGCTGCCGCAGCTCGAACCATGCGAGCTGGCCGGCGGCGAGCTGGAAGAGCTCGAGTACTGCTCGGCTGCGATCTCTCGAACGTCCACGTACGACGTGGCGAGTTGCGGCGCGTCGAGCTCGCCGACTCGCGGCTCGTCGGCTTCGCGCTCGGCGAGGGCACGCTCGAAGATGTGCGCATCGCCGGCGGAACGGCGATGCTCGGCTCGTTCGCGCACGCGAGACTGCGCCGCGTCGAATTCGAGCGCGTCAACCTACGCGAGGCGAGCTTCCTCGAGGCCGAGCTGACGTCGGTCCGCTTCGAGCACTGCGACCTGACCGGCGCCGACTTCCGCGGCGCGCGTCTGCGCGAATGCACGATTCGCGGCAGCTCGCTCGAGACGATCGTCGGCGTCGAGTCGCTGCGCGGGCTGGCGATGCCGTCGGGCGACCTCGTCGCCTCGGCGCATGCGCTGGCCGCGGCGCTCGGGATCGCCGTCGAGCCGGACTGACCGCGGCGCTCGCGTGCGAGACTGGCGCGCGTGCAGGCGAGCCGACCGAGCGTCGCGGTCGTGGGCCACGTCGAGTGGGTCCAGTACGCGCACGTGCCGCACGTGCCGCGCGCCGGCGAGGTCGTGCACGCGAGCGACCCGTTCGAGGAGCCGGCCGGCGGCGGCGCGGTCGTCGCGGTGCAGCTCGCGCGGCTCGCCGGGGAGTCGCTGCTGATCACGGCGCTCGGCGACGACGAGCCGGCGCGCCGCTCGCTCGTGCGGCTGCGCGAGCTCGGCGTGCGCGTCGCGCACGCGACGCGCGAGCAGCCGACACGCAGGGCCGTCACGCTCGTCGACGACGCGCGCGAGCGGACGATCACGACGCTCGGCGAGCGCCTGCAGCCGCTCGGCGACGACCGTGCGCTGCCGTGGGACGAGCTCGCGAAGGTCGACGCCGTGTACTTCACGGCCGGCGACGTCGACGCGCTGCGCGCCGCGCGCGCGGCGCGCGTGCTCGTCGCGAACCCCCGGGCGCGCGACGCGCTCGGGCACGGCGTTCCGATCGACGCGCTCGTGCTCAGCGCGAGCGACGCGATCGAGCGCGACGCTGCGGCGCCGGTCGAACACGAGGCCGAGCTGCTTGTCCTCACCGAAGGCGCGCGCGGCGGCTCCTACCGCACGCGCGACGGGCTCTCCGGTCGCTGGGCCGCGGCACCGGTCCCGGGCGAGCCGGTCGATTCCTACGGCTGCGGCGACTCGTTCGCCGCCGGGCTGACGTACGGGCTCGGCGCCGGCATGAGCGTCCCCGACGCGCTCGCGCTCGCGGCGCGCTGCGGCGCCGTCTGCCTGACCGGGCGTGGGCCCTACGAGCGCCAGCTCGAGAACCCGGACGGCTCGAGCGGCGCGCCTCAGAGCGACGGCAGCTTCTGCACAAGCGAGAGCACCGGCGCGAACAGGTCGCCGCGCGTCGCGCACGCGCTCGAGCACGGTCGCGGCGTCGAAGCGCAGCGCATCGGGGTCGCCGGCGTCGAGCGCCGCGCGCAGCTCGTCCCATTCGAGCGGCGTCGAGACGGTCGGCCGGTCGCGCGCGCGCAGCGAGTAGACGCAGACCGTCGTCTTGTGCGAGTCGTTCTGGCTCCAGTCGATCAGCACCTTGCCGGCGCGCAGCGCCTTCGTCATGCGCGAGACGACCAGCTCGGGCTCGGCTCTGCTCGAGCAGCTCGGCGACGGCCTTCGCGAACGGCTTCGTCTGCGCGAAGGTCACGCCGTCGTCGTTCAGCGGCACGTACACCTGCAGTCCCTTCGAGCCGGACGTCTTCGCGAAGCTCTGCAGGCCGAGGCTCTCGAACATCGCCCTGCAGCCACAGCGCGACGCGGCGCACTCGATCGACGCTCGCCGGCGCGCCGGGGTCGAGGTCGAAGACGAGCGTGCGTCGGGCGCTCGAGCGCCGGCGCGCGCGCGAGCGGCACGTGCAGTTCGAGCGCCGCGAGGTTCGCGAGCCAGACGAGCGTCGCGCAGGTCGTCGACGAGCGTGTAGTCGATCGGCTTCGTCGCTCGCTCGGCACCGCCACCGTGCGGACCCAGTCGGGGCGGTGCGCCGGCGCCTGCTTCTGGAAGAACGCCTTGCCCTCGACGCCGTCCGGGTAGCGCTTGACGGTCAGCGGCGCGTCCGTGCAGGTGCGCGACGATCGCCGGCGCGATCGCCGCGTAGTAGTCGATCACCTCGCGCTTGGTGAAGCCGGCGTGCGCGGATAGAGCACCTTGTCGAGGTTCGACAGCTTCAGCTCGCGGCCGTCGACCGTCACCGTCGCGCTCTTGACGTCGCCGGCGCGCGAGCTCGCGAGGACGGCGCGAGGTCCTCGCGCACGACCTCGCTCGCCGTCCTTGTCCTCGCGCAGCCCCTTGTAGGAGGGCTGGCGCAGGATGCCGGCGCGCGTCCACTCGCGGAACTCGACCTCGGCGACGAGCCGCGGCTCGCAGAAGATCGCGCCGCGCGGCGGCCGCGGCCGCCGGCGTCGAACGGCGAGTCGCTCGCGCTCGAGCGGCGCGAGCAGCCGCGAGGCGGTCGAGCTCGGCGTCGCCGAAGCCGGTGCCGACGCGCCCGGCGTAGCGGAGCGTCCCGTCGGCCTCGTGGCGCGCCGACCAGCAGCGCGCCGATCCGCTCTGCGCCGGCGCCCTCGCCCGGCATCCAGCCGCCGATCACGAGCTCCTGGCGGCCGAGTTCTTGATCTTGATCCAGCCGCCGCTGCGCGCGCCCGGCTCGTAGAGGCTGTCGAGGCGCTTGGCGACGATCCCCTCGAGCCCCTGCTCGGCGGTCGCCGCGAGCACGTCCGCGCCGCGGCCGACGATGTGGTCGGGCGTCTGCCAGCGCTCGCCGTCGAGCGCGAGCTCGGCGAGGCGCGCGCGCCGCTCGGCGTAGGGCAGCGCCATCAGCGAGTGGCCGTCGAGCCACAGCAGGTCGAAGATCATGTAGGTCACCGGCGTCGCCTTCGCGCAGGCGCCTCGCCGCGCGCCGCGAGCCGACGTGCATGCGCTGCTGCGAGCGCCGCGAAGCTCGGCCGCCCGTCGGCGTCGAAGCGCGACGATCTCGCCGTCGAGGATCGCGCGGTGCGAGCTCGAGCGCGCGGTCCAGCCGCGCGAGCTCCGGATAGCTGCGCGGTGATCTCGTTCAGGTTGCGGCTCTCGCAGGCGCAGCCGCCCGGGCTCGAGTAGGCGATCGCGCGCACGCCGTCCCACTTGATCTCGTACGCCCAGCCGCGTCGTCCTCGCGCGGCAGCGCGCCGGCGCGCGCGAGCATCGGCACGACGCGCTCGGGCATCGGCTCGCGCGCCGGCGTCGGCCGGCGGGTCCATGCGGTGGATCATCCAGTCCTTCGCGGCCGTCCTCGCCGGCGCCGATCGCGAACAGCGCGTAGCGCGCGTCGAGGCGCTCGCCGTGCAGCGCGACCTCGACCTTGCGCGGCTCCCACTTCAGGCAGCTCGTAGGTGCCGCGGTCCCAGATCGCATCGTCCCGGCGCCGTAGCTGCCCGTCGGGATCTCGCCGTCGAAGTCGAGGTACTCGAGCGGGTGATCCTCGGTGTGCGGCGCGATGTGGTTGTCCTTCGGCTCCTCGGGCATGCCCTTCGGGAGCGCCCACGAGGCGAGCACGCCGTCGCGCTCGAGCCGCAGGTCCCAGTGCAGGCGCGCGCGCCGTGCTCCTGGATCACGAAGCGCGGGGCGCACTTCGCCTTGCCGCGGGCGGCCTTGCCGCGGGCGGTCTCGCCGCGCCCGGCCTTGCCTCCGCTCGGCTCGGCGAGGCGGCGAAGTCGCGCTTGCGGCGGTACTCGCCCAGGCGCGCGCCGCGCGGCGGCTCCTCACCGCCCGACTTGCTCGCGCGGCGCGGCGACACCTACCGCTTGGCGGCGGCGCGTTTGCCCGACGCCTGCTTCGCGGGCGCTTTCTTCGCGGGCGCTTTCTTCGCCGCCGGCTTCTTGCCGGACACCTTCGCCGCGGACGCTTTCGCGGCGGCTTTCCTGGCCGGCGCTTTGCGCTTCTTCGCCGGAGCCTCGGCGCCGGTCCGCTCGCGCACCGCGTCGAGGCTCGCCTGCAGCGCGCCATCAGATCGGGCGCGGCGCGGCGAGGACCCGGCCTCGGGCTGCGACCGCGATCTCCTCGCCCGCGACCTTGCGCTCGATCAGCGCGAGCACGGCGTCGCGGTAGTCGTCGTGGTACCTCTCCGGTTCGAAGGCGCCGGCGAGCATCTCGATCAGCTGCCTGGCGACGTCGACCTCGCGCTTGGTCATCTTGACCTCCGTCGGGTCGGGCAGCTCGTCGAGCGATCGGGCGAGGACGACCTCGTCGGCGAACACCAGCGTCTCCATCTCGAGCACGTCGCCGTTCGGCCGCAGCGCGACGAGGTGCTCCTTCTGGCGCAGCACGACGCGCGCGATCGCGACCTTCTCGCTCTCGCGCATCGCCTCGAGCATCAGGCGGTAGGCCTTCGCGCGCGCCGGCCCCCGGCGCGAGGTAGTACGGCTGGTCGTAGAAGATCGGGTCGATCTGCGAGAGCTCGACGAACTGCTCGATCTCGATCGTCTTCGTCTTCTTCGGCTCGAGCGTCTCGAGCTCGGCGGGCTCGACGACGACGTAGCGGTCGGGCGAGAGCTCGTAGCCCTTGACGATGTTCTCGTAGGCCACCTCCTCGCCGTCGGCGGGTCGACGCGCTTCTGCGCGATCCGCACGCCGCTCGTGCCCGAGAGCTGGTGGAAGTGGACCGTCTTGCGCGTGACCGCGCTGTAGAGCTTGACCGGAACGTTGACCAGGCCGAAGCTGATCGCTCCGCTCCAGATCGACCTGGGCATGGCTACTTAGTACCACGTACGCGCGGAACGACCCACTTCTGCAAGATCGCGCGCGTCAGCCGAACGTGCCGGCGGGGCAGCGCAGGCGCGCGAGCAGCGTGCGGTAGACGTGCATGTCGGCGTGGTTCCAGTCGGAGTGCGTCTGGTGCCGGAACGACGGCACGAGCTCGCGGTGGTAGGGCGAGGAGAGGCTCTCGTTGTGTCCGATGACGTTGTCGAGCGTGATCCCGTACGTGCAGCGCAGCCAGCGCGTCAGCCGCAGCGACGCGTCGATCTGCGCACGATCGTCGAGGATTTCGCGATCGGAGAAGCCGACGTTCTCGATCCCGATCGCCGTCCAGTTCAGCCCGACCGTGTGACGGCAGCGCACGTCGAGCGGCACGAGCTGGTCGATTCGCCCGTCGCGCTCGACGAGGAAGTGCGCGCACGTGTTCGGCAGCTCGTGGAACTCGCTGTCGGGGACGTCCGGCGCGAACGTGTTGTACGCCTCCTGCGCCGTCGCCGTCTCGGTGTAGTGCTCTACGATCACTTTCGGATCGCTCAGCACGTAGGTGTCTTCGCCGTAGTGGCGCAGCGAGTAAGCCGCCATCTCGCGCTTGCGCGCCGCGCCGAACGGGATCGGCCACTGGTGGATCGCCGGTCGCAGCGCTTCGGTCTGCGTCGCCGGCGAGCGCTGCGCGCCGGTCGCGGCGACAGCAACGAGCGCCAGCGCGAGCGCGAGTGCAAAGGTCGCCGAGAGCGCGCGCCGCATCGGCAGAAAGCGTCGCATATCCGGAGTTGGGAACACGACGAGCAGGACGTACCACAACGCGAGTACGCTTGCTCTGTGCGGGACTACGCCACGGACGCGGTGGCTACCGACTCGACTCGTTTTCGGAACGGGCACGAGCAGGATCGTGCGCCGCTGCGCTACTACGCCGACTACGCCCGCCGTTACGCCTCGCGCGACCTCGACTGGTTCATGGAGCTGTTCGTCGAGGACTGGACGATGGTCAACCACCGGCTCGGCCCGCCGGCCGAATCGATCGGGCGCGAGCAGTGTCGCGCGCTGACGGCGTCCGTCTTCGCCGTCGCGCCCGACGTGCGCTTCTCGATCGACGACGTGCTCGCGTGCGACGATCGCGTGATCGCGATGCGCGCGACCTATCAGGGGCAGGGGCCCGGCGGGCGCGTCGCGTTCGCCTTCCTCGCCGGCTTCGTCACCACCATCGAGGACGGCCACTCGCTGCACGTCGACCAGTACGAGTACGACGACGATGACTCGATCCTCGCGCGCTACGCCGAACTGACGCGCGGCTGAGCGAGCGGCGCCGGGATCGCGTCGCGCGAGCGCGCGACGTATCGTTGTGGCAGCGATGCGCGGGGGGTTCGACGGAGAGGTCCATCGGCGGGGCGAGCCGGGCTACGAGCAGGCGCGCCGCGCGGCCTGTGGAACGCGCGCACGCCCGAGCGCTTCCCGGACGCATCGTCGCTCGCGGCACAGCGAGGCGGATGTCGTCCGCGCGGTGCGTCGGGCGGGCGAGCGAGGACATGCAGGATCGGCGTGCGCTCGGGCGGGCACAGCTGGGCCGGCAACCACCTGCGCGACGGCGGCATGCTGCTCGACCTCTCGCGCCTGAGGTCCGCCGAGGTGGTCGACGGCGCGCGATGACGCGCGACCGTGCAGCCCGGGTGTCCCGGAAACGAGCTCCTCGCCGCGCTCGGCGCGAGCACGATCTGTTCTTCCCGGCCGGCCACTGCGTGGGCGTCGCGCGTCGGCGGCTACCTGCTGCAGGGCGGCTACGGCTGGAACGGCCGCGTGCACGGCCCGGCCTGCATGAGCGTCGAGGCGATCGACCTCGTCACCGCCGACGGCGCGCTCGTGCACGCCGACGCGCGAGGAGAACGCCGATCTGCTGTGGGCGGCGCGGGGCGCGGGACCCGGGTTCTTCGGCGTCGTCACGCGCTTCCACCTGGCCTCCAGCCGCAGCCCGAGGGTCGTCGCCAACGGCCTGTTCCTGTACGAGATCGATGTGCTCGAGGATGTCTTTCGCTGGGCGCACGAGATCGGCCCGCGCATCCCTCGCACGATGGAGCTGATGCTCGATCATCCACCGCACCGAGGCGGGCGAGCTCGAGATCGCGGTCACCGGACCGGTGCTCGTCGACGACGAGCAGGAAGCGCGCGAGGCGCTCGCGCTGCTCGAGACATGCCCGGTGCTCGAGCGGGCGAAGCTCGCGCGTGCCGAACATCCCGGCGACGCTGGCCGACCTGTATGCCGGCGTGCACGCCGCCTATCCCGACGATCACCGCTACTCGGCCGACAACATGTGGACGCACGCGCCGATCGAGGAGCTCCTGCCGGGCCTTCGGCGCATCGCCGAGACGATGCCCGAGGCGCCGTCGCACATGCTGTGGATGAACTGGGGGCCCGGCAGCGAGCCGCCGCCGGCGCGCGACCGGACATGGCCTACAGCGTCGAGGACGACACCTACATCGCGCTGTACGGGGTCTGGCAGGATCCGGCCGCGCGATGAGCGCGAACGTCGCCTGGGTGACCGAGCGCATGCGCGAGATGGAGCCGCTCGCGAGCGGCATCCAGCTCGCCGACGAGAACCTCGGCCGCCGCCCGGCGCGCTTCCTGAGCGAGACGCACATGGATCGCGCTCGACGAGCTGCGCGCGCGATCCATGACCCCGACTGGCCGCTTTCACGCATGGATGGGCCGGCCGACCCCGCCGCGCCGATGAGCGACGGTGACGCTCAGCGAGTACCTGCTCGCGGCCGCTCGAGCCGCCATGCGGCGAGCTCCTCGAGGCGATCGAGCGCCGGGCCGATCGACCCGGCCGGCGCGCTCGCGCTCGACGACGTGCAAGGCGCTGCTCGACCCGGCGCCGCTGGCCGTCGAGACCGGCTGGTGCACGCTGCCCGACGGCGTCGGCTACGTCGCCGTGCGCACGCCGATGCCGGCCGTCAGCGGCGAGATGGTGGACTGGTGGTTCGACTGGCACCCGCGCGAGTCGCTGCGCTACCGCATCTGGCACCCGACGGCGCATCTGCGAGAACTCCGCTGCGAGCTTCCGGCGCTACCGCGGCGCGAAGGCCCACTGGGGGGCGGTGCATCACCCGGTCGAGGACGTCGGCGCTCGGCGTCGTGCACGCGCGCATCGCGTTCCAGCGCGCCGAGCGAGATGGGCATGGCCGAGCGACGCGCTCGACGACCCCGACGTCGCCACGATCGTCTGCGGATACGCCGGCGACGATCGCCGGCGGATGCGCCACACGCCGATGTTCCACGTCTTCCTGCGCGAGCGGCGACGGCGTCGTGCTGCGCAGCCGCTTCTGGCTCGGCGCGGCGCTGCGCCCGTACGGCGCGCTCGGCGCGGCCGGCGAGCGCCTGCTCAACAACCGCTGCGTGCGCCGTGCCGGGCGCTTCCCGCCGGCGCTGCCGCCGCGCGCTGGCCGTCGCACTGCGCCGAGGAGTACGCCAACCTCGCGACGCTGCTGCCCGAGCTCTACGCGCGCTTCGGGCCCGCCGCGAGCTGACACGCCCGGCGATCGGCGAGACTGTGCCGATGGACGAGCGCGCGCTGCACGATCGACCCGTCGAGCTGCTGCAGCGCTGCTGCGCTTCGACACGAGCAACCCGCCGGGCGACGAGCGCGCGTGCATCGAGTGGATCCGCGACCTGCTCGAGCAGCTCGGCTGCGAGACGCGCATCCTCGCGGCCGAGCCGGCGCGGCCGAACCTGATCGCGCGCCTGCGCGGTCGCGGCGCCAGTCCGCCGCTGCTGCTGCAGGGCCACGTCGACGTCGTCGCCGCGCGCGGCGACTGGACGCATCCGCCGTTCGCCGGCGAGATCGCCGACGGCTACGTCTGGGGGCGCGGCGCGCTCGACATGAAGGGCGGCGTCGCGATGATGCTCGCCGCGTTCATGCGCGCGCTCGCGCGCGGCGAGCAGCCGCCGGGCGACGTGATCCTCTGCCTGATGGCCGACGAGGAGGCCGGCAGCCCGCTCGGCGCCGAGTTCCTCGTGCGCGAGCACCCCGAGCTGTTCGACGGCGTCCGCTACGCGATCGGCGAGTTCGGCGGCTTCACGCATCGACGTCGCCGGCCGGCGCTTCTACCCGATCATGGTCGCCGAGAAGCAGCTCTGCTGGACGCGCGCGACGCTGCGCGGGCAGGCCGGCCACGGCTCGATGCCGGTCGCGCGGCGGCGCGATGGGCAAGCTCGGGCGCCTGCTGGCGCGCTCGACCGCCGCCGCCTGCCCGTCCACGTCACGCCCGTCGCGCGCGCGATGATCGAGGCGATCGCCGACGAGCTGCCCGCGCCGCTCGCGCTGCCGCTGCGCGGGCTGCTGACGCCGGCGCTGACCGACCGGCTGCTCGACGCGCTCGGCGAGCGCGCGGCGCTGTTCGACCCGCTGCTGCACAACACCGCGAGCGCCACGATCGTCGGCGGCGGCGAGAAGATCAACGTGATCCCCGAGCGCGGTCTCGCTCGAGCTCGACGGCCGCCTGCTGCCCGGCTTCGGCCCGGAGGATCTGTTCGCCGAGCTGCGCGCGCTCGCCGGCGTCGAGCCCGAGTTCGAGATCGTCCGCCACGACCCGGTCGCCGGCCGAGCCCGACCTCGCCCTGTTCGGCACGCTCGCCGCGACGCTGCGCGAGCTCGACCCGAGCCGCGAGGCCGATCCCGATGCTGCTCCCCGGCTGTCACCGACGGGCGCTTCTTCTCGCGCCTCGGCATCCAGACGTACGGCTTCCTGCCGATGCAGCTTCCCGCGAGATGCGCGTTCATGCGCGCTGATCCACGCCGCCGACGAGCGCCTGCCGGTCGACGCCGTCGAGTTCGGCACGCGTGCGATCGAGCGTGTGCTCGAGCGTTTCTAGAGCCGGCGTAGCAGTCGGAAGATCATCAAAAGAAAACTGGCCGCGCAGCCAGTATGATCTCGCGCATCCCGCATCGGCGAATCTTGGAGGTCTGAAATGGCAACGGTCGGGCGCGACATCGAGAGCCGTGGAACTGACCGAGCGAGAGCTCTGGCTGGACGGCCCGCCGCACGAGCTGTTCAAGCGAGATGCGCGGCAAGTGCCCGGTCCACTGGACCGAGCGCTTCGAAGAGTTCCCCGAGGAGGCCGGCTTCTGGTCGGTGACGACCGCCGAGGACGTCCACACGGTCAGCCGCGACTGGCAGACCTACTCCTCCGAACTCGGCGGCGTGCTCGTCGCGGCCGCCGGCTTCCCGATCGAGCTCGCGCGGGCGATGTTCATCGGCATGGACCCGCCCAAGCACGATCGCCTGAAGGCGCTCTTCCAGGCGCGGCTTCACGCCCAAGCGGATCGCCGACCACGAGGACGCGATCCGCGCGATCGCCGTCCGCGTGCTCGACCGGCTCGACGGCCGCGAGACGCTGCGACCTCGTCAGCGATGTCGCCCAGCCCGTCGTCTCGCGCGTGATCGGCAGCTTCATGGGCATCTCCGAGGAGGACGACGCGATCTGGGCGCGCCTGATGAACTCGACGCTCGGCGCCGGCGACCCCGACCTCAACCCCGACGGCTTCGACGGCGCGTCAAGAAAGACATCCCGGAGATCTTCGAGCGCTGCCGCAAGCTGATCGCCGAGCGCCAGGAGAACCCGACCGACGATCTCACGAGCGTGCTCGTGCACGCCGAAGTCGACGGGCGAGAAGCTCGAGGAACACGAGATCGTGATGGGCTTCTTCCTGCTGATGGCCGCCGGCAACGACTGCACCAAGGCGACCTACTGCAGCGGCATGCGCGCGCTGATGGAAGACCCCGAGCAGCTGCAGCTGCTGCTCGACGACCCGTCGCTGATCCCCGACGCGGTCGAGGAGTCGCTGCGGATGTTCCCCGCGTTCGCGCACTTCCGCCGCACCGCGACGTGCGACACCGAGCTGCACGGCCAGCAGATCAAGGAGGGCGAGAAGGTCGTCATGTGGTACGTCTCCTCCAACCGCGACGAGACGCGCTACGAGGACCCCGACCGCTTCGACCTGCGCCGCAACGCCGAGCACCAGGCGTTCGGCGCCGGCGGCCGGCACTTCTGCCTCGGCACCGCGCTCGCGCGTCTGGAGCTGCGCATCCTGATCGAGGAGACGCTCGCGCGCTATCCCGAACGATCGCGCTCGACGGGCCGCCGACGCCGGTCGAATCGCTGTTCCTCAACCAGCTCAAGACGCTGCCCGTCAGGCTGGCGCCGTAGGGCGGCCAGTCGCTGCCGCGAGCGCTCGGCGGCCGGCCCCGCGCCGCCCCGTCACGTCCCTGGCGCTACGCTCACACCGACCCCGAGGATTGGAGAGCGAAAGTGTCGGAGATGGACGACTTCAACCGCAAAGTCATCGACGAGTTCCGCGCCAACGAAGGCAAGGTCGGCGGCATGTTCGAGGGCGCGCCCGTGCTGCTGCTGAGCACGACCGGCGCCAAGAGCGGCGAGCGGCGCACGACGCCCGTCGTCTATCAGCACGACGGCGATCGCATGGTCATCTTCGCGTCGAAGGCCGGCGCGCCGACCAACCCCGCCTGGTACCACAACCTGCGCGCCAACCCGACCGCGACCGTCGAGGTCGGCAACGAGAAGGTCGAGGTCGAGGCGATCGTGACCGACGGCGACGAGCGCGAGCGGCTGTTCGGCAAGCAGAAGCAGCTGATGCCGCAGTTCGCCGAGTACGAGCAGAAGACGACGCGGCAGATCCCGGTCGTCGCGCTGCAGCCCAGGCGCTAACCGTGGCCGAGCACCGGGTGCGGCGCGTACGGCTCCTCCAGGCGCGCGATCTCATCGTCTGAGATCGAGAGCTGCTCGGCAGCGAGTGCGTCGGCGAGGTGCTCGGGCTTCGTCGCGCCGACGATCGGCGCCGTCACGCCCGGCTTGTGCAGCAGCCACGCGAGCGCGACCTGCGCCGGCGGCACGCCGCGCTCGGCGGCGACCTCGGCGACGCGCTCGACGACGTCGAAGTCCGTCGGCTCGCTGTACAGGTAGTCCGTGAACGGATCCGAGTCCGAGCGCGTCGTGCGCCGCTCGCCCGCGCGCGTGCGGTTGCCCGCGAGCACGCCGCGCGCGAGCGGGCTCCACGGGATCACGCCGACGCCCTGATCGAGGCACAGCGGGATCATCTCGCGCTCCTCCTCGCGGTAGATCAGGTTGTAGTGCGGCTGCATCGAGACGAACCTCGCCCAACCGCGGCGCTCGGCGACCGCCTGAGCCTTCGCGAACTGCCACGCGAACATGCTGCTCGCGCCGATGTAGCGCGCCTTGCCGGTGCGCACGACGTAGTTCAGCGCCGCCATCGTCTCCTCGATCGGCGTGCGCGGGTCCCAGCGATGGATCTGGTAGAGGTCGACGTAGTCCATCTGCAGGCGCTGCAGCGACGCGTCGATCGCGCTGAGGATGTGCTTGCGCGAGAGCCCGCCGCCGTTCTCGCCCGGCGTCATCGGCATGAACACCTTCGTCGCGACGACCAGCTCCTCGCGACTCAGCAGCTTCGAGAGCAGGCGGCCCGTCGCCACCTCGCTCGCGCCGTTCGAGTACGTGTCGGCCGTGTCGAAGAACGTCACGCCGCCCTCGACCGCCGCGCGCACGATCGGCTCCGCCGCCTGCTCGTCGAGCGCCCACGCGCGGTCCGAGTCGTTTCCGTAGCTCATCATCCCGAGGCACACGCGCGAGACGCGCAGCCCTGTCGCGCCGAGATTGACGTAGTCCATCGATTTCCTCCTGACGCTCGCGTCTGCTTGCTCGCGCCCACGTTAGCCGTCGCTCGCGCCCGTCTCGGCCACAAGGCACGATGGCCGGCCGTCCGTGGCGGACGTCGAAGAGAGGACGCCCGCGGCGAACGACTCGGCCACCGATGGGGAGGAACCGTCTATGAGGCCGATGTCCCGTGGGGACGGTCACCGGCGATGTGCGCCAAACCTACGCCGCCGCGAGAGGGCAGCCATCGGTGATCCGCCGGTGAGTTGCGTGCGAAGAACTACGGATCGTGCTCGTCTGGTCGCGCCGGCGCGCCGCGGCGCGCCGATCGGTTAACTGGTGCGAGTCGATGATGCGTCCAGCTCCAGCCGACCGCGACGCGGCGGCCGGCACCGGCGGCGCTGGGCGCCGCGCCATGTCCACGCTCCGTCGTGTCGCGCTCGCCGCGGCGCTTGCCGTGCTCGTGCTTCCCGCGAGCTCCTCGGCGCGGCCGAAGCGCCAGCCGACGCCGACCGGGCCGCTCGTGACGATCGGCGCCGAGCCCGCGCAGCCGGGTCCGGCGGTCCCGCCGGGGTTCATCGGCCTCTCGTTCGAGATGTCGAGCCTGCCGCAGATCGCGCGCTACTCCGAACGCGGCGATCTCGTCACGATGCTGCGCTCGCTCGGCCCCGGCCTGCTGCGCTTCGGCGGCGTCTCGGCCGACACGCGGATCGCGTGGACCGACAGCCGCACGCCGCGCCCCGCGTGGGCATCCGGCGTGATCGACGCCGACGACCTGCGCGAGCTCGGAGCGCTCGCCGCCGCGAGCGGCTGGCACATCGTGCTGACCGTCGGCATCGTCCACTTCGAACCGCAGGCCGCCGCGCGCGAGGTCGCGGCCGCGAAGGCCGCGCTCGGCCCGTGGCTCAGCGGGATCGAGATCGGCAACGAGCCGAACTCCTACGCGCAGCACGCGATGCGCCCCGAACCGTGGACGTTCGCGCAGTACGCCGAAGAAGTCGCCGCGTATCGCGCCGCGATCGAAGGTGCCGCGCCCGGTATCCCGCTGCTCGGTCCCGACGTCTCGGGCTCGGCCGCGTTCGAAACGTGGGGGCCGGGCGAGGCCGTCGACGAGCAGCCCGCGCTGCTGACCGGCCATCACTACCCGCTCGGCTGTGAACAGCAGCCGCCGCCGTCGATCGCGCGATTGCTCAGCACGCAGATCCGCGCGCGCGAGATCAGCTCGCTGCGCCGCTACGTCGCGATCGCGCAGGCCGGCGGCGCGCCGTTTCGCCTCGACGAGACGAACACCGTCTCGTGCGGCGGCGTCGCCGGCATCAGCGACACGTTCGCCTCGGCGCTATGGGCCGCCGGCTTCCTGCCGCAGGTCGTCAGCGTCGGCGCCGTCGGCTTCAACCTGCACGGCAACCCCGCGCGCTGTGACGGCTACACGCCCGTCTGCGCGCCGAGCGCCGCAGCGCTCGCCGAAGGCGCGCTCGTCGCGCAGCCCGAGTGGTACGCGCTGCTGATGCTTCGCGGGCTCGTCGGCGACCGGCCGCTGCCGGCCACCGTCGTGCGCTCGCCGAGCTCGACCAACGTGCAGGCGTCGGCGTTCCTCGCGCCCGACGGCCGGCTCGACTTCGTCCTCGTCGACGACGATACGCCCGCCCATCGCGCCGCGACCGTGCGCCTGCGCGTCGGCGCCGGCTTCTCCGGCGGCAGCGTGCTCGCGCTCGCCGGCGAATCGCCCGTCGCGCTGTCGAACGTGACGCTCGGCGGGCGCGAAGTCGCCGCGAACGGCGAATGGGCCCCGCGCAGGCTGCCGGCCGTCGCCGTCAGGCACGGCCTCGCAACCGTCGAGCTCGCGCCGAGCAGCGCCGCGCTCGTCGGGATCGCGCCCGGCTGAGCACGACGCGCGCCGGTCACGCCTCCCGCTCGTCGCGAGCACCCTGTGCGAACGCCAGCGCGCGCAGCGGCGCCGGCGGCGCCTCGCTCTCGCTCTCGCCTTCGCCCGTCAGCAGCCGCTTCACGCCCGCCTGCTCGAACGCGCGCCGCATCAGCGGCGAGCCGGGGATCAGCGCGAAGTCGTAGCCACGCCGCTCGCACAGCCGGCTGCGGAACGCGATCACCGCGACCCCGATCGCGTCGATGTAGGAGAGCTCGCGCAAGTCGAGCGTGATCCCCGTCACGCCCTCGTTGCACAACCGCTCGATCTCGACTTCGAGCGTGTGCGCCGAGGCGCGCGTCAGCTCGCCCGTCAGCTCGAGCGTGTGCGTCCAGGCGCCGACGCTCGACAACGCGACGTCGCGTTCGATCGAGGCCGGGCGTACGGATGTCGTCGCACTGAAAGGCGTGCGCAGACGTCGTGCGGCCTTCGCGCGGCCAACCTTCCCTTCGCTTTGCGCCGGAGGGCCCTTGCGGGCTTCACCTCCGACTGTAGACGCCGTCGTTTGGCGTTTCATCAGACAGCTCCTTCCTGAGAAGCCTCGAGTGGATTCCAATGGACGCCCGAGCTGTGCCCGGGCGTCGCGAGATGAGCCGGCCGGGGCTAGCCCGGTCGCTCTGGAATCAGCGCGAAGCACGCGGCGCGCCAGGGGCGGCACAGCAGCCGCAGCCTGCGCATCGCGCGAGGCGCCGCGAGGTGGAGCGGTCCGGCGAGCGTCGCGAAGCCGGACGTCGCCGGTGCGCCGCCGCCGCCCGCCGACGCCGCGCCGGAACCGCTGCTCGGCGGCTGGCTCGGTGTCGGGCTCGCCGGCGGCGTCGAGGCCGTCGAACGGCCCTGAGCTTCGGCGTTGTCGGCGCCTGTCGCCTCGGCCGACAGCGACGTCGCGGAGATCGCCGGTGCGAGCGGCGATGTCGACAGCAGCGACCGCGTCGAAGCCGATTCGGGGCAGATTCCCGACATGCCTGTGCCGAGCAGCGCGCATCCGAGTGGCCCGGAGCCGAACGCCGCGCTCTTCGCCGCGGTCAGCGCGGCCGGCGAGCGGCCGGCGCCGGCCGCGAGCGACGGCTGCGAAGTCCCTTCGCTCGGCCCGCTCACGACCGCGACGACCGGTCCGGACGGCGCCGGCATCGGCGGCTGCGTGACCGCGCCGTTCGAGCCGTCCGTCGGTCCACCCGCCGACGCCGACGTCTGCGAGCCTTTCGAACCCGTTTCCGAGGTCGATCCCGTCTGCGTTCCTTCGCCGTTCTGTTCGGTCAGCGTCGTCGGCACTTCAGGTGCGTGCAGGACGATCGGTTGGATCGGGGTTTCCGCCACCGCTTCGACGACTTTTTCGGCCGGCGGCGTTTCGGCCGGCGGCGTCGGCTGCACGACGACCGGCGCCTGTTCGACGACCTGTTCGACCGGTTCGACGACCTGTTCGACCTGTTCGGTGACCTGTGGCTGTTCGGGCGGAGCCGGTGCCTGCGGTTCGGCCGGCGCCAGCGCCGGCTGTTCGGGCGCGGCTTCCGTGCCGGCCGCGGTCGGCTGTTCGTTCGCCGGCGGGAGGTTCGTCTCTGTTTCGCTCGGTTCGGTCGAAGTCGGAGGCGGAGCGATCGCGGTTTCTTCGCTCGAGGTCGTCGCCGCGCCGCCGGCCTGCTGTTCGGAGCCCGGTTCGGCGGCTTGCGCGCCGGCCGCGAAGATCAGCGCGCCGAGCAGCGCGAGCGCGACGGCGCGCGAGATGAGCAACAGCGCTCGCGGGAGCCCCGGCGCCGGCGCCGCGGGCCCGTTGCCGGTCGTCTCAACCGGTCGCACGCCGGGCTTCTCCGGGCTCTTCGACCGTCGCTTCGTCCTGCGTCCGATCGTGTCCGCGAAGGCGCGAGGCGACCAGGCGATCGGCCAACTCGAGCGTGTACGCGTCGTCGCTCAGCGCCGACAGACGGCAGATCGCCAGCGGGAACGAGGCCAGCAGGCACCAGGCGGCTGCGATCACGATGTAGAGCACGACCACGTAAGGCTAGGCAATCCTGAGCAGGGGTGCGCAGCCACGATTGTGTACACGTGCGTACAGGCGCGCAGCGGTCAGATCATCGCCTCCAAAGGAGTCGGGGCGGTTCAGAGTGTCCGTCAAACCCAGGATGGCTCATTTGACCTTGTCGGGATCGCCGGGCGCCTGTCGCAGAGCGCGGCAAACGCTAGCCGCAGCACCGCCTCGCGCTCAGGGGCGATCGCTCCCGTCGGTCCGCGTTCTCATCGGCGCCCGAGGTCCCGGAGGCGCTCGCTTCGGAGGCGTATAACAATAACGAGACTCAATCTTATGTTATGGTTGCCGGCGCCAACGCACGATCGCCATCAACCATCCCGACATCGAGGTTCCAATGAGCTCATCAGCCCCCCGCGCGTCTTCACTTCTGCTGGCCCTCGTGGCGCTCGCCGCGCTCGTCGCCGGCTGCGGCAAGAGCTCCCCGTCGAGCTCGTCAGCTTCGCTCGCGAGCTCGGGCGGCTCGAGCGGAGCGGCTCACGGCGGCTTTGAGGTCGTCGCCGGCGAGAACTTCTGGGGCAGCATCGCGACTCAGCTGGCCGGCGAGAAGGCGACTGTGCGCAGCATCATCGTCAACCCGGACACCGACCCGCACAGCTACGAACCGACCGCGCGCGACGCCCGCGTGATCGCCGGCGCGAAGATGGCGATCGTCAACGGGATCGGCTACGACCGCTGGATGTCGCAGGAGCTGCAAGCGAGCCCGTCGAGTGGACGCGTCGTGCTCACGGTCGGGGACGTGCTGGGGCTGAAGGACGGCGACAACCCCCATCAGTGGTATTCGCCGACCAACGTCCACAAGGTGATCACTGCGATCGTCGCCGACTACGACAAGCTCGATCCGGCTGACGCGGCCTACTTCGCCGCCCGCGAGCAGAGCTTCGAGACGCAGGGGCTCGCCCGTTACAACCAGCTGCGGCGCGAGATCCGCTCGAAGTACAAAGGCGTCCCGGTCGGCTACAGCGAGAGCATCTTCCAGCCACTCGGCGAAGACCTCGGGCTGAAGCTGCTGACGCCGTACAGCTTCGCCAAGGCGATCGCCGAGGGCACCGATGTAACCGCGCAGGACAAGCAGACCGTCGACGCTCAGGCACAGAACCGCGAAATCAAGGTCTGGGTCTACAACAGCCAGAACGTCACACCCGACGTGCAGCGCGTGACGTCGATCGTCAGGGCGCGCCACATCCCGATCGCGACCGTCACCGAGACGCTCTCGCCGGCGTCCGACAGCTTCGAGCAGTGGCAGGTCGCAGAGCTCGAAGCGCTCGCCGCCGCGCTGCATCAGGCGACCGGACGCTGACGCGACACCCGGGTTCGCGCCCCTCCGCCTGGGACGGTCCGCCCGTCGGCAGGAGGCAACGCGGAGGGGCCGAAACCCGGGGGCGATGAGCACTTCGGACCTCGACCTGATCGATCCCGACGAGTACTTCTCAGACTACGACCGTCGCGCCCGTGAGCGTCGAGAACGTCGCTTGCGCAAGAGGCGCCGACGGGTGTCCCGGTCACCGACGGAGCACGACGCCGACTCGCTCGCCGGCACGTCGGGTGGGCGTGCGCTGATCGCAGCCGTTGCCGCGCTCGCGGGTGCCACGCTGATCGGGCTGCTCGTGCTCTGGCCCTCGGGGAGCTCGTCTCAGAAGACGCGCGGCTTCGTCCATACCGTCCCGGCCTCGGTCGACCGCTCGTTCCTCGCGCCATGCGCGCCGTCCACATCCGCGCGCTGTCGCGAGTTGCAGATCACGGTGCGCGGACAACATGCGACCGTCGATCTCGGGCCAGAGAGCACGACGCCGACGATTGCGCGAGGCACCGCGATTCGCGTCAGCGCGGTGACGCTGCCACGCGTCGGCTCGGCGCCAGCACGGCAGCAATGGGAATTCGTGAACATCGACCGCCAGAGCTCGTTGCTGTGGCTCGCCGGGGCGCTCCTCCTGCTCTTGCTGCTGGTGATTCGCCTGCGTGGACTGCTTGCAGCCGTGGGGGTCGGCCTGTCGCTGCTCTTGCTCACCAAGTTCCTCGTCCCGGCGATCCTCGACGGGGAGCCGGCGCTGTTGGTCGCGTTGGTCTGCGCGCTGGCGGTGATGTTCGTCACGCTGATCCTCACGAGCGGCATCGGACCGCAGAGCCTCGCGGCGGCGCTCGGGATCGGCTCGACGCTGTTGCTCGTGAGCCTGCTGGCGCTGTTCGCCGTGCACTTCGCGCACATCGACGGGCGCACGGACGAGCTCTCGGCTTATCTGGCGAGCGTCAGCCCGAACATCTCCTTGCAGGGGATCGTGCTCGCCGGCATGGTGATCGGCGCGCTCGGCGTGCTTGCGGACATCGCGGTCACGCAGGCCTCGGCCGTCATGGTCCTGCGGCGCACCGATCCCGGGCTCGGCTCCGGCGCGCTGTATCGCGCCGCGTTCCACGTCGGCCGCGATCACCTCTCGGCGACGATCCACACGCTCGTGCTCGCCTATGCGGGAGCTTCGCTGCCGCTGCTCTTGATCACGCACTCGAGCGGCGTCGGGCTGACTGATGCCCTCAGCACACAGGACATCGCGCAGCCGATCGTCGCGACGCTCGTCGGCTGCATCGGCCTGGTCTGCGCGGTGCCGCTCACGACCGGACTGGCCGCAGTCCTCGTCGCGCGCGTTCCCCCTCGCGCACTGAAGGGCGTGCACGCGCACGCGCACTGACGATGGCCATCGTGGCGCTTCTGCTCTGCTGCCTGCTCATGGCGGGATGCGCCGACTCATCATCTTCGCCTCGTCGTCCGTCGCAAAGCCCGCTCGCGGTCGATCTGACGAGCGCACGCTGGCTCGGGGTTGGAGCACGGTTTCGGCCGCCGGCGACAAACGCGGCCGTAGAGAGGACACAGGCAGTCGACGGCATGCGCTGTGGCCGCGTGCCTCGCACGCCGGCGTTCCAGGCCCACTTGGAGATATACGCCGCCGGCCACGTCGTCCTCGTCCCCGCCGGGATCGGAGTCGCTCCACCGTTCGGACGCCGTGGCGCGTTCGTGGTTCCGCAGCGCTGCGTCTACGCCCTTCACACCTTCGAGCAGACAGGACGCGTGTTCTCCGACGACAATCGAGCAAGGACGCTCGGCGAACTCTTCGATCTGTGGAGTGAGCCCATAAGTGCGCAGAGGCTCTTGAGGTTTCATACACGGCCGCGCCAATCGGTCGCGGCGTACGTGAACGGCAGGCGTTGGCGCGGCACGCTGCGCTCGGTGCCGGTCTTCCCGCATGCGGAGATCACGCTAGAGATCGGGCCCTACGTTCCTCCGCACGGTCACTACAGCTTCCCGTCGCTGAGCGCGTCGCGGCGACCCGTCGCATGAAGCTCGACTACTGGCGTTCGCCTTCTACGCGACTGCCCGCGAGCGCCCGGTCGATCGGGCATGGCGCGCGGGTCGCGACGATGGCGCTCGTGGTGCTGTCCCTGGCGAGCGTCGAGCCTGCGCCGAGCGCTCTCGCCGACGGCGACCCGGCGAGTGACGTCCTGCTCGCGCAGAGCGCGTTCTACCCGTACGACCTCCCCGAAGACCGCGCGCTCGAAGCCTCGATGGACAATCTCTTGAAGGCGGCCGCTCATGCGGGCCTGCCGTTGAAGGTCGCCGTGATCGGGTCGCGGCTCGACCTGGGCGCGGTGCCGAACCTCTTCGGACACCCTCAGCAGTACGCCGAGTACCTCGACCGGGAGATCTCCTTCAATCAAAAGCAGCCGCTGCTCGTCGTCATGCCGCAGGGCTTCGGCCTCGCTTCAGTGGGTCCCGGCGGTGCTCTGGATCGAACCTCGATCGACACGCGTCACGGCCCTTACGGCCTCGTGCAGAGCGCGATGCGCGCGCTCGTCACGCTCGTGCGCGCCTCGGGTCACTCGATCTCGCTACCGAAGCAGTCAGGGCAAGCCCCGCGGGTGAGCGGACCGCCCGCGATCATCCTGTTCGCCGTGCCGATCGTGTTGCTCGTTCTCGGCGGCGCGATGGTTGCTCGCCGCCACCGGCGAGGCGAGCCGTAATCTGCGAGTCATCGCCCACGTACGGGAGGCGATCTCCTAGACTCCTCGATCGTGGCCGAGCCGCAGGAGCGCTCGATCGATCCGCGTCGCGTCTACCGGCGGAGAAGGCTGATTGCAGTGGTCGGTGCCCTGGTCCTGATCGGGGTTCTGGCGCTCGCGCTGCAGTCACACGGCGGCGGTGCCGCGCACGCGAACAAGCATCCGTCGACGCCTGAGCGCGCACGTGCGCCGGCGCCGCGCCCGCCGACACTCGCCGCCCGCGAGCACGAGGCTGTCGAACGTGTCCGCTCCTACGCGCCGGCGATCACCGCCGGAGGCTCTCACGGCGATGAGGTCGCGCTCACCTTCGACGACGGCCCCGGTCCCTACACCGAGCAGCTCGTCGGGGTGCTCAATCACTTCGGTGTCAAAGCAACGTTCTTCGTGATCGGAGAGGAGGAGCGCTACTTCTCCGCGGGCACGCAACTGGAGCTGCGCTCGGGTGATGTGATCGGCGATCACACCGAGACCCATCCAATGATGGCCGCCCTCTCGGCCCACCAGCAGCATGAAGAGCTCTTCGAACAGATCGCCCGCGTCGAACTCCTCGGAGCCCCACGGCCAGAGCTGTTCCGCCCCCCTTACGGCTCGTTCGATGCGACGACCTACAGGGAGCTGCGCAGGATGCACCTGCTGATGGTGCTGTGGTCGGCGGACACCTCCGATTACACGCTCCCGGGAGTCTCGGCAATCGCCCACAGCGCGCTCGCGGGCGTTCACCCGGGTTCGATCATCCTGATGCACGACGCCGGCGGCGACCGTTCCGAGACGATCGCCGCACTACCCGCGATCATCGGCGGCCTGCGAAAGCGCGGACTACACCCGGTCACGATCCCGCGCCTGCTGCTCGACGATCCGCCTCCGCACGGGCTTCCGCTGCCGACCAGCCTCGCTGGCGATTGAGCGCTCAGACCGAGCACGCCTTCGCAGGCGTACTCGGGTCGGCGAACGGAAGCTTCCTGGGAGGCTCGTGCGAAGCGCGACGACACTTCCTCAAACGGCGCGAGCGAGTTGAGTCAGCGATATATCGCACGGCAGGCGGCGGAACCGCGTACGAGATCGGATGGCGCGATGCGACCGGACGGCGCTTGCGCACCTGCACCGACGCTTCGCGCGTAGCCAAATGGCTTCAATCGGCCCCGCCGACGTGGCCGCGTTCGTCGTCGCGCAAGAGCGGGTTGGCATGCGCGGCTGGACGATTCGCGGCCACCTGGCGCTGGGGTAGTGCGGCCGTCTTGGTCTGGGAGCCGCGCTGAGCCGGGACAGCTCCGTAGGCCGGTAGCCATCTCGCAAGGAACTGGTGCTGCTCATGGCTCCTGGCGTGTGACGATGGCGATCCGATCGACGGTGCGGTCGAATGTCAGGATCGCGCCTACGCCCGTGGCTTCGGCCTGCGCGACCAGGTAGGCCTCGGCGAAGTCCAGGCGATCGACCTCGTAGACCTCGAGTGCGCGCAGCAGCGATGCGCGGTCGACGGTCTTGATCGACGGCAGGGCGATCGCCGCGCGCATCAGCTCCGCGATACGTTCGCGCTCCAACTCGTAGAAGGACTCGAGCACGTAGACGCACTCGGCGACGACGACGTCGGCGAGCATCAACTCCTCTGCCGAGGCCAGAGCGGCGCTCGCGCGAGCGGCCATCTCCGGCGGGTCGCCGGTCAGGTGCCGAATAACGACGTTCGTGTCCAGGAACGCGGTCAGCGCCGTCGTCCAGCACGCTGCGCTCGGCTGGAGCGCAGCACCTCATCCCACGGTGTCCCGCGCTTCGTGGCTGGGACCGCGACGCTGCCGGCGAGTTCGAGGAAGTCGGGCGTCTTGGCGATCACCGCGCGCGAGCGCTCGACGCGGAAGTGCAGCTCGTCGCCTTCGTGCAGCTCCAGCGCGTCGCGCACGTCCTTCGGAATCGTTACCTGGCCCTTGGATGTGATCTTTGCGCTCGAATCCATGGCGCTCCTTACTAGCAGGGAATCGTAAGGATAGCGCCGCCTCGAGGAATTGATCGCGACGCAGGCCCGACCACGCGCGCTGCGGCGATCAGCTCATCGAACTGCGCCAGGGCAGAGCCATAAACCTCACTCTGCCGGGATCCTCGAGCGCATGGCCGGGTGGTGCGGCGCGGGTGGTGTCGATGCCGTACAGACTGTCCGGCAACATCAGCGACCCGGAGCCTTCTGCCTCGGCATCAAGTCAGGTCTGCGGCGACTGCGCGCCGATCGGCTTTCAGGCCGAGAGGCGCTGCGGCGCGAACGACTGCTGCTTAGAGAACCCGCAGGCGGTGAAGCATCCGCCGCTCGCTGACCGCGAGCGACCATCTCGGCGCGGCCCGACGTGCCAGTGCGCTGGCGCGGGCGCTTCGCGAGGAGTGTCCGCAGCCGGCAAGCGCGAGTAGCCCGCCGGCGGCGAGCAGCGCGCCTCCGCGACGCGCGGCCTTTCTCAGCGAGGCCTTCCGGCCGGCGTGTTGGGTGCGTATGAACCAGGCGAGCCCGACGAGGCAGACGATGCTGGCGACATAGAGGTTCAGCCGCAGGCCGAGGATGTGGTGGGCGGGGTCGACACGCAAGAGCTCCTCGGCGATCCGCGCGAACGAGTATCCCGCGACGTAGAGCGCGAACAGGCCCGGCGCGCGGATCCGTCGATGATGCCCGAGCCAAACCAGCGCGCCCGCCAAAAGCAGGTTCCAGATCAGCTCGTAGAGGAAGGTGGGGTGGAAGGTCGCGTACTGCGCATAGCCCACCGGGCGGTGTGCGGGGAGATCTCGAGGCCCCACGGCAGCGTCGTGGGGCCTCCGAACAGCTCCTGGTTGAAATAGTTGCCAATCCGGCCGATCGCCTGCGCGACGAGCAGCGCCGGTGCCGCGGCGTCCATGAAGACGGGGACGTTCGCGCCACGCCGACGCAGCACCCACAGGCCCGCGAGCGTGCCCGCGGCGATGCCGCCCCAGATCCCGAGGCCGCCTTTCCAGACCGCGAATGGTCCCCACCAATGCGGCGGGACTTCGTTCCAGCTCGTCGCCAAGAAGTAGAGGCGCCCGCCGATGATCCCTGCGGGGAAGCCCCACATCGTCACCTCGTAGACGAGCTGGCGTTCGCCGCCCTTGGCCTCCCAGCGGCGCACGGTGATCGTGATAGCCGCGACGACAGCGACGGCGTAGGCCAGGCCGTAGGCATGCAGGAAGAACGGGCCGAGATGAAGCCCGTTGGTCGACGGGCTCGGGATGAACGCGACCGTCACGTCGGTCATGTTCGCACCGGTCGTGTGCCCTCGGCGCTGCTGCCGGGGTTGTGATCGTGCGGCCCGGTACAGCTCCGTACGCCGGGGCGGTCGAAGCGAGAGCTTCGTCTAATTTCGGAGACGCCAAAAATACGGCTATTCGTCGGCAAACCGGGTTGCCGAGCCGATGTAACGCGGCATGTGGAACAAGAGTCGCCACTTGCAGGCAGTATGCGACAAACGTGGAGCTTCGCGCGCATCGCCCGGTAGCTCAGCGGGAGGGTGCTTGTTCCGGACTGCCTCTACTTCGGGTAGGCTACGCGGCCTGAAAAATGCCGTTTGGCAGGCATTTTCATGGGCGCGGCGGGTTTCGAACCTGCGACCTCTCGCGTGTGAAGCGAGCGCTCTCCCACTGAGCTACGCGCCCTGAGCGCCCGAGTCTACCCGCGTGCGGTGGGCGGCAGCGGCTGTCGTGGCGCCGCCGGCGGCCGTTGCATCCGCTCGCGAACCCGCGCCACGCCCCCGATACCTAGAGTGCCGACATGCCTGCGCCGCGCCGCACACGCACGCTCGCGATCGTCGCCGTCGCGTCGCTGCTCGCGCTGAGCGCGATCGGGTGCGCGAACTCCGACCGCGGCGCCTCCGGCTCGTTCACGCCGGTCACGCACGGCACGCTCACGGTCGCGACGGCGCTCGTGCCCGATCCGGGCTTCTGGACGGGGACGTTCGCGCACCCGACCGGCGGCTTCGAGTACGAACTGGCCGAGCAGCTCGCGGCGCGCTTCGGCCTCGCGAAGGTCAAGCTCGTCGAAGTCCCGTTCCACGAACTGGTTCGCGGGCACCTCGGCGGCGCCGATCTCGCGCTCTCGGACATCACGATCACCGAAGAACGCGAGCAGCATCTCGACTTCTCGACTTCCTACCTGAAGGCGCCGCCGTCGATCCTCGTCCGGCCGGGGACCGAAGTGGCGGACATCAACGCCGCGCGCGCTCTGCACTGGGCCGTCCAGCACGACACGACGTTGAAGACCGAACTCGAATCGACGATCGAACCGGCGACGCCGCCGCTCGTCTTCGAGCACCAGCGTGACGTCCTGCACGCGTTGCAGAGTGGGCGCGTGAACGCCGTGATGCTCGACCTGCCGGTCGCGCTCGCCTACGCGCGCGAATCGCCGCGCACCTACGCCGTCGCGGCGCAGCTTCCGAGCGAAGCCGTGCTCGGCGCGGCGCTGCCGCAGGGGTCGGGCAACACCGAAGCCGTCGACTCGGCGATCCGCGGGCTGCAGTCCGAAGGTGAGATCGATCGCCTCGCGCACCGCTGGCTCGACCTCGGCATCGAAGAAGGCGGCGCCGAAGACGTTCCCGTGCTGAGGGACGGCAGATGACCCTCGCGCATCTCGCTCCGCCCGCGCTCGTCGAGATCTCGACGCCGAAAGGCGCGCCGTGGGAGTTCCTGATCGTCTTCGCCGTGCTGCTGCTCGGGCCGATCCTCTTCCGCCGCGCCGGCGTTCCCGGGATCATCGGGCTGCTCGTCGGTGGCTATGCGATCGGCCCGCACGGCCTCTCGCTGATCGGCCCCGGCAACAACACGCTGCCCGAAATCGGCCAGCTCGGGCTGCTTTACCTGATGTTCGTCGCCGGCGTCGAGCTCAACCTGAACCTGCTGCGCAAGCATCGGCGCTCCGCTGTCACCTTCGGCCTCTTGACGTTCGCGACCCCGTTCGCGTTCGGTGCGATCGTGGGCTTCGCGCTCGGCTGGGAAGCGCCCTCAGCGATCCTGCTCGGGGCGCTGCTCGGCTCGCACACGCTGATCACGTACCCGTCGGTCAAAGACGCCGGCCTCGCCTCCGACCCCGCGGTCGCGACCGCCGTCGGCTCGACCGTCCTGACCGACACGCTTGCGCTGGTCGTGCTCGCCGCCGTCGCAGGCTCCGTCGGCGGTCACAGCTCGGGCGTCGAAGTCGCCACGCAGATCGTCGTCGGCATGGCCGTCCTGATCGCCTTCAGCCTGTTCGTGCTGCCGCTGCTCGCCGGCCGCGCCTTCCAGGCGTTCGGCGCCGAGCGCGCCGTGCGCTACGTCGTCGCGATCACCGCGTTCCTCTCGGCCGCGACGCTCGCCGAGCTGTTCGGCATCGAGGGCATCGTCGGCGCCTTCTTCGCCGGTCTCGGCATGAACCGCCTCGTCCCGAACGAGGGTCAGCTGATGGATCGCATCGAGTTCTTCGGCGGCGCCGTGTTCATCCCCGTGTTCCTCGTCTCCGTCGGTCTGATCCTCAACCCCGGCGTGATGATCGAGGGCGAAACGCTCGGCCTAGCCGGCCTGTTCATCCTCGCCTGTCTCGGCGGCAAGGCGCTCGCCGCCGCGATTTCCGCGCGCGCGTTCGGCTTCTCGCGTGCGCAGGGCGGCCTGCTGTTCTCGCTCAGCGCCGCGCAGGCCGCGGCGACGCTCGCCGCGACCGTCATCGGCTTCCAGCTCGGGCTGTTCAGCAGCGCCGTCGTCAACGCCGTGCTCGTCGTCATCTTCGTCAGCGTGCTCGCCTCGACGATCGTCGGCGATCGCGCGAGCAAGCGCGTCGGTGTGCCCGAGGGGCCGAGCCCGCTCGGCACGCGCGTCGTCGTCGGCGTCGGCGACATCGACGCCGCGACCGGCGCGCTGACCGTCGCGCGGCGGATCGCACGCGCCGACGGCGGCGTCGTGCACCCAGTCCTCGTCGTCCCCGAATCGGCGCCGTTCGCTCCGCGCTCCGCGCTCGCGCGGCTACGCGAGATCGTCAGCGCCGTCGGCATCGACGGGCAGCTGATGACGATCGTCGATCGCTCCGTGCTGCACGGCGCGCTACGCGTCGGGCGCTCGCAGGAAGCGACGCTCGTGCTCGTCGCCGAACCGAGCGAGCCGGGCGAGCGGGTCGAGCAGGCGCCGCACGCCGCCTCGCCCGCCGGCGGTCCGCCGCCGCCGCCGGTCGCGCTCGTGCGCGGCAACGCCGAGCGGCTCGGCGTCGTGCGCACGCGCGTCGATGCCGACGACGCCGATGCGCCGGTGCTGCTCGGCGAGCTTGCGCGGCGCGTCGCCGGCGGTCCCGCGCAGCAGCTCGGCGAAGATCACGCCGAGTGGGCGCAGCTGCTTGCGCCCGGCGACGTCACCTTCGTCTCCGGCGAGCTCGGCGAGACGCTCGGCAAGCTGCCGGACTCCGCCGACCGCCTGATCGTCAGCGCCGTCCCCGAGTGGCTGATCCGCGAGGAGTCCGCCGCCGACGAATCGCCCGAGCTGCCCGGCGACGCGACCCGCGTCTGAAGGCGCTCAGACTCTTACGATGACCTTGCCGGTGTTGCCGCCGGTGAACAGCAGGTTGAGCGCGTCCGGCGCGTGCTCGAGCCCGTCGACGACGTGCTCGGAGGACTTGAGCTTGCCTTCGGCGAGCCAGCCGGCCATCTCGACGCGCGCCTCGTCGAGCCGGTCGAAGTAGTCGAGGATCAGGAAGCCCTCCATGCGACCGCGCTTGATGATCAGGTTCGCGTAGTTCGCCGGGCCCGTCGCCGCGCCGCGGTCGTTGTAGCCGGAGATCGCGCCGCACAGGACGATGCGTCCGTGCAGCGCGAGCCGTGCGAGGCACGCGTCGAGGATCTCGCCGCCGACGTTGTCGAAGTACAGGTCGATTCCCTCGGCAGCCTCCTCCCGCAGGCGCGCCGCGACGTTCTCGTTCTTGTAGTCGATCGCGGCGTCGAAGCCGAGGTCGTCGACGATGTGCGCGCACTTCTGCGGACCGCCGGCGATGCCGATGACCTTCTTCGCGCCCTTGATCTTCGCGATCTGCCCGACCGTCGAGCCGGTCGCGCCGGCGGCGCCGCTGACGACGACGACGTCGCCCTCGCTCACGCGCCCGACGTCGATCAGACCGAAGTACGCGGTCATCCCGGTGATGCCGAGCAGGCTCAGCGCGAGCGTCGGCGAGGTGCCGGCAGGGAGCGGCTGGTAGCCGGTCTGCGGGCTCGCGAGCACGTAGTCCTGCCAGCCGGTGAAGCCGAACAGCAGGTCGCCCGGCGCGTAAGCGTCGTTGTTGCTCTCGAGCACCTCCGCGATGCCGCCGCTGCGGATCACTTCGTCGATCGCGATCGGCGGCAGATAGCCGGGCGCGTCGTCCATCCACGTGCGGATCGTCGGGTCGATCGACAGGTAGCGCACGCGCGCGAGTGCCTCGCCGTCGCCGGCCGCCGGTACGTCGGATTCCTCGAGGCGCACCGTGCGCTCGTCGACCATGCCGCTCGGGCGCTCGGCCAGGACCATGCGGCGGTTGCGATCAGCCATCACTCTCCCCTTGAACTCGCTGTGCGGCGCCGGTCGGCGGCGCGGTGAGACATCTTAGTGTCCACTACGAGCCGAGTCGGACGCCGACATGCGGGTGCAGGCGGTCGCTCGCTTCCGAGTAGCTCTGCGCGAGCGCGTCGACCTGCGCCTGCGTCAGCGCCGCGCCGAAATCGCTCGCACCGCCGAGCTTCTTGTAGGCCGCTGTCAGCTTCTTGCCGATCTGCGCGAGCGTGAAGTGCGCGTCGTAGATGCTCTCGATGTACAGCGGTGCGTTCGCGCGCGCGAAGCCCGCCGCCGCCGGCGTACCCGACTCGATTCGTTCGAGCGACGCGAGCAACAGCTTCCAGCCGCGCGCGCTGAGCAGCGCGTAGCTGCGAAACAGCCCGACGATCTGCGAGGCCTCGCCCGTCAGCGTCGCCGCCTGCGCTTCGCCGAACAGCACCGGCAGGCGCAGCCGCGCCGCGCTCTCGCCGGCTGCCGCGGCCGCCGGCGAGCGCAGGACGGCGCCGACGTCGGCAGGCACGCCGTTGGCGATCAGCGGCCACGACGTCTTCGTCGCGGCGACCTCGCGCGCGACCGGCGGCTGCAGTCGGCGCAGTTCGCGAACGGTCGCGACGAGGTCTTCGCGCTCGAGCTTCAGCGCCGCCGGCGTCGCCTTCTTCGCGGTGCCGGCGCAGCCGCCGGCGAGCAGCGCGGCGGCGAGCACGGAGCACGCGAGCGGCGCGGCCCGCGCGCGAGCGCCGCGTCCGAGCCGTCCGCGCGAGCGCTCCGACGCCGCTCCGCTACGCGCCAACGCGACGATCGGCGGCGGACCCTAGGTGCCGAGCAGGTCGACCACGAACACGAGCGGCGCGTTCGCCGGGATCGTCGGCGGCGAGCCGGTCTTGCCGTACGCGAGTTCCGACGGGATCACGAGCTCGCGGCGGCCTCCGACCTTCATGCCGGCGACGCCTTCGTCCCAGCCCTTGATCACCTGTCCCTGCCCGAGCTTGAACTGGAACGGTTCTTTGCGTTTCCACGACGCGTCGAACTCCTTGCCGCCTTTGTAGAGCACGCCGACGTAGTTGACCGTCACCGTGTCGCCGGCCTTCGCTTCGGCGCCGGTGCCGACGATCAGGTCTTTCTTTTCGAGCTTCGTCGGTGCCGGGCCCGTCGGTGGCGTGACCTTCGGTTCGGTCGCGAGCGGCCCGCTCGTCGGCGTCTTCGCGACCGGCGTTTCGCCGGATTTCGCGAGCGCTTCGTCAGCCTTGTTCTCGTCGCCGACGCCGATCGTGCTGCTCGAGCTGCTGCCGCCGCAGCCGGCGAGCAGCACCGCGACGATCAGCGCCGCGAGGACGATCAGCGCGCGCGAGCGCGTGTCGTTGAGTCGTGGAATGAAAGCTCTTGAGTTCGTCACGGTCGCGCAGCCTAACGAAGTCGAAGCGCGCGCGTGCAGGCTGTCTCCCGTGCGCGCGCGCAGCGACGCCGATCGGCGCTACGATCAGCGGCGGACCGTGCTAGGCGGGGAGGTAGCGGTGCCCTGTATCCGCAAGCCGCTCTAGCGGAGCCGAATTCCCTTCCGAGGGATTCCGCTCCGGTCGCTCCGCCGTTCGGGGCGTCGATGGTCCGGGTCCCGCGCGGTGTCGGCTTGTGAACCAGGTCAGGTCCGGAAGGAAGCAGCCTTAAGCGATCCCCGGCAGGCGCAGCGGGAGCACCCGGGCCGGAGCCGCGGACGGCGATCAGGCGATCGGCCGGCGGCGTCTCGACGCGGGGTGCACGGTCCACTACCAGCGGGCCGTCGACACGGCGCGGAGCGGCGTCCTCGGTCGCTCGCGTGCTTTCGCACGCCACGCTCCCTGCGTCCTTGCTCCGCTTGGTCGACGACCCGCTGGACTCGGAGTCTGACCTGCTACGAGCAGCGCTGGAAGATCAGCCACGAGCGGTTCGCGCGCGACTCGACGAAGCCCGGCGGGACGCTCACCGGGCGGTGCGGGTCGTGCGGGTCGAGCACGTATTCGTCTTCGACGAACCTGCTCGCCGGATCGACGTACTGCCCGCGCGAGATCGAGCCGACCTGAGCGCTGACGATCGACGCCGGGCTCGCGTGAAGGTACAGCGCGAGCAGCGGCACCGGCGCGTGGTTCGGGACGCCGATCGGACCGCAGCGCAGGTTGACGGCTCCGTCTTTGACGAGCGCGAGCAGGTCGTTCTGGATCGACTGCTGGTTTGAGAGCTTGCCCATTTCGCGGTGCGCGCTGCGCACCTGCGACGGTGTGAACGCGATCAGCGCGAGCAGCACGAGCGCGCCCGCGCCGGTCCACCACGGCCGCCGCGCGTCGCCGCGCGGAAGGCGCGTCCAGCCGAACACGCCCGCGCCGCAGAAGACGCAGAGGATCGCCGACGTGAGGAACGCGTAGCGTGTGTTGATCGGCAGCCCGGCCGCGGCGACGACGACGAAGACGAGCACCGCGAGCACGCCCGCGAGCGCGCCCGGCAGCGCGCGGCGGCCCAGCCACCACAGCGACAGCACGCCGCCGAGCGCCGCGCCGACGAGCACCGGCGGGCGCAGGATCTCGCCGATCCGCCGCGGCACGTACTCGGGCACGTTCGCGATGCCCGTCACGCGCTCGAGCGTCTGCGCCGTATGACGCGTGTTCGTCAGCGACCAGAGCGCGTCGCCGGTGATCGCGAGGTCGCTGAGGACCCACACGAGCGGCGCCGACGCCGCCAGCAGCGTCAGTCCGGCGAGTGCGCGCGGCGAGCGCCGCCGCGCGCGACGCTCCTCGAGCATCACGTAGAGCCAGTACAGGCCGGTGAACGCCCACGCCTCGGGGCGCAGCAGCCCGGCGAGCGCGAGCAGCGCCAGCACCGGCGCGCCGGCCGGCGCGCGCTGCTCGCTGCGACGGCGCGCCTCGACGAGCACCGCGCAGAGCACGAGCAGCAGGTACGGCACGTCGACGTACGCGCGCACACCGTAGGAGAGGATCGGCACGCGCGTGAGCAGCACGAGCACCGCGAGCACGCCCGCCGCGCGGCCGAACCACAGCGTCGCAAGCGCGTACACCGCCCACCCGCACGCGGCGAGCGCGAGGAAGCCGAGCGCGACCGTCACGCCCTCGACGGCGTGCGGCGAGAGCGGCGAGAGGATCACGCCGAGCAGCTCGACGAGCGGATGCGGCGTCGGCGCGATCGCGACTTCGTAGGCCGGCGTCTCGCCGCGCGCGAGCTGTCCGCCCCACGCGAGCGCGTACAACGTGTCGTAGTTCGCGAAGCCGACGCCGCAGATCAGCCACAGCGCGAGCGCACCGACGGCGATGGCTGGTAGCGCGGCGAGGCGCGTCGCGAGGCGCAGGCTGCGAGCTCTCACGAGCGCGCACGCTATCCGCTCACGCGGGCGCGCGGACGCCCTCGCGACGCCTCGCGGCGGCCGCTGTGGCGTGGGTAGACTCAGCCGCAGGTGTCAGCACAGGAGTCCTCCAAACAGCAGCAGCGGTCGCTCTACCGCCGGCACCGACCGCGCACGTTCGCAGACGTCGTCGGTCAGGAGCCGGTCGTGCGCACGCTGCGCCACGCGGTCGAACGCGACAAGGTCCACCACGCGTACCTGTTCGTCGGCTCGCGCGGGACCGGCAAGACATCGATGGCGAAGATCCTCGCCGCGTGCCTGAACTGCGAGCGCGGGCCGACCGTCGAGCCGTGCGGCGAATGCGAGTCGTGCCTGTCGATCGCTTCCGCGAGCTCACTCGACGTGATCGAGATGGACGCGGCGTCGAACAACTCCGTCGACGACATCCGCGAGCTGCGCGAGAGCGTCGCCTACGCGCCGGTCAGCGGGCGGCGCAAGGTGTACATCCTCGACGAGGCGCACATGCTCTCGACGGCCGCGTGGAACGCGTTCCTGAAGACGCTCGAGGAGCCGCCGCCGAACACCGTCTTCGTGCTCGCGACGACCGAGGCGCAGAAGGTCCCCGCGACCGTCGTCGATCGCTGTCATCGCTTCGACTTCCACCGCCCGACCGTCGAGCAGATCGCGAGCGTCGTACGGCGCGCGGCCGACGCCGAGGGCGTCGAGATCCCGCCCGAGGCCGTCTCGGCGCTCGCCCGCTCGGCGACCGGCAGCTTCCGCGACGCGCTCGGCACGCTCGAGCAGCTGATCACCTACTCCGGCAGCGAGATCGTGCTCGAGGATGTGCTCGCGGTGCTCGGCGTCGCCGACACGCGCCTGCTCGAGGAAACCGTCGACGCGGTCGCGGCCGGCGATTCGCGCAGCGCGCTGATGAGCGTCGCGACCTGCGCCGAGCAGGGTCGCGACGCGGCGGCGTTCGCCAGCGATCTCGAGGTTCGCGCGCGCGAGCTGCTCGTCGTGCAGACGCTCGGCGCCGTCCCGGACGAGCTGTCGCTGACGCCCGAGGCCGACGCCGCGCTCGGCGCGCAGGCGGAGCGCGTCGCGCCGGCCGTCGTCGTGCGGCTGCTCGACGGGCTCGGCACCGCGATGGAGGCCGTCCGCGCCGGCGCCGATGCGCGCACGCGCCTGGAGCTCGCGCTCGTCAAGGCCGCCAAGCCCGAGGTCGACTCCTCGCTGCGCGCGCTGCTCGACCGCCTCGAGCGGCTCGAACGCGGCATGCCCGCCGAGCGCGTCGAGGCCGTCGCCGTCGCGCGCGAGCTCGCGCCGAGCGAGCCGCGCGGGCCGGCGGCCGCCGCCGCCGGGCAGCCCGCCGCGGGCGCCGCGACCGCCGCGCCTGAGCAGCCCGCTGCACCCGCGCCCGTCGGGCCTGTTGCGACCGAGGACTCGCCCGCGTCCACGCCGGCATCCGAGCCGCCGCACGCCGAGTCGGAGCCGCCGCGGGCCGAGGCGGCTGTCGAGGTGTCGGTCGCGTCGATCGCGACCGTCCCGCCACGCGAGCGGCAGTCGGCCGAGGACATCGCCGAGGGGCTCGCGCCGCTGCTCGCGTGGTGGCCGGCGGTCGTCGATCTCGTGCGCAGCGACAACGCGATGCTCGGCGCGTGCATCGAGGAGGCGCGCCCGGTCGACGTCAAGGGCGAGGATCTCGTCGTCGCGTTCTCGACGGCGACGCCGTTCCACAAGAAGAAGGCCGAGAGCCCCGACAACCGTGCCGCCGTGACGGCGGCGCTGCACGACGTGACGGGACGCCGCTGGCGCCTGTCGTACGAGCTGCACGACGGCATCGGGCCACACGACGACGAGCAGTCGGCGCCGCGCAGCGAGGAGGAGTGGCTCGCGCGCTTCATCGACGAGTTCGACGCCGAGGAGCTGCCCGGCGACGGCGACGGCGAGTCCTCGTCGAGCGGCGGCGAAGGCGCCGGGCAGGACGAGGCGGCGCTCACCAGCGAACAGAAAGGCGCGTGACGATGCCGAAGCAGCCGCGCATGCCGAACATGCAGCAGATGCTGCAGCAGGTCCAGAAGATGCAGCAGGAGATGCAGGTCGCGCAGGAGCAGCTGAAGGACGAGGTCGTCGAGGCGTCGGCCGGCGGCGGGATGGTCACGGTCAGCGTGTCGGGCGACCTCGACGTCAAGTCGATCACGATCGACCCCGCGGCAGTCGACCCCGAGGACGTCGAGATCCTCTCCGACATGGTCCTCGCGGCCGTCAACGAGGCGCTGCGGATGGCGCAGGATCTCGCCGCGAAGCAAGCTCGGCGGCGCGTCTGGCGGGCTCGACCTGGGCAACCTCGGCGGTCTCGGGCTGCCGGGGCTGTAGGCGGGGGTGCCGTGAGCACTTCCTACGCGCCGCCGGTGCAGCGGCTCGTCGGCGAGCTCTCGAAGCTGCCCGGGATCGGCAACCGCACGGCGCAGCGGCTCGCGTTCCACATCCTGCGCGCCTCCGAGGAGGACGCGAACGCGCTCGCGGACGCGATCCGCGAGGTCAAGGAACGGATCGGGCTGTGCGAGGTCTGCTTCAACCTGACCGACGAGACGCGCTGCCGGATCTGCCAGGACACGCGCCGCGACCACGGCGCTGATCTGCGTCGTCGAGGAGCCGAGCGATGTGATCCCGATCGAGCGCACGCACGAGTACCGCGGCGTCTACCACGTCCTCGGCGGCGCGCTCTCGCCGATCGACGGCGTCGACCCGGAGGACCTGAAGATCGCCGAGCTGTTCGCGCGCGTCGCCGCCGGCGAAGCCGGGGCGGACGCCGGGCTCGGTGCAGACGGAGACACGCCGCCCGTGCGCGAGGTGGTGCTCGCCACGAACCCGACGACCACCGGCGAGGCGACCGCGCTGCACATCGCCGACGAGCTGCGCGGGCGCGCGCCGGAGCTGTCCGTCACGCGCCTCGCCAGCGGCCTGCCCGTCGGCTCGGACCTCGAGTACGCCGACGAGGTGACGCTCGGCAAGGCGTTCGCCGGGCGCAGGTCGCTGTAAAGCGCGTTCACAGCCTCCCGGCGGCGGGCAATATCCTGCGGGACATGTCCGACATCGTCGTGATGAAGTTCGGCGGCACCTCCGTCGCCGACGCCGAGCGCATCAAGCGCGCCGCGCGGCGGATCGTCGACAAGCGCGAGCAGGGCCACCGCGTCGTCGCGGTGCTCTCGGCGCGCGGCAAGACGACCGACGAGCTGATCGCGATGGCCGAGGAGGTCTCCGACGCGCCGGACCCGCGCGAGATGGACATGCTGCTGTCGACCGGCGAGCGGATCTCGTGCGCGCTGTGCGCGATGGCGATCAACGACCTCGGCCACCGCGCGATCTCGCTGACCGGCTCGCAGGCAGGCATCGTGACCGACGAGTCACACACGAAGGCGCGCATCATCGACGTCCGCGCCGACCGCATCAGGGCGGCGCTCGACGAGGACAACGATCGTGCTCGTCGCCGGCTTCCAGGGCGTCTCGCACACGGCTCGCAACGTCACCACGCTCGGCCGCGGCGGCTCGGACACGACCGCCGTCGCCGTCGCGGCGGCGCTCGGCGCCGAGGTCTGCGAGATCTACACCGACGTCGCCGGCGTGTACACGGCCGACCCCCGGATCGTGCCCGACGCGCGCAAGCTGCCGACGCGTGTCCTTCGAGGAGATGCTCGAGATGGCCGCCTCCGGAGCCGGCGTGCTGCAGCTGCGCTCGGTCGAGTACGCGCGCAACCACGGCGTGCGGATCCACTGCCGCTCCTCGTTCGACGACGCGCCCGGTACCGTTGTGCGTCGCAGAGGGAGAAACGATGGAGCAACCGCTGATCACAGCCGTGACGCACTCGACCGTCCGAGGCGCGCGTCACGCTGCTCGGCGTGCCCGACGAGCCCGGCGCGGCCGCGCGGATCTTCGAGGCGCTCGCCGACGCGAACATCAACGTCGACATGATCGTGCAGAACGAGCCCGCGTCGGCCGGCGGCCGCGCGGAGATCTCCTTCACGGTCCCGCGCGAGGACCTGCGCGCGGCGCGCGCCGCGCTCGAACCGCTCGCCGGCGACGCCTTCGACGAGATGACGACGCACGAGCAGATGGGCAAGGTCTCGATCGTCGGCGCCGGCATGCGCTCGCACCCGGGCGTCGCCGCGAAGGTGTTCGGCGTGCTCGCCGAGCGAGGGCGTCAACATCGACATGATCTCGACCTCGCCGATCAAGATCTCGTGCGTGATCGACCGCGATCGCGTCGAACGCGCCGTGCAGGCCCTGCACGGCGCCTTCGAGCTGTCGGGGCCCGGCACGATCGGCGAGGAGGACCCGTTCGAGGCGCGCCCGGCCGCTCATCCTTGAGCGGATCACGGCGCGGCGCTCGCCGCGTGGCGCTCCGTCGCTCGCGCCCGGCAAACCCGTCGCTCGTCGCGCGCGCAGATCTACGCAAACCCGCACAAGCCTGCGCAGCTGTGTGAAGAGCGTTCACTTGCTCGGCATTCGTCACGGTCTTTGTGCAAGACTTTGCGTGCTCAACGAGTCAAGGCTGACGAAAATTGCGCACCGTAAGACGACCTCGCCACTACGTCGACCAGCGACTGCTTGCAGCGCTCTGGCCGGTGTTCACGTACAACCACACCCGTGACGCCTACATCCTGCGGGGTGTCGGGCGCCTCCACGGGCCGGTGTTGAAGGTGCGACCGACGCGTGCATCGCGAACCGCCGGTCGAAGGCGTCGACATGCGCAAGCGCGCCGGCGTCGCGCACCGCCTCGCCTGAGCCGGTCCGCTAGGCGCCTTCGAGCGAGCGCTGCAGGCGCTCGAGCACGCGCACCACGCGCAGCCCGCTCGCGCCGTCCGAGCGCGGCGTGCGTGCCGGTGCGCACGCACTCGACGAAGTGCTCGCACTCGACGCGCAGCGGCTCGGCGTTGGCGAGGCGCGGCGAGAAGATGTCGCCCGAGCGCGCGATGTACTCGCCCCACGAGCGCGCGTCCTCGTCGAAGCCCTTGTCGTAGAGCGTCGAGCTTGCCCTCGAGCAGCATGTCGTCGAAGGTCGCCATGCGCTTGCGCGCCGACGACCGTGATGCGCCGCTCCTTGTGCGGGTCGAGCCAGGAGAGGTGCAGGTGCGCGACGATGCCCGGAGGGGAAGCGCAGGTAGCAGAAGACCACGTCCTCGACGCCCTCGCGCACGTAGGACGCGCCGTGCGCGACGCACTCGCCGGGCTCCTCGCCGATCAGGTGCAGCACGACCGAGACGTCGTGCGCGCCGAGGCTCCACAGCGCGTTCTCGTCGGCGCGCAGCTTGCCGAGGTTCACGCGGTTGCCGTACAGGTAGTAGAGCGTCGCCGAGCTCGCCGCCGTCGACCAGCTCCTTCAGGCGCGCGACCGCCGGGTGGTACTCGAGCAGGTGCCCGACCATCAGCATCCGGCCGCGCCGCGCGGCCGCCTCGACGGCGCGCTTCGGCGTCCGCGGCGCGTCTGTCGCGAGCGGCTTCTCCACGAAGCAGTGCTTGCCGCGCGCGCAGCACCGCGATCGCGAGCTCCGCGTGCGTGGGCACCGGCGTCGCGAGCACGACCGCGTCGAGCTCGTCGTCGGCGAGGAGGTCGCTCGAGGTCGCCCGTCTGCGCGCCTGCGGGAACGACGCGCGCGCAGCTTCTCGCGCGCCGCCGCGGACGCCGTCGCAGAGCCACGCAGCTCGCAGCCGGGGATCGCCGCGAGGTTGCGCGCGAGGTTCGGCCCCCAGTAGCCGAGGCCGGCGACGCCGACGCGCACCAGCTCGCTCGTCGCTCATCGCGGCTCGCCCCGGTGCGCGTGCGGCGTCACAGCTCGCCGATCGCCTGCACGCAGCGCTCGGCCGCGTGGCCGTCGCCGTAGAGCTGCGGGTGCTCGCTCGGCGGCGGGCGCTGCGAGCGCGCGCAGCGCGGCGCTCGCGGTCGAGGTCCACGAGCGTGTTCCAGCCGGCCTCGACCGTCTCGACCCACTCGGTGCTCGGCGCGCAGCGTGACGCAGGGCACGCCGGCAAGGTACGCCTCCTTCTGGACGCCGCCGGAGTCGGTGAGCGACCGCGCGCGCCTGGCAGAGCAGCGCGCTGAACTCGACGTAGCCGAGCGGCTCGGTCGAGGCGCACGCCGTCGACGCTCGGCGAGCGTCGCTCGAGCAGCCCGCGCGTCGAGCAGGCGCGCGCGCGTGCGCGGGTGCAGCGGGAAGCAGCGACCGGACCCGGGCAGCGCCTGCGATCAGCTCGACGAGCGCGCGCAGGCGCTCCGGGGCGTCGACGTTGCCGGCGCGGTGCGCCGTCAGCAGCAGGTAGTCGCCCGGCTCGACGCCGTAGCGCCGCGAGCGCCGCGTCGTCGGCGCGCGCCGACGGCTGCCAGCGCAGCGCGACGTCGACCATCACGTCGCCCACCACCTCGATCGCTGCCCGGCGACGCGCCTCGCGCGCGCAGGTTCTCCGCGGCCGCCTCCGAGGGCACAGCAGCAGCGTCGCGAGGTGGTCGGTGAGCACGCGGTTGAGCTCCTCCGGCATCGCGCGGTCGAACGAGCGCATGCCCGCCTCGACGTGGACCACCGGCAGGCCGCGCCTGCGCCGCGGCGAGCGCGCCGGCGAGCGTCGAGTTGGTGTCGCCGTAGACGAGCACCGCGTCGGGCGCGAGCTCGTCGAGCAGCGGCTCGAGCGCCGCGAGCATGCGCGCGGTCTGCGAGCGTGTTCGTGCCGCCGCGCGATGCCCAGCTCGCGGTCGGGCCGCGCGAGGCCGAGCTCGCTCGAAGAAGACGCGCGAGAGCGAGTCGTCGTAGTGCTGGCCGGTGTGCACGAGGACCTCCTCGTGCGCGCTCGCGCAGCAGGCCCGAGACCGCCGCGGCCTTGATGAACTGCGGCCGGTTGCCGACGACCGTGAGGATGCGCACGGCGCTGAGCCTAGCGCGTCGGCGCGCGCGACGAGCCGCGCGCGCCGCTCAGGCGCTCGCCGCCGCGACCACCGACGTCGACCAGTCGATCACCGAGGTCGGCTCGACGACGTGGCGGCTCAGGCCGAGCTCCTTCGGGCTCGAGGCCCGAGCGCGAGGCCGACGCAGCTGCGGCAGGTGCAGCACCGGCATGCCCAGCTCGCGGCCGACGACGCCTTCGGCGAGCGGCTGCTGCAGGTCGAGGTTCAGGTGGCACAGCGGGCACGGCGTCACGAGGCAGTCGGCTTCGGCGTCGACCGCGTCGCCGAGGTGGCGCCCGGCCTGCTTCAGCGAGGCCTCCTTGTTCATCGTGATGATCGGGAAGCCGCAGCACTTGCGCATGCCCGCGTAGTCGATCACGGTGCCGCCGAGCGCCTCGATCACCTGCTCGCAGGTAGTGGTCGCGCGGGTGCTCGGCGTCGATCCCCAGGCGCTCGCGCGGGCGCACGATGTAGCAGCCGTAGAAGGGCCCGACCTTGAGGTTCGTGAGCGGGCGCTTGACGCGCGCGCGCAGCTCGTCGAGGCCGATCTCCTCGACCAGCAGCCAGAGGAAGTTCTTGTTCGTCAGGCCCTTCTCGTAGCTGAGGCCCTCGCCGGCGAGCGTCTCGTTGACGTGCGCGCGGTACTCGGCGCTCGCGTCCAGGCGCTCCTGGCACTCGCTCTGCGCGCCCTGGCAGGTCGAGCAGATGTTCATCATCAGCTCCGCGCCCTCGACCTGCTGCGCGAGCGCGAAGGTGCGCGCGTTGAGCGTGTCGGCGAGCTCCTGGTTGTGCTCGGCGATCACGCCCGCGCCGCTGCAGCACGCGCGGTCGAGCTCGACCAGCTCGATGTCGAGCAGCGGCGCGACCTTCGCCATCGAGCCGTGCAGCTCGGGCGTGAAGCCGCGGCTCACGCAGCCGGGCCAGTAGGCGACCTTCATCAGCTCGTCGCCTCCTCCTCGCCGCCTGCGCGGCGCTCGCGCTGCCGTCGGCGCGCCGCCTGCGCGCCGCCGCCGCGCGTCGCGGCTCGCTCTTCGTCCTCGCCGACGCACGTACAGGTTCAGCTCGTAGCGCTCGGCGGTCGCGGCTCCTCGATCTTGTCGTAGATCGCGCTGCACGCTCTTGCAGGTCGGCCTGCGGGATGCTGTGTGGTCCGAGCGCGCCGAGTCGGCGTCGACCTTGCCGCGCAGCAGCGCCCTTCAGCGATCGACCGGCAGCGAGCGAGAGCAGCTCCTTGCCGGCGGCCGGGTGGAACTTGCCGAACCACGAGTTGCCGCCGTAGGAGCGCGGCAGCAGCTCGGCCTCGCGCAGCAGGCCGTAGTCGCGTGACCAGCGTCGTGAACGCCGCCTCGTGGCGCTCGCCGTTGTTCGGGTCGACGATGTGCTGGTCGGTCGTCGCGATCCGCCGCAGGCGCATGATCTGGCCCATCGGGTTGACGTCCTTCGGGCACGCCTGCACGCACTTGAAGCAGTGCGTGCAGTCGAAGATCCCCTGCGGGTCCTGCGGCGAGGTCGTTGAGGCGCTCGAACTGCTGGTCGTCGCGCGGGTCGCCGACGAAGCGGTAGGCCTTCGCGAGCGCCGCCGGGCCGATGAAGCCCGGGTCGACCTCCATCGCCAGGCAGTCCGAGACGCACGCGCCGCACTGGATGCACGCCATCGTCTGCGTGACGTCGACCATGCTCTCGCGCGGCACGATGTACTCGCGCTCGGGCACCGGCTGCTTGGCGATCAGCCACGGCGTGACGCGCTGGACCTTCTTCCAGTGGACCGCGTCCATGTCGACGATCAGGTCCTTGATCACCGGCATGTTGCCCATCGGCTCGATCTCGATCACGCCGTCGCGCGCGCGCCGCGGCAGCGCGCGCGTCGAGGTGCGTGTGGCAGGCGAGCGCCGGCTCGCCGTTGATGCGCACGCCGCAGGAGCCGCAGATCGCCTGCGCGGCAGGAGCAGCGGATGCCGATCGAGCCGTCGAAGCGGTCGCGCGCCTGCAGGATCGCCTCGAGCACCGAGCGGTGCGGCTCGAGCTCGACCGTGTGCTCGTCCCAGTAGGGCGCCTCGCCGGACTCCGGGTCGTAGCGGCGCAGCCTCAGCGTGAACTGCTCGGGGCGTCGTGGCGGCTCGCGTCGCTTGCGTCTCGGCCATCAGTATTTCCTCTCCTCGGGCTGCCACTGGGTGATCGTGACCGGCGAGTAGCTGACCTCGGGCCCGTCCGCGCCGAGCGTGATGTCGATGTGCTTCAGCCACTCCTCGTCGTTGCGCTCGGGGTAGTCGGTGCGGAACTGCGCGCCGCGCGACTCCTTGCGCTCGATCGCGCCGACGCACGGTCGCCTCGGCGCAGTCGAGCATGTAGCCGAGCTCGATCGCGCCGAGCACGTCCTGGTTGAAGACCGTGCCGCGGTCGTCGATCCAGGCGCTGCTCGGCCTCCTCGCGCAGGCGCGCGATCGTCTCGCAGCGCGCGTCTGCAGCCCCTCCTCGTCGCGGAACACCGCGACGTAGCTGGTTCATCGTCTCGCCGAGCTCGTTCTTGATCTCCGAGACGCGCCGGCCCGTCGCGCGGGCGCGCGATGATCGCGTCGATCATCGCTCGGCGTCGCGCGCGCAGCTGCGCGTCGGCGTCGACGCTCGGGCATCGGCATGCCCGCCGCGCGCGCCGGCCGCGTGCTCGCCGGCGCGGCGGCCGAAGATCAGCGTGTCGAGCAGCGAGTTGGCGCCGAGGCGGTTGCCGCCGTGCACCGACACGCACGCGACCTCGCCGGCCGCGTAGAGCCCCTCGATCGGCGTGCGCGCCGTCGACGTCGGTCTTGACGCCGCCCATGATGTAGTGCTGGCCGGGGCGGATCATGATCGGTTCGCGCGTGATGTCCACGCCGGCGAAGTCCCGGCCGAGGTTGACGATCTCGCGCAGCGCCTCGAGCGTGCGCTTGCGCGGCACCACCGTGACGTCGAGGTAGATGCCGTCGCCGCCGGGCCCGACGCCGCGGCCCTCGTGGATCTCGATCTGCTCGGCGCGCGAGACGACGTCGCGCGAGGCGAGCTCCATCTTGTTCGGCGCCGTACTTCTCCATGAAGCGCTCGCCCTCGGAGTTGAGCAGGTGCGCGCCCTCGCCGCGCGCGCCCTCGGTGATCAGGATGCCGGTCTCGACGAGCGCACGTCGGGTGGTACTGGACCATCTCCATGTCCATCAGCGGCGCGCCCAGCGCGGTAGGCCAGCGCGATCCCGTCGCCGGTCACGATCAGGCCGTTGGTCGTCGGCTTGTAGGCCTGGCCGGCGCCGCCGCAGGCGAGGATCACGTTCTTCGCCGTGAACGCCTCCATGCCGCCCGCTGCGCACGTCGCGCGCGATCACGCCGCAGCAGCGCGCCGTCCTCGTCGCTGCAGCAGCGAGGTCGTGAACCACTCCTCGTAGCGGTCGACCGTCTCGTGGTGCTTCATCAGCTGCTCGTAGAGCACGTGCAGGATCGCCTGGCCGGTGATGTCGGCGACGTACGCCGTGCGCTTCATCGACGCGCCGCCGAACGCGCGCAGGTCCAGCTCGCCCTTGCTCGTTGCGGTGGAAGGTGACGCCGATGTGCTCGAGGTGCATGACCTCGCCGGGCGCCTCCGAGCACATGACTTCGATCGCGTCCTGGTCGCCGAGGAAGTCCGAGCCCTTGACCGTGTCGTAGGCGTGCGAGCGCCAGTCGTCGTCGACGCTGATCGCCGCGTTGATGCCGCCGGCGGCCGCCACCGAGTGCGAGCGCACCGGGTGGACCTTGCTCATGATCGCCACGCTCGCGCCCTGCTCGCGCCGCCGCCAGCGCCGCGCGCTGGCCGGCGAGGCCGGCGCCGATGATCAGTACGTCGTGTGCTGGCATGGCTCTCTGGGTGATGCGTGGGGGAGGGGGCGCTGCGCCGGGGACTCTATAACGCGCGCGCGCTCGAGCCGCGCCGGCTCAGGTCGCAGCGCGCAGCGCCTGGCGGATCTGCGCGAGCGTGACGACGCCCTGCAGCACGCCGTCGCCGTCGACCGCGACCATCGCCCCCAGCGGCCGAGCGCCTTCGGAGCCGAGCAGCGATTCGAGCGGCTCGTCCTCGTCGATCCGCACCGGCAGTCGTCCTCCTCGAGCACGTCGGTCACCGGCAGCGCCGGTCGTCCGGCCGCGATCTCGGCGTCGAGGCGCTGCGCGCGCACGACGCCGAGGAAGTGGCGCGTCGGGTCGACGACCGCGAACCACGGCCAGCGGTAGCGCAGGAAGAACTGCTCCTGCGCGTCGAGCAGCGTCGCAGTCGCCGGGATCGTCACGGGCTCGCGGTCCATGATGTCGGCGACCGTGAGCCTGGATGCGCTTGCCGAGGCGCCCTGCAGCGACCGCCGCGCCGGCCGCCTGGTAGAGGAAGAAGGCGAGCAGCAGCGAGCAGAGCCCGAGCGAGTCGTCGCCGCGTGGCCAGCGCGCCAGAGGCCGAGCAGCCCGAGCAGCAGCGCGAAGCCCTGCCCGGCGCGGCCGGTGACGCGTGCGTCGCGCGGTTGCGGTCGCCCGTGAGCCACCAGATGATCGCCTGCGCGATCTGCCTGCCGTCGAGCGGGAAGGCCGGGATCAGGTTGAAGACGAGCACGAGCACGTTGATCGTCGCGAGCCAGCTCAGCCAGACGAGCGCCGGCGTCGTGTGCACGCCTTCGCTGCCGAGCGCCGCGTCGAAGAAGTGGCCGCTGCCGACGCGAGGCCGCCGGCGAGCGACGCAGACGACGATCACGCGCGAGCGTCACGAGCGGGCCCGGCGGCGGCGACCCGGAACTCGACGCCCGGGCGTCTGCGCCTCGCTCGATCCGCGTGATCCCGCCGAGCGCCCACAGGTCGATCCCGGCGACCTGCAGGCCGTTGCGGCGCGCGACGAGCGCGTGGCCGAGCTCGTGCAGGATCAGCGAGACGAAGAACGACAGCACCGCGCGACGGCGACGAGGTAGGCGGTCGTGTGCGAGCCGCCGAGCACTTCGTGGAAGTACCGGCGTGAAGATGAAGATGAAGAGGAAGAGGACGAGGAACCAGCTGACGCCGACGCCGATCCGGATGCCGAAGATGCGCGCGAGCTGGAAGTTCGTGCGCGGCGCCATGCCATACTCAATGGTAGGGCGGCGCGAGCCGCGAGCGCCAGCGCGCTCAGCGGCGTCTACGTCAGGGCAGGCGTGGCGCGCGATGATCGCGTCGAAGTCGCTGCCCGCCGGGCAGCGTGCCGTACTCGAGGCCGCCGTCCTCGCCGAGGCGCGAGGCGCAGAACGCGTCGGCGACCGCCGGCGGCGCGTGGCGCACGAGCAGCGAGCCCTGCAGGCAGAGCGCCATGTCTTCGACGACGCGCCGCGCGCGCGCCTCGAGCGTCGCCGGGTCGCTCGAAGCGTCGCTTCAGGCTCCGCGACGCGCGCGTCGAGGCGCGCGTCGGCGCCGCTCGCCTGCTCGACCTCGGCGAGGAACACCTCGAGCGCGCGCGGCGTCGCGTGCAGCGCGCGCAGCACGTCGAGGCTCATCACGTTGCCCGACCCCTCCCAGATCGACGCCAGCGGCGCCTCGCGGTAGAGGCGCGGCATGCCCGACTCCTCGACGTAGCCGTCGCCGCCGAAGCACTCGATCGCCTCGAACGCGTGGTTCGGAGCGCGCTTGCACACCCAGTACTTGCCGACGGCCGTCGCGAGCCGCTTGAACAGCTGCGCGTCGGTCTCGTCTGCTCGTCCGGCGCGCCGGCGTCCGCGTCGCGGCCTCGTCGTAGGCGCGGGCGAGGCGCATCGCGAGCGCCGTCGCCGCCTCGGACTCGACGCACAGGTCGGCGAGCACGTTGCGCATCAGCGGCTGGTCGATCAGCAGCTTGCCGAACGCCTGGCGGTGCGCCGTGTGGTGGGTCGCGCTCGACGACGCCCGCTGCGCATGCCGGCGGCCGCGCCGATCACGCAGTCCAGGCGCGTGTGGCCGACCATCTCGATGATCGTCGGCACGCCGCGGCCGGGCTCGCCGACCATCCGCGCCCAGGCGCCGTGGAGCTCGATCTCGCAGGACGCGTTCGAGTGGTTGCCGAGCTTGTCCTTCAGGCGCTGGATGTGAAACGCGTTGCGCGTGCCGTCGGGCAGGACGCGCGGCAGCAGGAAGCACGAGAGGCCCTCGTCGGTCTGCGCGAGCACGAGGAAGATGTCGGACATCGGCGCCGAGCAGAACCACTTGTGGCCGATGATCTCGTACTCGGCGCCGGCGCCGCCGCCGTCCAACGGGCGGCGCGACCGTCGTGTTCGCGCGCACGTCCGAGCCGCCCTGCTTCTCGGTCATCGCCATGCCGCAGATCGCGCTGCCCTTCTCGCCGGCGGGGATCAGCCGCGGGTCGTAGCTCGTCGCGGTGACGAGCGGCTCCCACTCGGCCGCGAGCTCGGGCTGCGCGCGCAGCGCCGGCACGACGGCGAAGGTCATCGTGATCGGGCAGCAGAAGCCGGCCTCGGCCTGCATCGCGGTCATGTACAGCGCCGCGCGCGCGGTGTGCGCGAACGGCTCGGAGCTCGTCCACGGCAGCGAGTGCAGCTCGTGCTCGACGCCCATCTGCATCAGCTGGTGCCAGGCCGGATGGAACTCGACCTCGTCGATGCGGTTGCCGTAACGGTCGAACGTCCGCAGGACCGGCTTGTTCTCGTTCGCGAGGCGTCCCCATTCCTGTTGCGGCTCGCCGCCGACGAAGCGTCCGAGCGCCGACGCGCGCTCGCGCACCCAGCCGGCGCCCTCGCGCTGCACGGCCTCGACGAGCGCCGCGTTGCTCGAGAACACGTCGACGCCCTCCAGCGGCGGCGGCTGGTTGAAGACCGTGTGCGTCCTCCACGGCGCCTCTTGCGACTCGGCTCGCGGCAGCGTGCTGGCCATGCGGACAGTCTAGAGGCGGAAGCGCCGCTCGTGGCGTTCGCGACGTGCGGCGAGTCCGCCGCCTCGCGACATGCACGAGCTTGCCGTCGGCGCCGCCGGGTACCTTGCGCAGATGCGAGCGGGGGGAGCACGAACGGGGGGAGCATCGTGATTGGACTTGGCCGTGCGCGCCGGCGGCGCGCTCTCTACGCAGGTGTCGGCGCGAGCGTCGTGCTCGTGCTCAGCGCCGTGCTCGGCGGCGCCGCGCAGGCGGGCGTCTCGATCGCGCCGTCGAGCGAAACGCCGACGATCGCCTACGTTCAGCAGACCGGCACGTCGCAGCCCGTCGTCTGGACGATCCGCGCCGACGGCACGCAGAACACGCGCGTCGGCACCGGCTTCACGCCCGTGATCGCGCCGAACGGCGTGCAGGTCGCCGCGTCGCTGTTCGGCGCGAGCACCGGCGAAACGGGACCGGCGCTGGCGGTCTACTCGACGAACGGCACGCCGACACAGACGTACTTCAACCTCAAGGGCGAAACGACCGAGCCGCTCGCGTGGTCGCGCGACGGGCGGTTCCTCGCCGTCGACGTGCTCTCGACGGTGCTGAAGAACCCCGCGCGACGCTCGGGCCTCGCGATCGTCGACGCGATGACCGGCACCGCGAAGGTGATCGCGCACGGGCAGCTGCTCGGTGCGAGCTTCGCGCCGAACGGGAGCGACGAAGTCGTCTACGGCCTGGCCGCGAGCGACTCGCCGAACGCGCGCGTCAACGTCTACCGCAGCGGCGCCGACGGCTCGGGCACGGTCGCGCTGACGCGCGACGGGCGCAGCCTGTTCCCCGTTTGGGGGTCGAGCGGGATCGCCTACGACCGCGAGCGCCCGCGCCGCCAGGACGCGCCCGTCTACCAGATCTGGCTGCGCGCGCCGAGCGGCGCGACGCGTCGCCTGACGAACATCCGCGTGCGCTCGCTCGTCTCCGGGCTGATGCCGCTCGCGTTCTCGGCCGACGGCAGCAGGCTGCTCGCGCAGTTCGTCGGCCAGGACACGAGCGAAGCCTGGACCGTGCAGGTCGCCTCCGGGCGCGCGCGACGCCTGACGCCGCACAGCGTGCGGCTGCCGCTGCAGGCGGCCGGGATCTCAGCCGACGGCAGCACGCTGCTCGTCAACGAAGGCGGTTTCGAGGGACCGGCCTCTGAAGGCCGCGTCGCGACGCTGCCGTTCGCCGGCGGGCGCTCGACGGTGCTCGTCGCGCACGGCTCGCAGGCGAACTGGAACGGCTGACGCGCGTCGCCGCGCGCTGCGGCGTGCGCTCGCCGCGCCGCTCCGCCGGATGATCGAGCGTGCGCGGGAACCGTCCGGCGGTCGTCCGGCGGTCGCTTGGCGCGCTCGCGCCGGTCGATAGCATCGGCGACCCCGCCAGCGACTCCGCGAAGGACTGAGAGCCATGCCCAAGATCACGGTGAAGAACCCGATCGTCGACCTCGACGGCGACGAGATGACAAGGATCATCTGGTCGTTCATCAAGGACCAGCTGATCGTCCCGTACCTCGACGTCGAGCTGAAGTACTTCGATCTCGGGATCGAGAGCCGCGACGCCAGCGAGGACCGCATCACGGTGCAGGCGGCCGAAGCGATCAAGCAGTACGGCGTCGGCGTGAAGTGCGCGACGATCACGCCCGACGAGGCGCGTGTCGAGGAGTTCGGCCTGAAGCAGATGTACCGCTCGCCGAACGGCACGATCCGCAACATCCTCGGCGGCGTGATCTTCCGCGAGCCGATCGTCATCTCGAACGTGCCGCGCCTCGTGCCCGGCTGGACGAAGCCGATCGTGATCGGCCGCCACGCGTTCGGCGACCAGTACCGCGCGACCGACATGCTCGTGCCCGGTGAGGGCACGCTGACGCTGACGTTCACGCCGAAGGACGGCGGCGAGCCGATCGAGCTCGACGTCTACGACTTCCCGGGCAGCGGCATCGCGATGGCGATGTACAACCTCGACGATTCGATTCGCGACTTCGCACGCGCGTCGCTGCGCTACGGCCTCGAGCGTCGCTACCCGGTGTACATGTCGACGAAGAACACGATCCTCAAAAAGTACGACGGTCGCTTCAAAGACATCTTCCAGGAGGTCTTCGAGGCCGAGTTCAAGACGGACTTCGACCTCGCCGGGATCACCTACGAACACCGCCTGATCGACGACATGGTCGCGAGCGCGCTGAAGTGGGAGGGCGGTTACGTGTGGGCGTGCAAGAACTACGACGGCGACGTGCAGTCGGACACCGTCGCGCAGGGCTTCGGCTCGCTCGGGCTGATGACGAGCGTGCTGATGACCGCCGACGGCAAGACGGTCGAGGCGGAGGCCGCGCACGGCACGGTTACGCGTCACTACCGTCTGCACCAGCAGGGCAAGCCGACCTCGACGAACCCGATCGCGTCGATCTTCGCGTGGACGCGCGGCCTCGAGGCGCGCGGGCGGATGGACGGCACACCCGAGGTCAGCGAGTTCGCGCGGACGCTCGAGCGTGTCTGCGTGGAGACCGTCGAAAGCGGCAAGATGACGAAGGATCTTGCGCTGCTCGTCGGTCCGGAGCAGGAGTGGCAGAGCACCGAGGAGTTCCTCTCCTCGATCGATGAAAACCTCAAGCAGGAGATGAACTTGTGAGCAATCCCGTTCGTGTGACCGTCACCGGCGCCGCCGGTCAGATCGGCTACAGCATCGTCTTTCGCATCGCCAGCGGCCAGCTGCTCGGCGAGGACCAGCCGGTCGACCTGCGGCTGCTCGAGATCTCGCCGGCGATGGGCGCGCTCGAGGGCGTCGCGATGGAGCTGATCGACTGCGCCTTCCCGCTGCTCGCCGGTCTCGACCTGCACGATCACCCGGCCGACGCGTTCGACGGCACGAACGTCGCGCTGCTCGTCGGCTCGCGTCCGCGGACGAAGGGCATGGAGCGCGCCGAGCTGCTCAGCGCAAACGGCGAGATCTTCACGGTGCAGGGCAAGGCGCTCAACGACGTCGCGGCCGACGACGTCAAGGTGCTCGTCGTCGGCAACCCCGCGAACACGAACTGCCTGATCGCGATGAACAACGCTCCCGACATCCCGAACGAGCGCTTCACGTCGATGATGCGCCTCGACCACAACCGCGCGATCGCGCAGCTCGCGAACAAGCTCGAGGTGCCGGTCACCGACGTCAGCAAGATGGGCGTCTGGGGCAACCACTCGCCGACGATGTACCCCGACCTGTTCCACGCCGAGGTCGGCGGCAAGCAGGCGGCGGCCGTCGTCGACGACCAGGCGTGGATCGAAGACGACTTCCTGCCGAACGTCGGCAAACGCGGTGCCGCGATCATCGAGGCGCGCGGCGCGTCGAGCGCGGCGTCGGCGGCAAGCGCCGCGATCGACCACGTGCGCGACTGGGTCAAAGGCACGAACGGCGGCTGGGTCTCGATGGGAATCCCGTCCGACGGCTCCTACGGCATCCCCGAGGGCCTGATCAGCGGCTTCCCGTGCACGTGCACCGGCGGCGAGTACTCGATCGTGCAGGGCCTCGAGCTCGACGAGTTCTCACGCGCGAAGATCGACCTCTCGGTCGCCGAGCTGAACGACGAGCGCGAGACCGTCAAACAGCAGGGAATGATCTAGCCGGAAGTTCTACTCACTGGAAACAAAAAGGGCGTGGTTCCGAGAGGAGCCACGCCCTTTTTTTGAGATGAAGACGACGACTAACCCTTCGGGTGCCAACCTCGTCCCTGCTTCGAGACCTTGTTTTCCTGCTCGAGCCCGGGGAGCACGCGGTAGAGGTAGTTCTGCTTGATGCCCATCTTCGCGGCGAGCTCCGGAATCGTGATGCCCGGCTGGCCCTGCACGAACGAGAGCGCCTCGGCCGCGCGCGTGCCACTGCCTTTGCGCCGGCCCGCGCGCCGTTTGCCGGCGGGGCGGCCTGGTTTTTTGCCGGTCGCTTTCGCCGGCGCGGCCGCTGCGGCGACGGCTTTGCGACCGACCGAGCCGCGCGGGCGCCCGGGGCCGCGGCGGCGCGGCGCCGCGGTTGCCGTAGCGGTTCCACCGACGCCCTGCAGCGCTGAGGCGGCGGCCTCGAGTCGGGTGTACTCGTCGACCGCCGGCTTGAGCTCTTTCAGCCGGTCGGCGATCTCTTTGCGCTTCTCGTCAAGGAAGTCGGTCACGGTTGCATCCTATTCACTAGATAAACACGCAGTAAACCTGCGTACAGTTTTGCCAATTACCTTACTACCCCGCTGACGAGAACCGCTTCTCGAGACATGTGCGCAAGCGGTCCAGCGTCCGTTTCGCCTCGCGTTCGGGCATTCCTCCGACGAGCGCGCGACTGGCAAGCGCGCCGACGACGCCGAGCGGTGGGCGGAACTCGTTGCGATAGTCAAAGCGCGTCCCGCCGCGCTCCTCGCGCAGGACATATTCGGTGTGCGCGCGCGAGCGCGCCGGGCCGCGACCCTCCCAGACGGCCTTCTCACACGGCTCGCACTCGACGAGCTCCCAGCGCACGTCGAGGCTGACACCGCGCAGGTGGATCTGCTGCTCCATCTCGAAGCCGACGCGCGCGGCGCCGCTGTCGGCACGTAGCAGCTTGCGGTGAATCGTGACCCAGTCCTGCAGGCGGCGCGGGTCCATCACCATCTTCCACACCTCCTCGCGCGGCGCCGCGATCCGCGTGGACGCGGTGACGACGCTCATCGACGATCGCCCATCAGCGCGCCGCGAGCGGCTCGCTTCGTTCCCACTCGCTCAGCGCATGTTCGACCGCCGCGTCGAATGAGTGCAAATGCACGCCGAGCAACTCCGCCGCGCGGTCGTCGGCCGGCAGCAGATCGCCGGCGAGGCTCTCCATCAGCGCGATCACGAGCTCCGGTTCCTCGCCTGCGATCGCCGCCGCGACGCGCGCCGTCAGCGGTGTCGCGCTCACCCTGAAACCGAGCGACGGTCGACTGACGAGCATCAGGTCGGCGATCCGCTCGATCATCTCGCCGTAGGACAGCACGTCGGGGCCGCCGACGTCGAGCGATCGCCCGCCGATCTGAGCCGTCGCCGAGGAGACGAGCATCTCCGTCACATCACGCTCGTCGATCGGCTGCGTCCTGTACCGGCGCCATGCCGGCAGCGTCAGCACGCGCATCCGCTCGACGAGGTGAACGAGCAGGCGGAACGAGCGCGAGCGCGCGCCGATCACGATCGAGGCGCGCAGCGCGACCGAGTCGCCGACGGCGTCGAGCAGGATCCGCTCGACCTCGCCGCGACTGTCGAGGTGCCGCGAGAGATGCGCGCCGCCCTGCAGCCCGCCGAGGTAGACGATCCGCCGCACGCCGGCGCGCGCGGCCGTCGCCGCGAACGTCTCGGCGGCGCGGCGGTCGCGCTCTGCGAACGACGCGAGCTCGCGTGAGACGCGCTCGCGCGGCGCGTGCTCCATCGAGTGGATCAGGTAGTAAGCGAGCTCGACGCCGTCGAGCGCCGCCGTCAGGCCTTCGCCGTTCAGCGCATCGCCGCGCACGATCGGCGCCGGCGAGTGCACGCGCGCCGGTTCGCGCGAGAGCCCGATCACGTCGTGTCCCTCGGCGAGCAGCCTCGGAACGAGCAGCGAGCCGACGAAGCCGCCGGCGCCGGTGACGAGGATCCGCATCTGCGCACATGATGACCGCAAAGTGCGCCGACTTCGTGCGATTGTCACATCCTCGTGACGCTTTGGCGGGTCTTTCCGGATAGCAGCCGGTTTTGTCTGCGATTTGCGCACTAGCCGCCGTCCGGCTCGCGCCGGCGGTGCTTTGATGCCTGCCGTCCGTTCAATCCGATGGTGGCAGGAGGCAGTGAGTGGCGAGCAGAGCGCAGGGCAAGCGGTCGACGAAGAAGGTCAGCTGCGACGAATGCTATTTCCGGTGCAACCTCCTCTGTGCTCTCGACCTGCCCGAGCCGTGCTCGACGTTCCGCCCCAACGAGGCGCAGCTGCGCCCGCCGCAGCAGCTGCGCTTCGTCTTTCGCCAGGAGCGCCGCTCGCGCGCCGCGTGGGCTTTTCCCTCGGCGCAGGAGCAGGCTGCGCTGTACGCGTCCTGAACTTCGCGTCAGTGAGGCGTGGCGGCGTTCGGCACGCCGCGCGATCCACTCGGCGCCCGGCGTGTCGCTGACGCCGTGCACGACGATCGAGCAGAACACGACGAGCGCCGTCAGGTCGAAGATCCGCGAGCCGGCCGTGACGTGACCGTCGAGCACGATCAGCGCGAACGTCATCGTCGCGACGCCCTTCGGACCGAACCAGCCCATGAACAGGCGCGTCGCCGCGTCGGTGCGCGTGCCCGCGAGCGCGAGCCACACGGCGAGCGGGCGCGCGATCAGGAAGACGACCGCGACGAGCGCGAGCGCCGCCCAGCCCTCGCGCGTGAACGCGTGCAGCGTCAGCAGCGAGCCGAACACGAAGAAGATGCCGAGCTTGACGATTTCGACGATCTCCTCGGCGTTGCGCTCGAAGTGCACGCGCGCGTCGGGCCGGCGCACGCCGAGCACGATCGCCGCGACGAACACCGCGATGAAGCCGTTGCCTTTCGGCGAGAGCACGGTCACGCCGTAGGTCGCGAACGCCACGCCGAGGCGCGAACAGCGACTTCTGGTGCGCCGGGATCGAAAGCGCCGGCGGCGCGCCGCTCTCGCGCGGCAACAGCAGCGAGGCGAGCCAGCCGCAGGCGATTCCGAAGAGGAACCCGAGACCGACGTCCTGCAGCACGAAGCGCCACCAGACGAAGCCGTGGAGCTCGACTTCGAGCGCCGCGCGAACGCCAGCACGGCGGGCAGCGCGAGGCCGTCGTTGAGCCCCGACTCGAGGTTCAGCGAGTGGCGCACGAGGCGCGGCACGCGCGGGTTCGTGACGATGCTCGACGTCAGGACCGGATCGGTCGGCGAGAGCAGCGCGCCGAGCAGGAACGACTCGGTCCAGCTCAGGCCGATCAGCACGCGCGCGGCCGCCGCGACGATGACCGCGTCATCGGCATCGCCGAGCACGAGCTTGCGCAGCGGCAGGTGCCACGCGCGCTGGAGCATCTCGCCCTCGACCTCGAGGCCGTCGCGGAACAGGATCACGATCAGCGCCGCGAACGCGAGATCCTCGACGAAGCCCGAGCGCGCGCGGAAGTCGATCCAGTCGCAGCGCGCCGTTGCCGAGCGCGAAGCCGGCGAGCACGAACAGCGCGGCGAGCGAGAGCATCGAGCGCCGCGCGATCCCCGACGCGAGCGCGCCGAGCATCAGCAGCACGCCCAGCACGGTCATCGTCGCCTGGAAGCTCGGCATCGGCGCCAAGCCTCGCATGTCCTCGCGACGCGTCACCCGGCGCGCCCGGCGCGATCGTTATCGGCGATCGCCGGGAGGGTATATTTGGCCGTTAGACCCAACAAAGCTTCGGCAGAGACGAGGTTCGGTGATGGCAGCGAAGGACAGGATCAACAAGGCTTCAGAGGCGGCGCGGGCAGCGCAGCGCAACCGCTACCTGCAGCGCCTGATCGAGGACGAGGAGCTGCGCGGCTGCCTGCTCGCGGCATATGGCGCCGCGCGCAGCGCATACGGGCGGATGAGCAACGGCAAGCCTGCGACGCAGGCGCTGTTCGAGGATCGCAAGCTCCAGCGCGAGCTCAGCGAGGCGGCGACGCGCTGCGCGACGCATCGAGCTTCGCTGCGCGAGCAGCCCAAGCGCCGGCGGCGCAAAGGCGGCCTCGGACGTTCGCTGCTGCTGCTCGCCGTCGCCGGCGTGCTTGCGCTCGCGCTCAGCGAGGGCCTGCGCTCGAAGGTGCTCGACCTGCTGTTCGGCGCCGAGGAGGAGTTCGACTACAGCTCGACGACCGCCCCGCCGCAGCCCGCGCCGGCCGCCGCGACGAGCGCCTCAGCCGTTCCAGCCCGCAAGGATGAGCGCAGCGTGGACGCAGCAACGATCGAGAGCGACGCGGCGGAGGACGGCCTCCGCCCCGAAGCGCTCGCCAGCGCGTTCGCTCTCGGGCGAGAAGGCGCAGCGCATCGTCGAGGCGATGCGCCGCAGCGTCGCTCAGCGCGGCACGGCCGGCTCGACCTTCGACCACGTCTCGCGCGAGGCAGGCGTCTCGCGCGGGCTGCTGCACTACTACTTCGGCACGAAGGAGCAGCTGCTCGTCGAGGCCGTCCGCCGCGACTGCGAGCTGCGGATGGAGCTGCTCGAAGGCAGCTCGCCGCCGCGAAGTCCGCCGACGACTACATCGACCTGATGGCGCAGAACCTGCAGGAGACGGTGCACGACGAGCCCGAGTTCGTCACGCTCGTCTTCGAGCTGTTCACGCTCTCGCGGCGCAACGCCGACATCGCCGTCGAGTACGGCGGCCTGATGCGCAAGATGCGCGAACAGGTAGCCGCGATGCTCTCGGGCGCCGAGCGCGAGGGCATTCTGCGCCTGCACGCCGAGCCCGAGGCGGTCGCCGAGATCCTCTTCTCGCTCGGCGACGGTGTTCGCGCTGCGGATGCTCGCCGAGCCCGAGCGCGATTTCGGCGCGACCGTCCAGGCCGGCATCCTCGCCGTGCGCGCGCTGCTGACCGATTAGCTTCAACAGATGCCGATCTACGAGTACCGACGCCCCGATGGGACGACGTTCGAGATGCAGCAGTCGTTCAGCGACGACCCGCTGACCGTCGACCCCGACAGCGGCGTTCCCGTCGAACGCGTCCTGCACCCGCCCGCGGTCCACTTCAAGGGCAAAGGCTTCTACAACACCGACTACGGCACGCGCAAGCGCCAGCGCGAGACGGCCGCCGCAGCTGAGGGCTCGACTTCCAAGGACTCGACGACCGACTCCGGCGAGAAGGGCGCTCCGGCGAAGGACGCCGCCGCCTCCAGCAGCTCCTCCGGCGAGAGCGCAGGCGGCGCGAGCAAGGGCGAGAAGGCATCGAAGGACTCCGGCAAGGGCAAAGACGCGAAGCCGGCCGCGAGCAAGACCGGCTGAGCGTCAGACGTGCCCGGCCGGCCGCGCGTCGGCCGGAATCGAGCGCGCGTCAGCCGGACATGAAGCGCGCGACCGCGGCGCGGCGTGCGGATTCGGTGACGGTCAGGCCTTCGCCTCCTTCGGGCAGCGTCGTCTGGCCGGTCGGTTTGAGCACCTGCGTCGGCGGCGTGCCGGAGATCGCTAGCGCGCCGAACAGGCCGAGCAGCGTCGGGCCGCTCATGTCCGAGATGATCGCCGGCGGCGCGTTCCACGCGATCAGCGGCAGGCGGACGAAGCTCGAGAACGACAGCAGCTGCGACTTCATGTCGGTGAACAGCGCCTGCTGGTGTTCCTCGCGCTGCAGGTCGGTCTCGTTCGGCGCGCAGAGGTTCTCGCGCGTGCGCGCCAGCGCAAGCGCTTCCTTGCCGTCGAGGTGGTGCGTGCCCTTGCTCAGGCGCAGCGTGAAGCCGCCCGCGCGAAAGCCGCCGTCGAGCCGCGAGACGATGCAGCCGCCGGTGTAGTCGACGCCGCCCATCGCGTCGACGAGCGCCGGGAAGTTTTCGAAGTTGACTTCGACGACGTGGTTGATCGGGATGTCGAGCCAGTGCTTGATCACCGAGATCGACTCCGCCGGTCCGCCGAACTCGTGCGCGGCGTTGATCTTCTGCAGGCCGTGGCCCGGGATCTCGACGACCGTGTCGCGCGGGATCGACAGGCGCGCCGCGTGCCCGCCGCCGGTGCGGATCAGCATGATCGAGTCCGAGCGGCCCGGACCGGTCGTTTCGGCCCCCGGTTCCTTCGAGTTCTTCTGGCGACGGTCGGAGCCGAGCACGAGGATGTTGTTCGCCGACGTCAGCGGGTAGCCGGCCGGATCGAGCACGCTCGCGACGTTGCCCGGCGGCGCGGTGCGCTCGAAGTGCGAGCTGATCAGGAACAGCACGAGCGAGAGCGCCAGCCACGCGAAGATCAGCGCGATCAGCGCGAGCACGACGCGCTTGAACGTCAGCCGCCGCCACCACGGCCGCGCGTCGAGGACCGCTCCCGGCCGGCGTGGGCGCCGGCGCCGTCCGCGCCGCCCGCCGCTCTCGCCGCCGCCAGCCGGAGCGGCGCCGCCGAGCGTCGCGCGCTCGTCTTCGCGCTCGCCGAGCAGGCGCGGGCGCGCGCGGTAGCGCGTGTAGCGCGGCGGCGGCGATTGCTCGTCGGTCATCGAGCGGACCCTATATTTGCGTGATGACTGGCGCGGAGGGTGCTGCCGGGCGGCTGCTCGTCTGCCCGACGCCGATCGGCAACCTGCGAGACGTGACGCTGCGCGTGCTCGACGCGCTCGCCGACGCCGACGCGATCGCCTGCGAGGACACGCGCCACACGCGCGTGCTGCTCGAGCGCCATTCGATCGCCGCGCCGCTGCTCAGCCTGCACGAGCACAACGAACGCGCGCGCAGCGCCGAGCTGCTCGCGCGGATTCGCGCCGGCGAGACGATCGCGCTCGTCTCGGACGCCGGCACGCCGCTCGTCTCGGACCCCGGCTTCGCGCTCGTGCACGCCTGCATCGACGCCGGCGTCGCCGTCGAGGTGCTGCCCGGGCCGAGCGCCGTGACGACCGCGCTCGTCGCCTCCGGGCTGCCGTGCGAGCGCTGGCTGTTCGTCGGCTTCCTGCCGCGCAAGCGCGCCGAGCTGACGGCGCTGCTCGCCGGTGCCGCCGAGACGCTCGTAGCGTTCGAGTCGCCGCGCCGGCTGGCCGCGACGCTCGCGACGCTCGCCGCGCTCGACGCGCGCCGCCCGGCGGCCGTCTGCCGCGAGTTGAGCAAGCTGCACGAGGAAGTCCGTCGCGACTGCGCCGCCGCGCTCGCCGAGCACTACGCGGCGACGCCGGCACGCGGCGAGATCGTGCTCGTGCTCGGCGCCGCCGCCGGCGGGCGCGAGGCGGTCGCCCACGAGCAGGCGCTCGCGACGCTGCGCGAGCTGATCGCCGCCGGCGCGCGACCGCGCCCGGCGGCCGCCGCCGTCGCGAAGCTGACCGGCGCCGGCGCGAACGAGCTGTACCGCGCGCTGACGAGCGAGGCCGGCGGACGCTGAGCGCGAGCGCGGGACAGTAGCCTGAGCCGCGGCATGTCTTTCTACGTCACGACGCCGATCTACTACGTCAACGCGGCGCCGCACCTCGGCCACGCGTACACGACGATCGCCGCCGACGTGATGGCGCGCCACCACCGCCAGCGCGGCGAGGCGACGTTCTTCCTGACCGGTACCGACGAGCACGGCGAGCCGGTCGCCGACGCGGCGCACGCGCTCGGCATCTCACCGCAGGAGCTCGCCGACCGCAACGCCGAGCGCTTCAAGGCGCTCGCGCCGCAGATCGAGGCGAGCAACGACTTCTTCATCCGCACGACCGATCCGCAGCACATGGCGAAGGTCCAGGAGGTCCTCACCCGCGTGCGCGAGAACGGCTTCGTCTACGAGGGCACCTACGAAGGGTGGTACTGCCCGCGCTGCGCCGACTTCAAGGCCGAGAACGAAATCGACGAGGGCAACCGCTGCCCGATCCACCACATCGAGCTGACGCGCGAGCAGGAGGACAGCTACTTCTTCAAGCTGTCCGCCTTCCAGGATCGGCTGGAGGCGCTGTACGCCGAACGCGAGGACTTCGTCGCGCCGCGCACGCGCTACAACGAGGCGCTCTCGTTCATCCGCTCGGGACTGCGCGACGTACCGCTGAGCCGCCACAAGCTGACCTGGGGCGTGCCCGTGCCGTGGGACGAAGAGCACGTCTTCTACGTCTGGTTCGACGCGCTGCTGAACTACTACACGGCGCTCTCCTACGCGCCCGCGCCGGAGACGCTCGACGACGAGCACGCGGCCGACGATCTCCTCAAGACGTTCTGGCCGGCGAGCTACCACCTGATCGGCAAGGACATCCTGCGCTTCCACGCCGTCTACTGGCCGGCGCTGCTGATGGCCGCCGGGCTCGAGCTGCCAGGCCACGTGTTCGTCCACGGCTTCCTGCTGATGGACGGCGAGAAGATGAGCAAGTCGCTTGGCAACGTGCTCGACCCGTTCGCCGTGATCGAGCGCTTCGGCGCCGATGCGCTGCGCTTCTACCTGCTGCGCGACGTGCCGCTCGGCCAGGACGGCTCGGTCTCGACGGCGGCGTTCGAGCAGCGCTACGAGACCGAGCTCGCCAACGACCTCGGCAACCTCGCGAGCCGCACGATCGCGATGATCGTCCGCTATCGCGGCGGCGCGATCTCCCCCGGCGAGGTCGACCCGGCGCTGCGCGGGGACTTCCTCGGGCTCTCCGAGCGCGTCTCGGAGTGCCTCGACCGCGCCGAGCTGACGATCGCGCTCGAGGAGATCTGGCAGCGCGTGCGGCGGCTGAACCGCTACGTCGAGGAGCAGGCGCCGTGGAAGCTCGCCAGGGACGAGGCGCGCGCCGATGAGCTCGACCGCGTGCTGCGCACGCTCGCCGAAGGCATTCGCACGGTCGGCGTGCTGCTCTGGCCGTACCTGCCGGTCAGCTGCGAACGGCTGCTCGCGGCGCTCGGCACGCCCGGCCTGTCGCTCGCCGGCGCGGCGATCGGCACGGGCGGCGTCGAGCACGTCAGCACGCTCGAGCCGCTGTTCCCGAAGGACCTGCCGGCGGTCGAGTGCGGCGACGCGGGCGCGTGATCGACTCGCACACGCACCTCGACCTCTGCGAGCCGAGCGACGCCGAGCTCGTCGAGGCCGCCGACGCGGCCGGCGTCACGCGGATCCTGACGATCGGCATCGACGGCGCCTCCTGCCGCGCCGCGCTCGCCGCGGCCGAAGCGTTCCCGCAGGTCTACGCCGGCGTCGGGCGCCATCCGAACGCGGCGAAGGGCTTCGACGACGCCGACCTCGCCGAGCTGCAGGCACTCGCCGCGCACGAGCGCTGCCGCGCGATCGGCGAGACCGGCCTCGACTTCTACCGCGAGGGCGCGCCCGTCGAGGACCAGCGGCGCGCGTTCGCCGCGCAGATCGCGCTCGCGCGCGAGACCGGCAAGCCGCTCGTGATCCACTCGCGCGCGGCCGAGGACGAGACGCTCGCGCAGCTCGCCGCCGAAGCCGACGGCGTCAGCGTCGTGCTGCACTGCTTCTCGATGCCCGAGCGCCTCGGCGAGTGCGTCGAGCGCGGCTACGCGATCTCGTTCGCCGGCAACGTCACGTACAGGAGCGCCGCCGACCTCGCCGACGCCGCGCGGCGCGTGCCCGAGGAGCGGCTGCTCGTCGAGACCGACGCGCCCTATTTGACGCCGCAGGCCGTGCGTACCCTGAAGGGCCAGGCAAGCAGCGCAACCAGCCGGCGTTCGTCGCCTACACGCTCGCGTTCATCGCCGAGCTGCGCGGCGTCGGCGTCGACGAGCTCGGCGCGACGGTGCAGCGCAACGCCGCGCGCGTGTTCGGCTGGTGAGCGCGCCCGTGGCCGACGCGCCCGTGCAGCCGAGCCTGCGCAGGATGCGCCGTTTCGGCGTGCGGCCGAACCGCGAGCTCGGCCAGAACTTCCTCGTCGACTCGAACATCCTCGGCGTGATCGAGCGCGCCGCCGAGCTCGCGCCCGAGGACGTCGTGCTCGAGATCGGCGGCGGCCTCGGCGTGCTCTCCGAGTACCTCGCCGCCCGCGTCGGCCACGTGCACGTGGTCGAGCTCGACGAGCGGCTGCGCGACGCGCTCCGCGACGCGACCGATCCGTTCGCGAACGTCACCGTCCACTGGGGTGACGCGATGCGCTTGGACCTGCGCGCGCTGCGCCCGGCGCCGAGCAAGCTCGTCGCGAACCTGCCGTACGGGATCGCCGCTGGCGCGATCCTGCGCACGCTCGAAGAGCTCCCGAGCGTGCGCCTGTGGGTCGCGATGGTCCAGCGCGAGGTCGGCGAGCGCCTCGCCGCGGCGCCCGGCGGCGGCGAGTACGGCGCGCCGTCCGTGCTCGCGCAGCTCGCCTGCGAGGTGCGCGTGCTGCGCGCGATCCCGCGCACCGTCTTCTACCCGGTGCCGAACGTCGACTCCGTGCTCGTCGGCCTGCGCCGCCGCGAGCCGCCGCACCCGGTCTCGCCGGCCGAGCGCGCGCTCGTCGCCGGCTCGTTCGCGCACCGGCGCAAGACGCTCGCCGGCTCGCTCGCGCTGTCCGGCGGCGCGCCCGGACGCTCGCGCGAGCGGGTGCGCGCGGCGCTTGCGCGGATCGGCCAGCCGGCCGACGTGCGCGCCGAGCGCCTCTCGCCCGAGGACTTCCGCGCGCTCGCGGCGGAGCTCGCGCTGTGAGCGGCGCCTTTGCGCGCTCGCGCCGGCGAAGATCAACCTCGGCCTGTTCGTCGGCCCGCGCCGCGCGAGCGACGGCCGCCACGAGCTCGTCGAGCGTGATGCAGTCGATCTCGCTCGCCGACGAGCTGACGCTCGCGCCGGCCGGCGCCGGCGCCGAGCGCGACGAGGTGCTCTGCCCGGCGTGCCCGGGCCGCCCGAGGAGAACCTCGCGCGCGCGCGCTCGCGGCGTTCCGCGCGGCGACCGGCTGGGACGCCGCGCCGCTGCGCATCGAGATCGCCAAGCGCATCCCGGTCGCGGCCGGGCTCGGCGGCGGCTCGGCCGACGCCGCGGCGGCGCTGCGCCTGCGCGCGCCGCCTCCGGGCTCGGCGACGACGGGCTGCTGCGCGAGCTCGCGGCCGCGCTCGGCTCCGACGTGCCGGCGCAGCTCGTCCCCGGGCGCGTGGCTCGCGAGCGGCGCCGGCGAGCAGTCTGCAGGCGCTCGCCGACCCGCTGCCGGCGCTCGGCGTGCTCGTGCTGCCGGCGCCGCCGGCTCTCGACCGCCGACGTCTACGCGAGGCCGACCGCCTCGGCGGGCCGCGCAACGGGCACGAACTCGAGCAGCTCGCGCAGCAGCTGCGCGTCGCGCTCGCGCTCGGCGCGCCGCTGCCGTCCTCGCGCGAGCTGCTGGACAACGACCTGCAGGAGGCGGCGATCCGGCTGCGCCCGCAGATCGCCGACGTGCTCGCCGCCGTCGAGGACGCCGGCGCGCACGCGCTCGTCAGCGGCTCGGGCCCGACCGTGCTCGGGCTGTTCGACCACGCCAACGCCGGCGCGCGGCGCGAGCGCGCCGACTTCGCTGGCGGGCCTCTCGCCGGCGCCGATCGCCGCCCACTCGGTCGGTGCGCTTCTGCGCAGCCGCATCCGCTGCCACAATCACGACGAGAACTCCAGTGAGCAGGACGACAATCACCGAGCTGGTCGCCGTCTGCGCCGGCGCGTTCGGCTTCGCGCTGTTCGTCGGCCTGATCCTCGTGCCCGCGTGGAGCGCTACACGCGCGTCTGGCAGCGGCTCGCCGCGACGTTCCTCTCGCTGTACGTCCTCGCCGTGCTCGTCGGCATCGGCGTGGGCGCCGCTCTCGCCGCCGTCTACTTCTGGGGCTAGCGGTGGCCGACTACGCGGCGCTCGACGCCATCACCGCGGCCGTCGAGTCCGGCGCCGGCCTGCCCGAGGTCGTGCGCGCGGCTGCGCGTGCGCTCGATGCGAGCCTCGCCGTCACGACGCGCGGGGCGCCACGCTCGCCGTCGCGGCGCGCTCGCCGGCCGACGAGCGCGTCGCTGCTCGCGCAGGGCGAGGGCGTCACGAGCATCGCGCTGCGCGTCGCCGACACCGTCGTCGGCGCGCTGCGCATGCGCGCGAAAGCCGGCGCCGCCGAGGACGAGCAGCCGGACTCGAGCGGCGGCTGCTCGCGACGCTGATCGCCTCCGAGGTCGAGCGCGTGCGCGCGCCCGAGCGCGCGTCGGAGGCGGCCGCGGCCGACTTCCTGCGCGCCGTGCTCGCGCGCGAGCTGACCGAGCGCGACGAGCTGCTCGCGCGCGCCAGGAGCTCTCGCTCGAGCTCGAGCGCGGCGCGAGCATGATCGTCGCGCGCGCGCACCCGCAGGCGCCGACCCAGGAGGGCTGGCGCGGCCGCGTGCGCGCGATCGCCGAGCGCGGCGCGCGCGCCGTCTCGAGCCGCTCGATCGCGGCGCTGTCCGAGCGCGACGGGATCCTCGCGGCCGAGGTGCTGCTGCTCGTCCCGGCGGCGACGAGGCGACCGCGGCGCGCGCCGCCGAGGGCGTGCTGCGCGAGCTGGAGGCGGGCCTGGCCGGCTTCACCTTCGCGATCGGGCGCAGCCGGCTCACCGAGGATCCCGCCGAGCTGCCGCGCGCGGCGAGCGAGGCGCTGCTCGCGGCGAACGTCGCGCGAGGGCTCCGGCGACGCGGCGTCGCTCGCGTTCGAGGAGACCGGCGCCTACCGCCTGCTGCTCAGCGCGATGAGCGAGAACCCGGGCGAGCTGCAGCGCTTCTACGCCGAGACCGTCGAGCCGCTCGTCGCCTACGACGAGCAGTACGAGACCGAGCTCGTGCGCACGCTCGAGGCGTTCCTCGAGGCCGACGGCAACGTCGCCGGCACCGCGCAGCGCCTCTTCACCCACCGCCACACGATCTACTACCGCCTCGAGCGCGTCCGCGAGCTCTCCGGCCTCGACGTCAGCTCGAGCGACGGGCGCGAGAAGCTCAGCCTCGGCCTGAAGTCGATGCGCGTGCTCGGGATCTCCTCGGCCGACGGGCCGGCGACGGAGGCCGGCGCCGAAGGCGGGCGCGTGCCGCGGCGCTCCGGGCGCGCGAGCTGACGCGTACCGCTAGCGCGAGCGCGCGCCGAACTCGACCGCGTACGTGCCGCCGGCCCAGCCCGAGCCGAACTCGGCCGGGACGGCAGGCGCGACGCCGACGCCGACGTCGCGATAGGCGCTCGTCAGGATGATCGCGCGGTGCGGCGGCGAGGCCATCCATGCTTCGACGATGCCCGCCGGCGTCGCGTTCGGGCCGGTGCCCCAGCCGATGTTCTGCGCGGTCAGCATCCGCGCCGGCGAGGGCACGACGTAGCTCGAGGCCATGATCCGCGCGAGCGGCGTCTGGCCCGAGATGCTCTGGTCGCCGAAGTAGTCGCCGCGCACCATGTCGCGCGCCTGGCCGGTCGCGATCGACGCGAGCGCGCCGTTGTGCCGCAGCGGGCGCAGCAGGTTCTCGGCGCGGATCTCGTTCATCAGGCAGAGCGTCGCCGCGTCGACGAGCGCCGCGTTGCCGGCGCTCGGCATCGTCGCGACGCCGGTGCAGGCGTGCTTCGAAGCGCGCGCCGCGTGGCGCGCGGAGGCCGCCGCGGCCGACGCCGAGGTGCAGGCGGCGAGCAGGCCGACGCACGCGAACAGCAACGCGCTGACGACGACGCCCACGCGCGTCGGTGCTCTTCTCGCTCGCCCCGGCAAGTGCAAGAATCGTTGCAGAGTCACCAGATCGGCGTGTTACTAACCCGTTCCACGAAAGTTCAATCGTGGCCTTGGGGGGTCGTCCAATGGCAGGACATCAGGTTTTGGTCCTGAGAATCGGGGTTCGAATCCCTGCCCCCCAGCTCCTACGCATTGCAGCCGGCGCGCGCGCCGGCCGATGAGGAGCGCATGACGTTCGAGCTAGCATCCGCTGCGTGACCCCGGCGCCGACGGTCCTGATCCTCGCCGCCGGCCAGGGCACGCGGATGCGCTCGCGCACGCCGAAGCTCGCTGCACGACCTCTGCGGGCGTGCCGCTGGTGCTGTGGCCGGTGCGCGCCGCGCTCGAGGCCGGCGCCGAGCGCGTCGTCGTCGTCGACTCGCCCGCGCGCGCCGCTCGAGCCCGTCGCTGCCCGACGGCGTCGAGCTCGCCGTGCAGCCGAGTCGCCAACGGCACCGGCGGCGCCGTGCTCGCCGCGTCGAGCAGCTCGACGCGAGCGGCGATCCGGCGGCGAGGAGACGGTGGTCGTGCTGAGCGGCGACGTGCCGCTGGTCGACGCCGAGCTGCTCGCGCGCGCTCGCCGACGCGCACGCGCGGCGCGACGCCGCCGCGACGATCGTGACCGCCGTGCTCGACGACCCGAGCGGCTACGGGCGCGTCGTGCGCGACGCCGCCGGCGCCGTCGTGCGCGTCGTCGAGACGAAGGCAGCCGGCGACGCGAGCGACGCGCGAGCTCGCGATCGACGAGGTCAACGCCGGCATCTACGCGTTCGACGGCGGCGCGCTGCTCGACGCGCTGCCGCGGCTCGAGCGCCGACAACGCGCAGGGCGAGCTGCTACCTGCCCGACGTCGCTCGGCGATGCTGCGCGCGCGCGGCGCGACGGTCGCCGCGCACGTCGCCGCGACGACGCCGACGTCGTGCTCGGCGTCAACGACCGCGTCGAGCTCGCAGCGCGTGCGCGAGCTCGCGCAGCGGCGGATCCACGAGCGCCACATGCTCGCCGGCGTGACGATCGTCGAGCCGCACGAGCACGAGCATCGACGTCGACGTCGAGATCGGCGAGGACACCGTGATCGAGCCGTGCACGCAGCTGCTCGGCGCGCGCGTCGGCCACGCGAGATCGGCCGCACAGCACGCTGATCGACGCCGCTCGGCGACGCGTACGTCGTGCACTCGCACTGCGTCGCTGCGAGTCCGCGACGGCGCGAGCGTCGGCCCGTTCGCCTACCTGCGCCCGGGCGCGCTGCTGCGCGAGGGCGCGAAGGCCGGCACGTTCGTCGAGGTCAAGAACTCCGACATCGGCGCCGGCGCGAAGGTGCCGCACCTCTCCTACGTCGGCGACGCCGACGTCGGCGAGCGCACGAACCTCGGCGCCGGCACGATCACGGCGAACTACGACGGCGCGCAGCAAGCACCGCACGACGATCGGCGCGCGCGTGCACGGCGGCGTCGACACCTCGTTCGTCGCGCCGGTGACCGTCGGCGACGACGCCTGGACGGCCGCCGGATCGGTGATCACCGACGACGTGCCGCGCGGGCGCGCTCGGCGTCGCGCGCGCGCGCCAGCGCAACGTCGAGCGCTACGCCGAGCGCGCGCCGGCGTGACGCCGACGGCGCCGACGCGCCGTTTACACTCGACTGAGGAGGCGATGAGCGCTGATCGAGCCGCAGCGCGGCCATCACCGCGAGCCTGCCGATCGACTACGACAAGCGGCTGATGCTCTTCAGCGGCCGCGCGACGCCGCAGCTCGCCGCCGACATCGCCGACAAGCTCGGCGTCGAGCTCGGCCCGGTCACGCTCAAGACGTTCTCCAACGGCGAGGTCTACTGCCGCTACGAGGAGTCGATCCGCGGCGCCGACGTCTTCATCGTGCAGTCGACCTGCGGCAACCCGCAGACGGGCATGACCGCCAACGACGCGCTGATGGAGCTGCTGCTGATGATCGACGCCGCCGTCGGCGCCTCGGCGCACCGCGTGATCGCCGTCATGCCGTGGTTCGGCTACTCGCGCCAGGACAAGAAGTCCGCGCCGCGCGAGCCGATCTGCGCGCGCCTGGTCGCGCGCATGCTCGAGGCGGCCGGCGCCGACCGCGTGCTGACGATGGACCTCCACGCCGGCCAGGTCCAGGGCTTCTTCAGAAGCCGCGTCGACCACATGACGGCGCGCTTCATCCTCGCCCAGCACTTCGCCGACCTGCCTCTCGAGGACCTCGTCGTCGTCGCGCCCGACGCCGGCCGCGTCGAAGCTCGCACAGAAGTTCGCCGAGAAGATCGGCGCCGACCTCGCGATCCTGACAAGGAGCGCCCCGCCCAGCAGGTCGCCGAGATCGGCTACGTGATCGGCGACGTCAAGGGCAAGACCGCGGTCATCGTCGACGACATCATCGACACCGCCGGCACGCTCGTGCGCCGCCGCCGAGACCGCTGCTCGAGCAGGGCGCCGACGCGCGTCTACGCGGCCGCGACGCACGGCGTCTTCTCCGGCGACGCGTTCGAGAACCTCGCGAGCGCGCCGTTCGAGCGAGATCGTCGTCACCGACACGATCCCGATCCCCGCCGGCCGCGCCCGACAACGTCCTCGTGCTCCCGTGCGCCGAGCTGCTCACCGACTCGATCCGGCGGATCTTCACCGACGGCTCGGTCAGCGAGGTGTTCGGCGGCGAGAACCAGCTGTTCTGAGCCTCGCCGGCTCGGCGTAACCTGTCGAGCGATGTCCGGCGCGGCGAGCACCTCTGCGCCCGCGCGCGGCCCGCGCGTGTGGTGGCGCGGCCTGCCGCGCTCGCTGCGGCGTGCGCTGCTCGGCGGGACGCTGCTCGTCGTCCTCGTCGGCAGCGGCCTGCTCGCGCGCTACCTGAGCGCCGAAAACGCCGAACGTCCGCCGACCTCGCGCTCGTGCGCGCCGAGGCGCGCGGCGACGTCGGGGCGATGCTCGACCGCCTGAGCGGCTGCCGCGCCGACGCGAAGTGCCTCGCGCAGGTGCGCTCCGTCGCAGGCGACGCGCGCGTGCGCCAAGCCGGCGCGATCAAGCTCCTGCAGGTCGAATCGAAGACCGCGAGCGCGCTGTTCGGCGCGACCGGCAAGACGCGCATCGCGTGGACGGTGCTCGGCGGCAAGCCGGTCGTGCAGTGCATCGTCGTGCAGAGAACCGGCAATCCGCTGACGGGCATCGGCGTCAGGCTGCTGTCGATCAGCGCGCCGATCCGCAACGAAGGCGATTGCAGCCCGCCGAGCGAAGCCGAACGGTTCGAAGAAGAAGCGAGCGAAGCCGAACGCGGACATTGACGATTGCTAGAGTCCACGGCTGCCGATGGCCGATTCGAGCACAAAGCTCGACGTCACGCAGCCGCGACGCGGACGGCTCGCGCGCGGCGCGGCGCCTGCGCCGCGAGGGCCTCGTGCCCGGCGTCGCTCTACGGCGGCGGCGGCGAGCCGTCAGCTTCGCCGTCGACGCGCGCGACGCTGCGCCTGGCGCTCGCCGCGTCCGGCGCCGTGCTCGAGGCTCGCATCGACGGCGCGAAGGCGACGCCGGCCGTGCTCAAGGAGACCCAGCGCCACCCCGTGCGCGGCGAGACCGTGCACGTCGACCTGCTGCGCGTGCGCCTCGACCGCGCGATCCAGCGCGGTCGTGCCGCTCGAGCTCGAGGGCGTCGAGGACGCGCCCGGCGTGCAAGCGAAGGCGGCGTGCTCGAGCAGATCACGCACGAGCTGAACGTCGAGGCGCTGCCGACCGCGATCCCCGAGTCGATCGTGCACGACGTCTCCGAGATGGCAGATCGGCGACACGCTGCTGCCTCGACCGATCGCGGCGCCCGACGGCGTGACGCTGCTCGACGAGCTCGAGGAGATCGTGATCGCGACGCTCACGCCGCCGCGCCTGCAGGCCGAGGCCGAGGAGATCGAGCAGAGACCGAGCTCGTCGGCGAGGGCGCGGAGGGCGCCGAGGCGGCTGCCGAGGGCGAGGGCGCGGCGCGGCGAGGCGCGGCGACGACGGCGAGTAGCGCCTGCGCGCTCTCGCGCGGCGGCGCCGTCGGTCGACTGGCTCGTCGTCGGGCTCGGCAACCCCGGCCGCGAGTACGACGGCACGCGCCACAACGTCGGCTTCGCGGTCGCCGAGCGAGCTCGCGCGGCGCTGGGGGCTCGGCCGCGGCAAGGACCGCTTCCGCGGGCGGCTGCCGAGGGGCGCGCGGCGGCGCGGCGGCGACCGGCGAGCTCGGGCAGGCGCCCGTGCGCGTCGCGCTGCTCGAGCCGCAGACCTACATGAACGACGCCGGCCGCTCGCGTCGGGCCGGCGCGCGGCGCCTACAAGCTCGCGCTCGAGCGCGTGCTCGTCGTCCACGACGAGATCGACCTGCCGTTCGGCGAGGTGCGCGCGCGCCTCGGCGGCGGCCTCGCCGGCCACAACGGGCTGAAGTCGCTCAAGCGCGAGCTCGGCGGCGGCGACTTCTCGCGCGTGCGCGTCGGCGTCGGGCGCCCCGACAGCACCGACCCCGAGATCGTCTCGGCGTACGTGCTCGCGCGCTTCCGCGAGCCGCGCGCGCAGGTGCACGAGCTGATCGCTCGCGCCGCCGACGAGGTCGAGCGCGTCGTGCTCACGTCGATCGTGTGAGCGCGAACCTACGAATGCCGCTCGCGCCCGCTGCTCGACCACCTCGCCGAGAGCGACGCCGCGCGCTCGCGCTCGCGCGCGACGGCGGCGAGGCGTTCTGCTCCTCGGCGCTGCGCCCGTTCCTGATCGCCGCGCTCGCCGAGCTCGGCCACGCGCGCGAGCGCGCGCAGCTCGTCGTCGTCGCGCGACGACCGCGCCGCGCGCGACCTCGCGGGCGACCTGCGCGCGTGGCTCGCGCCGCGCCGCGTGCGCTTCTACCCCTCGCGCGGCGTCACCTACGAGTCGCACCTCGCGCCGCCGCCGCACCTCGTCGGCCTGCGGATCGCCGCGCTCGACGCGCTGCTCGGCGCCGACGCCGAGCGACGCCGAGGAGCACGGGCGCCCGGTCGTCGTCGTCAGCGCCGCGCGCTGTCGGAGAAGGTGCCCGACCCGGCGCTGCGCCCGCGCTCGTTCACGCTGCGCAGTCGGCGAGCTGCTCGACCTCGACGAGTGCGCGTCGAGCTGCGTCGACGCCGGGCTACGAGCGCGTCGACCAGGTCGAGGAGCGCGGCCAGTTCGCGATGCGCGGCGGCCTGCTCGACGTCTTCCCGGCGACCGGCCGAGCGCGCCGTGCGCGTCGAGCTGTTCGACATCGAGATCGAGTCGCTGCGCTGGTTCTCGACGTTCACGCAGCGCTCGCTCGGCGACGTCGAGGAGGTCGAGATCGCGCCGGCGGCCGAGCTCGCGCTCGAGCACCGCGCGCTCGCGCGATCGCCGGCGAGGAACTCGCCGCGGGCGGCGTCGGCGCGCTCGCACGTGCGGCGCCGCCGCCAACGGTCGAAACGGCGATGGCGGGGAGACGGCGCAGACGGTGCGCCGCGCCTCGACATCGCCGACCGTCGGAGATCGCCGCTGCCGCTCGAGCGCTTCGGCGCGCTGCTCGAGCTCGTCGGCGAGCGCACCGACGTGATCGTCGCCGCCGAGGAGGAGCTCGCGCCGACGCTGCGCGACCACTGGGCGACGTCTGCGCGGCGTTCCACGACGAGGACGCGCACCACCTCTACGTCGCCCCGAGCGGTCGAGGCGGCGCTCGGCGAGCGCGCGCGGATCTGGCTGTCGGCGATCGCCGGCGACCAGCCGATCGAGTTGCGCGCGCAGGTCGGCCGACACGGCGGCGCGCTCGCTCGCCGAGGCCGAGGCCGAGCTCGAGCAGCTCGTGCGCTCGGGCTACCGCACGGTCGTCGCGTGGCCGCGCCGCGGCGACGGCGAGCGCGCGGCGTACAACCTCGCGCGCCTGAGAGCGAGCTGGCTCGCAGGGCGTCGACGCCGGCTTCGCCGAGGAGCCGTCGCTGCGCTTCGCGCAGGCGTCGCTGCGCGAGGGCTTCGTCGCGCCGGCGCTGAAGCTCGCGGTCATCCCCGACCACCGGCTGCTTCGCCGCCGGCGCGCCGAGCGCGGTGGCGCCGAGCGCGGCGCCGGAGCCGGCGGGCGCGGCGGCGCGCGCGCGGCGCGCTGCGCTCGTTCACCGACCTGCGCGCCGGCGACATCGTCGTGCACGAGGACCACGGCGTCGCGCGCTTCGCCGGCTTCGAGACGCGCACGGTCGCGGGCGTCACGCGCGACTACCTGTACCTCGAATACCAGGGCGACGACCGCGTCTTCGTGCCGACCGACCAGCTCGCGAAGATCTCGCGCTACGTCGGCGCCGGCGGCGAGCACCCGCCGCTGTCGAAGCTCGGCGGCACGCGCTGGGACACGATGAAGGCGCGCGCGCGCCGCGCCGCGCAGGAGCTCGCGGGCGAGCTGCTCGCGCTCTACGCCGAGCGCCGCCGCAGAACCGGTCACGCGTTCGCCGCGGACGGCGACTGGCAGCGCGAGTTCGAGCAGGCGCTTCCCCTACACCGAGACGCCCGACCAGCGCGAGGCGATCGAGCTCGTCAAGGCCGACATGGAGGCGCCGCGGCCGATGGACCGGCTGATCTGCGGCGACGTCGGCTACGGCAAGACCGAGGTCGCGCTGCGCGCGGCGTTCAAGGCGGCCGCCGACGGCAAGCAGGTGCTGATGCTCGCGCCGACGACGATCCTCGCGCAGCAGCACTACGGGACCTTCCCCGAGCGCCTCGCCGACTACCCGTTCACGATCGACCACGTCTCGCGCTTTCGCAGGGCGGCCGAGCAGCAAGAGGCCCTCAAGCGCTTCGCCGAGGGACGCGTCGACATCCTGATCGGCACGCACCGCCTGCTCTCGCGCGACGTGCGCGCGAAGGACCTCGGCCTGCTGATCGTCGACGAGGAGCAGCGCTTCGGCGTCAAGCAGAAGGAGCGCCTGCGCCAGATGCAGCTGCGCGTCGACGTGATCTCGATGTCGGCGACGCCGATCCCGCGCACGCTGCAGATGTCGCTCGCCGGGCTGCGCGACATCTCCGTGATCGAGACGCCGCCCGAGGGGCGCCGTCCGGTGCAGCACCTACGTCGGCGAGTACGACGAGGCGCTCGTCAAGCGCGCGATCGAGCGCGAGCGCGCGCGCGGCGGCCAGGCGTTCTACCTGCACAACCGCGTCGAGACGATCGACGAGATCGCCGAGCGGCTGCGCGCGCTGTGCCCGGGCGTGCGCTTCGCCGTCGCGCACGGCCAGATGGACGAGGGCGAGCTCGAGGCCGTGATGCTCGACTTCCTGCGCGGCGACGCCGACGTGCTCGTCTGCACGTCGATCATCGAGTCGGGCATCGACATCCCGCACGCGAACACGCTGATCGTCGAGCACGCCGACGCGTTCGGGCTCGCCCAGCTCTACCAGATCCGCGGCCGCGTCGGGCGCAGCCGCGAGCGCGCCTACGCCTACCTGCTGTACGACTCCGCGCGCGCGCTCACGCGCGGAGGCGGCGCAGCGCCTCGCGGCGCTGTCGGACTACACCGAGCTCGGCGCCGGCTTCCAGATCGCGATGCGCGACCTCGAGATCCGCGGCGCCGGCAACCTGCTCGGCGACGAGCAGTCCGGCCACGTCGCGGCGCTCGGGTTCGAGCTGTACATGCAGATGCTCGACGAGGCCGTCGCCACCGCCGAACGCGAGGCCGGCGAGGGTGGCGAGGAGTCCGAGCGCGAGCGCCCGGAGCCGGTCCGGCTCGACGTCGACGTCGACGCGTACGTGCCGGCCGACTACGTCGCCTACGAGCAGGCGAAGATCGACGTGCACCGCCGCATCGCCGGCGCGCGCGAGGTCGCCGACGTCGAAGAGCTGCGCGACGAGCTCGAGGACCGCTTCGGCCCGGTGCCCGAGCCGCTCGAGAACCTGCTCGCGCTGCAGCGCGCGCGGATCAAGCTCGGCGCGGCCGGCGCGCGCACGGTCAGCTTCCGCGGCGGCCGGCTCGCCGTCGCGCCGATCGAGCTCGACTCACGCCGCGCCAAGCGGCTGCGCGAAGGCTGCCCGAAGCGCTCTACGAAGCCGGGCGCGCGCAGATGTCGATGCGCGTGCCGCGCGAGGAGTCCGAGCGCTTCCCGTCGGTCGTCCGAGCCGCCGACGCGCTGCTCGCGGTGATCCGCGAGGCGGCATAGGCGAATCCGTCTTTAGGAATCGTTATCCGCTCATTACGCACGGCTGAGGGGCTTTTCGCTAGAGTGCCCGCGTCGTGCACAAGACCTTCCGGATCACCGCGGCGCTTGGCGCCGTTTTGTTTGCCGCCATCGCGTTCGCCGCGTGCGGCGGGATCCCGGGCGACGCCGTCGTCTCGGTCGACGGCAAATCGATCACCAAAGACACGTTCAACCACTGGATGACGGTTGCCGCCGCCTCGAGCGCGTCGACGACCGGCGCGAAACCGACGGCGCCGGAACCGCCGCACTACACGGCGTGCATCGCCGCCGCGAAAGCCGCCGCGAAACCGACCAAAGGCCAGACGCCGCCGACCGAAGCGCAGCTCAAGTCGCAGTGCGAACAGCAGTACAAGTCCCTGCAGCAGGAGGTCCTCGGCTTCCTGATCTCCTCGAACTGGGTGCTCGGCGAAGCGGGCTCGCTCGGTGTCAAGGTCTCGGACGCCGAAGTCAAGAAGCAGTTCGAAAAAATCAAGGGCCAGCAGTTCCCGAAGTCGGCCGAATTCGAAAAATTCCTGACAAGCTCGGGCCAGACTGTTTCTGACCTGCTGCTGCGCGTGAAGCTGAACCTGCTCTCTTCGAAAATCCAGCAGAAGATCGTCAAAGAGAAGTCGAAAGTCAGCTCGGCTCAGATCCAGAAGTACTACAAGGAAAACCCGAAACGCTTCGAACAGCCGAAAAGCGCAACCTCTGCTGATCCTCACGAAGACCGAAGCGCAGGCGCAAGCGGCGAAGAAGGAAATCGAATCGGGCAAGAGCTTCGAAAGCGTCGCCAAGCGCGTGTCGATCGACCCGACGAGCAAGGCCAACGGCGGCAAGCTGCCCGGCGTCGTCAAAGGCCAGGAGGAGAAGGCGCTCGACACGGCGGTCTTCTCGGCGCAGACGAACGTGCTCAGCGGTCCGGTCAAGACGCCGTTCGGCTACTACATCTTCGAGGTCCAGTCGGTCACGCCCGGCAGCCAGCAGACGCTGAAGCAGGCCGAAGCTTCGATCAAATCGCAGCTCGACGGCCACGCAGCAGCAGTCGGCGCTGAGCAAGTTCGTCAAGGAATTCAAAAAGAAGTGGCAGGCCAAAACCGAATGCCGTTCGGGCTACATGGTCGCCGACTGCAAGGGCTACAAAGCCCCGAAGACGACGTCGACCGCCGCGCCGGCGACGCCGTCGACGACCGCGACCAGATAGTCGCGTGAGCCAGATCGAGCGCGTCCACGCGCGCCAGATCCTCGACAGCCGCGGCAACCCGACCGTCGAGGTCGAGGTCGGCCTGCGCTCCGGCGCGCACGGGCACGCGGCGGTCCCGTCCGGGCGCCTCGACCGGCGAGTTCGAGGCGACCGAGCTGCGCGACGGCGGCAGCGCTTGGGACGGCAAGGGCGTCACGCGCGCGGTCGCGAACGTCAACGGCGAGATCGCCGAGGCGGTGCGCGGCTCGGACGCCGCCGACCAGGCGGGCGCTCGACGCGCGCTGATCGCGCTCGACGGCACCCCGAACAAGTCGCGCCTCGGCGCCAACGCGATCCTCGGCGTCTCGCTCGCCGCCGCGCACGCGCAGGCGCGCCGAGGAGGGGCATGCCGCTGTGGCGCTACCTCGGCGGCGAGGGCGCGCGCGTGCTGCCGGTGCCGATGATGAACGTCCTCAACGGCGGCGCGCACGCCGACAACTCGGTCGACTTCCAGGAGTTCATGGTCGTGCCCTGCGGCGCGCCGACGCTTCGCCGAGTGCCTGCGGATGGGCGCCGAGGTCTTCCACGCGCTCAAGCGCACGCTGCACGAGCGCGGCCTCGCCACGGCCGTCGGCGACGAGGGCGGCTTCGCGCCCGACCTCGGCTCCAACGAGGAGGCGCTCGAGATGCTCGATCGCGGGCATCGAGGCGGCCGGCTACGAGCCGGGCGAGGATGTCGCGATCGCGCTCGACCCGGCGACGAGCGAGCTCTACCGCGACGGCGCGCTACGTGCTCGAGCACGAGGGCCGCACGCTCAGCTCCGGCGAGCTGGCCGACTACTGGGCCGACCTGGTCGCGCGCTACCCGATCGTCTCGCTCGAGGACGGGATGGACGAGGAGGACTGGGAGGGCTGGAAGCACGCTGACCGAGCGCCTCGGCGACGGGCTGCAGCTCGTCGGCGACGACCTCTTCGTCGACCAACACCGAGCGCCTGCGGCGCGGCATCGAGGCCGGCGTCGCCAACTCGATCCTGATCAAGGTCAACCAGATCGGCACGCTCACGCGAGACGCTCGACGGCGATCGCGATGGCGCGCGAGGCCGGCTACACGGCCGTGATGAGCCACCGCTCGGGCGAGACCGAGGACGTGACGATCGCCGACCTCGCCGTCGCGACCGGCTGCGGGCAGATCAAGACCGGCGCGCCGTCGCGCTCGGAGCGCGTCGCGAAGTACAACCAGCTGCTGCGCATCGAGGAGCAGCTCGGCGCCGACGCGCAGTTCCCCGGTCGCTCGGTCTTTCGCTAGCCGAGCAGGAAGTCCGCCGCCGGGCGCGAATGCGGTCAGATGCCGCAAGCGTATGCCGACCGAGCACATGCCGGAAGACCGCTCGCCGCGCGTAGAGGACGCGCGCGCAAGCCCGCAGCCGCGCGCGCCGGCGCGAGCGTCCCGCGCGTACGCTGGGACCGCCTCGGACGCCTCGCGATGCTGTTCGTGCTCGCCGCGCTGCTCTACCTGTACATCAGCGCCGGCATGCACTGTACTCGACGTACGGCAGTCGCGACACGACAGGGCGACGGTCGCCTCGCTCGAACGTGAACACGCGGCGCTCGCGCGCCAGCATGAAGCGCTCGGCCGGCAGGGGACGGTCGAAGACGAGGCGCGGCTGCTCGGCATGAAGCGCGCGAACGAACGCCAGTACGGATCAGCGGCCTGCCGGCCAACTAGAATACCTCGCGCCGCTTGCCGCGCAGCGGCGCCCGCAGCGCGCTGCTAGCCTCGGCGGCCGTGTCGTTCGAGAACGCCAATCTACCAGTGGCAGCAGGGCGAGCGTCGGCTGCGCGCCGCGCCGCCCGAGCGCCGGCGCGCGATCGAGCGCGCGACGGACGCGCTCGTCGCCGAGCTGCGCCGCCGCCTCGGCGGGCGCTTCTCCTCGGACGAGCTCGTCGCGCTGTACGAGCGCGGGACGTCGTGGTGCCTGCAGATCGCGATGAAGCGTCGCACCCGAGGACGCCGTGGGCGTGGGACGCCGGCGTCGTCGCCGACGCCGCCTTCGGCCGCTACCTGCGCGAGGCCGCCGACTACGCCGGCGGACAGGCGCGATGCTCGCCAGAGGCGTGACGGCGCGCTCCGAGGGGCTCCGCGCAGGCTCACGGTCAGTCGTCGTCGCCGGCGCGGCGGATGACGATGCAGTCCTCTTCGATCGCGACCTCGACCGGCCGGTGACCGGCCCAGTGCTCGGCGTAGATCGGGTTGTCCTGGATCGCGGGGTCGAGCCACAGTCCGTAGCCCTCCTCGCCGTGATCGAACGTGCCCTCGAGCGGACCCGGTTGCCGGCGCCCGAACGCGACGCCGCGCACGCGGCGCCCGCGACCGCCGCGACGGCGGCGTGTGCGCGGCTTCGGCGCGTCCTCGTCCTCGTCGTCGGCGTCGCCGCCTTCGGCCTCCCGCTCGGCCGCTTCCTGCTCGGCCTTCGCCTCCGCCTCGGCGCGCGCGCGCTCGGCGGCGGCTTCGGCGGCCTCGAGCTCGGCGGCGATCAGCGCGTCGTCCTCGGCGCGCAGGTCGATCTCGTCCGGGTACTCGCGGCGCCGGGCGTGCCCTCGGCGGCGTCCTCCTCGGCGAGGTCGTTCTGGCGCTTGAACTGTTCGATGTCGCGCACGCTCACCTCGAGCTGATGCGCCACCCAGGCGTCGGTCCGACCCTGCCGTACCCAGGCGCGGATCTGGTTGAGGTTCGGTCGCAGGGACTTACGAGGCATCGACGGTCCGGGAGACTAGCGCATGGCGCTCGCGGAGTCGGAAGCTGGGCATCTGCACGCGCATCGCCCGTGCGCGCGATCGCGTGGGCCGAATGCGTAGTCGCATGGTGCGAATGCGGATTCGCACCGCGCGAACGTCCGAGCGCCGGGTTCTCGGCACGACCCCCGTACTCGCAATGTGCGTCGAACGCGACTCGGTCGGCACTCGCTTTCCCCCGGTCCTCAGACTATGCTTGCCGAACCGGCGGGCGGGGGTAGCGCCGGGTGAGCGGCCAACAGGAAGGTGCACTGCATGCTGGTTCTGACGCGCAAGTCCAACCAGAGCATCATGATCGGCGATGACATAGAGGTCTCGGTCCTGTCGGTCATGGGCGAGAAGGTGCGCATCGGCATTCAGGCTCCGCAGGAGATCCCGGTGTTCCGCAAGGAGATCTACCTGGAGATCCACCGCGAAGAGGGCGGCTCGACGAGCGAGGACGGGGCTGCCGTCGAGCAGTCGGCGGCCGCAGACGTGAACGACGCGATCACCGACCTCGGCGCAGACGACCGCTGACGCTGCGCCTCGCGGCGTCGTCGGGCTCTAGCCGAGCAGGAGATACAGCGTCCGGAACATCACGACGGTGACGATCGCCGCCGTCATGATCAGCGTCAGCACGAGCAGCGCGAAGCGCATCGACCCGCGCTTGTGACGGCGCTCGACCTCGCGCTTGAGCGTGCGCTGCTCGGCCGTCCGGCGCAGCGAGTCGCGCCGGTGGCGGTCGAGCGAGATCTTTGAGCGCGAAAGCTCTCCGCATTCGACGAATGCCTCGCTCCCAGTCGCTCGCGTGCAGGCGCTCTGGTCGCAGGCAATTCATTCGTCGTCTAGTGCCACACACCGCGCGCGTGGGCATGTCAGGACGCGACTGGGGTCTTGCCCTCGGCGCGCTCGTAGACCTGGACGAAGCGCAGGTAGTTCTCGGCGATCCTGCGCGCGCCCTCGGAGCGCTCGATCTTGCCGTCGACGTACGCTTTGAGCGGGTCCCACCAGATCGAGCGTCCGATCGCGAAGCCGACGAAGCCGTCGACCGGCGCGGCCGCCTGCAGCCATTGGTCGACCTTGTCGTCGTCGGCGCCGCGGCCGAGCACGACGCAGACGACGCCGTCGCGGCCGCCCGAGCGGGCCTGCGCGACGAGCATCTCGCAGTCCGAGCGCGCGTCGACGCCCTCGATCTTCCAGATGTCGACCTCGATGCCGGCGTCCTGGATCTCGACGATCGCGCGGCGCATCAGCTCGGGGCGCAGCTCCTGGTCGTAGCGGTCGGCGTCGCCGCCGACGGCCTCGAGCTGCGCCGGCCTCGGCCGGGACGAGCAGCTCGAAGAGGAACTTGCGGTCGTGCTGCTTGAGCCAGTCGCTGAGGCGCTTGAGCTTGCCGAGCTGCTCGGCGTTCGCCGCGGCGTCGCCGTCGGGGTTGTAGCGGACGAGCACCTTCGTGAAGTCCGGGTCGAAGCTTCAGGATGTGCTCGCCGAAGTCATCGCCGTACTCGAAGTCGAACGTGTTCTGGCCCGAGCGCTCGGCCGGCATCGCGAGCTTCAGCCCGCGCTCGCGCGCCTCCTGCGGCACGGTCGAGCCGAACTGCTCGTCGACGAGCACGCCCGTCGCCGACGGGTCTGCGCCGGAGGAGACCGCCTGCAGCATCCCCTCGAAGATCAGGTGCTTGGCGTCGGCGATGATCGCGGTCTGCTCCGCGTCGGGCTCGCCCTCGATGCCGAAGAACTTCTTCTGGAACGAGCCGCGGTGGTCGAAGGCGAGGATGTAGAGCTTCTGGTCGTAGCCGAGAGTCATGGCTCTGAGTATCGCAAAGGCGCGCCGGCCGGTGCGGAGAGCCCGCGGCGCCGCGCGATCGGGCGTGGCTCGCGCGCGCGAGACGGCCGTAGAATGGGTCGACGATGCCCTCCGGTGCGGATCTGTTCGTCGTTTGCAAGAACTGCGGATCCGAGGTCAGCCCGTACATCACCGAGTGCCCGTACTGCGGTCACCGGCTGCGCCGGCGCGCGCCGAAGCTCCCGCGGCCGGGCGCGCCCGAGCGCTCGCCGCGCCGCTCGGGGTGCTCGGCCGCTGGGGCGCGCGTGGCGGCGGCGGGCGCGCGGCGCCCGCCGAAGCGCCGCGCCGCACGACGCGCCCGGCGCTCGCCGCGACGATCGCCGCGCGGCCGTACGCGACGATCGCGATCGTCGCCGCGAGCTGCGTCATCTGGGTGCTGCTGCGCGCCGGTTTCGTCACGTCGACGAAGCTGCTGATCGTCGGGCCGCTGCACGGCGACTGGTGGAAGCTCTTCAGCAGCCAGTTCGCGTACCTCAACGGATGGTACGCGTTCGTCACGCTCGTCGTCGTCGCGATCTTCGGCTGGCTGCTCGAGCGCCGCTTCGGCGCGCTCGTCGTGCTCGTGCTGTTCCTCGGCGCCGGCGTCGCCGGCGCGCTCGTCGCGCTCGCCGTCTATCCCCTGCCGGTCGCGCTCGGCGCGAACGCCGGCGCGCTCGCGCTGATCGCCGCGTGGGCCGCGCCCGACGTGCGCGCCGCGCGCGCCGGGCACTACTACGAAGGCGATTTGCTCGGCGCCGGCGCGCTCGCCGCGCTGATGCTCGCGATGCCGTTCGTCCTGCCGAAGGAGCCGTGGCTGATCAGCGGCGCGACCGTCCGACTGCTCGCGCTGCCCGAGGCCGCTGGCTCGCCGGCGTCACCGGCGGCGTGCTCGGGCTGCTCGTCGGCCTCGGGCTGCAGAGCGTCGGGCAGTCCGAGCAGTGAGCCGCACGAGCGTGCGCGACGCGCTCGCCGCGCCGGCGTCGATCGCTCTCCTTATCATGGGCAGTTCATGGCGATGACGAACGCGGTGGTGCTGATCGAGGCGGAGCGCGACGCGCTCTCGACGCTCGGCGGCGACCTCGCCGGGATCGAGGGCGTCGCCGAGGCGTACTCCGTGACCGGCGAGTGGGACTTCGTCGCGATCGTGCGCGTGCCCGACCACGAGCAGCTCGCCGACGTCGTCACGACCGAGATCGGCGGCCTGCCCGGCGTCCTGCGCACGCAGACGATGGTCGCGTTCGCCGCCTTCTCGCGCCACGACCTCGAAGCGCTCTTCTCGATCGGCGAGTAGTCGTGCGCGAGCTCCCGGCCGTGCCGATCAAGCCGGCGTACGGGCCGACGCTCGGGCGCCTGCTCTCGCCGTGGTGGCACTCGACCTCGGCGCTCGTGCGCGCGATCACGCTCGTGCTCGTCGCCGCCGTCATCGCGCTCGCGCTCGGCGCCTTCCTGACGCTCGAGAACGCGCACTACTCGCACGGCGGCAGCGTGCCGTTCCACTTCAGCTACCGCAGCCTCTACCGCGTCGCGCCCGAACCAGGCGAGTTCGTGCGGCTCGAGCGCCACGACGGCGACGGCATGCTCGAGGACTCGTTCGCCGTCGGCCCGCTGACGCTGCCGCCGTACAGCGGCGGGCAGAGCGGCGAGCTGCCCGTCTACGCCGCCGGCTACATCGAAACGCTGCGCGCGCACGACGACGACTTCGTGCTGCGCGGCGACGGCAAGACGCGCGTCAACACCGTCCCCGCCTACCAGGTCATCTACACCGAGCAACTGCAAGGCCGCACGATGTGGGGGCGCAACGTCCTGCTGCTGCCCGAACGGCCCGGCGCGCGCGAAGGCGTCACGATCGCCATGCTCACCTCGCCGACCGCCGACGCGCAGGTCACGACGCCGCTCGAAGTCGCCTCCGCCGGCGTCCTGCTGCGTCCGCTGAAGACGCTCACGCTCGGGTAGCGCGCGCCGCGCGTGCGGCCGGGCCGGCCGGCGAGCGCGTCAGCCGGCGTCCGCGCGCGTCAGCCGGCGTCGGGGTGCGTCTTCGCGCCCCAGCGGTGGCCGACGCCGTGGCCGCCGCGGTGCAGCGTCGCGGCGACGGCGCTCGTCGACGCCGTCACTTCCTGCGCCGGGCCCGGCTCGACCTGCGGCGCGGAGATCGGCGTCGTCGTCGGCGTCGCGGGGGCGGACGTTCCTTCGTCGGCGCCCGGCGTCGTCACTGTGCCCGTTGCGCCGGCGTCTCCGGTCGGTCCTTCGACCTGCGCAGGGTCGCTCGGCGTCGTCGTCGTGATCGTCGTCGTGACCGTCGTCGTCGGGCTCGTCGGATCCGTCGGAACCGTGGGGGCGGTCGGAGTGCTCGCCGGCGCCGTCGCCGTCGGAGTGGTGGCGGGTGTCGCCGGCGTGCCCTGCGGCGGCGTCGCGGTCGGCGCCGTGCTCGGGAGCTGGGTCGACTCGGCCGTGACCTCCGTGACCTGCGGTTCGGGCACCGGTGTGGCCGTCGTCTTCTGCGGCGTGCTCGCGACCGTCGGGACAAGCGCCGGCGTCGCTTTGACCGGCGTCGCGACGGCGGTGCTCGCGCGCTGGCCGCGGTGGCCGCGGTGTGCGGCGGCGAAGGCGAGGTGCGGGCGCGTCGCGATCGAGCTGACCGGCTGCGTGCGCTGCGCGACGACGAGCGGTTCCGGCGCGGCACTCGTCGCGGCGACGGCGGCGGTCGCGACGTGCGCGTGGTGGCGACGGTGGCTCGACTGGTCGGCGGCGACCGCGCCGGCGCCGACGATCGCCGCGGCGGCGAGCCCGGCGACGGCCTTCGTCGCGAGCGCGCCGGCGCCGAGCGTGAAGATCCCGCCGCCCGTCGCTCCGGCGCCGCCGGCGCGCGGCCGCGCCGGCGCTGACGGTCGCGCCGGCGCCGCCGGCGACGTGCGCGCTGCCGCAGCCGAGCCGAGCTTCGCGAGCAGGAGCTTCTTGAACATCAACAGCGGCGCGACGGGCAGGATCGCGGCGAGCGCCGTGTTGTTCGCCTTGAGCTGCTTCTGGAAGCGCGCGGCAGCGCTCGCAGCCGCGACGTGCCGGCGCACCGGCGGCGCTCAGCTACGTCGAGGCCCTCGGCGACCTCGCCGAGCTCGAAGCGGACCTCCTCGCAGGTCAGCTTGCGCGCCTCGGCGGCCTCGGCGAGCGACGATGCGCGCGCGCACGAGCAGCGACTTGACCGACGGGACGGTCGTGTCCATCGCGTCCGCGATCTGCTCGTAGGAGAGCGCGTCCATCTCGCGCAGCAGCAGCGCCGTGCGCTGCGTCTCGGGCAGGTCGTGCACGTCGGCGAGCAGCTCGCGGAACTCTCGCGGCGGATCGCGCCTTCTCGCTGGTCGACAGGCCGGCGTCGGCGAAGTGCACGTCCATCGAGTCGACGCCGATCGCCGTGGCGCGGCGCAGGTGGTTGAGCGAGCGGTTGCGCGCGATCCGGTAGAGCCACGGGCGCACGTTGATCTCGCGCTCGTCGGCGAGCATCGCGTTGAACGCGGCGGCGAAGACCTCCTGCAGGACGTCCTCGGCGTCCTCGCGCGAGCCGAGCATGTGGCGGCAGAACGACAGCAGGCGCGACTGGTAGCGCGCGCAGAGCACCTCGAACGCGGCCTGCTGGCCGCGGCGCGTGAGCGCGATCAGGCGCTCGTCGGACTGCGAGCCGGAGCAGGGGCGTCGGCCCGCGAAGTGCGGGCGCGACGGCGGAATGTCCTAGAGCAGAGGCCTCCATACGGATCCATTACCTCATCCAGTCCTAAATACACGCTAACAACGCCCGAGTTGCGGCCCTGCCGGCCGGATTGCGCCTCGCCTACACTGGCGCCGACCCGGCCCGGGTGGCGGAACGGTAGACGCGCTCGATTTAAAATCGATGGCCTTGACGGCGATTGTGGGTTCGACTCCCACCCCGGGCACTGCGGCGTAACCGCGTACGGGCATTGGCGCACGCGCCGAACGAGGGGCGAGCGGATACGATCCGGCGCGTGGCGAGTGAGGGCACGCAGGAGAGCACGGATGTCGCGACGTTCCACGGCGGGCGGCTCATCGCGCGGCGGCTGAAGGCGCACGGCGTCAGCAAGCTGTTCACGCTGTCCGGCGGGCACCTCTTCTCGATCTACGACGGCTGTCGCGAGGAGGGCATCGAGATCGTCGACGTGCGCCACGAGTCGACTGCCGCGTTCGCGGCCGAGGGCTGGGCGAAGGTCACGCGCGAACCGGGCGCGTGCGCGCTGACGGCCGGTCCGGGCGTGACGAACGGGATGAGCGCGATGGCCTCGGCGCAGGCGAACCACTCGCCGATCGTCGTGCTCGGCGGGCGCGCGCCGGCGCTGCGCTGGGGGCAGGGCTCGCTGCAGGAGATCGACCACGTGCCGTTCGTGCGCCCGCTGAGCAAGCTCGCGGTGACGGCCGGCGGCACCGAGGAGATCGCGCCGCTCGTCGATCTCGCGTTCGGAGCGGCGATGGCGCCGCACGGCGGCCCGGCGTTCGTCGACTTCCCGCTCGACTACGTCTTCATGGAGGCGCCCGAGGCCGAGCCGACCGAGCACAACGGCTCGACGCCGCGCGCGTCCTCGGCGTCGATCGAGCGCGCCGGCGCGCTCTTGCGCGAGGCCGAGCGCCCGGTGGTCATGGCCGGCACCGACCTCTACTGGGGCCACGGCGAGCAGGCGCTGCTCGCGCTCGCCGAGACGCTGCGCATCCCGGTCTTCCTCAACGGCCTCGCGCGCGGCTGCGTGCCGGCCGACCACGAGCTGTTCTTCTCGCGCGCGCGCTCGCAGGGTCTGAAGGGCGCCGACGTCGCGCTCGTGATCGGCGTGCCGATGGACTTCCGCCTGGCCTTCGGCGCGGCGTTCGGCGAGGACGCCGAGATCGTCGTGCTCGACTCGGCCGAGCCCGAGCGCGCGCACCCGCGCGCGGTCGCGGCCGAGTGCTACGGCGCGCTCGACGCGGCGCTCGAGGACCTGCGCGTCGCGGCCGGCGACCGCGCGCTGGCGAGTGAGCGCATGGATCGCGCAGCTGCGCGAGACCGAGACCGAGCGCCGCGAGGCCGAGCGCGCCGAGCGCGAGGACGATCGCTCGCCGCTGCACCCGATGCGGCTGTACGCCGAGCTCGGGCAGGTGCTCGACCGCGACGCGATCGTGATCGGCGACGGCGGCGACTTCGTCTCATACGCCGGTCGCGTGATCGACAGCTACGCGCCCGGCTGCTGGCTTGACCCGGGGCCGTTCGGCTGCCTCGGCACGGGGCCGGGGTACGCGCTCGCGGCGAAGCTCGCGCATCCCGAGCGCCAGGTCGTGCTGCTGATCGGCGACGGCGCGTTCGGCTTCTCGGGAATGGAGTTCGACACGCTCGCGCGCCACGGCGTCAACGTCGTCGCCGTGATGGGCAACAACGGTATCTGGGCGCTCGAGAAGCACCCGATGGAGTTCCTCTACGGCTACTCCGTCGCCGCCGAGCTGCGCCCCGAAACGCGCTACGACGAGGTCGTCGAGGCGCTCGGCTGCTACGGCGAGCTCGTACGCGAGCCGCAGGACGTGCGGCCGGCGATCGAGCGCGCGTTCTCGTCGGGCAAGCCGGCGCTCGTCAACGTGCTGACCGACCCGAGCGTCGTCTACCCGCGCAAGTCGAACTTGGCGTAGCGGCTCAGCCGACGCCGGCAAGGCGCAGCGCGCCGCCCTGGAGGATGTCGTGCTCGGAGACTTCGACGTCGTCGAGGTCGAACGCGCGCATCGCCTCGCCGAGGACGATCATGCCGGCGACGATCGTCGGCGCGCGGTCGGGGTGCAGGCCGACGACGGCGCGGCGGCGCGCTTCGTCCATGTCGGCGAGCCGCGCGAGCAGCATTTCGACGGTGCCGAGCGTCAGCTCGTAGCCGTCGACGCGCGACGGGTCGTACGGGTCGAGCTCCTGGTCGATCGCGGCGGCAGACGTCGCGGTGCCGGCGACGGCGATGCCGCGCTTGACGGGGTCGCGCTCGGCGAACGGCAGGCCGTCGAGGAACGTCTGATGCACGTCGGCCGCGAGCTGCTGCAGCTCCTCCGGCGCGGGCGGGTCGGTGTGGATGTGGCGCTCGCTCATGCGCACGACGCCGGCCTGCAGCGAGACGTGGAAGCCGGCCGTGCGCCCGGTGCCGACGATGAACTCGGTCGAGCCGCCGCCTATGTCGATGACGACGGTTGGGGTGTCGTCGGGGTCGCCGTCCGGGCCGGGGCCGCCGGTCGGGCGGCCGGACATCGCGCCGAGGAACGTCAGCTGCGCCTCTTCCTCGCCGCGCAGGACGCGTGCGTCGAGGGCGAAGTCGTTGCGGACGCCGGCGGCGAAGTCGGGGCCGTTGGAGGCGTCGCGGACGGCTGAGGTGAGGACGGCTAGGTTCTCCTCGCAGTCGTGTGCGTCGATCTCGGCGCGGTAGTCGGCGAGGGTGGCGAGGACGCGGTCGATTGCGGTGGCGCTCAGGGCGCCCGTGGCGTCCACGCCCTGCCTGAGGCGCGTTACGCGGGACGCGCGGGCGAGCTGGTCGAGGGCGCCGGCTGATCGGGTCTACGTCGGCGATCAGCAGGCGCGTGGAGTTCGTTCCGATGTCGACGACCGCTACGCGCATCGGCGGATGCCTAGAGGCGCGGCGCGTCGATGGAGCTCACGACGGGCCGTTCTTTGCTAAAACAGGTGGAGCGACGCGGGGTGGAGCAGTCTGGTAGCTCGTCGGGCTCATAACCCGAAGGTCGCGGGTTCGAATCCCGCCCCCGCTATGGAGAAAGGCCCTGGTAATCAGGGCCTTTTTTCGTGGGACGGGTCGGATGGCTGCTCGCCAAGGTTCCAATAGGGTTCCGTTTGCGCCGGCGTTAGCCGTCGGCTAAGCCGCGGATCGTGCCCCACGTGGTCGTCGGTTCGAGCGCCGTCACTCGCCATCATCGGCGTGAAGCCCGACCGACTAAGCGCGCGATGTCCGGCGACGCTTCCCGGCACGTCTCCGGTCGCTCCTCATGTTGAGCGCCGTTCTATGTTGTGCTTGTACTTGAATTTCAATTTTAGGTATTGTTGTAGCGGCGCCCCGCCTGAGCCGCCGCTGCCACCGGCGCTCCGAGCCGGCCGCAGCGCCTCGTTCCGCGCCCGGCGGCAACGACCGTGGGAGTGTGCCTTCCTCCATGACGTGAGATCCCCGCACGCGTCGCGTCTCACCTCGCCTTCTGTCACTTAACCGCCCGGGTGCCCACCGGCTGCCTCAGCGTCCTCGTGCCGTCTTGAGATCCGGTAGATCAGCATCCGGGAGACCACGCTGACCGCATGTGCGATCTCATCCCGGGTCGGCAGCACAGGCTCCCTGCCGTGCACGGCGTCGTTGCGTGTCTTTCGCAGCCGGCCGAGCAGCTCCAGCTCGCTGGGCGCCACAGGCACCCCGTCATGTCGGATCGCCTCGTCGAGTCGTGCCAGCAGCGGCGGCTCGTTGATTTTCTCGAGGAGTTGCAGTGCCCGGTCGCGCAGCGCGGGGTCCAGGTCACCGGGAAGCGATCTCCTGATGCGCTTTGCTTCGGCCTTGTCGAACAGTCGGGGTGGGTTGATCCCGGTGACATAGAACTCGATCGCCTCCCACAGCGCCTGTATCCGCGTGAGCGGGTCGCTTTCGCTAGCGGCACGCGCGCACGCGAGCAGCGCCTGTCTGCTCTGGACCGTTGCGGTGATGTTTGCCGGTGGCAGCCAGCTCCGATCCGCCGGGTCGATCGGGAGCAACCCGATGTTCACCTCGGACGCCTCGGGTGTGCGCAGCCATGTGCGCCCGTGCAGCAGGCCGCGCACCACGACTAGGCTCCCCCGCCGTGGTTTCGCGCGTGCGCGGTCACGCCGGAACGGCTGGGGCTGCCCGTCCGGCATCGTCGCAAGGCCGTAGCGGCTTCGCACCGCGAGCCATGCGAGCACGGTGTCGATTTCGGCGAGCGCGTCGCTCTCGATGTCGAGCATCCGTCGACCGACGCGGACAACGACCGCATGCGCGTCCGCGTCCTTGAATTCGCTGGCGGCGGGGCTCTGCTCGACACCAGCGAGCGCCCTTCCGCCAGTGTCGGCCGGGACGATCGTGACGTCCCCGATCACGACTGGCCGGGTGACGTGGATCCCATGCAGCGGCGCGACCACCTCGATCGTCTCCACGGGCAGGAGTTGGTCAAGCTCGTCGATCCGGATCCGCTCCTCCGGCAGGCCGGCTGCTCTGGCCATCAGGTGCATCACCTCCGGTGCGATCACGTTGACGCCGACGAATACGCCGGCGGCGGTCTCGGTCATTTCGGGTGCGGTGAGGGCGGCGACCCGGGCGATCGGCCCGTCGGGCTGCGCCTCAGTGACCGCACCGACGAACAGGATGTGCTCCTGTTCGCCGTCTCGCACGCCGACCGTGACGGGGGCGAGATAGTCGACGGGCTGGCCGGATGTGAGCCCGTAGTCGAGTTCGAGCTGGGCTGTCGAGAGCTGGTTCAGCCCTTGGGTGGTGGTGGCGTTGCGGGCCGCAAAGCTCACGTCGACAGTCCCGAATCGCAGCACCGGCCGGGTCTGGTGGTCTTCGAGTCCGAGCACGTTCAGCGACGGGTCGCTACCCATTCTCCGCCTCGTCTGTCTGTAGCGGCTCGCTGTCAGGGATCCCAGCTTCGAACATCTCTGCGAGCTCTTTGGTGCTGGCCTGCCGGCCGGGCAGCGGTCCGACGAGCAGGCTGTGTGCGAGAGCGAGGGTTTCCTGCGCGAGCAGCGTCGCGACCGCGAGGTTCTCCTGTCCTTCGCTAAGCCGTGCGGTCACGGTGAATGCTCGCTCGAGCATCTCGGGCGCCTCGGCGGGGATGTGATCGCTCCCTGATACCTCCTGGCGTATCGCCGCCAGCGGTCCGTCGGGGCTGCTGGCGTAGCGGGCGGCGAGTGCGGCGGTGGCATGCAGAAGCGCGGCCTCCGGGTCTCCGTGTCCGAGTGCCCGCGCGCCGAGGAACAGCCTTTCGAGCGTCGCTCCCAGGTCGCTCTCGGGGACCTGGCGTCCGGCTTGTTCGTGCTGTGCGAGCCATCGTTCGTGTTCCCTGGTGACCCGTTCGAGTAGCCCGATGCGTGTGCGCAGCAGTGCGAACGCTCCCGCGTCCCAGAACCGGTCCACTCTCTGGCCGTCCTCTCCGACGGTGAACTGCACGGTCGATGGTTCCCTGAACGCTGCGAGGGTCTCTGTCACGGCTTGCAGCGCGGTGATCTGTGCCATCCGCAGGTCCCTTGACCTACCGGTGCTATCGGGTCGCTGGCCAGGGTCGAGTGCGGCGAGCATCTCGGGGGTGGGGGGCCATCCCGGGATGCGCGGGTCGACTCCGGCGGCACGCAGACGCCGGTCCTCGTCCTCGAGCCTCGCGGTCAGGCTCCTGAGCAGGCTGTGGATGGCGGCGAGCTGCTCGGCGAGCGCGGGCTCCAGCAGCGTCTCGTCAAGGCTTCTGGACCAGGTGTGCTCGAGCGCCTGCTGCAGGTTACGTGCCTGTTGGAAGACGGGCTGGAGCAGCACGGGCTCAATGGCGGCCCCGACACCCGTGCCATCGGTCGGCGCGGCGGGGTCCTCGGCGTCTCGTAGCCGGTGCGCCGTGCCTTGGTCCTCGACAGTCACAGGGTCCGGCGGCGTGCGCGCCTGCTCGTGACCGTCGACCTCATCTGCGGGGCCAGTCCTCTCGCCGCCCTCCGGCTCGGACTCGGGGCTCTCGCCCTCCTCGACTGCGCTGCCTGCAGGCGCCGCGGAACCGCTCGCGGCCGTGTCGCCCGCCGCCGCATCCACTGTCTCCTCGCCGTCCTCGCCGTCCTCGCCGGCCGGTGTCCCGGCGGTCTCGGGCTGCTTGGGTTCCAGGTGCTGGCGTGCGAGCCGTGCCGACCCGAGCACGGCATCTATCTTCTCGAGCGCGAGCTGGTGGGGTGTCACCTGTCCCGGCTGGCCCGCCTCGAGCATCGTGGTGGGGACGCTGAAGATCGTCGGGGGACCCTCAAGCGTCTCGACGGCGAGCTGGCGGAGTAGGCCGGCCGCGGCTCGCAGCTCGGACTCTGAGGCGAGGAACCGTCTCGCGATGAGCTGCTGTCCCTGGAGGACGGCCGTGTGTGCGGCAGCCGCGACATCGATCATCCCGCCAGTGTCCGCCCGTCTCCACACGATTGTCCCGTTCCGGTGGCGGTGCAGCGCTCCCCCGGCCCCCTCGGCAATCAGCGCCACATGCCGCCACGCGCTCCCGTCCTGTACGGCTCGGATGGCGGCGGTAAGCTCGGCGGGGGCGTCCTGGCCGAGGTCGTCGGCGAGCATCCGCAGCGACTCCGCGAGCGACCCGGTGGCTGCACGGAGCCCGTCGAGCAGGCTGATGTTCGGTCGCTCCTGCTCACCAAGTTCGCCTATCCGTGCCTGGAGAACCTGGAGGACGCTGACGCATCGTTGGTAGCTGGCGCTGTTTGCCATCCGAGTGATCAGTCGGTCGGCGGCCATGATTCGCTCGTACTCCTGCTCGTCGAGCTGCCTGACGAACCCAATCTCGTGGCTGCGGGGTTGCCCGGTGGCGCGTGGCGCCACCAGCCAGTGCTCAGGGCTCTGACCGTCGTCAGACATGTGGCATCGGGTGGGTGGGGTTGGGCATCGCCGCGAGGGTAGACCCGGCCGCGGACACGCGGTGCCGTCTGCCGTGACACCGGTGGCACCGCACGCGGTCAGCGCCGCACCGGGTCGGATCCCGGTTGAAATCGCCGAGGACCTCGAAGACCTCATTGACGATCGGCTGTCGGTATCTGCAACGAGCGCATGCGAGCGTTTCGAGCCAGAACTCCCACCCGCTCGGTGACACGCCCCGGAGTCCAGGCCGCAGCCACGATCTCGACGACGGATTGCCAGCACGTCCCCCCACGCCTATCAGCAGCACGCCACCAAGCTCAAACAGACCAGATGCACGGGGGTGCGATCGCTGTGCGACCGCCATGCAATTCGTTGGCCGTTTTGGGGCGCTCAGGGTCATCACCCATGTGATGACGGCAGCAAGCATCCCTGCGTCCGGAGGCGGCGGTTACGCCCGCTACCTGGAGAGCAAGACGGTCGCGCCCGAGCGCGGGGACTACTACCTGACCCCGGACGGTGAGATGATGCAGGCGCCGGGTCGGTGGCTCTCCGATGAGGAGACGCTGACCAGGCTCGGGGTCCAGGCAGGCGAGGCAGTCGATGGCGCGGACTTCATCGCGTTGATGGATGGTCGACACCCAGGCACCGGCAGGTGGCTGCGACCCGAGGGCGCCGGTGGCGGCAGGGGCGGCGGGATCGACGTGACGTTCAGCGCCCCGAAGTCTGTCTCGACGGTCTGGGCGCTCGGCGACCCGTGGCAGCGCGAGCAGATCGAGGCAGCGCACGCCAGGGCCGTCGAGAGCACGGTCAGGTATCTGCGCGAGCAGGTGCCGGTCGTCCGGTGCCGCTACGGCGGACAGGTGGTGGAGGAGCACGCCAAGGATGTGATCGCCGCGGAGTACCGGCACACCACCGCCAGGGGCATCAGTGGGGCGCAGGCGCCCGACCCGCAGCTGCACAGCCATGTCGTGATCAGCGGCGCGGTGAGGGAGGACGAGAGGATCGTCGCGATCGCTTCGCGGCCGATCTTCCGCTCCGCCCGCGAGCTGGGGGCGTTCTACCGCTCATCGCTCGCCGAGGAGCTGGGCGGGGAGGGGTATGAGATCGAGCGCGGGACCGGTAAGGACGGCCGGTACTTTGAGATCGCGGGGGTGCCGCGTGGCCTGACCGAGGAGTTCTCAGGACGCAGCCGAGACGTCGCCCGAGCGGCGGAGCGCTTCCGTGCCCGCCACGGCCGGGCACCGGAGCGCGGGGAGCTGCGCAACCTGGCGCTCGAGAACCGCCGCACCAAGGAGCTGACGACCCGCGGGGACCTGCAGCGGGTGTGGAGCGAGACGGGCCGTCGCCACGGCTTCGGGCCCGACGAGGCAGTGCGTCTGATCGGTGCGCCCGAACAGCCAGAGGTCGAGCGCCCCGTCGAGGATCGCATCGAGGCGAGGCTGACCGAGCAGCACGCCGTCTTCCAGGCGCGTGATCTGCACGCGGTCGCGTTGGAGCAGACAGCCGGGGAGATGCCACCGGAGCAGGCGCTCGCGGTCGCTCGCGAGATGGTCCGTGACCGGCGGGTCCTCACCCTGGAGGGCGGGCGGATGACCACCCTCGCCGTGCGCGCTCAGGAGCAGGCCATCGAGCGCCGTGCTGAGCTGCTCGCCCAGCCGGCGGGCCGGGACGTCGGCGAACACGCTCGCGCAAACGCTGTGCGCGTGGTCTCCGAGCGCATCGGGGGACCACTGAGTACGGAGCAGAATCACGCGCTGCGAGTCCTCACGGGTCCCGAGCGTGCCGCGGTGCTCGTCGGCCCGGCGGGAACCGGCAAGGGCGTGGTGATCGACGCCGCCGCCCGCGCCGAGCGGCACGCCGGCCGCCAGACGATCGGGATCGCCGTGTCCGGGTCCACCGCCGAGCGGCTCGGAGCCGACAGCCCAGCCCTCACCGGCCGGACGCTTACGCTCGACTCGCTGGTCGCTCGTGCCAACACGGGGACCGTCGAGATCGACCCGGCCACGACGGTCTTCCTCGACGAGGCCGGGATGGTCGACCACAAGCGCATGGATGCCCTCACCGAGCTGGTCGAGCGCTCCGGAGCAAAGCTGATCGCCGTCGGCGACGGCAAGCAGCTCCCCTCGATCGGGCCGGGCGGGATGTTCGACCGGCTCGCCACCCACACCCCAAACGCAGAGCTCACCGACATCCGCCGCACCCAGGACCCCGACGAGCGCAGGGCATGGGCCGCCCTACGGGCCGGCGAACCGGAGCGGGCGATGGCGCACTACTTCAAACGCGCACAGCTTCACTTCTCGAACACCCGCGACGAGGCCGGCGAGGCTGCCGTCCAGCGCTGGATGACACTCGCCGAGAAGCACGGCATACGCCAGGTCGCGTTGATCGCCGACGCCTCCAACAAGGAGATCGACCGACTCAACGCTCGTGCCCAGCACCTCAGGGCTGAGCGCGGCGAACTCGGCCACCGCGAGATCCCGCTCGAACACTCCCACTACGGGCTGCGCGAAGGCGACATCGTCGCCTTCACATCCCAACACCGCCTACCGGGCCAACCCCGGGTGGAGAACGGAACCCGCGGCCAGGTCACGCGCGTGAGTGAGCGCGGCGGGTTGACAATCGAGCTGCACGGCTCAGGCCGTTCGCTGCACCTCGCCGGCGAAGACGTCGACTCGCTGCGGCTCGGATACGCGCAACACGTCTACCGCCAGCAGGGCGCAACGGTCGAGCGGACCGTCGTGGTGACCGGCGGCTGGCAGACCAGCAAGGAGATCGCCTACGTGGAGGCGACCCGCGCCCGCCAGGGCACCGACTGGTTCCTCGCACGCGAGGAGCTCGGCAGCCAGGGGCAAGACGCCGACCGCGTCATGCAGCTCGCGCGCAGGATGGGCACCAGCCGAGCGCAGAAGCCGTCGCTCGCCTACGAGCCCTACGATCCCGCCTTCGGACCCGGCTACGAGCTCGGGCCGCTGCGAATCCTCCGCGTCCCTGCCATCCTGATGCGCTCCAGCCGCAATCACGACCGCCCAACGGCCAACCGCAACGTCGATCGCGGGCGCTGACCGGGCCGCCCCAGACGGCGTCAACGCTATTTGACGCCGGCGAATAGATCCGAGGGCGGGATAGCGAGCGCCGCAGCCAGGCGCATGATCAGACCAAAGGAAGGAGTGGCCTTGCCGGTCTCGAGTCGAGAGATGTACGTGTACAACACGTCGACCTTGCGCGCGAGGTCGGATTGACTGAGGCCGCCTCTCTCCCGGGCACGAGCGAGATTGGCGCCGAACTGCTGCTCGGGGCTCATGGGCGGGAGCCTATCCACAGGGCTATAGCACTCTACGTGCTACATTTTACCGTGCGATAGCGGTCGCGCGTTCGGTTCTCAAGACCATCGCGACAGACACCACAAGACTAAGTGGCCCCGGCGCAGTTGAAGCTGCCCGGGGCCCGGCAAAGAAGGAGTGACCCTTCCATGCAAGATCAACCTAGCCAAGTTCTGGGCGGTTGCGACCCGCGGATCGAACGGGCGATCATCCTGCAGCTCCTTCGCGATGATCACGGGGATCGCTGGTCGCGCGCAGAGCTGGAGGTCGAGATCTCCAACGTAGAGCCGCTCGACATCAGCGACGCACTCGCGAGGCTCGATCAGGACGGCATCGTGCAGATCTCCGGCGAGTGTGTCTCGGCGTCTCGCGCGGTCAGGCGGCTGGATGAGCTCGGGCTGATCGCGATATAGGCGCTTCGGGATGCCCCGGCAGGCACCCAGCAGCAGAGTCGGTGGCTCCGACTGCGACGAGTCTCGCGCGACGCGCCAATGCCGTCCCTATCTACACCTCGCCCAACTCGTTGGCCGTTTCCGGCCACTTGGGGTCATTAACGGGGATGAGCGGGACAGAACCCACAAGCGCCGCCGTAGTCGAGTCGATACTCGCCGAGGGGCCGTTGCTCTGTCCGCACGAGGCGGCCGCGTTGCTGTCCGTGAAGCCGAGCTGGGTCTACGAATCCGTGCGCGCCCACCGGATACCGTGCCTGCGCGTCGGACGGCACATCCGCTTCACCCGCGCGATGCTCGAACAGTGGCTCGCCGAGCAAGCCGACGGCTGATGCCCCGCAAGGCATCGGACACCGACACAGGGGTCGCCAGCGATGGGTAGGCGCTCCTACGGCAGCGGTCGTCTCTTCGAGCGAGCCGACGCGGCTGGGCAAGTGAGCTGGTACGGCTCGTGGTGGTCAGGCGGCACGCGCGTCAAGCGCAAGATCGCCGCCAAGCGCACCCCGGGCACCGCGGACGGACTCACGCGCGCCCAGGCCGAGAAGGAGCTGCGCAAGCGGATCGAGCGGGACGTGATCGTGTCGGGCGCCGCCAGGCGCACATTGGAGGAGGCCGGCGGCGCCTACGTCGACCACCTGGAGAACGTGATGGAGCGCAAGCGCTCCACGATCCAGGACTATCGCGGACATCTGCGCCGTCATCTCGTGCCGTTCTTCGGCGAGCGCCCGATCGACAAGATCGAGCCAGCCCAGGTGGCGCAGTACCTCAAGCGCAAGCGCAACGACGGCCTGTCCTCAAAGACCGTCCAGAACCACCTGAACTTCCTGCACGGCGTGTTCGCCTTCGCGATAAAGCGCGGCTGGGCGCAGAGCAACCCGGTCGCCTACGTCGACCGCCCGAAGAAGAACCGCTCTCCCCACCAACGCGTCCGCTTCCTCCAGCCAGCCGAACTCGACAAGCTGATCGACGCGGTGCCGGAGGATACCCTCGGCGGCGTCGAGCGGGCGCTGTATCTGGCCGCCGCGCTCACCGGCCTGCGCCAGGGCGAGCTGCTCGCGCTGAAGTGGCTCGACATCGACTGGCAGGTCGGGCGCGTGCGCGTCGCGGACAACTTTACGCGCGGGCAGATGGACACTCCCAAGTCCCACGAAGGCCGCTCGGTCCCGATGGCCGCACGGCTCGCCCGCGATCTCGACGAGCTACGCCGAGGCTCCCGCTTCCCCGCGGACAGGGATCTCGTCTTCTGCCATCCCGACACGGGACACGTCCTCGACCCTTCCAAGATGCGCAAGCGGTTCAAGGACGCGCTCGCCGAGGCAGGCGTACATGAGATCACCTTCCACGAGCTCCGCCACACCTTCGGCACGCAGATGGCTGCCGCCGGCGCCCCGCTGCGCGCGATCCAGGAGTGGATGGGCCACGCCGACGCGAAGACCACCGAGATCTACCGCCACTACGCGCCCGACCCGTCCAACGGGGCGGCGTTCGTCGAACGGGCGTTTGGCGGTGGAGATCACGCTCGGTCGGACAGCGCCTGACTCGAGCGACTGCCTGTGTCGTGCCGACCGGGTTGTCACGGCTACCATCCCAGGTCCTGTGCAGCACAGGAACTTCGTCAGCGGATTCGGAAAGGCGCGGTGCTTACGGCCGACTGAGCCGCGACCTTATGCGGCCCTCACGGGGGTAGCCGGGGTCATTGGTCGTTCCAGCCGGCGCCGGTCGCCGCGTACTCCTCGACCCGGGCCTGCATCAGCGCCTTCAGGAGCTCTGTAGGCAGCGCGCGGCTATAAGGGAGCTTGATGAAGCCCGCGCCGGCCTCGTATCCGGCGGCCTGGACCGTGGGCTTATGGGTGGCGAAGAACGGCGGCGGGAATCGCAGCGAGCAGTGGTTCTTGAAGTTCTGGAGCATCCACAGGCTCGTCTTCTCACCGCGGACGTACACCGGCAGGTTCCACTTCAGTTCCTCTCGCGCTTGGGGGTCGGTATCACGGCTCAGCTTTCTGAGGGCCTCGAGGTGCGGCCGCTGGACGTCGTTGAGTTGCGCAAAGAAATCATCGACGCTGGAGCGCTTGGGCATCGGCATGGCGTCAGCCTGCCTGCGGGCGGATCGCGCGGTGGCTTTCGTCGTAGACCTCTCGCGGTGAGACGCGAGCGCACAGCGGGACTGGGATCTGCGGCTGGCTCATGCGGTGATCCCGCGGATGTCGAGCGCAGCGACGAGCTCTGGGTCGTTGAACACGTCGATCACTGCCACGCGATCGTCGATGACCGTGAACCCGATCACGGCGAATGCCTGTTCGTCCTTGAACGCGACGGCGCCGGCGGCGCCGTTCACGAGCGCCGCACGCACATAGGGTGCGAGATGCCGTGCCGTGATCGCCCCGCGCGCGACCCGTACGGCGCCGCGTCGCTCCTGTGGCTCGCCGTCGCGGCGGTGGCGGCGGAGCACCACGTCGGGGTCGAGCACCACCATCAGCGCGTCCAGGTCGCCTTCCCTTGTCGCGGCGAAATAGGCGTCCACGACCGCGCGCTGGCGTGCCAGGTCGGGGTCGGGTGCCGGCGCGGCCTCGCGTACGCGACGCCGGGCGCGACTGGCGAGCTGGCGAGTGGCGTCCGGGGAGCGCTCGACCATCGCCGCGATCTCATCGAACGGCACTGCGAACATGTCGTGCAGCACGAACGCGAGACGCTCGGCCGGGGTGAGTGTCTCCAGTACGACCTGGAGTGCGATTCCGACCGACTCGGCCAGCAACGCCTCGTGCTCGGGGTCGCTGCCGCCCTGCGGGGCGTCGATGATCGGCTCCGGCAGGTAGCTGTCCAGCGGCTGCTCGCCGCGGGTCCGGCGGGAGCGCAGCATGTTTAGGCAGATGCGCGCAACGACCGTCGTCAACCATCCCTCGAGGCTCTCGATCTGCGCTGCATCAGCGCGCTGCAGCCTCAGCCATGCCTCCTGGACGGCGTCGTCGGCCTCGCTAAGCGAGCCGAGGATCCGGTAGGCGACCGATCGCAGCCGAGGCCGCTGGCGGTCGAAGCTGTCCGCTAGCTCCCGTTCGTCCATTGTCACACCTTCCGGGTCTCGTGGGTCATACAGCCTAGACCCCCGAACGCCGGCCAATGTGACAAGGCCGACAACCGCATGGGTCACTGTGATCCCACGACACTAGGAGTGAACATGACCGGCTCGTCCACGCAGGGAATCAATACCGTGCTGCACCCCGTCGCCGACCTGGCCGCCGCCAAGCCGGTGTATGCCGCCCTGCTCGGCGTAGCGCCGCAGACCGACGGGCCCTACTACGTCGGGTTCGAGGTCGCCGATCAGCAGATCGGGTTGGTGCCGAGCGGTGGCCCGCAGGGCATGACCTCACCGGTGACCTATTGGCAGGTGCCAGACATCGAGGTCAGGCTGGCCGAGGTGACCGCGGCGGGCGCCACCGTAAAGGAGCCCGCGCATGACGTGGGCGGCGGGCGCCTGGTCGCGACGGTCGCCGACCCGGATGGCAACGTCCTCGGGCTGCTCCAGGACCGATGAGCGCCCACCGTCGCTTATCCGCTCACCCTCGCCGCGAGATGTGAGCCTGCACGTGCGGCAAGTCGCGGACGCTGCTGCGCGATTTCTCTGGCGATTTGACTCGTCCCATTTGATGGCTCATACGACGAAAGGAAGTGAGATTCATGAGGACAATGACATGTAGACAGCTGGGCGGACCGTGCGATCTGCCCCACCACGGCAACACTGCAAATGACGTCATCAAGGCGCAAGATCGCCACCTGAAGGAAGCAGTCGCTGGGGGTGACGAGACACACAAGGGTGCTTTGAGCGAGATGCAGGGAAGATGGAAGCACCCCGTGTCAGGGATGGGCTGGTACCGGCAAGCCAAGCGTGACTTCGCAGCGCTTCCCAAAGAGGCGTAAGCGCCGACCGCGGTACCCGTGCGAGCATGGTCGAGACACCGAGCGCCGGCTCGCCGATGGCACGATCTCTCAGAGGTCAGCCTCGGCGGGGCCGGGGCGCCGAACTGGCCCCGTTGTCCGGTTATTGGCACCGTGAGGTGCCGCCCTCTCGCCGGGTTGAACGGGATGCGCTCTCAGCGTGCGCTTAGAAGGTCCGCGATCGTCCTTATGCCGCGCTCGATGGAGGCCTCGCCGAGGTTGCCGAACCCCAGTACGAGCTGCGGTGGGTAGGCGCCTTTGATCGAGCGGTAGCTACCCATGTGGTAGAGGCCGACCGAGCGCGTACGGGCTGCCTCTACGACTCTCAGCTCGTCGAGGCGATCGGGTAGCTGTGCGACAGCGTGAAAACCAGCGGCGAGGCCGCGCAGCTCGATGTTGGGGGCGTGTATAGCGAGCGCATCGATGAGCGCTTTGCGTCGCGCAGCGTAGATGCCGCGCATTCGACGCAGATGGCGGTCGAACCGGCCCGATTCGATGAGCAGCGCGAGCGCGAGCTGGTCAAATCCTGGTGAGCCGCGGTCGTCGAGGTCCTTCTCTTCGGCTACCGCGTCGATGAGCTGCGGTGGGCAGACGAGCCAGCCGAGCCGCAGGGCGGGAGCGAGGGACTTACTCACGGTGCCAAGCGCCGCGACGCGGTCCGGGGCCAGGCCCTGCAGCGCGCCGACCGGCTCGCGGTCATAGCGGAACTCAGCGTCGTAGTCATCCTCGATGATCACAGCGTCTCGTTCACTCGCCCACTCGACCAGCGCCTGGCGGCGCTCCGGGGCGAGCACGACGCCCGTGGGCCACTGGTGGGCGGGGGTCAGCAGGACGGCACGGGCTCCACTGGCTGCGAGCTCCTGGACATCGATCCCTCGCTCATCCACGGCGACCGGGACGGCGTCCAGTCCCCAGCGCCCGACGCGGGCGCGCTGCCCCGGGTCCTCGAACGCGATGCGTCGCACGCCGGTGCGGGCCAACGCACGGAGCAGGAGGTTCAGTCCCTGCGCGAACCCCGTGCAGATCACGATCGACTCCGGGTCGGCAACGGCGCCACGGACGCGGCGGAGGTATGAGGCGAGCACCTCCCGCAGGTGCTCGCTACCGCGCGGGTCGCCATAGTCGAGCGCGTCTGCCGGTGCCGTGCGGCTGACTTCGCGGAGAGCCCAAACCCAGTCGCGGCGCGGAAAGCTGGCAAGGTCCGGAACGCCGGTGCGAAAGTCGACCGCGAGGCGCGGGGTGCGCTTGGGCCTTGGGGCCGGCTTCGGCGCTTGGTGTGCGCCTGCGGCCACTCGGGTCGCGGAGCCCGTCCTCGTGATCAGGAAGCCCTCGGCCTGGAGTTGTGAGTAGCACTCCTGCACGAGTCCGCGTGAGATACCCAGCTCGCGTGCAAGCGCGCGCGAGGACGGGAGTCGCTCACCCGCCGCCAGCCGACCGGAGCGGATCGCCCCGCGCAGGCCCTGCTCGAGCTGGGAGCGCAGCGGTTCAGCGCCGGCCCGGTCGAGCTGCAGTAGGAACTCCGGACCCAAACCGGACCATTCAATCGGCACGGAATCGGATCTTAACAGCAGTCCGCTTTGGCCATACATTTTCGCCACAAGCGACACGATGGAGGACCGACATGAACTATCTGACCTACCAAGCAAACCTGTTCCGCATCCAAGAGCTACACCGCCACGGCGCCGCGCAGCGGCTGGCCTACGCTGCGAGCGGACGGTCGATCAACCGGCCACGTGGGCGCCTTGCCCGGGCTCTGAGCACTCTCATGGGGAAGCTCCGGCTTCCGGCTCCGAGCCAGCCGGCCCGCGGACCCGCGGGCGCCACGACCCCGGTCCCGCAGGCCCCCCACCACTGAGTCGCCCTCACGTCATCGGCAGGGGGGCGAGAAGGTTCCGACGTGACGGTCGTCATTTCCCCGTAGGCTGGTCCCGGTCGTAGCGGCCTCACTGAGGCCGTCGTGGCCCAGGCGGCCGTCCGAGATGACCGGTCGGCGCGGGTTCATGCCAACCAGCCTGGCAGGCCTCCGAGGTGCGCGCCATTTGCGATGAATTCGAGGTCGTCCTCAAACCCATCGAAACGCTCCTCGCCCAGCTCGTGCGCTCAACCTGCGCGGAGCTGCGCCAAGATCTCGGCGCTCAGCGGGAGCAGCTCTTCGCCGCTGGAGCTGCGCTGCAGCTGGACGGCCCTGGCGTCGGTGGGGTGCTCATGGCGCTCGACGTATCCGGCCTGCGGCCGCAAGCT
>CAVTBW010000005.1:0-156821 GCA_963733115.1 uncultured Solirubrobacteraceae bacterium | reverse complement strand
GTCCTGGTCGGAGGCGTGCTCCGGTCCGGCGCCGACGAACAGCTGGCGGATCACCGGGCGGCAGGCGCCGGCGACCTCGCCGGCGTGCTCGGCGTCGACCGGCACGTCGCGCCAGCCGAGCAGCCGCTGGCCCTCGGCCGCGACCGTCCGCTCGAGCAGCGCCTCGACGCTCGCGCGCGCCGCGTCGTCGGTCGGCAGGAAGCACATCAGCACGCCGTAGCACCCGAGCGGCGGCAGCTCGAAGTCGACGACCGCGCGCAGCAGCTCGTCTGGCATCTGCATCAGGATCCCGGCGCCGTCGCCCGTCCGCGGGTCGGCGCCGCTCGCGCCGCGGTGCTCGAGGTTCTCGAGCGCCGTGATCGCGCGCGCGATCACATCGTGCGTCGCCACGTTGTCGAGGCGTGCGACCATGCCGACCCCGCAAGCGTCGTGCTCATAGCGGGGGTCGTACAGTCCGACGGCCTGTGGCGGCTGCTTGATTTGCGTATGCATGGAAGTGCTCCCTTGGGGCGGTGCGAACCCCGTGGCGCGGGCAGGCGGGCACCTGAGGCTGAGCCCGAAAGCGTAGCAGCGGACGCCTCGCAGAATCCGCGCGCCCGGGAATTAGAACTGCCCGCTCCCGGAGCCATTTCGGTCCGTCTTCGTCGATTCTCCATCGATCGCGAAAGGGTCCTCACGGAGCGTCTCCCGCTCCCCCCACGAGCACAGCCCGCCGCGCCCCGGGCAGGTCAGGCAGAGCCCGCGATGCGGGTGCTCGCTGACCGCGAAACGCTGCTCGCGCGCGCCGGCGACGCGCGCCGCGAGCGCCCGCTCAAGCGACGCGCGGTCGCCCGCCGTGTAGCTCGCCGCGACCCACTCGTCGCGCTCGAGGAACCAGTGGACGATCTCGACCGACGCCGCGCCTTCACGCAGCGCCGCGAGCGCGTACAGGAGCCGCTGGATCGCGTACTCGCGCTCGACGAGCGACTCGAGGTCGACGTCCGGCGCGACGCGGTCGCTCTTGTAGTCGAGCACGACGTACGCGCCGCCGCGCTCGTCCGCGAGCAGGTCGATCACGCCCGTGATCAGCGGCTGCTCCGGCGCGAGCGAGAACGCGAACGGATGCTCGCGCCGGACGCTCGCCGCGCGCGCGATCCGCCGCGACGGCTCCGCGCGCGCCGCCGCCGCGACGAGCTCGGCCAGCTCGCTGCGCTCGAGCGTCCCGACGCGCAGCCCGAGCTCGCGCGCGCGACGCGCGACGTCATCCGGCGACGGCGCGCTCGCCGTCGCGAAGTCGAGCGTCTCCATCAGGCTGTGCACGAGCGTCCCGCGCGCGCGCGCCTCCAGGCCGCCGCCGCTCGCCGCCGCCTGCGCCTGCGAGCGATCCTCCGCGAGCCCGAGCACGCGTTCGAGGTAGTAGCGGTAGCCGCAGCGCTCGAGCTCCGTCAACGAGCTGTAGCTGAGGCTCGACATCCGCTCGTCCGCACGCGCCGCCGCCGCCGAGGGCGCGCGTGCCGGCGCCTCGCGCGGCGTGTCGTCCGCTGTCGCGATCGCCGCCTGCGCCTGCAGCGGCGTCTGCTCGGCCGCGGCCGGCGGTGGTGACGACGGCGCCTGCGGCGGCGTTGACGGCGAGCTCAGCCGCACGCGCACGGCCGACTGCGCGCCGAGCACGATCTCCTCGAGCTCCGCCTCGCCGCTCGCCAGGCGCGCCGGCAGATCCTCGACGAGCGCCGGCGCGAGCCACGAGATCGGCGGCGCGCTCGGCCCGCTGCGCGGCCAGCGCGCGAAGTCGGCCGCGCCGCTCAGCACGAGCAGCTCGCGCGCTCGCGTGCTCGCGACGTAGAACACGCGGTCCTCCTCCTCCGCTTCGCGCGCGCGCCGCTCCGCGCAGAGCTCCTCGTAGTCGAGCGCCGGCACCGACTCGCCGCCGTCGAGGCCCATCAGGCGCACGCCGACGCGCGCGCCGTCGACGAGCAGGTCCGGCGTGCGCAGGCTCGGCTGGCGTCCGAGGTCCGCGACGCAGACGACCGGGAACTCCAGGCCCTTCGCCGCGTGCACCGTCATCAGCCGAACGGCGTCCGGCTCGGCGCCCTCGACCGGCGCGTCCGGCTCGATCGCCGCCGCGCCCGCGAGCCGCTCGGCGTGGTCGACGAACGCGCGCACGTCGCGACCTTCGTCCGCTTCGAAGCGCCGCGCCAGGCGCAGCAGCTTCTGCACGTTCGCCATCCGCCGCTCGCCCCACTCGAGCGCGAGCACGTGCTCGCGATAGCCGCTCGCCGCGATCGCGCGCTCGAGCAGCGCCGCGATCGTCCGCCGCGACGCGTCCGCGCGCTCGCGCTCCAGCAGCGCGCAGATCCGCGCGAGCGCGTCGCGGTCGCGTGCGCCGAGCCGCTGCGCGAGCTCCCGCTCGCCCCCCTTGCCGCCTCCGTCAGGCTCCCGCAGCTCGCGGCCGCCGCGCCGAGCGCCGTCTCCCACGCGCCCCGGCGCTCTGCCTGCGCGGCGCTCGCGATCAGCGCGAGGCAGTCGCGCGAGCAGCGCCCCCCGAGCGGCGAGGCGAGCACGCCGTACAGCGCCTGCTCGTCGAGCGGGTTCGCGAGCGCGCGCAGGTAGGAGATCAGGTCGCCGACCTGCTGGCCGCCCCAGAACGCGCCGACGGCCGCGAGCGTGCGCAGGCCCTGCAGTTGCAGCGCGCGCTCGAACACCTCGATGTCGCCCGTCGCGCGCAGCAGCACGACGACCTCGCCGGCGCGCGCGCGACCGTCGCGCACGAGCTCGGCGACGCGCTCGGCGAGCAGCCGCGCCTCGGCCTGGCGCCACGGCGCCGCCGGCGGCAGCCCGGCCGCGATCGACGCGCCCGGCTCCTGCTCGGGCAGCCAACCGCGCGCGTCGGTCAGCAGCAGCTCGACCGCCGGCTCGGCCGCGAGACCCGGCGCCCCCGATGGATCGTCGCGTCCGGCGCGCAGCGACTCGAACTCGACGAAGCGCTCGCCGAAGACCGCGTTGACCGCGCCGAGCAGCGGCGCGCGGCTGCGGAAGTTGTGCGTCAGCGAAAGGCTCGCCGCGCGCGCGTCGAGCTCGACGCGGCGCTCGCGGAAGAGACGCACGTCGGCGTGGCGAAAGCCGTAGATCGACTGGAACTCGTCGCCGACCGTGAACAGGTTGCCGCGGTCGAGCGCGCGCACGATCTCGAGCTGGCGGCGGTTCGTGTCCTGGAACTCGTCGACCATCAGCAGCTCGAAGCGCTCCGACCACGCCGCGCGCAGCGACTCGCGGCGCTGCAGCAGCTCCTGCGCGAGCAGCTCGAGGTCGTCGAAGTCGACGCGCGAGCGCGAGCGCTTGGAGCGCTCGTAGGCGACCCCGAAGCGCTCGAGCAGCTCGTCGAGCAGCGCGCAGACGCGCGCCGCCTCGACGTCGTGCGGCTCGGCGTCGGGCGCGAGCGCCGCCGGCGGCAGGCGCGGGAGGCGCAGCCCCGTGCTGCGCAGCTCGAGATACGCGCGCTCGAGCATCGCGCGCACGCGATCGACGCCGTACGCCGCGAGCACGTCGACCGCCTCCGCGCGCTCACCCCGCTCGCCGACGAACGCGCGCACGGCTGCTTCGAACGCGAGCTCGCGCAGACGTGCCGCCTGACCCTCGTCGGCGATCTCGAACTCCGGATCCAGACCGGCCGCGAGCGGGTGCGCGCGCAGCAACCGCGCGCAGAAGCCGTGGAACGTGCCGACGAACGCAGCCTCCGTGTCGCGCGCGGCCTGGCGCTCGCCGAGGTCGAGCAGACGCGCGCGCACGCGCGCGCGCAGCTCGCCGGCCGCGCGCTCGGTGAACGTGATCGCGAGGATCCGCCCCGGCGCGACGCCGTCCTCGCGGACGGCGCGCACGAACCGCTCGACGAGCACCGACGTCTTGCCGCTGCCCGCCGCCGCCGATACCGCGAGCGACTCGGCGCGGCGGCGTACCGCCTCCTCCTGCTCGCGCGTCAGCTCGCCGGCGCCGCCGCCGGCCCGCGCGAGCGCGATCGTCCCCGTCATGTCCATCCCCGGCAGCGCGTCCGGCTGCGGCGGGCCGGCCCGTCGCGCGCTCATCGCTCGCACCGGCAGATCGTCGGGTACTGGCAGCCGCCCCTGAACGCGCACGTCTGCGGCCGCGGCTGCAGGCGCCCCGACGCCGCCTGCTCGGCGACCTCGAGCGCGCTCGCGCGCGCCCGCTCGAGCAGCTCGCGCAGCTCGGCGTGCTCGCGCACGTCGGTCGACACGCAGTCGAGCTCGATCCCGGCGTCGCCGTCGAGCACGCCGCGCGCGCGCAGCTCGGCGCCGGCGAGCGGCTGGTAGAAGCCGCCGACCGCGCGCAACCCGAGCAGCTGCTCGACGGCGAGCATGTACAGCGCGACCTGCAGCTTGCCGTCCCTGATCCAGCGCGCCGCGCCCGGCGGGTCTTTGCCCTTGTAGTCGTAGACGACCGCGTCGCCCGTCTCGCTCACGTCGATCCGGTCGATCCGCCCGCGCATGCGCACGCCCTCGCCGAGCGCGAATGCCGGCAGCTCGCTCGCCTCGCCGCGTTCGTCGCCAGCCGCGAAACCGAACGACAGCTCGAGCTCGGCCGGCTCGAGTCGGCTCTCGCTCACGGCCGCCTGCGCGAGGTAGCGATCGAGATCGGCCTGCAGGCGCCGCCGCGCAGCGCTGCGCCGCTCGGGCAGGACCGACAGCGGGCGCTCGCGTTCGTTCTCGCTCAGCGCCTGCGCGAGCAGCTCACGCGCCCGCGGCAGCGTTGCCGCCGTCAGCCGCGCGCTGCCCGTCTCGCGCCGCAGCGCCTCGAAGGAGTCCTTCAGCGCCGCATGCGCGAGTGCGCCGCGCGCGAGCGGCTCCGCGTCCGGGTCGAGCTCGCCCGGACGCAGCACGCGCTCGACGAACCAGCTCACCGGACACGCGATGAAGCGCTCAAGCGCCGACGCCGACCACGGTCGCTCGCGCAGCGCCGCGAGCACATGCTCGTCGCGCAGCGGCTCGTCGGAGCGTTCCGGCGCGGCGGCGGGCGCCTCACCTGTGTCGATCGCGCTCGGACGATCGCTCGCGCCGAGCGCGCGCCGCGCACGATCGTCGAGCAGGCTGCGCTCGAACAGGTCGCAGACGTCGTCGACGAACAGCGAGCGCGACGTCGGCTGACCGTCGTCGTCGGCCGCGTGCCAGCTCAGCACGAGCCGCTCCTGCGGGCGCGAGAGCGCCGCGTAGAGCAGGTAGCGCTCGGCCGCGAGCAGGTCGGCGCGCTCGCCGAGGCGCAGGCCCGAGAGCTCGGCCAGCCGGCGGCGCTCCTCCTCGCCGAGCAGCGGTTGCGGGCGCTCGCGCGCCGGGAAGACGCCTTCCTGCAGGCCGCAGACGAACAGCGCCCGCACGCGCCGCGCGCGCAGCGCGAGCGGGTCGAGCACGGCGACCATCCCCGGCGCCGGGCTCGCGCCGCCGAGCAGCGTCAGGCCGTCGAGCACGCCGGCGAGCTCGACCGCGCTCGCCGGCGCGAGCGCGGCGTCCAGGCGCGCGAGCTCGCGCAGCTCGAGCAGCGCGCGGCGCGCCGTCGAGACCGCGCCCGCCTCGTCGAGCTCGTCGCCGTCGAGCACGCGCGCCTGCCCGCGACGCGGCGCCGCGAACAGACGTTGCAGCTCGCGCTCGGCGCGCTCGAGCAGCGCGCGCGGACCGCGCTCCTGCGCCGCCCGCAGGCGGTCGAGCGCCTCCAGCGGCCAGTGGCGCCCCTCCCACAGCGCCCGCGCGCGCTCGCAGTCGAGCACGCCGGCGCGGCGTGCGCGCAGCTCGAGCCCGTCGGCCAGCGCCGGGCGCTCGAGCAGGCCCGGCGCGCGCAGGTACGCGAGCAGGTCGGCGAGCGTGCCCGTCCGATCGCCGCCGGCCGGCGGCGCGACGCAGCGCAGCAGCCCGATCAGCGCGCCGCCGGTCGCCGTGTCGCCGAGCGCGCGGCGGCGCTGCAGCGCGAGCGGGATCCGCGCCGAGACGAAGACCTCCTCGAGCAGCTCGAGCGAGACGCCGGCCGGCCGCGCGAGCACCGCGATCTCCTCCGCCGCGAACCCTTCGCCGAGCAGCGCGACGATCTCCCGCGATACGAGCTCGAGCTCGGCTCGCTCGCCGCCGCCCTCGAGCAGGCGCACCGCCGCGCCATGCCCGACGCGCGCCGCGCCGGGCTCAAACAGCGAGCGCTCGAGGTGGCTGAGCGCGGCGCGCGCCGGCGGCGCGTAGTGCTCGGCGCGCGCCGGCAGCGAGCGATGCTCGACCGCGAGCGGCGCGATCGCGTGGAACGTCGCCGCGCGACCGCCGAGCGCCGCACGGCCCGGCTCGTAGGAGAGCGAGACCGTCACGCGCGCGTCGACGAGGAGCCCGAGCGTCTCGATCGCGTCGAGCTGCAGCGCGGTGAGGTCGTCGAAGCCGTAGAACGCGACCGGCGCGCCGCCCCACAGCGACGGGCGCTCGCGCAGCGCGTCGAGCGCGCGCACCGCGCGCTGCTCGCCGTCGAGACGCCCGAGGCGGGCGAGCTCGGCGCGATACGCCGCGAACAGGCGGCCGAGCTCGGCGCGCTCCTCGGCGCCGCCGTCGGCCGCGCCCCAGCGCGCGAGCGCCTCGGCGAGACGCTGCGGCGAGACGCGCCGCGCCTGCAGCTCGGAGAACAGCTCGCCGAGCCCGCGCACGTACCCGCGGCCGACCGCACCGTCCTCGCTCGCGATCGCGAGCCGGCCGGCGAGCGCCTGCAGCAGCCGCTCGCGCGCGAGCCCGCCGAGCAGCGGCTCGGCGATCCCCGCGCGCTGGACGACCTCCGCGAGCAGCCCGTCGAAGCGCTCGACGCGCACGCCCATCGCCGCGCCGGCGCCCGAGAGCTCGCGCAGGTAGTGCTCGGCGTCGGCGCGCGTCGGCACGACGAGCAGCGGCTCGCCGCCGTGTGCGAGCTCGCGGCGCACCGCGTCGAGCACGAACTCGGCCTTGCCCGCGTTCGCCGGGCCCGTGATCAGCGTGATCGGCATCTGCGCCCATCCTGGCGCAAGCGTCCGACATCGCTGGACGCCGGCCGCGCGGCGCGTGTGTCTTTCGGACCGCGGCTAGGCGGCGCTGCGCTGCTTGACCGGCGTCGAGCGTTTCGACTTCGATTTGGCCGCGGCGAGCTCGTTCTCCTCGGCCTCCGGCGCCGCCTCGGGCGCTTTCGCGCCCTCCTTCGCCCACGGCTCGTCGAACTCGACGCGCCATTTGCCCTCGTCCGTCTGGCTCAGCGCGAGGTGCGCGCGGAACGAGCGCCCGCTGCGCCCGCGAAAGCCGGTCACCGGCTTCTCGGTGTAGCCGGTCCTGATCAGTTCGCGCGCGAGCGGCACCGTCAGCGTCTTGCCCGCTTTCGCCTTCCAGATCACGAAGCCGCAACCCGGGTCCTCGCGCGACCAGCACGAGTAGCCCTTGCGGTTCTCGGAGATCTCACGCCCGCAGACCGGGCACGGACCGAGCTTCGCGCGCGGGATGCGCACGTCTTTGAGCGTCTCGTCGAGCTTGTGCACGGTCTCGTCGGCGAACCCCGCGATGTCGCTCATGAACTTCTCGCGCGAGTCCTCGCCGCGCTCGATCTTGCCGAGCCGGTGCTCCCAGCTGCCGGTCAGTTCCGGCGACGTGAGCGCGTGCGCGTCGAGCAGGCGGATCACGTTGAGCCCCTTCTCGGTCGCGACGAGCGCGCGCGCGTCGCGCTCGACGTAGCCGACCGTGATCAGCCGCTCGATGATCGCCGCGCGCGTCGCCGGCGTGCCGATCCCCGACTCCTTCATCGCCTCGCGCAGCTCTTCGTCGTCGACGAGCTTGCCCGCCGTCTCCATCGCGCCGAGCAGCGACGCGTCGCTGTAGCGCCGCGGCGGTTTCGTTTCCTTGCGGTCGCTCGCGATCTCGGTCGTCGCGACCGTCTCGCCGTCCTCCAGGCGCGGGAGCTGCTGGTCGACGCCCTCGTCCTCCTCGCCTTTCGCCGGCTGCGCGTCCGCCGCCGCGACCTCGTCGTAGACGCCGCGCCAGCCCGGCACGATCAGCAGCTTGCCGCGCGTGCGGAAGATGTGACCCTGCTCGCCGACCGTCGTCTCGACGCGCGTGTTCTCGAACACCGCCTCCGGGTGGAACACCGCGAGGAAGCGCCGCGCGACCATGTCGAAGATCCGCCGGTCGTCGGAGCTCATCTTCTCCAGCTTGTGCTCGGAGCGCGTCGGGATGATCGCGTGGTGGTCGGTCACCTTCTCGTCGTTGACGACGCGCGCGAGCGGCAGCAGGTCGAGGCTCGTCACGTACTCGGCGCCCTTGCGGTACTCCGGCTGGTGGCCGACGAGCTCGGCGATCGGCTTGATCTCGGCGACCATGTCGTTCGTCAGGTAGCGCGAGTTCGTACGCGGGTAGGTCAGCGCCTTGTGCTCCTCGTAGCAGCGCTGCGCCGCCGCGAGCGTGCGTTTCGCCGAGAAGCCGTAGCGGTTGTTCGCCTCGCGCTGCAGCGTCGTCAGGTCGTAGAGCATCGGCGCTTTCTCGCGCTGCTCTTTCTTCTCGAGCTTGGAGATCGTGCCGGGTCTGCCCTCGCACGCGGCGACGATCGCCGCCGCCTGCTCCGCCGTCGCGATCCGCGGCTTGGAGCCCTCGTGGAAGCGCCCCGCGTAGACGCGCTTGCCGTCGGCTTCGAACGTCGCGTCGACGAGCCAGTACGGCTCGGGCACGAACGCTTTGATCTCCTCCTCGCGCCGCGCGATGATCGCGAGCGTCGGCGTCTGCACGCGGCCGAGCGAGACGGCGCCGTCGAACGAGCTGCGCAGCCTGATCGTCGCCGCGCGCGTCGCGTTCATGCCGACGATCCAGTCGGCCTCCGAGCGCGAGCGCGCCGCCTGCTCGAGGCGCTCGAACTCCGCCGCGGGTCGGAGCTCCTCGAAGGCGCTCTTCATCGCCGCGTTCGTCATCGAGTTGAGCCACAGCCGCTGCACCGGCTTCTTGCCTTTCGCCTTCTCGTACAGGTACGCGAAGATCAGCTCGCCCTCGCGCCCGGCGTCGCACGCGTTGACGACGTCGCCGATGTCGTCACGGCCGATCTGTTTCGTGACGACCGACATCTGCTTGCGCGAGCGCTCGTCGCGCACGATCAGCTTGAAGCGCTCGGGCACGATCGGCAGATCCTCCATCTTCCAGCGCTTGAACTTCGGGTCGTACTCGTCCGGCTCGGCGAGCTGCACGAGGTGCCCGACCGCCCACGTGATCACGTGCTCGGGGCCTTCCAGCCAGCCCTCGCCTTTCTGGAACGGCCCCTTCAGCACGCGCGCGAGGTCCTGCCCGACGGAGGGCTTCTCGGCGATCACGAGCGTCTTCGGCATGGGCGGCAGGGTAGCGGGTGTGCGAAATGCCGCAACGACGCGGTCGGCGCCGGCGCCGGGGGGACGACGCCGGCGCACCGCCGGACGCGGCGTCGGCGCGCCGCTATCCGCCGATCGGAGCGCGCGGGTTCGCGCCCCAGAAGATCTGCGTGCCGAGCATCCCGATCAGCGTCACGAGCACGAGGTTCAGCACCATCGACTTCGCCGTCGCCGTGCCGACGCCGACCGGGCCGCCGCTCGCGTTGTAGCCGTAGTAACACGCGACGAGCACGATCACGGTCGCCATGCTCATGCCCTTGATCACGCTGAACAGCAGGTCCGGCGCGTTCTGGAACTGCCAGAAGATCAGCAGGTAGCCGCCCGAGGAAACGAAGCCGAGCTGCTCGACGACGCCGATGATACGAGCCGAGGTAGGCGACGCCGATCCCCGCGACGTACATGAACGGCAGCACGATCCACGAGGCGAGCAGGCGCGTCGCGCAGAGGAACACCATCGAGTCGATCCCCATCACCTCGAGCGCGTCGATCTCCTCGGAGATCCGCATCGCGCCGAGCTCGGCGACGATCCCCGTGCCGACCTTCGCCGCCATCATGTAGCCGAACGCGTACGGCACCGCCTCGCGCAGGTCGCACCACGCGGCGAACACGCCCGAGTAGGCCGGCGCGCCGGTCGACAGCGTGAAGTACGCGCCGCCGATCCCGCACACGCCGAGACCCATCAGGAAGACGAGCGCCCAGATCACGAGCGTCGAGCCGACGATCAGGATGCCCGCCTGGCGCAGCGACTCGCCGAAGAAGCGGAACACGCGCAGGCCGTAGACGTCGCCGACGATCCGGCCCGTGAACCTGCCGATCTCGCCCGTCGCCTCGAGCCATTCGCGCGGGAATGCGAGCAGTTCGTTCATCCGAGCGGCCCGCTCACTTGATCACGAGGATCTGCGGGTGGGTGGCAAGGAGCGTCTGCGTGAACGCGTAGTTGAACGCGCCGATGCCGAGGAACGAGATGACGACCGCCTCGTTGACCGCGCGCCCGACGCCCTCGGCGCCGCCCGACGCCGTCATGCCCTTGTAGCAGCAGACGATCGCGATGATCGCGCCGAAGCACGTCGTCTTCAGCACCGACCCCCACAGGTCGGTCGTCGACGCGTTCGCGAACAGCGTCCCCCAGAACGGCCCGAGCGGCTGGCCGTTGACGAGCTCTGCCGCGATCCCGCCGAAGATGCCGAACAGCAGCGAGTAGATGTCGAACAGCCCCGTCACGACCATCAGCGCGAGGAAGCGCGGCACGACGAGGTTCTTGACCGGGTCGACGCCGAGCACCTGCAGCGCGTCGAGCTCCTCGCGCACCTTGCGCGCGCCGAGGTCGGCCGTGATCGCCGTGCCGGCGACCCCGGCGACGACGATCGACGTGATCAGCGGGCCGATTTCGCGGATCGCCGCGAGCACGAAGAAGCCGCCGAGGCGGTCGAGCGCGCCGAACAGCGTCAGGAAGTTCGCCGCCTGCAGGCCGGGCGCGCCGTAGCTGATCGCGACGGTCGTCACGAGCAGCGGGAACCACACGAGCCGCAGCGCGAAGAGGAACTGCGCGACGAGCTCGCCGCCGTACGGGTACGGCGGGCGCAGCGCCGAGGAGACCGTCCGGCCGGTCAGCAGCACCATGTCGCCGAATTCCTCGAGCAGGCCGCGCCCCGACGCGAACGCTCCGCGTGCGGGGCCGAGCAGCGGGTGCGCGTCCTCCACGCGCGCCTCCTCCATCATCCGTGCCAGTGTACTAGTTGACTAGCACACTAGGAAACGACGTTTTTCACCTGTACCGTTGGAGACGTGCCGAGACCAGTCGACAACGCCGGCTCCGGCGAGATCGCGATCGATCGCAAGGCCGACGTGCCGGTCGGCGTGCAGCTCGGCTGGGCGATCTGCGCGCAGATCCGCGACGGGCGCCTCGTCCCCGGCGCGCGGCCTGCCGACGCTGCGTGAGATGGCCGAGGCGACGGGGCTCAACGTCAACACCGTGCGCGCCGTCTACCGGCGCCTGGAGCAGCGCGGGCTGATCGACAGCCAGCAGGGCAGCGGCACGTTCGTCGTCGGCGCGCCGAGCGGCGCCGCGGCGCTCAGCTCGATCGCGGCGAACGCCGCGATGGAAGCGCGCGAGACCGGCCTCGACCCCCGCGACGTCGCCGCCGCCCTCTACGTCGCGCCCGAGCACGCCGCGCGATCGCCGAGCGGCGCCGGCGGCGTCGAGCCCGAGCGCTCGCCGGCCGCGCGCCGCCGCGCGCTGCGCGATCAGATCGCGACGCTCGAGCGGACCCTCGCCGAGCTTGAAGCCGAGCACCCCGGCGTCGCCCCCGCACCCGCCCGCGCGCGTCGCGGTACCGGGCCGGCGCTGCTGACGGTCGACGAGCTCGCGCGCGTCCGCGCCGCGCTGATCCGCCGCCTGACGGTCGTGCAGGCGGCGCTCGACGAGCACCTCGAAGCACAGCGGCACGACTCGCGGCGCGCGAGCGAGGTCGCGACGGCGAAGGCCAAGCCGTCGGCTCGCAAGGCGAGGAGCAAGCCGGCCAGAGCGATCAAGCCGGTCGAGCAGCCCGCCGGCGCCGCCGAGCGCCCGCCCCGCCCACGCCTGCGCACGCGACCGGCGCCGGCGAGCGGCTGACGCTCACGGCAGCCGCGCCCCGATGAGCGCCTCGCCTGCGACCGTCAACCGGCGGCGCAGCCCTCGGTGCTCGCGCCGACGCCGGCCGCCACGTGCGCCTGCGCCTCTGTCAGCTCGCGCGCGACGGTCGCGTTGGCGACGCCGTAGCCGCCGGGCGGCCCGCCGCCGACCGTCCCGGCGAAGATCGTCGTCAGCACCTGCCCGGCCGGGTCGACGAGCGGACCGCCCGAGTTGCCCGGGCGCACGACGCCGCGCAGCGGCGTCAGCAGGCGATCGACCGGCCCGTTGCCGTACGCGTCGTCGGTCAGCACCGTCTGCGTGCGGCCGATCCGTCCCGAGCGCGCCGTGAACGGACCGTTTTCCGGATAGCCGAGAATCGCGCCGGCCGTGCCCGAGGGCGGTTCCGAGAGAATCCGCAGCGGCGCGAGCTCGAGTTCGGGCACGCTCAGCACGGCGACGTCGTTGCGCGGGTCGAACACGACCACGCGCGCGGTCAGGCTCGGCGCGTCGCCGCCGACCTCGACGGTCGTGTCCTGCTCGCCGGCGACGACGTGCGCGTTCGTCACGATCAGGCCGCGCGCGCCGGCCCAGCCGGAGCCCTCGATCGCCAGGCCGCACGCCGTGCCGATCACGCGCACGACGCTGCGCGAGGCCGCGCGGATCCCCGGCGTGCGCGCGATCGCGGGAGGCGGCGAGACGTCCGGCGACGGGCCGGAGATCGACGGCAGCGGGTCCAGGCGCGCGAGCGCGTTGAGGATCGGCCCCGAAGGCGGCAGCAGCGCGTTCAGCTCGCCGAGGATCGCCGAGCGCTGGATGTCGGCGCGCAGGCTCGTCTCGCTCGGCGTCTGCGCGAGCACGGCCGCGAGGATCCAGACGATGCCGAGCGCGAGCGCCACGCCGAGCACAGCTCCGAGCAGCCCGTCGAGCACGCCGAGGCCCGGGAGCACGAGCGCCCGCCGGACGCGGAAGCCGAGGCCCTCCATGCCGGTCGCGAGGATCGCGCCGGCGAGCAGCGCGCCGACGAGGCCGAACGCCGGCGCGTAGGGCGAGGAGGAGCCCTGCGCGAGCAACAGAGGTGCTATCCGCGTCCCGAGGAATGCTCCAAGTGCAAAACCCCCGAACGAGAGCACGCCGACGATGAAGCCTCGCCGGAACCCGAAAGCGGCGAGGATTGTCGCGAACACCACGATGATCCAGTCGAGCCCCGTCACCCGCCATGTTCTACCGCTCCCTGACTGACGAGCAGACAGCACGGGTGCGGCGCGCCCGTCCGGTGATCGCGCTCGCGCTCGTCGCCTTCGCCACCGGCGCGATCGTCGGCGCAAGCGGCGGCACGCCGGCCTCCGACGCGCTCGCCGCGCGCTTCGTCGCCGCCTGGTCGCACGCCGACTACGCGGCGATGTACAGCGACGTCGACGCCGCGACGAAACGCTCGCTGAGCGCCGACGGCTTCGCCGCGGCATATGCCGAAGCGATGCGCACCGCGACCGCGACGAGCCTGCGCGCGCTCGGCAAGCCGCGCTCGGGGGCGGGCGGCTACATCTCCGTGCCTGTGAGCGTCCGCACGCGGCTGTTCGGGACGCTGACGCTGGATGCGCGGATGCGTGTCGTCAGCGGCGCCGAGGGCGGTGAAGCGATCGCCTGGTCGCGTTCGCTCACCTTCCCCGGGATGCGCCTCGGCGAGACGCTCACGCGCCAGACGGCGCTGCCGTCGCGCGCGAAGCTGCTCGCGCGCGACGGCTCGGTGCTCGCCGAAGGCAACCCGACCGAAGCGGGCACGCGCAGCTCGCCGCTCGGCGACGTCGCCAGCGCCGTGATCGGCGAAGTCGGCCCGATCCCGAGCTCGCGCCGCACGGCGCTCGAAGAACAGGGCGTGCCGTCGAACGCGATCGTCGGCACGAGCGGGCTCGAGCGCGCACTCGACGCGCGGCTCCGCGGCACGCCCGGCGGCGAGCTGCTCGCCGGCAGCCGCGTGCTCGCGAGCGCCCTGCCGCACGCCGCCGGCGCGGTGCGCACGACCGTCTCACCGGCCGTCCAGCAGGCCGCCGTGACCGCGCTCGGCGCGCAGCTCGGCGGCGTCGTCGCGCTCGAACCGTCGACCGGGCAGATCCTCGCCGTCGCCGGCATCGGCCTCGACAGCGTGCAGCCGCCGGGCTCGACGTTCAAGATGGTCACGCTGACCGGCGTGCTCGACTCGCACATCGCGACGCCCGCGACCGTCTTCCCGTACGCGACCTACGCGACGCTCGACGGCGTCAAGCTGAACAACGCCAACGGCGAGGAATGCGGCGGCTCGCTCGAGCTCGCGTTCGCCGTCTCGTGCAACTCCGTCTTCTCGCCGCTCGGCGTCAAGCTCGGCGCCGCGCGCCTCGTCGCGATGGCCGAACGCTACGGCTTCAACCACGCTCCCGGGATCGAAGGCGCCGCCGAAAGCACGCTGCCGGCCGCGTCGAGCATCCAGGGCGAACTCGACGTCGGCTCGACGGCGATCGGACAGGGGCAGGTGCAGGCGAGCGCGCTCGAGATGGCGATCGTCGCTGCGAGCGTCGCCGACGGCGGGCGACGCCCGCAGCCGACGTTCACGTTCGGGACGCCCGCGCCGCGCTCCTACGTGACGACGGCGAGCGTCGCGCGCACCGTTCGGCGGCTGATGATCGAAGTCGTGCGCAAAGGGACCGGGACCTCGGCCGCGATTCCCGGCGTGACCGTCGCCGGCAAGACCGGCACGGCCGAACTGAAGACCGAGTGCACCCCCTCCGGCTCCGGCGAATCGAGCTCCGGCGAAGCCGCGCACGAAGCGGAATCGAGCTCCGGGTGCGTCGGCGCCGACAACGAAGCGAGCAACACCGATGCGTGGTTCGCGTCGTTCGCGCCGGCGCTGCAGCCGCGGATCGCCGTCTGCGTGCTGCTCGTCAAAGACGGCGCCGGCGGCGACACGGCGGCGCCCGTCGCGCGCGAAGTGCTCGAGGCCGGCCTGAAGGCGAGCAGCTAGACGTCGAGCTCGGCCGAGGCGGTCTGCGCCGCGTCGGTCGGGTCGACGATCTTGAACGTCAGCGGCCGGTTGTCCAGCGAGACGATCTGGATCTTGAACAGCAGCAGCGCGCCCTGCGTCGGGCCTTCCGCCGGGATCGTGTCGAGCTCCGGCAGGCGCCCGTGGCCGGGAACCGTCCCGCCGCGGAAGGCGAAGTGGTTCGTCGACGCCGGGATGATCGGCGTGTAGGTGTTTTCCTGCGTGTCCGTGATCGTGTAGTCGGTCGCGACCGGCTGGCGCTGCTGGCCGTTGTTGTAGACCTGGATGAACACGCCGAACCACTCCTGGCCCGGTTCGAGCTTCTGCTGTTCGGGCGTCAGCCCCTGCAGGTACTGCGCGTCTTCGCGGTCGTACGGGTTCAGCTCGCGCGAGAGCTGGACCTCGTAGACGAGCGGGCCGACGTCCAGGTACGGCGCGTTCTTGCCGGACTCGCCGGCGTACGTGCCGGTCGTGACCTTCGTGTGCGAGTCGCCGCACGCGCCGAGCGCGATCGCGGCGAGCACGACGAGCGCGAGTGGCGTCAGCTTGCGCAGGCGGGTGATCATGCGACGCGGCAGTCTACCCGGCAGCGACCGTCACGCGCCTTCCGCGATCCTCGTCGCGCTCGATGATCGAGCGCAGCCGGCGCATCGCGCGCGCGTTCTTCCGCCGCATCCAGCCACGCGCGCCGAACGACTCCATCAGCCTGTCCGACAGCGTCGCCGGCTGCGTCTCGAGCGTGAAGCGCACGCGCGTCGAGTTGTGCGCACCCGGCGCCAGCTCGTACACGCCCAATGTGCGGATGCGGTTGTTCTTGCCTGTCCGCCCGACCTCGACGATCTTGTGCGGGCGCTCGACCTCGACGAACGTCACGTCGGCCCAGCTGAAGCGGTTGCCCGGCGCCTTCACGCGAAAGCGCGCCCCCGCGCCGCGGCCGACCGAGTCGATCCGCGTCAGGTGCCAGTCGACGAGGTAGTGGTCGGTGAACTCCTCGTGATTCGCGATGTCCTGCAGGTAGTCGAAGATCTCCTCGCGCGGCGCGCTGATGACTGTCGAGACGGAGATCGGGTCCACGGCGCCCGCCAGTCTAGAGCGCGGCGATGGCGAAGCGCGTCGCCGCGCTAGGCCGCGCGGGCCGTCAGCCGCACCGTATGACCGTGCTCGCAGTGACGCACGACCTCGCTCGCGACCGGCGGCTCGCGCCGCAACGTGCGGCAGAGCTCGCAGACGAGCCCGCTGTGACGGCCGTCGTAGATGTGCACGTGCTCGCCAGTCAGCGGCGTGCGCCCGCAGTCGGCGCAGCGGTCGCGATCGGCCTCGAGCTCGCCGACGCCGCGACGCAGCAGGTGCCGCTCTAGCTGCTCGATATGCGTGACAGGCGTTGCCATCGCAACGGGTTTCGCCGCCGTGCGGCACGCTCCTGCCCGCATCGCCGGCCCCGCTCGTCGGCGAGCGAGCCGGCTCGTCCGCGGGTTTATCCGGACGTGAGCGCGGGTAGACGCGTCCGGCATCGTCCGCACCGGTAAATGCGGAAAAGCCGAATTCGCCGCCACGGACAACTTGTTATGATCGCCACGAGCTTTCCCTCGACGAGCGCGCTACGCACCGCGCGTGCCTCGTCCCCGCGAAGCGCCAAGCGAGAAGGGAGCAGAAGATGAGCCTACTCAGCGACCGGACGCGCGAGAGCTTTACGAGCACCGGGTCGTTCCGCTGCCGCGACTGCGGATACGTGCTCACGTTGAGCGCCGACGACACCCTGACCGACTGCCCGAGCTGCGGCGGCAGCGACTTCGTCCGCGCGTCGCTGTTCAGCGCGGCCACGTCGGCCGCGAGCGAGCAGACCGCGCGCCACGGCGGCGTCCTCGAGAGCCCGATGCCGGCCGAGCACGACGCGCAGCTCGCGGCCGCTCGCGCGCAGATCGAGCGCCCCGGCGAGTATCTGTGCTTCGATGAGGATCGCGGCGGCACGACGCGCGTCGTGCCGCTGACGCGCGAGTGGACGCGGATCGGCCGCAGCCTCGCCGCCGACGTGCACTTCGACGACCCGACCGTCTCGCGCCGCCACGCGCTGATCGTGCACCAGCCCGACGGCGTGCGCGTGCTCGACGATCGAAGCCTCAACGGAGTGTTCGTCAACGGCGAGCGCGTCGAGGGCAAGCTGCTGCAGGACGGCGACGAGATCGTCGTCGGCCGCTACCGCCTCGGCTATCTCGTCGTCGCGCCGTAGCGCGCCAGCCGCTCGCCTGCCCGGCCGCTTGGATCGTGTGCTCGCGGATGCGTGGACGATCCGGCCGGTGTCCGTGCGTCGGCGCGCGCGGACACGTACTATCGCGTGATGGCTGACACGATCGCCGTCCTCTCGCAGAAGGGCGGCACCGGCAAGACGACGACGGTGCGCACGCTCGCCGACGCGTTCCGGCGCAGCGGCGTGCGCACGCTCGCGGTCGATCTCGACCCGCAGGGCAACCTGTCGGACTACTTCGACGTGCCGCCCGACGCCGAGCCGACGATCGCCGACGTGCTCGCCGGACGCGCGCAGGCCGGCGGGGCGATCCACGAAGACCTGATCCCGGCCAACCTGACGCTCGCCGAAGCCGAGCTGATGCTCGGCGGCAAGATGGGACGCGAGCTGACGCTGCGCCGCGCGCTCGCGAAGGTTCCCGAGCAGTACGAGCTGATCCTGATCGACTGCCCGCCGTCGCTCGGGCTGCTGACGGTCAACGCGCTCGTCGCGGCCGACCACGCGCTGATCACCGCCGAGGCGCAGTACTTCGCGCTGCAGGGCGTCGAGCAGGCGATCGAGCTCGTCGAGCTCGCCCGCGACGGGCTCAACCCCGAGCTGTCGCTCCTCGGCGTGCTGCTCAACCTCGCCGACATGCGCACGATCCACTCGCGCGAGGCGCTCGCCTCGCTGAAGGAGCGCTTCGGCGAGCAGGTCTTCGAGACGACGATCCGCTCGTCGATCGCCTACGCCGAGTCGGCCGAGCGCGCGCGCTCGATCCTCGACCACCGGCCCGACCTCGGCGGCGACTACCTCGATCTCGCCGCCGAAGTGCTCGAGCGGCTGCCGGCGCTGCGCGACGCCGGCGCGCGCCTCGCCGAGCTGCGCTAGCCGCTGGCGCAGCGATCTCGAAGTGGCTTGTCGATCGCCGCACGCTGCTTTCGTCCAGAGCGACAGCACTGAGCCAGGCGCCTCGCGCGCTCGCTTAGCTGCCGAAAGCAGCGGTCGGGGAAAATGCAGGATGCCCGATGGGTCCACGACCTCCGACCTGGTGGAGAGGACGCGCGTCGCGCGAGGCCGCTACCAGCTGCCGCCGCTGAGTCGGGCGACCAGCTCGATCATTGCGTCAAGCGCTGCCTCGAGCGGCTTGGTGTCGCGTTTGACCTGAGTGAGGAGCAGGCCGCCCTGCAGGGCGGCCAGCAGCGCGAGGGCGAGGGTGTCGGGGTCGGTGTCGGGCGAGAGCTCGCCTCGTGCGTGCATCTCTCGTAGACCGCTCTGGATCTCGGCTTCCCAACGTTTGAAGCCCTCGGCGACGTGGGCTCTTGCGTCGGGATCGGTCTCGGCTAGCTGGCCTCCGAGAGAGCCGATTGGGCAGCCGCCGCTGCAGTCGTGCTCGCGCTGGGACGCGACCAGGAAGTCGCGCCAGGCTCGCAGGCCCTCGAGGGTGCTGAAATCGAACGTCTCCTGCCCGCCGATCATCGTGTCGGCCTGGTGGTCAACGACTGCCCGGACCAGGGCCGGCTTGTCGTCGAAGTAGTGGTACAGCTGCGAGCTCGAGACGTCCGCTGCCGCGCGTACGTCCTCGATCGTCGTGTGGGCGACGCCCTGCCGGAAGATCAGGCCAGCAGCCGCGTCGACTATGCGCTGACGGGTCTCCTGGCCCTTGCGCGTCAACGGGCGAGAGGAGGGGCTAGTCGTGGTCATATCGCAGATCCTACCAACGGAATGGATTGCCCTATCCATTCTGTGTTAGAGTGGAACGCCCGATCCATTACGGGTCGCGACAGCCACTTAAAGGGAGAACGCGATACATGTCATTTCAAGGCAAGACCGCCCTTGTCACCGGCGGCACATCCGGGATGGGTTCCGCCACCGCACTGGCGATGGCCGAGAAAGGCGCGTCGGTGATCATCACCGGCCGCGACGAGACCCGCGGCGCGAGCACCGTGGAGAAGATCCGGGCGGGTGGGCACGATGCGCAGTTCATCGCCGCTGATTTCTCGGAGATGTCCGAGGTGGGGCGCGTTGCCGACGCAGCAGGCGAGATCGATGTTCTGGTGAACTGTGCCGGCTTTGCCGCCCTCGCACCGACGGCTGACACCGACGAGGTGGCGTTCGACGGGCTGTTCCAGATCAACGTCAAGGCGCCGTTCTTCCTCGTCGCCGCGCTCGCCCCGAAGATCGCCGCCCGCGGCGGCGGATCGATCATCAACGTCTCAACGATGGTCGCGAGCTACGGCCAGCCAGGCATGGCTGCCTACGGCGCCTCGCGCGCCGCGATCGAGCTGCTCACCAAGGCGTGGGCCGCCGAATACGGGCCGCAGAACGTCCGCGTCAACGCGGTCGCTCCCGGTCCGACGTTGACCCCGGCGCTGGAGCCGAGGTTGGAGATGGCCAAGGAGTTTGCCAAGCAGATTCCGCTCCGCCGCGTCGCGGAAGTGCACGAGCTGTCCGACGTCATCACGTTCCTCGCGACCCCGGCTGCCGGCTACATCAACGGGGCGATCATCCCCGTCGACGGCGGCCGCCTCGCGATCTGAGAGGGGAGGAGATGACTCAAATGCAAACCACCGCAGGAAAGACAATCCTTATCACTGGCGCCAATACCGGCCTCGGTAAGGAGATGGCGAGGCAGCTGGCGCTGCGCGAGGATTTCGAGCGGATCTATCTCGGCTGCCGCAACCCGGAGAAGGCGGAGCGGGCAAAGCAGGACCTGGAGAAGGTCACCGGGCACAAGATCTTCGAGGTAGTGATCATCGACCTGGAAGACCTTGCGTCGGTAGGTGCTGCGGTGGCCGCGATCGCCGCTCCGTTGAACGCGCTCGCAATGATCGCCGGCGGCATCGGCGGCCCCACGCCCGCATCGTTGACGCAAGACGGGGTGACTGAGCTATTCGCCCAGAACCTGCTCGGTCACGTGGTTCTGCTCGAGAATCTGCTGGCAGCCGGGCTGCTCAACGATGTCGCGGTCCTCGCAGGCAGCGAGGGGGCGCGCGGAATCCCGAAGCTGCGGATCGCCCGACCAAAGTTCACCGATCAAAGCTCACAGGAGTTCGCGTCGGTGATCGACGGCTCGTTCTTCCAAGGCGGCAAGTTCGACGTGATGCTCTCCTACAGCCAGATCAAGTACCTCGGCGCGCTGTGGATGGGCGCGATGGCCCGCATGCACCCCGAGCTCAGGTTCATCACGATGTCGCCGGGAAACACCGCGGGAACCGACGTGCTGCGCGACCAGCCCGCGCCCGTGCGGATCATCGCCAGCCGGATCCTGCTCCCATACGTCGCGCCTGGCCTTCGCATCGGGCACAAGCTGGACGTTGGGGCCGAGCGATTCGTCAAAGCCGTCACGGACGCCTCACTGCAGAGCGGCGTCTTCTATGCAAGCGCCGCCAAGACGATCACCGGACCGGTCGTCGACCAGGCCGAGATCCTTCCCGACTTCCGCGACCCTGAGATCCAGGACCACGCATACGAGGCGATTCAGCGGTTCGTACCGAGGGTCGCCGCGACTTGACCGCTCTGCGCACGGGTGCCACTCCAATCACCACACCACCCGTCGCTACCGCATTGCACTGCATAGCAAGTGCGACGACGGAAGCCGGCGAGACCGCTGGTGCGGACGAAAAGCAGGCGTCCGAGCGATTGTCGCCAACGCCGCGAGTCGACAACCCTGCGCTGGCAAGCCGCCGCTACAGCTCGCGCACGTACGCGCCCTGCGGCTCGAACGGCGCGCGCACGAGGCTCGCCCACCCCTCGATCTCACCGCGCAGCGCCTCGGCGACGGCGCCGGTCTGCTCGTAGAAGCACCACACGAGCACCGTCGGGCCGGCGCCCGAGATCGTCGCGCCGAGCGCGCCGAGCTCGCGCGCGCGCAGCGCCAGCTCGTAGGAGCGCGGGAACAGCGGCGCACGGCGCTCCTGGTGCAGGCGGTCCTGCAGGCCGTGCGCGACGAGGTCCCAGTCGCCGCGCGCGAGGCCCAGCGTCAGCAGCGCGCCGTGCGCGACGTTGAAGACGGCGTCGCCGAGCGGCACCTGCTCGGCCAGCGCCGCGCGCGCGGCGCTCGTGCGGACGGCCTCCGACGGTACGACCGCGAGCGCCTCGAGGCCCGTCGGCGGCTCGAAGCGCGTCGCCTGTTCGTCCGCGCAGATCACGAAGCCGCCGTGCAGCGACGCCGCGACGTTGTCCGGGTGGCCCTCCTCCGCGCAGGCGTGCGCGAGCAGGTCGGCGTCCATCTCGAAGATGTGGTCGGCCGCCATCAGCCCGGCGACGATCGCCGCCGCGCTCGAGCCGAGGCCGCCCGCGAGCGGGATCTCCGAGGCGATCCGGAAGGTGAAGTCGTCGGCCGGGTGCAGGCGCTCGAACGCGCGCACGCAGAGGTTCTCACGTCCGCGCGCGACCGGCAGGTCGGTCTCGACGGCGAAGCTGCCCGTCTCCGCGACTTCGAGCTCGACGTGCAGCGAGACGGCCGCCGCCATGCAGTCGAAGCCCGGGCCGAGGTTGCCCGACGACGCCGGCACGCGCACGAGGCGCTTGCGGATCACCGCGCGTACCGCCGCGACGCGCGCCGCTCGCGAGCCGCGCTCATGAGTCGCCCAGGACCGCTTCCTCGATCGCCGCCGTCTCGGCGACGCACTGGATGATCCGGCCGTCGTGGTTCGCCATCGCCGTCTCCGGATCCTTCAGGCCGCGTCCGGTCAGCACGCAGACGATCTGCTCGGCGCCTTCGGCGCCGTACTTCAACAGGCCGGCGACCGACGCGGCGGAGGCCGGCTCGCAGAACATCCCTTCGCGCGAGGCGAGCAGCCGGTATGCCGTCAGGATCTCCGCGTCGCTGACGACGCGGATCGCGCCGCGCGAGTCGGTCGCCGCCGCCATCGCGTCCTCCCAGCGCACCGGGTTGCCGATCCGGATCGCGCTCGCGACCGTTTCGGGGTGCTCGATCGGGTGCCCCTCGACGAGCGGCGCGGCGCCCTCGGCCTGGAAGCCGAGCATTCGCGGCGCGGCGCCGACCTCGCGGAAGCCGCGCCAGTAGGAGGTGATGTTGCCGGCGTTGCCGACCGGGATGCAGAGCGCCTCGAGCTCTCCGACGAGCGCCTCGTGGATCTCGAACGCGGCCGTCTTCTGACCTTCGATGCGGTACTCGTTGACCGAGTTGACCAGCACGATCGGACGCGTCGCCGTCAGCTCGCGGACGAGCGTCAGCGCCTGGTCGAAGTTGCCCGCGAGCGAGATCACGCGCGCGCCGTGCATCAGCGTCTGCGCCATCTTGCCCTGCGCGATCTTGCCCTCGGGGACGATCACCGCGCAGGTGATGCCGGCACGCGCCGCGTACGCGGCGGCGCTTGCCGCCGTGTTGCCGGTCGAGGCGCAGATCACGGCCTTCGCGCCGTCGCGCACGGCGGCCGACAGCGCGCACGTCATCCCGCGATCCTTGAACGAGCCGGTCGGGTTCGCGCCCTCGAGCTTCAACCGCACCGTCGCGCCGACGATCTCCGAGATGACCGGCGCGCGCAGCAGCGGCGTCGAACCCTCCTGCAGGCTGACGAGCTTGTCGCCGGGCTCGAACGGCAGGCGCTCGTGGTAGCGCTCGATCAGCGGCACGTGCACGCCCGAGAACGCCGCGCCTTCGACACGCGGCAGCGGCACGCGCGGGACCTCCGGGAAGACGGGAGGCGTCTCGCTCATCATGTGAACTCCTCTTCGATTACACGGATCGCGCGCGTCGGCGATCGGATGAAGTCGAACGCGTCGACCTCGGCGATCGCCGCGCGCAGGCTCGACTCGAGCACCGGGTGCGTGACCATCACCAGCCGCGCGTGCTCGCCCATCCCGCGCTGCACGACCGACTTGATCGAGACGTCGTGCTCGCCGAGCACGCGCGTCACGGCCGCGAGCACGCCAGGCTCGTCTTCGACGTCGAGGTGCAGGTAGAACGCGCTGCTGACGTCCGTGATCAGCTGCAGCTGCAGCGGCGGCGCCGGTGGGCGCGCGCCGCCGGTCATCACGCTGACGACGTCGCCGAGCACCGCGCTCGCCGTCTGGCGGCCGCCCGCGCCCGGACCCGACAGCGTGATCTCGGTGATCGTGTCCGACTCGACCGTCACGGCGTTGAACGGTCCCGAGATCGACGCGAGCGGGTGGCCCGAGTAGAGGAACGTCGGGTGCACGTGCACCGACAGGCCGCCGTCGCGGCGCTCGGCCGTGCCGACGAGCTTCAGCCCGAGGCCGAGCTCGCGCGCGTACTCGAGGTCCTCGCCCTGCAGGTGCTCGATCCCCTCGTAGCGCACCTCGTCGAGGTGCACCGGCGAGCCGAACGCCAGGCGCGCGAGGATCGCCATCTTCGCCGCCGCGTCGCGCCCGGAGACGTCGTCGCTCGGGTCGGCCTCGGCGTAGCCGACGCGCTGCGCCTCGGCGAGCGCCTCGGCGTAGCTCGACCCGCGCGCCATCTCCGAGAGGATGAAGTTCGTCGTCCCGTTGACGATTCCGTGGATCCGCTCGATCGGCGTCGCCGAGAGCGATTCCTCGAGCACGCGCACGACCGGCACCGCGCCGGCGACGGCCGCCTCGAAGCGCAGCCGCACGTCGTGCTCGCGCGCCGTCTCGAACAGCTCCTCGCCGTACTGCGAGAGCAGCTGCTTGTTCGCGCTGACGACGTGTTTGCCCGCGCGCATCGCGCGCAGCAGGTACTCGCGCGCCGGTTCGATCCCGCCGATCACCTCGACGAGCAGGTCGGCGTCGGCGAGGATCTGCTCGATGTCGCCGCGCGAGCGCGTCAGCACGCCGCAGATCACCGGCCGGCGCCCGTTGAAGCGCTCGATCTCGTCGGCGCGCTCGGCGAGCAGCTCGGCGAACGCAGCGCCGACCGTGCCGTGGCCGAGCAGCCCGACCTGGAACGGCGGAGCCTCGCTCGCGCCGGCGCCGTGACCGCCCTCAGCGAACATCACGCGCCGTCAGGTCCTCGAACGTCTCGCGCCGCACGACGACGCGCGCGTCGCCGTCGCGACAGAAGATCACCGGCGGCCGCGGCACGCCGTTGTAGTTGTTCGCCATCGCGTAACCGTACGCGCCCGTCGCCGGCGTCACCACGACGTCGCCCGGGCGCGGGTCGTCGAGCAGCGCGTCGCGCACGATCACGTCGCCCGACTCGCAGTGCTTGCCCGCGAGCACGCAGCGCGTCGAGCCGCCGAAACGGTCGGCGACGTGCGCTTCGTACAGCGCGCCGTACATCATCGGACGCAGGTTGTCCGACATGCCGCCGTCGACCGCGACCCAGCGCGAGACGTTCTGCTTGACCGACTCGACCGAGTAGAGCGTCACGCACGCGTTCGCGCACAGCGCGCGGCCCGGCTCGATCAGCAGGCGCCTGCCAGGCGCCGTCATCCCGTGCTCGGCGGCCGCCGCGAGCAGCGTCGCGACGTAGGCGTCGACCGACGGCGGCTCGTGCTGCTCGGTCGTGTAGCGCACACCCAGCCCGCCACCCAGGTCCCATGCATCGAACTCACCCAGCGCCGCGAGCTCGGCGACCTCACGCCGGAACGGGTCGAGGTCGAGCAGCTGCGAGCCGATGTGCGCGTGCAGCCCCGCGAGGCGCAGCCCGTCGGCCTCGCGCACGCGCTCGACCGCCGTCGGCGCATCAGCCATCGAGAAGCCGAACTTCGAGTCCGCCTGTCCCGTCGAGATCTTCTCGTGCGTCTCACCGCGCACGTCCGGCGTCACGCGGATCAGGACCTCCTGCGCGCCGCCGTTCGAAAGCTCGCCCACGAGGCGCCGGAGTCGGTCGATCTCATCGAAGTTGTCGAGCACGATCAGCCCCACGCCGCGGTCGAGCGCCGCGCGCAGCTCCTCGTCGGACTTCGCGTTGCCGTGCATCACGATCCGCTCCGGCGCGAAGCCGGCGCGCAGCGCGAGGTGCAGCTCGCCGCCGGAGGCGACGTCGCACGAGAGCCCCTCCTGCGCGAACAGCTCGAGCACGGCCGTGCACGGGAACGCCTTCGACGCGAACACGACGCCGAAGTCCTCGTGCCCGGACTCGCGCCCGGCGGCGAGGAACGCGCGCGCCCGCGCGCGCAGGTCGTCCTCGGCGACGACGTACGCCGGCGTGCCGAACTCGCGCGCAAGCTCGATCGTGTCGCAGCCGCCGACCTCCAGGCGCCCGCGCTCGTCGAGGCGGCTGCCCAGCGGGAAGACGTCGGAGAGGATCGTCTCGGTTGCCATCGCGCGGATTATCGCGTGGACGCTCAGGCGGGCGAAGCCCGCAGCGCCGCGAAACCGCGACCGCGCATCAGCAGCGCGAGCCAGACGAGGCCGATCACCATCAGCGCGACGCTCTCCAGCTGCGGCGCCGTCAGCCCCGCGAAGACCTCGCTGTTGCGCCTGATGAACTCGACGAGGAAGCGCTCGAGACCGCTGAACAGCAGATACAGCGCGAACACGACGCCCGGCCTGACGCGGTCGCGCAGCCGCCACAGCGCCCACGCGAGCAGGCACATCGTCACCGTCTCGTAGATCGGCGTCGGCTGCACCTTCACGCCCGGCGGCGTCGGCAGCGTCCCGTGCGGGTAGCCCATCGCCCACGGCAGGTTCGAGCGGATCCCGTAGTCGCCGTCGCCCGAGACCTGACAGCCGATCCGCCCGATCGCGTAGCCGAGCGCGAGCGCCGTCGCGCACATGTCGAACATCCTCAGTTCGATCACTTTGCGCCATTGCATCCACCCGACGACGCCGATCGCGCCGCCGATCGCGCCGCCGTACCAGACGAGGCCCGAGCCCGAGAAGATGCTGCCGATCAGATCGTGTTCGACCTGGTTGTAGTTCTGGATCACGTAGTACGCGCGCGCGCCGACGACGCCGCCGACGAGCGCCGCGAACGTGATCTCATACGCCCAGTCCTTCGGCTTGCCGAGCTCGCCCAGGCGCCGCCAGACGACCGCGCCGCACGCGATGAAGCCAAGCGCGAACGTGACGCCGAACGTCTTGATCGAGATCCCCAGGAGGTGGACTTCGGGCTTCATGGCATCGGCTGCGTCGGCATCAGGGTCGAGCGCCACTTTAGATCAGCTGTAGGCGCGTCTGCGACAATCAGCGCATGCCGGCACGACGCCAGAACTTCGGAAAAGACACGGGCCTGCAGGCGCGCATGCTGCTGACGATGTTCCTGCTCGGCCTGCTCTACGTCGTCTTCGTCGGCGTGCTCTTCGCCGCCGGCGCCGGCGCCGGCCTGATCGTCGTCGTCGCCGTCGTGCTGCTGCTCGTGCAGCTGTTCGGCTCCGACAAGCTCGCGATGGCCTCGCTCGGCCTGAAAGAGGTCACGCCCGAGGAAGAGCCCGAGCTGCACGGCATCATCGACCGCCTCTGCGTGCAGGCCGACCTGCCGAAACCGCGCGTCTGCGTGATGGAGACCTCGATGCCGAACGCCTTCGCGATGGGCCGATCGCAGAAGAAGCGACCGTCTGCGCGACGCGCGGCATCCTGCAGATGCTCTCGCCGGCCGAGCTCGAAGGCGTGATGGCGCACGAGCTCACGCACGTGATCAACCGCGACGTCATGGTCATGACGCTCGCGAGCTTCTTCGCGACGCTCGCGTCGCTGATCGCGCAGTTCGCGTTCTTCTTCGGCGGCGGCTACGGCAGACCGCGAAGAGGAGCAGGACATCGATGATCGTCGTGCTCGTCTCCGTCGCTCGTCTACGCGTCTCGTTCGTGCTGCTGCGCACGCTCTCGCGCTACCGCGAGTTCGCCGCCGACCGCGGCTCGGCCGTGCTGACCGGCCGGCCGAGCGCGCTCGCCTCGGCGCTGATCAAGATCAGCGGCACGATCGAACGCCAGCCGGCGCAGGATCTGCGCCGCGCCGAAGGCATGAGCGCGTTCTTCATCATCCCCGCACGCGCGAAGAAGTCGCTGATGAACATCTTCGCCGACCACCCGCCGCTCGAGCAGCGCCTCGCCGCACTCGAGCGCCTCGAGTCCCAGCTGCAGAGCGCCGCCGCCTAGCCGTGGGCCTGCGCGACATCCTCACCGGGCGCCACCAGGTCAAGGCGCCGGCGCCCGACCGGCTGTTCGCGATCGCGACCGCCTACGTCGGCCTGCAGGCCGAACACGGCATCGACCCCGCCGGCAGCGCCGCGATCGTCTTCCAGTCGCTCGCCACGAGCGAATTCGAATCGACGCTCAAGGACATGGAAGAAGTCGTCACCGCGACCGGCGGCGACAGCGGTACGACCGTCTCGACGCAGGACGACAGCTACGGCTACCGCTGGATGGTCCTGCGCAACCCGCCCGCCGCACCGAGCGTCGAAGACCTCGCCGTCGGCATCAACGCCGTCTCGAGCTCGATCGAGACCGCCGGCTTCGGCGAGCGCCTGCTCTGCGCCGTCTTCGCCTTCGTCGACGCCAAGAAGCAGCCGATCTACTTCATCTACAACTACAAGCGCGGCTACTGGTACCCGTTCGTCCCCGCGCCCGGCGGCGGCGAGCAGCGCTCGACCGAGCGCGAGCTGCAGCTGAAGGCGCAGATCGGCACCGAGATGCCGCTCGAGCCCGAGATCGAGCGCTGGTTCCCGCTCTGGGGAATCCCGATCTAGCCCTAGATCAGCGCGGTCAAGTATGGCCGTAATCTGGAACTGTCCTGATTGCTGCCGTAGTTAAGTCAACAAGTAACATTGAGCTCATGCCGCGCGGGCCGACACCGCGGACTCCGAAGCCTAAGCCCCGAGTGCCGAGGAGTCCCAAATATCTCTTTGGCTTCCTCGACGAGACCGGCGCCTTGGCAAGCGAGCGGGATCCGTTCTTCGCAGTCGGCATGCTTTGCTGTCCTGAGCCCTACACGCTTCTGCGACCGATACAGCGCATTCGCGACAGACAAGGCTTCTACGACGAGATCAAGTGGAACAAGGTGTCTGCGAAGAAGCTTCCTCTCTTGTGCGATTTGATCGATGTCTTCATGAGTTCCCAGGCGAGGTTCTCGGCGTTTGTCGTGGACAAGCAGAAGCACGACGTGATCTCGAGGTTCGGGGGGCAATTCGAGGCATACGACGCTCTCGCACGGCAACTCGTTCTCGGCAGCATCCGACGTGGCTCCGTCCTTTGGATCATCGCCGATGAGTACAGCACACCGCCTGGAGTGCGGTTCGAGGAGAACGTGCGCGACTACGTCAACCGCAAGGCAAAACACCGCGTTCACGGCCGCCCTGTGGCTGGCGTCTGCCGCATGCGCTCGTCAGGAGTCGACGTACTACAGATCGCAGACCTGCTTCTAGGCGCGGCCGTGTACGACTTCAAGCGGGATCAAGGGCTCGTCAAATATCGAGCCAAGCTCGATCTACTCGAGTACATCAAGGAGCGGTCAGGTGTGCACGCCTTCGTAGGCGGTCATACCGACGACCGCATCAACGTGGTCCAGTACCGCGAATAGGGACGCAAGCCATGGACCATTCGGTCGACGCCTGCTCCCCATCACGTTATCGGCGCTACCCGACGGACGCTTAACGTCGTGAAGCAGGCCATGGACCATTCGGTCGACGCCTGCCTCACGCCCAAAGTATACCCATCTTGGGCGAAAAAGGACGAGAAAGTCTACCAGCGGCGTCGGACTAACTCCAAAAATCCCTGCAAATCGCACAAAAAGATTGGGAGACACCTCCTCAGGGCCTGCGTGACCTACTCGGGAGAGTCGCCGGCTAGGCATGGGCTCCCGACCCGAAGAGCCTCATCCCCACCTAGCCCGGCCCCTGCTGTCCTTCGAGCATTTTCTCGGCAACGCGCAGCATGCCGATGCCGACCCACGGCTGCTGGTTGCCGCGCACGCGGATGCCGGCACCCTCGGGACGCACGACTTCGACGACCGTCACGAAGTTGCCGATCTCGAAGTCCTCGCCGAAGTCGGCTTCGATCGCGTCCATCTGCGCAGCGACTTCTTCGAGCAGCTTCGCCTTCGGGTCGCGCTCGATCGAGTCCTCGCCGCCGTCGTCGCCGTCGCCGGCGTTCTCGTCGTCGATGCCCGCCATCGCGCCGCGCTCCGCCTCGTCGGGGATCAGGCCGTCGCCGCTGAACGCGACCTGGGCCTCGTCGAAGCTGAGGTCCGGCGGCGGCAGGATCAGATCGGAGCCCGCCAACTCGTCGTCGGGCACCCGCTCGCCGCTGGCGCGGACGTAGTCGAGCAGCTTTGCGAAGGCCTCGTCGTAGCTCTTCTCGTCGCCTCCCTCGCACGCTGAGACGACCGCGTTGTCGAGCTCGTTGAGCTCCGTCGTGTCGCCGTCGGGGAGCCGGTACTGGTCCTCGCCGGAGATGCGGACGATCATGCCTGCCCGCTCTCACCCGGCTGAGCGTCCTCGCCGCCGGCGGCGCCCGAGGCGATCTGCGGCGCCGGCTCGCCGCCGCCCTGGCCCAGTTCGGCCTTCAGCTTCGCGAGGTCGTCGTCGACGGCCGGCTGGCTCGAGAGCTGCTTGAGCTGGCGGTCGATGTCGTCTTCGCCGGAGCCGAGCTGCGTGATGTCGTCGAACGTACCCGCCGCTTCGAGCTCGGAGACGGCGTCGGCGCGCGCTTTCATGTTTTCGGTCTTGTCGACGGCGCGCTGCATCGCGAGGCCGACGTCGGCCATCTGCTCGCCGACGCCGGTCGCCGCCTCGGAGATCCGCACCTGCGCCTCGGCGGCCGAGTACTGCGCCTTGATGACCTCCTTCTTGGTGCGGAACGCCTCGATCTTCGCGCGCAGTTTCTGCTCGGAGTCGGTCAGTTTCTCCTGCTGCGATTCCAGTTCGGAGACCTGCGTGTCGAGCCCCTGCAGCTCGGTCTGCGCGACGTTCTTGCGTTCGAGCGCCGTGCGCGCGAGCTCTTCGTTGCCGGCCGACAGCGCCTGGCGCGCCTGCGTGTCGAGCTTGACGACGCTCTGCTGCAGCGACTTTTCCTGCATCTGCAGCCGCTTCTTCGCCGTCACGACGTCGGCGATCCCCTTCTTCACGTTCTGCAGCTGTTCGACCTGCTTCTGGTAGCTGTAGTCGAGCGTCTCGGCGGGGTCTTCTGCGCGGTCGAGAAGCTTCGAGACCTTCGCCTTCACGACGGTTGACATACGCCCGGTCAGGCCGGCCATCTGATCCTCCTATTGCTGTCTACGGGGCGAGGAGCCGCCGGCGCGTTACGCCACCTGTGACGATCGGCCGGCTCTTGCAAGCGTAGCCGACCGCGCATGCCCGGGCGAAGGGCCGCCCGGCGCACGCGCGTGCGAATGTCAGGGCGGCGTCAGAGCCCGAGCGGGTGGCGGACCGTGAAGCCGGCGTTTTCCGGACGTAGCGGACGCCAGCGCGGGCCCTGCTGGTTGGACGGATCGTCGGCCGCGCTCGTGTCCAGGCGCAGCCCGGCGACGTCCATGTACGCGTGGCCGGCGTTGCCGAACACCGCGATCCAGCGGCCCGCGCCGTGCGAGCCCCAGCTCTCGAATTCCGAGGAGTCCATCGGCGTCGTGAGCAGGTCGCCGCCGTGCAGCGCGAACGAGACCGTGCCCGAGCAGTCGTAGCCGGGCGAGTTGAACGACGCGTGGCCGCCGCCGTAGATGTACGGCAGCCCGATGATCTCGTTCGCCGTCCAGATCACCTGCTGCACGGCCGCCGGTGCGTTCATCGGCGCCGCTGCGTAGCCGTCGACGTAGCGCGCGAGCGAGCCCGGCACGAGCAGCTCGGGTTGCGGCGTCGCCGTCGTCTCGGTCACTTCCGTGACGCCTTCGGGGTTCGTCGTCGTGCTCGCAGACGCCGCCGTGCCGACGGCGCTGCCGCCGGTCGCGTTCGTCAGCGCCGCAGGCGCGGTCGCCGCCGGCGCGCTCGGCGAGTACGGAACGACTTCGCCGCTCGCCGTCTTCTCGTAGAGCGGTCCTTTGTAGGCGACGCTGCGCGACTTCGACGTGATCGGCGACAGGTGGATCGCCGGTTTCGGCGCGGTCGGCGCCGTCGGCGTCGTCGTCGACGGGACTTCGGCGGCTGCTCCGCCGGTCGTCGCGCCGAAGGCTGGGATCGCCGAGAGCGCCACGATGATCAGACTGAATACGAAACTGCTGAGGGTTCGCACCCGCAAGACAACAACCTCTTTCGTCGGCCTCCGGGGTTAGCTGACGGGCTAGCGCTGAAAGAGCCTGCGCTTCTCACGGCTTCACCGTGGGATTCGCCCCAACAACTCGGGTCCCCCGGTCCCTGACATCTGATCAGGGACTCGGCGTGTATTGCCGCGGCAGGCTAGCAAACTGCAATGACGCTTGCAGGAGGTGCGCAAAGTTCTGCATTCCTCGCCAACGATGTCGCGGTCTCGGGACGTGATGCCCCTTCCTCTCGAATTCCAAACGTTGGTCTGAACCGTGTTCGCCGTCGCGCGCCGATGCCCTGCCCGGCGTACGGAGATGCCCGGCCGGGCGCCCGCCGATGCCCGACCTGCCGCGCCCCGCGCGCCGGCCGGACCCTGGCGATCCACTGCCGGGCGCCTCGCTAGTGTCCGGCGCCATGCGCGTCCCCTCGCTTCGGCCGCTGCGACTGCTGGCCGCACTCGCGCTGCTCGCAGGCGCGCTCGCGGTCGTTCTCGCGGGCTGCGGCAAGGGCTCGACGTCGGGCGGCGGCGCCGGCAGCGGCTCGGGCACGAGCGGCGAACGCCTTGGCGCGGCGCCGCAGGCGCGCGGCGCGGTCGGCATCTCGACGAAGAACACGACGCGCCTCGGTGGCGCCGACCCGGCGAGCGACGCCGCCGCCGTCGCGCAGGCCGTCTACCCGGGCCTGACGCCGGCGACGCGCCCGCAGGCGGTCGTGCTCGTCGATGAGCACGACTGGCCGGCCGCGCTCGCCGCGAGCGCGCTCGCCGGCGCGCCGCTCGGCGCGCCGCTGCTGTACGCCGAAGGCGACTCGCTGCCGGCGATCAGCGCCGAAGCGCTGCGCGCGATGCACCCGCTCGGTGCGCACGCGCTCGGCGGCGCGCAGGTGCTAGAGGTCGGCAGCGCGCCGACGCTGCCGGCCGGCGAGACGCCGCGCGCGCTCGGCGCGGGCGCGACACCGGCGGCGCTCGCCGCCTCGCTCGCGCGCCTGCAGCAGTCGATCGACGGGCACGCCGCGCACGACGTGATCGTCGTCGCGAGCGACACGCCGCGCGCGCTGCAGATGCCGGCCGCCGGTCTCGCGGCCGAGAGCAGCGCGCCGATCCTGTTCGTCACGCGCTCGCGCGTGCCGGCGCCGACGAGCGCGGCGCTGCGCGCGATGCACCACCCGACGATCTACGTGATCGCGCCGCGCGAGCTGCACGCGAGCGCGTACGCGCAGCTCGCGAGCCTCGGCACCGTGCTCCACGTCAGCGGCGGCGCCGACAGCGGCGAAGTGCTGAGCGCCACCGAAAGCGTCGACCCGGTGCAGAACGCGATCTCGATCTCGCGCTTCTCGCACGGATCGTTCGGATGGGGCATCCACGAAGCGGGACACGGCCTCGTGTTCGTCAACGCCGCGCGACCGCTCGACGGCCCGGCGGCCGCGCCGCTCTCGGCGCACGGCGACTACGGGCCGCTGCTGCTGCTCGACGGCGCCGCGAGCGTGCCGCCGGCGCTGACGCACTACCTGAGCGACATCGAGCCCGGCTACACGGCGTCGGTCCCGCCCGTGCGCGAGGTCTACAATCACGGCTGGCTGATCGGAGACGAAAAGGCGATCTCGGCGCTCGCGCAGGCCGAACTCGATGCGCTGCTCGAGATCGCGCCGCGCCAGCCGTCGGCCGGCGAACAGTCGGTCGCCGAAGCCGAATGAACGCCCGCCACAGTCAACGCCGTCGAGAGAGAGCAACGTGAGCCAGGCCGAGGACCCCCGCACGATCAGCAAGGAGCGCGCCGGCGAGGTGACCGTCGAGGACGTCCGCCGCCTGATGGGCGCCTCGACGCCGCACTTCGCGCTGCAGCTGCGCGAACGGATCGCGAAGCTGATCGCCGGCCTGCCCGCCGACCACCCGGCGCGGCGCGAAGGCGAGCGCGAGATCGCACGCCTGCAGCGGCTCGGCTTCGCCGGCGAGACGCGCGGCGCCGCCGGCGCGCCCGGCGAGCACTCGCTGCCGTCACTCGACGACACCGCCGTCGGGCAGATCTAGCGCTTGCCGGCGAAGACGCGCTCGCGCCGCGCGTCCTCGAAGCGCCCGCGCAGCAGCTTGAAGAGCAGCGAGAACAGCGGCACGTCGAGCGCGAGCGGCACGAGGATCCACGTGACCGACGGCGCGCCGAGCGCATACAGCGCGAGCGCCGCGCCGCCGTGGAACAGCGCGGTCGGCACGGACGCGAGCAGCGCCGCGTGCGAGCGGTAGCCGCTGAGGTGCTCGCGCGCGGTCGTCTCGAGCGTGCCGATCAGGACAGCGCCGATGCCGACGAACAGGATCGCTTTGCCCGATTCGCCGCGCACGACGCCGATCACGACGGCGACCATGCCGATCAGGATCAGCAGCTCGGCGAGCGGAACCGGATGCCACGGCGCGCGCGGGCGCTCGCCGACCGAGCCGGGCGCGCGGTAGCCGCCGTCGGCCGGCGCCGCGTCGCGGCGACGCGAACGTCGCGCACGGGCCTCGCCGCGCGCCGGGCGGGCATCGCGCTCGTCGCGCGCGGTCGTCTGCTCCGTCGCCGTGGCCGCCTGCTCGGCCGCGGGCGCGACGGTCGCGGTCGTGCCGCCCGCGCGGCGCTTGCGCGAGCGACGTCGGCCGCCCTTGCTGCGATTGGCCATCGCGCCGCGCCGCTAGCTGCCGAGGCCGAGTTCGCTGCCGCGCATTGACGTCGATCGTACCGCCTATGCTGACTTCGATGGCCGGGCCGAGCTCTGAGATCCGCCCTGCGCGCGCGGCCGAGTCGGGGATTCCCGACAGCCCGCTCGCGGGGCCGTTTCCCGTCGGAACGTACGCGGCGAGGCTGCGCGAGAAGCTGCGCTCGTTCGAGCGCGTGCAGCTGATCGGCGAGCTCGTCAACCTGCGCGCGGCGCGCACGCGCGTGTACTTCGAGCTGCGCGACGCGAGCGGCGCGATGCCGTGCTCGGCGTGGCGCAACGACTGGGACGCGATGCTCGCCGCGACCGGCCAGTCGCCGGCCGACGGGATGCAGGTCGTCGTCGGCGGCGGCTGCGACTACTACCCGGGCAGCGCGACGTCCTCGCCGGGCTTCTCCTTCCACGTAAACGACCTGCGCATCGCCGGCGAGGGCGACCTGCTCGCGCAGATCGACCGGCTGCGCAAGCAGCTCGATGCCGAGGGCCTGTGCGCGCTGCAGAAGCGCCTGCAGCTACCGCTCGTGCCGCGCACGATCGGCGTCGTCACCGGCGAGCAGGGCAAGGCGCGCGACGACGTGCTCGCGGCGCTCGCCCGCCGCGGCTGGGCCGGGCGCGTCGTCTGGGGCTTCGCGCCCGTGCAGGACCGCCACGCGGCGCCGGCGATCGCGCGCGCGCTCGGCGACCTCGCGGGCTTCGCGCGCGTCGACGTCGTGATCGTCGCGCGCGGCGGCGGCTCGCTCGCCGACCTCCTTTGCTTCTGCGACGAGACGCTCTGCCGCACGGTCGCGCTGCTGAACGTCCCGGTGATCGCGTCGGTCGGCCACCACACCGACCGCACGCTGCTCGACGACGTTGCGGCCGTCAGCTGCTCGACGCCGACACACGCCGCCGAGGCCGCCGTCGGGATCGACCTGCGCCACGCTCGCGGCGAGCTCGCGAACGCGGCGCGACGGCTGCACGAGAACGGGCGGCGCGCGGTGCTCACGCGCGCGCGGCTGCTCGCTTCGCTCTCGCGCGCGCCGGGCGCGCACATCGACCGTCAGCGCCGGCGCCTGCACCAGCAGCTGCGCGAGATCCGCGCGAGCTCGCGCCGCCAGCTCGACGCGGGGCACGGCGTGACGGCGCGCCGCGCGCTCGTGCTCGCGCGCAAGGGCGAGGCGACGCTGCGCGACTGCCGCGAGCGCCGCCCGCGCGAGCTCTCGCAGCTTGCGCTCGCGCTCGCCGCGCACGACCCACGGCATACGCTCGAACGCGGCTACACGCTCGTCGAGTCGCCGGCGGGCGAGCCGCTGACGAGCGCGCGTGCGGCGCGTGCGGCGGGCGACGTGCGCCTGCGCTTCGCCGACGACGTGCTGCCGGCGCGCGTGGAGGAGCGGTGAACGACGAGACGGGCGCGAGCGGCGAGGCGGCGCCCGGCGGCGAGCAGGCCGGCGCGGCGCCGAGCTACGAGCAGGCGTCGGCGCGCATCGAGGAGATCATTCGCCGCCTGGACTCCGGCGAGGCGAGCCTCGAGGAGACGCTCGCGCTCGTCAGGGAGGGCAAGTCGCTGATCGAGCTGTGCGCGGCCGAGCTCGGCGCGGTCGGCGCGGCACTCGAGGAGCTGCGCCTCGACGAGCTCGTCAGCCGCCTCGAGAGCGAGGCGTCGACGTGAGCACGTGGGAGCTGCTCGCGCAGCTTCCGGTCGAGATCGAGGCATACGAGCTCGAGGGCCTGCAGGCGCAGGTCTCAAGCGAGTTCGTGCGCAAGAGCACGGTCATCCACCTGCGCGGCGGCGGCGAGGAGGGCGTCGGCGAGGACGTCACGTACGACGCGGTCGACCACGAGATCATGCAGGCGGCCGGCGCGACGCTGCCGCTCGCCGGCAGCTTCACGCTTGAGAGCTTCGGCGAGCGGCTGGCCGAGCTGTCGCTGTTCGCGGAGCCGCCGCAGCGCGAGGTTTCGGCGCGCTATCGCGTCTGGGCGTACGAGTCGGCGGCGCTCGACCTCGCTGCGCCAGGCCGGCACGACGCTGCACGCGGTGCTCGCGCGCGAGCCGCAGCCGGTTCGCTACGTCGTCTCGCTGCGCCTCGGCGAGCCGGCGAGCATCGCACCGGTGCGCACGCGCCTGGAGCTCTACCCGGAGCTGCGCTTCAAGCTCGACCCGACGAGCTCGTGGGACGAGCCGCTGATCGCCGAGCTGCGCGCGACGGGCGCCGTCGACTCGGTCGACTTCAAGGGCCTCTACAGCGGCACGATCGTCGACCAGCCGGCCGACCCGGTGCTGTACGAGCGCGTCGTCACGGCGTTCGGAGACGCGTGGATCGAGGATCCGAAGTTGACGCCCGAGATCGACACGATCCTCGCGCTGCACCGCGAGCGCTTCTCGTGGGACGCGCCGATCCACTCGATCGAGGACATCGTCGCGCTGCCGTACCCGCCGAAGATGGTCAACATCAAGCCGTCGCGTCTCGGCGGCCTGCGCAACCTGCTCGACGCGTACGACTACTGCGCCGAACGCGCGATCGGCAACTACGGCGGTGGCCAGTTCGAGCTCGGCGTCGGCCGCGGGCAGATCCAGTACCTCGCGTCGCTGTTCCACGGCGACGCGCCGAACGACGTCGCGCCGAGCGGCTTCAACCTGCCCGAGCCGGCAGCCGGGCTGCCGCAGAGCCCGCTCGCGCCGGCGCCGTCGGCGTTCGGCTTCCGCTGGGGCTGAGCGTCCTCTCATCGAGACGGACGCAACTTCCGTCGCGCCGCTCGGTTTGCCCAGAGAGAGCGGCTAACCTCTGACGCCGCCCGATCGGGTCCCTCGAGAGGCCCACCGTCGAAGGGATTGTCTTGGCGAGCAGCAGCGCCCGAAAGCGATCCGGGATTGGACAGAAGCTCCGCGCGGCGATGCTCGCTGCGGCGGCGCTGTGCCAGCTCGCCGGACTGATGTACGCGACGACCGCGAGCGCGGCCGGTGCCGGCGGCACGGCCTCGCCGGGCGGCGCGGCGCCGCCGGTCGCCTCGGCGCCGGCGAAGCGGGCGCCGGCGAAAGCGCCGGCGGCGAGCAAGACGACGAGCTCGGGCGGCGTGCACGTGACGAGCGTGCGGATCACGAGCGTGCGCTGCGTGCCGGAAGCGAAATGCAGCGGCAACCCGCACCAGGTCTCGGTGCACGGGACGCTGCTCGTCGCGGGCAACGGCATCGGCGCGGGCGCGACGATCGCGTTCCCGAAGCAGGCGAACGGGCGCGTCGTGGCGGGCTCGCCGACGTCGCACCTGCGCAAGACGGTCGCCGGGCTCGTGCTGACGGTGCCGGCGACGGCGCACTCGGGCCACATCATGGTGCTGCTGAGCGGCGCGCGCCATTCGAGCTCATACGGCCCGATCTACGTCTACAAGCACGCGCTGCACCCGCCGAAGCCTGTCGCGCGCCCGGCGCCGGCGGCGGTCGGCGCGGTCGGCCCGTCGCCGTTCGAAGGACAGGGCATGTGGATCTGGTACGTGAGCAAATCGAACGGCGGCAGCGTCGCGTCGATCGCGGCGCAAGCGCACGCGGCGGGCGTGAGCACGGTGTTCGTCAAGAGCTCGGACGGGTCGAGCAACTACTGGAGCCAGTTCTCGCCGCAGCTCGTCGCCGAACTGCACGCGAACGGGCTGAAAGCGTGCGCGTGGCAGTACGTCTACGGGACTAACCCGGCCGGCGAGGCGAACCTCGGCGCGGAGGCCGCCGCGAACGGCGCCGAATGCCTCGTGATCGACGCGGAGGCGGAGTACGAAGGCCACTACGCGGCGGCGCAAACGTACATCGAAGACCTGCGCGCGAAGGTCGGCCCGACGTACGCGCTCGGGCTCGCGTCGTTCCCGTACGTCTCCTACCACGAGTCGTTCCCTTACTCGGTCTTCCTCGGGCCGAACGGCGCGCAGTACAACGCGCCGCAGATGTACTGGAAGGACATCGGCACGTCGGTCGACACGGTCTACGCGAACACGTACATCGCGAACCGCATCTACGGCCGCGCGATCTACCCGCTCGGGCAGACGTACGGCGGCGTCAGTACCTCTGACCTGCTGCGCTTCCGCGAGGAGGCGGTCGACTACGGCGCGACGGGGCTGTCGTTCTGGGACTGGCAGGAAACGCCGGCGTCGGGCTGGAGCACGCTCGCGGCGGCGCTCGCGCCGCTGAGCAGCGTCGTGCCGAATACGTCGTACCCGGAACTGCACAGCGGCTCGAAGGGCGATCAGGTGCTGTGGCTGCAGGAGCACCTCGCGAGCGCGGTTCCGTCGCAGGAAGTGACCGGCAACTTCGGCTCGCAGACGACGACGAACCTGAAGGACTTCCAGTCGGAACACGGCCTGACGGTGACGGGCGTCGCCGAACCGTCGACGTGGGCGGCGCTGCTGTCGCTGCCGCCGGTCGCCGTCAACTGGACCGGCGGCGGGCCGGAAGGCTGAGCTTCGGATCTGAGCCTCAGATGAACAGAGGCCGGCCCAGATGGGCCGGCCTCCGATCAAACTAAACCTGCTTCGGCGCTGCCAGAACGCTCAGATGCGCTGGATCAGCGTCCCCGTGCCGAGGCCACCGCCGCAGCACATCGTGACGAAGCCGATCTCCTTGTCGGAGCGCTCGAGCTCGTGCAGCAGCGTCGTGATCAGCCGCGCGCCGGTCGAGCCGAGCGGGTGGCCGAGCGCCATCGCGCCGCCGTTGACGTTGACGCGGTCCATGTCGGGGCTCAGCTCGCGGCGCCACGCGGCGATGACGGGCGCGAACGCCTCGTTGATCTCGAACAGATCGATGTCGTTGATCGACATCGAGTTGCGCTCGAGGATCTTGCGCGTCGCCGGGATCGGGCCCTCGAGCATTTTGACCGGGTCGCAGCCGACGGTCGTCTGGTCGACGATCCGCGCGCGCGGCGTCAGGCCGAGCGCCTTCGCCTTCTCAGCCGACATCAGCAGCACGGCGGCCGCGCCGTCGGAGATCTGCGACGCGTTGCCGGCCGTGATCTTGCCGTCGGGCTTGAACGCCGGCTTCAGCTGCGAGAGCGTCTCGAGGTTCGTCTCGGGGCGAATGCCCTGGTCGGTGACGTACTCCTGGCCGTCGACGCTCATCGGCACGATCTCGCGCTCGAAGCGGCCCTCCTCGGTCGCCTGCGCGGCGAGTTTGTGCGAGCGCACGGCGAGCTCGTCGAGCTCGGAGCGCGAGATCTCCCACTGGTCGGCGATCATCTCGGCGCCGAGGCCCTGGCCGACGATGTTGTGCTTGGCCATCAGCTCAGGCGTGAACGCGTAGCCGAAGTCCTCCTGCGTCTTCATGCCGGCGGCGAACGGCAGGTGGCCCATGTGCTCGACGCCGGAGCCGATCATCGCGTCGTGCACGCCGGCGGCGATCAGCGCCGCCGAGAAGTTGACGGCCTGCTGCGCCGAGCCGCACTGGCGGTCGATCGTCGTGCCGGGCGTCTCGATCGGCAGGCCCTCCTGCAGCCACGCGTTGCGCGCGATGTTGAAGCCCTGCTCGCCGAACTGCTGCACGCAGCCGGCGACGACGTCCTCGACCTCGGCGGCGTCGATGCCCGAGCGCTTGATGACCTCCGAGTACGTCTTCCCGAGCAGCGCGTTCGGGTGCGTGTCCTTGTAGTAGCCCTTCTCCTTGTGCCCGCGTCCGATCGGCGTGCGCACAGCCTCGACGATGACGACCTCGCGGCCCTCTGCTTGCCTCATTTTCGTATGCCTCCTACGGGGTGGTTGCGGCGGCGGTTGTGCGGATTGCGCCGGGCGATCTCAGCCGTCGAGATCGCATCTGGAAGCTGCCCGGGCCCTCCAGCACATACTCTACCGCGGTCTCGCCATCTATAGATTGACTGGTCAGTCAACGTTTCGAGGAGCGCGCGGCAGTGAACGGAGAGGGCAGCACGACGAGCAGGCACATCGCGGTCGTCGGCAGCGGCGCGATCGCGTGCGGCCTCGCGTCGACGGCCGCGCACCACGGGCCGGTGCAGCTGCTCGCGCGCTCGCAGAGCTCGGCCGAGCGCGCGCGCGCGACCGTCGAGAAGACGCTCGCGCGCCTCGGCGCCGAGATCGATCCGACGCACGTCGAGATCGTCACCGACCCGCACGAGCTCGCCGGCGAGGAGTTCGTCGTCGAGGCGGTCGTCGAGGACCACGACGTCAAGGCCGGCCTGCTCGCCGAGCTCGACGCGATCCTCGACGAGCAGGCGATCCTCGCGAGCACGACGTCGTCGCTGTCGATCGAGCGGCTTGCACAGGCGAGCGGCCGGCCGGACCGCTTCGTCGGGCTGCACGTGTTCAACCCGGTCACGAAGATGAAGCTCGTCGAGCTGATCTTCCCGCGCGCGGCGAGCGCCGACACGCGCGCCCGCGCGCTGACGCTGTGTGAGACGTTCGAGAAGACGCCCGTCGAGGTGCCCGACGTGCCGGGCTTCGTCGTCAACCGCCTGCTGTTCCCGTACCTGTTCAGCGCCGTGCGCCTGCTCGAAGAGACCGGCATGGAGCCGACGGCGATCGACACGTGCATGCGCCTCGGCGCCGGGCACCCGATGGGGCCGCTCGCGCTGCTCGACCTCGTCGGCCTCGACGTCGCCAAGGCGATCGGCGAGACGATCGGCGCCGACGTCCCGGCGCGCGTCGAGCAGCTGATCGGCGAGGACGCGCTCGGCCGCAAGAGCGGACGCGGCTTCCACGGCTACTGAGCGCGCGCAGATCGGCGGAGGCCGCCGTGCGAGCGAGCCGCGGCACCGGTGAACCCGACGCGCAAGCGAGATCCCCCACTTTGTGAGGATTCGCTCAGACAGGTTTTAACTGGCGTTCATCGCGGTCGCGATACTTGGCCTATAGCGACGTAACGTCGCAATGCACACCCGCCTCCTCCCAGTGCACACGGTCCGGCCCGCTCCCCCCGCGGGCCGGCTGTGTTTAAGGCCCAGACGAACGACAGGCGGCGCGATCCTTCGTCCTCAGTCGCTCGCGTGCTATCAGTCGTCGCGGCGATCGCCGGTCTGGACGGCGCGGCGCTCGCGGATGCGCACGGCCTCGATGCGGTTCTCGCGCACCGACTCGACGCGGATCGAGTAGCCGTTGACGTTGACCGTGTCGCCGCGCTTGGGCAGGCGGCCGAGCTCGGCGAAGACGAGGCCGCCGATCGAGTTGTAGGCGTCGCTGTCGATCGGCAGCTCGATGCCGTAGTCGGCGAGGTCGGTGACGGCGACGTGCCCGCGCACGAACCAGTCGCCGTTGGCGAGCCTGCGCACCTCGCCGCGCGGCGGGGTCGGTCTCGTCGGTGATCTCGCCGACGACCTCCTCGACGATGTCCTCGACCGTGACGATGCCGACGACGCGCCCGTACTCGTCGACGACGACCGCCATCGAGGTGCGCTGGCGCTGCAGGTCGGCGAGCAGGTCGTCGAGCGGCTTCGTCTCGGGCACGATCGGCGCGTCGCGCACGAGCGGCTCGATCGGCGCGTGCGGGCCGTCCTCCATCAGCTGGCTGCGCGAGCGCGGTCGCGTGGACGATGCCGCGCACGCGGTCGCGGTCCTCGTCCTCGGTCACGACGCAGGCGCGTGTGGCCGCTGGAGATGCAGAGCCGCAGCGCCGTCTCGACGTCCTGGCGAGATGTCGACCGTGACGACCGCCGGGATCGGCGTCATCACCTGGCGCGCCTCCTGCTCGTGCAGGTGGAAGACGCCGGTGAGCATGCCGGCCTCGCCGGGGTCGATGTGCCCGCCGGCCTGCGACTCGGCGATCAGCCGCTTGAGCTCGTCGGGCGAGCCGCCGCGGCGCTCGCCGCGTCCATGTCGACGCCGAGCAGCGCGCAGGATCCGTTCGGCGACGGCCGTCAGCGCGACGATGAACGGGTGGAAGAGCGACGCTGAAGGCCTGCAGCGGCCGCGCGACGCGCCGCGCGACCGCCTCGGCGCGGTCGATCGCGTAGAGCTTCGGCACCATCTCGCCGGCGATCGAGCTGCGCGCAGGCGATGATCAGCGAAGGCGACGATCGCGGCGATCGCGACCGCGACGCCGTGCGCGAGCGTGCTGCCGAGCGCGCCCTTGAGGACGTGCGCGAGCGCCGGCTCGCCGAGCGCGCCGATGCCGATCGAGGTCATCGTGACGCCGACCTGGCAGGCCGAGATGTACTCGTTGATGTTCTCGAGCTGGCGGAGCGCGAGCTTCGCGCCGCTGAGCGCCTTCCTCGCGCATCGTCTCGAGTCGCGAGCGGCGCGAGCGCACGAGCGCGTACTCGGCGATCACGAAGAACGCGTTGAGCGCGATCAGGACGCGCCGCGAGGACGAGCTTCAGCCGTTCACGCGGCGCTGACATCCCGGAGCGCCGCTGCGCCGGCAGGCTGCCGCGACTGCCGGTGGCGGCTGCGACGCCCGTCAGGGCACGCTACTTCGGGGAGGTTCTTCGTCGTCGTTCATCGATTGCGCGACTCGGCAACGGTAGCAAGGCGCAGCGTCGGCAGAGCGACGAGGTCGCAGACGTTCGCTCAACGGCCGCAGGTCAGCCGTCGGAGGGCGGCTCGACCGGTTCGTCGATCTGTGCGGCGAGCGCGAAGTCGGCGTCGGTGAGCCCGCCCGCGAGTGCGTCGAGAGCGTCAGGCGGACCTTGTTCCAGCCGTGGACGAGGATGTCCGGGTGGTGGTCGGCCGCCTCGGCCAGCGTCGGCGACGCGGTCGACGAAGCGCGATCGCGCGCGGCGAAGTCGGCGAACTCGAGGTCGCGCACGATCGCTCGCCCGTCGCGGCGCCACTGCGAGCCGCGCGAGCGCGCTGCTCGATCTCGGCGTCGCTCAGCAGTGCCATCGGGCGCCGAGCATAGCGGTCGCGTACAGTCGGGCGCATGCGGATCGTCAGCCTCGTCCCCCACGCGACCGAGCTGCTGTTCGCGCTCGGCCTCGGCGACGAGCTCGTCGCCGTGACGCACGAGTGCGACTACCCGCCGCAGGCGCTCGAGCTGCCGCCGCGTCACGCGCGACGTGCTGCCGGCGCGGCCTCGGCGCGGCGCGAGATCGACGCGGCGGTGCGCGAGCGCACGCTCGCGCGGCGAGTCGATCTACGAGCTCGACCGCGACGCGCTCGCGCGCGCTCGAGCCCGACCTGATCGTCACGCAGGCGCTGTGCCCGGTGTGCGCCGTCTCCTACGACGAGGTCGCGGCGCTCGCGAGCGAGCTGCCGTCGCAGCCGCGCGTGATCGCGCTCGACCCGCACACGCTCGGCGAGACGCTCGGCGACGTGCGCACGCTCGCGCAGGCGACCGGCCGCCGCGAGCGCGGCGTCGAGCTGATCGCGCGCGGCCGCCGGGCGGATCGACCGCGTCAAGCTCGCCGTGCGCGGCGCAGCCGCGCGTGCGCGTCGCCGCGCTCGAGTGGCTCGACCCGGTCTTCGTCGCCGGCCACTGGACGCCGCAGCTGATCGAGCTCGCCGGCGGCGAGGACGTGCTCGGGCTTCGCCGGCGAGCCCTCGCAGGTCGTCACGTGGGAGCAGGTCGCGGCGGCGCGGCCGGAGGTCGTCGTCGTGATGCCGTGCGGCTACGACGCGCAGCGCGCGCACGAGGAGGCGCTGAGCTCGCACGCGCGCGAGCTCGCGCGCGCTCGGCGCGCGCGCGGATCGTCGCGGTCGAACGCGTCGGCGTACTTCTCGCGGCCCGGGCCGCGCCTGATCGACGGCCTCGAGCTGCTCGCGCACATCCTGCATCCCGAGCAGGTGCCCGAGGCGCCGGGCGAGGCGCTCGCGGTCGAGCTGCCGAGCGCCGTCGAGCCGGCTCAGGGCCGCGCGAGCGGAGCCGGCGCTAGCCGGGTTCGACGAGCCGAACGGGCGCGCTGCCGCTGACTTCGGTCGACTTCGCGACGGCGAGCGAGCCGGCGACGGCGGCGGCGCCGAGCACGACGCAGCCGGCGATCGCGAGCGCCTGCGCGCGTGGCGGTCGCGAGCTGGATCACGAGCGCCGCGAGCGCGCCGCCGATCAGCCCGCCGATGTGCCCGCCCCAGGAGATGCCGGGCAGCGTGAAGCTGATGACAGGTTGATCACGATCAGGCCGCCGACGCCGGTCTGCATGATCGGGATCTGACGCGCGCGCATCTCGACGGCGGCGGCGCCCATCAGCCCGAAGATCGCGCCCGAGGCGCCGACGGTGAGCGAGTGCGGCGAGACGAGCAGCGCGCCGAGCGAGCCGGTCAGCAGCGAGACGGCGTAGATCAGGCCGAAGCGCACGCGACCGATCGCGGGCTCGAGCATGACGCCGAGCACGTAGAGCACGTACATGTTGAAGCCGATGTGCAGGAGGTTCTCGTGCAGGAAGCCGCCGGTGACGATCCGCCACCACTGCCGTGCGCGACGCCGAGCGGCGGGAGGCCTTCGATGCTGCCGAACAGCGCGCCTTCTTCGTTGACCTTGCCGCGCCGGGCTGCCGGTCAGCGTGAACGCCCTGCCCTCGGCGAGGAACGCGACCACGTTGATCGCGATCAGCGCGTAGTGTGACCTCGGGGCGCGCGGTGACGTTGCGCAGCGTCTTGACCGGCGTGCGCTGGCTGCGCGCACTCCGGGCAGCGCATGCCGACCGGCGTCGGGGTCATGCAGTCGGGGCAGATCGGGCGCCCGCAGTTCGAGCACGACACGGCCGTCTCGCGCGAGGGGTGGCGATAGCAGGTGGCCATGTCCGCGGCAGAGCGTAGCTGGGCGCGGACGCGGACCGCCGTCTGGCGCGCTCAGCGCTCGCCGAGCAGCTTGCGCGACCGATCGCAGATCGTCCAGCGGCGAACGTCGCTGATCGTGCGCTCGGCCGCCGCGCGATCGAGCTGCGGCCAGCGCACGCCGAGCGGTCCGGGACGCTGCTGCGCGTCTGACGCCGTGCGCGCAGCACGACGAGCGCCGCGCCGGCGGCGCTGCCCGCGACGACCGCGGCGGCCGGGCGAACCCAGTTGCGCGGGTCGCGCATCGCCGAGAGCTCCCATGCCTCGAGCTCGTCGGCGGCCAGCTCGGTGATGTCGTCAGCGTCGTCTCGAGGCGCTCGACGAGGTCCTCGGGCGGCTCGACCGGCGCGAGCGCCTCGCGCAGCAGCCCCTCGACGTTCGGCAGCGCCTCACTCATCGCCGGACCCCTTGCGCGGGTCGCCGACGAGCTCCTCGAGCTGCTTGATCGCGCGGTGGATCAGCACCTTCGTCGCGCCGTCGGAGCGACCCGAGCGCGCGCGCGATCTCGCGGTTGTCCATGCCGAGCGCGAAGCGCATGATCAGCGCCTCGCGCCGATCGTCGGGGAGCTGCTGCACGCCTTCGAGCACGCGGCTGAGCTCGTCGCGGCCCTCGACCAGCTGCTCGGTCGTGTGCAGCGCCGTCAGCGTCGTCGTCTCGTCGATCGGCGACGCCGGCTTGCGCGAGCGGTCGCGGTAGAGGTTCGCGGCGAGGTTGTGCGCGATGCGGATCAGCCACGGCCGCAGCGGTCGCCCGTTGGACTCGCGCTGCGCGCGCTCGAAGTGGCGGTAGGCCTGCAGGAACGTCTGCTCGGTTAGGTCCTCGGCGTCGTGGTGGTTGCCGACGCGGTAGTAGGCGTAGCTGTAGACGTCGCGCAGATGCGCGCGGTAGAGCTCGGAGAACTCCGCGTCGAGCTGCGCCTTGGACTTCTCGCTGTCTGGATCGCTCACTCATCGCACACCCTATCCTCGGCCGTCGCGCGTTCCGGCAGGCGCGCCGGGCGCTCGCCGGCGGCTCGGCCGCGCGCACCCCGGCGCGATCGTCCTGCTCGGCGGATCGTCGCCGGCCGTCTCGCGTTCGACGCTCGACGGCCGGCGTCGGTGCGGGCTCGCCCTGGCGGACGAACGTCGTCGGCATGCGCTGCTTCTGCGTTCGCCGCGCTGCGCGACGCGGCGGCTCTGGCTCGCCGACTCGGCGCGCGCCGCCGCCGAGCCACTCCCACTGCAGGCTGACGCACGCCCAGATGCGGTCGGTGACGGCCGCCGCGAGCGCCGGCGAGGGCTGCTCGACGCGTCGGGAAGCGCAGCGGTCGACCGACGCGCAGGCGCACCTTGCGCGGGCGGATCCGCCAGCCGCGACGGACGTCTTCGGTGCCGATCACCGCGATCGGGACGACCGGCGCACCGGTTTCCAGCGCGAGGCGGCCGACGCCGCGGCGCGGCGTCGCCGAGCGGCCCGCTCGCGGATGCGCGTGCCCTCGGGGAAGATCACGACGCAGTCGCCGCGCCGCAGGATCTCCAGCGCGGTGCTCCATCGCGTCGCTGATCGCCGGCGCCGCGGTCGACCGGGAACGCGCCGAGCGCGTTGAGGAGCCACGCCTGCCAGCGCTTCTCGAACAGCTCGCGCTTGGCCACGTAGTAGACCGGGCGGCGCACGAGCGTGCCGATCACGAACGGGTCGAGGAAGCTGCGGTGGTTGGAGGCGAGCAGCAGCGGGCCGCCCTTCGGCAGGTGCTCGCGCCCGATGCGCTGCATGCGCAGGTAGATCGAGGAAGCACGGCACGAGCAGCGCGCGCAGCGCCCAGTAGACCGGCGGGTTGACGCCGCGGTTGAGCGAGCGGTCGCGGAACGTGTCGAGGTCGGCCGAGCGTGCGTGCGCGTCGCCGGCCGTCTGCTCGGCGCCGGCTGCGGCCGCCGACGCGTATGTCTCCTCGCCCTGCGCGCGTTCCGCGCTCTGATGCGGCTCCATGCCTGCAATACACCGGGCACAAGTGCGGCGTTACAGGGCGGCCCGGTGCCGCCCCGCAAGAGTGCGACACCCGAGTGCTACCGTTATGCGATGGCCTCTCGTCATCCACGCCTCGGCGTCGCGCGCGACCCGGAGGTCGAGCGCGCGCTGTCGCTCACGGAGCCGCTGCTCGACCCCGCCGAGACGCGCTCGGCGGCGGCGCAGATTCGTGCGCTCACGCTGCGCGGCGCCCGCGCCGTGCTCGCCGACGCCGATTCGGAGTCCCGCTTGCGAGCGCAGCTCGCCGAGCGCTACGGCGCGACGCTCGGCCACGGCAGCCTGCTGGAGCTCGAGCCGCCGCCGGAAGACGCCGACACCGCGGGTGCGACGGCGGCGTCGGACGCGCTGCGCTGGGTTCGCGGCGAGTGAGCGCCGCCTACGTCGACGCGTCGGCGCTCGTCAAGCTGTTCAAGGCCGAGCGCGAGACGGCGGCGTTTCGCGAGGCGCTCGCCGACTGGCCGGTGCAGGTCGCGAGCGAGCTGATCCGCGTCGAGGCGATCTGCACGGCGAGGCGCCTCGGCGACGAGGCCGTCGTGCGCCGCGCGACGGCGGCACTCGAGCGGATCAGCCTGATCCCGGTGTCGCCCGAGATCGTCGAGCTTGCAACCGGCAGGTTCAGACCGCCGCTGCGAGCGATGGACGCGATCCACATCGCCACGGCAATCACGTTGCGCGAGGACCTCGGAGTCATGTTCGTCTACGACGAGGACCTGCACGCCGCCGCGCAAGCGCGCGAGCTCAACCCGCTCGCGCCGCGCTGAGCTGATCGATCGCAGGGGTACGATGCTCCGATCCGCCGGAGTAGCTCAGCTGGTAGAGCACCTGTCTTGTAAACAGGAGGTCAGGGGTTCGAGACCCCTCTCCGGCTTGGCGCTCCAGACGTCACTGCAGCCAGCGCCTGACGCCTTCGTGCGACGAGCAGGTGCCGCTGTGGTGTTCGCTGAAGCTGTACGTCCCGTCTCCGCATTCGGCTGTCGCGCCTGGCGGCGGCCCGGATTCGCTTTCCTCGGGCCTGCAGACGGTGTTGCCGGACGAGTTGACGTAGGTGCCGTTCGTGCATTCCGATGGTTCTTCCGAAGGCTCCGATTCGGCCGATTCGGGTTCCGGCGATTCCGCTTCAGGTTCTACGCCCGAGCCAGATCCCGATTCGGCGATCCGTTTCGAGGCGGGCAAGCCCGGATGCCCAATGTCACGCGAACGTTCGTAGGCATTGGCCTGGGCAGGCGTGTAGGCGTCGACGGCGGCCTGCGGGAACGATGTGTAGATGTCGGTCGAAAGCGGTGAGCCGGTGCACGCGACGAGACCTTCGCGCCGGTCACACGAGAGTTCGTAGTCCTTCCCCGTCGCAGGGCTGTGCACCATGATCGATTCTTCGTCCCCCGCACCGCCCGAGCGGTAGTACTCGTAGAAGGCGTTTTCGGCCAGGCCGCACGACGTCGCGGCGTTGGCGACGATGTTGGTGTCGCAATTGCGTTGACGGGATTGGTTGGGATCCGACGGCGCAGTCGTCGTTGCGCGACACGCGTGACCGACCGGCACTTCGTCGCAGCCGACAGTGGCCTGCGGGTTCGCACGCTGCGCCGGGTTGTTCGGCGCCGGAGTCCCCGACGGCAGCCGGCGAGCAGTCGCTTCCGGCGCGACCGTGCTCGACGTCGATGAGGGCAAGCCGGCGGCGGCACGTTCGGTGACCGTGTTGGTGCCCGCACAGCCTGCGACGACGCACGAGGCAAGCCCCACCAGCGTCATCGCTGCCCCCCGACGAAGCACAACCGCAGCGTACTCAACTTGGAACCATTCCGGCATGTCGACATATACCGATGGTCGGCGGCGACTCCTGCACGGCCGCGCCAAAGAGCTCGCGCGGCGTTGCGAATAGCATTTGTCCCACAGCGCGTGGGACAAGCGCTCGAGGCCCGGAGCTATGTCTCCCGACGCTGGGCTCCGCTGTGGCTCTCGTCGTAGATCGCGTTCGCGGCCTCGACGATGTTCGAGAGTCCGTTGGCCAGCTCAGGGAGATCCGGGAGCGCGCCTTGGAACTGGGGGGGCGGGGTGTCCGTGAGCGTCATTTCACCCGTTGTGTAGCGCGCAACGGCGACCGGGGCTTCAACGCCGCGCAGAGCCCACTCGGTCACCGTCCTGCTGCGGCCTGGGCAGAGCACCAGGCCGATCGACGGCTCGTCTTCGGGTTGGCGCTCGAGCTCATCGACCGCGTTGAGGTAGAAGTTCATCTTGCCGGCGAACTCCGGCTTGAAGTCCTCGATCTTGAGGTCGATGACCACAAACCGCCGAAGGATGTAGTTGTAGAAGAGCAGGTCGATGAAGAACTCCTGCTGCTCGCCGGTCTCCGCATCGGTCACTCTGAGCGAGAACTGCCGTCCGACCAGGGCGAAGCCACGCCCCATCTCCACGAGGAATGACTGCACGTCGTTCAGCAGGGCCAGCTCGAGGTCGCGCTCCTTGGCCGTCTCGGACAGACCCAGGAACTCGAAGTTGTAGGGATCCTTGATCGCGTCCCGCACCAACTCCGAGTCCGGCGACGGGAGGGAGTGGTCGAAGCTCGTGAGCGCGCTGCCCTGACGGCCCTGAAGATCGGTCGCGATCTGGACTTCGAGGGTCTTGCGCGACCAGCTGTTCTCGAGGGCCTTCGCCGCGTACCAAAGACGAGGCGAGGGATCATCGAGCTTGTCGAGCAAGCAGCGAACATGCCCCCACGGCAACTGTCCCACGGGCTGTGGGACAAATTCGTCATCGGGCCATGCTGCCGCAAGTTGGCGCATGTAATGCAGGTTGCTGCGCGACAAGCCCTTCATCTCCGGAAACCCACGACGGAGGTCCGCCGCCAGCCGGTCGATGACCTTGGCGCCCCATCCCTCCCGCCGCTCACGGTTGAGGATCTCGCGCCCGATCTCCCAGTAGAGCTTGACGAGCTCGCTGTTGACCGCAAGTGCCGCGCGAGTGCGAGCTGCTCCTATTCGGGTCTTCAGCTCGGCGAGGAACTCCGGGTAATCGTCCGGGAACTGCTCGGCTCGGCGCGCGGGACGCTTGGTCATCGGTCGATTTTGAGGCTGGCTCTCGCGCCAAGGAGAACGCGCTGTCTCGTGCGTCGAGGTCGTGCGGAGGTGGTCGACACGCACATGACTGGCGAGAATAGGCGCGGCTTGGGATGGTTCTCTCGAACGAGCCACGGGATTCCGACGAGGCCCTCATCGCGAACATCGTCTTCTCCCTCTGCGCAGCCACCGCCTCCCTGCTGATCGCGATCCTCGCGGCGGCGAAAGGCGTGCCGGCTGTCGCGATCGTCTGGGGCGCGCTGGCGGTCGGCTTCGCGCTGCGCGCGTGGCTCGGCCGGCGGCGGCTGTGAGCCCGCGCGAGGATCAACCCCCCTCGCGCACGCCCTCGCATATGCTCGCCGCGCTGACCCAACGCGCAGGCGAGCCGCAAGAGCGGCTCGATGCGTCGAGCGAACATCACGAGCGAAAGGGACGACGGCAATGATCCTCGCAACGAGCTATCCGCTGCTCGAAATCTTCTGGACGATCCTCGTGTTCTTCGCGTTCGTCGTCTGGCTGATGATCCTCTTTACGGTGCTGAGCGACATCTTCCGCCGGCACGACACGACGGGCGCGACGAAGGTGCTGTGGATCGTCGCGATCATCGTGCTGCCGTACCTCGGCACGTTCATCTACCTGATCACGCAGCACAACGGCATGACCGAACGGGCTGTCAAGCAGCAGAAAGCGGTGCAGGGCGAATTCGACCGCTACGTCGAGTCGGTCGCGGCGAAGTCCGACCCGGCGGAGCAGATCCACAAGGCGAAGGAGCTACTCGACCGCGGCGCGATCAACGAGGCCGAGTTCGAGCAGATCAAGCGCCACGCGCTCGCGAGCACGGCGACGCCCGAGTAGCCGAGCGCGCCGGCCGCCAGCCGGTCCTAGCCGCCGCCGAGAAGCCGCTTCTTGGCGGCGGCGAACTCCTCGTCGCTGAGCGCGCCGCTGGCGTGCAGCGCGGCGAGGCGCTCGAGCTGGCTCGTCGAGCGGTGCGGGAGCAGCTCGCGCACGCCGGCGGCGCGCCGGCGCAGGCCGTCGCGTTCGGGTTCGTAGCGCGCGCCGGGGAACTCGGCGGCCGTCTGCCGGCGCAGCGCCTCGACGCCTAGAGGCTTGATGTGGGTTCAGCGTCCGTCATAGGCGGCGAGTGCACGCGGTGGACGCCCGGTGAGAACGTTGAGGTAGATGCCGAGCGTCAGGGCGAGCAGGCGCTGCACGATTCGCTGGGCGAGGCCCGGCGGCGTCTTGGCGAGATGCTCTTCCATGCGCATCTGGCGCTTGAGGTTGGCGAACAGCGACTCGATCACCAGGCGGATGCGGGCCTTGGCGATCTCGTTTGCCGGGCGCTCTCCGAGCTTGTGTTTCTCGGGCGTGATCAGCCGAACGTCGATCAGCTCCATCGTGTTGTTGTACTCCGCTCCCCAGAAGCCGCCGTCGGCGAACAGCAGGCTCCCGGGATGGGCGCTCGCGAGCCTGTAAGCGCTCTCGCGCTCCTGCCCGGTCTTCGGGCCCGCGAGGTCATAGCCGACGGGCACGCCCTTGCGGTCACAGATCACGACCAGTCGCATACCCCACACGAACTGGCTCTTGGACGGGCAGTAGCCGTAGGCCGCCTGCGGCGCGAAGTCGCTGCGTTTGGCGCAGCCGGGGTAGTTGGCGCAACCGATCAGGGTCCCGTCGACCAACCGCACCCGACCCTCGGCGATCAGCTCCGCGACGGTCAGCTGCACCGTCGTGATCTGAGGCGTCAGGCGCCGCAGGCGCCGGTTGAACTGAGTCTGGTCGGGCAGGTGCGGGAACCAACCGGGCAGAAGTCGCGCCACGATCCCAAGGAACTGCCGATCGCTTGCAAGGCCGGTCACGGCCTGGGCGACTGCGAGCGCGATCAGCTCCTGGTCTGTGATTAGTCCCGGCGGGCCGGGTCGAGGGATCGAAAGCGACGTGGCGAACACATACGCTGCAACGACGAGGGTCTCCAGCTCAGCGGTCATCTCGTGCTCCAATCACCAGATGGCAGGGCTGGGGACCCTTTTCTTATGTCAACGCCGCACTCCTGCTGTGCGGCGCAACCCACATCAGGCCTCTAGCAGCGAGAGCACGGTGAGCAGGACGATGCCGAGCAGTTTCTGCGTCGCGGCGATCGGCCCCCAGAGGAAGACGAGCAGCAGCGCGACGCCGGCGAGCCCGAAGACGAGGCCGGGGCGGTCGCGCAGGTACGGCGCGAGCGCGCGCCGCGTCGCGCCGGCCCAGCGCGAGCGGCCGCCGAGCGCGCCGGCGAGCGCGGCGAGCGCGCCGATCAGGACGCTCGCGACGGCGATGTCGGCGAGCAGGCTCGTCGCGATCGACCACGTCGCGCTCGCGGCCGGGCGCAGCGCTTCGGTCGAGGCGAGCGCGTCGACGACGCGCGTGCCGATCAGCGAGCGTGCGATCAGCGTCACGAGCGCGGCGACGACGAGCGCGAGGCCGGCGGCGAGCAGCGCGCGAGGACGCCGCCCGCGCGAGAGCGCGACGGCGAGCGCGAACAGTGCGAGCGCGAGCAGCGGCAGCACGAGCGCGAGGTCGCGCAGGCCGCGGACGGCGCCCTGCATCGTTTCGAGCGTCTGCGAGCGCAGGATCGTGATCTCGCCGACGTGCTTGCGCAGTTTCTCGACGACCGACGCGGGCGTGCCGAGCCGTTCGGCGAGGTCGGCGACGAGCGGGCGCAGGTCGAGCACGACGCGGCCGCCGCCGGGCGTGCGGACGATGTCGTGCCGGTTCTCGATGACGTCGACGAGCTGGCGGTGCGTGACTTCGCTGGCGGTCCGCCACAGCCCCTGCACCTGCGAGGTCTGCAGCGCGACGACGACGGCTTTTTCGATGACCGTGCGCAGGCCGCCGGCGGCCGGTCCGGCGAGCGGCTTGAGCTGCTTCGGCAGCCCGGCACGCAGCTCGCCGGCGAGGTCGACGTTCGCGTAGAGCTGTTCTGTGAGGTATGTCGAGAGCTGGTCCTGGATCGCGCGGTTCTCGAGCAGCTTCGTGTTCGTGCGCGTCCAGTAGGCGTTGTCGAGCAGACTGCCGGTTCGCCCAGACGGCGAAGATCGCTGCGATGCTGAGCAGCGCGGCGAGCGCGAGGATCGCGCGCACGCCCCACGAGAGCGCGTTGCGTACGGGCGCGCCCGACGCCGGGACGTCTCCCTTGGCGGCGCCTGCCGCGGGTGCTGCGCTCGCTGTGCTCATCGCGTTCGGGTCGATCGCTCTCGGCACGAAATTCGTCAGACGTCGGGAAGCTTGCGCGCCGATCGGCGTCTTGCTGACCAGGACGAACAGAAAGGAAGACGTCGAATGAACCGCAACCTCTCCCCTGCTTTGAAGCGAATCGTCTCACACACGCGCCTCGCGGCGACGCTCGCGACGGCGGCCGTCTTCGCGTTCGCGCTCACCGCGATCGCGGTCGCGCCGGCCGGCGCGAACGCGCCACGCGCGCACGCGGCGGCCGCGCAGAAGCTGCAGCTGCGCCACACGCGCCTCGGCAGCATCCTCGTCGACTCGTCGGGCTTCACGGTCTACCGCTTCTCGAAGGACTCGGGCGCGAGGAACTCGTGCATGTCGAACCGCGAATGCAACGCGACGTGGCCGGCGCTGACGAGCAGCGGCAATCCGACGGCCGGACCGGGCGTGAAGGCGTCGCTGATCTCGACGATCGCGATCGCCGGTGGCAAGCGCCAGGTGACGTACGCCGGGCACCCGCTGTACCTGTACGCGCCGTCGAGCGAACGTGGCGAAACGAGCTACGTCGGCGTCAGCGCGTTCGGCGGCACGTGGATGGCGGTCAACTCGTCGGGCGGCGGCATCAAGTAGTGCGGGGCCGCCGCCCGGCGGCGGCGGGCGGCGCGCGACCCCGACGCGCGCCGCCCGCTCCCGGTCGCCGGCGCTCGCCGGTCGCCGTGCCGGCACCGGCGCCGCGGAGCGGGGTGCGGGCGAGCGCGACCCCATGCGCGTGGCTCGCACCCCGCTCGGCGCGCGTCGGCGAGGAGTATCGTTGGCCGCGGAGCCAAGGGAAGGGGAGCCGATGTACGACTACGTGATCGTCGGGGCCGGTTCGGCGGGTTGTGTGCTCGCGGCGCGCCTCAGCGAGGACCCGGACGCGAAGGTGCTGCTGCTCGAGTCGGGGCCGCCGGACGTCAACGAGAACATCCACGTGCCGCTCGGCTACCTGCAGCTCGGCGCGACGGAGGTCGACTGGGACTACCACTCGGCGCCGGAGCACGAGTGCGACCGCCGCCGGATCGCGCTGCCGCGCGGGCGCGTGCTCGGCGGCACCTCGTCGGTCAACGCGATGGTCTACATCCGCGGCAACCGGCGCGACTACGACGAATGGGGCGTGCGCGGATGGAGCGCGGCGGACCTCTACCCGTACTTCATCAAGTCCGAGGACAACGAGCGCGGTGCGTCGCAGTGGCACGGCGCGGGCGGCCCGCTGACGGTCTCCGAGCAGCGCTCGGGCAACGCGATCACGCGCGCGTTCGTCGACGCCGGCGAGCAGGCGGGGCTCGCGCGCAACGAGGACTTCAACGGCGCCGAGCAGGACGGCGTCGGCATGTATCCAGGTGACGCAGCGCGGCGGCATGCGCGCGAGCGCGGCCGTCTGCTACCTGCACCCGACGAGCACGCGGCCGAACGTCGACGTGATGCCGTACATGCACGTGCACCGCGTGCTGTTCGAGGGGACGCGGGCGGTCGGCGTCGAGGCGAGCCGCCTCGGCGAGCTGCAGCAGCTTCGAGGCCGCGCGCGAGGTGATCCTCTGCGGCGGCTCCTACAACTCGCCGCAGCTCTTGATGCTCTCGGGGATCGGCCCGGCCGAGCATCTGGCGATGCGCGAAGTCGAGGTGCTGCTCGACCAGCCGTCGGTCGGCGAGAACCTCTCAGACCACGCGGCGTCGCAGCTCGTCTGGACGACGCCCGAGCCGGAGAGCCTGCTGCTCGCGCTCGAGCCGGCCGCGCTCGAGCAGTACGAAGCGACGCAGACGGGGCCGTTCGCGTCCAACCTCGCCGAGTCGGGCGGCTTCGCGCGCGTCGGCGAGGGCGCGCCGGCGCCGGACACGCAGTTCCACGTCGCACCGGTGCACATCGTCGAGGAGGGCATGCGCGACCCGCAGGCGCACGGCGTGTGGGTCTCCCCGTGCCTGCTGACGCCGAGCAGCCGCGGCTCGGTGCGCCTCGCGTCGGCCGACCCGACGGCGAAGCCGATCGTGCACAACGCGTTCTACACGCAGGGCGACGACATGCAGCGGATGATCGCCGGCACTGCGCCTGGCGCTCGAGATCTGCGGCGAGCCGGCGATGCGGCCGTACGCGCCGGAGCCGTTCAACGACGCCGGCGGGCGACGACGAGGAGTCGCTGCGCGCGCACGTCGCGCGGACGACGTTCGCGATCTACCACCCGGTCGGCACGTGCCGGATGGGCGAGGACGCGGCGGCGGTCGTCGACGCCGAGCTGCGCGTCAACGGCGTCGAGGCGCTGCGCGTCGTCGACGCGTCGGTGATGCCGGTCGTGCCGCGCGGCAACACGAACGCGCCGACGATCGCGCTCGCGGAGCGCGCCGCCGACCTGATCGCCCACGGCCGCGCGCTGGCCGAGCCGATGGCCGCCGCGAGCACGAACGCCGCCGCGTCGGAGACCGTCACCGCATAGGCCCGGCGGCCGCGCGCCGCCGGCCGGCGCCGTCCTGGTCAGGCGCCGCTGAGCGCGGGCTCGGACAGGACGCGATCGAGCAGCGCGCCGGCCGGGCGCGCGTCGATCTGCTCGCGCCGGTCGAGCCGGTAGGCGATCAGCGCGAGGCTCGGCGCGATGATGAAGTCGGCGGCGTTCAGCCGCGGCCCGTCGAGCACGCCGTCGGCGATCCACGCGTCGATCCGGTCGAGCTGCGCCGGCAGCCCGGCGAGCAGCTCGCGCGCCTCTTCGACTGCGTTCCGGCGCGCGGGCTCGTCCGGGAACAGAGGCGGCTGCGGCCGCACGCGATCGAGGAAGCTCGCGATCGCGCGGTTCGTCTGCACGCGCTCGGAGCCGAAGCGCAGCGCCGGCACCGTGCCGAGCCGGTCGAGCAGCCTGAGCCCTCCGGGCGTCGCGCCGTCGACGCTGCGGATCGGCTTGCGATGACCGGGGAAGCCGAGCGCACGCACGAGCATCGGATGCGCACCGGTCGGCAGTAGGACGCGCCTGTAGGCGATCTGCTTGTGCTCGAGCATCAGCGAGGCCGCGCGGCATGCGTGCGAGCCGAGGATGACGTATAGAACGACGTCCTCCCGGACGTCAGAGACGGGTTTCGCAGTGCTCGCGCTCATGCTTGCAGCAGCAACGTTACGGGTCCGTCGTTGACGAGCGCGACGAGCATCTGCGCGCCGAACACGCCGCGCTTGGCGCCGGCGGCCTCGCAGAAGCGCTCGTACAGCGGCTGCGCCTGCTCGCCGGGCGCGGCGTCGACGTAGCTCGGGCGGTTGCCCCTGCGCGTGTCGCCGTACAGCGTGAACTGGCTGACGCAGAGGATCTCGCGCGCGCCGAGCGGCTCGTTCATGCGCCCGTCGGCGTCTGCGAAGACGCGCAGCGCGCGCACCTTCGTGGCGAGCTTGTCGGCCGCGGCCGCGTCGTCGGATCGCGAGACGCCGAGCAGCACGAGCAGGCCCGGCCCGATCTCGGCGATGCGCTGAGCGTCGACGTCGACGCTCGCGCTCGCGACGCGCTGGACGAGCGCGCGCATGAGCTAGACGACGCGTACCGTTAGCAATGCGCGCAAGACCCTAACGCGCGCGAGGGCAGTCCTCAAAAATCAGAACAGCGCGGCGAGCGCCTCGACGAGGCCCGGCAGCTTGTCGGGCCCGCGCGCGAGGTCGACCTGGCGGACGGCGCGCGGCGTCGCGGCGAGGTTGCGCGTCCACTGCAGCTCCTCGACGCAGCCGAGGTCCTCGGCGTGCGGCAGACACAGCTCGAGAACCGACTCGAGCACCTCGGAGACCGGCACGCGGCGGCCGGCGCGCGCGTCGATCAGCGCCGCCTCGGCGCCGTCGCGCGCGGCGAGGAAGCGGTTCTCGGCGAGCACCTCGGGCAGGTCGATGCGCGGGTCGACGCCGGAGCCGTCGGTCGCCTCCAGGCGCACGAGGCACTGCACGAGCGCCGTCAGCGCGGCCGAGTCGGCGACGGTGCTCTGCGCGTCCATGATCCGCACCTCGATCGTGCCGAAGCGCGGCTGCAGGCGCGCGTCCCACCAGAGGAACGTCGGCTCGGGGAACGCCTCGCAGCGCAGCAGCAGGTCGATCGTGCCGACGTAGTCGGCGTAGTCGCCGAACGCACGTGGGATGCCGACGCGCGGGAACGCCTGGAACAGCGGCGTGCGCGTCGAGGCGAGGCCGGTCTCGCGGCCCTGCCAGAACGGCGAGTTGGCCGACAGCGCGAGCAGCAGCGGCAGGTGCGAGCGCATCCGGTTGATCGCGCGCACGGCGCTTTCGGGATCGGGCAGCGCGACGTGCACGTGCAGCGCGAACGTCGGCTCGCGCCGCGCGAGCTCGCGCATCGAGCCGTACAGGAAGCGGTAGCGATCGCCCTCCGATACCTGCGTGTCGTGCCACATCGTGAACGGGTGCAGCCCGGCGACGGCCGCGCGCATGTCGAGCGGCTCGAGCTCCCGCGCGAGGTCGCCGCGCAGCTCCTCGAGCTGCGCGAGGCCGGCGGCGACGGTCGCGTGCGGGTCGGTGCGCAGCTCGAGCGCCGAGCCGTGCGTCTCGGTGCTCGCGTGCGAGGCGAGCTCGCCGGTCAGCCGCGACATGACGGTGTCGGCGCGCGAGGCGAGCGACCAGTCGGAGGGATCGAGCAGCATCACCTCCTCCTCGACGCCGATCGTCCACGCGGCGCCGGTGCTCGGCGCCCAGCGCGACCAGTCACCGGCCGGCGCCGGCGCCGGCGGCGCCTCAGACTGCGTGGGCACCGGAGTCCTCCTGCTCGCCGCGCTCGCCGCTGATCCGTTCGCGCGGCGCGGCTTCGCCGGGGTGCCGCGTCGCCTCGACGAGACGCTCGAACAGCGAGAGCTGCTCGGCGTCGGCGACGAGCGTCTCGGCATGCCACTGCACGCCGAGCACGAAGCGCCCGTCCTGCTCCTCGACGGCCTCGATCAGCCCGTCCTGCGACCACGCGACGGCGCGCAGGCCGAAGCCGAGCCGGTCGATCGCCTGGTGGTGGAAGGAGTTGACCATCACCGGGCCGCCGCCGGTCGTCCGCGCGAGGCTCGAGTCGGGCGCGACGCGGACCTCGTGGCTCGTGCGCGTGCCGATCTCCGGCTGGCGGTGCTCGATGCTGCCGTTCGTCAGCTCGGGGACGTGCTGGTGCAGCGTTCCCTGCAGCGCGACGTTCAGCAGCTGTGCGCCGCGGCAGATGCCGAGGATCGGCATCCGGCGGCGATACGCGTGGCGGCAGAGCGCGATCTCGAAGGCGTCGACGACGGGGTCCGTCGGCCCGAGCTCGGGGTGCGCCGGCGCGCCGTAGCTCGACGGGTCGAGGTCGGGGCCGCCGGTCAGCAACAGGCCGGAGAGGTGGTCGAGCAGCGCGTCGACGTTCTCGCTCGTCAGCGGCGGCAGCGCGACGGGCAGCCCGCCGGCCATCTCGACGGCGCGCATGTAGGAGAGGCCAAGCGTCATCTCGGTCTGCGTCGGGTCGGCGTGGCGGACCGGCTGCACGCGTTCCTTGTGGCGGATCTCCGAGACGGTCACGCCGATCACGGGCCTGCTCATAGGAGAACCTCTACTCGTTGAGCGTCGAGGTTGCTCTCCTTTTCTCTCCGAGAGAGGGAGATCTCGCCCGACCGCAGGGAGGGCGAGCGCCGAGACTGCTCAGCGCACATAGCTGACCACCGCCGGGAGAGCGCCTCGCTCGCTAGCCGCTTTGACGGCCACGATGAGACATGCGCCTCCCGGCGGTGTGAGGCACCCAGAGCGACAACAGGGCGTTGCCCCTCCGAGGGCCTGCCTATGAGCACTCGCCACGGTACCTCCTGGTCGGCGTCTTTGAAACGAACCTCGAGACAGGAGGAGGATCTGTGGGCGCAATTAGCGGGATCGACTGGGCGAGCGAGTGGCACGACGTGCACATCACCGACGAGTTGGGCGGGGTGCTCGCGACCGAGCGCTTCGCTCACGACGAGCGCGGCATCGTCGCGCTCGTGGAGCTGCTCAGAGACCATCAGGTCGAGCTCTGCGCGATCGAGCGGCCCGACGGCCTGCTCGTCGGGCGCCTGCTGGCCGGCGGCGTCCAGGTGCTTGCGATCCACCCCAACCAGATCAAGGCCGCGCGCGATCGCTTCCGCGCGGCCGCGGGCAAGGACGACCGCTTCGACGCGATGGTCCTGTGCGAGCTGGCGCGCACCGATCGCCACCGCTTCCCGGCGCTTGCGCCGTGTGGCGATGAGACGCTCGCGCTGCGGGCGCTCGTGCGCACCCGCGAGGATCTCGTCAAGGCGCGCGTTCAGCTCGCCAACCAGCTGCGCTCGCAACTTGAGGCCTGCTGGCCCGGCGCCGCGCGGATCTTCGCCGATGTGGACAGCCCGATCGCGCTCGCGTTCCTTCAGCGCTACGCGAGCCCCGAGGAGACCCGCGGGCTCGGCGAGAAGCGACTGGAAGGCTTCCTCGCGCGCCACGCCTACTCTGGGCGCAGATCGCCCGCCGAGCTGCTTCAGCGGCTCAGAGACGCTCCCCGGGCAAGCGTCGGCGAGCTCGAGGCGCAGGCGCGCCGCGACGCCGTGCTCGGGCTCGTTGCCGCGCTCAGGCCGATCGTCGAGCAGATCAGCCAGCTCACCAGCCAGATCGCCGGAGCCGTCAAAGCCCACTCCGACGGAGCGCTCTTCCTCGCCTTCTTTCGCGATCGCAAGAGCGTCATCACCGCCGCCGGCCTGTTGGCCGAGATCGGCGACAACCGCGCTCGCTATCCCACGAAGGACTCGCTTGCCGCCGACGCCGGTCAGGCGCCGGTCACGATCCAGTCGGGCAAGCGCACGAGTGCCAGCTTTCGCTGGGCTTGTGACAAGCGCCTGCGCGCCCACGTCGGCGTGCTCGCCGACAGCACTCGCCACTGGCATCCCTGGGCCAAGGACGTCTATCAACGAGCGCGTGCTCGCGGAGCCGATCATCCTCACGCGATCCGCATCCTCGGACGTGCCTGGACGCGTGTGATCTGGCGCTGCTGGCAGGACGGCACGGTTTATGAGCCTGATCGGCATCGAGCCCTCGAGAGGGTTCTCGCGGCTGGGGGTTGACACAGGGCGTCTCATCGCTGCTCCCCCTTCTCGCTGTCTTCTCGCGTGCCCGTCATGCGAGCACCCACGTGTCCTTGCTGCCGCCGTTCTGCGAGGAGTTGACGACGAGCGCGCCGGCGTCGAAGGCGACGCGCGTGAGCCCGCCGGGCAGCACGTGCACGGCGCCGTCGATCGAGATCGCGAACGGCCGCAGGTCGACGTGGCGCGGCTGCAGTTGCCCGTCGATGACCGTCGGATGGCGCGAGAGCATGACGGTCTCCTGCGCGATGAAGCTCTCGGGCGAGCGGCGCAGCGCGTCGGCCGCCTTGCGCCGGTCCTGCTCGCGCGCGTGCGGGCCGATCACGACGCCGTAGCCGCCGTGCCCCGAGCGCGGCTTGACGACGAGCTCGTCGATCCGCTCGACGATCATCTCGAGCACGCCGGGCTGCGCCGGGTCGTACGTCGGCACCGACGCGAGCAGCGGCTCCTCGTCGAGGTAGAAGCGGATCATGTCCTCGACGTAGGCGTGCAGCAGCTTGTCGTCGGCGACGCCGGTGCCGAACGCGTTGACGCACGCGAGCGTGCCGGCGAGGATCGGCTCGAGCAAGAGCTCGGCGACGTGCGTCGGCGCGCCGTCGTAGCCGCTCAGCCGGTCCTCGTCGGTGCGCCGGTAGACGACGTCGACGGCCAGCTCGCGATCGCCGACGCGCGCGAACAGGCGCGCGCCGCTGACCGAGAGCTGCTCGGCGAGCACGAGCGGGATCTCGAGCTCGCGCGCGATCGTCGCGTGCTCGTAGAACGCCGAGTTGCGCTCGCCGTCGCTGAGCAGCACGACCGTCGGGTGCTCGCCGGCCGCATGCGGCGCGGCGCAGCGCAGCGCCTCGCCGAGCGTCGCGAGGGCGGCGTCGAGCGAGCGCACGCGCAGGCCGGGCGGCGCCGGCAGGTGCGCGGCGAGCGCTTCGCGCGTGGCGAGCGCGTAGGCGATGCCGGACGGCGTGCGCAGGTTGTCCTCGAGCACCATGAACGTGCCGTCGGCATCGCGCACGACGTCGAGCCCGGCGACGGCGATCCACGAGCGGACCGTCTCGCCGGTGCCGGCGAGCTGTGGCTCGTAGTGCTCGGCGCCGGCGAGCGCGCGCGCCGGGACGACGCCGGCGCGCACGATCGCCTGCTCGCCGTAGACGTCGCGTACGAACAGCTCGAGCGCGCGCACGCGCTGGGCGATGCCGAGCGAGAGCTCCTGCCACTGCGCGGCGTCGAACAGACGCGGCACGGGGTCGATGCGGAACTCGCGGTGGCCTTCGGCGGTGCCGAAGCAGACGCCGCGTCGCGCGGCCTCGCCCGCGACCGCGGCGCTCAGCGCGCCGAGGTCGAGACCGTCGAGCGACTCGCGCATGCGGCGGTCGTGCTCGGTCGCGTGCGCGCCGCCGGCGAGGCCCTCGTCGAACGGCTCGGCGTCGGCGCCGCACGCGGGGATCGCGCCGCCGCTCCACGCGCCCGGATCCGGGCGCACGTCGAGCGCCGGCAGCGCGTCTAGCCGACTGCGCGCACGCTCGAATGGCGCAATCCCGGACATGTGTCAATTCTGCGCCGCGCGCGCGCTCACGTCGTTCGACCGGCGTCCAAAAAGGCGCGGCCGCGCTTGGACGGGGCTTGAACGCGTGTACATCTCTAGTGTCACTGCCCGCAGGGCCGCAGTTCTATTCCGAGGAGGCCAGATGCCCTACGAGACGCTGCTCTACGACGTCGCCGGCGCGGTCGCGACGATCACGCTCAACCGCCCGCAGCGGCTGAACACGATCGTGCCGCCGATGCCGCAGGAGCTCGAGACGGCCGTGCACGCGGCGATCGCCGACGCCGACGTGAAGGTGATCGTCCTGCGCGGCGCCGGGCGCGCGTTCTGCGCCGGCTTCGACTTCGGCGAGGGCTTCCACCACTGGGACGAGGCGCTGACGACCGACGGCGCGTGGGACGCCGGCAAGGACTTCGTCTTCGCGACGGCGCCGTCGGTCGCGCCGGTGCCGAAGTTCATGTCGCTGTGGCGCTCGCCGAAGCCGGTGATCGCGCAGGTCCACGGCTGGTGCATGGGCGGCGGCAGCGACATGGCGCTGTGCGCCGACCTCGTGATCGCGAGCGAGGACGCGCGGATCGGCACGTCGTACTCGCGCATGTGGGGCTGCTATCTGACCGGCATGTGGCTCTACCGGCTCGGGCTGACGCGCGCGAAGGAGTACGCGCTGACGGGCAAGCCGCTGTCGGGGCTCGAGGCGGTGCAGGCGGGGCTGATCAACGCGGCGGTACCGTTCGCGCGGCTCGAGCAGGAGGTCGCCGAGCGCGCGGCGCAGCTCGCGAGCATCCCGGCATCGCAGCTCAGCGCGATGAAGCTGGTCGTCAACCAGGCCTACGACAACATGGGCCTCGCCTCGACGCAGACGCTCGGGCCGATCCTCGACGGGCTGATGCGCAACACGCCGGACGCGGCGCGCTTCATCGAGCTGGCCGAGCGCGAGGGCGTGCACGGCGCCGTCGCGCAGCGCGATGCTCCGTTTCACGACTACAGCCAGGCGCCGCCCGAGGAGCAGCCGGACCCGAGCAACGTCATCGTGCCGTAGCCGGCTTCGTTGCGCCGTAGCGCCGCCAGTGGCGCTCGGGGATGTCGTCGGGGTCCTTGTACCAGTACCACGTGCACGGATCGGTCGAGTAGTCCTCGGGCGGGTCGCACGGGTACAGCGGATAGCCGGACCACTGGATCGGCATCGACTCGTTCATGAAGCTGCAGTGCGTGCAGTACAGCGGGAAGCCCTTGCGCTGAAACGACCAATCGTGCGCCGCGCGCGTGCCGCCGCCGTCGGGCAGCCCGTCATAGGCTCCGTTGCGCACGAGACGCTGGCCGGAGCCGCACGGGTTCATCGCGAACGTCACCTTCTCGTCGTCCTCGGTGATCGTGAAGCTGCCCGGGTTCGGGCCGACGCCGGAGCACGAGTGCGCACGCCACGTCGCCGCGAGCAGCTCGACGAGCGCACGGCGGTCGAGCGCGCCGATCGCGTCGTGGTGGCGGCGCCAGCCGCGGCCCATGCTCTCGCTCCACGCCTCGGCGACGCCATCGTCGCCGAGGCGCTGCTGGATGAACGAGACGAGGTCGAGCACGCCGGAGGCCATCAGGTCGTGCAGCATCTGCCACTCGTGCTTCATCTCGACGCACAGGCGCCGCGCCTCGTCGGTGTCGCCCGCATCGATCGCCTCGACCGCGCGATCCATCGTCGGCCGCGAGAGCTGTTCGAGCTCGTGCTCGGAAAACCAGCGGTCTGTCATCGTCTCCTCCTCCGATGGTGAAAGTGGGCCAATTGTGACCGAGGCGCGCACGGCGCTCGTCACGGGCGCCTCACGCGGAATCGGCGCGGCGATCGCGCTGCGGCTGGCGGCCGACGGCTTCGACGTCGTGACGCTCGATCTCGAGCAGGGCTGCGACATCGTGCTCGACGTCGCGCGCGACCCGTTCCCGGCGCTCGACGAGATCGACGTCTGCGTCGCGAACGCCGGCGTCACCACGACGATCGCGCCCGCGCACCGGATGACGGCGGAGCAGTGGCAGCGCGATATCGACGTCAACCTGACCGGCGCGTTTCGCACCGTGCAGGCGTGCCTCGGCGGGATGCGCGAGCGCCGCTTCGGGCGCGTCGTCGTGATCTCGAGCGTCGCCGCGACCGCCGGGCTGCCCGGCCAGGTCGCGTACGCCGCATCGAAGGCCGGCCAGCTCGGGATGGTCCGCACGCTCGCCGGCGAGAACGCCGCGCGCGGGATCACCGTCAACGCGGTCCTTCCCGGCCTCGTCGCGACCGAGCAGGTGCTGGCGATGCCGCCCGACGTCCGCGAGCGCGCCGTGCTGGCGCTGCCGTCGGGACGCCTCGTCGAGCCCCACGAGATCGCCGCGGCGGTCGCGTTCCTCGCGAGCGACGGCGCGGCGCAGGTCAACGGGCAGGCGATCGCCGTCGACGGCGGCGCGTCGCTCTCGCAGCGACGCTCGGCAGCGAACGCCGCTGATCGGTGCGACTCGACGTCGCGCACCACGGCTCGGGCCCGCCGGTCGTGCTCGTGCACGGCAGCGTCGTCGGCGCCGAGCGCACGTGGCAGCGCCAGCTCGCGCTCGCCGAGCGCTGGGCGCTCGTGCTGCCGAACCGTCCGGGCTTCGGCGCGAGCGCGGAGCTGCCCGGCGGCGGCGACTTCGAGACCGAGGCGCCGGCCGTCGCCGAGCTGCTCGGCGACGGCGCGCACCTCGTCGGACACTCCTACGGCGCGGTCATCGCGCTGTACGCCGCGGCGCTGCGCCCGCACGCCGTGCGCTCGCTGACGCTCTCCGAGCCCGGCTGCATGCGCGTCGCCGCCGGCAACACCGACGTCGACGCACAGATCGCCGCCGGCGAGCTGCTCTACGCACACGCGCACGAGCTCACGCCGCTCGACTTCCTGCGAGCGTTCCGCGGCGGCGTCGGCTCGACGCACACGACGCCGGCCGAGCTCGACGGCGAGCTGCTGCGCGGCGCCGAGCTCTTCGATGCACGAACGCCCGCCATGGCGCGCCGACCCGCCGCTGCGGCAGTCTGCGCGATGCGCCGTTCGCGAAGCTCGTCGTCTCCGGCGGCCACTCGCCGGTGTTCGAGGCGATCTGCGACGGGGTGGCCGAGCAGCTCGGCGCGCGGCGCGCGACCGTCACCGGGCGGCAGCACACGATCCCGGCCGTCGGCGACGCGTACAACGAGTTGCTCGAGGGGTTCCTGCGCGAGTGCGAGGCGACCGATCAGCGCTAGAGCAGCCCTTCGATCAGCCCCGTCGCGGCCGACGTTACCGGCACCGAGCCGGCGGCGTTCGTCCCCGTGACGACGACGCGCAGCGTGCCGCCGATGTCGAGCGCGACGAGCGCGAACATCGAGCTCGTCGCTTTCGCGATGTTCACGCAGCCGCCGCCGAGCGGGTTGCACAGCTGCCACTGGTAGCCGAATGCGATCGGCGCCGTACCCGACCACGAGCCCGTGCTCGCGGTCAGCTGCTTGCCGAGCTCGAGCAGGCCGCCGATCGTCGGCAGCGCCGTATTGCTCGGCAGCAGCGCCGCGACGAGGCCGCTCGCGGGTGAGGTCGCGGTAGTCGAGCCCGCGGCGTTTGTTGCCGTGACGGCGAGCCGCACCGTCGAGCCGACGTCGGCCGGCGAGAGCTTGAGCGTCGATGCGACGGCTTCGGAGACGTCGCTGCAGCTCGCGCCGAGCGAGTTGCACAGCTCCCACTGGTAGGCGTGGGAGATCGGCTGGCTGCCGCTCCATTCGCCGCTCGTCCCGCTCAGCAGGCCGCCGTCCTGCAAGAGGCCGGAGATCGACGGCAGCAGCGTGTTCGTCGGCAGGATGCCGAGGACCGCCTGCGTTTCGGGCGAGGTCGCGCTCGCGGTGCCGTGTGCGCTCGACGCGGTCACGACGACCGCGAGGTTGCTCGCGAGGTCGGCGAGGCCGGCGGTGTAGCTCGCCGACGTCGCACCGGCGATTTCGGCGCAGCTGCCGCCGAGCGGCGAGCAGCGCAGCCACTGGTAGGAGTAGGAGATCGGGCCGGTCCCGGCCCATTCGCCGGTGCTCGCGTCGAGTGTCTGGCCTTCGCGAAGCGTCCCCGAGACGGCCGGGAGCGAGAGCTCGACGGGCTGACCGGCGACGACCGGCCGGCTGGCGGCCGAGGCGGCGCTCGCGCTGCCGGCGGCGTTCTGCGCGGTGATGACTGCACGCAGCTTCTCGCCGATCTGCGAACTGCTCGCGCGATAGCTCGTGGCGGTAGCCCCGGGGATGTCGGTGCAGGGGGCCGACTTCGCGCAGCTCTGCCACTGGTAGGCGAACGACTGCGGAGGCGTCCCCTTCCAGGCGCCCGCGCCAACGCTCAGCAGCTGCCCGTCGACAGCGGTGCCGGTCAGCTTCGGGCGCGTGCGCTTGGCGGGCGCAGCCGCGAGGACCGGCTCGCTCGGGGTCGATGTCGCGCTCGTCGATTCCCCGTCGTCGGCGGTCACGGTGACGCGGAGTGCGTGACCGACGTCGGCGTGGCCGATCTTGTACTGGCGGCGAACGGCCGTCGCGATCGCTTCGCAGCCGCCGCCTGAGGCGTCGCAGCGCGCCCAGCTGTAGGCGTATCCGATCGGCTTGCGCCCCTCCCACGTGCCGCGTTCGGCGCGCAGGCGCTGCCCGTCGCGGGCGACGCCCGAGAGCGTCGGCTGGACGGTCGCGCTCGGCGCCGCGACGGCGCTCGACGTCAACAGCGCACAGCCTCCGGCGAGCAGCAGCGCGAGCGAAGCAAGCTGTGCGCGAACGGCTTCGGTGCCCCTCATCGTCCCTCCCCCGTCTCTCCCGATTCCCCGGCGCCCGGTCGACTCTTACGACACGGTGCGGTCTGCAAATATCAGGCGTGTAGATACCCGCTTTCGGAACCTTCAAACGATGTCTTCTGGAGTTCGACAATCGGCTCTGCAATGCCGTTTTCGGAACATGTAGAGATTCGTCGAGCGACCGCATCGACACGCCGCCGAAGGGGTTTACGGACTCACAGCAACCGTTCTGCCATCCGGCAGCCGCGGCGGTTCGCGGACCGCCGTCGATCCCAGCCGAAGGAGGCGCGTCAGATGCGTTCAACCAGACACGTCCTGCTCGCGGCCGCCGCAGCGTCGGCGCTCGCGATCGCGCCGGCGGGCGCGCAGGCGCGGCCGAGCGGGAGGGTGCGCACGCACGTGCACGCCAACCGGCCGTGCCGCATTCACCTCGAAGTTCCGAGCACGCCGATCGCGTTCGGCGAAAAGACGACGATCGTCGGGCACGTGACCTGCTCGAACGTCGAACAGGAGAAGGGCCAACTCGTGACGGTCTACCAGCAGGCGGCGCCGAAACCGGGCTTCGTCGCGATCGGAACGGCCACGAGCGAAGCCGGCGGCGCGTACCAGGTCGCGACGCCGCCGCTCGAAACCGACGGCGTCTTCTACGCGACCGCCGAAGGCGCCGAAAGCTCGCACCGGCGGATCCGCGTCTCCTCGCAGGTCACGCCGACGCCGCCGACGCCGCCCGAAGGCGCGCAGCTGCTCACGGCTGGCGGGCGCTTGCGCGGCGGCCCGCATCGCGTGACGTTCGCCGGCACGGTCCCCGCGGTCGACACCGGCGCGCGGATCGTGCTGCAGCGCGAGAACGCGACGGCGAACGAAGAATGGCGCGCGATCCAGTTCGGCACGGTCGGCACGGGCGGGAAGTACGTGCTCGAACACAACTTCGTGCTGCCGGGCGACGCGAACATCCGCGTCGTCGTCCACCCGCGAGGCCTCAACGCACCGGCGGCGTCGACGCCGTTCTCGTACGAGATCTCGCAGACGCAGCGGCCGGACTTCACGCTCGAAAGCGAACAGAACCCGCTCTCGTTCGGTCAGTCGGTGAAGCTCAAAGGGGTCGTCGCCGGCGCGCCGAGCGGCACGCTCGTGACGCTCCTCGCGCACGGCAAAAAAGCGAGCTTCGCGCCGGTCGCGAGCACGCACACGACCACCGGCGGCGCCTACGAATTCACGCAGACGCCAGCCGCGAGCACGTTCTACCGCGCCACGACGGCCTCGTCGCACTCGGCGATCGCGTTCGAGGGCGTCAAATACGTGCTGACCTCGACGCCGCCGAGCGGTCCGGCGCAGGTCGGCCAGCCGCTGACGTTCTCCGGCACGGTGCTGCCGGCGCTGAGCGGGCACGTCGTCTACCTCGAGCGCGAAAACTCGCTGCACCTCGGCTGGCACGTCGTCGACGTCGGCACCGTCGGCTCGGCCGCGAACGCGGGCGAAGCGGCGCCGTTCTCGATCGTGCACGCCTTCGAGGCGCAGGGCACGTTCCGCCTGCGCCTGAAGATCCCCGGCGACCCCGTCGACCAGGGCGCCGCGGGCACGCCGTTCGAAGAGGTCATCGGACCCGCGCCGGCCTCGACGCTGACGCCACAGCCGCCCGCGCGGCTGCCGGTCGAAGGCCAGCTCTAGCGATCTCGCGGCGGCCGTTCCCGAACGAGGGGGGCGGCCGCCGCGTCGCTACGCGGCGACGGCGCGCGCCTGCAAGTGCGCGCCGACCTTGCGCTTGACGCGCTGCAGCGCGTTGTCGACGGTCTTGGTGTCGCAGCTCCAGGCGCTCGCCGATCTGCTCGTAGGAGTAGCCGTCGAGGTACAGCGAGAGCACGCGGCTCTCGAGCTCCGAGAGCGCGGTCGAGAGGCAGCCGACGAGCGAGCGCAGCTCCTCGGAGGAGATCACCTGGTTGACCGGGTCGTTGACGCTCGGCCCGGGCAGGATCTGCTCGAGCGTCGGCGCGTCGTCGCCGGCGCCGGCCGGCGTCGAGGAGAACGAGACGTACTGGTTCAGCGGCGTGTGCTTGTTGCGCGTCGCCGTCTTGACGGCCGTGATGATCTGGCGCGTGATGCAGAGCTCGGCGAAGTTGCGGAAGCTCGACTCGCGATCGGTGCGGAAGTCGCGAATCGCCTTGTACAGGCCGACGAGCCCCTCCTGGATCAGGTCCTCGGAGTCGCCGCCGGCGAGGAAGTACGACGAGGCCTTCAGCCGCACGAAGCCGTTGTAGCGGCGGACGAGCGGTCGTAGGCGTTGGGGTCGCCGAGCTTCGCGAGCGCGATCAGGAAGCCATCCTCAACCTTAGGTTCAGAGTGTAGGGTTGTGGGAGATTCGGGCCACGAGCAGTTCCTTTCTGGCGGCCTCCCATGCGGGCAGGCCCCAATTGCTCAGTGGCGCACTCCTCCCCTGGCGCCGAAGCTATGTACTCCTAAGGTTTCTTAACCTTAGGTTTAGCGTTATGTCGGCGCGAGCCTCGCACAGTTATGGAGACCTGTCAAGACCCGCCGCCCTGCCCTGCAAGACCTCGTACAGCAGCGCCGCGGCCGCGGCGCTGACGTTGAGCGAGCCGATCCGGCCGCGCAGCGGCAGCGCGACCAGCGCGTCGCAGCCTTCGGCGACGCGCGGGCGCAGGCCGCTGCCCTCGCCGCCGAGCACGAGCACGACGCCGGCGCCGGCGTAGTCCGGCGCGTCGTAGGCGACCGGCGGCGTCCGGCCTGCTCGGGCTCGTCGGCGCTCGCGCCGTAGCACCAGCAGCCGGCCGCGCGCGCCTGCGAGAGGAAGTCGGCGAGGTTGCGCACGCGCGCGAGCCGCAGGTGCTCGACCGCGCCGGCCGAGGCCCTGCAGACGGCCGGCGTCACCTCGGCGGCGCGCCGCTCGGGGATCACGACGCCGGCCGCGCCGACGCACTCGGCGGTGCGGCAGATCGAGCCGAGGTTCTGCGGGTCCTGGACCTGGTCGAGCGCGACGATCAGCGGCTGCGTCGGCCGCGAGCATCTGCTCGGCGGAGGCGTACGGGTAGTCGCCGGCGCTCGGCGCAGACGCCCTGGTGCGTCGCGCGAGCCGCAGCGCGCGCTCGATCGCCTCGGCCGCGACGATCCGCACGCCGTCGCGCGTCAGCCACGGCTCGCGCGCGGCCGGCGCCGTCGCCCAGACGTCGCTCGACGGCGCGCGCACGGCGCCCGCGCAGCGCCTCGTGCACGGCGTTGCGCCCGTAGACGATCACGCGCGGCAGGCAGCTCGAAGCCGCCGGCCTCGTCGCGAACCTCCCAGCCGGCGCGCCGCGATCTCCTCGCGCAGCGCGTCGGCGCGCGCGAAGTCGCGCTCGGCGCGCGCCTGCTCACGCTGCGCGGCCAGCTCGCGGACGTCCGCCGGCGCCTCGGCGGCCGTCGCGAGCAGGTCCTCGAGCGCCGAGCACGCCGAGCATCTCGCGCAGGTCGCGCGTCGCCGACGCGATCGCCGAGCGGCCGTTCGCCTCGCGAATCCATTCGCACATCGCCGCGAGCGCCTCGGCGTGTTGAAGTCGCGCGCGAGCGCGTCGAAGAAGCGGTCGCGCAGCCGGCGCAGCTCGGCCGGCGATCGCCCGGCGACAAGGCGCCGCGCCGCCTCGCGGATGCGCTTGACGCTCGCGCGCGCCTGCTCGAGCGCTCGCGTCGGAGAACGCGAGCGGCTGGCGGTAGTGCCCGGAGGCGAAGTACAGCACGACGGCGTCGCGGCCCGTATGCGTCGAGCACCTCGTGCAGCAGCGCGATGTTGCCGACCGACTTCGCCATCTTCTCGCCGGTCGATCTGCGAGCATGCCGTTGTGCATCCAGATGCGCGCGAGCTCGCGCCCCGCGCGCGCAGCGCGTCTGCGCGGCCTCGTTCTCGTGGTGGGGGAAGAGCAGGTCGAGCCGCCGCCGTGGATGTCGAAGCCGACGCCGAGCAGGCTCCTCGGCCATCGCCGAGCACTCGATGTGCCAGCCCGGCCGGCCGGGGCCCCAGGGCGCGTCCCAGGCGCGTGTCCTCGCCCTGCCTTGTGCGCCTTCCACAGCGCGAAGTCGAGCGGGTCCTCCTTGCGCGCGGCGCCCTCGACGCCCTCGCCCTGGTCCATGCTCGTCGAGATCGCGGCGCGAGAGCGCGCCGTAGCCGGCGTCGCGAGCGCACGCGGAAGTAGACGTCGCCGTCGGCGACGTAGGCGTGGCCGGAGTCGACGCAGCGTCGCGATCTCCTCGACGATCGCCGCGATCGTCTCGCTCGCGAGCGGCTCGTGCGTCGGGCCGGCCGAGCCCGAGCGCGTCGGTGTCGGCGAGGTAGGCGGCGGTCATCTCGGCCGCCAGCTCGGCGCTCGACGGCCCTGCGCCGCGGCCGCGTCGTAGATCTTGTCGTTGACGTCGGTGACGTTGATCACGAGCGTCGACGTCGTAGCCCTCGTGCTCGAGGAAGCGCTTGAGCAGCGCTGAAGACGACGAACGGGCGCGCGTTGCCGATGTGGATGCGGCGTAGACGGTCGGGCCGCAGGCGTAGATGCCGACCGGCCGGCCGCGTCGGGCGGCGCAGCTGCCGCAGCTCACCGCTGAGCGTGTCACGGTCTGGATGCTCCGGCTCATCGCGCCGGCAACCTAGCGCTCGCGAGCGCCTGCGACGGGCCTCAGCCATGCCGTCGCGCTCGCGCACTCGCGACGGCGAGCGCCGCGACGCCCTCGCCGCGCCCGACGAAGCCGATCCCCTCGCCGGTGCGTCGCCTTGACGTTGACGCGCCGCGCGTCGAGCCGCAGCGCCTCGGCGAGCCGCTCGCGGATCGCGCTCGCGCGCGGCGCCGAGCTTCGGGCGCCTCCATCACGATCGTCGCGTCGACGTTGACGATCGTCGAAGCCGCTCGGCGTCGAGCAGGCGCGACGACGTGCGCGCAGCAGCTCGATCGAGTCGGCGTCGCGCCAGCGCTCGTCGCTGTCGGGGAAGTGCATGCCGATGTCGCCGAGGCCGGCGGCGCCGAGCAGCGCGTCGATCACGCGTGCGTGAGCACGTCGGCGTCGGAGTGCCCGTCGAGGCCGAGTCTCGGCTCGAGCTCGACGCCGCCGAGCACCAGCCGCCGGCCGGCGACGAGGCGGTGGGAGTCGTAGCCGATGCCGACGCGCGTGCTCACGCGGTCCGCTCGGTCGCGCCGAGCGGCTCCAGCCGACGCGCGCGACGCTCGAACACCGCCAGCTCGCGCACGCCGAGCGCGTCGAGCAGCTCGAGCGCCTGCGTCGTAGGCGTAGCCGATGTGCTGCGGACGGTGCGCGTCGCTCGAGAGCGCGACCGGCGCGCCGGCGTCGAGCACGCCCTCCAGGAACGCCGGCGCCGGGTAGATCTCGCCGACCGGCTTGCGCAGCCCCGCGGTCGAGACCTCGACGGCGATGCCCGACTCGGCGATCGCCGTCGAGCGCGGGCTCGTAGTAGCGGCGCAGGTCGCCGTCGGGCAGCGGGCGCTCGGCGCCCCACATCTTCACGAGGTCGGGGTGGGCGAGGATGTCGAACAGGCCGCTGCGCGCGGCCTCGGCGAGCGTCTCGAAGTAGCGCCGCCAGACCTCCTCGACGCTGCGGCCCGAGTCCCAGACGTCGAAGTCGTCCATGTCGACCGCGAGCTCGCCGAGGAAGTGGACCGAGCCGACGACGTAGTCGAAGTCGCGCGCTCGATCAGGTTCTGCCTGCGATCCTCGGCGCCCGGCACGAAGTCGACCTCGAGGCCGAGCCGCAGGTCGGTCTCGCTCGCGCACGAACGCGCAGTACGCGTCGATGTCGTCGCGCGCGTAGCCGCGCCAGAACGGGTGGTCCCAGACGTCGAGCACCTGCTCGAAGCGGTGGATGTGCTCGGAGACGCCGAGCTCGGCGATCCCGGCTCCGCCGGCCGCCGCGCGGTAGCGCTCGACGTTCGCCTCGGTGAAGTAGTCCTCGGCGCTCGCCTCGTGCCCGTCCGGGCGCAGGTGGACGTGGTAGTCGGTCAGCATCGAGCGCTGCGATTCAAGCAGATTCTCACGCCGTCCCGGCGCGCGCCGCGCGAGCAGCCGTGCGGCCGTCCGAGGTCGCGCGGCGTCGTCACCTTCAGGTTCTCGCGCCGAGCGGCACGACGAGCACGCCTGCCGCCCGAGCGCTCGACGAGCCACGCCTCGTCGGTCGCGCTCGCGAGCACGTCCTCGCCGACCGCGAGCGCGCGCTCGAGCGCCGCGCGGCGGAACACCTGCGGCGTCTGCACCGCCCACAGGCTGCCGCGCTCGAGCGTCTCGAGCACCGCGCGCCCGGCGTCGACGCGCTTGATCGTGTCGGTCACCGGCGCCGCCGCGATCGCCGCCGCCGCGCCCTCGTCGCCGCGAGCGCCGCGAGCACCGCCTCGACGATCGCCGGCGTCACGAGCGGGCGCGCCGCGTCGTGGACGAGCACCGTCTCGCCCTCGCGGAGCCGCCGCGAGCGCCGCGCCGCACCGAGGCCGAGCGCGACGCTCCGCCGGGCACGCCGACGACGCCGGGCGGCGCCTGCATACCCGGCGGCAGCGCGACGACGATCCGCTCGATCGCGGCGCTCGCCGCGAGCGCGTCGAGCTCCACTCGAGCATCGGGCGCCCGGCGAGCTCGACGAACGCCTTCGGTCGCTCGGCGCCGAGACGCTCCCCGCGTCCGGCGGCCACGACCAGCGCGACCGCCATCGGCTCAGCGGCGCGCTGCGACTTTCGCGGGGAACTGTCGCGCACGCTCCAGGAAGCCGCTCGCCGGCGCTGGAGCGTGCGCGAAAGCCCGCGCTACTCGGCCGCCGCTCCCGCCATCTGGCTCGAGGACGCGGCGAGCAGCTCGTCGAGGTAGGCCTCGGCCTCCTCCTCGTCCTTGTCGAGCGCGTACATCAGCTCCGACGCGAGGATCTTCTTGCGTCCGCGTGTACATCTGCTTCTCGCCGCGTCGACAGGCCCTTCTCGCTCTCGCGCAGCGCGAGGTTGCGGACGACCTCGGCGAGCTCGTAGATGTCGCCCGTCTTGATCTTGTCGCGGTTGTGCTTGAAGCGCCGGTTCCAGTTCTTCGGCATCTCCGAGACGTCGTCGCGCAGCACGTCGAGAACCTTCTTGACGGTCTCCTCGTCGATCACCCGGCGCAGGCCGGCCAGCGCGGCGTTCTCGGTCGGGACCATCACGGTCATGTCGTTGTGGAGGATCTTGATCGTGAGGTACTCGCGGCGCTCGCCGAAGATCTCCTTCTCCTCCTTGTTCAGCACCTTGCCGGCACCGTGGTGGGGATAGACGACATTGTCGCCGAGCTCGAACTCGATGAACTCGACTTCGCGCGTGACCTCGATCTCGTCGTCCAGCACTTCGTCTTGCGTTGCTTGTGGCGGAATGGTGTCCTCCTTTGTTCCGGCCGCCCAGCGGACGGCCCCTATCACGTCTGCAGGTAGCGGTCCACGAGGTTGATCTCCTGCAACCGGCGAAGGCCCTCGCGGATGTCCTTCGCCCGGATCTCGCCGACGCCCTCGACGGCCTCGAGCTCGGCGTCGCTCGCGGCGAGCAGCTCGTCGAGACCGCCGAATTCCTTGACGATCTCGGCGACGATGAGCTTCGGCAGGCGCGGGATGCGCCCGAGCATGCGGTAGCCGCGCGGCGAGACCGGGTAGTCGAGCGTGTTCAGCTTGCGGTCGTAGCCGAGCAGCTCGGCGAGGCGCCCGAAGTCGAGCAGGTCCTGGTGGGCGAGGCGGCCGATCTCCTCGAGCACGGCCGCGAACTCCTCGTCGGAGTAGTCGACCATGTAGTCGCGCACGAGCGCCGCCTTCTCGGCCGCCGTGCCGACCATCGTCTCCTCGAGCTGCATCTCGATCAGCCGCCCCTCGCTGCCGAGCTCGACGATGTAGCGCTCGATCTCGACCGCCATGCGCGTGACGAGCTCCGAGCGCTGCAGCACCGTCAGCACGTCGTGCAGCGTCCCGCCGCCCTCGAACTCGAGCGCCGTCAGGCGCGTCGAGACCTGGTCGAGGCGGGCGCGGTACTTGTCGAGCGTCGCGAGCGCCTGGTTGGCCTTCGCGAGCACGACCGGGATGTCCTCGAGGATGTACTTCGCGCCGTCGACGTAGAGCGAGACGACCTCGCGCCGCTGCGAGATGGCGATCACGAGCGCGTCGGTCTGCTTGGAGACGCGCTCGGCCGTGCGATGGCGCGTGCCGGTCTCGAGCGAGAGGATCGTCGGGTCCGGCATCAGCTGGACGTTCGCCATCGTGATCTTCGTCGCGTTCGCGTTGAGGATGATCGCGCCGTCCATCTTCGCCAGCTGGTAGAGCAACGCCGGCGTGTAGTCGATGTCGAGCTTGATGCCGCCCGAGTACAGGAAGCTGAGGTCGTCGGGCTCGCCGATCACGATCAGCCCGCCGGTGCGCGCGTGCAGGATGTTCTCGATTCCCTCACGCAGCGCGGTGCCTGGCGCGACCATCTCCAGCGCCTTCACCAACCCTGGCTCCGGCCTTACTTCTGTGTGTAAATCTTCGCCGGATCGAGAGCCACTTCCCTGCATTCTAGGGCATTTAGCGTTCCTTTAGCGTCTCCTACACACGCGTGCGAACGGTCACGCGGCGGCCTTCGCCAAGCGCGCTCCGCTCGCCGGCAGCGCGAGCGCGAGCGCCTCGCGCAGCGTCGCGACCTCGCGCGCCCCGGCGCCGCTCTCAGGCGGCGCGATCACGTCGCGCAGCCGTACTTCGCCGCCTCGGCGATGCGCCGCTCCGGGTGCCCGACCCAGCGCAGCTCGCCCGTCAGGCCGAGCTCGCCGAAGCACGCGCGCGGCGTGCCGGCGAGCGTGACGCCGCGGCTCGCGCTCGCGACGGCGAGCGCGACCGCGAGGTCGCCGCCGGGCTCGTCGACGCGCACGCCGCCGACGACGTTGACGAACACGTCCGAGCCGCCCGTGCCGACGCGGCCGTGCCGGCCGAGGACCGCGAGCACGAGCGCCAGGCGGTTGCGGTCGAGCCCCTTGACGACGCGGCGCGGCGGCTCGAGCTCCGACGGCGTGACGAGCGCCTGCACCTCGACGAGCAGCGGGCGCGAGCCCTCCATCGCCGCGAGCACGACGCTGCCCGGGGCGCGCGTCGCCTCGGCGACGAAGCGCGCCGAGGCGTCGAGCACCTCGACGAGCCCGCCCTGGCGCATCTCGAACAGCCCCGCCTCGTTGGTCGAGCCGAAGCGGTTCTTGATCGCGCGCAGCTTGCGATAGGGGCGCTCGCGCTCGCCCTCGAACTGCAGCACGCAGTCGACGAGGTGCTCGAGCACGCGCGGACCGGCGAGCGCGCCGTCCTTCGTCACGTGGCCGACGAGCAGCACCGCCGTCCCGCGCGCCTTCGCGAGCTCCACGATCCGCCCGGCGACCTCGCGCACCTGTCCGACCGATCCAGGCGCGCCGCTCAGCTCGCCGCTGTCGAGCGTCTGCACCGAGTCGATCACGCACGCCGCCGGCGCTTCGGCGGCGATCGCGTCGAGCACCGTGTCGAGGTCGGTCTCGGCGAGCACCGGCACGCGCAGCGCGCCCGGGCCGAGGCGCTCGGCGCGCAGGCGCACCTGCGCGGCCGACTCCTCGCCGCTGACGTACAGCGTGCGGCTGCCCGACTCCTGCAGGTTCCCGAGCACCATGTTCGTCAGCGTCGACTTGCCGATTCCCGGCGAGCCGCCGAGCAGCACGACCGAGCCCGGCACGATGCCGCCGCCGAGCACGCGGTCGAGCTCGCCGATGCCCGTCGACATGCGCTCGATCGGCGCCGCGCCGACCTCGCGCAGCGGGCGCGCCGCGAGCGTCGGGCGGCGCTCGCGGCCGCCGCCGGCGCCCCTCGAGCCGGCGCTCTTGGCGCCGCCGCGCCCGCGCGCGCCAGCGCGCGCCGCCGGCGCGACGCGCTCCTCGACGAGCGTGTTCCACGCCTCGCACGCCGGGCAGCGGCCGTGCCACTGCGCCGACTGCGCGCCGCACTCGGTGCAGCTGTAGATCGTCTCGCGTGCCACCGACCCAGACTACGGGCCGGCGGGGACGGCCCTCCCGGGCCGGCTACTCGCCGTCGCCGTCGCTCAGCGCCGGGCTGTCGTCGGTCGTGCCCTCGCCGTCGTCGAGCTCCGGGTCGGAGCCTCCGTCGGCGCCGACGCCGACCGGCGTCTTCTGCTTCTTCGGCTTGACGATCGTCAGGCGGACCTCGCCCTCCTCGCCCTCGGGCGTCGGGTCGACGACGACCGTCGCGCCGGGCGTCAGCTGCTCGCGCAGGACGAAGTCGGCGAGCGGGTCCTCGATGTAGCGCTGGATCGCACGGCGCAGCGGACGTGCGCCCATCGACGGGTCCCAGCCCTTCTCGACGAGCAGGTCCTTCGCCTCGTCGGTCAGCTCGAGCTGAAGCTCGCGCTCGGCCATCGACTCGCGGATCCGCAGCAGCAGCAGCTCGACGATCTGCTTGATCTCGTCCTTCTGCAGCTTGTGGAAGACGATCACGTCGTCGATCCGGTTGAGGAACTCCGGACGGAAGACCTTCTTCAGCTCGCCCATGATGCGCTACTTCATGTCGTCGTAGGTGATCCCCGTCTCGTCCTCGGAGACGGCGAAGCCGAGCGGCGTGTTGCGCGCGATCTCCGACGCGCCGATGTTCGAGGTCATGATCACGATCGCGTGGCGGAAGTCGACCGTGCGCCCCTGCGCGTCGGTCAGCCGCCCGTCCTCGAGGATCTGCAGCAGGATGTTGAAGACGTCAGGGTGCGCCTTCTCGATCTCGTCGAGCAGCAGCACGCAGTACGGCTTGCGGCGCACGGCCTCGGTCAGCTGGCCGCCCTCGTCGTAGCCGATGTAGCCGGGCGGCGAGCCGACGAGTCGCGAGACGGCGTGCTTCTCCATGTACTCGGACATGTCGATCCGGATCATCGCGTCGTCGTCGCCGAACAGGAACTCGGCGAGCGTGCGCGCGAGCTCGGTCTTGCCGACGCCGGACGGGCCGAGGAAGATGAACGAGCCGGTCGGGCGCTTCGGGTCCTTCAGGCCCGCGCGCGAGCGCCGGATCGCCTTCGAGATGACCTCGATCGCCGGGTGCTGGCCGATCACGCGCTTGTGCAGCTCGTCCTCCATGCGCATCAGCTTCTGCGTCTCGGCCTCGGTCAGCTTGAAGACGGGGATGCCGGTCCACATCGAGACGATGTCGGCGATCTCCTCCTCGCCGATCGACGGACGCTCGCCGGTCTCGCCCGATTCCCACTCCTCCTCGAGCTCGCGTTTCTTGTTCGTCAGCTTGCGCTCCTTGTCGCGCAGCGCGGCGGCCTTCTCGAACTCCTGCGCCTCGATCGCGGCCTCCTTCTCGCGCCGCGTCGTCTCGACCTCGCCCTCGAGCTCGCGGTTGGCCGGCGGTGAGGTCATCGACTTGATCCGCATGCGCGAGGCGGCCTCGTCGATCAGGTCGATCGCCTTGTCGGGCAGGAAGCGGTCGGAGATGTAGCGGCTCGCGAGTTCGCCGGCGGCGCGCAGCGCCTCGTCGGTGATCTGCACCTTGTGGTGCTGCTCGTAGCGATCGCGCAGGCCCTTGAGGATTTCGACCGTCTGCTCGACCGTCGGCTCGTCGACGCGGATCTGCTGGAAGCGCCGCTCGAGCGCCGAGTCGCGCTCGAGGTACTTGCGGTACTCCTCGAGCGTCGTCGCGCCGATCGTCTGCAGTTCGCCGCGCGCGAGCGCCGGCTTGAGGATCGAGGCGGCGTCGATCGCGCCCTCGGCCGCACCGGCGCCGACGAGGTTGTGGAGCTCGTCGATGAACAGGATGATGTCGCCGCGCTGGGTGATCTCCTTCATCACCTTCTTCAGGCGCTCCTCGAACTCGCCGCGGTACTTCGAGCCGGCGACGAGCGCCGCCAGGTCGAGCGTGTAGATCTGCTTGTTGCGCAGCAGCTCGGGCACGTCGGAGCTCGTGATCCGCTGTGCGAGGCCCTCGACGACGGCCGTCTTGCCGACGCCCGGCTCGCCGATGAGCACGGGGTTGTTCTTCGTGCGCCGCGAGAGGATCTGCATGATCCGCTCGATCTCGGTCTCGCGCCCGACGCACGGGTCGAGCTTGCCTTCGGCGGCGAGCTTCGTCAGGTTGCGCCCGAACTGGTCGAGCAGCTTCGAGGACTTCTTGCCCTCGCCCGGCGCCGCGCTCGAGCCGGAGCCCGAGCCCGAGGACTGGCCCTGGCGGCGTCCGCCGGGGCCGGAGAGCATGCGGATGACCTCGTTGCGGATCTTCTCCGAGTCGGCGTCGAAGTCGAGCAGGATGCGCGCGGCGACGCCCTCGTTCTCGCGCACGAGGCCGAGCAGGATGTGCTCGGTGCCGATGTAGTTGTGGCCGAGGCTCAGCGCCTCGCGCAGCGCCAGCTCGAGCACCTTCTTGGCGCGCGGCGTGAACGGGATCTGCCCCGAGGTGACCTCCTCGCCGGAGCCGACGATCCGCACGACCTGCGCGCGGACGCGCTCGACGGTGATGTCCAGGCTCTCGAGGACGCGCGCGGCCAGTCCCTCCTCCTCGCGGAGCAGGCCGAGCAGGATGTGCTCGGTGCCGATGTAGTTGTGCTTGAGCGTCCGCGCCTCCTCCTGCGCGAGAACGACCACCTGCCGGGCCCGCTCTGTGAATCGCTCGAACATGTTTTCCTTCCTGCGAGGACGGTGCCTCTTGAGAGCTATGTGGTCTGGTCTTCGGGGGTGGACGCCGTAAGGGCAGTCTACCAATCGACCCAACGGCCCCGTGGGGGGTCAATCGTCACAACGACGCTGCGCCTTGAGGGCGCGAACGCCCAGGGCGCGCGGGCGCGCGAGAGCGCTCGCGCTCACTCGCGCAGAGCCGGGAAGAGGACGACCTCGCGGATCGAGTCGCGCCCGGTCAGCAGCATCACGAGACGGTCGATGCCGAGGCCGACGCCGCCGGCCGGCGGCATGCCCTGCTCGAGCGCCTGCACGAACAGCTCGTCGTACGGCTGCGTCTGCTCGTCGCCGCGCTCGGCCGCGGCGTGCTGCGCCTCGAAGCGCTCGCGCTGCACGTCGGCGTCGTTGAGCTCGGAGAAGGCGTTCGCGATCTCGATTCCGCCGGCGTAGGCCTCCCAGCGCTCGGTGACGCCGGGCTGCGTGCGGTGCCCGCGCGCGAACGGTGAGAGCTCGACGGGGTAGTCGATCACGAACGTCGGCTGCAGCAGGTGCGGCTCGACGAACTTCGAGAGCAGGCCGTCGGCCATCTGCGCCCATGTCTCTCCGTGTGTCTTTATACCCAGGCCACGGGTCTCGATCTCGGCCGCGAGCGCGCTCGCGTCGCGCACGCTGCTCAGGTCGATCCCGGTCGCCTCGGCCACGCCTCCGATGAAGCCGACTCGCGCCCACGTGCCGGCGAAGTCGAGCTCGCCGTCGTACCCGACCGCCTGCGCGGCGGCGCGCACGAGCTCTTCGAGACGCACGGCGGCGTCCTCGTAGTCGGCGTACGCCTCGTAGAACTCGACCATCGTGAACTCGGGGTTGTGCTTCGTCGAGACGCCCTCGTTGCGGAAGTCCTTGCCGAGCTCGTAGACGCGCTCGAGGCCGCCGACGAGCAGCCGCTTGAGGTACAGCTCGGTCGCGATACGCAGGTACAGCGTGCGGTCGAGCGCGTTGTGGTGCGTCGTGAACGGCCGCGCGAGCGCGCCGCCGTAGAGCGGCTGCAGCACCGGCGTCTCGACCTCGATGAAGCCCTGCGAGTCGAGGTAGCCGCGGACGGCCGAGATGATCTTCGCGCGGTCGACGAACAGCCGCCGCGCATCGTCGCTCGCGATCAGGTCGAGCTCGCGCCGCCGGTAGCGCGTCTCGACGTCGGCGAGGCCGCCGCGTTTGTCGGGCGGCGGGCGGAGCGCCTTCGCGAGCAGCACGAAGTGCTCGACGCGCAGCGAGATCTCGCCGCGCCTGGAGCGCAGCGCGGCGCCGTCGACGCCGAGCAGATCGCCGATGTCAAGTGACGTCAGCCGCTCGAACGCGTCGGCGCCGAGCACGTCGCGCCGCGCGTGCAGCTGGATCTTGCCGGTGCGGTCGACGACGTCGAGGAAAGCAGCGCCGCCCGAGCCGCGGCGCGCCGCGAGCCGTCCGGCGACGCGGTGTTTGTCCTCGGTCTCATCGCCGGGCGCGAGCTGCTCGTAGGCGCCGAGAACGTCTGCGATCGGCTCGACGTCCTTATATGAATATGGGAACGACGCCGGGTCGGCCTCGCGCAGGCGCTCACCCTTCGCGCGGCGCTCGGCGATCAGCTCGGGGAGGCCGTGTTTGGTCGGCTCGGGGGCGGGCCGCTCGTCGTCGGGACCGCTCATTGGTTGCTCCTATGTCAAGCAGAGCACGGAAATTGCGGACTTCAGCTGGATCCGTGTCGTGCGGTCGGGATGGGCAGGGGGCGTCGAGAGCAGGCGATGGACGTGGCGTGCGAGATGGCGCTTGAGGCAGCGTAGGGCCTCCCTGTTGGTCTTGCCCTCAGAGCGCTTGCGCTCCAGGTAGGTGCGCGTCTGAGGGTCGATCCGGGCGCGGGTGATCGCGATCGAGACTACTTCAGCCCGACGTCGATCTTCGTGATCTTGAGCTTGCGGGCGGGGCCGCGCGGGACCTTGACGGCGACGGTCTCGTTGCGCTTGCGGCCGATCAGCGCGCGGCCGACGGGCGACTCGTTGGAGAGCTTCTGCTCCTCGGGCTTGGCCTCGGCGGAGCCGACGATCGTGTACTTGACCGACTTGCCGGTCTTTTCGTCTTTGACGTGCACGACCGAGCCGATCTGCACGACGTCGGTCGAGAGGTCCTTCGTCTCGATGACGCTCGCCATGCGCAGCTTCTCCTGCAGCTGCGCGATGCGGCTCTCGAGCATCGCCTGCTCGTTCTTCGCGTCGTCGTACTCCGAGTTCTCGGAGATGTCGCCGAACTCTCTCGCCTCCTTGATCCGCTCGGCGACCTCGCGGCGCTTCTCGGTCGAGAGCAGCTCGAGTTCGTCCTTGAGCTTCTTCAGTCCTTCTGGAGTGAGGATTACGTCCTTCGGCATTGACCCTCGATCGCGGTTGTGGGTGGGCCGGCGAGTGCCCGGACCGCGACCCCCGGACGGGAAATGGCGCGGCAGACGGCCCCAGCGAGCGCAGCAGTATAGCGAGGCGCCGACGCGCGAGCGAACGGCTCAGACCGCGAGTGCGGGCACTGCGCGCAGGGGCTCGAGCGCGTCTCGCACGAGCCCGAGCGTCGCCGCCTGCTGGAGCTCGGCCTGCAACAGCTTGGCGCTCTGCGGCTCGAGCGCGAGGCGCTCGACGTACCACGGATAGAACTTGCGTAGGTAGCGCGTCGCGCGCGGCTCGCCGAGGTGCTCGACAGCGCGCGCGATCGTCCAGTCGAGCTCGTCGAGCACCTCGGCGCGCGATGGCTCTCGCTCGCGCCCGTGGATCAGCTCGGCGAACAGCCACGGGTTGCCGAGCGCGCCGCGCGCGAGCATCACCGCATCGGCGCCCGTGCTCGCGAACGCCTCGCGCACGCTCGCCGCGTCGTTCATGCCGCCCGTTAGGATCACCGGCGCGCCGAGTGTCTCGACGAGGCGCGCCGCGAGCGCGTAGTCGGGAACACCCTTGTGCTGCACGGCCGCCGAGCGCGGGTGGAAGGCGATCGCCGCGACGCCCGCCTCCTCGACGAGCCGCCGCGCGAGCTCGAAGCCGCTCGTCTCGCCGCGGCGCACGCCCGAGCGCAGCTTGACCGTCACCGGCGGCGCCGGGCGGTCCGCGCCGGCAGCCGCGGCGGCGCCGTCGACCGCCGCGCGCGCGATCGCGATCGCGCGATCGGGATCGTCGAGCATCGCCGCGCCGGCGCCCGTCTTGCAGACCTTCGGCACCGGGCAGCCCATGTTGATGTCGATCGCGTCGGCGCCGACCTCGACGACGCGCGCCGCCGCCGCGCGCATGATCGCCGCGTCCTCGCCGAACAGCTGGATCGAGACCGGCCCGCCGTCGCGCTCGCGCGCGTCGATCCGCAGCATCTCGACGCACGTCTTCTCGTTGCCGTAGTGGATCGCGTGCGTCGAGACCATCTCCGAGACCGCCATGCCCGCGCCGTAGCGCTTCGCCTGCAGCCGCACGAACCAGTTGCCGATCCCCGCCAGCGGCGCGAGCAGCACGCGATTCGGCACGCGCAGCGGGCCGAGCATCCACGGTTCGTCGAGACTCTTCACACGGCCATTATGCGCCGCCCGAAAGCCATCGCGGCCTGCGGCCGCCATCCAAATCGGTCAGCTGTTTTTCTCGTGCAGCAGCCGCAGGCCCGTCAGCGTCAGCAGGTCGTCGACTTCGTCGAGCTCCTCCGTGTACGGCACGACGAGGCCCGCGAGGCCACCCGTCGCGATCCTCTGCGGACGTTCGCCGAGCTCGTCGTAGAGGCGTCGCAGGATCGCGTCGATCGCGCCCGCGTAGCCGTAGACGACGCCCGAGCGGATCGCGTCGATCGTGTTCTTGCCGATCACGCTCTTCGGCGGCGCGAGCTCGATCTTCGGCAGGCGCGCGCCGCGCTCGGAGAGCGCCTCGAGCGAGATCTCGATGCCGGTCATCAGCGAGCCGCCGAGGTACTCGCCCTCGCGCGAGACGACGTCGAACGTCGTCGCCGTGCCGAAGTCGACGCACACCGACGAGCCCTCGAAGCGGTCGCGGATCGCAACCGCGTTGACGAGCCTGTCGGCGCCGATCTCGCGCGGGTTGTCGTAGCGGATCGCCATGCCCGTCTTCGTGCCCGGCCCGACGACGAGCATCTCGTGGCGCAGGTAGCGGCTCGCCATCGCCGTCCACTCCGGCTCGAGCTGCGGCACCGTCGAGGAGACGATCGACGCCTCGAGGTCGCCGAAGCCGTAGCCGCGCAGCTCCATCAGGTTGCGCAGCGCCGCGCCGAGCTGGTCGGCCGTCGACTGGCGCACCGTCGCGAAGCGCCAGTGCTCGACGAGTTCCTCTCCCCGGAACGCGCCGAAGTGCGTCTGCGTGTTCCCCACATCGACGACGAGCAGCATCCGCGACCATTATGCTCGGCGGCGCGATGGCGACGACGACACGCAAGCTCTACGCGCTTCCCGGCTCGCACCCGTGCGCGGCCGTCGAAGCCGCGCTGCGCCTGAAGTCGCTCGACTTCGAGCGCGTCGATCTGCTGCCGCTGACGCAGCTGCTCGTCGGCCCGCTGCGCTACGGCGGCAGGACCGTGCCCGGCATGCGCATCGACGGCGAGCGGCTCGTCGGCTCGCGCGCGATCATGCGCCGGCTCGACGAGCTCGCGCCCGAGCCGGCGCTGCTGCCGCCCGCCGGCACGCCCGCCTACGCGCAGGTGCTCGAGGCCGAGCGCTGGGGCGACGAGGTGCTGCAGAGCGTGCCGCGGCGCGTGCTCGACCGCGCGTTCGTGCGCGACCCGAGCGCGATGCTCAGCTACGCCGCGAGCGCCAAGCTGCCGCTGCCGCTCTCGCTGCTGCGTCCCGCCACGCCCGCGACCGCGAAACTGATGGCGCTGCAGAACGCCGCGCGCGAGGAGACCGTACGCGCCGATCTCGCCGCGCTACCCGCGCAGCTCGACCGGATCGACGGCTGGATCGCCGACGGGCTGCTCGGCGGCGAGCGTCCGAACGCCGCAGACCTGCAGATCGGCAGCACGATCCGCCTGCTCGGCACGATCGCCGACGTGCGCCCGCTGATCGACGCGCACCCGGCCGCCGCGCTCGCGCGCTACTTCCCTCCGATCGTCGGCGAAGTGCCGCGCGGCACGCTCCCCGCCGCCTGGATCCCCACACCAGCCGCCGCCTGACGGCGCTACAGTCGCCTGGGGCCACGCGCGACCGCGACCCCACGGACGCCATCATGCGCCTCCTCGATCCGCAGTCACTCGGGCAGCACGTCGACCGCCTGTACCGCGCGGCGTGGGCGCTGTGCGGCTCGCGCGAGGACGCCGAGGACCTCGTCCAGGAGACCTTCGCGCGCGTGCTCTCGAAACCGCGCATGCTGACCGGCGACGACGATCTCTACTACCTCATGCGCGTGCTGCGCAACACGTTCCTGACGAGCCGCCGCACCGCGAGCCGGCGCCCGGCGACCGTCGCGACGCTCGACGACGTCGTCGCCGCCGACCCGAAGCCGCTCGACCGGCCCGAGCAGGCGATCGAGATCCAGGAGCTCTACGCGACGATCGCCGGGCTGCCCGAGGACTTCCGCATGGCGCTCGTCGCGATCGACGTCCTCGGTCTCTCCTACCGCGAAGCCGCCCGCGCGCTGAAGGTGCGCGAGGCGACGATCACGACGCGGCTGTTCCGCGCGCGCAAGCAGGTCGCGCGGCTGCTCAGCGACGAGCCCACCCCCGAGCCCGAGGGCCGCGGCGCGCAGGCTCCCGCGCCGTCGCGATCCCCGGCGGCGTCGTCGCGCGAGGACGCCGCGCGCCGGACGCGGGAAGAAATGCGCGCCGGCGGAGTCGTCCAGAGTGGGGATACGCCATGAGTGAGCCACGTCCGACGAGCGAGTCCGAGATCGCCGAGCTGATCCGCTCGGTCGACGTGCGCGCGCCCGACTCGCTGCACGACGCCGTCGAGACGATGATCGCCGAGCGCTCCTCGCGCGGCCTGCGGCGCGTCGCGCGCGAGCGCGCGGGCGCGCAGGCCGACGCCGGCGCGCCAGGCGCTGTGCGCGGGTCGCGCCGCGCACGCCCCCGACGCGGACGCGGACGCGGCGAGGCGCGCGAGCGTTCTTACAGCCTGCGTCCGCGCCTCGCCGCGCTCGGCGCGATCGCCGCGGCGATCGTCGCGCTCGCCGTCGTCGTCGGCACCAGCGGCAGCTCCTCGACGCTCAGCGTGCACGACGCCTCGGCGCTGACGCTGCGCGCCGCGACCGCCGGGCCGCCGGCCGAGAGCAACTCCGACCACACCGAGCTCGCCGCATCGGTCGACGGCGTCGCCTTCCCGTACTGGGGCGCGCACTTCGGCTGGCGCGCGACCGGCACGCGCACCGACGACGTCGACGGGCGTACGGTCACGACCGTCTTCTACGAGAACTCGCTCGGGCATCGCGTCGGCTACGCGATCGCCGCCGGCAGCGCCCCGTCGCAGATCACCGGCGGCGTCGTCGCGCGCCGCGACGGCACGCCCTACCGGCTGCTCACCGTCCACGGCGTGCCCGTCGTCGCGTGGATGCGCGAAGGACACCTCTGCGTCGTCTCCGGCCACGGCGTCGACGGCGCGACGCTGCTGCGCCTCGCGAGCTGGGACGAGCGCGCGCAGAGCTCCTGACGCGGACGCTCCGACTAGGGCGCGCCGGCAGACGCCTCGGTGTCGCCGGCGCCGGGCAGATCGAGCGGCGGCCCCGCCCAGCGGACGCCCTCGGCGAGCGGCAGCGCCGCGAGCGCGTCCGACAGGCGCCGACCGTCGGGGACGGCGCAGTCGAAGTCGAGCTCGAGCGCAGGGATCAGCACGAAGCGCCGCGAGAGCAACTGCTCGTGCGGGAGCGTCATCCGCTCGTCGCGCAGCTCGAGCTCGCCGAGCGTCAGCACGTCGACGTCGATCGCGCGCGGCCCGTGGTGCACGCCGCCCGCCGCGCGACCGAGCTCGCGCTCGAGCTCCTTGACCGCGTCGAGCAGCTCGAGCGGCTCCAGGTCGGTCTCGACGCGCACGCACGCGTTGAGGAAGCTCGGCTGGTCGAGCACCTCGCCGACCGGGTCGGTGTCGTACGTCGAGGAGGCCGCCAGCGGCCGCACGCCGACGCGCGCGAGCCCGTCGACCGCCGCCTGCAGATGCGCGCGGCGATCGCCGACGTTCGAGCCGAGGCCGAGCAGTCCGATCCGCGATGGCATCGTCGCGACGCCCCCCGCGCGCTATGCGCGCGTCGTCTGCAGCCCGGCCGCCTGCGCGCGCTCGCCCATCGCCTGCGCGAACGGCACGAGCGCCGAGAGCGGGCGCAGCATCACCGTGAAGTCCGCGATCAGCCCGTCGGCGTCGAAGCGCAAGAGGTCGATGCCCTCGATCTCGCGGTCGGTGCCGGCGACCGTCGCCCGGAAGATCAGCGCATGGCCGCCGTCCATCGCGAGCTCGTCGGTGTAGCGGAAATCGTCGAACGCCTGCGCGACCTCGCCGAGCAGCGCCGACACGGTCGCGCGCCCGAGGAAAGGGTGGAAGGTCACGGGGCTGTGGAAGACGACGTCCGGCGCGAGCAGCTCGCTCGCGCCGGCGAGGTCCTTGCGCTCGACGGCCGCACGGAAGCGCTCGGCGGCCGCGCTCATCCTTCGCCCTCGCGCCAGACCTCGACCGAGACCTCGTCGACCGGCAGCGCGATCGGCGGCTCGGGCTTCGTCGCCTTGACCCACACGCCTTCGAGCTCGTAGTCGGCGAGCAGGCGGTTGGCGATCGTGCTGCACAGGCGCTCGAGCGTGTTGTGCGAGCGCTGCTGCGCGATCAGCGCGACGAGCTGGCAGACCTCGGCGTAGTCGACCGTGTCCTCGAGCGAATCCGTCACCGTCGCGTCGGTCTCGCCGACGTCGAGGCGCAGGTCCAGCACGAGCCGCTGGCCGACCTCGCGCTCGGCCTCGCTGACGCCGTGGTGCGTGTACAGCGAGAGGCCCGAGATCTCGACCGTCACCGCCTCGGCCGACTCCTCGCCCTCGCCGTCGCCCTCGCCGACGTCGTCGTCTAGCTCGTCGGAGTCGTCATCCCGCTGCTCGCCGTCCATCGCTCGCCCAACGTAGCAGCCGCCACCGCGAGCGCCTCGCGCGCCGGCGCGACGTCGTGGACGCGGAACACGCTCGCGCCGCGCTCGAGCGCGAGCACGTTCGACGCGAGCGTTCCCGCCAGGCGATCGGCGTCCGGCGGCGAGCCGGTCAGCCGCGCGATGAAGCTCTTGCGCGAGGTCCCGATCACGACCGGCCGCCCGAGCGCGACGAGCTCGTCCAGGCGCGCGAGCAGCCGCAGGTTGTCCTCGAGCGTCTTGCCGAAGCCGATCCCCGGATCGAGCAGCACGCGCCGCTCGTCGACGCCGGCGCGCACGGCGAAGTCGAGACGCTCGGCGAGGAACGCCTTGACGTCGTCGACGACGTCGCCGTAACGTGGCTCGTCCCGCATCGTGCGCCACGTGTCGCCGAACGTGTGCACGAGGCAGCAGTCGGCTCCCGCGTCGGCGACGACAGCCGCCATCTCGCCGTCCGCGCGCAGCGCGCTGACGTCGTTGACGAGCGTCGCGCCCGCGTCGAGCGCCGCGCGCGCGACCGGCGCCTTGCTCGTGTCGATCGAGATCTGCGCACCCGTCGCCGCGGCCGCCAGGCCGTCGATCACCGGCGCGACGCGACCGAGCTCCTCCGCGAGCGCCACCGGCTCGGCGCCCGGGCGCGTCGATTCGCCGCCGACGTCGACGATCGCGGCGCCGTCGTCGATCAGCGCGAGGCCGTGCGCGACCGCCGCGTCGGGCTCGAGGAAGCGCCCGCCGTCGGAGAACGAGTCCGGCGTCGCATTGACGATCCCCATCAGGCGAAAGCCGACGGGACCGCTCATCTACGCAGGCTCGGGGCGCTCCGGGTCGCTCGCGCGCATCTCGGCCGTGCCGCCGGCGAGCCCGGGGCGCGGGATCGTACGCGGCGCTTCGCGCTCGGGCGCGCCGCGGTCGGCCGGCAGCGGCGGCGCAGGCAGCTCGGGCCCGGCGTCCTCCTCGACGCCGAACACCTCGTCCTCGTTCTTGCCGGCGAGCAGCGCGATGAACTCCTCCTTCTCGATCGTCTCGCGCTTGACGAGGATCTCGGAGATCTTCGTCAGGTCGTGCTGGTGCTCGGTGAGGATGTCGCGCGCGCGCTGGTGCGCGTTCTCGATGATCCGGCGCACCTCGTCGTCGATCTCGCGCGCGATCTCGTCCGAGTAGTCGGGCTCGGTCGAGAACTCGCGACCGAGGAACGGCTGTCCGTGGTCGTGGCCGAACACGCGCGGGCCGAGCTTCTCGCTCATGCCGAAGCGCATCACCATCTGCTTCGCCGTCGCCGTCACCTTCTCGAGGTCGTTCGACGCGCCGGTCGTGATCTCGCCGAAGACGAGCTCCTCGGCGGCGCGACCGCCGAGCGTCATCGCCATCGTGTCCTTCAGCTCCGCGCGCGTCGTCAGGAAGCGATCCTCCTGCGGCATCGAGATCGTGTAGCCGAGCGCCTGCCCGCGCGAGATCACCGAGATCTTGTGCACCGGGTCGGAGAACTCGAGGAAGTGCCCGACGATCGCGTGCCCCATCTCGTGGTAGGCCGTGATCAGGCGCTCCTTCTCGCTCATCACGCGCGTCTTCTTCTCGGGGCCGGCGATCACGCGCATGATCCCCTCCTCGAGCTCGTCCTGGCCGATCTCGCGCTTGCCCGTGCGAGCGGACAGCAGCGCGGCCTCGTTGATCAGGTTCGAGAGGTCGGCGCCGGTGAAGCCCGGCGTCTGGCCGGCGAGCGCGTCGATGTCGATCACCTTCGCGAGCGGCTTGCCGCGCGTGTGCACCTCGAGGATCTTCGCGCGGCCCTTGCGGTCGGGGCGATCGACGGCGATCTGACGGTCGAAGCGCCCCGGACGCAGCAGCGCCGGGTCGAGGATGTCCGGCCGGTTGGTCGCGGCGATCATGATGATGTTGTCCTTCGCCTCGAAGCCGTCCATCTCGACAAGCAGCTGGTTGAGCGTCTGCTCGCGCTCGTCGTGACCGCCGCCGAGGCCCGCTCCGCGGTGGCGGCCGACCGCGTCGATCTCGTCCATGAAGATGATGCACGGGCTGTTCTGCTTGGCCTGCTCGAACAGGTCGCGCACGCGCGAGGCGCCGACGCCGACGAACATCTCGACGAAGTCAGAGCCGGAGATCGAGAAGAACGGCACGCCCGCCTCGCCGGCGACCGCGCGCGCGAGCAGCGTCTTGCCGGTGCCCGGCGGCCCGTACAGCAGCACGCCCGTCGGGATCCGCGCGCCGAGCGCTTGGAACTTCTTCGGATTCTCGAGGAATTCCTTGATCTCGTGGAGCTCCTCGACGGCCTCGTCGACGCCCGCGACGTCGCGGAAGGTGATCTTCGGCGAGTCGGCCGACAGGCGCTTGGCGCGCGACTTGCCGAACGACATCACTTTCGAGCCGCCGCCCTGCACCTGGTTCATCAGGAACAGCCAGAAGCCGAAGAACAGCAGCACCGGCAGGACGTACGCGAGCAGGCCGAGCAGCGCGCTGCTCTTTTCCGATTCGACGTTGTACGCGACGCCGTCGGTGCGCAGTTCTTTGATCAGTTCCGGCGCCGCCTGTTCGACGTAGCCGACTTCGTACGTTTCCTTGTTCTTCAGCTTGACTTCGAGCGCCTTGCCTTTGTTTTTGAACTTCACTTCCTGGACTTCGCCCTGCGGAAGCTCTTTCGAGACAAGCGTCTGGTAGCTGTGCGTGCGGTGGTTGCTCGACCCCGGGTTGACGAGTTTGACCGCGAGGAACGCGAGCACGACGACGATGAGGATCGGGAACGCGGCGCTCTTGAAGAAACGGCTCATAGGTTGATCCTGTGCGGTTTGGTGCCGCCTGAAATCGTCGTCACCAGGGCCCTAGCCTACCATGAGGGTGCTGTGCTCTCGGCGGTTGCGAGCGTTCCCGCCGGCGTGTCAGAGCGCGGTATCTAACGCTCCAGCGCCGCCACGTAGGGCAGGTTGCGGTGGCGCTCGTCGAAGTCGAGGCCGTAGCCGACGACGAAGCGGTTGGGGATCTCGAAGCCGACGTAGCGCGTCGGCAGGTCGACCTTGCGGCGCTCGGGCTTCGTCAGCAGCGCGCAGACCTCGAGCGACGCCGGGTTGCGCGAGCCGAGGTTGCGCATCAGGTACTGCAGCGTCAATCCGGAGTCGACGATGTCCTCGACGATCAGCACGTCGCGCCCTTCGATCGCCGCGTCGAGATCCTTGAGGATCCGCACGACGCCCGAGGAGTCCGTCGCCGAGCCGTAGGACGCGACCGCCATGAAGTCGACCTCGACCGGCACCTCGATGAAGCGCATCAGGTCGCTGAGGAAGAACACGGCGCCCTTCAGCACGCCGATCAGCAGCAGCGAGCGCGAGCGCCCGGCGTAGTCGCGCGTGATCTGCGCGCCGAGCTCGGCCACACGGCGCTGGAGCGCGTCGGCGGCGACCAGCACCTCGCCTACGGCCGATTCCTCTGAGACTCGCGCCGGACTCGCCACCGCAAGGAGTCTAGTCCGCCCCCGGCGGCGGCTTCGGCGGCCGCATCGACGTCTCGTGCGGCTCCAGCCGGCGGAAGCTGAGCGCGCCGTCGGCGATCACCGCGCCGGCCCCGCCGCCGACGTGCAGCTCCGCGCGACCGCCGCGGCGCCCGAGCGCGAGCAGCTCGCGCACGCGCTCGCCGGCCTGCGGCACGTACTCGCCGGCCGCCTGCTCGGCGAGACGCACGACGACCAGGCGCTGCAGCGCCGGCGCCAGCGCCTGCAGACGCTGCAGCGAGATGCTCGCGCCGCCGGCGAGCTCGGCGTCGACGAGCGCGTCGAGCAGCGCCGACTCCTCGCGCAGCAGCGACGCCGTGCGAAGCACGTTCGACTCGGCCGCCGGATGCACCGAGCGCAGCGCCGGCACGAGCGACGCGCGCACGCGCGCACGCGCGTAACGCGGGTCCTCGTTGCTCGCGTCCTCGCGCCACGGCAGGCCGCGCTCGCGGCAGTACGCCGCCGTCTGCTCGCGCGCGAACGCGAGCAGCGGGCGCACGACGTCGCCCTCGACCGGCGCCATCCCGAGCAGCGCGCGCCGTCCCGGCGAGGCCGCCAGGCGGTAGAGGATCGTCTCGACCTGGTCGCTCGCCGTATGCCCCGTCGCGATCGCCGCCGCCCGCGCCGCGCCGATGCCCGCCGCGAGCTCGCGCGCCGCCGTGTAGCGCAGCTCGCGCGCCCACGCCTGCACGTTGCCCTGCGCCGCACCCGCGCGCACGATCGACAGCTCGACGCCGAGGCGCTCGCACAGCTCGGCGCAGCTCCGCTCGTCGGCGTCCGCGTCGGCGCGCAACCCGTAGTTGACGTGCAGCGCCGCGACCGCGCGCGCGCCGCGCAGCGCGACCGCGACGTCGAGCAGGCAGACCGAGTCGCGCCCGCCCGAGAGCAGCGCGACGAGCGGCCGGCCGTCGAGCAGACCGCCGGCGCGCACCGCCTCGCGGATCTCCTCGACGAGCACGCGCGCGCCTACTGGTCGCTCGCGCTCGGCGCCGATGCGATGAACAGCTCGGTTGGCTCGGAGAAGCCCTTCAGCCCGACCTCGCCGATCCGCTCGAAGCGCACGCCGTCGAGACCCGCCGCGACGTCGACGACCGGACGCGTCACGAGCACCTCGCCGCCGCCCGCGCGCGCGACGACGCGCGCCGCCTGGTTGATCTCGCGTCCGTAGTAGTCGCCGTCGCGATACAGCGCGTCGCCGTAGTGCATGCCGATCCGCGGCGGCGGATCCTCGCCGCGAACCGCCGCGCCGAGGGCGACGGCCCAGCGCACGAGCCCCGGCGCGTCGGGGCCGACGACCATCACCTCGTCGCCGAGCGTCTTGATCACGCGCGCGTCGGCCGGCAGCGTCCGTTCGACCTCCTCGACGAAGCGCTCGACCGCCGCGAGCGCCTCCTCGTCGCCGCGCTCGACCGTCAGCCGCGCGTACCCGGCGAGGTCGGCGAAGACGATCGCGACGCGCACGCGCCCCTCCTCGGCCGAGGCGCTTTCGGCGAGGCTGCTCTCCATGTGGCCGATCACGTCCTGCTCGACGAAGTACCCGAGCAGGCGATCGTGCGTGTAGCGCAGCAGCGGCGCCGCGAACGGGATCAGCTCGCGCGCGAGCCCCTCCATCGCCTCGGCGATCTCGACGTTCGGCATCCCCTCGCGCATCAGCGGCTCGTGCACGTACAGGTGGATCAGCCGCACCTCGGCTTCGGCGATCTGCGCGATCGCCTGGCCGTACACGCGCGCGAGCTGCAGGAACGCGACCGACGGCAGCCCCGCCTCGAGCATCGTCGCGACGTAGCGCATCATTTCGAGGTCCTCGTCGGACAGCAGCTCCGGCGTCGGACCGCCGACGGTCGGGCCGATCGCCGCGAGGATGCGCTCGATCAGCGCCACCTCCAAGCCCGTCGAGCGCGCGACCTCGCGCACCGTGTAGCGGCCCTCCGAGCCGCCGAGCAGGTCCTCGATCGGCCCGACCGCGAGCTGCCCGGCGTCGCTCGCGCGCTTGATCTCGACGAGCGAGTGCCCGCGTGCGCGCAGGCGCGCGATCACGCGCACGTACGCGGCGGCGGCCGCCGTCCAGCGCCCTTCATAGCCCGGGACCAGGCCCATGCCGAGCCAGCGTTTGACCGTCGCCGGCGAGACGCCCGCGCGCGCCGCGACCTGCGCGAGCGTCAACTGGTCGGCAAGCGGCGCGCGATCGCCTGCGGGCTCAGCCACTGCTGCGCGAGGCGACGGGCTTTCCCATTCCCGGCAGTCTAAAGTCGCCTCGCCGTGCCCGACAGCGCGACCACGCCGCCGCCGGCGATCCATCTGCACCCGACCGCGCCGCTCGCCGAGCGCGTGCTGCTGCCGGGCGACCCCGGGCGCGCGCTCGCGCTCGCGCAGCTGCTGCTCGCCGAGCCGAAGATGTTCAACCACAACCGCGGCCTGTGGGGCTACACCGGGGCCGCGCTCGCCGACGGCGAGCCGCTCACGATCCAGGCGACCGGCATGGGCGGCCCGTCGGCCGCGATCGTGCTCGAGGAGCTGATCGCGCTCGGCGCGCGCCGAGCGATCCGCGTCGGCACGTGCGGCGCGCTCGACGCGGCGCTCGCGCTCGGCGAGCTCGTGATCGCCGGCGAGGCGATCTGCGGCGACGGCGCCTCGCGCGCGCTCGGCGGCGGCGAGCGCGTCGGCGCCGACCCGGCGCTGACCGCCGCGCTCGCGCTCGGCGCCGACGGTGCGCGCGTCGGCACGATCCTCAGCGTCGACCTGTTCTACGAGCGTGACGGCTCACGCGGCAGAGCGCACGCCGACGCGCTCGCCGTCGAGATGGAGGCGGCGACGCTCTTCGCGATCGGCGCCGCCGCGCGCGTGCCCGTCGCGTGCGTGCTCGCCGTCACCGACACGTTCGACGCGCGCGGCGCGCGCACGCGGATCGCCGCGCACGCGCTGCACGAGGCCGTCGAGCGGCTCGGCAGGGCTGCGCTGGCGGCGTTCGACACACGGTCGAGCGCCGCCTAGCGTCACACCCCACTCCCCCTGCGCGCCTCGCCTATTTGGCTTTGCGCGCTTTGCTCGCCGCTTTGCTGCGACCGGCCGCCGCTTTCGCTTTGCCGGCGGCTTTGACCTGCGCTTTGCCTGCCGCTTTCGCTTTGCCCGCGGCTTTCGTCGCCGCTTTGCGCGCCGTTTTCGCTTTCGCCGTCGCTTTCGCTTTGCCCGCTTTGCCGGCGGCTTTCGCTTTGCTCGCCGCTTTCGCTTTCGCTTTGCCGGCTACTTTCGCCGGGCCGCCGGCTTTCGCTTTCGCCGTCGCTTTACGTGCGGCAGCTTTCGCTTTCGCCGCCGGTTTCGCTTTGCCCGTCGCTTTGGCTTTGCTCGCGGTTTTCGCCGCGGCTTTCGCTTTCGCCGGTTTCGGTTTCGCTTTCGCCGGTTTCGCTTTCGTCGATCTGCTGCGCGTCGGTTTCGCGGCGGCCGCCGCGCGCATCGGCCGCGCGACCTCGGTCGACAGCTTGCTCGTCAACCGCCCGAGCTGCTCCTCGATCGCCGAGAGTCTTGCTTCGACTGCGCCGGGCGAGAGCGCACGGTCGAGACGGTGCACGCCGTCCTCGATGCCCTCCAGCCGATGCGACACAGCCCGCAGCCGTCGGGTCAGCCGTTCGATATCGGCAGCCGACGGGATGTTCAGCGCACCCATTGCAACCTCCTGTGCTTGAGAAGCCTTCTCGCGCGCGTCGAACGCCCGCCCGATTGCTCCTGTGATCAGGGGATTTTCAAGCAGGTCGGAAAGTGCCTTCCCGAGCCGCTCCTCCGTGTTCTCGCTCAACCGCTCGCGCAGGCTCTTGGCGACGTTGCTCGCATCGGACATCCGTGCGCTCCTGGTTTTGGGTTCAAGCGGGCCGCGGCCCGCGACGGTTCGATCACCGCCACCGCGGAAGAATACGGTGCAGCGATGACCGAGCGTTGGTTCCTGTTCGTACAGCTGGAGTTTCCATGGGAGCTCGGACCTCCCGACGGTCGCTACCTGCTGCGCACCGGCGAGCAGGCCGACCCCGAGCACGTCGTCGTGCTGGGCACGCTCGCCGCGGCGCGGCGCGCGCCTGCGCGCACGGCGTTGTGGAGCGCCTCCGCGCGCTCCTCCTCACGACGCCGCGCGGCGCCGGTCGAGCCCGAGCCCGAGCCGGCGCCGGTCGCGACGGCGCGCGCGACGATCGTCGACCCGGTGTCGGTCGCGGCCGAGCGACAGGCGCGCGCGTGGCTGTCGGATCTCGACGGCGAGCGTGCCGTGAGCGACGCCGTCGGCGTGCTCAACCGCGTCCTGCAGATGCAACGGATCGCCGCCGCCGACGCCTACCTGCACGAGGTCGCGCCCGAGCAGGCGCTCGTCATCCGCGCCGGCTGGGGCGAGGGCGAGCAGGTCGCCGACGGCGTCTGGGAGCACGCCGTCGAGCTGCCGTGGCGCGGCCCGCGCGGCGTGCGGCGCAAACGGATCGGCGACCGCGCCGCGGCGCTGCGCCCGCAGGAGCGCCTCGCCGTCCTGCTCGGCGGCCGCGGCGCGGCGCTCGTCTGCGAGGAGCTCGCGCTGCGCGCGCGCGTCGACCTCGACCAGGGTCGCCTCGCGCACGCCGCGCTCGAGCTGCGCGGCGCCTACGCCGCCGCGCTCGCCGAGCTTCCGGGCGAGCGGCGCGAGGACCTCGCGATCCGGATCGACGAGCTGCGCAAGCTGCGCGACGGCGTCGAGCGCCAGGCGCAGGCGGCGCTCGCGCCGGGCACGCTCGACGAGGAGGTCGTGCGCCACGCGCTCGCGCGCCTCGAAGCGGCGCTGCGCGCGCGCACGGCGACCGGGTTCAGGCCGAGGTGATCATTTAGGCTGGAGCGACGATGGATCCGACGACGAGCGCGATCGGCACGTGGAGCGGTGGGCGCTTCATGCACTTCGGCGAGCCGCTCGCCGACGACCGCCTGCTCGCGCTGCTGCGACCGGGCGACGGGGTCGACACGGTGATCACGGCCGACGTCTACGGCCAGGGCGAGGCCGACGCGACGCTCGCACGCGCGCTCGCCGGCGTCGCGCGCGAGGACTACTGCCTCGTCGGCGCGATCGGACACGACTTCTACGAGGGCGAGCGTGACGGCGCGAAGGGGTTCCCGCGCTTCACCGATCGGCGCCTGCGCGCCGAGCGCGACTACGCGAGCTACATCCGGATGGCGAGCGAGCGCAGCCTGCAGCGCCTCGGCGTCGACCGCTTCGACCTGCTGCTGCTGCACAACCCCGACCGGACCGGCTACACGAGCGCGGCCGTCTGGGACGGCATGGCCGCCGTGCGCGACGCCGGCCTGACGCGGCTGCTCGGCGTCGCACCTGGCCCGGCGAACGGCTTCACGCTCGACCTGATCGACTGCTTCGAGCGCTTCGCGGCGCTGATCGACTGGGCGATGATCATCCTCAACCCGCTCGAGCCGTGGCCCGGCGAGCTCGCGCTCGACGCCGCGACGGCGAACGACGTCGCCGTGATCGCGCGCGTCGTCGACTACGGCGGCATCTTCCACGACGACGTGCAGCCCGGCCACTCCTTCGCCGAGTACGACCACCGCAAGTTCCGTCCCGGCGACTGGGTCGAGCAGGGCCGCGCGAAGCTCGCGCGGATGCGCCCGTACGCCGAGCGCCACGGGCTGAGCATGCTGCAGCTCGCGTGCGCGTGGGACCTCGCGCACGGCCCCGTCCGCTGCGTCGCGCCGACGCTGATCCAGGAGAGCGGTCCCGGCGCGCGCCCGGTCGAGGACAAGCGCGCCGAGCTCGCGGCGGTCTCCTACCCGTCGCCGCTCGGCGCCGAGGAGGTCGCCGCGATCCGCGCGATCGGCGACAACGCGAACTGCATGGCGCTGAAGGGCGCGAGCCCCGAATACGTCGGCGACGCCGTCGCCGACGGCTGGGAGCTCGACGAGGAGCTCTCGACGCTTGCCGCCCGCTGGCGGATCGAGCCCGAGCGCGACCTGGTCAAGCAGTAGCCGGAGGTCGGCCCGGCGCACGCCGTCAATCGAGCGCGAGGAGGCGGGATGAGCAGCATCGACGTGAACGGCTTCAAGGAAGGGCAGAAGGCGATGTGGACCGCCGGTGACTACGCCGAGGTGGCGCAGCGGATCGTGGCGGTCGGCGAGTACGTCGCCGAACGCGCCGGCGCCGGAGCTGGCGTCGAGCTGTTGGACGTCGCCACGGGGACCGGCAACGTGTCGGTGCCCGCCGCGCGCGCGGGCGCCACGGTCACCGCCCTGGACCTGACGCCGAAGCTGCTCGAGCAGCAGCGCGCGCGTGCCGCGGCCGCCGGCGTCGAGGTCGAGCTCGTCGAGGGCGACGCCGAGGAGCTGCCGTTCGACGACGGGTCGTTCGACAGCGTGACGTCGTGCTTCGGCGTGATGTTCGCCCCGCGCCAGGCGCTCGCCGCCGCCGAGCTCGTCCGCGTCGCGCGCGCCGGCGGCCGGGTCGTCGTGGCGGCGTGGACGCCGAACGGGATGGTCGGACGGATGTTCCGCGCTTCGGCGCCCTACATGCCGCCGGCGCCCGACGGCTTCGTGCCGCCGGCGATGTGGGGCGAGGAGGGGCACGTCCGCGCGCTGTTCGAGGGCAGCGACGTCGAGCTGACGTTCGAGCTGCGCACCGTCACCTTCGCGGGCGACTCGGTCGAGGCGTGGGTCGAGAAGGACGAGCGGATCCTGGGGCCGTCGATCATCGCGAAGGCGGCGCTCGAGCAGCAGGGCCGCTACGAGGATCTGCGTCGGGACGTCCTCGATCTCTACGCGCAGTTCAACGAAGCCGACGACGGCAGCTTCAGGGCGCCGGCGGAGTACCTGGTCACGGTCGCCCAGCTGCGCGCGTAGCCGACGTCGAAGCTAGGCGTCGAGCGCGACCAGCAGCGCCTGCAGCTCCTCGATGACGTCGCCGCCGAGCCGCACCTCGGCGAGCTCGTCGAGCGGCGTCTGACCGTGCGTGAGGATCGCGACGGCGCCGCCGGCCTCGTGCGTCAGCAGCGGCAGTCCGGCGACCGGGTGGACTTCGAGCGAGGAGCCGATGCAGAGCAGCAGCTCGGCGCCTTCGCACATCGTGCGCGCGCGCTGCAGCGTCGCGCCGTCGAGCAGCTCGCCGAACAGCACGACGCCGGGCTTCAGCGGGCCGTCGCAAGCGGCGCAGCGCGGCACGCCGTCCTCGTCCTGCGCGATCCGCTCGCGTGTCTGCTCGAGCGGCACGTCGCCGCCGCAGCGCGGGCAGGCGCAGCTCGCGATCGAGCCGTGCACCTCGACGAGCTCGCGCGTGCCGGCCTTGCGGTGCAGCATGTCGATGTTCTGCGTGATCACGCCGTCGAGCAGGCCGCGCGCTTCGAGCTCGACGAGCACGCGATGCGCGCCGTTCGGCCGCTTGGCGTCGAGCGTCGCGAAGCGCTCGCCGTAGAACGACCAGAAGCGCACCGCGTCGTCGTGGAACGCGTCGACGTGCGCGACCGCCATCGGGTCGACGTTCTCCCACAGGCCGGTGCGCGGCGTGCGGAAGTCGGGGATGCCCGACGGCGTCGAGATGCCAGCGCCGGTCAGCGCGACGACCGAGCGCGCGCCGCGGACGAGCTCGGCCAGGCGCGCGGTCGCCGCCGCATCGCGCGCCGACCGCACCGGCGCGGCGAGGGGCGCCGGCGTGTCGATCGTCTCGCTCGCGCTCACTTGCCCTCGAACTGCGGCGCGCGTTTGGCGAGGAACGCGGCGATGCCCTCCTTCGCGTCGGCGCTCGCGAAGACCTCGGCGAACGCGCGCTTCTCGGCCTCGATCCCCTCGCCGAGGTCGCCGGCGGCCGAGACGCGCTTGATCTGCTCGAGCGCGACCGGCGCGGCCTGCGCGAGCCGGCGCGCCCACGCGAGCGCCGTGTCGAGCAGTTCGTGGTCCTCGACGACGCGGTTGACGAGGCCGAACTCGAACGCCTCCTCGGCGAGCACCGGGTCGCCGATCAGGTTCATCTCCAGGGCCTTGTTCTGCCCGACGAGGCGCGGCAGCCGCTGCGTGCCGCCGAAGCCCGGGATGATCCCGAGCTTGATCTCGGGCTGGCCGAACAGCGCCGAGCGCGCGGCGATGCGCACGTCGCAGGCCATCGCGAGCTCGCAGCCGCCCCCGAACGCGAGCCCGTTGACGGCCGCGATCGTCGCGATCCGGCCCTCGCCGAGCTCTTTGAACAGCGCGTGCGTCTCTCCGATCAGCTTCTCGCCGGCCGCCGCGTCCATCGTCGTGAACGCCTTGATGTCGGCGCCCGCCGAGTAGAGCATCGGGTTCGAGGAGGCGATCACGAGCGCGCGCACGCCCGAGGACTTGACCTGCTCCCAGACCGTCGCCAGGTCGCCGGCGACCTGCGGCGAGATCGAGTTCATCTGCCCGTTCGCGAGCCATGCGATCGCGACGCCGTCCTGCAGTGTCTGCAGCTTGATCACCTCGGCCGGCTGCTCGGCGTCGGGCTGCGGGTAGGCGTAGAAGCCCTGGCCGCTCTTCTGACCGAGGCGGCCCTGCGCGACGAGGCGTCGCAGGATCGTCGGCGGCGTGAAGCGCTCGCCGTAGCGCTCGTGCGCGTTCTCCATCCGCTCGAGCACCGTGTCGAGGCCGTCGACGTCGGCGCGCATGAACGGCGGCAGCAGGCCGCGGCGCGGGTCCAGGCCGGCGCCGGCCATCATCCCGAAGTCGATGTCGCGGTGGCTCGCGACGCCCTCCTCGAGCACGAGGCACGCCTCGAGGAACGTCTTCAGCGAGAGCAGCTCGACGAGCTCGTCGATGTCCGGGTCGTTCTCGCCCGCCAGGTTCGGCTCGCCGCTCGGCGAGTAGAAGCCATCGCCGCCGGTCTTCGCGCCGAGCTTGCCGTCGGCGACGAGCTTCTGCATGCCCTTCGGGACGAAGAAGCGTTCCTCGCCGTAGGACTCGATCAGGTGTTCGGCGACGTGCAGCACCGTGTCGAGGCCGAGCAGGTTGATCAGCGTGTACGGGCCGAGCGGCAGGATGCCGGCCGATCCGAGCCCTTCGTCGATCTTCTTGATCGACAGCCCCTTCTCCTCCTGCTCGCGCCAGACCTCGGCGCTCGAGGAGTTGAGGATCCGGTTGACGACGAAGCCCGGCACCTCGGCGCACGTGATCGGCTGCTTGCGGATCGCCTGCGCGAACGTGACAGCCGCGGCGACGGTCTCGGCCGCGGTCTCCTCGCCCTCGACGATCTCGATCAGCGGCATGATCGACGCCGGGTAGAAGTAGTGGAAGCCGACGACCTTCTCGGGGCGCAGCGTCGCTTCGCCGATCTCCGTGATCGACAGCGACGAGGTGTTCGACGCGAGCACCGCGTGGCCCGGCGTGCATGCGTCGAGCTCGGCGAAGACGGCCTGCTTGATCTGCATCCGCTCGGGCACGGCCTCGATCACGAAGTCGACGTCGCCGAACTCCGCGTAGGACGTCGTGCCCTCGATCCGCCCGACGATCGCCGCGATCTGCGCCTCGCCCTGCTCGGGCGTCAGCCTGCCCTTCTCGACTAGTTTGCCGACCTGCCCGCTGGTCACGTTGCGGGCCTCGTCGAGCCCCGCCTGCACGAGCGCGTCGTCGATGTCCTTGAGCACGACTGGGATTCCGGCGGCGGCGATCGTCTGGGCGATCTGGCCGCCCATCGTTCCGGCGCCGACGACGGCGGCTTTGAACACGAACATGCGGTTTCTCGTCTCCTCTTGCGGTTAGGGTCGGCGCAGCGTATCGGCCACGCGCAGCAGTCGGTCGACCGCATCGCTCGCGCGCCGCGCGGGTTGGCAGGTGTAGGCGGAGCGCGATCACGGGTAGGAGGCGGACATGAGCCAGACGAGCGACGGACTTCAGACGAACCCTTCAGGGGGTGACGGCCCCACACGGGGCCCAGCCAAGCGGCGGCGCGGGCTGGCGATCGGCGCGGCGGTGCTCGCCGCGCTGGCGCTGCCCGCGGCCGCGCAGGCGGCCGGCGCGCCGAAAGCGAACACCGGCGGCGCGCGCGAAATCGGCTACGCGACGGCGACGCTCGGCGGCACGGTCAACGCGAACGGCAACAACACCTCCTACTACTTCCAGTACGGCCCGACGAAGGCGTACGGCTCGCAGACGGCGATCGCCGACGCCGGCGCGGGCACGGGCAACGTGACCGTGCGCCTGCCGATCTCGGGGCTGCAGCCGATAACCGTCTACCACTACCGCCTCGTCGCGGTCAACTCGGCCGGCGTCGCGACCGGCGGCGACAACGCGTTCAAAACCGAAAGGATCCCGCTCTCGCTGCAGATCCTCGCGGCGCCGAACCCGGTCACGTTCGGCGGTCTCGTGACGATCCAGGGGACGCTGTCGGGCACCGGCAACGCCGACCGCGCGGTCGTGCTGCAGGCCAACGCGTTCCCGTTCACGGCCGGCTTCCAGAGCATCGGCAACCCTGAGCTGACGACCGCGACCGGCGGCTTCAGCTTCAACGTGCCGAACGTCGAACAGACGACGCAGTACCGCGTCTTCACGACGACGAGCACGCCCGTGCTCAGCCCGGTCGCGACCGAGAACGTCGCCGTGCGCGTCTCCAGCCACGTCGCGCGCACGCGCCGGCGCGGCTTCGCGCGGATCTACGGCACCGTCACGCCGGCCGTCGTCGGCGCGCAGGTCGGCGTGCTGCGCATCGCGCAGGGCCACGGCATCCTCGCCGGCGGCACCGTCGTCAAGCCGCTGAACTCGATCAGCGGGCAGTTCAGCCGCATCGTGCGCGTGCGCAAAGGCGCCTACCGCGTGCTCGTCAAGGTCGCGCCCGGCGGCGTCGTCTCCGCCTATGGCACGCCGCTGCTGATCCGTTAGCGACGGGCGGCGCCGCGCGTCGGCGACGCCACCCGAAGTCCATCTTCATCTCGACAGAGAGACCGTCAAACGGCGACGGCCTCCGGCTCCTCGACGCGGCGCGGCAGGAGCGTTTCGCGCGCGATCACGAGGCGCTGGATCTGCGAGGTGCCCTCGTAGAGCTGCATGATCTTCGCGTCGCGGAAGAGCTTCTCGACGGGGTACTCCTTGATGAAGCCGTAGCCGCCGTAGACCTGCACGGCTTCGGTCGCCGTCTTCATCGCCGTGTCGGCCGCGAAGCGCTTGGCGTGCGAGGAGACGAGCGTGTTGCGTTCGCCGTTGTCGAGCATCACGGCCGACTTCCACGTCAGCAGGCGCGCGGCTTCGATTTCGGTCGCCATGTCGGCGATGATGAACTGGATCGCCTGGTGCATCGCGATCGGCACGCCGAACTGGACGCGTTCCTTGGAGTAGTCGGTCGCGAACTCGAACGCAGCCCGCGCGATCCCGGTCGCCATCGCGGCGACGCCCGGACGCGTGCGGTCGAGCGTCATCATCGCGAGCTTGAAGCCGGCGTTCTCCTCGCCGAGCAGGTTCTCGGCCGGGACCTCGACGTCGTTGAAGGAGATCGTCGCCGTGTTCGACGCGCGCTGGCCGAGCTTGTCCTCCTTCTTGTCGACGACGACGCCCCAGTCGCGCTCGACGACGAACGCCGAGATGCCGCGGTGCCCGGCGTCTTTGTCGGTCTTCGCGTAGACCGTGTAGTAGTCGGCGTAGCCGCCGTTCGTGATGAAGCACTTCGAGCCGTTGATGACGTACTTGTCGCCCTTCTTGACGGCCGTCGTGCGCATCCCGGAGACGTCCGAGCCGGCGTCGGGCTCGGTCAGGCAGAAGGAGGCGAGCTTCGGCGCTTCGGTCAGCATGCCGAGGTACTTCTTCTTGATCTCCTCCGAGCCGCCGAGCGCGATCGGCGCGGTCGCAAGGCCGTTGCAGCCGAGCGACGTCTGGATGCCCGAGCAGCCCCACGAGAGCTCTTCCTCGATCAGGCAGCCGTCGAGGTAGCCGGCGCCGGCGCCGCCGTAGGCCTCGTCGATGTGGGAGTTCATCAGGCCGACCTCCCACGCCTTCTCGATGATGTCCTGCGGCCACGTGCCGTCCTTGTCGTACTCCCAGGCGACCGGGCGGATCTCCTTGACGGCGAAGTCGTGCGCCATCTCGCGCAGGTTCTTCTGCTCATCGGTGAGCGTGAAATCGACCATTCTTCTGAACTCCCCCTTACGGGTCGGCGGATGCGGATCGGTGTTCGCGCCTGAGCGCCGCGCTTCCGGCGGGCCGCTCGCACGCAGTGATTGACTGGTCAGTCAACCTATAGGGCTGAGGGTAGCGGAGCGCACGGCGATCGGCAACAATCGAGAGGTGCTGCAGAGCGCGTTCCCGATCGTCGTGTTCGGCGCCGTCGCGCTGTCTGTCGTGATGTCGCTCGTCTTCCTCTTCAGCCGCGGCAGCCTCTATGACCAGATCGGCGACAGCGGCTTCTCGACCGAGCGCGACGCCGGCCCCGAACTGCCGCCGCCCGAGCCCGGCTCGACGGCCGAGCGCGACGAGCAGGAGCGCGAGATCCGCCAGATGCTCAGCGCGCGCAGCGAGCGCATGGTCGGGCGCGGCGAGCCGGCGCTCGACATCGACGCCGAGGTCGCGCGCCTGCTCGCGCCGACGCCGTCGCCCGCGCGCGGGTCGGACCCTGGTCTCGAGCGCGAAGTGCGCCAGCTCGTCAACGCACGCAACGAGCGCCGCGCGCGCCAGGGCCTCGAGCCGCTGGACGTCGATGCCGAGGTCGCGCGCACGCTCGCCGAACTCGCTCCGTGATCGCGCCGTAACCACAGGCGCGCGCGAGTCGGGTATAAACGCGGCGATGAAGGATGCGCGCCGCTTCCAGCTCGACGAACTGACGATCCGTCCGGGCACGTACTTCAACCCGCTGACCGAGGTGCTGATCGTCGTCGACGACTCGCCCGAGGTCGACCACGAGATCTTCGAGGCAGGCGAGTTCGACAGCGACGACTGGGTGCTGATCGCCGACGACACGCCGCTCGACGAGAACAAGCGCGACGAGCTGATCGAGCGGTTCCAGGTGACCTACGCGGCCGGCGGCGACCTGCTCACGGCCGGCGACGACGAGGACCTCGACGACGAGGACGACGAGCTCGAACCGGACGAGCTCGAGCTCGATCCCGAGTAGGCCGCCGCGCGCGATCGCAACTAGTGAGCGGACGCGCGTGTTCCGTCAGGCGTGACCGCGAACGAACGACGGCACCCGCGGCGATCGGCCTGCAACGCGCGCTGCAATCGCCGCGCACCCCGCTCGTAGCATGCGCCGGGTGCGCGCAAAGCTCCTGCCCGCGCTGCTCGCCGGCGCGCTGACGCTCGCGATCGCCGGCGGCGGCCCGGCGCTCGCCTCCTCGCACGGCGCCTCTTCGCACGGCGCGCGCGCGTCGGCGGCGAAGCCGACGGTCACGACGGCGCTGCAGGCGCTGCAGCGCAGCGGCCAGATCACGCCGGCGCTGTATGCGAAATACGCGGGCGCATACGCGGCGGCGAGCCGCTCGCTGCCGCGCCTGAGCGGCACGCGGCGCACGGAACTCGGCGCGGTGATCGCGAACGTGCAGGCGATGGCGGCCGGCGGCTACTTCATCGCGTCGCGCCTGCCGGTGATCTTCCTGACGCTCGAACGCAACCGTCAGTGGTGGACGAGCGAAGCGCTGCTCGGCAGCGGCACGCGGATCAGCTTCGCGGGAAGCAGGATCGTCTGGGAGCACTACGCCGGCCAGGGCATCGAGATCCAGTGGCTCGGGACGTTCGGCGAGGCGAACGGCTACTACCTCTCCGGCCACGAAAACGCGAACCTGCATCAGCTGCTGAGCGAAGTGCTCCCGCTCGCGACGCAGCGTGCCGGCGGGATCGCGTGGGAGTACATGTTCCAGTTCGACGGCGGCAAACCGCCGTGGACGAGCGGGCTCTCGCAGGGCACGGCGCTGCAGGTGCTCGCGCGCGCGTGGTCGCGCTTCAAGGAACAGCCGCTGCGCGACGCCGCGCAGCAGGCGCTCGGGATCTTCGTGACGCCGCCGTCGGCCGGCGTGCAGACGAAGACGCCGGCGGGCGCCAACTACGCCGAGTACACGTACGCGCCGAGCGATCGCATCCTCAACGGCTTCATCCAGGCGGTCGTCGGGCTGTACGACTACACGCAGATCACGAAGGACCCGCTCGGGCTGAAGCTGTTCGAAGAAGGCGACGCCGAGGCGCGCGCGGAGACGCCGCACTACGACACGGGCGCGTGGTCGATGTACGACCAGTACACGGAATCCGATCTCAACTACCACGAACTGCTGACCGAATTCCTGCAGCACCTGTGCGAACGCACGCGCAAAGGGCCGCCGACGACCACGGCCCCGCCCCCGGCCCCGACTCCGACGACGCCGACGACAACGACGCCGACGACGACGACCGGCGCGACGACGACGCCGAGCACGGGCGGGACCGAACCGGGCACGAGCACCGAAGCGGCGCGGGCTGCGGCGGCGCACGGCGCGCAGAGCACGCCGGCGCCGACGCCGATCGCGGGCGATGAGATCTACTGCACGACGGCGCAGCACTTCACGACGTACGAGAAGACGCCGCCGGTGATCTCGCTGCTGAGCACGAAGCTCAAGGGCGGCACGCGCGCGGGCGTGCAACTGTCGCTGTCGAAGGTCTCGACGGTGCGCTTGACCGTGCGCCAGGGCTCGCGCACGGTGTGGACGAACAGCGCGTACCTCGAACGCGGCAAGCCGCGCCTGCTGTGGCCGACGCCGTCGGGCGGCGGGACGTTCAACGTGACGCTGAGCGCGACCGACCTGTCGGGCAACTTCTCGACGGCTACGGGCACGCTCGTCGTCTCGCACGGCTAGCGCGCTCGCGGCGCTTGGGGCGGGCCTAGACTGGCTCGGGTGAGGCGACGATGACGCGGCTGATCAACGCGTGGCGCGCGCTCGGGCGCGAGCAGCACACGGCGGCACTCGTCTCGCTCGGGCTGTTCGTCTCGATGCTGCTGCCGTGGTACAGCAAGACCGAGACGGTCGTCGTGCACGGCGCGGCGAGCTCGACCGAGCAGAGCCTGAGCGCGTTCCAGGCGTTCTCGTTTGTCGAGGCGGCCGTGCTGCTCATCAGCGCGGGCGTGCTCGCGATGCTGTTCGCGCGTGCCGAGGGCCGCGACTTCCAGCTGCCGGGCGGCGACGGCACGATCGTGACGATCGCCGGCGCGTGGGCGGCGATCCTGATCTTCTACCGCCTGCTCGACAAGCCCGGCCTGCAGGGCAACGCGAAGATCAGCTCGACCGTCGGCGTGCAGTGGGGCATCTTCATCGCGCTGCTCGTCGCGCTCGGGCTCGCCTACACGGGCCGGCGGATTCGCGCGGGCGAGCGCGGCGAACCACCGCTCTCGCGACCACGTCGTGGCCGGCCCGATCGAGGCGCAGCGGACGATCGCCGCGATCGGGATCGCTCTCGCGACGTATATGGAGAGGAAGACGACATGCCCGGGCGGCGCGGCGCAGGGCGCGAGCAGGCGACGGCCGCGACGCGGCCCGTGCCGGCGCGTGGACCGGCGGAGTCGGCCGCGCCGGCGGCGCCGGCCGGTCCGTACGCGCGCGACGCTCGCGCGCGACGCTCGCGCCCGCGCTACCCACCGCCTCCGCCCGGTCGCGGCGGCGCGGCCGCACCGCGCAGCTCACCTCCGGCCGAGCAGATGTCCTTCGAGGACGCGCCGCCGCACGACGAGTAGCCGCAGTCGCGGCGCCCGCTCGCGCCACTCAGACGGCGCGGAAGTCGTGGCGCGCGGCGATCGCGCCGATCTGCTCGCTGCTCAGCGGCCCGGCGGCGCCGGCCTGGCCGAGCTCGCGCATGTAGCGCTCCCAGCCGGCCGGCGTGTTGAAGTTGAGGAAGCGCACCGGCGCGTCGGTCTCGTTGCTGAACGTGTGCACGACGCCGGGCGGGGCGCACACGAAAGTGCCGGGGCCGAGGCGCTCGACGCGCTCGCCGAGGCGCATCGTCAGCTCGCCCTCGAGCACGTAGAACATGTCGTGGAGGCGCTCGTGGACGTGCGGCGGCGGGCCCGGGAAGCCGGGCTCGATCGTCGTCTCGGAGAGGAAGAACGAGTCGCCGGTGTCCTCGCCGCCGACCTTGATCACGACCTCGGACGCACCGAGCTTCAGGCGCTCGCCGCCGCCGGGCCGGTGCACGGTCGCATCCATCGGCGCAGTCTCGACGATCGCCGCGCCGGGCGCAACCGCGGTGCGCGCCTATCATTGGGCCGCACGATGGCAGTCTCCCCTACCGCGCCCAACGACTCGTCGGCGCCCGGCTCGGTCGCCGACGTGGCCGCCGGCCTGCGCTCGGTCGGCTACCTGCCGGGCGAGTCGACGGCGCTCGTCTCGTTCCTGGCGACGAAGCTCGGCAAGCCGGTGCTCGTCGAGGGTCCGGCGGGCGTCGGCAAGACGGAGCTCGCGAAGGCGCTCGCGTCGTTCCTCGGGCGCGAGCTCGTGCGTTTGCAGTGCTACGAGGGCCTCGACGAGGCGAAGGCGCTGTACGAGTGGAACTACCGCAAGCAGCTCTTGCGGATCCAGGCCGAGGCCTCGGACACTGGCTGGGAGGCCGTTCAGGAGGACATCTTCGGCGAGGAGTTCCTGCTCGCGCGACCGCTGATGAGCGCGATCGCCTCCGAGCAGCCGGTCGTGCTGCTGATCGACGAGATCGACAAGACCGACCAGGAGTTCGAGGCGATGCTGCTCGAGGTGCTCTCAGACTTCCAGATCTCGATCCCCGAGCTCGGGCGCGTCGAGGCGCGCACGCATCCGATCGTGCTGCTGACGTCGAACAACTCGCGCGAGCTGACCGAGGCGCTCAAGCGCCGCTGCCTCTACCTCTGGCTCGACTACCCCGAGCTCGAGCACGAGCTCGAGATCGTGCGCCTGCACGTCCCCGACCTGCGCGAGACGATCGCGCGACGGCTCGTCGAGGTGATCGGGATGGTGCGCGAGCTCGACCTGAAGAAGCCGCCGTCGATCGCCGAGTCGATCGACTGGGCGCGCGCGCTGCTGCTGCTCGGCGCCGAGGACATCGACAGCGAGACGTTCAACGAGACGATGTCGGTGATCGTCAAGCACCGCGCCGACATGGACGTCGTCGCCGAGCGGGTCGGGCTCAAGCTCTCCTCGCCGGCCGATGTCGCCTGAGCGCACGCCCAGCGCGGCCGCGATCCCGCCCGAGGGCCTGCCGGCGCGCGTGCTCGAGTTCGGCGAGGAGCTGCGCCGCGAAGGCGTCGCGGTCGGCACCTCGGAGCTGCTCGACGCGTTCGCCGTGCTGCGCGAGATCGTGTGGACCGAGCAGGCCGACTTCCGCGAGGCGCTCGCCGCGACGCTCGCCAAGAGTCAGGAGGACCGGCGCGTCTTCGAGCTCGTCTTCGAGCGCTTCTTCTTCCGCGCCGTCGAGCTCGCCGCCGTCCGCGAGGGCGTGCGCGAGGACGATCGCGCGATCCTCGACGAGCTGACCGACGAGGAGCTCGAGGCGCTGCGCGCCGAGATCGCGGCGGCCGTGCGCGACGGCGCCGAGGGCGCGATGCGCGACCTCGCGCGGATGGCGATCGCAGCGCTCGCGCGCCGCCAGGAGGGCTCGGGCGTGATCGGCGTCGACGTCCAGCGGATCCGCCGCGCGCTCGGATTGCGCGCCGAGCCGCAGCCGGACCTGCCGGTCGATGACCCGCGCCGCGAGGGGCTGCCGCGCGATCAGCTGCGCCGCTTCGAGGCGCTCTTGCGGCGCGAGCTCGAGCGCTCGCAGATCGAGCGCACGGGCAACCTGCCGCCGGCGCGGCCGCTCGGCGAGCTCGACCGCGCGCTGCCGTCGGGGCCGCTCGCCGACCTCGCGGCGGTGCACCGCGTCGTCACGCAGCTGCGCCGGCGCCTGGCGACGCAGGGGATGCGAGCTGCGCGGGCACCGCAAGCACGCGCACGTCGACGTGCGCCGCACGATGCGCGCGTCGCTGCAGACCGGCGGCGTGCCCGTCGAGCTGAAGTTCCGCCCGCGCCGCCCGAAACGCCCGGAGATCTACGTGTTGTGCGACGTCTCGACGAGCGTCACGTCGGCGTCGGTCTTCTTCCTCTCGGTGCTGCACGCGCTGCACGACACGTTCCGCAAGATGCGCTCGTTCGTGTTCATCGAGCGGATCTCGGAGGTCACCGACATCTTCGAGCACGAGCGCAACTTCAAGACGGTCTCCGAACGGATCGGCTCGGACGCCGGCGTCGCCGACATCTCCGGCTACACCGACTACGGGCGCGTCTGGTCGGAGTTCCTCGTGCAGGTCGAGGACGACCTGCACCCGCGCGCGACGGTCATCGTGCTCGGCGACGCGCGCACGAACGGGCGCGACCCGCGCGCGGACATCTTCGCGCAGATCGCCGCGCGCGCCGGGCGCACGTTCTGGCTGAACCCCGAGCCGCGCCTGTACTGGAACTACGGCGACTCGGTGATCGCCGCCTACGAGCAGTACTGCACGGCGTTCGAGTGCTGGACGACGTCACAGCTCGAGGACTTCGTGCGCGCGCTGACGCGGCCGGTCGTGTCGGCCTGACCAGGCGCACGTGGACGGTTGATGCGCGCGGTCGTCCTGAGCGAATTCGGCCCGCCGAGCGTGCTCTCCACGCACGAGGTGGACGAGCCGCTGCCGAAGCCGGGGCAGGCGTTGATCGAGGTCGAGCTCGTCAACGTGACGTTCGTCGAGACACAGATCCGCGCCGGACGCGCGCCGAATCCGGCGATGGCGCCGAAGCTGCCGACGATCCCGGGCAACGGCGTCGGCGGCGTCGTCATCGCGGTCGGCGACGAGACCGACAGCGGACTCGTCGGTCGCCGCGTCGTCTCGAGCACGGGCGGCTCGGGCGCCTACGCCGAGCGCGCGCTCGCTGCGGTCGAGCAGCTCATCGCGGTGCCGGATCGGCTCGAGCTGGCGAGCGCGGTCGCGCTGTTGGCCGACGGGCGCACGGCCCTCGCGCTGATGCGCAGCGCGGACGTGCACGAGGGGGAGACGGTGCTGATCGAGGCGGCGGGAGGCGGCGTCGGCACGTTGCTCGTGCAGCTCGCCAAGCGCGCAGGCGCGCGGGTGATCGCGGCGGCCGGCGCCCCGCGCAAGCTGGCGCTCGCGCGCGAGCTCGGCGCCGACGCCGTCGTCGATTACAGCAACGACGGATGGGCCGCCGAGGACGCGAGCGAGCGCGCGGGCGTCGATGTCGTCTTCGACGGCGTCGGGGGAGCGATCGGACGCACGGCGTTCGAGCTGCTGCGCCGCGGCGGCCGCCACGTCGCGTTCGGGATGGCAAGCGGCAGCTTCACGTTGATCGCCGCCGACGATGCGGACGCGCGCGGCGTGAGGTTGCTGCGTGGCTCCGCGGCCGCGCCGGAGGAGCTTCGGGCGCTGGCACACGCAGCGCTCGAGCAAGGCGCGGCGGGAGATCTGCGAGCAGTCGTCGGACAGCGCTTCGCGCTCGAGGACGCAGCAGGCGCGCACCGCGCGATCGAGGCTCGCGAGACGCTCGGCAAGACGCTGCTCGTCGTCGATCGGGCGGCTGGACGCGCGCAGGGCACGCGATAGGATCGTGCGCGAGCGATAGCGACAGGGGGGCTGGCGGAAGGCCGGCTGAGATGGCGCACCGGGATGCGATCCCACCGGCGCCGACCCTTAGAACCTGTGGGGTAATGCCCGCGAAGGGAGCGAACTGGCCACCGAACTGCAGTCCGTCGCACAGCCGCCGCGCGAGCCGCCCGGGGCTGCGAGCGCAGTCGCGCTGCGCGGCGTCTGGCGCGTCTTCGACGCGCGCAGCGGCGCGCCGCTGCGCGCGCTGCAAGGCGTCTCGCTGCGCGCGGCGCGCGGTGAGCTGCTGGCGGTCGTCGGGCCGAGCGGCTGCGGCAAGACGACGCTGCTCGAGCTGATCTGCGGGCTGCAGCGTCCGCAGGAGGGGACCGTCGAGAGCGAGCCGGCGGCGCTGATGCCGCAGCGTGACCTGCTGCTGCCGTGGCTCGACGCGCTCGACAACGCGGCGCTCGCGCTGCGGATCGCGCACGTGCCGCGCGCCGAGGCGCGCTCCCGCGCGGCGGCGCTGTTCGCCGAGCTCGGCCTCGACGGGTTCGAGCGCGCCGCGCCGCGCGAGCTCTCGGGCGGGATGCGCCAGCGCGTCGCGTTCCTGCGCACGCTGCTCTCGGGCAAGCCGGTGCTGTGCCTCGACGAGCCGCTGAGCGCGCTCGACGCGATCACGCGCGCCGAGACGCAGGCGTGGCTCGCCGGCGCGCTCGCGCGCGAGCCACGCACGGTCGTGCTCGTCACGCACGACGTCGAGGAGGCGATCGTGCTCGCCGATCGTCTCGTCGTGCTCTCGCCGCGGCCCGGGCGCATCGTCGCCGAGCTCGACGTGTCGCTCGCGCGCCCGCGCTCGCGCACGGACGCCGACGTCGTCGCCTTGCGCGAGCGTGCGCTACGCGCGCTCGCAGGTGGAGCCGCGCGCCGCGCGGAGGTCGTGTGAGCGCCGGCGAGACTCGCGCGAGCGGGCGAGTCGGTGCGGTGCTCGCGCCGCTCGTGCTCGTGCTCGTGCTGCTCGGCGCATGGGAGCTGTACGCGGACCTCGGCTCGACGAGCTCCTACGTGCTGCCGGCGCCGCATGCCGTCGCGGCGGCGCTGTGGGACAACGCGGGCTTCCTGCTCGCGAACCTCGGCCCGACGGCCGAGGAGGTCGCGCTCGGGATCGCGCTCGCGCTCGCGCTCGGCTTCGCGCTCGCCGTGCTCGTGCACTTCTCGCCGACGCTGCGCCGCGCGGTCTACCCGCTCGCGGTCGGCTCGCAGGCGATCCCGATCGCCGTGATCGCGCCGCTGCTCGTCTTCTGGTGGGGCTTCGGCGTGCTGCCGAAGCTCGTCGTGATCGTGCTGATCTGCTTCTTCCCGGTGCTCGTGACGACGGTCGACGCGCTGCGCGCGGTCGATCGCGAGCAGCTCAAGCTGCTGCGCACGCTCGACGCGTCGCGCTGGCAGGCGTTCCGCTTCGCCGAGCTGCCGGCGGCGCTTCCGGCGGCGCTCAGCGGCGCGCGGATCGCGCTCGCGGTCGGCGTGATCGGCGCGTACATCGCCGAGTCGCAGACGGCGACGAGCGGCGCGCACGCGGGCCTCGGCCACGAGATCGACGCCGACCTGACGGCGCTGCAGACGCCGCGCGCGTACGCTGCGGCGCTGCTGCTGTTCGCGCTCGCGATCGCCTGCTTCTATGCCCTGTCCGTGGCCGAGCGACGGCTCGCTCCGTGGGCGACCCGAGACCGAGGAGAGACGCCTTGAGAGCACCGAGACCGCCGCGCCGGAAGACCCGCCTCGCGCTCGCGCTGCTGAGCGCCGCCGCCGCGCTGCTCGCGCTGTCGGCGTGCGGCGCCAAGCAGGACACGCTGACGGCGGCGAGCGCGAAGCCGTTCACGCTCGTGCTCGACTTCTTCCCGAACGCCGACCACGCGGCGCTGTACTCGGCGATCGGCGACGGCGACTTCCGCGCGGTCGGCCTCGACGTCAAGCCGCAGACCCCCGCCGACCCCTCCGAACCGCTGAAGCTGCTCGCGGCGGGCAAGGCCGACATGGCGATCTCATACGAGCCCGAGCTGCTGCTCGCGCGCGACGAAGGGCTCAAACTCGTCTCGATCGGTGCGCTCGTGCAGCGCCCGCTGACGTCGATCATCGCGCTGCCGTCGAGCCATGTGAAGAAGGTCTCAGACCTCGCGGGCAAGACGGTCGGGACCGCCGGCATCCCCTACCAGGCGGCCGAGCTGCGCACGGCCGTGCGCGCGGCCGGCGCGAACCCGGCGAGTGTCAACGAAGTCAACGTCGGCTTCAACCTCGTGCCGGCGATGCTCTCGGGCAAAGTCGCGGCGACGCTCGGCGGCTTCTGGAACTACGAGGCGATCCAGCTGCAGCAGATGCACAAGCGCCCGCTCGTGATCCCCGTCGATCAGGCCGGCGTGCCGACGTACGACGAGCTCGTGCTCGTCGTCCGCGAAGACGAGGCGCACGAACGCGGGCAGGAACTGCGCGCGTTCCTGCAGGCGCTGACGCGCGGCGAGCACGAAGTGCGCGCCGACCCCGCGGCGGCGGCGGCGCTCGTCGTCAAGGCGAACCCGTCGCTCGAAGCGAAGCTGCAGCTCGCCTCGATCGAGCAGACGCTGCCGGCGGCCGTGCCGAGCGAAGCGGGTAAGCCCTACGGATGGCAGAGTCCGTCGGCGTGGGCATCATTCGGCAACTGGATGTTCTCGCACGAGCTGCTCAAACACGATCCGAACACGGCGCTGCCACCGCTCACGAACGAGTTCCTGCCGGGGCAGGGGATCTAGCCGATGCGCGTCGGGCTCTTGACCGGCGGGGGCGACTGCCCCGGGTTGAACGCGGTGATCCGCGCGATCGTGCGTCGCGGGCTGCTCGCGCCGGACACGAGCTTCGTCGGCTTCCGCCACGGCTGGGCCGGCGTCGTCGCGGACGATGGCGATGAGCTGACGCTCGCGAGCACGTCGGGGATCCTGCCACGCGGCGGCACGATCCTCGGCACGTCGCGCACGAACCCGTACGCGGGCGGCGCCGACGGGACGGCGGCGGTGCGCGAGACGCTGCGCTCGCGGGAGGTCGACGCGCTGCTGCCGATCGGCGGCGAGGACACGCTCGGCGTCGCGCTGCGCCTGCACGAAGACGGCGTGCCGGTCGTCGGCGTGCCGAAGACGATCGACAACGACCTCGGCGGCACCGACGTGACGTTCGGCTTCCAGACGGCCGTGCAGATCGTGACCGACGCGATCGACCGCCTGCACACGACGGCCGAGTCGCACAACCGCGTGATGGTGCTCGAGGTGATGGGCCGCCACACCGGCTGGATCGCGACGTACGCGGGGCTCGCCGGCGGCGCCGACGCGATTCTCGTCCCCGAGCGGCCGTTCGACGTCGAGGAGGTCGCCGAGCACATCCGCAAGCGCCACGCGCGCGGGCGGAACTTCTCGATCGTCGTCGTCGCCGAGGGGGCGACGCCGCGCGAGGGTACGCTGCAGGTGCGCGAGGGCACGAAGACCGACGCGTTCGGGCACGCCCGGCTCGGCGGGATCGGCGTCCAGCTCGAGGGCGAGCTCGAACGGATCACCGGCTTCGAGAGCCGCGTGACGATCCTCGGCCACGTCCAGCGCGGCGGCACGCCGGTCGCGTTCGACCGCGTGCTCGCGACGCGCTTCGGCGTCGCCGCGATGGACGCCGCGCTCGCCGGGCGCTTCGGCGTGATGGTCGGCCTGCGCGGCACGGCGATCGTCGAGACGCCGCTCGGCGAGGCGCTGCGCGAGCCGAAGCTGCTCGACCCGGCGCTGTACGCGACGGCGGAGCTGTTCTTCGGCTGACGATGCGCGCGATGCTCTTCGAGGGAGTCGGGCGGCCGCTGCGCTCCGTCGAGCGCGACGTCCCGACGGCCGGCCCCGGAGAGCTCCTGCTGCGCGTGCACGCGTGCGGCGTCTGCCGCACCGACCTGCATCTGCTCGACGGCGAGGTCGAGATCTCCCAGCCGCCGCGGATCCTCGGGCATCAGATCATCGGCACGAGCGAGTCGGGCGAGCGCTTCGGCGTGCCCTGGCTCGGATGGAGCTGCGGCGAATGCAAGTGGTGTGAGTCCGGACGCGAGAACCTGTGCCCGCGGGCGCGCTTCACCGGCTGCGACATCGACGGCGGGATGGCCGAGTACGCGGTCGCCGACGAGCGCTTCTGCTTCCCGATCCCGCCTGACTACCCCGACGAGCAGGCGGCGCCGCTGATGTGCGCCGGGCTGATCGGCTATCGCGCGCTGCGCATGTGCGGCGCTGCGCACAGCGTCGGCCTCTACGGCTTCGGCGCCTCGGCGCACATCCTCGCGCAGGTGCTCACCTCGCAGGGGCGCGAGGTCTACGCGTTCACACGCGCGGGCGACGAGGCGACGCAGGCGTTCGCGCGCGAGCTCGGCGCCGTCTGGGCGGGCTCCTCGCAGGAGCGCCCGTCGTGCGAGCTCGACGCGGCGATCATCTTCGCGCCGGACGGCTCGCTCGTGCCGCTCGCGCTGCAGGCCGTCGCGCCGGCCGGCGTCGTCGTCTGCGGCGGCATCCACATGTCCGACATCCCGTCGTTCCCATACAGCTCGCTATGGCAGGAGCGCATCGTGCGCTCGGTCGCCAACCTGACGCGGACCGACGGCAACGAGTTCCTCGCGCTCGCGCCCGAGGTCCCGGTGCGCACGCGCGTCACGCAGTACGCGCTGCAGGACGCGAACGAGGCGCTAGCCGACCTGCGCGCCGGCCGTTTCCACGGGGCCGCCGTGCTCGTCCCCTAGCGCGGGCGGCGCCGCCTGGGCGCCGCGGCGGCGCTCGAAGCCGGGGATCACGAGCTCGATCCGCGCGCCGCCCTCCGGCGACTGCCCGGCGCTGACGTCGCCGCCGTGTGCGAGCACGATCGCGCGGACGATCGCGAGCCCGAGACCGGTGCCGCCGGACGCGCGATCGCGCGCCGCGTCGGTCCGGTGGAAGCGGTCGAACACGCGCTCGCGCTGCTCGCGCGCGATCCCGGGGCCGTCGTCTTCGACACGGAAACGCAGACGGCCGCCGCGCAGCGACTCGATCCGCATCCGCACGAGCCCGTCGCCGGCGGCCGTGTGCTCGACGGCGTTGGCGATCAGGTTGCGCAGCGCCTGCGCGAGTCGGTCGGGGTCGGCGCGCAGCGTCCCCTCGGGGACCGAGCCGAGCTCGAAGCGTCTCGCGGCGAGCAGGCTCGTGCCGTCCCACAGCTGCTCGACGAACGGGCGCACGTCGATCGGCTCGACGCGCAGGAACTGCGTCTGCTCGCTCTTGGCGAGCAGCAGCAGGTCGTCGACGAGACGACTGATCCTCGCGATCTCGGCCTGCACGAGCGTCTCGACGCGCCGCACCTCCTCGGCCGACGGCGACGGCTGCGAGGCGAGCACCTCGAGCTGGCCGCGGATCACGGTCAGCGGCGTGCGCAGCTCGTGCGAGGCGTCGGCGACGAACGCGCGCTGGCGCGCGAACGCGTCGGTCAGGCGATCGAGCATGTGGTTGAACGCGTCGCTCAGCACCCGCACCTCGTGCGCCCCGCCGCCGGCGTCGTGGATCCGTGGATGCAGGTCGCCGGCGTCGACGCGCGCCGCGACGGCGGCCATCCGCCGCAGCGGGCGCGAGACGCGCGTGCCGATCAGGAACGCCGCGAGCAGCGCCCCGCCGAGCGCGAGGATCCCGGCGAGGACGAAAGCGCGCGCGACGCTTGCCTGCGCGTGCGTGACCGCGCCGAGCGGCTCGCCGACGCCGACGATCGCCGCGACGCCGTCGCGCATGCGCACGTCGCGCTTGAGCAGTCGCAGGTCGCCGATGTCCGGGAGCGACAGCGTCGAGTAGCCGATCGACTGCGTCAGCAGGCGGTGCGAGAGGACGTTCTCGCGCTGCTGCTCCTCGCGCGTCTCGCCGTTGTCGGGAGCGGCAGTCGTCGCGAACAGCTCAGGACGGTTCGTCACGGTCGGCTCGCCCGGGATCGTCACGAACAGCAGCGTCGAGCTCGCGGCGAACGTCTGGTCGCCGACGTACTCGGCCGCCTCCGCGTGAGCGCGCGCGGGCGTCGCGACGCCCGCGCGCGCGAGGCCGTGCGCGAGGCCTTTCGCGTAGCCGTTGATCTCGCTGTCGATCTGGCGGCGCAGCTGCGTGCCGGTCCCGCGGTATGTCGCGACGAACGCGATCCCGGTGCACAGCAGCGTGACGAGCGCGACCCAACCGGCGAGCCGCCAGCGCAGGCCGACGCGAGCGAAGCGTCCGCGCAGCGCGCGCATCGCGATCAGCCGGCGCCGCCGCCGAGCCGGTAGCCGACGGCGCGGACTGTGAAGATCGGCGCCGGATCCTCCGGCGCGCCGAGCTTGCGACGCAGGTAGCCGACGTACACGTCGACGACGTTCGTCGTCGGATCGTGCTCGTAGCCCCACACGGCACTGAGGATCTGATCGCGCGTGAGCACCTGGCCGGGGTGGCGCAGCAGGTAGACGAGCAGCTCGAACTCGGTCGTCGACAGGGTGATCGTGCGGCCCGCGCGCAGCACCTTGCGCGTCAGCAGGTTGACCTCGATGTCCTCTGCGCGCAGCGTGCTCGCCGACGCCTGCGCGACGACGCGCAGCTGTGCGCGCACGCGTGCGACGAGCTCGGCGACGGAGAACGGCTTGACGAGGTAGTCGACGGCGCCCGCTTCCAGGCCGGCTACGCGGTCCTCGATCTCGCCGCGCGCGGTCAGCACGATCACGGGCGTCGTCGGCCGCGCCCGCTGCAGCGCCTGCAGGATCTCGAGGCCGGGCCGGCCGGGCAGCATCAGGTCGAGCACGACCGCGTCGAACTCGCCGCCGAGCGCGAGGCGCTCGCCCTCGAGGCCGTCGGTCGCCGACGCGACCGCGAAGCCCTCGCTCTCGAGGCCGCGACGAACGAAGTCGACGATCCCCGGCTCGTCCTCGATCACGAGCACGCGCGAGGCCGCCTGCGGCTCGGACGGCGGAACCGTGCCGTCACCGTCCTCCTCGCGCGCTGGGCGCGTTGACGCTGCCATCGGCCCAAGGATAGGCGTCTCGCGCACGTCTCATTGCAGAAGACGCATTCGGAGAGCATTCTCATCCCGCGGTTATCAAACCCTTAGCCGCCGCTCGCACACTCGGCGCATGGCAATTGAACGACGTGCACCAGTCGCTCCCGCGGCAGCGGCGCTTCGCCGCGGCGCCGGCGAGCGAGCCTCGCGCCCGCGTCGCCTGCTCGGCGGCGGCACGAGCGGCAACGAGCGCCTGACCTCGACGACCGGCGCCGTCCTGATCGTGCTGCTCGCCGTGATCGGCGTGACGATCATCAGGATCGGGCAACTGCTCTCGGTGCACATGTTCGTCGGGATGCTGCTGATCGGGCCGCTCGCGCTGAAGCTCGCGAGCACCGGCTACCGCTTCGCGCGCTACTACACGCACAACCCGAGCTACGTGCGCAAGGGCCCGCCGGCGACGCCGCTGCGGCTGCTCGCGCCGCTCGTCGTGCTCAGCACGCTCGTCGTCTTCGGCAGCGGCGTCGCGCTGCTGTTCGCCGGGCCGAGCTCGCGCGGCACGTTGTTCCCGATCCACAAGCTCAGCTTCTTCGCCTGGGTCGCGTTGATGGCGATCCACGTGCTCGCGCATCTACCCGAGGTCGCGCGCTCGCTGCGCGCCGACTACAGCGGCCGCCCGCGCGGCGGCACGGCCGTGCAATGGAGCGGTGAGCTCAACGGCCGCACCGGCCGCACGCTCTCGCTCGGCGGCGCGCTCGTGCTCGGGACCGTGCTCGCGATCGTCGTGATCCCGCAGTTCGGTCCGTGGCTCTCCGCCCACCACTTCCACCACTGATATGCGACTCCACCACACACATACCCGCGACAGCTCGCTGCGACGGCTCACGCTCGTCAACCGCTGGCTGATCGCCGGCAGCGTCGCGCTGACCGGCGTGCTGACCGAGGTCGCCGCGCAGGCGTTCCCCGGCAAAGCGAAGACGAGCTCGAAGGCGGCGAGCGCGCACAAGGGCAAAGCGCACAAGAGCTCGAGCGGCTCGACCACGCACACGTCGACCTCGAAAGCGCTCACCGCGCCGACGACGGCACCGGAAGCGAGCAGCGAATCGTCCAACCAGACGGCCGAATCGTCGAGCTCGGGCGCGAGCGAACCGTCGGCGTCGGCGAGCGAACCGTCCTCCGAAGCTACGCCCGAAGCGAGCTCGTCGCAGGAATCGTCGGCGTCCTCGAGCAGCGAAGCGGCGAGCGTCCCCGAATCGACCGAAGCGAGCGCGCCGGCGGCGAGCGAAGAAAGCTCGGCGCCGGTCGTCTCGGGAGGGTCGTGATGAGCACGCTCGCGCCGACGAAGCCACTGGCGCAGGCGAGCTGGAGCGCGCTCGGCACGAGCGTCGTGCTGCGCTGCGTCGAGCCGGACGCGCTCGCGCCGGCGCGCGCCGCCGTCGAGCGCGAGCTCGCGGCGATCGACCTCGCGTGCAGCCGCTTTCGCAGCGACTCCGAGCTCGTGCGACTCAACGAATCCGCCGGTCGTCCGCACAGGACGAGCGCGCTGCTGTTCGCGGCGCTCGAGCTCGCGCTCGACGCCGCGCGGCTGACCGACGGCGACGTCGACCCGACGGTCGGGCGCGCGCTCGAGCTCGCCGGCTACGACCGCGACTGGAGCCTGCTCGCGCCGGCGCACGAGGAGCCCGCGCCGACGAGCGCGACATCGCCGGTGCTGCGCCTGCGCGCGCGCTCGGGCTGGCGCACGGTCGAGCTCGACGCGGCGACGCGCACCGTACGCGTGCCGAGCGGCATCCACCTCGACCTCGGCGCGACGGCGAAGGCATGGGCCGCCGACCGCGCCGCGCTCGCGGCGCGCGCCGCGGGCGGCTGCGGCGCCCTCGTCGCCCTCGGCGGCGACGTCGCGACCGCCGGCCCCGCGCCCGACGAGGGCTGGCGCGTGCACGTGACCGACGACCACCGCAGCGATCCGTCGGCGCCCGGGCAGACGATCTCGATCGGCTCGGGCGGCGTTGCGACGTCGAGCACGGCCGTGCGCCGCTGGAGCCACGCCGGCCGGACGATGCACCACATCATCGACCCCGCGACCGGCGAGCCGGCGCGTTCGTGCTGGCGCACGGTCAGCGTCGCGGCGGCCGACTGCGCGCAGGCGAACATCGCGACGACGGCCGCGCTCGTGCGCTCGTGCGCCGCCGTCGAGTGGCTCGAGGGTCTCGGCCTGCCGGCGCGCCTGCAGCACATCGACGGGCACGTCGAGCGGACCGGCGCCTGGCCGGCGCCGCTCACGAGCGAGCGCCCGGCAGCCGAGGAGTCACGATGAGCTCGATCCTCGCCGCCTCCGGAGGCAGCGCGTACTGGTACCTGACGCGCTCGACCGGCGCCGTCGCGCTGCTGCTGCTGACCGCCGCCGTCGCGCTCGGCGTGCTCGACGTGCGCCGCTTCAGCACACCGCAGTGGCCGCGCTTCGTGATCGACACGCTGCATCGCAACGTCTCGCTGCTCGCGATGGCCTTCCTCGTCGTGCACATCCTCACGTCGGTGCTCGACAGCTTCACGCCGATCCCGCTCGTCGATGCCGTGATCCCGTTCGTCGGCTCCTACCGGCCGTTCTGGCTCGGGCTCGGCGCGGTTGCGTTCGACCTGCTGCTCGCCGTCACGATCACGAGCATGCTGCGCCGCCGCTTCGGCTACGGCACGTGGCGCGCGATCCACTGGCTGACGTACGCGAGCTGGCCGATCGCGCTGCTGCACGGCTTCGGCACCGGCAGCGACGTCAAATCGGCGTGGCTGCTCGTGCTCAGCGTCGCCTGCCTGATCGTCGTGCTCGCCGCAGTCCTCGCGCGCGTCGTCGCCGGCTGGCCGCAGAACCTGCGCGTCCGCGGCGCGGCGCTCGGCGGCGCCGCCGTGTTCTCGCTGTTCCTGCTGCTGTGGCTGCCCGGCGGGCCACTAGGCTCGGAATGGGCGCGCCGGTCGGGCACGCCGAGCAAGCTGCTCGGACACACCTCGACCTCGACCTCGAAGGAAGGATCGAAACGATGAGAAGCCCGCTCGCGACAGGCACTGCTGTGCTCGAGCCCGAAGCGCCGGCGCTCGACGCCGGCGCGCGCACGCTGCCGCGCCTGCTGCTCGGCGCCGGCGCCGAGGGATCGGCGCTGACGCTCGGCGAGCACGTCGCGACGCACGGTGAGCTGCCGCTCGAACGCAAGCGCAAGCGGCGCGAGACGCCGCAGCTGATCGAGCTCGTCGAGCGCGCCGGCCTGCGCGGGCACGGCGGCGCCGGCTTCCCGACCGCGACGAAGATGCTCGCCGTCGCCTCGGCGCGCGGGCGCGCCGTCGTCGTCGTCAACGCGACCGAGGGTGAGCCGGCGAGCCTGAAGGACCGCACGCTGTGCCAGCTCGCGCCGCACCTGATGCTCGACGGCGCGCAACTCGCCGCGCAGGCGCTCGGCGCCGACGAGGTGATCGTCGCCGTCTGCGAGTCGGCGAGCGCGAGCGTCGAGACCGTCGCGGCGGCGATCGACGAACGCGGCCGGCTCGGCGGCCCGCGGGTGCGTCTCGCGACGACGCCGCCCGGCTACGTCGTCGGCCAGGAGTCGGCGCTCGTCAACCACCTCTCGGGCGGTCCGGCGCTGCCGACGTTTTCGCCGCCGCTGCCGTTCGAGCAGGGCGTCTCGCGGCGCCCGACGCTCGTCAGCAACGCCGAGACGTACGCGCACGTCGCGCTGATCGCGCGCCACGGGGCGAGCTGGTTCCGCGCGCTCGGCACCACCGCGCAGCCCGGCTCGGCGCTCGTCACGCTCTCGGGGCCGCTCGCCAACCCGGCCGTCTACGAGATCGAGCACGGCGCGTCGCTCAGCGAACTGATCGAAGCCGCCGGCGGGACGACAGCGCCGGTGCGAGCGGCGCTGCTCGGCGGCTACGCCGGCACGTGGATCGCCGGTGACTACCTGCGCGGCGTCGCGCTGTCGGACGAACACCTCGCGCCGCACGGCGCGACGCTCGGCGCCGGCGTCGTCGCGCTGCTCTCCGACGAGGCCTGCCCGGTCGCCGAGACGGCGCGCGTCGCGCGCTGGCTCGCGCAGGAGAGCGCCGGCCAGTGCGGCCCGTGCATCCACGGCCTCGACGCGCTCGCGGCGACCGTCGCCGAGATCGCCGCCGGCGCCGCCGGCGCGGACTCGACCCGCCGCGTCGAGCGGTTGACCCAGCTCGTGCGCAGGCGCGGCGCCTGCGGGCACCCCGACGGCGCGGCGCGCTTCGTGCACAGCGCGCTGCAGACGTTCGCGCCCGAGTTCGCCGACCACGCGCGCCACGGGCGCTGCGAGGCGTGCGCGCGTCCGGCCGAGCTGCCGCTGCCCGTCCACGCGCGCGCCGGCGAGCGGCGCAGCAAGACGCTGGCGGTCGCGCGATGACCGAGCGCATCCGCGTCAACCCGATCACGTGCGAGGCGCACGGCATGTGCGCCGAGCTCCTGCCCGAGCGGATCACCCTCGACGAGTGGGGCTACCCGGTGATCGACGACGAGCCGCTGCACGGCGAGCTGCTCGCGCACGCCAAGCGCGCCGCGCAGGCGTGCCCGACGTTCGCGCTGCTCGTCGAACGCGACCGGCGCGCCGCGCGTGGCTCGACCGATGCAGGCGCCGGCGAACGCACGCGCGTGCTGCCGCGAGTCGCGCGCTAGCGAGTTAGAGGCCGATCATGTGGGCCGCCGCCAAGCCGGCCCACTCCTCGTAGGGCGCGAAGAAGTCACGAACCTCCTGCTCGCACGCGCGCGCGTACGGGTCGCCGCCGCTGAGCACGCGACCGACGAGCTTCAGCAGGCCGACGTCGCCGGCCGGCACCTGGTCGTAGCGACCCTGGCCGTGCAGCGCGAGCATCTCGACCGTCCAGCTGCCGATCCCCGGGATCGCGCGCAGCCGCCGCCAGCCGTGCTCGTGATCGCCGGCGCGCAGGTCGACGCGCCCTCGCGCGACCTCGCGCGCAGCGCGTACGAGCGTGATCGCGCGCGAAGCGGCGAGGTCGAACGACTCGAGGCGCGCCGGCGCGGTGCCGGCGAGCGCATCGGCGCTCGGCAGGTCGCGCAGCGGGCTGGCGGCGCCGTCCCAGCCGAGCCAGCGACGCCCGAGCGCGCCGAGCAGGCGGCGCTCGATCGCCGCGGCGCGCTCGTACTCGATCAGCTGCTCGCAGACCGCCCATGCGAGCGCCTCGAACGGGTCCGGGCGGCGATTGACGCGCAGCCACGGGCGCCGGCTCAGCGAACGGCCGATCAGCGGGTCGCGCACGAAGCGGCGGTGGAACGCGCGCAGGTCGTCGTCGACGCCAAGCGCGAAGCGCATCCGCTCGATCCCGTGCAGCGCCGCCGTCCGCGTGCGCGCGCGTGCGCCGAGCACGACGCGCTCGGGCGAGGCCTGTGCGACGCGCACGAGCACCGGCTCGCCGTCGTCGTGCAGCAGGCGCTCGAGCACGCCGCCGCGACGGCGCAGCAGACCGTCCATGCCGCCGCGCGGCAGGCGGAACGGCCACGACGGCGTCACCTCGACGCGCTGCTCGACCATAGGAGTCACAGCGTCCTAGGTGGTCGCTGACCAAGCCTCGCAAGGACGCAGGGAGCGTGGCGTGCTTTGCACGCGAGCGACCGAGGACGCCGCGAGGCGCAGGTCAGCGGCCGCCTAGGAGGTGCACGTCGACGAGCAGCGAGCGACTGCCGACGATCTGCACGAGCTCGCCGGCGCCGGCCGGCTTGCGCCCGCGGCCGAGGCGGCGCCCGGCGCGACGACCGCCGGCGAGAGCGCCCGCCCGGCGCTGGCGGCGCGTGACGAGGCCGACGACCGCCGCTCCGGCGACGAAGCCGCCGGCGGCGACCGCCGCCGCCTGGACGGCCGGGATCGCGGAGGCGCCGCGCGAGAGCTCACCGACGAACGGATCGCCGCCGACGACGCTCGCCTCCTGCGCGAGGACCGGCAGCGCGTCGACCTCCTCGACCGCCTCCTCGCCGAATCCGCTCGCGTGATCGTCGCGCTCGCCGCTCATCGGCCAAGTGTAGAGAGCGCCTCAGACCGCATCGTCGCGCGGCGCGAGCACGCGCTCGTACATCCGGTAGCGCTTGACGACCTCGCCGCCCATCGCTTCCATGCCGCGGTTCATCGGCGTGTTCGTCTCGAGGATCCAGCCCATCTCGCCGCCCGACTGCGGGCGCGTCTTCGGCCGCGTCGAAGTGCAGCTCGATAGAGCTTGCGCGGCGACGCCCGTGTGCTGGTACTCGGGCTTGACGCCGAGGAAGCCGACGCGCACGCGCTTGATGATCCGTGCCCTTGTTGAGGAAGTACCACCAGCCGAGCGGCAGCAGGCGCCCTTTCATCTTCGCGAGCACCTCGTTGATGTCGGGGACCGTGATCGCCATCGCGACGACCTCGCCGTCGTCGATCCGCTCGGCGATCATGAACCAGTGCTTGTCGAAGACGAGCTGCAGCTCCTGCGCGTAGGCGTCGAGGTCCTTCTTGGAGTACGGCACGAAGTCCCAGTTCTTCGACCACGCCGCGTTGTAGACCTCGGCGAACGCGTCCATGTCTTTGCGCAGCTGCCAGCCGGCGCATCGGGCGCACGCGGATGCCGTGCTCGCTTTCGACCTTGTCCGCGAGCTCCCAGATCACCGGCAGCACCTTCTCGCGCCCGCTGACGCTCGAGGTTCCACATCAGCAGGTCCATCGCCTTGGCCATGCCGGCCTGCTCGAGCGCGCTCGCGGTAGTAGGGCGGGTGCCACGGCTGCGCGATCATCGGCCGCAGCTCGAAGCCCTCGATCAGCACGCCGCTCTCGTCGTTCATCGTGAAGCTCGCCGGGCCGACCATCCGCTCCATGCCGCGCTCGCGCAGCCAGCGCTGCGGCGGCGTCGAGCAGCGCGTCGAGCGACCTCCGGGTCGTCCTCGAGCTCGAGGAAGCCGAACCAGCCCCAGTTCTTCTGCTGGTAGTCGTTGAAGGCGTCGTTGACCTGCGCGGTGATCGCGCCCGACGACGCGCCCGTCGCGCCGCGCGAGGAAGTACTCGGCCTCGCCGTGCGTGAAGAACGCGTTCATGCGCGCGGCTCAGGAACAGCCAGCGCTCGAGCTTCAGCGGCGGCACCCACAGCGGGTGGTTAGCATGCAGCGCGTACGGGAGGTCGATGAAGCGCTTCAGATCCTTCCCGCCGGAGCACCGCCCTGACTTCGACGCTCACGGCCGAGGCACAGCTACATGCAGACCTCAACAGACGTCTTCGCCAAGGTCCGCGACCACGAGCGCGCCGAGCGTGCTCGCCGCCGCGCGCGAGGCCGACGTCCTGCCGTACTTCCACGTGCTCACCTCGCCGGCGATGCCGGTCGTCGAGATGGAGGGCGCCGAGCGGATCATGCTCGGCTCGAACAACTACCTCGGGCTGACCGGCGACGAGCGCGTGCTCGCCGGGCGCCGAGGACGCGCTGCACCGCTACGGCACCGGGCTGACCGGCTCGCGCCTGCTGAACGGCACGATCCCGCTGCACCTCGAGCTCGAGCGCGAGATCGCCGAGTGGATGGAGACCGAGGACGCGATCGTCTTCACGACCGGCCACCAGGCGAACCTCGGCACGCTCGGCACGCTGCTCGGGCCCGCAGGACACGGTCATCGTCGACTCCGGCGACCACGCGTCGATCCTCGACGGCTGCCTGCTCTCGCGCGCGAAGCTGCGCGCCGTTCCGCCACAACCGCCTCGACAAGCTCGAGAAGATGCTGCGAGCGCGCGCAGGACGACGGCGGCGGCGTGCTCGTCGTCGTCGACGGCGTCTTCTCGATGGAGGGCGACATCGCGCCGCTGCGCGGAGATCTGCGAGCTGTGCGAGCGCTACGGCGCGCGCCTGATGGTCGACGAGGCGCACGGCGCCGGCGTGCTCGGCGCGCGCGGCGCGGGCACCGCCGAACTGCTCGGCGTCGCCGACCGCGTCGACCTGCGCATGGGCACGTTCTCGAAGTCGCTCGCCTCCTGCGGCGGCTTCGTCGCCGGCTCGCACGAGGTGATCGACTACCTGCGCCTGTACTCGCGCGCGTTCCTGTTCACCGCGTCGGCCGTTCCCGCCGCGGTCGGCGCCGCGCTCGCGGCGCTGCGCGTGGTGCGCTCGCGAGGACGGCCCGCCGCTGCTCGCGCGCGTGCTCGAGAACGCGCGCACGCTGCGCGACGGCCTGCAGGAGCTCGGCTTCGCCGTCGTCGCGCCGCAGGCGCTGCCCGCTGCGGCGGGCGTCCAGGCGCACGCGCCCGGAGTGCGCGGCGCCGCGCCGGCGCAGAGCATCGTCACGCCGATCGTGCCGGTGCTCGTCGGCGACGACTGGAAGGCCGCGCTGCTGTGGCGCGCGCTCTACGACGCCGGCGTGTTCGTCAACACCGCGCTGCACCCGGCCGTGCCGCCCGGCGGCGCGCTGCTGCGCACGAGCGTGATGGCGACGCACGACGACGCGACGCTCGAGCGCGCGCTCGAGACCTTCGCGCGCCGTCAAGCGCGAGTTCGAGGCCGAGCACGGGCCGCTGCCCGGACCCGGCGCGCACTAGCGCGCCGATCGCGGCGCGCGCCGCGATCGGCGACACGTTCGTGTAGATGTCGCAGCGCGCTTGGACTGCTGTCGCATGCCCGCGGGGCGTGGCGCCTTGTCCAAATCTTCACAAGTTCGGGGGCGACGAAAAAGCTCGCTTCTAGCGTCCAAAGGCAGCGTACGTTGCCTTGACCGGTGGCCCGCGCTGGCATAGCTTGCGTGAGCGCTCTGCATGACCGTCCGGGCCGCCCGACGACCCTCATCTGCCAGGTTCAGCTTCAGGGTCGACAGCCGGACGACCCGGTGCCGATTCTGGACGCCATCGGCGAGCGCGCACTCGTCAAAAAATCAAGCACGGATGTTGCGGCCGGAAGTCGGAGTGTGACGGGGAGAATCCACACATGAACGCGACAGCGACAGATCGCCCCTGCTCCTGCCCCGCAGTACATGCGCGCGCTCGAACGCGCCAACAAGGTGCGCCTGGCCCGCGCGGAGCTCAAGCGCAAGGTCGTCGATGGACGAGATCGATGCCGCCGAGGTGATCCTCGCACTGCCCGTGGGAGGCGGAGAGCATGGCCGTCGCCGACCTGCTGATGAGCCAGCGCCGCTGGGGGCAGACGCGCTGCCGCAAGTTTCTCGCCCAGATCCCGATGTCCGAGAAGAAGACGATCGGCACGATGACCGAACGTCAGCGCGCACGCTCGCCGCGCTGCTGTGCTCCGCCAACCGTCCACGAGCCGGGGCCGCGCCGAGGGCGCGACCCCCTGGGTAACGGACAGCCTGACGACAGCTTGAGCTGCCACCAGCCGGCGAGCATCCCGATCAGGCCGAGGCGCGGGCGCACCTCCCAGACCCCGCAGCCGCCTTCGCCGAGATCGCGCACCGGCAGGCGCACGAACCTGTAGCGCCCCGGCTCGAGCTTCATCCGCTCGAGCAGCTCGTGCGCGCGGCGCTCGTGCTCGGCGCGCGCCTGCGCGAGCCGGCGGACGTCCTGCAGTCGCCCCGCCAGCGCGTCGCGCTGGCGCTCGAGCTGCGCGAGGCCGAGCAGACGCGGGCCGCCGGCGTCGAGCGCGCCGACGCGCGCCGCCTCGACCGGGATGTGCGGGAACGCCGCGGCGACGATCTGCGAGAGCTCGCGCTCCAGGCGCGCGACCTGCGCGCGCAGCGAACGCCGCGCCGCGCGCTCGTCGAGCGCCGCGACTGACGCTGTCGCACGATCGACCGTCACCTGATCGAGACTTCCCACTCCGACTCCTCCTGACGACGCCGGAGCGCCGAGTCTACCAGTGCGCCGACCCCCCGCGGACCGGCGCTCAGGCCGCTTCGAGCGCCGCGCGGGCGCTCCACAGCGCCTCTTCGGCGTACAGCTCGGGCACGCCCGCGACCTGCACCGCGAACAGCGCCAGGCGCGCGCTGCGCGCCCGCGGCGCATGCTCCGCCGCGAGCTCGCCGAACAGCACCGCGAGCGCCGCCGAGGCGTCGGCGACGACCAGCCGCCCCGCCGGCAGCGCCGGCGCACCGTCGGCGCGGCCGAGGCGCTCACCCTGCTCGCTCGCGCGGATCCCGAGCGGGCCGTCGACGCGCTCGGCGTCGAGCGCCCAGACCGGTACGCCCGTGTCGAGCAGCGCGATCAGCAGCACGTCCTCGAGCAGCCCGCGCGAGAGGAAGCCGCCCTTGATCATCCGCACGAGCACCGCCTGCTCGATCGGCGTGCGCACGACCTCCGGGTCAAGGCCGATGTGGCGGAAGAACACGCGGTAGGCCGACGGCACCGGCTCGCGCCGCACCGCGACCGCCGTCGCGCCGCGGAAGCGGTTCGAGAGCTCGCTCAGGCGCCGCGCGACGTCCGGCGTTGCGGCGCCGGTCAGCGAGCGCCGCCGCCCGATCGCGACCGTCGCGCTCAGCAGCCGCAGGCCCGGCAGCTCCTCCTCGACCTCGCGCGCGCACCAGCCCGGCGTCGGCTCGCCCGTCACGCAGTCCCCTTCCAGCCGCGTGCGTGCGACGCCGCGACGAGCTCGCTCAGGCGCGCGCGCAGCGTCGCACGCGACGGGCGCGACAGGATCGCGGCGCTCTGCACTTCGCCGCCCGGGTACGCGAACGTCAGCTGCGGGCACGTCGCGACCTTGTACAGCGCCGCGAGCGCGCCGTCGCTGTCGAGGCCGACCGGGTAGGTCAGGCCGCGTTTGCGGATCAGGCTGCGTACTTCCGAGCGCCCGTTCTTGATCGCGACCGCCGCGAAGCGCACGCCCGGGAACGACGGCGCGAGCGCCTGCATCTCGCCGAGCACGTCCGCGCACGAGCCGCCGTCGACGAACAGCGCGAGCAGCACCGGGCCGCCTTCGTAGAGCTCGCAGAGGTTGAGGATCTGCGAGCCGCGCTCCTGGCACGCGGGCACGCGCCCGGCCGAGCCTTCGTCGGCATGCCGCGCCGTGTCCGCGTCGCCGACGAGGCTGCCGAGCGCGAGCGGGACCGCGAACGGCGGCATCCGTTCGCCGGGCGCAAGACCCTTCACGCCGTTCGGCTTCGTCGTGATCGTGTTGATCGTGATCAGCACGAGGATCACGATCGCCAGCAGCCCCGCGTAGCGACCGTAGTGCGGCAACGACGCCGGCGAGATCGGCGATCGGCCCGCCGGCGGCGATCCCGGCTCCGACGCGCCGCGCGCCGGCTCGGAAGTACCCGGCTCGGGCGATCCCGGCTCAGACGGGCTCATGGATCGTCTCGCGCCGTCGCTCGCCCGCGCGGCGCGGCGCCGGCCGTCGACGGCCGCGCTCGGCGTGCGCGTCGGCGAGCACGAGCGCCGCCGGCAGCGCGACGAGCACGCCGATCAGCGACACGCTCAGGTCGATCAGCGTGACGAGCCCGAAGTCGCGCAGCATCGTGATGTCCGAGAGCACGAGCACGCCGAAGCCGGCGATCGCCGTCACCCCCGACGCCGCGACGGCCGCGCCCGTGCGGCGGTACGCGCGCCGCAGCGCCTCGATCGTGTCGTGTCCGGCGAGCCGCTCCTGGCGGTGGCGCTCGGAGAGCAGCACGCCGAACTCGGTCGAGATCGCGATCACGAGCGCGCCGAGCGTCACCGACATCGGGTTCAGCGGGACGCGCACGACGAACAGCACGAGCGCCGACCAGCCGCTCGCGAGCGCGACCGGCGCGAGCGGGACGAGCGCGCGCCGCAGGTCGCCGCCGAACGCGAGCAGCAGCACGAGCGCGACGACCGCGAGGCTGACGAGCAGCGTCACGACGCGTCGCAGCGGCGAGGAGACTTCGGCGGCCGACTTCGCCGCGAGCACCGGCAACCCGACGAGCTGCGCGCTGACGCCCGCCGGCGGGTGCAGGCTCGCGCGCATCTGTTCGATCATCCGCTGCTGCGCCGTCAGGCTCATCACGCGGATCCCGAACGCGAGCGTCGCAACGCGGCGGTCGGGGGTGATCACGTCCTGTGAGAAGTACGGCGGGATCGCCGCGAGCAGGCCGCTGACCTGCGCCTGCGTCAGCTTCGGGCGCTTCGCCGCCTTGCCGGCGCCGGCCTGCACGTTCGCGGCCGCCTGCGCCGAGAACAGGTCCGGCAGCGAGAACGCCGGGCACAGGCGCGCCCTGCCGCAGCCGCGCGCCGCGCTGTAGCCGAAGCGCCCGAGCACCGCGCTCTGGTAGCGGCTCATCCATTCGATCGTCGCCGGCTTCGTCAGCGCCTTCGAGCTGACCATCAGGTCGATCTCGCCGCCGACGCCCGTCGTGCGCTCGAGCTCGTTCAGCGCGCGCAGCGACGAGAGGCTCTGCGGCACGAGCTTCGTGATGTCGGTCTGCACCGCCGTCTGCGTGTCGAGGCCCCAGCCGAGCGCCGCCAGCGCGAGGCCGACCGCGAGCACCCGTCCCGGGTGGCGCACCGCGCCTCCGAGCGCCGCGCGCGAGACCGCGCGCGTCAGCGCGTTCTCGCGCAGCAGCTCGCCGGCGCCGCGCCAAGCGACGGCGATGCCCGCCACCGAGCGCGCCAGCGCGCCCGACGCCCGCGCACCCGCGATCGCGGCGCGGCCGCGCCCGGCCGCGCGTTGGCGCGTGCGCCCGGCTGCCGGCTCACGCGGGCTCCCTGCGAGCGTCATCGCCGCCGCGCCGGCGCTCAGCGCGCAGAGGAACGCGACGATCACGCCGAGCACGAGCAGCAGGCCGAAGCCGCGGATCATCGGCACCGGCGAGAGCAGCAGCACGAGCATCGCCGCCGCGCTCGCCGCACCGGCCGTCGCGATCGTCGGCGCGCCGAGCGCAGCCGCGCGGCGCACGGCCGCCGCGCCCGCGACGCCCGTCGTCGCCGACTCCTCGGCGACGCGCGACTGGAACTGGATCGCGTAGTCGACCGCCAGGCCGATCAGCACCGGCAGGACCGCGATCGACGCCATCGACAGCGACGCGCCGGCGAGCGACAGCGCGCCGAACGTGATCGCCGCCGCGAGCAGCGCGACCGCGAGCGGCAACAGGCGCGGGCGCCCGGTGAAGATCAGCGCGAGCGTCGCCGCCATCACGAGCGCGACCGCGATCAGCAGCAGCTCGATCGAGTGCGTGATCGAGCTCGTCAGGTCCGAGACGATCACCGGCACGCCCGTCACCGAGTAGGACTCGCCGTGCTGCAGCTGCCACTGCGGCATCGCGACCGCGTTGCGGATCAGCGCGATCGTGCGCGTCCGCTGCGCCTCGGAGAGGCCCGCGCGCATGCGCACCGAGACGAGCGCCGCTTCGCGGCTCGGGAACAGGTACGCGAAGCGCTGCTTCGGCGTGCCCGCCGGCTTGCTCGAGTCGAACACGAGCGCCGTCACGAATTCGTGGTTTTCGAGCGTCGGGCGCGACGTCAGCCCGTATTCGAGCGCGAGCGTCACGAGCCCCTCCTGGAAGCGGCCGGTCGTGATCTTGCTCGCTTCGCGCCCGAGCGCCTCGGCTTCGCTCGCGCTCAGGCCGCGCTTCAGCGCCTGCGCGCGCACCGTGCGTTCGGCCTGCTTCGCCTGCGCCTCCGCCTGCTTCGTCTGCTGCGCGAGCTGTTCGTCGATCTGATCGGCCGCCTCGTTGACGAACGTCCCCGGCCCGAACACGACCTTGACCGTGTGCGCCCGCGCGAGCTGCCCGCACGGACCGCTGACGCCGCCCTCGCCGCCGAGCGCGCTCGCCGGCACGTTGCCCGAGAGGCAGCCCTCGAGGCCGATCAGGCGCTCGAGGTCGGAGCTCAGCAGCAGCCGCTGCAGGTTCCCCCTGACGAGCACCTCGACCGGCTCTTCGCCGAAGCTCTCGTAGAAGCGCTGCGTCGCCTCGTACTGCGAGCTCGAGCTCGACACGAACGTGCTCGTCGCCGCCGTCGGCTTCAGCCGCAGCGCGAGCGCGCCGCCGGCCAGCGCCAGCACGATCGCGACGCCGACGACGAGACGCGGACGCCGCGCCGCCGCGCCGGCGATCGCCGAGAGGACTCGAGCCGCGTTCACACGCGAAGGCTAACCGCGCCGGGCGAGGACTTGCGCAGGCGCGCGACCGCACGCCCCGCCGCCGGCAGCGCTACTCCATGCCAAGCGGCCCAGCCGAGTCGCCGGCGAGGAACTGGCGCACGAACGGGTTCTCCGACGCGAACAGCTCCTCGGCCGGGCCCGACTCGACGATGCGCCCCTTCCACAGCACCGAGATGTGCTCGGCGACGCGACGCGCGCTCATGATGTCGTGCGTGATCACGACGTAGCAGCCGCCGTTCTCGGCGTGGATTTCCTTGATCAGCTCGCACAGCAGCGCCGTGCGCACCGGGTCGAGGCCCGAGTCGGGCTCATCGAACAGGACGATTTCCGGGTCGAGCACGAGCGCGCGCGCGAAGCCGGCGCGCTTGCGCATCCCGCCCGAGAGCTCGTTCGGCATCTTCGCGCCCTCGCCGCCGAGGCCGACCTCGCTCATCCGCCGGTTGACGATCTCGGCGATCTCCTCCTCGCCCTTCTCGGTGTGCTGGCGCAGCGGGAACGCGACGTTGTCGTACAGGTTCAGCGACCCGAACAGCGCGCCGTCCTGGAACAGCACGCCGAACTTCTTGCGCGTCTCGAACAGCTCCGCGTCGGGCAGGCTCGGGATCGAGACGCCGTGCACGAGCACGTCGCCCTGGTCCGGGTACAGCAGCCCGACGATGTGCTTGATGCAGACCGACTTGCCCGTCCCCGACGGCCCGAGGATCATCGAGATCCGGTCCTCCGGCAGACCCATGTTCAGGCCGCGCAGGACCTGGTTGCGCCCGAACGCCTTGTGCACGTCGATGAACTCGATCGCGTCCGGCGCCTGCGACGGGCGCAGCGTGCCCGTGTGGTAGGCGAACTCGCCCGACTCCTGCTCCCGGCGCGCCTCGCGCTCGCGCGCGTCCTGCTCGACGACGCCCGACGTCGGCGTCGTCTCCTCGCCGTCCTCGGGCGCCTGCGGGCGCTCCTCGGCCATCAGCTCACCCGCCGATCGGCGCGCGCGGGTTCGCGCCCCAGAAGATCTGCGTCCCGAGCATGCCGATCACGTGCACGAGCACCAGGTTGAGGACCATCGACTTCGCGGTCGCCCTCCCCACTCCGACGGGGCCGCCGCTCGCGTTGTAGCCGTAGTAGCACGCTACGAGCACGATAGCGGTGGCCATGAACATCGCCTTGATCAGGCTGTAGAGGAAATCCGGTGGATTCTGGAACTGCCAGAAGATCAGGAAGTAGCCGCCCGATGAGACGTATCCGATCTGCTGCACGACCGCTATGTAGGAGGCCAGGAAGGCCGCTCCGATCCCCGCGAGGTACATGAACGGCAGCACCAGCCACGCCGCCAGCAGGCGCGTCGCGCAGAGGAACGTCATCGAGTTGATCCCCATCACCTCGAGCGCGTCGATCTCCTCGGAGATCCGCATCGCGCCGAGCTCGGCGACGATCCCCGTGCCGACCTTCGCCGCCATCATGTAGCCGAATGCGTACGGCGTGATCTCGCGCAGGTCGCACCAAGCCGTGAACACGCCCGAGTACGCCGGCGCGCCCTGCGCAGCCGTGAAGTACGCGCCCTCGATCCCGCACTGCAGGCCGAGGATGAACATCAGCGTCCAGATGATCGTCGTCGAGCCGACGATCAGGATGCCCGCCTGGCGCAGCGACTCGCCGAAGAAGCGGAACACGCGCAGGCCGTAGACGTCGCCGACGATCTGCCCCGTGAACTTCCCGATTTCGCCGGTCGCCGCGAGCCATTCGCGCGGCATCGCCAGAAGCTCGCCCATCAGCTGCGCCCTCCCCAACAGTGAGACGGTCGAGGATCGAGTCCAGCAAGGACGCAGGGAGCGTGGCGTGCTTTGCACGCGAGCGACCGAGGACGCCGCTGGGCGAAGGTCATCGGCCGTCTCACTTGATCACCAGGATCTGCGGATGCGTCGCGAGCAGCGTCTGCGTGAAGACGTAGTCGAACGAGAAGATCGCCGTGAACGCGAGCACGACCGCCTCGTTGACCGCCCGCCCGACGCCCTCGGCGCCGCCGGAGGCCGTCATGCCCTTGTAGCAGCAGACGATCGCGATGATCGCGCCGTAGATCGTCGTCTTCAGCACCGAGCCCCACAGGTCGGTCGTCGACGCGTTCGCGAACAGCGTGTTCCAGAACGGCCCGAGCGGCTGGCCGTTGACGAGCTCGGCGATGATCCCGCCGAAGATCCCGAACAGCAGCGCGTAGATGTCGAACAGCCCCGTCACGACCATCAGCGCGAGGAAGCGCGGCACAACGAGGTTCTTGACCGGGTCGACGCCGAGCACCTGCAGCGCGTCGAGCTCCTCGCGCACCTTGCGCGCGCCGAGGTCGGCCGTGATCGCCGTGCCGGCGACGCCCGCGACGACGATCGCCGTCACGCTCGGGCCAATCTCGCGGACCGCGCCGAGCACGAAGAAGCCGCCGAGGCGGTCGAGCGCACCGAAGATCGTCAGGAAGTTCGCCGCCTGCAGCCCCGGCGCCGCGTAGCAGATGCAGACCGTCGAGATCAGCAGCGGGAACCAGCACAGCCGCAGCGCGAAGAGGAACTGCGAGACGAGCTCGCCGCCGTACGGATACGGCGGGCGCAGCGCCGACATGATCGTCCTCCCCGTGAGGATCATCATGTCCCCGAATTCCTCGAGCACTCCTCGAGCCGAGACGTAGCTGCGCTCGGCGACGCTGCGAACCATCTGTGCCTGTCCCTCCTCTCCACTGCGTTTGGACGGTCCCGAAACTCTACGTGATGGCCCCCGCCCACGCCACCGCTCGGCCACCGCGAGGCCCGCTGCAGCGCGTGACGAGCGCGAACGCCGCTGATATCGTCCGCCAACCGTGCGGAGGAGAGGACCCATCGCGCTCGCGGCCCTCGGCGTGTGCGCGGCACTGCTCGCGAGCGGCTGCGGCGGCGGCTCAGAACAGACGCACGGCGAACCGTCGCGCACCTACCAGCTGCAGCTGAGCGGCGTCAGCTTCCAGCGCCGGCAGTCCGTCTCCAAGCCCGCCGCGCTGAAGATCAGCGTGCACAACGCCGACACGCGCACCGTCCCGAACCTCGCCGTCACGCTCGACTCCTTCTACTACACCGAAAAGTACCCCGAACTCGCGTCCGACAAGCGGCCGATCTGGGTCGTCGAACAGGGCCCCGGCGCGATCTCCAAGCCACCCGTGCAGAGCGAGGCCGTCAGCCCGCCCGGCGGCGGCCAGACCGCGTACGTCAACACCTGGGCGCTCGGCCCGCTCGCGCCCGGCGCGACGCAGACCTTCGAATGGAAAGTCGTTCCCGTCAAGTCCGGCACGCACGAAGTCCACTACGAGATCGCCGCCGGCCTCGCCGGCCGGGCGAAGGCCGCGCCGCCCTCCGGCGGCAGGCCGCTCGACGGCGTCCTGACCGCCGACGTCGCGCCCGCGCCGCCCTCGCGCCACGTCGACCCGAGCACCGGGCGCGTCGTCGCGGGACAATTCCCGGCTCAGCCGTAGCGATCCGTCGACACGGCGCGGAGCGGCGTCTCGGGCAGGCGTCGCGACCGCGACTCGCCGGTCGCCGCGGCCTGCCCGCCCGCACTTTGGCCTTCTGTCTAAATAAGACCTCTCCGCTTTCGCCAGTCGCTGATATCCGGGAACGCGCCGGGCACTACGATTGCGTTCGGCTTTACGCCCCTATGCGCACCCCTTTCAGGAGGACTCGATTCCGCTCATGCCAAGGACCCGCCAGCAAAACGTAACCGCAGCCCAGTGGAGCCCCAACGGCACCGCGCTCGGCTCGCCCGACCTGACCGTGCCGAGCAACCAGGTGTTCGGCAACAACGTCTTCTCGCCGGCCGTCCAGCGCCAGCGCCTGCCGAAGCACGCCTACAAGGCGCTCCAGCGCACGCTCGCGCGCGGCGAGGCGCTCGACACCTCGCTCGCCGACGCCGTCGCCGTCGCGATGAAGGACTGGGCGATGGAGAAGGGCGCGACGCACTACACGCACTGGTTCCAGCCGCTCACCGGCTCGACCGCCGAGAAGCACGACTCCTTCTACGGACCCGCCGGCGACGGCACCGCGATCGCCGAATTCTCCGGCAAGGAGCTGATCCAGGGCGAGCCCGACGCCTCCTCGTTCCCGACCGGCGGCATCCGCGCGACGTTCGAGGCGCGCGGCTACACCGCCTGGGACCCGACGTCCCCGGCGTTCATCCTCGAGAACCCGAACGGCGCGCTGCTCTGCATCCCGACCGCGTTCACCTCGTGGACCGGCGAGGCGCTCGACCACAAGATCCCGCTGCTGCGCTCGATGGACGCGCTCTCGAACGTCGCCGTCCGCGCGCTCGAGGCTGCTCGGCGTCGAGGACGCCAAGCGCGTCTTCACGACGACCGGCTGCGAGCAGGAGTACTTCCTGATCGACGAGCAGTACTTCTTCGAACGCCCCGACCTCGTCACGACCGGCCGCACGCTGTTCGGCGCCAAACCGGCCAAGGGCCACGAGCTCGACGACCACTACTTCGGCTCGATCCCCGAGCGCGTGCTCGCGTACATGCTCGAGGTCGAGCTCGAGCTCGCCAAGCTCGGCATGCCGATCAAGACGCGTCACAACGAGGTCGCGCCGAACCAGTTCGAGGTCGCGCCGATCTTCGAGAACTCGAACGTCGGCTCCGACCACCAGATGCTGACGATGCAGGTCATGCAGAACACCGCGCGCCGCTACGGCCTCGTCTGCCTGCTGCACGAGAAGCCGTTCGCCGGCGTCAACGGCTCCGGCAAGCACAACAACTGGTCGATGGGCACCGACACCGGCCTCAACCTGCTCGACCCCGGCGACACGCCCGCCGGAGAACCTCCAGTTCCTGTTCTTCTGCGCCGCCGTCATCCAGGCGGTCAACAAGCACCAGGAGCTGCTGCGCGCGTCGATCGCCAGCGCCGGCCAGGACCACCGCCTCGGCGCCAACGAGGCGCCGCCGGCGATCATCTCGATCTTCCTCGGCGCCGAGCTCGAGAAGGTCTTCACCGCGATCGAGAAGGGCAAAGTCCAGGCCTCCAAGCCCGGTTCGTTCCTCGGCCTCGGCACGCCCGTGCTGCCGCCGCTGCCGCTCCACGGCGGCGACCGCAACCGCACGAGCCCGTTCGCCTTCACCGGCAACAAGTTCGAGTTCCGCGCGCTCGGCTCGCACCAGTCGCCGGCGTTCCCGAACACCGTGCTCAACACGATCGTCGCCGAGTCCGTCGACGAGCTGACCGACAAGCTCAAAGCCGCGCTCAAAGGCTCGACGACGCTCGAGAAGGCCGTCACCGCCGTCGTCAAGGACGCTTGGACCGAGAACAAGCGGATCGTCTTCGACGGCGACGGCTACTCCGAGGCGTGGCACAAGGAGGCCGAGAAGCGCGGCCTCGCCAACCTGCGCACGACGCCCGACGCGCTGCCGTGGCTCGTCGAGAAATCGACGCTCGCCGCGTTCAAGAAGTACAAGGTCCTCTCCAAGCGCGAGCTCGACGCGCGCTACGAGGTCTTCACCGAGCAGTACGTCATCAACATCAACATCGAGGCCGAGACCGCCGCGACGATCGCTCGCACGAGCATCCTGCCCGCCGCCGTTCGCTATCTCAACGAACTGCGCGCCAGCGGGCTCGACGAGCTCGTCTCCGAGCTCGAACCCGACCTCAAGGAGTTCCACTTCGCGCTCACCAAGCTCGAGGACGCCAACCTCGACGAGAACCACCCCGACAGCTCTCCGCAGAAGGAGGCCGAGTACATGCGCGACACCGTCATCGTCGCCATGGACGACACGCGCGAGGTCGCCGACCGTCTCGAGAAGCTCATCGCCGACGACCTCTGGCCGCTCCCCAAGTACCACGAGATGCTCTTCATCAAGTAACAGGAGACCGAGGGCGCGGCGCCGTGCGGCGTCCTCGGTCGCTCGCGTGCTATCGCACGCCACGCTCCCTGCGTCCTTGCACGGCTTGACCCTCGATCCCCTGTCGGGTCGAGGGCACTACGCGAGCGAGGAGGACCACAGCGACTGGTCCTCCTCGCCGAGCCGCCACAGCCCGGTCGCGAGGCCGTGCGCGCGTGCGATGCGCAGCAGCGCGACGACGGCCGTCGCGTCCATGTACCAGACGACGTGCGGCACGCCGGCGGCGTCGGTGTAGCCGAACGTCAGCTCGCCGGAGACCGGGTCGCGCGTGACGTGCGCCCCGACGGCGTGCGCGAGCGCGACGACGTTCGCGTACTGGTAGGCCGTCGCGCGGTGCGCCGGGCCGCCGCCGGTCGGCCAGTCGAGGCCGTACATCGGCGCGCCGAGTACGAAGCGCGAGGCGTTCGGCAGCGACGCGAGGTACGCCGCCGTCGTGCTCGCCTGCTCCAGCGGCGCGATCGGGCCCGGCGTCGAGCCCTGCCAGTGCGCGCCCCATGCGAGCACGAAGACCGTGTCGGCGACCGCCGCGAGCGCGCCGTCGTCATACAGCCCGCCGCCCGGCATCGCGCCTTCTCCGATCACGCCGTCGGCGACGACCGCGAGCTTCTTGTGCAGCGCATGCAGCTCGCTGCGCGAGCGCGCCGACGAACGACGTCAGCGCCTGCCGGTCGCTCGCCGCGTCGTTCTCGAGGTCGAGGTTCAAGCCGGCGTAGCTCGGATCGCGCGCGATCGCGACGAGCCGCGCGAGCGTCGCCGCGCGCGCCTGCGGTTCGGTCAGGATCAGGTGCACCGTCGCGCCGTCCTGGCAGTTGAAGCGCGGCATCACCGCGATTCGCTGCGAGCGCGCGTACGTCGTCACCGCCGCGTCGTCGGCGCCCGTCACGGCGGCGCTTGCGAGCGCGCATTCGAAGTACGTCGGGTAGACGACGCCGATCGAGCGCGCGTGCGCGCGCAGGTCGCGCAGCGAATCCGGCGCGCTCGCGAGCAGGTACGCCTGCATCCGGCGCGCCGGCGCGCGCCGAGCGTGCGACGCCGCCGCAGTCGCCGCCGCGCCGGGCGCGAAGACGCCGAGCGACGCCGCCGCGAGCAGCGCCGCGAGAGCGGCGAGCAGCGCCGCCGCGCCGCGCGATCGCCGCGCGCTCATGCGCCGGGCGCGAGCTGCGGCAGTTCCCACACGCTCTGATCCTCGCTGCCGAGATGCCACAGGCCGATCTTGAGGCCGAGCGAGGCGGCGAGCTGCGCGCGAATGCCGATCGACTGCCGGTCGGTGTACCAGACCTGATGGTGCACGCCGCCGGCGTCGGTGTAGGAGAAGTGCGGGCTGAGCGCCGTCGAGTCCCATTCGGGCAGCGCGCCGAAGGCCGTCTGCTCGGCGACGATTTCCTCGTACTCGAGCGGCGTCCCCGGGTTGCCCGAGCCGCCTCCGTTCGGCCAGTCGATCCCGTACATCGGCATGCCGAGCACGAACTTGCTCCTGTTCGGCAGCGTCGCCGTGTATTCGGCGACGCGCTTGAACCACGAGTATTCGTCGATCGAGCCGGGCGTCGACGTCGTCCAGTGGATCCCCCAGTCGGTCACGAAGATGTAGTCGGCGACCGCCGAGAGCGCCGCGTCGTCGTACATCGCCGCGCGCCCGCTCATCACGTTGTAGTACTTCGCCGTGACGATCGTCGAGAGCTTCTCGCCCTGCGAGTGCAGCTTTTCGGCGAGCGCCGTGATGAACGCCGTGAACGCGTTGCGGTCGCTCGGCGGCGCGTCCTCGAAGTCGACCTGGAAGCCCTGGTAGCCGTGTTCGCGGCACAGCGCCGCGAGGCGTTCGATCAGCGTCGCGCGCACCGACGGCCGGCTGAGGATCTGTTCCTCGACCGGCACTTCCTGGCAGTCCAGGCGCGGCATCACTTCGATCTTGCGCGCCTCCGCCCAGCCGGTCACGAGCGGGTCGTCCGAGCCGCTCACGCCGCCGCCGGCCGTGCAGCCGAAGTACGTCGGGTAGACGACGCCGATCTGCTCGTAGTGCGCCTGCAGATCCGCGAAGCTCTGGTCGGTCGACGCGAGCAGGAACGCCTGCACACTGCCGCTCGTCGGCGTCGGTTCGGCAGTCTGCACCGTCAGCGCCGGCGTCGGTTCGCTGATCGCGCCGAGCGAGTCGACGGCGACGACCGTGATTTCGTAGGCGCTCGACGGCGCGAGGTTCGACAGCGTCATTTCGGGACCCGACGTCTGGCCGACGGGTTCGCCGTCGCGGAACACGCGATAGCCGACGATTTCGCCGCTGACCGCCGTGCTCGCCGCCCACGCGACGTGCGCCGAGGTGCTCGTCACATCGTTCGCCGCGAGCTCCGTCGGCGCCGGCGGCGGCGTGTGCGTCGTCACGACCGTCACGCTCGGCGCCGGCGCGCTGAGCTCGCCGAACGAGTCGACCGCGCGCACCGTGAACGTGTATTCGCGCGCCGACGCGAGCGTGACCGTCGCGCTCTGCGCGTGGAACTCGCCGACCGCCGCGCCGTCCTCGTAGAGCACGTAGCCGGCGATCGTGGCGCCGTTCGCCGTGCCTGCCTGCCACGCGAGCGTCGCCGAGGTGTCGCTCACGCGTTCGGCCGCGATCAGCGGCGGCGCGTCCGGCGGCATGTGCGCCGTCGCGCTTACCCGAACCGTCGCGCCGTGACTGCTGCTGCTGCTCTCGCCGTGGCTGCCGCTCGCGCCGATCATGAGCGCGTTGCTCGCCGGGCCGACGTGACCGCGCGTGTCGACCGCCGCGACGAGCACGCGGTGCGCGCGCGCCGCGCTCAGCTTCAGCACGTAGCTGCGCGCGTGCGTCTGCGCGACGACCGCCGCGTCGCGCTCGACGCGGTAGCCCGCGATCGGCGCGTCGCCGCGCGCGGCCGCCCTCCACGCGAGCGTGACCGTGCCCGCCGCGTGGCCGACGATCCGCAGCCCGCCGACGCGCCCCGGCGCGCGGAACGGGACCTTCGAGCGCAGCTTCGACCAGCACCCGGCGCTGCCGAGCCCCGAGCGCGCCTGCACCGAGAACGTCATCAGCCGCCCCGGCGTCACGCGCAGCACGATCGAGCCGCCGTGTGTCTGCCCGACCGTCCGCCCCGAGCGCTGCACGCGGTAGCTCAGCGCACCGCCCGGCGCCTGCGCCGGCGCCTGCCAGCTCAGCCGCGCGCGCGCGCCGTTCAGGCGAACGAGGCGAAGGTCGCGCGGCGTGCGCCCCGAGCACGCGTGCCCGCCCGGCGCCGCACCGCGCGCGCCGGCTCGCGTCGCGCCGGCTGCGTCGGCCGCGCCGGCCGCGCCCGAGATCCCGGCGCCGAGCGCCGCCGCGGCGAGCGCGCCGCTCGCGAGCAGCGCCCTCATTGCAGCGGCCCCAACGGGACGATCCCCTCGCGACCGACCTGCGGGAACGCGCGCCAGCTGCCATACACGCGGCCGAGGTTCGCGCGCGCGTGCAGCCACGGCGGCTGCTGCGCGCGCGGACGGCCGGGCGCGAGCTCGCGCTCGAGGCGCACGGCGCCGGCGTACGCCTGCCGCGCGAGCTTGCGCGGCGCGTGCAGCAGGCCCGGGCCGAGCAGCACGACCGGCAGCAGCGACGCCGGCAGCACGAGCATCGCGAGCACGCGCTTGAGCGTCAGCGCGGGCGCCGGCGTGGGCGTGGCCGGCGGCGCGGGCGCGGCGATCGGCGTGCCGCTCACAGCTCACCTCCGCCGGCGAGGCCGGTGCCGGCCGCCGCGCGCGTCCCCCACGAAGCCGTGCGGCACGTGAAGATCGCGTAGTAGGTCTGCCAGAGCATGACGGCGAGGTAGAAGAAGACGAACAGCACGCCGTAGAGCCAGACGAGGCTGTACTCGTCCTGGAAGAGGACGTAGTAGAGCGAGTAGACCATCGCGAGCGCGTAGATCCCGGCGAGGTAGACGAGCGGCAGCGTGCCGCCGTGCAGCAGCGGCCCCCAGAGGAGCGCGTGCAGCGCGGCGACGGGCGCGATCAGCGGCAGCACGATCGAGAGGTACGTGAAGAACGCGGCGATCGGGTGCTTGCGCCAGATGAAGCGCGCGACGAGCAGCGACTCGCGCGTCCACGAGCGCTTCCAGCGCGTCTGCTGCTTGACGAAGCCGCGCAGCGTCGTCGGCACGATCGTGTGCGAGACGGCGCGCTTCTCGTAGACGACGCGCCAGTCGCGCAGCACGCAGTTGGTCAGCGAGCGATCGTCGCCGAACGTCGATTCGACGCCGAGGAACGTCTGGTTCTCCCACCACTGCATGCGCGGCAGGATCGCCTCGCGCCGGTAGGCCGAGAAGCAGCCCGAGCAGCACGTCACGCAGTGGAAGACCGATTCGGCGGCCTTGACGACGCGGAAGGCGACGAAGTAGCGCACGCCCTGCATCCGCGTGAGCCAGTTCTCGCGCAGGTTGAGCACGTCGGCGTGGCCGCAGACGGCGCCGACGCGCTTGTCGGCGAACGGCTGCACGAGCGCTTTGAGCGCGTCGGGCGCGACGACCGAGTCGGAGTCGACGAAGACGATCACCTCGGCCTCGCTCGCGCGGATGCCGGCGGCCATCGCGGCGCGCTTGCCGCGGTTCTCGGGGAAGTCGATCACGCGCACGCGCCCGCCGGCGCCGTCGGCGACGCGGCGCATCTCGGCGAGCGTGCCGTCGCTCGAGCCGTCGTTGACGGCGATCAGCTCGAGCTTCTCGGGTGGGTAGTCGAGCTCGAGCAGCGAGCTCAGCGACTGCGCGATCGCCTCCTCCTCGTTGAAGCCGGGCATGACGATCGCGATCCGCGGCTCGACGCCGGCGTCGCGCGCGGAGCGGTAGAAGAGGCTGAAGAGGAAGCGGCTGACGATGTAGCTCGCGACGCAGACGCTGTAGACGCCGAAGAAGACGTTCGAGAACATCAGCCCGACGAACGCGGCCTTGTAGGCCATGACCGAGACGATCAGGACGACGAGGTAGAGCGCCGCGACGGCCTTCAGCACGCGCCGGAGCAGCATCTCAGGGCACCATCCGCCGCCGGCCGGCGAGCGTCCGGTAGGTGCAGTCGAGCACCGCCGGGCAGCGCGCGAGCCAGCCGTAGTCGTACCCCGGATGGACGGTCGCGACGAGCGCGAGCGCGTAGTCCTCGGGCCCGAGGCCCGACGCGTCGAGGCGCGGGTCGGGCGTGACGCTGTGCAGCGTGCGCTCGCCGACGCGCATGCTCGGGACGAGCGGGTCGTGGTAGTCGACATCGGCGCCTTCGTCGAGCAGCCGCTGTACGATCTCGCGCGCCGGCGCTTCGCGCGCGTCGGCGACGCCGGGCTTGTAGGAGGCGCCGACGACGAGCACGCGCGAGCCGGCGAGCGAGCGGCCCTCCTGCACGAGCATCTCGTGCGCGCGCCAGACGATGTGGCGCGGGCGGCCGGCGAGCTTGCGCAGGCCCTCCTCGGCGACCGTCGCCGGGCGCCCGCGCTCGCGCAGCGCGGCCACGAGGTAATGCGGGTCGACGCCGATGCAGTGCCCGCCGACGCCGGCCGACGGGTAGTGCGCCATGAAGCCGTACGGCTTGCTCGCGGCGCCGTCGGTCACCTCGATCGGGTCGAGGCCGTAGCCGTGGCACGCTTCGGCGAGCTCGAACGCGAGCGCGATGTTGACCGCGCGGAACGTGTTCTCGTAGAGCTTGACCATCTCGGCGGCCTCGGGCGAGGAGACGCGGTGCACGCGCTGGCAGGTGTGGCGCAGGACTTCGGCGGCGCGGCGGAAGCACGTCTCGCTGACGCCGCCGAGCACGCGCGGCGTGCGCGTCTGCGAGTGCGCCTCGACGCCGGGGTCGATCCGCTCGGGCGCGAACGCGACGAAGACGTCCTCGCCGGCGATCAGGCCGCGCTCGGCGAGCGGCTGCACGAGCAGCTCGCGCGTGCAGCCGACGTACGTCGTCGAGGTCAGCACGATCGTCTGCTCGGGACGCGCGTGGCGGACGACCGACGCGCACGCCTCGTGCAGGATCGTCGGGTCGGGGCGGCGCTGCTCGTCGAGCGGCGTCGGCACGCAGATCAGCACGAGGTCGGCCGCGTCGATCGCCGCGCCGCGGTCGGTCAGCACGAAGCCGTCGCCGGCGAGGTGCTCGGCGAGCGAGGAGCGCTCGCCGTCGAGCAGCTCGACGTCGCCGTCGGCGATCGCGCGCAGACGGCTCGCCGACGTGTCGATCCCGACGATCCGATGGCCCGAGTCGCGCAGCGCGATCGCGGTCGGCAGGCCGACGTAGCCGAGGCCGACGATCGCGACGACCGCGTGACCGGTACCGCGGCCTCCGCGCTCGGCCGCGATCGCACCGGTCGTGCGCTCGATCGGCGCCTGCTCGGTTGCCGCGTCGGCCCGCTCGGTGGTCGCGTCGGCGGTCAGGTCGCGAAGCATCGGTGCTTCCCCCTTTGTTCGGTCGGAATGATCAGCATCGGGTGCGCGGACCGAGCGTCGCGCGCCCCGGTCCGTCCACTTGTCGCCTTCGCGAGCCGCCGCGGATCGAGCCGTTCCCCCGGTTCCCGTCGTGGTCGCCGGGCGAGTGTGCACACGCCGCGGCCGATCGCCAAAGCGTTTGGACAGCCGTTCTAGGAGCGCGTCCGGAAGGGCGTACGGCGTGTCGTTCGGGACGGGCACGCGCTGCCCGAAACGGGCAAGCCGTGGCAGCCGATAGCTAGCATGGTTCGATGGCCCGCGACTACAGGCAAGCGATCTCCGAGCGCGTCGTCGTCTACGACGGCGGCATGGGCGCGACGCTCGAGCAGTTCGAGCTGACGGCCGAGGACTACGGAGGCCTGCAGGGCAAGTGCCACGAGGCGCTCGTGCTGAACCGTCCGGACGTGATCGAGGGCGTGCACAGCTCGATGCTCGAGGCGGGCGCGGAGGTCGTCGAGACCGACACGTTCCAGGCGTCGCGGATCAAGCTCGGCGAGTGGGGCCTGGCCGACTACACGGTCGAGATCAACACGAAGGCGGCCGAGATCGCGCGCAAGGCGGCCGGCGAGCAGCGCTTCGTCGCGGGCTCGATCGGCCCGACGGGCTTCCTGCCGGCCTCCGAAGACCCGTCGCTCGGGCAGATCCGCTTCGCGGAGCTCGTCGAGGTCTTCGCCGAGCAGGCGGCGGGCCTGATCGACGGCGGCGCGGACCTGCTGATCATCGAGACGGCGCAGGACATCCTCGAGGTCAAGGCGGCGGTGTTCGGCGCGCGCGAGGCGTTCCGCTCGACGGGGCGGACGCTGCCGATCCACACCTCGGTCTCGCTGCTGCCGAACGGCGGCAAGATGCTGCTCGGGACGGACATCTCCTCGGTGCTGACGACGCTCGAGGCGCTGAACGTCGACGTGATCGGGCTGAACTGCTCGACCGGACCGGAGGACATGCGCGACGCGATCCGCTTCCTCGGCGAGTACTGCCCGGTGCCGGTCGCGTGCATCCCGAACGCCGGCCTGCCGCTGCAGGGCCCGGACGGCGAGACGATCTTCCCCGAGCAGCCCGAGCCGCTCGCGGACGCGCTGAAGGAGTTCGTCGAGCGCTACGGCGTCGGCATCGTCGGCGGCTGCTGCGGGACGACGCCGGAGCACATCGCGGCGATCGCGCAGCGCGTCGCCGGACGGCCGGTCGCGCCACGTCCCGCGCCGCGCGCCGCCGCACCTGTCTTCGATGATCGCGGCGACGCCGCTGGAGCAGCAGCCGGCGCCGACGATGGTCGGCGAGCGCGTCAACTCGCAGGGCTCGCGCAAGGCGAAGGAGCTGCTGCTGGCCGACGACTACGACGGGCTCGTGCAGATCGCCGAAGACCAGGTCGAAGGCGGCGCGCACGTGCTCGACCTGTGCGTCGCGCTGACCGAGCGCACGGACGAGGACGAGCAGATGCGGCTGCTCGCGAAGAAGGTCTCGCTGACGCAGCCGGCGCCGATCCAGGTCGACTCGACCGAGCCGGAGGTGATCGAACGGGCGCTCGAGCAGATCCCGGGCCGCGCGATCGTCAACTCGGTCAACCTCGAGGCGGGGCGCGCGAAGCTCGACCGCGTCGTGCCGGTCGCGCTCGCGCACGGCGCGGCGCTGATCGCGCTGACGATCGACGAGGTCGGGATGGCGAAGACGGCCGCAGCGCAAGGTCGAGATCGCGCAAGCGGATCCGCGACCTCTGCTGCGAGGAGCACGGCATGGACCCGCAGCTGTTGATCTTCGACTGCCTGACTTTCACGCTGACGACGGGCGACGAGGAGTGGCGCCCGTCGGCGGTCGAGACGATCGCGGGGATCCGGGCGATCAAGGAGCAGATCCCGCACGTGAAGACCTCGCTCGGCGTCTCGAACGTCTCGTTCGGCGTCTCGCCGGGGGCGCGCGCGGTGCTGAACTCGGTCTTCCTGCACCACTGCGTCGACGCGGGCCTCGACCTCGCGATGGTCAACCCGAACCACATCACGCCCTACTCGCGAGATCCCGGACAACGAGCGTGAGCTCGCCGACGACCTCGTCTTCGACCGCCGCGAGGACGCGCTCGAGCGCTTCATCGCCCACTTCGAGTCGAAGGGCGAGGAGGACGGCCCGGCGGGCGCGGCGGACCCGACCGAGGGGATGGAGCCGGAGGAGGCGCTGCACTTCCACATCCTGCGCCGGCGCAAGGACGGCGTCGAGGCGTGGATCGACGCGCAGCGTCGAGAAGATCGGCGCGGTGCCGACGCTCAACGAGGTGCTGCTGCCGGCGATGAAGGAGGTCGGCGACAAGTTCGGCGCCGGCGAACTGATCCTGCCGTTCGTGCTGCAGTCGGCCGAGGTGATGAAGCAGGCGGTCGCGCAGCTCGAGAAATACCTCGACAAGATCGAGGGCTACACGAAGGGCACGGTCGTGCTCGCGACGGTCTTCGGCGACGTGCACGACATCGGCAAGTCGCTCGTCAACACGATCCTCACGAACAACGGCTACACGGTCGTCGACCTCGGCAAGCAGGTGCCGATCCAGACGATCGTCGACGCGGCGCAGGAGCACGAGGCGACGGCGATCGGCCTCTCGGCGCTGCTCGTCTCGACGTCGAAGCAGATGCCGGCGTGCATCGAGGAGCTGCACGCGAAGGGCCTCTCCTACCCGGTGCTGATCGGCGGCGCGGCGATCAACCGCGCGTTCAGCTACCGCGCGCTGTACCCCGGAGGGAAAGACTCCGAGGAGGTCTACGCGCCGGGCGTCTTCTACTGCAAGGACGCCTTCGAGGGGCTTGCGGTGATGGACCAGTCTGATCGACGCCGACGCGCGCGAGCGCGCTCGTCGAGCAAGCTGCTGCGCCGGCGCGACGCGAGTTCCGCGAGAAGGGCGAGGCGCCGGTCGGAGGAGCTGAACTTCGCCGACGACTCGGTGCGCTCGGCGGCGCGCACGGACGTGCCGATCCCGACGCCGCCGTTCTGGGGCGTGCGCGAGATCGACGTCGACCTCGACGAGGTCTACCGCCACCTCGACACGCACGTGCTGTTCAAGCTGCACTGGGGCGGGCGCGGCGTCAAAGGCGAGGCGTGGCAGAAGCTCCTCGACGAGGACTTCCGCCCGCGCCTGGAGCGGATGTGGGCGGAGCAGACCTACCTGCACCCGCGCGCGCTGCTCGGCTTCTTCCCCTGCTACTCGCTCGGCAACGAGATCGTCGTGCTCGACCCGCAGGACCGCGAGACGGAGCTGACGCGCTTCGTCTGCCCGCGCCAGCCGAAGGGCGACCGCATCTGCCTCGCCGACTTCTTCCGCCCGGCGATCGACGGCAAGCCGCCGGCGGAGCTCGACGTGATCGCCGTGCAGGCGGTGACGGTCGGCTGGAGGTGACCGAGCTGATGGCGAAGCTCGAGGCCGAAGGCGAGTTCGCCGAGCAGCTGTTCGTGCACGGCCTCGGCGTGCAGACCGCCGAGGGCCTCGCCGAGTGGCTGCACTGGCGCGCGCGCGCAGATGCTCGGCATCGACGCGGCGCAGGGCCGGCGCTACTCCTGGGGCTACCCGGCCGTGCCCGAGCAGTCCGAGCACCTGAAGGTCGAGAAGCTGCTGGACCTCGCGCAGATCGGCATGACGATCACCGACGGCTACGCGCCCGAGCCGGAGCAGTCGACGCTCGCGCTCGTCGCCCACCACCCGCAGGCGATCTACTTCGGCACGCGCCAGGGCCGCCTGCTGCCGCAGACGGCTCGCCCGACGACCTGATCCGCGGCTCGGCCGCGACCCGATCGCTGTTCGGCGAGACTCGCCGACGACGACCCGCCGGAGGGCGCCGTCGAAGAAGAGGACGAGCCGGCGATGGCGCGAGCTGAGGCGCCTTAGGCCTCGTCTCGCGCGGCGGCGGGCGGAACAGGATCCGCTTGACCTCGGCGGCGGTTCCGCCGCCGAGGCGCAGCGCCGTCTGGAAGCCCTCCGCGCCGAGCTCGCCGGCTCCAGGGCGCGGCGCAGCTCGTTGAGCGTCGGCAGGTCCTCCTCGGCGACCTGCTCGCGCGAGGTCTCGAGCAGGATCAGGTGGCGCGGGCGCCGCTGCGAGGCGGCGAGGCGCACGAACGGCTCGCGCTCCTCGGCGTGAGAGCCGTCGGCGCCGAGCACGACGGTCTCCCTGTTCTGCAGGCGCTTGGCGACGGCGGCGCTGCAGCAGCTCCTCGGCGCGCGCTCGAGCTCCTCGTCGGCGACGCGCCCGCGCAGCAGCGCGCGGACCTTCGTCGAGCGAGAGCAGCGCTCGCGCGGTCCTCGATCAGCCGCTCGCAGGAAGCCTCGCGCTCGGCCGCGCGAGGCCGACACGACGACGAGAGGCTGCCGGGCGAGTAGCGCAGGCGATCGCCGGGCGCGCAGGACGCGACAGTGGACCGAGAGGTCCGCGGGGCGCGCGGGCGCTCCGTCGCGGCGCGGACGGTCCGAGGACCAGCCGGTGCGCTCGTCGGCAGCCGATTTTGACGCTGCGCGCCGGACGGGGCTGAGATGATGCCATGCCCCCATCATGCCCTAAGCGAGCCGCCGACCCGCGTCATGCCGACGGTCAGCCGCGAGCATCGGCGATCAGCGCGAGCTTGCCGCGCGCGATCGAGCGCCTTGATCCGCGCCTCCTCGCGCCGCGCCGCCGAGCGATCGGCCGATCGGCCGCGCTCGAACGCGAGCTCGACGGGCAGGCGGCTGGCCGTGTATCGGCTCGCCGTGCCGGCGCGTGGCGCGCCAGACGACGCGCGACGTCGGTGGTCCAGCCGGTGTACAGCGAGCCGTCGGCGCAGCGCAGCATGTAGACCCAGGCGTCGTCATCGCCGCTCGATACGCCGCGCGCGCGTCGAAGCCTGCTCGCGCGGATCAGGCAGTCGCGGCGCCGCAGCGCGGCGCGCGCGGCAGCGGCGGCGAGCTGGACCGGCGCGGCGTGCATCGTGCGCAGGCGCACCTCGCGCCAGGAGAGCCCCTCGTTGAGAGCGCGGGCAGGCCCATGACCGAACGCGGCCGCGAGCTCGACGGCCTGCAGCACGATGCCGTAGGCGATCGCTTCGGGCGGTCGAGACGTGGTAGGCGCCGGCGAGCACCGCGACGCAGGCGGCCTGGAAGACGCCGACGTTCGCGGGCGTCGCGGGCAGGACCGCGGTGACGTTGACGGCGAACAGCACGCCGGCGGCCGCGGCGACGCCGGCGTGCGCGTCGAGCCCGAGGCCATCAGCAGCAGCCAGCAGAGAGCCACTGCAGCGCCCACGCGCCGAGCTGGCACGCCGTCGCGACGGCGGCGTGCGCGGCTGCGCGAAACACGCGCAGGCCGTCGCGCAGCCGCACGCAGCGAGCGGCGGAGGCCGTCGAGCAGCGCCTGCGCGGCGCCGCGAGCGCGAGCACGCGCCGCCGGCGGGACGAGCAGGCGGCGCGAGCAGCACGACGACGAGCGCGGCCAGCGGCGCGAGCGCGACCAGCAGCAGCGCGCCGGTCGTGGCCGTCGAGCACGCTCACGCTCGAGAGCGTGACGCGCGCCGAGGATCGACGAGCGCGAGCAGGTTGAGCAGCGTCTGCGAGACGATCGTGCCGAGCACGACCGGCAGCGTCTCGCGCGCGCGGCCGAGGCGGCGCGCGACGATCAGCGCGCGCGAGGGCTCGCCCGAGGCGGGCGGGCAGCGTCGCGGACATCAGCACGCCGATGAACGTGCCCTGCATCGCGTCGCGCCGTTTGGCGCGCCGCCAGCGTGGGAGCGGCGGCGAGGATCGCGTGCCAGGCGAGCGCGCGCGCGAACATCGCGGCGCACATCAGCGCGAGCGCCGGCGAGCGAGCAGGCCCGGCTTGGAGGCGAGCAGCGAGGCGACGACGCGCGCGACGCCGACGCGCTGCAGCGCCGAGCGCGGCGAGCCCGGCGCCGGCGAGCGAGCTCGCCGCGAGCGCAGGCGCGGCGCAGCGTGCGCGCGGCGGCGCGGCGCGGCCGGCGAGCGCGCGGCGCGCGTCGCTGCGAGGCTCGGCAGTCGCTGCGGCGGGCACGCGCGGCAGCAGGTCGGCCGGCGCGAGGCCGTGGCGCACAGCGGCGCGAGCGCGCGCCCGGCGCGGCGCTCGAGCGGTCGCCGACCGCGAGCGCCTGCTCGTAGCAGTCGAGCACTTCGGCGGCGACGTGCGGCCAGGCGAAGCGCTCGGCGCGCTCGCGCGCGGCGCGCGGCCATGCGCCGCGCGGCGGCGCCGGGTCGAGCGCGAGCGCGCGCAGCGCCTCGGCGAGCGCGAGCGCGATCGCCGGCGGGACGAGCTGCCCGTCGATGCCGTCGCGCACGACGTCGCGGTAGCCGGGGATGTCCGACGCGACCACCGGCGTCGCCGGCGGCGAACGCCTCGGTCAGCACCATGCCGAAGCTCTCGCCGTGCGAGCGACGGCGCGCACAGCACGTCGGCGCGGCGAGCTCCGCGAGCTTGCGCTCGCTCGGAGACCTTGCCGAGCGCGCGCACGCCGCGGTCGTCGAGCATCATGTGCTCGACCTCGGCCTGCGGACGGCGCCGACGAGCGTGAGCGTCGCGCGGCGACGTGCTCGCGCAGCGCCTCGAAGGCGCGCAGCAGGACCGGCAGGCCCTTGCGCTCGACGGCCTGGCCGATGAAGAGGATCCGCAGCGGCGCCGCGCATCAGCCGCGGCGCTCGGCCGCGGCTCGGCGTCGGAGCGTGCGACGCCGTTGGGCACGATGCGGTAGCGCCCGCCGAAGAAGCGCCGCGCGGTCCACGCGGCGGCCTCGGAGACGGCGATGCGGGCGTGCAGGCGGTTCATGCGCCGCCGCCCGCCGAGCGGCACGGCGGCGATGCCGTTCGTCAGCGCGTTCTCGGAGTAGGTGTGAAATGTGCCGACGAGCGGCAGCCCGCCGGCCGAGCAGCAGCGCGTCCCAGGCCGACGAGCGGCACGACCGGCTCGTGGATGTGCACGACGTCGTAGCCGCCCGTCGCGCAGCTCGCGGCGCAGCGCGAGGACCGCGCTGCGGCGTGAGCGCCATGTTCGAGACGGCGCCGTTCGCCGGGATGCCGACGGTGCGCCCGAGCGAGACGAAGCTGCTCCGGCGGCGCGCAGGCGCTGCGGACGCGCGCCGCGGTGCAGCCGACGCGAGAGCGCGTCGTCGGGGTCGAACGGCGCGAGGATCCGCGGCTCGTGGCCGCCGCGGTCGAGCTCGCGCGGCGAGCGCCTCGATGTGGCGGGTGACCCCGCCGGGGTACGTCCACGAGTACGGCGAGAGCAGCGCGATCCGCACAGGCGCACTCTACCCGCTGAGCCGGCCGCGTCAGACGGCACGCGCGGCTCGCACGCGATCCGCGGCGGGCACGCGCGGGCTGCGATAATCGCCGGCGTGAGCGCGCGGCACTTCGTCAAGTACACGTTCCTGAAGCTCGACCCCGCGTGGCGGCGGCTGGACGCCGAGCGTGCGCGCGCAGGACAAGCGCGAGCTGATGGCCGCGTGCGAGGACTTCGCCGACGGCCACCTGCTGCAGGCGTTCTCGCTCGTGGCACGCGCGGCGACGCCGAGCTGATGCTGCTCGCGGAGGCCGAGAACCTCGAGCGGATCCACGAGTTCCACGTGGTGCTCGCGCAGAGCGGGCTGATGAAGTGGGCGGAGATCCCGTACTCGTTCCTGGGGATGCGCAAGAGCTCGGAGTACTCCGAAGACGAGCGCACCGTCCCGCGCGGCTTCCGCGGCAGGTACGTGTTCGTCTACCCGTTCGTGAAGTCGCGCGAGTGGTACGCGCTGCCGGCGAGGAGCGCTGGCGGATCATGCAGGGGCACATCGAGGTCGGGCGCGAATACCCGGGCGTCGACAACCACACGACCTACTCGTTCGGGCTCGACGACCAGGAGTTCGTGGTCGCGTTCGACACCGACGACGTCGGCACGTTCCTCGACCTCGTGCAGCGCCTGCGCACGACCGAGGCCTCGCGCTACACGGTGCGCGACACGCCGAGCTTCACGTGCATCGGCGATGTCGCTCGAGCGCGCGCTGAACGCGCTCGACGGCGAGCCGGTCGCGCTCGCGACCGGCGCTGTAGGCGCGCGCGGTCTGCCAGCGCGCGCCCGCGAGCCGCAGCCGGCGGCCGCAAGCCGTCTGCGCGCCGCCGAGCCCGGTGCTGGCGACGAGCTGCATCGAAGCGACGCCGGTCCCGCTGGGCACGACCGCGTCGCGAGCGGACCGCGCCCGACCGCGACGATCACTACGGCGCGCTCGTGCGCGCGATCGTCGGCCAGCAGCTGTCGGTGCGCGCGGCGCGCGCGATCTACGGCCGGCTGACCGATCGCTTCGGCGAGCGCCCGCCGACGCCGGCGGAGATCCTCGCCGACGATCCCGAAGAGCTGCGCGCGGCCGCCGGCCTGTCGCGCGCGAAGGTCGGCTACCTGCGCTCGCTCGCCGAGCACGTGATCTCCGGCGAGCTCGAGCTCGAGCGGCTGGACGAGCTCGCGGACGACGAGGTGATCGCCGAGCTGGTCGCCGTCAAGGGACTGGGCGATGTGGACGGCGCACATGTTCCTGATGTTCCACCTCGAGCGCCCCGACGTGCTGCCCGTCGGCGACCTCGGCATCCGCCGGGCGATCGAGCGCGCCTACGGCCTCGACGAGCTGCCCGAGGCGGCCGCGATCGAGAAGATCGCCGAGCCGTGGCGCCCGTACCGCACGCTCGCGTGCCGCTACCTGTGGCGCTCGCTGCAGAACGAGCCCGGCTGAGCTACTTCTTCTCTTGCCCTTCTTCGACTTCTTCGACTTCTTCGCGGCGTACTTCTTGCGTGCCGACTTTTCGCACGCCTGGCGCTTGTGCTTCGTTGTGCTTGAACTGCCGGCGGCACTTGGCGAGCGCCTTCGCGAGCTTCTGCGAGCGTGTTTCCTTGAAGCCCTTGACGGCGCCGCAGCCGGAGATCGCAACGCTCGTGTTCTGTTTGTATGACGGCGCCGCTCTGAGCGGTGATCGTGGTCGGCATGCTGACCTCTTCGAGCAGAGGTCGTAGTCTCCGCTTCTTCGGCGTTGGCGCCAGCGCCGAGTGCGGCCCCTCCGGCAGCCCGCTTCGAAGCTCTCGATCGGGGCGTCCGGGCCGGCGTCGAAGCTGGAGTTGGTGATCGCCCTTGTTGATGTTGGTCCTGCCGTCGAGGATCAGCTTGATCCCTTCGCCCTGAAGCACGAACTCGACATCGGGGAACGCGGCGTCGCCGTGTGAGACCAGGTAGGCGGGGCCTGACAGCGGGCTGCGCAGACCGGCGTGTGGACGATGGCGCTGCCGATCAGCGATCCTTCGTCGCAGCTCGCCGGGTTGTTCGAACGTCGCTTCGGGGCACGCCTGCTGGATCGTCGTCTGGCGTGAGGGCAGCGCTTCGGGCAGCGTGAGGACGGTCTTCGCGATGTTGGCCTGGCCGGGGGCGAGGTGACCGTGACGGTGAGGCTCGCGCCGTTTGCCCTGCTGCCTGGCCCTGGCTGCTCGCGGTCAGGGTCGGCTTGAACGGCAGCGATTGGCAGCCCGAGGCGCTGAACGGATATGACACGGTCGGGCTCGCGCCTTCGGAGCCCTCCAGCGTGGCGGTGATGCTCTTCGGAGCGCAGCTCGTCGGGTTGAACTCGAACGGCCGGCCGGCCCCGGTCCGTCCCGACGTTCAGTGCTTTCAGCTGGACGGGGACTCCATCGAGGATCGTCGGGATGCGGGATCGGTGGCGACGGTGACCGCGGCGGTGCGCTCGTCGACTTCGATTCTTCGACCGCACGTCACCCAGCCGAGGTTGAAGGGGCCGGCTTTGGCGAGCGTGCACACGAGCAGGCCGAAGGGGCGCCGTCGTAGCCGCTGGTGAGGTAGACCTGGCCCTCGAGCGTCACGGGCTCGCCGCCCAGGCCGGCGCTCGCCGCGGCCTGGCCGATCAGGCTTTCCGGACCGCAGGACCATTCCCCGCCCGCGGGGGGTTCGGGGCACGGGGTGACGTTGGCGAGCATCGCCGCGATACCCGACGGCAGGTGAACGGTCAGACCGTCAGCGCCTGCTGCCCATCGGGGCGTTGAAGCGTGAGCGCGAACGGCGTGAAGACTCCCGCCGTGAGTTCCCGACCCCGCCTGGAAGCCGGGGGCGAATGGGAGCGGTCGCGCCGGGCACGGCCCTCCGCCGGGCCCGGCGCCGATCGTGAAGCTGGGTCGCTCGCGTCGCTTGCGGTGCCGCCGGACCACGGGGTGAACGCCGCGCTGGTCGTGTAGGCGCCGCACAGCGGCGGCGTGGAGGTGGATGCGCGTTCCCCGCCGAAGAACCTCAGCGTGAGGTCTTCGAACGGCAGCTGCGGGGTGTTCTCGAACGTCGATTCGAGCTGGCCCGTGGCCGGGTTGGGGGTGACGCTCCCGGCGAGCTTGACCAGCACGCCGGCCGCGTGGTCTTCGGCCACGATGTAGAGGACGAGCGGCGACGGAACGGGTTCACATCCTGTTCGGCCAGGTAGACGGCGCCGGTCAGTGGCTGGGCGAGCAGCGGAGTCCGGATTTCGACGGCGCCGACCTTGGCGGCGTCGGTTGCAACCGGGCGAAGCTTGGCGAGGCTCGTGTTGACCGGTTCTGCCCTGGGTTCTTCGGGCCGCCCCGGCGGCTGAAGGGTGCTGGAGCCGAAGGCGGCGGCCGAGCAGGAGGCCAGCCCGTTCGCGGCGGGCGGGCTGAGCAGCAGCCCGGGCAGCGTTCACGGTCGTGTCCTTCACGTCGGCCGGCCGTTCTCGGCGAGAGCTCCCTGCTGGGGCACGTGCACCGCGACCGTCAGACCGCTCGGCGTGCTGGCTTCCTCGGATTCGGGTTGCACCGTCGGCGGGCTTGAAGCCGAGTTCCGCGCATCCTTCAAGCGCCGACGGATAGCTCGAGCGGTCGCCGCGAGCCGTCTCGCGGCTGCGCCACGCCCGGTCGCCGCCACAGCCCCTCAGCGCCTGGCTGCAGGCGTCGCCGGCAGGATCAGGTAGGGAGGCGGGTTCGGCGTGCCCTGCTTCTTCGGCTTCTTCGGATTCTGCGGGGCATTCGGCGCCCTCCGGCCCGTACCACGCCCCCGACCGAGGCATTCCCAGCCGCGCGCCTGTTCGTGCCTGGAGTCGGCGGGCGTGCCCCACAGCGTCACCTGGCTGGTGAGCAGCTGCACAGCCTGCGAGATTTCGCTGACGCTCACTTCCACGCCGTACTGGCCTCCGGCGGGCACGGACGTGTCGCAGGATCACGGGCACGCCCTCGACGATGAAGCCGAACCGCGCGGGTTCGCCGGCTTCGGGTTCGAGGTTGAACACCGGCACCGCCCATGCCTGGAACCGACCGGGATGGGGTTCGTTCGCCATCACGAGGCCACGCCGATCATCGTGTCGGCGGGGCACTGGTCGACGTGTCTTCGGCGACCCTCGTCGCGAAGTCGACCTTCGAGCACGTGGGTACGCTGCGGCGCGTTCCCGACGAGGCCCGGCGGGAACTTGAAGCGAAGGTTCGCGTGCAGCGCCGGGGCGCTCGGGAAGTGCCCTTCTGGCTCGGCTTCTTGTACGCCGTCCTAGTGTCTGATCGAGGTCGAACGTGGTCGTCAGCTGGTAGGGGTGCGAGCCGGCTTCCGTGTCGGGCGGCGCCTTCCGCTTTCGGGGGTCATCTGGAAGCTTTCGACCCCGAACTGGTCGGCGCTTCGCTGATCTTCAGCTGCTCCGGAAGCGACCGCGGCGGCACCGCCGCCTGGACCTGAGAGCGCTTTCGGCGAGGTTCGCTTCGGGGTCTTCGACGTGCACCGTGATCCGCATGACAGACTCACGACGGCGGGAGCGATTCGAGCAGCTGACGGTCGAGCGGCGCCCGGCGGCGTGACCGCGCATTCGCTCATCGGCGTTCTTCGCCGCCCTTCCGGCCACGCCGCGGCAGCGACGCCTGCGAGGCGCCGACGGGCGTCACCTTCGGCGGCGCTGGAAGCTCGACCGTCACCGGCGCCGCCCCGTCTGGCCGGCCCGTCGCCGACGTCGGTCGCCGACGACGACGAACTGGGCTTCGCCGCTGCGCGGCAGGTTCGTGGGGGCCGCGGTAGCCGCCAGCTGCCACCACGGTTTCAGCTTCACCTTCTTGACTTCGCTGGCTTCGGCGGTGCAGGTCCCGATCGCCATCGCGAGACGGTATCGCAAGCGCGCCGAGCAGGGCACGGATGGCGCCGACCGCACTCGACGCGCCGGCCGGGAGGCGGTCATCGCTTCCCCTTGCCGGTCGACGGCTTTCCGCCCTGGCGGATGACTTGCGTGGCGGTCCGTAGCGGCGTGGGCGCTGGCTTCACAGCGCGGCGGCGGGTGTGGCTTGTGGTTGTTTGCGGCACGCCTTCAGCGCGGCCGCCAGCCGCTGCGCGTTGGTGAGGACCTTCGGTTTGACTGTGGTCCGGTTCGATGAGCACCCCGCCGCCCGGATGCGCGACCGCCGTTTCGATGCTCGGCGAAGCGGGCGGGGCGTAGGAGAGAGGCCGGCAGGCCTCGGCGCTCGCGCACGGCGACGCGGCGACCGTTTCTTCGGGATGCAGGCAGGGGCTCAGCGCGGTGCATTCGTGCGCGTCGTAGACGGCGAAGCTCGCGCCCTTATCGCCGGCGGAGAGGCCGGCGGAGACGAAGAACACGTCTTGCCGTTTCCGCTGCGCATCGATGAAGGCCGTTTCGCGCGGCGCCTGCCGGAGGAGATCAGGCCGAGGCAGCCGTCGTCGCGTTGCAGCGTGCGCCGCCGATCCCGGTCGGCTCGTACTCGTAGACGTCCTCCTTTCCGTTTGCGGCTTCGGGGACCAGGTCGGCGGGGCTGTCGAAGTAGAGCCGTCCCTGGTTGGAGAGATAGCGTGACTGGTAGAGCGCGCGATCGCGCTGGGATTTCGTCCAGCCGGGCAGGCTCGCCGGCGAGCCAGTGGTCACTCGGCGTTTCTTCGGTTTCCGCGGACCAGACGCCAACCCGGTCGACGAGCAACCCGCGACCTTCGCCCGGTTCCTCGACGTCGTGTACGCCGATCGGCCGAGCTCCCGCTCGGGTCGCACGACGCGCAGACGAGACGGCCGGCGTTTGCGTCGGCCTGTGCGTCATAAAGGAAGACCTCCTCGTCCGGGTGACCACTGTTGGCATCGGCGTTGTCGTAGCCGGTCAGCCGCTGGTCGGACATGAACGCGAGGTACTGCCCGCTCGGCGAGACCTGGGCCGTCATTTCATCGACCTTGTACTGTTCCTGACGCGAGGCGGAGACCGCACCCGTGTCGGGAAGGTCTTCGGCCGAGAGCTGCGCGATCAGTCGCGGCTTTTCCCATTCGGTCCCGTTGTTGTGCACCTCGTACAGGTTGCATTTCGCCGATGGCAGCCCAGTCCGGCTGCAATGGCCGGGCAGCGCATTGGGCGTGAGGACGCCGTTGGCGACGAAGTAGATATAGGAGCCGTCTTCGCTCGCGCCGGCGACGGATGCGAGCACGGCCGAGCTTTCGCCCCGGTTCAGATCGGGAGTGAGATCGGTTAGACGTTTGCCTGCCGGCTTTTCGCGTTCGAACACGTACAGATCGCCGGCGGCAACGCCTTCTTCTTCGAGCCCGTTGAGCGGGTTTGAGCCGATCGATGCACTTGCCGTGAGGCGTT
>CAVTBW010000004.1:0-1037943 GCA_963733115.1 uncultured Solirubrobacteraceae bacterium | reverse complement strand
GTAGAGGCCCGCAACGAGGCTGAGGTGGCGCTCGAGCTGGCGTGCGAGCGCCTGCTGTCGCTGCAGAGCGACGGCGGCTGGTGGCAGGCCGAGCTGCAGACGAACGTGACGATGGACGCCGAGGACATGCTCCTGCGGGAGTTCCTCGGCGTGCGCCGCGAGGACGAGACCGAACGCTCGGCAGCGTGGATCCGCTCGCAGCAGCGCGAGGACGGCACGTGGACGAACTTCTACGGCGGCCCGGGCGAGCTGTCGACGACGATCGAGGCCTACTGGGCGCTGCGCCTGGCCGGCGACGGGCGCGAGGAGCCGCACATGCTCGCGGCGCGCGACTTCATCCGCGCGAACGGCGGGCTCGCGCGAGCGCGCGTCTTCACGCACCTGTGGCTCGCGCTGTTCGGGCTGTGGTCGTGGGACGCGGTGCCCTCGCTGCCGCCGGAGGCGACGCTGCTGCCGTCGTGGTTCCCGCTGAACATCTACGACTTCGCGTGCTGGGCGCGGCAGACGATCGCGGCGCTGTCGATCGTCAAATCGCACCGGCCGGTGCGCGAGCTCCCGTTCGACCTCGACGAGCTGCGCGTGGCCGCCGACGCGCCGGCGCCCGAGCCGCTGTCGCTGCCGGCGCGCGTGCTCGCGATCCTCGACCGCGCGCTGCGCGGCTACGAACGCCGGCCGATCGGCCTGCTGCGCCGGCTCGCGCTCGTGCACGCCGAGCGCTGGATCGTGCGCCACCAGGAGGCGGACGGCTCGTGGGGCGGGATCCAGCCGCCGTGGGTGTACTCGCTGATCGCGCTGAGCCTGTCGGGCTATCCGCTCGACCATCCGGTGATGCGCCGCGGCCTGGAAGGGCTCGACCGCTTCATGGTCGAGGACGAGGACGACGTGCGCGGCGTCGGCGCGCCGCCGGGCCGCAGCCGGCGACTGGAAGCGTGCCAGTCGCCGGTCTGGGACACGGCGCTGGCGATGATCGCGCTGAGCGACGGCGGGCTCGAGGACGACCACCCGGCGCTCGTGCGCGGAGCCGAGTGGCTGCTCGGCAAGGAGGTGACCGCCCGCGGCGACTGGTCGGTCGCGCGCCCGGGGCTGCAGCCCGGCGGGTGGGCGTTCGAGTTCGACAACGTCAACTACCCGGACGTCGACGACACGGCCGAGGTCGTGCTGGCGCTGCGCCGCGTCAAGCCGGACGCGCGGATCGACGGCGCGATCGAGCGCGCGCACGCGCTGGCTCGAGGGGATGCAGAGCGCGAACGGCGGCTGGGGCGCGTTCGACGCGGAGAACACACGCGCGCTCGTGCGCGAACTGCCGTTCCTGGACTTCGGCGAGGTGATCGACGAGCCGAGCGCGGACGTCAGCGCGCACGCCCTGGAGATGCTCGCGGCGCTCGGCCGGCTGCAGACGCCGCGCGGCGCGCCGCGGCCTTGGCTGGCTGATCGATCAGCAGGAGCGGCGCGGCTCCTGGTTCGGGCGCTGGGGGTCAACCACATCTACGGCACGGGCGCGGCCGTGCCGGCGCTGATCGCCGCGGGCGTCGACGCGCGCGAGCCGTGCGTCAGCCGCGCGGTCGACTGGCTCTGGCGCACCAGAACGAAGACGGCGGCTGGGGCGAGGACGCGCGCTCCTACGACGAGGATGCGTGATCGGGCGCGGCGAGAGCACGGCGTCGCAGACCGCGTGGGCGCTGCTAGCGCTGCACGCCGCGGGCGAGCGCTGCGAGGCGCTGCAGCGGGGGATCGACTGGCTCGTGCAGACGCAGCGCGCGGACGGCGGCTGGGACGAGCCGCAGTACACGGGTACGGGCTTCCCCTCCGACTACTACATCAACTACCACCTCTACCGGCTGGTCTTCCCGATCATGGCGCTCGGACGCTGTCGGGAATGACGGCGCGCCGGCGCTGATGCTGCTCGCCGACACGCACGCCGAGCCGACGCCGCGGGCGCGCCGAAGGCGCCGGGCGCGCACGAGGCGCCGAGCGCGAGCGAGGTGATGGCGCGCGCGGCGGGCGAGAACTTCCCGGTCGCGAGCTCGCGCTGCTGCCGCGCCGCGTGCGCGCTCACCTGCTCGCGATCTACGGCTACGCGCGGCTCGTCGACGAGCTCGGCGACGCGCGCCGGGCGACCGCCTGGCGGCGCTCGACTGGCTCGAAGCGGAGCTCGACCGCGGCCTTCGCGGAGCGCGCGCAGCATCCGCTGATGCGCCGCGCTCGGCGAGACGATCGCCGCGTGCGCGCTCCCGCGAGAGCCGTTCGTGCGCCTGATCGAGGCCAACCGCGTCGACCAGCGCGTGAACCGCTACGAGACGCTGGGAGCAGCTGCTCGGCTACTGCGCGCTCTCGGCGAACCCGGTCGGCGAGCTCGTGCTCGGCGTGTTCGGCGCGGCGACGCCGGAGCGGATCGCGCTGTCGGACTCGATCTGCACGGCGCTGCAGCTGGCCGAGCACTGGCAGGACGTCGCGGAGGACTTCGCGGCGGGGCGCGTCTACCTGCCGGCCGAGGACCTGCGAGCGCTTCGGCTGCACGCTCGCCGACCTCGACCCGGCGCGGCGCGGTGAGCGCGACGGGGGCCGCTGCGCGCGGTGCTCGCGTTCGAGGTCGAGCGCGCGCGCGGCCTGCTCGACGCGGGCGAGCCGCTGCTGCGCGAGCTGCGCGGCCGCGAGCGGCTCGCGGTCGCCGGCTTCGTCGCGGGCGGCTGCGCGGCGCTCGACGCGATCGAGCGCGCGGGCTACGACGTGCTGGCGGGCCCGCCGCGGGCCGGCGCGCGCGGCGCCGGCTGCTCGCGCTGCGCGCGGATGCTCCGCGTGCGTCGTGAGCGGGCCGCGCGAGGCAGACGAGCGAGGCGTATGACCGCTGCGAGGCGATCACGCGCGAGCAGGCGGCGCAACTTCTACTACGGCATCCGCCTGCTGCCGCGCGAGCGCCGCCGCGCGATGTGCGCGGTCTACGCGTTCGCGCGGCGGATCGACGACATCGGCGACGGCGCGCTCGATCGCGCGCGAGAAGCGCGAGCTGCTGGACGAGTCGGCGGCGCGCTGGCGCAGCTCGAGACGAGCGGCGCGGCGCCGCCGGGCTGCGACGACCCGGTGCTCGTCGCGCTGGCCGACGCGTACGCGCGCTTCGCGCTGCCCGCGGGTGCGCTCGGCGAGCTGATCGAGGGCGTGCGGATGGACGTCGAGGAGGCGGCGTACGAGAGCTTCGAGGAGCTCGTCGTCTACTGCCGGCGCGTCGCCGGCTCGATCGGGCGCCTCTGCCTCGCGATCTTCGGACGCGCGAGGTGGCGCGCTCGACTCGCGCGGGGAGCGCGAGCGCGCGGCGCTCGCCGACGACCTCGGCGTGGCGCTGCAGCTCGACGAACATCCTGCGCGACGTGCGCGAGGACGCCGAGCACGGGCGCGTCTACCTGCCGGCGCGAGGACCTCGGCGGTTCGGTCTGCTCGCGGGCGAGGGCGCGGGAGATCGCTCTGGAGATGGAGCGCGAAGCACGACATGCCCCGGGCGGCGCTGCTGCGCGGGCGGCTGAGCGCGGCGGGCACGAGCGGCGGCGAGCTCGACGGCGCTCGTCGCTTCGAGGCCGAGCGCGCGCGAGCGCTGGTTCGCGCGCGGCCTCGGCTCGTGCCGCTGCTCGACCGCCGCAGCGCGGCGTGCGTGCTCGCGATGGCGGGCATCTACCGCCGGCTGCTCGAGCGCATCGAGGCCGACCCGGAGGCGTGCTGCGCGAGCGCGTGTCGCTGTCGGGCGGCGAGAAGGCGCGGGTCGCGCTGCGCAGCCTCGCTCGGGGGCGCGCGTGAGCCGGGGCGCCGCGTCGTCGTGGTCGGCGGCGGTGTCGCCGGGATCGCGGCGGCGCTCGACTGCGCGGCGGCGGGCGCGGAGGTGACGCTCGTCGAGGTCCGCCCGCGGCTCGGCGGCGCGGCCTACTCGTTCGAGCGCGACGGGCTGCAGCTCGACAACGGCCAGCACGTCTTCCTGCGCTGCTGCGCGCGCCTACCGCGAGCTGCTCGCGCGCCTGGGCTCGGAGCGTCACGTGTCGCGTGCAGGCGCGCCTGCGAGATCCCGGTGCTGAGCCCGGGCAGGCCGACGGTGCTCCTGCGTCGCGGGTCGCTGCCGCGCGCCGCTGCACCTCGCGGGCGCGCTCGCGCGCTACCCGCACCTCCGCCCGGCGCAGCGCCTGTCGCGCGGCGCTCGCGGCGCGCGCGCTTCGCGCGGTCGACCCCGACGACGCCGACGCTCGACGCGCGCACGCTCGGCGACTGGCTGTCGCGAGCACGGCCAGAGCGAGCAGCGCGATCGCGCGCGCTGTGGGACCTGATCGCGCTGCCGACGCTGAACGTGCGCGCGGCCGAGGCCTCGCTGGCGCTCGGCGCGTTCGTCTTCCAGACGGGGCTGCTCGCGAGCGCCGAGCCGGCGACATCGGCTTCCACGTCGGCCGCTCGCGCAGATCATCGGCGACCCGGCCGCGCGCGCGCTGGGCGAGGCGGGCGTCGAGGTACCGGCTCGGCTGGCGCGCGCAGGCGCTGTCGCGCACGGAGGCGCGGCTTCGCGGTGCAGGGCGGCGTCGAGGACGGGCTGAGCGCGGACGCGGTGATCGTCGCGCTGCCGCACGAGCGCGCCGCGGCGCTGCTCGAGCCGCTGCTCGCGCCGACGGCGCGCGGCGGCTCGCGCGCGCTGGGCAGCTCGCCGATCGTGAACCTGCACGTCGTGTCTACGACCGCGCCGTCTGCGAGCAGCCGTTCGCCGCGGGCGTCGAGACGCCGGTGCAGTACCTCTTCGACCGCAGCGCGGCGGCCGGCGCGCCGCCGGGCGCCAGTACCTCGCGGTCTCGCTCTCGGGCGCCGATGCGCGAGATGCAGATGAGCGCCGAGGCGCTGCGCGAGCGCTACCTGCCGGCGCTGCGGGAGCTGCTGCCGGCGCGCGCGCGAGGCGCGCGTCGAGCGCTTCCTCGTCACGCGCGAGCACGCGGCGACGTTCCGCGCGTCGCCGGGCACGCGGCGCTGCGCCCGCCGTCGGACACCGCGCTGCCCGGGCTCGCGCTCGCGGGCGCCTGGACGGCGACACGGCTGGCCGGCGACGCTCGAGGGCGCGGTGCGGAGCGGCCACGCGGCCGCGACGTGTCGCGCTGGAGGCGCTCGAGCTGACCGGGGCGCAGGCGGCCTCGGCGGTCCGGCCGGCGGGGCGGGGGTGGCGTGCCGAGCGCGCTGCTCGTGGCGGCGCCGATGGCGCTCGAGGCAGGCGCTGATCCGCTCGGCGGCGCGCGGCGCGCACGTGCGCAAGACGGGCATGGGCCGGCGACGTCGCTCGCAGGCGGCCGCGCGCGCTCGCGCGCGAGCCGGGCGCCGCCCTGCTCGTGCTCGGGCTTCGCGGCGGCCTCGACGAGCACTCGCGCCCGGGCGAGGTCATCGTCGCCGAGGAGGTGCTCGCGGCGGGCGACGGGGGCACGAGCCGGTGCGCGCGAGCTGCGACGGCGTCGGCGGTCTTGCGCGACGCGCTGCGCGAGGCGGGGCTGAGCGTGCGCACGCGGGCCGATCGTCGTGCGTCGCGACGACTCGCGCGCGGCGAGCGGCGCGAGCAGCTGCGCGCGGCGGGCGCGCTCGCGGTCGACATGGAGTCGCCGTGGCTCGCGGCGGGCGCCGCGGGGCGGCCGTTCGGCGTCGTGCGCGTCGTGCTCGACAGCCCGAGCCACGAGCTGCTTCGCCCGCAGGCGCTGCGGCTGGATGCCGCGCGCGGCGCAGGCGCTGGGCGCGCGGCGGCGGTCGCGCTTCACGACTGGGAGCCCGGCGGGCTAAGGTACGACGCGATGGCCGTTCGAAAGTCAGACAGAGCACGCGCATGGGCTGGTACCTCTTCCGCCAGCGCATTGCCAAACGCGAGAAGTTCCCGCTGATCGTCGAGCTCGAGCCGCTCTTCCAGTGCAACCTCGCGTGCGCGGGCTGCGGCAAGATCCAGCACCCCGAGCACGTCCTGCGCCGGCGGATGTCGGTCGAGCAGGCGGTCGGGGCGATCGAGGAAAGCGGCGCGCCGATGGTCTCGATCGCCGGCGGCGAGCCGCTGATCCACCCGGAGATCCACGTGATCGCCGACGAGCTGCTCAAGCGCAAGCGCTTCGTCTACCTCTGCACGAACGCGCTGCTGCTCGAGAAGAAGCTCGAGAACTTCAAGCCGAGCCCCTACTTCGCGTGGGCGATCCACATCGACGGCCTGCGCGAGCGCCACGACGAGTCGGTCGAGCGCGAGGGCGTCTTCGACAAGGCCGTCGCGGCGATCAAGGCCGCGAAGGCGCCCGGCTTCCGCGTCACGACGAACACGACCTTCTTCACGCACGACTCGCCGAAGAACGTGCGCGACGTGCTCGACTTCCTCAACGACGACCTCGAGGTCGACGAAATGATGATCTCGCCCGCGTACGCGTACGAGAAAGCCCCCGACCAGGAGCACTTCCTCGGCGTCACGCAGACGCGCGAGCTCTTCAGCGAGGCGTTCGCCGACGGCCGGCGCAAGCGCTGGCGCCTCAACCACACCCCGCTCTTCCTCGACTTCCTCGAAGGCAAGGTCGAATACGACTGCACCGCTTGGGGCATCCCGAGCTACTCGCTGTTCGGCTGGCAGCGCCCGTGCTACCTGATGTCCGACGGCTACACGAAGACCTACAAAGAGCTGATCGAGACGACCGACTGGAGCAAGTACGGCCGCGGCAAGGACCCGCGCTGCGAAAACTGCATGGCGCACTGCGGCTACGAGCCGACCGCGGTGCTCCAGACGACGCGCTCTCCGCGCCAGTCACTGCGCGCGATCGCCGGCTGAGCGCTCGCGCTCGGCAGCTCGGGCTCTGCTTCGGCCTGCTGCTCGAGCGCGTCCCCCTCGCGCCTCGCTCGGCGGACTCGGCGCGGATGTCGCGCCAGGTCATGCCCTCGCCGAGCAGCGCCGGGCGTCCCGAGCGCGAGCGCCGTCACACCTCGACGGCCTGCAGGAGGATCCCGTAGGCGAGCCCGTCGCCGCGCGCCCACGCCGAAGGCGGCGAGCACGACGATGCAGGCCGCCTGGAAGACGCCGACGTTCGAGGGCGTGGGGGGCAGGATCGCCGCGACGTTGACCGCGAGCAGGACGCCGCCGCGGCGGCGAGCCCGGCCTTGTCCTGCAGCGAGAGCGCGAGCACGATCGTGTAGCAGGAGAGCCACTGCAGCGCCCACGCCAGCAGCTGCGCCGACGACCGCGGCGACGCCGTAGCGCGGGCGCATGAAGACGACGAGACCCCGGCGCGCGAGCGTCGAGCAGGCCGGCGAGCGCTGCCGGCGGCGCGCGCGACGCGCGCGAGTCGCGAGCGCTGCTCCGAACGCCGAGCACGCGCGGGCCGCCGAGCACGAGCGCGCAGATCGCGAGCGGACGGCGAGCGCCGACCGCGATCGCCGTCTCGTGACCGCTGAGACGAGACGCTCGAGAACGTGACGCCGCCGAGGATCGTGAGCGCGACGAGGTTGATGAGCGTCTGCGAGAAGACCGTGCCGGCGACGATCGGGATCTGCGCCGCGTCGGCGCCGTCGAGGTGGCGCGTGAGGACCACGTACGCGCGCGGCCTCGCCGACGCGCCCGGGAAGACCGCGGAGCCCATCACGCCGATCATCGTCGCGCGCATCACGGGCGGCCAGCGGATCGGCGTCTCGGGCAGCGCCGCGCGCAGCACCTCGTGCCAGGAGATCGCGCGCATCAAGAGCGAGAGCCTCATCAGCGCGAACGCCGCCGCGACCCAGCCGGGCTTGGCGGTGACGAGCGCGTGCCCGATCTTCTGCAGGCCCAGGCGCGAGAGCGCGAAGGCGACGAGGCCGACGAGCAGCAGCGCGGCGACGAGCAGGCTGACGCGCCTGCGCGCGAACCGCCGGCGCGCGGGCGGCGGATTCTCGCTGGCGCCCATCGTTCCCGGTCTATCAAACGCGCCGGGCGGCGCGGGGCGCCGCGCGAGCTATGCTCGCTGCCGGATGGGGCGCGGATGAGGCTTCGGAGGTTCGTCGCGGCGGCCATGCTCGCGCTGCTCGCGCTCGTCGCGACGCTCGCCGGTTTGGCCGCGCGGGCCAGCGCGGCGCAGCCGGTCGAGCTGGCGGCGCCGTACGAGTACCTCGGTTGGGGCGAACCGCAGCCACCGGCCGAAGTGCTCGCGGCGAGCGGCGTGCACGACGTGACGCTCGCGTTCGTCCTCTCGCACGGGAGCTGCAACCCGGAGTGGGACGGGCAGCGCCCGCTGCTCGGTGGCGTCGATCAGAAGGCGATCGAAGCGGTCCGCGCGGCCGGCGGCGACGTCGACGTCTCGTTCGGCGGTTGGAGCGGGCGCAAGCTCGGCGGCTCGTGCAAGACGGCGACGGCGCTCGCGGGCGCCTACGAGAAGGTGATCGACGCGTACACGCTGCACGCGATCGATATCGACATCGAGCACACGGAGATCGCGAGCAAGAAGACACGGATGCGCGTGATCGAAGCGCTCGCGCTCGTCCAGCGCGCGCGGCCGGGCATCGAGATCTCGACCACGTTCGGCGCGGGCGAGGCCGGCCCCGAACGCGACGGGCAGAGCCTGATCGCCGACGCGGCGTCGATCGGTTTGCAGCCGAGCGTCTGGACGGTGATGCCGTTCGACTTCGGCGCGCCGGTCGCCGACATGGGCGCGGTCTCGATCGCGGCGGTCGAAGGGCTCGCACGCGAACTGGCGGCGCGCTACGGGATCTCCACGGCGCTCGCCTACGAACACGCGGGCATCTCGTCGATGAACGGGCAGACCGACGAGTCCGACGAGACGGTCGGCGCGAGCGACTTCGCGGCGATGCTCGCGTTCGCCGGCCAGCATCACCTCGGGCGGATGTCGTTCTGGGCGGTCGACCGCGACCGGCCGTGCACGGGCCATCGCGATGCGTCGGAATCGTGCAGCGGGATCGCGCAGCGGCCGTACGAATTCAGCGAACTGCTCGCGCAGTACCACGGCTGAGCGATGACGCCGGAGCGAGGCGCCGGTGGCTGCCGCGGAGCATCGGGCATGGCGGTGGTGCTCGTGCTCGCGCTGCTGCTCGGCGTGTCGGGTGGGGTCGCGGCGCCGAGCGCGAGCGCCGCGCCGGCGAGCTTGCGGCTCGGCACGCAGACGCTGAGGAGCTGCGCGACGGCGCCGCTCGCCTACTGCGGGACGCTCGCGGTGCCGCTCGACTACGCGGCGCCCGGCGGACCGCGGATCACGATCGCCTACCGCTGGTACCCGGCGACGGCGCCAGGGTCGGGCGCGGCGGGCACGGTCGTGCCGGTCGAGGGCGGCCCGGGATACCCGTCGATCGAATCGGTCTCGTATCGCTCGCTCGGGCGCGGCGCGGGCTACGCGGCGATGTACGGGCCGCTGCTCGCGCGCTGGAACATGCTCGTCGTCGACAACCGCGGGACCGGCGAATCGACGCCGCTGAGCTGCCGTGCGCTGCAGGACTTCGCGGGGCCGACGGGAACCGAAGCGTTCGAGCAGGCGGCAGCCGCTGCGCGCGGACGCTGAACCGTCGCTGGCGCTACGCCGACGGCGAATGGGTGCATGCGTCGGACCTGTTCAGCTCGGCGCCGGCGGCCGAGGACCTGGCGGGCGTGATCGGCGCGCTCGGGATCTCGAAGGTCGACCTCTACGGCGACTCCTACGGCTCGTTCTTCGCGCAGGTGTTCGCGGCGCGCTTCCCGCGGCTCGTGCGCAGCGTGACGCTCGACTCGACGTACTTGGCGAGCGGCCTCGACCCGTGGTACCGCAGCACGATCGACTCGATGCCGGGCGACTTCGACGCCGCGTGCGCACGCGCGTCGGCGTGCGCGCAGGCGGCGCCGGGGGCTTCGTGGGAACGGATCGCGGCGCTCGCCGCGCGGCTGCGCGCGAGCCCGATCTCCGGGCGCGTGCCGGGACCGTCGGGCAAGCGCGAGCTCGTGCAGATGAACGTCGTCGGGCTCGTCGACCTCGTCAGCGACGCGGCCGAGGACACGAACGTCTACCGGGAGCTCGACGCGGCGGCGCGAGCGCTGCTCGGCGAGGGCGATCCGGATCCGCTGCTGCGCCTGTACGCACAGCGCGATTCTCCGACGAGGGCTACTTCGGCTCGCCGGTGCGCGAATACTCGGTCGAGCTGTACGTCGCCGACGCGTGCATCGACTACCCGCAGCTGTTCGACATGCGCGCGCCACAGGCGGCGCGCGCGGCGCAGCTCGCGGCGGCGCAGGGCGCGCTGCCGCCGGCGACGTTCAGCCCGTTCACGACGGCCGAGTGGATCTCGCAGAACGAGAACACGGAGGCGTACTCGGCGTGCATCGGCTGGCCGAGCCCGACGGTCGCGCAGCCGCCGGTGCCGGGCGGCACGCCGCTGTTCGCGCCGTCGCTGCCGGTGCTCGTGCTGGGTGGCGAATACGACACGTGGACGCCGCCGGCCGACGCGCCGAAGGTGCTCGCCGAGATCGGTGGCCACGCGCGCTTCGTCGAGCTCGCGAACTCGACGCACGTCGTCGGTGAGGGCGACACCGAATGCGGCTCCTCGCTGGTGCAGCGGTTCGTCGCCGACCCGGCGCAGCTCGACTCGCTCGACAGCTCGTGCGCTGCGGCGGTGCCGCCGCTGCGCACGGTCGGCGCGTACCCGTCGGAACTGGCGCTGCAGCAGCCGCTGCAGACGGCGTCCGGCGTGAGCGCGCCGAGCGCGGAGCTGCGCCTCGCGGCCGCGGCGGTCGCGACGGCGGGCGATGCGATCGCGCGCTACGACGCGATCGAAGCGAGACAGGATCGTGGCCTCGAGGGCGGGTCGGTCACGGCGCAGGCCGGCGGCGCACGGTTGACGCTCGCGCGCGATCAGCTGATCCGGGGCGTCGCGGTCAGCGGTACGGTCGCGCTCGCCCCGGGTCAGAGCGGGCTCGACGGCGAGCAGGCGACGGCGACGCTCGCCGCGCACGTCGCCGGCACACGCACGATCGCGTTGAGCGCGAGCTGGAGCACCGCGGCGCCCGGCGCGCTCGCGCAGGTGACGGTGACGAGCGGAGCGTCGCACGTCAGCGGGACGACGCCGGCACCGTGAGCGCGCGCGCGAGGCCGTGAGTGCCGCTCGGCATCGCTCGACGCTCGCGCGGGCCGGCGCAGGCGGCGGCGGTCAGCGACTCGCGCTGCGGCGCCCTTCGACGCGCGGCGCGGCCTCGTAGCCGGCGAGCGGATCGAGCGCGGGCGACGAGGCTGCCGCCGCGACGCTGCGCAGCGCCTCGGCCGGTGCGGTCACGCGCGCGCTGAGGATCGCGATGTCGTCGCGCACGCGCTCGTCGAGCGCGACGAGCGCGACGAGCGCGTCGATCGTCTCCTGCGCGGCCTCGGGCGCGTCGCGTGCGAGCCGCTCGATGATCTGCTCGGAGGTGAGCGTGCGCTCGGGCGCGTGCGCCTCGAGCAGCCCGTCGGTGTAGAGCGCGAGCGTGTCGCCGGGTGCGAGCACGGTGCTCGCCTCGCCGATCTGCGGGTCGGCGAAGACGCCGAGCAGCGCGCCGCGCTCGCCGAACTCGCTCGTCGCGCCGCCGCCGCGCGTGAGCAGCGCCGCGGGATGCCCGGCGGAGGCGACCTTCACGGTCACCTCGCCACCGCTGAGGCGCAGGTGCACGAGGATCGCGGTCGCGAAGCGCCCGTCGAAGTCCTGGTCGAGCATCACCTCGTTGACGCGCCGAAGGACGGCGCGGGGGCTGTCGGCTTCGCGCGCGTAGGCGACGGTCGTGTGCCGCAGGAAGCCGGTCAGCGCGGCCGCCTCGGCGCCCTTGCCGCAGACGTCGCCGACGACGAGCCAGCAGCTCGCGCGCGTCGCCGAACGCGTCGTAGAAGTCGCCGCCGACTTCGCTGCCGGCACCGAGCGGGCGGAAGAAGCTCGCGAGCTCGAGGCCCGGGATCGTCGGCAGCACGGCCGGCATCAGACTGCGCCGCAGCGTGCGCGCGACGTGCGTGCGCTCGGAGTAGAGGCGAGCGTTGTCGAAGGCGAGCGCGGCGCGCCCGCTGAGGTCTTCGAGCACGTCGAGCACACCGTGCGCATAGCGCGCGTCGCTGTGCACGTGCAGGAACGAGATCGCGCCGTGGATGCGCCCGCGCGCGAGCATCGGGAAGACGGCGGCCGAGCGGTAGCCGGCGCTGCGCATGAAGCGCTGGTGCTCGTCGCTCTGCGCGACGTCGGCGAGCGCGCCGGCGTCGGTGAGGTCCTCGACGACGACGGGTTCGCCGCTGGCGAGCACGCGCGCGACGGGGTGCGCGCTGTCGAGGTCGAGCGGCACCTCGCGGCGCATCCGTTCGACGCCTTTGGCGACGGCCGGTTCGATCGAGGCGGCGACGGTCTCGCGCACGGCGCCGTCGAGGTCGACGAGGTCGATCACGCACAGCTCGGCGAGCTCGGGCACGGCGGCGCGCGCGAGGTTGCGCAGCGACTGCGAGGGATCGAGCGAGCTGTCGAACGTCGCGGTCGCGTCGATCAGGAACTTCAGGCGGCGGCGGTTCTCGCGCACGCCTTTGAGCGCGAGGTGGATGACGACGCTCGTGAGCACGGCGAGCACGATGCCGACGCTCGCGACGGCGCCGAAGATCTCGGGCACGCTTTCGTAGGCGAGCGGCAACAGGAACGCGACGAGCGCGACGAGCATGACGGTCACGAAGCGTCCGCGCGGCTGGAAGCCGGCGGCGTGTCCGATCGCGAACAGGTAGATCAGTGCGAACGGGCTGCTCGCGCCGCCGGCGGACGCGCAGAGGATCGCGATCAGCACGACGCCCCAGAGCTCGCCGGCGAAGACGAGCGTCAGCCCGCCGCGCTCGCGCCGCGCGGCGAGCACGAGCGCGCCGGCGACGAGCATCGCATCGACGCCGACGGCGGCGACGGCCTCGGGCGCGCGCACGTGCGGGATCAGCAGCGCGGTCGCGCAGAGCAGGCCACCGACGACGTAGAGCCCGGCCTCGGAGAGGATCGCGGCGCGCAGTTCGCGGCCGTTGAGCGACTCCCCGGGCGTCTGCTCGTCGGGGGTGCGTCTCGAAGTCGAGCTCCTCTGCGTCATCCTCACTTCCCCCAACGGACCGTGGCGCTCACGCGTCGGCGGCCCGGTCGCCGCATCTTCTCCGGCTAATCGTAGGCGCAAGCGACGCGGTAGGGGATACGTGCAGCGGCACATGCGTCGCGCCGCGCGATGGAGCGGCCGGGATATGACGGCGCGGGCCGCTGCGAGTACGATATCGACCGGTCGATATCGAGGAGAGGCGGCGGGGAGATGCGAGCGCTGACATTCCAGGGGCCGGGCGAGGTGCGGATCGAGGAACGTCCGCTGCCGGAGCTGCAGGCGCCGGACGACGCGATCGTGCGGATCGACGCGACGGGGGTGTGCGGCTCGGACCTGCACATCTACCACGGGCGACTGCCGATCGAAGCGGGCTTCACGATCGGTCACGAGTACGTCGGCACGGTGATCGAGGCCGGCGACGCGGTGACGCGCGTGCGCGTCGGCGATCGCGTCGCGGGCTGCTTTCAGACGGCGTGCGGGATCTGCTTCCACTGCATGCGCGGCGAGTACCACCGCTGCGTGGAGTCGCGCACGTTCGGGCTCGGCGCGACGATGGGCTCGTTGCAGGGCACGCAGGCGGAGTTCGCGCTCGTGCCGCGCGCGAACCTCGTCCTGCGTCGCGTGCCGGACGGTGTCTCGGACGACGTCGCGCTGTTCGCGGGCGATGTGCTCGGCACCGGCTACCACGGCGTCGTCGCGAGCGGCGTGCAGGCGGGTGAGGTCGTGGCGGTGCTCGGCCTCGGGCCTGTCGGCCTCTGCGCCGTGCAGGCGGCGGCGCTCGCGGGCGCGCGCGTGCTGGCGGTCGATTCGGTCGAGCAGCGCCTGTCGGTCGCCGAGTCGTTCGGCGCGACGGCGCTGCACCTCGGCGAGCAGGACGTCCCGGCGGAGGTCAAGCGGCTGAGCGAGGGGCGCGGCGGCGTCGACGTGGCGATCGACGCGGTCGGGCACACGGACGTGCTCGAAACGGCGATCCGCCTGACGCGCGCGTGCGGGCGGATCCAGTGCATCGGGATCTACGCCGAGCGCGGCGAGCTGCACCTCGGCCTGGCGTGGCTGAAGTCGCTGACGATCCGCGGCGGGCAGGCGAACGTGATCGCGCACGTCGACCCGATCCTCGACATGCTCGCGAGCGGCCAGCTCGACCCCTCGCCGCTGGTCACGCACCACTTGAAGCTCGATGACGCGCCGCAGGCGTACGAGCTGTTCGACCGCCGCGAAGCGCTGAAGATCGTGCTCACGCCGTAGCGGGGCGGGCGCACGGCCTGCGCGCGTCTGACGGCGGCCGCGCGGGGTCAGCCGGCGCGGCGCAACGTCACCACGAGACCTCGGCGAGGCGCTCGGAGACGATGATCCGCCCGGCGGCCTCGATCAGCGCGAGGTGCGAGAAGGCCTGCGGGAAGTTGCCGAGGTGGCGGCCGGTGCGCGTATCGAACTCCTCGGCGTAGAGGCCGAGCGGCGAGGCGACGCTGAGCAGCCGTTCCATCAGGTCGCGCGCGCGCTGCTGCTCGCCGACGATCGTCAGTCCGGAGACGAGCCAGAACGAGCAGATCAGGAAGCTGCCCTCCTCGCCGCTCATGCCGTCGTCGGTCTCCTCGGTGCGGTAGCGCAACACGAAGCCGTTCTCGGTCAGCTCGTCGGCGATCGCGAGCACGCTCGCGCGCATGCGCTCGTCGCCGCCGGGCAGGAAGCCGAACAGCGCGGCGAGCAGGTTCGAGGCGTCGAGCGCGGTCGTCTCGTAGTGCTGGCGAAAGACGCCCTGGTCGGTGAGGCCGTGCGCGAGGATGTCCTCGCGGATCGTCTGCGCGGTCGCGTGCCAACTCTGCTGCAGCTCGGCGTCGCCGCGCAGCCCGGCGAGCTTCGCGGCGCGGTCGAGCGCGACCCAGCACATCAGCTTCGAGGAGACGTAGTGGCGCGGCGCGCCGCGCGCCTCCCAGATGCCCTGATCGGGCTCGCGCCAGACGGCGCTCGCGCACTCGGCCTGCGCCTGCACGAGCGGCCACAGACGACGTGGCAGGCGCTGGCTGCGGTACGTGTGCAGCGCGATCGCGTCGAGCGCGGCGCCGAAGACGTCGTTCTGGCGCTGGTCGAACGCGCCGTTGCCGATCCGCACGGGGCGCGCACCGGCGTAGCCGGAGAGCTCCTCGCGCGTGGACTCGGTCAGCTCGCGGCGGCCGTCGATCCCGTACATGATCTGCAGCGCGCCGTCGTCGTTGGGCTGCAGGTCGGCGACGAACTGCATGAACTCCTCGGCCTCCCAGTCGAGGTTGAGGTAGTGCAGCGCCTTGAGCGTGAACGTCGAGTCGCGCAGCCACGTGTAGCGGTAGTCCCAGTTGCGCTCGCCGCCGGGCGTCTCGGGCAGCGATGTCGTCAACGCCGCGACGGTCGCGCCGGTCGGCATGTACGTGAGCCCCTTGATCGTCAGCGCCGAGCGCTGGATCGGGTCGCGCCAGCGGTGATCGGGCATCCGCGCGCGGTCGAGCCAGCCGCGCCAGAAGCTCGCGGTCGCGGCGAGCCGTTCGTTGGCTTCGTCGAGCGTCTGCGGCGCGGCGAGCGCCTCGGCCCAGGAGAGCGCGCAGAAGACCTGCTCGCCCTTCTCGAGAACGTGGCGCCCGCGGACGCTGTCGCCCTCGATCCCGACGGCGAGGTCGCTGCGCAGGCGGATCTGAAGCTCGGCGCCGCAGGCGTCGGCGGTGTGCCCGTCGTCGCTGACGCTCCAGCGCGCGGGTTCGCGCCCGTAGTCGAAGACGGGCGCGCAGCGCAGCTCCATCTCGACCTCGCCGTCGAGGCACATCGCGACGCGGACGAGCAGGTGCTCTCCGTCTTCGTCGGTCGGCGGGCGTGTGTGCGGCGTGACGCGGTCCTCGCCGCGGCGCGGACCGATGATCAGCGCATCGCGCACGATCGCCCAGCCGCTCGGCGTCTTCCACGTCGTCAGGATGATGTTCGTGCCCGGCTCGTAGATGCGCGCGGAGGGCACGTTGATGCCGAACGGGCCGAAGCGGAAGTCGCCGGCCTCGCGGTCGAGCAGCGCGCCGAACACGCTCGGCGCGTCGAAGCGCGGGACGCACAGCCAGTCGATGCTGCCGTCGGGCGCGAGCAGCGCGCCGGTGTGGCAGTCGGAGAGGAAGCCGTAGTCGGCGATCGGCGGAAACGGCGAGGGCATCGCCGCGCTCTGCGGCGGGCGCGCGCCGCCGGGTTTCGCCGCGTCGCTCACGCGCGAGCCAGGTAGTCGCTGCGCAGCCAGTCGAGCGTCGCCTGCAGGCCGGCGGCGTAGTCGACGCGCGGCTCCCAGCCGAGCATCTCGCGCGCCTTGCGATTGCTGAAGTCCTGGTCGCGGCCGAGCACGTGCACCGCCTGGCGCGAGAGCAGCGGGGGCCGCTGTCAGCCGCGGTCGTCCTGCGCAGCAGGCGGTAGCCATGCTCGAGCGAGAAGCCGACGCCGTTGGCGAACCAGTAGGGCATGCTCCAGCGGACCTTCGAGCAGCCGAGGCCGTCGGCGAGGCCGTCGGTGAACTCGCGTCCAGGTGACGTCGAGGCCGTCGCTGACGTTGAACGCCTGCCCGGGCGCGGCGTCGTGGCGCAGCGCGAGCATGCGCGGCGTCGACCAGGTTCTCGACGTAGCAGAGCCCGGCGACCGCGCGACCGCCGTCGACGAGCAGCATGTTGCGGCCGCGGATCGCGCGCGCGATCTCGCCGACGACCTCCTTCGAGCCCGGCCCGTAGACGGTCGAGGGCCGCAGGATCACGGTGTCGCAGCGCGTGCGCGGCTTCCGGCGCGGCGGACCTCGGCCTCGGCGCGAGCTTGGTCTGCGCGTACCAGTTGCGAAGCGCGTGCCGGCGTAGCTCTCGTCGATCGCGCCGCCGCCGGGGTAGCCGTAGACGTCGGTCGTGCTGAAGTGGACGAAGCGGCTGACGGAGGCGTCGACGGAGGCTTCGAGCAGGTTGCGCGTGCCGTCGACGTTCGTGCGCGTGATCTCGTCGGTCGTCGCCCAGTCCGAGACGAGCGCGCCGCAGTGGAAGACGAAGTCGGCAGCCGTCGACGGCGCGTGCGAGCGAGCGCGCGCTCGTCAGGTCGCCGACGGCGATCTCGACGTCGAGCCCCTCGAGGTGCGAGGTGTCGCTGCTGGAGCGCACGAGGCAGCGCACGGGGTAGCCCTCGGCGACGAGCCGCTTCGCGAGGCGCCCGCCGATGAAGCCGCTCGCGCCGGTGACGAGGCAGACGTCGTCGCGTGAGCGGTCGATCGGCTCGCCGCGTAGCGGCGTCCAGTCGTCCGCCGGCGCGGCCCGCGGCACACGCTCCTTCGTCGGCCGGCGTCGTAGCGTGGCGGTCGCGATCTCGCGCACGACGCCCCAGTTCTTACTGCCGGAGCCTTCGCAGTCGGTGAGCACGGCGTCGAGCGCGTCGAGGAACTCGTGCGCCTCCGGCTCGGAGAGCGTCAGCGGCGGCAGCAGCTTGATCACGTCGTTCTTGCCGGCCGCCATCGTGATCACGCCGTGGTCGCGGTGCAGCGGGATGACGACGAGCTGCGGGAACAGGCCCTCGCTGGCCATGTGGATCAGGCGCCAGTTGATCCGCGCGCCGCGCGAGCTCGGCGCGCCGAGCTCGATCCCGACCATCAGCCCGCTCGCGCGAACCTCCTTGATCAGCTCGTGGCGCTCGGAGAGCGCGGCGAGGCCGTCGAGCAGCACGGCGCCGATCCGCGCGGCGTGCTCGACGAGACCGTCGCGCTCGATGATCCGCATCGTCGCGAGGCCTGCGGCCATCGACAGGCGGTTGCGCCCGTAGGTCGACTGATGCACGTAGGAGCGCTCGAGCGTGCCGACTGCGTCCTGGTAGATCTCGCGGCGCGTGACCATCGCGGCGACGGGCATGTAGCCGCCGCTGAGCGCCTTGCCGACGAGCACGAAGTCGGGATCGAGGCCCCAGTGCTCGAGCGCGAACCACCTGCCGGTGCGGCCGAGTCCGGTCTGGATCTCGTCGACGACGAACAGCGTGCCGTAGCGACGGCAGAGCTCCTGCGCGGCGCGTAGGTAGCCGTCGGGCGGGAGCGTGACCATCCGTCCCTTGGATCGGCTCGACGATGAACGCGGCGACGTCGCCGGCGCGCAGCTCCCGCTCGAGGCGCTCGAGGTCGCCGAACGGGACGCGCGTGCAGCCGGGCAGCAGCGGGCCGAAGCCCTCCTTGAAGAAGTCGTCGCCGACGAGCGAGAGCGGGCCGAGCGTGACGCCGTGGAAGCCCGACTCGCACGAGATCAGGCGCGGGCGCCCGGTCGCGGCGCGCGCGAACTTCATCGCCGAGTCGACCGCCTCGGCGCCGGTGCTCGCGAAGAAGACCGCGTCGAGCCCGGCCGGTAGGCGTTGCGAGAGCGCCTCGGCGAGCATGCCCGAGAGCGGCGAGTAGTGGATCTGGACGCCGTCGACGAGGTCGGCGTCGAGCGTCGCGTGCAGCACGTCGCGGACGTCAGGGTGGTTGTGCCCGAGGCTCGCGAAGCCCTCGCCGGTGTGCATGTCGAGGTACGCGCGTCCGTCGACGTCGTAGAGGTAGGAGCCGCGCGCGGTCGCGTACTGCTTGTCGAAGCCGAGGATCCGCAGGACGTCGACGAGCGAGGGGTCGAGGTGGCGAGCGGCGAGGTCGAGCGTCTCGCCGGTGCGCGCGAGCGCGTCGGCGGTGACACCGAGGGCGTCGGCGGGCTCGGCTTGTTCGGGACGGACGCTCATGGGGCGTGGAGACTCGGCTCTGCTGACGCTCGCTGCGTGCGAGCGCGAGGGCGTAGTTTGACGGGCGGCGGCACACGGTGGAGCACCGTCGTGTCGAGGGTGAAGACAGATCGCGACCAGCCCGCCGCTGACGCGAGGGCCGGCAACCTCAGGTCGGGCGCCGGTCGTGCCGATCATTGGACGTGTCCAATCACTTCGAGGAGCTGATCGAGCATGCGGCGGCGCTTTGCGATGCGGGCAGCTTCGACGAGGCGAGCCATCTGCTCGGGCGAGTGGTCGAGCGCGATCCGGAGGATGGGACGGCGTGGATTCTGCTCGCACGCTCTGAGCTCGGGGCGGCGCGTTACGAGTCGGCGGTGGACGCCGCTGAACGAGCGTGCGGGCTCAGCGCTGTGTCAACGTTGCCTCATCTCCTGGCGAGTCTTGCGCTCGATGCCTCGGGGCGCTCGCAGGAGGCGCTGGGGCACGCTCGCGAGGCGGTGCGGATCGACCCCTTCGAGTGGCGCTCGCTCGACCGGCTCGCCGTGCTCTTGGCGCGTGAGGGTTCTACGCAGTCGGAGGCTCGTGGGATGGTGGAGCGGATGCTGATGCTGGCTCCAACGGCGCCCAAAGCCCACCTGACGGCGGGGACCGTGGCGGCGGCCAGCGGCGACCGCGAAGGTGCGCAGAGCGCTTTTCGAAGGGTGCTCGACCTGGATCCCGGGAACGCTGCTGCGCAACACGGGCTCGCCGGCCTGCGCCTGCGTCGTCGCGTGAACGATCCGGCCGAGCTCGCCGCGGCCGCCGCCGGGTTTTCGCGCGCGGTCCGCGCCGACCCCGAGGCCGGTCGGAGCCAAACCGCGCTCGAAGCTGTCCTGCGGCTGTTCCTCTCGAAAACCGCATACCTACTGGTCATCGACGCTTTCGTCGTCGGTCGACTGAGCGCGTCATCGGGCAGCGCGGTCGCGAGGCTGCTGCCGCTCCTCGTCCTGCTCATCCCGGCGCTCTACGCGTGGCGGTTCTGCGTTCACCTGACCGCCCCGGTCCGTGAAAGTCTCGCCAGGGTGCTGACCGGCAACGGTCCTCTCCGGTTTGCCGCGGCCTGCGAGGCGCTGGCCGTCCTAGCCATCATCATCGGCACCGGCATCTCGCAGTCGGTGCGCCCGGGCTTGGCGGGTGCGGCCGGGGTGCTGGCGGTGCTTGGGCGGGTCGTGATCTACACGCAGGTCGAACACTCCTCGCGAGCGGTCCGCGGACAGTCGCCTCGGCCAGCCGTCCGGCCCGGGTTCGTGTGGGCCCTGGGGTTGCTCGTGGCCGGGCTCGTCGCGGCCGTCCTGATCGCCGCTGTCGTGCGTTGACCTACTGCGTCAGCGCGGCGGCCATCTCGTCGAAGGCCTGCACGTAGGCGTCGATCGCCTCGTCGGTGTGCGTCACCGACAGCGTCCACTCCTCCTCGCGGCCGGGCGTCATGTAGATGCCGCGGTTCATGTTCCACAGCCACGCGAGCTCGGTGACGCCGACGTCCTGGTTGGCCTTGAAGGTCTCGTAGTCGACGATCCGGCGTCGGCGAGAAGGTGACGCAGCCCTTCGAGCCGATGCCGACGGCGTAGCCGGGCAGGCGGTGGCGCTCGATCACGGCTTCGCAGCCGGCGAGGATGCGCTCGTTGAGCGCTTCGAGGTGCTCGGTAGGCGGCGGGCGTCAGCACCTCCTGCGAGGCTCGCGCGCGCGGCGGCCATCGCGAGCGGGTTGCCGTTGTAGGTGCCGACCTGGTAGACGCTGCCGTCCTCGACGACGCTCATCACGCGCCTCGTTGCCGCCGATCGCGCCGGACGGGAGGCCGCCGCCGAGCGTCTTCGCCAGCGTGACCATGTCCGGCTGCACGCCGAAGCGCTCGGTCGCGCCGCCGGCGGCGATCGCGAGGCCGGTCTTGACCTCGTCGAAGATCAGCACGACGTCGTGGCGCGCGGTGATCTCGCGGACCTGCTCGAGGTAGCCTGGCTCGGGCAGCACGACGCCGAGGTTCATCATCGCCGCCTCCATGATCACGCAGGCGGGCTTGCGTCCCTCGCGCTCGAGGCGCTCGATCCGCCGCTCCATCGCCGTCGGCGTCGTTGAACGGCACCGGCACGGTCAGCTCGACGACGGCCGCCGGGATGCCGGCGCCGTAGGGCAGCGAGGCGAGGTTGTCGCGGTCGCCGATCTCCTCGTAGGGAACGCCGATCGAGACCATCACGCGCGTCGTGGTGGCCGTGGTAGGAGCCGAAGATCTTGACGATCGTCTCGCGGCCGGTCAGCCCGCGCGCGATCCGGATCGCGTCCATCGTCGCCTCCGAGCCGGAGTTGACGAAGCGCCAGCGCGCGAGCGCGAAGCGCTCGCGCGAGCTCCTCGGCGACGACCACGGTGTCCTCGGTCACGGCCGCGAAGTGCGTGCCGAGCGCGACGCGCTCGCGCACCGCCTTGACGATCGCCGGATGCGCGTGGCCCTGGACCATCGAGCCGAAGCCGTTGTGGAAGTCCCAGTAGCCGTTGCCGTCGACGTCGATGACGCGCGCGCCCTCGCCCGAGGCGAGGTAGATCGGCCACGGGTCGCGCAGCTGGTAGGACGACGCGACGCCGCCGCTCAGCGAGCGGCGCGCGCGCTCGTACATCGCGCGCCGAGGCCGCCGTGCGCTCGTTGAGCGCGGCGAGCTCGCGCCGCGTCAGCTCCTCGACGCGCCCGGCGTCGATCTCGATCGGTGTCGTCGCTGCCATACGGCAGAGACTAGCTCGACGGACCGGCTGTCGACCGTGTGCGCCGGCGCGCCGGCGCGCGGGCGATCCCACCTGTCCCGAGGGATCGTCCCGCGCGCGTGGCGACCTACTTCGGCGGGCAGGGCAGCTTGTACGTGACCGTGACCGTTTCGGCCGGGATCCCGAATTCGCGTTCGCCGCCGAACGAGCCGCCGAAGGTCAATTCGGACTTGACCGGGAAGCCGCCGCTCGGGCACTTCGTGGGGACGGTGATGTACGAGAGGAGCTTGTCGCCCTTCTTCGCGGCTGCGCCGACCTTCACATCGATGTCTTTCGTCGACGCGAGCGGCGCGCCGGGGACGGTCGCGATCGCGGGGACGGTCGCCTTCAGCTCGACGCCGTACGGCGGCTGGCCGGAGTTGACGTTCGTCCCGGCCGAGACGAATTCGAGTGAGACCGGGCTGGAGCCCTGGACGTAGAACAGCAGCGTGCTGCCCGGGCCGAAGAACGCCTGCAGCGACGCTTCCTCGGGGACGCGTTCGCTCCCGAACGTCACTTCGCCGAGCGCGCTGCCCTTCGGGCTGGCGACCGAGCTCTTGCCGCAGCCGCTCGGCCCGGTGTTCTTGAGCGTCGCTTCCGAGCACGTGCCGAACGGCGCGTAGTCGAGCTTGACGCCGGCCGGCGAGTAGAAGTTGACCGAGGAGAGCGGCGGGATGCCGCCTTCGGGCTTCTGCGCGGTCGCGCCATAGCCCGAGCCGGTGATCGCGTATTCGGCCTGGAACGCGGTCCCCGCGCCGAGGATGTTGCCGGTGTGCGGGTACGTGCCGCCGCCGGGCTTCGGGATCGGGACGGCTTTCGCTTTGAACGTGACCGTCGGCGCCGCCAGGGCGGCGCTCGCGAGACCGAGGAAGGCCATGCAGACGAGCAGGGCCGTGCATACGGGTGTCTTTCGCATCAATCTCTCCTCTCGTGGCGTCAGGATCGACGCTCGATCGGCTGCGCCAACGCCGACGCGGAAGTCGAGCAGTCGGGATATCGGTAGCCGATCGGCGGGGCGGCGATGATCTTCGCGCGCTTCTCGCGCTCGGCTTCGGCCTGGCGGGCCATCGCGCGCTTCATCGAGTCCGGCAGCTGGATGTCCTTGAGCTCGACCGTCGTCACCTTGATCCCCCACTCCTCGGTCTGCACGTCGAGGATCTCGCGGATGTTCTGGTTGATCGTGTCGGTCTCCGAGAGCGTCTCGTCGAGCGTGTGACGGCCGACGACCGCGCGCAGCGTCGTCTGCGCGATCTGGTTGATCGCGACTTCGACGTTCTCGATCGCGACGACCGAGCGGACGGGGTCGGCGACGCGGTAGTAGGCGACGGCCGACACGTCGACGCTGACGTTGTCGCGCGTGATGATCCCCTGCGACTGGATCGGCATCGTCACGATCCGCAGCGAGACGCGGTGCACGACGTTGATGAACGGGACGAAGACGATCAGCCCCGGCCCGCGTGCGCCGTCCCTGACCTTGCCGAGGTGGAAGAGCACGGCGCGTTCGTACTGCTTGAGGATTCGCACCGACAACGCAGCTGCGATGAGCAGCACGAGGACGACTGCGACGATCACGTAGGCGATCATCGGGCCCTTCCTTCGGTAGTTGGACCGACGCCGGGCTTCGCGGCGCACCGGCTCTGACGGCGCGTCTGCGGAACCGGCGAATCCAAGTCTCGCCCGGCGCGCCGCCGAACCCATCGGGAGATTGGCGCCAAAGGGTGGGGGAAACTACGTGGTTCCTCGTCGCGCGATTTCGGCAGATGACAGTCCGAACGCCGGGCGAGACAGATACGCCCCTCGCGCGGCGAGCTCGCGCGCGCCTCCGACGTGATGATGGAGCACCCGCTCGCGCTGCAGCTGCGCAACCTGCAGACGCTCGTCGAGATCGCCGTCGACAAGAACTCGACGGTCGTCTTCCCGGCGCCGCTGATGAGCACGATCCAGGAGCTCGGCGCGTTCCTCAAACGCGAGTCGACAGCCGTCGACGACTGGCCGGCAGCCGTTCCGCCGCCGGCCCACAACGGCGGATCAGTCGCGCCGTGACGGCAGCGCCGGCCGTCGCGCGGCCGCGGAATGCAGCCGGTTCCGCGGGACCGATGATCGAGGTCTCGGGCATCGGCAAGAGCTTTGGCTCGACGCGCGCGCTCGGCGGCGTCGATCTCGTCGCGGAGGAGGGCAGGGTGCTCGGTCTGCTCGGCCCGAACGGGGCGGGCAAGACGACGCTCGTGCGGATCCTCGCGACGCTCTTGAAGCCCGACAGCGGCTTCGCTCGCGTCGCCGGCTGCGACGTCGTCGCCGACGCCGCGAGGCTGCGATCGCTGATCGGCCTGACGGGCCAGTTCGCCGCCGTCGACGAGCTTCTCTCCGGGCGGGAGAATCTCGAGCTCGTCGGGCTTCTCTATCACCTGAGCAAGGCGGAGCGAGCCCGTCAGGCCGAGGACGTGCTCGAGCGCTTTTCGCTGACGGACGCAGCCGACAAGCTCGTGAAGACCTACTCGGGCGGGATGCGCCGACGCCTGGACGTCGGTGCGAGCCTCGTCGGTCGCCCGCGCGTGCTGTTCCTGGATGAGCCGACGACGGGGCTCGACCCGCGCACGCGCAACGACGTCTGGTCGTTCATCGAGGAGCTCGTCGCCAGCGGCACGACCGTGCTCCTGACGACGCAGTACATGGAGGAGGCGGAGTACCTGGCGCACCGGATCGTCGTGATCGACACCGGCAGGGTCGTCGCGCAGGGGACCGCGGCAGAGCTCAAGGACGAGCTCGGCGGCGACGTGCTCGAGGCGCGCATCGCACACGCGGAGGACCTCGACCGGGCGGTTGCGCTGATCGCCGAGGTCGGCGAGGGCGCCCCGCGCGTCGATCGCGACCAACGGCGCGTGAGCCTGCCGACGAAGGGTGCGACCAGGGTGCTGATCGCCGCCGGCGGCCGGCTCGAGGGAGCCGGCATCGCGCTGGAGGATCTCGGCATCCGTCATCCCTCGCTCGACGACGTCTTCCTGTCGCTCACCGGCAAGGCCGCCGCGACCGGCGAGATCGAGGCGGTCGTTCCAGACGCCGACGGGGCGAGCCCCGACGGGTCGCTCGCTCGGACTCCACGCGCTCAGCCCGCGACTCGGCCACCAGCCGGGGGCGTCGGCCTGCGCATACCGTGGCCAAGCGCGAGGGCCATCAGCGATACCGGCGGCATCACCAAGCGCAATCTCCTGCGGCTCGTGCGGACACCGCGGCTGCTCGTGATCTCCGCGCTTCAGCCGGCGCTGCTGCTCGTGCTCTTCCGCTACGTGCTCGGTGGCGCGATCCACATTCCCGGCGGAAGCTACGTCGACTACATCGTCCCGGCCGTCTTCATCGAGGCCGTGATGATCGACGGGATGGCGACCGCGATCGGCCTGGCCGACGATCTCGGCAGCGGGATCATCGACCGCTTTCGCAGCTTGCCGATGGCGCGCTCGGCGGTCCTCGCGGGGCGCACGCTGGCCGATCTGAGCCGGAGCGTGTTCTCGCTCGCGCTGATGGTCGGCCTCGGACTGCTCGTCGGCTTCAGCTTCCACGCGGGCGTCGGCGACATCGTCGCCGGGCTCGCGCTGGTGATCGTCTTCGGGCACTGCTTCTCGTGGGTCTACGCGACGATCGGACTGCTCACGAAGGACCCGGAAACGGCCCAGGTCGCCGGCATCCTGCCGTTCTTCATCCTCGTCTTCGCGAGCTCGGCGATCGTTCCCGTCGCGACGATGCCGAGCTGGCTGCAGCCGTTCGCGCGCCACCAGCCGGTCAGCGTGACGATCAACGCTGTTCGCGCACTGCTCCAGGGCGAACCGACCCACCACTGGGTCTGGCAGTGCCTCGCTTGGTCGGCCGGCATCCTGATCGTCTTCTTCACGATCGCGGCGCGTCTCTACCGGAACATCACGGCCTGAGAAGCGGCGGGAGTTGCAGTCCTGGCGTTGGTAGCGTGCGGCGCATGGTCGACGCGGAGAGCCTCGAGGACGACTACGGCGTTCGCTTCACCAATGCGATCGTCAGCGCTGTCGCCGACACGACCGAGGAGAAAGGCGGCGCCGACAGCGGCTTTCGGCCGCATGATCTGCTCGAGGCGGCGCTCGCGTCTTGCCTCAATATCTCGGTTCGCATGCGCGCCAGGAAGCTCGCGTATCCGTTGACCGGTGTGCGGACCCGCGTCAGCCTCGATCGCTCCTCGGCCGATGCCGCCGTCTTCGAGTACTCGATCGAGATCGACGGGCCGTTGAGCGGCGCGCAGCGGCGCGAGCTGCTCGCCGCCGCCGAGACCTCGTCGGTTCGTGCGACGCTCGGTCGGGAGATCTCGTTCCGGGCCGGGGGCGAGGGGGCGGCTAAGGATTGAGCTGATCTGGTGCGATCCGGCCTGCGTCTATGGGCGTCGGGCCACCTGGCGCCGAGACGCCTCGGCGTAGAGCGGCTCAGGCGCCATGTCGAGGCCGTCCTCGGGCCAGACGATCGTGGCGAACAGCGGATCGATCTGGACCCTCGCGAAGCGTGCCGGATCGCGCAGCGGCTCGAAGACGCCGGTCCACTCACGGCCCGAGAACGAGACGTCGCCAACGGTTCCGTCGTCGAAGGTCAGTCGCAGCTCGTGCTCGCCGATTACCTCTACGGCGGTCACGGCAGGGAGGTAGTTGCTCATGGCGCAGATGTTAGGTCAGCGGATCGATGGGGCATAGGGGTTTTTCGTCACGGGCGCGACGCCAGTTGGCCACGAGCTCTGTCTGATGAAGCGACGCCCATCGTCGGATGAGCTTGAGGGCGGGCGACGGGAGTGAGCCGGCCAGGATCGTCCCGTCAAGCGCGACCGATGCGCTATGTCCCGAGTACGAGGCGTGAAAGTGTGGTGTCTGGTGCCCGCGCTCGTCCCAACAGGACCTCGTGTGGAACACATGCCCGGTGATCGGCTGCGGCGCGCGAGTGGTCATCGCCGCCTACTCCGACTTCGTCCTCGCTTTGGGACAAGCTTCGGACGAAGTTTCGTCCCGCCGCGCCGCGACCCCGTGCCCAAACCACGCGTACCGACTATGGTTTCCGCTTGTCTGCCCTGGATTTTGTTGTGCGCGCGTGCCGACCCGACGAGGCGTCGGCGGTACTGGAGCTATGCGAGCAGACTCGCAGCGAGCACGCCACGATGCCCGACCGCCTCGATGACGTGCGGCGACTGCTCTCCCATGACGCAGGCAATCTGCTCGTCGCCGACGCCGACGGCACGATCCTGGGTGCGCTGATAGCCGCATCGGATGGCTGGCGAGGAAACATGTACCGGCTGGCCGTACGCGCGGAGCACCGCCGCGCCGGAATTGGTTTGGCGCTCGTACGAGCCGGGGAGCAGCACCTACGCGGACAAGGCGCCAACCGAGTGACCGTCCTCGTCGCCTTCGAGGACGACGTCGCTGTGTCGTTCTGGGAGGCCGCCGGCTATCCCCAAGACCACGAGATCGGTCGTCACGTCCGCAACCTGTAGCCAGTGCTACCGAGCTGCGTTCGTCGCCTGTGCGCGGCGCTTCGCGTCTGCGTACAGCGGCTCAGGCGCCATGTCGAGGCCGTCCTCGGGCCAGACGATCGTCCCTCCTTCAATCTGCACCTTCGCGAAGCGCACAGGGTCGCGCAGCGGCTCGAACACGCCCGTCCACTCGTCGTCGCCGAAGCTGACGTCGCCGACCGTGCCGTCCTCGAACGTCAGGCGCAAGTCGTGCTCGCCGATCACCTCGACGCCCGTAACGTCGACGAGTGGGGGGATTTCGATCACCGTCAATTCTTATCGACGCGGACAGGCGTTCCATCCGGGCGGATGAACGAGATGTCGATCCCGAGCCGCATCGCGTTGGCGATGTTGGCGAGCTGGCCGAGCGTGAGGTTGCGACGGCCGGCTTCGACAGCGGAGATGTAGGACGCGGAGACCCCGAGGCGCGCGGCGACGTCGGCCTGGGTAATGCCGAGCGCCTGGCGGGTGCCTTTGAGCTCGCGGCCGACGACCTTGGCGTGGATCTCGGATACCGCAGTGCGTGGCACGAGGATCAGGCGGCGGTGGAGTAGTGGAAGCTCACGGCGACCGGCTCAGCCGCGGCGACCTCGGTGATCTGGACGTGGAGGTCTCCGCTGCGGTAACCGTAGGGCTGCAGTCGCGCCCAGCGCTCGGCGCCATCGGCCCGCGTGATCCGCTCCGCCGTCTCGGGGTCGACGATCGCGAGGTCGGGGTTGATCCAGTCGGCGTGCGGCCCGCTGATGCTCACGTCGTCGCCATCGGCGAGTAGCTGCGCGACAGGCAGCTCGACCCACTCTTTGGTGTCTGGGTCGCGCTCGAAGGTCGTGAAGTTGACTTGGATCATCAGCAGGCTCCCCTTGGATATCGGGTGCTTTGGTTGACCTCTTGAGTCATCATGCTACCACGGCCTATGGAACGCGTGGCGGCCGTCTCAGAATTCGCCGAGACGCAGGATCTCGGCCCTTTGAAGCATGAGCCGCGCTCTATCCGCTAGTGCCTGCGCGCGGTCGGGCAGGAGGAACCTTGGAGTGGATACCGTTTGACGGACAGCTAACCGCTTGAGCGGCTGGGACACGAAAGGATGTGTTCATGCCGCAGTCAAGACCGCCGTATCCCGAGCAGTTTCGCCAGGAAGCCGTGCAGCTGGTCCGAGGCGGACGCTCGGTCAAAGACGTCGCACAGAGCCTCGGCTGCAGCGAGCAGGCGCTCCATGTGTGGGTCAAACGCTTCGCGCTCGATCACCGCGAGCGAGACGACGGTCTCAGAAGCGAGGAGCGCGAGGAGCTGCGCAATCTGCGCCGGCGCGTGAAGAGGCTCGAGCAGGAGCGCGAGATCCTCAAGCGAGCCGCGGTTCTCTTCGCAGCGGAGACCGAGACCCGGTGAGCGTCTACCGGATCATCTCGGCGGAGAGGGCCAGCTTCCCAGTCTCTGTGATGTGCGAGGTGCTCGGCGTCAGCCGCTCGGGCTGCCACGGCTGGGAGCGGCGCTCGCCGAGCGACAGGGCGCTCTCGGACGCATGGCTGGTCGAGAAGATCAAGGCGATTCACGCGGAGGCACGAGGCGTCTACGGCTCGCGGCGCGTGGCCGCCGAGCTGCATCTCGGCCAGGGCATCCACGTCTCGCGAAAGCGCGTGCGCCGGCTGATGCGGAGCGCCGGGATATCGGGCCTTGTGAAGGTCAAGCGCGGGCGCAGCACGATCAGGGTTCCCGGCGTCAGGGTCGCCGACGATCTCGTCGAGCGTCAGTTCAGGCCGGCGGCGGCGAATGTCGTGTGGGTCGCCGACATCACCTACCTGCGCACGTGGGAGGGCTGGCTCTACCTCGCCGCCGTGCAGGACGCCTACAGCCGCATGATCGTCGGCTGGGCGATGGCCGAGCACATGCGAGCGGAGCTCGTCGTCGACGCGCTGAAGATGGGGCTACATCGCCGCCGCCCGGAGCGCGGGCTGATTCATCATTCCGATCTCGGCTCGCAGGTTGGACTCAACCGGCCCTCGCAACACCGTGATCGTGGAGGTGTTGATGGGCAGGCCGGCTGGGTGGATGAGAGAGTTGACGGGCAGGGCGCCGATGAAGTCGCCGGGGCACGCCGACGCTTCGTCGGGAAGTCGAGCGGTTGTTCTGGCGTGAGATCGTCGAAGGGGCTGAGCAGCGACGATGCGGCGGTCGCGGTCGGCGCGTCGCAGGCGGCTGGCAGCCGGTGGTTCAGAGAACGTGGCGGGATGCCAACGTTCATGCTTGTCCGGCCCTCGGGCCGATACCTGTCGTTTCCAGGAGCGCGAGGAGATCGCGATGCTGAATGGCCAAGGAGTCGGGGTCAGGGAGATCGCCCGGCGGCTGGGTCGCGCCCCGTCGACGATCTCAAGAGAGTTGCGCCGCAACGCAGCCACGCGCGGCGGGAAGCTCGACTACCGCGCGTCGGTCGCGCAGTGGAAGGCGGAGCTTATCGCTCGGCGTCCGAAGACCGCGAAGCTCGCCGCCAACGAACAGCTGCGCAACTACGTGCAGGATCGGCTCTGCCGGCCAGATCCGCCGGCCAGACGGGACCGCGGTGCCGGGCCCCTCGACGGTGCCGTGGAAGGGCCGCAACAAGCCGCACCGCCAAGGACCGCCGGTGGGCGAGCGCGTGGAGCCCGGAGCAGATATCTGCCCGGCTGAAGATCGACTTCCCCGATGATGAGTCGATGCGGATCTCCCACGAGGCGATCTACCAGGCGCTCTACGTGCAGGGCCGCGGCGCACTGCGGCGCGAGCTCACGGCATGCCTGCGGACCGGCAGAGCGCTGAGGGTGCCCAGGGCTCGCACGCGAGCTCGCGGCAAGAGCTACGTCAACGGCAGATCATGATCAGCGCACGCCCCGCCGAGGCCGAGGACCGCGCAGTCCCAGGTCACTGGGAGGGCGATCTGATCCTCGGCTCAAACCAGACCGCGATCGGCACGCTCGTCGAGCGGAGCACACGTTTCACCATGCTGCTTCACCTGCCGCCAATGCCCGGCCAAGGCGGCCCAAGAGTGAAGAACGGGCCGCCGCTCGCCGGGCGCGGCGCCGAAGCGGTACGTGACGCGATCACCGCCCAGATCGTGACGCTTCCCGAGCAGCTGCGTCGCTCGCTCACCTGGGATCAAGGATCCGAGATGACACAACACGCACAGCTCACCATCGACAGCGGCCTGTCGGTGTATTTCTGCGACCCTCAGAGCCCGTGGCAGCGAGGAACGAACGAGAACACCAACGGCCTGCTCCGCCAGTACTTCCCGAAAGGAACGAACCTCGCCAGGCATGTCGCCGAGGAGCTCGAAGCCGTCGCCGCCACGCTCAACAGCAGACCACGCAAGACGCTCGGCTGGCGCACGCCCGCTGAAGCGCTTGACGAGCATCTACGATCTCTCGAAACGCAAACTGTTGCGAGCACTGGTTGAATCCGCCCAGTACGTCAGTCTGGCCTTCGGACAGCAGGCGCGCGACGCCGGGATCGCCGTCTCGATGGGCTCGAAGGGCGACGCCTATGACTGTGATGATCTCTCAGCCGCTGTGTTGGTCTGACTCTTGCTTACGACTGACTTCGTGTCCTTGCTGTTGACCTGTCGACCGGCCCAGCGGTGTTTCTCTGTCTCGCTGGCCGGACGGGCAGTGACCTGATAGGAGCCTGGTCTAGAAGTTCCCTTCACAGTCCTGTCCTCCCGCCCGACCAGCCGAGAACGCGTGACCACCATCGGTTAGGAGGCAGTCTTGAAGAGAATGACAGACGGCAGGGTGACGATCGGCGTGGATACCCACAAGCACATCCACGTCGCTGTCGTGCTGTCCGAGAACGGGCAGCGGCTCGGCGACATGACGGTCGCAGCGGACCGCGGCGGCTACGAGCAGCTGCTGACGTGGGCTCGCTCCTTCGGCGACCCGTGGTGCTTCGGCGTCGAGGGCTGCGGTTCCTACGGACAGGGCCTCGTCGGCTACCTCAGGCGCCACGACCAGCGCGTGGTGGAGGCCGGCAGACCCGACCGGCGTGACCGTCGCGAGCGCGGCAAGAGCGACCCGATCGACGCCGAGAACGCAGCACGCTCGGTGCACGCCGGGACCGCTACCGGGATCCCCAAGAGTGCTGACGGAACGAGCGAGGTGATCCGGGAGATCAAGATCGCCCGCGACACCGCCGTGAAGTGCAGAACACAAGCAATCATCACGCTCAAGACGCTCGTCGTGACCGCACCAGACGAGCTGCGCCAGGAGCTCCAGCCGCTGTCCAAGGCCAAGCTCAGAGACCGCTGCGCCGGCCTGCGACCAGGACAGGTCGACAGCCCGCTCGCGGGCGCCAAGCACGCGCTCAGGGCACTCGCTCGGCGCTGGCAGCACCTCGAGCAGGAGATCAAGGACCACGACCGCCTCCTGGACACCCTGACCACCCAGGCAGCGCCTGCGCTGCGCGAAGCATTTGGGATCGGAGCCGACGTCGCCGCAGAGATGTTGATTCTCGCCGGCGATAACCCCGAGCGCATCAAGTCAGAGGCAGCCTTCGCGAAGCTCTGCGGCGCCTGCCCCGTTCCAGCGTCCTCGGGCTCGACACAAAGACATCGCCTGAACTGGGCCGGGCACAGGCAGGCGAATAGCGCCCTCTATCGCTCCGTGATCGTCAGGATGCGCTTTCACCCGCCGACCATCGCCTACGTCGACCGACGCACTGCAGAAGGCAAGAGCAAGCGTGAAATCATCCGCTGCCTGAAGAGATACCTCGCACGCGAGGTCTACCGCCACATCAACGAAGCGCAGCTCGTGCTCACGCCAGCACCTCTCGCCCCGAAACGCGCTCCTTCGCGCACTTGACAACTATAGGAGCGTCAACGCCGTCGCCGAGAGCTTCTTCGCGACCTTGAAGAAGGAGCTCGTGCATCGCCAGCCGTGGCCGAGCCGGCGTGATCTGAGCTCCGCCGTCTTCGAGTACATCGAGGCCTTCTACAACCGCAAACGACGACACTCCACCCTCGACTACCTCTCCCCGGAGGAGTTCGAGACCAGAGCGATCACGACCACGAGGAATGCCTAGTGTCCCGCCGGTTTAATTCGTTTGCGGTTAGGGTAGTTGGTGGTCATGCCCATTCCTACTGCTGTTTCAATCGAGTTGACCGACGAAGAGCGCGCCGTGCTGGAGGGCTGGACGCGCCGGCGGAGCAGTGCTCAGGCGCTCGCGCTGCGGGCGCGAATCGTGCTGATGGCCTCGGAGGGATTGTGGTCCAACGGCGAGATCGCCGAAGCGCTTGAGATCTCGCGCCCGACGGTCACGAAGTGGCGCAACCGGTTCGCGCAGCGCCGCCTTGAAGGTCTTGCCGATGAGCCGCGGCCCGGCAAACCGCGGACGATCACCGACGAGCAGGTCGAGCGGGTCCTGACCAAGACCCTTGAGTCGACGCCGAAGAACGCGACGCACTGGTCGACTCGCTCGATGGCCAAGGAGGTCGGGATGACTCCGGACGCGGTGATGCGGATCTGGCACGCCTTTGGGCTGCAGCCCCACCGCCAGGAGACCTGGAAGCTCTCCAAGGACCCGCTGTTCATCGAGAAGGTGCATGACATCTGCGGCCTGTACTTGAACCCGCCCGAGCGCGCCGTCGTGCTCTGCGTAGACGAGAAGAGCCAGATCCAAGCGCTTGACCGCACTGCACCCACGTTGCCGATGCTTCCCGGCACGCCCGAGCGGGCCACGCACGACTACGAGCGCCACGGCACCTCGAGCCTCTACGCCGCGCTGAACGTCGGCAGCGGGCAGGTGATCGGCTCGCTGCACCAGCGTCACCGCGCAGTCGAGTTCCTGAAGTTCCTTCAGAGGATCGACGAGAACGTGCCCAGGCACCTCGACGTGCACCTCGTGCTCGACAACGCCTCCAGCCACAAGACGCCGAAGGTCCGCCGCTGGCTCGCTCAGCACCCCCGGTTTCATCTGCACTTCACCCCGACCTCGAGCTCGTGGATCAACCTCGTCGAGCGCTGGTTCGGCGAGCTGACCACCAAGCTCCTGCGCCGCGGCGCGCACCGCTCCGTGCGCGCGATGAACACCGACATCCGTCAATGGATCGACACATGGAACGAGAACCCGCGCCCCTACGTCTGGAGCAAGACCGCCGAGCAGATCCTCGACTCGATCAGCCGCTACTGCCAACGAATCAACCGGACAGGACACTAGCCGCTAAAGCGCGCGACTGTCCGCGAAAAGGTATCCACTCCAAATTGACCCCGGCGACAGGTGGGACCTGCCCCGGGGTCGTGACACAGGAGCGTGAACTCCCATGCGTCACCACCGTACCCAAGCGGGCTCGGATGAGCGTCCGCGCCTTCAACATGCGATTGTCGGCGTACTGCTCGGCGAGAAGCACGACGGACCCTGGACCCGCGACGAGCTCGGCGCACGTGTGCACGCCGATCGCCGAGCCCTGGACGGGGCGCTCGATCGGCTGCAGGCCGGTCGGATCGTCGTGCTCGACGGTAAGCGCGTGCTGCCCTCGCGCTGTCTGCAGCGCCTTGAGGAAATGGAGCTGATCGGCGTATGAGCGCGCCGAACTCAGAGCTCGGTCCTTACCGGCCTGTCTCCGATGAGGAGCTGCTCGCGGCGATCGCGCGGGCCGAGTTGCACGGCGGCGGCCACGCGGCCGCTTGGAGCCGGGTGCTCGAACACCTCGGCTTCGTGCGCTCGGGCGCGATCACGCGAAAGCTCGGTCCGCAGCGCCGGGCGCTGCTCGACGCGGGCGCCGTCGAGCAGATCCAGTGGCTCGGATTTCCGCACTTCGCGCTCACGCGCGCGGGGCGCAGACGCCTGTCCCGCGCGCGCCGTCGCGGTGCGCAGGTCGTGCTGCCCGAGTCCCCGCAGCATCGCGAGTGGCGGCGCAAGCACGAGCTCGCCGCGCGCGCGATCGAGCGGTACCGAGCGCGCGTGCGCGAGGCGCTCGAACAGGCGAGCACGCTGCTCGACGACGAGCACGCCGACTCGCTAGCGTGGGTGGCGCTCAGCAAGCGCCTGCAGAATCGCGCCGAGCAGCTCGGAGCGGCCATCTACTGCTTGCGCGAGTGGGCCGAGCCCGACGACGCGCGCCGCGACGCGGATCCAAACCGGCCGTTTGACGACCGCCGTCGCAGCCTCATCCGCCCGAGCGATGTGCCCTAGCTTCACCGCCGCAATCGGATCGGGTCCGGGCGCATGGCTGGCACAATCCTTCGGGCGATGATGCTCCGGGATCTGGTGTTAGTGCTGCGCCGCGGCTGATGAGGCGAACACGTCCTGCGAGCCGACCTCCACATGAGCCAACGTCCCGACGTACGTGCGACCCCTCAGTTCAATGTCGTCGAGAACGCCTGGCCGCCCTGCGTCCAATACAACGTGCTGCCTGCACCGGGCTGTGAGTTCACGCCGATGTTCGCGCCGCCGACGGAGAGCGCCAGCGAAGATGGGTCCACATTTGTGCCGGATGCCATCAGCCGCGTCTGCGTCCTGTCTGCCGCATAGACATCAAAATATGGTTCGCCGGATCCGCCGGGCGTTCCAGACCGCTCATAGTCTTCCGCAACCCATGCCACCGACCCATCGCTCTTAAGGACGAGCGCGACGACATTGCCGACGCCTACATAGCCCGGTTTCGCTTTCAGTGGTGTGCCCGTAGGCAGATCGTGAAGCACGTGACCGGTCCGCACGTCGCGTACGATCACCCGCCACGAGGACGTTATCGCTTCGCCTTCGCGCGAGTATCGATTTTCGGTCGTGAAGAGTTCTTCGTAGGCAACGACCGAGCCCACGAGTGTCACATGCGCCCTCGCCAGACAAACGGATGCGCCTTCGCCCCTATAGCACCCCGCGAGAAAAAACGACCGCCGCCGTCCGAATGCACATGCTCGAATACTCGTCGTTTCATAGCTGCGCGCCGCATATACCTGCACTTGTGAATCAGCAAGCAGAACCCGCGCTTTCGAAGCACACAGTATCGGCAACGCACGGCGACCGGTCGCTGCGCCAGCGCCACCGGGTATCGCAACCAGGGCCAGAGCCGGGATTGCAGCTATCGCCATTCGTCTCACGCCCATAAGACTACCCGAGGGGTCGAAAGTTGCGGGCCCCTTTCGACATTTGTTTACGCGCATTCGCCCAGCCGCCAGCTCCTCCACGCCGCTCGTCGCATTTGGACTCAAGTGCTTGCGTCAGTGGGCTTCCCAATATACCGTCTCGATCGTGAATACTGGTACGTCGTTCGGCGTTTCTATTATCGGCAGCGGTTCCCTAAGCCACACTCGCCACCAGCTGTAGGGACCAGGTTCTTCTCGTACGACTTCCGCCACTTCAAGTGGACCAAGGGTTGATTCCACAGACGTAACATGTAGAGACGACACCCATGGCGGGATCGGCGTAGATTCGCACCTGTAGGGGAACCCCTCTGCCTCCTGTTTTTCTTCGTTTTCGACTTCTTTGAGCGTTTGCTCCACATATGTTTCCGAGGTGCTTCCCGGGCCACACCCTAGCAGATAGATTTGTGACGGGTAAAGTGCCTGTTTTATAGTTCCCGTAAATCCCCCATAGTTCCACATGCTAACCGTGTAGACGTTGGTGACTCCCGTAAACGGCGTATGCGCTTCGCATTCGCCCGTCACATAACCCGGCGTAGTAAACGTCTGATCGCCCCCAAGGCCCGGTTCTTTCTCTTCCTCGTTGGCGTCGTTTTCTGCCTCGGCCTGGAAATGATAGGTCGTACACGGTTCCAGCCCGCTCAGTTCAGCCGTTACCGTCTGTGCCCCGTTTTCATTCGGCACCGGGGCTACAGCGGTTTCTTTCCCGTACGCTGTCGTCGTGCCGTACTCAACAAGGTATTTCGTCGGCAGGTCATTCGGATTGACGACCAGAGAGACAGTACCTGCTGAAGCCCTGATGGCGCTGGAGACTGCGACTTGGGTTTTCGATGTCGCGGGACAGCCTTCGATTCCGAGCGCTAGCACGCAGTACGCCTGGCGCGGATTTTCAGCCGGGTGGTGGGCCTCTTCTGTGACGCCCTCTCCGGGGAGCAACGCGCTGTCGAACGCGTACGGCTTTGAGCGTAGCTTTTCTGCCGTTGGTCCTCGGTACAGATAGTAGTCAACGACTTCAACGCGACTCGGTTCCGTGCCAAGATGAACGCTGCCGAGTCTAAGGAAGTCCTTGGCTGCATCTCGTTGGCGCGCCGCATCTTCGCTCTGGCTGCCGTCGGCTAGTTTGGTGGTCGCTGCACCATTCTGTAGCAGGACTCCCTGCTCGCTGAACCACACGCGTGGGGCGCCCAGCCGCTTGAGCTTCTTGATGAACGCTTCGGCGTAGCTGTTGTGCGCGTCGGAATAGGAGTGTTCGAGATCCTCGTAGTCGTGGAAGCCCCAAACGTGCGGCTTCCCCGGCCAGAACGACCGGTTCCTCTGGATCGCCGTCATGTAGCTGTTGATGTAGCCATCGTCCTGCGCAAATTCGCCCGCAACCATCGTGCAGTTACAGCCGACCTGCCTGAGGATCGATCGCGCCTTTTTCCAGAACAGGGCCGCCCTAGTCGGGTTCTTGTAGAGCGGGTTCTGTTCCTGATGATCTAGGTCTGGCTCGTTCCAGGCCCCCCACAAGGTCACCAGCGGAATCACGCTCGGTTCTCTGTCGTGCGCCTGTACGAGTCCAGAGATAAGCTCTTTGACGTGCGCTTCGTAGGAGGTAAGGCTTGTTTCACTGCAAGCTCTACCGGGGTGGCAGAACTGGTCCGATTCCACAGTGAGGGTGAGATATGGCTCGAGATCGGCTTTCTTCACGGCCTTGAGCCAATTGACGAGTTCTGCGTTACCCGGGTGCCAGTTGTAGGGGATGACGTCTCGGGCGATACCAACGTGCAGCTTGCCGTTCTTCAGATGGGAGTCGAAGTGCGGCGTGGTTTTGCCTTTTTCTTCTTCGGCGGTTTCAAAGCTCGATGCGTTTGGGTCCGATAGCCCGTAGCGTACGGCGTGGGCTGCAGCTTGACTTGCGGCGTCCGTCGGAGCGGGAACATTCACCTCGGCGATCAAAGGGTAGGTCGCGCCGGCGGGGGCGATCGTCATCGTAACCGTGTCGTCTTCCATGCTCATGGAGGCGGAGACCGCATTGCCTTCGGCATCAGTGACGCTTGGTGCTTCGATGACCATCAACGTTGTGCCCGTTGCATGTTCTTCAGCGTACGCCACGGTGCTCTTGCCGCTTTCGTAGAGAGCTTTTGTCTCCTGTGGGTGGGGTTCTCCCGATTTTGGTTCGATCGCGGGCGTCGATGCAGTTGGTGCCGCTGAAAGTTTTTCGAGGACGCCTTCTGCGGAGACCCCTTCTTCGGGGCCGCGTTCTTCCAGCGCCCGTTCCGCTGCTTCGGCGTCTTCACCCGATCCTTCGTGTTCGGCTTCCGCCTCGGATGGTTCTTGCGCGGCTAGACCTTCGCCTAGCGAGCCTTCCAGTGGCGAGGTCGACGGCACTTCCACGACTGCTATATCGCCGTTGGAGAGTTTTTCCAACTTCTGGTTGGGTCCTAGCCCGACTTCCCAGGAGAACGACGTTGGAGCTTCAGAGGAGCGCAGTTGCAGGAGCGTCGTAGCGCCGAGCGCATCCGGGCGCACGATTGTGTCGGTCGCCGTCGCGGTCTGCGCGAACATCGCGGCAGCCCCGTTCACGATCGTCGGCGTCTTGGCCGCGTTGGGCGCGGTGTTGATAGGCTGTAGGCTTAGTTCGCCAGCGGGCGTGTTGACGGCGAATTCGCCCGGCGTTTCCTTGGAGGTCGAGGAACTCGTCAATGCGCTGGTCGCGGCCAAGGATTCGCCTTCGTCGCTGACCGCCGGCTTGACTTCCTGTCCTTCGATTGTCTCGGCGGTCGGCGGCTGCACCGCCGACGGGTCCGCTTCTTCGGTCAGGTCGATCGCGGATGTCGTGCTTGCTTCGCCGCCCGCGACCACGATCGTCTGCGGAGAGATCGAGCCGGCGCTGCCGAGCGAGTTAGTGGCCGTGACTGTCACGCGCAATGTCGTGCCGACATCGGCGCTCGCAAGCGTATAGTCGGGTTTCGTCGCGCCTTCGACCGCCGTGCAGCTCTCGCCGGCGGTATTGCAGCGTTCCCAGCGGTAGTAGTAGCTCAGCGGTCGCGATCCAGACCAGTCGCCGTTGCTGGCGGTCAAGCGTTGACCTAGGGCCACAGTTCCGGTGATGACTGGCGGACTGGTGCTTTCGGGCGGGCCTGCCGCCCCCACAACTTCGCCTTCTTCTGAAGTCGCGCTCACAGTCCCCAACGCATTCGTGCCGGTGACGACCACACGCAGGGTCGCGCCGACATCGCCGCCGATCAGCGTGTAGGTGCTGCTGGTCGCTTCGGAGATGCTCGTGCATTCTTCGCCTTCGGCGTTGCACTTCTGCCATTGGTAGGTGTAGGAAATCGCTTCACTGCTCGTCCACGTGCCGGTCTGAGCGGTCACCGTGGCGCCGGACGTCATGTCCCCTTCGATCGTCGGCACGAACACGTTTACCGGCGCCAGTGATTCAGACCCGATCACTGGCGTTAGCGCCGACGGCACGCTTTCTTTTCCTGCGTCTCCTTCCGCGGTGACAATGACCTTGAGGGTCTTACCGACGTCAGCTGAGCTGGGCGTGTAGGTAGATTCGGTCGCGCCCGTGATCGTGCTACAGCTTTCGCCTTTTTCATTACACCGTTCCCAAGCGTAGCTGTAGGCAAGTGCCCCGGCACCGGTCCATATCCCGTTGGCCGCGTTCAGTATCCGGCCGATCTCGTCGGTGCCGGTGACGGATGGCGGCACCACGTTGACGAGCGTTGCGCGGCTCACGACCGCTGTCGCTTCGGATGCGACCGTCGTGCTTTCGCCTTCGTCGGTTGCGGTCACAAGCGCCCGTAGTGAGGAGCCCACGTCGGTTTCAGTGAGCGTGTACGTCTGTGCCGTGGCGCCCGTTATCGAACTACAGCTTTCGCCGCTTTCGTCGCAGCGCTCCCATTGGTATCCATAGGCTCTCGGCCCGTAGCCAGACCACGTTCCCGTGCCCACGATGAGCGTGTCTCCACTAAGTACCGTCCCGGACACCGTTGGCGGTTCATCGCTCGTGGGCGCTTCTTCTGCGGCAATCGGCTGTGTCGCCATCGACATACGAGAGGCCGCCCCACCCGTTTCGCTCGCGCTAACACGGAGCCGAAGCGTCTTGCCTATGTCCGCGCTACTCAGCACGTAGGTCGCGGAAGTGGCGCCTTCGATGCCTTTGCAGCTCCCGCCGTTGCCGTTGCAGCTTTCCCATTGGTAGGTGTAGGAAATGGCTTCCAAGCCCAGCCAGCTGCCGGCATTTGCCGTGAGAGTCTGCCCACTGCGTGGCGTGCCCGTGATACTTGGCTTCAACGTATTAGACAAGGTTGCTTCCCCGCCGCTGATCGTTTCAGTCGCGGAGGACACGGCCGTGACCGAGCCCAACGGGTTACCTATGCCGATCCGAACTCGCAGCGTCGCTCCAATGTCACTTTCGCCGAGCACGTATTCGGCGTCAGTAGCGCCCGCCACGCGCGCGCATTCTTCGCCTTTCGCGTCGCAGCGTTCCCACTGATAGCTGACTTCGGATTCGGTGCCGCCCCATGAGCCAGCATTCGCATATAGCGTCTGGCCGGAGCTCGGCTCACCGGAAATCGACGGCGCTTCAAGCTCGCTTGGAGCTCCGGGCTGAACCTCTGCGCTGACCGCCGATACTGCTTCCGCCCTTCCCGCAACGTTGGAGGCAGTCACGACGACTCGCAACGTCGCTTCCAGGTTTCCAGAGGTTAGTGGGTAGCCGGGGTGAGTAGCTCCTTCGATGCTGTGGCAACCTTGACCGTACTGGTTGCAGCTCTGCCATTGATATGAATACGTTTTCGGCGTCGAGCCGGACCATGTGCCTTCATTCACGCTCAGCATCATGCCCGCGCGCGCAGTGCCAACGATCGACGGCGAGCTGGTGTTAGACGGCGGCGTGGCCGCGGTAATCACGGCGGTCGCCGAAGACATCGCCTGAGTCGACCCGAACGAATCGGAGGCGGTAACGACAACGCGCAACCGCTCCCCTACGTCGCCAAGTTGCGACACATAGCTCTCGCTCGTGGCTCCCGGAATGCTTGTGCAGCTTTCGCCTTCGCTATCGCAGCCCTGCCACTGATACGTGTACGAAAGCGATTCTTCCGCACTCCATGTGCCCGTGCTCGCTTTCAGCATTCGTCCGTCTTCGACACTTCCCGAGATTGCGGGCGCGGCAGTGTTCGATGGCGCTCCGATGATGACAGCGCTCGCGTTCGATGTTGCTTCGGTCGAGCTCACGGAGTTTTTGGCGATCACGGCGATCCGGAGAGTCTTACCCACATCGCCTTTGGTTAGTTCATACGTTGAGCCGGTCGCACCCGAAAGGTTTGAGCAACTTTCCCCAGCGCTGTTGCAACTCTTCCATTGGTATGTGTAGGTAAAGGGTCCGCCGCCGGTCCAAGAACCCACGCTTGAGCCGAGTAGTTCGCCTTCCGTCGTCGTGCCAAAGATCGACGGCGCTTCAACATTCGTGGGCGGACCGGGCGCGATCACAGCAGTTGGTGCAGAGGGAGCTTCTTCACTTCCGACAGAGTTTGACGCAGTCACTGTCGCGCGCACCGTGTGGCCTATCTGAGAATCCACGACACGATAGTGCGCTTCAGTCGCGCCAGAAATGCTTGAGCAGCTTTCCCCTTTGCTGTTACACGTCTCCCACTGATATGCGTAAGAGATCGATTCGCTGCCTGCCCACGACCCGCTCGTGGCGGTCAGCGTCTGGCCGTCTTCGGCGGTGCCCGAGACGGTAGGCGCGTCGAGCGCGACCGGCGTGCCGGCTTCCACCGGTGTGGTCGTGGCGCTCGTCGCGCTCGTGCTGCCCGCAGAGTTCGTCGCGGTCACTACTGCACGCAGCGTGTCGCCGAGCTCAGAGGATGAGACCCGGTAGGTGGAGCTTTCCGCGCCTGCGATGTCGGTGCAGGACGCTCCAGAGTGGTCGCAGTCCTGCCACTGGTAGGCGTAGGAGATCGGGGAGGGGCCTTCCCAGCTGCCGGTGCTGACCGATAGCGATTTACCGACGTTGGGCGAACCGGAGATCGTCGGAAGTTCGGTGTTCGTCGGCGATCTCGAGGACTGCACGGTCGCGCTTGCGAGGGAGGTCGCTTGGGCTTCGCCCGCGCCGTTCCAGGCCGTGACGATCACGCGAAGGGTGTGACCGACGTCTTCTTCGCTCGGCGTGTAGCCCTCTTCCCAGTAGCGTTCGACATCGGCACATTCTTCGCCGAGCGCGTTGCAGCGCTGCCATTTATAGCCGTAGCCGTTCGCGCGTTCCCATTCGCCGGGATCGACGCTGAGTTCGACGTCTTCCTTGGGCGTTCCTGAGATCGTCGGCGGCGAGACGTTCACCGGCGGCTCGCCGATCGCTTCGCTCACGGCCGACGCGCTCGAAGCGGAGCCGAGGCTGTTGGTTGCCGTGACGAGCACGCGCACGGTGCTGCCGCGGTCGTCTTCGCCCACCGTGTAGCTCGTGCTCGTCGCGCCTTCGATGTCGACACATTCTTCGCCGTGTTCGTCACAGCGCTGCCACTGGAAAGCGTAGGTGCGTCGCGAGCCATGCCAGACGCCGACGCCTGCTTCGTAGGTGTCGCCGATCCCGGGGGTGCCGTTGATCGAGGGAGGGGAGGCATTCCCAGGTGCGCCAGGTGCTTCCGGATCCCAGCGCTGAACGCGGTTGTTCGCGGCGTCAGCGATTAGCAGCTCATGAGCTGGGTCGATCGCCAACCCAGTCGGAAAGCCGAGCTCTCCCGCTTCCGCGCCCGGCGCACCGAGTTGGGCGATGAAGCTTCCGTCTTCCTCCTCGAACTCCTGAATCCGATCGCCTCCCCATTCCCCGACGAAGACGTGACCCTCATCGACGGCGATTCCGTATGGGCCGCTGAACTCTCCGGCGCCGTTGCCGGCCGTGCCGAACTGCGAGAGGTATTCGCCGGCTTCGGCGAAGACATCGACGCGGCCGTTGGCGTAGTCGGCCACGAGCACACGGCCGTCTGGGTCGACCGCGATCCCCTCCGGTTCGCCGAGCTGCCCTGGTTCTGAGCCGCGCGTGCCGACGTCTTTGAGGTGTTCGCCGTCTTCGCCGAACACGGCGAGGTGCCCCGCGTAGCTGACCGAGACCCACACGTGCCCTGAGCGGTCGATGGCGATGCCTTCGGCGCTGCCGATCAGCCCTTCGCCGGCGGTCCGGATGAATTCGCCGCGTTCGTCGAACTCCTCGAGGCGTCCGTTGCCGCCGTCTGTCACCCAGACGTGGCCTTTGCCGTCGACGGCCAGCGCGACCGGGGAGCGCAGTTGCCCATCGCCGGAGCCTTCTTCTCCGAACTGACCGAGATATTCGCCCGCTTCGTTGAACTTCTCGACACGGTCGTTGCCGCGGTCGAGCACGAAGATGTCACCGCCGGCGCCGACGGCCACGGCGAACGGTTCTTTGAACTGGCCATCTCCAGTTCCTTCTGTACCGAACTCAGAGGCGTAGCCGAGTTCGGCGAGCGGCGTCGGCGCGACGAACGCGCTGGCCGACGAGGCAGCTTCGCTCGAGCCCCCGGCGTTAGTCGCCGTGACGAGGACCCGCAGCCTGTGACCGACGTCTTCGAAGGTCGCGTCGTAGGTAGCGCTCGTGGCGGCGGAGATGTCAGCGCAGCTTTCGCCAGAGCGATTGCATCGCTGCCACTGGTAGGAGTAGGTGAGCGTCGGGGTGCCGCTCCAAGAGCCCGCGCTCGCGCTCAGCGTCTGGCCGTCTTCGAGCGTACCCGAGATGGTCGGCGGCGAGGTGCTCGACGGTTTGCGCGCCGCGATCCTCGCCGTCGGCACCGAGCGAGCTGTGCCGTGACCTGCGGCGTTCGTGCCCGTGACTTCGACGCGCAGCGTGTGTTCGACGTCTTCGTGGCTGGCGACGTAGGCCGCTTCCCCGGCACCTTCGATCGCGCTGCAGCCTTCGCCTGAGCCGTTGCAGCGAAGCCACTGGTAGCCGAGTTCGATCGGTTCAAGGCCCGTCCAGGTTTCGGCGTGCGCGCTGAGCGTCTGTTCGTCTTCGGCGCTGCCCGAGATCGTCGGCATCGCCGTGTTGACAGGGAACTCGCCCGCGTCGTAGTGGGCTTTGATCGCGGCCGCCGAGAGCGCTTTGGTGTAGAAGGCGACGTTGCTCAGGCGACCCTTGAAGTCGGACGCAGTGCCGAGTGACTTGCCGAGGTAGGCCGTCGGTGTGCTGCCCAGTGAGGCCGGATTGACCGTGGCTTCGTCGGTGTGCCCGACGTCGGCACCGTCGACGTAGAGCTTCAACGTGCCGGTGCTGTCCTCGGTCGCGGCAACGTAATGCCAGTTGCCTTCGCCGAGCTCCGGTGCCGTGACTTGCGCGCTCGCACCTTCGCTGGTGTGCAGTTCGAGGGTGAGGTCGTGGCTGCCCGCGCTTGCGGCTGGGGTCAGGTCGACGTGGTTGGTGGCACTTGAGCCGAAGTCGAAGACGGGCTCCTCATAGGAGCTTTCGCCGCTCCAGTAGACCCAGCCCTCGGCCGTGAATTCGCTTGCGCCTTCGAGCGGGTCGGAGGCGAGGGAGGCGTACGCTTCGCCGCCGAAGGAGCCGGAGCCGCTCCCGCCGAACGGGCCTGCGCCGCCGAGCGTGACGCCGTGGTTCGCGCCGGTGTTCGATCCTGCGGCGTCAGCGAGGGATGCCGATTCGGTCGCGTCCTCGAAGCGGTACTGAGCGACCGGGCTGTCGGCGGCGATCGTCGTCTCGTAGGTGTCGCGCGGCTCCGAGCCGCCGGCGAGCGTTGCCGAGACGAGAACGAGGGTCGCGGTCAGCAGAGCGCCCAGGAAGACGCTGCGTCCAGTCAGCAGTCTCCGCCGTTGCCGGTGATCCCCCGAGCATCGCCCCCGAGTCATTGGCGAGGGTCTCTACTGTCTCTGATCCGGTAGATCAAGAGGGTTGACGGTTACAAACTTATCGATCGCCGCAAGAAGCGAGTAATTTGTTTAGTTGGAGTCACTCACGGCGTCGCGCCAGTCGACGGGGCGCGACTCGAGTCTCGCGTTGCGTCTAGCGCTCGGCCAACCACTCATCGAGCATCGAGCGCGTGAACCGGATGTGTCTGCCTACGCGATGACACGGGAGGCGACCCGTCCTGACCGCCTCGTAGACCCAGCTCGTCTTGACGTTGAGATACCAGGCTGCTTGCTCGGGCCGCAGAAGCCGATCCTCGATCGGCGCGCGGGGCGACTCCGCGACCCGTGGTTGCCGTTGCATGCGATCTCTGACCCTCAATGCTGCCGACCGGCCAACGACTTTCGCCTCACGGCGTTCGGAGACCGCTGCGCCCCCAGCGCGGCCCGCTAGGGAAATCGCTAGGGAAATCGTCCGCCGCGTCCGCTACCATCGTTTGTGCAAATTCGTTGCGTTAGCAGGGGTTTTGGCGATGCCGGAGGAGGGACTCGAACCCCCGACACGCGGATTATGATTCCGCTGCTCTAACCAACTGAGCTACTCCGGCCGGGTGGCGCAGTTTAGCCTCGGAGCGATCGTCGGCCTCGCGTCACGACGATGTCGGCTCGAGCTACTCGAAGCCGTGGAACGGCCCGCGCTCGCCCTTCTCCCACGCCTCGCGCAGCCCCGGTGCGGCGAGGTCCCAGTCGGGGCGGTCCTCGCTCATCGCGGCGCGCAGGTCGCGGCGCAGCTCTTCGATCCCCGGGCGCCCCCAGAACCAGTAGCCGTTGTAGATGCTGTGGACCACGAGCCCCGGCTTCAGCACGAGCGTGTGCGGGATCATCGGGTCGTTCTCGGGGTCGGTGTACTCCTGGATCTCCAGGTCGCGCTGAACGATCCGGCCGGGGTCTGAGAGGAACGGCCACACCGCGCCGACCGACGCGCGGAACTCTTTGCTCGCGTGATCCTCGTCGGTCGAGATCGTCGCGATCTGCGTGTAGGCGACCGCGATCTTCGGATAGGCCGCCGCGAGTTCGAGATGCTGGTGGTGCTCCTTCGGGCAGTAGTGCCCGCGCGCGAGCGTCAGGATCAGCGGTTCATCGCCCTGCAGCTCGCTGAGCTTGCGCGGCGTTTTCGTGTGGTCGGGCAGCTCGTAGTCCGGGAACGTGCCGCCGGGAACGATGTCGGGGCGCATGGTCGATCTCCTTTCCTCTCAGCCCGCCATCGGCGGCGCTGTTGCCGCGGTCTTCGACGCCGTCGCGATCTGACCTTGGAGCGACTTCAGCGCTTCCACGTAGATCTCCGAGAACGTCGGGAACGGCTGGATCGTGTCGACGAGCACGTCGAGCGCGACGTGCGCGCGGATCGCGAGCGTCGCCTGCTGCAGCCACTCGCCCGCCTCCGGCCCGAGTGCGTACGCCCCGGTCAGTCGCTCACCGTCGCTCAGCAGCGTCAGGAAGCCGTTGCTCTCGGCGTACGCGCGCGTGTAGGTCGCGGTCTTCGCCACTGCGGACAAGGCGGCCGTCGCGCTGAAACGCCCGGCCGAGGCGCCGACCGCCGCGGCCTGCGGGTCGGTGTAGACGACGCGCGGAACCGCCTCGTAGTCGGCCTTGCGCGCGCGGCCGAGGATGTTCGCGGCGACCACCTCGCCCTCGTACTTGCCGACGTGCGTCAGCGGCCAGATGCCGTTGACGTCGCCGATCGCCCACAGCCCGTCGGCCGCGCGCAGGTGCGCGTCGACCGGGACGCCGTGTGCGTCCGGCTCGACGCCGACCGTCTCCAGGCCGATCCCCGCGACCCGCGGGCGCCGACCGGTCGCGACGAGCAGCTTCTCGCCGCGCAGCTCGCGCCCGTCGTCGATCTCGAGCACGTACTCATCGCGCTCGCGCCGCGCCGCGCTTGCGTTCGCCGACAGGACGAGCTCGATCCCTTCGCCGCGGAGCACCTCGCCGAGCGCCTCGCCGAGTGGCGCCGGCTCGCGCGGGAGCACGTGCTCGGCCATGTCGACGATGACCGCCTCGCCGCCGAGCCGGCGCACGGCCTGCGCCATCTCGACGCCGACCGGCCCGCCTCCGAGGATCAGCAGGCGGCGCGGCACTGCCGTCATCGCGGTCACCTCGCGGTTGCTCCAGACGCCGTCGAGCTCGCGCAGGCCCGGCACCGGCGGTATCACCGGATCGGCGCCGTTCGCGAGCACGACGTGATCGGCCGTGTGGCGCACGCCGTCGACCTCGACGACGCCCGCGCCCGCGAGCCTGCCCGTGCCGCGCAGCAGCTCGATCCCGTGATCGCCCAGCCACTTCGCCGCTCCCTCGTCCTCGTGGTCGGAGACCATGAAGTCGCGCCACGCGAGCGCCGCCTCGACGTCGACCTCGGCGCTCGCCGTCGCCTCGCGCGCCGCGTGGACCGCTTCGCCGGGGCGCAGCAGCGTCTTCGAAGGGATGCACGCCCAGTAGGAGCACTCGCCGCCGACGAGCTCGCGCTCGACGACCGCGACGCGCAGGCCGCCCTCCGCGAGCGCCCCCGCGCAGTGCTCGCCCGGCGAGCCGGCGCCGAGCACGATCACGTCGTAGTCGCTCATATCGGCAGCTCCTCGCCGGCGCGCTCGCGCACCATGTAGAGCGCGTACCAGTCGGGCCAGTTCGCGTCCGCCTCGCCCGTGCGCTGCTCGTGTTCGCCGTGCGCCGCCGCCGCGCGCCTGAGCGCCTCCGCGAGATCCTCGACCGACTCGTAGGCCGTCGACATCGTTCCTCCTCTCAGCGGCCGGGGAGCCGCGTCTCGATCTCCTGCAGCAGCCAGCCGTTGCCGTCCGGGTCCTTGAATTCGGCGAACGACGTGTAGTTGCCGCCGTTCGGCCCACGGCCGGCTTCGCGGCCGCTGTCGTGAAAGCGCGCGCCGGGGCTCGCTTCGTGGAAGGTCTCGCCGACCGCCGCGCCGCCCGCGGCCAGCTGCTCGCGCGCCGACTCGATGTCCGCGACGGCCAGGTACAGGCTCTGCGACGAGCCCGGAGGGGCCGAGGTCAGGCCCGTGCCGAACTGGATCGAGCACGCCGAGCCCGGAGGCGTCAACTGGACCAGGCGGAAATCGTCGCCATGGGCGACGTCGGCGTCGAGCCGCCAGCCGAGGCCCTCGTAGAACCGCTTCGCTCGATCGACGTCCGACACCGCGAGGACGACGACCTCGAGCCTGAACTCCCCGGCGCCGACGGGCGGCGTGCCCGCCGCGCTCGCTGCGCTCACGTCGGCACTGCTCATGTCAACCTCCATCCGTCCGGCGGCGCCGCGACGCGACGCGGAGCCGCGCTTTCGCCGAGTCGCACACTCTCCATCGCGACCGTGCGCAAGTCAACCCGCGTTGTCCAATTAATCTCACGAGTGTGACCCAACCGATCCTGCTCGCCGTGCCGAACGTCTCCGAGGGACGCGACGCCGCGCGGATCGCGCGGATCGGCGCCGCCTTCGCGCCGGCGAATCGCATTGGTGCGCCCGCCGGCCCGGTGCGCCTGCTCGACGTGCACTCCGACGCCGACCACCACCGCTCGGTCTTCACGCTCGCCGGTCCCGCGCCCGCGCTCGCCGACCCGCTGCTCGCCGGCGCCGCCGTCGCCGTCGAGGAGATCGACGTCGTCGCTTGCGCGGCGCAAGACGCCGCCGACGCCGGCGCGCACCCGCACGTCGGCGCGATCGACGTCGTCCCGCTCGTCTACTTCGACCCGCGCGCGCGCGGCGCCGCGTGCGCCGCGGCGCTCGTCGTCGGCGATCGCATCGCCTGCGAGCTCGACGTGCCGGTGTTCCTCTACGGCGAGCTCGCCGGCGGCCGGCCCGGCACGGCGCGCGCCGACTTCAGGCGCGGCGGCATCGCCGGGCTCGCGCGGCGGATGGCCGGCGCCGACGGCGCGCCGCCGCTGCGGCCCGACTTCGGCCCGCCCGCGCCGCACGCGCGCGCCGGCGCGACGCTCGTCGCCGCGCGCGAGCCGCTCGTCGCGTTCAACCTGCAGCTGCGCCCGCCCGCCGACCTCGCCGACGCCAGGCGCATCGCCGCACTTGTGCGCGAAGGCGGCGAGCATGGCCTGCCCGGCCTGCGCGCGATCGGCGTCGCGCTCAGCGGCGGCGTCGCGCAGGTCTCGATGAACGTCGAGCGACCGTTCGAGCTCGCGCTCGCCGACGTCGTCGCCGCCGTCGCCAGGTACGCGCCGCTCGAGAGCGCCGAGCTCGTCGGGCTCGCGCCGCGCGCCGCGCTCGCCGGCTTTCCCGACGATCTGCCGATCGCCGGCTTCGACCGCGAGCGCCACGTGATCGAGAGCGCGCTCAGCGCTGCCGGGCTCGGTCCGAACGAGGCGCGCCAGAACCACTAGGCTGCTTGCATGGCCCAGACCAGACGCAAGCGCCAGACCAAGCACCGCGGCAACGCCGCCGGCTTCGTCGAGTCGCGCGGGCGCACCGGGCGCAAGCCGACCGCCGCCGAGAAGAGCGGCAACGCGGCCGAAGCCGCGCGCGCCAAGCAGAAGCGCGTCGACCCGCGCGACAAGCCGCCGACGTGGCGCGGCGCCGTCCTGCGCGCGCTCGTCGCCGCGTGTGCGCTCGCGCTGCTCTCCGGGCTCGTCCTCAAAGCCTCGGCGCCGCAGACCGTCGCGTACTTCGCCGTCGGGCTCGTCGCTGTACACGCCGATCAGCTACTACACCGACAACTGGATCTTCAGGCGCCGTCAGGCCAAGAAGGGCAGGCGGGGGGCGGCAAGGCGGCATCGAAGTGAGCGCGCTCGACGTGCGCTCGTTCACCGTCGGCCCCGTCCAGGAGAACTGCTTCATCGTCCGCGCCGCCGACGCGCCGCCCGGCGCCGACGGGTTGCGACCGGCCGTCATCGTCGATCCCGGCGAGGAGCCGCAGCGGCTGCTCGACGCGATCGCGCAGCTCGGCGTGCGGATCGAGGCGATCCTCCTCACGCACTGCCACTTCGACCACATCGGCGCCGTCGCGCCGCTCGCGCGCGCGACCGGCGCGCCCGTCTACTGCCCCGAGATCGAGCGCCCGCTGCTCACCGACGTGATGAGCTTCGTGCCGCCCGGCTTCGGCCCGTTCGAGAGCTACGAGCCCGAGCACACCGTCGCCGGCGGCGAGCGTCTGACGCTCGCCGGCCTCGACGTCGACGTGCTCTTCACGCCCGGCCACAGCCCCGGTCACGTCACCTACGCGATCGCGCCCGCGCGCGCGGACGCCACGGGCGCCGCCGAGCCCGGCGCGCGCGGCCCGGTCTCCGGCGAGGTCTCGCTGCTCTCCGGCGACGTCCTCTTCCAGGGCTCCGTCGGCCGCGTCGACCTGCCCGGCGGCGACTGGCCGACGCTCGAGCGCTCGATCGTCACGCTGATGCGCGCCTACCCGCCCGAGACCGTCGTCTACCCCGGGCACATGGGCATCACGACGCTCGGCCGCGAGCGCGACACGAACCCGTTCCTCGGCGAGCTGCGCGAGCGCGTGCCGCGCGCGACCGTCGCCGCCCGACGCGAGCGCGACGCGGACTTGAGCGCGCCGAAGCTCAAAGCGCCGCGCGGCACGTTCGACGTGCTCGGCGAGCAGGCGCAGCAGCGCGCGACGCTCGAGACCCGCGCACGCGCGCTGCTCGAGGGCGCAGGATACGAGCGGATCGAGACGCCGACGTTCGAGGCGACCGAGCTGTTCGCGCGCGGCGTCGGCGAGTCGACCGACATCGTGCGCAAGGAGATGTTCACGTTCGAGGACGTCTCCGGGCGCTCGCTGACGCTGCGCCCCGAGGGCACCGCGCCCGTCTGCCGCGCGTACGTCGAGCATGGCATGCACAAGCGCCGCCAGCCGGTCAAGCTCTGGTACCTCTCGAGCTTCTTCCGCCACGAGCGCGCGCAGGCCGGCCGCTACCGCCAGTTCTGGCAGGTCGGCGCCGAGGCGCTCGGCTCCGAGGACCCGGCGCGTCGACGCCGAGTCGATCGTGCTGCTCGTCACAGCTGCTCGGCGAGATGGGCGTGCGCGAGGTGCGACTGCGGCTGTCGAGCCTCGGCAGCTTCGACGCGCGCGTGCAGTACCGCGAGCGGCTGCAGGCGCACCTGCGCGCCAACGAGGCGCTGCTCTCCGAGGACGTGCGCGCGAGGATCGAGCTCAACCCGCTGCGCGCGTTCGACTCGGACGACGAGGGCACGCGCGAGGTCATGCGCAGCGCCCCGCGCCTGCTCGACGAGCTCGGCGCCGCGGACGCCGAGCACTTCGCCGAGGTCCGCGCGCTGCTCGACGAGGCGTCCGTCGGCTACGAGATCGACCCGACGCTCGTCCGCGGCCTCGACTACTACTCGCGCACCGTCTTCGAGTTCACCTCTGACGCGCTCGGCGCGCAGAGCGGCGTCGGCGGCGGCGGTCGCTACGACGGGCTCGTCGAGCAGCTCGGCGGCCCGCCGACGCCCGGCATCGGCTGGGCCGCCGGCGTCGAGCGGATCCTGCTCGCCGGCGAGCGCGAGCACGTTGTCTCGCGGGCCGCCTCGAGCTGTTCGTCGCGCTCGAGCGCGACGACGCGCGCCGCGCCGCATTCGGCCTGCTGCAGGCCGCCCGCTCGGCCGGCCTGCGCGCGCAGATGGAGCTCGCCGGACGCTCGCTCAAAGGCCAGCTCGGCCACGCCGACGCGCTCGGCGCCCGCTTCGTCGCGATCGTCGAAGACGGCGAGACCGTGCTCAAAGACATGCAGGACGAGCGGTCAGGAACGAATCCCGACGGACGCCGTCGTGCACGCCGTGTTGCGCGCACTGCGCACTCTCTGAGCGCCGCGCTGCCCGCGCAGCCAACGCCAGTCTTCGTCCGGTCTTCACTTCACATAATCGCGCCCGTGCGACCGCCGGCCGGCGTCCAAGATGCATCGACGTTCAACTCTCGTGCGCCAAATGCCGAAGGAAGGGGCGATGACGCAGATCTCGCGCCCCTTCCAGATCGCGCTCGCCGCGGTCGTCCTGCTCGCCGCCGTCTGGTTCGTCGCCCTGCGCGGGCATTCCTCCAGTGGATCGAGCTCCACGCCGGCCGCGAGCGCTCCGGCGCCGGCTCCTCGCAGCGCTTCGTCAACGCTCCTCGACCGCCGCGAGCACGAGCCCGCGCGGCGGCGGCTCGAAGGCCGCGCAGGCGCAGACCTCGAGCGCCTCCGCGCCCGACGTCGCCGACCTCACACGCGCGATCGCCAAGGCGAACGAGCACCGTCGATGCGAATACCAAGCGACTTCAGCGGAAGGCCGCCGAGACGGCGAACAAGCAGGCGCTCGTCGAAGGCGAGCTCGAGCACGGCTCAGACCGTCATCGTGCTGTTCTGGAGCCCGAAAGGCGCCGTCGACGTCAGCGTGCGCCGCCAGCTTGCGCAGCTGCACGGCCGCGCACAGAACAAAGACGTCGCCGTCCACTACTCCTCGTCCGCCGAAGTCGGCGAGTACGGGAAGATCACCGGGCTCGCTGCAGGTCCTGCAGACGCCGACGCTGCTCGTCATCAGCCCGAGCGGCAAGACGAAGACGCTGACCGGCCTCATCGACGCGTACGCGATCCAGCAGGCGATCGCGGAAGCGCGCCACTCCTAGCGCCTTACACTCGCTCGTGTGAGACGACCGCAGAAGAGCTTCGCCAGCATCTCGAACGCCCGCTCGGGCGCGGGCACGTTCCGCATGACGCGTGCACCGGCGCCGCCGGCGGCGCCGCGTGCGGCGACCTGATCCGCATCTCGCTTGCGCTCGACCCCGGCAGCCCCGACGGCGTCATCGCCGACGCCGGCTTCGACGCGAGCGGCTGCGGCGCGAGCATCGCCGCCGGCAGCGCCGTCGTCGCGCTGCTGCGCGGCGCGCCGCTGCTCGACGCCGCGCGGATCGGCAGTGAGCGAGATCGCCGCGGAGCTCGGCGGGCTGAGCGCCGCCAAGCGACACGCCGCCGAGCTCGCCGCCGACGCGCTGCACCGCGCGCTCGGCGCCGCCGCGCGCGCGTCACGCGCGCCTCGCCGTGCAGCCGACGCGCACGCTCGTCGCGATGAGCGGTGGCGTCGACAGCGCGGTCGCCGCGCTGCTGCTCGCGCGCGACGGCGGCGAGGCCGTCGGCGTCACGCTCGAGCTGTGGTCGGACCCCGAGAACGACGGCGACGCGAGCTGCTGCTCGGCGCAGGCCGTGCGCGGCGCGCGCGAGCTCGCGCACGGCCTCGGCATGGCGCACCTCTCGATCGACCTGCGCGCCGAGTTCCGCGCCGGCGTCGTCGACGGCTGGCTCTCCGACCACGCCGCCGGGCTGACGCCGAACCCGTGCGTGCGCTGCAACGGCAACGTGCGCCTCGACGCGATGCTCGAGCTCGCCGCGCGCCTCGGCGCGCAGCACGCTCGCCACCGGTCACTACGCGCGCGTGCACGAGGTGCCGACGCCCGGCGCGCCGCTGCTGCGGATGGCCGCCGACGTCGCCAAGGACCAGAGCTACGTGCTCTCGGCGCTCGCGCCCGCCTCGCTCGCGCGCCTGCGCTTCCCGCTCGGCGAGCTGCACAAGCCAGCAGGTCCGCGCGCTCGCCGCGCGCGCCGGGCTCGGCGTGGCGCGCAGGCGCGACTCGCAGGACCTCTGCTTCCTGGCCGGCACACGTCACGGCGACTTCCTCGCGCGCCACGGCGGCCTCGGTCAGGCGCCCGGGCCGATCCTCGACGAGACCGGCGCCGTGCTCGGCGAGCACGGCGGCGCGCACCCCTTCACCGTCGGCCAGCGCCACGGCCTCGGCATCGGCGGGCGCGAGCCGCTCTACGTGCTCGCCACCGACACCCAGCGCCAACACCGTCACCGTCGGCCCGCGCGAGGCGCTGCTCGCGCGCAGCCTGCGCGTGCGCGAGGCTGACGCTGCACCGCGACGGCGCGTGCGTCGACGGCGTGCGCGTGCGCTCGCACGGGCGCCGCTTCGCCTGCCGCGTCGCGCAGCGAGCTCGACGCCGGCCGCCACGAGCGCGCGAGCGTCGAGCTCGCCGAGCCGGCCGAGCGCACCGCGCCCGGCCAGATCGCGTGCCTGTACGCCGGCGACCTGGTCGTCGGCCACGCCACCATCGCGGCCTGAGCGCGCGCTCGCGCAGCAACCCGAGCCCTAAGATGCTTCGCGCGATGACCTCCGATGAGATCCGCGAGCGCTACCTGGGCTTCTTCGAGGAGCGCGGCCACCGGCGCATCCCCTCGGCCTCGCTGGTGCCCTCCGCGCACGACCCCTCGGCGCTGCTCACCGTCGCCGGCATGCACCCGCTGAAGCCGTACTTCCTCGGCCAGGAGCAGCCGCCGGCGCCGCGCCTGACGAGCTGCCAGAAGGTCTTTCGCACGGTCGACATCGACAACGTCGGCAACACCGCGCGCCACCTGACGTTCTTCGAGATGCTCGGCAACTTCTCGTTCGGCGACTACTTCAAGCGCGAGGCGATCGAGTTCGCCTGGGAGCTCTCGCGCGAGGTCTTCGGCTTCGCCGACGAGCGACATCTGGGTGACGGTGTTCGCGGGCGACGAGGAGCTCGGCCTCGGCCCCGACGAGGAGGCGATCGACTGCTGGCTCGACGTCGGCGTCCCGCGCGAGCGGATCGTCGAGTGCCCGCGCTCGGAGAACTTCTGGCAGGCCGGCCCTCCGGGCCGTGCGGGCCGTGCTCGGAGCTGTACCTCGACCGCGGGTCGAGTTCGGCTCGGCAGAGGATCTGCCGGGCGGCGAGAACGAGCGCTTCCTGGAGTACTGGAACCTCGTCTTCATGCAGTACGAGCAGCACCGCCGCCGGAGGCGGTGGCAGGACGAGTGCTCAAGCCGCTGCCGGCCAACAACATCGACACCGGCCTCGGGCCTCAACCGCATGGCCGCGATCCTCCAGCAGAAGCGACTCGGTGTTCGAGACCGACCAGTTCCTGCCGCTGATCGAGCTCGGCGAGGAGCTCTCCGGCGCGCGCTACGGCGCCGCGTTCGAGAGCGACCGCGCGCTGCGGATCCTCGCCGACCACGCGCGCGCGATGACGTTCCTGCTCGCCGACGGCGTCGTCCCCTCCAACGAGGACCGCGGCTACGTGCTGCGCCGGGTCATGCGCCGCGCGATCCAGCAGGGCCTCGCGCTCGAGCTCGCGCCGGGCTTCCTCGCCCGCTACGCCGCGCGCGTGCGCGAGCTGATGGGCGCCGCCTACCCCGAGCTCGTCGAGCAGGCCGAGCCGCGATCGACATGTGGCTCGCCGGCCGAGGAGGAGGGCTTCGGGCGCACGCTCGCGCAGGGCATGGCCGCGCTGCGCCCGACATCGACCACGCGCGCGCAGAGGCCGGCGCCGCGGCGTCCCGGCGGACGACGTCTTCCGCCTGCACGACACGTACGGCTTCCCGTACGAGATGACCGAGCGAGCTGCTCGCCGAAGAGGGGCTTGCGATCGAGGGCGACTTCGAGGCGCTGATGGAGGCAGCAGCGCGCCCGCGGGCGCGCGGGCGCGCGCGCCGGCGCCGGCGCGGCGGCGGCGCGCAGCGACGACGCGCGCTCGGCGAGCTGCCGCGCCGGCGACGAGCGGCGCCAGCACGCGTTCACCGGCTACGAGACCGAGGAGCAGCGCACGACGGGCGTCGGCGGCCCGACGGTCGCGCAGCAGCGCCGGCGACGGCGGCGGGCGCGCTACCTGGTCAAGCTCGCCGAGTCGCCCTTCTACGCCGCCGGCGGCGGCCAGGTCGCCGACGTCGGCACGATCGAATGCGAGCGACGGCGACTGCCGCGCGCGCGTCGAGGATGTCTGCCGGCTCGGCGACGACCAGGCGCTCGAGGTCGTCGTCGAGGCAGGGCGCGCTGCAGCGCCGGCGAGGCCGGTGCTCGCGCGCGTCGACCACGTCGCGCGGCACGCGACCGAGGCAACCACACCGCCACGCACCTGCTGCAGGCCGCGCTGCGCGAGCGCCTCGGCAGCCACGTGCGCCAGGCCGGCTCCTACGTCGGGCCGGACAAGCTGCGCTTCGACTTCAGCCACGGCCAGGCGCTGAGCCGCCGAGGAGCTGCGCGACGTCGAGGACCGCGTCAACGAGTGGATCGCGCGCAACGACCCCGTGCGCCCGATCACGACCACGCTCGACGAGGCCAGGCGCCTGGGCGCGATGGCGCTGTTCGGCGAGAAGTACGGCGAGGTCGTGCGCATGGTCGAGATCGGCGAGGGCGAGTACTCGCGCGAGCTGTGCGGCGGCACGCACGTGCGCTCGACCGCCGAGATCGGGCCGTTCCACGATCCTCGCGCGAGACCTCCAGCGCCGCCAACGTGCGCCGCATCGAGGCGCTGACCGGCCCGGCGGCGGTGAGCCTGCTGCGCGAGCACGACCGGCTGCTCGGGAGGTCGCCGCGGACGCTGCGCGCGCGTCCCGAGGACGCGCCCGAGGCCGTCACGGAGCGCGCGAGCGCGAGCGCAAGCGCGCTCGAGAAGGCGCTCAAGCAGCGGCGGCGCGGCCGGGCGGCGCGAGCGGCGTCGACCTCGACGCGCTCGCCGCCGGCGCAGAGAGATCGCCGGCGCGCCGCGTGCTCGCGGCCGCCGTCGATGTCGCCGACGCCAAGGCGCTGCTCGACGTCGCCGATCGGCTCAAGGGCCGGCTCGACGGACGCGGCGATCCTGCTCGGCACGGCCGCCGACGGACGCGTGCACCTGCGTCGCGAGCGTCGCCCCCGACGCTCGTCGAGCGCGGCGTCAAGGCGGGCGCGGTCGTCAAGGCCGCCGCCGAGGTCGTCGGCGGCGGCGGAGGCGGGCGCGACACGATGGCGCAGGCCGGCGGGCGCGACCCGGAGAAGCTCGAGCAGGCGATCGAGGCCGGCGCGCGCAGGCGATCGCGGCGGCGCTCGCAGCAGCTGATGCGCGTGCTCGCGCTCGACTACGGCAGCGCGCGCTGCGGCTGCGCCGTGAGCGACCCGACCGGCACGATCGTCACGCCGATCGACGCCGTCGAGCGCCCGGCGAGCGCGCGCGGGCTGGCCGCGCTCGCTGCGCTCGTGCGCGAGCGCGAGGTCGAGCGCGTCGTCGTCGGGCTGCCGCTGTCGCTGCGCGGCGGCGACACCGAGCAGACGCGCGAGACGCGCGCAGTTCGCCGAGCGCCTCGCGCGCCGGCTCGGCGCGGCGTGCCCGTCGAGCTGCACGACGAGCGCTTCACGACGCGCATGGCCCAACGCGACTCGACGGGCCGGCGAGCGCGAGCGAGGACTCGCGCGCCGCCGCCCACCTGCTCGAGAGCTGGCTGGCCGCACAGTCGCGTTAAGCTCACTGCCTTGTCCCGCGGCGACCGCCACAGACGCACACGAACGCACCGCGGAGGAGCGCGAGCGCGAGCGCCACGAGCGCGAACGCCGCCGCGCCGAGCGTGCCGCCGAGGCGCCGCCCGCCGAGGCGCCGCCGGAGGTCGTCGCACTGCCGGAGGTCGTCGCGCCGCCGGACGCCATCGCGCCGCCGGACGCCATCGCGCCGCCGGACCTCGCGCCGCCGGACCTCGCGGCGCCGCCTCCCGACGTCGCCGAGGCGCAGCCCGCTCCGGTGGAGCCCGTCGAGTGGGCCGAGCACGTCGAGCCGGAGCCGGGAGCCGACGCGTTCGTCGAGCCCGCGCTCCCCGCCGACCCGTCCGCGCCGAGCGATCCGTACGACGCCGATCGAGCGGCGGGCGAGCTGCCGCTGCCGCCGCCACGGCGCACGATCCGCATCGCGCCGACCGCGCGCGAAGGAGCAGCGGCCGATCCCGGAGGATCGCCGCCGCGGCGCCCGCGTAGGCGCGCACGCAAGAGCGCGGGCGCGGGCTCCGGCGGCGCGGGCGGGGGAGGCGGCCGGCGGCGCCTGACGCGCGCGCGCGTCGCGGCGCTCGTCGCGCTCGCGCTCGCCGTCGCGCTCGTCTGGTTCCTCGTCTCGCTGTTCCAGCCGTTCGCCGGCTCGGGCAGCGGCAAGGTGATCGTCGTGATCCCGAAGGGCGCGAGCTCGAGCAAGGTCGGCTCGATCCTCGCGCACGACGGCGTCGTCTCCTCGGGCTTCTTCTTCGACCTGCGCGCGACGCTCGAGGGCAAGCGCGGCTCGCTGCACTCAGGCCGCTACGAGCTCAAGCACGGCATGAGCTACTCGGCGGCGATCGACGCGCTGAGCAAGCCGCCGCCGAAGGCGATCGTCGTCAAGGTCGTGATCCCCGAGGGCTACACGCGCCGGCAGATCGCGCAGCTCGTCGCGGCCGACTCGCTGAGCGGCGCTACCTCGCCGCGTGCACGCGCTCGGCCGCGCTGAACCCGCACGACTACGGCGCGCCGGCGCACACGCCCGACCTCGAAGGCTTCCTCTTCCCGGCGACGTACGAACTCGTCGCCGGCGCGCCCGTGCGGCGGCTCGTCGACGAGCAGCTGAGCGCGTTCGAAGAACGCTTCTCACACGCCGACGAGCGTCGTGCGCGCGAGCTGCACGTGACGCCCTACCAGCTGCTGATCGTCGCCTCGATGATCGAGCGCGAGGCGCAGACGGCCGGCGACCGCCCGAAGATCGCCGCGGTCATCTACAACCGCCTGCACGAAGGGATGCCGCTCGGCATCGACGCGACGATCTACTACGCCGTCGAGCAGCAGAAGGGCATCGCGACGTACACCGGCGAACTGACCGAATCGCAGCTGAAGATCGACTCGCCGTACAACACGCGCACGCACAAAGGGCTGCCGCCGACGCCGATCTCGAACCCGGGCAGCGCGTCGATCGAAGCCGCCGCGCACCCGGCGCATGTGCCGTACCTGTACTACGTCGCCGGCGCCGACGGCTGCGGCGAGCAGGTCTTCTCGCGCACGTCCGCCGAATTCGAAAAGAACGTCGCGGCGTACGACGCCGCGGTCAAGAGCAACGGCGGGCGCCCGCCGACGTGCAAGAGAAGTGACACACAGGCTTGGCGTGCTCGGCTGGCCGGTCGCGCACAGCCGCTCGCCGGCGATGCACAACGCCGCGCTCGCCGAGCTCGGGCTGCGCGATTGGCGCTACCAGGGGCTGCCGGTGCCGCCCGAGCTGCTCGTCGAGACGGTGCGTGCGCTCGGCCCCGCCGGCTTCGTCGGCGCGAACGTGACGATCCCGCACAAGCACGCGGCGCTCGCGCTCGCCGACAGCGCGAGCGACAGCGCGCGTGCGATCGGCGCCGCGAACACGCTGACGTTCGCCGCCGACGGCACGATCGCCGCCGAGAACACCGACGCGCCGGGGCTGCTCGCGGCGATCGGCGAGCCGCTCGCCGGCCGGCGCGCGCTCGTGCTCGGCGCCGGCGGCAGCGCGCGGGCGGCTGTCTGGGCGCTGCGCGAGGCCGGCGCCGCCGAGGTCGGCGTGTGGAACCGCACGCCCGTGCGCGCGACGGCGCTCGCGGATGAGCTCGGCGCGCGCGCGATCGCCGCGCCCGAGCCGGCCGACGTGCTCGTCAACTGCACGGCCGTCGGTCTTCAGCCGGGCGGCGAGGAGCTCGCGCAGCTCGGCCTCTCGCGCGCGCTCGTCGGCGAGTACGCGCTCGTCGTCGACCTCGTCTACCGCGGCGGCGGCGCGACCGAGCTGATCGGCGCCGCGCGCGATGCCGGCGCGCGCGCGCTCGACGGCCTCGACGTGCTCGTCGCGCAGGGCGCGCTCAGCTTCGAGCTGTGGACCGCGCGCGAGGCGCCGCGCGAGACGATGCTGCGCGCCGCGCGCGCCGGCTGAGCGGGCCGCCGTACGACATTCGTCCAGTCGGCCTCAACTTGCCGCGATCTTTGCTCTGCGCCCGTCGATGCGCGGCACCATGGACATCGATTTCGCAGACCTGCTCATGGAGGTCGTCTCGCGCCGCGCGTCCGACCTGCACCTCAGCGCCGGTGCGCACCCGACGATACGCGTCCGCGGACGGCTGACGCCGCTCGAGAACTTTCCGAAGCTCTCGCCGTCGGACACGCGCGAGATCATCTACTCGATCCTCAACGGCGACCAGCGCCAGCGCCTGGAGACCGACTGGCAGCTCGACTTCGCCTACTCGATCCCCGGACACGCGCGCTTCCGAGTCAACGCCTACTTCCAGCGCGGCGCGCTCGGCGCGGCATTTCGCCTGATCCCGTTCAACTTGAGCTCGATCGAGGAGCTGGGGCTGCCGCCGGTCGTGCACGAGTTCGCGCGCAAGCCGCGTGGCTTCGTGCTCGTCACCGGACCGACCGGCTCGGGCAAGTCGACCTCGCTCGCGGCGATGATCGACGAGATCAACCGCACGCGCGAGGAGCACATCATGACGATCGAGGACCCGATCGAGTTCCTGCACGCGCACAAGAAGTGCCTCGTCAACCAGCGCGAGCTCGGCTCCGACGCGCACAGCTTCTCCGAGGCGCTGAAGGCCGCGCTGCGCGAGGACCCCGACGTGATCCTCGTCGGCGAGATGCGCGACCTCGAGACGATCTCGACGGCGCTGACGGCCGCCGAGACCGGCCACCTCGTCTTCGCGACGCTGCACACGCAGGACACGGCGCAGACGATCGACCGGATCATCGACGTCTTCCCGGCGCACCAGCAGGGCCAGGTGCGCGTGCAGCTGTCGGTCTCGCTGCAGGGGATCATGACCCAGCAGCTGCTGCCCAACGCCGACGGCTCGGGCCGCGTCGTCGCGACCGAGGTCCTGATGCCGAACCCGGCCGTGCGCAACCTGATCCGCGAGGGCAAGACGCACCAGATCTACTCCGTGCTGCAGACCGGCTCGGCGAGCGGCATGCAGACGATGGACGCCTCGCTCGCGATGCTCGTGCGCCAGGGACAGATCAGCCGCAAGCTCGCCGAATCTCGCTCGTCGACGCCCGAGGAGCTCGGCCGCCTGCTCGGCGCCGCGACGCTCGACCTCGGCCAGCGGGCCGCCGCGTAGGGGCGCGCGATGAGCACGTACGTCTTCAAGGCGATGGACCTCGCCGGCGTCAAGGCGCGCGGCGAGCTCGAGGCCGACTCCAAGCAGGCCGTCTCCGACCAGCTCAAGCAGCGCGGGCTGATCGTGCTGGAGATCGCCGACAAGCACGCCTCGCGCGAGATCCAGTTCGCGTTCATGAAGACCGTCAAGGCCTCGGAGCTCGCCGTCTTCTCGCGGCAGCTCGCGACGATGATCACCTCGGGCATGAGCATCCTGCGCGCGCTGTACGTGCTCGAGTGGCAGACCGACAACAAGTTCCTCAAGGAAACGGTCGTCGCCGTGCGCAAGGACGTCGAGGCCGGCCTCTCGCTGAGCGACTCGCTCGCGCGCCACCCGAAGGTCTTCAGCCCGCTGTTCGTCGCGATGACGCAGGCCGGCGAGACCGGCGGCGTGCTCGAGGGCTCGCTGATGCGCGTCGCCGACCAGCTCGAGAAGGACGCCTCGCTGCGCCGCCAGATCCGCTCGGCGATGATCTACCCGACGCTCGTGATCGTCTTCGCGATCGGCGTGATGATGGCGCTCGTCGCGTTCCTCGTCCCCGTCTTCGAGGGCGTCTTCAAACAGTTCGGCGGCGAACTGCCGGCGATCACGAAGGTCTCCGTCTTCCTCTCGCACGCCGTCGTCGGCTACTGGTGGCTGATCTTCGCGCTGATCGCGATCGTCGTCGTCGGCTTCATCAAGTGGAAGGGCTCGAGCTGGGGCAGGCCGCAGTGGGATCACTTCCGCCTGCACATCCCGATGAAGATCGGCGCGATCGTCCAGCAGGTCGCGGTCGCGCGCTGGGCGCGCACGCTCTCCTCGCTGACGAGCGCCGGCGTGCCGCTGCTGCTCGCGCTCGACATCACCGGGCGCACCGGCGGCAACGTCGCCGTCGAGGAGGCGATGGAGGGCGTGATCGCCTCGGTCAAGCGTGGCGGCACGATCGCGGCGCCGCTCGCGCAGGCGCCCGTCTTCCCGGTGATGGTCACGCACATGGTCGGCGTCGGCGAGGAAACCGGCGCGCTCGACGCGATGCTCGACAAGGTCGCCGAGTTCTACGAGGACCAGGTCGAGGCGTCGGTCAAAGCGCTGACGTCGATCCTCGAGCCGATCATGATCATCGTCATCGGCGCGATCGTCGGCTTCATCGTCGTCTCGATGTACATGCCGCTGTTCACCGTCTACAACCAGATCAAGTAGCGCCGCCGGCGCGCGCCGCCGAGGCCGCCGGCCGGCCGCGGTCGCTCACTGCGGCTTCGTCGCGTCGATCCGCAGCGCGCCGTCGACGATCGACAGCGCGATCTGCCCGTCGAGCAGTTCGAGCAGCTCGCCGCCGACGAGCTCGCGTCGCCATCCGCGCAGCGTGCGCACGTCGGCCTCCGCGGCGCCCGTGCGCCACGCCGCGACGATCGCCTGCAGGTCGGCGCGCGCCGCGAGCAGCTCGTACGCGAGCCCCGCCTCGCGCGCCCGCGCGCGCAGCAGCGCCTCGCCGAATGCGATCAGCGGCGCGTCCTCGGCGCGCGGCGCCGGCGGTCGCGCCTCGCGCGGCGCGTGCTCGGGGTCGAGCTCGCGCGCGTGGCGCACGACCTCGAGCAGGTCCTCGCCGCGGCGGCGCAGGTTCGCCGCGCCCGAGCCGCGGATCTGCTCGAGCTGCTGCGTCGAGGAGGGCTTGCGCTTGGCGATCTCGACGAGCGCCGCGTCGCTCAGCACGCTCTGCACCGGCCGGTCCTGGCGCTCGGCCGTCTGCTCGCGCCACTGCACGAGCGCGCGCGCGACCGGCCGTGCGCTCGGGCTCAGGTTCCGCACGCGCGGCAGGCGCAGGAAGATCGCCTCGAGATCGCGCTCGTCGCTCGAGCGCTCGAGCGCGCGGCACTCCTCGCGCGCCCACTGCAGGCGCCCGAGCTCGCCCAGCTGGCGCTCGAGCTCGCTCGCGAGCTCGAGCAGGTGCTCGACGTCCTCGCGCGCGTAGGCGAGCTGCTCGGCCGACAGCGGGCGCTTCTCCCAGCGCGTGAAGCTCGCGCTCTTCGCGACGCGCAGCCCGAGCGCGTCGCCGAGCAGCGAGTCGTAGGAGCTCTGCGCACCCATCCCCGCGAAGCCGGCCGCGACCTGCGTGTCGAACACGTTGCTCACGTCCGTCGCCAGCACGCGCCGCAGCAGCGCGATGTCCTGGCGTCCGGCATGCACGACGATCTCGACCTCCGGATCGGCCAGCACGTCCGCCAGCGGCGCCCCGTCGAACTCGGCCGCGAGCGGGTCGAGCAGCTCGATGTGCGTGTCCTCGCCGATCGGCACCGAGAGCTGGATCAGGCACAGCAGCGTCCGATAGCGCCCCTCGCCGACGAACTCCGTGTCGAGCGCGAGCCGGCCGGCCGCGCGCGCGTGCTCGGCGAGCTCGGCCAGCGACGGCGCGGCGTCGCTCACGGCTTCGCTCCCGGCAGGCGCCACAGCACGCCGCCGCGTTCCAGCCCGGCTTCGCGCGAGACGTCCTTCGCGTGCGCGCGGATCCATCTCGCCGGGCGCGAGCACGCCGGGTTTTTCGCGGTCGCCGCCGTCGTGTGGTGCGGGCACGGCGAGTTCAGGAACGCGTAGCGCACCTCGCCCGCGGCGATCAGGTCCTTCAGCTTCGTCACCGACGTGAACTGCTGCGCGCCGTAGCTCGTCAGGATCACGACCGGGCGCGCGTCCTTGACGATCAGCGAGCCGATCTGCGTCGCCGACTGCGCCGCGACCTCGTAGCGCGCGCCGTCCTGGTGCGCGCGCAGGTAGCTGCTGACCGTGTCGAGCTCCTGCACCGGCAGCGCGCCGACGTAGCCGGCGTCGGTGATGTGGTCGTGGATCGATGTCACGTCCGTCCCGACGGCGATCGCGAGCACGGCGCACAGCGTCAGCGCGAGCACGCCGATCGGCGCGAGTGCGCGCCGCAATGCGCGCGGCAGCGCCGGCACGCGCGCGAGCGCCGCCGCCGCGAGCGCGAGCAGCGCCGCGATCAGCGTGATCCACCACTCCGGCGGCGTCCCGTAGAGCAGCCGCTCGCCGTAGTAGACGACGACCGCGAGCGCGATCGCGAGCGCCGCCGGGCGCACGAGGCCGCGCGGCTGCGACGCCCACGCGACGCCGATCCCGAGCGTCGCCGCGACCGCCGGCAAGAGGCCCTCGACGTAGCGCGGGTGCAGCCGCACCATGTGGCTGAACAGCACGATCCCCGTCGCCAGCCAGAGCACGAGCCCCGCCGCGATCGCGATCCGCATGCTGCGCGCCGGCGCGCCTTCTTCGAGCGCTTCGCCGTCTTCGTCGTCGTCGTCGCGTTCCTCGCGCCGGCGGCGCACGCTCCAGAGGAGCGCCGGGATGCCGAGCAGCAGCCCGACGAGCAGCTCCATCCCGAGGCGCTCACCCGACAGCGGCCCGATCCGCGCGAGCAGGCGCGTCGGCGACGGCGGCACGATCGGGATGTGGTCGCGCTCCGATTGCGTCGCGACCGGGTATTCGTGGCCGGGTTCGTACTGCGTCCCCTGCGGTTCCGGCGATTTGCCGCCGAGGCGTTCGGTCCCGTTGAACACGAACACCGCGTTCCACGCGCTGCCGTTCGTCGAGCCGATCGCCCACGGGCGATCGCTCGCCGGCGCGAGCAGCGTCGCCCCGAGCCACGCGAGCGCGACGACGACGTAGACCGCGGCCGCGGCCGCGAGCTTCAGCGCGCGCGCGCGCGGCGCGCCCGGGAAGCCGATCAGCGCGAGCACCGCCAGTCCCGGCAGCGCGACGAACGACTCGAGGATCTTCACGTCGAACGCGACCCCGAGCACCGCCGCGCCCGCGAGCAGCCAGCGCGTGCGCCCCGTCTCGCACCCGCGCACGACGAACAGCAGCGCGAGCACGATCAGCAGCATCATCACCCCGTCCATCGTGTCGCTGCGCGAGGTGATCACGTCGACCGGCAGCACCGCGAGCGCCGCCGCCGCCGCGAGTCCGGCGGTCGTGCTCCACATCCTCCTGACCGCGACGAACAGCAGCGGCACCGCGAGGATCCCCGAGATCGCCTCCGGCAGCTTCAGCGTCGTCGTGGTGAAGCCGAACAGCTTGACCGTCACGACCTGCAGCCACAGGTCGACCGGCGGCTTGTCGATCGAGACGCTCGCGCCCGGCTCGAACGCGCCGAAGAAGAAGTTGTGCCACGACATGCCCATGCTGCGCACGGCCGCGTCGTAGAACGGGTCCGTCTCGACCTTGCCGATCGCGATCAGCCGCAGCGCGGCCGCGGCGAGCGTGATCAGCGCGAGCAGCGCCCACTCGTGGGCGCGAACCCTGCTCCTCATCGAGGGACCGCTAGTCTCCTCGCTCCGTGGCGAGCGAGCAGGCGAACAGCGACGATCGAAGCGATGAGGCCCACGAGCCGCGGGAGTGTATGCCCTGCCGCGGCACCGGTGAGCTGATCTCGAACCTCGGCGGCACCCCGAGCAAGGTCACCTGCCCGTGGTGCGAAGGCGGCGGTGTGCGCGTCCCCGGCGTCGACGCGCAGGCGCGCTGGGGCGCCGAGTCCGCCGAGCCGGCCGATGCCGCCGAGCCGGCCGATGCCGCTGCGCCCGAGGGCTCGGGCGAGCGCGCGCCGGCCGAGTAGCGCGCACCGCACAGCTCGCCGATACGCCGGTCGTGCATGCGTCCAACCGGCGTGCATCGCTAAAGAACATCTGCCGCGAGGTCGATGCACGCGCAGACAAAGCCAGTGTCGAGGCGCCAAGGCAGAACACCCTGAGGGGTGTGTAGCAAAGCCGGCGGCTCTCACTAGCCGGTCCTGAAGGATCGACTTATCGGGGGACGCACCGCCACCTGTGGGCGGTGGGCCTTGTGCTGGCGCCAATCACACGATCCTAGGAGGATCACATGCTGCATCGACTGCGCCAGCGCTTGAGCAAGGAAGAGGGTTTTACCCTCATCGAGCTGCTGGTCGTCATCCTGATCGTCGGCATTCTCGCCGCGATCGCGATTCCCGCGTTCCTCAACCAGACGAGCAAGGCGAACGACGCTGCGGCGAAGACGCAGATCGGAACCCTGCAGACGACTGAGGAGAGCTGCGCGAACGAAAACAGCGGCGAATACACGAAATGCTCGCTCAGCGAACTCGAAAAAATCGAGCCGACGCTGAAAGACCGGACGACGGCCACGCCGGCGGTTCTCAAAACCGAAACGGAAGGCTTCGAAGTCCAGTCGACGGCCAAGGGCAGCAACGACGTCTACACGCTGCAGAACAACAAAGGCACGATCACGCGCACGTGCACCCCCAGCAAAGGTGGCTGCAACGCCAGCGGCACCTGGTAGCAACATCGACGGCCCGAGCGATCGGGCGGTTGCGTAGTGACAGAGGGGCGGCGCGAGCCGCCCCTCTGTCGTTCGCCGCCGCTCAAGCGCCGCGCGCCGTCCGCCGATCATGCCCTCATGGAGGTCGCATTCGCAGGCGCGCTCGGCGCAATCTTCGGCTCGTTCCTGAACGTCGTCGCCTACCGGCTGCCGCGCCACGAGTCGCTCGTCGCGCCGCCGTCGCACTGCCCTTCGTGCGAGGAGCCGGTCAAGCCGTACGACAACATCCCGATCCTCTCCTACGTGCTGCTGCGCGGGCACTGTCGCAGCTGCGGCGCGCCGATCTCGCCGCGCTACCCGCTCGTCGAGGCATTGACCGCCGCGCTGTGCGCCGGCGCGGTGATCGCGCACAGCTCGCTCGCCGCCGTCGTGCTCAGCATCGCGCTGATCCTGATCGTCGTGCCGGCGGCGCTGATCGACGTCGAGCACCGGATCATCCCCAACAGCCTCACCGCGCTCGGCGCCGTCCTCGCGATCGTGCTCGGGCTCGCGCTCGACCCGGCCGGCGAGCCGGCGCGGCTGATCGCCGGTGCCGCCGCCGGCGGCTTCCTGCTGCTCGCGGCGCTCGCGTATCCGGGTGGCATGGGCATGGGCGACGTCAAGCTCGCCGCCGTCCTCGGCCTGTTCCTCGGCCGCGCCGTCGCCGCCGCAGTGCTGATCGCGCTGATCGCCGGCGTGCTCGCCGGCGTGGCGATCATCGCGCGCAAGGGCGCGCAGGACGGGCGCAGGACAGCCGTGCCGTTCGGGCCGTTCCTCGCGTTCGGCGCCGTCGTCGCGGCGTTCGTCGGCGAACAGCTCGTCGGCTCCTACGTTCATCACTTCCTGTAGCGCCCGGACCCGTCCTAAAGCGGCGCAGCGCTCGCGCCGATACCGCTCGTGCGCCAGCCGCGCCGACCATCTGCGGCGGCTGACGAGACAGATGCCCAAGCTTCCCTCACTCAACCTCAACCTCGACCTCGGCCGGCGCCGCTCCGGCAACGACGTCGTCGGGCTCGATATTCAGCCCGGCCTCGTCGCCGCCGCGAAGGTCCGCGTCAACGGCACGATCCGCGCCGAGCGAGCCGCTGCGCAGCCGCTCGACGCAGACACGATGCGCGAGGGCGAGGTGCTCGACGCCGAGGCGCTCAGCGCCGCGCTGCGCGAGCTGTTCGCCGGCGGCGCGCTCGGCAAGCACGTGCGCGTCGGCATCGCCAACCAGCGCACCGTCATGCGCACGCTCGAGCTGCCGCCCGTGACCGACCGCAAGGAGCTCGCGGCCGCGGTCCACTTCCAGGCGCAGGACCAGGTGCCGATGCCGCTCTCGAACGCCGTCCTCGACTTCCATCCGCTCGGCTTGTTCGAGACGCCGGCCGGGACGCGCCAGCGCGTCGTGCTCGTCGCGGCGCAGCGCGACATGGTCGAACGGCTGCTCGCCGCCGTGCGCGGCGCGGGGCTGACGCCGGTCGGCGTCGACCTCTCCGCGTTCGCGCTGATCCGCTCGCTGCACGACCGTGCGGCCGACGCGACCGAGCGCGTGCTCTACCTGAACGTCGACGGCCTGACGAACCTCGCGATCGCCGAAGGCACCGTCTGTCGCTTCACGCGCGTCATCGGCGGCGGCGTCGAGGCGATGGCGAACGAGCTCGCGACGCGCCGCGCGATCGCGCTCGGCGAGGCGCGCCGGTTGCTCGAGACGGTCGATCTCGGTTCGGCGCCGACGCCGGGGCCGCTCGCGTTCGCGAGCCAGGCGCCGGCGGGCGACGTCGGCCCGAGCGCGCCGACGCCCGTCGCTGCGCCGGAACTCGACGGCGAGGCCGACGAGGCCACCGCCGGGCAGGTCGACGCACCCGGTCTCGCCGACGGGCCGGCCGACGACGGCGTGCGCGACGAGCAGTCGGTCCTGAGCCGCGAGGAGCACGAAGCACGCGAGGCTTCGATGGGCTACGCCGAGGTCATGCAGGCGGCCCAGCCGCCCGTAAGCGAGCCGGCGCCCGAGCCGGCGCGCTCGGATGCCGACATCCGCGCGGTGCTCGAGAACGGCGTGCGCGAACTGACCGGTGAGATCCGCAACTCGATCGACTTCCAGCGCTCGCACGACCAGAGCGGCGAGATCGCATACGTCTCGCTCAGCGGCGCGGCGCTCGACCTGCCCGGGTTCGCCGAGGCACTGCAGGCCTCGCTCGCGATGGAGGTCCGCAGCGAGTCCGTCGGCCTCGTCGACGCGAGCCTCGAGGGTTCGGTCTCGACCCATCGCCTGTCAATCGCCGCCGGCCTCGCCACGACGGAGGCGCCGCGATGAGAGCCGTCAACCTGATTCCCTCCGATGAACGCGGCTCCGGCGTCGCCGGTGGGCGCTCGGAAGGCGCCGCGTACCTCGTGCTCGCGCTGATCGCCTGCCTGGCGGTCCTCGCGCTGCTGTACGGCCTCGCCCGCCACCAGGTCTCCAGCCGCCGCAGCCAGCTCGCGACGGTCACCGCCCGCACGCAGCGCGCGCAGGAAACGAGCTCGTCGCTGAGCCGCTACACGAACTTCATCGCACTGCGCGAACAGCGCGTCCAGGCGGTCGACCAGCTCGTCGACTCGCGCTTCGACTGGGCGCACGCACTGCACGAGCTCGGCCGCGTCCTGCCGAGCGACGCGTCGATCACCTCGCTCGACGGCACCGTCGGGTCGCTCACCGGCGCCAGCAAAGGCGTCGGCAGCGCCGCGGCCTCGTCGTCCGTCACCTCGGCGACGCCGCCCGGCAGCGTGCCGACGTTCACGCTCGGCGGTTGCGCGACGAGCCAGGCCGAGGTGGCGCTCACGTTGCAGCGCCTGCGCCTGATCGACGGCGTCGAGAACGTCACGCTCCAGAGCTCCGCGAAGGGAACCGGCGGCGGCTCGACCGGCTCGGCGAGCTCCTCCTCGGCCGGGCAGTGCGGCCAGACGACGTTCACGGTGCTGATCACCTTCGACGCGCTGCCCACCGTGCCGAGCTCGGGGACGAGCGCGACCGAGCTGACGTCCGCGAGCGGAGGCGAACGATGACCACGCGCGATCGGCTTGCCCTGATCGGCATCTCGGCGCTCGCCGTGCTCGCGGTCGTCTGGCTGCTGCTCGTCGCACCCGAGCGCAAGCAGGCCGCGAACCTCGCGACGCAGGTCAGCCAGGCGAACACCCAGCTCGCCGCCGCCGAAAGCGATGCGATCGGCGCGCGTACCGCGCAGTCGCGTTACTCCGCGGCGTATGCGTCGGTCGTCAACCTCGGCAAAGCCGTCCCGCCGAGCGAAGAAGTTCCGTCGCTGATCTACCAGCTCGCGCAGGCGTCCAACCAGAAGCACCTCGAATTCAGCTCGATCACCAACGGCACGAGCTCCGGCGCCGGGTCCGCCTCGGGCTCGGCGAGCTCCTCCTCGGCCACGCCCGCCGCTGCGAGCGCCGGCTTCACGCAGATGCCGTTCACGTTCGTCTTCAACGGCAGCTTCTCCGACCTCTATCACCTGTTCCAGCAGCTCAACGGTGCGACCGTTCGGACCGCCTCCGGCGGCCTTCAGGTCAGCGGCCGGCTGTTGACGCTGCAGGGCGTCAAGCTCGAACCGCAATCCGGCAGCGAAGGCAGCGGCAAGCTGACGGGGACGATCACCGCGACCGCGTACGTGCTGCCGAGCGGCGCCGGCCTGACCGGCGCGAGCGCCTCGACGCCCGCCGCGAGCGGCACGGCGACGAGCTCCTCGAGCGCCACCGGCTCGAGCTCCGCGCCGGCAGCCGTCGTGACGGCGGGAGCGGTGCGATGAACGCCTTCTTCGACTCGTTGCGCGCCGACCTGCTCGGCCGGCGCCTGCGCCCGCTGCTCGCGCTGCTCGGGCTCGCGCTCGCCGGTGCGATCGCCTATGCGCTCATCGCCGGCGGCGGCTCCTCGACGCCCGCTGCGACGAGCGCTCCCGCGACGAGCGCGTCGAACGGCGTCGTCGTCAGTGCGATCAAGACCGAAGACGCGCAGGCGGTCGCCGAGACGACGCACGGCGCCGGCGAGCAGACCGGCAACGCGACGCGCACGCGCAACCCGTTCGCGCCGCTGCCGTCGCCGAGCGCGAAGAAGGCCGCGAGCTCCTCATCGGCGAGCTCCGGCTCTTCCAGCTCCTCCGCGGGCACGGGCTCGAGCTCCTCGTCTTCCTCCTCGACGGGCACCGCCGAATCGGGCTCGGGCTCGAGCGGCGGCGCGGGCTCGGAATCGGGTTCCTCGAGCGGCGGCTCCTCGCCGTCGAAGCCGAAGGCCAAGCAGAAATCGAGCAAGCCCAAGGCGACCTACCGCGTCGACGTGCTGTTCGGCGCAGCTGCGCCCGCCACGCCGTACCAGAGCGCGCAGCTGAACCTGTTCGCCAACCTCGAACTGCAGCAGCCGCTGCCGTCGGCCAAGCAGGCGCTGATCGTCTACCGCGGCGCGATCGCCGGCGCCAACAGCGTCGCGTTCACGCTCGTCGGCGAAGTCATCCTGCGCGGGGTCGGCACATGCCGCCCGAGCACGTCGCAGTGTCAAGTGCTCGACCTGCAGGTCGGCCAGACCGAGGAACTCGAATACGCGCCGCCCGGCGCGACCGCGACGAACTACCTGCTTCACGTCGTCTCGATCGAAACCGTCAAGGGCGCCACGACGCCGGCGGCGGGCGGGTCGCTCGGCGGAGAATCGAAGCTCGGCGCCGCGCTTCTGCGCCGGGCCGGGCTGGAGGCGCTGCCCGGCCTGCGCTTCTCGAGCGCGAAGGGCGTGCTCGTGTTCGCCGGGCAGAGAGCGTTCGCCGCACGCGCGCACGCCGCCGGGCGCTGGCGCGCCGGCGTCAGCAAATAAGCTAGGAGCGTGTCGCTCCGTCTGATCACAGCCGGCGAGTCGCACGGTCCTGGTCTGACGTGCGTCGTCGAGGGCCTGCCCGCGGGCCTCTCCATCACGCAGGACGAGCTCAACGCGGACATGGCGCGCCGCCAGCTCGGCCACGGCCGCGGCGGGCGCATGAAGATCGAGCGCGACGCCGCCGAGGTCACCGCCGGGATCCGCCACGGACGCACGCTCGGCGGCCCGGTCGCGCTGCAGGTCGCCAACCGCGACTACGCCAACTGGCAGGAGCGGATGAGCCCATGGCCGATCGACGAGGAGCTCGCCGAGGTGCACCTGCCGCGCCCCGGGCACGCCGATCTCGTCGGCACGCAGAAGTACAAGCAGTCAGACGTGCGCAACATCCTCGAGCGCGCCTCCGCGCGCGAGACGGCCGCACGCGTCGCCGGCGGCGCACTGTGCAAGGCGTTCCTGCGTGCGCTCGGCGTCGAGGTCCGCTCGCACGTCGTGCAGATCGCCTCCGTCCGCGCGCCCGAGTCCGAGCGTGCGCTGACGCTCGCCGACTTCGACGCCGTCGACGAGCTCGCCCGTACGCTGCCTCGACGCCGACGCGACGCGCGCGATGGTGCGCGAGATCGACGACCTGCGCAAGGCCAACGAGTCGCTCGGCGGCGTCTTCGAGGTGCAGGCGTTCGGGCTCGTCCCCGGGCTCGGCTCGCACATCTCCTGGGAGCAGCGGATGGACGGGCGCCTGGCGATGGCGCTCTGCTCGATCCAGGCGGTCAAGGGCGCGGCGATCGGCGACGCGTTCAAGATCGCCGGGCTGCCCGGCTCGCAGGCGCACGACGAGATCTACTACTCGACCGAGCGCGGCTACTACCGCGAGACGAACCGCGCCGGCGGCCTCGAGGGCGGGATGACGAACGGGCTGCCGCTGATCGTCCGCGGCGCGATGAAGCCGCTGCCGACGCTGACCAAGCCGCTGCGCTCGGTCGACACCGCAACGCACGAGCCGGCGCAGGCGCTGCGCGAGCGCACCGACTCGTGCACGGTGCCCGCCGCCGGCGTCGTCGGCGAGGCGATGGTCGCGCTCGTGCTCGCCGACGCCTACCGGCAGAAGTTCGGCGGCGATCACGTCGACGACGTCCTCGAGGCGCTGCGCGCCTACGAGCGCCGGATCGGATGGCGGACGTAGGACGCGCGCCGCGGCGCGCGCTCGTGCTGATCGGCTTCATGGGCGCCGGCAAGTCGACCGTCGCCCGCGAGCTCGCCGATGCGCTCGGCGTGCCGGCGGTCGACAGCGACGCGCTGCTGCAGGAGCGCCTCGGGCACTCGCCGGCGCGCGAGTTCGAGCTGCGCGGCGAGGCCTCGTTCCGCGCGGCAGAGGAGCAGCTCGTCTGCGAGCTGCTCGACACGGCGCGGCCGGGCTCGGTGATCGCGCTCGGCGGCGGCAGCATCCTCTCCGAGCGCGTGCGCGTCGCACTCGAGCCGCACGTCGTCGTGCTGCTCGACGTCGACGCAGAGCGCGCGTGGGAGCGCGTCGGAACGCCGCCCGAGGCGACGCCGGGCGAGCTCGGGCGCCCGCTCGCGCGCGACCGCGAGGCGTTCCTCGCGCTGCACGCCGAGCGGCGCGGGCTGTACGAGGCGCACGCCGACGCGATCGTTCCCTCGCCGCGGCTCGGCGAGGCCGCGCGCGTGCTCGGCGCGCTGCGCGCGCTCGCCGCCGCGCCGGCCGGTGCACGGCTGCTGTGGGCGCAGAGCGCCTCTGGCGAGTACCCGGTGCTCGTCGCGCGCGGGTTGCTGCGCGCGCTCGCCGCCGGCTCGGCCGCCGAGGCCGGCCCTGGCGAGGCCGCCGAGCTCTGGCCGATCGACCGCTCGCGCTCGCGCGCGTTCTGCGTGACCGACGAGGTCGTCGCGGGCCTGTACGGCGGTGAGCTCGACTGGCTCGCCGGCACGATCGCGATCGCGACGGGCGAGCGGCACAAGACGCTCGCGAGCGCCGAGCGCGTGTGGGGCGAGCTCGCCGAGGCGGGCGTCGATCGCGGCGATCACCTCGTCGCGCTCGGCGGCGGCGTCGTCGGCGACCTCGCCGGCTTCTGCGCCGCGACCTACCAGCGCGGCATCCCGATCGTGCAGATCCCGACGACGCTCGTCGCGCAGGTCGACTCGGCCTACGGCGGCAAGACCGGCGTCGATCTGCCGCAGGCGAAGAACTACGTCGGCGTCTACCACCAGCCGGCCGGAGTGCTCGTCGATCCGGCGATGCTCGAAAGCCTGCCGGACGCGGAGCTCGCGAGCGGCTGGGTCGAGGTGCTGAAGACGGCGTTGATCGCCGGCGGCGAGCTCTGGGAGCGCGTCTCCTCGGGCGCCGAGCTCGACGACTGGACGATCCTCGCGTGCGCGCGCACGAAGCTCGACGTCGTCGCCGCCGACGAGCGCGACGGCGGGCGCCGGCAGGTCCTGAACCTCGGACACACGGTCGGCCATGCGATCGAGACGGCGACCGGCTACGCGCGCTACCGCCACGGCGAGGCCGTCGGGCTCGGGCTGCTCGCCGCGCTGCGGCTGTCCGGCGCCGAGGAGCTGCGCGCGCGCGTCGGCGCGCTGCTCGCCGAGCGCGGGCTGCCGACGGTGCTCGACGGCGCGGGCGTCGAGCAGGTGCTCGAGGCGACCGCTCGCGACAAGAAGCGCGTCGGCGGCAAGCTGCCGTTCGTGCTGCTCGAGCGTCCGGGTGAGCCTTTGACGGGCCGCGAGGTCGCGCCGGCCGACCTGCGCGCCGCCGTCGCCGAGCTCGAGGTGCGCGCATGAACGCGAGCGGCGATGATGCGTCGATCGCGCGAGTCACGCACAACCGCGTCGAGGTGATGCACGGCGTCAACCTCGACCAGCTCGGCAATCGCGACCCGGAGCTCTACGGCGCGTTGACGCTGCTCGAGCTCGAGCGTCGGATCGAGGAGCGCGCCGCGGCGCTGGGGCTGCGCGCGAGCTTCTTCCAGAGCAACCACGAGGGCGCGTTCGTCGAGCGGCTGCACGCCGTGCGCGAGGAGGCCGATGCGATCCTGCTGAACCCCGGCGCCTGGACGCACTACTCGTGGGCGATCCGCGACGCGCTCGAGATCGCTTCGCTGCCGGCCGTCGAGATCCACCTCTCCGACGTGCAGTCGCGCGAGCCGTGGCGGCGTGTCTCGGTGATCGGCGAGCTCTGCTTCGCGACCGTCTCCGGCCGCGGCGCCGACGGCTACGACGAGGCGCTCGCGCTGCTGCGTGACAGGCTCGCCGGCCAGGAGGACGACTCGACGGCGGCCGCGCGATGAGCGCCGGCGTCGGCGCGGGCGGCGAGGACGCGCGCGTCGAGCGGCTCGCGACCGACCTGCGCGAGTGCGACGTCGACGCGCTGCTCGTCACGGCTCCGGTCAACGTCCGCTACCTGACCGGCTTCACCGGCAGCAACGGGCTCGCGCTCGTCACGGCCGATGCCGAGGGCGGGGCCGTCGCCGGCGCCGGTCCCGGCGCGGGCACTGCGCAGACGCCGCGCGGGCGCTTCTTCACGGACTTCCGCTACCGCACGCAGTCGGCCGAGCAGGTCGCCGGCGCGTTCGCGCGCGAGATCGTCGTCGGCAGCCTGCTCGACGCGGCTGCCGGCGCGCTGAAGGAGTCATCGGGGAAGCTCGGCTTCGACGACGCGAACGTGACCGTCGCGGCCCACGCGCGGCTGCGGGCGGCGCTGCCGAGCGGGTGGGAGCTCGCGCCGTGCGCGGGCGTGGTCGAGCGCCTGCGCGCGGTCAAGGACGACGGCGAGGTCGCGCAGATGCGCGCCGCGGCGCAGCTCGCCGACGAGGCGCTGCGCGGCGTGCTCGAAGCGGGCCTCGTCGGGCGCAGCGAGCGCGAGGTCGCGATCGAGCTGGAGCTGCGCATGCGCCGCCTCGGCGCCGAGGCGGCGAGCTTCCCGTCGATCGTCGCCGCCGGCGCGCACGGCGCGCTGCCGCACGCGGAGCCGCGCGATGAGCCGATCGCGCGCGACGTGCTCGTGACGATCGACTGGGGCGCCGTGCTCGGGGGCTACTGCTCTGACTGCACGCGTACGTATGCGACCGGCGAGGGCATCTCCGATCGCGCGCGCGAGGTCTACGAGCTCGTCCTGCGCGCGCAGGAGGCGGGCGTCGCGGCGGTCGCCGCCGGACCGACCGGGCGCGAGGTCGACGCGATCGCGCGCGCCGTGATCGAGCGCGCCGGCGAGGGCGAGCGCTTCGGCCACGGGCTTGGCCACGGCGTCGGCATGGAGATCCACGAGGGCCCGCGCCTGTCGCGCACCGAAGGCGAGCATGCGCTGGTCGCCGGCAACGTCGTGACGGTCGAGCCGGGCGTCTACCTACCCGGTGAGCTCGGCGTGCGGATCGAGGATCTGCTCGTCGTCCGCGACGGCGGTCACGAAGTGCTCAACGGGCTCGACAAGACGCTGACGGTCGTCTCCTGAGCCGGGTGCCGGCGGGCGCGCAGACGCTCGCTCAGCCGCCGCAGACGGCCCGGCGAGAGCAGCTGCACGGCGAGCGCCGCGGCGAACGGGAGCGCCCACGCGAGGAAGAAAGCCGCCTGGGCGTCGGCCGGGGCGCCGGTGTTCGGCAGCCACAGGAAGGTGATCGAGGCGAGGCCCGTCGCGGCCGCCGCCGCGAGCTGGATGCGATGCGCCGGCTCCTGCAGCTCCCAGGCGAGCAGCGCGAGCAGGAACGGGACGATGTAGTAGCTCGTGTCCCACGTGTCGAGCAGGCAGCGCAGCAGCAGCACGAGCGCGAGCGCGAGCAGCGCCGAGCGCGCCCTCGTCGGGCCGCCGCGGCGCTCGCGAAGCCACAGCGCGGCGCCGACGGCGAAGCCGGCGAGCAGGATCAGCAGGTGGCTGCTGGCGCTCACCCATGCCGGGCCGACGCGCGCGCCCGGGGATGCCGTCGCCGCGGCGCCGGCCGGCGCGTGGCTGCCGAGGAACCACCAGATCTGCCACGGGTTGAAGATCGCGGAGGGCGGAGCGGCGGTCGCGCGCGTCGCGGCGACGAAGCCGCCGGCGTGGACGAGCGCGAGCGGCGCGAGCACGGCGCCGGCGATGGCGGTCGCGCAGAGCGCGCACACGACGCGCCGGCGCGGGGCGAGCGCGAGCAGCACGGGGGCGACGGCGAGCAGCGCCCACTCCTTGTTCGCGACGGCGAGGCCGAGCGCGAGGGCTGCCCAGAGGGGGCGTTCGTTGGCGGCGAGCAGCACGGCGGCGACGCACAGGCAGGCGCCGAGCAGCTCCTCGGGGTGGCCGATTTCAAGCGCGCGCAGGCTCAGCGGGTTCGCGACGCAGACGAGCAGCGCGAGCGCGCGCGCGACCCACGGCCGTCGTTCGCCGCGCATCCGCGCGACGAGCCAGACGCCGAGCGCGGCGGAGGCGAGCAGGCACGGCACGGCGGCCGCGCGGTAGACGGCGAGCGCGCCGCCGCCCCAGAGCGTCGGCACGAGCGCGAACGGCGCGCGCTCGATCAGCGAGCCGCCGTAGGCCGGCGCGAGGCGCAGGAACTCGGCGACGTGCCCGTGCGCGAGCGCCGCGAACGCGGGTGCGACCTCGTGTTCGTAGTCGCTCCAGACGAAGCTTTCGAGGCCGAGGAACGCGAGACCGGCACACGCGGCCAGCGCGCTCAGCGCGCAGAGAGCGTTCTCGCGTGCGATGCGCCTCATAGAGTCACATCGGAGTCGCGGCCGCGCCGCTTGAGCCCGCGCGGCCGATCAGTGCGTATGGCCGCCGCGCACGGGGCTGACGTAGGCGTCGGCGCGCGCGTGCTCGCCGTCGGCGATCGGCGCCGGGCTGCCCAGGCGCCGGCTGCGCCGCGCCCTGCCTCCGAGCTGCGGGAAACTACGCATTTCAAGCCACGACCCGAGGGTATTTGCGTGGCGGTGGGGAGCTACTCGTGTCCGATCTGCGACGAGGACGTCGCGCCGATCGCCTGGCTGGCGAGCGCGTCCGCATCGGACGAGCTCGTCGAGGTCGAGCGGCTCGCGCGCGGCGCCGGCCGGCTGCCGCTCGAACGTCGTGACTGCCCGGCGTGCGGCTCGCGCCTGGAGCGCACGCCGCCCGAGCGCTGGCATCTGGCGGCGTAGCGCGGCTCGCCAACGAGCGACCTACCCGCCGGCCAGCTCGGCGAGCAGCGTCTGCGGGGTGACGATCCGCACGCCACCGTAAGGGTTGCAGCGCTTGCCGCACTCAGGATGTAGCTGATCGGAAAGGCCCACGCTGTGCTTATCGACGCGCGAAGAGTCTAGATTGAGATTTGCCCGACTATTCGTATTACGCCGGGCTCCCTGCAGGGACGCGGGAGGCGCGGAAATTGAGGTCGGCCGGGGTCAGCCGACGCGAAGGAGCTGCCCGAGCGGCACGAAGATGATCCGCTCGACGGAGTCGAGTGGAAGCGACGTGATCTCGATCATCGCTGTGTTGTCGTCGCGCATCTCGAGGACTCCACCACGGGCACCGGCCGGTATGCCTTCGACGGGCGTGGTCAACTCGACCAGATCAGAAGTGGCGATCTCTCGTAGGGCTGGCACAGTGTCCATGCTAGAGGGTCGGATAGGCGGTGACCAGGCGTGGCGCGTCACCTGGGGCCGGGTAGTGCCATGAGGTGGTCACCGTGGCCGTGCGTGCGTTCAGCGTGAGCGGGAACGCGACGCCGCAGACGGTGCCGTGTGCGCCTCGATCGATGACCCGGAAGACCGGGGCATCGAGCGCAGCCCGAGCGATCGCGTTCCAGAGGCGCTCGGCGTCCTGGTCGCCGATGCGAAAGACGCTCGCCCATTCTCGTCCGTGCCCATGGTCCGCAAGAATCCATGTCAACTTCTCGGTCGTCATGTGGGCATCGGCGGCGCGTGGGAGTGGTCGTCCAGTCGTAGGCGGGGGCGTGGCAGCACGCATCGGGCCGGCACGCTACTCGGCGATTGCGATGGAGTCCGTCGATCGTCGGGCAGCTATCGTGGTCACGCTGGCGTGCCCCTCGGGCGCACCAACTACGACCAAACTTGGCTCCAAAGAGCAGCTATGGCGATCAGCACGAACCAATTCAAGAACGGCAACCACATCGAGGTGGACGGGACGATCTTCAAGATCGTCGAGTTCCAGCACGTGAAGCCGGGCAAGGGCGGGGCGTTCGTTCGGACGAAGCTGCGGCGGGCGTCGGACGGGAACGTGATCGACAGGACGTTCCGGGCGGGCGAGAAGTTCCGCGACGTGCGGACGGAGGCGCGGAAGATGCAATTCCTGTACGCGGACGGGAGCGACGCGCACTTCATGGACTCGGAGTCGTTCGAGCAGATCGCGGTGCCGGAATCGACGATCGCGAGCGCGCTGCGCTGGACGGCGCCGAGCAGCGAGGTCGACGTGCTGTTCATCGACGACCAGCCGTCTGACGTGCAGCTGCCGAGCGCGGTCGAGCTCGAGGTGACGCAGGCGGACCCGGGGCTGCGCGGCGACTCGGTGTCGGGCGGCGGGACGAAGCCGGCGACGCTCGAGACGGGCGCGGTGATCTCGGTGCCGCTGTTCGTCGAAGCTGGCGCGCGGATCCGCGTGGACACGCGTTCGGGCGAGTACGTGGCGCGCGCGTAGATGCGCCGCTCGGAGCAGCGCAGAGCGGCGGTGGTGGCGCTGTACCAGCACGATCTGACGGGGCGGCCGCTGGCGGAGACGCTGGGGCGTGACGACTCGCTGTTCACACGCGCGCTGGCGCACGCGGCGGCGGACCGCGCGGAGGAGCTCGACGCGGTGATCGACCGCCACGCGCACGGCTGGTCGGTGACGCGGATCCAGCCGCTGGAGCGGAGCATCATGCGGGTGGCGCTGATCGAGATGCTGCACCCGGACGCGGCGCCGGGGGAGGAGCCGATCCCGGCGGAGGGGGCGATCGAGGAGGCGGTGGAAAGCGCGAAGACGTTCTGCGGCGCGGAGGCGCCGGCGTTCGTCAACGGCGTGCTGGGAGCAGTCCTCCGCGACGTGCGCGAGAATGCGAGCATCTGATGACGAGCACGAGCGCGGAGCAGCTGGACGACTCTGATCGGGCGCCTGGAGCGGGCGGCGGAGCAGCTGCGCTCGGGCGAGCTCTCGCAGGACGCGGCGGCGACGCTGGTCGAGGACTGCGCGACGCTCGCGACGCAGGCGGCGGCGGAGCTCGAGCTGCTGACGCGCGCCGAGGCGCCGGCGCCACCTCCGGGCCAGGACACCCTGCTGTAGGGGTCCTGGGCCGCCCGTGAACGCGACGTATCCGGAGAACCTTCGCGCCGAGGTCGAGCGCTACCTGGAGGGCATGCGCTTCTCGCAGGAGCCGCTGACGGTCGGCCTGGAGGAGGCGATGCGCTACTCGCTGCTGGCGGGCGGCAAGCGGATCAGGCCGGTGCTGGCGCTGGCGACGGCGCGCGCGATCGGGATGGAGCCGCAGGCGATCATGCCGCTGGCGGCGGCGCTGGAGCTGATCCACACGTACTCGCTGATCCACGACGACCTGCCGGCGATGGACGACGACGCGCTGCGCCGCGGGCAGCCGACGTGCCACGTGAAGTTCGGCGAGGACGTCGCGATCCTGGCGGGCGACGGGCTCTACGCGGAGGCGTTTCGCCACCTGCTGACGCACCAGCGCTCGGCGCCGGAGCGCGTGCTGCTCGCGGCGGCGGAGCTGGCGGCGGCGACGGGCGTGGACGGGATGGTCGGCGGGCAGTACGCGGACGTCAACGCGGAGACGCCGCCGGGCGGCTCGTCGCTGCGGCGCCTGCACGAGCTGAAGACGGGACGGCTGATCGGTGCGTCGGTGCTCTGCGTACTACTGTTGGGAGGGGTTTCAGAGGACCCTGCAGCGGTTGCATACCGTCGTTTCGCGACAGAGCTTGGCGTGTTGTTTCAGATCGTCGACGACATACTCGACGTAACGGGCACGGACGACGCGCTCGGGAAGCCGCGCGGCAGCGATGAGCGTCATGGCAAGCGGACATACGTGAGCGAGTTCGGGATCGAGCGGGCGCGGGAGCTGGCGGCGCAGTCGCACGCGACGGCGGTGCAGTCGCTGGCGGAAGCGGTGCGGCTGACGCCGGCGGCGGTGGCGGTCGCGGGCGGCGGGGCGGAGCTCGTCGAGCAGGCGCACGCGACGGACGAGCTCGAGCGGATCGCGGACTTCATCTACACACGGACGTCATGAGTCGAAAGCAGAAGGCGAAGGTCGAGACGGATAAGGACGGCGCGCGGCCGGCGCTCGCGCAGGCGCGGCTGCTCGACGCGATCGACGCTCCGGCGGACCTGCACGAGCTCTCGGACGAGCAGCTGGCGCAGGTGGCGCAGGAGGTGCGCAAGCACATCATCGACACGGTCGGCGAGATCGGCGGGCACTTCGGCGCGAACCTGGGGACGTGCGAGCTGGCGGTGGCGCTGCACTCGGTGCTGGAGTCGCCGAAGGACAAGATCCTGTGGGACGTCGGCCATCAGGCGTACCCGCACAAGATCCTGACGGGCAGGCGCGACGAGCTTCCGACGATCCGCCAGTACGGCGGCCTGGCGCCGTTCTGCTCGATGGCGGAGTCGGAGCACGACATCATGGGCGCGGGGCACGCGTCGACGTCGATCGGCTACGCGGTGGGGATCAAGGAGGGGATGCGCCACCTGGGCGGCGAGGCGGAAGGGAAGGTCGTGGCGGTGATCGGCGACGGCGCGATGACGGGCGGCGTCGCGTTCGAGGCGATCGGGCAGGCGGGCGGGCTGGGGACGCCGATGGTGGTCGTGCTGAACGACAACGGGATGTCGATCGCGCCGAACGTGGGGGCGCTGTCGCGCTACTTCAACCGCGTGCGGCTGAACCCGAAGCTGTGGCACGCACGCGCGGAGGTCGAGGGCGGCCTGACGCGGCTGCCGATCGGGATCGGCGCGGCGTTCGAGCGGCTCGGGCCGCAGCTGAAGGAGTCGATCAAGGCGTTCTGGGCGCCGGGGCTGTGGTGGGAGGAGCTCGACTGGGCGTACATGGGCGTGATCGACGGGCACGACGTGCGCGCGCTGCGCGAGGCGCTGAGAGAGGCGGTCGCGGCGGAACGGCCGGTGGTCGTGCACATCGCGACGGTCAAGGGCAAGGGCTTCGCGCCGGCCGAGGAGGGCGGCCTGGAGGGAATGGAGCAGTGGCACGCGGCGAAGCCGAAGTCGATCGCGAACGGGCTGCCGACGAGCGCGGCGGCGCGCGCGGGCCGCGTGACGCAGAAGCCGGCGAAGGCGCCGGCGCCGCAGTACACGCAGGTCTTCGGCGAGGCGCTCGTGCGCGAGTGCGAACGCGACGCGCGCGTGATCGGGATCACGGCGGCGATGAACTCGGGGACGGGCTTGAGCATCCTGCAGAAGGCGATGCCGGAGCGCTACTTCGACGTCGGTATCGCCGAGCAGCAGGCGATCCTGTTCGCGTCGGGGCTGGCGCTCGAGGGCTGCAAGCCGGTGGCGGCGATCTACTCGACGTTCCTGCAGCGCGCGTACGACCAGATCGTGCACGACGTGTGCCTGCAGAACCTGAACGTCGTGTTCGCGATGGACCGCGCGGGGCTGGTCGGCGACGACGGGCCGACGCATCACGGCGCGTTCGACATCGCGTACCTGCGCTGCCTGCCGAACATGGTGCTGATGGCGCCGCGCGACGAGGCGATGCTCGTGCACATGCTGCGCACGGCGCTCGTGCACGACGGGCCGATCGCGCTGCGCTACCCGCGCGGCGAGGGCACGGGCGCGCCGATTCCGGCCGAGCCGCACGCGATCGCGATCGGGACGGGCGAGATCGTGCGCGAGGGCGGCGTAAGCGAGGCGGCGGGGCGGCGCGTGGCGCTGATCGGCTACGGCAGCGGCGTCGGCAAGGCGCTGGCGGCGGCGGATGAGCTCGCGAACGTCGAGATCTCGCCGACGGTCGTCGACGCGCGCTTCGCGAAGCCGATCGACGCGGGCCTGATGGCGCAGCTGGCGGCCGAGCACGACCTGCTCGTGACGATCGAGGAGGGCGTGCTCGCAGGCGGCTTCGGCTCGGCGGTCTGGGAGACGCTGAACGAAGCGGGCGCGACGCCGCGGATCCTGCGCGTCGGCCTGCCTGACCGCTACGTGACGCACGGCAAGCCGGCGCTGCTGCACGAGGAGATCGGCTTCACGCCGCAGCGCATCGCCGAGCGCGTGGCTGCGGCGATCGCGGATCGCCAGTCGGCGATCGTCGGGGCCTAGAACCTCCTTTTGAAGGGCGGTCCGCGCGGTGCCCGCAGACGGCGGCCGGCGGCTAACGTCGGGCGCGCGTCACGGACGCCGCGGCGCGGCGGCGGAGCCGAGGCTTAACGAAACGACCCGCCGGGGAAGCGGGCCGTTTCGAGGGAGGAGGGATGATGCAGTGCTGCGGGGTACGCCAACCATGATGGGCGGCGACGAGCGCGACCTGTGTGAGCTTGCTCACAGTTGCACTGCGGCCGGTAGTCTCGATCAATGGACTTGTACGTCTGCTACGGCACTTTCGGCACGCCGAAGCAGCACCCCTGCGCGAAGGCGCACAAGGCGCTCGTCGCGGCCGGGCACGAGCCGCGCGTCGTGCGGACGTACGGCTGCTACGGCACCGATCGGTTCTTCAGCGGCCGTCGCGAGATCAGGCGCTTGACGGGCAACTACGAGGTGCCGACGCTCGTGCTCGACGACGGATCGCTGATCGACGGCTCGGATACGATCGCCGCCTGGGCTGCGGCGAACGGACCGTGAGGCGCGCGTGAGCGAGCCGCTGAGCATCCTGCGCCGGGTCGGCAGCGCCTTGGAGGCGCAGATCATCGAGTCGCGGCTGCGCGAGGCCGGGATCGAGTCGATCGTGCAGCGGTCGATCGGCGGTCCCGAATGGGGAGCGTCGGGCGCGCAGACGGTCTACGTGCAGCCGGCCGACCTCGCTCGCGCGCAGGAGATCGTCGCGGCCGACGAGGGATCGGTCAGCGACGAGGAGCTGACGCGGCTGAGCGAAGAGGCCGGACGCGCGCAGGGCGCGCCCGAGGGGTAGCCGCCGCTCGCGGCGTTGGCCACGGGCGCGGGCGGATGCGCCCGGTGCAGGCGGCCCGTTTGTGCAAGGGTTTTCGGCGAATGGAGAAGCGACGTCTCGATGCGCTGCTTGCCGAGCGCGGGTTGTTCTCCTCGCGCACGCGCGCGGCGGCGTCGGTCATGGCCGGCGAGGTGCACGTCGGCGCCTCGCGACGGCGCGCGGCGAAGCCGAGCGAGATGGTCGACGTCGGCGAGCTGCTGAGCGTCGACGAGCGCCCGCGCTTCGTCTCGCGCGGCGGCATCAAGCTCGCGAACGCGCTCGATCAGTCGGGGCTCGACGTGCGCGATCGACGCGCGCTCGACGTCGGCGCTTCGACGGGCGGCTTCAGCGACTGCCTGCTGCAGCGCGGCGCGCGGGAGGTGATCGCGCTCGACGTCGGCTACGGCGAGCTCGCGTGGAGCCTGCGCAACGACGAGCGCGTGACCGTGCTCGAGCGCACGAACGCGCGCGCGCTGCAGCCGCAGATGCTGCCGTACGCGCCCGATCTCGCCGTGATCGACGTCTCGTTCATCTCGATCGCGAAGCTGCTCGGCGCCGTGCTCGCCTGCCTCGCGCCCGGCTGGGACGTGCTCGCGCTCGTCAAGCCGCAGTTCGAGGTCGGACGCGCGCGCGTCGGGAGCGGGGGGGTCGTGCGCGACGCCGATACGCGTCGCTCGGCGCTGCTCGACGTCGGCCGCGCGGCGCTCTCCCACGGCGCGGCCGTGCTCGGCTACTACTCCTCGGGCCTGCCCGGCCCGAAGGGCAACCGCGAGACGTTCGTCTGGCTCGCCGACGCCGCGCGCGTCGTACGCGCTGGCGGCGACGGGCGCGCGGTGCTGCCGGGCGCCGAGGCCGACGAGGCCGATCTGCGCCTGGAGCTGCTCGCGCGTGAGGTCGAGCGATGAGGGAGTTCACGGTCTTCACGCACGGCCGCCCCGAGGAGACAACGTCGGCGCTGCTCGCGATCGCCGAGCAGGCGGCGGCGGCCGGCGTCACGCTGCGCCTCGACGCCGAGGAGACGCGCAAGCACGCGCTCGAGCCCGGCCCCGGACTGGAGCTCGACGCGGCGATCAAGGACGACGTCGAGCTGTGCATCGTGCTCGGCGGCGACGGTACGATCCTGCGCGGGCTGCGCCTCTATCGCGGGACCGACGTGCCGGTCTTCGCGATCAACTTCGGCCAGGTCGGCTTCCTCGCGACAGTCGAGCCGGGCGAGCTCGCGATGGGGATGCGTCGCGCGCTCGAGCGTGACTTCGAGCTGCTGCGGCTCCCCGCGATTCGGCTCGACGCCGCGACCGAGCACGCCGGCGCGAGCCGCGAGCTGCCGCCCGGCATCCGTGACGACAGCCGCGTCGCGGTCAACGACGTCGCGATCCACCGCAAGGTCGGCGAGCGCGTCGCCGACCTTGCGTACGAGATCGACGAAGAGGTCGTCGGCAGCGTGCGCTGCGACGGGCTCGTCGTCGCGACGCCGGCCGGCTCGACCGGCTACAACCTCGCGAACGGCGGCCCGGTCATGGCGTGGGGCGTCGAAGGCTTCGTCGTCTCGTTCATCGCGCCGCACTCGCTGACCGCGCGCGCGCTCGTCGCGGCGCCCGGCGATCGCCTGCGGATCCACAACCGCTCGCGCGAGGCGCTCGATGTCGCCGTCGACGGGCGTCCGGCCGGCGAGATCGCGCCGGGCGGCGCGATCGACGCGCACTTCGTCAAGGACGCCGGGACGATCGCGCAGCTGCCGGGCTCGTCATTCTACCGGCGCCTGCGCGAGAAGTTCGGCCGCCTGTCGAGCTGAGCGCGCGCGTCGCGCGGCCCGCGAGCGGGCTCGGCGACGCGCGGGGCGACGACGCCGCTAGGCGGCGCGAATCGTCGGAGCGATCGGCTCGACGCTGCTCTCGTGCGGCTCGGCCTCGATCGCGACGTCGCGGTGCATCGAGGTGATGAACTCGTCGAGCTGCTCGCGTGCGAAGCGACGCTGGCCGCCCGGCGTGCGGTAGCAGCTGACGTGCCCGGCGTCGGTCCAGCGGCGGATCGTCGCCAGCGAGACGCCCAGATAACGGGCGGCCTGCGAGCTCGTGAAGACCAGCTGACGGTCGTTGCGGGGGAGCATGGCGCTTGCGGTCATTTGTTCGCCTTGAGTTGGAGTTGTGCGGGCCTGTCGGGGCCGCCTCACGAGGATCTTCGGTCGCAGCGGCACAAAGGTTGAGCGGCGGGCAGCTTTGTGGACATTTGCTCCGCGCGCAGCCTTGCACGGAGGGGATCCCTCAGACAGGCGTCTCAGACTTTTCACAGGTGGCGTAGAAGAACGTCGACGCGTGCTCGGGTCACCCCGGAATCCCGCATCAGGACTGCGATCGCGGCATCTCCCGGCAGCCGTACGACAGGCCGAACGAACGTGCAACAGACCATGCACAAACCTGCGCAAACTGGACATATCTCGTCATCCCGATACGATCTTCATCGAAGCTCCCAGGATGGAAACGAGGCGCCGTGCAGTCTGCGGTGCGAATGGAGACGGAGAAAACATGGCCGAATACCACAGCCGTTAGGACCAATTGCAGCGGTCACGAATGACCTAGCTCAGGGGGCGTCGCGGAGCGGCGCCCCCGGCGTTTAAGCGGCCCTGCGGCCCTGCGGCGCTCAGCGCGCCGTCGGCTGGGCCATCTTGCGGACGCGCTGCTCGAAGCGCAGCTCGTCCTCGAAGCTGACCTGCTCGCTCAGGAACGACGCCGGCCCCTCGCGTTCGAGCATCTTCGCGAAGCTCTCGACGAGCTCGCCGTCGAGCTGCGTGCCGGCGACTTTGCGCAGCTCGGCGATCGCGTCGCTCGGCGGCATCGGCGCGCGGTACGTGTCGCGTGCCGTCATTCGGTCATAAGTCGAGCAGATCGCGACGATCCGCGACGCGAGCGGGATCTCGTTGCCGATCAGCGCCGCCGGGTAGCCGCCGCCGTCGACGCGCTCGTGGTGGTAGAGGATCGCGTCGGCGACCGGCCCGAAGCCGTCGAGCTTGCCGACGAGCGTTGCGCCGTCCTGCGGGTGGCGGTGGATCACCGCGAGGTCCTCGTCGGTCAGCTTCTCCGGGTGCAGCACGCGGTCCGACCACGTGAACTTGCCGATGTCGTGCAGCAGGCCGGCCGTGTGGATGACCTCCTGCTCCTCCTCGCTGCAGCCGACCTCGACGGCGAGCGCCTTCGCGTAGCGCGCGACCGATGCCGCGTGCGTCGCCGTGCTGCGATCGCGCAGCGCGAGCGCGTCCATCAGCGTCGCGAGCACGCCGAACTGCAGCGACGCGAGCTGGATCGAGCGCGCTTCGAGCTGGTCGGCGCGGTCCTCCGAGCGCAGCAGCGCGACCGTCAGCTGCTGGAAGATCAAGAGGATGCCGATCGAGCCGAAGAGGACCGGCAGGCCGAGGTTCGCGTACGCGACGGCGAGGATCGTCGCGAGCGCGCCCGTCGCGAGCTGGCCGGGCAGCGTCGGGAAGAACTGCTCGCGCACCTGGCGGCGCAGCGAGTAGCCCTCGTCGAGGCGCACGTCGATCGCGACCATCAGGAAGTTCAGGCCGATCGTCACGAGGAACACGCCGAACACGATCAGCCCGAACGTCACGCTCTGCACGAGCTGCTGGTTGTGCGCTTCGTGGACGTCGCCGACGAGCAGTCGCACGCCGAGCGCGCCGACGAACGGGAAGAACGTGAACGTCGCGAGGTTGTTCAGCCACTGCGCCGGCGGCAGGCGCCGCAGCGCCGATTTCAGCACCATCGCGCCACCGCCGAGCGCGACGGCCGGCGCGATGCCGAGCAGGCTGATCGCCAGCACGAGCGCGACGAGCGACGCGCTCAGCTCGCCGTTCGCCGTGTTGACCGACAGGCGCTGGCCGACGAGCGTCAGCACGAGCAGCAGCGCGAGCAGTGCCGGCGGACCCCATTCGTCGGGGTGCGAGAGCAGCACCGCGCCCGCGACCGAGCCGAGCAGCAGCAGCGACTCGACCGTCCAGAAGATGCGTGTGATGAGCTTCTCAGTGAGCATCGGGTGAGCTGCTTCCCGAGGGCCGGCGCCCCCGCGCCTGCCTCTGTGGTGCTTAACGACCGATCGGCAGTCGTACTTAAGGTGCGGCCGGAGCCTGGCCGATATTTCGAACGAAGATCGGCAGAACCGCCTGTTTCCGGGCGTCTTCGCCCTGCCGCGGCCAGATCTCGCGGTCCCGGCGGCGTCGTCGGCGCCGCGCACGATCGCGTCGGCCCGTTCGGCCGACGACGGCGCCGGCGGATGCCCGCGTCCTCGCGCGAGCGTGCAGGCGCCGCCTCGCTCGCCGGCGCTCAGATGCCGCCGACTTCGTGCGGCAGCGGCTCGTGCGCCTGGTCGACCGCCGGCGGGTGCAGCATCGGCGGCGGCTGCGCGTCGCCCGCGAGGCTCTTGCGCGGGGCGACCCGCAGGAACCCGAACGTCGTCGCGACCGCGCCGGCGCCGACGACGAGGAACGCGATCCGCGTCGAGCTCGCCGCGACGAGCGCGCCGCCGAACGTCAGGCCGAGCGCCAGGCACAGCGCGCCGAGCGATTCGACCGCGCCCATCATGCGCCCGAGCAGCTTCGGCGGCGTCAGCTGCTGCACGATGCTGATCAGCGACGGCCATTGCAGGCCGTTGCCGATCCCGCCGACGAGCGCCGCCGGGCACGCGAGCGCGAGCGTCGGCGCCGCCGCGAAGCCGAGGTACGCCGCGCCGATCGCAAACGCGCCGGCGCTCAGCAGGATCCCGAGCGAGCGTTTGACATAGCGCGCGAAGACGAGGCTGCCGAGCACGCCGCCGGCGCCCCACGTCGTCACGAGCAGGCCGAAGCCGCGGCCGCCGGCGTGCAGCGTCGCGTTCGCGTACGTCACCTCGATCGGGCCCGCCGATTCGAAGCAGACCAGCGCGATCGCCTCGAGCACGAGCAGCCCGCGCAGCGCCTCGACGTCGTTGATGTGGCTCCACGCCTCGCGCAGCCGCGTCGCGACCGATTCCTCCGCCGCCTCCTCGACGTGCGGGTGCAGGTCGAGCAGCAGCGCGCCGCAGAGCATGAACGAGCCGACGTCGATGAACAGCGCCGTCGACGCGCCCGCCGCCACGACGACGACGCCGCTCAGCGCCGGCCCGAGCACGAAGACCGTCGAGAACGCGACGTTCAGCGCCGCGTTCGCCGTGCGCTCGGCCTCGTCGATCTCGTGTTGCAGCACCTCCGGCGCCGGCGGCCGCTCGACGTGGTGCTGCTCGACGTGCGTGCGCGCCGCGCGCGCCAGCTCAGAGCGCAGCAGCGAGCTCGCCGTCAGCGCCGCCGTGCCGTCGAGCGCCGCGATCAGCAGGATCAGCGGCAGCGAGAAGTGCCACAGCAGCACCGCGAGCGCGCTCGTCGCGATCGCCTCGAAGAAGTACAGGCCGCTCAGCTCGCTGCGCCGACGCGACGCCTCGACGCGCGCGACGACCGCCGGCACGACGAACGCCGGCAGCGCCTGCCCCGCGAGCAGCAGCCCGGCGACCGCCAGCGCGCTGTGCGTGTGGTCGTAGACCGCCAGCATCAGCGCGATCAGCCCTAGCCACGTGCCGAGCCTGTTGACCGCGTACGCGCCGATGATCCTGCGCAGGCGTCCCGAGCTGAGCGGCGATGGCGCGGCGGTCGCGACGGGCACGGCCGGCACGCTACCTGCTCGCATCGCCGCGATCGAGCGCTGCAGCGCCGATCGCACGAGCGGCTGCGCCGACCCGCGCGGGCCGCCGCGCCATGCCGCCGATCAGGCCTGTGCGAGCGCCGGCGCCGGCGCGTCGAGCGCGACGACCGGCAGCGCCGGATAGCGGTGCCCGAGCATCCGCAAGAGCGAATCCGTCGGCACCTCGTCGAGGTCGCCGCTGAGGATCACCATGCGGCTCTGGCCCGCGAGCACGAGCACCTCCCAGAACGCCGACGCGTGCACGAACTTCGTGCCCGGCGCCATCGTGCGCTCGAACTCCGCGATCATCGCCGCCCGGCGTGTCGCGTCGCGCCCGGCGATCAGCACCGGCGCGTCGGTCGGCGTCGTCGGCGCCGGCGCCAGCGCGCGCTCGGCGCTCGCCGCCGCGCTCGTCGCGTCCTCTCGCCAGACACGGCGCGGCGCCGTCGGTGCGACGTCGTGCAGGCGCGAGCGCTCGCCGCTCGGCAGCAGTCGCAGCTTCGCGGCGCCGGCGTAGCGTCCGGGACGTCCTGCTGGTGCGGTGATGGTCGTCATGGCCGACATGATGAGCCCTCGACGGGCGTTTGTCTGCCGTCTGAATGGTGCCGATCGTGTCGTCCCAAAAGGGCAGATCCGTGTCGTCCTTCGCGACCGATCCGTGTCGTCCCTTGCGACCTTCAATGATCGATCCCCCGCTGCCGATACGGTCTTGACATGGAGGCCAGCGCATTGCCGACAGAGCCAGGGACCGCCGGCGTCGATCATCCGATCACGGTCATCATCGCCGACGACCACACGGTCGTGCGCGACGGCATCCGCGCCGTGCTCGAGCGCGAGAAGGACGAGTTCCGCGTCGTCGCCGAAGCCGCCGACGTTCCGTCGACGATCCGCGAAGTGCGCGAGCACAAGCCCGACCTGCTGACGCTCGACCTGACGATGCCCGGCGGCTCGAGCCTCGCCGCGCTGCCCGCCTGCTTCATCGCGCACCCGACGCTCGCCGTAGCGATCCTGACGATGCGCGAGGACCCCGAGTACGCGCGCCAGGCGCTGCGCGCCGGCGCCCGCAGCTACGTGCTCAAGGAGGCCGAGCCCGCCGAGCTGCTGCAGGCCTTCCGCCTCGCCGTCTCTGGCGGCAACTACCTGCACCCGCGCCTCGGCGCGCTGATGGCCACCGGCGAGGAGACCTCGACCGACGGCGTCGTGCTCTCCGAGCGCGAGCGCGAGGTCGTGCGCCTGATCGCCAACGGCTTCACCAACCCGCAGATCGCCGAGCAGCTGCACGTCGCCGAGCGCACCGTCAAGACCTATCGCGCGCGCGCGATCGAGAAGCTCGGCTTCTCCTCGCGCGCCGAGATCACCGCCTACGTTCGCCGAATCGGCCTGGTCGACTAGACGGCCGATGGGCGGCGCGAGCCGGCGTCCTCGGTCGCTCGCGTGCTAACCGCACGCCACGCTCCCTGCGTTCTTGGTTCGCTTGCCTTTCGACCGTCTAGCCGGTAACGGCTCGCGCCGCGCGCTGCGCCCGGGCTAGCGAGCGGCCGCGTCGAGCGGCGCTTCGGCCGCGCGCAGCGCCTCAGGCGACGGGCGTCCGGCGAGCGGCACCGTCAGGCTGACCGTCGTGCCGCGCTCCGGCGCCGGGTGCCAGTCGAGCTCGCCGCCGACGAGCTCCGCGCGCTCGCGCATGCCGCCCATCCCGAAGCCGCCCTCGAGGCCGTCGCCGCGCGGCCCGAGGCGCTCGGCGCCGGGCATCCCCTTGCCGTCGTCGGTCACCGACGCGACGACGTTCCCGCCGCGCTCGGTCACGCGCACGACCGCGCGCGTCGCCTCCGCGTGGCGGCCGACGTTCGTCAGCGCCTCCTGCACGATCCGGTAGACCGTGCTCTCGAGCTCCGGGTCCAGGCGGCCTCCGTCGACCTGCTCGAGCTGGATGTCGACCTCGACGTCGAGCCCGTCGATCGCCTGCGCGCGGCGCGCGAGCGCCTCGAGCGCCGCCGCCAGGCCGAGGTCGTCGAGCGCCGCCGGGCGGAGCTCGGTGATCAGGTGGCGCAGGCCGTCGATCTCGTTGCCGAGGCCGTCGAGCACGAGGTCGACCGCCTCGCGCAGCGCCTGCGCGTCGTCGATGTCGCGCGCGTTCGCCAGGCGCAGGCGCAGCGCGCCCATCCCCTGGATGCTCTCGTCGTGGATCTCGCGCGCCCAGCGCGTGCGCTCGCGCTCGCGTGCTTCCATCCCGTAGCGCAGGCGTTCGATCTCGACCGAGCGCTCCGCCGCGAGGCGCTGCGCGACGCTCGTCGCGAACGCCTTCAGCGCGTCCTTGTCGTGGCCTTTGAAGCCGCTCTTCTCGCGCAGCGCGATCACGATGCCGCCGCCCTGGCCTTCCATGCTGAGCGGCTCGACGAGCCCCGCGCGGACCTCGACGCCGAGTTCGTGCAGCCACGCCGCTTCCTGTCCGCGCGGCTTGTCGACCGCGACCGATTGCCCCGCGCGGTAGAGGTCGCCGAGCGCGCTGCCCTCGACCGGCACGATCCGCAGGCGCACCGTCACCGAGCCGCTCGCGCGCCGCCACGCGCAGCTCGCCGCGCTCCTCGATCAGGATATCAGCGTGTCGGCGTCGAGCAGCGCGAGGCCGCGATCGGCCATCAGACGCAGCAGCCAGAGCTCTGAACCGGAGAGCACGCTCCGATTATGCAGGTCCGTCCGGGCGTCCCGGCGCCGGCGGCGACGCGCTCGCGAGGCTCGCGTCGACGCCGTTGCCGACCCCGCGCCGCGCCGCCGCGCGCGCCAGCTCGAGCAGTTCGTCGGCGTCGAGCCCCTCGCGCCACGCCGCGAGGCCGACCGAGACGCTCAGCGGACGGCGTTCGCCGTCGGATTCGACCTTGATCGTGCGCAGCCGCTGCAGCACGCGCCGCGCGACGATCTCCCCGCGCGGTCCGTCCGCGCCGGGCAGCAGCAGCAGCAGCTCGCCGTCGCTCGGCATCCCGATCCTGTCGAAGTCGCGCAGCTCGGCTGCCGAGCGCGCGCGCGACGTAGCTCGAGCGCCTGCTCGCACAGCTCGCCGCCGTGCTCGCTCGAGACCTCGTCGAGGTTGCCGATCGTCACGAGCAGGCAGCTCAGCGGCGTGCCGTGACGCCCGGCGCGGTTGATCTCCTCGGACACGCGCCTGCGCAGCACGCCCTCCGTCAGGCATGCGACCGGCTCCGGCGCAGGCCGGTCTGAGCTGAGGTCTTGGTCGCTGGCAGCCATGCCGTTACAGAGGGGACGGGTGCACGCGCGCGAGCGCCGTCATCCGACGACCCCCGGCGCGCTCCCGCCCGTGAAGGTTACGGTCCCTTATCGTCAGACGCACGCCACGTCTACAGCCATGGGCGATCGGCGGACGCACCGCGTCCCACGCTCGCGCGTGTCCGGCGCCGCAGTCGCCCGCGCGAGCGATCCGTCGGCGCCCGCTGCTAGACCTGCCGGCATGCTGTAGGAGCTGCGCGTCGAGAACCTCCTGCTGATCGAGCAGGCCCAGCTGCGTCTCGCACCGGGGCTGAACGTGCTCACCGGCGAGACCGGCGCCGGCAAGACCGTGCTCGCGCACGCGCTCGACCTGCTGCTCGGCGGCCGCGCGCGGCCGGGGATCGTCCGCCCCGGCGCCGGCGAGGCCTATGTCGAGGGCATCTTCGAGCTGCCCGGCCACGCTGCCAGACGAGCTCGGCGAGCGGCTCGCGCCCGACGCCGAGCGAGGTCGTGCTCGCGCGGCGCGTCGGCGCGGACGGCCGCACGCGCGCCTATCTCAACGGCCGCGCCGCCACCGTCGCCGAGCTGCGCGACCTGGGCGGCGCGCTGATCGTCCTTCTACGGCCAGCACGAGCACCGCAAGCTGACGATTGCCGGCAGCCAGCTGCAGATCCTCGACGAGACGTGCGGCGCCGAGCACGCGCTGCGGCTGCGCGCCTGCGCGCGACGCGTACGCCGAGACGCGGCGCCTGCAAGAGCGCATGGACGAGCTCCGCGCGAGCTCGCCGGCGCGCGCGAGCGCGAGCTCGACCTGCTCGAGTACGAGCTCGCCGAGATCGACGCCGCCGCGCCCGATCGGCAGCGAGCATGAGGAGCTGCTCGCCGCGCGCGAGCGGCTGCGCCGCCTCGACGCGCTCTGCGCTCGGCCGCCGCCGGCGGCGCCGAGGCGCTCGCGCCCGACGCGCCCGACGCCGCCGGAGTCGCGACGCTGCTCGCGCGCGCCGGCGCCGAGATCGAGGCGCTCGCCGGCGTCGACCCGCGCGCTCGACGCGCTCGGCCGAGCGCACGCGTGCGCTCGGCTCGAGGCCGACGATTCTCCCGCGAGCTGCGCGCCTACGCCGAGGACGCCGAGCGCTCGCGCTCGGGCGGAGGCGAGCTGACGCTCGACGGCGTCGAAGAGCGCCTCGCCGCGGTCGAGCGGCTCGTGCGCAAGCACGGCGGCGAGCATCGCAGGCGTGCTCGCCCACGCCGAGCGCGCGCGTGCGCGCCACGAGGAGCTCGCCGGCGCCGAGGTCGCGCTCGCCGAGGACGGCGCCGCCCTCGAGCGCGCGCACGCGCCAGCTCGAGCGAGCACGTCGCGCGCGCTGCGCGCCGCGCGCGCAGCGCGCCGCGCCGCGAGCTCGCACGCGGCGTGCGCGAGCAGCTCGGCGCGCTCGCGATGCCCGACGCGACGCTTCGGGTCGCGCTGCAGCGATGCGCGATGCCGGGCCGTCGGGCGGCGACGCGGTCGAGTTCCTGATCGCGCCCAATCCCGGCGTGCCGGCCGGCCCGCTGCGCGAGATCGCCTCCGGCGGCGAGCTCTCGCGCGTGATGCTCGCGATCATGAGCGCCGCGACGGCTCCCTCGCCGGCGCCGGCGACGCTCGTCTTCGACGAGGTCGACGCCGGCATCGGCGGGCACACGGCGCGCGCCGTCGGCGCGCGCCTGCGCGCGCTGGCCAGGCGCGTCAGGTCCTCTGCATCACGCACCTGCCGCAGATCGCCTCGCTCGGCGACCGCCACTTCGCGATCGTCAAGCAGACCTCGCCGAAGCCCGCGCGCACGACCGTCGTGCAGCTCGACGAGCGCGAGGTCGTCTCCGAGCTCGTGCGGATGCTCGGCGCCGACGCCGAGGACGCCGTCGCGCGCCGGCACGCGCGCGACCTGCGCCGCGCCGCTTGCCCCTCGGCAAGCGCCATCGCATCCACAGCAGGTGCGCGCGACGCCCGCGGTCGTTACTCTCGGTGCGATGGCCTCGACACGACCGAGACCTTCGACGCCGGCTGCGACGGACGGCGCCGTGCTGCCCGGCGCGCGGCGGACGTCCCGGCCGGCGTCGACCGATCGCGCAGACCGTCAGCGGACCCGTGCGGCCCGGGCGGCGCACGAAGCTGCTCGTCCGGCACCTCGTGCGCGGCGACATCGCGCTGATCGACCACCTCAAGACCTCGACCGCGTCTCCGCCGAGGAGCTGATCGCGGCAGGCGTCGGCGCCGTGCTCAACTGCCGCCGCTCGTCCTCCGGCACCTACCCGAACCTCGGCCCGCAGCTGCTCGTCGAGGCGAGCATCCTGCTGATCGACCTGCCCGACGACTCGCTGTTCGACGCGCTCGACGACGGCGACCCGCTCGTCGTCGTCGCCGAAGGTCCGGCAGACGGCACGGTCGGCGAGGTGCCGGCGCCGCGGCGAGCTGCTCGCGCGCGGCGAGGTGCTCGAGCTCGAGCGCGTGCGCGCCGAAACGGAGGCGCGCCGGCGCGAGGTCGGCGACGCGCTCGAGCGCTTCGCGCACAACACGATCGAGCACATGCGCGAGGAGCGCGAGCTGCTCGCCGGGCGCATCGAGCTGCCGCGCTTCGCAGACCGACTTCCGCGACCGCTCGACGCTCGTCGTCGTGCGCGGCGTCGGCCACCAGCGCGACCTGCGCGCGCTGCGACCGTTCATCCGCGACCTGCGCCCGCTGATCGTCGCCGTCGACGGCGGCGCCGACGCGCTGCTCGAAGAGGGGCTCAAGCCCGACATGATCGTCGGCGACATGGACTCCGCCGGCGAGGCCGCGCTGCTCGCCGCCCGCTGCGGCGCGGAGCTCGTCGTGCACTGCTATCCCGACGGCCGCGCGCCCGGGCGCGCGCGCCTGGAGGAGCTCGGCCTCGCCGTTCAAGCTCGTCCCCGCGCCGGGCACGAGCCAGGACGTCGCGATGCTGATCGCCGCCGAGAAGGGCGCGCGGCTGATCGTCTCGGTCGGCTCGCAGTTCAACCTCGTCGAGTTCCTCGACCGCAACCGCAAAGGCATGTCCTCGACGTTCCTCACGCGCCTGCGCATCGGCGAGATCCTCGTCGATGCCAAGGGCGTCAGCCGGCTCTACCAGCCGCGTCCCGGGCTGACGCCGCTGCTCGTCGTGATCGCCGCCGGGCTGATCGCGCTGGTCGCCGTCGTCTGGATGACCCCGGCGCTGCGCGACGTCGTCGAACTGCTGTGGCTGAAGTTCCGGCTGCTGCTCGGCGGCTGAACGCCGCGCCGTCCCGGCCGGCCACGATGTTCGACTATCGCTACCACGCGCTCTCGCTCGCCGCCGTCCTGCTCGCGCTCGCCGTCGGCGTCCTCCTCGGCGTCGCGATCGGCGACTCCAACCTCGTCTCCTCGGCCAAGAGCGGGATCGTCCACGACCTCAGCTCCGAAGTCAGGGCGCGCGCAGCTGCAGGCCGAACAGCGCGCAGTCGAAGCTGACCGGCGAGGAAGCGTTCGCCAACGACCTCTACCCGCTCGCCGTGCACGAACTGCTCTCCGGCCGCAACGTCGGCCTCGTCTTCCTCGGCGGGTCCTCCAACCAGATCAACGCGCTCGTCCGCGACGCCGTCACGCAGGCGGGCGGCGAGCTCGCGACCGTCGTCGCCGTGCGCGAGCCGCTCGACCTGGCCGGCGTCGCCGCCGCCGCCGAAGGCACGCGCTTCGATGCCCTCGCCGGCGAAGTGCCCGCGGGCGGCGAAGGAGCCGAAGGGACGACCTCGACCTCGACGTCCGGCGCGGGCGCGTCGGGCTCCGGCTCCTCCGGCGCCCGCTCGTCCGGAGGCTCGGGCTCGACGTCCGGCTCGGGCTCGACATCGAGCTCCGGCGCGACGCCCGGCCCGGGCGCGCCCGCCGGCGCGGAATCCGCCGGCAAGCTGCTCGAAGCTTTCGGGCTGATCGTCGGCAACCAGCTCGTCAGCGGCGGGCAGACGGTCGACCGCGAGCTGCTCAGCCGCGTGCGCGGACGCCTGCTGAGCGCCTTCGACGGGCAGCTCGGCAGGCTCGACGGGCTCGTGGTCGTGCGCAACCAGCCGGCCGAAATGACCGCCGAGCAGATCAAGCCGGCGGCGCAGTTCGAATCGGGCCTGCTCGCCGGCGTCGCGGCGACCGGCGTCCCGGTCGTCGGCGCCGAGCTGAGCAACACCGAACGCTCGCAGATCCCGTGGTATCCAGGGCAAGGACCTCTCGAGCGTCGACGACCTCGACGCGACCGCCGGGCAGGCGGCGCTGATCTACGCGCTTGCCGGCTCCCACGGCTCCTTCGGCACGAAGCCGACCGCCGACTCGCTGCTGCCGAACGTCGTCGGCGCCCCGACGCAGCCGTAGCGTCGTCCCGGCCCGGCGCTCGCACGCGCTCGCGTCCCATCCGCGTCCGCCGCTAATTTCGAGCGATGCACGCCCTGCCGTTCGTCCTCGCGCTCGCGAGCGCCGCGATCCTCGCGCCGGCGCTGCTGCGGACGCTCGCGGCCGGCGGGCACACGCGCGCGAACTACCGCGAGCGGGCGCTGCCGTTCCCGTTCGGCGTGCTCGTGCTCGCCGCCGCGCTGCTCGCGCTGGTCCCGCTGACGCTGCTGAGCGTGCTCGCCTCCGCGGACGTCTTCCACCCGGAGATGCTCCCGATCGCCGCTCTACGCGCTCGGCGTGATCGCGCTCGGGCTGATCGACGACACGCTCGGCGAGCGCCGGCGGCGGGCCCGCCGCGCGGCTGGCGCGGGCACGGCGCGGCGGCTGCTGCGCGGCGAGCTCTCGACCGGCGCGCTGAAGGCCGTCGGCTCGCTCGGCCTGGCGCTGTTCGCGATGAGCTATCTCGGGCTCTCGAACGCGCGCTGGCTGCTCGCGACGGCGGTGCTCGTGCTCGCGACGAACGCCTTCAACCTGCTCGACCTGCGCCCGGGCCGCGCGACGAAGGCGTTCGTGCTGCTCGGCGCTCGGCCTCGGCGCTCGGCTCCGGCGAAGCGCGCCCGCTGTGGTCGCTCGGCCTGTTCGCCGCGCCGGCGCTGCGTCGCCGGCGTCTACGACCTGCGCGAGCGCGCGATGCTCGGCGACACCGGCGCCAACCTGCTCGGCGCGCTCGCCGGGCCTGTGGCTCGTGCTCGACGCTGTCCGGCGCCGGGCAGCTCGTCGCGCTCGCGCTGCTCGCCGCGATCACGCTCTACGGCGAGCTTCGCTCGATCTCCGCGCTTGTCGAACGGACTCCGGGGCTGCGCGAACTAGACTCCTGGGGCAGGCCCGCATGACCTCGCAATACTCCGACCGCCACGCCCAGGTCCCAAGCGGCACCCGCTTCATCTTCGTGACCGGCGGCGTCGTCTCCTCGCTCGGCAAGGGGATCGCCGCCGCTTCGATCGGGCGCCTGCTCGTCGCGCGCGGGCTGACCGTCGGGCTGCAGAAGTTCGACCCGTACATCAACGTCGACCCGGGCACGATGTCGCCCTACCAGCACGGCGAGGTGTTCGTCACCGAGGACGGCGCCGAGACGGACCTCGACCTCGGCCACTACGAGCGCTTCACCGACGCCAACACGAGCCGCGCCTCGAACGTCACCGCCGGCGGCATCTACGACACGGTCATCCGCCGCGAGCGCCGCGGCGACTACCTCGGCGGGACCGTCCAGGTCGTCCCGCACATCACCGACGAGATCAAGCAGCGGATCGCGCTGATCGCCGAGTCGAGCGACGTCGACTTCGTGATCACCGAGATCGGCGGCACGGTCGGCGACATCGAGTCGCTGCCGTTCCTCGAGGCGATCCGCCAGTTCCCGGTCGACGTCGGCCGCCGGCGCTGCATGTTCATCCACCTCACGCTCGTGCCCTACATCGGCCACGCCGGCGAGCTGAAGACGAAGCCGACGCAGCACTCGGTCAACGAGCTGCGCCGCATCGGGATCGCGCCGGACATGCTCATGTGCCGCTCGGAGGGCTCGCTCTCGCCGGAGATCCGCAAGAAGATCGCGCTGTTCGCGAGCCTGCCGATGGAGGCGATCGTCTCGGCGTGCGACGTCGACGACATCTACAAGGTGCCGCTCGACGTTCCGCGAACAGGGCGTCGACGACTTCATCCTCGAGCACTTCGGCGTCGAGGCGCCGGCGCCGGAGCTGGCGAGCTGGGAAGAGCCGATCGAGCGCTCCGAGCGCCGCGACGCGACGGTCCGGATCGCGCTCGTCGGCAAGTACGTGCAGCTCGAGGACGCCTACCTGTCGGTCTCCGAAGCGCTGCGCCACGCCGCCTCCTGCAGGACGCGACGGTCGAGATCGACTGGATCGACTCCGAGCGCCTCGAGCGCGCCGACGGCGAGGAGCTGCGCGAGCGCCTCGCGCGGCGCCGACGGCATCCTGATCCCCGGCGGCTTCGGCGGGCGCGGGATCGAGGGCAAGATCGCGGCCGCGCGCGTCGCGCGCGAGCAGCGCATCCCGTACCTCGGCATCTGCCTCGGGATGCACGTCGCGGTCGCCGAGTTCGCGCGCAACGTCGCCGGCATGGAGGGCGCGAACTCGACGGAGTTGGACATCGAGACGCCGTACCCGGTGATCGACCTGCTGCCCGAGCAGAAGGAGGTCGCGGACCTCGGCGGCACGATGCGCCTCGGCGCCGACCCGATCAAGCTGCACGACGGCACGCGCGCGCGGGAGATCTACGGCGAGGCGGTCATCTACGAGCGCCACCGCCACCGCTACGAGGTCAACAACCTGCTGCGCAAGCGCCTGGAGGCGGCCGGGCTGCGCGTCTCGGGCACCTCGCCCGACGAGCGCCTCGTCGAGGTCGTCGAGCTCGACGAGCACCCGTTCTTCGTCGCCTCGCAGTTCCACCCCGAGTTCAAGTCGCGGCCCGAGCGTCCGGCGCCGCTGTTCCGCGAGTTCGTCGCCGCCGCGCTCGAGCGCGCCGAGCGATGCCGGACACGCCGAGGACGCCGGCGGCGCGGACGAGGACTCGGGGGATCGCAGCCGGGGGACGCCCAGTCGGTCGGGCTGGGTCGCAGCGACCCGCTGTGACGCTCGCGCCGTCTCAGCGCGCGTCGGCGAGCGCGAGCGGCGCTACCTCAACGGCACGTTCGCCGAGCTGTGCCGGATCGAGAGCCCGTCCGGGCGCGAGCGCGCGTGCGCCGAGCGCGTGATCGCCGAGCTGCGCGCGCTCGGCGTGAGCGTGTCCGAGGACGACGCCGGCGCGCGTGCCGGCTCGGACTGCGGCAACCTGCTCGCGCGCGATCCGCGCGGCGGCGCGCCGGACGCGCGCCGGCGTGCTGCTGTGCGCGCACCTCGACACGGTGCCGCCGCTCGCGCCGGTCGAGCCGGTGCTCGTCGAGGGCGTCTGGGAGAACGCCAACGAGGGCATCCTCGGCGCCGACAACAAGGCCGCGGTCGCGGTGCTGCTCGCGCTCGCGCGCCACGTGCACCGCGACGGCGCGCCGGTCGACGTCGAGCTGCTGTTCACGGTCGGCGAGGAGACGGCGCTCGCCGGCGCGCGCGCGTTCGACGCCGAGCCGGCTGCGCGAGCGAGTTCGGCTACGTGTTCGACCACGCCTCGCCGATCGGCGAGGTGATCGTCGCCTCGCCGACGCCACTTCCGCATCGAGGCGGACTTCCGCGGCGCGGCCGCGCACGCCGGCATCAGCGCCCGGAGGAGGGGCGCAGCGCGATCCTCGCGGCCGCGCGCGCGATCGCCGCGATGCCGTCGGGCGCCTCGACGCGGAGACGACGGTCAACGTCGGCACGATCGCGGGCGGCAGCGCGATGAACGTCGTGCCCGAGCGCTGCACGCTGCGCGCCGAGGTGCGCGGCCTGCGACGCCGAGCGCGCGGAGGCGGTCGTCGCGGAGGTCGTCGACCGCTGCACGAGGCGGCGAACCTGCCGGACTGCGAATGCGACGTCGACGTCGGCGTCGCAGCGCACGTTCTCGGGCTTTCACCTGCCGGCGACGCGACCGGCGGTGCGTGTCGCCGAGCGGGCGCTGCGCGCGTGCGGCTACGAGCCGATGCGCGATCGCGAGCGGCGGCGCGTCGGACGCGAACGCGCTGATCGCGCAGGGCTTCCAGGTCGTCAACCTCGCCAACGGCACCGAGCGCAACCACGAGCCGGGCGAGCGCGTGAGCGTGGGGGCGCTCGAGGAGATGCTCGACGTCGCGCTGGCGCTGCTCGACGCGGCGGCCGCGGCCGGCTCGCCGGCCGACGCCGCGCGCTAGCGTTCGCGCGATGCTGAAGCTGCGCCGCGCGATCGTCCTCGAGGCCGAGCCTGCGTCCGGTCCCGAGCAGGCGCTCGTCGTCGAGCGGACCGAGGCGCCGGGCGTGCGCCGCGAGGCGATCGCCGACGTCGCGCTGGTCGGCGCGGCGAGGCCGGGCGACGAGGTGATCGTCAACGTCGCAGGCGCTCGACCTCGGGCTCGGCTCGGGCGGCTTCGACATCGTCCACGTCAACCTCACGCGCGGCCTCGCGGCGGCGCCGACGAGGGCGCGAACGTGATGAAGCTCAACTACACGAGCCTGCAGCACGCCGTGCGCGCCGGTCGAGGACGAGCGCCTGAGCTGCCGCCGTCGACGCCCGGTCGGCGTGCTCGCGCTGCACGGCCAGCTCGCGCCGGTCGGCGTGGGCTTCGCGCAGGCGGCGCCCGGCGCGCGGCTCGGCTACGTGCAGACCGGCGGCGGCGCGCTGCCGGGCGGCGCACTCGCGCACGGTGCGCGAGCTGCGCGAGCGCGGGCTGCTCGCCGGCCACGTCACGGCCGGCGCGGCCTTCGGCGGCGAGGGCGAGGCGATCACGACCGCGGGCGCGCTGCACCACGGCGCTGCGCGCGCTCGGCTGGGACGCGGCCGTGTGCGGCCCGGGGCCCGGCATCGTCGGCTCGAGCTCGCCGCTCGGGCACGGCGGCATGGCGGCGCTCGACTCGGCGCACGCGGCGCTCGCGCTCGGCTGCCCGACGCTGCTCGTCGCGCGGATGTCCTCGGGCGACGAGCGCGACGCGCCACCGCGGGATCTCCCATCACACGCTGACGGTGCTCGACCTGCTGCTCGAGCCGGTCACGGTCGCGCTGCCGGCGGGCATGCGCTCGCCGGTCGGCGCCGACCTGCGCGCGCGCCTCGGCGCGGTGTTCGGCGGCGCTCGCGCCGGCGCGCGCCCGGCGGTGGCGCTCGACGTCGAGCGCCCGGCGCGCATCACGCGCCACGACTGGCGCCGCGCGGCGGTCGACCTGCCCGGCTACGCCGCGAGCGGCCTGCCGGTCGAGACGATGGGCCGCACGCTCGCCGAGGACCCGCTGTTCTTCGGCGCGGCGCTCGCCGGCGGCGGCGCGCTCGCCGAGCTCGCGGCCGAGCGCCGGTCGCCGGCGGAGGCGGCGTGAGCCGAGGGCGCCGGCGAGCGCGCGAGCGCACGGGCTCGCGCGCTTCGAGCCGCTCGGCGGCGAGACGGTCTACAGCGGGCGGATCGTCGACGTGCGCATCGAGCGCTTCCGCCACGCCGACGGCGAGGAGGTCGACGCGCGAGATCGTGCGCCACCGCGGCGCCGTCGGCGATCGTCGCCCACGACGAGCGTTGCGTGTGGCTCGTGCGCCAGCCGCGCGAGGCGGTCGGCGAGCCGGCGCTGCTCGAGATCCCGGCCGGGCGCCTCGACGTCGCCGGCGAGCAGCCGCTGGCAGGCGGCGCAGCGCGAGCTCGCCGAGGAGATCGGGCGCGGCGCGCGCAGCTGGGAGCCGATCCTCAGCTACTACACGAGCGCCGGCTTCACCGACGAGCGCGTGCACCTGTTCCTCGCGACCGACCTCTACGAGCAGCAGCGCCGACAGCGAGGAGAACGAGCGCATCGAGATCGTGCCGCTGGCCGCTCGACGCCTCGACGACGGCGATCGCGGAGTGCCGCGACGCGAAGACGCTGATCGGCCTGCTCTGGCTCGCGCGGCGGCTGGACGCTCGCGACTCGCGGCGCGGCGGCTGACGTCGGGCCTGAACGCCGGGTTGCACCGCCAAGGAGGCTCGCGCGGCGGCGCGAAACTCCAGCGGTGAGCACGGCCGAGGTCGTCAAGCCGCCGCATGAGGAGATCGAGCCGCTGATGCTCGACTTCCTCGCCTACCTCGAGCTCGAGCGCGGGCTCTCGCGCAACACGCTCGAGGCGTACCGCTCGGACCTGCTGCAGTTCGGCGCGCTTCCTGAGCGGCGCGGCCTCAGCGTGAGGAGCGCGTCGCACAGCGACCTCGCGGCGTTCCTCTCGGAGCTCGCAGGAATCGAAGTGCGCGGCGCGCGACGGCCGGCGGCGGCGTCGACGCTCGCGCGCAAGGTCGCGTGCCTGCGCTCCTTCTACCGCCACCTGCGCCGCGAGGGCCTGATCGAGCACGACCCGAGCGCCGACCTGCGCGGGCCGCGCAAGTCACAGCGCCTGCCGCGCGTGCTGACGCGCGAGGAGGTAGCGCGGCTGCTTGCGCGAGCCGAGCGGGACGGAGCCGTGGCGCTGCGCGACCGCGCGCTGCTCGAGCTGATGTACGCGTGCGGGCTGCGCGTCTCGGAGGCGATCGGGCCTGGAGCTGCGCGACGTCGACGCTCGAGGAGGGGTGCTGCGCGCGCGCGGCAAGGGCTCCAAGGAGCGCCTCGTGCCGATCGGCCGCCAGGCGCTCGCGGCGCTCGAGGCGTACCGCAAGCGCGGGCGCCCGGCGCTGACCGGCTCGGCCGGTGCGGGTGCGAAGGCCGAGACGAAGCTGTTCCTCAACCGCCGCGGCGGCGGGCTGACGCGCCAGGGCCTCTACAAGATCGTGCAGGGGCACGCGCGCGGCGCGGGCCTGCAGGAGCGGATGAGCCCGCACACGCTGCGCCACTCGTTCGCGACGCACCTGCTCGCGGGCGGCTGCGACCTGCGCTCGCTGCAGGAGATGCTCGGCCACGCTGACCTCGCGACGACGCAGGTGTACACACATCTGTCGGCGGAGCGCCTGAAGGACGCTTACTTCAGCGCGCACCCGCGCGCGTCCGCGCGCTGAGCGATGACGCCGGCACGCGCGTTCGTCGTCGTGATCGACGCGTGCGGCGTCGGCGCGCTGCCGGACGCGGCGAGCTACGGCGACGAGGGGACGAACACGCTCGCGCACGTCGCGCAGGCGCTCGGCGGCCTGCGGCTGCCGGCGCTGCAGGGCCTCGGCCTCGGCTCGATCGTGCCGCTGCGCGGCGTGCCGCCGGCGGATGACCCGGCGATTCACGGGCGCCTGCATCCGCTCGGGCCGGGCAAGGACTCGGCGACGGGGCACTGGGAGCTGATGGGCGCGGTCCTGCAGTGTCCGCTGCCGACGTACCCGGAGGGCTTCCCGCCGGAGGTGCTCGCGCGCCTGCGCGACGCGACGGGGCGCAAGCTGATCTGCAACCGCCCGTACAACGGCGTCGCGGCGATCGAGGACTTCGGCGCCGAGGCGCTGCGGACGGGCGCGCTGATCGTGTACACGTCGCAGGACTCGGTGCTGCAGCTCGCGGCGCACGTCGAGCGCGTGCCTCCGGAGGAGCTCTACGCGCGCGTGCGCGGCGGCGCGCGCGGCGATGCGCGGCGAGCACGCGGTCGGGCGCGTGATCGCGCGCCCATTCGGCGGTCGCGAGGGCGCGTTCGAGCGGACGGCGGGGCGGCGCGACTTCGCGCTCGAGCCGCCGGGGCGGAGTACCTGCAGGAGCTCGCCGACGCGGGCGTCGCGGTGCACGGCGTCGGCAAGATCGAGGACCTGTTCGCGGGCGTCGGCGTCGCCGAGTCGCATCCGGGCGCGACGAACGCGACGGCGCTCGCGAGCGTGCAGGAGCTGTTCGCGACGCTCGCCGGCGGGCTCGTGTTCGTCAACCTGATCGAGACCGACCAGGTCTACGGCCACCGCAAGGACGTCGCCGGCTTCGCGGCTGCGCTCGGCGAGATCGACGCGCACGTCGCGCGCTGGGCGGCGTCGCTGCGCGAGCACGACCTGCTGATCGTGACGGCCGACCACGGCGTCGACCCGGCGCACGCGGGAACGGAGCACACGCGCGAGTACGCGCCGCTCTTGGCGCTGACCGGTGCGATGGCGCGCTCGCGCGCGGCCGGCGGGCCCTACGCGGGCGCGCGCCACGACGGGCCGCTCGCGGACGTCGGCGCGAGCGTGCTGCGCTGGCTCGCCGGGCGCGACTGCGCGGCGCTGCCGGGCGAGCCGTTCATCGGCTGAGCTCGCCTCGTAAGCTGGAGCGCGTGCCCGAGCTGCCCGAGGTCGAGACGATCCGCGCGCAGCTGGCGCCGATCGTCGAGGGCAGGACGCTGCGCGCGGTCGAGGTGCTCGATCCGCGCTGGTCGCGCCCCTTGGCGCCGGAGGAGCTCGCGGCGGCGCTGCAGGGCCGGCGCGTGCGCTCGCTCGGGCGGCGCGGCAAGTACCTGCTGTGGAACCTGTCGGGCGAGGTTCACCTCGTGCAGCACCTGCGGATGACGGGCGCGGTGCTGCTCGAACCGAAGCCGGAGCCGGCGCACGTCAGCGCGCGCCTGGACCTCGGGCGCGGTCGGCGGCTCGTGGTCGTCGACCCGCGCCGCTTCGGCACGGGCGAGCTGCTGCTCGGCGACGAGGCGCTCGAGCGCTTCCTCGCGCAGCGGCTCGGCGTCGAGCCGTTCGATGAGGAGTTCACGGGCGAGTACCTGCGCGCGCGCTCGCGCGGACGGATCGGGCCGATCAAGTCGTTCCTGCTCGACCAGCGCCACGTCGCGGGCGTCGGCAACATCTACGCCGACGAGGCGCTGTTTCGCGCGTACGTGCACCCGCTGCGCGCGTCGGGGCGGCTGAAGCGCGAGCAGTACGCGCTGCTGCGCGACGCGGTGCGCGAGTCGCTGCAGGCGGGGATCGACGCGAAGGGCGCATCGATCGACGACTTCCGCCACGTCGACGGCGTCCGCGGCGCGTTCCAGAACGAGTTCCTCGTGCATCTGCGTGAGGGCGAGCCGTGCGTGCGCTGCGGAACGCCGATCGTCAAGCTCGTCGTCGGCGGGCGCGGGACGTATGTCTGCGAGCACTGCCAGCCGCGACCTCGGGCGCGGCGCCGCGTCGCGCGCCGGTCGGCGGTCGTCTAGGCCGCGAGCAGCTCGTCGAGCTCGCCGCTGTCGACGGCGCGCTGGACGTCGGTGTAGCCGCCGAGAAGCGTCTCGCCGACGATGACCTGGGGGAAGGTCATCATGCCGGTGCGCTGCGCGAGCTCGACGCGCCCGGCGGGGTCCTTGGCGAGGTTGATCTCCGCGAACTCGATGTCGCGCGACTTCAGCAGTGCCTTGACGCGCGCGCAGAACGAGCAGGGGTCGGTCGTATATACGGTGACTTTGCTCATTACTTCACAAAGTATAGCTGCGGGCGCAGGCGATTCCGGCCGGGGCGCGACGAGGCCCGCGGCGGCCGCCGATGGCGGCCGTAGACTTGCGCATACGATGGGCGGATCTGTCAAGACGGAGGCGGTCGTGCTGCGCTCGATGCGCTACGGCGAGGCGGATCGGATCCTGCACCTGTACACGCCGGCGCGCGGCCGCGTCGGGGCGATCGCGAAGGGCGTGCGCCGCGCGCGCAGCCGCTTCGGCGGACGCCTGGAGCCGTTCTTCAGGCTGAAGATCGAGCTGCACGAAGGGCGCGGCGAGCTGCTGACGGTGACGGGCGCGCAGACGGTCGACGCGTACGCGCGGCTACGCGAAGACGCGCGCGCGCTCGACGCGGCGGCGCGGGCGTGCGACGCGGTCGGGCGGCTGTTCGAGACATCGGAGCCGCACCCGGGCGTGTTCAACCTGCTGTGCCGCAAGCTGGCGCTGCTCGACGAGCAGGCGACGGGCGGCGCGGTGGGCGCGGCGACGGCGGAGCGCCCGGCGCTGGCGGCGGCGCGCGCGGGGGCGCTGGCGTTCCGCCTGAAGCTGCTGCTGGCGGCGGGCCTGGCGCCGCAGCTCGGCGCATGCGCGTCGTGCGGCGAGCGCGAGCACCTGGTGGGGTTCTCGGGGGCGGCGGGCGGCGTCGTCTGCGGCGCATGCGAGGCGGGGTCGTTCGCGCTGGGCGATCGGGCGTACGGGTTCATGGCGGATGCGTTCGGCGCGCCGCTGCACGAGGTGCGCGACGCGCCGGAGGCGGCGCTGGCGCAGGTCGAACGGGCGATCGGCGCGACGCTCGAGCATCACGCGCACCTGCGGCTGATGCCGGCGTCGGCGCGCGCGGCGTAAGGTTCAGAGGATGGACGAGGGTTTGCCGATCGCGTACGAGGTGCTCGAAAAGGGCGTGCCGGTGCTGGCGAGCGACGGGACGCAGGTCGGGACGGTGCACCACGTGGTGGCGGCGCCGCAGCAGGACATCTTCCACGGGCTGGTGATCGCGGTTCCGGGGCACGGGCGGCGGCTGGTCGAGGCGGCGGACGTGGCGTCGCTGCACGAACACGGAGTCGACCTGCGGATCGACGCGGCGGCGGCGGCGCGGCTGAAGGCGCCGAACGGCGGCGCGCCGGTGTACAGCGAGGACCCTGGCGAGATGAAGGGCTGGCACCACTGGGTCAACGTGATGACGCTGCGCGGCGACTGGAAACGACGGGACGGTTGAGCGCAGTCGCGGCGGGCTACGCGGCGCGCGTGGCCGAGCAGGAGGAGCGGCTGCTGTCGCCGCTGGCGGCGCGGTCGTACCCGGCGCAGCGCGAGCGCGTCGAGGAGGACTGCTCGCTGCGGACGCCGTTCCAGCGCGATCGCGACAGGATCGTGCACTGCAAGGCGTTCCGGCGGCTGACGCACAAGACGCAGGTGTTCGTCGCGCCGCAGGGCGACCACTACAGGACGCGGCTGACGCACACGCTGGAGGTGACGACGATCTCGCGGACGGTCGCGCGCGCGCTGCGCCTGAACGAGGACCTGGTCGAGGCGATCGGGCTGGGGCACGACCTCGGGCACGCGCCGTTCGGGCACATCGGCGAGGAGGTGCTCGACGAGTGCGTGAAAGAGCGCTTCGGGCTGGACTTCCGCCACTACGAGCACTCGCTGCGCGTGGTCGAGAGGCTGGAGCGCGACGGGGCGGGGCTGAACCTCACCGAGCAGGTGCGCGACGGGATCGCGCGGCATTCGAGCAGGGCGCCGGAGCCGCGGACGCTCGAGGGGCGGATCGTGCGCGTGATCGACCGCGTGGCGTACATCAACCACGACATCGACGACGCGGTGCGCGCGGGGCTGCTGCGCGAGGAGGAGCTGCCGGCGGAGCCGATCGCGACGCTGGGGCGCAGCGGCTCGGCGCGGATCGACGCGCTGGTGCACGACATGGTCGAGCAGTCGGCGCGCGCGGGGGAGATCGTGCAGGGCGCGGCGGCGGGGCCGGCGATGTCGGCGCTGCGCGACTTCATGTTCGAGCGCGTGTACCTCGGGCCGGCGGTGCGCGCGGAGCGGCGGCGGATCGCGCGGGTCGTGCGACGGCTGTTCGAGCACTACGTCGAGCATCCGCAGGAGCTGCCGGGCGGGGTCGAGGCGGGCGAGGAGGGGCGCGAGCTGGCGCAGCGGGTGACGGACTACGTGGCGGGGATGACCGATCGGTACTGCATCGCGCGGTTCACGGCGCTCGAGGTGCCGCAGGCGTTCGCGCGCTAGGTTGCGGCGGTGGCGCGGTACACGAACGAGTCGAAGGATCGCGTGCGCGACGCGGTCGACTTCGCCGAGCTGGTGGGGGCGCGGACGGAGCTGCGCCGGGCGGGGCCGGCGCGGATGGAGGGGCTGTGCCCGTTCCACGACGAGCGGACGCCGTCGTTCGGGATCGACCCGGTGCAGAAGGTCTACTACTGCTTCGGCTGCCAGGCGTCGGGCGATGTGTTCACGTTCGTGCAGGAGACGGAGGGCGTCGACTTCACGGGCGCGCTCGAGCTGCTGGCGGAGCGCTACGGCGTCGAGCTGCAGCGCGAGCAGGAGGACCCGCGCGAGGCGGAGAAGCGCAAGCGACGCGAGCGGCTGCTGGAGCTGTTGAAGCGGACGGCGGCGTACTACGAGCGTTACCTGTGGGAGTCGAGCGAGGCGGCGAAGGCGCGCGAGTACCTGCTCGGGCGCGGCCTGCGCGAGGAGATGCTGAGGGAGTTCAAGGTCGGGTACGCGCCGAGCGCGTGGGATCGCGTGCTGCTGGCGTCACGGGCGGGGAAGTACTCGAACCGCGAGGTGTACGACGCGGGGCTGGCGCAGCGCTCGAAGCAGACGGGGCAGCTGTACGACCGCTTTCGCGCGCGGATCATGTTCCCGCTGAGCGACACGCGCGGGCGCGTGCTGGGGTTCGGTGCGCGCGCGATGGCGGAGGGGCGCGGGCCGAAGTACCTGAACACGTCGGACAACGAGCTGTACCACAAGGGCCGTCACCTGTACGGGGCGGATCTGGCGCGCCAGCACGCGACGCGCGCGGGGAAGGTGATCCTGTGCGAGGGGTACACGGACGTGATCGCGCTGCATCAGGCGGGGATGCGCAACGCGGTCGGGCTGATGGGGACGGCGCTGACGGACGAGCAGGTCGGCGAGCTGGCGCGGATGGCGCAGACGGTGCTGCTGGCGCTCGACGCGGACAGCGCGGGGCAGGAGGCGATGCTGCGCGCGTCGGGGCTGGCGGCGAAGCGCAAGCTGGAGCTGCGCGTCGTGCCGCTGCCGGCGGGCGCGGACCCGGCGGATCTGATCGAGCGCGAGGGCGCGCAGGCGATCGAGGCGGCGGTCGAGCGCTCGGTGCCGTTCGTGCGCTTCCGCGTCGAGCGGGTGCTCGAGAACGGCGATGACTCGACGCCGGAGGGGCGCGACCGGATGATCGAGGAGCTCCGCCCGGTGTTCGCGCAGCTGCGCGCCGGGCGCGATGCGGATGGAGCTCGCGCGGATCGCGTCGAGCCGCCTGGCGGTGCCGGAGAGCGTGTTCGAGCAGCAGATCTCGAGCGGTGCGGCCGGCGGGCAGGCGCGCGGCGGGGATCGTGTTTTTGAGGGCGGTCAGCGCGGGCGGCAGGCGGAGCGGGTTGCTAACGGAGCGCGGGTGGGCGCTACGGCGATGTCGGGGCGCGAGGACACCGAGCGCGCGTTCCTGGCGCTGTGCATCGCGGCGCCGGCGGAGGGCGCGACGCTGCTGGCGGACGTCGACGTCGATCGCGACTTCTCGAGCGAGCTGCTGCGGCGCGCGGCGCGGTGGCTGCGCAAAGTGGACCTGCGCGAGCCGCTGGCGGGGGAGGGGCTCGAGGACGACGCGCAGCTGAAGGCACTGCTCGCGGAGCTCGTCGTCGAGGCGGGGCGCGGCGACGCGAACCCGGCGATGCTCGAGACGCAGCGCCTGCAGCTCGAGCTGGCTCGGATCGAACGCGAGATCGCGCAGGCGCGCGGGCGCGACGGCGGTGAGGTGAGCGAGCTCGCGCGGCGCAAGGCGACGGTCAAACGCGACTTCGACAGGGCGTACGCGAAGGTGCTCGAGGAGACGGGCGAGCGGGAGGATTAGGCGCCTGGCGGCGCTGCGCGGGCGGCGAACGCATGTTCGCCTTTCCGTCCGATCCGTTGTAGACAATGCAGTGCAATGGATCGCACGGCGCTGGAGCAGATGCTGGACGAGGGGCTGTCGCTCGCGGAGATCGGGCGGCGCGTCGGGCGGCATGAATCGACGGTGGCGTACTGGCTGGCACAGTACGGGCTCGAGGCAAACGGTCGCGAGCACCACGCGGCGAAGGGGGCGATAGACCGCGGGTGGTTGGAAGAGCTCGTCAACGAGGGCCTATCGTCTATGCAGATCGCCGAATCTGTTGGACGCAGCAAGACGACGGTGCGTCATTGGCTGCGTGAGTACGGTCTGACGACCGAGTGGGGGATGCGTCGGCGGGCCTCAGGTGATGGGGAGCGGGAACTCACTCTGACGTGCTCGCGGCACGGGTCGACGACGTTCCTGCGGCGGAGCAAAGGCGGCTACCGATGCGGGAAGTGTCGCGCCGAGGCCGTCTCGCGTCGTCGCCGCAAGGTCAAGCGGATCCTCGTCGAGGAGGCCGGAGGTTCATGCTGCATCTGCGGGTACGACCGTTGCATCGCCGCGCTCGAGTTTCATCACATTGCGCCAATGGACAAGCGGTTCTCGCTCAGCCATCGGGGCGTGGCCAGATCGATCGAGCGAGCACGAGCCGAGGCGCGCAAGTGTGTGCTGCTCTGCTCGAACTGCCATGCCGAGGTCGAGGCCGGTTTCGCGACCGTTCCGGGGTGCGGTGGCGCTCCCTTACAATGTCGCCAACCCGGTGCGACGCCTCCGGGGTAGCCCGATCCGGGGTAGCTCAATTTGGCAGATGCGCTCGACTGTTAATCGAGAGGTTGTGGGTTCGAGTCCCACCCCCGGAGCTTCAACCGCACGACGGCTCCAACTCAGGACGGCGGACGCCACCCCCTGTCGAGCGTCGTCTGCCCGACCTCGATGATGTAGCCGTCGGGATCGCGGATGTAGCAGCGGATCTCGGTCGCGTGCTGCTTGGGCGGCGTCAGGAACTCGGCGCCGCGAGCGCTCCACTCGTCGTAGACGGCCTGGATGTCGGCGACGCGGATGTTGAGGAAGCTGCTGACGCGATCGGGGTCGGGCGGCGTCTCGAGCGTGACGGTCGGCTTGTCGTCGGTTGGGCCGCCGCCGACGTTGATGATGACCCAGCTGTTGGCGAGCGCGACGTACGTGACCTCGTCGCCGGCCTCGCTGGAGATGACGGTCCTGCCGCCGAGCACGTCGGTGTAGAAGCGGCGGGAGCGCTCGACGTCGTCGGAGACGATGAAATGGGCGACGACGATCTGCTGGTCGGTGGTACTCATGCTGACCTCCGTTTGTTGCGTTGTCGCGCCGTCAGCGCGAGCGCAGCGCGCGCCAGACGACGCCGGGACGGCGGGCGACCTTCGGCCCGAGCAGCAGCGCGAAGACGGTCGTGGCGAGCCACGGGCGCAGATGCGGTCGGATCGTGCGGATCAGCCCGCTCTCGTCGAGCTCGAAGGCCATCGCGTCGCCGAGCCGCAGGCCGCCGACGCGCCCCTGGCCGAGGACGACGCGCGTCGCGCCGTCGCCGACGGGCGTCGACCAGCGCAGTCCGTCCATCGAGCCGTAGACGGCGCCGAGCAGCACGCGCAGATCGTCGCGTCCGCGGAAGATCATGTGGCCGGAGAGCGGCGAGACGAGCGCGCCGTCGGGCGCGAGCGTGGCGAGCATCGCGTCGACGTCGTTGGCTTCGGAGGCGGCGCAGTAGTGCGCGACCGCATCGTCCATGCAGCGAGTATGCCAGCGCGCGGCGGGTCCGTGGGTGAGCGCGTCCGCGGCCGATCAGGCGACGGCGCGTCGTGCGGCGAGCCGCTCGACGTGCCTCGCGGCACACGCGCCGGAGTCGTGCGTCGACGCCCACGCGGCCAGCTCACGCGCCCGCGCCCGGATCGAGGCATCGCCAAGCGCACGCTCGACGGCGAGCCGCAGCACGCGCGGCGTGACGAAGCGCCGCGGCACGCGCACGCCGGCGCCGGCCCAGTCGAGGCGCGCGGCGTTCTCGTTCATGTCGCCGGCGGCGGGGCAGGCGACGACGGCGCAGCCGGAGGCGAGCGCGCGGACGAGCGTGCCGTGGCCGGCGTGGCAGACGACGACGTCGCAGTGGGGCATGGTGCGCGAGTAGGAGAGCCAGTCGACGACGCGCGCGTTGGCGGGCACGGGCAGCGGACGCGGCGGCAGGCGCCGGTTCCAGGTGGCGAGCACCCGCACGGGCGCGTCGGCGAGCCCGCGCAGCGCGGCGCGCAGGAGCCGGTGCTCGGCGTCCTGCGCGGTGGAGGGCGCGACCAGCACGAGCGGCACCGACGCGCCTTCCCCCCCGCGCGCTCGTCGCCGGGCAGCTCGACGTCGGCGCTGGGCGGCTCCCACATGAGCGGCCCGACGACGTGGACGCCGGCGGGCCAGGCGGCGCGGGTACTCGAGCTGGGGGAAGGTGGCGACGAGCGCGAGCTGCGGCTGATGCCGCCGTGGACGTGCTCCAGCGGCGCGAGGCCGAGCTGGCGCGCGTGTGGTTGAGTTCGACGCGCCCGCGCTCGAGCCCGCGCTGCGACGGGCCGCTCGCCGTGGCGCCAGAGCGCGCGCCCGAGCGGCGCGTGCGCGGCATGCGCGCGCCGAGCGAGTAGATCGGGAAGTCGGCGCTCGCCGTGGGGGTGGACGTGGGGGATGAGCGTGGCGCACGGGCACGCCCGCGAGCTCGGCGGCGAGCGCGGGGGCGAGCGTGAGGATGTCGGCGACGACGACGTCGGGCGCGAGCTCGCGCACGAGCGGGAGCGTGTCGCGCGGTGGCGTGGACGACGGCTTCGTAGAAGTCGAGCGGCTCGGGGCCCTGCGGGAAGACCTGGTACTCGGGGGCGGGCGCGAAGCCGATGCCCTCGGCCTCGACGTGCTGCTGCCAGCGCTGCCAGGTCTGCAGCGTGACGTCGTGCCCGCGCGCGACGAGCGCGCGCCCGAGCGCGATCATCGGGAAGGCGTGGCCGGGGTCGCCGAAGGCGCCGAGCAGCATGCGCAGTCGCGCGGGCGCGGCGTCGCCGGAGCGTGCGGCCGCGCGCGTGCGTGCGGCGTCGCTCAAGCGGCGCGCCTCAGGCGGCGAGCTCGGCAAGCAGGCGCAGCTGCTCGCAGGCGCTCGGCGGCGGTGAAGGCGGTCGGCGTGACGCCGAGCGTGCCGACGCCGGCGTCGCGGTAGATGGCGAGGCGCTCGCGCATGACGTCGGCTTGGGCCGCAGAGCGAGACGGAGTCGATCAGCGCATCGGGGATGGCCGCCATCGCCTCGTCGCGCTTGCCTTCGAGGTAGAGGTCCTGGATCGTCTCGGCGTCGGCCTCGTAGCCGTAGCGCTGGACGAGCTGGTTGTAGAAGTTCTGCTTGCGCGAGCCCATGCCGCCGACGTAGAGCGCGATGAAGGCGCGCATCGCTGTTGCGCGCGGCGCTCGAGGTCGTCGCTGATGCACAGGCTGACGGTGGGCGCGATGTCGAAGTCCTCGAGCGATTTGCCGGAGCGCTCGGCGCCTTCTTCGAGCAGCGGGCGCAGCTCGGAGACGTGCTCGGGGCGAGAACAGGGTAGGGATCCAGCCGTCGGCGATCTCGCCGGCGAGCGCGGTGTTCTTGGGGCCGATCGCGGCGAGGTAGATCGGGATTCGCTCCTGCACGGGCGAGATCGTGAGCTTGAGCGCCTTGCCGGGCCCGTCGGGGAGAGGCAGCTCGAGCGTCTCGCCGTGGAACTCGACGCGTTCGCGCGCGAGCGCCATGCGGACGACGGCGACGTACTCGCGCGTGCGCTGCAAGCTGCTTGGCGAAGCGCTGCCCGTGCCAGCCCTCGGCGACCTGCGGGCCGGAGGAGCCGATGCCGAGGATCATGCGCCCGTCCGAGAGCTGGTCGATCGTGGCGGCGGTCATCGCGGTCATCGCGGGCGAGCGGGCCGGCATCTGGAAGATGCCGGCGCCGAGGCGGATCGTGCTCGTCTGCCCGGCGAGCCAGCCGAGCACGGTGGCGGTGTCCGAGCCGTAGGCCTCGGCGGCCCAGACCGAGTCATAGCCGAGGCGCTCGGCCTCCTGGACGATCGTGAGCTGGTCCTGCGAGGTCAGGCCGAGACCCCAGTAGCCGATGTGCACGCCGAGCTTCATGTGCAAGTTTCCTTTCAGCGGGAGGGAATCGTTGCCGTACGGAAGGCGCGCCGTAGCGTTCGCCGCGCATCCGTCCGCTCCGCCGGACGGCTCGCGCGGCGGGGCACAGACTATGCGAAACCGCCGCCGCCACACCGCCGATGCAGTCGAGCGCCTTCGCCTGTCGATCGACTGCATGCCGATCGCGACGCGCGAGGCGATGCTGGCGGGCTTGCGCGCGAACGAGCGGTCATCGTGGGCGCGTACGTCGACGGCAGCGGCGGCGTCTGCCCGATGCTCGCGGCGCATCGCGAGGGCAGCGCAAGGACTTCCTCGCGTTCGCGAGATCGTGGGACCGCTTCACTCGCGTCGGGCGGCGAGAGCCGAGAGGCGACGCGCGCGCGAGGTGCGGATCCTCGTGCAGCCAGCTCGAAGACAGCCTCGCGACGGACGACGAGCTGGAGCTGGGCGATGCGATCAGAGAGCACAGGGCGCTGCGCAGCAAGACGTTGCGCGAGCAGCCGCAGCACCGGCGCGAGACGGCCGACGAGCCGCGCCCGTCACCGCCGGCGCCGCACGACGCGGCCGATCCGTCGGGGCGAGATCCGTGCGCGCCGGCGGCTCGGACGCTTCGCGCGCGGCCGCCGGCGAGGGCCGCGGCGAGCGCTCCGCTACAGCGTGTCGCCGGGGCGGATGAACATGATCTCGGGGACGACGCAGGCGGGCGAGACCTTCAGCAGGTAGCGGACGGACTCGGCGATGTCCTCGGGGCGGATCATCTCCTCGGCGGCGACCGTGCCCTTGACGAAGTCGGTCATCGGCGTGTCGACGAAGGCGGGGCACAGCGCGGTCGACTTGATGCCCTCGGTGCCGAGTTCCTTGTTCATCGCTTCGGTCCAGCCGACGACGGCGTGCTTGGTGGCGCTGTAGATCGAGAGCCAGCCCTCGGCGCGCTTGCCGGAGATCGAGGCGGTGTTGACGACGAGCGCGTTGTGGTGCTCGGCGCCGGCGTCGCGCAGCATGGCGACGCATTCGCGGTAGAAGATGACGATCGAGCGCAGGTTGATGTCGAGCTGCATGTCGAGGCGCTTGGTCTGGATCTCGGCGACGGTCGAGCCGATGCCGACGCCGGCGTTGTTGACGAGCACGTCGAGCCGTCCGTAGCGCTCGCGATGCGCGCCGACGACCTTCTGGATCTCGGCCTCGTCGGCGACGTTGGCGGCGACTGCCTGCACGTCGAAGCCGTCGGCGGCGAGCCCGTCGACGGCCTCCTCGAGCTTCTCGCGGCCGCCGCGCGGCCATCGTGATCGCGTAGCCCTCCTCGCCGAGCACCCGTGCGATCGCCAGCCCGATACCGCTCGACGCCCCCGTGACGATCGCTGCGCGCTCTGCCATTGCCGTCCCTCCGTTGATGAGAAAGAGATGATCGACGCCGCTCGGCCTGCGGCCGTCGCGCCGGACGCCGTCCGGCGGACGGCGGGCTGTGAGCATTCCAGATCCGATCGACCGGGCACGCGCGGCGGCGCGAGCAGGCACCCGGCCGAAAGCGTCCGCCGAGTCGCTTGCGACCCGCTCGTGAGAACCCGCTCAGGGAGCTCAGACCGGCGGCGAGTGCGCCGATCACCCGGAGCTGTCCGGCATTCGACAAAGGAGCATGAGATGAGCATCAGCCCGATCGCAGGCGTCGGCCACACCGTGCCGACGACGCCGAAGCCCGAGGCCGCCGAGGTCCCTGGCGCGGCCGACCACGACGGTGACGGTGACGACGCGGCAGGACGCGCCGCGCCGGCTCCGGCGAGCGTCGCGCCGTCGGTGCCGGGACGGCTCGACATCAAGGCCTGACGGCCGCACGGCACTGGTAGCGTCTGGCCCACCGCGCCCCCGGAGCGATCCGGGAGCGCGGCGGGCCCGTAGCTCAGTTGGTCAGAGCTGCCGACTCATAATCGGTAGGTCGCTGGTTCGAGTCCAGCCGGGCCCATTCCGAAACGCCCTGCAAACCCAACGCATTTCACGATACCGGCCTCTGCGGATGGCCTCGCAGATTTCCCCAGCGATTTCCCCAGAGGGCCGTGTCGGGGCTACGATCGCCGGTCATCGTCCTTTCAGCCGCTTGAGCCAGTGCCAAAGACGAGCCTCGACAGCAAGACCGACGCCGAGCTGATCGCCCTATACGGCGAGGTCATGAGTGCGCTTCTCCAACGCGGCGTAGTCCGATCGGGCAACAACCCGATCGCGGACATGGCCGAGCGCATCATTGCCGACTACTACGGCGTCATTCCTCAGCCTCCGAACAACAAATCGTTCGACGTCCTGACGCCGGACGGGACCAAGGTCGAGGTAAAGGCGCTGCGGCGCACCAAACCGACGCGACGTGGCCTTTCGCCGTTGCGAACGCTCGACTTCGACTACGTAGCGATCGTCGTCTTCGCTGCCGACATGCGGCTGGAAGAGGCGGCCTTCGTGCAACTGGCGGTGGTACGTGAGCACATGCGATGGTCGAAGACGTGGCAGTACAATCGTCTCTCGTTGACGCAGAAGCTGCTGCGTGATGAGCGCATCGAGAGGATTCCAGCCGATGCGCTGTTGGCCGCAGCGCAGCGCAGAACGCGGTAGCCGACGGGCTGGGCAGGGTTGACGATGGGCCGGTCAGGACGGCGGCGCTTGCGATCCCGTTTGACGCTCGAGCTCCCCGCGTAGCGTCTCGACGGTCCAGGTGGGGCACCCGCACCCGAGGAAGTCGTTGTCGCCGGTGAGGATGCCCGCGTCGAGCGCCATCGCGAGAGCCACGGTCGGCCAGTCGCGCTGATCGCGTGGCACGCGCTCCGTGGCTGGCTGCTCCAGCCGGGCGTAGGTGTCTCGCGGGACGACCTCGATGGCCTGCGTCTCGACGAGATCGCTCACGGCGTGCTGCAGCGAGGCGCGCTGCTCGACCGTGAGTCGCTCCCGAGCCACGAGGATGCCCAGGCGCCGCGACAGCTCGTGCTCGGCCTCCTCCCACTGGTGCTCGGCGACGAGAACTCGGAGGTCGGGATGTGACAGCAGCTCCCGGCCTCGCTTGCGCAGCAGCTCGCCGACGAGAACGCTGGCGTCGGCGACGACGATCACTCGGGCAGTGCTCGTCGCAGATCGAGCAGACCGGCCAGCTCCTCCTCGCTCATGCCCGTCTCCTGCAGCACGCGCTCGACCGCCTCGCCCAGGCGGGCGACGGCTCGCCGCGCTTCGTCCTCGTCTCGCTCAACGGGGATGTAGAAGCCGATCACGTGGCCGTGCTTGCTGACCGCCACGGGCTCAGGACCCGAGAGATAGGTCGTAGCGTGGTCGCGGAACTCTCTGACTCCTACGCTCTTCATGTGGTCACCTTGTGGTCATAATAGCGCGCGTGGCCAGCGATGCGGCAGGCGCGCGTCGTGGCGCACCACAGGACGCGTTGGTTGGATCGATTCGGTCTGCCAGCATGCAACGGAATGGGCAAGGCAGCGCGAAATCGCGCGAGGCGCAAGCAGGCGGAGGCGCTCGCGCAAGAACGTGACGCAACGCGAGATGCCCTTAGCGAGCTGTTCGAGCTCAACGATCTAACGGGATTTCGCGGACTGCTCGCGCGCCGACCCGAGCTCTTGGAGCAGTCGGCACTCGATGAGATCGCGGAGCTGTCGCAGGCGCCGGGGTATGGGCCGCTGATCGCGCACGCTCACCGCTTGTTGAGCGCGGCCCAGATCGATCCGGCCTCGGCTTGGGATGTCTTCGACCGCGACCGTCGGGCTGCCGACGTTCGTGGCAAAGATCTCGAGGCGCAGCAGAATCAGATCGACGCGGCCGAGTCGAGTGGAGATCTACCGCAGGCGCTCGAGCTGATCGCCTGCGCTCTTCCGGTGGCGATCGAGCTCGGGTACGGACTCAGCGTGTGTGAGCTGCTGCATCAGCGTGGCCGAATATTGAGCAGACTGGGCACTGCGCGCCGCGCCGAGGAGATGGAGGAAGCGCTTGAGTCCTTCGAAGCCGCTTTGGAGGTCGCGGTGCCGGGCGAGCAGGCGGCACGGATCCTCATGCATCGCGGTCTTGCCTACGGCGAGCGCGTCAAGGGAGACCCAGCTGAAAACGTCGATCGGGCGATCGTCTCGCTGCGCGACGGACTTGCCCAGCTCGACTTGTCCGGAAGCGGAGACGACGAGCTACGCGCGATGATGAAGACAAATCTCGCTGTCGCCATGATCAGAAGCCAGCGAGATCGGCTCGCCGCTGCGCGCGCCGCGGCCGTGCTCTGCGAACAGGCGCTCGAGTACCGGAGTCCCGACCGTGACGCGAACAACTGGGCTTATACGCAGATCAACCTGGGCTATGCACTTCTGACCGTCGCAGAACTCGACGGAGGCGACCGTGACCAAGCTGCAGCGGCACTTGAAGCGGTGCTCGCGCACGGCACTTCGATCACCGAGCAGACGTTGCTTGGCGGCGCACACCACGCCCTCGGTCGGCTTGAGCTCGGCGCAGCATCACACTCGCCGGAGCAGATGATCGAAGCCCACGCGGCCGGAAGACTGGACGACTTATACGACACTGCAGCGGCGCTGCGCGCTGCTCGCGAGCACCTGACGGCTGCACTCACGCTCACGCCGAAGGCCCGAGACGCCCTGACCTACGTGCGAATCCTCGACGACTTGACGAGTGCGCTCGACCAGCTCGGCGAGGAGGACGAGGCGCTGGCGCTCGCACGCGATGGGCTCGATCTCGTTAGTCCCCAGAGCGCGCCGGTGACCTGCAAGAACCTCGCATGGCGCGTCGGCTCGATCCTCAGCAAGCGCGAGGACTGGCCCGGCGCAGCCGGCGCATTCGCTACCGCGCTTGCCGCGGCAGAAATCACGGTCAATGCTCGTATCGACAGTGGGGCCCGGGCCAACGAGATCAGAAGCGTCGGAAACCTCCACCGCTGGGCCGCCTATGCATTCGCTCGGGCGGGCGATCCACGTGCCGCGGCCCTCGCCCTCGATAGTGGCCGCGCCCGAGAACTTCAGCGGCGCCTGGGGCTGCGCGCCGAGGACGAGCGCGTGCTCGACCGAGTGCCGAACGAGCTACGTTCGCGTTACGAAAAGGCGCTCGCCGCCTTCGCCGCATCGGCGATCGACGCTGCTGATACCGATGCGTCGCGTCGTCTTGGAGAAGCGATCGCTGCGATTCGCGAGCTTCCCGGATTTGAGGACTTCCGGACCGGTGCGCGCTGGTCCGAGATCGCGGCTGCGGTCGACCCTGCCTGGCCGCTCGTGTACATGAACCCTGCGCCGCAGGGAACGCTGCTGCTTGTCCTTCGGCGGCAATCCGACGGCGAGGTGGTCGCTGAGACCAGATTCGCGACGGTGACGAGCACCGAAGTGTTCATGCAGATCTTCGTGAACGGCGGCGAGTTCGACGGTGAAGAGCCGAGCGGCTCCTACCTGCTGGCGGCGTCTGGGCACGGTGACAATCGGGACGTTGCCGGGGGACTCGATGAGTTGCTTCCGTGGCTCTCTCGGACGATCGTGGTCCCATTGGCGGAGCTCCTTGAGGACATCGATACAAGGGCGGCGACACTTGTGCCTTGTGGCCCTCTTGATATGGCGCCCCTTCACGCTGCACCGCTTTCGAGCGATGGCGACGTTCTTGCCGATCGATTCGAGTTGCGTTCTGCTCCGAGTGCCACGGTCTGCGCTGCTGCGAGCGCCCGTGCAGAGCGGACTGGAAACAAGCAGCGCCGGCTGGTGGCGCTCGCTGATCCCGACGGCAGTCTTCCGGGTGCTGGGCCAGAGGTGAAGGAGATTGCCGCCCTGTTCGAGGGGGACACGAGCGCCTGCGCGTTCGGACTTGATGCCACGGTCGAGTTCCTACGGAGTCATGCCGCGCACGCGAGCCATCTCCATTTCGCCTGCCATGCGCGCAGCGGTCTCTTCGACGCTGGCGAAGCGGCGATCGAACTCGCCTCCGGTCCCTTGCCGGCGACCGCGCTGACCGCAGTGGCACAGCTGGACGCGCGCCTTGCGGTCGTCTCGGCCTGTCAGGGCGCCCAATCCACGATGGGCGGTCTGCGGCAGGCTGAGTTCTCGATCGCAGCCGCGCTTCTTGCTGCCGGAAGCGCTTGCGTTATCGCGAGTCTCTGGCCTGTCGACGATCTCGCGACGGCGCTGCTCATGACACGCCTCTACCAGGAACTGCGCGACAAAGAGATGACCCCGCCACGGGCGCTGCGCTCAGCGCAGGCGTGGCTTCGCGGCCTCACCGAGGAGCAGGAGAAGGCGTTTTTCCACCGCCATCCTGAGCTCGCTGCGGAGTATGCGCGTCGGCTTGCTCAAGACAGACTTCCCGGACGTCGCGGCCCCTCTTCCATCGCGCTGTCTGACGCGCGTCGACCGTACTCCCACCCGGACTTTTGGGCGGCATTCATCGCCGTCGGCGTCTGACGCTCGCCGCACAGCATCCTCGCCCGCGCTCAGCGCCGCCTAGCTCGGACATACGACATGCACAGGTGTGCCAGCGCTGTATCAGCGCTACCTAACTCGTTGGATGCTTCTATGTTGTCAAGTGAGCCATCCTGGGTTCCACGGAGACCGGTTTAGGTGGTTGGAGTGGATACCTTTTCGCGGACAGTCGCGCGCTTTAGCGGCTAGGCATTCCTCGTGGTCGTGATCGCTCTGGTCTCGAACTCCTCCGGGGAGAGGTAGTCGAGGGTGGAGTGTCGTCGTTTGCGGTTATAGAAGGCCTCGATGTACTCGAAGACGGCGGAGCTCAGATCACGCCGGCTCGGCCACGGCTGGCGATGCACGAGCTCCTTCTTCAAGGTCGCGAAGAAGCTCTCGGCGACGGCGTTGACGCTCCTATAGTTGTCAAGTGCGCGAAGGAGCGCGTTTCGGGGCGAGAGGTGCTGGCGTGAGCACGAGCTGCGCTTCGTTGATGTGGCGGTAGACCTCGCGTGCGAGGTATCTCTTCAGGCAGCGGATGATTTCACGCTTGCTCTTGCCTTCTGCAGTGCGTCGGTCGACGTAGGCGATGGTCGGCGGGTGAAAGCGCATCCTGACGATCACGGAGCGATAGAGGGCGCTATTCGCCTGCCTGTGCCCGGCCCAGTTCAGGCGATGTCTTTGTGTCGAGCCCGAGGACGCTGGAACGGGGCAGGCGCCGCAGAGCTTCGCGAAGGCTGCCTCTGACTTGATGCGCTCGGGGTTATCGCCGGCGAGAATCAACATCTCTGCGGCGACGTCGGCTCCGATCCCAAATGCTTCGCGCAGCGCAGGCGCTGCCTGGGTGGTCAGGGTGTCCAGGAGGCGGTCGTGGTCCTTGATCTCCTGCTCGAGGTGCTGCCAGCGCCGAGCGAGTGCCCTGAGCGCGTGCTTGGCGCCCGCGAGCGGGCTGTCGACCTGTCCTGGTCGCAGGCCGGCGCAGCGGTCTCTGAGCTTGGCCTTGGACAGCGGCTGGAGCTCCTGGCGCAGCTCGTCTGGTGCGGTCACGACGAGCGTCTTGAGCGTGATGATTGCTTGTGTTCTGCACTTCACGGCGGTGTCGCGGGCGATCTTGATCTCCCGGATCACCTCGCTCGTTCCGTCAGCACTCTTGGGGATCCCGGTAGCGGTCCCGGCGTGCACCGAGCGTGCTGCGTTCTCGGCGTCGATCGGGTCGCTCTTGCCGCGCTCGCGACGGTCACGCCGGTCGGGTCTGCCGGCCTCCACCACGCGCTGGTCGTGGCGCCTGAGGTAGCCGACGAGGCCCTGTCCGTAGGAACCGCAGCCCTCGACGCCGAAGCACCACGGGTCGCCGAAGGAGCGAGCCCACGTCAGCAGCTGCTCGTAGCCGCCGCGGTCCGCTGCGACCGTCATGTCGCCGAGCCGCTGCCCGTTCTCGGACAGCACGACAGCGACGTGGATGTGCTTGTGGGTATCCACGCCGATCGTCACCCTGCCGTCTGTCATTCTCTTCAAGACTGCCTCCTAACCGATGGTGGTCACGCGTTCTCGGCTGGTCGGGCGGGAGGACAGGACTGTGAAGGGAACTTCTAGACCAGGCTCCTATCAGGTCACTGCCCGTCCGGCCAGCGAGACAGAGAAACACCGCTGGGCCGGTCGACAGGTCAACAGCAAGGACACGAAGTCAGTCGTAAGCAAGAGTCAGACCAACACAGCGGCTGAGAGATCATCACAGTCATAGGCGTCGCCCTTCGAGCCCATCGAGACGGCGATCCCGGCGTCGCGCGCCTGCTGTCCGAAGGCCAGACTGACGTACTGGTTGGACTCAACCGGCCCTCGCAACACCGTGATCGTGGAGGTGTTGATGGGCAGGCCGGCTGGGTGGATGAGAGAACTGACGGGCAGGGCGCCGATGAAGTCGCCGGGGCACCCGACGCATCGTCGGGAAGTCGAGCGGTTGTTCTGGCGTGAGATCGTCAAGGGGCTGAGCAGCGACGATGCGGCGGTCGCTGTCGGCGCGTCACAAGCGGCTGGCAGCCGGTGGTTCAGAGAACGTGGCGGGATGCCAACGTTCATGCTTGACCGGCCCTCGGGCCGATACCTGTCCTTCCAAGAGCGCGAGGAGATCGCGATCCTCAATGGCCAAGGAGTCGGGGTCAGAGAGATCGCCCGCCGGCTGGGACGCGCCCCGTCGACGATCTCAAGAGAGCTGCGCCGCAACGCAGCCACTCGCGGCGGGAAGCTCGAGTACCGCGCGTCGGTCGCGCAGTGGAAGGCGGAGCTGATCGCGCGGCGTCCGAAGACCGCGAAGCTCGCCGTCAACGAACAGCTGCGCTCCTATGTGCAGGAGCGGCTCTGCGGCCAGGTCCGCCGGCCAGACGGGACTGCGGTACCGGGCCCCTCGACGGTGCCGTGGAAGGGTCGCAACAAGCCGCACCGCCAAGACCGTCGGTGGGCGAGCGCGTGGAGCCCGGAGCAGATATCTGCCCGGTTGAAGATCGACTTCCCCGATGATGAGTCGATGCGGATCTCCCACGAGGCGATCTACCAAGCGCTCTACGTGCAGGGCCGCGGCGCACTGCGGCGCGAGCTCACGGCCTGCCTGCGGACCGGCAGAGCGCTGAGGGTGCCCAGGGCTCGCACGCGAGCTCGCGGCAAGAGCTACGTCAACGAGCAGATCATGATCAGCGCACGCCCCGCCGAGGCCGAGGACCGCGCAGTCCCAGGTCACTGGGAGGGCGATCTGATCCTCGGCTCAAACCAGACAGCGATCGGGACGCTCGTGGAGCGGAGCACACGTTTCACCATGCTGCTTCACCTGCCGCCAATGCCCGGCCAAGGCGGCCCAAGAGTGAAGAACGGTCCGCCGCTAGCGGGGCGCGGCGCCGAAGCGGTACGTGACGCGATTACCGCCCAGATAGTGACGCTTCCAGAGCAGCTGCGTCGCTCGCTCACCTGGGATCAAGGATCCGAGATGACACAACACGCACAGCTCACCATCGACAGCGGCCTGTCGGTGTATTTCTGCGACCCTCAGAGCCCGTGGCAGCGAGGAACGAACGAGAACACCAACGGCCTGCTCCGCCAGTACTTCCCGAAAGGAACGAACCTCGCCAGGCATGTCGCGGAGGACCTCGAAGCAGTCGCCGCCACGCTCAACAGCAGACCACGCAAGACACTCGGCTGGCGCACGCCCGCTGAAGCGCTTGACGAGCATCTACGATCTCTCGAAACGCAAACTGTTGCGAGCACTGGTTGAATCCGCCCTGCGAGCCGAGATCGGAATGATGAATCAGCCCGCGCTCCGGGCGGCGGCGATGTAGCCCCATCTTCAGCGCGTCGACGACGAGCTCCGCTCGCATGTGCTCGGCCATCGCCCAGCCGACGATCATGCGGCTGTAGGCGTCCTGCACGGCGGCGAGGTAGAGCCAGCCCTCCCACGTGCGCAGGTAGGTGATGTCGGCGACCCACACGACATTCGCCGCCGCCGGCCTGAACTGACGCTCGACGAGATCGTCGGCGACCCTGACGCCGGGAACCCTGATCGTGCTGCGCCCGCGCTTGACCTTCACAAGGCCCGATATCCCGGCGCTCCGCATCAGCCGGCGCACGCGCTTTCGCGAGACGTGGATGCCCTGGCCGAGACGCAGCTCGGCGGCCACGCGCCGCGAGCCGTAGACGCCTCGTGCCTCCGCGTGAATCGCCTTGATCTTCTCGACCAGCCATGCGTCCGAGAGCGCCCTGTCGCTCGGCGAGCGCCGCTCCCAGCCGTGGTAGCCCGAGCGGCTGACGCCGAGCACCTCGCACATCACAGAGACTGGGAAGCTGGCCCTCTCCGCCGAGATGATCCGGTAGACGCTCACCGGGTCTCGGTCTCCGCTGCGAAGAGAACCGCGGCTCGCTTGAGGATCTCGCGCTCCTGCTCGAGCCTCTTCACGCGCCGGCGCAGATTGCGCAGCTCCTCGCGCTCATCGCTTCTGAGACCGTCGTCTCGCTCGCGGTGATCGAGCGCGAAGCGTTTGACCCACACATGGAGCGCCTGCTCGCTGCAGCCGAGGCTCTGTGCGACGTCTTTGACCGAGCGTCCGCCTCGGACCAGCTGCACGGCTTCCTGGCGAAACTGCTCGGGATACGGCGGTCTTGACTGCGGCATGAACACATCCTTTCGTGTCCCAGCCGCTCAAGCGGTTAGCTGTCCGTCAAACGGTATCCACTCCATTTCCTTCGATCACCGCCACTACGACGAGCGTGGTGACGTGCTCTACCTGAACGTTGGGGAGCCGCGGCAGGCAGCGCGAGGTCTTGAGACCCCCGACGGGCACGCAATCCACTACGACGAGACTGGCGCCGTAATCGGTCTTACGTTGCTCAACGTTCGGCAAGCGCTCGAACGCGACGAAAGACTCACGCTTGCACCGCTGTCGGAGCACCTCGCAGCCGACGCGCTGATGCGGGTACTTCGCCGGGTGCCTGACGAGCGTCCAAGACCTGGAGCGGCAGACTGAGCGTTGTGGGACCACCGCACGACGTTCGTGCCACGGCGCGCACGTTCATTAGTGACGCGTTCGACGCGTTGGCACGCGAGCATGTCGTCCCTACGCCCGTGTTTCATCCCTACGTAGCGGTCGGGCGCGATTACTACGGCGACACGATCCGAAATCTCGATGGGTATCAAGCCTTTGAGGAGGCACTGGAACACGCGTACCCGGATCGGTTTGGCGAACCCCGTGCCAGGCCGCATGCCGAGTTCGCGAGCACCTACGTATTTAGCTTCCTAGAGGCCTGCATCGCCCGGTGCGGCCTCGCCGCGAACTTCGATCCAACGGGTGAGCCAGTCGAGGAGTCGATCGATGAGCTGCTGCAGGTCCTCGCGTCGGACACTTACGAGATGGTTTGCGTCCGCCACGTCAGTCACCTCACCAGCTCGACCGAGAGTGAGATCCAGCTTGGCGACATCACCGTCGTACCGGAGCCAGCAGACTGGGGTGGGCTCACAGATCGCGTGCAACACGAGATCGTCGGTGCTGCCCAGGCCTGGAACCGCGACGACCCGCGCCCGTATGGTCCACCGCACAGCCTCTTGATCGCGCGGGAGGTCACCGCCGATCCCGACATCGAAGCTGTTACGTATCGTCTATCGGCACGCATAAGCCGCTTTCTTCTGCTCACCCGACTGCTCACAGCAGGTACCACGTACACGAACTATGAGCTCGTCGGATTGACAACTCGTGTCGCGCGGATGCGACCGCAAATGAAGGAAAGCCAAGGTGGCCTGTTCGGGGGCATGCCAATTCGACGCACGGCGAAGCTGAGCGAGGCCAACGCTTCGGCATTCGCGAAGCTCGGCGTCGCCTTGGACGACGCTGACGTCAGGCGAGAGGGCATGGTTGCCACCTCATTTGACGTCGCCCTGAGCAGGCTCAACAGGTCATATCGCAGTGGCAGCCAAGACGAGCATGTCGTGGATCTCGCCACCGCTCTTGAGGCCGCCCTCATCGGATCGGACAAGACGAAGGACGAGATCACGCTTAGGCTCCGAACCCGTGCGGCCGCACTGCTAGCAACTCCCGAAGACCCGGCCGAGGCTGTATTCGACGACGTCGGCCGGTTGTACGACTTGCGCTCGAAACTGGTGCACGGTGGCCAGATCAAGGAGGCCGAGTTGGCGAAGCTCACCAAGAGAATCTCGACGATGCCGTCTGCCGCTGTCGTGCATGGATCATGGGTTGCTCTGGGCTACGCCGTCGACCGCATGCGCGATCTCGTCAGGCGCGCGATCTTGGCCCGTGTCAGCCTCGCGAACCAACCCGGCGCCCTTTGGTCGCTCGCCAGTGATACTCGGGTGGATGCGGCGCTAACCGACGACGCCCAGCGGCGGACATGGCGAGAGCATTGGCGTCAACGCTTGGCCGAACTCGATGCTGGTTTCGCTGCTGACCCGCCACGGCCCGCGGTTGACTTCCTTTCTCAAGAGGACGCCTGAACTTGCTGAGGCCCCTCGTCGGTTCGGTCGACGCCGAGATGCGAGAGGACGCGGAGCCGCGTGCGCGTTCTGTTGATGGGGCTCGAAGCCGCTCGTCATGCTGTCGCCGCCACGGCCTTGTCAGCGGATGCGCTAAAGTGCTCCTTTGCAGGGGTCATTTATGATGTCGACAAGAGCCACGAACCGGGGAATGCTTACGCGCCGCGAGGCCGCTGAGCTCATTCACGTCCCGCTCAGTGCTCTCGACAAGGCCATCGAGCAGAAGGTCGTCACGGCGTACCGGCGCCGGGGTCGCACATGGCTGCGCAGCGAGGACATCGGCGTGATCGTGCTTCTGCAAAAGACAGCGCTCCCGTTGCCGGTGGCGCTCAAGCGGAAGGTCAAGCGGTGGGTGCGCGAGACGGAGCCCTACCGTGCCGCGCACGACACAGAGTTCGCGATCGGCGACACGCTCGTCATTCGCTGGACCCCCGAGATGACCACGGCGGTTGAGACCGCCGAGAGCTATGCAACGCTGCGCGACCGGTGGATCGAGATCAACCCAGACATCAAGGGTGGCGAGCCAGTGATCCGCGGAACGCGCATCACCGCGCGGGGGGTCGCGGGGCGCCTCGACGGTGGCGACACCGTCGAGATCCTCACCGAGGAGTACCCCACCATTCCCGCAGAGGCCTTCCTGACCGCCTACACCTACGGCCGAGCACATCCCCGTCGCGGACGACCCGTCAAGCCGTGGCGGAGTGGCGATGAAGCTCTGGATCGACGAGGACCTGTCCCCGTCGCTGGTTGACGTAGCTCACGTCCATGGACTCGACGCGACCTGCAGCCGGGACCGGCGAATGCTTGGCGGTTCCGATCTCGAGGTGCTGCGATGCTGCATCGACGAGGATCGCACGCTCGTGACGAACAACGTCGGCGACTTCCGTCGCCTCTGCGAGACGCGCTCAGTGCATCCTGGCTTGATCGTGCTCCCAACGGTGGCTCGCACGGCGCAGAAGAAGCTGCTGGCGGACGCGCTCGTCCACGTAGATCGCCGCACGGCGGACACCGGAGCTGCCGACCCGGGCGAGTTCATGATCAACAGGGTCGTCGAAGTCAGCGACGCTGGCACCTGCGTGGACTTCCCTCTCCCGGCCGGCGCGTAGCCGTGGCCGATCGAAAAGGCACGTCTGCCCGAACCCCCGCGAATCCCCCGCAAATTACGGCCGTCACGCATCCATGCGCCAGTCGCCCCAACTCTCGAAATCCCAGCATTCATGGGGCTTTTCGCCACTTCGCGCCCGCCCGGCAGACGCCTCATAATCGGCAGGTCGCTGGTTCGAGTCCAGCCGGGCCCATGCTCGCTAGCGTTCGGGCCGTGCCCGAGCCGTTCCGCCACGAGCTGCGCGTGCGCTACGGCGAGTGCGACCCGCAGGGCATCGTCTTCAACGCCAACTACCTGCTCTATTTCGACGTGGCCTTCACCGAGCTGTGGCGCGTCGCCGTCGGGCCGTGGCAGGAGATGGTCGCGCGCGGCGTCGACGCGGTCGTCGCCGAGACCAACGTCAAGTTCCTCGCGCCGGCGCGCTTCGACGACGTGCTCGTGCTCGCCGTCTCGATCGCGCGCCTCGGGCGCACGGGGATAACGACCGAGATCGACGTCGTTCGCGACGGCGAGACGCTGGTCGCCGGCCGGCTGCGTCACGTCTGCGTCGCAACCGATACGTGGGCGAAGGTCGACATCCCCGCCTGGGTCCGCGAAGGCCTGCAGCCGTTCGTTTCCGCCGAGACGGGGCAGTAGGTTGCGGGCGATGCGGTCGACGAGAGCAATCGGAGTCCTGACGGCGATGCTGGCGACGGCGACGACCCTCGCCGCATGCGGCTCCTCGTCCGGCCCGACCCCGGTGCAGGTCGGCGAACAGTGGTACCGCGCGACGTCGCAGGGCGACGGCAGCAAGCTCTGCAAGCTCAGCACGCCGGCGCGGCAGCGCCGCTTCGTCGACCTCGGACAGCACCTCCCGGGCGGAGGCGGCGTGACGACCTGCGCCGCGGCGGTCGACCTGACGCTGAAGCACTTCGGCGGCAGCGCGCGGCTGAGCAAGCTCGCCGGCGTGCGCATCCACCTCGTCTCGCAGTCGAACGGCGCCGCTGTCGTGCAGGCCGAAAAAGCGGCGCCGCTGAAGCTCGTGCGCTCGGGGTCGACGTGGCTCGTATCCGAAGCCGGCGGCGGCTGAGGCGGGCCGTCGCGGATCTCGACTACAGTCCGCTCGGCGAAAGCGGGCGATCAAGGACGAACGGGGGATCGGAATGCGTCGGTTGGCAGCGGTGTTGGGCGTCATCGGCGCGTTCTCTTCGGCAGGTGCGGCGCAGGCGGCGGAGCCGTTTGCGGTGCGGACGAGCCAGAGCGCGGGCACGATTCGCGTGTGGATCGCGCCACGCGCGGCCGACGCGCACTGGCAGGCGTATCTGAACGGGCGCGACGTCACGTCGGCGCTCGGCTACGTCGCGCCGAGCGGTCGCTGGATCGTGATCGGTGCGGCGAACGGCGTGCGCTTCGGGCGCAACCGGCTCGTCGTGCGCGTGCGCTACCCGAGCGCGCAGCGCCGGATCGTGCGCGTCTTCACGATCTCGCGCAAGCGCCCGCTGCCCGCGGCGGGACCCGACGTGCAGCTGCTCGGACCCGGCCGCGTGCAGCTGACGGCCGCCGGCTCGATGCCCGCGCACGGCGGATCGCTGCGCTACCGCTGGGTGCTCGCGCGCAAGCCCGCCGGCTCGCGCGCGCGGCTGCTCCGCGCGTCCTCGCGCCGCGCGCGGTTGATCACCGACAGGCCGGGCACGTACATGCTGCGCCTCCTCGTGCGTGAGCGTGCGCGCGGCTCGCACGCGACCCTTTCGCCGCCGAGCGTCGACGTCGTCCAGGTGCAGCAGAGCGCGAGCGGCACGAAGCAGGGGATCTTCGTCGCCGCCGAAGGGCTGACGAGCAGCGCCGGCAAGCTGCGCGTCTCAGGCGGCCCGTTCGCCGGCTCCTACGCCGTCGGCGCCGGCGCGAGCGCGCCGGACGTCGCGATCTTCTTCGACCGCGCGACGATGGAGGCGCTGCCGAGCGCCCACGCCGCGCCGTACTACGTCGCGAGCAACCGCGCCGGCGCGGCGACGCTGTCGGCGGCGCTCGCGACGGCACAGAGCGAAGCGACGGCGATGGGCCACACGGTCGGAATGCTGCTCGTCGCGACGAACTCCGGCGGCTACTCGAGCTCGTTCGGGCAGTTCCTCGCGAACACGGTCAAGGTCGCCGGCGCGCCGCTCGCCGGTGCCGGGACGCCCCTGGCCCTGTACGCCGTCGCAGGCGTCGCCGAAACGAGCTGGATCTCGACCGGCGCCGGCCAGCAGCGCGAGCTCGCCGGCCTGCTCGCGCCCGACAGCGCCGGCAACTTCAGCTTCGCGCCGAGCAGCGTGCCGTCGCTGAGCCAGACGACCGTCACGTTCGCGACGTCGCCGTCGGGCATCACGGTCGACGGCTCGACGATCGCATCAGGCAGCGACAAGCCGTGCGCCGGCTCTGCCGGCGGCTACCAGGTGCGCGTCCTCGAAGCCTCGACGCTCGCCGACGTGTCTGACGGCGAAAACGGCCGCACGTTCTGGACGAACGCGTGCAACGACAACACCGGCGCCGTGCAGGCGCAGGGCATGCACGCCATGATCGAACGCGACGCGCTCGCGAGCGGGCTGCCGGCGCGGCTCGTGATCGTCCAGGGCGTCGGCGTTCCGCAGCACGCCAATCCGGAAGGTAACCTCCACGCCGCGCTGCTCGCCGTCGCCGGGCAGATCAGGCAGCTCGGCGGCAGCGCCGAGGCGTTCGCCGAAAACCCGGCCGCGCTCAGCGGTCCGTCCTACTCGCTCGTCGGCAAGAACTTCCAGACGAACGGCGCGCTCGGCGCGAGCGACTCCTCGCCCGCCGAAGCGACGAGCGCGGCGCCGTCGGTCGGCAAAACCGAAGCCGCGCTCTCGGGCGCGCTGACGCGCGACCGTCAGTGGCGCTTCGTCGTCTCGCTCCACGCCGATGGCTCGCAGCTCAGCGGCGCGTCCGGCGCGGCGAGCATGCAGCTGCTCAACGCCGCCGAGACGATCGACCCGAAGACGCTCGCGCCGACGCAGTTCCCGATTCTGCCGAGCACGCTGACGGCCCCGCAGTGGCTGAAGCTGTCCGACTACACCGCGCGGCGCTACGGCTACACCGACAGCTCGGTGACCGACGACGCGGCGTCGCTGTGCGCGCCGATGCCGCGCGCGAGCGGCGGCCCGCACGAATACGAGATCGACGTCCGCGACCTGTACTGCGGCGGCGCCAAATCGCAGGGCTCGTGGGAAGGGAACGCGAACACGCTGCTGATCGACGTCAACGACGGAACGGTCTCGCCGCCGGCGGGCTTCTCGAAGCAGACGTACGTCGAATTCCTGACGGCGCTGCAAAAAGAGGGCAAGCTCGTCGACAACGTCAACAGGCTCGTCGCGATCCTGACGGCGCCGTTCGGCACGCAGGGCGTCAAGGCGAACGTCAACCTCGCGAAAGCCGCCGAAGCGATCAACGAAGCCGTCGCCAAGGCGCGCCACGAACAACGCGTCGAATTCGAAAAGGCGACGTCGAGCTTCTGGAGCAGCACGACGTTCAACCTGTTCGGCGACCTGTTCACGGCCGCCGACACCGTCGCCGGCATCTTCACCGGCGGCGTCGTGCCGGCGATCTTCGGCCTCGCCGGGACCGCCAGCTCGGTTGCCGCCGAGTTCGCCGACGAACCGAACGGCACGCCCGTGCTCGGGCCGTTCGTACCCGGCACGCAGGTCGCGAAGATCGGCGGCGCGCTGGCGAGCGGCTACGTCTCCTTCGACGAAGGGCTGCAGCGCACGCGCGATCTGATCGTCTCCGCCTGGGACCGGCTGCAGGCCAGCGAAGGCATCAGCATCGACGAAGAAGCCGGCAAGCGCCTCGAACAGGGGCTCGAAGTCTCGAGCAACCAGTACCTCTGGCGCACGCTGCTCTCCTCGCTCTTCGCGCCGACGCGGCTCGTCGCGACCGCGTACAACCCGGCGCCGCTCGACGCGCGCAACTACCGCTGTCCGGTGTGGGGCGACCCGCCGCTCGAGAGCGAATACTTCTCGATGTACTTCTGGCGTCCGTGGGGCAAGCAGGGCACGTTCGAACATTCCTTGACGAACGACGACATCTTCGTCGACCGCAACAACCTCGCACCGCTCGAGGGCACGTACATCGGCGCCGGCCAGAGCGAAGCGTTCGTGCTGTCCTCCGGCGGCAAGGGACGCCCGTACAAGAACTACACGAACCCGCAGGAAGTGCCGCCGTACAACGACGGCAACGTCGAAGAAGACGTCAACGACCCACCGCAGAACCTCCCGCCGGGCACGTTCGCACCGCTGTTCGAAACCCCGACGAAGAAGACGATCGAGAAGGCGAGCGAAGCCGGCACGGCGACGCCGCAGGGGATCGACAAACAGCAGTTCTTCCCCCAGGTGATCCGCGCGGCGAGCGAAGCCGGCAAGCTCGAAACGCTGCAGTGCGACGAACCGAGCCAGGAAATCTACGACAACGGCGTCGAAGGCTACGACAACCTCGTCGAACACGAAAACCGCGTCCCCGTCGGCCAGCCGGCGACCGCGACGCAGGCGTTCCCCGAAGCGCCTCCCGTCAAGCCGCAGACTGCCGCTGCGCAAACCGAAAGGCTGACCGTGCCCGGCGCGCGCACGCTCGCCGGCTCGCTCGCGGCGCTCGCCGTCGCCGCGGGTCTCGCCGCCTCGCCGGCCGCCACGCCCGGTCTCGCCGCCTCGCCGCCGGCCGCCGTGTCTGCCTGCACGACCGCTCCCGGCGGCGGGCTGACGCTCGCGAACGTCGCCGCCGCGCGCGGCGTCGTGCGCGCGGTCGGCTCGAACGGGCTGATCGCGAGCAGCACGAGCCTCGCGCGCTGGCGCGTCGAACGCGCGCCGCTCGTCCACAACCTGCGCGGCGTCGCATCGACCGGCTCGCGCTGGGTCGCCGTCGGCGACGTCGGCACGATCGTCTACCTGCAAGGCGGGCGCTGGGTCGCCGTGTCCGGCCTGCCGAACAGCGGCCTGCGCGCGATCGCGGCGCGTCCCGGCCTGCTCGCAGCCGGCGGCAGCGGCGGCGTGCTGCTGACATCGTCCGACGGCGTCACCTGGACGAGCGTCCCGAGCGGCACGACGGACCTGCTGTGGGGCGGCACGGCCGTCGGCTCGACGCTGTTGCTCAGCGGGCAGGAGTCGACCGTGCTCGCAAGCGCGGACGGCGCGTCGTGGCGGACGCTGCCGGCGTACCCGCTGGCGACCGGCAGCGCGATCGCGCCGCGCCCGCTGATCTGGCAGCTCGCAGCCGCCGGCCCGCGGATCGTCGGCGTCGGCGACTTCGGCGCGATCCTGGTCGGCTCGCTCGGCACAGGGCTGCGAGGCGTGCCGAGCCCGACGAGCGAGATCCTGCGCGGCGTCGCCTACGGCGGCGGTCGCTGGGTCGCGGTCGGCTCGGGCGGGACCGTGCTGAGCTCGCGCGACGGGCGGCGCTGGGCCGTCGAGCGTTCGCCGAGCGCCGTCGATCTGCGCGGCGTCGCGTGGACCGGGCGGCGCTTCGTCGCGGTCGGCGACGAGGGGACCGTGATCTCCTCGTCCGACGGGCTCCACTGGCGTCTCGACGCAAGCGCGATGCCGTGCGCGCTGCTCGGCCTGACGAGCGGCGACGGCAGACTCGTCGCCGTCGGCGGCGGCGGACGCGTGCAGCTGTCGCGCGACGGGCGCCACTGGCACGCGGTGCGCGCGCCGACGAGCAGCGACCTCTACGCGGTCGCGCGCGGGCCGTCGCAGTTCATCGCCGTCGGCGCGCACGCGACCGTGCTCAGCTCGCGCGACGGGCTGCATTGGCGCCGGCGCGCGGTTCCGGCGACGCTCAACCTGCACGCCGTCGCGTGGCTCGGCGCCGAATTTCTCGCCGGCGGCGACCGCGGCGAGCTGCTCAGCTCACCAGACGGCGCGCGCTGGCGCCGCGTCGCGGCGTATCCCGGCTTCCACTCGATCCGCGCGTTCGCGACCGACGGCAGCACGACGATCGTCGCCGGCGCCGGCACGATCGCGCGACGCGCCGAGCCGCGCGCCGCCTGGCAGCTGCTGCCGGTCGGCCTCGGCAGATTCCAGACAGGCGTCGCCTACGGCGACGGGCGCTTCGTCGTCGTCGGCCACAACGGCGAGGCGCTCGTCTCGAACGACGCCGGCGCGACATGGAGCCCCGTCGCGTCCGGCGTCACGCAGAACCTCGACGCCGTCGTCTGGAGCGGCAGTGCGTTTGTCGCGACCGGCGAAGGCGTCGCGATCGCATCGCAGGACGGGAGCGATTGGCGGCCGCTCGCGGTCGCCACGCGCCACAGCATCCGCGCGCTCGAGCCCTGGCGCGGCGCCCTCATCGGCGTCGGCGACCTGACCGCGCACCTTCTGCTGCCGCCATCGTGAAGATCCTGGTCGCACCGGCGCGCAGCGTTGCGAACGCGGGTAGCTTGACGTACGTCGACGGAGGGATAGCGCCGCGCGCTCTCGAATCTGCGCGCTCGGCGATACAGACATCGAAGGAGGACTCGGAGAGATGAGACGTCTTTTGCTGGCAACTATGCTGGCCGCCGTGGCAGCCGCCGTCGCGCTCTCGCCCGCCGGGGCAGGCGCGACCGGCGTTGCGCACAGATTCACCGGCAGCGAAAGCGCGGCGCCCAAGTTCGCGGGCGAAACCGAGGAATTCGTGCTGAAACCATTCACGGTCAGCTGCGAAGCGGCGAAGTCGAGCAAGACGAGCACGCCGCCGACTTTCCCGACCGAAAGCCTGCTCGCCGAAGTCAAGTTCTCGAAATGCTCGGCGACGGCCACGCTCGGCGGGACCGGCGAACATGAACTCAAAGCGAGGTTCGCGGCGCCGGTCGACATCAACTTCCACGCCAACGGCTACGTCGAAATCGGCTCCGGCGGCAAAGTCACGGCCGGCAAGCTCGAAGGCGCACAGCCGATCGAAATCCTGTTCAGCGGCGAGTTCAAGTGCTCGGTCGACATCGAACCGGGCATCTTCCCGCTGAAGGCCGAAAAGAAGCCCGAAGAACTGTACGAAGCGGCGAAGTACACGCCCGAAGAAGTGACGATCCAGAAAGGCAAGAAGGTCGTCGTCAAGCACAAGCTCGCGATCGCGCTCGCCTTGAGCAAAATGCCCTACGAAATCGAAGGCGAATTCTGCGAAACCTTCAGCAAGACAGAAGGCAAAGCCGGCACGTACACCGGCAAGCTGCTCGCCGAACTCCCGAGGGGCAACCTCGGCTGGGAATAGCCCGGCGTTGACCTGCGGACCCGGGCCGGCCGGTGGCCGGCCCGGTGTCCGGGACTTACCGAGTGGCGTCGGCGCGGGCGGCCGACGAGTTCAAGCTCGCTCTGCGACCTGCGTCCCCGCCTCACCGGCGACCGCCGCGACCGCCGCGTCGAGCGCGCAGATCACCGCGCGTCCGCCGCGATCGGCGAAGCGCGCCGCCGCCTCGGCCTTCGGCCCCATCGACCCGGCTTCGAGGCCGAGTGTCCGCAGCTCCTGGGGCGTCGCCGCGCGCAGCGCCCGCGCGTCGGGCGTCCCACGGTCGAGCTCGACGTACGGCACGTCGGTCAGCAGCAGCAGCGTGTCGCCGCCGAGCTGCTCGGCGAGCAGCGCCGCCGCGAGGTCCTTGTCGATCACGGCCTCGACGCCGCGCAGCGCGCCCGAGGTCTCGCGCGCGACCGGCACGCCGCCGCCGCCGACGCAGACGACGAGCACGCCGGCGTCGAGCAGCAGCTCGATCGAGCGCAGCTCGACGATCGCGCGCGGCTCCGGCGACGGCACGACGCGCCGCCACGAATCGCCGTCGCGCGCGACGGCGAAGCCGCGCTCGGCCGCGAGGCGCTCGGCCTCGGCGCGCTCGTAGATCGGGCCGATCGGCTTCGACGGGTGCGCGAACGCCGCGTCGTCCGGATCGACGAGCACCTGCGTCAGCAGGCTCGCGACGTCGCGCCCCGGCAGCTCGTTGACGAGCGCCTGGTCGAGCATGTAGCCGATCATGCCCTCCGACTCGGCGCCGAGCACGTCGAGTGGGTACGGCGCGACGTGCTCGGCGTACGCCGCCGACTGCAACGCGAGCAGCCCGACCTGCGGCCCGTTGCCGTGCGTCACGACGAGCTCGTGCTCGCGCGCGACCTCCGCGAGCGACGCCGCGGCGCGCGCGACGTTAGCGCGCTGGCGCTCGGCCTCGGCCGGCTCGCCGCGCCGCAACAGCGCGTTGCCGCCGAGCGCCGCGACGACGCGCATCGCGCTCAGTCCCCGCTCTCGTCCATCAGCTCGGCCGCGTGCTATGCGAGGCGCGCATACGCGTCCGGGCGGCGCGTCGTCAGGAACGGGAACAGCTCGAGCCAGTCGTGGCGTGCGTCGAGGTCGAGGTCCGCGACGAGCACCGCCGGCTCGTTCCGTCCCGCCTGAACGAGCTTGCGCCCGTACGGGTCGCAGATGAACGACGAGCCGTAGAACGTCAGCGGCTGCCCGCCGTCCGGCGCCGGCTCGGCGCCGACGCGATTGACCGCGACCATGAACACGCCGTTCGCGATCGCGTTGCCGACGATCACTCGCTCCCACAGCGGCTGCGTGTCGAACTCCGGGTGCTCCGGCTCCGAGCCGATCGCCGTCGGGTAGACGAGCACGTCCGCGCCCTCGAGGCTGTACGCGCGCGCGACCTCCGGGAACCACTGGTCCCAGCACGTCGGCAGGCCGAGGTGCGCCTGCCCGAGCGCGAGCACCGGGAACGGCTCGTCGCCGCCCGGCCCCGGGCGGAAGTAGCGGTCCTCGTGGTAGCCGGCCGTCACCGGGATGTGCAGCTTGCGCGTGCGCGCCAGCAGCCGCCCGTCCGGCGAGACGACGATCGCCGTGTTGTAGCCGAGCCCGTCGTCGCCGTCCGCGCGCTCGTACAGCGACGCGTGCACGTGCACGCCGTGCTCGCCCGCGACGCGCGCCGCGAACTCGAACGTCGGCCCGCCCGGCAGCTCCTCCGGCGCGGCGCCCGTCGCCGCCGGCCCGCCCGGGTCGACTGCGAAGTAGCGGCTCAGCGTCAGCTCCTGCAGGCAGACGAGCTCCGCGCCCTGTGCCGCCGCGCTCGCGACGCCCGCCGCGAGCGCCGCCGCGTGCTCCTCGGCGTCCTCGTGCCAGCGCTCCTGGACCGCACCGATCCGAAACGGCTCGCGCCGCGGCGCGCGCTTGCGCGCCGGTGACGTGCGCGGCCCGGTGGCGAGCAGCACGGGGATGTCGTCTTCCATTCAAAAGACTCTACGGCCGACGATCGCCGCTCCCTCCGCGCCTCGCCCTCTACGTAGTTTTCGCGGGCGTCGTTGCGGCGGCGCCCCGATGGTCCGGCGCCGCGCTGCACGCAGACTGCGGGGCATGAAGAACTTCATCGACACGCAGGACTTCAGCCGCGCCGAGCTCGAAGAGCTGATCGAGCTGATCCGGCTGCTGAAGGACGCCGATCGCGACGCCGCCGTCCCGCAGGTGCTCAGCCACCGCTCGCTCGGCATGATCTTCGAGGAGCCCTCGACGCGCACGCGCGTCTCCTTCGAGGTCGCGATGGCCAAGCTCGGCGGCCACGCGCTGTACCTAAAGCCCGGCGAGATCCACCTCGGCGAGCGCGAGTCGCTCTACGACACGGCCAAGGTCCTCTCGCGCATGTGCGACGTGATCGAGGCGCGCACGCTCAAGCACGACACGATCGTGCAGCTCGCCGCCGACTCCGACGTGCCCGTCATCAACGGCCTGACCGACTTCAACCACCCGACGCAGGTCGTCTGCGACCTCTTGACGATGAGCGAGCACCTGCCCGACGGACGTCGTCTCGAGGACTGCACGGTCGTCTTCGTCGGCGACCGCACGAACGTCTGCAGCTCGCTGATGTTCATCACGACGCAGTTCGGCATGAACTTCGTCCACGCCGCGCCGCCCGCCTACAGCGCGCCGCCGGAGTGGGTGAAGATCGCACAGGACAACGTCGCCGCCGCCGGCAGCGGCAGCGTGACCGTCACCGCCGACGTCGAGGACGCCGTCGGCCGCGCCGACTTCGTCTACACCGACCTCTGGTGGTGGGTCGACCAGACCGACGAGATCCCCGAGCGCCGCGAGGCCTTCATGCCGCGCTACCAGGTCAACGCGCAGCTGATCGACCGCGCGCCGGCGCACGCGAAGTTCATGCACTGCCTGCCCGCCTCGCGCGGCGTCGAGGTCACCGACGAGGTGATCGACGGCCCGCGCTCGATCGTCTTCGACCAGGCCGAGAACAGGCTGCACACCGAGAAGGGCATCCTCGTCTGGCTGACCTACCCGACCGTCAAGCGGCCGACCGACGAGCAGCTTCGCTTTCACGACGGGCGCGTGCGCTCGTTCCTGAGCGACGCGCATCTGCAAAACGACCCGATCAACGCATAGGGGGGAGCACCGATGAGCAGCGAGCAGACAGTCACTCCGGCGGCGAGCGCAGGCGCCGAACGCGTCCAGCGCCGCCGTGTGATGGGCGTCCTCGACATCACGCTGTTCACCGTCTCGGCGATGCTCGTCGTCGAAACGCTGACCGCGTCGGCCGCGATCGGCCCGAAGACGATCGCCTGGTGGATCCTTGCGATCGTCATCTTCCTCGTCCCGTACGCGCTGATCACGGCCGAGCTCGCGACCGCCTACCCGACGCAGGGCGGCATCTACGTGTGGGTCAAGCAGGCGCTCGGCAGCCGCTGGGCTGCGCGCACGACCTACTGGTACTGGGTCAACGTCGCGCTGTGGATGCCATCTGTCTTCCTGCTGTTCGCCGGCGTCTTCTTCCAGCTGTTCGGCCACCACTACGCTGCATGGCCGGCCGGCAAGTGGCCGCAGGTGCTGATGGCGATCGCGCTCGTCTGGCTCGTCGTCGGCGTCGGCGTGATGCGCCTCCAGGTCGGCAAGTGGGTCAACAACATCGGCGCGATCCTCAAGGTGATCATCATCCTCTCGCTCGGCATCGGCGGCATCGTGCTCGCGATCCGCCACGGCGCCGCGAACACGATCAACGGCTCGAGCTTCGTCCCGTCGTTCGGCATCACCAAGGAATTCCTGCCGGTCATCGTCTTCCTGCTGCTCGGCTTCGAGCTGATCTCGAGCATGGCCGGAGAGGTCAAGGAACCGGCGAAGCGGATCCCGCGCGCGATCTTCACCTCCGGCGCCGTGATCGCGTTCCTCTACATGTTCGCGACGATCGGCATCCTGCTGGCGCTGTCGCTGAGCAAGCTGAGCCTCGTCGAAGGCCTCGTCGAAACGTTCAAGGCGATCTTCGGCACGACCGGCATCGGCAACGTGCTCGTATACGTTCTCGGAATCGCCGCGCTCTACACGTACTTCACGAACATGACGACCTGGACGATGGGCGCCAACCGCTCAGCCGTCGAGGCCGCCGCCGAAGGCGAGCTGCCGAAGATCCTCGCCCGCGAGCACCCGACGCGACACACGCCGGTCGGCGCGTTCGTCCTGACCGGGATCATCTCGACCGTCGTGCTCGTCGTCTCGGCGCTGTTCATCAACAAGCAGGACTCGCTGTTCTTCGCGATCTTCGCCGCCTCGTCGGTGATCTTCCTGCTGCCCTACCTGCTGATGTACCCCGCCGTCGCGATCCTCCGCTACAAGGACCCCGATCGGCCGCGCCCGTTCAAGATCCCCGGCGGCGACCGCGTCGTCGTCGCGATGGCCGTCGTCACGAGCCTCGTCATCGCCGGCGGCGTGCTGCTGTTCCTCTGGCCCGAGATCCCGCACGCGCCGAAGGAATGGTCGTACACCGGGCCGCTGCTCGGCATCGTCGCCGCGGCGCTGCTCGCCGGCGAGATCATCCTCTGGCGCATGAGCCATCCGCGCCATCCGCGCCGCTCGCAGGGCGAGGCCATCGAGGCAGTCGCCGTCAAGCAGGCCGTCGCACCGAGCGCCGGCGCGCGCACGTGAGCGCGACGCTCTCCTCGACGCCCGCCGCCGACGGCTATCGCATGCCCGGCGAGTTCGAGCCGCACGCCGGCTGCTGGATCGCCTGGCCCGAGCGCCCCGACAACTGGCGCCTCGGCGCGAAGCCCGCGCAAGAGGCCTACGCCGCCGTCGCCGAGGCGATCGCCGTCTCCGAGCCGGTCACGATGGCCGTCTCCGACGCGCAGTTCGAGCACTGCCGCTCGGTCCTCCCGCCGGCGATCCGCGTCGTCGAGATCGCGACCGACGACGCCTGGATCCGCGACATGGGCCCGACGTTCCTCGTCGACGCGCACGGCGGGCGGCGCGGCGTCGACTGGCGCTTCAACGCCTGGGGCGGCCTGCTCGGCGGCCTCTACTTCCCGTGGGACCGCGACGATCGCGTCGCCGCGAAGGTGCTCGAGATCGAACGCGCCGACCGCTACCGCGCGCCGATCGTGCTCGAGGGCGGCTCGATCCACGTCGACGGCGAGGGCACGGTCATCGCGACCGAAGAGTGCCTGCTGAACGCCAACCGCAACCCCGAGCTCTCGCGCGAGCAGATCGAACAGGTCCTGTTCGACCACCTCGGCGCGAGCAAGATGGTCTGGCTCGGCGGCGGCGTCTACAACGACGAGACCGACGGCCACGTCGACAACCTCGCCTGCTTCGCGCGCCCCGGCGTCGTCCTCTTGACTTGGACCGACGACGAGTCCGACCCACAGCACGCGATCTCGCGCGACGCGCGCGAGCGCCTCGAAGCTGCGACCGATGCGCGCGGGCGCTCGCTCGAGGTCGTGCTCCTGCCCTCGCCCGGCCCCGTCACGATCACCGCCGAGGAGGCCGGCGGCGTCGACGCCGTCGCCGGCACGCTGCCGCGCCGCGCCGGCGACCGCCTCGCCGCCTCCTACGCCAACTTCTACCTCGGCTCTTCGCGCATCGTCCTGCCGCTGCTCGACGAGCGCCACGACGACGAGGCCGCCGCGATCCTCCGCGGCGTCTTTCCCGAGCGCGACGTCGTCGGCGTGCCCGCACGCGAGATCCTGCTCGGCGGCGGCAACATCCACTGCATCACCCAGCAGGTCCCGTCCGTCGGCTGACGGAGTGGATCTCGCCGCACGCCCCGGCACGGGCCGGCGCGGGGCGGGTTGGCCTGCGCACCGGCGTCGGCTAGAACGAGGGGCTACAGCCCACGCCGAGAAGGAGGAGCCCCGATGCGAGCCGTGCGATTCGACGAATACGGCGGTCTCGACGTCCTGGAGGTGCGCGATGTCGAGCGCCCGCAGCCCGGCCCCGGCCACGTGCTCGTGCGCGTTCGCGCCGCCGGCATCAACCCCGGCGAGGCGTCGATCCGCGAGGGGCGTCTACACGCGCTGTACCCGGCGACGTTCCCCTCGGGCGAGGGCAGCGACCTCGCCGGCGTGATCGAGGAGCTCGGCGACGGCGTCGAGGAGTGGTCGGCCGGCGATGAGGTGATCGGCTGGACCGACGAGCGCGCGAGCCACGCCGAGCTCGTCGTCGTCGAGGCCGACCACCTCGCGCGACGCCCGCCCGGTGTTCCGTGGGAGGTCGCCGGCTCGCTGTTCGTCATCGGCTCGACCGCGTACGCCGCCGTGCGCGCCGTCGGCGTCGCGCAGGGCGACACCGTCGCCGTCTCCGGCGCTGCCGGCGGCGTCGGCTGCATCACCGTGCAGCTCGCCAAGCGCGCCGGCGCCGAGGTGCTCGGCATCGCCGGCGAGCACAACTTCGACTGGCTGCGCGAGCACGGCGTCACGCCGGTCGTATACGGCGACGGCCTCGCCGAGCGGCTGCGCGAGGCCTCCGGTAGCAAGCTCGACGCGTTGATCGACACGTTCGGCGGCGGCTACGTCGAGCTCGCGGTCGAGCTCGGCGTCGCGCCCGAGCGGATCGACACGATCATCGATCGCGAGGCGGCGCAGAGGTACGGCGCGAAGACCGACGGCAGCGCCGCCGGCGCGAGCGCCGACGTGCTCGCCGAGCTCGCGAAGCTGATCGACGACGGCGAGCTCGAAGTGCCGATCGCGCGCGTCTACCCGCTCGAGCAGGTCAAGGATGCCTACCGCGAGCTCGAGCAGCGCCACACGCGCGGGAAGATCGTGCTCGAGCCGTGAGCCCGTCGGAGCGGTGAGCCGTAGGAGCCGCTAGCCCGCGCGCCGGCCCGGCGCGCGGCGCGGCTCAGTAGAGCAGGCGCCCGCCGTCGACGACGATCTGCGCGCCGGTCATGTAGCTGGAGAGGTCGCTCGCGAGGAAGAGCGTCGCGCGGGCGATGTCGTCGGGGTCGCCCATCCGGTGCATCGGGATCATCGCCTCGAACGCCTTCGTCATCTCCTCGTCGGTCGCGCCCGTGCCCGGCGTCGCGATCCCGCCGGGCGCGATCGCGTTGACCCAGATCTCGTGCGCCGCGAGCTCGAGCGCGACGTTCTTCGTGAAGCCCCACGCGCCGTGCTTCGACGCGTCGTAGTGCGCGAGCCCGACCATCGACGGGTGCAGCGCGTCGATCGAGGTGATGTTGACGATCCGCCCGCCGCGACCCTGCTCGATCATCCGCTCTGAGGCGGCCTTCGTGCAGAGGAAGAGGCCCGTCAGGTTGACGTCGATCACGTGCCGGAACATCGCGGCGTCCATCTCGGCGAACGGCACCATCGGGTAGATGCCGGCGTTGTTGACGAGCACGTCGAGACCTTCGAAGCCGTCGAGCGTGCGCGCGAGCATCTCGCGAACGCTCGCCTCGTCGCTGACGTCGCAGTTCACGGCGAGCGCGCTCGCCGGGCGCGCGCCGAGCAGCTCGGCGGCGACGCGCTCGGCGGCCTCGGCGTCGAGATCGGCGATCGTCACGTTCGCGCCGGCCTCGTGCAGCCGACGGACGATGCCGAGGCCGATGCCCATCGCCCCGCCGGTCACGATCGCCGTGCGCCCGCTCAGGTCGATCAGCTCGGTCAGTGGAGTCTGGTGGGGTGATGCGATGTCGATAGCCATGCGCGCAGGCTCGCAGCGAGCGCGAGCGACGACCTCGGGGCGGGGCCACACGCGGCTTGCGGCAAGCTACGGACCGTCGCGCCGCGCGACGGGGCCGTGGAGGTGCTGCCCGCACCCCTCCGGAACCCTGCGCAAAGCCCGGAAAACGGGCGAAAGCGGCGTGCACGACGGCCACCGCGCGTGGACGGTCCGGGGTTTGCCGTAGTAGACTGCGTGGAGCAGCAGGTCGGATGCCACGCAAAGCGAACCGACGGGAGGACGTCATGACGGCAACGAACATGACTAACTCGACTGCCACGCTCGAGCCGCGCAGCCGCCCGGGCGCGAGCGCGGAGGCGCAGCTGTTCGTGCGCCACAAGCAGGGCGATCGCGCGGCGCGCGAAGCGCTCGTGCAGCGGTTCATGCCGCTCGCGCGCAGCCTCGCACGCCGTTACGACCGCTCGTCGGAGCCGTTCGAGGATCTGCTGCAGGTCGCCTCGCTCGGGCTGCTGAAGGCGCTCGACCGCTTCGACCCGGAGCTCGGGCACCCGTTCGCCTCGTTCGCGGTGCCGACGATCCTCGGCGAGATGCGCCGCCACTTCCGCGATGCCGGATGGTCGGTGCACGTGCCGCGCGGCTCGCAGGAACGCGCGCTGAAGGTTCGCGACGCGCAGGAGCGCCTCGCGAACACGCGCGGGCGCGCGCCGACGGTCAACGAGCTCGCGGAGTACCTCGAGCTGAGCACCGAGGGCGTGATCGACGCGCTGCAGGCGATCCAGGCCTACGAGTCGCTCTCGCTCGACGCGCCGCGCCCCGGTGCGACCGACGAAGCGACGTCCTACGGCGACGCGATGGGCGAGGAGGACGGCCGCTACGAGCTCGTCGAGCTCGACGCGACGGTCAGCGCAGTGATGGGGCGCATCCCGCAGCGCGAGCGCGAGATCCTCAGCATGCGCTTCATCGAGGACCTGACGCAGACCGAGATCGCCGAGCGCATCGGGATCTCGCAGATGCAGGTCTCGCGTCTGCTGCGGCGCTCGCTCGATCAGCTGCGCGCGCTGACGAGCGCGACGAGCTGACGCGCGCCGGGAAGTCTCGGCGACGGGCGCGGCGGATCGACGGGCTCAGGATGGCCGCGAGCAGTCGCGCACGGATTGGCTAGCGTCGGTGTCGATGGCCGCCGCGCCGAACGTCTCCCTGACGCTCTCCAACCAGCCCGACAACGTCGTGCTGGTGCGTGAGGCGTTGAGCGGGATGGCCGAGACGGTCGGCGTCGACGGCGTCGAGCTCAACGACATCCGCACGGCCGTAACCGAGGCGTGCAACAACGTCGTGCTGCACGCCTACGAAGGCGACGAAGGGCCGCTGCAGCTCGAGGTCTACCTCGGCGAGGAGTCGGTCGAAATCGTCGTACGCGACCACGGCACGGGGATCAGGCCGCACATCCGCAGCGACGAGGAGGCGGCGCTCGGGATCGGCCTGTCGATCATCCAGGCGCTCGCCCCGCGCGTCGAGTTCCGCGACGTCGACGGCGGCGGCACGGAGGTGCGGATGGAGTTCGCGACGCCAAGCGCGACCGCGCTCGAGCAGCTCGTGCGAAACGGCTTTCAGGCGCCCGACGTCGAGCGCTCGCAAGCTGTCGACGACGACCGGTCTCGCGCTCGCGCCGAGCGCGCTCGCGCGCGCCGTCCTGCCGCGCGTGATGTGCGTGCTCGCGGCGCGCGCGCGCTTCACGACCGACCGCATCTCCGACGCCGAACTCCTCGCCGACGCGCTCGTCGCGCAGTCGGCCGAGCTGAGCCCGGTCGAGCACCTCAAGATGTCGGTCTGCGTCGGGCTGCGCAGCCTCGAGCTGCGCGTCGGCCCGCTCGCGACCGGCCGCGCCGAGCGTCTGATCGCGAGCTCCGCCGGCGAGGACGTCGGCCCGGTCATCGAGAAACTGACCGACGAGCAGCAGCTGCTCGACGCCGGCGAAGACGAGCTGCTCGCGCTGCGCCTGCGCGACGAACGCTGAGCGCGGCGCCGGTGCCAGCCTCACGCCGGATCGGCTGCGGGCAAGGATCGGCTACGGGCAAAAAAGAGGCGGTGACCGCCGGGGGTAGCGATCACCGCCTGAGGGAGGACAACTCCAGACGCTGGATTGCCCTCTCCGCAGCGGCCTAAACATCTTTTTCGGAAGAACCTCCCCGATCGACGATCGGACGCGGCGCGGGCGGCATGCGCCGGCGATTGATGCCCGCGCGATCTGGGTATCTGGAGCACCGGCGGCGAGCGCCGCGGTGTTCGACAGGGGTGCCGAGAGGAGGGGAGCGCGGTGGAACAAAACGGAAACGGGCCCGCGGAGAACGGAAACGGGCTGGGGACGATCCAGACGAGGATCCCGGCACGGCTCGACCGCCTGCCGTGGTCGCGCTTTCACTGGATGATCATCCTCGGGCTCGGCACCGCCTGGGTGCTCGACGGGCTCGAGGTCAACGTCGTCGGCTCGATCTCGAGCCGGATCTCCGAACACGGGGCCGGCGTCGGCATCTCGGCGGGCGACGTCTCGGGCTGGGCGGCGTCGCTGTACATCGCCGGCGCATGCGTCGGCGCGCTCGTGTTCGGCGAGCTGACCGACCGCTTCGGGCGCAAGCGGCTGTTCATGCTGACGCTCTGCCTGTACCTCGGCGGCGTGCTGCTGACGGCCGTCTCCTTCTTCCCCGGCTGGTTCTTCGTCGTGCGCTTCATCACCGGCATGGGGATCGGCGGCGAGTACGCGGCGATCAACTCGGCGATCGACGAGCTGATCCCGGCGCACCATCGCGGGCGCGTCGACGTCTCGATCAACGGCAGCTACTGGCTCGGCGGGATCGGCGGCTCGCTGCTCGCGGTGCTGATGCTGAACACGAACATCTTCCCGACCGACCTCGGCTGGCGGCTGTCGTTCGTGCTCGGCGCGGTGATCGGGCTCGCTGTCCTGCTCGTTCGCCGCCACGTCCCCGAGAGCCCGCGCTGGCTGTTCATCCACGGGCGCGAGCGCGAGGCCGAGGAGATCGTCGAGCGGATCGAAGCGCGCGTCGAGCACGAGACCGGCGAGAGGCTGCCCGCGCCGAGGGGCGAGCCGCTGACGGTCCACCAGCGTCGCGCGATCCCGCTGCGGACGATCATCGCGACGGTCGTCAAGCGCTACCCGAAGCGCTCGGCGCTCGGGCTCGCGCTGTTCATCGGGCAGGCGTTCCTCTACAACTCGATCCTGTTCGGCTTCGGCAACCTGCTGAGCCTGTACTTCCACACGCCGTCGGGCAACACGCCGTACTACATCGCCGTGTTCGCGGCCGGCAACTTCGCCGGCGCGCTGCTGCTCAGCCCGCTGTTCGACATCGTCGGGCGCAAGCCGATGATCGCCGGCACGTATCTGCTCTCGGGCGCGCTGCTGATCGTCACGGGCCTGCTGTTCAAGGAACACCGGCTCGACGACGTCTCGTTCACGGCGTGCGCGTGCGTCGTCTTCTTCTTCGCCTCGGCCGGCGCGAGCGCCGCGTACCTGACGGTCTCGGAGGTCTTCCCGATGGAGACGCGCGCGCTGTGCATCGCCGTCTTCTACGCCGTCGGCACGGGCATCGGCGGCGTGATCGGCCCGCAGGTGTTCAGCCGGATGATCAACACCGACAGCTACGAGCAGGTCTTCCTCGCGCTCGGGCTCGGCGCGGTGATGATGATCATCGGCGGCGTCGCCGAGCTCTTCTTCGGCGTCAACGCCGAGCGTCGCAGCCTCGAGAGTATCGCCAGGCCGCTGACCGCCGCCGGACCGATCTCGGCGCGCGGCGACGCCGGCGCGAGCCCCGTCCCCGAGGCTGCGCCGACGTCGTGAGCGGGCGCGCGAGCGGCCGCGCGACCGCTCGCGCCTAGGAGGAGCCGGCGGTCGCGCCCGCTGGCGCGACGTCGTGCTCGCCCTCGGCGAACTCCTCGACGATCTTCGCGTTGAACGCGGGTAGATCGTCGGGCTTGCGGCTGGAGACGAGGCCCTGATCGACGACGACCTCCTCGTCGACCCACTCGCCGCCGGCGTTGCGGATGTCGGTCCGCAGCGACGGCCACGAGGTCAACGTGCGTCCGCGCACGAGGTCGGCCTCGACGAGCGTCCACGGCCCGTGGCAGATCACGCCGACGGGCTTGCCGTCGGCGAAGAACCGCCGCAGGAACTCGATCGCGGCCGGCTCGGTGCGCAGCTGGTCGGGGTTGGCGACGCCGCCGGGGAGCACGACGCCCGCGTAGTCGTCGGGGTCGGCCTCGCCGAGCGTCCTGTCGACCGGGTACGTCGCGGACTTGTCGAGGTGCTTGAACGACTGCACCTCGCCGCGCTCGGGTGCGATCAGCTCGGGCGTCGCGCCGGCCTCCTGCACGGCCTTCCACGGCCCGGTCAGCTCGACCTCCTCGACGCCCTCCTGCGCGACGAGGAACGCGATCCTCCTGCCGTTCAGATCGTCTGCCATGGCGTCCTCCTTTCGGTTGTCGTTGTCGTCCTCCATCAACCGATACCCGTGCGTTGGCGCGTGAAAACAAGCGTCCAGGACGCGCAGCGCAGGCTGAACCGCGGGCGCCGATCGGCCGAGGGACCGATTGGCGGCCGATGACACGGGGTAGACGAGAGCCAGCGCCCGCGAGCCCTCGCGGGCGAACCGTGAAGGAGGGAAATCGTGGTTGCCATCGTTGCGCTGGTTCTGATCCTTGCCATCCTCGGAGGGCTGGGGTTCGCCGTTCACGTGCTGTGGTACGTGCTGATCCTCGCCGTCCTCCTGTGGCTGATCGGCTTCTTCGTCGGCGGCGTCGCCGACGGCGGCGGTCGCCGGCGCTGGTACGGGCGGTAGCGGGCGCGGTCGGTGGCTGAGCTCGCGTTCACGCCGAAGGCGTCGCGCCCGACGGTGCTGCCCTCGGCGGCGGCCGTCAAGGTCGCGCTCGTCGAGGACTCGTTTCACCACGAAGCGCTGTTCTACAACGGCGAGGACGGCTTCCTGCGCGGGACGCTGCCGTTCGTGCGTGAAGGGCTCGCGGCCGGCGAGCCGCTGCTCGTCGCGGCCGTCGAGCAGCGCGCGCGGCTGCTGCGCGACGCGCTCGGCGACGACGCCGAGCGCGTTCACTTCCTCGACATGCACGCGCTCGCGCGCAACCCGGCGCGCGTGATCCCGGCGTGGCGCGAGTTCGTGCTCGAGCACTCGGCGCATCCGCGCGGCGTACGCGCCGTCGGCGAACCGGCCTGGGCCGGACGCAGCGCGGCCGAGCTCGACGAGTGCGCGCGGCACGAGTCGCTGCTCAACGTCGCCTTCTCGTGCGGACCGGCGTGGCGCCTGCTGTGCCCGTATGACCTCGGCGCGCTCGACGCGGCGACGATCGACGCCGCGCGAAGCACGCACCCGGCGCTGATGCACGAAGGGATCTCGCGCCGCAACGGCGCCTACCTGCCGCTCGAGATCGCGCCGGGGCCGTTCAACGGCTCGCTTCCGGCGCCTCCCGCCGACCACGAGCAGCTGCTGTTCACGCGCCTCGGGCTCGGCGCCGTGCGCAACCTCGTTGCGGCGCGCGCCGAGGCCGCCGGGCTGAGCATCGACACCGGCGAGGAGCTCGTGCTCGCGATCAACGAGCTCGCGACGAACAGCGTTCAGTACGGCGGCGGCGGTGGAACGCTGCGGATCTGGCGAGAGCCGCGCACGTTCGTCTGCGAGGTGCGCGACCGCGGCTTCATCCGCGACCCGCTCGTCGGCCGCCTCGCGCCGCCGGTCGAGCAGCACGGCGGTCGCGGGCTGTGGCTCGTCAACCAGCTCTGCGACCTCGTGCAGATCCGCTCGGCGCCGAGCGGCACGGTCGTGCGCGTGCACACGCACGCGCGCTGAACGCCGCCGGACTAGCGCTTACGGTCGGGGTCGGCGGTCGGGCTGCGTGAGCGCTCGCGCGATTCGCCGCTGCGCGCGCGCTGCTTGTTGACGGTCCGCGCGGCGATCTCCTCGGCGCGGCGCTCGGAGGCGCCCTGGTCGAGCTCGCTCTCCTTGACGTGCTCGTACTGACGCGCACGCTTGCTGCCCTGCTTGACCCCACGAGGTGGCATGGCGGACCTCCCGCGATCGTTTGCCGTGTTCGCGCCCCAGTTACCCGTGCCGGCGCGCGTGCAAACAGGTGCGCGGGCGGCCCCTCGGGCGCCCCGTTTTCGCGGGCGGCGGCCGGGGTATCGGGTTCTCAGGACAGCAGCGTACGACGGCGAGGCAGATCGTGACGGAGGCTCCAACGGCTCATCGACGCTCGCAGGAAGGCGCCGCCGCCGACGGTCGCCCGGAGACGCCGCGCCAGCGGCTCGACCGCAACCTCGAGGAGCTGACGGGCGAGCTTCGCGTCGTCGTGACGGGCGTGCAGGTGCTGTTCGCGTTCCTGCTCGTCGTCCCGTTCGACACGGGCTTCGACGGCGTCGGGCCGTTCGAGCGGGCGGTCTACCTCGCGACGCTCGTCTGCGCGGCGCTGTCGGCGCTGTGCGTGATGATGCCGGCGGCGTACCACCGCATCCTGTTCCGCCGGGACGACAAGCGCCACGTCGTGTTCCTCGCCAACCGCGTCGCGCTCGTCGGGCTCGCGCTGCTCGTGATCGCGATGTGCGGGAGCGTGCTGCTCGTCACGACGAAGCTGTTCGGCGCGGGCGCCGGCGCGCTGACGGCGGCGCTGCTCGGCGTGGCGTTCGGGCTGCTGTGGTTCCTCGCGCCGCTGTACCGCCGGCGCGAGACCGGCGCCGGCTCCTCGCCGGATCGGCTTCAGACATCAGAGAACGCATCGCGCTCGCAGGTCAAGTCAGGCGGAAACACCAGGCTTGCGAAGCTGAGCGTGCGGTACGATTGGCACGTGGGCGCCCAGGAGCACCTACGCGCGGAGGTGCGGCAGCAGCAGGACCGTGTCGTGCTGCATCTCGAGGGCGAACTCGACCTCGCGAGTTCGCCGATCCTCGAGCGAGCGCTCGAAGGCTCGGAGGTCGCCGAGACGCCGCTGCTCGTGCTCGACCTCGACGAGTTGCGCTTCGTCGACTCGACGGGGCTGCGGATCATCCTGCTCGCGCACGAGGGTGCGCGCAGCCGTGGCCAGGAGTTCGCGATCACGCCAGGCTCACCGCAGGTGCAGCGGCTGCTGAGCATCACGAGCGTGGCCGAGCACATGCGCGTGATCGCCTCGCCCGACGACCTGCTCGTCTGAGCCGCCGGGCCCCGTTGGGCCCGCCGACACGGTGAATACGCTCAGGGCATGAAGCCCGACGAGCGCCTGGCCGTGATCGATCTCGGCTCGAACTCGTTCCGCCTCGTCGTGTTCCAGGCCGGCGAGGGCTGGTGGAAGCGGACGGATGAGATCTACGAGCCGGTGCGGATCGGCGAGGGCCTCGCGGGCAGCGGCGAGCTCGCGCCGGAGCCGATCGCGCGGGCGCTCGCGACGCTCGACGTGTTCGCGCACTTCGCGAAGGCGAGCGGCCTGGAGCGCGAGTCGATCGACGCGGTCGCGACGAGCGCGATCCGCGACGCGCAGAACGCGCAGGGGTTCCTCGCGACGGCGCGCGAGCGCTCGGGGCTGCCGATCCGCGTGCTCTCGCGCGAGCAGGAGGCGCACTACGGCTACGTCGCGGCGGTCAACTCGACGACGCTCGGCGACGGCTGTGTGCTCGACCTCGGCGGCGGCTCGCTGCAGCTCGTGCGCGTCGCCGACCGGCTCGAGCGCGAGAGCGGCTCGTGGCCGGTCGGGACGGTGCGGATGAGCGAGCGCTTCCTGCCGGTCAACGGGCCGGCCAAGCGCCGCCAGCTCCAGGAGCTGCGCGAGCACGTCGGCGAGCGCCTCTCGCAGGCGCCGTGGCTCGCCGGCGCACCGGGCGCGGGCGGCGGCGGGCGGCTCGTCGGGCTCGGCGGGACCGTGCGCAACCTCGCGGCGGCGGCGCAGCGCGCGGCGGGGCTGCCGTCGAACGGCGTGCAGGGGATGGTGCTCGAGCGCGGCGCGCTCGACGAGCTCGTCGAGCGGCTCGCGGCGCTGCCGGCGGCCGAGCGCGCGAGCGTGCCGGGGATCAAGCCGGCGCGCGCCGACCTGATCCTCGCCGGCGCGGTCGTCGTGCAGAGCGTGCTCGAGGCCGGCGGCTTCGCCGGGCTGGAGACGACCGAGGCGGGGCTGCGCGAGGGTGTCTTCTTCGAGCGGCTGCTGCAGCCGGCCGACCCGCCGCTCGTCGCCGACGTGCGCCGCGCGAGCGTGCTGAACCTCGCCGGGCAGTACCACCTCGACGTCGCGCACACGCGCCACGTCGCGACGCTCGCGCTCGGGATGTTCGACGAGCTCGCGCGGCTCGGGCTGCACGACGGCGACGCGCGCGAGCGCGAGCTGTTGTGGGCGGCGAGCATCCTGCACGACATCGGCATGTCGGTCGACTACGACGACCATCACAAGCACTCGCGCTACCTGATCCTCAACGCGGGGCTGCCGGGGTTCACGCCGGTCGAGGTCGCGATCATCGCGCAGGCGGCGCGCTACCACCGCAAGGGGATGCCCGACGCGGGGCCGCTGCGCGCGCTGTTCGGCGCGGGCGACGCCGAGCGCCTGGACCGCTGCGCGGTGCTGCTGCGCCTCGCCGAGGATCTCGAGCGCTCGCGCGACCAGCTCGTGCGCGAAACGCGGATCGCGTTGCACGGCGAGCAGGTCGAGCTGCGGCTGATCGCCGACGGCGAGGCGGCCGTGCCGCGCTGGGCGGCGAGACGCGAGACGGAGCTGTTCGCGCGCGCGTTCCACCGCGAGCTCGCGGTCGCGGCGTGAGCACCTTGCGCTAAGCGCTCTGCAACTGGCGAACGCGCCCGGCGCAGTCGAACAGGATCAAGCCGTCGGGCTGCAGCGGGCGCGGCAGCCATTCGCGCGTGTGCACGACACGGCAGACGCGCTGCACGGCGGCGGTCGCGCCGTTGCCGCCGCGCGTGGAGAACTCGCCGCCGAGCAGCACGTAGCGCGCCTCGCGGCGGTCGACGAGCCGCGCGAGGCCGGCGCCGCTGAGCGCGGGGTCGGTGCCGCTGAAGCCGCCGACCGAGCCGGCGTCGCCGCCGAGCAGGATCATCGGCGAGACGGTGTTCGACGCGTCGGCGAGCACCGACCAGCGCGTTCCGGGCCGGTGCGCCTGCACGTAGCGCAGCAGCGCGCGGTCGACGGCGACGTGCTCGGCGTCGACGCCGTAGCCGCCGGGCCCGGCGGCGGCGCGCGGGCCGGCGGCGGGGAACGTCGACTGCACGGGAGCGAGCCAGTTGCTCGCCGCGTAGTCGCCGGGCGCGACGAGCAGCGCGCCGAGCACGAGCGCGACGGGGAGCGCCGCGAGGCGGCGGCGCACGATCACGACGAGCGCGACGAGCGCGAGCGCGAGCGCCGTCGCGAGGATCAGCGGCGCGGTGAACCACGCCATGTAGCGCGCCTTGTGCAGCAGCGAGAGCTGCACGGGGACGGTCGCGGCGGCGGCGCCGGCGAGCAGCACGAGCCCGAGCAGCTGCAGGCGGCGATCGCGCGAGCGCGCGAAGCGCGCGCAGGCGAACGCGCCGGCGCCGACCATCGCGGCGACGCCGGGGCCGAGCGCGGAGACGTAGTACGGGTGGACGATGCCCTTCGAGAGACTGAGCACGGCGGCCTCGGCGAGGAACCAGCCGCCGAAGACGATCAGCAGCGCGAGGCGCGCGCGGTCGAGGCGCGAGGACCAGGCGCGCAACGTGCCGGGCCGATCGTCGCCGGCGTCCACGAGCTCACCATCGCCGCGATCGCCGCCGGGCAGGAGCACGAGCAGCGCGAAGGCGATCAGGCCGGCGAGCGCGAACGGCAGCAGCCAGGCGCCCTGGTCGCCGAGGCCGCGGCCGAACAGGCGCAGCGGGCCGACGGGGCCGCCGAAGGCGATCGGGTTGCGTTCGCGTCCGTCGGGGAGGAACTCGGATCGTTCGGGTGCGGCGGGCGCGGTGTGCGTGGCCGGCGCTTCGGCGCTCTTGCCGTGCGTGGGGGCGACGGCGCGCGCGACGCCGCCGGTGCCGACGGGGATCTGCCCGGGGCCGCCGGTCTGGCCGCCGACGCGGCCGAAGCCGTTGTAGCTGAAGGTGAGCCCGAGCTCGGTGTTGTTCGTCGAGCTGCCGACGTACGGGCGCTGCGAGGCGGGCGTCAGTTCGACGGCGAGCATCCACGCGCCGGAGACGACGAGCAGGATGGCGCCGGCGGCGAGCAGCGCGAGCAGGCGGCGGCGGATCGAGGCGGGCGCGCAGAGCAGGAATGCGAGCGCGAGGCCGGGGACGATCAGGTAGGCGGCGAGCGTCTTGCAGTTGAACGCGAGCCCGACGAGCGCGGCGCTCCAGAGCAGCGAGCGCAAACGCCCGGTCTCACACGCGCGCAGCGCGGCGTCGCAGGCGAGGACCATCAGGACGATCAGCAGCGCGTCGACGTTGTTCGTGCGCGAGACGGCGACGAACGACGGGAAGACGGCGAGCGCGAGCGCGCCGGCGACGCCGGCCCAGCCGCCGATGCGCCGCGCGAGCGCGCGGTAGAGCAGCGCGACGGAGAGCACGCCGACGATCGCCTCGGGCAGCAGCACGCTGAGCGGGTGGAAGCCGAAGACCTTCGCGCTGGCGGCCTGCAGCCAGAGCGCGAGCGGCGGCTTGTCGACCGTGATCAGCCCGCCGGGGTCGAAGGAGACGAAGAAGAAGTTGTGCCACGAGCGCAGCATCGACTTGTCGCCGGCCGAGTAGAAGATGTTGCCGTAGCCGTTCTGCGAGAGGCGGTGGACGTCGAGCACGGCGGCGAGCGCGAGCACGGCGGCGAGCGCGAGGTGGTGCAGGCCGGGGCGGAACCCGGCGAGGCGCGCGCGCGGCCGCGGACGCCGCCGCCAACCGGCCGGCGCCGGGCGCTCGTCGGCCGCGGGCAGTGTCGCGGCGTGCCGCGAGCTCATGCCGAGAGCGACTCGAGCAGGCGCTCGAGGTCGTTCTCGTCGTTCCAGGCGCCGACGGAGGCGCGCAGCCACGGCCGCCCGGGGATGTTGCGCACGATGCAGCCGCGCTCGGCGAGCTGCTCGCGCTCCTGCTCGGGGTCGGGGCTCTCGAAGGAGACGAGCGTCGTCTCGCCGCGCGGCGCGACGGTGCGTCCGCGCTCGGCGAGGCGCTCGGCGAGGCGCGCGGCGAGCGTGGCGGCGCGCTCGTGCACGTCGCTCCAGCCGGCGGACTCGAGCAGCTCGATCGCGGCAAGCGCGCAGGCGACGGCCTCGGCGGGGAGGGACATCGTGTCGAAGCGGCGCGCGTCGCCGTACAGGCGCGCGTCGAGTCCGTCGTTGGCGTTCTCGAGGTTGGCGTAGCCGCGATGCGCGACGGCGAGCCGCTCGCGCAGCTCGGGCGCGACCCACAGCATGCCGGTGCCGTCGGGACCGCAGCACCACTTCTGCCCGGCGCCGGCGTACGCGGCGCAGCCGAGCGTGTGCACGTCGACGGGCACGGCGCCGACGCCCTGCGCGCCGTCGAGCAGGACGGGCACGTCGAGCTCGGCGAGCGCGGCCGGCGCGAGCAGGCCGCTGACCCAGCCGACGTGCGAGCAGGCGACGAGGCGCGTGGCGGGGCCGACGGCTTCGGCGATCTCGGGCAGCGGCGCTTCGCGGATCGCGACGCCGTGCAGCTCGCGCGCGGCGCCGAGCGCGCCGAGCAGGCCGGGGTGCTCCTCGTCGCTCGTGAGGATCTCATCGCCGGCGCGCAGCGGCAGGCCGGCGAGCACCTTGGCGATGCCTTCGCTCGTGCACGTCGTCAGGGCGACGTCGGCCGGATCGGCGCCGAGCGCGCGGGCATAGGCGCCGCGCAAGAGGCCGCCGAGCTCGTTGCGGCGTTCGAAGTGCGCGAACGTGCGCCCGTCGGCGGCCTCGCGCCCGAGCTCGTCGGCCGCGGCGTGGACGGCGCGCGCGGGGAGCGGACCGTCGGTGCCGGCGTTGAGGTAGGCGAGCGTCCGCAGGACGGGAAACTCGGCGCGCAAGCCAAAGTGATCCACAAACCGCGAGAATACCCGCATGGGGAGCGCACAGAGTCCGGTGGAGAAGCCGCTGTGGGAGCCGAGCGAGGCCGACTGCGAGGCGGCGGAGATGACGCGCTTCATGCGCTTCGCGGCCGAGCGCAGCGGGCGTGCGATCGAGAGCTACGAGGAGCTGTGGCGCTGGTCGGTCGACGAGCTCGAGGACTTCTGGGCGGCGATCTGGGAGTTCTGCGGCGTGCGCGCGTCGAAGGGCTATGAGCAGGTGCTCGCCGCGCGGCGGATGCCGGGCGCGGAGTGGTTCACGGGCGCGGAGCTGAACTACGCGGAGAACATGCTCGCCGACCGCGCGAGCGCGGACGGCGCGCACGCACGCGAGCAGGTCGCGATCGTGCACTGCTCGGAGCTGCGCGAGCTGGGAGAGCTGACGTGGGGCGAGCTGTCGGACCGCGTCGCGGCGATCGCGGGCGGCCTGCGCGCGCTCGGCGTCGGGCGCGGCGATCGCGTCGTCGCATACATGCCGAACATCCCGGAGACGCTGATCGCGTTCCTCGCGACGGCGTCGCTCGGCGCGATCTGGTCGAGCGCGGCGCCGGAGTTCGGCGCGCGCAGCGTGATCGACCGCTTCGCGCAGATCGAGCCGAAGGTGCTCTTGACGGTCGACGGCTACCGCCACGGCGGCAAGGACTTCGACCGGATGGCGAACGTGCAGGCGATCCTCGCCGAGCTGCCGACGGTCGCGCAGGCGGTGCTGCTGCCGTACCTCGACGCCGGAGCGCAGCTCGACGGCGCGCTGTCATGGGATGAGCTCGCGGCGCGCGGTGCGGGCGGCGAGCTCGTCTTCGAGCAGGTGCCGTTCGACCACCCGTTGTGGGTGCTCTACTCGTCGGGTACGACGGGCCTGCCGAAGGCGATCGTGCAGGGGCACGGCGGGATCCTGCTCGAGCAGCTGAAGAAGCGCCTGCACCTGGACCTGCGCGCGGGCGACCGGATGTTCTGGTTCACGACGACGGGCTGGATGATGTGGAACTTCCTCGTCGGCTGCCTGCTGTCGGACGCGGCGATCGTGCTGTACGACGGCAGCCCGGCCGAGCCGGATCTCGGCGCGCTGTGGCGCCTGGCGGAGCGCGCGAAGATCACGTGCATGGGCCTCTCGGCGGGGCTGATCGCGAGCTGCGAGAAGGCCGGCGTCGAGCCGGCGCGCGAATTCGAGGAGAGCGCGCTGCGCGCGATCGGCTCGACCGGCTCGCCGCTCTCGCCGGAGAGCTTCAAGTGGGTCTACGAGCACGTCGGCTCGGAGATCTGGCTGTTCTCGACGAGCGGCGGCACGGACGTGTGCACGGCGTTCGTCGGCGGCTGCCCGCTGCTGCCGGTCTACGAAGGCGAACTGCAGTGCCGGATCCTCGGCTGCGCGGTCGAGTCGTGGGACGAGCAGGGCGTCGCGCACGTCGATCGCGTCGGCGAGCTGGTGATCACCGAGCCGATGCCGTCGATGCCGCTGTACCTGTGGGGCGATGAGAGCGGCGAGCGCCTGCACGAGAGCTACTTCGCGATGTACCCGGGCGTCTGGCGCCACGGCGACTGGATCAGGATCACGCCGCGCGGCGGCGCGGTGATCTACGGGCGCTCGGACTCGACGATCAACCGCCAGGGCGTGCGCATGGGCACGGCCGAGATCTACCGCGCGGCGAGCTCGGTCGCGCAGGTGCTCGACGCGCTCGTCGTCGACATCCCGGCGCGGCCGGGCGAGGACGAGCTGCGGATGATCCTGTTCGTCGTGCTCGCCGACGGCGTGACGCTCGACGAGGAGCTGACGCGCGCGATCAAGCGCGCGATCCGCGAGGACTGCTCGCCACGGCACGTGCCGAACGAGGTCCGCCAGATCGCGGAGGTGCCGCGGACGCTGTCTGGCAAGGTGCTCGAGGTGCCGGTCAAGCGGATCCTGATGGGCGCGCCGCCGCGCGAGGCGGCGAGCGTCGACTCGCTCGCGAACCCGCGCTCGCTCGACTACTTCGTGCAGCTCGCGCACGAGCTCGACGTCGAGCCGGTCGACTCGCCGCTGCCACGCTGACCGGGCGGCGCTGCGCCGGCGCGGCGCGGGCGAGTCCTACAGGCCCAGAGAGCGGCCGACGATCTCCTTCATGATCTCGTTGGCGCCGCCGTAGATGCGCGTGACGCGCGCGTCGGCGTAGGCGCGCGCGATCGGGTACTCGAGCATGTAGCCGTAGCCGCCGAACAGCTGCAGGCAGCGGTCGGCGACGCGTCCCTGCAGGTCGGTGCACCACCACTTGGCGGTCGCGGCGTCCTCGGGGGAGAGATCGTCGGCGTCGAGCGCGCGGGCGCAGCGGTCGACGAAGGCGCGCGCGATGTCGACTTCGCCGCGCAGCTCGGCGAGCGTGAAGCGCGAGCTCTGGAAGGAGCCGATCGGCTGGCCGAAGGCCTTGCGCTCGCGGACGTAGTCGAGCGTCCAGCCGAGCGCGGCGTCGGCGGCGGCGACGGCGGAGGCGGCGATCGAGAGGCGCTCCTGCGGAAGGTTCGAGACGAGCTGCAGGAAGCCCTCGCCCTCGGCGCCGAGCAGGTTCTCGACGGGGACGCGCGCGCCGGCGAACGACAGCTCGGCGGTGTCCTGCGCGTGCTGGCCGATCTTCTCGAGGTTGCGCCCGCGCTCGAAGCCGTCGATGCCGCGCTCGATGACGAGCAGGCTGATGCCGCGATGGCGCTCGGAGGGGTCGGTCTTGACGGCGGTGATGACGAGGTCGGCGTTGATGCCGTTGGTGATGAACGTCTTCGAGCCGTCGACGACGTAGTGATCGTCGTCGCGACGCGCGCGCGTGCTCATCGCGGCGAGGTCGGAGCCGATGCCGGGCTCGGTCATCGCGAGCGCGGTGATCAGCTCGCCGGAGGCGATCCCGGGCAGCCAGCGCTCGCGCTGCTCGTCGGTGCAGTAGCGCAGGAAGTACGGCAGCGCGATGTCGTTGTGCAGGGTGATGCCGAGGCCGAAGCTGCCGACGCCGGCGCGCTGGGCCTCTTCGCCGATGACGAGATTGAACCGGAAGTCCGCTACGCCGGCGCCTCCGTAGCGCTCGGGCACGGACATCCCGAGGAAGCCGCCGGCGCCGGCGGATTCGAAGACCTCGCGCGGGACGATGCCGTCGCGCTCCCACTGCTCGTAGCGCTCCTCGCCACCGACGACCTCGCGCGCCAGGAACGTGCGAAAGCTCTCACGGAAGTCTTCGTGGACGTCGTCGAACAGCTCGCGGCGCATCGCGCTGACCCTACTCTGACAAAGCGGTTGAGGGCGTCGTCGGCCAAGCGCGGCAAGGACGCAGGGAGCGTGGCGTGCATCGCACGCGAGCGACTGAGGACGCCGCCGCGCGCCGTGCCGACGGCGTCCTCAACCGAAGCCGGGCTTGGCGAGCAGCAACTGCACGTCCTGGATGCGGCGCTCGCGAAAGCCGCCCTCGCAGTAGCTGAGGTAGAGCTCCCAGAGGCGGCGGAAGCGCTCGTCGTAGCCGAGCTCGGAGAGGTGCTCGGCGGAGGCGAGGAAGCGCTCGCGCCAGAGGCGCAGCGTCGTCGCGTAGTGCGCGGTGATGTCCTCGAGCTGCGCTTCGCGGAAGTCGGTGACGCGCGCGACCATGCGCGAGATGACCTGCAGTGAGGGCAGGCAGCCGCCGGGGAAGACGTGCGTGTTGATGAAGCTGCGACCGACCTTCTCGACCTCGTAGGCGCGGTCCTCGATGACGATCGCCTGCAGCAGCATCGCGCCGTGCTCGGCGACGAGCTCCGAGCAGCGGCGGAAGAACGTCGGGAAGTACTGCCAGCCGACGGCCTCGATCATCTCGATCGAGACGAGCTTGTCGTAGGGGCCGTGCTCGTCGAGCTGCGCGCGGTCGCGGTAGTCGGCGTGCAGCACGGTGACGCGATCCTGCAGGCCGGCGTCGCGGATCCGCCTGGTCGCGTAGGCGTGCTGCTCGGCGGAGATCGTCGTCGTCGTCACGCGGCAGCCGTAGCGTTCGGCGGCGTACTGGGCGAAGCCGCCCCAGCCGGTGCCGATCTCGAGCACGTGGTCCTCGGGCGCGAGGCGCAGCTTGCGGCAGACGCGCTCGAGCTTGGCGAGCGAGGCGTCCTCGAGCGAGTCCTCGGGCGACTCGAAGACGGCGCAGGAGTACATCATCGTGCGGTCGAGGAACTGCGCGAAGAGCTCGTTGCCGAGGTCGTAGTGCGCGGCGATCTGCTCGCGGGCGCGGGCGGGCGTGTTGCGCACGATCCAGCTGCTCGCGCGCTGCAGCGGCGCGAGGACGGGCGCGAGCACGCGGCGCAGCGTGTCGATCGCGGCGACGTTGCGCGCGGCGATGCGCGTGAGCGCGACGAGGTCGTCGCACTCCCACAGCCCGTCGACATAGCTCTCACAGAGGCCGAGGCTGCCGCGAAAGAGCTCGCGGTAGAAGCGCGGCGAGCGGACCTCGAGGCGCGCCGAGACGGGATGCTCGGGGTCGGGCTCGCCGAGGCGCATCCGGCGCGAGCCCTCGGTAAGGATCAGCTCGCCGCGGCGCAGGCGCGCGAGCAGCGCGAGCGCAAGGCGCCGCGCGAGGCGGTCGAGCGCGCTCGGCGCGCTCGCGCCGGACGGCGGCGCGGGCGGGGGCTGGGGGAAGGGGCGTGTCTGTGTCGCGGCGCTCATCGGCGCCCTCGCGCGCTGTCGGGGTGCGCATACCAGCGCGCGCCGCGCAGGCGCAGGCGCAGCGCATGGGCGTAGATGTGCGCGCTCGCGCGCAGTGTCGGGATCGGGTCGCGCAGGAGCACGCGCGAGAGCTCGCGCGCGGTGATCTCGCGCCGGCGCAGCGAGAGCGTCGCGTCGAAGACGGGTTCGCGCGCGCCGTGCGGCGTCGAGGAGATGTGCACAGAGAGGCGCTCGCGCGGTTCGGTCAGGCGCCAGTCGTAGGCGTGCTGCATGCCCATCAGCGGCGAGACGTGCAGCGCCTTCTGCAGCTCGCCGCGGATGACGCCGGCGCGCGGGCGCTCGGTGACGACCGGCAGGACGTAGGCGTGGCGCTCGTGCCACGGCGTGTTCGTGACCTCGGCGACGACGGCGCGCACGCGCTCGCCGGCGGCGTCGTAGCAGTAGTAGAAGCTGACGGGGTTGAAGCAGTGGCCGAAGCAGCGCAGGTGCGTGAGCAGGCGGATCGGGCCGTCGAGCTCGACGGCGGCGCGCTCGCGCACGAGCTCGCGCACGGCGTCGGCGAGCGGCTGCTCGCGCGCGCCTAGAGGCTTGATGTGGGTTCAGCGTCCGTCATAGGCGGCGAGTGCACGCGGTGGACGCCCGGTGAGAACGTTGAGGTAGATGCCGAGCGTCAGGGCGAGCAGGCGCTGCACGATTCGCTGGGCGAGGCCCGGCGGCGTCTTGGCGAGATGCTCTTCCATGCGCATCTGGCGCTTGAGGTTGGCGAACAGCGACTCGATCACCAGGCGGATGCGGGCCTTGGCGATCTCGTTTGCCGGGCGCTCTCCGAGCTTGTGTTTCTCGGGCGTGATCAGCCGAACGTCGATCAGCTCCATCGTGTTGTTGTACTCCGCTCCCCAGAAGCCGCCGTCGGCGAACAGCAGGCTCCCGGGATGGGCGCTCGCGAGCCTGTAAGCGCTCTCGCGCTCCTGCCCGGTCTTCGGGCCCGCGAGGTCATAGCCGACGGGCACGCCCTTGCGGTCACAGATCACGACCAGTCGCATACCCCACACGAACTGGCTCTTGGACGGGCAGTAGCCGTAGGCCGCCTGCGGCGCGAAGTCGCTGCGTTTGGCGCAGCCGGGGTAGTTGGCGCAACCGATCAGGGTCCCGTCGACCAACCGCACCCGACCCTCGGCGATCAGCTCCGCGACGGTCAGCTGCACCGTCGTGATCTGAGGCGTCAGGCGCCGCAGGCGCCGGTTGAACTGAGTCTGGTCGGGCAGGTGCGGGAACCAACCGGGCAGAAGTCGCGCCACGATCCCAAGGAACTGCCGATCGCTTGCAAGGCCGGTCACGGCCTGGGCGACTGCGAGCGCGATCAGCTCCTGGTCTGTGATTAGTCCCGGCGGGCCGGGTCGAGGGATCGAAAGCGACGTGGCGAACACATACGCTGCAACGACGAGGGTCTCCAGCTCAGCGGTCATCTCGTGCTCCAATCACCAGATGGCAGGGCTGGGGACCCTTTTCTTATGTCAACGCCGCACTCCTGCTGTGCGGCGCAACCCACATCAGGCCTCTAGGTAGTCGGCGCGGCGAAACCACGCGAGCGCCGGGCGCCGCGCCGAGAACAGCGGATGCGCGTCGAACAGCTCGGGCAGCTCGTCGAGGTCGAGGAACGCGAGCGAGAGGTTGTGGCGCAGCTCGTCGCGCAGCGCTCCGTGGCGGCGGTGGCGGACGAGACCCTCGTAGAAGCACGAGGCGCGCGCGAGCGGGGCCTGCGCGGGGGCCGGTGCCGCGTGTGCGGGGGCGGGCGCGGCGATGCTCACAGGCTCACTCCGAACGGCCGGCACGCGCGCACCGCGCTCTGCACGCCGTCCTCGTGAAAGCCCCAGCCCCAGTAGGCGCCGCAGTAATGCGTGCGTGTCTGCAGGGCGCTGATCGAGGCGTGCTCGGCCTGCGCGGCGACGCCGCGCGGTGTGTAGATCGGATGCTCGTAGGCGATCGTGCGGATCACCCTCGCCGGGTCGATCGCCTCGCTGCGGTTGAGCGTCACGCAGAACTCCTCGGCGGCGCGCAGGCGCTGCAGGTGGTTCATGTAGTAGGTGACGGTGCTGAGCGGCTTCGGTTCGCGCAGCAGGTGGAAGTTCCACGCCGAGCGCGCCCAGCGCCGGCGCGGGAGCAGGCTCGAGTCGGTGTGCAGGACGGCCTCGTTCGGCTGGTAGCGGATCGCGGCGAGGAGCTCGCGCTCGCGCGGCGAGGCGTCGCCGAGCATGCGCAGCGCCTGGTCGGAGTGCGTCGCGACGATCACGTGGTCGTAGCGCTCGGGGCCGGCGCCGGCGGCGACGATCTCGACGGCGTCGGCGGTACGCGTGATCGAGCTGACCGGCGCGCCGAGGCGGATGCGATCGCGAAACGGCTCGGTCAGCGCCTCGACGTAGCGCGCCGAGCCGCCGGCGACGGTCGACCAGCGCGGGCGGTTGCGGAAGCCGAGCATGCCGTGGTTGGCGAAGAACTCGGCGATGAAGCGCGCCGGGAACGAGCCGGCCTGGCGCGGGTCGGCCGACCAGACGGCGGAGAGCTGCGGGATGATCAGCCGCTCGACGAAGGCGCGCGAGAAGCGGTGGCGCGAGAGGAAGTCGTGCATCGACTCGCCGCTCTCCTCGCCTTCGAGCAGGAGGCGCAGCGCGCGGTTGAAGCGCAGCAGGTCGACGATCATCCGCTGGAAGCGCGGGCTCGCGACGTTGCGCGGCTGGCAGAACAGCCCGCGCGGCGTGCCGCTGTACTCGAAGTCGTGCTCCTCGCTCTTGACCGAGAAGCTCATGTGCGTCGGCTGGCGCGCGACCCCGAGGCGGTCGAGCAGGCGCGTGAACGTCGGGTAGTTGCGATCGTTCATGACGATGAAGCCGGTGTCGATGTGGTGCGTCTCGTACGCGGTGTCGACGCGGATCGTGTTCGTGTGCCCGCCGGCGTAGGAGGCGGCCTCGTAGACGACGAGCTCGTGCTCGCGGTGCAGCAGGTGCGCGGCGACGAGCCCGGAGACGCCGGCGCCGACGATCGCGATCCTCATGTCCTCGACCTGTCGCGCGCGCGTCTCATCTCGGTGTCTGACTGTACGCCGCGCGCCGGTCCGTGGATCATCTGCGGTGCGCCGCGCAGGCGCGTGCGCAGACGATTGGCAGGAGTGCGAGGCGCATACGTCGAACAAGTGCGCCGTGAAGCGCGTCGCCACCCCCCCCACCGAACGTCAGCCGCCAGTCGGCGGAACGAGCGAGCACCAGAGCCTGTCGAAGTACATCCGCGCGCGCTTCGACGAGTGCTCGCGCTCGCAGAAGGACGTCGCGCAGTACATCGTCGACCACCTCGACGAGGCCGCGTTCCAGACGGCCGAGGAGCTCGCGCGGCGCGCGAACACGTCGAGCTCGACGGTCGTCCGTTTCTCACAGGCGCTCGGCTTCGAGGGCTTTCCCGAGCTGCAGGCGGCGGCGCGCGAGGAATACCGGCGCGTCCACGGGAAGTCCGGCGAAGCGGCGCCGAGCAGCTCGGCGCCGCTCTTCTCACTCGACCAGAACGAGTTCGAGACGGCGCTCGCGGCCGACCACCTGAACGTCGAGGAGACGGCGCGCAAGGTCTCGCGCAGCGAGGTCGAGGCGCTGATCGAGGCGATCGTCTCGGCCGAGAAGGTGCTCGTCGCGGGAACCGACCAGATGGCGTTCTTCGCGAGCTACCTGCGCCACCTGCTGATGCTGCTCGACCTGCGCGTCGACGTCGTCGCGAGCCCGTCGCAGGAGGCGCTCAGCCGGCTCGGGCGGATCGAGTCGGGGACGCTCGTGATCGGGCTGTCGGCCGGGCGCCCGCATCCGCTCGTCGTACGCGCGATGAAGCTCGCGCGCCATCGCAAGGCGCAGACGGCGGCGATCACCGACGCGACGCTCTCGGAGGTCGCGAAGCTCGCTCAGATCAAGCTGTACTACTCCTCGAACAGCCCGGCGTACGTACGCTCGCACACGGCGCTGCTGAGCCTGATCCAGGCGCTCGCATACGGCGTCTACGCGCAGGACTCGGCGCAGTACGACGACCGCATCAAGGCGTTCCGGCTGAAGTAGGCCCGCGCGCGCAGGCTAGACTCCTGCGAATGCGAGACGAGTCGACTTTCCGCGTCAAGACGGGCCTTGCGGAGATGCTGAAGGGCGGCGTGATCATGGACGTCGTCACGCCCGAGCAGGCGACGATCGCCGAGCAGGCGGGCGCCGCGGCGGTGATGGCGCTCGAACGCGTGCCGGCCGACATCCGGCGCGACGGCGGCGTCGCGCGGATGTCCGACCCGGAGATGATCGCCGGGATCCAGGAGGCGGTCAGCGTCCCGGTGATGGCGAAGGCGCGGATCGGCCACTTCGTCGAGGCGCAGGTGCTGCAGGCGCTCGAGGTCGACTACGTCGACGAGTCCGAGGTGCTGACGCCGGCGGACGAGGCGAACCACATCGACAAGTGGGCGTTCAGGGTGCCGTTCGTGTGCGGCGCGACGAACCTCGGCGAGGCGCTGCGGCGGATCGGCGAGGGCGCGGCGATGATCCGCTCGAAGGGCGAGGCCGGCACCGGCGACATCGTCGAGGCCGTGCGCCACATGCGCAAGATCAACGGCGAGATCCGCCGCCTGACGATGCTCGAGGACGCCGAGCTCGCGACGGCCGCGAAGGACCTGCAGGCGCCGCTCGACATCGTCCGCGGTGTCGCCGCCGAGGGCAAGCTGCCGGTCGTGCTGTTCTGCGCCGGCGGCATCGCGACGCCGGCCGACGCGGCGCTGATGATGGCGCTCGGCGCCGAAGGCGTGTTCGTCGGCTCGGGCATCTTCAAGTCCGAGGACCCGCCGACGCGCGCGCGCGCGATCGTCGAGGCGACGACGCACTGGCAGGACCCCGAGCGCGTCGCCGCCGCCTCGCGCGGCCTCGGCGTCGCGATGGAGAGCCTCGAGAGCTCGAAGCTAGAGGACGAGCAGCTCCTCGCGCAGCGTGGGTGGTAGCGCCGACGCGCCGGTTGATCGGCGTGCTGGCGCTGCAGGGCGACTTCGAGGCGCACGAGCGCACGCTCGAGCGCCTTGGCGCGGACGTGCGCGAGGTGCGCGTCGCTGAGCGATCTCGACGGGATCGACGCGCTCGTGATCCCGGGCGGCGAGTCGACGACGATGACGCTCGGCATCGCGCGCGAGGGCCTCGCCGAGCCGATCCGCGCGCTCGTGCGCGGCGGGTTGCCCGTGCTCGGCTCGTGCGCGGGGCTGATCATGCTCGACCGCGAGCACCTCGGGCTGATGGACATCCGCGCCGAGCGCAACGCGTTCGGCCGGCAGGTCAGCAGCTTCGAGGCGGACCTCGACGTCGCGGGGCTGCCCGGCGGCCCGCTGCGAGCGGTGTTCATCCGCGCGCCGTGGATCGCCGAGCACGGCCCCGGCGTCGAGATCCTGGCCGACGTCGACGGCCATCCGGTCGCGGCGCGCGAGGGGCGGATGCTCGCGGTCGCGTTCCACGCGAGCTGACGGGCGACGAGCGCCTTCACGAGCTGCTGCTCGACTGGGCGCGCGAGTTCGCCGCGGCCGACCGCCCGCGGGCGCGCGTCGAGCGCTAGCTCGGCCCTACGCCTCGCGGAAGCGCACCACGCCGTCGCGCTCGTCTTCGACGACGCGGCCGTCGCTGCAGCAGCAGGTCGACGTGCCCGAGCACCTCCGAGAGCGTCAGGTAGGCCTGCGTGACGGCGACGTTGCCCCACAGCTCCTGCGCGATCTCGTGCGCGGTGCGCGGCTCGGCGGCGATCAGGCGGTGGATCTTCTCGGCGCGGCGGCGGTGCATGCGGAAGCGCTCGTCGATCAGCGCGACGTGGTCGGTGATCGGGTCGCCGTGGCCGGGCAGCACGAGCGAGAGCTCCATCGCGCGCGTCTGGTCGCAGCGAGGCGATGTAGGTGACGCAGCGCCTGCGGGCGCGGGCCGCCGTAGTCGGGCTCGGCGCCGAGCGGGCGCGCGAGCAGCGGGTTGGAGGAGATGTGCGCGATCAGGTGGTCGGCCGCGAGCAGGATCGAGCGGGACTCGTCGAGGAAGACCGTGTCCGAGGGGCTGTGCCCGGGGCGGTGCAGCACGCGCAGGGTGCGGTCGCGCAGCGTCAGCTCGCTGCCGTCGCGCGAGCGGCCGCGTGACCTGCACCGCGGAGCCCCAGCGCGCGGAAGCTCGCCGAGACGGCGCGCAGCGCGGTGACGATTTCCGGCGGGATGCCGTGGCGCAGCATCAGGCGCTCGGCGAAGCGGTCGTCGAGCTCGGCCTCGCTGGCCGAAGCTCGGCGAGGAACGGCGCCAGCCGGTCGAGCGCCGCGACCTCCGCGCCGGAGCGCCGCGCGAGGATCGACGCGAGCCCGAAGTGGTCGATGTGCTGGTGGGTGACGATCGAGCAGCTCGATGTCCTCGACGCGGTGCCCGCGGGCCGCGAGCGCCTGCTCGAGCTCGTCGAGCGCCTTGGCCGAGTTCGGCCCCGAGTCGACGAGCGTCAGCGGCGAGTCCTCGATCAGGTACGCGTTGACGCGCCCGACCTGGAACGGCGTCGGGATCGCCAGGCGATGGATGCCCGCGCGGCCGCCTGCGCGAGCCGCTCGCGCGCGGCCTCCTCGCTGCGTCCTGCGCTCACGCCCGGTTCGCTCGCTCACGAGCGGATCAGCGCGAGCACCTCGTCGCGGCGGCGCTCCATGTCCTCGCGGCGAGACGAGCGACTCCAGGCACAGGCGCAGCAGCGGCTCGGTGTTGGAGGGGCGCACGTTGAAGTGCCAGTCCTCGTAGTCGATCGAGATCCCGTCGAGGCGTTCCTGGCGCGCGTCGGCGTAGCGCGCGGCGATCTCCTCCATCTTGCGCGCCGGGTCGGCGACCTCCGAGTTGACCTCGCCGGAGATGAAGTAGCGCGCGTGGTAGGGCGCGAGCAGCTCGGACATCGCTTGCCCTCGCGCGCGAGCAGCTCGAGCATCGAGCAGCGCCGGGATCGTGCCCGAGTCGGCGCAGTAGAAGTCGCGGAAGTAGTAGTGCCCGGAGACCTCGCCGCCGAACAGCGAGCCCTCCTTGCGCATGCGCGTCTTGAAGAAGGCGTGGCCCGACGCGGTTGACGTAGGGCGTGCCGCCGGCGCGCCTGCACCGTGTCGGGCACCGCCCGCGAGGCGCGCACGTCGTAGAGGATCGCCTCGCCGCGGGTCGTCGCTTGCGCAGCAGCGACTCGGCGAGCAGCGCGGTGAGGAAGTCGCCGTCGACGAACGCGCCGGTGCTCGTCGATGAAGAAGCAGCGGTCGGCGTCGCCGTCCCAGGCGATGCCGAGGTCGGCGCCGCTCGACGCGCACCCGCTCGATGATCAGCTCGCGGTTCTCCGGCAGCAGCGGGTTGGGCTCGTGGTCGGGGAAGTTGCCGTCGGGCGTCCAGTAGGTCTCGATCAGCTCGAGGCCGAGCCGCTCGAGCAGCGGCCCGACCATCGGGCCGGCCATGCCGTTGCCGCCGTCGAGCACCACCTTCAGCGGCGCGCTCGCTCGCGCCGAGCGACGTCGCGGGTCGATGAAGCGCAGCGCCGCGGCCTGGAACTCGCCGTAGATGTCGACCTCCTCGACGCTGCCCCGCGCAGCGCGCGCCGCCGCGCGCCGAGCGTCTCGCCCGCTTCGGCTTCGATCGTGCGGCGGATGTCCTCGATGCCCTGCTCGCCGGACAGCGCGATCGCGCCCTCGCGCACGAGCTTCGCGCCGGTGTAGGCCTTGGGGTTGTGCGAGGCGGTGCACATCAGCCCGCCGTCGAGCTCGCGCGAGCCGACGAGGAAGTAGAGCATCTCGCTGCCGACCAGGCCCGCGTCGATCACGTTCGCGCCCGCGCCGAGCAGGCCCTCGCGGTAGCGCGCCGCGAGCTCGGGCGCGCTCAGGCGCATGTCGCGGCCGAGGCCGACGCGCAGCTCGGCGACGGGCTTGCCCGCGAGCGCGCCGAGCACGCGCGCGAACGCGCGCGCCGATCCGCTCGGCGACGTCGCCGTCGATCTGCTCGCCGTAGAGCCCGCGGATGTCGTAGGCCTTGAAGATCTCGGGGGCGGGCTGCGCTCACGGCCGCGCATCCTACGTCGCGCGTGGCGCGCACTGCTGGCGCCCTCGCGGCGACGCCGCTCGCTCCGGGCTCGTAGACTTGCGTGCATGTCCGGACACTCCAAGTGGGCGAGCATCAAGCACAAGAAGGCGATCGTCGACTCGCGCCGCGGCGCGCAGTTCTCGAAGCTGACGCGCGCGATCATGGTCGCCGCGCGCGACGGCGGCGGCGATCCCGACGGCAACCCGGCGCTCGACCACGCCGATCCGCAAGGCCAAGGAAGCGTCGATGCCGAAGGACAACATCGAGCGCGCGATCGCCAAGGGCACCGGCGAGGGCGGCGAGGCCGACGCGATCGAGGCGGTGCTCTACGAGGGCTACGGCCCGGGCGGCGTGGCGGTGCTCGTCGAGGCGCTGACCGACAACCGCAACCGCACCGGCGCCGACGTCAGGCACGCCTTCTCCAAGAGCGGCGGCAGCCTCGGCGAGCCCGGCTCGGTGGCCTACCTGTTCGACAAGAAGGGCACGATCGTGATCGACGCCGACGCGCTACTCCGAAGACGACCTGATGGCCGCGGTGGAGGCCGGCGCCGAGGACATCTCCACCGACGAGGGCGTCTTCGAGGTGGTCGCCGAGCCGGCGCGACTTCAGCGCACGTGCGCAAGCGCCCTCGAGGAGGCCGGCGTGGAGATGGAGAGCGCCGAGATGGCCTACCGGCCCTCGAGCCTCGTGCCGGTCGAGGAGGCGCCAGGCGGGCAGGCTGATGCGGCTGATCGAGGCGCTCGAGGAGAACGACGACGTCAACGCCGTGCACGCCAACTTCGACGTCGCCCGCCGACGTGCTCGAGCGCGTCGCCGGCTAGCCGCTGAGCGGGCCGCCCGCCGGTCGTGATCCTCTGCGGCGGGCGCGGCACGCGCCTGCAGGAGCACACGCAGGAGCTGCCCAAGCCGCTCGTGGAGATCGGCGGGCATGCCGATCGTCTGGCACGTGATCCAGCTCTACGCCGCGCAGGGCTTCAGCCGCTTCCTGCTCGCGACCGGCTATCGGGGCGAGCTGATCGAGCGCTTCGCCGCCGCGCACGCGCTGGCCGCGCGGCGTGCGCGTGCGCGTGCGTCGACACCGGCGCCGCAGACGCAGACCGGCGGGCGGCTCAAGCTGCTCGAGCCGCTGCTCGCCGGCGAGCGAGCGCTTCTGCGCGACCTACGCCGACGGCCTCGCCGACATCGACCTCGCGCGCGCTGCTCGCGCTTCCACCGCGCGCACGGCGCGCTCGCGACGATGACCGTCGTGCGCCCGCAGCTGCAGTTCGGGGTCGACCGAGCTCGACGCGCGACGGCACGCGTGCGCGGCTTTCGCGAGAAGCCGCGCTCCGAGCACTGGGTCAACGGCGGCTTCTTCTGCTTCGGCGCCGGCGTGCTCGAGTACCTCGACGCCGACAGCGTGCTCGAGCGCGGGCCGCTGGAGCGCCTCGCCGCCGCCGGCGAGCTGCGCGCCCACCGCCACGAGGGCTTCTGGGAGTGCATGGACACCTACAAGGACGCGGTCCAGCTCAACGACCTGTGGGCCTCCGGCGAGGCGCCGTGGAAGCTGTGGGACTGAGCGCGGCTCTCGCATGACGCTCGAGCGAGCGCTACGCCGGCGCGGCGCTCGGCGGCGCGCGCGAAACAGCGCGCACCGCGCTCGCGCATGCCCGCTGCAGCCGCCGCTCGCCGGCGATACGACCAGCGGTAGGCGCCCTCGCCGCGCGCGTCGACTCGGCGCGCCTCGCGCAGCTCGCGCTCGGCCAGCAGGCTGCCCGGGCGCGCGATCCGCGTGATGCGGCTCGCGAGGTTGACCGGGCGCCCGAACCAGTCGCCGGCGCGCGGCAGCGCCGTGCCGAGCGCCGCGCCGGCGCGCAGCTGCGGGAAGTCCTCGCCCTCGGCGTCGGCCGCGTCGATCAGCTCGAGCGCCGCGTCGAGCAGCGGCTCGGGCTCGGGCGATGCGAGCATCGCCGCGTCGCCGATCGTCTTGACGAGCCGCACCGGCGGCTCGACGACCTCGCCGGCGAGCGCTTCCAGGCGCACGGCCAGGCGCCCGAGCTCGTCCGGCGGCACTTCCTCGCCGAGGCGCGTGAAGCCGACCAGGTCGGCGAAGCAGACCGCGACCTCGCGCGAGCCCGGCAGCTGCCCGCCGCTGCGCTCGAGCGCGCTGATCGCCTCGCTCTGGGTCGCGTGGCGCAGGTGCAGCGCGAGCAGGTTGCTGACCAGCGGGTCCACCAGCGGGTAGAGCTGCGCCGCGGCCTCGCGCGTAGCGCTGCGCCAGCTCGCGCTCGCTCATCCCCGGTTCGAGCACGAGTTTCAGCGGCAGCGCGCGCAGGCTCTCCGCCGCCTGCGAGAGCCCGCGCCCGAGCACGCGCAGCAGGTCGAGCATCTCCTCGTCGGTGATCCCCGCCGCGCGCGCCGAGCACGATCCGCCGCGCCGCCTCGACGCTCGGCCTCGGTGTAGACCGCCTCGTCGGGCTCCGGGATCGGCAGCCCCATCGCGCGCCGGCACGCGACGCAGGAAGTCCAGCTCGACGCCGCTCAGCTCGCGCCACCTGCGCGGCCGTGTAGCGCTCGCGCGCCGCCGATCACCCGTCCGCCGGCAGGAACACGAGCGTGCCCGTGGCCGTCGTGCGCCGCAGCTCGCGTCAGCGGGACGCCTTCGCCGGCGAGCTGCTCGCAGCAGCGCCAGGCGATCGGCGCGCTCCTCGCCGTCCAGGCCGTCCAGCAGGCCCTCGGCGGCGAAGTCGATCCGCTCGTCGCCCATCGCGGCCAGCGTACGCCAGGCCGTGCGCAGCGAGACGCGGCAGGCAGGCGTCCGAGGGCGGGCGCAGAATCACTCAGCCAGTGATCGTCCTCGGCATCGACCCCGGCCTCGCCAACACCGGCTACGGCGTCGTCGCGCGCCGCGGCGCGCGGCTGCGTCGCGCTCGACGGCGGCGTGATCGAGACCGCCGCCGAGCTCGCCGCAGGAGCGGCGCCTGGCGCGACATCCACGCGCGCGTCGACGCGCTGATCGCCGAGCACGAGCCCGACGCGGTCGCGCTCGAGGAGCTCTACTTCGGCCAGAACGTGCGCACCGCGTTCGCCGTCGGGCAGGCGCGCGGCGTCGTCATGCTGGCCGCCGGCCAGCGCGGCCTGCCGTGCACCGGCTACACGCCCCAGCAGGTCAAGGGCGCCGTCTGCGGCAGCGGCCGCGCGAGCAAGGAGCAGGTCGCGCGCATGGTCAAGATGCTGCTCGGCGCTCGCCGCGAGCCGCGGCCCGACCACGCCGCCGACGCGCTCGCCGTCGCGATCTGCCACGCCAACTGCGCGCCGCTGACGCGCTGGCGCTGCGCGAGGGCCGAGGCGCATGATCGCGCTGCTGCGCGGCGAGGTCGCGTGCGCCGCGCCGACCACGTCGTCGTGCTCTGCGGCGGCGTCGGCTACCGCGCCGCCGTCTCGGCCGAGACGCTGCGCCACGTGCCCGCCGGTCGGCGAGCCGGCGACGCTGCACGCGCACCTGATCGTGCGCGACGACGCGCTCGCGCTGTACGGCTTCCACTCCGAGCAGGAGCGCGACCTGTTCCTGATGCTGCTGTCCGTCCAGGCGGTCGGCCCGAAGGTCGCGCTCGCCGTGCTCTCCGGCGGCTCGCCGCGCGAGCTGATCGCGGCGCTCGCCGCCGGCGACGCCGCGCGCTTCCAGGCGGTCCCCGGGATCGGCAAGCGCACCGCCGAGCGGATCATCGTCGAGCTGCGCGAGAAGGTCGTCGTGCGCAGCGCGGCGCGCGGCCGACGGCGCGATCCGCGCGCGCGCGGCGAGCATCGCCGCGCCGGGCGCAGGCGACGGACCCGCGCGCGCTCGCGCGCGACGGGCTGCTCGAGCTCGGCTACGCGCCCGGCGAAGCCGACGAGCTGCTGCGCGGACGCCGAGGGCGACAGCGCCGAGGAGCTGATCGCGCACGCGCTGCGCCTGGCGCGGGCGCGACGTGAGCATCGAGTCGAGCACGGTCGACCGCCGGCGCGCGCATCCAGACGCCGTACCTCGTCGCCGAGGACGAGCTCGACCGCTCGCTGCGCCCGCGCCGGCTCGAGGACTTCGTCGGCCAGGAGGCGCTGCGCGAGCAGCTCGCCGTCGCGATCGAGGCCTGCGACGCGCGCGCGGCGATGCGCTCGACCACCTGCTGCTCGCCGGGCCGCCCGGGCTCGGCAAGACCTCGCTCGCGCAGATCGTCGCCGCCGAGCTCGACGTCCCGTTCGTGCAGACCGCCGGCCCGGCGCTCGAGCGCAAGGGCGACATCGCCGCCTTCCTGACCGCGCTCGAGCCGCGCAGCGTGTTCTTCGTCGACGAGATCCACCGGCTGCCGCGCACGCTCGAGGAGACCTTCTACCCGGCGATGGAGGACCACCGCCTGCCGATCACCGTCGGGCAGGGCGCCGGCGCGCGCGTCGTCACGCTCGAGCTGCCGCCGTTCACGCTCGTCGGCGCGACCACGCGCACCGGCCTGCTGACGACGCCGCTGCGCGACCGCTTCGGCATCCAGGCGCGCCTCGAGCCCTACGCCGTCGACGAGCTCGCGATCGATCGTGCGCCGCTCGGCCGGGATCCTCGAGATCGAGCTCGAGGAGGACGGCGCGCGCGACGATCGCCGCGCGCAGCCGCGGCACGCCGCGCGTCGCCAACCGGCTGCTCAAGCGCGTGCGCGACTTCGCCGAGGTGCGCATGGAGGGCGTCGTCACCGCGCACGCCGCCGACGCGGCGCTCGAGATGCTCGAGGTCGACGAGCTCGGCCTCGACCGCCTCGACCGCGGAGATCCTGCGCGCGATCTGCGTCAAGTTCGACGGGCGGCCCGGTCGGCCTCTCGACGCTCGCCGTCGCCGTCGGCGAGGAGCAGGACACGATCGAGGACGTCTACGAGCCCTACCTGCTGCAGGAGGGCCTGATCAAGCGCACGCCGCGCGGGCGCGCCGCGACGCCGCGGCGTTCGCGCACCTCGGCGCTCGAGCCGCCCGGCGCCGGCGGAGCGCGCTCTTCTGAGGCGCGCGACGCTGGCCGCGCGCGCGCCGGTCGCGAGTCGCCGACCGGCCGCCTTCGCCGCTCGGCTTGCGTACTCTGTGTCTAGCCATGGCCCACCCGTTCATCTGCCCCAACTGCGGACACCGCACCACCGAGCTCGACCGCAACCTCGGCTTCACGCGCCAGCCGAAGGGCTGCGCGAAGTGCGGCTTCGCGTTCCTGTTCGAACTGCTCGACGACTACTACCCGGCGCCCGACGCCGCCTTCTTCGTCTGCGACGGCGAGGGCCGCGTGATCGGCTGCGGCAAGAACTCGTTCGCGTTCACCGGCCTCGAGGAGGAAGAGGTGATCGGCCAGCGCGTCGAGCAGGTGCTCGGCCTGAGCTTCACGAACGGCGACGACCCGGTCGCGACGGTGCTCGAGTGGGGCGTGCGCGCGCTCGAGGTCCCGGTCCAGGTCAGCGGCGAACGCGACGTCGTCGCCAGCGCGAAGGCCGACATGTTCCCGGCCTACGACGACGACGGCGGGCTGTTGCTCGTGCTGACGCCCGACAAGTAGTCTGAGCTGGCGATGAGTGCGATGACCGACCGCCGCCGCAACACCCTGATCCTGCTGATCGTCGCCGGGCCTGCGTCGCCGCATCGCTCGCCACGATCGCGACGCAAAAAGACGCGCCTCGGGCTCGACCTGAAGGGCGGCGTCGCAGCTCGTCTACCAGGCGCAAGCCGACCGCGCAGTCGAAAGTCGACACCGAATCGCTCGAACCGCGCGATCGACATCATGCGCAAGCGCGTCGACCAGCTCGGCGTCGCCCAGCCGGAAATCCAGCGCTCGGGCTCCGACGAAATCGACGTCGCGCTGCCCGACGTAAGCAACGCCACACGCGCCGAAGCAGGAGGTCGGCAAGACCGCGCAGCTGTTCTTCTACGACTGGGAGCCGAACGTGATCGGCCCGAACGGCAAGCCGGCGCCGACCGAAGGCACGGCGACGGGCGACGCGACGAACCCGGCGCCGGCGGCGCGACGGCCGGCCTGCCGCGAGTACCAGGCGGTCCTGCGCGCCGCCAAACGCCCGCCGATCCTGCGCAAGAACGACACGACGTGGACGCAGGGCTGCACGCGCGGCAGCAGACCGGCGAATGCATCTACGGCAGCTGGTACCTGCTCGACACCAAGCACGAAAAGGTGCTGCGCGGCCCGGAGGAAACCGAACGCGAACCTGTACGCCGACAACTACAAACCGCCGCGCCGGCGCGAAGGCCGAGGCGGTGCGCGTCAACCCGGGCACCGTGCTCGTCCAGGCCGCGCCCGATCGAAAGCGCCGCCGGCAAGGTCACGCAGAAGAGCCGCCGAACAGCTGGTACGTGCTGAAGGACAACCCGGTGCTGACGGGCGCCGACATCAAGAACCCGCAGCAGAGCTTCGACGAAGGCGCCGGCGGCACGGGCGCGCCGAACGTCACCTTCGGCTTCACCTCGCACGGCAAGAGCGTCTTCCAGAACGTCACCAAGGAAATCGCCCACCGCGGCCAGGAAGCGCAGCTGCCGGGCGTCGGCGCAGGAAGCGGCGCTGCAGCACTTCGCGGTCGTGCTCGACGGCCAGCTGATCACCGTCCCGTCGATCGACTACACCAAGTACCCCGAAGGGATCGACGCGACGCACCGGCTCGCAGATCTCCGGCGGCTTCACGATCACCTCGGCGCAGGAACTCGCCAACGAGCTGCAGTCGGGCGCGCTGCCGATCAAGCTCGACCTGATCTCCAACTCGCAGGTCTCGGCGACGCTCGGCAAAAGGCGCTCAACCAGGGCCTGATCGCCGGCCTCGCCGGCTTCGCGATCGTGTGCCTGTTCCTGCTGCTCTTCTACCGCGTGCTCGGCGCGATCGCGATCGGCGGCCTGCGTGATCTACGGGATCTACTTCTTCGCGCTGATCAAGCTGATCCCGATCACGCTGACGCTGCCGGGCATCGCCGGCCTGATCCTCACGATCGGCGTCGCCGCCGACGCGAACATCGTCATCTTCGAGCGCGTCAAGGAGGAGATCCGCGGCGGGCAGATCGATCATCTCCGGCATCGCGACCGGCTACAAACGCGGCTTCGAGGCGATCGTCGACGCGAACGTCGTCACGTTCATGACCGCGTTCATCCTGTTCGCGCTCGCGACGGCCGAAGTCAAGGGGTTCGCCTTCACGCTCGGCATCGGCACGCTCGTTTCGCTGTTCACGGCCGTGCTCGCGACGCAGGCAGCGCTCGGCGCGATGGGGCGCTCGAAAGTCGTCTCGCACCCGGCCGCGCTCGGCGCCGCGCGGCGCGGCAAAGGCTGGACGTTCGACTTCATGGGCGCCTCGAAGTGGTTCTTCTCGCTGTCGGGCACGATCCTCTTGATCGGCGCGCTCGCGATCGGCGGCAAAGGCCTGAACTTCGGGATCGACTTCAAGTCGGGCACGCGGATCCAGACGGCGTTCGCGCATGCCGATCAGCGAGCCCGAAGTCGCCAAAGAGATGACCGCCGCCGGCTACGGCAACGCCGAGGTGCAGAAGTACAACAACAAGAGCATCGGCGGCAGCGGCTACCAGATCTCGACGAAGACGCTGAAGCCGGAAAACGTGCAGAACGATCGAAGCAGGATCTCGATACGCGACTTCGGCACGAAGAACTTCTCGTCGACCTCGATCGGGCCGACGTTCGGCAAAACGGTCGCAAACAGCGCCGTGATCGCGATCATCGCCTCGCTGCTCGTGATCTCGGCGTACATCGCGCTGCGCTTCTACTGGAAGTACGTCGATCCCGGTGCTGATCGCGCTGATGCACGATCTGCTGATCACCGCCGGCGTCTACTCGCTGACCGGACGCGAAGTGACGACGTCGACCGTCGCCGCGCTGCTGACGATCCTCGGCTATTCGCTCTACGACACGATCATCGTGTTCGACCGCGTGCGCGAGAACGTCCCGCGAATGCCGCGCGCCGCGTTCTCGCAGATCGTCAACCGCTCGATGTCCGAGGTGCTGACGCGCTCGCTCGCGACGAGCTTCTGCACGCTGCTGCCGGTCGTCTCGCTGCTGCTGTTCGGCGGCGAAACGCTGAAGGACTTCGCGTTCGCGCTGATGGTCGGGATCGCCTCCGGCGCGTACTCCTCGATCTTCATCGCCTCGCCGGTGCTGACGCACTGGAAGGAGCGCGAGCCGACCTACCGCAACCGCCGCGCGCGGATCGTGCGCGAACTCGGCGCCGTGCCGGCCTACGCGACGAGCGCGGCCGGCGAGCCGGTCGACGTCGAACCGACCGAGAAGCGCAAACGCAGCCGGCGCGGCAGCTTGATCGCGCCCGAGGAGCCGGGCGAGCAGATCTCACGCGACGAGTTCCAGGAGCTCGTGCGCGACCTCGACATCGAGCAGCCCGAGAACGGCTCGCCGGCGCGCACGCAGCGCGCCGACGGTCGCCCGCGGCGCGGCGCCGGCGCCGGGACCGTGCAGAAGCCGCCGCCGGCGAAGCCCGCGCCGGCGAAGCCCGAGGAGGAGCTCGACTCGCCGGCCGCGCCGGAGTCGCAGCGCGACCCGACGGCCGACCTGACGCCGGAGGACCTCGTGCTCAAGGACGATCCGAAACCGCGCGCGCGGCGCAAACGCAACCGCAAGCACGGGCGGCGCTGATGCTCACGCGGTCGAGCAGCGAAACGGGGGGTGGGCACTGATGGGGATGCTCGGCTGGGTGATCATGGGCCTCGCGATCTGGCACTACACGATCTTCCTGCCCGACCGCTTCTGGGGCGGGATCGTCGGGGCGCTGATCGGCTCGCTGATCGGGTCGGTCATCGTCGGGCTGATCATCTACGGCGTGAAGGTCTCCTCGCTGAAGATCCCCGGCGAAAAGGCGACCGACATCGGCGTCGTGCTCTATGCCGTGCCCGGCGCGCTGATCGGACTGGCCCTCGTCTACCTCGAGGGAATGCGCCGCGAACGCCAGCACGCGGCGGCGCACGCCGAAGCCTGAGCCGCGCGGTTCCGTCTCGCGGTCGCCGTAGTGTGGCCGGCTGATGCCGCAGCCACGCTTCGAGATCGCCGACTGCCCGAGCGCCGACGTCGCGCGCCTGCGCTCAGAGCTCGGCGTCAGCGGCGCGCTCGCGCAGGTGCTCGTACGGCGCGGCTTCGCCGAGCCGCAACGCGCGCGGGCGTTCCTCGCGGCCGACGAGCAGCACCCGGCGAGCGCGTTCGCCGGGATCGAGCGCGCGGTAGCGACGGTCTTCGAGCACGTCGCCGCGCGGCGACGGATCACGATCCACGGCGACTACGACGTCGACGGCGTCTGCTCGACGGCGATCCTCGTGCGCGCGCTGCGCGCGCTCGGCGCCGACGTCGACCACTACCTGCCCGACCGCATGGCCGACGGCTACGGTCTCGGCGCCGAGACGGTCAGGCGCCTGGCGGCGCGCGGCACGCGCCTCTTGATCAGCGCCGACTGCGCGATCACGGCGGTCGCGGAGGTCGCGCTCGCGCGCGAGCTCGGGCTCGATGTGCTCGTCACCGACCATCACTCGCCGCGCGCCGACGGCGCGCTGCCGGACTGCCCGATCGTGCACCCGGCCGTGTGCGGCTACCCGTGCGCGGAGCTCTGCGCGACGGCCGTCGCGTACAAGCTCGCGCAGGCGCTCTACGAGCACGCCGGGCGCGACGTGCGCGAGCTCGAGCGCGACCTCGACCTCGTCGCGCTCGCGACGGTCGCCGACGTCGTGCCGCTGCGCGGCGAGAACCGCACGCTGCTGCGGCGCGGCCTGCGCGCGCTCGCGACGACGGCGAAGCCGGGACTGCGCGCGCTGATGCGCGTCGCGCGCGTCGCCCCGGGACGCGTCGACGAGCGCGCGATCGGCTTCGCGCTCGCGCCGCGCCTGAACGCGGCGGGAGGCTGTACCGCGCCGACGCCGGGCTCGAGCTGATCCTGACCGAGGACGCGGTGCGCGCGACGCAGGTCGCCGAGGAGCTCGATCGCGCGAACTACGAGCGGCGCGAGGTCGAGACGCGGATCCGCTACGAGGCCGAAGCGCAGATTGCGGCGCTCGGCGAGCGCGACGCGTACGTGCTCGCCGGCGAGGGCTGGCACGCTGGCGTCGTCGGGATCGTCGCCGCGCGCCTGGCCGAGCGCCACAACCGCCCGGTCGTGCTGATCGCGCTCGACGGCGAGCGGGGGAGGGGCTCGGCGCGGAGCATCGCGGCGTTCGACCTGCTCGCCGGGCTCGACGCGTGCGCCGAGCACACGCTGCGCCACGGCGGGCACCGCGCGGCGGCCGGCCTGGAGGTCGAGCGCGCGCGCGTCGCGGCGCTCGCCGAGGCGTTCGACGCGTACGCGGCACGCACGCTGACGCCGGCCGACCTCGTCGCGGTCGAGCACGTCGACGCGATCGTCGGCGGCGAGGAGCTCGGGATGTCGCTCGCCGAGGAGCTGCAGCGCCTCGCGCCGTTCGGGCGCGGCAACCCGGCCGTCTCGTTGATGCCCGCCGAGGCGACGTTCTGCGACGGGCGCGCGATGGGCGAGGGCAAGCACGTGCGCTTCACCGTCTGCTCGCGCGGCGCGCGCGCCCGCGCCGTCGCGTTCGGGCTCGGCGGCGCGCTGCCGGTCGCCGAAGGCGAGCCCGTGCGCGCGACGTTCAAGCTCGAGGTCAACGAGTGGAACGGCGTCTCCGAGCCGCGCCTCGTGCTGCGTCACGCGTGCGCCGCCGAGCCCGAGATCGCCGCCCCTGCGCTCGCCGCCGCCGCGCCGGAGATCGCCGAGCCCGAGATCGCCGCGGCGGGGGAGATCGCCGCGGCGCGCCTTGAGCCGGCGCCGATCGAAGAGCGCGGCGAGCTGGTGCTGTTCGCGACCGGCTAGCGACCGTTGGATCCGGGTAGAGCGTCCCCTACCCTTTAGTCATGGCCGTCGCAAAGGATCCGAACAGCGCCGAGCTGGCAGAGCAGCCGGCAGCGCCGCCCGCCGCACCGCCGGCGCGCGAGCAACAGGCGCCGCCGCGCGCGCCCGCGAGCGGGCCGCCGCTGCGGCTCGGCCTGTCCGAGCCCGAGCGACGGCTGTTGGCCGACCTGTTCGCGATCGTCTCCGAGCACGCGGCGGACTCGGCGGTCGAGATCGACCGCGCGCGTGTGCAGGACGCGTTCGTGTTCGCGTGCGAGCACCACTCCTCGCAGCGGCGCAAGTCGGGCGAGGACTTCATCGTGCACCCGGTCGGCGTCGCGCGGATCTGCGCGGGCATGCGGCTGGACACCGAGACGCTGTGCGCGGCGCTCCTGCACGACACGATCGAGGACACCTCGGCGTCGATCGAGGAGGTGCGCGCGCGCTTCGGCGAGGAGATCGCGCAGATCGTCGACGGCGTGACGAAGCTGACGGGGATCAGTTTCCAGTCGCACGACGAGGCGCAGGCGGAGAACTACCGCAAGATGATGGTCGCGATGGCGACCGACGTGCGCGTCATCCTGATCAAGCTCGCCGATCGCCTGCACAACATGCGCACGATCGACGCGATGCCGAAGCAGAAGCAGATGGAGAAGGCGCGCGAGACGCTCGAGATCTACGCGCCGCTCGCGCATCGCCTGGGCATCCACGCGCTGAAGTGGGAGCTCGAGGACCTCGCGTTCGCGACGCTGCATCCGCGCAAGTACCAGGAGATCAAGGGCCTCGTCTCCCAGCAGCGCGAGGACCGCGAGGGCTACGTCTCGGAGGCCGGCGAATACCTGTCGCGCGAGCTGGCCGAGCTCGGCATCCAGGCCCAGATCGCCGGGCGGGCAAAGCATTTTTATTCGATTTATTCGAAGATGACGAAGAAGGGGCGGGAGTTCAACGAGATCTACGACCTCACGGCGATGCGCGTGATCGTCGACTCGGTGAAGGACTGCTACGGCACGGTCGGCGTGATCCACTCGCTGTGGAAGCCGCTGCCGGGCCGCTTCAAGGACTTCATCGCGATGCCGAAGTTCAACATGTACCAGTCGCTGCACACGACCGTGATCGGTCCCGAGGGGCGGCCGCTGGAGATCCAGATCCGCACGCAGGAGATGCACGAGATGGCCGAGTTCGGCGTCGCGGCGCACTGGGTCTACAAGCAGGGCTCGCGCGGCGAGGAGGCGCAGGGCGGCGACGCGAAGCTCAAGTGGCTGCGCTCGATGCTCGACTGGCAGCAGGAGCTGTCGGACCCGAGAGAGTTCATGGAGACGCTGCGCACGGACCTCTACGACGACGAGGTCTACGTGTTCACGCCGAAGGGGCAGGTCAAGTCGCTCGCGGCCGGCGCGACGCCGCTGGACTTCGCCTACGAGGTGCACACGGAGATCGGACACCGCTGCGTCGGCGCGCGCGTCAACGGGAAGATCGTGCCGCTGCACTACGAGCTGCGCTCGGGCGACATCGTCGAGATCCTCACGGCCAAGCGCGAGCGCGGGCCCTCGCGCGACTGGCTGGCGACGGTCAAGACGACGCGCGCGCGCAACAAGATCAAGGCGTGGTTCAAGGCCGAGTCGCGTCAGGACACCGAGCACACCGGCCGCGAGCAGCTGCAGGAGCACCTGCGCAAAGCGGGCCTGCCGGCGCAGAAGATCACCGGCTCGGCGCTGCTCGCCGACGTGATCCGCGAGGTCGGCTACCGCAAGGCCGACGACTTCTACATCGCGCTCGGCGCGGCGAAGGTCTCGCCGAAGCTCGTCGTCGGCAAGGTCATGCAGCGCCTGAAGCAGGGCGAGGCGGCCGACGCCGAGGGTCCGGCGGCCGACCTCTTGAAAGTCGGCCGCTCCTCGCGCCGGCGCCCGACGAAGTCCTCGGGGCAGTACGGGATCCGCGTCGAGGGCGTCGAGGACGTGATGCTGCGCCTGGCGAAGTGCTGCCGCCCGGTGCCGGGCGATGAGATCGTCGGCTACATCTCGCTCGGACGCGGGATCACGATCCACCGCGAAGACTGCCCGAACGCGGCGCTGCTGCGCAAGGACCCGGAGCGCTTCACGGAAGTCTCGTGGGACGGCGACCAGTCGACGGCGTTCGTCGTCGAAATCCAGATCGACGCGTGGGACCGCCACCGGCTGCTCGAGGACCTCTCTCGTGTCTTCAGCGAGTCGGGCGCGAACATCCTCGAAGCGCGCTGCATGTCGGCGCCGCCGATGGTCAAGAACCGCTTCGTCGTCGAGGTCGCCGACACGCACACGCTGAAGAGCGCGATCACGCGCATGCGCAACATCGACTCGGTGTTCGACGCCTACCGCGTGACTCCGGGCGGAGCCGCTTAGCCGAACGCGCGCCGGGGCCGGTCGCGGCTCAGGCGACGACGCTGAGCGCGCGGGGGCGGATCGAGTAGCTCGCCAGCTCGACCTCGCCGAGGAAGTCGCCGTCGACCTGCAGCGGCAGCGGGCGGCCATCGAGGCTGCGGACGGTCAGCTCCGGCACATCCTGGAAGCCGGTGATCTGACGGTGGTTGGTCGTTCGCACGCGCGGCATCAGCGTGCGCAGGCCGATCGCGGCGAGGCCGAGCGGCGTCGCGCGGTGAAGGACGGCGCCGGCGAGCGCGCCGGAGTCGAGTGCGGCGCCGTCGGCGATCTCGATCGGCCGCTCGTGGAAGTAGGTGAACGGCGCGCCGTTCTGCACGACGGTCGTCACGCCGCGCACCGTGCGCGCGCCGGCGCGAACCTCCATCTGCGGCGCGCCGAGCAGGTAGCGACGGGTGTAGGCGGTCAGTGCCTTGTACGCGAAGAAGTACGGGCCGAAGCGCGCCTTCAGCTCCGGGCGCGCGTCGACCTGCTGGACGACGCTTGCGTCGAGGCCGACGCCGGAGTTGAACGTGAAGCAGCGCTCGTTGACGACGCCGAGGTCGATGCGCCGCGGGCGCCAGTCGTCGGCGAGCGCGAGCAGGTGCTCGGTCGCGTCGACGAGCTCGCCGGGGATGCCGAGGATCTTCGCGAAGACGTTCGCCGAGCCGCCGGGCAGCGCGCACAGCGGCGTGTCGGAGCCGAGCAGGCCGTTCGCGGCTTCGTTGACCGTCCCGTCGCCGCCGAACGCGACGACGACGTCGTAGCCCTCGTGCGCGGCCTCGCGGCAGAGCACGGTCGCGTGCCCGCGCTCCTGCGTGTCGACGGCGTCGACGTCGTAGCGACCCTTCAGCGCGTAGACGACGAGGTTGCGCAGCCGGTCGGAAACGGTCGCGGCGTGCGGGTTGACGATCACGAGCATGCGCCGCTTGACGGCCGTCGCGAACGGCTCGAACGGCGCGGGCTCGTTCGCGAGGCCCGGATCGCGCTCGCCTGTCGTGCTCTCCATCGAGATCGCCTACACCGTGTGCCGCGGACCGTTACCGTCGCGCACGAGCGGCGCTCGTGCGGCGTCCAAACCCGGCTGGACGGGCGCTTGCGTCCGTCGGGCGGATTGCTAGACTGCGCGGCACATAGCTGGACACATCCAGAGGGGTGAAGGGACTGGCCCTATGAAACCCCGGCAACCACCGTCCGTCACTGCGGGAAGGTGCCAATTCCAGAGAGATGTGTGGCGAGCCTCCGCGCTCTTCGCACAAGTGGCATTGCGAAGACGATACGACGGAGGTTTCCGATGGCTGTCAGTCACCTGCAGTGCAAGGAGTGCAAGGCCGAGTACCCGCTCGAGGCGCTGTACGTCTGCGAGACGTGCTTCGGCCCGCTCGAGGTCGCCTACGACCACAGCCGCACCGGCGGCGATGTCGCCGAGCTGCGCCGGCGGATCCAGGGCGGTCCGCAGAACATCTGGCGCTACGCCGATTTCCTGCCGCTCGCGGGTGGACCGCCCGGCCCCTCGGGCCGGCTCGCCTCGCGCGTCGGGCTGCCGGCCGGCTGCACGCCGCTGATCCGCGCCGACCGGCTCGCCGAGCGCCTCGGCCTGCGCGAGGTGTGGGTCAAGAACGACGCGGCCAACCCGACGCACTCGTTCAAGGACCGCGTCGTCTCGGTCGCCGTCACGCGTGCGCGCGAGCTCGGCTTCGAGACGATCGCGTGCGCCTCGACGGGCAACCTCGCCAACTCGGTCGCCGCGCACGGCGCGGCGCTCGGCCTCGACTCCTACGTGTTCATCCCGGCCGACCTCGAGGAGCAGAAGATCCTCGCGACGGGCATCTACGGGACGAACCTCGTCGGCGTCGAAGGCAACTACGACGACGTCAACCGGCTCTGCACCGAGCTCTGCGCCGAGCGCGACTGGGCGTTCGTCAACATCAACCTGCGCCCGTACTACGCCGAGGGCTCGAAGACGCTCGCGTTCGAGATCGCCGAGCAGCTCGGCTGGGAGCTGCCCGACCGCTGCGTCGTGCCGATCGCCTCGGGCTCGCTGTTCACGAAGATCGCGCGCGGCTTCGAGGAGTTCAAAGCGCTCGGGCTCGTCGACGGCGAGCTGCCGAGCATGAACGGCGCGCAGGCGCGTCGGCTGCTCGCCGGTCGCGCAGCGCGTTCGCCGACGGCCACGAGGTCTGCCGGCCGGTCAAGCCGGACACGATCGCCAAGTCGCTCGCGATCGGCAACCCGGCCGATGGCCCCTACGCGCTCGACCTCGCGCGGCGCACCGGCGGCTCGGTCGACGCGGTCACCGACGAGGAGATCCGCGCCGGCATCAAGCTGCTTGCCGAGACGACCGGCATCTTCACCGAGACGGCCGGCGGCGTCACGACGGCGACGCTCGCGAAGCTCGCCGAGCGCGGCGAGATCGACCCCGACGAGCGCGTCGTGCTCGTGATCACCGGCGAGGGTCTGAAGACGCTCGACGCCGTGCGCGGCACGTTCGAGACGACCACGATCGCGCCCGAGTGTCGAAGCGTTCGAGGCGGGTGTGCCACAGACGGTGAGCGTCTGATGTCGGTGCTCGTGAAGATCCCGACGCAGCTGCGCGCCGCGGCCGGCGGCGAGGCCGAGGCCCAGGTCGACGGCGCGACCGTGCAGGAGGTGCTCGACGGCCTGTTCGCGCGCCACGACGAGCTGCGCGCGCGCATCTCCGACGACGACGGCGCCCTGCGCCGCTTCGTCAACGTCTACGTCGCCGGCGAAGACATCCGCTTCCTCGACGGGCTGAAGACGCCGGTCAGCCGACGGCGCCGAGTTGACGATCCTCCCGGCAGTCGCCGGCGGCTAGGGGCCGCTGGCCGGCGCGGGCCGGCGTCCTCGGTCGCTCGCGTGCATCCGCACGCCACGCTCCCTGCGTCCTTGGCACGCTTGGCCATCGACTCCCTAGCCAGCGTTTTGCTAGCGAGATGCAGTCTGGTGCGTTGCCGCGTGCGCGGCTGGTGCGGACGAGCCGCTGATGCCGACCGTCGAGACGAGGCCCGCGGCGACCATCGCGGCGATCGTCAGCGCGCGCATCCGCCTCGGCGTCAGCCAGCGGAAGTGGTGGGTCTGCAGCCAGGTCCTGAAGCCCGTCGCGGCCGACGCCGCGGCCATCGCACATCCGGCGCACATGCGCCAAGGATAGCGCCGTCGGCGGGCGCCGCGCGTCAGGTTCGGCTCGACCGTGCTCGGTGCGCCCCTCCAGGCGCCGGCGCAGCTCGGCGCCGCGGCCGGCGGCGACGGCGCGCGCGGCGCGCGCCTCGCTCAGCTCGAGGCCCTGCGCCTGGGCGAAGTCGAGCAGGTCCTGGCGCTCCTCGCCCTCGCGCGCGGCGCGCAGGAACAGCCAGCAGAACAGGCCGAGCGTCAGGAACGACTCCTCGACCATCATGATCGCCCCGGCGATGTTCTGGTCGGCGAGCGGCGAGATGTGGTTGATCGCGTCGCCGTGGGTGTAGTAGGGGTAGAAGACGGTCCCCGACCACAGGAAGATGTTGCCGAGCACGGTCCCGGTGAGGCGCACGGCGACGATGTAGAAGAGCCTGCCGAGGTTGCCGAACCAGCGCGGCGTCGGCAGCGGGCCGACGAGGCACATCCACATGTTGATGCCGAAGCCGAGGAACATCGCGTGCTCGAGCGCGTGGACGCCGGTGTGGCGCAGCGCCGCCTGGTAGAGGACCGGCAGCGTGCCAGACGTACAGGTCGATCGCCCACAGCGGGAACGCGATCGCGCGGGTGCGCCAGCACGCGCAGGCGGTCGAAGAAGCTGATGCGCAGGATCGGCGCGATCAGCGGCCCGGTCAGCCCGAGCACGATCAGCAGCGCCGCGATGTCGCCGAGCAGCAGGTGCTCGATCATGTGCATGTACAGCAGGTCCTGGCTCTCCTTGCCGAGCGAGGTGAGCGCCGCGGCGATCGTCACGAAGCCCGCGTAGAAGCAGGCCTGGCGCCAGCCCGGGACGGGGTGCGAGTCGTCGCCAGCGTGCGCACGCGTCGCGCGTAGAGCAGCGCGAGCAGCGCCAGCGGCCCGAGCTGCAGGGCGGCCTCGATACCGGTCGAAACGGCGAGCGGCAGCGGGATCATGCAGCTTGCAGGGTACGCCAGCGCCGCGCGCCGAGGACGCAGGGCGCAGGCGTGCGAGCGCCTCGCGAACCGACGGCCGCGGCGGACGGCGTCGCATAGACTGCGCGCGGCATGAACGCGCCGCGACGTCGCATGCTGCCCGCGCTGCTCGGCGGCTCCGCGCTCGCCTCGCTCGCACTGCCGGCCGCGCGCAGAAGCGCACGGGATCGTCGGCAAGGCCGACCTGCCGATCCCGGTGTGGCTGTTCAGCTGGACCGCCGCGATCGTGCTCGTCGTCTCGTTCGTGGCGCTCTCGACGCTGTGGCGCACGCCGCAGCTGCAGAGCAGCATCGCCGACCGTCGTGCGTCCCGGCGAGGCGAGCGCGAGCAGCGCTCGCGCCTCGCGCCCGTGCTCGAGTCCTCGCCGGCGTCGTCGGCGTCGCGCTGTTCGCGCTCGTGCTCTACAGCGGCTTCGACGGCGCGCAGGTCACGAACGCGAACTTCTCGGTGACGTTCATCTACGTGATCTTCTGGGTCGGCATGCCGGTCGCCGAGCGTGCTGTTCGGCGACGTCTTCGCGCGCTCAGCCCGTGGCGCACGTGCGCGCGCGCCTGCCGCGGCGCTCGTGCGCCTGCTCGCGGCGCGGCGCCGGCGCAGCCGCCGCTGCGCTACCCGGCGCGGCTGGGGCTCTGGCCGGCGCTCGCCGGCGATCGTCGGCTTCGCCTGGCTCGAGCTCATCTACGTCGAACGCGACCAGCCCTCGACTGCTCGCGGCGCTCTCGCTGGGCTACTTCGCTCGTGATGCTCGCTCGGCATGGCTGCTCTTCGGCGTCGAGGAGTGGAGCGAGCGCGGCGGACGGCTTCGGCGTCTACTTCGGCCTGCTCTCCAGGCTCGTCGGCGCTGCGCGCGACGAGCGACGGCGCGCTGTGCCTGCGACGGCCGCTCAGCGGCGTCACGAGCCTTGAGATGCGCCCCGGCACGGTCGCGTTCGATCTGCACGCTGATCGGCACGACGACCTTCGACGGCTTCAGCAACGGCGGCATCTGGCGCAACAACGAGCCGAGCCTGCAGAGCGTCTTCACCGACCTCGGCTTCAACGCAGACCCCCGCGCAGGAGCTCGCCTACTCGGTCGGGCTGCTGCTCTGCATCGCTGCTGATCGTCGGCGTCTACCGCCTCGGGATCTCTCGGCGTGCGCAGCGTCAGCGAGCGCTACGACCTCCGCGCCCTGACGCGCACGTTCGCGCACACGCTCGTGCCGATCGCCTTCGCCTACGTGCTGGCCCACTACTTCTCGCTGCTGCTCTGGCAGGGCGCAGGCGATCGGTCTACCTGGCCTCCGACCCGCTCGGCAACGGCGCGAACCTCTTCGGCACGGCCGGCTACCAGATCGACTACCACGTCATCTCCTACGCGGCGATCTGGTACGTGCAGGTCGCGGCGCTGCTGCCGGCCACGTCGGCGGGCTGATGCTCGCCCACGACCGCGCGCTGGTCCTCTACGACGACCCCGAAGAGGCGGTGCGCAGCCAGTACTGGATGCTCGCCGTGATGGTCGCCTTCACGAGCTTCGGGCTGTGGCTGCTCTCCTCGGTCGGCACCTGAGCGGCGCGCGCGGCCGCCTGCGCTACGGTTCTCGCCGATGTGCCCGCCGCCCGCTCCTCGCCCTGCTCGCCGCCTGCTCGCTGCCGCTGCTCGCCGGCGCCCCGCCGGCGCGGCGCCGGCGACGCCCTCGAGCGAGAGCGGCAACCCGATCAACGACCAGGGCAGCAACTACCACTACCGCTCGAACGATCACCTCGATCACGCCGATCGTCGCCGGGCTGCAGCCTGCAGGTGCTGCGAGTTCGCCGACCGCCTGCTGCTGACCAACCACACCGGCCAGACCGTGACGATCTACGGCTACCAGGGCGAGCCCTACGCGCGCGTGCTCGCCGAACGGCACCGCCGAGCAGAACGTGCGCTCGCCGGCCACCTATCTCAACACGAGCTTCTACGGCAACGTGACGGTGCCGCCGTCGCGCGAGCCCGAGCGCGCCGCCGAAGTGGACAGTCGTCGACCGCACCGGCCAGTTCGAATGGCACGACCACCGCATCCACTGGATGTCGCCGCTGCTGCCGCCGCAGGTCAAGGACAAGAGCAAGCGCACGCTGATCTTCAACTGGCAGGTGCCGATCGCGGTCGGCGCGCGGAAGGGGGCGATCGCCGGGCAGCTGCTACTGGACGCCGGAGAGCTCCAAGGCGCCGCGTCGCGGTGATCGTGCTCGGCGCGCTGATCGTCCTGCGCGGGCCTCGCGTTCGTGCTCGTTCGTGCGCCGGCGCCGGGCGCGCGCCGGGCCGGCGCCGGCGCCGGTGGCGGGCGGCGACGGGCGGCGCAGGCGAGGCCGAGCCGCGGAGGCGTGGTGAGGCGTGATAGCTTTTCCCGCGATGGCGCTGCTCGCCTGCCTCATGCATTGGTACATCTCGATGCTCTACGTGGTGCCCGTCCTCGCCGTCGGCGGCTGGGGCTGGTGGAGCTCCAAGCGCATGGCGCAGCAGCAAGGACGGCGGTGGCGGCGCGGAGACGGGCCGACCGGCCGCGGTGCCCGGCCGTCCGGCGCGGCGTCGGCGCCGCGCCGCACACGCGATCTCCAATGAGCGGCAGAGGGCATCTTCATCCGTTTCTTATCGGTTTCTTCGGAGCCCTTGAGGGCACTGAGCAGCATGGGTTCAGCTGATCGCATGACCACTCAAGCCCCCACCCGATCAGCCGCCGACGGAGACCACCGAGCGCTTCGACCCGATCGCGTGCCTCGACGAGCGCGTGCGCCGCCAGCGCGACCTCCGAGCGCCCGACCGGCCCCGGCCGCTACATCGAGGTGCAGGGCCGCGAGCGAGACGCTGCTGATCCCGCTCGCCGGCGACGTGCATGCACATCGGCCGCGGCCTGTCCGCCGACCTGCACCTCGACGAGAACTCCGTCTCGCGCCGCCACGCGATCCTCGTGCCGCGTCCCGGCGGCGCGCGCATCCTCGACGACCGCAGCTCCAACGGCACGTTCGTCAACGGCCGGCGCGATCGCAGCAGGCCGACCTGCGCAACGGCGACGTGATCGTGCTCGGGCGCGTCGTGCTGCGCTACCTCGAGATCTGAGCGGCGAGCACATCCGGCGCGCCGGGCGTCGGCGGCCCGCGCGCATGCCTGCACCGCGCGCCGCGCGCCTGTGTCGCACGCCGTCCTCGAGATGTAAATGGTTCGTGCGTCGTGCCATACTTCCGGGCTTCTCGGGGGCCCTCGGCCGTCCGGGCATGGTCAATCTCAACCACCCAGGAGGGTCCAGATGAGAAAGCTCCTCGCCGCCGTCGGTGCGGCCGCGCTCGTCCTCGTCGTGCTCGCCGGCTGCGGCAGCAGTAGCAGCAGCTCGTCGACCGCATCGACGGGCTCGACGACGAGCTCGACCGCGACGGCCGCCGCCAACCCGGCGATCGCCGCCGAAGTGCCGGCCGCGGTCAAATCGAAGGGCACGCTCACCGTCGCCGCCGACGCGAGCTACGCGCCGAACGAGTTCATCGCGCCCGACGGCCACACCGTGATCGGCATGGACGCCGACCTCGCGAACGCGCTCTTCCCGCTGCTGGGCTCAAGGTCAACGTTCGTCAACGCGACCTTCGACACGATCATCCCCGGGCCTCGCCTCGGGCAAGTTCGACGTCGGCATGTCGTCGTTCACCGACACCAAGGCGCGCGAGAAGACGGTCAACTTCGTCGACTACTTCGAGGCCGGCACGTCGTTCTTCGAGAAGAGCTCGGCCAGCCCGCGGCGTCGAGCACCGTCGCCGACCTCTGCGGCCTGACCGTCTCGGTCGAGACCGGCACGACCGAGCAGGCCGACGCCGACAGCGCAGAGCAAGAAGTGCACCAAAGAAGGCAAGAAGGCCGACACCGTGCTGACGTTCCCGACGCAGTACGGCGCGAACCTCGCGCTCTCCAGCGGCCGCGCGCAGGTCGGCATGGCCGACTCGCCGGTCGCCGCCTACCAGGTCAAGCAGTCCAACGGCAAGTTCAAGCTCGTCGGCAAGGCTACGGCGTCGCGCCCTACGGCATCGCGGTGCCGAAGGCAGACGGCACGCTCGACAGGCGATCCTCGCGGCGCTCAAGGACCTCATCGCGAACGGCGAGTACGCGTCGATCCTCAAGAAGTGGGGCATCCAGTCGGGCGCCGACACGACCCGGTGATCAACGGGCGCGATCCGAGCTAGCGGCCGGCGGACGGCAGCGCGATGTCCTCGAGGCCGAGCCCGCACCGAGCCGGCTGAGCGGCCCGAGGACATCAAGGCCGTCCCGGTCCGCCGACCCGGGCGCTGGGTCGCGGCGGCGGTCGTCCTCGTCATCGCGGTCGCGATCGTCCACTCGGTCGCGACCAACCCGCACTTCGACTGGGGCGTCGTCGGCGCACTACCTGTTCGACGCGCGGATCCTGCACGGCGCTGCGTCGTCACGATCGAGCTGACGCGTCGCTCGCGCATGGCGCTCGGCGTCGTGCTCGGCGTCGCTGCTCGCGGTCATGCGGCTCTCGCCGAACCCGCTCGTCTCCGGCGCGAGCTGGCTCTACATCTGGTTCTTCCGCGGCACGCCGGTCCTCGTCCAGCTCCTGTTCTGGTACAACATCGCCGCGCTCTACCCGACGATCGCCCTCGGCGTCCCGTTCGGGCCCGGCGTTCGTGCACGTCAACGCGAACACGCTGATCACGCCGTTCATGGCCGCGATCCTCGGCGCTCGGGCTCAACGAGGGCGCGTACATGTCCGAGATCGTCCGCGCCGGGATCATCTCGGTCGACGAGGGCCAGGCCGAGGCGGCGCAGTCGCTCGGCATGACGCGCCTGCAGACGATGCGCCGCATCGTCCTGCCGCAGGCGATGCGCGTGATCATCCCGCCGACCGGCAACGAGACGATCTCGATGCTCAAGACCACCTCGCTCGCGACGCGTCATCGTCGTCACCGAGCTGCTCTACGCCGTCGCAACATCTACCGGCCAACTTCAAGATGATCCCGCTGCTGATCGTCGCGAGCATCTGGTACCTCGCGTGACGTCGTGCTCTACGTCGGCCAGTACTACCTCGAGCGCCACTACGCGCCGCGGCGCCTCGCGCGAGCTGCCGCCGACGCCGCTGCAGCGCATCCGGCGCGGCGTGTCTCAGCGTCACGACCGCTCGCGACGGGCACGATCGGCCGACGTGGCAGAGCGCCGGTGAGCGCATGACGGCGACGCCGATGGTCAAGGCCGAGGGCGTGCACAAGCGCTTCGGGCGCCTCGAGGTGCTGCGCGGGATCACGCTCGAGGTGCAGCCGCGGCGAGGTGATGTGCATCATCGGCCCGTCCGGCTCGGGCAAGTCGACGTTCCTGCGCAGCGATCAACCACCTCGAGAAGATCAACAGCGGGCCGGCTGTGGGTCGACGGCGAGCTCGTCGGCTACCGCCAGCGCGGCGAGCAAGCTGCACGAGCTGCGCGACAGCGAGGTCGCGCAGCAAGCGCGCCGAGATCGGCATGGTCTTCCAGCGCTTCAACCTGTTCCCGCACATGACGGCGCTCGAGAACGTGATCGAGGCGCGCCGATCCGCGTCAAGCGGCGTCGGCCGCGAGCAGGCGCGCGAGCGCGGCGACGCGCGCTGCTCGAGCGCGTCGGGCTCGCCGACAAGCTCGCGCCTACCCGGCGCAGCTCTCCGGCGGCCAGCAGCAGCGCGTCGCGATCGCGCGCGCGCTGGCGATGAAGCCGAAGCTGATGCTGTTCGACGAGCCGACCTCGGCGCTCGACCCCGAGCTCGTCGGCGACGTGCTCGACGTGATGCGCGAGCTCGCGCGCGACGGCATGACGATGATCGTCGTCACGCACGAGATGGGCTTCGCGCGCGAGGTCGCCGACACAGCTCGTCTTCATGGACGGCGGCGTGATCGTCGAGGCCGGCGAGCCCGCCGAGGTGCTCGCCAACCCGCGCACGAGCGCACGCGCGCGTTCCTCTCGAAGGTGCTGTAGCTACTCAGCCGCCGAGCTCCTTGCTCATCAGCACGACCGTCTTCTCGGCGTGCTCGAGCTGCTCGAGCGGCTGATAGCCGCGCGCCGCATGGAACGCCAGCGACGGCTCGTTCGCCGGCACGACGTTGACGTCGAGCACCATCCGCCCGAACGCGCGCGCGTCCTCCTCGAGCGCGTCGTAGAGCATCGCGCCGAGGCCCTGACGGCGCGCGCTCCGAGCGACCGCGATCCGGTCGAGGTAGAGGAAGCGCTCGAACAGCTCGCCGAGGCGCGCGTAGTTGGCGCTGTCGTACCCGGTGCCCGGCGCGATCGCGATCGCGAACGCGAGCGTCTCGCCGTCGCGCTCGACGAGCAGGCTGCGGTGCGCGAGCGCGAGGATGTAGCGCAGGCGCTCTTCGTCGAGCGGGCTCAGCTCAAGCACCGAGTCCGCGTTCAGCGCGAGCAGCGCCGCGTGGTCGTCCGGCGTGACGTCTCTCAGCCGCATCGAGCCTGCAGCTTCGCAGGCCCGTCGAGCGTCGGCGTTCCGTCGCGCCGCTCCTTCGAGCGGTACATCGCGACGTCGGCGCGCCGTACGAGCTCATCCGGCGTGCACGCGCCGGCCTCGGCGAGCGCGACGCCGACGCTCGCCGTCAGCTCGATCGCGGGCGCGCCCGTCAGCTCGATCGGGCGGCTGAGCGACTCGCAGACGCGCGCGGCCACGCGCAGCGCGACCTCGCACGAGCGGATCTCCGGCAGCACGAGCAGGAACTCGTCGCCGCCGAGGCGTCCGATCCCGTCGTCGCGCCGCGTCAGCTCGCGCAGGCGCTCGGCGACGCATGCGAGCAGATCGTCGCCGGCCGCGTGGCCGAGCCGGTCGTTGACCGGCTTGAAGTTGTCGAGGTCGACGTAGACGACGCCAGTGCTCGCGCGATCATCGCGCGCGAGCTCGCGCTCGAGCAGGTCGAGGATCGCGCCGCGGTTGTGGCAGCCGGTCAGCGCGTCGAACGTCGCGCGCCGCTCGAGCTCGCGGTGCGCCCGCGCGCTGTCGGTCACGTCGAGCACCGACGTGATCGCGCCGCCGACCTCGCCGTCGGCGCGCAGCAGCGCGCGCATGTTCATCAACGCGCGGCGCCACTCGCCATCCACCGGCACGACGTCGACTTCGACGTCGACGTCCGCGCCGTCCTCGAGCACGCGCGTCAGCGCGTCTTCGAACGTCGCGATCCCCTCCTGCGTCAGCGTCGCGAGCAGCGCGCGCGCCGAGGGTTGCGCGGAGCCGTCGGTCTCCTCGGCGCCCGCCTCGTCTTGCAGGTCGAGGATCTGGCGCAGCCGTTTGTTGTGGTAGACCGCCGTCCGCTCGCCGTCGAGCTGCATCAGCCCGACCGGCATCGCCTCGGTCAGGCGCCGCAGCAGCTCCTCGCGCTCCTGCAGCGCCTCCTGCGCGGCCATCTCGGCCGAGACGTCGATCAGCTCGACGAGCACGTAGTTGCGATCGGCGCGGTTCAGGTAGTTGTGCAGCGTCGTGTCGACCCACACCCAGCTGCCGTCCCTGCGCCGGCGCCGCAGGCGCGTCTGCTGGCTGCGGTGCGTCGAGAGCGTCGTCAACCAGCCCTCGACCGCGCGGCCCTGGTCCTCCGGATGGATCTGGTCGAGCACCGACTTGCCGACGAGCTCCTGCGCGGTGTAGCCGAACATCTCGGTGAACGCGTCGTCGCACTCGATCACCTTCGCGCCCTCGTCCTCGAGCAGCGTCGCGAAGCGCGGCTTCGCGGGGCGCTCCTCGCCGCCCGCCTCGGCCTCGAATGCCGGCTCGTCGCTTCCCAGCAGGACGCACAGACGCACGCCGTGCGTCGCCGCCAGGTCGAACAGATGCACCGTCACCCAGCGCGACGGCCGGTTGAGCATCCGCACTTTCCCGCTCACCGTCGGCTCCTCGTCGAGGCGGTTCCACAGCGCGACGACCTCGCCGCGGTCGGCCGCGACGACGCCGTCGATCACCGCGCGGCCCTCGATCGTCGCCTGTCCCCGCAACGGCACGCTGCCCGGCAGCGGCACGATCAGCCCGTTCTTCGAGAGCGCGCAGACGAGCGCGTCCGGGTGCTCGCGCAGCAGCGCTTCAGCCGCCGGCAGCACGCTCGGCCCGGCGCCCGGCGCGGTCTGGCCTCGTTGGCTTGTCGAGCTCGTCATCTGCACTGCCTGTCGGTCGACCGGCGGCCCGTGCAGGCTGATCGCAGGGGCCGCGTCGCACCGGCCCTATCGTCACCCGCGCGCGAGCCCATGAGTTCCGAGAAGCCGGATTGGACGACTCGCCCCGCGCCGGCCGGGCGTCCAGATTCCTCGCAGAACGTGCGCCGGGGCGCGCGCGAGCGCGCTACCGTTGAGGGACGATGAGGGTGCGTCGTCTGCATCTCGCGCATCAGCCGGTCGACCGGCGGGGTGAGCGGATGCGATGAGCGTCCCGAGCGCAGCGATCGTGCTTGCCAGCGGCGTCCAGGGGGGAGACGCCAAGGCGCCCGACGCGCTGCTCGTCGCGCTCTTCATCATCGCGCTCGCGGCCGTCGGCGGCGCGCTCGTCTTCTTCTTCCAGCGCCGCCCGCGCAAGCTGAAACCGGTCAAGGACCTGTGGGGCGCGCTCGCCGTCATGGGCGAGCTCTGCCCGCACGGCTGGGACGCGAAGATCTCGCTCTACGGCTGGGGCGCGCCCGTGCCGCCCGACGCGCCGCCCGCCCGCGCGCCGCTCGTCGCGCTCGAATGGAAGCAGTACGAGGAGGGGCTCGATGGCGAGCCCGGCCGCGTCGTCGTCGCGCGGCGAGTCTGGGCGCCGACGATCGAGCGGGCGCTGCAGAGCATGGTCGACGACCGGCGCACCGACATCGCGCTCGAGGAGATCGAGCGGGCGGCCGAGGGGAAACTCGACTGGAGCGACTGACGCGCGTGCACGGGCGTGTCGTTTGCCATACCATCGCTGCGAATCCGCGATGCGGAACGCGCCCCGGGGGGCGCTGCAACGGGGGATGCCACCAGGGATGGAGCGCGCACAACCGAAGAGCAGTGAGAGGACTCGGGCTCGTCGGCGCGGTCCGGCGGTGCTGCTGGTCCTGCTGGCGGCGTTCGCGCTCGGGTCGTCGGCGCAGGCGTGGGGTTCGGGGATCACCAACTCGGGCGACGATCTGCGCACCGGCTGGTACCCGAGTCAGGGCGCGATCACGCCGCAGCTCGTCAGCGGCGGGACGTTCGGGCAGGAGTGGTCGGCGACCGTCGAAGGGCAGGTCTACGCGCAGCCGCTGCTGTCCAACGGCACGTTGCTCGTCGCGACCGAGAAGAACAAGGTCTATGGACTGGATCCGGCGACCGGGGCGCTGAAGTGGTCGAAACCGCTGAGCCTCGGCACGCCGTGGAACCCCGCCGACATCTCCTGCGGCGACCTGACGCCGTCGATCGGCGTGACCGCGACGCCGGTGATCGATCCGAGCACGAACATCGCCTACATGACGCACAAGACCTACGCGTCGGGCACGAGCGGGCCGGCGAAGTACTTCATGGACGCGGTCAACATGAGCACCGGCGCCGAGGAACCGGGCTTCCCGGTCGAACTGGCCGGGACCGCGCAGAACGCGCCGGGGCGCACGTTCACGCCGACGACTCAGCTGCAGCGCCCGGGCCTGCTGCTGCTCGAAGGCGTCGTCTACGCCGCGTTCGGCTCGCACTGCGATACGCCGCCGTGGCAGGGCTGGATCTTCGGCGTCTCGACCGCCGGCAAAGTGACGGCGCGCTACGTCGACGACACGACCAAGGAAGGCGCCGGCATCTGGCAGTCGGGCGCCGGGCTGACCTCCGACGGGCCGGGCACGATCCTGTTCAGCACCGGCAACGGCGGCGCGCCGTCGACGCTGGCGCCCGGCACGAGCCCGCCGGCGAACCTCGGCGAGTCGGTCGTGCGCGTGCGCGTGCAGCCCGACGGATCGCTCAAGCCGGTCGACTTCTTCGCGCCGTTCGACGCGCCGTCGCTCGACGAATTCGACTCGGACTTCGCCTCCGGCGGCGTCACGGGGCTGCCGAGCGAATACTTCGGCACGGCGGCGATCCCGCACCTCGCGGTCGCCGACGGCAAGCAGGGCTACGTCTACCTGCTCAACCGCGACTCGCTCGGCGGCGTCAGCCAGGGCACCGGCGGCTCGGACAACGTCGTGCAGCGGCTCGGGCCGCGCGGCGGCGTCTGGTCGCGACCCGGCGTCTGGCCGGGCGAAGGCGGCTACGTCTACATCCCGACGTCCAGCGGCTCGAGCGGGGGAGGGCACCTCGACGTCTACAGGTACGGGCTCTCGGGAACCGGCCAGCCGTCGCTGGCGCTCGCGGGCAGCTCCGAAGACGCGTTCGGCTGGGGCTCGGGCGCGCCGGTGATCACCTCCGAAGGGACGACCTCGGGCAGCGCGCTCGTGTGGATCATCTGGGCGGCGAACCGCACGGGCAGCGGCGGGCAGCTGCGCGCGTACGACCCGGTTCCGGTCAACGGCAAGCCGGTCCTGCGCTTCAGGCGTCGATCGGAACGGCCTCGAACTACAGCATCCCGGGCGTCGGCGCCGGGAGGTTGTACGTCGGCAACCGCGAAGGCAAGGTGCTCGCGTTCGGGTCGCCGGTGACGCCGGTCCTCAGCGGGCCGACGACGGCCTTCCCGACGACGACGGTCGGCAACAGCTCGAAACAGACGCTCACGTTGACCGCGAACAGCGCCCTGACGCTGTCGAAGCTCACGTCGAGCAGCGCGCAGTCACGTCGTCGGCGCGCCGTCGATCGCGCTGCCGGCGAAACTCGCCGCCGGCCAGACGATCCAGGTCCCGCTCACGTTCATCGCCGAGCGAAGCCGGTCTCGTCGGCGGCACGCTGACGGCTGAAACGAGCGGCGGGAACGTGAGCTTCGCGATGTCGGGCACGGGGCAGTCGGCGAGCGCGCAGCTGATCAGCACGCCGCCGCTCGTGTCGTTCGGCGGCACGGCCGTCGGCGGTCACCTGTCCGGCGCGGCGACGTTCCGCAACGTCGGCGGCGCCCCGCTGACGATCAACGCCGTCAAGCTGCCGACGCGCCGTTCGGAGCGACGGGAGTGCCGGCGGTCGGCAGCACGATCGCAGCCGGCGGCTCGCTGACGATTGACGTGACGTTCGAACCGACGAGCGAAGGCAGCTTCATCGACGAACTCGGCCTCGAAACGACCGGCGGCAACTCGTTCGTCGGCCTCTCGGGCAGCGCCGGCTCGCCGGGCGCCTTGAAGGTCGACGGGCGAAAGCAACGAATTCGGCCCGGTGACGGTCGGCGGCTCGGCGACGAGGACGTTCACGCGTGACGAACACCGGCGGCACGAACGTGACGATCACGAAGTCCAAGCCGCCGAGCGGCGGCGCCTTCGAAGCGACGACGTTCGCTGCAGGAGGGCACGACGATCGCGCCCGGCGCATCGGTCACCGAGACGGTCGCGTTCAAGCCGACCGCCGCCGGCTACGCCAGCGGCTCGTGGGCGATCAACGGCGACGACACGAGCGGCCTGCACGAAGTGCTGTTCAAGGGGCACCGGAAGCGTGCCGGCGCCGGGCAGCGCGTGGTCGCACAACGGCTCGGCGACGATCACCGCGGGCGTGCTGCGCACGACGCCGGCGACCGGCAGCGTCGCCGGGTCGGGCTTCTTCACGACGCCGATCGACAGCCGCCATGTGATCGTCGAATTCGACCAGACGATCAACGGCGGCACGGGCGCCGACGGCCAGGCGCTGGTGTTCGCCGACGCCGCGAAAGCGACGCCGGCGTCGCTCGGCGCCAGAGGCGGAGGGCTCGGCTTCTCCGGCATCCCGGGCATCGCGGTCGCGTTCGACACCTACAAGAACGCGGTCAACCCGTCGAACAACTTCGTCGGCATCACCGACGGCCCGACCTCGGCCGGGGCGGACCAGCTGCACTGGCTGTTCACGTCGAGCTCGATCCCGAGCCTGCGCACGGCGACGCGCCACGTCAAGGTCGAACTGCTCAACGAAACGATCACGGTGTGGATCGAAGGCGCCCAGGTGCTCAGCGGGACGGCGAAAGTCGCGCCGCAGCGTCCTGCTCGGCTTCAGCGGCGGCACCGGCGGTGACTGACCGACATCCACCAGGTCGCGAACGTCCTCGTGGGCGGCGACGCCGCACCGAGCGGTCCGCCGCCGCCGCCGGCGAGCCTGCAGATCGGGGCGACGGTCGTCGCACCGAGCGGCTCGCCGCAGGCGGGCGCGCAGTTCGTCGCCAGCGGCACCTGCCCATCGAGCTTCACGACGGCGGCGCTCGGCAACGGCGGCTCGGCGACGCCGACGCTGTCCGGCGCGGTCGAAGGCGCGAGCTGCAGCGTCTCGGAGGCGGTCCCAAGCGAAAGCGGCTGGAAGACGACGGCATCGGTCGACGGCGGGGCCGAAGTGACGTTGACGCCCGCCGGCGGGAAGGTGACGGTGCCGGCGTTCTCGCTCGCCGCGGGCGCGAACAGCGTGCGCTTCACGAGCACGTACACGCCGACTCCGCCGGCGAGCCTGCAGATCGCGACGACCGTCAACGCACCGAGCGGCTCGCCGCAGGCCGGTACGCAGTTCGTCGCCAGCGGCACCTGCCCATCGAGCTTCACGACGGCGGCGCTCGGCAACGGCGGCTCGGCGACGCCGACGCTGTCCGGCGCGGTCGAAGGCGCGAGCTGCAGCGTCTCCGAGGCCGTGCCGAGTGAAAGCGGCTGGGCGACGACGGAGTCCGTCGACGGCGGGCCGGAAGTCCCGCTCACGCCCGCCGGCGGGAAGGTGACGGTGCCGGCGTTCTCGCTCGCCGCCGGCGCGAACACCGTGCGTTTCACGAACACCTACACGCCACCGCCGCCGACGAAGGTCCCCGATCCGACGGCCGGCGGCTGGCAGCTGAACGGGACGACGACGCTGACGGCGAGCGAACTGCTGCTGACCTCGACCGCGGAAGCGCAGGCGGGCACGGCGTTCTGGCCGCAGACGATCGACCCGCGCAACCTGACGATCGAATTCGAAGCGTTCATCGGCGGCGGCTCGGGCGCGGACGGAATGGCGCTCGTGCTCGCCGACCCCTCGCGCGGCGCGACGCCGAAATCGCTCGGCTACAAGGGCGGCGGTCTCGGCTTCTCGGGGATCCCGGCGCTGGCGGTGGCGCTCGACACGTACAAGAACTCGGCGAACCCCTCGAACAACTTCGTCGGCATCACCGACGGGCCGTCGGGCACGACGCCCGACCTGCTGCACTGGATCGCGACGGCGACGCTGTCCGCGTCGCTGCGCAACGTCAAGCACCACGTGAAGGTCGTCACGGCGGGCGGCACGATGACCGTGTCGATCGACGGCGTGCAGGTGCTAAGTCAGGCCGTCACGCTGCCGAGCAGCGCCTACCTTGGGTTCTCGGGCGGAAGCGGCGGCTTGACCGACAAACACGCCGTCTCGCATCTGGTCGTTGGGTAGGGGCGGGCGCCGGGGACCCCGCCGGTGCGGCGTCGGCGGTGGTTCGTCCCGGCCCCGACGCGGGTCGCCGGGGCCGGGACGGGGGGGCTCAGCTCGCCTTCACCGGCGACTCGGCGCCGACGAAGTCGAGCAGTGCGCCGTTGACCTGCAGCGTGTGCGTCCACGCGATCGCGTGCGGGCCGCCTTCGATCGTGACGAGCTGCATGTCCTCGACGAGCGCCGGCAGTCGCGCGCCGGTCTTCTCGTACGGCAGGATCCGGTCGGCGTCGCCCTGGATCACGAGCAGCGGCACGTCGAGCTTCGCGATGTCCTCGCGGAAGTCGGTCTCCCACGTCGCGATGCACGCGACCGTGGCGATCGCCGACGCCGAGGAGGCGAGATTCCAGCTCGTCTGGAACGCCTGGTCGCTGACGAGCGTCCCGCCGTACTGGTCGATGTTGTAGAAGCTGTCGAGGAAGCCCTTCATCCATGCCGGGGCGTCGGCCTTCGCTTCCTTTTCGAAACCTTCGAACAGCGCGGCGGGAAGACCCTCGGGGTTGTCGCCGGTCTGCAGCAGGAACGGCGGGATCGGCGAGACGAGCACCGCGCGCGCGACGCGCGCCGAGCCGTAGCTGCCGAGGTAGCGCGTGATCTCGCCCGTGCCCATCGAGTGCCCGACGAGCGTCGCGTCCTGCAGCTCGAGCTCGTCGATCAGCGCCGCGAGGTCGGCGGCGAACGTGTCGTAGTCGTAGCCCGTCGCCAGCTGGCTCGACTTGCCGAAGCCGCGGCGGTCGTAGGTGATCACGCGGTGGCCCGCTTCGAGCAGCACCGGCAGTTGCTTGTCCCATGCGCGACCGCTGAGCGGGTAGCCGTGGATGAGGACGACCGGCGATCCCGTGCCGTGGTCCTCGTAGTAGAGGTCGATCGATCCGGAGTTCTCGGCACCAACGCTGACGTAAGGCATGACGCTCCCTTAGGTTGAGGTCGGCCGATCCGGCCCGGTGGCCGGACTGGTCAGTTCGCGAGACCCTCCGAAGGCGCCGATCCCGTCCCCGCTCGTACCGCTCGAGATCGCGCGGTCGGGGGGCCCGTGACTCCATGCTCCCACCGCTGTCAATCCCCCGATCAGGCGCGCTCGGGCGAGCGACCGGCGGTCAGTCCCCGCCGTCCTTCCCGGTCGCGCCAGAGCCTCGCTCGCCGCCGCCGCGACGTCGCGCGAGCTGGACGATCGCGAGGTCGAATCGCGGGCCGCCGACGAGCTCCCACGCGCGCTCGATGCCGATCAGGAAGCAGACGACGATCAGGATGCAGATCGTCTGCAGGGCGGATTCAACCAGTGCTCGCAACAGTTTGCGTTTCGAGAGATCGTAGATGCTCGTCAAGCGCTTCAGCGGGCGTGCGCCAGCCGAGTGTCTTGCGTGGTCTGCTGTTGAGCGTGGCGGCGACTGCTTCGAGGTCCTCCGCGACATGCCTGGCGAGGTTCGTTCCTTTCGGGAAGTACTGGCGGAGCAGGCCGTTGGTGTTCTCGTTCGTTCCTCGCTGCCACGGGCTCTGAGGGTCGCAGAAATACACCGACAGGCCGCTGTCGATGGTGAGCTGTGCGTGTTGTGTCATCTCGGATCCTTGATCCCAGGTGAGCGAGCGACGCAGCTGCTCTGGAAGCGTCACTATCTGGGCGGTAATCGCGTCACGTACCGCTTCGGCGCCGCGCCCCGCTAGCGGCGGACCGTTCTTCACTCTTGGGCCGCCTTGGCCGGGCATTGGCGGCAGGTGAAGCAGCATGGTGAAACGTGTGCTCCGCTCCACGAGCGTCCCGATCGCTGTCTGGTTTGAGCCGAGGATCAGATCGCCCTCCCAGTGACCTGGGACTGCGCGGTCCTCGGCCTCGGCGGGGCGTGCGCTGATCATGATCTGCTCGTTGACGTAGCTCTTGCCGCGAGCTCGCGTGCGAGCCCTGGGCACCCTCAGCGCTCTGCCGGTCCGCAGGCAGGCCGTGAGCTCGCGCCGCAGTGCGCCGCGGCCCTGCACGTAGAGCGCTTGGTAGATCGCCTCGTGGGAGATCCGCATCGACTCATCATCGGGGAAGTCGATCTTCAACCGGGCAGATATCTGCTCCGGGCTCCACGCGCTCGCCCACCGACGGTCTTGGCGGTGCGGCTTGTTGCGACCCTTCCACGGCACCGTCGAGGGGCCCGGTACCGCAGTCCCGTCTGGCCGGCGGACCTGGCCGCAGAGCCGCTCCTGCACATAGGAGCGCAGCTGTTCGTTGACGGCGAGCTTCGCGGTCTTCGGACGCCGCGCGATCAGCTCCGCCTTCCACTGCGCGACCGACGCGCGGTACTCGAGCTTCCCGCCGCGAGTGGCTGCGTTGCGGCGCAGCTCTCTTGAGATCGTCGACGGGGCGCGTCCCAGCCGGCGGGCGATCTCTCTGACCCCGACTCCTTGGCCATTGAGGATCGCGATCTCCTCGCGCTCTTGGAAGGACAGGTATCGGCCCGAGGGCCGGTCAAGCATGAACGTTGGCATCCCGCCACGTTCTCTGAACCACCGGCTGCCAGCCGCTTGTGACGCGCCGACAGCGACCGCCGCATCGTCGCTGCTCAGCCCCTTGACGATCTCACGCCAGAACAACCGCTCGACTTCCCGACGATGCGTCGGGTGCCCCGGCGACTTCATCGGCGCCCTGCCCGTCAGTTCTCTCATCCATCCAGCCGGCCTGCCCATCAACACCTCCACGATCACGGTGTTGCGAGGGCCGGTTGAGTCCAACCAGGGCGTTGCCGTCGTTGTGGTGGCGGTCGAGCTCGATCGCGGCGATCAGCTGGACCACGAAGACGACGATCAAGCCGACGAGGAACGTCAGGTCGCGCAGCCGCACCTCTCCGGCGCGCCACGACGGCGAGACGCTGATCAGCGCGCGCACGATGAACACCATGCCGACGATCGAGACCGCCGTCGCCGGGCCGCCGGCGTCGAGGCCCGGGATCAGCGAGAACAGGGCGACCGTCAGCGCATTCGTGAACGCCGTCAGCGTCGCCGCCGCGCGGACGCTGTGGACCTCCGACGCCTCCGGGCCGAGCACGCGCTCGGGCGCGACCGACAGCGCGACGAACAGGAGGCCGATCAGCGCGCCGGCGACGCTCGCCGAGGCGGCGAAGAACTCGTGCGCGCTGGCCGTCGCCGTCGCTGCTGCCATCGGGGCATTATCGGACGGCGTCGGCCAACGCTCCGGGTCGCGCTACCGGAAGTAGCTCGGCGGCCTCGTCGCGGGACACGCGTTGATCGAGCACTCGACCGCGAGCGCCCGCGCGCGGTAGGGGGGACGACCGGGGCGCGCGCACGTTTGAAAGCCCATGTCGCCGAACGGGCAGCGCCAGCCGCCGACCGTGAAGTAGGAGTCGGCTTCGGAGCGGCCGACGTGCTGTGTGGCCTTCAGGTGCATGACCGCCGTCAGGGCCGCTTCGGCGGCGTGGCATGTTGCCCCGCCCGAGACGTAGACGCGCCAGCGGTTGGCGTTGCCGTGGGGGGTGTAGGGGACGCTGGCTTTTACGACGCCGCAGACGTGGGCGCTCGATGCGCTCGCCGTCTGCGTCGCGACGAGCACGGCGGCAGCGGTCGCAAGGATCGCGGTAGTTCGCCGCATCGCCTGACAGTCTAGGCAGGGTCCGCCGTAGTCGACCGGGTCGGGATCGCCGAAGGTCGGATAGCATCCCAGCCGTCCTGTTCCGAAGGGAGGACTCGTGCCTGTCTGCGGCATCTCACCGACGACCGTTCTCGCGACCGTGGCGCTCCTCCCTGCGCTTGGCGGCTCACCGAACGCCGCACAGCCAGTGATGCGCACAACTTGGAGGAGCAAGACATGGGGCTGATGAGAAAGGCGGTCCGGCGAGCGACGCCGAGGCCGGTACGCAAGGCGAAACGGGTGGTCTTCCATCCTGCGCGGACGGCAGTCCACGCGGCCACGCCGCGCTCGGTTCGCAAGGTCAAACGGACCGCGTTCAACGTCACCCATCCGGTCAACACCGCAGAAAATGCTCTACTCGACAGCCTCACAGGCGGCTCGCGCCGATCGTCTCGCGGCCGCGGTAGCGGCCACTCGACGACGAGCTCCTACTCGGACGGCTACTCGACGGCAACCGAGGAACGTCTTCGTATCGGTGAAACAATCGACGAGGTCGAGACCGCGAACTTCTCCGTTCACCTCGCGCCTGTTATAGCCACCACGCGACCGATTGCCCCGCCGATCACCGAGCCTGACCGGGCTTCCGAGCGCGAGCGCAACGAACGCAGCTCTGGCGCCGCCGAGCTCGCGGCAAGTCTGGAGCCGTTCGGCTCACCGCCAATGGCCCCGCCACCGGAGCCGGTGAACGTGACGACGATCAGGCGCGAGCTTTACTCCCTTGCAACTGCGGGCATCCCGCGCTGGAAGCTCAAAGAGCGCCACAAGCGACGCGCACAGGCGCGCGAGCGTGCCGCCGAGGATGCCGAGCGTGAGACCGAGCGGAGAGCTGATTCTCAGAGCCGCGAACAGGCCGAGCTCAACGCCGATTGGGGCAAGCTCGCGCGCCTGCGCGAAACCGCAGAGAACAAGGCCCGGGAATGGCTTGTGGAGGAGACGGTGCGGCGCGAAGCTGACCGCCAGCAGCAGCAAGCACAACTCGATGGGGAGTGGCATCGTCTGCTCGCCAACGATCCGGAGACGGTCGTCTCAGCTCTACGCGGTGCTCTCGGCGAGGCCCCGGTGGTCGTCATTGGCACGATCGCCGACACGCGGACCGCGCTCCTCGCCGTCGTGGTGCCGCAACAGGAGCAGGCGATCGCAGATCGCGAGGCGGCGTACACCCCAACGGGCAGACCGACGCTGCGGACGCGGTCGAAGACTCGAATGAACGAGTTGTACCTCGCCGCGATTGCCAGCCGCACTTTGTTCGCGGCGGACGTAGCCCTCGCCGCCGCGCCCGGCCTGGACGGCGTGCGCTGCGTCGCCCTGCGGGTCGACGATTCGGGAGCACCTGAGCCCATCTACGCCGGGACCGTTCAGAGCCAGTTGCTTCAGACCGTGAAGGACAGCGCTTGGAGCTCCGACCCCGATGTTCTCGCTCAAATCCCGGCGATGGCGCTCGATGCGAAGCTCACTCAACGGGGGCGTGCACGTGAGCTCAGCGTGCTCGCACCCGATGTCGACGGGAGCGTCAAGACGGTCATGGACCTGTACAACTCTGGCGCCCTCGCCTGACTCGCTGCGCCAAAGCCGCGTGAGCCGCTTGCGCAGCTGTCAGGGAGCGACGCCGCCTGGTAGTGGCTACTTGAGCGTGCCCGGCTATTCACGGCGATAGTCGTCGATCGTCTACCGATAATGAAGGCTCGACGGTCGTGCGTTGCATCCGGGCAAACGGCCATCCTGGGAACTCGTGGCAGACAGAGCTCTCGCAGGTGAGACGACGGACCCGAAGGGCAAACGCGTCCTCTTGCTCGAGGCTGTCTGGAGCGAGAAGATCGTTCGTGACCACCCGGAGATGAGCGTGCATATGGACGCCGTCCTGCGAGCCGTGACCGCGCCCGACCATGTCGCGCCCGACCCCGTCTTCGCGGCACGCACTCGATATTACGCGCGAGGGTCCGGCCCGAGCCAGTGGCTGCTGGTCGTCGTAGGCTATGAGCAGACGCCAGCGCGGATCGTGTCCGCGTTCGCCAACCGGAAGGACCCCAAGACATGGAGCGCGTAAACATCACAATCGGGCCGTTGAGCTTCGATCACGCCGACTACGACGCCGAGAACGACGTGCTCTATCTGCATGTTGGCGTGCCCGAGCCAGCCGAGGGCGAGGAGACGCCAGAGGGCCATGTCGTCCGCTATGCGCCCGGCACCAGCCGTGTCGTCGGGTTGACGGTGCTTGGCGCTCGGGAGGTCTTGGCGCGCGACGGGCACCTTGCGGTCACGGTTCCGGAAACCGTGGAGACAACCGCGGAGCAGCTCGCTCCCGCGCTCGCTGCCGTGTAGCCGTTCCCGCACGCGGTCGAGCGCGTATGTCTAGGGTCCGCGCGCTGAATCGGGCGACCGGCTCCACCGCAGCGATCCTCGCTACGCGCCCGGCAAGATTCGAACTTGCGACCTCTCGCTCCGGAGGCGAGCGCTCTATCCACTGAGCTACGGGCGCACGGGCTGCGCGCCGCAGGCGCCGCACTGCAGCGCCGACGCGACCCGGCTCTGCGCAGCTTACCGCCGCGCCTGGCCGGCCCGGCGGTGCGCCGAACGCGCGGGACGGGCACGCGACGGGCACGCGACGGGCACGCGACGGGCACGCGACGGGCTCCGTACTTCGCCGCGCGGCGCCCACGCGGAAGAAGCGGATACCCGGTCGCCGCCGCAAGCGTACGATCGAGCGCATGATGTACGGCCATCACATGGGCGTCGGCGGCTGGGTGCTGTCGATCTTCGTGACGCTCGGCGTCGTCGCGCTCGCCGTGTTCCTGGTGATCACGGTGCTGAACAACCAGAACGGCCCGGCCGCTCGTTCGGCAGGGGCAGACTCTGGGACGCGCCGCGAGAGCGCGCGCGAGGTGCTCGATCGTCGCTTCGCGTCGGGTGAGATCGACGAGGAGGAGTACCGCCGGATCCGACAGACGCTCTCCGACCCGCACGTCGGCGACGCGGCGCCGTCCGGCTCGCCGCCGAGCGCCGGACCGCCGGGACCGCCGAGCGCGGCGCCGCATCCGGGCTGAGCGGGGCGGGCTCGGCCCGGCATCAGCGCAACGGCGCCCGCAACCGTGCGCCGCTCGCCGAGCGCTACCAACCCGGCGATCGCAAGCACGATCGAGAACGGGCCCGCGGTCGCGGGCGCCGCCGGACGCCGGGCGGTCGGGCGGATCGTGCCCGCCGGTCACGGCCGGTCGCCCTGTTGCTGACATGCCGTTGGATACCCGCGCCGCTACCTTTGCAACATGGATCTGTCGCTTTTCTTCGCCGGCACGGGTGGATCGGTGCCGAGCGCGCGACGCGGGCTGCCGGCGATCCTCGTGCGACTCGGCGGTGACCGGCTGCTGTTCGACTGCGGCGAAGGGACGCAGCGCCAGCTGACGCGCTCGGTCGGGCTCGTCGACATGGAATGCGTGTTCATCACGCACTTCCACGCCGACCACTGGCTCGGGCTGCCGGGGATGCTGAAGTCGTTCGCGCTGCGCGAACGCGAGCAGCCGCTCGTCGTCTACGGTCCGCGCGGGCTGCGCGAGCTGATGGGCGCGATGCGGATCGTCTACGGGCGGCTGCCGTACGAGCTGAGCTTCGTCGAGCTCGAGCCGGCCGAGACGGTGCGCCGCGACGGCTACGTCGTCGCGGCGGTGCCGGTCAGCCACCGCTCGCCGTCGGCGTTCGGCTACGCGATCGTCGAGGACGCGCGCGTGGGGCACCTCGACGCGCAGCTCGCCGAGCGGCTCGGAGTCAAGCCGGGCCCTGACTTCGGCCGCCTGCAGCGCGGCGAGACGGTCGACGGCGTCGCGCCGAAGCAGGTCATGGGGCCGACGCGCGAGGGGCGCAAGATCGTGATCTCGGGCGACACGGAGCCGTGCGAGGCGCTCGCGATCGCGGCGCACGAAGCGGACGTGCTCGTGCACGAGGCGACGTTCACCGACGAGGAGTCAGAGCGCGCGCGGCTGACGGCGCACAGCACGGCGAGCCAGGCGGCGACGCTCGCGCGCGACGCGGACGTGCGCCTGCTCGCGCTGACGCACGTCTCGAGCCGCTACGCCGGCGGGCAGCTGCGCGATGAGGCGCGCGCGATCTTCGCATCGACGGAGGCGCCGCGCGACTTCGACACGATCGAGGTGCCGTTCCCGGAGCGCGGCGGCGCGACGCTCGTGCGCTGGTCCGAGCGCCAGGCGCGCGAGCGCGCGAACGGCGAGTCGACGGCGGGCGAGGGCGCCGCCGAGGAGAGCGACGCGGCTGCGTCGCAAGAGGAGCCCGTCGCAACCCCCTGATACATTCCAGATGTCCTTTAACCCGGTCCTGTGAGGCCAGGAAGGAAGCATTGGAAGAGAGCAGCGAGAAGGTCGTCCTGCACGAGGACGACATCCAGCGAGCGCTGACGCGCATCGCGCACGAGATCGCCGAGCGCAACCCGGAGGATCGTGGTCTCGCGATCGTCGGCATCCACCGTCGCGGAGCGTTCCTCGCGCAGCGCCTGCGCGACGTGCTCGAAGAGCTGACCGGCGCGGAGATCCCGCTCGGCGACCTCGACATCGGCTTCTACCGCGACGACGTCGCGAGCCGCCCGGACGCGCCGGTCGTGCACGCGTCGCACATCGACTTCGACGTTACCGGCCGGACGGTCGTGATCGTCGACGACGTCCTCTACACGGGGCGGACGGTGCGCGCGGCGATCGAGGCGCTGTTCGACTACGGCCGCCCCGATCGCGTGCAGCTGGCGGTGCTCGCCGACCGCGGCCACCGCGAGCTGCCGATCCGCCCTGACTACGTCGGCAAGAACCTGCCGACGTCGCGCGCCGAGCACGTGCACGTGCGCGTGTCGGAGCTCGACGGCGTCGACGAGGTGACGATCGCAGCTACGGCGATGGAGGTCGCATGACAGCCAAATTTTTTGATCGGAAGACGACATGAACCACCTGCTCTCCATCGACCACCTCGACCGCGAGGGCATCGAGCGCATCGTCGCGCAGGCCGAGCGCTTCGCGGAGGTCTCGGATCGCGAGATCAAGAAGGTGCCGGCGCTGCGCGGCAGGATGGTGCTGAACCTCTTCTACGAGGCCTCGACGCGCACGCGCTCGAGCTTCGAGCTCGCCGCGAAGCGCCTGTCGGCGGACGTCGTCAACTTCGCCGCGAGCGGATCGAGCGTCGAGAAGGGCGAGTCGCTGAAGGACACGGTGCTGACGCTGAGCGCGCACAAGCCCGACGCGATCGTCCTACGGACGCCTTGGGCCGGCGCGTCGGAGCTCGTCAGCAAGTGGTGCAGCGCGGCGATCGTCAACGCGGGCGACGGCAAGCGCGAGCACCCGACGCAGGCGCTGCTCGACGTCTACACGCTGAAAGGCCGGATCGGCGAGCTCGACGGCGCGTCGATCTGGATCGTCGGCGACGTCGCGCACTCGCGCGTCGCGCGCTCGAACATCGTCGCGTTCCAGCGGATGGGCGCGAAGGTGACGGTCGCCGGGCCGCCGACTTTGATCCCGCGCGGGATCGAGGCGCTCGGCTGCGAGGTGCGCTACACGCTCGAGGAGCTCGCGAGCGCCGACGTCGTCTACGCGCTGCGGATGCAGAACGAGCGGATGAACGAGACGTGGGTGCCGTCGATCCGCGAGTACGCGGCGTGGTACCAGATCAACGGCCGGCGCCTGTCGCCGCGCCAGGTGCTGATGCACCCGGGGCCGGTCAACCGCGGCGTCGAGCTCTCGGGCGAGGTCGTCGACTCGCCGCAGGCTGTGATCACGGCGCAGGTCGAGGCCGGCGTCGTCGTGCGCATGGCCGTGCTGTACGAGCTGCTCGCCGGCGCGAGCGCGCCGTCCTCGCCGGCGCGCGCGCGCGTCGAGTCGGTCGAGCCGACCGAGCGCCAGCCCGCGTGATGGCCGCCGAGCCGCTCGTGCACGGGCCACGCAAGCCCGCCGACGTCCTGCTGCGCGACGTGCACGCGCTCGACCCGCGCGCGGCGCTCGACGGACGCCACGACGTGCGCGTGCGCGGAGGCCTGATCGCCGAGCTCGCGCCGGCGGGGACGCTCGCGCAGGGACCCGAGGAGGAGCTGATCGAGGGCCGCGGCCACCACCTGCTGCCGGCGTTCTTCGACCCGCACGTGCACATGCGCACGCCCGGGCAGGAGCACAAGGAGGATCTCGAGACCGGCACGCGCGCGGCCGCGGCCGGCGGCTTCGCGGCGGTGCTCGCGATGCCGAACACCGATCCGGTGCTCGACTCGGCGCCGCTGCTGCGCTCGCTGCGCGAGGAAGCCGCGCGCGAGGCGCGCGTCGCGATCGGCTTCATGCCGGCGATCACGCGCGGCCTGAACGGCGAGCAGCTGACCGAGATGGCCGAGCTGCGCCAGGAGGGCGCGGTCGGCTTCACCGACGACGGGCGGCCGGTGCAGAGCGCCGGGATGCTGCGCAAGGCGCTCCAGTACCAGCGCCTGTGCGGCGGCGTGATCACGCTGCACGAGGAGGACCCGACGCTCTCGCGCGGCGGCGCGATGCACGAGGGCGCCGTCAGCGCCGCGCTCGGGATCGGTGGCATCCCGACGATCTCCGAGTCGACGATGGTCGCGCGCGACGCCGAGCTCGCCGGCTACGAGGACGCGCGCGTGCACTTCCAGCACCTCAGCTGCGCGGCCTCCGTGCAGGCGCTCGCCGCCGCCAAGCAGCGCGGCTGGCGCGTCAGCGGCGAGGTCTCGCCGCACCACCTGCTGCTGACCGAGGAGGACGTCCGCACGATGGACACGCGGATGAAGATGAACCCGCCGCTCGCGACCGACGCCGACCGCCGCGCGCTGATCGAGGGCCTGCGCTCGGGCGCGATCGACTGCGTCGCGACCGACCACGCGCCGCACGCGCGCGAGGAGAAGGAGGTCCCGTTCGAGCAGGCGCCGATGGGCACGACCGGCCTCGAGACGGCGTTCGCGGCGCTCTACACCGGCCTCGTGCTGCCCGGCGAGATCGAGCTCGCGCTGCTCGTCGAGCGGATGACGGCCGGCGCCGAGTTGTTCGAGCTGCCGACGCACACGATCGTCCCCGACGAGCCGGCAAATCTCGTTCTCGTCGACCTCGACGCCGAGTGGATCGCGGGCGAGCGCGGATGGGAGAGCCGCTCTGATAACTGCTGCTTCGCCGGTCGCAGGCTCCAGGGGCGTGTCGTCCTCACCCTCTCAAAAGGCGCGATCGTCTACCGCGAGCGCGCCTTCTCGGTCGTGAGCGCCTGATGGGGCTGTTGCGCCGCGACGGCGCCGCGCTCGTCGTCGTCGACGTGCAGGACGGCTTCCGGCCGTACGAGTCCTTCGCCGGCGTAGCGCGGTCGTGCGCGCGGCTGCTCGCCGGCGCGCGCATCCTCGGCGTGCCGGCGCTCGTCTCCGAGCAGTACCCGAAGGGGCTCGGCCAGAGCGCGCCCGAGCTGGAGATCGAGGGCGAGCCGAAGCTCGAGAAGACCGTCTTCTCGGCCGCGCGCGCCGACGGCTTCGACTTGGACGGCCGCGCGCAGGCGATCGTCTGCGGGATCGAGACGCACGTCTGCGTCTCGCAGACCGTCCACGACCTCTTGGAGCAGGGGGTCGAGGTGCACGTGCCCGCCGACGCCGTCGGCTCGCGCCACGCGCTCGACTACGAGCGCGGGCTCGAGCGCCTGCAGCGCGCCGGCGCCGTCGTCAGCACCGTCGAGGCGGCGCTCTTCGAGCTGCTCGAGCGCGCCGGCACACCCGAGTTCAAGGCCGTCCAGAAGCTCATCCTGTGAGCGTCCGCGAGGGATACGTCCTCTTGGAGGACGGCACGCGCTTCGACGGCGAGTGGTGCGGCGCCGACGAGCACGCCGTCGGCGAGGTCGTCTTCACGACCGGCATGTCCGGCTACCAGGAATCGATGACCGACCCGTCGTTCGCCGGCCAGCTGATCGCCTTCACGTACCCGCACATCGGCAACTACGGCGCGAGCGCCGCCGCGATGGAGTCCGAGCGTGCGTGGGCGCGCGCGGCGATCATGCGCGAGGCGTGCAACCGCGAGGACGCGCCGAGCGCCGAGCGCGGCTGGCTCGACTGGCTGACCGACTGCGGCGTCGCGGCGATCTCGGGCGTCGACACGCGCGCGCTCGTGCGCCACATCCGCGACGCCGGCGCGATGCGCGGCGGCGTCTTCGCCGGCGAGACGGCCGAGGCCGACGCGCGCGCGCTGCTCGAGGCCGAGCCGCCGATGGCCGGCCAGGACCTCGCGAAGCTCGTCACGCCGCGCGAGGTCTCCGAGCACGGCTCCGGCGACGGCCCGCGGATCGCCGTCGTCGACACCGGCATCAAGGCCTCGATGGTGCGCGAGCTCGTCGCGCGCGGCGCGCGTGTGTCGCTGCACCCGTGCACGTCGAGTGCGGAGGAGCTGCTCGCCGGTGACCCCGACGCCGTGTTCCTCGCCAACGGCCCCGGCGACCCGGCGGCGCTCAGCTACGTAGTCGAGACCGTCCGTCAGATCGTCGGCGTCAAGCCCGTCTGGGGGATCTGCCTCGGCCACCAGCTGCTGTGCCGCGCCGTCGGCCTCGACACCTTCAAGCTGCCGTTCGGCCATCGCGGCGCCAACCACCCGGTCAAGGACCTGCAGACCGGCAAGGTCGAGATCACCTCGCAGAACCACGGCTTCGCCGCGGTCGGGCCCGGCGGCGCGCGCACGATCGACGTCGACGAGCCGGTGCGCTGGGAGACCGACTTCGGCGCCGCGGCGCTCTCGCACGTCAACCTCTACGACCGCACTGTCGAGGGCCTCGAGCTGCTCGACGTCGCCGGCGGCACCGTGCAGTACCACCCCGAGGCCGGGCCGGGGCCGCACGACTCGCTGTACCTGTTCGACCGCTTCCTCGACCGCATCGCCGAGGCCGCGTAGCGATGCCGCGCAGAGACGACCTCCACAAGATCCTGATCCTCGGCTCGGGCCCGATCGTGATCGGCCAGGCCGCCGAGTTCGACTACTCGGGCGTGCAGGCGTGCAAGGTGCTGCGCGAGGAGGGCTACGAGGTCGTGCTCGTCAACTCGAACCCGGCGACGATCATGACCGACCCGGAGTTCGCCGAGGCGACGTACATCGAGCCGCTCTTGCCCGGCCCCGTCGCGCAGGTGATCGAGCGCGAGCGCCCCGACGCGCTGCTCGGCACGCTCGGCGGGCAGACGGCGCTGAACCTCGCCAAGGCGCTGCACGACGACGGCACGCTCGCGAAGTACGACGTCGAGCTGATCGGCGCCAACTACGAGGCGATCGCGTGCGCCGAGGACCGCGAGCTGTTCGGGCAGGCGATGGCCGCCGCCGGTCTGCGGATGCCGAGGAGCGCGATCGCGACGTCGCTGCAGCAGGCACGCGGCGAGCTCGCCGCGCTAGGGCTGCCGTGCATCGTGCGCCCGGCGTTCACGCTCGGCGGTCGCGGCGGCGGGATCGCGCGCAGCGAGCAGGAGTTCGAGCGGATCGTCGCCGCCGGGATCGAGGCCTCGCCGATCGGCCAGGTGCTGCTCGACGAGTCGGTGATCGGCTGGGGCGAGTTCGAGCTCGAGGTGATGCGTGACAAGGCGGACAACGTCGTGATCGTCTGCTCGATCGAGAACGTCGACCCGATGGGCGTGCACACCGGCGACTCGGTCACGGTCGCGCCGCAGCAGACGCTGACCGACGACCTCTACCAGCGCCTGCGCGACCAGGCGATCGCCGTGATCCGCGCCGTCGGCGTCGAGACGGGCGGCTCGAACGTGCAGTTCGCCGTCAACGCCGAGACCGAGGAGATCCTCGTGATCGAGATGAACCCGCGCGTCTCGCGCTCCTCGGCGCTCGCCTCGAAGGCGACCGGCTTCCCGATCGCGAAGATCGCCGCGCGCCTGGCCGTCGGCTACCTGCTCGAGGAGATCGACAACGACATCACCGGGATCACGCCGGCGTGCTTCGAGCCGACGATCGACTACGTCGTCGTCAAGTGGCCGCGCTTCGCCTTCGAGAAGTTCCCCGGCTCCGACACGACGCTATCGACGCACATGAAGTCGGTCGGCGAGACGATGGCGATCGGGCGCACGTTCGGACAGGCGTTCGCGAAGGCGCTGCGCTCGCGCGAGCTCGACAAGCCGCCGGTGCTCGCCGGCCTCGCCGACGAGGAGCTGCTTGCGCGGCTGGAGCGCCCGTGCCCGGACCGCTACGAGATCGTGCTCGAGCTGCTCGCGCGCGGCGTCGACATCGAGGCGGTCCACGAGCGCACGCGGGTCGACCGCTGGTTCCTCGACGAGCTGTCGGTCCTCGCGCGCGACCCCGACGCTCCGTTCGCCGGCGAGCAGTCGTTCATGTCGGTCGACACGTGCGCCGCCGAGTTCCCGGCGCGCACGCCGTACTACTACTCCGGCTGGGAGCGCGTCGCGCGCAGCGAGATCGCGCGCGAGCGCGAGGATGGCTCGCGGCGCGAGTCGGTCGTGATCCTCGGCTCCGGGCCGAACCGGATCGGCCAGGGGATCGAGTTCGACTACTGCTGCGTGCACGCCGCGATGACCGTGCGCGAGTCAGGGCGCGACGCGGTGATGGTCAACTGCAACCCCGAGACGGTCTCGACCGACTACGACACCTCCGACCGGCTGTACTTCGAGCCGCTGACGCTCGAGCACGTGCTCGCCGTCGTGCGCGCCGAGCGGCCCGAGGGTGTGATCGTGCAGTTCGGCGGGCAGACGCCGCTGAAGCTCGCCGCCGGGCTCGTCGACGCCGGCGTGCCGCTGCTCGGCACGAGCGTCGGCGCGATCGACCTCGCCGAGGACCGCGGGCGCTTCGGCGCGCTGCTCGCCGAGCTCGGCTACAAAGCGCCGCCGTACGCGACAGCGCGCTCGGTCGCCGAAGCACTCGCGTGCGGCGAGTCCGTCGGCTACCCGTTGCTCGTGCGCCCGTCCTACGTGCTCGGCGGGCGCGCGATGGAGATCGTCTACTCGCAGGACGGGCTCGCCGACTACCTGGAGCGGGAGTCGGCCGGCACCGGCGAGATCTTCCTCGACCGCTTCCTCGAGAACGCGACCGAGGTCGACGTCGACGCGCTCTGCGACGGGCGCGAGGTGTGGATCGGCGGGATCATGCAGCACGTCGAGGAGGCCGGCGTGCACTCGGGCGACTCGGCCTGCGTGCTGCCGCCGCACTCGCTCGGCGAGGAGATGCTCGAGCAGATCCGCGCGGCGACGCGCGAGCTGGCGCTCACGATCGGCGTCGTCGGCCTGCTCAACGTGCAGTACGCCGTGCACGCCGGCGAGCTGTACGTGATCGAGGCCAACCCGCGCGCCTCGCGCACGGTGCCGTTCGTCTCGAAGGCCGTCGGCCTGCCGCTCGCGAAGCTCGCCTGCCGCGTGATGCTCGGCGAGTCGATCGCCGAGCTCGAGCTGCCGCGCGAGCGCGAAGGGCTCGGCTTCGGCGACCACATCTCGGTCAAGGAGGCCGTGCTGCCGTTCGACCGCTTCGAAGGCTCCGACGCGCTGCTCGGCCCCGAGATGCGCTCGACGGGCGAGGTGATGGGCATCGCGCGCGACTTCCCGACGGCGTTCGCCAAGGCGCAGGCGGCCGCCGGCGTGCCGCTTCCGAACAGCGGCACGGCGTTCATCTCGGTGACCGACTCCGACAAGTCGGGCGCGTTCGGCGTCGCGCAGATCCTCCACGACAACGGCTTCGACATCGTCGCGACGCGCGGCACGGCAGAAGCGATCGAGCGGATGGGCGTGCCGGCCGAGCGCCTGAACAAGATCGGCGAGGGCTCACCGCACGTCGTCGACTGGATCGAGCGCGGCGACGTCGACCTCGTGATCAACACGCCAACCGGCGTCGGCGCGCGCACCGACGGCTACGAGATCCGCCGCGCGGCCGTCCGCCACGGGATCCCATGCCTGACGACGCTCGCCGCCGGCGGCTCGGCGGCGCGCGCGATCGCGACCGCCAGGCGCGACGGCGAGCCGGCCGTGCTCTGTCTGCAGGAGCTGCACGGGGTCCGCACGGCGTGAGCGCGTATGGCGGCGCCGGATCGGCGTCCTCGGTCGCTCGCGTGCAGAGCACGCCACGCTCCCTGCGTCCTTGCCCGGCTTGCCCTACGCACTCACGCCAGGTGATGGCTTCGAAGGAGTCAGCAGCGTGAGCGATTGGAGTGCGGCGCCGGCTCCACTGCAGCGCCGCCTGCTGACGGTCCTCGGCGTCGAGCAGCTCGGCGCCTACCGCGTGCTGCGCGTCGCCGACGTCGAGACGCCCGAGCCGCGCCCGGGGCAGTTCGCGATGATCGCCGCCGCCGAGCGCTGGGGCGGGGGAGACGGCGAGCGCCCGTACCTCGCGCGCGCGTTCTCGATCGCGCGCCGGCGGGTCGGCGAGACGCACTTCCTGCTCGAGGACGTCGGGCCGGGGACGGCGCGCCTGTGCGAGCTCGGCGAGGGCGACGGGCTGTGGGCGCTCGGCCCGCTCGGCAACGGCTTTCGACCGCCCGCCGCGCGCCGGCGCGCGATCCTCGTCGGCGGCGGTGTCGGCATCGCGCCGCTCGCGATCCTGCAGGACGCGCTCGAGGCCGAGGCCGAGGTCGACGTGACCGTGCTGCTCGGCTTCCGCGACGCCGCGCGCGCCGCGGGCGCGGCGCTGCTGCACGGCGCGCGCGTCGCGACCGACGACGGCTCGGTCGGCCATCACGGCCTGCTGACCGAGCTGCTCTCGAAGGAGCTCTACCGCGACGCGCGCGCCGAGGTCTACGCATGCGGGCCCGCACCGATGCTCGAGGCCGTGCGCGCGATGTGCGCGACGCGCGACGTGGCCGCGCAGCTCGCGCTCGAGGCCGGCATGGCGTGTGGCTTCGGCGCGTGCTTCGGCTGCGTCGTGCCGAAGCGCGGCGGCGGCTACCTGCGCGTCTGCGTCGACGGCCCGGTGATCGACGCGAGCGAGCTCGACCACGTCGAGGAGCACGCGGGGGCCGCCGCGTGAGCGTCGAGTTCTGCGGCCTGCAGCTCGCGCATCCGGTGATCAACGGCTCGGGCACGTTCGACGCGATCGCCGCGCGCCGCGCGTTCGGAGCGGCCCTGCACGAGCGCTTCCCGTTCTCGGCGTACGTCTCGAAGACGATTACGCTGCAGCCGCGCGCCGGCAACCCGCCGCCGCGCCTGTGGGAGACCCCGGCCGGGCTGATCAACTCGATCGGGCTGCCGAACAAGGGTCTCGACGGCTACCTCGCCGAGGACCTGCCGGCGCTCGCCGGGCTGCCGGTGCCGCTGATCACGAACGTGATGGGCTCGAGCGGAGAGGAGCTCGCGACGCTCGTCGACGCGTGCGAGCGGCGACCGGAGATCGCCGCGGTCGAGCTCAACGTCTCGTGCCCGAACGTCGAGACCGGCCTCGACATCGGCGCCGACCCACGCCAGCTGCAGGACGTCGTGCGCGCCTGCCGCGCGAGCACGCGCAAGCCGCTGATCGTCAAGCTGACGCCGAACACCGCCGACGTCCCGGCCTGCGCCGAGGCCGCCGAGGCGGCCGGCGCCGACGCCGTCTCGCTGATCAACACGCTGCGCGCGATGGCGCTCGCGCCCGGCGGCGGTCGGCGGTGCGTGGCTCGGCGGCGGCACCGGCGGGCTCTCGGGGCCGGCGATTCGCGCCGTCGCGCTCGCGCAGGTCGCCGCCGTCGCGCGCCGTGTCGCGATCCCGGTCGTCGGCATGGGCGGCGTGCAGAGCGCCGCGCACGCGCGCGAGCTGCTCGAGCTCGGCGCGACGCTCGTAGCCGTCGGCACCGAGAGCTTCCGCGATCCGACGGTCGCCGCGCGCGTCGCCGAGGGGCTCGCAGAGGGCGCCTGAGCGCTCCGGCCGACGGCGGGCCTCGCCGGCGCCGCGAAGACCATTTCCGCAACCTCCGGACGTTTCTACGTGTACGTGCGTACGAGCGAAAACCCGTGTAAAAACGCACCGCCACCGTCCAGCAGTCTCGATACGCCTGCACCTCAAGTTGAGGTCCAGATGAATTAGGGACGTTTGCCTTGAACGCGTGCTGCGGGTGTGTAGACTCGCCGCCCATGGCGACGGCGACAAGCACGACGTCCGGCACTGCATCCATGGCCCCAGAGCGATCCCTCAATCAGCGAATGGACGCGCTCGCAAGGGCCAATCAGATCCGGATCAAGCGCGCTCAGCTCAAGCGCGACCTCAAGTCCGGGCGCCTCTCGATCCACTCGCTGCTGCTCGACCCGCCCGAGTACGTCGAGACGGCGAAGGTCTTCGACATGCTGCTCGCCGTGCCGAAGTACGGGCGCGTGAAGGTCAACAAGATCCTCGCGCACTGCCGCATCGCGCCGAGCAAGACGATCGGCGGGCTCTCCGAGCGCCAGAGGAGCGAGCTGATCTCGCTCCTGCACCGTTAGAGCCCGCCTCCGGCGGTTCCACCGGACTCGCCATTAGGGTTGCGCGCCGTGGCACGCGTGTTCGTCATCACAGGTCCGTCGGGCGTTGGCAAGGGGACGCTGATCCGCGGGCTGATGGAGCGCAACCCGCAGCTCGAGCTGTCGGTCTCGGCGACGACGCGTGGCCCGCGCCCGGGCGAGCGGGACGGCGTCGACTACCACTTCCTCACGCGCGATGAGTTCGCCCGGCGCGTCGCCGGCGGCGACTTCGTCGAGCACGCCGACTACGCCGGGCGCAGCTACGGCACGCTGCGCTCGGAGCTCGACGAGCGCGTCGACGCCGGCCGGCCGGTCGTGCTCGAGATCGAGGTCCAGGGCGCGCGCCAGGTGCGCGCGGCGATGCCCGAGGCCGTGCAGGTGTTCATCGCGCCGCCGTCGCTCGAAGCGCTGCGCACGCGGCTCGTCGGACGCGGTACCGACGACGCCGAGGAGGTCGAGCGGCGCCTGCGCGTCGCCGAGCAGGAGCTCGCCGCGCAGCCCGAGTTCGGCCACGTCGTCGTCAACGACCGCCTCGACGACGCGCTCGATCAGCTCACCGAGATCGTCGCCGGCGAGCTCGACTGAGCCGGGCATCCGAGCCGACTACACTGCAAGGTCCACGACGAAAGGCATCCGCACGTGATCAGCCCCCGCATCGACCGCCTGCTCGACAACGTCGACTCGAACTACGCGAGCGTCGTAGTGTCGGCCAAGCGCGCGCGTCAGATCAACAGCTACTACCACAACCTCGGCGAGGGCACGTTCGACGAGTTCCCGCCGCCGATGATCGAAACCGGCTCGAAAAACTACTTGACGATCGCCCTCGAGGAGGTCGCAGCCGGGAAGATCAAGTACCACTACCGCTGAGCGCGCAACGGTCGAGCCAAGGCTTGCGGCGCTCGGCCGCGCGCTCTACAACGTAGACATGGCGCGCATCCTCTTGGGTGTCAGCGGTGGCATCGCCGCGTACAAGGCGCTCGAGTTCGTGCGCCTGGCGACCGGCGCGGGGCATGCGGTGCGCGTCGTGCAGACGCCGAACAGCCGGCGCTTCGTCGGCGAGGCTTCGTTTGCGGCGCTGAGCGGCGCGCCGGTGCTCGTCAGCGAGTTCGAGCGCGACCCGATGCGCGGCGTGTTTCCCGGCGAAGAGCCGCCGGCGCACGAGCCGCTGAGCCATCTGCAGCTCGTCGCGAACGCCGACGTCTACCTGATCGCGCCGGCCTCGGCGAACACGATCGCAAAGCTCGCGACCGGCGCCGCGTCGGATCTCCTGAGTAGCTGCGCGCTCGCCGCCACGTGCCCGGTGCTGCTCGCACCGGCGATGAACAACCACATGTACGAGCACGCCGCGACGCGCGCGAACGTCAAGACGCTGCGCGAGCGCGGCGTCGAGATCATCGAGCCCGGCGTCGGGCGGCTCGCGTCGAAGGGCGAGGAGGGCGTCGGTCGTCTGGCCGAGCCGCCGACGCTGCTCGCGGCCTGCGAGCGCGTGCTCGCCGACGCCGAGCGGTGGCGCGGCGTCAGCGTGCTCGTCACGGCCGGCGGCACGCGCGAGCCGATCGACAGCGTGCGCTTCCTCGGTAACAGCTCCTCCGGGCGCATGGGGCTCGCACTCGCCGAGGCCGCGCGCGCGCGCGGCGCCGACGTGACGCTCGTCGCGGCGAACGTCGCGCTCGCGAGCGATCCCGCGATCAAGCGCCGCAGCGTCGTGACGGCGGCCGAGCTCGAGCGCGCCTGCCGCGAGGAGTTCCCGGCGTGCGACGTACTGCTGATGGCGGCCGCCGTCGCCGACTTCCGCCCGGCGGCGCCGCGCGAGGACAAGATCAAGAAGTCCGAGCGCCCCGGCGCGGGCCTGACGCTCGAGCTCGAGCAGACGAGCGACGTGCTCGCCGGGCTCGCCGCGAGCCGCCGCGACGGCCAGACGCTCGTCGGCTTCGCCGCCGAGCACGGCGCGAACGCGGTCGAGCTCGGGCGCCGGAAGCTCGCCGAGAAGGGCGTCGACGCGATCGTCGTCAACGACATCTCGCGCGATGACATCGGCTTCGACGTCGACGCCAACGAGGTCACGATCCTGACGGCCACCGCGAGCAACGGTCACGCGGGCGCGACCGCGAACGGCGCCGCCGGCGGCGCCCGCACGGTCGCCAGAGCGGCGAAGGCCGACGTCGCGCGCGCGATCCTCGACGCCGTCTTCGAGCTGCGCGACGCTCGTTAAAATGCGCGCGCATGGAGAGCGTCTACGACCTCTACAGGCGCGGCTGTGACCTGCTCGACCACGGCGACTACCAGGCCGCGATCGTCCCGCTGAGCCGCGCGCGCGACCTCGAGCCGGAGAAGGCCTCGATCCGCGAGACGCTCGGTCGCGCGCTGTTCCACGCGCAGCACTACGAAGGCGCCGCCGTCGAGTTCGAGGCCGTCGCGCAGAGCACGCCGACGAACGACTACGCGCTCTTCTGCCTCGGCCGCGCGATGCAGCTGCTCGGACGCCACCGCGAGGCCTGCCAGCCGCTCGCGCTCGCCTGCTCGCTGCGTCCCGAGCGCGAGGACTATCGCGTCTATCGCGACCGCGCCAGGCGCGACGCGACGCGCGCGTAGGCGCCGCGCCGAACGCCCGGCGAACGGCGCCCTGCGCGGGGGCGCCGTGCACGCAGGCCTGCTCCGCTCGTGCGGCCCGATGCTATCCTCGGACGACAGCTTTCGACCGGCGTGAGGACGTCGGTAGCCGTACCGAAAGTGGGCGCACGCCCGCTTTTTTTATTGTGAGGAGCAAGTTGACGACACCGATCCAGGCAGATATCGAACGACGCCTCGCGGCCAGCGAGCCCGACGTCGAGGTGCTGCTCGCCGAGGTTCTCGGCGGCCGGTCGCTGCGCGTCTTCATCGACCACCCCGACGGCGTCACGCTCGAGCTGTGCGAGCGCGTCACGCTGCAGCTCAGCGACCTGCGCGAGCGCTACTCGCTCGAGGTCTCCTCGCCCGGCTCCGAGCGCCCGCTGACCAAGCCGGCGCACTTCCGCCGCTTCGTCGGACGCCGCGCGCGCGTGCGCACGCGCCACGCGCGCCCGATGCGCCAGGACGCCGTCGCCGAGTCGCCCGCCGCGACCGCCAGAAGCTTCACAGGTGAGCTCGTCGGCGCCTCCGATGAGGAGGTCACGCTCGCAGCCGACGGCGGTGTAATCGCGATCCCGTACTCGGAGATCCGCCGATCCAATCTCGTCGAGGAGTAGAGAGACCATGTCACGCGAAATTCTCGAGGCAATGCACGCGCTCGCGCGAGAGAAGGGGATCGAGCCGGAGAAGCTGATGGTCGCGCTCGAGGACGCGCTGCTGTCGGCATACAAGAAGCAGCCCGGCTCGGCGAAGTACGCGCGCGTCGAAATGGACCGCGAGACGGCGGACTTCCGCGTGATCGAACTGATCATCCCCGAGCGCCTGGAGGCGCACCTGATCGTCGAGACGATCGACGAGGAAACGACCGTCGACCCCGAGACGGGCGAGATGCGCGAACCGGAGGAACCGGAAATCGACCCGGCGAAGTTCGCCGAATACCGCGACCAGATCGACGAACGCGACGTCACGCCCGACGACTTCGGGCGGATCGCCGCGCAGACGGCCAAGCAGGTGATCCTGCAGCGGATCCGCGAGGCCGAGCGCGACATGATGTACGAGGAGTACCGCGACCGCGTCGGCGAGCTGATCACCGGCATCGTGCAGCAGTCGGACTCGCGCTACACGCTCGTGCAGCTGCGCGAACGCGTCGAGGCGCTGCTGCCGAAGTCCGAGCAGGTCGACGGTGAGCGCTACGACCACTCGCAGCGGATCAAGGCCGTCATCAAGGAGGTCTCGCCCTCGACGAAGGGCCCCGCGATCATCGTCTCGCGGCGCGACCCCGAGCTGATCAAGAAGCTGTTCGAGCTCGAGGTGCCCGAGATCGCCGACGGCCTCGTCGAGATCGCCAACGTCGCGCGCGAGCCCGGCTACCGCTCGAAGATCGCCGTCATCTCGCACACCGACGGTGTCGACCCGGTCGGCGCCTGCGTCGGCCCGCGTGGCTCGCGCGTGCGGATGGTCGTCTCCGAGCTGCGCGGCGAGAAGATCGACATCATCCCGTTCAACGACGAGCCCGCGCGGTTCGTCGCCAAGGCGCTCTCGCCGGCGCGCGTGCGCGAGGTGCTCGTCGACGACGACGCCAAGCAGGCGACCGTGATCGTGCCCGACGACCAGCTGTCGCTCGCAATCGGTCGCGAGGGGCAGAACGCGCGCCTGGCCGCGCGGCTGACCGGCTGGCGCGTGGACATCCGCTCGGAGACCGAGTTCGCCGCCGAGGAGGCCGAGCACGGCTACGAGGAGGAGGAGGTGCAGGGACGCTGCGCCGCGGTCCTCTCCAACGGCCGCCGCTGCCCGAACGCGGCGCTGCCCGGCTCGCGCTACTGCGGCATCGAGAGCCACCAGGCGCTCGCGAACATCGACACCGACAACGTCGCCGACCTGACGCCGGCCGCCGGCGGCGCCAACGGCGCCGGCGCCGAGCAGCCTCCCGTCGAGGCGGCTGCGCCGGACGAGCCGATCGCCACCGAGGCGGTCGTCGAGGAGCTCGCCGTCGAGGAGTCGGCCGCCGAGGAGCAGACGACATAGGCGCGCACGTGCCCCGGCGCCGCTGCGTCGGCTGTGGGCGGGTGGCCCCGAAGTCTCAGCTGCTGCGAATCGCCGCCGTCACCGGCCCCGGCGACGGGCGCCCGCGCGCGGTGATCGACGCGCTCGCGCGGATGCCCGGGCGCGGCGCCTACCTGTGTCGCTCCGACGCCGCCGAGACCGAGCGGCCGCGGCCGCTGGAGGCGTGCCTCGCGCAGGCGCACAAGCGGCGTGCGATCGCGCGCGCCCTGCGCCGGCCGATTGCGGGAGATTCGTTCTCCGATGACGTCAAGCTCGTAGAATCGATTGGCCGATGAGCAAAAAGCGCGTACACGAAATCGCAAAGGAGCAGGGGCTCTCCAGCAAGGAGCTGCTCGAGAAGCTGCACGCTGCCGGAATCGACGCGAAGGCGGCCGCCTCCTCGGTCGAGGAGGCGCTCGCGCTGAAGGCGCTCGACGGCGCCGCCGCGCCGCCCGCCGCCAACGGCGCCGCCGCGAGCTCGAGCAACGGCGGCCCGGCCGCAGCGAGCGCGCCGGCGAAGCCCGCCGCGAAGCAGGCGCCGCCCTCGCCCGCGCCGCAGGCGACGGCCAAGGCGTCACCGGCCGCACAGAGCGCGCCCGCCGCACAGCAGGCCGCGCCCGCAGCGGCCGAGGCTCCGCCGACGCCGGCTTCCGCGCCGTCAGCGACGGCTGCGCCCGCGGCTCCGGCCGCGCCCGCGACATCCGCTTCCACCGCTCCGCCGGCGGCGGGAGCCCCCGCCGGCGCGCAGCCCGCCGCGTCGGCCGCGGGCGAGCGCGTGCGCCCGACGCGCGACTCGCGCACCGGCGAGCGTGCGCCCGGAGGCACGGGCCCGGGCGGCCGGCGCCGCGTCGTGATCGACTCGCAGGCCTCGCGCCGCCAGCAGGGCGGCCCGGCCAACCAACCGCAGCGCCGCCCGCGCCGCGGCCGGCGCCGGCGCGGCACCTACGACGAGACGATCGCGCCGATCGACACGTCCGCGATGGAGGCGACCGACGAGATCCGCGTCAACTCGGGCTCGACCGTCAAGGACGTCGCCGAGTACCTCGGCGTGCCGGTGCCGGAGATCATCAAGAAGCTGATGACGCTCGGCGAGATGGCGACGCTGACGCAGACGCTCTCCGACGAGGCGATCCAGGTGCTCGCCGACGAGTTCGAGAAGAAGATCGAAATCGTCCACGCGGCCGACGACGTCGAGGTCGAGCCGGAGTTCCAGGACGCCGAGGAGGACCTCGTCGAACGCCCGCCGGTCGTCACGATCATGGGCCACGTCGACCACGGCAAGACCTCGCTGCTCGACGCGATCCGCACGACCGAGGTCGCGGCGGGCGAGGCCGGCGGGATCACGCAGCACATCGGCGCCTACCAGGTCCACCACGGCGAGAAGGAGATCACCTTCCTCGACACGCCCGGCCACGAGGCGTTCACGGCGATGCGCGCGCGCGGCGCGAGCGTCACCGACCTCGCCGTGATCGTCGTCGCGGCCGACGACGGCGTCAAGCCGCAGACCGAGGAGGCGATCGACCACGCGCGCGCCGCCGAGGTACCGATCATCGTCGCCGTCAACAAGATCGACAAGGAGGGCGCGCAGCCCGAGCGCGTGCGCACCGAGATGACCCAGCACGGCCTGCAGCCGTCGGAGTGGGGCGGCGAGATCGAGTTCGTCGACGTCAGCGCGAAGACCCACGAAGGGCTCGACGGGCTGCTCGACACGATCCAGGTCGTGACCGACCTCGAGGAGCTGAAGGCCAACAGCAAGGCCGAAGCGTCGGGCACGGTGATCGAGTCCAAGCTCGACCCCGGGCGCGGGCCGGTCGTCACGGTGCTGATCCAGCGCGGCACGCTGCGAGTCGGCGACGCGCTCGTCGCGGGCGCGCACTTCGGGCGCGTGCGCGCGATGCACGACTTCATGGGCACGAAGATGAAGCGCGCGACGCCCGGGCAGCCGGTCGAGGTGCTCGGCTTCGACGGCGTGCCCGAGGCGGGCGAGATCGTCCGCGTCGTCGAGAACGAGCGCCGCGCGCGCCAGCTCGCCGGCGAGCGCGCCAACCGCCTGAAGACCGAGGCGCTCGCGCGCCGTTCGGGTCGCAAGGTCTCGCTCGAGGACGTCTTCAAGCTCGCGCAGGCGGGCGCCGTCAAGGAGCTCAGCCTCGTCGTCAAGGCCGACGTCGCCGGCTCGCTCGAGGCGCTCGAGGACGAGATCGCGAAGCTGCCCCAGCAGGAGGTCGCGGTCAACATCATCCATCGCGGCGTCGGCGGCATCAACGAGTCCGACGTGATGCTCGCGGCCGCCTCCGAAGGCGTGATCCTCGCGTTCAACGTCCGCCCGGTCGGCGACGCGCGCCAGATCGCCGAGCGCGAGGGCGTCGAGATCCGGTCCTACGCGGTCATCTACCGCGCGATCGAGGAGCTGCGCGCGGCGATGCAGGGGATGCTCGAGCCCGCCGAGGTCGAGACGGCGCTCGGACAGGCCGAGGTGCGCCAGCTCTTCAAAGCCTCGAAAATCGGCACGATCGCCGGCTCGTTCGTCACCGAGGGCAAGGTCACGCGCGGCGCGAAAGTGCGCGTCGTGCGCGAGGGCACGGTCATCTACGACACGACGATCGACAGCCTGCGCCGCTTCAACGACGACGTGCGCGAGGTCACGAGCGGCTTCGAGTGCGGCATCGTGCTCACCAACTTCCAGGACCTGCGCGAGGGCGACGTGCTCGAGACCTACGAGACGCGCCTGCAGGAGCGCGAGCTCTCGGCCTGAGAGAAATCGCTCAGCGCTTCTCGCCCGCGGAGGTCGGCAGTAGGATGGGATCAGGACGGATGCGTCGAATAGACGAGGCGATTCGCCACGTCATCGGAGCGGCCGTCGCCGGGGACCTGAAGGACCCTCGAGTGGGATTCGTAACCGTGACCGATGTGAGAACGAGCGCCGACCTGAGCCATGCCCGCGTGTACGTGAGCACGCTCGGCGCACACGGCGAGCCCGCGACCGAGGAGCAGCGCGAGGCGTGCCTCGCCGGGCTGCGCAGCGCGCACGGCTTCCTGCAGGCGCGGATCGCCTCCGAGCTGCGCCTGAAGCGAACGCCGACGCTCGAGTTCAGCTACGACGACACGACCGACCGTGCGCTGCGCGTCGAGGAGATCCTCGGCGAGATCGGCCGGTCGTGAGCGCGATCGACGGCGCCCGCGGCACACGCGAGCTGGTCCTCGCGCGACTGCGCGACGACGCGCGCTTCGCGCTCGCCACGCACGAGCACCCCGACGGCGACGCGCTCGGCTCGCTCGTCGCGATGCAGGAGCTCCTGCGTGCGCTCGGCAAGGACTCGGTCATGTACGTCTCGCCCGAGGACCTGCCGCTGCCCTCGGAGTACAGCCTCTTCCTGCTCGACGACGCGATCGACGAGCCACCGGCCGACATCGCCGAGCGCACGGTCGTGTTCCTCGACTGCGGCAACATCGACCGCAACTCGGCCGCCGTGCTGCGCGACGGCGCGCACCTGCTGAACATCGACCACCACCACGACAACACGCGCTTCGGCACGCTCAACCACGTCGTGCCCGACGCCTCGTGCACAGCCGAGATCGTCTGGGACCTGATGCACGGGCTCGCGCTCGCGCCCTCGCTCGTCGCGGCCGAGGCGATGTACGTCGGCCTGATCACCGACACCGGGCGCTTCATGTACGAGAACACCGGCCCGCGCGCGCACCTGATGGCCGCCGAGCTGATCGAGGCCGGCGTCGACGTCGCCGAGGTCTACCGGCGCCTGTACGAGGAGGTACCGGTCGAGAAGCTCGCGCTGATGGCGCTCGCGCTCGGGCAGATCCAGCGCTTCGACGGCGGCGAGCTGACGCTCGCGGCGCTGAGCGCCGACGACTTCGAACAGACCGAGGCCGAGGAGCACTACTCGGAGGGCATCGTCGACCAGCTGCGCGCCGTGCGCGGCACGAAGGTCGCCGTGTTCGTGCGCGAGCTGACCGGCGAGCGGCGCGGGCAGCGCAAAGTCTCGCTGCGTGCGACCGACGACGATGTCGACGTCTCGCAGATCGCGCGCGAACAGGGGGGAGGCGGGCACCGTCGCGCCGCCGGCTTCTCGACGACGCTCGAGCTCGACGAGCTGATCGCGTTCCTGCGCCCGGCCGTCGCCGCGCAGCTGCACGCGACAGACGGTCGCCCGGCGCCGACGCTCGCCTGAGTGGCGCGGGCGACTGCGCGCCGCGTGTGATGGACGGCGTGCTGCTGATCGACAAGCCGGCGGGAATCACCTCGCACGACGTCGTCGCGCGCGTGCGCCGCGCGCTGGGCGGAGCGCGCACGGGCCACGCCGGCACGCTCGACCCGTTCGCGACCGGCCTGCTGCTCGTGCTCGTCGGGCGCGCGACGAAGTCCCAGCGCGTGTTGATGGAGCTGCCGAAGAGCTATGAGACCGTCGCGCGGCTCGGCGCGACGTCGAGCACCGGCGACACCGAGGGCGAGGTCGTGCGAACCGACCGCCTGCCGCCCGACCCGCCGCCGCTGCCGACCGGCGAGCTGCGCCAGCGTCCGCCGGCGTACTCGGCGGTCAAGGTCGGCGGCGAGCGCGCCTACAAGCGCGCGCGCCGCGGCGAGACGCTCGAGATGCCCGAGCGGATCGTCACGGTCACGCGCTTCGAGCAGCTCTGGCGCGAGCCCGACGCCGAGCTGCCGGGCCTCGAACTCGCCGGCTTCGCGATCGAGTGCGGCTCGGGCACGTACGTGCGCTCGCTGATCGCCGACCTGCACGACGCGTACTGCCTGGAGCTGCGGCGCACCGCGATCGGCCCGTTCGCCGTCGCCGACGCCGTCGAACCGCCGCCGCGGGGCGCGCGCTGGGAAGAGGCGCCGCTGATCGAGCTCGAGCGGGCGCTCGCCATGCTGCCCGGCGCGCGCGCGGACTAGGCTTTGCGGCTGTGAAGGTCACGCGCCTGCCCGACGTCGAGCGCAGCGACGGGCGCAACGTCGCGGTCGGGACGTTCGACGGCGTCCATCTCGGCCACCGCGAGGTGATCGCCGGCTCGGACACGGTCCTGACGTTCGACCCGCACCCGGTCTCGGTCGTCGCGCCGCAGCACACGCCGAAGCTCTTGACGACGCCCGCGCGCAAGGCCGAGCTGATCGCCTCGCTCGGCGTGCGCGAGCTCGTCGTGATCCCGTTCGACGCCGAGTTCGCCAAGCGCGGCGCCGACGAGTTCATCGACGACGTGCTCGTCGGCGCGCTCGGCGCAGCGCGCGTCGCGATCGGCGAGAACTTCCGCTTCGGCCACAAGGCGCAGGGCGATCCGCGCCTGCTCGAAGCCGACGGGCGCTTCGAGACGGTCGTGCACCCGCTGCTCGAGGTCGACGGCGAGGTCGTCTCCTCGAGCCACATCCGCGGGCTCGTGCTCGCGGGCGAGCTGACCGAGGCCAACCGCCTGCTCGGCGCGCGCTTCGAGCTCTGCGGTGAGGTCGTGCACGGCGACGAGCGCGGCCGCGAGCTCGGCTTCCCGACGGCCAACCTCGTGCCGCAGGAGCGCTACGCGTGCCCGGGGCACGGCGTCTACGCCTGCATCGCGCGCGTCGCCGGCGCCGCCGGCGCGCTCGGCTCCTCTGACGGCGTGCCGGCGGCCGTCAGCATCGGCGTGCGCCCGACGTTCAAGACCGGGCGCGGCGAGCTGATCGAGGCCTACCTGATCGACTTCGACAGCGACCTCTACGGGCAGGGTCTGTGCCTGCAGTTCGTCGCGCGCCTGCGCGGCGAGCGCCGCTTCGACACGGCCGAGGCGCTCGTCGAGCAGATGCACCGCGACGTGCGGCGCACGGGCGAGCTCGTCGCGGGCGCCGGCTGAGTCTCTGCTACCGTTTTCGGCCGCCATGCCAACACTGACGACAGAGCGCAAGCGCGAGATCACGGCCAAGTTCGGCTCGAGCGAGCAGGACACCGGCAACACGAAGGTGCAGATCGCGCTGTTGACCGAGCGCATCAACCACCTCAACGAACACCTGCGCTCGCAGAAGAAGGACTTCCACTCCTACCGCGGGCTGCTGAAGCTCGTCGGTCGGCGCCGTCGGTTCCTCTCCTACCTGCAGAGCACCGACCTCGATGGCTACCGCGCTCTGATCAAAGAGCTCGGCCTCCGCAAGTAAGCAGCTCCGTGAGCGTCATCGCGCCCGGCACTCCCGCGCCCGAGTTCAAGCTTGCGCGGGAGGACGGCAGCGAGTTCACGAACGCCGAGCTGAACGGGCCGGCGTCGGTCTTCGTCTTCTATCCATTCGCGTTCAGCCCCGTCTGCACCGACCAGCTGCAGCTCTACGAGGGCGCGCTGCCCGAGTTCGCCGAGCGCGGCGTGACGCTGTACGGCGTCTCCTGCGACTCGACGTGGACGCAGAAGGCGTTCAAGGAGAAGCTCGGCGTCTCGATCGAGCAGCTCTCGGACTTCGAGCCGAAGGGCGCGACGTGCGCGGCCTTCGGCGTGCTGCACGCCGGCGGCTTTCCCGAGCGTGCGCTCGTGATCCTCGACGGCGACGGCGTCGTGCGCTGGAGCCACCAGGCCGACTCGCCCGGCGAGCTGCCGGCGCTGAAGCTCCTGCGCGAGGGCATCGAGTCGACCCTCGCCGTCCGCTAAGCTCGGTCCGTTCGGAAACGAAAAAGAGAACACGGACCGCCGACCGACGGGCGGAACAGGAAGGTAGTGAATATGAGCAGTGATGGGGTTACCACGGTCTCCGTGGAGATCGCCGGCAGCGAGATCTCGTTCGAGACCGGCAGGATGGCCAAGCAGGCCTCCGGAGCCGTCGTCGTCCGCCACGGCGACACGATGGTCCTCTGTACGGCAGTCGCGGGCAGCCTGCGCGACGTCGACTTCCTCCCCTTGACGGTCGACGTCGAGGAGCGCATGTACGCGGCCGGCAAAATCCCCGGCTCGTTCTTCAAGCGCGAGGGGCGCCCGGGCGAGAAGGGCACGCTCACGGCGCGCATGATCGACCGGCCGATCCGGCCGCTGTTCCCGAAGGAATGGCGCTACGACACGCAGCTCGTCGCGATCCCGCTGTCGATCGACCACGAGCACCCGTACGACATCCTCGCGATGAACGGCGCCTCCGCGGCGCTGATGATCTCCGACATCCCGCTGCCGACGCCCGTCGGCGCCGTGCGGATCGGCAAGATCGACGGCAACTTCGTCGTCAACCCGAGCGAGGCCGACCTGACCACCGCCTCCGGCGGCGGTGCCCCCGACGCCGAGAACGCTTCCGACCTCGACCTGATCGTCGCCGGCACCGAGGAGGCGATCCTGATGGTCGAGGCCGGCGCCAACGAGATCCCCGAGGCCGAGATCCTCGACGCGCTCGACATCGCGCACGCCGAGATCAGGAAGCTCTGCGCGCTGCAGCGCGACCTCGCTCAGAAAGTCGGCAAGGAGAAGAAAGTCTTCGAGACGATCGCCGTCGACGAGGGGCTGCTCGATCAGATCCGCAGCTCGCACGGCGCGCAGCTCGACGCGGCCACGCAGGTCGAGGACAAGCTCGAGCGCCAGGACGCGACCAAGGAGGCCGAGGCGGCGATCCTCGAGCATTACGCGCCGGCGCCGTCCGAGGCGGCCTCGGAGCACGAAGTGCTCGCCGCCAGGGAGCGCCGCGCCGCGGCGCAGCTCGCCTTCGACAAGCTCGAGAAGTCGATCATCCGTGAGCGCATCGCCGTCAACAAGAAGCGCCCCGACGGCCGCTCGGAGAGCGAGATCCGCGACATCACGATCGAAGTCGGCGTCACGCCTCGCACGCACGGCTCGGCGCTGTTCACGCGCGGGCAGACGCAGGCGCTGAGCGTCGTCGCGATGGGCACGCTCAAGGAGGAGATGCGCATCGACACGCTCGGCCTCGAGACGAAAAAGTACTACTGGCACCACTACAACTTCCCGCCGTTCTCGGTCGGCGAGGCCGGTCGCATGGGCGGAGTCAAGCGGCGTGACATCGGTCACGGCGCGCTCGCCGAGCGCGCGCTCGCGCCGATGGTGCCCTCGATCGAGGAGTTCCCGTACTCGATCCGCGTCGTCTCGGACATCCTCGAGTCCAACGGCTCCTCCTCGATGGCCTCCGTCTGCGGCTCCTCGCTGTCGCTGATGGACGCCGGCGTGCCGATCAAGCGGCCCGTCGCCGGCATCGCGATGGGGCTGATCAAAGAGGGTGACGACTACATCGTCCTGACCGACATCGCCGGCGTCGAGGACCACCTCGGCGACATGGACTTCAAGGTCGCCGGCACCGAGCGCGGGATCACCGCGCTGCAGATGGACATCAAGATCACGGGCGTCACGTTCGAGATCCTGCGCGACGCGCTCGCGCAGGCCAAAGAGGCGCGCACGTTCATCCTCGGCAAGATGGCCGACGTGATCCAGACGCCGCGCGAGCAGCTCTCGCAGTTCGCGCCGCGGATCCAGACGATCCAGATCGACCCCTCGCAGATCGGCCTGCTGATCGGCAAGGGCGGCGAAACGATTCGCGGTCTCGCCGACGAGTTCGAATCGCAGATCGACGTCAACGACGACGGCCAGGTGCTGATCTACTCGGCCAACGGCGAGCTCGGCGACGCGCTCGTCGAGCGGATCCGGATGATGATGAAGGAGGTCGAGGTCGGCGACGAGTACGCCGGCAAGGTCGTCAAGACGACGACGTTCGGCGCGTTCATCGAGCTCGCGAAGGGCACCGACGGGCTGCTGCACATCTCCAACGTCTCACCCGGCAAACGCGTCGACAGCGTCGAGGACGTCCTCAACAAAGGCGACGAGATCAACGTCCGCGTCGTCGAGGTCGACCGCGAGCGCGGGCGGATCGGCCTGCGCCTTGCCGACGACCCGGACATCGCCGGCAAGTCGGTCGAGGAACTCGCCGGCGTCGGCACCGGCGGCGGCGGTGGTGGCGGCGGCTCGCGCCCGTCACGCGACGGCGCCGATCGGAGATCGGCCAGCAACGGGCGCTCCGACCGCCCGCGCGGCCCGCGTCGCGAGGGCGATCGCGGATCCGGCCGGCCGCGCCGCGACCGCGACTGAGCGGTCCGCTGCAGCCGGAGCATCAGATAACCACGCTGAATTCCGGCGTGCGAGTCGTCACCGAGCGCATGCCGAGCGTGCGCTCGGCGGCGCTCGGCTTCTGGATCGGCACGGGCTCGGCCGACGAGCGCGACGAGCAGGCCGGCATCACGCACCTGCTCGAGCACATGCTCTTCCGCGGCACCGCGAGCTTCGGCTCGCAGGAGATCGACGAGATCTTCGACGCGATGGGCGCCGAGCTGAACGCCGGCACCGACAAGGAGGCGACGTCGGTCTACACGCGCGTGCTCGACCGCCATCTCGAGCGCGCCTTCGAGGTGATCGGCGAGATGGTCTTCCAGCCGCGCTTCGGCGAGCTCGAGACCGAGCGCGAGGTCGTGCTCGAGGAGATCGCGATGTACGAAGACGACCCGCAGGAGAAGGTCTTCGACGTGCTCGGCGAGGCCGTCTTCGGCTCGCACCCGCTCGGGCGCGCCGTGATCGGCACCGCGAGCGTCGTCGGCGCGGTCACGCGCGAGCAGCTCGCCGCCTTCCACGCCGCGCGCTACCGGCCCGAGGACATCGTCATCGCCGCCGCCGGCTCGGTCGAGCACGACGCGCTCGTCGCGATGGCCCAGGCGCTCGAGATCGCGCCGGCGCCGCCGACCGCCACGCGCGAGACGGGCGCTGCGGCCGGCGAGCACGACGGCGAGGCGGCACGAGCGGCACGGGCGGCCACGCCGGGCTTCGAGCGGCGCGTGCGCTTCTCCGAGAAAGACACCGAGCAGTACCACCTGTGCCTCGGCGGCGGCGGGCTCGCGCGCGATGACGAGCGGCGCTTCGCGCTTCGCGTGCTCGAAGGCGTGCTCGGCGGGACCTCGTCCTCGCGCCTGTTCCAGGAGGTGCGCGAGCGCCGCGGCCTCGCCTACTCGGTCTTCTGCTTCTCGAACATGTACGACGGAACCGGCGAGGTCGGGCTGTACGTCGGCACGCGCCCGGACAACCTCGAGCAGGCGCTCGCCGTGATCGCCGCCGAGCTCGAGCGCTGCGTCGAGCGCCCCGCGACCGCCGAGGAGCTGACGCGCTCGCGCGAGAACCTCAAGGGCCGCGTCGTGCTCTCGATGGAGTCGACCGCCGCGCGCATGAGCCAGCTCGGCGCGTCGCTGCTGCACGGCATGCCGATCCTCTCGCTCGATGAGCTGATCGAGCGGATCGACGCCGTCGAGCTCGCCGACGTCGAGGCGCTCGCCGGCGAGCTGTTCGCGCCCGAGCGCCTCTCGATCGCGTGCGTCGGCGCCGACGAGCGCGCCTTCGACGCCGCGATCGCGCCGCTCTCGCCGAGCACCGCGCTCGCGCACGGGGCCGGGCGATGATCCGCGTCGCCGTCGCTGGCGCGGCCGGGCGGATGGGCGAGACCGTCTGCGCGGCCGTCGACGGCGCCGAGGACATGCAGCTCGTCGGGCGCGCCGACCCGCTGCTCGGCGTCGCGATCGCCGACGTGCTCGGTGATGCCGAGGTCCTCGTCGACTTCACGACGCCCGCGACGGCGCTCGCGAACGCGCTGAGCTGCATCGACGCCGGCGTGCACGCGGTCGTCGGGACGACCGGCTTCGACGTGCTCGCGCTGCGCGCCGCGGCGTTCGCGCAGGCCGAGCCGTATGCGAACGTGCTCGTCGCGCCGAACTTCGCGATCGGCGCCGTGCTGATGATGCGCTTCGCCACCGAGGCCGCCGCGCACATGGCGAAGGCCGAGATCATCGAGCTGCACCACGACCGCAAGCTCGACGCGCCGAGCGGCACCGCCAAGCGGACCGCCGAGCTGATCGCCGCCGCGAGCGGCGCCGAGCCGCCGATCCACTCGGTCCGCCTGCCCGGCGTCGTCGCCAACCAGGAGGTGATCTTCGGCGATCTCGCGCAGACGCTGACGATCCGCCACGACACGATCGGACGCGAGTCGTTCATGCCCGGCGTGCTGCTCGCCGTACGGCGTGTCAAAGACCTGCCCGAACCGCTCGTCGTCGGGCTGGAGAGCGTCCTGTTCGACGCGCCGGCCTCGTGAGATACTGGACGCCATGCTCGATCTCGGCACGATCCTGACGGCGATCATCACGCCATTCGACGCAGCGCGCGCGCGTCAACGAGGAGGCGTTCGTCGCGCTGATGCGCCACCTCGCCGAGAACGGCTCGGACGGCTTCGTCGTCGCCGGCACGACCGGCGAGGCGTCGACGATGACCGACGAGGAGCAGCTCGGCCTGATCGAGCTCGCCGTCGCCGAGCGCCCGCCCGGCAAGACGATCATCGCCGGCACCGGCACGAACGACACGCGCCAGGCGGTCTTTCTGACCGAACGCGCGACCGCGCTCGGCGTCGACGCGACGCTGTCGGTCACGCCCTACTACAACCAGCCCAGCCGCCTCGGCCTGCATGCGCCACTACGAAGCGGTCGCGAACGGCCACCGACAAGCCGATGCTGCTCTACAACATCCCGGGGCGCACCGGCACGAACATGCCGCCGGACCTGCTGGCCGAGCTCGCGCAGATCGAGCGGCATCGAGGGCGTCAAGCAGGCCAACGCCGAAGAGCTGCAGCTGATCGACGGCCTCGCGCTGTACGCCGGCGACGACGCGACGTTCGCGCGCACGCTCGACATCGGCGGCGCCGGCGGGATCCTCGTCGCCAGCCACATCGTCGGCAACGAGATGCGCCGGATGGTCGACGAGCCCGAGCATCGCGCCGAGATCGACGCCTCGCTGCGCGACGTCTACGAGACGCTGTTCCTGACCGCGAGCCCGACGCTGCACGAAGGCCGCGCTGAACCTGCTCGGCCACGACGTCGGCGGCCTGCGCCTGCCGCTCGTCGAGGCCACCGACGAGGAGCTCGCGGTGGTGCGCGCGATGCTCGAGCGCCACGGCCTGCTCGACGGCGACGATGCACGGACCGCCGCGCGCCGGCGCCTCGTCGACGCAGGCACCCGGCGCGTGAGCTCGCTGCGCGTCCTGCCCCTCGGCGGGCTGGGGGAGATCGGCAAGAACATGACCGTCGTCGAGCACGACGGGCGGATCGTCGTGGTCGACGTCGGGCTGCGCTTCCCGACCCCGGAGATGGTCGGCATCGACCTCGTGCTGCCCGACTTCTCCTACCTGCGCGAGCGCGCGCAGCGACATCGAGGCGATCGTCGTCACGCACGGCCACGAGGACCATCTCGGCGCGCTGCCGTGGGTGCTGCGCGAGCTCGGGCGACGAGCACCTGCCGCCGGTCTACGGCGGCGCGCTGACGATCGCGATGGCGCGCTCGAAGCTCGACGAGCACAAGCTGCAGCGACGTCGAGCTGAACGAGGTCGACGCCGGCGACGCGCTCGAGCTCGGGCCCGTTCTCGCTGGAGCTCGTGCACATGACGCACTCGATCCCCGATTCGAGCGCCGTCGCGCTCGGCACCGAGCTCGGCACGGTGCTGATCACCGGCGACTACAAGTTCGACCAGACGCCCGTCGACGGGCCGCCGGCCGATGTCTCGCGCCTGGCCGAGCTCGGCCGCGAGGGCGTGCTGCTGCTGTGCGGCGACTCCACCAACGTCGACCGCCCCGGCTTCTCGCCCTCGGAGTCGGTCGTCGGGCCGCATCTGGAGGACGTGTTCGCGCGCTGCGAGGGGCGCATCGTGGTGACGAGCTTCGCGTCGAACATCCACCGCGTGCAGCAGGTCGTCGACGCCGCCGCGCGCGCTCGACCGCAAGGTGGCGCTCGTCGGGCGCTCGATGCGCAAGAACGTCGGCATCGGCCGCACGCTCGGCCACATCGAGATGCCCGAGGGCCTGCTCGTCGGGCCGCGCGAGATCGACGACTTCCCCGACGAGCGCGTCGTGATCATCTCGACCGGCTCCCAGGGCGAGCCGCTGTCGGCGCTGCGGCGCATGGCCTACCGCGACCACCGCCAGGTGCGAGCTGCACGACGGCGACACGGTCGTGTTCTCGGCGACGCCGATCCCCGGCAACGAGCGCGCCGTCAACGAGACGATCGACCGGCTCTACCACATCGGCTGCGACGTCGTGACGACCGCCGACGCGCCGGTGCACGCCTCCGGGCACGGCTACGCCGAGGAGATCAAGCTGATGCTCAACCTCGTCAAGCCGCGCTACGTGATGCCGTTCCACGGCGACTTCAAGCGCCTGCGCCTGCACGCCCAGCTCGCGCGAGGCGGTGGGCGTCGCGCCGCGAGGACATCTTCCAGGGCGAGAACGGGCTGCCGCTCGACATCGACGAGCGCGGCGCGCGCTTCGGCAAGCCCGAGCAGTCGGGGATGATCTTCGTCGACGGCGTCGAGATCGGCGACATGGCCGACGTCGCGCTGCGCGACCGGCGGATGCTCTCGGCCGACGGGATCTTCATCGTCGTCGTCACGATCGCCGAGCAGGACGGGCGCTCGGTCGCCGACCCCGAGGTGATCTTCCGCGGCGTTCCGTTCCTCGATCAGGCCGACGAGCTGCTCGAGGAGATCCGCGCGACCGTCGAGGCCACGCTGCGCGCGCGGCGAAGGAGGAGATCCGCGAGGTCGACCTGCTGCAGCAGCTGCTGCACGACGATCTGGCGAAGCTAGTCTATGACCGCCTGAAGCGGCGGCCGATGGTGCTGCCCGTCGTCGTCGAGGTCTGAGCCGGCGCTCGGCGCGGCAGGCGCACGACGAAGCGCGCGCCGCTGCCCTCGGCCGGGTCTCGCAGCGTGACGCTGCCGCCGTGGGACTCGGCCACGGCCCGGACGATCGCCAGCCCGAGGCCGAAGGAGCCGCCGCGGTCGCCGGCGCCGCGGACGAAGCGCTCGAACAGCGTCGGCGCGAGCTCGGGCGGCACGCCGGGGCCGTCGTCCTGCACGACCAGCTCGCCTGTCCGTCGACGCTCGTCGGTCGAGACGCGGATCTCGCGTGCCCGGCGGAGTGTGGCGCAGGGCGTTCTCGAGCAGGTTGATCGTCAGCCGGTGGAGCTCGTCGCGGACGGCCTCGACGCGGCGCCGGGTGCGACGTCGAGGACGATCTCGTGCTCGCCGCTGACCGGGCCGAGCTCGCCGGCGGCCTCGACGACGATCTGCGCGAGGTCGCACGCTCGCGCGGGACGACGCGCCCGACGTCGGTGCGCGCCAGCAGCAGCAGGTCGGCGACGAGCCGGCGCATGCGCTGCGAGGAGCGCAGCGCCGAGCGCGCCGCGTCGCCCTGTTCGCCGTGCAGCGACTCGGCGAGCAGCTCGAGGTTCGCGAGCACGCTCGTCAGCGGCGTGCGCAGCTCGTGCGAGGCGTCGGCGACGAACTGCCGCTGGCGCGCGAGCGTCGACTCGGTCTCCGAGCGCGCGGCGTCGAGCTCGCGGAGCATCCCCTCGAGCGTGCGCGCGAGCTCGGCGACCTCGTCGTCGGCCTGCGGCTGGGGCACCGCGCGCGAGGGGTCGCGCGTGCGCGCGATCTCCGCGGCGGTCGACGTCAGCTCGGCGATCGGCGCCATCGCGCGGCGGGCGATCACCATCCCGGCCAGCAGCGCGAGCGCCGTGCCGGCGAGCACGCCGAGCAGCAGGAACAGCTCGACGCGCGCGACCGTCGCCTCGGTGTCGGAGACCTTGCGCCCGTACTGGATCATCGACCTGCCCGATCGGCTCGTCGGTGCCGGCGACGCGGACGATCCCGCAGCGGCTGATCACGCGGTAGCCGTTGACCGTCCGCGGCTGGCTGTTCGGCGCGCCGAGGCTGACGCGCTTTGGCCGGTTCCTGCGCCGCGACGACGCCGCCGAGCGTGAAGATCCTGATGATCGCGTGATCCGCCGGCGCCGCGCCAAGTCGCGAGCGGCGGCGAGATCGCGATCGCGCGGTGTTCGCCGGCCTGCGCGACTTTGATGTCCAGCTGCGAGGGCAGCTGGTTGGCCGTGTCGGTGACCTGGCGGTTGAAGTCCGAGCGGATCCGATGCACCGTCAGCGAGCCGATCGCGACCGCGAACGCGCACAGGATCACGAACGTCAGCAGCGCCGAGACGCCGGCCAGGCGCATGCGGATCGGCAGCCGGTCGAACGCTCGCCGAGCTGCGCGCGAGCGTGCGCGCGAATGGATCGGTGAGCCTACGCGCGAAGGACGTAGCCGGCTCCCCTGATCGTGTGCAGCAGCCGCGGCTCGCCCTCGGCCTCGAGCTTGCGGCGCAGGTTGGAGACGAACACCTCGATCGTGTTCGTCGTCGAGAACGGGTCATAGCCCCACACCTCGTCGAGCAGGCGCTGGCGCGAGATGACGATGCGCTCGTTGCGCATCAGGTACTCGAGCAGCTCGAACTCGCGCTGGGTCAGCTCGATCGGTGCGCTCGCCGCGCACGACCTCGTGCGTGTCGGCGTTCAGCGAGAGGTCCGCCGACGCGCAGCGGCGCCGAGCCGCGGGGCGGGCGGCGGCGCAGCAGCGCGCGCATGCGCGCGAGCAGCTCCTGGCGCTCGAACGGCTTGACGAGGTAGTCGTCGGCGCCCGCGTCGAGTCCCTCCACGCGCGACTCGAGCGCGTCGCGCGCGGTCAGGATCAGGATCGGCACGTCGTCCTCGGCGCGCAGCGTGCGCGCGACCTCGACGCCGTCGAGCTCGGGCAGGCCGAGGTCGAGGATCACGAGGTCGGGCGCGAAGGAGCGCCCGTGCTCGAGCGCGCTCGGGCCGTCGGCGCGCGGCGCGCACCTCATAGCCCTCCATGCGCAGCGAGCGCTGGAGCGCCTGGGCGATGTCCTCGTCGTCCTCGACGACGAGCACGCGTGGTGCGCGGGAGAAGTCGTTCATCGTCTTTATGTATCGGCGGGCACTAAAGCGATGGTAAGGCCCCGCGGGGAGGTTCCGGCGCCTCGGCGTCGAAGTTGCGCGAGATGGCCAGCACTCGCAAGCGCGCCCCTGCGCGCCGCAAACCCGCGAATCGCGCGAGCGGGCGCGGGCGCTCGGGCGCGCGTGGCGGCGGCCGCGGCGGCGCTGGGCGCGGCCGCGGGCAGGCGAAGCGCAGCGGTGGCTCGGCCTCGGCTCGCTGTGGCCGAGCGGCCTGCCGCGCCTGGACCTGCTCGACCAGCGCGGGCGCGACGTGCTCGGCCTCGCGCTCGTCGCCGTCGGCGTGTTCATGGGCTTCGTCCTCTACGGCGGCTGGGACGGCGGGCGCGCCGGCCACGGCGCTCGCCGTCGCGCTCGGCTGGGTGCTCGGCAGAGCGCGCGTGCTCGCGCCGCTCGCGCTCGTCGGCGCCGGCGGGATGCTGCTGCTGCGCGAGCCGCTCGCGCTGCAGCGCTCGCTGCTGCGCGACGCGCGCGCGATCGGCGCCGCGTGCGTGTTCGCCGCGCGTCACGCTCGCGCTCGCCGCCGGCACGCTCGGCGTCAGCTCCGGGCCGGGCGCCGCGCAGACGGCGTGGACTCGGCACGAGCTTGCAGGCGTCACGGCGGTGCGTTCGGCGAGGCGCTCTACCAAGCTCACGCACCGGCTCGTGCAGGACGTCGGCGTGGACATCCTCGTCGTCTTCCTGCTGCTCGCCGGCGTGATCCTGCTCACCGGCGCCTCGCTTGGCGGCGCGCTGCGCGCGACCGGGAGCGGCCTGGTCGACACGACGCGCATGATGCGCGCGCTCGGCGCGCGCCACGGCGCCGCCGAGGACGAGCAGGACGTCGCCGGCGAGCCGGGCGAGTTCGACCTCGACGCCTACGCCGCGACGCTGCCCGGCATGCAGCCGCCCGAGCCGGGCGCCGAGTGAGCTGATCGTGCGCGCGACGCACGTCGAGGGGCCGGCGCAGGACGGACCGACGAGGTCGACGCGATCGCGCCGGACGACGATCTCGCGCTCGAGCACGCGCAGGAGCCCGCCGACGAGGCGTCGCCCGACTCGAGCGAGCGCTCCGACGCGATCGAGCCGGACGCCGAAGAGGAGGAGCACGAGGACATCGCCGGCGTGGCGCGCGCCGACGCCGGCGCGCTGACGCCGCAGGGGCGGCTGCGCGACGCGGTCACCGACGACCCCGACTTCGTCTGGGAGCTGCCCGACGCGAGCAAGCTGCTGACGCGCTCGAGCGGCGAGCAGACGCGCCCGGACACGGCCGGGCAGGAGCAGACGGCGACGGCGCCTGGTCGAGGCGCTCGGGCACTTCGGCGTGCAGGCGAAGGTGATCGGCACGGTCGCCGGCCCGCACATCACGCGCTACGAGCTGCGGCTCGCGCCGGGCACGAAGGTCGCGAAGGTCGCGCAGCTGAAGGACGACCTCGCCTACGCGCTCGCGGCGACCGACATCCGCATCCTCGCGCCGATCCCCGGCAAGCAGGCCGTCGGCGTCGAGGTGCCGAACGCGCACCGGCGGATCGTGCGCCTCGGCGACGTCTTCCAGGAGCCGCCGAAGGACTGGTCGCCGCTGACGGTCTGGCTCGGCAAGGACGTCGCCGGCAAGGCGATCGGCGCCGACCTCGCGAAGATGCCGCACCTGCTCGTCGCCGGCACGACCGGCGCGGGCAAGTCGGGCGCGATCAACGCGATGCTCTCGCAGCGTCCTGCTGCGCGCGACGCCCGCACGAGGTGCGCCTCGTGCTGGTCGACCCCAAGCAGGTCGAGCTCAACCACTACGAGTCGATCCCGCACCTGCTTGACGCCGGTCATCACGAGCCCGCGGATGGCGGCGAACGCGCTGCAGAACCTCGTCAAGGAGATGGAGCAGCGCTACGGGATCATGTCGATGGCGCGCACGCGCAGCCTCGTCGAGCTGAACCGGTCGCGCGCGCAAGCGCGGCGAAGCGCCGCTGCCCGTACATCCTCTGCGTGATCGACGAGCTCGCCGACCTGATGATGGTCGCGCCGGCCGACGTCGAGGACTCGATCATCCGCCTCGCGCAGAAGGCGCGCGCGGTCGGCATCCACCTCGTGCTCGCGACGCAGAGCCCGCGGGTCGACGTGATCACGGGCATGATCAAGGCGAACGTGCCCTCGCGGATCGCCTTCTCGGTCTCCTCGCAGACCGACTCGCGCGTGATCCTCGACCAGAACGGCGCCGAGTCGCTGCTCGGGCAGGGCGACATGCTCTTCAGCCCCGTCGGCACCTCGCGCCTGCAGCGCATCCAGGGCGCCTACATCGACGAGCGCCCAGATCGCGAAGCTGACCGACGCTGTGGCGCCGCCAGGGCGAGCCGGAGCTGCGCGAGGAGCTGCTCGAGGAGGTCGAGCCCGAGGCTGCCCGAGGGCGCGCGGCGACGAGTTCGACCCCGACGAGGACCCGCTGCTCGGCGACGCGATCCGGCTCGTCGCCGAAATGCAGACCGCCTCGACCTCGATGCTGCAGCGCCGCCTGCGCCTCGGCTACACGCGCGCCGGGCGCGTGATCGACATGCTCGAGCGCCGCGGCGTGATCTCCGGCTATGAGGGCTCCAAGCCGCGGCAGGTGCTCGATCACCGAGGCCGACCTCCCGCGCGTGCTGGCAGGCGCTCGGCGAGACGTCCGAGTCCGCAAGCCCAAGCGACTAGCCTTCCGCGGATATGGCCGAGATCGGTGAAACGCTACGCGAGGCGCGTATGCGCGCTCGCATCGACGTCTCGGAGATCGAGGCCAAGACGAAGATCCGGGCGAAGTACCTGCGCGCGCTCGAGAACGAGGAGTGGGGCCTGCTGCCGGGCCCGACGTTCGTCAAGAGCTTCCTGCGCACGTACGCGCAGGCGCTCGGCCTCGACGGCAAGGCGCTCGTCGAGGAGTACCGCCTGCGCTTACGAGGATCCGAGCGAGTCGGCGCTCGAGCCGATCGTCTCCACGCCGCAGCGCAGCCGCGGGCGGCCGACCGGCGGAGGCGGGCGCTCGGCCGGCGGTGGGCGCTCGCCGTCGGGCGGGCCCTCGCGCGGCTACATGGCGATCGTCGGCGTCGTGCTCGTCTGATCGTGCTGCTGATCGTCTGCCTCGTGACGAACGGCGGCGGGTCCTCGTCGAACCCGACGAGCACGCAGAACGCGGCCGTCCGTCTTCGACATCTTCGAAGAAGAAGTCGACGAAGCACACGGCGCGGCCATCGGGCGCGACCGCGACGCACGCACGCAGAGCACGATCGTCGCGCTCTCGCTGAAGCCGACGCGCGCGGTCTACGTGTGCCTGATCGGCGACAACGGGCGCAAGCTGATCTCCAGGCAGTCGAACTGCAGCGCGGGCGCAGCACCCCTACGTTCCACGCGCGCCACTTCACGATCACGCTCGGCAACAGCTCGGTGACGATGTTCGTCGACGGGCACGCGCGCAGCCGTGCCGCCGTCCAGCCAGGCGATCGGCTACTCCGCTCAGCAAGGCCGCGCGGGCGCCAGACGCTGCGCCGCGCGGCGCAACTGCCGACGTGCGCAGTGAGCGCGCGATGAGCGCCCGCGCGGGCATCGTCGTGACGGGCACCGAGGTGCTGACGCGGGCGCGTCAGCGACCGCAACGGCCCGTGGCTGGCCGATCGGCTGCGCGAGCTCGGCGTCGACCTCGCGTACACGGCGATCGTCGGCGACCGCCGCGAGGACATGGCGGCGGCGCTGCGCTTCATGGCGCGCGCAGGGCATCGACCTCGTGCTCACGAGCGGCGGCCTCGGGCCGACCGCGGACGATCTCACGGCTGAGGTCGTCGGCCGCGTTCCAGGGCCGCGAGATGGTGCTCGACGAGGCGCTCGCGCGAGCGCATCGCCGAGATCGTCGCGCCGCTGGCCAAACGCTGGCCGAACCTCGACCTCGAGGCGATCCGCGCGGCACCGCAAGCAGGCGACGTCCCGCGCGGGCGCGACGCGTGCTCGAGCCCGTCGGCACCGCGCCGGGGCTCGTGGTGCCGCCCGGCGCGGCGAGCGCGAGGGCGGGCCGACGATCGTCGTGCTGCCCGGCCCGCCGCGCGAGCTGCAGCCGATGTGGGCGCAGGCGCTGCAGAGCGGCGCGCTGCAGGCGGCGATCGGCCGGCGCGACGAGCTACCGCCAGCGGCACGCTGCGCCTGTTCGGGATCCCCGAGTCGGAGATCGCCGAGACGCTGCGCGTGGCCGAGCGCGACGGCGTGGCGCTCGCAGCGCCTGGAGGTCACGACCTGCCTCAAACGCGGCGAGGTCGAGGTCGTCACGCGCTACGAGCCGCCGCCGAGGAGGTCTACGAGGACTTCGTGGAGCTCGTGCGCGCCCGTCACGGCGAGACGCTGTTCTCCGAGGACGGCGCACCGTCGATCGAGCTCGTCGCCGGCGCTGCTGCGCGCGGACGGCGCGCGCCCGACGCGCACGATCGCCACGGCCGAGTCGTGCACCGGCGGGCTGCTCGCGGCGCGCCTGACCGAGCTGCCCGGCTCCTCGGACTACGTCAGGGGAGCGGTCGTGGCCTACGCCAACGAGGTCAAGGTCGCGCAGGCCGGCGTGCCCGCCGAGCTGATCGAGCGTCACGGCGCCGTCTCCGCGGAGGTCGCGCGGGCGCTCGCCGACGGCGCGCGCACGCGCCTTGGCGCGGACGTCGGCGTCGGCGTCACCGGCATCGCCGGCCCCGGCGGCGGCAGCGCCGAGAAGCCGGTCGGGCTCGTCTGCCTCAGCGTCGTCGCCGAGCCGGGCGCGGGCGACTGAGGCCGGCGAGCTGACGCGCTCGGTCAACCTCCCCGGCGGGCGCAGCGACGTGCGCGAGCGCGCCACCACGGTCGCCCTGCACCTCGTGCGCCGCCTGCTGAGCGGAGGCTGACGCGCACGGGCGATGTCGCGCGGTGCAACAGCGAGGCTGTTCGTGGCGCTCGTGCTGCCGCGGCACCGTGTGCGATGAGCTCAGCGCGTGGGCGCGTAGCGCGCTGCGTGCGGGGCACGGCGCCCCGGCCGGGGCGCGCGTGCTCGGACAGCGAGGCGCTGCATCTGACGCTGTGCTTCCTGGGCAACCGCCCGGTGGCCGAGATCGAGGCGCTGGCCGGCGCGCTGGAGCGCTTGCGCGGGGCGCGCCTGCGGCGGAGCTGTCCGTCGGCGCGCCGCTGTGGCTGCCGCCGCGGCGCCCGCGCGCGCTGGCGGTCGAGATCCGCGACGAGCGGCGAGGAGCTCGCACGCCTGCAGGCGGCGCTCAGCAGCGCGCTTGCGCGCTGCGAGCGCCTGGCAGCCGGAGCGGCGGCGCTTCCGGGCGCACGTCACGGTGGCGCGCGTGCGCGGCCGCGAGCGGGGGCCCGGCCGCACGCGCGCTGCCGGCCACGCCGCAGCTGCGCTTCGCGCGCGGCGGCGGTCGCGCTGTACCGCTCGCTGGCTGGCGCCGGCGGGCGCCTCCTACGAGTGCATCGCGACCTGCGCGCTGGCGCCCGGAGCGCCGGCCTGAGGCAGTCGCGCGGCGCCGCTCAGGATTCGCTCGGCGGTGTCTTCGCAGAGCAGTTCGGCTGCCGTCGGGCGAGGGGCTCGGCGCCGGACCGGCTTCGCACGTCGGTTCGCTGCCGTCGTCGCACGCGACGAGCCGCTGTTCGCGAGCACGGGGGCGGTGCCGTCTTCGCAGGCCGGCTGGCCGGTGCTCGCCCAGCTGATCGTGCATTCGCCGCCGGAGCCGTCGCTGCAGAAGGATTCGCCGCCGCTCTGCACGGGCGGGCAGCCGCGAGCGCGCGGCGCCGTTCGCCGAGCGCGCCGGGCGTCGCGCCGTCTTCGCAGGAGGGTTCGCTTTCGTCGGCGCAGCTGAAGGAGCCGTTGGCGCCGCGCAGCGGCGCCCGGTCCGTCTTCGCAGCTCGCCGGGGTGGCGGGGCGTGAAGCCCGCCACGGCCGGTTTCCCGCCCTTCGCGAGCGCGTGTCCGGTCTTGCGCTTCTTCTTCGCCGGGTGGCCCTTGCCTTTCTGTGCCGGGCACGTCCGCGTGGGGTGCTTGACGTCGGTGGGGTGCCTGGCGCTCGTGGCGGCGCGCGCGGTGGCGGGGTGCGAGCACGAGCTGTGATGCGCCTTGGCGTGCGCGAGCGCCGACGGCGCGAACGCGAGCAGCGCCAGGGTGAGCACGACGGCGAGGCCGGCGCGACGGGGGCGCAGGAGGCCGGACGCGTGGGGGGCGAGAGCTGGCATCACGGCGCTGTCATCGTCGCGTTCGCGTCGGCTGGCAAGCGGCGCCGCCGGCGCGTGGACGACCGTTGCATCGCCGGGGGCCCGGCCGTGCGCGGGGATGAGCGGCGCGCAAATGCGAACAGCTGTTCCGTCCGGAGCGCCCTCTAGCTTCTCGCTCTCATCTCGACCCGGAGGAGCAAGACCATGCCCGTGACCGATCAGGAGAAGGCCGCCAAGGCGCGTGACGCCGCCCTTCAGGGCGCGCTCACGCAGATCGAGCGCGAGTTCGGCAAGGGCACGGTCATGCGCATGGGCGACGAGGGCGCGCAGGTGCGCTGCGAGGCGATCCCCACGGGCGCGCTGTCGCTCGACCTCGCGCTCGGGATCGGCGGCGTCCCGCGGGGCGGATCGTCGAGGTCTTCGGCCCGGAGTCATCGGGCAAGACGACGATGATCTACCACGTGCTCGCCGAGGCGCAGAAGCTCGGCGGCGTGTGCGCGTTCATCGACGCCGAGCACGCGATGGACCCGCTGTACGCGAAGGAGATCGGCGTCGACATCGACGAGCTGCTCGTCTCCCAGCCCGACTACGGCGAGCAGGCGCTCGAGATCGCCGACATGCTCGTGCGCTCGGGCGCCGTCGACGTGGTCGCGATCGACTCGGTCGCGGCGCTGACGCCGCGCGTCGAGCTCGAGGGTCAGATGGGCGATCAGACGGTCGGCGCGCAGGCGCGCATGATGTCCCAGGCGATGCGCAAGCTCGCGGGCAACCTGAACCGCACGCAGACGCTGTGCATCCTGACCAACCAGATCCGCGAAAAGGTCGGCGTGATGTTCGGCTCGCCCGAGACGCAGCCGGGTGGCCGCGCGCTGAAGTTCTACGCCTCCCAGCGCCTGGACATCAGGCGCATCGAGACGCTCAAGGACGGCACCGAGGCGGTCGGCAACCGCGTGCGCGTGAAGGTCGTCAAGAACAAGGTCGCGGCGCCATTCCGCCAGGCCGAGTTCGACATCGAGTTCGGCAACGGGCATCTCGACCTCGGGCTGCCTGATCGACCTCGGCCTCGAGCACAACATCGTCTCGAAGTCCGGCTCGTTCTTCTCCTACGGCGACGATCGCCTCGGCCAGGGCCGCGGCAACGCAAAGGCCTATCCTCGACGAGCATCCCGGCGGTGGCGAAGGAGATCGAAGACAAGATCTACGCGGCGCTGGGCGTCGGCAAGGACCTCGTGACGCCGATCGACCGCGACAAGGACGCGAGCAAGCCGCCGATCGCAAGCGAACCGAAGGTCGCAGCGGTAGCCGCGGCATAAAAAGATCGGCCTGGGAACCAGGTCGATCTGTACGTCGACAAGCCGAGGGAGCCGACTTGCGCGTAGACACGATCCTCCCCAGGAGCGTTGTCTATCTGGCAGTCAAGAACGACGAGACGGAGGAGCCGACTCTCGGTGGGACCGCGTGCATCGTGAGCCTGCCGTCGACAGTCCCCGGCTACGCGTTCCAGGTGCTCGTGACGGCCGGCCACTGCGTAGAGCAGATGCGACGATGGAAGCACGCCTATATACGGGTCAACAACAAGGCTGGCGAAGCTAGGCTGGCCGAGATCACCGGCGCACCTTGGGAGTTCGCCTCCGACTACCCTGCAACGGACTTGGCGGCCGCCCCGTTGAACCTTCCGATCCCGGAGGTCGATATCGCGCTGCTGCCTTACGCGATGGCGGCCTTCCCGTCGATCATAGAGAGCGAGAACATCGGAATCGGCGATGAGCTGTATGTGGTCGGGCTCTTTACGAAGCGGCATGGCAAGAGCAAGAACATCCCCATCGTTCGCACGGGCACGATCGCCGCGATGCCCGAGGAGCCGATCGACAACCCGCTGACCGGCGTCCCATACCACGCCTACTTGGCCGAGATCCGGTCGATCGGGGGGCTTAGCGGCTCCCCGGTGTTCGTAGACATCTGCCCTGGGCGGGTCACTGAGGACCCGGATGATCCGGGCGGTGGCCGGGTGCAGGAGCTGACCCAACGCACGATGTATCTGCTCGGGGTCATTCGCGGGCATTGGGACAAGGAGGCATACGAGATGGTCGACTTCGCCGAAGAGCCCGTGACCCTGCTCAACACCGGCATCGCGACCGTGACGCCGATTGGTCGACTCGCCGAGATTGTCGCAACGCCGAGCTGGGTCGCCAAGCGAGATGCCGTCGACAAGCGGACTCGCGAAAAGCTGACGGCTACCGAAGACTCGGCTGCCGAGGCGCCGACGGAGAACCTCAAGTTCGAGCGCTTCGAGGACTTGACGCACCAGCTCGCGCACACGCCGAAGCCCGATACGGAGAATTAGCGAGCGCGGAGGAGCCTGCGCCATGCGCGACGCCGCTGGACCTTGGAATCTACCTTGAGCTTACGGCCGGGCGTGTCGGCCGCCATTGCCTCCCAATCCCAGAACAGGTCCGCCCTCTTGTCAGCGCGGGCGGCGATAACAAACGGTTTACTGGCCTCCCAGAGGCCCTCAATGTAGACGCCGACTGCCTCGGCCGCGACGTTTCGATCGAGCCGCCCTCGGTTGTACATCGCGGCGACCTCCTCGATCACGTTCGCAAGGAGGAGGATGTCGTTCCTCTCGACCCACTTCCGCCCCTTGAAGTCCTCATAGGAGTTGGCTTCTAGGTATTCTCGCCATTCGCCAGCACGCTTGCGCATCTCGGCCGTGTTGAATCGGTCGGCGTACTCGTAGGTCCGAGCGCGTCGGGCGTTCCGATGCGTGATCGAGACGAGAGCTATGGTGCCGAAGAGGGCCGCGATAGCAGCACCTGCGATGACGGACTGGGCAATGTCGCTCCATTGGGTGAGGGTTAGGGCGACCGGCATGTGCGTAGGCTAGCGATCTTGCGCCAATCGTTGCAAGGTTGAAAAGCAGGCCATTGCTCGGATAAGGTGGTGAGCATGAGTGGTGGAATCGGTATCGTCGAAATCTGACCGCCGCACTCTTCGTACGTCCGGGGGACTTCAGTCCTGCGCGGTGCCCTTCGTGTGGGCGAGCACTGGGCTGCGCCCGGGAGCGGTCGAGAAGCGCTCGTAGTTGTCAGTAAGCGCATGTCGGAGATGGATATGCCTTGTCTCGACCTGGCTCAGCTCCACGACGGCCGAACGCTCGCGTTGCGCAAGGTGCGAACGTCCTCGTCATTCATGTTTGGCCTCGCGCTGTGTCTACTCTGATGATCGACATGCAGACGATCCGCATCCTCCATCGCCACGAGCCGGGCCACGGCTGGAGCTTCGACTCGCCCGACGTGCCTGGGCTGATGGGCGGGACGGAGGCCTACGACGAGAAGCATGCGGAGGAGGCGGCGAGGTTCGCGCTGACGTGCATCGCCGAGGAGCAGGGTCTGGCGGAGCCGACGGAGCTGAAGTTCGAGCACTACATTCGGGCGGACGCGACGGTTGAGCCGGGCTGAGATCGACGGAGGCGGGTTTTGTAGGTTCCCTATCTTCATTTGATGGGGATGGTTGCCTCGTCTTTCGCAGCGTAGAGTTCCTCGACTTCTCGTGGCGGGCGGTCGCCGAGGGCTTCATGCAGGCGCTCGTCGTTGAACCAGGCGACGTACTCGAGAACGGCCAGCTCGAGCTGTGATCGTGTGGCCCAGGTCCGGTCCGCGATCAGCTCCGTCTTGAAGCTGTCGACGAAGCTCTCAGCGAGCGCATTGACGCTCCTATAGTTGTCAAGTGCGCGAAGGAGCGCGTTTCGGGGCGAGAGGTGCTGGCGTGAGCACGAGCTGCGCTTCGTTGATGTGGCGGTAGACCTCGCGTGCGAGGTATCTCTTCAGGCAGCGGATGATTTCACGCTTGCTCTTGCCTTCTGCAGTGCGTCGGTCGACGTAGGCGATGGTCGGCGGGTGAAAGCGCATCCTGACGATCACGGAGCGATAGAGGGCGCTATTCGCCTGCCTGTGCCCGGCCCAGTTCAGGCGATGTCTTTGTGTCGAGCCCGAGGACGCTGGAACGGGGCAGGCGCCGCAGAGCTTCGCGAAGGCTGCCTCTGACTTGATGCGCTCGGGGTTATCGCCGGCGAGAATCAACATCTCTGCGGCGACGTCGGCTCCGATCCCAAATGCTTCGCGCAGCGCAGGCGCTGCCTGGGTGGTCAGGGTGTCCAGGAGGCGGTCGTGGTCCTTGATCTCCTGCTCGAGGTGCTGCCAGCGCCGAGCGAGTGCCCTGAGCGCGTGCTTGGCGCCCGCGAGCGGGCTGTCGACCTGTCCTGGTCGCAGGCCGGCGCAGCGGTCTCTGAGCTTGGCCTTGGACAGCGGCTGGAGCTCCTGGCGCAGCTCGTCTGGTGCGGTCACGACGAGCGTCTTGAGCGTGATGATTGCTTGTGTTCTGCACTTCACGGCGGTGTCGCGGGCGATCTTGATCTCCCGGATCACCTCGCTCGTTCCGTCAGCACTCTTGGGGATCCCGGTAGCGGTCCCGGCGTGCACCGAGCGTGCTGCGTTCTCGGCGTCGATCGGGTCGCTCTTGCCGCGCTCGCGACGGTCACGCCGGTCGGGTCTGCCGGCCTCCACCACGCGCTGGTCGTGGCGCCTGAGGTAGCCGACGAGGCCCTGTCCGTAGGAACCGCAGCCCTCGACGCCGAAGCACCACGGGTCGCCGAAGGAGCGAGCCCACGTCAGCAGCTGCTCGTAGCCGCCGCGGTCCGCTGCGACCGTCATGTCGCCGAGCCGCTGCCCGTTCTCGGACAGCACGACAGCGACGTGGATGTGCTTGTGGGTATCCACGCCGATCGTCACCCTGCCGTCTGTCATTCTCTTCAAGACTGCCTCCTAACCGATGGTGGTCACGCGTTCTCGGCTGGTCGGGCGGGAGGACAGGACTGTGAAGGGAACTTCTAGACCAGGCTCCTATCAGGTCACTGCCCGTCCGGCCAGCGAGACAGAGAAACACCGCTGGGCCGGTCGACAGGTCAACAGCAAGGACACGAAGTCAGTCGTAAGCAAGAGTCAGACCAACACAGCGGCTGAGAGATCATCACAGTCGTAGGCGTCACCGACGGTTCCGATCGAGGCCAGCACGCCGTGGTCGTCGAGCGTCTGGGTGTAGTCAAACGACGTGTACTGCCCGCCGGCATCGGTGTGTTGAATGAGCGCGACCTCCGCTCCGGGCTCGCGTTGATGCAGCGCCATCGCCAGCGCGTCGAGCACGAGCGTGGTGCGCATGTGCGCCGCGAGTTGCCAGCCGACGATCCGTCGACTGTAGGCGTCGATCACGAACGCGAAGAACACCAAGCCCTCCCAGCAGCGCAGGTAGGTGAAGTCGGCGAACCACTTCTCGTCGGGACGCGAGGCGCTGAAGTCGCGCTGGATGAGATCCGGCGAGCGTGTGGCGCTCGGATCGGCCTTCGTCGTGCGTCAGGGCTTTCCCCGGCGCTTGGCGCCTTGGATCCTGTTCTGGCGCATCAGCCGCTTGACGCGGTCGCGGCCGACGTCCTCGCCGGCCCGCAGCAGCGCCTTCCAGGTGCGCCGATAGCCGTAGGCGCAGTAGTTCGCGTCGTGGATCTCCTCGATCCTCTGAAGCAGCCGCTCGTCCTCGACTCGGCGGGCTGAGCGCCGGCGGCTGGCGCGCTCGTAGAAGGCAGACGCCGACACGCCCAGGGTGCTGCAGATCGGCTCGACCCCGAAGCGCCAGCGATGCTCCTCGACGAACGCGCTCACTTCGGACGGTGTGGGTCGAGCTCGCCGGCGAAAAACACGCTGGCGGCCTTCAGGATCTCGTTGGCGCGACGCAGTTGCGCGACCTCTTTGCGCAGCGCTTTGATCTCCTCGCGCTCCTGACTGCTCAGGACATCCTTGCGCCGGCCCTCATCAGCTTCGAGGCGGCGCACGTATTTGCGCAGCGTCTCCGGCGCGATCCCGAGGTCACGACCAACATGCGCGATCGGGCGCCCGGACTCGGACACCAGCCGAGCACCGCGCTCCAGCAGCTCCTCTGGGTACTTCCTCGCTCTTGGCATCACCGAAGGCTCTCCTTCCCCGCGGACGAACCCGCGGCTCAGAGCCTCCGTCGAAGTCAGCCTGGCTCAGGTTGCCGCATAGGCCGACGCGCGGTCGCCTCGCTGGAGCTGCCTCTCACACGCTGCGAAGAGCTTCGGTGGGGGACAGCCGCGCGGCGCGCAGGGCCGGGATCAGGCCGGCGCTCGCGCCGATGACGAGCGCGGCGCCGATGCCTCCGGCCCAGGCGACCGTGGGGATGACGACTTGCCAGCCCTTGGCTTGGGCGTAGACGGCGGTGGCGAGCACGCCGAGGACGATGCCGACGGCTCCGCCGGCGGCGGCGAGGAGGATCGCCTCGCCGAGGAACTGCGCGCGGATCTGCCCGCGCGTGGCGCCGAGCGCGCGGCGCAGCCCGATCTCCGAGCGGCGCTCGAGCACGGAGATGACCATGATGTTGGCGACGCCGACGGCGCCGACGAGCAGCGCGACGGCGCCGAGTCCGAGGAACAGCCCGTTGAGCGCGCTCTTGGCGTCGGCGCGCGCGATGAGCGCGGCGGAGGGCTGGCTGACGTCGACTTCGTTGGGCGCTTCGGGATTGGCCGTCTGTGCGAGCACCGACTGAACGGCCGCGACCTGCTGGTCTTCGGCGCGCACGTAGACGGTGTTGGGGTGCCCGTTGGACTGGAGGTAGCGCTCGGCGGCAGGGAAGCCGACGAGCACCGAGCTTTCGATTTCGGGCGTCAGTTCGGTGGGGGCGAGGATGCCGGCGAGGTAGAACCACTGATCGTCGACCCAGATCCGCTCGCCGCGGTAGAGGTGGTCGATGCCGAGTCGCAGCGCGGCGACCGAGCCGAGCACGGCGACGGGCTCGGTCGCGGTCGCCGCGTTCAGGTAGACGCCCTGCGCAGGCGCGACGGAGAGCGCCGCCGGCAGGTCGAGGCTCGCGGCCTGCACGGTCAGGGCGTTGGTGTCGGCGGCGGGGATCAGCGGGCTGCGATAGGCGCTCGCGCTGACCTTGGCGGTCTCGGCGACGCGCCTGACGGGCTCGATCCGCGCGATCATCGCCGGTGCGGCGAGCGGCAGCTCGGCGGCCTTGCCGGTGTAGCTCTGGCCGTTGCTGACGACGAGCAGGTTCGTGCCGAGCCTGTCGATCTGCCTGAGCAGGCCGGCCTGGCTGGAGGAGGAGAGGCCGAGCACGGCGACGATCGCGGCGACGCCGATCGCGATGCCGAGGGCCGACAGGCTCGCGCGCAGCCGCCTCGTGCGCAGCCCGACGCTCGCGACGCGCGCAAGATCGGATGGATGCAGTTTCTTCGGCGTGAGGTCCGCGGCCGCGGTCACGGCAGCTGTCCGGGGGACGCGTTGACGAGCGCGAACGCTGCCGGCCTCGCATGTCCGGCAGCCGCTTGGACGATGTAGCCGCCCTGCTCTCGACCCGCCGTGAAGGGCGGCGCGACGGCGATGCCGCACCGACCCGCCATGACCTCGACGACGCGCGGGTGCGAGACCCGGGCAGGGCGGTGTCGCGAGCCGCGCGAGCGGGTCGTGAAGCGACCGTCGGGGCCATCGGCGGGCGCCGTGAACGTGACCGGCGCGCCGGCGACCGGGTTCCTCTCGGCGTCGGTGACCGTGACGGCGAGCCGGATCGGGAAGCGCGTCCCGGCCGTCGTCGACTCGCTCGCGGCGACGCCGGCGGTCACCTTGGCCGGCGCGCCGGCGACGTTCGTGAGCGCGAAACGCGCTTGGATCGCGCCGCTCGACGCGGTGGCGTTGCCGGCGCCCGATGCGCCGGTGGTCCCACCGGCGGATGCGGCCGCGACCGCCGTGAACGAGCCGGCGACGTCGTTGGCCGTGATCGGCGGCGAGCTGGCGAAGCCCGACGAGTCGGTCGTCGCGCTTGCCCCTGTGCCGCCCCCGAGGAAGCTTGCGCCGGGGCTCGACGTGGCTCCGCACGGGCTCGCGCCGGTTGCGCCCGAGCCGAGCGCGAAGGTGACCGTCGCGCCCGCGACCGGGTCGCCGTCGCCGTCGAGCACCCTCGCCTTCAGCGGCTGTGGATAGGCGGCCGCGACCGTCGCCGAGCGCGCGCGAAGCGGCATCGCGAGGACCTTCGACGGCGTTCCGGTCGCGGTGTTCGTCAGCGAGAACGACACCGATCCGTACGGCGAGCTGGCCGTGACCGTGTAGCCGCCGGCCGCGTCGTTGGCGGTGAACGCCGGCGCGACGACGACGCCCGCGGCGTCGCTGCCGACGGTCGCCGCGCTCGATCCGCTGCCCGCGAACAGACCGCTCGCGCCGCTCGCCGGTCCGCTGAAGGTGACCGGAACGCCGGCGGCGCCCGTCACCGGACAGCCGTCGCCGCTGACGAGCGCGACCTGCAGCGCCGTCGCGAAGGGCTGCTCGAACATCGCGCTCTGCGGCGTGCCGGCGGTCAGCGTCAGCATGCTCGGCGGGTTGAACGGCGGGCAGCTCGCGCCGGCCGTGCCGCCGGACGCGCCCGTTTCGCCGAGGGCGGAGGTCGCCACGGCGAGCGCGCCGATCGCCACGCCGGCGCAGAGGGCCGCGAGCAGCCGCGTCCGCGCTCTCCCGGCGGTGCCGTGTGTGCGGGCGCGGATCAACGCTCCGCTCCCGCCGTGTCGGCGACGATCCGCCCGTCGAGCATCTGCACGCGGCGGGGCAGGCGACGCGCGAGGGCGGAGTCGTGGGTGATGAGGAGGATCGTCGCGCCCTGCGCGTTGAGCTCTTCGAGTAGCGCGAGGATCGCCTCGCCGGAGGCGCTGTCGAGGTTGCCGGTCGGCTCGTCGGCGAGCACGATCGCCGGGCGGCCGATCAGCGCGCGGGCGATCGCGACGCGCTGGCGCTCGCCGCCGGACAGCTTGCTCGGGCGAAAGGTGGCACGCTCGGCGAGCCCCACCCGCGCGAGCGCCTCGGCGGCGCGTTCGCGGCGCTCGACGACGCGTATGCCGGCGTAGAGCAGTCCGTCGGCGACGTTCTCGAGCGCCGTCGAGTGCTCGGCGAGGAAGAACTGCTGGAAGACGAAGCCGATCGTCTCGGCGCGCAGCGCCGCGAGCTCGCGGTCGGACAGCTCGACGGCGTCGACGCCGGTGATCGCGACGCTGCCCGTCGTCGGGACCTCGAGCGTGCCGATCACGTGCAGCAGCGTCGTCTTGCCCGATCCGGACGGCCCGACGATCGCGGCGAGCTCGCCCTCCTCGACGGCGAGGCTGACCTCGCGCAGCGCGTAGACGGACGGCTCGGCGCCGTAGGCCTTGCTGACGTCACGCAGCTCGAGCACCGGCGGGCTCATGTCGCGGGCACGACGATCCTCTGGCCGGCCGACACGCCGGCGCCGCTGACCTGCACGAGCCCTTCGGCGTCGTCGAACAGGCCGAGCGAGACCGCCTCGAGGCGGTGCGCGCGACCTTCGACGACCTCGAGCGCGTAGCCGCCGCCGGCGAGCGCGAGCAGCGCGTCGACGGGCACGACGAGCGCGCGCGGCACGCTCGCGGTCGTGATCGACACCGTCACGGGCGCCTCGTCGAGATGCGCGATCGCACTCGGATCGCTCGGTGCGACGTCGACTTCGATCGTCGGCCCGGCTTCTTCGCCGCCGCCGTTCTTGCCTTCGCCGCCGTTGCTCGTCGGCGCCTTCGCGACCGTCCCGACCGAGCTGACGGTCCCCGGCGTCGTCTGCTGGTCGGGCAGTGTGATCGTGACCGGGTCGCCGACCTCGACGCTCGACTGCTGCGCGGCGCTCAGTTCGATCGTCACCTGCGGGCGCGTCGAGCTGATCGCGAGCACCGGCCCCGGCGTCACGGTCTCGCCGAGCGCCGGCGTCACGCTCGTCACGCGCACAGACCCCGGCTCGAACACGACCGACCCGAGCGCTAGCTCGCCGGTCGCGGGCAGCCCGTGCGCGGTCTGCAGCGCGCGCACGGCCGCCGCGCTCGCCGCGCCGAACGTCTCGCCGGAGAGCCCGCGCGCGTAGCCGAGCGCTTCGAGGTTCGCGTTCAGCTCTGCGACGTCCGCTCCCGCAGGCATGCCGGCGAGGAACGCGCGCGTCGGCACGACCGAGCCGTACAGCAGCAGCACCGGGCGTCCGCCGATCGCGCAGACGCTCTGTCCCCGCGTGAGGACGCGGCCGACCGCCGGCAGCGCGGTGAAGACGGAGCCCGGGCCGTACGGCGTCGCCGAGGACCGCGCGGCGGACAGACTCGAGCCGGCGCGGGCAAGCGCCGCTTGCGCGCCGGCGAGCGACGCGCGGTCGGCCTCGAGCTTGCTCGCGGCCGTCGTGTCGCTCTGCTCGGCGCTTGCGACCGACTGCACGTCGCTCGCGCACGGCACGGATCCGGCGCCGCCGGAGGGGGCGGGGCTGCCTTCGCCGCTCGGCGTCGAGGCGGCGGCAGCGCCTTCCGCGGCGCCCGAGCCGGCGCAGTCGACAGACTGCTTCGCGCGAGTCGCCGACAGCAGCGCCTGCGCCCCGGCGAGCGTCTCGCCGTCGGCCGCGAGCGAGGCCTGCGCAGAGCGCAGCATGCCCTCACTCGCCGTTACGGACGCTTCGGCCTGCTGCACCGCCGCCGGCGACGTGCCGGCGGGCAGTCGGATACTCGACGGGGCGGCGTAGCCGAGCGTCGCGTTGACCTCGGTCTGCGAAGAGAGCGCGCGGCGCGTCACGGTCGCGAGCGAGGTCGCCGTCGCGTTGTCGGCGACGCCGCCGGGCCTGCTCGGACCGCCGAATGGATCGAGCACGACGACGACAGCAGCGGTCACGAGCGCGAGCGCCGTCCCGGCGAGCGCGATCCTGCGCCGAGGTCGCGACGTTCGCAACCGGGCCGGCAGGCGCCGCGGCGAAGGCGTGTTCAATGCCCACCGGCGCGCAGGCGAGCGGGGAACAGCGACTGACACGCCTGCTCGGCCGCTTTGAACGTGTCTGTATGGGTGTTGACCGTGGGCGGGAGGTGCGCGCCGCCGCCGGAGAACGTCGGGTCGGGGAGATCCGGCTCGCCGTGCTTGCGGATGCACGCCACCGCCTGCAGGACCTGCGCCTGTTCGGCGGAGCTGAGCACGGGGTCCTGGCTCGAACCCGGGCCGCCGCCCGGCATCAGCTTGCGGCAGGCCTGCTGCGCGGCCTTGAACTTCGGTCCCGGCAGCGCCGCGACCGCGACGCTCACTCCGTCTCCGTGCGTCGAGACTTTCGGGTCTGGATAGCCGGGCACGCCGTGCGCGCGAATGCAGTTCGCGTAGGCGACGGCCTTGCTCGCGACTTGCGTACCCGATTCGCCGCCGCCGGATCCGGCGGCCTGCGGCGTGCCAGAGGCGGAGGAGCCGCTCGAGGAGCCGGTCGAGGAGCTGCTCGAGCCGAGGTGCGCGACGCTGCCGCTCGGCGAGTTGCCGCCGCAGCCGGTCGCGAGCAGCGCGAGCGCCGTCAGCGCCAGCGTTGCCCCCGCCGCCTTCTGCCGCCGCGCTCCGCGACGCCCGGCTGGGCCGTCTTTCATCGGTCGCATCGTTCGCATGTCCTCGCGCTCCCTTGGCTCGACTGATGGATCTCGCCTGCACTTCTACGGGGCCGCGGCTAACACGGCCGTAACGCCGTTACATCGCTGTTACGTCTGGTCGGGCATCCTGGACCGGCAATGAGAGTTCTGGTGGCGGAGGATCATCCGAGGCTCGCCGCGACGGTCGCGGCGGTGCTTCGTCGCGAGGGCATGGCCGTCGACCTCGTCTACGACGGGCGCGAGGCGCTCGCGCGGACGGAGCTCGTCGCCTACGACGTGGTCGTGCTCGACCGCGACCTGCCGGCGCTCCACGGCGACGAGGTGTGCCGCGCGCTCGTCGCCGCCGGCTGCCCGAGCGGCGTGCTGATGCTGACGGCGGCCGGGACCGTCGAGGACCGCGTCGAGGGCCTCGGCCTGGGCGCCGACGACTACCTCGCGAAGCCGTTCGCGATCGCCGAGCTCGTCGCGCGGATCCGCGCGCTCTCGCGCCGGTCGCGGCCCGCGCTGCCTCCGACGCTCTCCCACGGCGACCTCGAGCTGGACACCGCCAGGCGGCGTGTCACGCGGGCGGGCCGTTCGCTGTCGCTCAGCCCGAAGGAGTTCGCGGTCCTCGAGCTGCTGCTCGGCGCCGAGGGCGCGGTCGTCTCGAGTGAGCAGATCCTCGAACGCGCGTGGGACGACGCGACCGATCCGTTCAGCAATGCCGTGCGCATGACCATGAGCCGCCTGCGCTCGAAGCTCGGCGAGCCGCCGGTGATCGAGACAATCTCCTCGGTCGGCTATCGCGTCGGGGGACTCGAATGAGCGTGCACGAGGGTATCGAGCGGGTGCTTCGCTGGCGGCAGACGGTGCGCGGCCGTCTGACGCTTCTCTACGGCGGTCTGTTCCTCGTCTCGGCGGTCGTGCTCCTGGGGATCACCTACGGGCTCGTTCGACACGGGACGTCGGTCTCGGTCGCTGCGCACCCCGGGCCGGAAGGCATCGCGATCGGGCCGTTCGGATCCGGCAAGCCCTTCGCAATCGAACAGCACAGCGCCGACCTCCGCCAGCTGCTCGTCGGGTCGGCGATCGCCCTCGCCCTGATGCTCGTGCTGTCGGCGGTGCTCGGGCGGTTCGTCGCGGCACGCGTCCTGCGCCCGCTGCGGGCGATGGCGAGCGCGACGCAGGAGATCTCCGAGCAGAACCTCCACGAGCGGCTGCCCGTGTCGGGGCCGGAGGACGAGCTGACGAAGCTCGGAGACACGATCAACGGACTTCTCGGCCGGCTGCAGGGAGCGTTCGACGCACAGCGTCGCTTCGTCGCGGACGCCTCGCACGAGCTGCGCACGCCGCTGACCGTGACGCGGGCGCTGCTCGAACTGTCGCTCAGCGACCCGGATGCCGACGCCGAGTCGCTGCGCGCCGCCTGCCGGCAGGCGCTCGAGGAGGGCCGCCACCAAGAGGAGCTGATCGACGCGCTGCTGCTGCTCGCGCGCAGCCAGCGCGGCCTCGGGCGGCGCGAGCCGGTCGACCTCGCCGCGGCGAGCGCCGAGGTGCTCGCCGCGCACGAGGCGCAGGCCGCCGAGCGTTGGGTGCGCTTGGAGCGCTCGCTCGATCCCGCCCGCCTGTCGGGCGATCCGACGTTGGTCAGGCGGCTGATCGCCAATCTCGTCGAGAACGCGATCTCGCACAACGTGCCCAGCGGCCAGGCGCTCGTGCGCGTCGCGAGCGTCGAGGGTCGGGCGACGTTGACGGTCGTGAACACGGGGCCGGTGATCGCAACCGGCGAGGTCGAGCGGCTGGTGCAGCCGTTCCAGCGGCTCGCCGGAGAGCGCACGGGCGAGCACGAGGGGGTCGGGCTCGGCCTGTCGATCGTCCAGGCGATCGCCGACGCCCACGACGCCGACCTGAGGATCCAGGCGGAGCCGTTCGGCGGGCTCGCGGTCGAGGTCCGCTTCCCGCCGCCGAACTAGCCCCCAACGGGCGCGATCCGGCGGGTACGCTCTGGGCATGAAGCGCTACCACGTCACGACGTTCGGCTGCCAGATGAACGAGCACGACTCCGAGCGGATGAAGGGGATGCTCGAGTCGCTCGGCTACGCGGAGGCTCCGGAGCGGGCGGAGGCGGACCTGATCCTGTTCAACACGTGCTCGATCCGCGAGACGGCAGACCGCCGCTTCATCGCGCACCTGGGCGAAGCGCGCAGGCTCAAGCGCGAACGCCCCGAGCGCGTCGTCGGCGTCGGCGGGTGCTGGGCGCAGTCGGTCAAGGAGGAGGTGTTCGAGCGCTTTCCGTTCGTCGACGTCGCGTTCGGCCCGGGTCAGGTGCACAAGCTCGCCGAGTTCCTGACGAGCGACTCGCTGACGGCGCAGGGGTACTTCGAGTTCGAGGGCTTCACCGGCCACCTGCCGGCGCACCGGGCGCGCCCGTTCCAGGGTTGGATGCAGATCAGCGTCGGCTGCAACTGCGCGTGCTCGTACTGCATCGTGCCCTCGACGCGCGGGCGCGAGGTCAGCCGGCCGCTGGGAGAGCTCGTCGCGGAGGCGCAGGCGATGGCGGCCGACGGCGTGCGCGAGGTGACGCTGCTCGGGCAGAACGTCAACTCCTACGGGCGCGACCTGCCGGGGCGCCCGACGTTCGCGCAGCTGCTGGCGGAGGTCGACGCGGTCGCCGGGATCGAGCGGATCCGCTACACGAGCCCGCACCCGAAGGACATGCGCGAGGACGTGATCCGCGCGCACGCGGAGCTCGAGAGCGTCTGCGAGCACATCCACCTGCCGCTGCAGTCGGGCTCCTCGCGGATCCTCAAGGTCATGCGCCGCACGTACGATCGCCGTCGCTACATGGAGCGCGTCGCGATGATCCGCGAGCGCGTGCCCGACGTCGCCTTGAGCACGGACATCATCGTCGGCTTCCCGGGCGAGAGCGAGGAGGACTTCGCGCAGACGCTCGAGGTCGTCGAGGAGGTCTCCTACGACGCCGCGTTCACGTTCATCTTCTCGCCGCGGCGCGGGACCGAGGCGGCGCTGCTGCATGAGCAGGCCGTGCCGCACCCGGTCAAGATCGAGCGCATGGAGCGACTCGTCGAGGTCGTCCAGCGCCACGCGCGCGAGCGCGCGCAGCGGTTCGTCGGGCGCACGCTCGACGTGCTCGTCGAAGGCAGCTCGCGGACCGACGCCGAGCGCCTGCGCGGGCGCACGCGTCACAACAAGGTCGTCAACTTCGCCGGCCTTGCGACGCCGGGGGAGATCACGCAGGTGCGGATCGACTCGGCGACGAGCCAGACGCTCGCGGGCGAGGAGCTGCTGCTCGCCCGCGTCGGCGCCTGAGGGAACTAGGCGAAGGCGACGACTGGAGCGGCGACGGGCGCGGGGTCAGACAGGCAGACCTGGTCGCGGCCGTTGCGCTTTGCACGGTAGAGCGCCTCGTCGGCTTCCTTGAAGACCGCCGTGTAGTCGAAGACCTCGCCCTGCTTGGAGGCGCCGACGCCGAAGCTCATCGTCACCGAGACGCCACCGGCGACGCCGTGGCGCGCGACGCCGCCTCGCAGTTGCTCGGCGAGCACGGCCGACTGCGCGAGGTCGGAGCCCGGGAGCAGGACGACGAACTCCTCGCCACCGAGCCGGTACGCGAGGTCGAACGCGCGCAGCTGCTTGCGCAGCAGGTAGGCGACCTCCTTGAGCACGACGTCGCCGACGGAGTGCCCGCGCGTGTCGTTGATCGCCTTGAAGTGGTCGAGGTCGCCGATGATGATGCCGATCGCCTCGCCGGTCACCTCCGACTGCTGCGCGAGCTCGACGACACGCGTGCTGAGCGCTTTGCGGTTGAGCATGCCCGTGAGCTGGTCGATCACGGCGTCGCTGCGGTGCTGGATGTCCGAGCGCATCAGCGGCGTCGAGAGGACCGCCACGCACAGCAGCAGCGCGAGCGGCGCGATCACGTACACCGGGTCGTGGATCACGCGGTGCGCGTCGACGCCGAACGCGACGGCGAGCAGGATCAGGCAGTTGACGATCACGCCGGCGACGACGCCGCGCATCGGAAAGCGCGAGCTGAGCGTGATCACGGGGATCGCGAGCCAGGCGAGCGTCGGCTGGTCGGGGCCGCCGCTGAGCGCGACGGCGCCGCCGATCACGAGACCGCTTGCGATCCATGCGCCGAACATCAACACCTCGGGCTTGGCGACGCGCGGCATCAGCACGTCGGCGATCGCGAAGAAGCTCGCGGCCGGGATCAGGAACAGCGCCGGCCACCAGCCGAGCCACGGTCCGGCGGCGACGAGCGCGACGGCGAGGATCGCGAACGCGCGCTGCCTGACCGGACGCACGCGCTCCTCCATGTCGATCATCCGGTCGCGGTCGAACTCATCGCGACACAGCCACGAGTTTCCGGCCAGCCTTGGCTCTTGCGCCTTAGCGCGTTCCCCCTGCATCAAGCCTCTGCTCGGCTGGCGTGTTGCGCGCGATAACGGAGTGAAGCGCGAGTGGACGAAAGTTCTGCGGCGCGCGCGGCGTCCAGGATCTCGGCGCCGGCAGACGCTCGCATGGGGGGAGCGCCTGCCGGGCCGATTGCGCGCGCCTTGTCGTCGGCGCGCCTACTGGGCCGTCGCGCCGGCGGGCGCCGCCGGGTAGCCGGCGCCGGACGCCGGCGGCCCTTGCGCGGCGGAGCCGCTCTGGTGCGAGCCCATGTTCGGGCAGGGCTTCTTGCCCTGTTCGCCGGATTTCGGCGCCGTCTGTTTGCTCGCGCCGTTCGACGGCGTCGTGCTCGTCGTCGGCGTACTCGTCGACTGGCTCGTCGTCGTGCTTCCGGTGCTCGTCGTCCCGGTCGAGGCCGACGCCCCGGCGATACCGGCGGCGGCGCCGCCGGTCGCGAGCGCGCCCGCCACCATCGTGGCTCCGAGCAGTCTGGATATCGTCATCCGATCGACCTCCTTTGGTCGTTTAGTCGGTCGTGGATGCATCGTGCGCCGCGTCGCTAAGCGCGCTTGCAGCGGCGCGTAGGGGTTGCATAAGCGGCGCTCGAAGCGCACGTTTCGGCCCACCGATACGGGGCCGCCGAGCGCTATGCGAACATATGTTCGTGCGCTGGAGCAACCTGACGATCGGCGAGGAGGAGCAGCGCAGGCTTCCCGGTTACCGCGACGAGGCCGTCGTGCGCCGATTCGACGCACCCGAGGCGCTCGAGACGCGCTTCTACGAGGTCCGCGCACGCTCCGTGCTCAACCGCGTACCAGCCGCCTCGCGCATGCCGTTCCGATGGACGATCAACCCGTACAGGGGATGCAGTCATGCGTGCACCTACTGCTTCGCCCGCCCGACGCACAAGTACCTCGACTTCGACGCCGGCCGCGACTTCGAGAAGGAGATCGTCGTCAAGGTCAACGCTCCGGAGGTCCTGCGCACCGAGCTCGCGCGGCCTTCGTGGAAGGGTGAGCACGTCGCGCTCGGGACGAACACCGATCCGTACCAGTGGGTCGAGGGGCGCTACAGGCTGATGGTCGGCATCTGGGAGGCGCTGCGCGACGCGGCGAACCCGTGCTCGGTGCTGACGAAGTCGCCGCTCCTGTTGCGCGACCTCGAGCTGATGCTCGAGATCGCCGCGCGCACGAGCTTCAGCGCGTCGCTGTCGATCCCGACGCTCGAGGAGAAGGCGTGGCGCGCGACCGAGCCGCACACGCCGCATCCGCGTGCGCGGATCGAGGCGGTCGCCGAGCTCAACCGCGCCGGCATTCCGACGGGCGTGCTGATCGCGCCGCTGATGCCCGGCATCAACGACTCGCCGAAGCAGGTCGCGGAGCTGCTCGATCGCGTCACCGAGGCCGACGCGACGCACATCGGCGGCATCGGGCTGCACCTGCGCGGCGAGGTGCGCGGCGTCTTCATGGGCTGGCTGCGCGAGCAGCGCCCCGATCTCGTCCCGCGCTACGAAGAGCTCTACCGTCGCGGCGCATACGCGCCGCGCGATGAACGCGAACGGCTCGCGCGACTCGTCAGACGCAAGGGGACGCCGTCGGGTTTTCGCGCGAGCGCGCGCGGCACCGGGCACGTCGCCGCGCTGCGCGAGCCCGACGCCGAGGTGAACGGAGGTCCTCCCCCGACACGGCGCCAACTGCAGGCGACGCTCTTCTGAGCGGCGCGCGTGGATCGGGAGCGCAGGCGCGGGGGAGACCGCGCGTCAGCGCTTCTCGCGCTGGCCGGCTTCCATCTGGCGCGTGATCTCGTCCGAGCCGAGGCGGCGTGCGACGCCGCCCGCGAGCTCCGGCGCGAGGTTCGCGAAGACAGTGCTCGCGCGCAGCGGCAGCGGCGCGACGTCGACCTCGCCGCGGTTTCGCTCGATCGCGCCGATCGTCGCCTTCGCGACGTCCTCGGGCGTGCGCGTGCCGACGCCCGGCGGCAGCTTCACTTCGGCCTCGGCGAACATGCCCGCGTCGCGGATGAAGCCCGGGAAGATCGCCGAGACGCCGACGCCGCTGTCGCGCAGCTCCGCGCGCAGCGCCGCCGCGAAGCCGCGCAGCCCGAACTTCGATGCGTTGTACAGCGACGTCGCCGGCGTCGCCGCCTTGCCTGCCAGCGACGACATGAAGACGAGCTGACCGCGCCCGCGCGCGACCATCTGCGGCGCGAGTGCGTGCGCAAGCACGATCGGCGCGCGCAGGTTCACGTCGAGCGCGCGGTCGATCTGCTCGACGCTGAACGAGTCGAGCGTGCCCGAAGCCGGCAGCGCCGCGTTCGCGATCAGCACGTCGACCTCGCCCGCCTCCCGCGCCAGCCGCTCGACCTCCGAGGACTCAGCCAGGTCGATCGCCAGCGTGCGCGCGTCGAGCTCCTGCGCGAGCGGCTCGAGCACGTCGACGCGCCGGCCCGTCAGCGTCAGCCTGCCGCCGCGCGCCGCGACCGCGCGCGCGATCGCCTGTCCGATCCCGCCCGTCGCTCCCGTGAGCAGCACGTTCGCCCCCGCGATCTCCATCGACGCAGCCTATGCGACCCTGGGGCGCGATGCCCGCGAACGCGACGTCCGAGCCGGCGGCGAAGCCCGCGATCTTCGCCCTGTTCGGACCGACCGGCGTCGGCAAGACCCAGGTCGCCGTCGCGCTCGCCGGGCGCTTGCGCGAGCGCGGGGAGGACCCAGTTGCCGTCTCCGCCGACGCGCTGCAGGTCTACGCCGGCATCGAGGCGCTCACCGGCGCCGCCTCGGCCGAGGAGCGCGCCGCGCTCGAGCACAGGTTGCTCTCCTTCTTGCCGATCGACGCCGCCTTCAGCGTCGGCGAGTACGCCGCGCTCGCGCACACCGAGATCGACGCGCTGCTCGCCGCCGGACGCCGTCCGATCGTCGTCGGCGGCACCGGGCTCTACCTGCGCGCCGCGCTCGCCGACCTCGACCTGCGTCCCGCGCCCGCGCCCGGCGCGCGCGAGCGCTGGACCGCCGAGCTCGACCGCCTCGGCGCGCCCGCGCTGCATGCCCATCTGGCCGAGCGCGCTCCGTGGGCCGCAGAGGGGATCGACCCGAGCAACGCGCGCCGCATCGTCCGCGCGCTCGAGCTGCTCGACGCCGGCGAGCTCCCCCATCCGCGGACAGGCGAGCCGCCCGGCGGACCTTCGCAGCTGTGGAGCGAGGAGCTTCGCCACCCGACGCTGCTCGCCGGGCTGACGATGGAGCGCGAGGAGCTGTATCGGCGGATCGACGCGCGCGTCGAGCAGATCGTCGCCGCCGGCGCGCGCGAGGAGGTCCGCCGCGCGCACGCCGCCGGCGCCTCCGAGACCGCGCGCAAGGCACTCGGCTTCGACGAGCTGCTCGCCGGCGACGTCGAGACGATGAAGCGCCGCAGCCGCAACTACGCCCGCCGCCAGCTCGCCTGGATGCGAAAGCTCGCCGGCGTCACCGCAATCGACGTCACCGGCCGCGAGCCGGCCGATGTCGCCTCCGAGATCCTAGACTCCGCCGCCCGATGAGATTCGAGAAGTGGCAGGCGCTCGGCAACGACTACCTGATCGTCGAGCGCGACGAGCTCGCCTTCGAGCTGACGCCCGCGCGCGTCAGGCGCCTGTGCGAGGCGCACTTCGGCGTCTTCGCCGACGGCGTCCTGCTGCTCTCGCCGCCCGCCGACCCCGCGCACGTCGCCGACCTGCGCATCTTCAACCCCGACGGCTCCGAGGCCGAGCTGTCGGGCAACGGCGCGCGCGAGGCGATCCTCTACCTGCGCCGGCGCGGCTGGACCGACCGCGACGAGTTCTCGATCCACACCGCCGCCGGCACGATCACGCCGCAGATCACCGGCCCGAGCACGTGCCGCGTCGACATGGGGTGCGCGAGCCTCTCCTCCGCCGACTTCCCGGCCGGGCCGCCCGACGGCGCCGCCGAGCTGCGCATCGAGCGCACCGGCGCGAGCGACGCCGGCGGGCAGCCGGACGCGTGGAGCGTGCAGCACGTCTCGATCGGCAACCCGCAGTGCGCGATCCGCGTAATCGACACCGATGCGCTGGCCGCGCTTGAGCTCTCAGTCATCGGCCCCCCGATAGAAGGCCATCCGGAGTTCCCCAAGCGCACGAACGTCTCCTGGTACGCCGAGCTCGACGCCGGGCCGCCGGCGCGCATCCGCGCGCGCATCTTCGAGCGCGGCGTCGGCGAGACGCTCTCCTCCGGCACCGGCGCAAGCGGCGCCGCCGTCGCCTATCTCGTCTCCGGTGCCGGCCGTCACGATCCCGCGCCGCCGGCCGAGACCGCGACCGTCGTCGTCGAGCTCGAAGGCGGCGAGCTGGAGGTCGACGTCGACCCCGATCTGCGCGTGCACCTGTCAGGGTGGGCGCTGCCCGTGTTCGCCGGAGAGCTCAGCGCCGAGCTCGTCGAGGAGTTGCAGCGCCTGACGTGAGCGAGCACGCCGACAACCGCAGTCAAGCCGAAGAGCAAGGAGCCGGATGAGACCGAGCAAGCGCCTCGAGCGCATACCGCCGTACGCGTTCGCAGAGCTCGAGCGCAAGATCGCCGAGAAGCGAGCCGCCGGAGTCGACGTCATCAGCCTCGGCATCGGCGACCCCGACCGCCCGACGCCCGCGCTGATCGTCGAGGCGATGCAGGAGGCCGTCACCGAGGCCGAAACGCACCAGTACCCGTCCAACCGCGGCCGCGAGGACTTCCGCGCCGCCGTGCGCGACTTCTACGAGCGCCGCTTCGACGTCGTCCTCGACCCCGCCGGCGAGATCATCCCCGCGATCGGCGCCAAGGAGGCGATCTTCAACCTCAACCTCGCCTTCCTCGACCCCGGCGACTACGCGCTAGCCGCCGACCCCGGCTATCCCGTCTACACCGCCGGCCCGTGGCTCGCCGGCGCCGAGCCCGTGCTGATGGCGCTCGAGCCCGAGCTCGGCTTCGTCCCCGACCTCGGTCAGATCGACGACGACGTCGCGCGCCGCGCGAAGCTGATGTACCTCAACTACCCGAACAACCCGACCGGCGCGCTCGCGCCCGACGGCTTCTTCGAGCGCGTCGTCGAGTTCGCGCGCGCCTACGACGTCCTCGTCGTCCACGACAACGCCTACTCCGAGATCGCCTTCGACGGCTACAAGCCGCCGTCGTTCCTGCAGACGCCCGGCGCCAAGGACGTCGGCATCGAGGTCTTCTCGCTCTCCAAGGGCTACAACATGACCGGCTGGCGCTGCGCCGTCGTTGTCGGAAACGCCGACGCGCTGCAGACCTACTGGCGCCTGAAGACGAACATCGACTCCGGCCTGTTCGACGCCGTCCAGCTCGCCGGCGTCGCCGCGCTCTCGCCCGAGGCCGATGTCGAGGTCGCCTCGATGGTCGAGCTCTACCGCCGCCGGCGCGATCTCGTCTGCGACGCGCTGCGCGAGATCGGCGTCGACGTGCGCCCGCCGCACGCCACGATCTATGTCTGGGCGCCGATTCCCGCCGGCTACGCCGACTCCGCCGCCTACGCCGAGTACGTGCTCGAGCAGGCCGGCGTCGTCGTCACGCCCGGTGCCGTCTACGGCCCCGCCGGCGAGGGCTGGTTCCGCATCTCGCTGACGACGCCCGACGATCGCCTGCTCGAGGCCGTCGAGCGCCTCGGCGCGCTCGCGACGAAGTGATCACAAGCATCCGCCGTCCGGCCTCTAGACTGGATCGCAGATGCAGAGAAGCCGCAACGGCCGCGTCACGCCGACGCCGGCCTCGCCCAACGGAGGACGCTCGGGGGAGCAGCAGGCGCCGCGCGCGCGCCAGCGCGCGTTCTGCATCGCGGCGCTGCCGCACGGCGACGACCTCTCAGAGCTCGAGGAGCTGCTGCTGACCGCCGGCGTAGCCGTCGTCGGCGAGATGGTCCAGCAGCGCGAGCAGCCGCACCCCAACACCTACCTCGGCCCCGGCAAGGTCGTCGAGGCGAAGGCCGCCGCGCGCGCCGCCGACGCCAACGTCATCGCCTGCGACGACGAGCTCACCGCGCGCCAGGAGCGCAACCTCGAGGAGGCGCTCGGCCTGCCCGTCGTCGACCGCACGACGATCATCCTCGACATCTTCGCCTCGCACGCCGGCAGCGCCGAGGGCAAGCTCCAGGTCGAGCTCGCGCAGCTCGAGTACAACCTCGCGCGCATGCGCGGGCTCTGGACGCACCTCGAGCGTCTCGGCGGCGGCATCGGCACGAGAGGCCCCGGCGAGACGCAGATCGAGACCGACCGCCGCCTCGCGCGCGACCGCATCGCCGCGCTGCGCCGCCGCCTCGAGCACGTCAAGGGCACCCGCGCCGTCCAGCGCGCCGAGCGCGAGCGCGCCGCGCTGCCGACGATCGCGCTCGTCGGCTACACGAACGCCGGCAAGTCGACGCTGCTCAACGCGATGACCGGCGCCGAAGTCGGCGTCCGCGACCGTCTCTTCCACACGCTCGACCCGACCACGCGCACCGTCCGCCTCGATGGCCGCACGCATCTCCTGACCGACACCGTCGGCTTCATCTCCAAGCTTCCCCACCAGCTCGTCGACGCCTTCGCCGCGACGCTCGAGGAGACGAGCCGCGCCGACCTGCTCGTGCACGTGCTCGACGCCTCCGCGCCCGACGAGCAGATCGAAGCGATGCGCCAGTCCGTCGAGGAGACCTTGGATGAGATCGACGCCGGCGATCGCCCGCGCCTGCTCGCACTCAACAAGGTCGACCTGCTCGACGCCGAGCAGCGCGACGAGCTGCGCCTACGCCACCCCGACGCCGTGCTCGTCAGCGGTGTCACCGGCGAGGGCATCGACGCGCTCGGCGAGCTCATCGTCGCCGAGCTCGCCCACACGCTGCGCCGCGTCGAGCTGCTCGTCCCCTACGCCGACGGCGGCAGCCTCGCCGAGCTGCACGAGCTCGCCGGCGACATCGAGCGCGAGGACACCGCCGACGGCGTCCGCGTCCGCGCGCTCATCCCCGACCGCCTCGCCCGCCGCTTCGAGCGCTTCGCCGTCGCACCGCAGGTGCGCGCGGTCACCTCGTAGGGGGGACCGACCGGGCTTCGGTCAGCGCTCGTCGCCGCTGCCCGACAACACGCCGCGCTCCATCCGCGACGCGAGCTTCTCGAGGTTGTCCTGCGCGATCTGCTCGAGCTCGAGGTCGAGCTCGCTCGCGAGCTGCGCGACGTACCAGAGCACGTCGCCGAGCTCCTTCGCCATCGCCTCGCGACGCTCCGGCGTCACCTCGCCGCCGTCGTCGCGGATCACCTTCTTCGCGTGGTCCGCGAACTCGCCCGCCTCGCCGGCGAGGCCGAGCGACGGGTACGTCAGCGCCTCTGTGCGCGGGTACTTCGCGGTGCTGCGTGAGCGGCGCTGGTACTCGGAGAGCTCCACCGGGCGATCCTATGGGCGGATCAGAGAGTGGCTCGCGTGGCAATCATCGAGTTTGCGAGCAACGCAAGCTGGTCAGTGGTCAGGCTCTACCGACGGATCGACCACCACTACGCCTGCAGCGTCGAAATCGCGTCGGGTGAGGGTGACTACCGCCAGATCATGCGCCAGCGCGGTCGCGGCGATGAAGCTGTCCTTGATCGGCATCGAGCGCCCCTCCGCACGAAGTCTCGCGAGCAGCTCAGCCCAGCGCAGGCCCGTCGAGGCCTCCCACGGGATGCACTGAAACCTCTGCACTCCTTCCTCGAACCAGCGCTCGAGCCGGCTTCGGCGGCGGCCCGGCGGGAGCAGCAGGATGCCAAAACGGATCTCACCGAGGATCACCGGGTCGACGGCGAGCTCGGGCTCGTTTCGCCCAAGCCAATCGACAATCCGCTGGTCGGGAGCAGGCTTGGTCGCCTCAGAGAGGACGTTCGCGTCGACCAGATAGTGCGCCAAGAGAACCAGCTAGAGCGAGTCCGTCGACTCCGACTCGATCTCCACGAACCAGCCGTCATCCGGACACGACCGCAGCCATTCGAGCAAGCCACGGTTCGGTGGCGGCGTCAGCCGCGTGAGCCTGTACTCGTCAGGGCCAACGCGATCGACCTCGAACTCCTCGCCCGCCTTGATGTCATCCGCAGTACGAAGCTCCGCCGGGAGAACGATCTGGCCCTTCGTCGAGATGGTCGTGCGCATACACGTAAGATAGCATCTTACAAATCGGCAACGATCTGCGGGGAGGGCAGTGCTAGGCCCCAGCCGCCCGCCGCGCCCCGACGTGCGCCTCGCGCTCGAGCTCGTCGTCGAGCGGCGCGAGCTCGCCCGTCTCGATCCCCAGCGCGCGCGCGATCAGCCAGTCCGCGAACCACGCGTTCTTCGGCAGCAGCGGGCCGTGCAGGTACGTGCCGATCGTGTTGCAGCTGCGCGCGCCCTCGAAGCCGCTGCGACCGTCGTTGCCGTTTCCGCGCAGCACGCGCCCGAGCGGCGCCTGGCCGGCTGCGAGCGACGTGCGCCCACCGTGGTTCTCGAAGCCCGCGAGCACGCGTCGTTCGCCCGCGTAGCCGCCGGCGCCGTCCTCGCCGGAGCCGCCCTCGAGCTCGACCTCGATCGCGACGTTGCCGATCAGCCGCGGGCCGTCCTCGCGCACCGTCTCGACATCGAGTAGGCCGACGCCCTCGATCAGCTCGTCGCCGAGCGCATAGGAGCGCCCGAGCAGCTGGTAGCCGCCGCACACGCCGAGCACGACCGCCCCGCGCGCGGCCGCCGCGTGCAGCGCGTCGCGCTTTCGCTCGAGCAGGTCCTCGGCGCACAGACGCTGGTCGCGGTCCTGGCCGCCGCCGATGTACAGCAGGTCGTGAGCGTCGGCGTCGAGCGGCTCGCCGAGGCCGCTCGCGGCGAGCTCGAAGCCGATCCCGCGCCAGCGACAGCGCTGTTCGAGCACGAGCAGGTTGCCACGATCGGCGTAGATGTTCATCAGGTCCGGGTACAGCGCGCAGACGCGCAGCGTCAGCCGCGATCCGCGCGCGGCGCCGGTATCCGTGCGCTCAGACACCGAGCACCACGATCGTGCTCGCGACGTGCTCGTCCGTCGCGGCGATCGCGACCGCCGGCTCGACTCGCAGGCCGGCCGCGCGCGCCTCGCGCTCCAGGCGCGCCGCGCCGAGGCGATCGAGCTCGATCACGTCGCGCTCGCGCGAGAGCTCGACGTCGGTGACGATCCGCCGCTCGCGTTCGATCGTGACCGTCCGGCGCGACTCGGCGACGCGCAGCGCGCGGCTGACGTATTCGCGATCGCCGATCCGCGCGCGCTCGGCCGCCGGGCCGATCCGCCCGTCGCTGCAGTCGAACGGCTCGAGCTCGCCGAGGATCGCGCACGCGACGAGACCGCCCGTGCGCACGTGCTCGCGCGCGCCGCGCAGGAACGCCGCGCGGCCGTCGGCGCCGCCGAGCAGCTGGATCGTCTGCATCGGCATCACGCACAGCGCGTAGTCGTGGCGCGCGAGCGCGAGCGAGCGCGCATCGGCGCACACCGTCTCGATCGCCAACCCCGCCGCACGCCCGGCGAGCGCGTCGAGCAGCGCCGGCTCGCGATCGACCGCCGTCACCTCGAAGCCGGAGCGCGCCAGCTCGACGCTCACGCGCCCGGTCCCCGCGCCGACGTCGAGCACCGGCCCGCCGGCGCGCCGCGCGAGCGACAGCCAGAGCGGCAGGTCGACGCGATAGGCGCCGCACTCGAGGTCGTGCCATGCGACCGCATCCGCAGCCGCCTCGGCGGCCGGCGTGCTCACGACCACGAGCCGCTCAGCTCCCCGCGCGTCACGAGCAGCTCGCGCAGCTCGAGCATCGCCGTGTACGTCGGCAGCGCGTACAGCGGCGCCCGTGCGTCGGCGCGATCCGCGGCCGCCCGCTCGAGCGCGCGGGGAAGATCGGGCTGCACGTCGATCGCCTCGACCGCGACGCCCGCGTACTTCAGCCGCGTCGCGAGATCCGCCGCGCGCGTGCCGCTGCACGTGAAGCGGCGCACGCGACCGGCGAGCAGCTCGAAGTCGGCGTCCCAGATCCACGAGACGTCGCGCCCGTCGGCGATGCGGTCGTTGAGCACGCCGAGCACGTCGTGCTCGCCCGGCTCGAGCGCGAGTGTCCGCAGCACCTCGTTCGCGCCCGCCGGGTTCTTCACGAGCAGGATCCGCAGCTCGCGCGCCCCCGCGTCGGCGCCGCCGGCGTCGCTCGCGCCGTTGTGCGAGCGCGCAGGGGAGAGCATCACGCTCTCGGCGCGCCCGAACGCCGCCTTCGTGCCGTTCAGCCCGGCGACGATCTGCGCGAACGGCACGTCGAGCGCCGTCGCGAGCGCTGCCGCGGCGAGCGCGTTGTAGACGTTGTAGAGCCCCGGCAGCGCGAGCGAGACCTCGTCCTCGCCGGCCGGTGTGCGCAGCGTGAAGCGCGCCGCGCGCACGCCTTCGAGCGAGACGGCGCTCGCGCTCACGCTCGGCGCCGGACGCCGCTGGCCGCAGCTCGGGCAGTGGTAGTGCCCGAGATGGCCGAGGTAGATCGCGTCGAACACGTACGGTGCGCCGCAGCGGCGGCAGTGCTTCGCGTCGGCCGCGTGCGCCATCCCGGCGAGCGCGAGCGAGTCGTCCCCGACGCCGAAGTACAGCGCGCCGTCGCGCTCGCGCCCGAGGTCGGCGATCAGCGGGTCGTCGGCGTTCAGCACGAGCCGCTGCGCGTGCAGGTCGGCCGCCCAGCGGTCGGCGATCGTCTCGAGCTCGCCGTAGCGGTCGAGCTGGTCGCGAAACAGGTTGCCAAGCAGGATCGCGCGTGGGCGCAGCTGCTCGGCGACGGCGTCGAGCCACAGCTCGTCGACCTCGAACAGCCCGAGCTCGCCGGCGATCCGCCCGCGCGGGCGCGCCGCCGCGAGCAGCGCCGTCGCGATCCCGCCGGCCATGTTCGCGCCCTCGGCGTTGTGCACGAGCGCGATCCCCGCGCGCTCGAAGATCGCCGCCGCCATCGCGGCCGTCGTCGTCTTGCCGTTCGTCGCCGAGACGAGCGCGCTGCCGCGCGGAAGGCGCGCACCGAGCACGCCGATCGCGTTGCGGTCGAGCCCCAGCAGCAGGCGGCCCGGCGCGCTCGTGCCGCCGCCGCCGCGCAGGCGCGAGAGCGTCGCGACAGCGCGCGCGAGCGCGAGCTTCGGGGCGAGCGTGCCGTCCATCAACGCGCACCGGCGCCTGCGGCACCGGCGGTCGCCGGCGCCGCGAACGCCGAGTCCGCCGGCTCGTGCGCCGGGACGAGCACCGTGATCGCACCCGGCGCCGCGCGCACGCGCAGCGGCAGCTCGCCGATAGGGTCGCCGTCGGCGTACATCGTGAACGGCCGATCGGCGTCGATCGCGACCTCGCGCGCGCGGAACGTGTGCACGCACGGCTCGCGCACGTGCTCGCCGCTGAACACGCGCGGCAGGATCTTCGTCAGGAACGCGAGCTTGCCGACGTTCTCGAGCACGACGACCTCGAGCAGCCCGTCGTCGAGCATCGCGTCGGGCGCCGCGCGCATGCCGCCGCCGTAGGTCTTCGAGTTCGCCGCGCCGATCGTGTACGCGGTGAAGCTGTGGCGCTCGCCCGGCGGGTCGAGCTCGACCTGGAAGCGCGCCGGACGCCACGCGAACAGCGCGCGCAGCGCGCCGTAGGCGTAGACGAGGTTGCCGAGCCACGACGGCGCTTCGTTGGCGATCCGGTTCGCGTCGCTGTCGAACCCGACCGACGCGATGCCGACGTACGCCTGCGCCGTCCCGTCGGCGGCGAGCACCTCGCCGAGGTCCATCGCGCGCGGGACGCCCTCGGCGATCGTCGCGCACGCCGGCTCGAGCTCCTGCGAGATGCCGAGCACGCGCGCGAGGTCGTTGCCACGCCCGCCCGGCAGGATCCCGAGCACGGCGCCCGGGACCTCGCGCAGCGCGTCCGCGATCGCGCCGATCGCGCCGTCGCCGCTCAGCACGACGACGGTCTCGCCCGCGCGCGCGGCCTCGACGGCGAGCTCACGCGCGTGGTCGAGATGGCGCGTATCGACGCGGCGCACCGTCAGCCCGCGCCCGCGCAGCTGCTCGACGGCGCGCGGCGCCAGGCGACCGGCCTTGCCGCCGCCGGCGGCGGGGTTGACGATCAGGCAGACGCGCGTCGCCGGCGTCGACTCAGAAGACACCGCGCAAGCGTAGTCGGCGCTCAGCCGGCGGCGGCTTTGGCGCGCCGCCGGCGCCCGACGGCCGCGACGATCGCGAGCGCCGCGATCACGACGAACAGCCCGAGCAGGATCGCCGGCGCGAGGCCGACGCCGCCGAACGCGAGCCCGACGAGCTCGACGATCCCGGTGCCGATCGCGAGCAGCACGACGATCAGGGCGATGATCAAGAGAACCCCGCGCACGCGCGCGAGGATCCCGGCCGACGCCGGCGGGATCAGCAGGCCCATCGCGCGCAGCGCGAGCATCTGGCGCCCGGTCGGCGGCGTCTGGCCGAGACGCTCGACGGCGTTCTTCAGATCGCCCGCGCGACGTTCGGCGAGCGCGAGCGAAGCGTCGGCCATCCGCCGCAGCTGCATCCGCTCCTGCGGCCGCGCCGCGGCGATCGCGCGCTGGAAGTAACCGCGCGCCGCCTCGGCGTCGAACCGCTCGGCTGCGCGCGCGCCGAGGATCGCGAGCGCGGCGCTCTTGTATTTCGTCTCGGCCTCGAGCTCCTCGTCGGAGCGCTGCTCGAGCGCCTGGATCGCCTCGAGGCCACCACGCTGTTCGATGCGGATCTGTCGCTGCTTCGGCGCCATCGGCCGTCATTCTACGGTGTGCGCTCCCATCGGTATGCTCGCCGCATGGAGGGGACCGGCCCGATCTCGAGCAGGCGCGGCGTGCGGCGCGTGTGCCTCGCTGCGCTGATCGCGCTGCTGCTCACGAGCGCGCTCGCGCCCTGCGCACTCGCCGCCGCCGGCGCCGCGACGCCCACGACCTCGGGAAGCTCCGGCTCCTCGGCAGGCAACGGCAACGCGTTCAACGAACTGAGCGGCGGCTCGCAGGGCGAAGAATCGACGCAGACGCAGAAAACGGAAACGTCGGGCACGACGACGACCACGTCGAACTCGAAAAAAACGGTCATCATCGTGATCGGCGCCGCGATCGTCCTGCTCGTCGCAGTCGCGTTCGTGATCGTGCGCGACGCGCGACGGATGGCGCCGGCCGGCGACGGCCCGCTCGACGAAGCGCGCGCGGCGCGCGACACCGCGGCGATGCTGCGCAAGCGCCGCGCGAAAGCGAAGGCAGCGCGCCGGCAGCGCAAGCGAACCCGCTAGACGCGCGCTCCAGCGCGCGTACGGTCCTCAGTCGGTGCTCAGTGCGAGATGCGCACGCGACGCGGCGTGCGCGTGACGGCGCGCACGCGCCGCGGCGAGGGGGGAGGCGGCGAGCCGTGCGGCCCGCGGCGTGGGCAGCGCGGACTCGAAGGCAGCGGACGGCGCGGACGCGGGTCGAGCGGACCGGCGGGCAGCGCGCGCGAGCCGCCGTCGTCATCGCTGCGGTCGGGCGGCTCGCTCGCGCGCAGCACGGGGTCGTTGCGGAACGGGAGCCACAGCATCAGCGCGGCGATCGGGAGCTTGATCAACCCGAGCAGCACGATCAGCAACCACAACGGCATCTTGGCGACGATGCTACTACTGCCGCGTGCATCCGGAGCGGACGAACGACGCCGAGCTGGCGAAGCTGTCGGCGTCGGTCACACGCTGCCGGCGCTGTCCGCGCCTGGTCGCCTGGCGCGAGCAGGTCGCGCGCGAGCGTCGCGCGGCGTTCGCGTCCGAGACCTACTGGGGACGCCCGCTACCCGGCTTCGGCGACCCCGGCGCGCGCGTGCTGCTGCTCGGTCTCGCGCCGGCGGCGCACGGCGCGAATCGCACGGGTCGGATGTTCACGGGCGACCGCTCGGGTGACTTCCTGTTCGCGGCGCTGCACCGCTGCGGCTTCGCCAACCAGTCGCAGTCGAGCTCGCGTGAGGATGGGCTGCGCCTGAGCGGGGCGTGGATCACGGCGGCCGTGCGCTGCGCGCCGCCGGCCAACCGCCCGACGCCGGACGAGCGCGAGAGCTGCCTGCCGTGGACCGTGCGCGAACTGGAGCTGCTCGGCGACGTCCGCGTCGTGCTGTGCCTCGGCGGCTTCGCATGGGACGCCGCGCTCGCGCTGCTGCGCGCTCGCGGCGAACGCACGGCGGACGGCGCGCCGGTCGCCGCGCTGCGCCCGCGGCCGCGTTTCGCGCACGCGGCCGAGCTCGCGCTCGAGCGCTGCACGATGCTCGGCTGTTTCCATCCGAGCCAGCAGAACACGTTCACCGGGAAGTTGACGGCGCCGATGATCGACGCGGTGCTGCTACGGGCGCGCGAGCTTGCCGCGCTCCCGGGCCCGTGAGGATCGCCGGCTCGCTCAGGAGGCGGAAGCGACGGGCAGCTGCGCGCGTGTGCGCGCCGCGCGAACGCTCGCCTTGAGCGTGCCGAGGTCGTAGGCGCCCTGGTGTCGGCGGCCGTTGATGAAGAACGTCGGCGTGCCCGAGACGCCGCTCGCGTCGGCGCTCGCGACGTCCTCGGCGACGCGCGGCGCGTACTCGTGGCGGCGGATCTCCGACCAGAAGCGCTCGACGTCGAGCCCGAGGTCGTGCGCGACCTTGCTGATGTCCTGCGGCGTCAGCGCGTCCTGGTGGGCGAGGAACGCGTCGTACATCTCCCAGAACCTGCCCTGAGCGGCGGCCGCCTCGACGGCCTCGGCGGCGAGCTGCGCGCTCGAGTGCACGTCGTTGAGCGGCAGGTGGCGCCAGACATAGCGGACGTCGTCGTCGGAGGAGGCGAGCAGCTCGCGCACGACCGGCTCGGCGCGACCGCAGTACGGGCACTCGAAGTCGCCGTACTCGACGAGCGTGACCGGCGCGTCGTCGGAACCGCGGATGTGGTCGCGCTCGGGGTCGACGTCATCGGCGAGGTCGATCAGGTCCTCGGCTGTGCCGCTGATCTGCCGCGCGCGGACGTCGCTGGGCTGGCGCCGGACGAAGGAGATCACGGCCCACGCGACGAGCGGCGCGATGACGGCCGAGCCGAGCACGCCGAGCTTCGCCTCGGCGAGCTGCTCGCCGCTGAACGCGAGCCCGGAGATCAGCAGCGAGACGGTGAAGCCGATCCCGGCGACGGCGCCGGCGCCGAACAGCAGCGGCCAGCTGATCGGCGGGCGCGGCCCGTGCAGCGCCGGGCGCGAGGCGAGCCACGAGGCGCCGACGATGCCGACCGGCTTGCCGACGACGTAGCCGACGGCGATGCCGAGCGTGATCGGCGAGGTGATCGCGTCGCCGAGCAGCGATCCGGTGATGTGGATGCCGGCGTTGGCGAGCGCGAACAGCGGCACGATGACGTAGCTCGTCCACGGGTGCAGGTCGTACTGCAGGCGCTCGTTGAGCGAGATCGCCGAGACGACGCTGAGCTGCGCCGAGCGCGCGAGCTCGGGCGTCGGCTGCTCGCGGAACGAGCGCGTCAGCTCGGTCGCGCGCTCGAGGTCTTCGCGCGAGGGGGGGAAGGCGCTCGTGACGAGGCCGGCGGCGAGGCCGGCGATGACGGGGTCGATCCCGGACTTGAACATCGCGATCCACAGCGCGATGCCGATCACGACCGCACCCTGGCGTCGCGCGGCCGGCACGAAGCGCAGCATGACGAGCGCGGCGAACAGGCCGATCGCGACGAGCAGCGCGGGCCAGGAGACGTGTTTGGTGTAGGCGGTCGCGATCACGACGAGCGCGCCGAGGTCGTCGACGACGGCGAGCGTCAGCAGGAAGACGCGCATGCGCGTCGCCGCGCGCGGCGTCAGCAGCGCGAGCGCGCCGAGCGCGAAGGCCGTGTCGGTCGACATCGCGGCGCCCCAGCCGTGCGCGCCGCGGCCGCCGGCGTTGAACAGCAGGTAGATCGCGATCGGCACGGCCATGCCGCCGATCGCGGCCATCACCGGGATCGCGATGCGCCGGCGCTCGCGCAGCTCGCCGAGGTCGAACTCGCGCTTGGCCTCGAGGCCGACGACGAGGAAGAAGAAGGTCATCAGCCCCTCGTTGACCCAGTGGCGCAGGTCGGTCGCGATCGACCCGCCGCCGAGGTTGATCGAGAGCTTCGTCGTCCAGACCGATTCGTAGGAGCTCGACCAGGGTGAGTTGGACCAAGCGAGCGCGACGAGCGTCGCGGCGAGCAGCGCGACGGCGCTGCCGGTCTCGGTCGAGAGGAAGTCGCGGACCGGCGCGGCGAGGTTGCGCGCCCAGGCGGTCTTACCGCTGAACGTCGTCGTTGCTTCGGCGCTCGCCATCTCCCGGGCGATTATCGCGCGATGGACTCGCAAGGCGCACGCGAGCTTGCCAGGCGATCGATCGTCGGCTATACATACATACATGGCTGTACGTATGTTGGCCGACCGCCCAACGCAGGCAGTGCGCCCGACGCAGGCCGACCGCAGCGCGCGCACGCGCGCCGCGCTGCTCGAGTCGGCGGCGCGCGGGATCTCGCGCTGCGGGTACGCGAACCTCGTGCTCGAGGATGTCGCACGCGAGGCGGGCTACACGCGCGGCGCGCTGTATCACCAGTTCGCGGACAAGGAGGACCTGGCGCTGTCGGTCGTCGCGTGGGTCGACGAGACGTGGAGGGAGGAGGTCGGACCGCTCGTCGAGCGCGAGTCGGACCCGGTCCGCGCGCTGCTCGCGCTCGCGCGCGGCCACGCGGTCTTCTGCCGGCGCGACATCGCGCGCGTGGCGATTGCGCTGCGGCTCGAGTTCGGCGCGCGCGAGCATCCGGTCGGGCGCGAGGTCAAGCGCGTGTCCGAGGCGCTCGTCGAGCGGGTTGCGCGGCTGATCCGCGCCGGCCGCCGGCCCGGCTCGATTCCGCCGGGTCCGCCGGCTCGGGCGGTCGCGCGCGCGTTCGTCGGCGCAGTCGAGGGCACGGTGATCGAGCTCGCCGGACAGGCGCCGTACGACGAGCTGCTCGCCTCGCGCGTCGCCGCCGGCGCGCTCGGGTTGGACGCGGCCTCGCCGCTCATCGGAGGGGACGGGGGCGCGAGCCGATGAGGCCTTCTCGCGGCGGACACGGCGCGAGGAAGCCGTGGACGAGGCTTCCGAATACCACGCACGAAGCGCACCCGTGGCTGATGGCCGAGATCGCGCCGGACTTCGAGCTGCTCGACGCCTGGCGGCTGCCGGCGTCAGGCGGGCGCGAGGACTTCGAGCGTCTCGTCGAGCTCGTGATGTCGATGGACCCGCAACGGAGCCCGTCGCGGGCGACTCGCGCGCTGTTCGCGCTGCGCTTTCGCATGGGAGCGTTGTTCGGATGGGACGAGGACGCCGAGCCGCTGCCGATTCCGGGGTGCACGGAGGCGACGTTGAGCGCACGCTTGCCGGCGGAGCTGCGCGACACGACGACGCGGCCGGTCTCGATCAGCTCGAGTACGTTCGTCCCGATCTACCGCACCGACGACGAGGCTGCGGCGGAGATCTCGAACGGGACCGTGCATGCTGTGCTGCAGCTCGGCTGGGTCGAAGAGAGCGGCGGGGCCTACTGCGGGCGGATGGGCGTTTATGTAAAGCCGCGGGGGAGACTCGGCGAGGCGTACATGGCGCTGATCGGGCCGTTCCGGCACCTGATCGTCTATCCGGCGATGATGCGGCAGATCGGACGCGCGTGGGACTCGAGCCGCAGCGCAGGCTTCAGAGATCGATGACCGAAGCCGGCGAGCACGCGGGAATCGTGCTCTACGACGGCGAATGCGGGTTCTGCAAGGTGATGCTCGCGGTGCTGCTCAGCTGGGATCGCGCGAAGCGCCTGGAGCCGGCGCCGATTCAGAGCGCGCGCGGCGGGCGGCTGCTCGCAGGAATGCCCGAGACGGCGCAGCTCGCGTCGTGGCACCTCGTGCAGGGCGCGTCGATCCGCTCGGGCGGCGCGGCCGTGCCGGTCGTGCTCGGCATGTTGCCCGGCGCCGCGCCGCTCGCCGGCGTGACGGCGTGGTTCCCGCGCGCGACGTCGCGCGCGTACGACTGGGTCGCGCGCCATCGCGCGCAGCTCGGGCGATTCTTCGGCGCGCGAGCGCGCTCGTGGGCCGCGCACGTCATCTCAGAGCGCGAGCAGGAGGCCCGCGACGGGGACCCGTGAACGCGATCTCCGGCGACGCTCGCGCTTGCCATCGTGACGCCGGTTTCGTTCCTCGATTTACATAACATGCATTATCGAGCATTGGAAACGGCTCGACCACCGGTTCTGAGACGTCTCTCGTTGGGCTACGCCCGGGTCCGGAGATCGGCTACGGTCGCGCGGTGTCCGTTGACTTCAGGCAGCCAAGCTGGGAGGCGGACAGATACCCCGGTCGCCACGTCGCTCCGGTAGGCGCTCAGGCCGGGGCTCGCGAGCTCGCCGCGAACGTCTACGAGCTCGACCCGGGCGCAGTCGGCTCGCCGTTGCACGTCCACCACGCCAACGAGGAGCTGCTGCTCGTCCTCGCCGGGAGCCTCTCGCTGCGCGGTCCGGACGGGACCCGACTCCTGTCGGCCGGCGCGGTCGTCGCGTTCCCTCGGGGCCAGGCAGGTGCTCATAGTCTGGTCAACCGCTCCGACGTGCCCGCTCGCTACCTCGTCGTCTCCACGACCAACCGTCCCGACGTCGTCGGATACCCCGACACAGGCGCGACGCTCGTAGTCCTCGCCGAGCAGCGCCTCGCCTATCCGCACGGCGCCGACGCGGAGCAGCAGCCCGTCATCGCCGAAGCGATGCGGGCGGCAGCCGACCGAGACGCCTGATCTGGTGGAAGATGCAGCAATGCCGGCAACGCTGAAGCTGACGCACAAGACCATCGGAGCGGAGGTCCGCCGCGGCACGTACGAAGTCGTCCTCGACGGACGGCCTGCCGGGTCAGTGGAGCTGAACGGGACCATCGACATACCGCTCGAACCCGGACATCACACCGTGCAGGTCCGCAACGGCCGAAACGCCAGCCGAACCAAGACGTTCGACGCCGTCGAGGGCGAAACCGTCGCCTTCCGATGCGGCGGCAAGCGCATCTTGCCGATCTTCCTCCTGTCCTTCGCCGTGCCCAGCCTGGCGCTCTCGCTCCACCGCGAATAGGCGCGGCTCCCTGTCCTACATCGGCGAGTCGTCGAGGACCTCGGCGAACGCGATCACGACGCCCCCGGTGGCGTGCTCGAGCGTCGCGCCGACGAGGGCGCCAGCCTCCGCGGCGGCAGCGCTGGCCGCCCGGTAGTCGGCGAAGTACAGGTCGAGCAGTCGGTAAGCCGGGGTCGGGCTGCCGTCCTCCTTCGGCCATACCTTCGAGGCCTCCAGCCGGGTCAGGCCGGGGAGCTTCCGCGCGAGCGCGAGCTGCTCGGGATACGCGGCCTCGAAGGCGGCCGGGTCGGTCGGGTTCGAGTAGACGAAGCTGATCTTCGTAGGCTTGTCCTGCCCGGCTTCACCAGCGCTTGCGGTCATGGGTTAGGTTCCTTTCTGTGTCTGTCGGTGCGCTCCACTTGCTGCTCGTCGAGCGTAATCCGAGGACCCGGCGGGGACAATGACCGCTCCGCCGGAACATCTTGCCGATCGTCCAACGACGCCGGGCGATTTGCCCCGACCGCCGCAACACTTTGCCGATCATCCAGCGCCCGGGGACGCCGTGCTCGGTCTCGGCGCAGATGGCTTGCCGCACGATCTGCTTTCGGAGCTGCTGCGGAGCGTCCGCCTCGGCGGAGAACGGATCGTCGCGTACGCCCCGCCGCCGACGTTCTCGATCGGCTTCGCCGGTCTCGGCACGCTGCACATCGTCGAAGAGGGCGAGCTCGTGCTTCGTCTCGACGGCGAGACGCACGTCGTGCACGTGCGTCGCGGCGACGTCGTCCTGCTCCCGCGCGGCGACGCGCACCACATCAGCGACGCAGGCCAGCCGGCGCGCTGGCTCTGCGGAACGTTCACGATCGGCGACCCGCAGGCGAGCCACCTGCTCGCGAGCCTCCCCTCCGTGATCGTCCTGCGCGGCGCCGGCGGCCAAGCCCCCGAGGGGTTGGAAGTGGCTCGCAGGATGCTTCTGATCGAGATGCAGTCGCCATCTCAAGGATCGGCGGTGATGGTCGCGCGCATCCTCGATCTGGTCTTCATCCAGATCCTGCGCGCATGGGCCGCCGGCGCGGACGCCGAACCGAACTGGCTGGCCGGTGCGCTCGACCCGCAGATCGGTCTGGCCTTGAGCGCGATCCACCGCGACGCCGGTCACGACTGGACGGTCGCGGAGCTCGCGCGAGCGTGCAGCCTCTCGCGGTCGGCGTTCGCCGCGCAGTTCGTCGCTCGCGTCGGCAAGCCGCCGGCCACCTATCTCGCGCACGTGCGTCTCGACGCCGCCACCGACCTGCTCCGCGACACCTCCCTCCCGGTCACGCTGATCGCAGAGAACGTCGGTTACACGTCGGAGGCGGCGTTCAGCCGCGCGTTCAAGCGCCGCTACGGCACGCCACCGGCTCGCTGGCGACGAGACGTACGCGCGAACCGCTCGTGACCGCGCGGAGCGTCGTTCACGCCGTCCAGCGGAAGCCGACCGCGTCGGCGCGCGGTGCGAGCGGGCTCGGCGGCAGCTCGCGCGTCGGGTCGTCCTCGTTGTAGGCGCTCGGCGCGACGTCGTTGGGCGCGTCGGCGTGGAACAGCGCCGCGAGCAGCTCGATCTGCCCGCGGCCGACGCCGAGCTCCCCCATCCCACCCCCGTACATCGGCCGCCGCTCGCGCGCGCAGCGCGCGTACACCTCGAACAGCGCACGCAGGCTGCCGATTCGCGACGGCTTGACGTTCACTACGCGTGCCGCAAGCGGCGTCGCGCCGATGTCCTCGGCGCTGCGAATCGGCGCGTCATAAGAGACGCGCTCGAGGCGATCGCCGAGCCGCTGGGCGATCTCGGGCAGGTCGTGCGGGTCCTCGAGATAGGCGTCCGGGAGCACCGCGAGGACGCGGTCGTACAGCGCGCCGAGCGCATCCGGATCCTCGACCTCGAAGCCGTACAGCCCCTTGAAGTCGATCGTCTCGACCGCGCCCGTCGCCGCGACCTCATCGACCAGCTCGGCCGGCCAGCTCGCCTCCGCGTCGAGCTTGAAGCGCACACCGGGCGCGCGCGCGAGGCGCCGGCGCACCGGCTCGATCGAGGGCTCCTTGCCGAGGCCGAACGAGTTGACGAAGCGCACCGGTTGCGGCTGCAGCCCGAGCACGTCGTGCAGCGAACGGCCCGCCTGGCGGAGCGCCAGGTCGAGCGCGGCCGACTCGAACGCCCAGTTGCGAAAGCGCAGCATCCCCTCCCACTCCGGCGGCTTCGGCCACAGCGCGAGTGTCGCGAGGTGCTCGCAGAAGCCGCCGAGCGTCCATTCGCCGGCGAGCGGCAGCGCGAGCTGCGTCTCGTGCAGCGAGCTGCCGTCCTCGACGTGGACCGAGACGTCCTCTCCGAGCCCGTCGGCGCCGGCGCCGAGCAGTCGCACGTGCGTCGTCACGCGCTCGGACTCGTGAGCGAGGAGCAGGCTCAGCCGGTCGTACTCGTACGACTCGACGACGAGCGGCAGCTCCGCCAGTCGCGGCCACAACGATTCCGTGTTCGCCGGTCGGGAGATGTGCGTAGTGGTAGTCGGCTTCATGGGTTCGTCCTGGTTCGTCCTGTCGCTCGTGTCCGTCTTCCTCATTACGACCGCGCCGAGGCGTGGATCTCATCGGCGAGCGCCGCTCGCGCACGTGTCATCTACCGTGAGCCTATGCCGAACCAACTCGACGCCCGCCGCCACGGACGCGCCTTCGATCGGGTCGCCGAGGACTACGACCGTCATCGCCCAACCTATCCCGACGCGCTCGTCGACCGGGCCTGCGAGGGCATCGAGCCGGGCGCCGCGGTGCTCGAGATCGGTTGTGGCACGGGGCAGCTCACCCGCAGCCTGCTTGCCCGTGGGCTGCGCGTCACCGCGGTGGAGCCGGGCCGGCGGTTGATCGCGCGGGCGCGCGATCGCTTGAACGGCGCCGGCGACGTGCGGTTCGTCAACGCGCGCCTCGAGGACGCCTCGCTGCCGCGCGCCGAGTACTCGGCCGTGGTCTCGGCGTCGGCGATCCACTGGATCGACCCCGATGTGAGCTGGCGCAAGATCGCCGACGCGCTCGTGGACGGCGGGAGCCTTGCTCTGATCTCGTACTTCGGGCTCGACGATCCGCGCAGCGCCGACGATCAGCGGGCGCTGCGGGCCGCGATGAGCGCGGTTGCGCCGGAGCACGCCGCCGATTGGCCCGCCTATCGCGACCTCGCCGGCACGCTCGCCGGCGTCGCGGCGCGTCGCGAGAACCTCTCGGAGGTGTGGGCGTGGCTCGGCGGCTATGAGATCGCGCGCGGCTACGCGACGAAGCTGTTCGACGACGCGCAGGTCGTCGCCGAGCCGGCGCAGTTGGAGCACACGGCTGGGGAGATCAACGCCCTGCTGGGCACGATGTCGGTCTGGGCGCGACTGTCGCCGAGGCAGCGCGACGCCCTCGCCGCCGAGAACCGATCCGTCGAGCAGCGGCTCGGTCGGCCGATCCGCTCCACCACGGTCGCCTGTCTGGCGGTCGCACGGCGCCGGCCCCGCGTCCGCGCGAGCGCATGACGATCGAGCGCATGGACCACGTCCTCCAACCGATCAGGATTCGAGAAACGCCGGCGGGGAGCCGCGGTTAACGTGACCACCGACCTCAAACGGTCGCTGCGACCAACGACTCCAGGAGCGACGATGACAGGCTCTTCCACGCAGGGAATCAAAACCGTGCTGCACCCGGTCTCCGATCTGACGGCGGCGAAGCCGGTGTACACCGCGCTGCTCGGCATCGAGCCGCAGGCCGACGCGCCCTACTACGTCGGCTACGAGGCCGAGGGCCAGCAGATCGGGCTCGTGCCGGGCGGCGGGCCGCAGGCGATGACCTCGCCGGTCTCCTACTGGCACGTGGCGGACATCGAGGCGAAGCTCGCCGAGGTGACGGCGGCGGGCGCGAGCGTCAAGGAGGCGGCGCACGACGTCGGCGGCGGGCGCCTTGTGGCGACGTTCACCGACCCCGACGGCAACGTCCTCGGGCTGCTTCAGGATCCGTGAGCGCGGACCCGCGTAGCAAGATGTGGGCACGATGAGCACGGCCACGAGGACGAACACGCGGTCGGCGGCGGCGCACGCCGCCGACGGCCAGGACCTGATCCGCGTGCACGGTGCGCGTGTCAACAACCTCGACGACGTCAGCGTCGAGCTCCCGAAGCGCCGGCTGACGGTCTTCACCGGCGTCTCGGGCTCGGGCAAGAGCTCGCTCGTGTTCGGCACGATCGCGGCGGAGTCGCAGCGGCTGATCAACGAGACCTACAGCGCGTTCGTGCAAGGTTTCATGCCGACGCTTGCGCGGCCGGAGGTCGACGTGCTCGAAGGCTTGACGACGGCGATCGTCGTCGACCAGCAGCGGATGGGCGCCGACATCCGCTCGACGGTCGGCACGGCGACCGATGCGAACGCGCTGCTGCGGATTCTCTTCAGCCGGCTCGGCAGGCCGCAGATCGGCTCGCCGAACGCGTTCTCCTTCAACGTCCCCTCGGTTCGCGCGAGCGGCGCGATCACGGTCGAACGCGGTGGCGGCAAGACGGTGAAGAAGAGCTTCAGCCGCGCCGGCGGCATGTGCCCGCGCTGCGAAGGTCGCGGCTCGGTTTCGGACATCGACCTGACCGAGCTGTTCGACGAGTCGAAGTCGCTCGCCGAGGGCGCGATCAAGATCCCGGGCTACACCTCGGGCGGCTGGAACTACCGGCTCTACGCCGCGTCGGGCTTCTTCGATCCGGACAAGCCGATCCGCAAGTTCACCAAGAAAGAGCTGCACGACCTCCTCCATCGCGAGCCGACGCGGATGAAGATCGCCGGCATCAACATGACCTACGAAGGCCTCGTGCTGCGGGTCCAGCGGTCGATGCTCTCGAAGGACAAGGACTCGCTGCAGCCGCACATCCGCGCGTTCGTCGATCGGGCGGTCGCCTTCACGACGTGCCCGGACTGCGGCGGCACGAGGCTCAGCAAGGAGGCGCGGTCGTCGAAGATCGACGGCATCGACATCTCCGACGCCTGCGCGATGCAGATCAGCGACCTCGCCGGCTGGGTCCGCGGCCTGGACGAGCCGTCGGTGGCGCCGCTGCTGGCGACGCTGCAACGGACGCTCGACTCGTTCGTGGAGATCGGGCTCGGCTACCTCTCGCTCGACCGGCCGTCGGGCACGCTGTCGGGCGGCGAGGCGCAGCGCGTCAAGATGATCGGCCACCTCGGCTCCTCGCTGACCGACGTGACCTACGTCTTCGACGAGCCGACGACCGGCCTTCACCCGCACGACATCGAGCGCATGAACGACCTGCTGCTGCGACTGCGCGACAAGGGCAACACGGTGCTCGTCGTCGAGCACAAGCCGGAGACGATCGCGATCGCCGACCACGTCGTCGACCTCGGCCCGGGCGCCGGCGCAGCGGGCGGCAGCGTCTGCTTCGAGGGCACCGTCGACGGGCTGCGCGGCAGCGACACGATCACCGGCCGCCATCTCGACGACCGGGCCGTCCTGAAGGAGGCGGTGCGAGCGCCGAGCGGCACGCTGGAGATCCGCGGTGCGAGCACACACAACCTGCAAGAGGTCGACGTCGACATCCCGCTAGGCGTGCTCGTCGTCGTTACCGGCGTCGCCGGCTCGGGCAAGAGCTCGCTCGTGCACGGATCGATTCCCGCCGGCGCGGGGGTCGTGTCGATCGACCAGAGTCCGATCCGCGGCTCGCGGCGGAGCAACCCGGCGACGTACAGCGGGCTGCTCGACCCGATCCGCAAGGCGTTCGCGAAGGCCAACGGCGTCAAGCCTGCGCTGTTCAGCGCCAACTCGGAGGGCGCCTGCCCGAACTGCAACGGCGCCGGCGTGATCTACACCGACCTCGCGATGATGGCCGGCGTCGCGACGACCTGCGAGGAGTGCGACGGAAAGCGCTTCCTCGCCGAGGTGCTCGAGTACGAGCTCGCCGGCAGGGACATCAGCGAGGTGCTCGCGATGTCGGTGGCCGAGGCGGCCGAGTTCTTCGCATCCGGCGAGAGCGAGAACGCTCCCGCGCACAAGATCCTCGCCCGGCTCGCCGACGTCGGCCTGGGCTACCTCACACTCGGGCAGCCGCTGACGACGTTGTCGGGCGGCGAGCGCCAGCGGCTGAAGCTGGCGATCCAGATGGCCGAGAAGGGTGAGATCTACGTCCTCGACGAGCCGACGACGGGCCTGCATCTCGCCGACGTCGAGCAGCTGCTCGGTCTGCTCGACCGGCTCGTCGACTCCGGCAGGTCGGTCATCGTCGTCGCCCACCACCAGGCGGTCATGGCGCGCGCCGACTGGATCGTCGACCTCGGCCCCGGCGCCGGCCACGACGGCGGGCGGATCGTCTTCGAGGGAACGCCCGCCGAGCTCGTCGACGCTCGCTCGACCCTCACCGGAGAGCACCTCGCGGCCTATGTCGGCGCCTGAACGCGCGCCGGGTTCGCCATTTTCGATTAGGTAGCCCTAACATGCAAGCTCGATGAGCTTCGCGGAGACAGTCCTGCTCGGGGCGATCGCCGGATCGACGATCTACCTCGGCCTGCCGCTCGGGCGGATCAAGGGCGTCGATGACCGCGTGCGCGTCGGCCTGGCGATGTTCTCGGTCGGGATCCTCGCGTTCATCTTCATGGACGTGACGTCGCACGGCCAGTCGATCGTCGACGCGACGCTGAGCGAATTCAAGGCGCACAAGACCGGCTTCGGGCACGTGCTCGGCCTGTTCGCGCTGCTCGCGGTCGGCTTCACGGTAGGCACGGCCGGGATCTCGGCCGTCGAGCGCCGGCTGCGGCCGCAGGGGCCGACGCGCCCGCCGCTCGCAGGCGGCGATGCGGTGACGGAGCTGAGCGTCGAGCAGGTCGCCGGCTACGACGCGCAGGCTGCCGAAGCGCGCAAGCGCGCGCTGCAGACCGGGATGACGATCGCGCTCGCGATCGGGCTGCACAACTTCGCCGAGGGTCTCGCGATCGGCGTCTCGGCGAAGAGCGGCGCGATCGGCCTCGCGACGGTGCTCGTGATCGGCTTCGGGCTGCACAACGCGACCGAGGGCTTCGGCATCGTCGGCCCGCTCGGGCGCGTGCGCCCGTCGTGGTCGTGGCTCGCGCTCGCCGGGCTCGTCGGCGGCGGGCCGACGTTCCTCGGGACGATCGTCGGCTACCAGGTGCACTCCGAAGCGCTCGAGCTGTGCTTCTACGCGCTCGCCGGCGGCGCGATCATCTACGTGATCGGCGAGATCTGGACGGGCATGCGCCGCTACGGCCACCGTACGCTCGGGCTGTATCTGCTCGCCGCCGGCTTCCTCGTCGGCGTCGCGACCGATCTAGTCGTCACCTACGGTGGCGCCTGAGCCCGCTCAGGCCGCGGCCGACTGCTGCTGACCGAAGTAGTGCCCCGCGTCGAGGTCCGCGAGCAGCCCCGGCTGGACGGGCTCCCAGCCGAGCAGCTCACGCGTGAGCGCGCTCGAGGCCGGACCGTCGACCCCGAGGAAGCCGGCCAGCCACGTGAAGTGCTCGCCGGCGTCGTCCGGGGCGATCGAGACGACCGGGACGTCGAGATGCCGGCCGATGACCTCGGCGATGTCGCGGATCGGCACGCCCTCGTCGGCGACCGCGTGCAGCGTCGACGCCGCCGGCGCTTGCTCGAGCGCGAGCCGGAACAGGCGCGCCGAATCGAGTCGGTGCACGGCCGGCCAGCGGTTGGCTCCGTCGCCGATGTAGCCGGAGACGCCCTTATCGCGGGCGATCGCGACGATCGTCGCGAGGAAGCCGTTGTCGCCGTCGCCGTGGTTGGTCGGCGGAAGCCGCACGACCGACGAGCGCACGCTGCGCGAGGCGAGCGCGAGCACGACCTCGGAGGTCTCCCACCGCGTCGACGGACCGCTGCCGAGGCCGGCCATCGCCGAGGCGGGCCCGTGTCCGTCGCGCTCCGTCGCGACGCGTCCCGGCGCAACCCAGAGCGTCCCAGAGGCGATCGCGAACGGCCGATCGGAGCCGGCGAGCGCCTCGCCGATCGTCTCGACGGCGCGACGATCGGCGTCGGCCGCGCCGTCGAAGTCGCCCGCGAAGGCGAGCTCGTGCTTGAACGCCAGGTGGATGACGCCGTCGGACGCGGCGGCCGCGTCACGCAGGACGTCGAGATCGTCGATCGTGCCGCGGCGCACCTCCGCGCCGGCGTTCACGATCGCGGCGGCCGACGCGTCGGAGCGAGCGAGCCCGACGACCTGATGACCGGCGCCGATCAGCTCGGGGACGACGGCGGAGCCGATCCAACCGGATGCGCCAGTGACAAATACACGCATGAGAAACCTCCAGTAGAAGCTGATGGCAGAGACTGTCATCACAGTAGCACCTGATGTCAGTCTCTGTCGTCGGATAGACTCGGGTGTGTGGGTAGATGGGAGCCAGACGCGCGCGGCCGCCTGATGCAGGCGGCCTTCACGCTTTACTGCGAGCGCGGATACGAGCAGACGACGGTCGCCGACATCGCCGAGCGGGCGGGTCTGACCGAGCGGACGTTCTTCCGGCACTTCGCCGACAAGCGCGAAGTGCTCTTCGCCGGCGGCGAGGAGCTGCAGGAGCTGCTCGTCAGCGCGGTCGCCGAGGCGCCCGAGCAGCTGGCGCCGATCGAAGCGTCCGCCGTGGGCCTCGAGGCGATCGGCGCGCTCCTGCAGGAGCGGCGCGAGTTCGCGCGCCAGCGTCAGGCGATCATCGCGTCGAGCGCGGAGCTTCGCGAGCGCGAGCTGATCAAGCTCGCATCGCTCGCCGCCGCGCTCGCCGAGGCGTTGCGCGGCCGCGGCGTCGTCGAACCGGCCGCGAGCCTGACCGCCGAGGCGGCGATCGCCGTCTTCAAGGTCGCCTTCGAGCGCTGGGTCGCCGAAGAGACCGATCAGCGAGACCTGCCGCTGCTGATCCGAGAGTCACTCGGGGAGCTGCGAGCCGTCACCGCCGGGCGGTAGTCGCTACTCGCGGCCCTCCCCCGTCTCGCAGCCGCAGACGCTCGACTCGGACGTGCAGCAACCGTCCTTCTCCCGGAGGTCGTGCAGGCGATGCGCGAGGTTGGCATCGACCTCGCAGGCCGCACGCCGCAGCCGCTCACACACGAGCTCGCCGAGCGCGCCGACGTCGTCGTGACGATGAGCTGCGGCGATGCCTGCCCGTACATCCCGGGCAAGCGCTACATCGACTGGGACCTGCCCGACCCGGCGGGGCGTCCGCTGAGCGAGGTGCGTGCGTTGCGCGACGAGATCGAGCGCCGCGTTGCGGAGCTTGTCCGCGAGCTCGACGGTTAGCGAGGCCTAGCCTGCGCGCCTGCCGGCCAGCGCCGACGAGCGCGAACGCCGTCTGCGATCCTTCTCTCGGGAATGGTTCGACATGAGTAACTCGCCGACCCTGTATGTGTGCCACGGCGACGACGGCGGCCCACGGATACACCCGTGCCGGCGCGTGCAGGAAGCGCTACGCAAGCACGACATCGAGTACGAGAAGGTCGTCGCGGCGCACGGCAGCCCGATCCCGTTCCTGCGCAAAGGCTCGCGCGAGCAGCTGCGCGCGGCGACGGGCGATACGAAGCTGCCGGCGCTGAAGCTCGCTGATGGAACGGTGCTGACGCACTCGCGCGCGATCTTCGAGTGGATCGAGGCGAACGGCGGGCGTCGACCCTAGCGAGCCGACGCGGCAAGGAGGCGTGCGGTTTCGTGGGCGGTCGGCGACCCTGGCCGTGAAGTCTCAGGCGACGCGCTCCACGTACTCGCGCAACGCCGTGCGGGCGATCTCACTGACCGAGCGGTGCTCCTCGAGGGCGCGGGCACGCAAGGCCTCGGCGAGGTCGGGGTCGACGCGCACCTGGACCCGGGGCGATGCTCCCCTCTCTCCAAGAGACGGTCGTCCAACCGTCACCTTGGTCGCCTTCTCCAGGTCGTAGCCGCGCTCGGCCTCGTCGGCAAGCGCCTCGATGTCCTCGTCGGTCAGCACCTCGCCGCTGGCTGTCGTGAACTTGGTCATCTCCGGTCCTCGTAACGCCTTCGGTACTTCTCGCGCAACCCCATCGCGTGGATCACGAGCAGCTCACCGTGCTTGCCCTCGACCGCCATGACCTCCAGCGTGCGTCCGTGATCGTCATCCCCGAGAAAGACGATGCGCGTCGAGCGTGCTCGCGCCACCGCCGCGTCTGGTGGCGGCTCCTCGAACCGGACTCGATAATTGGCGATGACATGGCGGATGCGGTCCTTTGAGACGCGGTGGCGGGTCGCTGAACGCGCAAACCACACGTCAGGACGATCGAGTCTATCAATTTTGTCAGACATAACGATGGTTCGAGAATCTCAGGCCGTCTCCAGTCGCGAGGCACACGGCGCACGGGAGATGCTCCTGATCGCTTGGGACGATTCTCCGCGTGCGGCTCCAGAGCCCACAGCCCACCCACCATCCAACGAGAGAACGAACGGGCGGCAGGCCGGCCGGCCGGCCGGCCGGCGGTACCCGGCGGCTCAGCCTGAGGCCGGGCCGAGCGCGCCGGCTCCAGCGGGGCGCAGCGACGCGAGGAAGCGATCGAGCGCGTCGGCGACCTGCCGCCGCGTGAGCCCGTCGTCGTCGGCGCGCGCGACGAGCATCGCGCCCTCGTGGCTCGCACCGAGCAGCAGGTGCGCGAGCGGCTCGACCGCCTGGCGTTCGATGCCGCCGGCGTCGATCGCCGCGGTGAGCGCGCCCTGGACGAGGCCGAAGACGTGCTCGAGACCGATCTCGCGCCAGCGCTCCCAGCCGAGCACGGACGGCGCGTCGAGCAGCGCGATGCGCTGCACGGCGGGGTCTTCGCAGGCGTCGAGGAACGCGTGCGTGCCACTGCGCAGCGCCTGCAGCGGATCGCTCTCGGGCGAGGCGGCGGCGCTCGCGGCGATCCGCTGCACGAGCTCGGCCTCGATCCGTTCGTGGACGGCCTCGAACAGCTCGCGCTTGCCGGCGAAGTGGTGGTAGAGCGCGCCGCGCGTGACGCCGGCGGCGCGGACGATCTGCTCGGTGCCGACGCCGGCGTAGCCACGGTGCGCGAACAGCACGCGCGCGACGGCGAGCAGCTTCTCGCGCGTCGCCTGCGAGCGCTCGGCCTGCGAGGTGCGGCCACTGGGCTCGGAAGCTACTTGTTCGGGACTCATACAGCTTGTATGGTACCCGCATACAAGCTGTAGGTATGTACCTGCGAGGCGGCTTGCAACGGATTTGAAGATCGGACGATGACGGCCGTGGACGGCCCGGAAAGGACGCGCACGATGACCGACGCGAACGGCAACGACAGGCTCCGCTCCCCCGCGTCGTCGGCGCGCACGCCGCGGGAGTGGGTCGCGGGCTTCACCGAGGGTTGGCGCGCGCCGGCCGGGCCGGACGAGTTCGCCGAGCACTTCCGGGCGCTGATCGCCGACGACGTGCGCCTCGTGCAGCCGCAGCTGCCGACGCTGCGCGGCTACCGCGCGTTCGCGCAGTCGTTCGTCGCGCCGACGTTCACGTTGATCCCCGACCTGCGCGGCGAGGTCGAGCGCTGGGTGACCGACGGCGAGACGGTCTACATCGAGCTGACGCTGCACGGCACGATCGGTGCCCGCCGGCTGAGCCTCCGCGCGTGCGACAGGATCACCCTGCGCGACGGCGTCGCGGTCGAACGCGAGTCGTACTTCGACCCGAGCGCGATCCTCGCTGCGTTCGCGCGCAGCCCGCGCACGTGGCCGCGCTTCGCGCGCGTCCAGCTCGCGAGGCTGACCGGCGCGCTGGACACCGGCACGGGCAGCGGCGCGGCGGGCTAACCTGGGCTGTCTCCGGGTGCTCCCGACAGTTGGGGGCTCGATAGGTCTTTGAGGTTTGGACGGGCTCCCCGGCCGGGGAGCCCGTCCGCGCCTCGGCTCAGGCTGCCTCCTTCACCGCCAAGTGAAGAGAGAGGTTGAGCCTGATGACCAAGGATGACGTGCTGTTCGGCTACCGCCAACAGTTGTTCGCGGAGGCAGCGAGGACGAACGTCTCAGCGGCGTGCCGAACGTTCGGGGTGCACCGCTCGACTTTTTACGCCTGGAAGCGCCAGGTCGACCGTCATGGCCTTGAGATGCTCCGCCCCAGAGAGCGCCGCCGTCCGCAGATGCCCAACGCGCTCCCGAAGATGATCGAGGAGCGGATCGTGTCGTTCTCGATCGCACATCCCGGCCTCGGCCCCAGACGCGTCGCTTCGGAGCTCGCCAGAGAGAAGTGGGGCGGCATCATCGTCTCGCCGAACGGGGTGTGGAAGGTGCTCCGCCGTCACGGACTGAACACCCGCGCCAAGCGCCTTGGGTTGATCGCCGGCTACGCAGCTCCCTATGAGCCGCCGAGAATCCCAGAGCCAGAGCGCCATATCGACGTTGAGCAGCCCGGTGAGCTGGTCGGGATCGACTGCTTCTACGTCGGCCGACTCAGAGGCACCGAGGGCGCGATCTGGCAGCTCACCGCGATCGACATCGCCTCCTCCTACGCGTGGGCGGAGCTCGTGATCTGCAAGCAAGGCAACCCCACCGCCCGGCAGACCAGCAAGCTCGCTCAGCGCGTCGCCAGGGAGCTGAAGGCCGCCGGCTGGAAGCTCGAGAGGGTGCTCAGCGACAACGGCAACGAGTTCAAGGGCGATTTCACGAAGACCGTTGACGCGTTGAAGGTGCGCCACACCCGCATTCACGCAGGACGACCACAGACCAACGGACACGTCGAGGCGCTGCACAAGACGATCCTCGATGAGTGCTGGAGACCAGCGTTCGCCCGCTACCTCTATCCCCGCTACACCGGACTGAAACGCGAGCTCGATACCTACCTGCGCTTCTACAACAACGACCGCGTGCACCACGGCCGACTCACACAGGGACGCATCCCCGCAGACATCGTCTACCGTGCGCGAAAGATGGAGGGCAGATGAGCCGCAACTGTCGGCACGTCTCGGAGGCTGCCCAGGCTAACCTGCGCGCGTGAGCGCGCCCGTCTTCCGCGAGCGTCCGGCCGCCGGCGAGCCGAGCGGGTTGCTCGTGCTCCACCACGGCCGCGGCACCGACGAGCTCGACCTGCTGCCGCTCGCCGACGCACTCGACCCGGCGCGGCGCCTGCACGTCGTCACGCCGCGCGGCCCGCTGCAGCTGCCGGGCTGGTCGGGACACCACTGGTACGTCGTCCCGCGCGTCGGCTACCCCGACCGTGCGACGTTCGACGCCGCCTACGAGCTGCTCGCCCGCTTCCACGACGAGCTGTGGCGGCGCACGGGCCTCTCGCCGCAGCAGACCGTGCTCGGCGGCTTCTCGATGGGCGCGGTGATGAGCTACGCGCTCTCGCTCGGCGCCGATCGCCCGGCGCCGGCGGGGATCCTCGCGCTGTCGGGTTTCATCCCGACGGTCGACGGCTTCCAGCCGCACTTCGAGGACCGCACCGCGATCGGCGCGTTCGTCGCGCACGGCAGCGAGGACCCGGTGATCGGCGTCGAGTTCGCACGCGCCGCGCGCGAGGAGTTGCGCGGCGCCGGGATCGACGTCGAGTACCGCGAGTTCGCCGGCGGCCACCAGGTCGACCCGATGCTGCTGCCGTCGATGCGCACGTGGCTGCACGCGCGTCTGCCCGCGGCTAGCTGACGAGCAGGTCGACGATCGCGCCGACGCCGACGATCACGATCAGCGCGCGCAGCGCGTCGGGGTGCAACCGCCGCCCGTAGCGCGCGCCGAGCTGGCCGCCGAGGATCGACGTCGCGGCGATGATCGCCGCCGGACCCCACTCGACGTGTGCGGCGATCACGAAGTACACGCCGGCGACGCCGTTGACGGTCCCCGCGAGCACGTTCTTGAGCGCGTTCGAGCGATGCAGGCTCTGCGGCAGCAGCACGCCGAAGATCGCGAGCAGCAGGATCCCCTGTCCGGCTCCGAAGTAGCCGCCGTAGACGCCGGTTATGTAAACGGCGACCGGCGTCAGCGGGCCACCGTGCCCCGGTCGCTCGGCCGTGCGCGCCGCCAGGCGCCGGTTCAGGCGCGGCTGCAGCACGGTCAGGACGATCGCGACGGCGATGAACGCAGGCACGATCGCCTTGAACGTCGACGCCGGGAGCACGAGCAGCAGCACGGCGCCGGTCACGCCGCCGAGCACCGACATCGCGCCGAGGCGCAGCGCCACGCGCCGCTGCCCGGACAGCTCGCGGCGGTAGCCGATCGCGCCCGACGCCGAGCCGGGAACGAGGCCGATCGTGTTCGAGACGTTCGCCGTGACCGGTGCGTAGCCGAACGCGAGCAGCACCGGGAACGTGATCAGCGTGCCGCTGCCGACGATCGTGTTGACGGTCCCCGCGGCCAGGCCGGCCACGGCGATCGCGATGATCTCACCGACGCCCATGCGTGCGCGCGAGCCTAGCTGCGCTGCGGGCCGCACCCCGGCCCCAGCGCGTCCTCGGCGGGCCCGGCGCGCGGCGTGGCGGCTCAAGTAGATCGCGTGCGCTGTCGATTCGACCGATGAGAACTCGCGGCGAGCCACCCGATGACTGGATAGAAGGACACGATGACGCCCGCACCCCCCGCCGTAGTCGGACCCACGCGCGTCCGCCGGGCGTGGCCGGCGGCGCTCGCGTCCGTCAGCCTGCTGCTCGTGCTCGGCACGATCGCGGCCGCGATCGTGCTCTCGCAGACCTCCGAGCATTCGCAGGTCCGCTCGTCGTTCGCCCTGCGCGGGAAGGCGTCCGCGGGCTTCGTCTCCACCTACCTCTCCGAACAGGGGGCGCGCGAGCTGCATGCCGCCGAGCGCTTCCTCTCCTCCCCGCGCGTCGACGCACGCCACCTCGAACTCGTCACGACGACGCTCGGCGGCGATGCCTCCGTACTGCTCGACACGTCGGGACGCGTGCTCGCCGCCTATCCGTCGGACTCGGCGCAGCGCGCGACGGCGCTCGTCTCGGCCTACTCGAACCTGACGGCCGTCGAGCACGGGCACGTCGCGATCTCGGGCTTGTTCTACTCGCCCGTCAGCGGCGCCTCCTCGACCGCCGTCACCGCCACGTTCGCGACCGCCGCCGGACGTCGCGTGCTGAGCGCCGACTACCCGGCCTCGAACCTCGCGCTGAACGCGCTCGTCGACCACACGATCTCCTACGCGCAGCACTCCGTCTACCTGGTCGACTCGACCGGACGGCTCGTCACGTCGAGCCCCCGCACGGGCGCCGTGACGCTCAGGCAGGTCAACCCGCAACTCGCGAGCGCGGTCGCGCGCCACCCGGACGGCTCGGTCGCCTCGGTCGACGACGCTCGGACCGCGAGCACGTTCACGTCGACGTCCGTGTCCGGCACGCCGTGGCGGCTGATGATCGAGGTGCCGAACAGCAGGCTGTACGCGTCGATCGCCGGCTGGACCGAGTACATCCCCTGGATCGCGCTCGCGCTCGTCACGGTCCTCGGCACGCTGCTCGTGCTCCTGTTCGTGCGCTCGCTCGCCGACCGCGCGCGGCTGACGAGCCTGTCGGCGCGGATGCGCCGCACCGCGCAGACCGATTCGCTGACGGGTCTCTCCAACCGCCGCGCGCTGACCGAGCAGCTCGCGCGCGCCGCCGCGCACGCACGCCGCCACGGGCTGCCGCTGTCGGTGCTGATGATCGACCTCGACCGCTTCAAGCAGACGAACGACGCGTTCGGCCACGAGGCCGGCGATCAGGTGCTGTGCACGGTCGCCGACTGCATGCGCGACGTGCTGCGCGCCGAGGACATCTACGGGCGCTGGGGCGGCGACGAGTTCCTCGTCGCGCTGCCGAGCACCGGCACGGTCGGCGCCGAGGCGACGGCGGCACGCCTGCGCGAGGCCGCCGGCGCCGCCGCGCTCGAGTCGATCGGCCTGCCCGACGGAATTCCGCTCAGCGTCGGCGTCGCGACCGACGGGCACGCCGCGCCGATCGAGCTCGTGCGCGAGGCCGACGCGGCGCTGTATCGCGCGAAGCTCGACGGTCGCCGCGAGGACGTGCTCGCCGCTCGCTAATCTCGGCGCGATGAGCGCCCTGCGCGAGGTCGCGACGACGCTGCGCCCGCCGCCCGGCGACCGGCACGGCCCACTCGTGCCGATGCTCGTCGTGTTGACGCTGCTCACCGGAGTCGTCGACGCCGTCAGCTACCTGATGCTCGGGCACGTGTTCGTCGCGAACATGACCGGCAACGTCGTCTTCCTCGGCTTCGCGCTCGCCGGCGCGAGCGGCCTCTCGGCGGTCGCCTCGCTGATCGCGCTCGGCGCGTTCCTGCTCGGCGCACTCGCCGGCGGCTGGCTCGGTGCGCGCCACGCCCACCGCGGACGGCTGCTGCGTGCCGCGACCGTCGCTCAGGCCGCGCTGATCGCGCTCGCGCTGCTCGTCGCGCTGCTCGCGCACGAACCGCTGCGCGAGGCCGTCCGCTACGCGCTGATCGTCGTGCTCGCGCTCGCGATGGGCGTGCAGAACGCCGCCGCGCAGCGTCTCTCGGTGCCCGAGCTGACGACGACGGTGCTGACGAGAACGCTTACCGGCATCGCCTCCGAAGCGCGCTTCCTCGGCGGCGCCGGCTCGAAGGGCGGCCGCCGCGGCCTCGCCGTCGCGATGATGCTGCTCGGCGCGCTCACCGGCGGCCTGCTCGCGCTGCACGTCGCGGTCGCCGTCGCGCTCGCGCTCGCGCTCGCCCTGTCGCTCGGCGTCGCGCTCGCCGCGAACGCCGTCTCGCGCTCGACCGCCTCCTGGACGCGCGGCTGAGCACGCCGGGCGCCGTCCGGCGCCCAAGCCCGGCCGGGCGCGCCGGGCGCCGTGCGACGCCCGGCCGCCCGCGCCGGCTCCTACTGAACCGTGAGCGTCCCTTCCATGCCCGCCTGACGGTGGCCCGGCACCGAGCAGAAGAACTTGTACGTGCCCGCTTTGAGCGTCAGCGACAGCGTCTTCGAGCCGCCGGCGAACGTCGGCGTCGCGCCGAGCTTCGCGCCAGAGGACGATTCGATCGTCACGTTGTGCATCAGCGCCGCCATGTTCGTGAAGTTGATCGAGACCTTGCCGGCCTTCGCGGTCAGCGACTTCGTGTTGTATTCGAGCTGACCTTCCTTGTTCGCTTCGAGGCTGACGCTGCTGCTCGCGGCGCCGTTCGAAGTCGCGGGGGTGCTCGCCGTCGTCGGGCTCGTCGCCGGCGGCGCCGTCGCGGTGCTCGCCGTGCTCGCCGCCGTGCTCGCGCTCGAGGAGCTGCTCGACGAGGAGCTCGAGCTGCCGCAGCCCGCGAGCGCGAGCAGCGCCGCGACGAACGCGAGCGATGAGATCGATAGCGCCGAGCGCCGCACTGCCTGCCCTGCTGAGGTGTGCCTCACGAGTCCTCCATTGGTCGGGTGCTCGCCCTTACGACGCCGCCCGGCGCAGATCCTTCCCGAGCGAAAGCAGCCGGCCGCGCCGCCGTCGAGACGAGCATACGCCTCGGCGCCCTACCGTTGTCTGCGATGCAGCTCGAGCACGCGATCCGCACGCGACGCACGCACAAGGCCTTCGCGGCCGAGCCGCTCGCGCGCGCGACGCTCGATGAGCTGTTCGAGCTCGCGCGCTGGGCGCCGAACCACCACCTCACCAACCCGTGGCGCTTTCGCGTGCTCGGCGAGCGCTCGCGCGCGCGATTGATGCAGCTCGCCGAGGCGACACAGCCGGGCTCGGCGGTCAAGCTGCAGCGCGCGCCGACGCTCGTCGCCGTCAGCGCGCGGCTGAGTGGCGAGCCGGCGCAGGACCGCGAGGACTTGCTCGCGACGGCGCTCGCCGCCTACATCGTCCTGCTCGGCGCGCACGCGCGCGGGCTCGCCGGCTACTGGCGCACCGTGCCGCTGCTCGACGACGCGCGCGGGCGCGCCGTCCTCGGCATCGACGCCGAGGAGAGCGTGCTCGGGCTGCTTTACCTCGGCACGCCCGTGCAGGAGCAGCGCACGCCCGAGCGCGAGCCGCCCGCGCGGTTCGTCAGCTTCCTCGACTGAGCCGCTACGTCGTCGCCGCGTCGGGCTCCGGCTGCGCGGCCGCGCTCGGCGAGGAGCCGTTCGTCGAGACGTCGACCGCCGGCGGCTGCTGCGAGGCGGCCGCGAAGTGCGCGCCGGCCGCGCCGATCACGCCCGCGACGACCGCCGCCAGCGCCCAGCCGACGCCCTGCGCTCGCGCCCGCGCGCGGCGTCGAGCGACACCGGCCCGGGCCGAGCTCGGCGAGCGCGAGCACGACGGCGATCAGCACCGCGTTGTACTCGTAGCCGCCGTTCGACGCCCACGGGCCGTTCTTGGCATGCACCGTTTTGATCGCCGTCAGCATCGTCGCGGTGATCACCGCCGCCGCCAGCGGCGTCTCGAAGCCGAGCGCGAGCAGCCGCGCCGCCGCCGGCCTCGGCCACGCCGGCTGCGTCGCGTGCGCCTTGCCCGGGCGCAGCCCGATCTGCTCGAAGCCCTGCGCCGTTCCCTCCAGCCCGTGCCCGCCGAACCAGCCGAACAGCTTCTGCGTCCCGTGTCCGACGAAGAAGCCGCCGACGAGGACGCGCAACAGCAGTCGTCCGATCTTCATCTCATGGCCCTTTCTCGATAGCTCTGCACTCGCCCATCCAGTACTAGCAGCTCGCGTGCCGCTCCCGGGCCGATCGCCGCGCGGCAGCTCGCCGGCCTACGGCGCCGCCGGCACGACGACGAGCGGGCCGTCGCCGTTCTCGGCAGCTCGGCCGTCTCGAACGCGCTCTGCGCGACGGTGCTCGACGTGCGTCGAGCGTTCTCGAGGAACTCGTCGGCCGTCTCGAGGAAGCCGATCCGCGGCGTGCGGTAGTGCATCGGCACGACCCAGCGCGGCTGCAGCCGCTCGACGATCGAGCGCCGCCTGCTCGGCGCCGATCGTGGGGCCGCCGCCGACCGGCAGGAACAGCAGGTCGACCTCGCCGATCGCCGCGCGCCTGCTCCTCGCGCAGCGCGCTCTGGCCGAAGTCGCCGAAGTGGCAGACGCGCACGCCGTCGAGCGTGAACACGAAGATCGTGTTCGGCCCGCGCTCGGTGCCCGCCGCGTCGTCGTGCTCGGAGGCGATCGCCGATGACCTCGCCGATCGGCGACTGCAGCGTCCCGGCGGTCGAGCGCAGCGACCGCCGGCTCGCCGCCGATCGCCTCGACGCCGTTGTGGTCGCCGTGCTCGTGCGTGACCAGCAGCAGGTCCGGCCGCGACGCCGGCGATCGGCGGGTAGTCGAACTGGATCCCGCGGCTGCCGCGAGCGCCGACATGTCGCCGAACGGGTCGATCACGACCGACGTCCCATCCGCGCTCAGCTGGAACGCCGACTGGCCATACCACTCAACGCGCATGCTGCTCCTCTCTCTGTTCGCCGGGGTGACCGTCTTCTCGGAGCTCGCCTCGCTCGGCGGCGCCGGCTCTTCGGCATGGTGATACTGCCCGCCGCGCAGCAGCGAGGCGCCGGCGGCGATCAGGCAGGCGACGATCGCGAACACGAACGCCTCGTGCAGCCCCGATGCGGAACGGCGCTGAGATCAGGTGCGGGAAGAACGCGCGGCCGGTGAGCGCCGCGCGGTTGACCGCGCGAGAGCGCGCCGAGCGCGTGCGCGCCGACCAGCTGCTCGATCGGGTTGTAGCCGAGGAAGGCGGCGAACAGGATCGACACCGGCGGCGATGTGCGCCGCGCTGCATGCGCCGTCGCGGCGGCGACGCCGTGCGCCTGCAGGCCCGGCGCGCAGCGCGTGCGGCAGGTTCGCCGAGAGGCCGATGATCATCAGCGTGAAGAAGATCCCGATCGAGAGCACCTGGGCGGAGTTCTGGAAGGTCTGGTTCATGCCGCCGCCGGCGCCGCGGTCGCCCGGCGGCAGGCTGTTCATCACCGCCGCGCGGTTGGGCGAGGCGAACAGCCCCATCGACACGCCGATCAGCAACAGCACCGCGGCGAACAGCGGGTAGCGCGAAGTCGATCGGCAGCAGCAGCAGCAGGCCGAAGCCGAGCGCCGCGCCGAGCATCCCGCCGGTCGCGAACCAGCGCGCGCCGAAGCGGTCGGAGAGGTAGCCCGAGGTCGGCCCGGCGACCAGCATGCCGAGCGTCAGCGGCAGCATGTAGATGCCCGCCCACAGCGGCGTGTCGGTGAAGTCGTAGCCGTGCAGCGGCAGCCAGATGCCCTGCAGCCAGATGATCAGCATGAACATCAGCCCGCCGCGCGCGACCGCCGAGAGGAAGGTCGAGAGCGTGCCGAACGTGAACGCGCGGATGCGGAACAGCGGCAGGCGGAACATCGGGTCCTCGACGCGCGCTCTCGATCAGCGCGAAGGCGACCAGCGAGCGCGACGCCGGCGCCCAGCAGCGCGATCACGCGCGGGCTGCCCCAGCCGGTCGCGTCGGCGCCGTACGGGCGGATCCCGTAGGTGACCGAGACCATGATCAGGACCAGCCCGAGCGCGAAGGTGAGGTTGCCCCACCAGTCGACGCGGCGCGCGCTTGCGGCGTCGCTGCGCTCCTCGAGCTTCAGGTAGGCCCAGACGGTGCCGAACAGGCCGACCGGCACCGAGATCAGGAACACCAGGCGCCAGTCGATCGGCGCGAGCAGGCCGCCGAGCACGAGCCCGACGAACATCCCGCTGACGCCGACGATGTTGTTGATCCCGAGCGCCATCCCGCGCTGGTTGGGCGGGAACGCGTCGGTGAGGATCGCCGCCGAGTTCGCGAGCAGGAACGCCGCGCCGATCCCCTGCACGATGCGGAAGACGATCAGGTAGATCGCGCCGGCGCTGCCCGTCAGCCAGTCGACCGTCAGCAGCAGCGACGCGAGCGTGTAGATGACGAAGCCGAGGTTGTACATCCGCACGCGCCCGTACATGTCGCCGAGGCGCCCGAGGCTGACGATCAGCACGCTCGTGACGACGAGGAAGCCGAGGATCATCCACAGCAGGTAGAAGCTGTTGCGCCGGCTCCAGCGGGTCGAGGTGGATGCCGCGGAAGATGTCCGGCATCGCGATCAGCGTGATCGACGCGTCGAGCGTCGCCAGCAGCACCGCGAGCGTCGTGTTCGACAGCGCGATCCACTTGTAGCGGTCGTGCGTCTGGCGCCGACCCGCTCTGTCGCGTTGCGTCTCTCGCTCGGGTTTGCACGACGCCGTCCATCTTCCGATAAATATACAGGAAGACTGATCAGTTTCCCTGCAGTTCCTGTATCATAGTCCGCCACATGGCGACGGCGCTCGACACGACGCTGCCTCGCCAGCGAGCTGCGCGTCGTGCTCGGCCAGCTGATGCGCCGGCTGCGCGCCGAGCACCGCTTCTCGCTCTCGCAGGCGTCGTGCTCGGCCGCCTCGACCGCGACGGCGCATCGCTCGATCGGCGACCTCGCGCACGCCGAGCGCGTGCGCCCGCAGTCGATGACGCAGACGATCGCCGACCTCGAGGCCGACGGCCTGATCGAGCGCCGCGCCGACCCGCTCGACGGCCGCCGCGCGCTCGTCGAGCTGACCGGCGAAGGGCCGCGAGACGCTCGCCGCCGACCGCCGCGAGCGCGAGGGCTGGCTCGCGCGCGCGCTCGCCGAGGACCTCACCCCGCGCGAGCAGCGCCTGCTCGCCGACGTGCTCCCGCTGCTCGAGCGCCTCGCCGAAGACTGACGCGCCGGCGCGCGCACGGGCGCGAGGCACGGCGACCGGCCGGCGAGCTATACCAACGGCTGCGATGACCGCCGCGCATCAGGCCTACCTGCTGCAGGCACGGCAGATGCAGGCGCTGTCGTTCTGCGGTGCACATCCCGCTCGTCTGCTTCGGCATCGCCTTCCCGGCGATGGTCCTGTTCGTCGAGTGGCTGTACCTGCGCACCGGCGACGAGCTCTACCGCACGCTCGCGCAGCCGCTGGACGCGGGTCATGGCCGCGCTGTTCGCGGTCGGCGTGATCACCGGAACGATCCTCAGCTTCGAGATGGGCCTGCTCTGGCCGAACTTCACGGCGACGTTCGGCGGCGTCTTCGGGCTCGGCTTCGCGATCGAGGGCTTCTCGTTCTTCATGGAGGCGATCTTCATCGGCATCTACGTCTACGGCTGGGACCGCCTCTCCCCGCGCGCGCACTTCTTGAGCGGCGTCCCGATCGCGATCGCCGGCGTCACCGGCTCGCTGATGGTGATCTCGGTCAACGCCTGGATGAACCACCCCGGCGGCTTTCGCCTGTCAACGGCAAGGCCGTCGACGTCCACCCGCTGACGGCGCTGTTCGACAACAGCTTCCTCTGGCCCGAGCTCACGCACATGTACATCGCCGGCTACATCGTCGCGGCTTCCTCGTCGCCGGCGCCTACGCCGATCGGCCGCCTGCGCGGCAGCCGGGGCCGCTACGAGCGCACGGCGCTCGCGATCCCGCTGACGATCGCCGCGCTCGCCTCCCCCGTGCAGCTGCTCGTCGGCGACTGGGCCGCGCGCGACGTCGCCGATCGCACAGCCCGATCAAGCTCGCCGCACTCGAGGGTCTCGCGCACACGACGAAGGGCGCCGGCGAGCACATCCTCGGCTGGTACGAAGACGGCCAAGTCAAGTACGGCATCGCGATCCCGAAACTGCTCTCGCTCCTCGCCTACCACAACCCGAACGCGACCGTCGCCGGGCTCGACACCGTGCCGAAGGACCGCCAGCCGCCGATCAACGTCGTGCGCATCGCCTTTCAGACGATGGTCGGCATCGGCACGCTGCTCGCGCTGCTCGGCGTCTGGCAGCTCGGCGTCTGGCTGAAGCGCAGGCGCCTGCCCGACTCCGACTGGTTCTACCGCGCGCGTCGCGCTCGCCGGGCCCGCCTCGCTCGTCGCGCTGATCGCCGGCTGGGTCACGACCGAGGTCGGGCGCCAGCCGTGGGTCGTCTACCACGTGATGCTCACCTCGCAGGCCGTCACCGGCGCCGGCGGCATCCCCGTCGGCTACGCGACGCTCGTCGCTCGTCATACCTCGGCGTCGCCTGCGGCGTCGTCTGGATCCTGCGCCGGCTCGCGCGCGTGCCGCTGCGCGAGCGCCGCCCTCCCCGCGCTCCCGCCGAACGCCGAGCCGGCGAGCTGAGCATGCACCTCTACGACGCTCCCGCTGATCTTCGTCCTCGTCGGCCTCGTGCTCTACGTCGTGCTCGCCGGCGCCGACTTCGGCAGCGGCTTCTGGCAGCTGCTCGCCGGCCGCGCACGGACGCGGCGCGTGCGCGACCACGCGCACGACGCGATCGCGCCCGTCTGGGAGGCCAACCACGTCTGGCTGATCTTCGTCCTGACCGTCACCTGGACCGCCTACCCGAGCGCGTTCGGCTCGATCGCCTCGACGCTCTGCGTGCCGCTGTTCATCGCCGCGATCGGCATCGTCCTGCGCGGCGCCGCCTACGCGCTGCGCGCCGGCGCGCAGAGCGAACGCGAGCGCCGCCCGATCGACCTCCTCTTCTCGCTCTCCTCGATCCTCACGCCGTTTGCGCTCGGCACCGTCGTCGGCGCGATCGCCGCGCGCCAGGTGCCCGTCGGCAACGCCGCCGGCAGCCTGCTCGCGCAGCTGGACCGGCGCGACCGCGCTGACCGTCGGCGTGCTCGCCGTCGCGACCTCCGCCTACCTCGCCGCCGTGTTCATGGCCGCCGACGCCCAGCGCCTGCAGCGCGCCGCGCGCGATGCACCCGGCGGCGATCGCGCGAGCGAGGAGCAGGCGCTGATCGACGGGCTGCGCACGCGCGCGCTGATCGCCGGCCTCGCCGCCGGCGCCGTCGCGCTCGCCGGCCTGTTCGTGCTGCACGCGGACGCCCATTCCCTCTATCGCGCGCCTGCTGCACGGCGCGGCGCTCGCCGCCGTGCTCGTCTCGGCGCTCGCCGGCCTCGCGACGCTCGCGCTCGTCGCGCGCGAGCGCTTCGAGCCCGCGCGCTACAGCGCCGCGCTCGCCGTCGCCGCCGTGATTGCCGGCTGGGCGCTCGCGCAGCGTCCGGTCCTGCTCAAAGGCCTGACCGTGCAGCAGGCCGCCGCGCCGCACGACACGCTCGTGCTCGTCGTCGTCGCCGTGCTCGGCGGCGGCCTGTTGCTGTTCCCCTCGCTCGCGCTGCTCTTCCGGCTCGTGCTCGCCGGGCGACTCGACCACGGCGAGCCCGCGGGCGAGGACGGCGGTCGCGCGCCGGGCCTCGGCGAGCTGCTCGCCGCCTCGCGCGTCGGGCTGCTCGTGCGCGCCGCCGGCGCCTGCCTGCTCGCCGGCTTCGGCTTCCTCACCGTCGCCGAAGCCGGCTGGGCGCACGCGATCGGCGTCGCCGCGCTGCTTGGCTTCCTCGGCTTCGGCTTCTTCGCGATCGTGCCGTCGCAGCTCGCCGACGAAGCTCGTCAGTAGGAGTACGGCGGGTACGTCGGCGTCGTCGGGGTCGTCGGCGTGGTCGTCGTCGGCGCTGGCGCCGGGCTCGTTGTCGGGTACGACGGGTACGTCGGCGTGCTCGGCGTCGTTTCGGGCGTGCTCGGCGCCGGCATCGGCGCTTCGGTCGCGCTCGGCTGCGTCGGCTTCGCCGTCGCGCCGCTCTGCGCCGTCACCGCGTGCCACGTGCCGCCGAGGAGCTTGAGCCCCTCGCCGTTCGATTCGTCGCGGCCGTGGTCGCCGGCGAAGCGGTACAGCGGCATCCCGCGCAGCGTCACCTGGAAGCTCGCGCGCCCGCGGCGCACGAGGCCGAGCCGACCCTGCACGCCGGCGCCGTCCTTCAGCTTGACCTTCTGCGAGCGCACCGTCAGCGGCGGCCAGTTGCTCAGGCATTCGGCGCTCTTGCACAGCAGGTGCGCGCTCGTCTCCGGCGAGAGCGCGTACAGCGTGTGCCCCTGTGTGTTGACGACGAGGACGACGCCGAGCTTCGCGTTCGACGCCGAGCCGACGGTCGGCGCCGTCGCGCCCTTCGCGAGCGCGACCGCCGCGACCGCGGCGACGAGCGCGAGCGCTCCTGCGATGACTGCGTACGTGCGCCTCAGCGCGTGCCTCGACATGGCCTTCTCCTTCGTTCGCCTTCGTTCGCTTGCCTGTCGAGGAAGACGCCGATCGCGCACGAACCTTCCCGCGGCCGTCCCCCGTCTTCCCGCTGCCGAGGGTTGCGCCTACGGCTCGGTGCGGATCACGACGTCGGCGATCCCGGGCACGCGCTGGCGCAGCTCCTCCTCGAGCTCGCTCGCGACGCGATGCGCGGCGGGCAGCGAGGAGTGCTCGTCGAGGGCGAGCGTGAGGAAGAGGACGCGGCCGGCGTCGGTCGAGAGCAGCTTGACGCGCTGCGGCGCGCGGCCGCCGGTGTGCTCGCGCACGAGCCGCTCGATCTCACGTTCGGCATGGCGGTCGGCGCTGACGTCGGACGGGCGCGCGGCGAGCGTGCGCTCGAGCGGCTCGAGGTGCGTCTGCACGGCGGCGACGCCCGGGCGCGCGCAGATCGCCTGCTCGACACGCTCGGCGATCTCGTGCGCGGCGTCGGTCAGGTCGAGGTCGGCGGGGAACTTCAGGTGCAGCGAGACGTTGAAGCCGTCCGCTCTGCTCGAAGATCGTGATGTCGTGCGCCTCCATCACGAGCGGCTCGGCGAGCGCGATCGCGAGGATCCGGTCGCGCAGGTCGAGGCCGCGCCGGCGCGGCTCGACGTGCACGACGACGTCGCTGCCCGGCAGCGCCGCACTCGACGGCGCGCTCGATCATGTTCGCCGACTCGATGGCCCTCGACGACGGCCTGGCCCGGCGGCACGGTGACGACGACGTCGGCGAAGTAGCGCCCGGCCGACTCGCGCAGGCGCAGGCGGCTCAGCTCGATGTCGGCGCCGAGGCTCGCGATCGCGCGCTCGGCCGCCGCGCGCGCCTCGGCGGGCGTGCGGTCCATCAGCACGTTCGCGTTCTCGCCGATCAGCCGCACCGCGGCGGCGACGATGATCGCCGCGACGAGCAGCGCCGCGACCGAGTCGCCCTGCGCGAAGCCGGCGTGCACGAGCAGCGAGCCCGATCGACGCACGACGAGCGAGCCGACCATGTCGCCGGCGAAGTGCAACGCGTTCGAGCGCAGCGCCGCGCTCGCGTAGCGCCGCGCGGCGCGCAGCGAGACGATCGTGCGGCTGAGATCGACGACGCAGCGCGACGCCGATCACCGCGAACTGGTACCAGTGGATCCTGCGGCGCGCGCGCGCCGCGCGCGAGGTGGCCGATCGCTTCGACGGCGACGAACACGCCGCCGGCGAGCAGGATCGCGGCCTCGCCCAGCGCGCCGAGGTTCTCGGCGCGGCGGTGGCCGTAGGGGTGCTCGCGGTCGGCCGGCCGGCCGCCGAGGCGCACGGCGAAGAACGTCAGCACGGCCGCGATCACGTCGCCGCTGGACTCGATCCCGGCCGAGACCAGCGCCGAGGCTGCCCGTCGCGAGGCCGACGCCGAGCTTCAGCGCGACGAGCAGCGCCGGCCGCGGCGATCGAGACGAGCGTCGTGCGCCGCTGCGTCGAGCGCCGTGCGCGCGGTCTCGCTCTGCACGGCCGCGCCATCGCTAGAGACTAAGCGCGCCGGCGTGCGTATCGTCGGCGCATGCGCCGCGACCACGCCGCCCGCACGCGACGGCGCCCGCGCGACGTCACTCGCACGCCGCGCACTCACATCCGCGCGCGCCGACGCCGACCGTCGAAGCTCGCGCTCGCGCTCGCTCTGATCGTCGCGTTCATGGCGTCGAGGTCGCCGGCGGCGTCGTCGCGCACTCGCTCGCGCTGCTCTCAGACGCCGGGCACATGCTCACCGACGCCGGCGCGATCGGCCTTCTCGCTGCTCGCGCTCGCGCTCGCCGCGCGCCCGGCGCGGGGCGCGATGACGTTCGGCTTCAGGCGCGTCGAGATCCTCTCGGCGCAGGCCAACGGCGTGACGCTGCTGATCCTCGCGGCGTTCATCGCCTACGAGGCGATCCGCCGCCTGTTCCACCCGCCGCGACGTGCGCGGCTGGCTGATGCTCGCCGTCGCGCTCGCCGGCGTCGCTCGTCAACCTGCGCCGCGACCTGGACGCTCGCGCGGCGCGAACCGCCAGAGCCTCAACATCGAGGGCTGCTTCCAGCACCTGCTGACCGACCTCTACGGCTTCATCGGCACGGCGATCGCCGCCGGCGTGATCCTCGCGACCGGCTTCGAGCGCGCCGACCCGATCGTCTCGCTGCTGATCGCCGCGCTGATGGTCCGCTCGGGCGTCTCGCTCGTGCGCGCCTCCGGGCGGATCTTCCTGGAGGCCGCGCCCGAGGGTCTCGACCCGCAGGCGATCGGCGCGGCGCTCGTCGCCGAGCCGGACGTCGTCGAGGTTCACGACCTGCACGTCTGGGAGGTCTCGAGCGGCTTCCCGGCGCTCTCCGCGCACGTGCTCGTCGGCGCCGACAGCGACTGCCACGCGGCGCGGCGCGCGATGGAGGCGATGCTGCACGAGCGCTTCGGCCTCGACCACACGACGCTGCAGGTCGACCACGTCGGCGGCGAGCTGCTGGAGATCGAGCCGGCTCCGCGCGGCGGCGTCGGCGCATCCGGCACCCGCATCCGAACACCGCAACACGAACAGGAGAGACGAGCACATGACGACAGCCCTCTACACCGCCGAGGCGCACGTCACGGGCGGGCGCATCGACGGCCACGGACGCACGGCCGACGGCGCAGCTCGAGGTCGACCTGCGCCTGCCCGAGGAGCTGGGCGGCGACGGGCGGCGGCACGAACCCGGAGGAGCTCTTCGCGGTCGGCTTCGCCGCCTGCTTCGAGGGCGCGCTCGGCGACCGTCGCGCGCCGCGCCAAGCAGGAGGCCGGCGATGTCGCGATCGACTCCAAGGTCACGCTCGTTGCCCACCGAGGAGCGCGGCTTCACGATCGCCGTCGAGCTCGCCGTGACGCTGCCCTCGGTCGACCGACGCCGCGCAGGCCGTCGAGCTCGTCCGCGCGGCGCACGGGTCTGCCCGTACTCGAACGCCACGCGCGGCAACATCGACGTGACGCTCACCGCCAACGGCCAGCCCGTCGCGTGAGGCTGCGGGGCGCGGCGCGCCGCTGGCGCCGGCTCAGCCGACCTGGCCGCTCGGGCGGACGAGCACCTCGTTGACGCTGACGTTCGGCGGCTGGCCGATCGCGTAGAGGATCGCGGCGGCGATGTCCTCGGCGGTCAGCGCGCTCGACGCCCGGCAAGCGCTGGCCATCTGCTCGAGCACCTCGGGGCGGTTGTGGCCGGCGCAGCTCGGTGGCGACGGCGCCGGGCTCGATCAGCGTGACGCGCACGCCGAGCGCGACGCCCTCCTGGCGCAGCGACTCCGAGAAGGCGCCGACGCCGAACTTGGTGAGGTTGTAGACGCCCGAGCCCGCCCGCGCGACGCGCCCGGCGACGGAGCTGACGTTGACGATGTGCCCGGAGCCCTGCTCGGCCATCAGCGGCAGCGCGGCGTGCGTGCAGTAGAGCACGCCGAAGACGTTCGCGTGGATCATCCGCCGCCACTCCTCGGTGGGCGCGCCCGCGATCGGGCCGAGCAGCATCACGCCGGCGTTGTTGACGAGCACGTCGAGGCGCCCGAGCTCCGAGTGCGCGCGCTCGCACGAACGCGCCGCGCCTGCTGCCTCCTCGCCCACGTCCGTCGGCACGGCGATCGCGCGTGCCGCCCTCGCCGACGATCCGCTCGGCGAGCGCCTCGATGCGCTCGACGCGCCGCGCGGCGAGCGCGACCGCGGCGCCGGCGCTCGGCGCAGGCCAGCGCGGTCGCCTCGCCGATTCCCGATGACGCGCCGGTGACCGCGACGACCCGGCCGGAGAGATCGATGCCCATTCGCCGAGCTTAGCCGCGCTAAGCTCAGTCACGGCGCGCGATGCGGCCGATCACCGTCCCTGGAACCTCTCGCGGCCGCCTCGGGCGCACAGCGCCTTTCGTGCGGACTGCGGGTTCAGACCCCACACGCCGCATACTTTGTAGCCCCGGCGGGCAGGTAGTCGTACAGGGACGTCGAACGAGCTCCGCGGACGTGCATCCCGCCGAATAATAATTGACAACGCAACTATCACGGCGTATAATTCCGACTCCAAGCATCGGATTAGAAGGACGCAATGTCAGATTCCCCCAGCAAACCCCACAATCGACCCTCGATCGACGCCCGTCCGAGGAGCGCGGAGCAGGACGCCGAGGCCACGACGGACGCCACGCCGACGCGCGCCGGGCGGCTCGACAGCCCGATCGAGCGCGTCGACCTCGGCACGCCGGACACGTTCATCCCCGAGTCGGTCGACCAGCTGCTCGCGCACTCGCGCCGCTACCCCCTGCTCACGCCGGCCCAGGAGATCGAACTGGCCCAGCGGATCGAGCGCGGCGACCTGCACGCGAAGGAACTGCTCGTCAACTCGAACCTGCGCCTGGTCGCCTCCAACGCGCGGCGCTACCAGAACCAGGGCCTGCCGCTCGGCGACCTCGTCCAGGAGGGCATGCTCGGCCTGATCCGCGCGAGCGAGAAGTTCGACTGGCGCAAGGGCTTTCGCTTCTCGACCTACGCGACGCTGTGGATCCGCCAGGCGATCCAGCGCGGCCTGGAGAACTCCGGCCGCACGATTCGCCTGCCCGTCCACGTCGCGCAGCGCTCGCGCAAGGTCGGACGCGTCGAGCGCGAGCTGTCGGTCGGCTCGGCCGCGAGCCGACGCTCGACGAGCTGGCGCAGGAGACCGGGCTGCCGATCGAGCAGGTCGAGGAGGTGCGCCACCAGCGTGCCGCGCTCGTCAGCCTCGACCAGCAGATCGGCGAAGACGGCGACACGGCGCTCGGCGACCTGCTCCCCTCCGACGCAGAGGCGCCCGAGGAGACCGCCTGGGACAACGAGCGCGAGCGGATCGTGCACCGCGCGATCTCGCAGCTGCCCGAAACCGAGCGCAAGGTGCTGACGCTGCGCTTCGGCACCGGGCGCGAGGAGCCGCAGACGCTGACGGCGATCGGCAAAAGGCTCGGCTTCTCGGCCGAGCGCGCCTCGCAGCTCGAGCAGCGAGCGCTGAAGAAGCTCGCCGAGTCGCCCGAGCTCGCGGCGCTGCGCGAGGCGGCGTAGAGCGTCGAGCCCCGCCCCACAAGTCATGAGCTGGAAAGGGCCCCGCATGTGCGGGGTCCTTTTCTTTTGATCGACGCTTGCACGGCCCTGGGACGGCTGGTCGCTTCGCTAGTGTGGGCGCCGACCGACTGGAGGTGCCGATGGCGACAGCGCAGCAGAAGTCAGCCTGGGAGCGGACCGTCGAGCTGACGATCTCGCTCGGCGAACGGATCCTCGCGCCGATCGAGCGCTTCATCGGCCGGCGCTCGCTCGTCGGCGACGCGACGTTCTTCCCGAACGAGCGCTTTCCGTGGATCGAGCACGTCGAGCAGAACTGGCACGTCATCCGCGCGGAGGCCGAGCGGCTGCTCGAGCAGCGCGAGGAGCTCGCGAACTTCCAGGACATCTCGAAGGACCAGATCGAGATCACCGACGACGACCGCTGGAAGACGTTCTTCCTCTACGGCTACGGCTTCGAAGCGAAGCTCGGCGTCGAGATGTGCCCGAAGACGGCGGCGCTGATGCGCGAGATCCCGGGCATGACGACCGCGATGTTCTCGATCCTCTCGCCGCGCAAGCACATCCTCGACCACCGCGGCCCGTACAAGGGCGTCCTGCGCTACCACCTCGGCCTGATCGTGCCGGCCGACGCCGAGTCCTGCCGCATCCGCGTCGGCGAGGACTTCCGCCACTGGGAAGAAGGCAAGAGCATGGTCTTCGACGACACGTTCAACCACGAGGTCTGGAACGACACCGACGAGACGCGCATCGTGCTCTTCGTCGACGTGCTGCGCCCGCTTCCCGAGCCGTACGCGACGATCAACCGGCTGATCGTCAAGGCGATCGGGTTCTCGCCGTTCGTGCTCGATGCGAAACGGAACCAGGAGGCTTGGGAAGGGCGGTATCGCGAGCGGCGCGCCGCTCGTTCGACGGTCGAGCAACCGGCAACGTAGTTCCGATCATCGAACTGGACAGCGTCGAGTAGCCTTCCGACGATGCTCCGGGGGTGCGTCATCGCGACAGCGGCGGTCGGCCTGCTGCTTTCCGCGCCGGGCCTGAGCGCGGCTGCCGCCGAAACCGGCACGATGCCGCCGTCCGAATGCACGACGACCACGACGGCCACGAGCTCCGTGACCCTTTGTCCGGGCAACGCACGGTCGGGAGAAGCGCCGGCGTCGCTGACCGAACACTACGTGGAGCCGGGCGCGATCGAACCGCCGCCGGTCAACCTCGCGCTCGAGGAAGAATTCTGGGCGCACATCAACGAACGCCGGGCGCGCGGCAAGGCGGCGACGCAGAGCTCCGCCGAAGTGACGCTACTTCCGCCGACCGAGGGCGGCTGGGTCGGCTGGTGCGTGAAGATCCGCGGCAGTGCGCACGACGGCACGCGCTGCCCGATCGCGCCGAAGTCGAACGGGATCGCCTATGAACAGTGGGAAGCGGCGCCGGGTGGAACCCAGGGCCTTGCGCTGGCGTCGGGAGTCGCCGAAGCGGTCGCCGTCGACGAAGAAGGCGTCGCGCCGCTCGTCCCCGTGCCGGGCTTCGCCGGCGTGCTCGGAGCGGCGGTCGTCGAGATCTCCGACCCGTTCCCGTGGATCTGGTCCGACGAATTCGAGGCCGTCTCGCACGGCTTGCGAAACAGCGGTGAGCGCGGCTTCTCCGCGCCGGCGTTCACGCCGACGGCGTCGTTGCCGGCGACGTACTGGGTCGCGCCGCAGGCGCCGCCGCCGGGCGCATGCCAGATCGTCGTCGTCAAGCTCGCTGGCGCCAAGGTGCGGTGGGGCCACGTCGCGACGAGCGTGACCGCGACGCCGGGCATCGCCGCCGGTGGCTTCGCGTCGTGCGTCGACACCGAGCTCTCCTACGGCCACTCCTCGCTCGACGCCGCAGTCCTGCTCGACGCGGCCGCGCCCGGCGCGACGCCGCCGCCGCTTCCGAACGCAAACGCCGTCCACGGTCAGCACGGCCTGTACAGCGCTCCGGGTTTCGCCGGCGAGATCCTCGCACGGCGGATCGCCGGCGCGTGGCTGCTCGTCGAAGGCGGTCGCGGGCTGCGCCAGCGCGAGACGGTGCTCGCGCATCTGCGCGCGAGCGTCGGGGTCTAGCTGTAAGACCCGAGGAGGTTGTTCAGCTCGTTGAGGCGAGCGATGGGCGGCTTGTGGCTGATGGCGCCGTGGGGTCTTCGGTGATTGTAGAAGTCGATCCAGCCGGCGAGTGCGGCGGTGCGTTCGTTGCTGTCGCGGTAGATCGCGCCGTAGGCCCAGCCGCCGAGCAGGGTGCGGATGAAGCGTTCTGCCTTGCCGTTGGTCTGGGGGCGGTAGGGGCGCGTGCGTAGGTGGCGGATGCCCAGCGCGCGGCAGGCGATCGCGTGGATTGTTGAGCGGTAGGCGGATCCATTGTCGGTGATCAGTTGCTGAACGGTGATCCCGTAGCTGTCGTAGTGCGCGATCGCTCGGCGCAGGAAGCCGATCGCGGTGGTGGCTTTCTCGTCGTCGAGCACCTCGACGTAGGCCAGGCGAGTGGCGTCGTCGATCGCGATGTGCACGAACTCCCAGCCGACCGAGCTGCCGACGTTTGCCCTCAGCATCAGTCGCGAGCGGTGTAGCGGCGTGGTCGCCAGCGATGCGGTGCCCCGCGCCGTCCTGGATGCGCCCGAGCTTCTTGACGTCGATGTGGATCAGCTCGCCGGGCCGCTGGCGCTCGTAGCGCTGCGCAGGCTCCAGCCCAGACGGCCGAGCTTGCCCATCCCGATCCGCGTGAGGATCCCCGAGACCGTCGAGAGCGCCATCTCGAGCACCTCGGCGATCTCCGCGCCAGTCAACCGCACACGCCGCAACGCCGCGATCGCCTCGACGCGCCGCTCATCGGTGCGATTGGCGACCAGTCGCGGCGCTGACGAGCGATCCAACAGGCCGAATGTCGCCCTCAGCACGGTAGCGGCCAAGCCACTTGCAGCGCGGTGCGATCGCTGATTCCGGCCGCCTCGGCGGCCTCCATCAGCGACCACCCCGCAGTCTCCACACGATCAACCAACAACTCGCGGCCCTTCGACGCTGAGACGAGCGTTAGCGTGCAACTTCATCCGGTGTCCTCCTTGGGACTGGTGGCTTAGACACCAACCAGCCTCCAAGGAGGCCCGGATGAACAACGTCCTCAGGTTCTACATCTAGCTACGTCAGTTGAACGGGTTCTCGACGCGCACGCCGGCATAGTCCTGCCCGTCGCTCATGTCCTCCGAGAGGACGACCTCGCAGCCGAGCGACCGCGCCGCCTCGATGATCGCGGCATCCCAGTAGGAGATTCGAAAGCGGCGCTTCGTCGACATCGCGGCGAGCGTCAGCGCGAGCGTCGTCTCCTGGACCGCGAAGCGGCTGAACGACTCGACGAGCGCGCCAGCCTGCTCGTCCGTCAGCCGATCTACGCGGCTCTCGCGCGTCGCCTGAACGTAGAACTCCTGCAGCACCTGCACGGACAGCCCGAGGTCGCGCTGCGAGAGCAGCTCGTCGGCGCGCGCCGACTTCGCCCTCTCCGCCGGGTCGCGCGAGATCGCGTAGAGCAGGACGTTCGTGTCAGCGAACCGCACGTGAGTGCAGGCTCGTCGCGTGACAGGCGGTCGCCGGCGCTGAAGCGACCGATTTCCTCGCGCACGGAGCGCTGCTGGGCCTCGAGGCGGGAGAACTCGGCGTCGCCTTGCGAGAGCGAGCGCAGATAGTCGGCCACGAGACTGCTGACCGACTCGCCGCGTTCGGCGGCGCGGATGCGAGCTGCGCGGTAGACGTCTGCGGGGACTGTGACCGTGACGTTAGGCACCGTGGAACACAGTATCACATGAACACAGTCATCCTCACGCCGCACGAGCGCGACCGTCAGACGCCCGAAACGTCGAGCCCCGTCCCCTGCAACCAGGTATTGGCCTGCGCGTTGAGCACCGTGAACTCCCCTGTGACGATCAGCAGCCCAAGCACGATCATCACAGCCCCGCCGATCCCAATGATCACCGGGAAGTGCCGCTTGACGACCCCGAGCGCATCGGTCATCCGCTCGAACGCGAGCGCGATCAGCAGGAACGGGATCGCGAGGCCGGCCGAGTAGAACGCGAGCAGCAGCGCGCCGTGCGCGGCCGAGCTCGAGATCGCGGCCTGCGTGAGGATCGCGCCCAGCGTGATGCTCGTGCACGGCGTCCACGCGATCGCGAACGCGGCGCCGGCGACGAGCGGTCCGCCGCGGCCGGCGAAGCGCATCAGCGACTCGGAGTGCCACTGGAAGTTGAGCACGCGCACGAACGGGCTCGCGAGGAAGACGAGGCCGAGCAGGATGATGACGACGCCGCCGACCCGCTCGAGCAGCACTTTGTGTTCGTTGAGCGACGAGCCGATGACCGTCGCCGAGAGGCCGAGCAGGATGAAGATCAGCGAGAAGCTCGCGATGAAGAGCAGGCTCGGGACGAGCACGCGCCGCGCGCCGACGCCGGCCTTGAGGTCGTTCGGCGTGACGCCGATCACCGTCGAGAGGTAGCCGGGCACGAGCGGCAGCACGCACGGCGACAGGAACGAGACGAACCCGGCGGCGAGCGCGAGCGGGATGCCGACGCCGGTCGCGGTGTCGGAGCTAGCGGCGAGGATCAAGGCTGTATGCGTCATCGGTGCTCGGCGCGTCGTCGGCGCCCTCTGAAGGATGGCGCATCGCGGGGCGGTTCTCGCCGTCGGCGGCGCCATCGCCGGGCGCGGCGCTCGCCCCGCGCAGCGCGGCGACCTCACGCTCGAGTCGCTCGACGCGCTCGCGCAACTCGGTGAGCTCGGCAAGTGGCGATCCAAGCGCGAGCTCAGCGTCGCCGACCCTTACCGCAGGCGTCGCGACGGCCGCGGGCGCCGGCGCCGGCCCAACGCGTGCGCTGATCGGCGCGCGTGCCGCGCTCGCGGCGTCCTCCCCATTGTCCTCGCCGAGCAGCTGCGTGTAGCGCTCCTCCTTCTGCCCCGGCCGCCGCTCCAGTCGCCTGACGAGCTCGCGCTCGATCAGCTGCTCGAGCGCCTCGTTGACGCCGGCGAGATCGGCGAACGCGTGCATCCGCTCGGCGCGCTGCTTGAGCTCGCCCGGCGTCTGCGCACCGCGCAGCAGCAAGACGGTCAGGATCGCCCGCTCGCCCTCCTCGAGCGGCAGCACTTCTTCGAGCAGATGCCGGTACTTCGCCGCGCGGCTGCCGCTCGCGAAGCGCACGAGCCGTCGCCGCTCGAGCCGATGCAGCGCGTCGCGGATCGTCGCCTCGTCGTAGTCGACGACCGGATCGCGGTTCGTCGACTGGTTGCAGGCGAGTCGCAGCGAGTTGAGCGACAGCGGGTACTGCTCGGGCGTCGTGCGCTGCTTTTCGAGCAGGCAGCCGAGCACGCGCAGCTCCTCGGGTGAGAGCGGGACACCGCTGGCGATCGCGCGGATGCCGGCGCTCACGTCGCTGCCTCGTACGTGCTCACGACGGCAAGGCTACAGTCATCACGTGAGCGCACAGCCCTTCTCGCCGGGCCGCGCGGGCGAGGGGCGCCACTCCTCGCGCAAGGAGCTGCGGCCCGAGGACATCCCGGCGACGCCGGTCTCGCTGCGGCGGATCGGACGCCTGTTCAAACCGTACAGGCGCCGCCTGAGCTTCCTACTGGCGCTGATCGTGCTGACGTCGCTGTCGAACGTCGTCACGCCGTTCCTGCTGCGCGGCGTGATCGACAACGCGCTGCCGCACCGCAACGTCGGGCTGCTGTCTCTGCTCGTCGGCGGGATGGTCGCGGTCGCGGTGTTCGGCGGCGTGCTCGGCGTCGTGCAGACGCTGATCTCGAACCAGGTCGGCCAGCGCGTGATGCACGACCTGCGCGCGGCGGTGTACAGGCATCTGCAGCGGATGTCGCTGGCGTTCTTCACGCGCACGCGCACGGGCGAGGTGCAGTCGCGGATCGCGTACGACATCGGCGGGATCGACGACGTCGTGACGAGCACGGCGACGTCGACGGTCTCGACGGTGACGACGGTGATCGCGACGGTCGCGGCGATGTTCGCGCTGAGCTGGCTGCTCGCGCTGTTCTCGCTGGCGCTGTTGCCGTTCTTCGTCTGGCTGACGCGGCGTGTCGGCAACGAGCGCCGGCGGATCCAGTCGGTGCGCCAGGGGCGCCTCGCGGACATGTCGACGCTCGTCGAGGAGTCGCTGTCGGTCTCGGGGATCCTGCTCGGCAAGACGATGGGGCGCTCGCACGAGCTCGTCGACCGCTTCACGGGCGAGTCGAGCGAGCTGGCGGACCTCGAGGTGCGCGCGCGGATGGCCGGGCGCTGGCGGATGGCGACGATCCAGATGAGCTTCGCGATCATGCCGGCGCTGATCTACTGGATCGCGGGCTTCGCGATCGCGCACGGCGACAACGCGATCTCGATCGGCACGGTCGTTGCGTTCACGACGCTGCAGACGCGCCTCTTGTTCCCGATGCAGTCGCTGCTCGGCGTCGGCCTCGAAGTGCAGACGTCGCTGGCGCTGTTCGGGCGGATCTTCGAGTACCTCGACCTGCCGGTCGACATCGTCGAGCGCGAGGACGCGCTGACTTTGCACGACGTGCGCGGAGACGTGCGCCTGGGCGACGTCTGGTTCCGCTACGCGCCGGAGGCGCCGTGGACGCTGCGCGAGATCGACGCGGAGATCCCGGCGGGCACGCGCACGGCACTCGTCGGCGAGACGGGCTCGGGCAAGACGACGCTCGCGTACCTCGTCGCGCGCCTGTACGAGCCGCAGCGTGGCCTCGTCAGCATCGACGGCGTGGACATCCGCGACGTCACGTTCGCCTCGCTCGCGGCGACGGTCGGGCTCGTCTCGCAGGACACGTACCTGTTCCACGCGTCGATCCGCGAGAACCTGCGCTTCGCGTGCCCGGACGCGAGCGACGAGCAGATCGAAGACGCGGCGCGTGCGGCGCAGATCCACGAGCTGATCTCCTCGCTGCCGGAGGGCTACGACACGCCTGTCGGCGAGCGCGGCTACCGCTTCTCGGGCGGCGAGAAGCAGCGGATCGCGATCGCGCGCACGGTGCTGCGCAACCCGCCGGTACTGATCCTCGACGAGGCGACGTCGGCGCTCGACACGGAGACCGAGCGTGCGGTGCAGCACGCGCTCGACGAGCTCTCGCGTGGGCGGACGACGATCGCGATCGCGCACCGCCTGTCGACGATCCGCGACGCCGACCAGATCCTCGTGCTCGACGACGGACGGATCGTCGAGCGCGGCACGCACGAGGAGCTCGTCGAGCTCGGCGGGCGCTACGCGGCGCTGCTGCGCGGCGCGGAGGTCGCGAGCGGCGAGCCGGGCGAGCAGGCGCTCGCTTGACGCTATCGCGCCTCCACGTGCGCGCGCTCGGCGAGCTCGGCGATCACGCGCGAGAGCTGCCCGCCCTGCCAGGCGATCGGCGAGGCGCCGGGCTCCTCGACGAGCAACCGCGCGCCGGCGATCGCCTGCGCGTAGCGTTCGGCGACGGCGAGCGGATGGCCGGGATCGGCCTCGTCACGGCTGCCGACGACGACCGTCGGCGCGACGATCGCGGCGAGATCGTCATGGCTCTCGAACGGCGCCGAGCGCGGCGTCGCTTCGAGCGCGTCGGCGAGCGCGAGCGGGTGCTCGTGCGCGGCGAGCCGCTGGCGCACGACGCGTTCGACGGTCGTCCGCCACTTCTCCGGGACCGCGTCGAAGTCGTACGCGGCGACGAAGCCCTCGACGCCGCCCTCGCGCAGCCCGCGCGCGAGCGCATCCCAGTGCTCGAGCTCGCCGGCGTCGTGCGGGCGCAGCGGATCGACGCCGGGCGTGATCAGCACGAGCCCGGCGACGCGCTCGGGATGCGCGAGCGCGAAGCGCACGGCCGTGTGCGCGCCCATCGACGCGCCGGCGAGCACGACGCGCGGCAGCTCGAGCCGATCGAGCACCGCGGCGAGGTCCTCGGCGAGCAGCTCACAGCCATATTCAGAGCGCTCGGGCGCGGGCGTCGAGCGGCCGTGGCCGCGCGCGTCGTAGGCGACGACGAGATGGCCGGAGCGCTCGAGCGCGCGCGAGCCCATGACGACGTAGCGGCGCGTCGCGGTCAGCCCGTGCAGCAGCACGATCGACGTCCCCTCCCCCGCGCGCTCGCCGCTCAGCGCGACGCCGCGCGAGTCGACCGTGAAGGCGCTCGTGGCCGTGACGTCAGGCGGGGACTGCGGCATGTTCGCGCACGAGCTCGGCCGACCGCTCGGGGCGCTCCCAGAAGAACAGGTGGCCGACGCCGTCGAAGATCTCCAGGCGCGAGCCGGGGATCAGCGAGGCGATCAGGCGGCCGTTCTCGACGGGCAGCATGCGGTCGTCGGTGCCGTGGATGACGAGCGTCGGCAGCGACGCGAGCTCGGGCAGGCGCGCGTGCGTGTCGTGCGCGGCGCACGCCTGCAGCTGCTCCATCACGACCGGCACGGCGACGGCGCGGCGGTTGCCGATCTCGAGGAAGCGCGCGTAGGCCTCGTCGTCGGCGGCCATCGCCGCGGAGACGTTGACCTCGAAGCCGACGCGCAGCGCCTGCTCGCGGTCGCCGGACATCATCGCGGCGCCGAGCTCGCGGATGACGTCCTCCGGCGCGAGCGCGCTGCCGGGTCCGCCGCAGTAGGTGCAGCCGAGCGTCAGCGTCCGGATCAGCTCGGGGTGCGCGAGCGCGAGCTCCTGGGCGATCATGCCGCCCATCGAGATGCCGAGGACGTGCGCCGAGTCGAGCTCGAGCGCGCCGAGCAGCGCGGCGGCGTCGTCGGCCATCTGGCCGATCGTGACGTGGCCGTCGAGGCGGCTGCTCGCGCCGACGCCGCGGTGGTCGTAGGCGATCACGTCGAAATCGCGCCGCAGCAGCTCGAGGAACGGCTCGCCCCAGTGAAGTGTCGTGCCGCTCATGCCCATGATCAGCAGCAGCGGCGGGCCGCTCGCGTTGCCGCTGCGTTCGCAGTCCAGCTGGACCCCGCCGGCGTCGATCAATGTCATCTCTTGATCCTATCCCTAGACCGGCAGCGCCATCTGCCCGGCGTCGGACCGGGCGGCCGGACGATCGGCGGCCGGCGCGTCCTCGCGCGCGCCGTGCGTGAGCCCGGCGACGCGCACGCCGAGCAGGCGCACGGGGCGCGGCGGCGCGTACTCGCGCAGCAGCTGCAGGGCGACGGCGAAGACCGTCTCGTAGTCGTTCCTCGGCGCGGCGATCGAGCGCGCGCGTGTGACGGTCGTCCAGTCGTCGAGGCGCACCTTGATGCCGATCGTGCGCCCGCTGCGCGAGTTGCGCGCGAGGCTGTCGCAGAGCGAGCGCGTCATCGCCGCGAGCGACTCGACGAGCTTGTCGAAGTCGCTGACGTCGTAGTCGTAGGTGCGCTCGCGCGACTCCGAGACGACCTTGCGCTCGGCGCCGACGACGCCGTCGTGCTCGAAGCGCGCGCGGCGCTGCAGGTCGCGCCCGTGGTTCGGCCCGAAGCGCTCGACGAGCGTCTGCTCGGGCGCGGCGGCGAGCGCGCCGAGCGTGCGCAGGCCAAGCGCGTCGAGGCGCGCGACGGTCTTCGGCCCGATCCCGGGGATCAGCCCCGGCGGCGAGCCGGCGAAGCGCGCGCACGCCTGCTCGCGGCTGAGCACGACGAAGCCGGCCGGCTTCTCGGCGTCGGAGGCGACCTTCGCGACGAGCTTGTTCGGGCCGATGCCGACCGAGCACGTCAGCCTGCGTCTCGCGCTTGATCTGCGCGACGAGACGGCGCATCGCGGCGTTCGGCGAGTGCAGGCCGGCGAGGTCGAGGTACGCCTCGTCGAGCCCGACGACCTCGACGCGCTCGACGTGCGCGCGGACGAGATCCATGACGGTCTTCGAGACGGCGCGGTAGGTCGGGAAGTCGGGCGCCAGGAAGATCGCGTCGGGGCACTGCCGCCGCGCGCGCGCCGCCGGCATCGCCGAGCCGACGCCGTACCTGCGCGCCTCGTAGCTCGCCGTCGTGACGACTGCGCGCGGGCCGCTGCCGGCGACGACGACCGGCTTGCCGCGCAGCTCGGGCCGGCGCGTGAGCTCGATCGAGACGTAGAACGCGTCGGCGTCGAGGTGTGCGATGCACGGCTTCGCAGCGGGCGCAGGCATACGCACCCAAACGTAGCTCGGCGCCCGGCGGCGCCGATGCGGCTCAGCCGAGCGTCGCCGAGTGCGCGACGCCGGCGTCGCGCCAGCGGACGACGGAGCCGGCGACGGTCAGCGAGCCGGCTTCGATCGGGCCGGGATCGAGCGTCCGCGTTCCGGTCGAGTCGCGGGCGAGCAGCGGCGCCGGCGCTTCGGTGGCCGGCTGCGAGACCCACGCGATCGAGCCTTTGACGGTGACGACGAGCGCGGCCGGCGTCCCCGATCCTCGTTCGCCGGCGCCCGGCACGTTGACGCGCCTGTGCCCGGTCAGCAGGTCGACGCTCTCGAGCAGCGACGTTTCGCACTGCGGGCCGGGGTCGTACTTGCCGCACGCCTGTTCTGCCGAGCTGAGGTAGAGCGCGGCGTAGTGGCCGTCGAAGCTCGCGCGGATCGCTCCGAGCACGACGCCTTCGGGGAACGCGACGACGCGCACCGGGCGCTGCGCGACGCGCAGGCAGCCGAACACCGTCTGCCCCGAGACGTACTCGCCGCCGCCGGGTTCGGTTTCCTGCGCGAAGAGAACCGACGAGCCGTGACGCACGAGCGTTTCGGAGCGGCTCGGCGCGCAGCGCGGGTGCGCGTGACGGGAGCGCGCGTAGCTGACGGCAGGCCCGAGGGCGAGCGCAAGGCACGAGGCGCCGCCGACGAGGAGGACGAGCGCGGCGGCGATGCGTGAGCGCATGCAGGCAATCTACGCGAGCGCCGAGCTGGCCGCGACGAACCCGGCGCCGGAGACGACGAACGTGCCACGGATGCGACAAACACTGCCGAGTGTCACTGTCAAGCCTGCGTCGTATAGCCTTAGGCGAAGCATGGATCTGACGTTCAGCGAGCAGGAGACGGCGTTCCGCGACGAGCTGCGCGAGTGGCTCTCGGCGAACAAGCCGGGCGCGGCGCCGACGGGCGAGGACGAAGACGCGCAGTACGCGTGGCGGCGCGAATGGCAGCGGCGGCTGTACGACGCGGGCTGGGCGGCGCCGGCGTGGCCGACCGAGTACGGCGGTCGCGGCGCGTCGCTGACGGAGTCGGCGATCTACTTCGAAGAGCTCGGGCGCGCACGCGTGCCGCTGCCGGCGAACGTGCTCGGCCTGCTGCTCGGCGGCCCGACGCTGATGGTCTGGGGCACGGACGAGCAGAAGGAGCGCTACCTGTCCCCGATCCTGTCGGCCGAGGAGATCTGGTGCCAGGGCTTCTCCGAGCCCGACGCCGGCTCGGACCTCGCGTCGCTGAAGACGAAGGCGGTCAAGGACGGCGAGGAGTGGGTCGTGACCGGCCAGAAGGTCTGGACGAGCGGCGCGCAGTACTCGAAGTGGTGCATGCTCGTCGCGCGCACCGACGGCGAGGCGGCGAAGCACAAGGGCCTTACGTACTTCCTGATGGACATGGAGCAGGACGCCGTGCAGGTGCGCCCGCTGCGCCAGATCACGGGCGAGGCGGAGTTCAACGAGCTGTTCATCGAGGAGGCGCGGATCCCCGACGCGAACGTCGTCGGCGGCGTCGGCAACGGCTGGAAGGTCGCGCTGACGACGCTGATGAACGAGCGCGCGGGCCTCGGCTTCGCGCTGCAGATCCGCCTGCGCCAGCTGCTCGACGACGTGCTCGCGGCCGCGGCCGAGCGCGGCCTGCTCGAGGACCCGCTGTACGCCGACGCGCTCGCCGAGCTGCACGTGCGCTGCGAGTCGATCCGGCTGCTCGCGTGGAAGGGGTTGACCGACGTCGAGCGCTACGGCCAGCCGGGCCCGGAGGGCTCGCTCGTCAAGTGGCTGTGGTCGGAAACGAACCAGAAGCTGACGCAGCTCGCGGTCGACGTGATCGGCGCCGACGCGCTGACGGTCGGCGAGAGCTGGAGCTACGAGCTGCTGCGCGCGCGCGGCAACACGATCGAGGGCGGCACGACGGAGGTCCTCAAGAACATCGTCGCCGAGCGCGTGCTCGGCTTGCCACGGTTGAAGGTCGCAGCATGACGCTCCTTCGTCTTGAATCGCTTCGCCCCTGCCGGGGCTCCGCCGGAAGGACTGCGTAGCGGCATGGACTTCGGCTTCACCGACGACCAGCGCGAGATCCAGCGCACCGCGCGCGACGTGCTCGCCGGGCGCGCGACGCCGGCGCGCGTGCGCGAGCACGCCGAGATCCGCACGACCGACTCGGCGCTGTGGAGCGAGCTCTCGGAGCTCGGCTGGCCGGGGATCGCGGTCGCCGAGGAGTTCGGCGGCCAGGGACTCGGCCAGATCGAGCTGTCGATCCTCTGCGAGGAGCTCGGCCGCTCGCTCGCGCCTGTCCCGTTCCTGCCTAGCGCGATGGCGGCGGCCGTGATCGAGCACGGCGGCTCGCGCGAGCAGCGCGAGCGCTGGCTGCCGGGCCTCGCCTCGGGCGAGACGGTCGGCGCGCTCGGCGCGGCGGTCGACGGCGTCGCGGACCTCGTGATCGGCGCGCCGGAGGCGCAGGTGGTCGTGCTCGTCGAAGCCGACGGCAGCGCGCACGCGCTCGCCGCCGAGGACGTCGAGGTACGCCCGATCGAGGCGATCGACCCGACACGCTCGGCCGCGAGCGTCACCGCCAACGGCGCCGACGGCGCGCTGCCCGACGGCTGCGCCGGCCTCGGACGCGCGCTGATCTCGGTCAGCTCCGAGCTCGTCGGCGTCTGCGACCGCGCGCTGTCGATGACCGTCGAGTACGTCAAGGACCGCAAGCAGTTCGGCGTCCCGGTCGGCTCCTACCAGGCCGTCTCGCACCGCTGCGCGCAGATGCTGCTCGACACCGAGAAGGCACGCTCGACGGCGGCGTTCGCCGCGTGGACGGCCGACGCCGACCCCGACGCGCTCGCCGAGGCCGCGGCGATGGCGAAGGCCGCGGCGTCCGAAGCCGGCCGCGAGGTGACGGCGGCCGCGATCCAGATGCACGGCGGGATCGGCTTCACCTGGGAGGCCGACGTCCACTGGCTGTTCAAGCGCGCGCAGCTCGACGCGGCGCTGCTCGGCGGCGCCGGGCGCCACCGCGCGCGGCTCGCATCGATCCTGGCCGACAAGGTCAGTGCCTCCGCCGCCGCCTGAGCTTCGCGAGCGCCGCGAGGCGATCGTGCGCGAGCACATGGCCTCGGAGAACGTGCACGACTTCGACACGACGATCGACACGTTCGAGCACCCGCGCTACGAGCTGATCGCGACCGGCGAGGTCTACGACGGCGAGGCGGAGGTGCGCGGCTACTACGCCGAGAGCCGCGCGGCGTTCCCCGACCAGCGCAACGAGATCGTGCACCTGCATCATGCCGACGACGCCGTCGTCGTCGAGTTCGACCTGCTCGGCACGCACCTCGGCCCGCTGCGCGCGCTGCCGCCGACCGGCCGCTCGTTCCGCTGCCGGATGACGGCGCTGTTCGTGTTCGACGGCGACCGCCTCGTCAACGAGCGCGTGTACTTCGACCAGGCGACGATCCTGCGCCAGCTCGGCCTCGCGCGCGACCCGAGCTCGCTCGCGGGGCGCCTGACGCTGCTGCTCAACCACCCGCTGACGATCTCCCGCGCGGCGCTCGCCGCACGTCGCGCCAAGCAGGCTTAGACGCGCCGGCGCCGGCGCGGTAGGCTCGGCGCACCCGGCGAGAGGAGGCGGTCGTGAGCGAGGTCGTGCTGGTCGACATGCAGGACGGAGTCGCGGTGCTGACGCTCAACCGCCCCGAGCGGCTGAACGCGTGGACGCGGGAGCTCGAGCAGCGCTACTTCGCGCTGCTCGCCGAGTGCGCCGCCGACGAGCGCGTGCGCGCGATCGTCGTGACCGGCGCCGGGCGCGGGTTCTGCGCCGGCGCCGACATGCAGGAGCTGCAGGGGCTCGGCGCGAACGGCGTCGACGCCGCCGAGGCCGAGCGCGAGCGCACGCCGCAGAGCTACCCGCTCTCGGTGCCGAAGCCGATCGTCGCCGCGATCAACGGCGCGTGCGCAGGCATCGGGCTCGTGCAGGCGCTGATGTGCGACGTGCGCCTCGTCGCCGAGGACGCGAAGCTGACGACCGCGTTCGCGCGCCGCGGGCTCGTCGCCGAGCACGGCATCGCCTGGATCCTGCCGCGCCTGGTCGGGCCGGCGCGCGCGCTCGACCTGCTGCTCTCCGGGCGCGTCTTCCTCGGCCGCGAGGCCGCCGAGCTCGGCGTCGCCAACCGCGCACTGCCGCGCGAGGACGTGCTCGAGCAGGCGCTCGCCTACGCGCACGAGCTCGCGACGCAGTGCTCGCCGGCGAGCATGGCGAGCATGAAGCGCCAGGTCTACGCCGCGCTCGCGCAGCCGCTCGACGACGCGCTGTCGGACGCCGACCGGCTGATGCTCGCGTCGTTCGGCGAACCCGACTTCGTCGAGGGCGTGCAGAGCTTCCTCGAGCGCCGCGAGCCGGACTTCGCACCGCTGGTCCGCTAGCGCCACCAGCGAGCCGGCGCCGCTAGCGGACCAGCGCGTCGAACTCAGTGGAACGCCGGCGCCGAATAGGCGACCGCGAGCGCGTTGCCGCCAGGGTCGAGCAGCACGACCTTCACGAGGTAGTCGCCGCGTTCGGGCGGCATCGGCACCCAGAAGCTGCCCGGCAGCGACTCTTCGTCGACCGTCGACTTGACGTGCGCGACGACGATGTCGCGCCACCACGGCCGCGCGAGCGCGCGCTTGTCGGCGCGCCCGACGAGCGTCCACGCGACCGTCAGGTCCTCGCCGGCGTATCCCTTCAGGCTGACGTTGAAGCTGACTTCGGCGCCGAGCGGGTACAGGTTGCGACCGACGACTTCGGCGCGCGAGTCGTTGAAGATCGCCGAGACCGCCTGCGCGGCCTTGACCGGGTTCGGGTCGTACGTCAGCGCCTTTTCGATCTCCTGCGTCGCGCCGCACGTGCCGGCGCCGCAGCGACCGGGCAGGACGACGTGGCGCGCCGGCTCCGACGCGCTCGGCTCTGCGCCCGTCGTCGGCGTCGTCGGCGTGCTCGTCGCCGCTTCGCCGCCCGGGCTCGTCCCGGCGACCGGCTCGGGCGCTTCGGCGCCTTTCGCCGAGAGCAGCGAAGCGACGGTCGCGACGCTTTCGTGCGACACGCCGGCTCCCTCGCTGACGAGCGCGCCCGCGACCGGGTGCAGCGGCTGCGCCGGCGGCGTCGTGACGGCCTGCTGCGCCTGCTCGCTCTGTTCCTGCGGGTACGGGACCGCCGGCGAGCTCTGCGTGATCCTCGCGCCCCGTCGTTTGACGACCCTGCGCGGCGTCGGGCGGTGCCCGGGCACGCGACCGCCCGGGGCGCGCGGCGGCGGCGTCGGCTGCGTCGCCGGTGTGCTCTTCGCCGGAGTCGTCGCCGGAGTCGTCGTCGTATGCGTCACCGTCGGTTCGACGGCCGGTTCTTCGCCCGTGTTCGTCGTCGCGGCCGGCGTCGTGCCCGTCGTCCCCGTGTTTCCGGCTTCGCCTTCCGGGCCGGTCGCGGGCGTCGTCGTGTCGGCGGCGAGGCGGTAGGAGACACCGCCGATCTGCAGCGTGTGTCCGACGCTCGCCGTGCGCGTGCCGCCGACGACCGTCGAGGACGCGCGCACGTCGTACTGTTCGAGGCTCACTTCGGGCGTCGCCATCACGCCGGCGAAGCTCGCGACGTGCACGTCGGGCTTCGGCTTCGGCTTCGGCAGCAGCGCGAGCACGCCTGCGACCGCGCCCGTCACCACGCCGACCGCGCCCGCCAGCGCGAGGACGCGACGCGTCGTCGTCGAGAGCAACTGCGACAGGCGCTCGCGCGACGTCGCGCGCGAAGCGCCCTCGCCGCCCTTCGGCGACGAACGCGATCTACGGCCAACTCGTTTCCGGTGCGACGTCATGCCTGCGCCACCCCCGCGGAGCGAGCAAACGACGGTCAGTACACAATCAGGATATACAGAAGGGTTCCGTGAGATGGATCGACCGGATCAGCACGTACCGCCTTTGCGTGCCCACGCCCGCCCCGTCCGGCTCCGGCGTGGCGCGCTCGCTACGCGGCGCCGGACGCGCGCAACCGCACGCCGCCGATCTCGACGCCGTCGGCGCCGAGGCCGGGGACGTCGGCGAGTGTGATCTCGACGAGCCCCTCCGAACGCTCGTCGCGCGCCCTCGCGAAGCGCACCTCGCCGCCGTCGAGCGCGAGCGCCGGCTGCTCGCCGCCGACGATCGCGACGCCGAGCACGCGCGCCCAGCGCGCCGCGACGCTTGCCGGTTCGTCGACGGCGATCGTCACGCCCGCGAGGCCTCCCGGCCCCGGCTCGCCCGCGTGCCCCGTCCACGCCGGGCCGCCCCAGCGCCACGAGCCGTACGGGTCGGAGCGGTCGAGCGAGACGATCGCGCCGCGCATGTCGGCCGGATGCAGGTGCGTCCCCGAGATGTCCGGCAGGTCGATCCGCCAGACGACGCGGATCCCCTCCTGCGCGACGCGCGCCCGCGCGCCCTCGAGGTCCTCGAGATCGAACAGCGCCATGTAGCCGCCGTCGCCACCGTGGCGCGCGAGGTGGCGTCCGGCGGCCGTGCCCTCGCGGTCGGGCGAGATCACCTCGAGGAAGCAGTCGCCGATCGCGAACACCGCGTTGACGAGGCCGAACTCGCCGACGCCCGGGTCGCGGTAGGGCTCGCCGAGCCCGAGCGCCCGGCGCAGCTCGCGCTCGACCGGCTCGAGCTCGGCCGCGACGATCACGGCCTGGCGCAGCCGCACCCCGTTCCCCGTCTCGGACACGTACGCGAGCGTACACGCGAACCGTCGGAGCGTCGTGTGAAGCGCTCGCACGGCCGGCGATCACGATGAACGCGCGTGAGGAGGCCGTCGCGCGGCTCGGCGGCGCCTACGACGCGCGCGTGCTCGAGCCCTCGCCGCCGGCCGTCGCCGAGCCGCCGTGGTTCGCCGACGACCCCGTCGGACGCGAGGATCCGCCCGACGGCGTCTCGCGCGTCTCGCCCGTTCCCGGCGCCAACCTGCTCTGGAGCGACCTCTGCGAGCACGACGCCGCGCTCGCCGAGTGGTGCGCCGAGCGCTGGCTCGGCGCCTACCGCGCGCTCGGCCCTGTGCCCGCGCGGCTCGTGCAGACGCGCGAGTCGCTGCACGCGCTCGCCGTGCACGTCATCTCCCCCGCGCGCGAGCGCGCCACCACGAAGATCGGCCTGCGCTACACGCGAGGCGGTTTCGGCACGCCGTTCTTCGGCGACGACGTGCAGACTGCGCGTGCGCGGCGTCGAGCTCGTCGTCCAGGAACGCGCGCGCGAGCGCGCCGCCGCCGTCTCCTCGCTCGCGCAGGCCGCCGTGCACGTCGGCGAGGAGCTGCTCCCCGGCGGCCCGAGCGACGATCGCCCGCTCGCGATCGACACCGACGCAGCCGCGTTCCTCGGCGACTGGTTCGGCTTCGCCACCTCCGTGCTCGAGCAGCTGCGCGCCGACGTGCGCGACGGTCAGGAGCCCTCGCGCGTGCAGCTCTGGCCCGAGCACTTCGACGTCTCCGTCGAGCTCGGGCTCGAGCTCGAAGGACGGCGTGCCGCCTACGGCGCCTCGCCCGGCGACGAGCGGCACGCCGAGCCGTATCTGTACGTCACGCCGTCGAGCGCCGTGCGCCCCGGCAGGCTCTGGAACGCGAGCGCGTTCGCCGGCGCCGAGCTGCCCTACGACGAGCTCCTACGCCTCGCCGGCGGCGAGGGATCCGGCGCCGCCCAGCGCGAGCTCGCCCTCGCGTTCCTGCGCGAGCGGCTGCACGCGATGCGCTGGTGAGCGCCGCCGAGGCGCCGCGGCGAACCGTTGCGTGCCGCTAGTGGGGGCCGAGCAGCACGGGGCAAGTCTTCATCTGATTCAAAAAACCGGATTCGACGTACGTCGGGTCGCCATCCAGGCGCATCTGCGGGAAGCGCGCGAGCGTCTCCTCGAACATGATCCGCAGCTCCAGGCGTGCGAGCGCCGTGCCGAGGCAGAAGTGGCGCCCGCCCGCGCCGAACGCCTGGTGCTCGGCGTCGCGACGCACGTCGAAGCGGTCGGCGTCCGCGAACAGGCGCTCGTCGCGGTTCGACGAGACGTACCACAGCACGACCTTCTCGCCCTCCTTGATCTGCTGCCCGTGCAGCTCTGTGTCGCACGTCGCCGTGCGCCGGAAGTGCGCGAACGCCGGGAACATCCGCAGCGACTCCTCGACCGCGCCCGGGATCAGCGACGGGTCCTCGAGCAGCAGCGCGAGCTCTTCCCGGTTCTCGATCAGCGCGCGCATCCCGCTCGTGTACGTCGCCTTCGTCGAGTCGTTGCCCGCCGCGACGAGCAGGAAGAAGCCCATCACGATCTCGTGTTCCTCGAGCGTCTCGCCGTCGATCTCGGCGTTGACGAGCACCGTCGTCAGGTCGTCCGTCGGGTGCTCGCGGCGCTCGGCGATCATCCGCCCGCAGCGCTCGAAGATCTCCGGGATGTCTTTCTCGAGCACGCCCTCGATCCCCTCCGGCGCGAGGTCCTTGTCGTCGCCCGACAGCGTCGAGTTCATCAGCCGCGCCCAGATCGCGTCGTCCTCCTGCGGGATCCCCATGAAGCTGCCGATCACGCGCGAGACGACCGGCTGCGCGACATCGGTCACGAGGTCGCAGCGCTCGCGCCCGACGAGGCCGTCGAGCACCTTCACCGCGATCGCCCTGATGTCCGCCTCGTGCGCCGCGATCCGCTTCGGCGTGAAGCCCGCCTGGAACAGCGCCTTCAGGCGGTCGTGCTTCGGCGGGTCCATGCCGATGAACATCGCCTGCACGAGCTCGACCGGGAACACTTCCGAGACCGCCGTCACGCCGTGCGCCGAGGAGTACGTCTTCCAGTCGCGGCTCACCGCGTGGATGTCCTCCGGCGTCGTCACCGACCAGAAGCCGCGCTCCTGCGGGTACGCCGTCACGCCGTCGGTCCAGTGCATCGGGCACTTCGCGCGCAGCTCCTTGAACAGCTCGTGCGGCGGCCCGTCGACCCACAGCTCGCGCTCACCCAGGCGCGCCTGCTCGAGATCGCTGCCTGTGGTCGCCATCGGGACCTCCCCTCGCTCGCGGATCGCTCTCGCGATCATACTGGCCGGCCGGCCAGGCGTCGACGTCTACGTGGCGGGCTCTCGCGTGCCGATCTAGTCGCGGCGCGACTGCACGTCGAGCTCGCCGACCGTCAGGCGCCCGACGTCGAGCTCCTTGATCTTCAGCGACCCGATCGCGCCGCGGCGGATCGCCAGGCGCCCGATCGCAAGCGCGCCGATCGCGACCGCGCCGCCCGCCAGCGCACCCGCCGCCAGCGCACCGACCGACGCCGCGGCGATCGCGCCGGCGCCGAGGCCCGACGCGCCCTGCGCGCTCGCGCGCCCGCAGTGGCGACAGCGCGCTCCCGCGCGCCTGCCGCAGCGCGCGCAGCGCCTGCGGCCCAGGCTCATCCCGCGACCTTCGTCGGCGATTGCACGGTTCCGAGCGTACGCGCACTCGCCGGCGTGTGCGCCGCGCTCGGCGTCGCCGCCGGCTTCGGCGCGATGTTCGCCGCGAGCGCGCGGCCCGCGTACAGCAGCATCGCTTCGATGTGCGCTTCGAGCGTTTCCATCGAGTGCGCGCCTTCGTAGACCGCGCTGTGCGCGCTCGCGCCGGCCGCGCGCAGCCGCGCCGCGAACGGCGCGTCCTCGTTCGGGTTCGCGATCACGTCGTCTGCGCCGCCGTAGACGAACGCGTGCAGCCCTTCGCGCGCGATCGTCGGCGTCGCCGCGCGCAGCTCGCCATCGAGGCCGTTGAAGAAGCCGAGCCAGCTCTCGACGACCGAGAAGCGCCGCGGGTTGCCGAGCGCGATGTTCATCGACCCGTAGCCGCCCATCGAGTCGCCCGCGATCGCGCGCGCGCCGCGCGAGGCGATCGTCGGCAGCATCCGATCGACGAGCTGCTGCACTTCGAGCACGTAGCTCTCGTAGCGCCCGCGCCAGTTGTTCGCGCCCGGGCCGCCCTGGATCATCACCGCGATCAGCGGCGGGATCCGGTGCGAGGCGATCAGCCGGTCGAGCTGTTCCTGCAGGCCGATCTGCAGGAACGCCGTCGCCGGCTGGCTGTTGCCGTGCAGGAGGTAGATCACCGGGTAGCGGCGCGTCGTGCTCGCGAAGCCCGGCGGGATGTAGACGTGGAACAGGCCCTGTGCGCCGAGCGCCGCCGACGCGTAGCTCGCCGTGTCGATCGAGCTGCCCACCGCATCCGCTTCGCCGGCCACCAGCGTCGGCAGCGGCGCCGGCGCGACCGCCTGCGAGATCTCGAGCGTCGCCGCCGGCGCCGGCGAGCGCACGCCGAGCAGCTGCTCCAGGCGCAGCGGCCCGCGCAGCGCGAGCAGCGCCGAGAGCACGAGCACCGCGCTCAGCAGCGCCGTGATCAGCGCCAGCCGCGCGTTCGTGCGCGGCGAGCGCCGAAGCGCTGCCGCCGGCGCGCCGGCGCCGGCCGGCTCGAGCGCCGGCGGGAACGCCGGCACCCACGCCGGCGGCAGCGGCAGCGCTTCGACCGCTTCCGCCGCCCGCCCCGGCCAGCTCCATTCGCCGAGGCTGTCGAGCCAGACCTGCGTTCGCGATGTTCGTAGCGGCGGTGACATTCCCCGCGAATTCAACGAACCGACAGCGCGAAACCAAAGCCCTGCACGAAGCTGCCCAAACGCACGCAGCTCAGCGCGTGCTCCAGACCGCGCCCGTCCCGCCGAACCCGAGCGCATCCTTCGTCGCTTCGGTGAGGTCGAATTCGCGTCCCGCGACATACGGGCCGCGGTCGACGACCGGCACGCTGATCGAGCGCCCACCGTAGCGCAGCGTCACGAGCGTGCCGCACGGCAGCGTCTTGTTCGCGACGCCGAGCGTCGAGCTCGTCAGCTCGCCGCCGCACGCCAGCGAGCCGCCGCCGCCGTACCACGACGCCTCGGCGACACGGAACACGTTCAGGCGTCCCAGGCGGCGGTGCGCCGGCAGGTCGCCGGCGTCGCCCGCGAAGCGGACGCGCACGCGCTCGCTGCCGGTGCTGCGCGGCGTGTAGCGCAGGCGAAAGCGCCCGCCGGCGCCCGTGCGCGTCTGCGCGACCCCGTGCCAGCCGCGCGCGCCCATCGCCTGCAGCGTCACGAGTCGATCTGCCAGCGCCGGGCTCAGCGAGCCGGCGACGCTCACGCGGCTGCCGTCGAGCACGTTCAGCGTCGCGCGGCGCACGTGCAGCATGCTCCGCCGGCGCTCGCCGAGCGGCGCCGAGGCGAACGACGGGCTCGCCGTCGCCGTGATCTCGATCGGTGCCAGCGCGGCGGTCGGCTGCGCGGGTTGCGCGGGTGCGTACATGTAGATGCGAACCTCCTTGTGGGTTCCGCCTACGGGGTTAGCTGTCGGGCTCACACCCGGCGGCACACACGGACAGGGCCGTGCGTCAGCCGGGCGTTACGTGCGCATCAAGCGCGCGATTCGCCCCATCCGGGCCCGTCCAGGCGCCCGGCGTTGGGTTCCCCGCTCACCGCCGAAGAAGGGCGGCGACTCGGCAGAGTCGAACAATCGTCCGTACGGTAGGAGATGAGACATACGGGCTTCTGTGACGCAGCGCACACATGTGTAGCAGAAGACAGTACCTCTTCCGTCCCAGCCCGCCCGTAGCTTCGGCCGCTCAATCAAGAGTTGGCCGGGGCGACGGTGGTAGCCGCCCCCCGGCCGTGGCACAGGAGGCTGGCTCCCATGCGCAACGAATCGAAGCAGGACGGCGGTCCGCTGGACAGCTATGCAGAGCATCTTGTGTTGCTCGCAGTGGCGGGCGTGGCGCGTGGACGGACGCGCAAGCAGGTGCGGAGAGAGCTGAGCGACCTCGGCGCTCGGCGGGTAGACGACGCGATCGCGAGCCTCGCGGCGGTCGGCGTCGTGATCGCCACGAAGCACTCCGTCCGGCAGTCACCCGCCTTGGAGCGCATGGACGCGCTCGACTACATCACGGTCTAGGCGATGCCTGCGGAGAAGTCGGCGGCGTGTCAGGCGTTCGGGCGGGCGGTGCGCGAGATGCGCCGCGAGCGCGGCTACGCGCAAGAGGCATTCGCCGTACACGCCGGGATGGACCGCAGCTACTTCGGCGCGATCGAGCGCGGCGGGGTCAACGTCTCGCTCGACACGATCATGCGGCTGCGGGCGCGCTCGAAACCACGGCGGCGGAGGTCTTTCGACGTGCGGGGCTGTAGCGGGGCCTCGGCCGGAGGCGCGGTAGATGCGCCCTCTAGGGAGCGTCAACGCCGGGGGACACGTTCAGGAAACAAACGTCGAGCGCGGCACTGACGAACTCTTTGACCGTCTTGAGAATCTGCTCAAGCGCCCCGAGGAGTTGGATGTCGGCCACAAGCTCGGGCTCGGAGAGGCTTACTTTGACGGTCGCGTATGCGTTCACATCCATGTCCGGGTCGTCGGGGACCAGGATGAGCTTTGCTTCGTACGGAGTCGCGGAGTCAAAACGACTCGTGTAGGAGAAGTCGGGGATATCCTCGCCGAGGAAATGTGCCTGGACGTAGCCGCCGCGCGCCAGCACGTCCCGGTGCTTGTCGATGTTCCAGAGCTTGTCGAGGACCCAAATCGGGTGCTCGCGGTACCGGTCGCCCCAGCTATAGGGCTGGAACAGGTGAAGCAGCCTTCGTGCGTCGGGGGAAGCGCTTCCCGGAATGTCGGGCAGAGCCTCCTTCCCCTTCTTCTTGGCAGTTGGAGCACGGCTGAATACGGGGAACTCGGACCGTCGGGTCGCTTCGCCTGTGTGTTCCAGCACGAGCTGCCGCGCCAGGTGATTCAACAGGGACCGGCAGTCGTGCAGGAACTCTCCGATGAGGGTGTTCAGGCGCGGCCCGAGCGGTGCGAGGCCGACGGTCCAAGCGCCCCTGCCGGGGCCGTCGTCGTTCGTGTGGAACTCGCCCGCAAGACTGCACGCATCGTTTTCGTAGTAGGCGACAAGCTCGCCCTTGATCGCGTCCAGGTGTTCCTGTGCGCGGCGGAGCCTGTCGGCGATCGCTCGTAGCGAGACGTCCCTGGGCGGTTCGATGGACGGCTCAGCCACGCGCTACCCTCGCCGTAGATGTCCGACGATCACGACGCGGAGCCTACGCCCAAGACTCAGCTAACGCAGCCGAAGACCGGCGAGCCGATCGAGATACCCGTCCCGAGCGAGGACGACTTCGAGAAGCTGATCGGCCGGGCCGTGCCGCACCGGCCAGCGCCGGACTCAGACTCCGCTGGCAGCGCGGACGACTAGCTGCTCGAACAGCGGCGACGCAAAACGGCGCGCGTTGTAGCGCCATGTGTACTCGTTCAAGTACGTCTGCAAGTAGCGCGGCGAGACCTTCTTGTAAGCGCCGCGCATCCCGGTCTTGAGGTTCCCGAAGAATCCCTCGATCGTGTTCGTGTGCGTCGCCTTCGACGTAGACGCCGGCCGAGTGGTTGATGACCTTGTGGTCGACGTAGGTTCGTTTCAGCGGCTTGTAGGAAGCCCAATCGTCGGTGAAGATGATCGATTCGGGGTTGACGTTCGCCGTCACGGCTCTACTAAGCGTCGCGCCGTGGCGTGAGGCGATCACGCGGGCGCGAACCCGCCCGCCGCGCTCGACCATCCCGAGCACGGTCGGCTTCGCCTCACGGAAGGCGGCTGAGGCGGCGCGGCGCTCCTTAGCCTCGGCTTCGGTCATGAAGCGCGTCTGGCCCTGCGTTTGCGCGGCTTGCCGCCCCATGAGGTCTCATCGACCTCTACGTCGCCGCGCAGCGGTCGCTCGTCCACGTCGGCCATCAGGTGCGTGCGGATCTTCTTCATCATCCGGTGAGCCGTCTTGTACGTCACCCCGATCTCGCGCTCGATCTGCTTCGCCGAGACCCCACATCGCGTGCTCGCCATGACGTACATGACGTAGAACCAGAGCTGTAGCGAGATCGGCGAGCCCTGAAAGATCGTGCCCTTCATCGGGTGCAGGTGGTGGCCGCAGGAGTCGCAGGTGTAGGCGGCTCGCGTTTTCGTGCGGTGGAACTTGCGCGTGCGCTCGCACTTCGGGCACTCGGCATGGTGGCCGTCGGGCGCGTAGCCCTCGCGCCAGAGCCGGTCAAGGCACGCCGCGTCGTCGGGGTAGCGGCGCAAGAACTCCATCAGCGAGAAGTCCGAGGCTGAGGACTTCTGACGCTGCGGGTTCTCTCGGGTCTTCGGCTTGGGCGCTGCGTTCTCGGGGTCCATGCCGAACATTATACATACTTCTACTACCTATGTGTGACGCAGCGCACACACCGACCCATGTCACCATGCGACATCCGTCACGATATTCGTCTGGCCGCCCAGCCAGGGAATCGGATATGGTCCTCAGCGAGGGATCGTCTCATCCTTCCTTTTGCCTCGTCAGAGAGCCGGCCGCTGGCCGGCTCTCTGCGTTCGCGACAGGCGCGCGGCGCGTGCGTACTCGTGCGTATGGCCCAGCTGCGGCCGCCGATCGCCGGGGTCGACGCGGGTTATGCTCGCGCGCACCTCGGTGTCAAGGGGGCGCCGGACGAGCGAAAGAAGGATCGATGCAGGCTGCACGGAGACGGCGCGGGCTGACCGCGATGACAGGGGCGCTCGCGCTCGCAGCGGGCACGGCGGCGCTCGTGCCGGCAAGCTCGTCGGCGGCGACGCTGCGCAGCTGCCCCAACAAGACGGTCGTTCTCGAACTTCCAAGCGCGCCGGGCGCCGCGCCGACGAAGTACAAACTGCCGATCAAGGACATCAAGGTGCAGGGCATCAGCTGTCAGGGCGCCGACAAGTTCATCGAAGCGCTCTATCAGTCGAAGACCACCGTCACGAGCAAGTACAAGTGCGTCAACGGCAAGTTCAAAGCGCCTCCCGGCCAGGTCCCCGAGCTCTGCACGCACGCCGGCGTGAAGATCGAGTTCGCCGGCAAGGGCGGCTGATCTACTGAGCCGTGCCGGCGCTGACGGGCCCCGTCAGCGCCGCGCGCGTGCTGTAGTCGGCGCTCGCGTCGGCGGCGGCGCGCGCGTGCGCGTCCACCGCGTGTCGCACCGGCGGGGCGGGCATGTGCGCCGCGACGCGCGTCTCGTCTTCGTGCCAGATCGCGACGCGCCGGCGACCGGCGCTCTTCGCCGCATACAGCGCACGGTCGGCGACGAGCAGCAGCGCCTCGGGCGTGCTCTCGCGCTCGGTCAGCGCCGCGACGCCCGCGCTCGCGCTGAGCGCCGGTCCGTTCGGGTGCGCCTGCGCGTGCAGCTGGCGCCCGATCCGCTCGGCGAAGGCGACGCCCTCGTCGAGGCCGACACCGAACAGGACGATCGCGAACTCCTCGCCGCCGACGCGCGCGAGCGTGTCGCCGCCGCGCAGCTCGCGCCCGAGCAGCGCCGCGAAGTCACACAGCACGCGGTCGCCGCCGGCGTGGCCGTAGCGGTCGTTGATCTGCTTGAAGTGGTCGAGGTCGAACATCGCGAGCGTCAGCGGCAGCCGGTTGCGCCGCGCGCGGTCGCTCTGCTCGTGGAACTCGGCGTCGAACGCGCGCCGGTTGAGCAGGCCCGTCAGGTAGTCGGTGTCGGCCGCGCGCACGAGCCGGTCGATCACCTCGTTGACGTGCTCGGCGAGCATCTTCACGACGATCGTCGTCAGCGTCACCGAGACGCCGGTGCCCATGAACAGGTCGATCTTCGCCGGGTCGTGCGACCAGATGAACAGCGCCAGGCCGAGCGTCAGCCACATCAACACGAGGTCGGCGAGCACCTCGCGCCGGCTGCAGAAGTACGCCGAGAAGACCATCGGCCAGAGGTAGAAGAACGGCGTCGCCTCGATCGGGCGCGTCACCGCCATCAACGTGCTGACGAGCAGGATCCCGTAGATCACGGCGATCCGCGAGACCCAGCGGCGACCCGGCCGCATCACCCCGACGAACACGGCGCCGAGCACGAGCAGCACGGCGATCACGCGCATTGCCGGGTGATCGCTCGTGTTCGGGTCCGGCAGCGGGAACGTCGCCCACAGCACGGCCGAGCCGAGCACGAACATCGCGACACCGACCCAGCGCATCATGTCCTCGGCCGAGCGCGGATCGGTCGCCGCGCGGTCGATCATCGGATGGGCGGATGCGGCCAGCCGGCCCCCACCGAGCTTCGAGCTCACCATGCCCGATCTCTCGGCTTTCGCGGCGCTCGGCTTGAGCGCGGGCTGCTCGTTCCCGCCGAATCGTTGACGGCGACCCCTCCAGCAGCGACAATCGTCGCGATGGCCAACCCCGACCGCCTGACGGCGCTGGACTCGACCTTCCTGCACCTCGAGGACCACTCCACCGCGCACATGCACGTCGCCTCGGTGATGGTCTTCGAGGGCACGGCGCCCACGCCGCAGGAGCTCGTCGACCACGTCGCTCAGCCGCCTGCACCTGGTGCCGCGCTACCGCCAGCGGCTGGCCTACGTCCCGCTCGGCCAGGGCCGGCCCGTGTGGGCCGACGACCCGCACTTCAACCCCTACTACCACATCCGCCACACCGCGCTGCCGCAAGCCCGCCGACGAGCAGCGCTCAAGCGGCTCGCCGGGCGCCTCTTCTCCCAGCGCCTGGACCGCTCCAAGCCGCTGTGGGAGATCTGGCTCGTCAGAGCGATGGCCGGCGAACGCTTCGCGCTGATCGCCAAGACCCACCACGCGCTCGTCGACGGCATCTCCGGCGTCGACATCACGACCGTGCTGTTCGACACCGCGCCCGAGCCCGCCGCCGACCTCGCGCCCGCCGCGTCGCCGTGGACGGCAAAGCCGCTGCCCGGCCAGGCGAAGCTGCTCGGCGAGGCGCTGCGTCGAGCGCTCGACGATGCCCGCTGAGATGGCGCGCGGCGCGCGCGCGCTGCTGCGCGCGCCGCGGCAAGCGCCGCCTCGCAGATGAAGGACGGCCTCGCCAGCATCGGCGCCACGACGCTCGCCGGCATCAACGCGCCGGCGCCCGCCCAGCCCGTTCAACGTCGACATCGGCCCGCACCGGCGCTACACGTTCCTCGACGCCGACCTCGACGACGTTCAAGGCGATCAAGGACTCGCTCGGCGGCACGCTCAACGACGTCGTCCTCGCGTCCGTCAGCCTCGCGCTCGGCCGCTACCTGCGCAGCCACGGCCACGACACCGACGGACCTCGTGCTGAAGGCGATGGTGCCGGTCTCGGTGCGCGCCGACGCCGAGCGCGGCGCGCTCGGCAACCAGGTCGCCGCGATGTGGGCGCCGCTGCCCGTCGGCGTCGAGAACCCGGCCGAGTGCCTGCGCAAGATCGCGCGCCGCGATGGACGACCTGAAGAACTCCGGCCAGGCGGTCGGCGCGCAGGTGCTCACCAACCTCGCCGGCTTCGCGCCGCCGACGATCCTCAGCCAGGCCGCGCGGCTGCAGGCGCGCCAGCGCTTCTTCAACCTCGTCGTCACGAACGTCCCCGGCCCGCAGTTCCCGCTCTACCTGCTCGGCCGCCGCCTGCAGGTGCTCTACCCCGTCGTGCCGCTCGCCCAGCGCCAGGCGCTCGGGATCGCGGTGATGAGCTACGACGGCCACCTCGGCTTCGGCCTGCTCGCCGACTACGACGCGCTGCCCGAGCTCGAGGCGATCGCGCCGACCTGAAGTGGGCGATCGCCGCGCTCGCCCGCGCCGCCGGCGTGCGCGCGCCGACGCGCGTCAGAGCGCGCAAACGGCGCGCGAAGAAGCCCGCGACGGCGAAGAGCAAGTCCGCGTCCGCGACGCAGCCGCCGGCGCGGCGACGCGACGGCCAGCGCAAGCTGAGGTGCGCCTGGCCCTCTGCCAGATGAACGCCACCGTCGGCGACATCGCCGGCAACGCCGAGCGGATCCGCGCCGGGCATGCGAGCGGCGCCGCGCAGGCCGGCGCCGAGCTCGTCCTGTTTCCCGAGCTCGCGCTCACCGGCTACCCGCCCGAGGACCTGCTGCTGCGCGAGCACTTCCTCGCGGACGCCGCCGCCGCGCTCGCAGAGCTCGCCGCGAGACGCACGGGATCGTCGCGATCGTCGGCTTCCCCGAGCGCGCCGAGGACGTCTACAACGCCGCCGCCGTGCTCGCCGACGGCGCGCGTGCACGCGATCTACCGCAAGGTCTACCTGCCCAACTACGGCGTCTTCGACGAGCAGCGCTACTTCCAGGCCGGCGCCGCCGGCGCCGTGATCGACATCGGCGAGCCGCAGCGGCATCGGCGCTGACCGTCTGCGAGGACATCTGGGAGCCGGGGCCGCCCGCCAGCGACGAGGCGCTCGCCGGCGCGACGCTGATCGTCAACATCTCCGCCTCTCCCTACCACGCCGGCAAGGGCCTCGAGCGCGAGCGGATGTTCGCGCAGCGCGCGCGCGACAACCTCGCCTGCATCGCCTTCTGCGCGCTCGTCGGCGGCCAGGACGAGCTCGTCTTCGACGGGCACTCCTTCGTGCTCGACCACGACGGGCAAGACGATCGCGCGCGCCGCGCAGTTCCGCGAGGAGCTGCTCGTCTGCGACGTCGACCTCGACGCCGCCGCCGCCGCGCGCCTGCGCGACCCCGGCCACCGCGCCGCCGCCGGCGCTCCCGCCGAGCAGCGCCGATCGCCCTCCGCGTGTCGAGCTGCTCCCCGGGCTCGCGAGCGCCGAGCGCGGGCACCGGCGGCGCGCCGCCCGGCGGCCCGCTCGCGGAGCCGCTCGCAGCCGCTCGAGGCCGAGGTCTACGCGGCGCTCGAGCTCGGCCTGCGCGACTACGTCGAGAAGAACGGCTTCCGCCACGTCGTGCTCGGGCTCTCCGGCGGGATCGACTCGGCGCTCGTCGCCTGCCTCGCCGTCGACGCGCTCGGCGCCGAGCGCGTCAGCGCGGCGATCATGCCCTCGCGCTACTCCTCCTCGGGCACGCAGCAGGACGCGCGCGAGCTCGCCGCCGCGCTCGGCGCGCGCGCCCACGAGCTGCCGATCGAGCCCGTCATCGAGCCTACTCGAGCGACGCTCGAGCCCGAGTTCGACGGGCTCGAGCCCGACCTCACCGAGGAGAACCTGCAGGCGCGCATCCGCGGCAACCTGCTGATGGCGCTCTCGAACAAGTTCGGCTGGCTCGTGCTGACGACCGGCAACAAGTCCGAGATGTCGGTCGGCTACACGACCCTCTACGGCGATCTCGCCGGCGGCTTCGCCGTGATCAAGGACGTCGCCAAGACGCTCGTCTACCGCCTCTGCGAGTGGCGCAACTCGCCCGCCGGCGGCCCCGCGGCGCACGCCCTCGCCGATCCCCGCGTCGATCATCGAGCGCGCGCCGTCGGCCGAGCTGCGCTCCGACCAGCGCGACGAGGACTCGCTGCCGCCGTATGACCTGCTCGACCGCATCCTGCACGGCTACGTCGAGCTGCGACCTCGGCCGCGAGGCGCTGATCGCACAGGGGCTTCCGGCCGCGGAGGTCGAGCGCGTGATCCGCCTCGTCGACCTCGCCGAGTACAAGCGCCGCCAGGCGCCGCCCGGGATCAAGGTCACCGAGCGCGCGTTCGGCCGCGACCGGCGGATGCCGATCACCAACCGCTACCGCGGCTGAGCTTGGCGACGCGCGCCGCATCGGGCCTGCTCACGCTGCTCGGCGCGCTTGCGCTTGCGTTCGCGCTCGGCGGCTGCGCCAACACGCTGCAGGACCAGCCCGTGCCGCACAACCAGCTCGAGAGCCTGATCGTCGCGCCGTACCCCGTCTACTGGCTCGGCCGCTCCTTCGACGGCAAGCAGATCACCGAAGTCTCACACGACCCCGGCGGCGCCTACGACGTCCAGTACGGCGACTGCGTCACCGGCGGGCAGAGCACCTGCGTGCCGCCGCTGCGCGTGACGACCTCGCCCGACAACAGCTTCGTCCCCGGCGGCTCGACGCCGCAGCGCGCGATGCGCGTGCGCGGCGCCGCCGCCGTCGTCGCGCAGCGGGGTGAGACGATCGAGATCCCGACGGCCGGCGTCATCGTCGGCGTGTACGCCGACAGCGCGCCGCTCGCCGCCGCCGCCGTGCGGACGCTCGCGCCGATCAACGAAGCCGGCGCGCCCGGCGAGCCGCTGCCCGCGCGGCTGCCGCCGAGCGCTTTCGGCTCGACGCCGCTGCCCTCGCAGATGCCCTCGCCGCTGCGCGCGCTCCGCTAGGACGCGCCAGCAGGCGTTCACTCGGGCTCCCCGCCGGCCGTACCCGAGAGCCACTGAGGCGGAGCGCAGTCCCCCTCTGGGTCGGTGGTCTGCCCGACCTCGATCAGATGACCGTCGGGATCGCGGATGTAGCAGCGGATCTCGTACTGGTGCTGCTTGGGCGGCGTCAGGAATCGAGCGCCCCGAGCGCTCCATTCGGCGTAGACGGCCTCGATGTCCTTGACCCTGATATTGAGGAAGCTGCTGACCCGGTCGGGGTCGCGGGGCGTCTCCAGGGTGACGGCGGGCTTGTCGTCGGTCGGGCCTCCGCCCCCGTTGATGACGATCCAGCTGTTGGCGAGCGCGATGTTGGTCGGTTCTCCGGCGCGTTCCAAGGTGCCGCCGAGCACGTCGGTGTAAAACCGCCGAGAACGCTCGACGTCGTCCGAGACGATGAAGTGGGTCAGCATGATTCCCTCTATCGGCGGTCCTGCCTCGGCCATCTGCCACCTCCACTTGTTGGGACTCATGCCCCCTTACGGGCGGGGTTTGCAGCCGATATTGTGGCCCATCATGCGCGGCGACATCGAGGTCGGGGCACGCCTTCCCGACTATGAACTGCCCGATCAGGACGGCGTCATGCGCCGTCTGTCGGACCTGCAGGGCTCGAACCCGATGGTGCTCCACCTCTCACGCGGCGGGTTCGATCCGAAGGAGCATCGTTTCCTTCACCGTCTGGTCGATGCATACCTCGACTTCCGGGTCGGGTATACGCGCGTGGCCGTGATCTCGACGGACAACCAGCTCGAGATCAACGAGTTCCGCGATAGCGTCGGCGCGCAGTTCCCGTTCCTCTCCGACCCGGAGCGAACGGTGCGGCACGATCTCGACATCGTCGAGTACACGGACCCCGTCCACGACCCGATGGTCCCGCACACGTTCGTGCTCGCCCCCGGGCTCGAGATCTCCGCGATCTACAACGGCTACTGGTACTGGGGGCGCCCGACGGTCGATGAGCTGCACCGCGACCTGCGCGAGGTCCTGCGCAACCTGCGCCCCGATTTCGATCTGGGCGCACCAGGCCTGCGCGAGGCCTGGGATCGCGGCGAGCGTGAGCAGTTCCTAGTGAGTCCGGTCGAGGGAGAGGCGATTCGCTACACCGAGGGGACCGCGGTGGGAGTGAAGCGATGAGCGAAGGGCCCGATCGAAGCGGTGCCTCCGGCCAGGGCCGCAGAGCGATCAGGCCCCACCGGTCACTGACCGTGCCTCTGCAGGGCCGACTACGAGGTCGTGAAGCTCGCCGCCCACCTCGAGTCGATCCGACTGCTCGATCCCGCCGGCTTTGACCGGCTCGAAGCCGGCTGTTCTGATCAACCGCTCGACCTCCTCGCCGGCACGGTCGTCGCCGGTCACGTAGAAGAGGACCGCCGGCTCCGGTGACCGTTTGCTGGAGGACTCCAGCAGATCGGCCGAAAGAGTTCCAAACGCCATCGCCAGGCGCGCGCCCGCCGGCAACCACCCGGCTACGACCTCGCCAGAGGCCTGCCCCTTCGGCAGCAGACGTGAGACGTCACCTTGTGCGTCGATGCCGAGCGGGTTGCTCGGAACGACCACGAGCCTGTCGGTCAGCCGGTCGGCGATCTCGTCTATGACGCCCCTCAGCGCACTGAACCGTAGCGCGAGGACGACGGCATCGACTCCCTGCAGCGCATCGCGGTTCTCGCCGGCGACGACCGCAGCTGGACCGATCTCTGCAGCCAGCGTTCGTGCCGACTCGTTGTCGGCATTCGAGAGCCGAAGGGTTTCGCCGCCTGAGGCCAGCAGGCGTGCGATCACCGATCCGAGCGTCCCGGTGCCGATGACCGCGGTCGTCATGACTCCCCGCCGGGCGTACTCGACAGCCACTGAGGCGGGATCCAGTCCCCCTCTGGGTCAGTCGTTTGCCCGACCTCGATCAGATGACCGTCGGGGTCGCGGATGTAGCAGCGGATCTCGTACTGGTGCTGCTTCGGCGGCGTCAGGAACCGAGCGCCCCGAGCGCTCCATTCGGCGTAGACGGCCTCGATGTCCTTGACCCTGATATTGAGGAAGCTGCTGACCCGGTCGGGGTCGCGTGGCGTCTCCAGGGTGACGGCGGGCTTGTCGTCGGTCGGGCCTCCGCCCCGGTTGATGACGATCCAGCCGTTGGATAGCGCAACATAGGTCGGCTCCCCGGCGAAGACCACCCTGCCGCCCAGTACCTCGGTGTAGAAGCGGCGGGAACGCTCTACATCAGCCGAAACAATGAAATGAGCCAGGACCAGCTCGTCGTCGATCGCGCTCATGCTTACCTCCATCTCTCGAATTTGCCGCTGCGGTCACGCCGTGGATTCCGCATCGCGCCTGTGCGTGCCCGTTGCCCCACGGTCAGTGCCCTGCACTCTGGCCGCCGTCGATGTGCAAGACCTCTCCGGTCACGAACGACGCCGACTCGAGATAGAGGACTCCACCGACGACGTCCTCGATCTCGCCCACCCGACCGAGGGGGTGCAGCTCGCCCATTCCCGCATAGGAGCTCTCGTCATGCGTCGCCGTCTTGATCACGCCCAGAGAGACTGCATTAACTCTTAGGCCACGGGAGGCGTACTCGACCGCAAGCGATTTGGTGGCCGCGACAAGGCCCCCCTTGGTCAGGACGGAGAGAGCGGCTGGTCGACCGCTGTCCGCCTGCTCGACGAGCGTCGTCGAGACGTTGACCACGTGCCCATAGCCCTGCTCTAGCATCTGTCTGATCGTGCGCGTTGTGATGTGAAAGAAGCCTGCCAGATTGACGGCGACCAGGGCGTTGAAGTCCGCGAGGGTGTAATCCGTGAAGGGCTTGCCGATGTAGATCCCGGCGTTGTTGATCAACGTGTCGATCCTCCCGAAGCGCTCGACCGCCTCGCCCACGATACGCTGCGCCGTCTCAGGGTCGGCGATGTCGCCTCCGACGGCCACGATGCCGGAGTCCTCAGACGGCACGATCGATCGAGCAGTCGCGATCACGAAGTACCCGAGCCCACGGTATGCCCTCGTCAGACCCGCGCCAATGCCCTGCGAGGCGCCGGTGACGATCGCGACCTTCCCATCGTTGCGCTCAGGTTCGTTGCTCATCGTCGCTCCTGTCGGGGCTTGGGCGTCCGGCGGCTATGGGTCGAGCACAGGGTACGCCGCATGAACCCATCTGCTTTTGCAGGCTCTTGGTCGGCCGGGGGCCGTCCCGTGCGTCGTCCCGGTCGCGGTTCCGGCTACGGACCGGTCACTGCAAGGCGCTGGGCGCTGACACCCCGCGCGACGCGGAACTCCGCGGCGACCTCGCGGGTAGCCGCCTCGGCGCCGAGCGGAAACACGTGAAGCGCATCCACGCGCGAGATGCCGGCAAGGCCCGCAGCCAGTTCACGCGCTAGGTCGATGCCGTTGCCGCGACTGATCTGCGCCAGGGCTCGCCGAGGGATCGCGACCCCCGGCAGTGCGCGGGCGCGCTCTGCCATGCGCTCGCTACGCAGCAGCGCGACGCTTGCGTAGAACCGCACGCCCGCGAGGGTGTCCTCGGCGGCCGAGAGGAACGCTTCGAGGCGCCCGAGGTCGAAGGTCATCTGCGACTGCAGGAAGGTTGCCCCAGCGGCGATCTTGCGCCGCAGGAGCCGCAGCTCGCGATCGACGTCCTCGGCGAAGGGATTGACGACCGCGCCGACCGCCAGCGGGCGCGGGGCGCTCCATGCCGGCGCGCTCGCGATGAGCTGCGTGGCGGTCATGTCGGCGACGCGTTCGATGCCAGGCACGGGATCGCCCTGCATGCAGAGGACCGCCTCGGCGCCGAGCGCCGCCGCGCCCACGACTTGGGACTGCAGGGCAAGCCGGTTGCGATCGCGGCAGGAAACGTGGACGATCGTCCCCACGCCCTGCTCCCGCGCTAGCGCGACCGCAGCCAGCGGCGACATCCGCGGCTGGCCGGCGTGGTTGTCGGTCAACCCGACGACATCGACGGTGTCGGCCAGAACAGCGATCCGGTCGCTGACGCGCGCGGCATCGGCCTCGGTCGGCAGCGAGATCTCCGCGGAGGTCAGGGCGGTCAGCGACACGATCGCCGAAGCCTAGCCGGCCGGCACTGCGCCGTCGGGCAGCGGCCGCACGGCGATCGTCATCCGCGTGACGGCGCACGTGCGTCCGGCGTCGTCGGAGAAGCGCACGTCCCAGACCCACGTCGTGCGCCCGCGGTGCACGCGCGTCGCCTGCGCGTGCACGACGCCGTCGGTGATCGGCCGCAGGAAGCTCGTCGCGTTCGAGAGGCCCATCGCCGTCTCGCCGTTCGGCAGGACCGCGAGCGCCGTCGCGAGCGACGCGAGCGACTCGGCGATCGACGCGTAGACGCCGCCGTGCACGAGCCCGGCCGGCTGCTTGAGCTCCTCGCGCACGCGCACCTGCGCGCTGACCTGCTCCTCGCCGACGTCGAGCAGTTCCAGGCCGTAGTGGCGATCGAACCCGCGAACCGAGGCGGCGAGGTGCTCTGCGCTCGGCGTGCCCATCCCGGCGCCACGATAGCCTAAGCGGCCCGCCGCGCAGCGCCCTCGCCGGCGTCTGCGCGCGCCCGAAAACTCGATGAGCAGAGTCGACGACCTACCCCCCGACCAGCGCGCGACGCTCTCGCTGCTGTTGCGCACGCGCAAGAGCTACGCCGAGGTCGCGGGCCTGCTCGGCATCCCCGAGCAGGCCGTGCAAGATCGCGCGCACGCGGCGCTCGCGGTGCTCGCCGCGCCGCTCGCGCGCGGCCTGAGCGCCGAGCAGCGCGCCGAGGTCGGCGACTACCTGCTCGGCCAGCGCGCCGGCGTCGGCGAGCGCGTGGCGACGCGCACGTACCTCGACGGCTCGCCGCCCGCGCGCGCCTGGGCGAGCGCGCTCGCCGCCGAGCTCGGCCCGCTCAGCGACGCGCCGCTGCCCGAGATCCCGGCCGGCGCGCCGGCCGCGCCTGCACCGATCGCGCCCGCCGGCCAGCCGCCGCCCACCGAGGCCGCCGCGCAGGAGCCAACGGAGCCGCCGGGGGCGCCTCGGCAGCCGCCCTCCCCAGCGAGCTCGCGCCGCGCGGGCGCGCTGCTGCTCGCGGCGATCGTCGTCGTCGCGGTCGTCGTGATCGTGCTCGTGACGAGCGGCGGCGGATCGTCGAGCAGCTCGAAGACGAGCGCGTCGAGCACGACCGGCGCGGGCTCGAGCGGGACCAGCTCGACCGGGACGAGCGGCACGGGCACGAGCGGCACGACGAGCACCGGCTCAACGAGCACGTCCGGTCTCAGGGCAAAAGAAGACCGGCGCATCACGCTGACCTCGCCGGACCCGACGAGCAAAGCGGCGGGCGTCGCCGAGGTGCTCTCGGAAGGCAACCAGTACGCGTTCTACCTCGCGGCCGAGCACCTGCCGCCGTCGAAAGGCTTCTTCTACGCCGTCTGGCTGTACAATTCGCCGACGAGCTTCGAGGCGCTCAGCCGCGCGCCGAGCGTCGGCTCGAACGGCAACGTCCAGGGCGGCGCGCTGCTGCCGAAAGACGCCGGCAAGTACCACACGATGATCCTGACGCGCGAGACGAAGAGCACGCCGACGAGCCCCGGTCCGATCGTCCTGCGCGGGGCGTTCGCCCTGCACTGATCAGTCGTCGAGCAGCTTCCCCGGGTTCATCACGCCGTCCGGATCGAGTGAGGCCTTCAGCGCGCGCAGCGCGTCGAGCCCGGTCTGACCGACCTCGGCGCGCATCCACGGCGCGTGGTCGCGCCCGACGGCGTGGTGGTGGGTGATCGTGCCGCCGCCGTCGACGATCGCGTCGCTCGCGGCCTGCTTGACGGCGCGCCACTGCGCGATCGGATCCTCGGCGCGCTGGCGCGCGAGGAACGTGAAGTAGAGCGACGCGCCGGTCTCATACAGGTGCGAGACGTGGCACATGACGAGGCCGGGCGTGCCGCAGCCGCGCAGCGCGCGCTCGATCGCCTCGCCGACGGCGCGGTGCAGGCGGCGCAGGTTCGACCACTGCGTCGCGGTCTCGAGCGTCTCGACGATCACGCCGTGGGTGAGCAGCTCGTCGCGCAGGTACGGCGCGCCGAAGCGCCCCTTGACCCACGCCTCGCCGGGCGAGCGCCCGACGGCGAGCCCGCCGTTGGCGCGCACGGTTTCCAGGGCGAGCGCGCGCCGGCGCGCGGCCTCGCGCTCGGAGCCCTCGAAGCCGAGGATCGCGATGCACCCGTCGCGATACCCGCGCGCGCCGAGGTACAGGCGCCCGAGCGCGCCCTTCAACCCGCCGGAGCCGGCGAGCGCGAGCGACATGCGCGTCTCGGGCTCGTCGGAGAGCCGCGCGACGTCGGGCGCCGCGCCGCCCTGCGCGAGCTCGCGCAGGGCATCGACGCCGGCGGCGAAGTCCTCGAAGAAGACGCCCTCGTAGATCCGCTCGCGCGGCGCCTCGCGAACGCGCAGCGAAAGCTCTGTGATCACGCCGAGCGTCCCCTCCGAGCCGACGAGCGTCTGGCGCAGCGACGGGCCGGCGGCGCTCGCCGGCATCGCCGGCAGCGCGATCTCGCCGGCGGGCGCGGTCATCCGCAGACCGAGGACCGTTTTCTCGATCGTTCCGTATCCGCCCGACGCCTGCCCGGCCGATCGCGTGGCCACGCACCCGCCGAGCGAGACGAACTCGAACGACTGCGGGAAGTGGCCGAGCGTCAGCCCGTGGCGCGCGAGCGCGCGCTCGAGCGCCGGCGCGCGCAGCCCGGCGCCGACGGTCACCGTGCGCGACTCGCGGTCGAGCGCGAGCACCGCGCCGAGCCGCGTCGTGTCGAGCGAGACGACGCCGCCGTGCGAGCCGCGCAGCGGCGCGAGGCCGCCGACGACGCTCGTGCCGCCGCCGAACGGGACGACCGCCAGCGAAGCGCGCGCGCAGAGCGCGAGCACGGCGGCGACCTGCGCGGCGTCGCCCGGCGTGACGACGACGTCCGGCGCACCGTCGGGCTCGCCGGCGCGCAGGCGCACGAGGTCGGGGTAGCCCTTGCCGGCGGCGTGCAGCACGCGCTCGTCGTGATCGTCGCGCACGAACTCCTCGCCGACGATCGCGCGGAGCTCGGCGAGCGTGCCCTGCGAGATGCTCGAAGGCGCGAGCTGCACGCGCGAGAGCGCGACCGGCGGCGCGGGGCGCGCGGCGGTCCCGACCGTCTCTGAGAGGAACGCGAGCGCGTGCGCGGGCAGCCCCGCCGGGTGAGCGTCGGCGCCCCAGCCCCACCAGCGCATCCGCGGAGCGTCCGGCGCGTACGCGAGCGCGTCAGGCACCGATCCGCTCCAGCCCGTCGAGCGCCTCGTCGATCGTGCTCGTCGCCGCGCGGCGCACCATGAAGCCGCCGAAGCGCGGGAACATCCCGGTCATGCGCTGGTGCAGCTCGATCGTCACGCTCGTGCCCTCGCTCGCGGGCTCCAGGCGCACGTGCGTCTCGGCCGAGCTCAGCAGCCGCGCGAACGGCGTCCCCTCGAGCTGCTGCTCCCAGACGACCGCGTGCTCGCCCCCCGCCGACCGCCGCACGCGGAAGTCGGCGCGCACGAGCTTGCCCTTCGACGTCTTCATGACCTCCGTGAACGCGTCGCCCTCGACATCCTCGACGCGCTCGACGCGCGGCCACCAGCGCGGCAGGTGATGCGGATCGCCGATCAGCTCCCACAACCGCTCGGGCGGCGCGGCGATCGTGCGGCTGCGACGCGCCGAGGGCACCGTCTCAGTCCTCGAAGCTGAGCAGCGCGTGCGTCTCGCGCGGCGCGAGGCGCTTGCGACCGTCGAGGAACGCGAGCTCGACGAGGAAGCCGCAGCCGGCGACCGTCCCGCCGAGCTGCTCGACGAGCTCGCACAGCGCGAGCGCCGTGCCGCCGGTCGCGAGCAGGTCGTCGTGCACGAGCACGCGCGCGCCGTCGCCGACCGCGTCGGCGTGCACCTCGAGCTCATCGGCGCCGTACTCGAGCAGGTACTCGGCGCTGACCGTCTCGTACGGCAGCTTGCCCGGCTTGCGCGCGAGCACGAAGCCGGCGTCGAGCTCGAGCGCGAGCGCCGGGCCGAGCAGGAAGCCGCGCGCCTCGGCCGCGATCACGCAGTCGATCCGAAGCGGCCGCGCGAGCTCGGCGAGCCCGTGCACGGCGTTCGCGAGCGCCTGCGCGTCGGCGAGCAGCGGCGTGATGTCCTTGAACCCGATCCCCGGCCGCGGGAAATCCGGAATCTCGCGGACCAGCCCGCGCAGCGCGTGCGCGTCCATCAGCGGACGATCTTGCGCAGGTCGCGCACGAGCAGCAGGTGCTTCAGGTGCGTCGCGACGGCCGCCAGGTTCTCGAGCGCCTCGACCGCCTCCTTGCGCCGCTCGGGGTTGCGCGAGCGCAGCGCCGGCGCGAGGATCTGCTGCAGGAGGTTCGCCTCGCGGTCGGCCGAGGAGCGGAACACGCGCAGGTTGCGCCCGCCGACGCCGTAGCGCGCGAGCTCGGCGACGGCCGCGATGATCTCGCGCTCGGTCTCGTCGAAGTAGCGCACGCCGCCGCGCATCTCGCCCTTGACGACGCCGTACTCTTCGAGCTCGCGCACGAGCTTGGCCTCGGCCTTCGTGTCCTCGAGCACTTCCTCGAGCGAGTACAGCGCGCCGGTCGCCTCGCGCACGCTGACGCTCGGGCGCAGCGCGCGCATCCCGTCGCGCGCGACGCGGCCCGGCGCCGGCGGCGCCTCGCCCGGCGTGCGCCCGGCGGCGAGCTCCTGGCGGATCACGCGCAGCGGCAGGAACTCGTCGCGCTGCATCCGCAGGATCGTGCGCAGGCGCGCGACGTCGCCCTGTCCGTAGAGGCGATAGCCGCCGGGCGTGCGCCGCGGCGTCAGCAGCTTCTGGTCCTCGAGGTAGCGGATCTTCGAGATCGAGATGTCCGGGAACTCCTGCGCGAGCGCCTTGCAGACGGCGCCGATCGTCAGCGACTTCGGTCGCGCACCGGCCTCCTCGCCGCGCGCCGCGCGTCCGCGCCCGGAGGCCGTCGCCGCGGTCGCCGCCTCGAGCTCCTCGACGTCTGCCTGTGGCGCGCGCGGCGGCATCAGCGCACGTGGAACGTCAGCTTGTACTTGCCGATCTGCAACTCATCGCCCTCCTCCAGGCGCTGGGACTCGATCCGCGAGCGGTTCACGTACGTGCCGTTGAGCGAGCCCATGTCGTCGAGGTGCCACCCGTCGCCGCGGCGCGTCAGCAGCGCGTGATCGCGCGAGACGGTCACGTCGTCGAGGAACACGTCGGACTCCGGGCGCCGGCCGATGCTCGTGCGCTCGCGGTCGACCGTGAAGCTCTCGCCGACGCGTCCGCCGCCGGCACGGATCACGAGCGCCGGGCCGCGCTCGACGACCTCGCCGATCTCGACCGGGACGAGCTCGCCGGCCTCGTCGATCTTGTACGTCGCCGTGACCGGCTCGCCGGTCGACTCGTCGCGCGGCAGCAGCGCGCCGCAGCGCTGGCAGTAGTTCGCGCCCTCGCCGTTGACGAAGCCGCACTCCGTGCAGTGCAGTGCCATCCGCGTCCAGTCGGTCGATCTAGAGGGTCCGCTCGGGCCGCGCGCGCAGACGCTCGACGTTCGCGATCACCCGTCGACCTCGGGCTGGCCGGCGTTCGAGCCGCCGGCGAGGATGTCGGTGAGCTGCTGCACGTCGTCGCCGGTGATCAGCGCCTCGCCGCCGTCGTGCTTGCTGCGCAGGCGGTTGACGAGCTCGGCGCGGAGGATGTCGATCTTGCCGTGCAGGATCCGCCGCTGGTAGGAGATCTCGGTCTCTTCCTCGGTCAGCTGGCGGATGACGTCTTTCAGTTCGGCATCCGAGAGCGAGCCGAGGTCGGGGAACGTCTCGTCCATCGTGAGCTCTTCTCCTCGTGCGTGCTGGCGCCGACCGGACACGATCACCTCCGTGCGGCAGGCAGGAGCGAGCAGTATAGACCAAACGGTCAGGCTGAGCTTGAGGCTGTGGGCGGCGTTGCACGGAGCGCCCGGACACCCGTGCGCGCGTACAGCCACGTCGCGACGAGCGCCAGCGCGAGGCCGACGAAGAGCAGGATTTCGCCGAACGCTTCGAGGCCGATCATCGCGAAGAAGAACGAGCCCATCACCGGCGCGACCGCGAGCCGCCCGGGCCAGTTGATCCGCACCTCGACGCCGCGCGAGAGCCCGAAGCGGGCGAGCGCGACCATCGCGAGCTCGCGCGCAGCGAGTACCGCCAGCGCCCAGCGCGGCAGCAGCTCGAAGCGCCAGCAGACGACCGCGCCGGAGATCACCAGCAGGCGATCGGTGACCGGGTCCATCAGCGCGCCGAGGCGGCTGTACTGGCGCGTGACGCGCGCCGCGATCCCGTCGGCGTAGTCGCCCCAGCCGATCACCGCGAAGAGGACCGCCGCGAGCACGTCGGGGCTGTGCGAGCTCGACAGCGCGACGACGAGGAAGACCGGGATCAGCGCGAGCCGGACGAAGCCGATCGCGTTCGGGATCGTCCACGGACGCAGCGGGCTGCCGCTGCGCGTCTGCGCCGGCGCCGGCCCCGAGCGGTCCAGGCCGAACAGCCGCGCCGCGGTCAAGCGGCGGCGCTCGCCGCGCTCGCGGCCATCACCGCGCTCGCGGTCCCGCCCGCCGTCGCGGCCGTCGCCTACGGGGCGCTCCGCCACAGCTCGTCCACCGCTGCGAGCAGCGCCTGCGGCTCGGCCTGCAGCGGCAGCGGCGCGAGCGCCTCGCGTCCGCGACGCAGCCTGCGCCTCGACCTCGCCCGACTCGAGCGAGCGCCGCCCGACGGTCAGGCGCAGCGGGCAGCCGAGCAGCTCGGCGTCGGCGAACTTCTCCCCGGGACCGACGTCGCGATCGTCGTAGAGCACCTCGACGCCGCCCTCCACGAGCGTCGCGTACAGCCGGTCGGCGGCCTCGCGCTCGGGCGTGCCGGGCTTGCCGACGGCGACGAGGTGCACCGCGAACGGCGCGAGCGCGCGCGGCCACGAGATCCCGTGCTCGTCGGCGAACTGCTCGACCGCCGCCGCGACGATCCGCGCCGGGCCGATCCCGTAGGAGGCCATCCAGATCGGATGCTCCTCGCCCTGCTCGTCGAGGAAGCGCGCGCCGAGCGGCTCTGAGTAGCGCGTGCCGAGCTTGAAGATGTTGCCGATCTCGATCGCCTTCAGCAGCTCGACCGGCTCGCCGTCGACGGTGTCGCTGTCGAGCACCTCCTCTTTGCCGAGCTCCCTGCGCACGACCTCGACGTTGGCGGCGTAGCCGGAGGCGGTCAGCACGATCTCGTCCTCGCCGGCCGCGCACGGCGCCATGTACTCGTGCGCGCCGACGCCGCCCATCACGCCGACGTCGCCCTCGACGCGGTAGAAGCGCAGCCCCGTGCGCACCATGATCCGGTCGTAGGCGCCGACGTGCAGCGCGTAGCGCTCCTCCATCCCGGCCTGGTCGCGGTCGAAGGAGTAGGAGTCCTTCATGATGAACTCGCGCGTGCGCAGCACGCCGGCGCGCGGGCGCGCCTCGTCGCGCTCCTTGACCTGGAAGTGGTAGAGGATCAGCGGCAGGTCGCGGTAGGAGCGCACGACCTGCGCGACGTGCAGCGTGACCGCCTCCTCGTGCGTCAGCGCGAGCACGAGCTCCGCGCCTTTGCGGTCGTGCAGCTTGAACAGCTCCTCGATCTCGATGCGCCCGGTCCTGCGCCACGGATCGGCCGGCTGCAGGACGGGCATCAGCATCTCCTGCCCGCCGATCGCGTCCATCTCCTCGCGCACGATGCCGACGACGCGCTGGTGCACGCGCCAGCCGGCCGGCAGCCAGCTCCACATGCCGGCGCCGAGCTGACGGACGAGGCCGGCGCGCACCATCAGCTTGTGCGAGAGCGCCTCCGCGTCGGCAGGCGGCTGCTTCTCGGTCGGCAGTAGGTATTCGGAGAGACGCGTCATCGCTGATCGGCACGCGATCTCGCGTGCGGCGCAGTCGAGCGTATACGGCGACGCGCGCTCGCGCGCGGACGCGCGCGCTCCCGGCCCGGTCGCCGTCCTGGCGGCCCGAGCCGGGAGTTGGCTGCGCCACGTCAGCTCGCGAGGGGGATCAGGAGCGAGCCTTCGAAGGCCCGCGTGAGACGCCCGCCGCTGCCGGCGGGCTCACACGCGCCCTCGTATTTTAGTCAGAAGATCTCAAACGTCTCAATAGCGTTTTTGACATCGGCGCTGCCGGGCGCACGCGCACTGCCGCCCCGGCTAGGCGCCAAGCAGCGCGCCCTCGACCTCGCGCAGCCGCTCGGTGTCCCCGCGGATGCCGGCGACCGCGTCGTTGTAGAGGAACGCCTCGCCGAGTCGCACGATCGCGTACGCGAGCGCAGCGGGTGCGACCGCAGGCGTGTAGCGCCCGGCGTCGATCTCCTCCTCGATCAACGACTCGATCGCCGCGACTGCGCGCGGCTGCGCAAGCCCCGCGCTCGAGGTCAGGATCCGCAGCGCGCGCTCGTGCTCGTGCGTCAGCAGGAAGCGCATCCCAGGCGTGCTCGCGACCTCGCGGTTGAACGCGTCGCAGGTCTCGAGCAGCGCCTGCGCCCCCCCGCCGCCGACCTCGGCGCGGATCGCGATCAGGCGCGCTTCGGCCAGCCCGCCGAGCAGCTCGCCGAGCAGCGAGTCGCGCGTCTGGAACCAACGGTGCATCGTCGCGCGCGCGAGCCCGAGCTCGCGCGCGATCGCCTGCACGTCGACGCGTTCGCACTCGAGGAAGCGCTTCGTCGCGAGCGCGAGCGCCGCCTCGCGCGTCGCCGCGGCCGGTCTCCCGGGGCGTCCGCTGGCCACGCGCGTCATCCGCGGAGGTTATCCCCGTGGACGGCCCATTGGCCTTTGATAGAACAGCGGGCGAACTTCGCCAACGAGCACTTACTACAAGAGGAGCCGCACGACATGGCCTACACCGTTCCGCCGCTTCCATACGCCTACGACGCGCTCGAGCCGCACATCGACAAGGCGACGATGGAGTTCCACCACGACAAGCACCACCAGGCCTACGTCGACAAGGCGAACGCGGCGCTCGAGGGCACCGAGTGGGCCGACAAGCCCGTCGAGGAGGTGCTGAAGAACCTCGACAGCCTCGGCGACAAGAAGGGGCCCGTCAAAAACAACGCCGGCGGCCACTACAACCACACGCTGTTCTGGGAGAACATGAGCCCCGACGGCGGCGGCGCGCCCTCCGGCGAGCTCGCCTCGGCGATCGACTCGACGTTCGGCTCCTTCGCCGACTTCCAGGCGAAGCTGAAGGAAACCGGCGTCAACCAGTTCGGGTCGGGCTGGTCGTGGCTCGTGCACGACGGCTCGGGCCTCGCGATCCTCGGCACCGCCAACCAGGACAGCCCGATCTCCGACGGCAAGACGCCGCTGCTCGGCGTCGACGTCTGGGAGCACGCCTACTACCTGAAGTACCAGAACCGCCGCCCCGACTACATCGACGCGTGGTGGAACGTCGTCAACTGGGAGAAGATCGCCGAGCGTTACGCCAGCGCCGGCTAGCAGCGCTGCTCGATCAGCCGCCGTCGCCGCCCGCGCCGCCCGCGTCCGGCGGCGGCGCGGCGTCGGTCGGCAGCGAGTCGGGTGCGGCGCTCGCCGCGGCGCGGTTCTCCTCCTTGACCGACAGCCAGATCTCCTCGCGGTAGATCGAGACGCCGTCGGGCGCGTCGATGCCGAGCCGGACGGTCTGCCCGCTGACCTCGAGCACCGTCACGAACACGTCCTCGCCGATGACGACGCGCTCTCCGGGGCGTCGCGTCAGCATCAGCATGGCGCTGATTATGCAGGATCGCCGGCGGGCGGCCGGGCGGCACCGGTGTGCGCCGGCGTCGCGAGCGACGCGAACAGCGGCACCTGCAGCTCGGCGCCGGGCGCGGTGTTGATCACCTGATGCCCGCGCCCGCGCCAGACCACGAGCGGCGCGCGCAGGTTGACGACGATCGCCGCCGGGTCGGCCGCGGCGCGCACGGTCACGTAGATCTGCGCCACCGAGGGATCCTCGACGCCGACGCGCTCGCGGTCATCCTCGGCGAGCGCGAGCTCGAAGGACTCGAAGAACTCGCGCGGGTCGACGACCGGCAGCGCGAGCGCCGCGTCCTCGAGCGAGTGCAGCCAGCGAAAGCCGCTGCCCGGGTTGCGGTCGATCAGCGCGTAGCGGCGCCCGCCGAGCCCGATCAGCCCGCGCGGGAACTCGATCAGGTCGGCCGCCGGCACCTGAAGCGTGCCGAAGCGCGTGCTCTCGATCGGGGTCGTCGCGGTCATCGTCAATGCAGGAATTCGATCAGCGACTCTTGCACGATCGACGCACCGGCGCGCAGCGCGGCCTCGTAGGAGGCCTGCTGGTTGGAGTATTCCATCGCGACCTGTGCGAAGTTCGTGTCCTGGACGTTCGAGAGCTGCGTCGTCGTCGTCACCGTGAGGTCTTCGATCCGCGTCACGGCGAGGTTCATCTGATCGGTCGTCGCGCCGACCTGCGCCTCGAGCCCCGACAGCGCGTTCGCGTTCGCGTCGAGGTGTTCGAGGTCTTCGCCTGAGAGCGCTTTCTGCGCGCCCGCGCCGCCTTCGCGCAGGTGTTCGGCGATCGTGCGCAGCGTGTCGAGCAGCTTGCCGTCTTTCGCCGCCTGCCCTTCGCCGAGGACCGCCGGGAGCGCGACGTTGACCGTGACGCCGGCGCCGGGCGCCGCGACGCGCGTGATCGAGCCGGCGTTGCCGGCGTAGACGTCGCTCGCGCCCTGTTCGTACGGCGGCGTGCCGGTCGCGGTGCCCGAGAAGATGTACTGGCCGGCGTACTGCGTGTCGGCCGTCTGCTTGATGCTTTCGGCGATCTGTTCGACCTCGGTCGCGATGTTGCTCATGTCCGACTGGTTGTCGATGCCGCTCGAGGCCTGCAGGACAAGTTCGCGCGCGCGCTGGGTCAGCTGGTTGATCCCCGTCAGCGCGCCGGTCGCGGTCTTCAGCCAGGCGACGCCGTCCTGCGCGCTCTGTTCGTAGGAGCCGAGGCCGTCGAGCGCGCTCTGCAGCGCGATCGCCTCGCTCGCGCCGACCGGGTTGTCCGACGGCTGTTCGATCGAGCGCCCCGAGGACAGCTCGCGCTCGCTGCGCGCGAGCGCTTCCTGCGCCGAGTTGAGGCTCGCGAGCGTCGAGCTCGTCACCATCTCGTTCGTAACGCGCGTGCTCACAGGCCGACCGCCCCGGTGTGGCTGATCAGCGTGTCGAGCATTTCGTCCATCGACGTCAACGCCCGCGCGGATGCCTGGTAGCCGCGCTGGAAGGTCACGAGGTTCGTCATTTCTTCATCGAGCGAGACGCCCGAGACGCTCTGGCGCTGGTCGCCGATCGCGTTCAGCACGGCCTGCGAGTTGGTCTGCTCGCTCGTCGCGTTCTGCACGTCGCTGCCGACCTGCGCGACGAGCGCCTCGTAACGCTGTTCGGCTTCGCCGCCACGCAGTCCGGCGATCTGCGCCGCGACTTCGTTGCCGCCCGGGTTGGCCGGCGGCGCGGTCTGCACCTGCGCCGGCGTGACCGCGACGGCGATGCTCGCCGCCGTGCTGCCGCTGAAGAACGGCGTCGCCGTGTGCAGCGCGTTGACGGTGCTCGCGAGCCTGCTCGCGACTTCGTCGAGCCCGGCGCGGTAGCCGGCGAGCTTGCCGCCGGCGCCGGTCAGCCCGAGCAGCGCTCCGAGCTGCCCGCCGCTCGCCGCTGTCAGCGTCTGCGGCCAGTTGACGCTGCCGCCTTCGACGAGCGGTTTCGCGGCCCCGCCGAAGGCGACCGTGTCGGTCCCGTCGGCTTCCTTGGTCACCGTCACCTGGCCGAGTTCGGAGAGCTTGTCGATCAGCAGGTCGCGCCGGTCTTCGAGGTCGTTCGGCTGCTGGCGGGCGACGAGCGAGAGCTTGATCTGTTCGTTGAGCTGCGCGATCTGTTTCGCGTCGCTCTGCACTTCGCCGCTCGGCCCGGTGATCGCCGTGTACTGCTGCGCGGCCTGCGCTTCGACCGTTTCGAGCTGCGAGCTGAGCTCGTGCAGCGTGTTCGCGATCTGCGTCCCCTTGCTGACGACGGCGACCTTCGCCGCTTCCGAGCTCGGCATGTTCGCGAGCGAGGACCACGCGCTCCAGAATTCCGAGAGCTGGCTGGAGAGGCCGGCGCTCGAGGGCTCGTCGAAGGCGCTCTGCGCCTGCTGCAGCGCTTCGACTTCGGCCGAGGAGCCGCCGAGCGAGCTGTTCTGGTTGCGGTACTCGGCGTCGAGGTAGCTCGCGCGGATCCGCTGGTAGCCGGTCACCATCACGCCCGTTCCGAGCTGCCCGCCGGCGCCCGTGCCGGGCGAGAGCGCCGCGATCCGCATCGGTTCGTTGGTCTGCAGCTCGACGACCTGACGCGAGTAGCCGGGCGTGTTCGCGTTCGTGATGTTCTGCCCGGTGACGTCGATCGCCTGCTGGTCGGCGAGCAGCCCCGAGAGCGCCGTCTGGAGTCCTTGCAGGGTCGGAATCGACATCGTTCGCTACGCCTGCAGGTCGAGGACGTGGAGCGTGCCGTGCGTCGCGCCGCGCGCGCCCTCGACGGCGCCGCGGACGTCGTAGCCGTGCGTGCGCCGGTCGAGCGCGAGCGACTGCATCAGGTGGTCGAGGAACGACAGCTCGATCTTCATCACCGCGCGGTTGCACGCGTGCACGCCGCGCAGCTCGTCGAGCAGGCCGCGCAGCCGCGCGCTGCGCTCGCCGACGGCCTGCGCCGCGGCGGGCTCCATCAGCGCCGTCAGGCGCGTGACCGTGACCTGTCCCGGCTCGACGCCGAGGCGCGCTCCGGCGCTCTGCAGCAGCAGCGCGCGCTCGCGCTCGATCTGCTCGCGCCGCGAGAGCTCGCCGTGCAGCAGGCCCGCCAGGCGCACGACCTCGTGCACGTCGCGCGCACGGATCGCCGCGCCCTGCTCGAGCACGATCTCGAGCAGCCGCTGGACCGATTCGATCTGCGCGTGCAGGTGCGCGAGCACGTCCGCCTCGAGCGTGCCCGGCCGCTCGCTCGGCAACGCAAGCGCCGTCGCGGTCGCCGGCATGCTCATGCCGCAGCGCCTCCGCTGCTCGCCGAGCTCGATCCTGCCGCGGCGTCCGGCGCCGGCGTCGCCTGCGCGCCGCCGGCCCGCGTCGCCTGGGCCTGTTCGCCCGCCGACGGGTCGAGCGCGCTCGTCAGCTGCGTCGCGAGGCCGAGCCCGCCGTCGCGCATCACGCCTTCGTCGAGCGCCTGCGGCACGAGCGAGGAGAGCAGCGGGTTCGCCCCGCCGCCGCCTTCGCCGGCTTCGCTGCCGCCGGCGGCTTCTTCGCCTTCGATCCCGCTGCCCTGGACGAGCGACTGCGTCAGCTCGCCGACGAGCATCTGTTCGAAGTCGAGTGCGCTCGCATAGGCCTGCTTCGCCCGCGGGTCGCCCGCCTGCACCGCCGCCGGCACGGTGCGCCCGACGCTCGTCGGTTCAAGCCCCGTCGTCGTCGCGTTCGTCGGCGGCACGCTCATGAGCGCAGCTCGTTCGCGATCGACGCCATCTGGTCCTCGGTCTGGATCGCGCTGCTCTGCAGCTGGTAGCTGCGCTGCGTGTCGATCATCTGCGTCATTTCGCCGGCGACGTCGACGTTCGAGCCCTCGAGCGCGCCCTGGCGCAGCGTGCTCGCCGCCGGCGCGCGTCGCGGAGCGCCGCTCGCGGCGGTCGCCGCGAACAGGTTCGAGCCTTCCGCAAGCAGGCGGTTGGGCGCCGGAACGGTCACGACCGCGATCCGGCCGAGCCGGCGTGCCCCGGCGCGCACGGTGCCGTCCGCCGCGACCGAGATCGAGCTCGCGGGCGTGCCCGGCGGGATCGTGATCGGCGGCTGCACGAGATCGCCGGTCGCCGTCGTCAGGCGCCCGCGCGAGTCGAGCTCGAACGATCCGTCGCGGGTCAGCGCGAGCGCACCGTTGGGCCGCTTGACCGTGAAGAAGCCTTCGCCCTGGATCGCGAGGTCGAGCGGGTCGCCCGTTTCGTGGATCGCCCCCTGCGCCTGGTTGCGGCCGAGCACTTCCGCGGCAGAGCCGGCGCCGACCTCGGTGTTCGTCCCGGCCTCGCCGACCTGGCTGTAGAGCAGGTCGCGGAAGTCGGTCTGCTCGGCCTTGTACCCGGTCGTCGACGCGTTCGCGAGATCGTTGGAGACGGCGCCGAGCTCCTGCTGCTCGGCGTTCATCCCGGCCGCCGCCGCGTACATGCCCTCGAGCATCTGCGCCTAGCTCCCGCTCACCGAGCCGACCTGGCTCGCGGCCTCGCCGAGCGTCTGGTCGATCGCCTGGATCGCCTGCTGACCGGACTGGAAGGTGCGCAGCGAGGAGATCATCTCGACCATCACCTTCGCCGGCGAGACGCCCGATTCCTCGAGCACGCCCGAGCGCACCGTGCCGGCGGCGCGTCCGCCGGCGACGCCGCTGTAGAGGTTTTCACCCTGCTTGGCGGCGTTCGGGACGTTGAAGACGCCTAGCGTGCCCGCGGGGACCGTGCCGCCCGCGCCGACTTTGATCGGCGCGCCGGCCTGGTCGAGCACGTCGTGCCCGGCCGCGTCGGTCAAGAGGCCCTGCGTGGAGACCGTGAACTGACCGTCGCGCGTGTAGCGCACGCCCTGCGCCGTGCGCACGGCGAAGAAGCCGACGCCCGCGATGCCGAAGTCGAGCGGCTGGTTGGTCGTCTGCATGCCCGACGGCGTCATGTCGGTGTAGGTCCGCCCGAGCGCGACGCCCGTCGACAGCGGCCCGACGGCGCGGCCGCTGGAGGTGTTCGAGAGCAGCACTTCGCCGAAGCTGCGCTGCGGCGTCTCGTCGGGCTTGAAGCCCGGCGTCGAGGCGTTCGCGAGGTCGTTGGAAAGCTGATCCTGTCTTGCCTGCTCGGCGACCATGCCCGAGGCGGCGATGAAGAGTCCCGCGTCCATCTCGCGCCGGGTGATCGCCCGGCGCGGTCAATCCTTTAGCGCCCCGCCGCCGGCGCTCAGCTGACCGCCGTGAACAGCAGCTCGTCGCTCTTGAGCTGATCGCGCAGGCGGCTGCGCAGCTCGGTGTGGATCTGCGAGACGCGGCTCTCGGAGACGCCGAGACGTTCGCCGATTTCGTTCAGCGTCCGCCCCTCCGCGTACAGCAGCACGGCGACCGTCCGCTCGCGCTCGGACAGTCGCGCGAAGGCCTTGCGGAAGCGTTCCTTGGCCGCCTGGCGCTCGGCGCTCTGCGTCGGCTCGGCCGCTCCGTCCTTGCTCTCGAGCGTGTCGATCCGCTCGATCGTCGTCGAGTCTTCGCTGCGGATCGTCGTGTTCAGCGAGCCGACGTCGGCGACCGCGAGCTCGTCGATCCGCGCGTTCAGCTCCTCGGCGTCCATCCCCGCGGCGGTCGCGAGCTCCTCGCGCGTCGGCTCGCGGCCCTGCTCGGCGATGAACCGCCGCTGGGCGCTCGAGATCGTCCGCTCGACGCGCCGCAGCGAGCGCGGCGCCCAATCCTGGCGACGCAGCTCGTCGAGCACGGCGCCGTGGATCCGCGTCCAGGCGTACTGCTCGAGCGTCGCGCCCTTGCTCGGGTCGTAGCGATCGACCGAGCGGATCAGCGCCTCGATCCCGCACGAGAGCAGATCCTCGACGTCGCAGTGCGCCGGCACCTCGCGCACCTTGCGATAGACGATGTAGCGCACCATCGGTGCGAAGGTGAAGATCAGGCGATCTCGCAGCCGCGAGTCGCCCGTCTCCTGATAGCTCTGCCAGAGAGCGAGTACCTGCTGAGCCGACGTCCTCTCCACGCGCTGCTCGATCCTCTTCATTACATCCTGCTCCGATGGTCGAGGGAACTGGTGTTGTGCGCCGTGTCGAGCTCTCAGCTGATAACCCCCGTCGAGTAGCTGACTCTGGGAGCTCGACCCCCGTGTCGCCCCAATCGGACGACCCGACGCCGCCCTAATCGGACATCTCCCGTCAGCGCTTTAGGTTGTCCAGTCCCGGGTAAACACCTCCACAGTCGAACGTCCACCCCGGCGCCTCGGAAAGGAGCCTCAGGGATCCTCGCGCGCGGTCGATCACCGGCTCGAGCCGGAGCCGCCCGCGGCGGCGGGTCGCGCGAGCGCCTAAAGGATCGCCAACACCAGTCGATGACCATGAAGAAGCCCAAACGCAGTCAGGCGGTCCCGCACCGGGGCCGCAGCCGCTCTGAAAAGGAGGCCGACATCGAATCCGCGGCCATCCCGGGCGCCGGCGCCGTCGGCGCCGCCCAAGTGAATCGCAGCGAACCGACCGCCCGCGGCGCGCGCGTGTCGGCTGCGCAAGAGGCGCCCGCGAGCAGCTCGCCGGCCGCCTCGCTGGACGCGATCCCGAGCAGCCCGCCGCCCGAGGTGATCGAGCAGATGGCGCGCGCGCAGCACACCTACGAGGCGCTCGCCGCGCAGGGGCGTAGCCTGCACTTCGGCCAGGACAGCGCCGGACGCACGATCGTCGAGCTGCGCGATCACGACGGTCAGCTCGTGCGAACGCTGTCGCTCGGCGAAGCCGTCGACCTCGCGTCGGGCGCGCCTCCGGGGTGAGTGCGATGACCGCAACCGTCAGCTCCAGCACGAACTCGCCGCTCAGCTTCAGCGGCCTCGCCTCGGGCCTGAACACGAGCGAAATCATCTCCTCGCTGCTCTCCGTCGAACGCGAGCCGGTCGCGCGGATGACCAACGAACAGACCAAGCTCGAAGGGCAGCGCACACAGCTGCTCTCGATCCAGAACGGTCTTTCCCAGCTCAGCGTCAGCGCGCAGGAACTCGGCTCGGTCGTGCTCTTCAAAGACGCGCAGGGCGTGACCTCGAGCAACCCGACGCTCGTCGCCGCGAGCACGAGCGCGGGCGCCGCAATCGGCGGCTACGAGCTCGAAGTGACGCAGCTGGCCTCCTCCGGGCAGCGCACGTTCACGTTCCACAGCCCGAGCGAAGCCGATCAGGTGACGATCGACGGGCAGAGCTTCGAAGTCGCGGCCGGTGCGAGCGCGCAGACGCTTGCCAACGCGATCAACGCGAGCTCGAGCGCGACCGTCTACGCCGCCGTGACCAACGGCGAAACGATCGTGCTCTCGACGCGCGCGACCGGCGCGAGCGGACCGTCCTACATCCAGGTCGGCGACGCCGGCGGCACGCTGACCGAACAGGCCGCGCTCGCCAAAGAAGGGCGCAACGCCCAGTACAGCCTCGACGGCGTCGCCGGCAGCTCGGCGTCGAACACGCTGACGAGCGCGATCCCCGGCGTCACGCTCAACCTCAAAGCCGTGACGAGATCGACGCCGGTGACGATCGACGTGCAACCGCCGGCGCCGAACACGAGCGCGATCGTCGAACAGGTCAAGTCGTTCGTGACCCTCTACAACTCGACGATCGCGGCGATGCAGAAGCAGCTGACGACGAAACCGCCGCAGAGCCCGGCGACCGTCGCCGAACTTCAGTCTGGGACGCTGTTCGGCGACCCCGAGCTGATCGGCGTGCTCGACGGCATGCGCCAGAGCATCTACGAACCGCTCAGCGGCGCCCCCAGCGAACTGCCGAGCCTCGCGCAGATCGGTATCAGCACCGGCGCCGCCTCCGGCAGCGGGACCGTCTCGCAGAGCGCCGTCGAAGGGCAGCTCCAGATCAACACCGAACAGCTCGAAGCGCAGCTCACGGCCAACCCGGCCGGCGTCCAGCAGCTGCTGCAGACATGGTCGAGCGCCTTCCGCGGCGTCGTCGACCCCCAAGCGCTCCCCGGCGGCGACCTCGAAGCGCGCACGACCGGCGACGCCGAACAGATCGCCGGGCTCGGCAGCCGGATGACCGCGCTCAACGAAATGATCGCGCTGCGCCAGAAAACCCTGCAGCAGCAGTTCGCCGCGATGGAAGCCGCCGTCTCGCGCAGCGAGTCGCAGGGCTCCTTCATCAGCGCGCAGCTCAGCTCGCTGAGCAGCTCGAGCAGCTCCTCGAGCTCCTCGTCGGCGCGGCATCAGCCTGTAGGCCGCCGCCGCCCGCTCCGCGCGCTCGACACACCGCGCTCAACTCTCGCCGCGCCGGACCGATTACCGGGAGGTCCCGGTCGCGAGCGCGGCCGGCCAAGCGCCATGACCCCGCCGACGGCAACAACGCACGCCTACCGCGAGAACACGATCCTCGCGGCCGCGCCCGAGCAGCTCGTCGTGATGCTCTACGACGGCGCGCAGCGCTTCCTGCGCCGCGCCGGCGTCGCGATGGGAGCGCGCGAGATCGAGCGCAGCGCACAACGAGATCCGCCGCGCCGAACTGATCATCGCCCACCTCGACGGCGTGCTCGACTACGACCACGACCACCAGCTCGCGTCGCGCCTGCACACGATCTACCGCTTCTGCCTCACGCACGTGCAGCAAGCGCGCATGGAGCAGGACCCCGCGAAGCTGCGCGAGGTCGGGCGGCTGCTGGGCGAGCTGCGCGAGTCCTGGGCCCAGATCGCCAGCGACGCCGCGCATGGCTGAGACGCCTCGCGGCGCCGAGCCGGCGCCGGCGCCGGGCGGCACACCGCGCGAGGCGCGCGCCGATCCCTACGTCGCGCTCGTCGAGCTCTCCGAGCACCAGCTCGCGCTCGCGCGCGAGGGCCGGATCGTCGAGCTCGGCGCGCTCGCCGGCGAGTGGGAGCAGCTGACCGTCGATCTGCCGGCGCAGCCCCCGGCGGCGCCCGCGCGGCGCTCGAGCGCGCGCGCCGCGCTGCACGTCGAGCACGCGCCCGACGCTGCTCGCGCTGCGCGAGGCGACGCTCGGCGGCCTGCGCGCGGCGGCGCGCGCGAGCCGCGCGGCGCACGGCTACGCGCAGAGCGGCGCCGCACGCGCCGCGCGCTGATCGATCGCAGCGCCTAAAGATCGGCTCGCCGCGCCGATCACCGGGTCGCTCCGGCGAATCCGGGCGGCGCACCACGGAAGGCGCGTCCGGCACAGCCCAGGGAGGGCACCGCAGCGCAAGCAAGCATGTCCCTGGCCGACACCACACAGCTCGCCCTCCAGACCGCGATGCGCGGCGCGTGGATGCGCCAGACGCTGATCACGAACAACATCGCCAACGCGAACACGCCGGGCTACCAGCGCGAGACGCTCAACTTCCAGGGCGCGCTGCGCGCGGCGCTGGCCAACGGCGGCTCGCCGAGCGAAGTGCCGCTGCACGCCGAAGTCCAGCCCGGCGTCGGCCGGACCCGAAGGCAACGGCGTCGACATCGACCAGGAATCGGCGCTCGCTCGCCGAGAACGGGCTCGAATACGAGGCGATGTCCAGGTGATGGGCGCGCACAACGAAATCCTGCGCGCGCGATGGGGCTCTGATGGGGCTGTTCGACGCGATCGACATCGCCGGCAGCGGCCTCACCGCCGAACGCGTGCGCATGGACGTCACCTCCGAGAACCTCGCCAACGCGCAGACGACGCGGACGCCAACGGCCAGCCCTACCGCCGCCAGGAGGTCGTGCTTGCGCAGAACGGCCAGCCGAGCCGTTCGGCGCCAGCTCGAAGGCGCGCTCGGCTCCGCCGCAGCGGCCGGCGCCGGACAGGCTCCGGCCGGTGGCGTCGAGGTCACCGGGATCGTCGCCGACAAGACGCCCGACCAGCTCGTCTACGACCCCGGCAACCCCGAAGCCAACGCCCAGGGCTACGTGCAGATGCCGAACGTCAGCACGGTCACCGAAATGATCGACCTGATCTCCGAGTCGCGCTCCTACCAGTCCGACGTGACGGCGATGCAGACGGCCAAGTCGATGTTCACGCGCGACGCTCGGGCTGCTCAATATGAGCACTGGAGGCGACGCCTCGATCCCCGCGATCGGCGCGATCGGGCATGTTCCAGCTGGGCCAGCTCGGCGCCGTCGGCGGCGCCTCGACGGCCGGCGCCGCCGGCACGCCGGGGCACGGCAACGAAGCGCAACCCCGGGCGCCACCGGCGCGCTCGGCGCCGGCGGCGAAGCGGCGACCCTCGCCGCGACGGGTGCCGGCGGCGAAGGCGGCGGCCTCGGCGAAGCGCTGACGAGCGCGATCTCCTCGCTCGAGCAGACCCAGCAGAGCGCCAGCGGCGCCGCCCAGTCGCTCGCGACCGGCACGGCCTGCGACCCGGAGAGCGCCGTGGTCACGTCGATCGAGGAAGCGCAGCTCGTCGATGCAGCTCGCCTCGCAGATCCGCACGAAGGCCACCGAAGCGGCCCAGCAGATCTTCCAGACCCAGGTCTAGCCGATGCCGCTGCAGCGCAGCCTCGCATCGAGGCTCACTCCCCGCGCGGCTGGCTCGCTGCTCGGCGGCGCCGCGCTCGTCGGCGATCGTCTTCCTCTACCTGTTCATGCACATGGTCTCCAAGCCGAGCTACGCGACGCTCGCGACCGGCCTGGAACCGGCGCAGACCGGGCAAGATGACGAGCGCGCTCGACCAGCACGGGATCCACTACGAACTGCAGAACAACGGCACCGCGCTCGCCGTGCAGTCCAACCAGACCGCCCAGGCGCGCGATCGCGCTCGCCGGCGCCGGGCTGCTGGGAACACCCAGCCCGGCTTCTCGCTGTTCGAAAAATCGAGCCTCGGCGAAAGCAACTTCCAGCAGCAGGTCACCTACCAGCGCGCGCTGCAGGGCCAGCTCGCGCAGACGATCGACCACGTCCAGGGCGTCTCCGGCGCGCAGGTCGAGCTCGTGCTGCCGACCGCGCAGAGCCAGCTCTTCGCCGAAACCCAGACCGCGCCCTCGGCCGCCGTGCTGCTGAGCGGCACCAGCATCGCTCGACCCGAGCTCGGTGCGCGGCATCGCGCAGCTCGTGGCCTCCTCGGTCCCGGGCCTGCAGCTCAACAAAGTCACGATCACCGACGGCTCCGGGCGCCTGCTGTGGCCGGCCGGCGAGCGGCGAAGGCGCGCCAGCGCACCGGCAAACAGGCCGCCGAAGAACGCTACGACCAGCGCGATGGAGGCCAAGCTCGACGCGATCCTCGCGCAGACGCGTCGGCGCCGGCAAGGCCCAGGTGCAGGTCGACGCCGACGCTCAACACCAACCAGACCACCCAGGAATCGCTCACCTACGGCAAGTCCGGCGTGCCGCTGCAGCAGAACAAGAACGTCGAAACGCTGAACGGCACCGGCGGCGGCGGCGGCGCGGCGACCGGCACGGCCAACGTCCCCGCCTACGCCCAGGCGGCGGCTGCGGGCAAATCCAACTACAAGCACGAAGTCACCTCCGCGACGCTGGGCGTCAACCGCACCGTCACCCACTCGACGATCGCGCCCGGCGCGGTCGAAAGCCAGCACGTCTCGGTGCTGCTCGACAAGACGGTGCCGGCCACCGCGCTGCCGGCGATCCGCGAAGCGATCACCAACGCCGCGGGCATCGAAGCCAAGCGCGGCGACACGATCTCGATCGGCCAGATGGCCTTCGCCAAGCCGCCGTGCGCGGCGCGCAGCCGGGCGGCGGCCTGCTCGGCTACGCCAAGTACGCGCTGACTCGGCATCGCCGCGGCCGCTGTTCCTGTTCTTCACCACCCGCTCCCTGCGCCGGCGCGAACAGGCGCCGATCGACCACCAGCCGGCCTGGCTGCGCGAGCTCGAGCTGCCGGTGCGCGCTGGCCGAGCTCGAACGCGCAGACGCCTCGCCGCCCGAGCGACGCCGGTGCCGGCAGCCGGCATCCAACGGCGGAAACGCCCGTGCCGCCGCCAGGTCGAGGCAGCTCGCGCGAGAGCAACCCCGACCGGGTCGCCAGCAGCTGCGCAGCTGGATGCAGGAGGACTAGCGCGTGGCCACGCAGCTGTCCAGACCGCGCCCGACGAGGCCGCGGCCGGCGAGCTCGCCCGAGCGCGCCGCGCCGGCCCGACTCGCCGGCCGGCGCAAGGCCGCCGTGCTGATGGCCGCGCTCGGCCCCGACCTCGCCGCCGAGGTGATGCAGCACCTGCGCGAGGACGAGATCGAGGGCTCTCGCTGGAGATGGCGCAAGCTGGGCTCGATCGAGGAGGAGCACCACCGAGTCGATCCTCGCCGAGCTCGCCGCGGCCGCCGGCCCCGACGGGCTCGGCGACGTCGCCGGTGGCATCGAGTTCGCCCGCGACGTGCTCGAGCGGGCGCTCGGCGGCGAGCGCGCCGAGGAGCTGCTGGGACGGCTCTCGACGGTCATCGAGACGCGCCCGTTCGAGTTCCTGCGGCGCACGCCGCCCGAGCAGATCGCCGCCTTCCTGCGGCCGAGTCGCCGCAGACGATCGCGCTCGTGCGTCGCCAACCTCCACACCGGCCTCGCCGCGCCAGGTGCTCGCCCGCCTGCCCGAGCGCATGCAGCCCGGACATCGCGCTGCGGATCGCGCGCATGGGCGAGACCAGCCCGCCGGTGATCCAGCAGGTCGAGGAGGTCGTGCGCCGCAAGCTCACCGCCATCGTCGGGCAGGAGTACGCGACCGCCGGCGGAGTCAAGTCGCTGGCCGACATCCTCAACCACGCCGACCGCTCCACCGAGCGCGCCGTGCTCGACCACCTCGACAGCACCGACGCGGAGCTCGCCGAGGAGGTGCGCGCGGATGCTGTTCGTCTTCGAGGACATCGCCGAGCTCGACGACCGCGCGATCCAGCAGGTCCTGCGCGAGGCCGACCAGAAGGACCTCGTGCTGGCGCTGCGCGGCGTCCACGACGCGGTCAAGGAGAGCTGCTCGAGAACATGTCCGAGCGCGGCGCGGCGATGCTCAAGGAGGAGATGGAGATCCAGCAGCCCCAGCGCAAGCGCGACGTCGAGGCCGCCCAGGGCCGCATCGTCGCGGTCGTGCGCCAGCCTCGAGGAGGCGGGCACGATCGTGATCGCCGGAGGCGAGGGCGAGGACGACGAGGAAGCGGTCGTCTAGTGGCCGACGGTCCGTGCCGCGATCCCGCTCGAGCAGTTCGAGCCCTCCGAGCCGCCGCCGCCGCCCGGACAGCGCCCGCGCGGCTGCTCGCCGAAGCGCGAGCGCGAGGCCGAGCGCATCCGCGAGCGCGCGCGCGCCGAGGGCCACGCGCGAGGGCCTGCGCGCAGGGCGCGAGCAGGGCCTCGCCAGGCGCGCGCAGCCGCCGCCGACGCTCGCCGGCGGCGCTCGAGGAGCTGCAGGCGCCCGCCGACGAGCTCGCAGAGTGCGCTCGAGCGCGACGCGGTCGAGCTGGCGCTGGCGCTCGCGGCGAAGATCCTCTCGGGCGCGCTCGAGGTCCAGCCCGAGCGCGTGCTCGACGTCGTCGCACGGCGCGCTGCGCCGCATCGCCGACCGGCGCCAGGTGACGATCGCTCGTCAACCCGGGCGACCTGGAGCTCGTCAGCGCGCGATCGCCGAGCCCCGACGGCAGCGCCGGCGGCATCGAGCACTGCGAGCGTGCAGGCCGATCGCCGCGTGGGTCGCGGCGGGGCGGTCGTGCGGACGCGCGAGAGCGAGGTCGACGCCGACCGTCGAGACGCAGCTCGAGCGCGCCCGCGAGGTGATCGCGCGCCGAGCTCGGCGGCGAGGAGCGCAGCGTGAGCGCGAGACCTGCTCGCACGCATCGGCGGCGCGATCGAGGACGCCGACCTCGCGCGCCGCCACGGCCGCGTCAGCAACCTGATCGGGCTGATCATCGAGGCCGACCGGCCTGCAGGCCGAGGTCGGCGAGGTCTGCCTCGTCCACGCGGGCGCGACCGCCCGCCGGTCTCCGCCGAGGTCGTCGGCTTCCGCGAGGGGCGCACGCTGCTGATGCCGCTCGGCGAGCTGCACGGCATCGGCCCGGGCACCAAGGTGCTGCCCACCGGCGCCCCCTTCCGCGTCGCCGTCGGCCCGGCCTGCTCGGGCGCGTGATCGACGGGCTGGGCGCGCCGCTCGACGGGCAGCGACCGCGCCCGCGGCGGCGTCGGCGTCCGCTCGACCATCGCCGCGCCGCCCGGGCCCTGCAGCGCCCGCGATCAGCGAGCGCGTCGGCGCTCGGCGTGCGGGCGCTCGACAGCCTCGTGCCCTGCGGCCGCGGCCAGCGGCTGGGCATCTTCGCCGGCTCCGGCGTCGGCAAGTCCTCGCTGCTGGGCATGATCGCGCGCTCGACGAGGCCGACGTCAACGTGATCGCGCTGGTCGGCGAGCGCGGCCGCGAGGTCCGCGAGTTCGTCGAGCGCGACCTCGGCGACGGCGCTCGAGCGCTCGGTGGTCGTCGTCGCGACCTCCGACCAGCCGGCGCTCGTGCGGATCAAGGCCGCCTTCACGGCGACCACGATCGCCGAGCACTTCCGCGACCAGGGCAACGACGTGCTGCTGATGATGGACTCGCTGACGCGCTTCGCCATGGCCCAGCGCGAGATCGGCCTGGCGATCGGCGAGCCGCCGGCGACGCGCGGCTACACGCCGAGCGTGTTCGCGCTGCTGCCGCGCCTGCTGGAGCGCGCCGGCACGAGCCCGGCACGGCTCGATCACCGGCCTCTACACCGTGCTCGTCGACGGCGACGACATGAACGAGCCGATCGCCGACGCCGTGCGCTCGATCCTCGACGGCCACGTCGTGCTCACGCCGCTCGCTCGCCCACGCCGGGCACTACCCGGCGATCGACGTGCTGCAGAGCGTCTCGCGCCTGGCCGACGAGATCGTCTCGCCCGGAGCTGGTCCGCGCCGGCCAGCGCCTGCGCGCGGCGCTCGCGGCGCTGCACGAGAAGCAGGACCTGATCTCGATCGGCGCCTACACGCCGGCGCCGACCCGCAGCTCGACGCCGCGCTCGCGCACCGCGCGCAGATCGACGCGTTCCTGCGCCAGGCCGTCGACGAGCACGCGCGATCCCGCGACTCCGACGCGCGGCTGCTCGAGCTCGTCCGCCTCGCTCGAGCGCGCCCGCGAGGCGCGCAGCGGCGAGGTGTCGACGGCGAACTCGTCGCCGCGGCCGCCGCGCCGCCGGGGCCGATCCGGCCGCCGACCACGGGCCGCCGGCGATCCCGCTGCTCGGCTCGAGCCTGTAGCGGACGCGTCGTCGGGCGCCTTGCGCGCGCCTCGCTCGACCAAGCGTCCGTCCGCGCTCAAGCACCGGCATCCGCGACCGATCACCTCGACCGTGAGCCCCGGATCCTCGTTCCGCTTCCGCCTCGAGCGCATCCGCGCGCTGCGCGAGCGTCACAACGAGCGGCGCGCCAGGAGCTCGCCAAGGCGCTCGGCTCGCCTGACCGGCAGCCAGGCGCGCCTGCGCGCCACCGACGCCGAGCTGCAGCGCGCGCTGAGCAGCGCAGCGGCGCTCGGGAGCGGCGGCACGCGCGCTCGACGCGCGCCAGCTGTACGCCCGCCAGGCCTACGCCGAGCAGTCGAGGCGCAGCGCAGCGACGCGCGCCACGAGCTCGCCCGCCGCGAGACCGCCGTCGCCGAGCGCACCGACGAGCTGACCCGCGCCGCTCGCCCGCGAGCACAGACGCTCGAGCGCCTGAAGGAGCGCCGCCGCGCCGAGCACGAGCGCGAGGCCGGCCGTCGCGAAAGCGCGGCGCTCGACGAGATCGCGATCGAGCGCTTCCGCAGGAGCGCGGCATGAGCACGCAGCCGGTCACCCCGGCGCCGCCGCCGGCACGAGTCGCGCCGGGCATGCTCGCCGCCGAGCGAACGCGTCCAGCGCCTGCAGGGCGCTCGCCGCCGAGGTGCGCGAGGGCCCGGGCAGCTTCGCCGCTGCGCTCGACGCCGCGAGCGCCGGACAGTCCGGCCAGGGCGCGACCGTGGCTGCCACGAGCACGACCGGGCCGGCGAGCGCGACGGCCGCCGCACTCGGCGCCGGAGCAGCGACGAGCTCGCCGACGCTCGGCGGGGCCTCGCCGCTGCAGAGCTCCTACGCGAGCCTGCCTGCGACCGGCGCGAGCGCCGGCTCCCAGCCGGCCGGCTCGGGGCAGTACGACCAGCTGATCGAAGCCGCCGCGGCGCGCAACGGCGTCGAACCGGCCGTCCTGCACGGATTGATCCAGCAGGAGTCGGACTTCGACCCGAGCTCGCAGAGCAGCGCCGGCGCCGTCGGGCTGACGCAGCTGATGCCGTCGACCGCAGCGTCGCTCGGCGTCACCGAACCGCTCAACCCGGCCGCAGTCGATCGAAGGCGGCGCGCGCTACCTCAGCGAGATGATGCGCCGCTTCGGCGGCAACGTCGAAGACGCGCTCGCCGCCTACAACGCGGGCCCCGGCGCCGTGCAGCAGTACGGCGGCGTCCCGCCGTACGCCGAAACCCAGCAGTACGTCGGCAAAGTGCTCGGCTACGCGGCCGAATACCAGCAGGGCGCCGGTGCGAGCGCGGCCTCGCCGACCGCCACGGGAGCGCTCGCGTGAACGACCTCTCCCCCACGCAGGCGACGTTCGGCGTCGAGCGCGCGCCCGAGGCGCCGCCCGCGGCGACACAGGGACCACCCGGCGCACACGCGTCGGGGCCGCCGTTCGAAACGGCGCTCGACGCAGAGCTGGCCCGGACCGCACACGCGGAAGGCCACGAAGCGAAGCAGGCGCTCGACCCCACGCACGGACGTGGCGCCGCAGACCCGCACGGTCGCGACCGCCGCGGCGCATCCGCGACGGCCGGCGCGCAGGCGACGGCGCAGTCGCCTCACGGCATCGCGTCGGCAGCGCCCGTCGCGACCGCCGGCACCGCCGCGGCCGCATCGAGCACGTCCACCTCGACCGTCGCCGCGACCGACGAAGCAGCAGGCGCGGAACCGACCGCCGCCGTCGCGGCGAGCGCGCTCTCCGCCGGCTCGGCGGCGGGTCCCACGCCGGCGGCCGCAACCACGGCGGCCGGCTCCGTCTCCTCGACATCGTCGCCCGCCGGCACCGGCGCCGCCGTCGCGACCTCCCCCTCCCCTTCGCTCCAGGCGCCCGCGCCGGCACCGGACGGCGTCGCGCCATCCGACGCCGCGACGACGCCCGACGCCGGCTCGACGTCCGGCGCCGCGCCGGGACCCGTTCCCACGTCGCAAGCCGACGCAGCCGCGGCGCAATCCGTCGCTCCGGCAGCCGATGGTGCACCGTCGGGCAGTGGCTCACTGCCCGCGACCGCGACCGCGCCCATCGCCGTCGCCTCGACCGGCGCGGGCGCGCCTGCGCGCCCGTCTGCGCTCGCGACACCGACGACGCTCGACGCGACGACAGGCGCCGCCCCGGCCGACGCCTCATCGCCCGGCTCGCCACAGACGGCGCCGTCGGCCGAGGCGACGCAGGCAACTCTCGAAGCGAGCGCCGAATCCCCGACCGCAGCCGGCGCGGCGAGCGCCGGCTCGCCACAGACCGCCGCGGCCGGTGCGCCTGCGCCCGCCGCCCCGCAGCCGGCGCCCGGCGCAACCACGACGCCGGCCACCGGCGCCACCGCACCGTCGCGCACCTCGCCGGCGAGCGGCGAAGCGGGCACACCGTCACACTCGGGCGACGCCGGGACAGGCGCCGGCGAAGCCCAGGCCGAAGCACGGACAGGCGCTGCGCCGGGCACGGGCGCCGACGGCGGACACGCGGCGCCGGCGGGCCAGGCGCAGGGCGGCGCGAGCGAAGCCGCGCCGAGCCCCGCCGCGGGCGCCGCCTCGCCAAACGCGCCGGAAGCGCTGCCGGGCGCCGCGACATCGGGCGCGGCGGTCGCCGAAGCCGCGAACCAGCCCTCGCCGGCCGCCGGCGGCTACGGCGTCGACCTGCAGGACGCGATCGAGTCGGTGCACGCGACCGTCGAGCTCGCGTCGCGCCAGGGGCTCGCGCAGGCGCGCATCCAGCTGCAGCCGGCCGAGCTCGGCGAGATCAGGATCCACCTGACGCAGACCGCCGCCGGGCTGCTCGCGCGCGTCACGGCCGAGAGCCCGGCCGCCGCGCAGGCGCTCGCCGCCGGGCACGCCGAGCTGCGCCAGTCGCTCAGCTCGCTCGGCGTCGACCTCGCGCGCCTGCACGTCGGCTCGCACGGTGCCGAGACGACCGACGCCGGGCAGCACGAACCGGGCGGCGCGCACGCCGGCGCACAGCAGGCGCCGTCCGACGGCGCCGGGCGCGAGCGCCGCGCCGGCGATCCGCGGGCGGCGGGCGACGCGGCGACCGGCGCCGGCAGCGACACCGGCGCACAGACGGCGACCAGCACACCACTCGACCTCGACGCAACCGAAGCCGAACCGGCGGCGTACGCGCCCGGCGCGCTCGTCGACGTACTCGCATGAACCGCAACGAGAAGGGAGCCAGCAGATGAGCACGATGACACCCGCCGCGGCAGGCGCGACGCCGGCGACCACGCCGAGCACCCCGACACCGCCGGCGTCGATCGAAAAGAAAAAACACCCGAAAACCCGAGTGCCGAACTCGGCAAGAACGACTTCCTCAAGCTGATGGTCGCGCAGCTGCAGGCGCAGAACCCGCTCGAACCGACGAGCGACACCGAGTACGTCGCCGAGCTCGCGCAGTTCTCGCAGCTCGAGCAGACGAGCAACCTCGCGCAGACGAGCGCGACGTCGGCCGGCGAACAGCGCGTCGCGCAGGCCGTGCAGCTGATCGGGCACACGGTCTCCTACCTCTCGCCGAGCACCGGCGCGAGCGTCGAAGGCGATGTGCAGAGCGCCGAGATCAGCCCCTCCGGCGCGACGCTGACGGTCAACGGCGAAGCCGGCGTCGACCCGTCGCAGATCACGGAGGTCGCGTGACCGCGGCGACGAACCCCGCGCTGCATCCGGCGCTCGGCGCCGGACCCGCGCAGGCGCCCGCCGCGCCGCCGGCGCGCGGGCGCGAGCACGCCGTCACCGGGCGCCCGTTCGCCGCCGTCCTCGACGACGCGACGAAGGGCGCCGGCGACCTGCGCTTCTCCAAGCACGCGCTCGAACGCGTCCAGCGCCGCGGCATCCCGCTCGACCAGGCGACGCTCGGCCGGTTGCAGAGCGGCGTCGGGCGGATCGCGGCGAAGGGCGCGCGCGACTCGCTCGTGCTCGTCGACGGCACCGCGTTCGTCGTCTCGGTTCCCAACCGCACGGTGATCACGGCCGTCGGCGCCGAGCAGATGCGCGACCAGGTCTTCACGAACATCGACAGCGCCGTCATCGCATGACCGGGGCGTGACGGCCGCGCGCGCGAAAGGACGCGCACGACACCGGACAGCAGCACGACAACCACAGCAGTCAGAGGGACAGCACTCAAGACAACCCGAGCCAACCCGGCCGGACCTCAACGAGGAGGCCGCGAAAGGAAGTGACCAGATGATCGGTGGGATGTACGCCGCGATCAGCGGCCTCGACGCGAACCAGACGATGCTCAACAACACCGCGAACGACCTCGCGAACGTGAACACGGTCGGCTTCAAGGCCGCGCACGTCTCGTTCTCGGACTCGCTCGCGCAGGTGCTGCGCGGCGCGTCCGGCAGCACGGCGACCAACGGCGGCACGAACCCGCTCGAGGTCGGGCTCGGCGTGCAGGTCGCGGCGACCGAAAACGAAATGTCCGAAGGCTCGTTCCAGACGACGAACAACCCGCTCGACGTCGCGATCCAGGGCGAAGGGTTCCTGCGCGTCGGCGCCGGCTCGCCACCGGCGGCGCCCCCCTATACCTCGGGGCTGCCGGCCAACGTCGACTACACGCGCGCCGGCAACCTGACGACGAACACGAAGGGCTTCCTGACGACGCAGTCGGGGCTCTACGTGATGGGCGTCAACGCCGAAGCGACGACGGTCGAAGGCAACACGACGTACAGCCCGGGCAAAGAAGCGAGCTACATCGTGATCCCGCCGGGCTCGGCGAACGTCGCGATCGGCGAGAACGGAGCCGTCAGCTACACCGACGAGAACCCCGCCTCGCCGACCTACCAGCAGCAGGTCACCGCCGGCTTCCTGACGCTCGCGAAGTTCCCCAACGCGGCGGGCCTGCAGCGTCTCGGCGGCTCGCTGTGGGCGCAGTCGGCGAACTCCGGCGGCCCGGTCGTCGGCACGCCGGACTCGGCCGGCTTCGGCCAGACGGTCGCCGGCGAGCTCGAGATGTCGAACGTCGACCTCGCGACGCAGATGACCGAAATGATCACCGCCGAGCGCGGCTACCAGGCGAACTCGCGCGTGATCACGGTCGCCTCCGAAATGCTCCAGACGGCGGTGTCGATGAGCCAGTAGCCGACGCCGATCGGACGACAGCGCGGATGCCCGCGGTGGGCGCCTTGGCAGGCCGCCCACCGCGGGCCCGCACGACTGCAAGGAGGCAGGCAGACCATGATCACGCTGCACAGAATCGGACATCCATCAGAGCCGTTCCAGTTGAACCCCGACACGATCGTGACCGTCGAGTCGACGCCCGACACGGTGCTCACGCTCGCGACGGCGTGCAAGGTCGTCGTCGGCGAGACGCCGCAGGAGGTCGCCGAGGCGATGCGCGCGTGGCGCGTCGACGTCCTCGCCGAAGCGCTGCGCGCGAAGCAGCCCGAGCACGCCAGGGCGCGGATCGCCGCGCCGCCGCGACGGGCGCTCGCGATTGAAGGATTGCCCCGGATGGTCGATCACCGGGGGCGATGAAGGCTGCGACAGCGATCGGAATCGGAGTTGCGTTCTGCGCCCTAGCGCTGGCGTCCTTGATGGACGGCACGAGCCCGGCCGCCTTCCTCAACATCGAGGCGCTCCTGATCATCCTCGGCGGCACCGGCGGCGCGACGCTCGCGAGCGTCGGGATGCAGTCGATGAAGCGGATCCCGAGCCTCTACAAGCTCGTCTTCTCGGCGCAGCCGCCCGACATGCGCGGGCGCCTGGAGCTGCTCGTGACGCTCGCCGACCAGGCGCGCCGCGACGGCCTGCTCGCGCTCGACGCGAAGCTCCCGGAGATCGACGACGGCTTCACGCGCAACGCGCTGCAGCTCGTCGTCGACGGCACCGACCCGGAGATGGTCCACACGATCGTCGAGGGCGAGGTCGAGGGCATGGCCGCGCGCCATGCCGCGGCCGCGGCTCCGTTCGAGAAGGCCGGCGGCTTCGCGCCGACGATGGGCATCATCGGCACCGTCCTCGGGCTCGTCCACGTGCTCCAGAACCTCTCCGAGCCGGCGACGCTCGGCCCGTCGATCTCGACCGCGTTCCTCGCCACGCTGATGGGCGTCGGCTCGGCGAACGTCGTCTTCCTGCCGGTCGCCAACCGCCTGAAGGCGATCTCCGCCGAAGAGGTCGAGCTGCGGATGATGACGCTCGAGGGGATCCTCTCGATCCAGGCCGGCGACAACCCGCGGCTCGTCGCCGACAAGCTGATGTCCTACCTCGAGCCGGCCGATCGCCGGCCGGCGAGCGAGCCCGCGTACGCCGCGCCCGCGCCCGAGCTGCAGGTCGAGGCGGCCTGAGCGATGCGCCGCGGAGCCCACATGCGCCGTCGCGGCACGAGCCACGACAGCGAGGAGAGCGGCGACCGCTGGCTGCTGACCTACTCGGACATGATCACGCTGCTGATGGCGCTGTTCATCGTGCTGTTCGCGATCTCGTCGGTCAACGTCTCGAAGTACCACACGCTGCAGCAGGCGCTGCGCGCCGCGTTCTCCGGCGGCAACGTGGCGCCCGGTGGCAAGCCGATCTCGACGAAGGCCAGCGTCCCGGCGAGCCAGAGCCACGCGAGCATCGCGACCGGCGCGCCGTCGCTGGCGCCGCTGTTCACGCTCTCCTCGCCGAACCCCGCGCACAGCCGGCAGACCCACGCCGAAGCGAGCCTGGCCGCGGCCGCGCCGGCGGCGCACTTCGGCGTGCAGTCGGCGGCGAGCGAGCAGGAAGAGTTCGTCCTGCTCAAACACGAGCTCGAAGCGTACGCGCGCAGCCACGGCTTCGCCGGCGCCGTGCACCCGGTGATCGAACGGCGCGGCCTCGCGATCCGTGTGCTGACCGACAGCCTGCTGTTCGGCTCGGGCAGCGCCACGCTCGATCCGCAGGGCCGCCCGCTGATGCGCGAGATCGCGCAGCTGCTGAGCATCGACCAGGTCCATCCGGTCTCGGTCGCCGGCAACACCGACGACGTCCCGATCCACACGGCCGCGTTCCCGAGCAACTGGGAGCTGTCGACCGCGCGCGCGAGCACCGTCGTGCGCTTCCTGATCGCGACCGGCGTGCGCGCGCAGCGCCTCAGCGCCGCCGGCTACGCCGAACTTCGCCCGCTCGCGAGCAACGCGACGGCCGCCGGACGCGCGCGCAACCGGCGCGTCGAAATCGTCCTCGAACGGATCTACTGACGATGAAGGCGCTCCTCTCCAAACGCAGGCTGCTCGTCGCGATCGTCCTCGTCGTCGTGCTCGCCGGCGCGGCCGTCGCGCTGTCAAAGCCGAACAAGGCGGCGAAGATGAAGGTCACGGGGACGATCTACGTGATGCCGCAGGCGTTCCTCTTGAACCTGAACGGAGGGCACTACGCGAAGCTCTCGGTCGCCCTGAACCTGGCGCCGCAGCAGAGCGACGGCGCGAGCGCGGCCGCCGCCGCGCCGAGCTCGGCCGAAAGCGCCGGGACGCTCCCCGAGGAAGCGCTCGTGCGCGAAATCGTCATCAACGCGGTGACCGGCCAGAGCGGCGGCACGCTCGTCAGCGCCGGCGGGCGCCGCGCGATCCGCCACCGGATCCTCGCCGCGATCGAGCGCGAGACCGACTTGAAGGTCCAATCCGTCCTGTTCCCCGAACTGACCGTCCAATAGGAGCCAATAGGAGCGTGCAATGAGCGAACCAGTCGCATACGAGCAGTTCGACGACAGCGGGCTCGCCATCGCGGCGGGCGACCCGTTCACCGGCTCACCGCATGCGCGCCGGCACGCCGGCGAGGACGACGGCGACCTGCGCCGCCTCAGCGAGGTCCCGGTCGAGGCGAGCGTCGAGATCGGGCGCACCGGCATGACCGTCGGCGAGACGCTCGAGCTGCGCGTCGGCTCGGTCGTAAAGCTCGACCGCCTCGCCGGCGAGCCGGTCGACCTGCTCGTCAACGGCACGCTGATCGCGCAGGGCGAGGTCGTCGTCACCGACGAGCAGTTCGGCCTGCGCGTGACCGAGATCGTCGAGGGCGACGCCGCCGGCGCGGCCGCGCTCGAAGCGCAGCTCGCCGCCGAGGCGCCGCTCGCGGCGGACGACCCGGCCGCCGCGGGCGCCGGCGCACCTGATGTGACCGACGTCCCGGGCGCCGCGGGCGCCGCGGGCGCGCTCACGCTCGACCCCGTGGAGCGTGCGGAGCGATGAGCGCCGTCCAGACGGTCGACTTCTCGCAGCCGACGAAGTTCTCGGCCGAGCTGCGCCGGCGGATCGTGCGCTCGGTCGGCCCGGTCTGCGAAGGCATCGCGCTGCGCCTGACGAGCGAGCTGCGCGCGCCGGTCGAGCTGACGATCGCCGAGGCGCAGCAGCTCAGCTGGTCGGCGGCGAAGGCGCAGCTGCCGGTCGACGCGATCGCCGCGGCGATCGGCGTCAGCGGCGCCGGGCGCCCGGAGGTCGAGCGCGCGATGCTGCTCGGCATCGAGCCGCCGCTGATCCTGCGTGCCCTGGAGTGCCTGCTCGGCGGCGTCGCGGCGAACGCGCCGGCCGAGCGGCGCCTGACCGAAATCGACTGGGCGCTGACGCAGCGGCTGCTCGAGAGCCTGACGAGCCAGCTCGGCGCGGCCTGGCGCGACCTCGGCGGCCTCGAGCTGACGCTCGCCGAGATCGACGTCGAGGGTGACGGCGGCGTCGTCGTGCCGCACGCCGAACCGGCGTTCGCGATCACGCTCGACGGCAGCATCGACGGCCTGCACGCGAACATGACGCTGCTGATCCCGTGGTCGACGATCGCGCCGGTCGCCGAAGAGATCGTCGGCGCCGCGCGGCGCAGCGAAGACGCCGACCCGCACCAGCGCGACGCCGTTCGCCGCGGCATCGCGCGCGCACACGTGCTGCTGCGCGCCGAGGTCGGCGCCGTGCAGATGCCCGTCGAGCAGATGCTCGCGCTCGGCCCCGGCTCGCTGCTGGTGCTCGACGAGCGCGCCGAGGACGGGATGACGCTGTTCGCCGAGCGCGTGCCACTCGGGCGCGTCGAGCCGGGGCTGCGCGCACAGCGCCGCGCCGTGCGCCTGACGAGCGCGATCGAACCGGCCGCGGCGCCGGCGGTGCGCGCGGCGACCGGCACGCCGGCGCGGGCCGACGGCGTCGAGGAGCGCGCGAGCGCGAGCGCCGGGCGGATGAGCGGCGTGCCCGTTCGCGTGTGGGCCGAGCTCGGCCGCGCGACGCTGCCGCTCGGCAGCGCGCTGGAGCTGCCGCCGGGAACCGTGCTCGAGCTCGACCGCGACGCCGAGGACCCGATCGAGCTGTTCGTCGGCGGCAAGCGCTTCGCGCACGGGACGCTGCAGGCGACCGACGACGGCATCTGGGCCGTCCACGTCGACGCGCTGCTCTGAATCGCTCGTCCCAGCGGCTAAAGGCATCTACCACCGCGCCGATTACCCGGCGCGGAGTCGTCCCTCGATGACCTGCCTGCCAAAGCCCCTGCGCGCGGCTGCGCGCGCCTCGCTTCCGCTCGCCGGCCTTGCGCTGCTCGCGCTCGCCGACCCGGTGCAGGCGTTCACGCCCGCGCTCAAAGGCGGCGGCGAAGCGACGCCGCTGAGCACGAGCTCGGCGAGCGGCGGCTCGCACACGAGCTCCTCGTCGGGATCGAGCATCGTGCGCACGATCGTCGGCCTGTTGATCGTGATCGCCGTGATCTGGGGGCTGACGTGGATCCTGCGCCAGGTCAAGTCCGGGCGCGAGACGCGCGCCGACGGCTCGGGCCTGTCGAGCCTCGCCTCGCTGCCGCTCGGCTCGGGCCGCTCGGTGCACATCGTGCGCGCCGGCAGCGAGTACCTGATCCTCGGCAGCGCCGAGCAGGGCGTCGTGCCGATCCACCGCTACACCGAGCAGGAGGCGCGCGACGCCGGGCTGCTCGAGCTGATCGCGGCCGAGGCGCACCCGGCGCTGCCGGCGAGCACGACCGCCGGCACGCTGCTCGACCGGCTGCGCGAATGGACGGTCCGCCGGTGAACGTGAACTCGTCGAACGCCGTGCAGATCCTGCTGCTGCTCGGCTCGCTCGCGCTCGTGCCGGCGATCCTCTTCACGGTGACCGGCTTCAGCCGGATCCTGATCGTGCTCGGCTTCATCCGCACGGGCGTCGGCACGCCGAACACGCCACCGAACCAGGTGCTCGTCGGGATCGCGCTGTTCCTGACGATCTTCGTGATGGCGCCGACCGTCAGTGCGGTCAAGCGCGACGCGTTCGACCCGCTCACCGCGCACAAGATCTCGACGACGACCGCGCTGAAGCGCGCCGAGCAGCCGGTGCGCGAATTCATGTTCCGCCAGACGCGCGTGCAGGACATCACGCTGTTCGTGCACCTCGCGAAAGCGAAGACGCCGCACAGGCGCGCCGAAGTCCCGACCGAGGTGCTGATCCCGGCGTTCATCGTCTCCGAGCTGCGCAGCGCGTTCCAGATCGGCTTCCTGATCTTCCTGCCGTTCCTGATCATCGACCTGATCGTCTCCTCGACGCTGATGAGCATGGGGATGATCATGCTGCCGCCGACGTTCATCTCGCTCCCGTTCAAGGTCCTTTTGTTCGTGCTCGTCGACGGCTGGGACCTCGTCATCAAGGCGCTCGTTCAGAGCTTCCACTAGGGGTCGACAGAGATGAACCAGGACACCGTCGTGCACCTCGCCTCGCAGGCGATGACGCTCGCGCTGAAGGTCGCCGGGCCGCTCTTGCTCGCGGCGATGCTCGTCGGGCTGCTCGTCAGCATCTTCCAGGCGGTCACGCAGATCCAGGAGCAGAGCCTCACGCTGATCCCGAAGATCGTCGCCGTCGCGGCGATCAGCGTGCTGCTCGGGCCGTGGATGCTCGACCAGCTCGTCTCCTACACGGCCGGCCTGTACACCTCGATCCCGTCGCTGGTCGGCCCGTGAACGCGACGTTCGCAGCCGCGATCGACGCTCGCGCCGCTGACGCGCGCGCTGAGCAAACTGGCGGGCAACGAGCTCGCCGGCTTCATCCTCGTGCTCGCGCGGCTGACGCCGCTGTTCCTGATCGCGCCGCCGTTCTCCTCGACGATGGTGCCGCCGCGCGTGCGCGTCGTGATCGCCGTCGCGCTGGCGATCGGGCTGACGCCGATCGCGCTGCACGGCCAGCACGTGCCGAGCGGCGTGCTCGCGCTCGGCGGCCTCGTGCTCGCCGGCGGCCTCGTCGGGCTCGGCTTCGCGTTCTCCTTCGCCGTGCTGTTCGCCGCCGTCGAATCGGCCGGCGCGCTCGCCGACATCGGCGCCGGCTTCTCCTACGGCAGCCTGATCGACCCGCTCAACCAGGAAGCGGCCGGCGCGTTCACGCCGGTCTTCTCGCTGCTCGCCGTCGACGATCTTCCTCGTGATCGGCGGCGAAGCATGGCTGCTGCGCGGCCTCGACCGCACGTTCCAGCTCGTGCCGCTGACGGCCGCGCCGAGGCTGACGACGCTCGTCGGGACGGCCGAGCGCGTCTTCTCGACGGTCTTCACCTCGGCCGTCGAGATCGCCGCGCCGATCCTGATCGCGCTGCTGATCACCGACGTCGCGTTCGGGATCGTCTCGCGCGTCGTGCCGCAGCTGAACGTGTTCGCGATCGGCTTCCCGGCGAAGGTCGTCGTCGGGCTGCTCGTCGTCGCGCGCGTGCATCCCGTTCATCGGCGGCTGGATCTCCGGCCAACTGCACGACGAGCGTCGGCAGCGCACTGGAAGCGCTGCACGTCGCCTAGCGATATGGACACCGAGGACCGCACAGAGAAACCGACACGCAAGCACCGCGAGCGCGCGCGCAAGCGCGGGCAGGTCGCGCGCTCGGCCGACGTCGGCGGCTCGGTCGTACTCGCCGCCGGGCTGTTCGCGCTGAGCCTGGTCGGCCCGCGGATCGTCGACGCCGTCGCGGCGTCGTTCCGCGCGATCTTCGCGCAGATCGCCGTCCCGAGCCGTGTCACGAGCGCCGGCGGCCTCGACGGGCTGCTGCACACGGCGCTCACGACGATCCTGATCGGAGCGGGGCCGGTCGCGGGCGCCTGCCTCGCCGGCGGCGTGCTCGCGGGCGCCGGGCAGGCCGGCTTCCGTCCGCACCTCGGCGCGCTCAGATTCGACGTCAAGCGGATCAACCCGCTCGCCGGCGCGAAGCGCCTGGTCGGCCCGAACGCGGTCTTCGAGACGATCAAGGCGGTCGTCAAGATCGGCGTCGTCGGCGCCGTCGCGGCGCTCGCGATCCTGCCGGGGATGACGAGCCTAGCGGCCGACGTCGGGATCCCGCCGGGCGCGCTCGGGCTGATCCTCGGCCAGAAGGCGCTCGGCGTCGCCCAGCGCGCGACGTTCGCCTACCTCGCGATCGCCGTCGTCGACTACGCCTGGCAACGCCGCGAGCACGAGCGCGGCCTGCGGATGTCCAAGCAGCAGGTCAAGGACGAGCTGCGCCAGCACTCGCTGCCGGCCGAGGTCGAGGCGGCGCGCCGGCGGCGGCGGATGCAGATGGCGCGCAACGCGGATGATGGCCGCCGTGCCGCAGGCCGACGTCGTCGTAACGAACCCGACGCACTACGCCGTCGCGCTGAGCTACGACGGGACGCACACAGCGCCGGTGCTCGTCGCCAAGGGCAAGGACCTGCTCGCGGCGCAGATCAGGCGGATCGCCGAGGAGCACGACGTGCCGATCGTCGCCGACCCGCCGCTCGCGCGCGCGCTGCACGGCTCGGCCGAGGTCGGCCAGATGATCCCCGAGGAGCTCTATGCGGCGGTCGCGCGCGTGCTCGCGTTCGTCTACCGCGTCGCGCGCCGCGCGAGGTACGCGCAATGAGCGGCGGGCACCGGATGCGGGCGCTGCTGCGAGCACACCGACCTGCTCGCCGCCGTCGCGGTCGTGATCGTCGTGACGATGCTCGTCGTGCCGCTGCCGCCGATGCTGCTCGACCTGCTGATCACGTTGAACATCTCGGCCGCGCTGACGATCGTCGTCGCGACGATGTACTTCGCGAAGCCGCTCGAATTCGCGGCGTTCCCGAGCCTCCTGCTGCTGAGCACGATCTTCCGCCTGGCGATCAACGTCTCGGTGACGCGCCTGATCCTGACGACCGGCGACGCCGGCAGCGTCGTCAAGGCGTTCGGGCAGTTCGTCGTCAGCGGCAACGTGCTCGTCGGCCTCGTGATCTTCCTGATCCTCGTCGTGATCCAGTTCGTCGTCGTCACGAACGGCACCGGCCGCGTCGCCGAGGTCGGCGCGCGCTTCACGCTCGACGCGATGCCGGGCAAGCAGATGGCGATCGACGCCGACCTGAACGCCGGGCTGATCACCGACGAGCAGGCGCGCGCGCGGCGCGCGGAGATCGCGCGCGAAGCAGACTTCTACGGCGCGATGGACGGCGCCTCGAAGTTCGTCAAGGGCGACGCGATGGCGGCGCTGATCATCACCGCGATCAACCTGATCGGCGGGATCATCGTCGGCGTGATGCAGCACCACCTGTCGTTCTCCGAAGCGACGCACCAGTTCTCGCTGCTGACCGTCGGCGACGGCCTCGCGGCGCAGATCCCGGCGCTGTTGATCTCGGTCGCGACGGGGATCATCGTCACGCGCTCGGTCTCCGAGCGCGACCTCGGCTCGGACATCGCGCACCAGATCCTCAGCCAGCGCCGCGCGCCGCTCGTCGCGGCGGCGGTGATCTGCATGTTCGCGCTCGTCCCGGGCCTGCCGAAGCTCCCGTTCCTCGTGATCGGCGGCGTGTTCGGCGCGATCGGCTGGGCCGTGCGCAACGGGCTGCCGGGCGAGCACGACGCGAGCGCGCCGGGCGCGAAGGAGCTCGAACCGGCGAAGACGCCGGCGGCCGGCGGCGAGGAGGCGCTCGGGCGCCTGTCGGTCGACCCGCTCGAGCTCGTCATCGGCTTCGGCCTCGTGCCGCTCGTCGACGCGAGCTCGAACGGCTCGCTGCTGCGCCGCGTCAGCATGATCCGCCGCCAGCTCGCCGGCGAGCTCGGGATCGTGATCGCGCCGGTGCGGATCCACGACGAGCTCGGCGTCGACTCGCACGAGTACGTGATCAAGGTACGCGGCTCGGAGGTCGCGCGCGGGCGGATCATGCCGGGGCACCTGCTCGCGATGGACGCCGGCGACGCCGCCCGGGCCTGCAGGGGATCCCGACCGACGGAGCCGGCGTTCGGGCTGCCGGCCGTCTGGGTGCACGATCCGGCGCGCGCCGACGCCGAGGCGCTCGGCTACACGGTCGTCGACGCGCAGTCGATGATCGTCACGCACCTGACCGAGACGATCCGCGCGCACGCGGCCGAGCTGCTCAGCCGCCAGGACGTGCGCAGCCTGCTCGACCAGCTGAAGGAGACGAACGCCGCGGTCGTCGAGGAGCTCGTGCCCGACGTGCTGACGCTCGGCGAGATCCAGCGCGTGCTGCAGGCGCTGCTCGCCGAAGGCGTCTCGGTCCGCGACCTCGGCACGATCATGGAGGCGATCGGCGACCGCGCGCGGATCACACGCGACACGGCGCTGCTTGACCGAGTACGCGCGCCAGGCGCTGGGCCGCGCGATCACGGCGCCGCACCTCGACGAGCGACCCCGACTGCGCGCCATCACGCTTGACCCGGCGATCGAGCAGGAGCTCGCCAGCCGATCACGCAGACCACCGACGGCGAGTTCCTCGCGATCGACCCGCCGCGCGCGCAGGCGATCGTCCAGGCGCTGCGCAGCCAGGTCGAGCACGCCGGCGCGCGAGGCGGCGCGAGCCGGTCCTGCTCTGCTCGGCGCGCGTGCGCCGCCACCTCGACGGCTCGTCGCCCAGGCCCAGCCCCACCTGCCGGTCTGCTCCTACAACGAGATCGCCCCCGGCGTCAACGTCGAGACGATTGGAGTGATCAACGCATGAGCGCAACCACGCAACGACCCGACAACCGCCGAGCGCCCCCGCGTGTATACCGGGCGCTCGGTCGAGGAGCTGATCCCGAGGATCCAGCGCGAGCTCGGCCACGACGCGATCGTCATGCGCCAGCGGAGCGGCCTGGCGGCGGCGTCGCCGGCTTCTTCCAGCGACCGTTCGTCGAAATCGAGGCGCAGCCGGGCCCCCCGGGGATCGACCTGTACGACGACCCGGGCGCACCGGCGAGGCCGCCGGCCACGCCGGCCACCTGCCGACACCCGCGCCGACGCCCGCGCCAACGCCCGCGGCTTCGACGCGCTCACGCCGAGCCCGACGCGTCCGACGCCCCTCCCGCCGCCGCGAGCGACGCTCAACCGCTTCGCGGCGGCGCTCGCCGACGCGCAGGCGACGGCGACGGTCGCTGGCGACCCGCGCTGCTCGCGCCGCCGCCCGTCGCACCGGCGCCTGCACTGACGCTGCCCGCCGAGCCGACCGCGCCGCCGCCCGCCGTCGCACCGCCGGCGAGCCCGCCGCGGGCTCGCGCGCGCAACGCGAAGCGCTCGCCGCAGCGCGCGGGCGAAGCGGCGGAGCTCCGCTCGAAGCTGCTCGCGCGCGGGCTGGACGCGGACTTCTCCGACGAGCTGATCGCGCTCGCGAGCGCGCATGGGCTCGCGCTGGCGGCGCCGGGCGCGACGCTCGCGGACGCGGCGGCGGCGGTCCTGCGCGCGCGCATCGCGACGCCGGCGCAGTGGCCGGCGACGGGCGCGTGCGTCGCGGTCGTCGGCCCGGGCGGCTCGGGCAAGACGAGCTTCTGCGCGACGCTCGCGGCTTCGTATCGGGAGCGCAGCACGCTGCCGGTCGCGTGCGCGACGATCCTGCCGGCGGGCGACGCGGCGGATGACGAGCACGCGCTGCTGCTCAGCCCGCAGCTGCTCGCGCCGACGCCGGTCGGCGACGAGCGCGCGCTCGCGGCGCTCGCGCAGGCGCGCGGCGAGGGCATGCTGCTGCTCGACACGCCGTCGACGCCGGTCGCCGACCGCACGCGGATCGCGCGCGTCGCGGCGCTGCTCGAGCGGCTGCGCCCGGACGTCGTCGTGCTCGCGCTGCCGGCGACGTTCGGCGCGCGCGCGGGCGCGCAGCTGCTGCGCGCGATGCGCCCGCTGGGCGCGAGCGCGCTCGCGATCACGCACGCGCAGGAAACGGACCAGCTCGGCGCGGCGGTGCAGGCGGCGTGCACGGCGGATCTCGCGCCGGCGTTCCTGCTCGACCAGCGCCGCGACGGCGGCGGCCTGCTGCGCACCGACCCGTCGGACCTCGCCGAGCGGCTGCTCGGCTGAGGAGATCGGTGAAGGAACGATGAAGCTGATCAGAGAGCAAGACGAGCCAGACGACGGCGGCGCGCAGCGCCGTCAGTACGTGCGCGTCGCGCGCGCGCGACCGGTGACGCTGCGCCGCGGCTTCGAGCGCAATGCGGTCAGCACGTACTCGATCGACCTCAGCGGCCTCGGCATCCTGCTGGCCGGTCCCGACACGCTCGCGCTCGACGAGCGCGTGCGCTTCCGTCTGAGCCTCGCCGACGACGAGGAGCCGGTCGTCGGCGAGGCGACGGTCGTGCGACTCGATCCACGCGGCTACCGTGCGATCCGACTCGACGAGATCTCGGAGTTGGATCGACGCCGGCTCGTCCGCTACGTGTTCGACTGCCAGCGCGAGGATCGTCGCCGCCAGGTCGAACGGGAGGAACGCGATGTCCGCTGAGAACGGCCGCGCACGCAGCGTCGCGGCGCCGACGATCGACGACGAGCGCCGTGCGGTGCCGCGGCCGGGTGCAGACGCGGACGCTGCGCCGGCACGCGACGAGGCCGATCGCGACCGCGCGCGGCACCCGGGCGGCGAGCGCGACTACGCGCTGAGCCTCGCGGCGCACCCGCGCGCGGCGCGGCGCGTCGCCGAAGCGAAGGCGTGGGGCGGGCTCGCGGGCTTCGTCATCGGCGGCTACCTCGCGCTCGCGAACCACACGCTCGCCGACGCGGCGTTCCGCGCGCTCTTGACGGGGATCGTCTGCTACGTCGTCGTCTGGGGCGCGGCCGTGTTCGTCTGGCGCCGGCTCGTCGTCGCGGAGCTGCGCGAGGCCGAGCAGGCGCTCGGCAACGAGCTCGTCAAGCGGGCGAGCGCGGCAGAGGACGAGGCGCTCGCGCCGGGAGGGCAGCTCTGATCGCCCGTGGAACGCTCGATCGAGCCGATCCGGCCGCTCTCGCCTCGCTCGCGCTGGGAAGCGCCGAGCGCGCCTGACGAGGTCGAGGAGCGCAGGCGGCGTGAGCGCCGCGAGCGCGAGCGGCTGGCGCGCGAGCGCGCAGCCGCGCGGCGCGCCGCCGGCGAGGAGCCGCTCGACGGCGACGGCGGGGCCGGTCGTACGCCGCGTACCGACGCGGGCGAGGGCCCCCACATCGACGTTCGCGCGTAGCTCAAGTTCCGCGCGCCGGCTGACGATCACAAGGATCGAACGAAGGGTCGACACGGAGTCGGCCCGGGACTAGACAACAACCGTCATCAAGGAGATGAACGCATGTCCCTGACGATCAACACCAACATCCAGGCGCTGGACGCACAGCGGAACCTCAACAACACCGAGAACTCGCTGGCGATGTCGATGGAACGCCTGTCCTCGGGTCTGAAGATCAACTCGGCCGCCGACGACGTCGCCGGCTACGCGATCAACCAGCGGCTGCAGAGCCAGATCAACGGCCTCGAACAGGCCCAGCAGAACAGCCAGGACGCCGTCGCGCTCGCGCAGACGGCGCAGGGAGCCCTGAACGAGGTCGGAGCAGATGCTCCAGCGCGTCCGCGAGCTCGCCGTGCAGTACGAAAACGGCACCAACTCGAATCCGACAAGGAACCGCCATCGAAGGCGAGGTCACACAGCTCAACGAAGAGATCAAGCGAGTCGGCGAAACGACGTCGTTCAACGGCATCTCGCTGCTCTCAGAAGCGAGGCGAAATCACCTTCCAGGTGGGCGCCAACGAAGGCAAAGAAGAAAAGATCGCGGTCAACACGATCAAGCTCTCCGAAACGGTCAAAGCAGTCAAACTCAGCGAAGCAAGAAAGCATCGAAGAACTCGACGAAGCAAATCGCCGAAGTCGCGAAGTCGGCCGGCGAATTCGGCTCGGTGCAGGACCGCCTGCAGTACACGCAGGCGAACCTCGCGACGTCTACACGCAGAACCTGTCCGCTGCGCAGAGTTCGATCATCGACGTCAACATGGCGTCTGAAGTGACGAACTTCACCAAGGACCAGGTGCTCCAGCAGGCCGGCGTGTCCGTGCTGACGCAGGCCAACCACCTGCCTCAGGCAGTGCTGAAGCTGCTCGAAGGCTGACGCACAGCTTCCTCAGCGGCGGCGCAGCGCTCGCGCGCGCCGCCGCTGTAGCGAGGCCATCCCGGGGCAGCCGCTCGCTCGCCCGTGATGGATCACAACGCCTCGGCGCGGCCGCGGCGCCGGCCAGGGCCACATGACCGCCGATTCATCGCAGGGAACGGTGATAGAGATGGGCGGCCTCGGCCGCCCATCTCGCTTTCTGCGCTCAGCACTCGAGCGCGGCGCGCTGCCGATCACCGGGGCCGGCATGTCCGTCGAGTCGGCTCTGCAGCGCGTCGGCGCCGCTGTCAGCAGGCGCTCGTCCGACCCGCGCGCGCTGCTCGGCAGTCGCGCGGACCGCGCGGCACGGCCGCGCCGCGCCGCGCCGGTGCAGGCAGCCGGCCGAAGGCGCCGGCGCGCGCGTCCGGCGACTCGTTCGCCGATGTCCTGCAGAGCGCGAGCGCCGGCTACGCGCAGCCGGCGCCACCGGTGCGTGCTCGCCGAGCAGCCGCCGCCTCGCTGCGCACGCCGCGAGCGCGTACGGGTCGCCGACGCGCGGGACCGCCCCGGCCGGCTACGCCAGCGCCGCGATGCCGAGCGCGCTCTCCCCGTATGCCGGCGCGCTCACCGCGCGCCGCGGCATGCCCGGCGCGCTCGGCTCGAGCGCCGGGAGCGCGCATCGTCGCGATCGCGCAGAAAGCCAGGTCGGCCAGGCCGAGCAGCCGCCCGGCTCGAACGAATCCCCGGCGATCGCCGAATACCGCAGCGCGACCGCCGGCGCGATGCCCGGCGCGCCGTGGTGCGCCTACTTCGCCTCGTGGGCCGCGCGCCAGGCCGGCACCCGCTCGGCTCAAGGGCGAAGGCCTCGGCTCGGTCTGCGAGATCTGGTCCTGGGCGCAGAGCAGCGGCCGCGCGATCCCGAACGGCCCCGGCGTCATGCCCCAGCCCGGCGATCTGATCGTGTTCGGCGGCGAGCACGTCGGCATCGTCAAAGACGTGCTCCCGAACGGCCAGAATCCAGACGATCGAGGGCAACTACGAAAACAAGGTCGCCCACAACGTCCGCTCGCCGACCGAAGCGACGGGCTACGTCCAGCTCGGCTGACATCCGCGTCAACCAGCCGCGGCGGGGTGCTGCCCACTGACGGCGCCTGACCGTGCCGTTTGCGCATAGCTCGCCCACGCCGGCGAGAACCGTCCCAAGGCGAGTCGATCATCGAACCCGGATGCCTCCGGGAACTGGTCCTTCGATACGCAGAACCCAAGCCGCAGAGAATGGACGCCGAGCGCCGCAAACCGCCACGCGCGGCCGGGAGCGATGCGCCATGAGCGACTTCGCAATAATGCTAAAGTAGGCCTACCGATCGGACCCGAACTGCGAGGCACGTTCAATGCCCACGACAACCAAGAAGTCAGCCGTGACACCGCGTGAGGGCGAGCAGCAGCCTGTTTCGCCGATCGGATCCACCCATCGAGCCGGCAGCAGGCGACGCGCCCAGAGCAGCGCTGCCTATCGCGAGGAGCTGGAGCGTCTGGCCCCATATGAGGGGCTTGCCCGGATCGTGATCGCTCGATGCCGATCGCTTGGCTTGACCCAGCAGGAGCTGGCCGAGCGCGTAGGCACGAGCTACTCGGTCATCTCTCGAATCGAGAGCGGACAACGGCCGACCAGCGTGACGACCCTCCAGCGTCTCGCCGCGGCGTTCGAGACACGGCTTGTCGTTGGATTCAGCGATGAGCCCGAGTCGAGCGCCGACTGCGAGCTGGTTGTCGTTGCCTGACTAGCCGCGGCTGAAGCGACGGCCGGCGACAGGCGAGACCGTCTCGTCGATCGACGCTACCGCCTCGCCGCCGTTCGAGGCGCCGGCCGGCTCGAGCATCGACTCGAGCACCTCGGCGGCGCTCGCGTCGTTCTCGGCCGCCGCGGCTTCGAGCGCAGCGATGCGCTCGGGCGTCATCGCCGTCGCGTCCTCGTTCTCGGCGAGCCACGTGCGCGCCTCGGCCGCCGCGCCCTCGTCGCGCTGCACGACCTTGCCCGATGCGTAGTAGCGGTCGATCTCCTTGAACAGCTCGTCGACGAGCTGCTCCGTCGGCACCTTCTTCAGCGGCTCGCCCTTCGAGTAGATCATGCCCATGTCTTTCGCGCCCGTGATCCCGAAGTCCGCGTGGCGCGCCTCGCCGATCCCGTTGACCGCGCAGCCGAGCACCGAGACCTCGATCGCGTCCTCGTACGCTTCCAGGCGCTGCTCGACTTCCATCACGACGCGATCCATATCGAACTGCAGCCGTCCGCACGTCGGGCACGCGATCAGGTCCGGGCCGCGCTCGCGCAGCTTCAGCGCCTTGAGGATCTCCCACGCGACCTTCACCTCTTCCTCGGCGTGGAACGTCGACAGCGAGATCCTGATCGTGTCGCCGATCCCGTCCGCGAGCAGCGTGCCGAGGCCGACCGCCGACTTCAGCGAGCCCGACCACTTCGTGCCCGCCTCCGTCACGCCGAGGTGCAGCGCGTACGGGATTTTCTGCGACAGCAGCCGGTTCGACGCGATCGTGTTCGGCACCGACGTCGACTTCATCGAGACCTTGAAGTTCGTGAAGTCGAGGCGCTCCATCAGCTGCACCGTCTCGATCGCCGCCGTCACGAGCGCCTCGACCGGGTTCTCGTACTCGAGCTCGCGCAGGTGCTTCGGCAGCGAGCCCGAGTTCACGCCGACGCGCAGCGGCGTCCCGCGCTCGCTCGCGAGCGCCGTCACCTCGGCGACCTTCTCCGGCCCGCCGATGTTGCCCGGGTTCAGCCGCACGCAGTGCGCGCCCGCTTCGATCGCCTTCAGCGCGAGCGTGTGGTTGAAGTGGATGTCCGCGATGATCGGAATCGGCGACTCCGCGACGATCGTCTTCAGCGCCTCGGCGTCCTGCTCGCGAGGCACCGCCACGCGTACGATGTCCGCGCCGGCCTCAGCGACCGTGCGGATCTGCTCCATCGTCGCCGCCAGGTTCGCCGTCTCCGTCTTCGTCATCGTCTGCACCGCGACCGGCGCGCCGCCGCCGATCGGCACCGGGCCGACGTGGATCTGCTTCTTCGACGCCATAGGCTGATTCTACGATGCCCGACGTCTACGCCACCGCGCATGGCCCGCTCGCGCGCCTGGCCTCCCCCCTCGCCGCCCGCGCCCGCGCCCGCCGACACGCCGAGTTCTTCGCGCTCGCGCGCCTGCCCGACGGCGCGCGCGTGCTCGATCTCGGCTGCGGCTCGCTCGGGCTGCGCGCCCTGGAGCCACAGCTCGACATCACCGGTGTCGACCTGCTCGAGCGCCCCGACTACCCCGGCCCGTTCGTCCGCGCCGACGCGACCGAGCGCCTGCCGTTCGCCGACGACGAGTTCGACCTCGCCTACTGCTCGAGCGTCATCGAGCACGTCGCGCCCGCCGACCGCGCCGTGTTCGCCGCCGAGCTGCGCCGCGTCGCGCGCGGCTGGTTCGTGCAGACGCCCGCCTTCTCGTTCCCGATCGAGCCGCACGCGCTGCTGCCCTTCGCCCACTGGCTGCCGCCGTCGCTGCGCAGGCCCTACTGGCGCCTCGGCGCCGCCGGCGAGTGGGAGGAGATCGCGCTGCTGCGCCGCGCCGAGCTCGAAGCGCTGTTCGGCCACGCGCTGGCGGAGCGCGCCGGCCCGCTCGTCAAGAGCTGGGTCTGCGTGCGCGCGCCCGACGCGCCACGCGCGTAGACGCGTTCAGCCGCCGAGCCGGCCGATGTCGTTGCTGAAGCCGCTGATCACGAGGAACGCGAGCAGGATCAGGCCGACCGAGCTGTAACGGTACATCGCGCCGATCGACACGCGCCTGCCGCCGCGCAGCTTCTCGGCGAGCGACCACACGATGTGCCCGCCGTCGAGCGGCAGGAACGGGAACAGGTTGATCACCGCGAGCACGAGCGAGATGTAGCCGAGGAACACGAGCGCGAGGCCCGACCCGGCGACGACCGTTTCGTGCGCGTCCTGCGTGATCCCGACGATGCTCGAGATTTCGCTGCGCTTCTTCGAGCTCGTCAGCGCTTTCGCGAAGCCCGTCAACGTTCCCGTCGTCGCGTGCCACATCGCCGCGATCGAGCCGCCCGCCGCCGCAAGCACGCCGTAGTGCTTGACCGCGCCGAAGCCGATCCCGACGAGCATCCGCCCGGCTTCCTTGTCGTAGCGCGGGAACAGCGACAGCGTCAGGCGCCTGCCGTCGCGCACGATCGTCAGCCGCGCCGGCGTCGCCGCGCGGCAGCCGTCGGTCGGCGTGCCCGCGCACGTGTGCGCGTCGATTCGCGCGCGCGCGCTCGTGACCGTCACCGGCCGGCCGTCGATCGCGACGATCCGGTCGCCCTGGCGCAGCACGCCCGACGCCGCCGTGCCGTGCTCGACCGCCAGCACCGACGTGTTCGTCACGATCGGGTTCAGCGACGTGTCGATGTTCCCGAGCGCGTTCGAGCCGTTGATGTCGCCCGTGAACAGCGTCGCCGCGAAGATCACGAACGCGATCAGGATGTTCACGCCCGGGCCCGCCAGGATCACCGCGATCCGCTTCCACGGCGGCTGCGCGTAGTACGCGCGGCGCGTCACCTCCGGGTCGAGATCCTCGAGTTCTTCCGGGTTCATGCCCGTGATCTTCACGTACCCGCCCGCCGGGATCGCGCCGATCGCGTACTCCGTCTCGCCGCGCTTGATCTTGAAGATCGTCGGCGGGAAGAACAGCGAGAAGCGCTCGACGCGCATGCCGACGAGCTTCGCCACGGTGAAGTGCCCGAGCTCGTGCAGCACGATCAGAACGACGATCCCGAGGACCGCCAGAACCCAGCTCATGCGCCCATCTTCGCAGCCCCCGCGCGCGTTCCCGCCGGTTGCCGTGCGACGCAGCGCACGTCAGTCGTCGTCCGATCCAAACGATCACCGAGTCACGCGAGCGTCGCGACGAGCTCGCCCGCCACGCCGCGCGCACGCCGATCCGCCTCGTACAGAGACTCGAACGCGCGTACCGGCTCGACCTCGATCTGCGCCAGCGTGCGCTCGATCACCTCCGCGATCTCGACGAACCGCAGGCGCCCCTGCAGGAACGCGTGCACCGCGACCTCGTTCGCCGCGTTCAGCACGCACGGCGCCGTCCCGCCCGCGCCCGCCGCCTCGCGCGCCAGGCGCAGGCACGGGAACGCCTCGACGTCGACCGGCTCGAACGTCAGCTCGCCGACCGCCGCCAGGTCGAGCGGCGCGATCGGCAGCTGCGCGCTTTCGCCGCCGTGCAACGCGTACGAGATCGCGATCCGCATGTCCGGCGGCCCGAGATGCGCGAGCATCGCGCCGTCCGCCAGCACGATCAGCCCGTGCACGAGCGACTGCGGGTGCACGACCACGTCGATCCGCTCGTACGGCGTCCCGAACAGGTGATGCGCCTCCATCAGCTCGAGGCCCTTGTTCATCAGCGTCGCCGAGTCGATCGTGATCTTCCCGCCCATCGCCCACGTCGGGTGCGCGAGCGCCTGCTCGACCGTCACGTCCTGCAGCTGCGCGCGCGTGCGCCCGCGAAACGGTCCGCCACTCGCGGTGATCGTCATCCGCTGCACCGCCCCCGGCGGCTCGCCCGCGATCAGCTGGTGCAGCGCCGTGTGCTCCGAGTCGACCGGCACGATCCGCGCGCCCGTCGCCTCCGCGAGCGCCGTCACGAGCTCGCCGCCGACGACCAGCGACTCCTTGTTCGCCAGCGCCAGGTCGATCCCCTCGCCGAGCGTCGCGACCGTCGGCCCAAGCCCCGCCGAGCCGACGAGCGAGTTCAGCACGAGGTCCGCCCCCGACTCGACGACCAGCCGCACGAGGCCGTCGGCGCCGCTCAGCACCTCGCCGTCCGTCCACGCCTCAGCCGCGCGCGCCGCCGCGTCCACGTCGCTCAGCGCGACCCGCCGCACATCGTGCTCGCGAGCCTGCGCCACGAGCTGCTCCCACGAGCGCTCCGCCGAGAGCCCGATCACCTCGAGCTCCTCGTCGCGCCCGCACACGTCGAGCGCCTGCGTGCCGATCGAGCCCGTCGAGCCGAGGACGAGAACGCGCTTGCGGTCGGGCATGAGCGACTGCGACGCTACCGCACCGCCGCCCTCGCGTCCCGAGACGAGACGATCGGGCGGCCACGGAGGCAGCCGCCCGATCGTCCACGCGCGCCGGCGAGCCCCCTCGCCACGCGCTCCTCCGTCTGTTAGCTCATCCGCGGATCGACGTAAACACCTGAGACATGCACGTCACCGTGCGCGAAGTTCGCGAAGACGAAGCGCACTTCGCGCACGCCTTCCGCGCTCCCCGCCAGTTCCGGCCTCACGTTGAACGGGTTCGACAGTTCCCAGCCTTCGCCCGAGCCCGCCGCCAGCCAGCCGACCGGCACGCCGAACGGGCCCGACCTGACGCCCGCGTACGACACGCCGACGAGCACGCCGCCCGCGCCCCCGGCGCCTTCGACCCATGCACGCGCCGTCGGGTACTGCAGCGTCACGCACGTCGGTGGGCTCACCGCGTACGAGCCGCTCGGCAGGTCCAGCACGCCACCCGTGCTCCCGTCCGGGCGCGTCGCTTCGACGACCTGCGCGCCGTTCTTCAGTTCCCAGCCTTCGCCTGCCGAGTTGAATTCGCTGCCTGCGACCGGCGTGTAGTAGTTCGAGTCCTGCTCCGCTTCGAACGGCTGCGAGAACGTCTGGCCCGGGCAGACCGCCAGTTCGGCGTCCTGTTTCGCCGTCGCCGGCTTGCCGGCGAGGCCGTAGGCATACCCGTTGCCGTTGCCGTTGCCGTATACGTAGCCGCCGTGCCACGCGAGCGCCGGTGACGAGCTCGCGGCCAGCAGGCCAATGCAAACACCTGCAGCGCAGGCGCCCTTCTTGATCAATGCCGTGGTGCGAGACAGAGACATCTTGTCCTCCGTGACGTTCCACTGGCGACCGAGCTATCTCTTGTGAGACCTCTGGCTTTGCGTCCCCGCCTCACGACGGGTTTGCCTTTTTCAGTGATTGTTGTTTGCTTGCTGCCCTTGCACCATCGGACCGACGTCGTGGCACCTTAAGGACGACACCGGCGATCCTGGACACCCGTTCGATCCGCCGAACGCACGCCTGGAGCGCCCGATCGCGCGCCTGCGCCCCGCCAGACGTCCTCTCGCACGCGAGTTGCTAAGCCTTTCTTGCTTCTGCGGCGATATCGAGCATGACGCCCCGATGTCCGTGCATGCGATCAAAGAGGCCGAGCGCACGCGCGCGTTCCACGAGAAGCGCGCTGCGCCGATCGACGCCATCCACCTCCGCGGCGCACTGCTCGCCGGCGGCACCTACGCGGCTGCCGCGCTCGCGCTCGCGCTGATCGCCGGCGTCCACGACGCCTCGCTCGGCGTCGCCGCGCTCTACGTCGTCGCGATCGCCGTCGCCGGCAACGTCGTCTTCGACGTCGGCTCCGGCTTCACCGTGCCGACGCAGACCGTCTTCGTGCCGATGCTCTTCGCGCTGCCCGCCTCCGCCGTGCCGCTGCTCGTCCCGCTCGCGCTCGCGCTCGGCATGATGCCGCAGGTCCTGCGCCGCGACGTCGCGCCCGGCTGGCTGCTGACCGCGCTCGCCAACAGCTGGTTCGCGATCGGCCCCGCGCTCGTACTCGTACTCGCCGGCGACCACAGCCCCGTCGGGCGCGTCGGCGTGCTGCTCGCCGCGCTCGCCGCGCAGTTCGCCTTCGACTTCATCGCGAGCGTCGCGCGCGAGCGCCTCTACGGCGGCCCCTCGATCCGCGAGCTGCTCGCCGAGTACCGCCCCGTCTACGCGATCGACCTCGCGCTCTCGCTGCTCGGCCTCGCCGTCGCCTACGCGACGATCGTCGCGCACAGCCAGCTCGCGATGCTGCTGATCGCGCCGTCCTTCCTGCTGCTGCGCTTCTTCTCGCGCGAGCGCCACGAGCGCCTTGCGCAGCTGCTCGAGCTCAACGACGCCTACCAGGGCACCGCGCTGCTGCTCGGCGACGTCGTCGAGGCCGACGACACCTACACCGGCGAACACTGCAAGAGCGTCGTGCGCCTCTCGCTCGACGTCGCCCGGTACCTCGGCCTCGACGCCGACCGCACGCGCAACGTCGAGTTCGGCGCGCTCCTGCACGACATCGGCAAGATCGCCGTCCCCAACGAGATCATCAACAAGCCCGGTCGCCTCGACGAGCACGAGTGGGAGATCATCAAGCGCCACACGATCGAGGGTCAGCGCATGCTCGAGAAGATCGGCGGCTTCATGACCGAGATCGGCCTGATCGTCCGCGCCTCGCACGAGCGCTGGGACGGCGCCGGTTACCCCGACGGCCTCGCGCGCGAGCAGATCCCGCTCGAGGCGCGCATCGTCTCCGCCTGCGACGCCTTCAACGCGATGACCACGACGCGCTCCTACCGCAAGGCGATGCCGTTCGACGCCGCCTGCCACGAGCTCGAACGCTGCGCCGGCTCGCACTTCGACCCGGGCGTCGTCGACGCGCTGCTCGCCGTCGCCGAGCCGCCCGCCGTATCGCCCGAGCGCGCCGCGCGGCCCGACGCCGCGAAGCCCGCAGCACCCGCCGGGCGGGCCGGCGCCGAGCGCCAGCCGAGCGGCGAGCCCGTCGGCGAGCACGCGCTCACCGCGCTTGCCCGCGTCCCTGCCTGACGTCCGCTTCGATCGCGTCCAGCCGCGCCGCGATCGCGTCGAGCTTCGCGTCGATCGTCTTCAGCTCGACGCCCTCCAGCCGCCGCCGCGCCGACTCGATGAACGCCGAGGTGATCGTCGCCGTGATCACCGACAGGAAGCCGATGCCGACGAGCATGATCACCGCCGCGACGATCCGCCCGACGGCGTCCGTCGGCACGTGGTCGCCGTAGCCGACCGTCGTCACCGTCTGCACGCTCCACCACAGGCCGTCGCCGATGTTCGGGAAGCTGCGCGAGTCCGCGAAGTGCATCGCCACGCCGCCGATCAGCGTCATCGTCAGCGTGAACGTCACGATGATCTGCGCCGCCCGTCCCATCGTCAGCGGCTTGCGCGTCAGCACGTGGCGCGCGTAGCGCGTACTCGGCGAGCGGCGCGGAGGCGGGGCGGCGGGCGGCGTCGGCGTGCTCATATGCTCGCGCCCATGGTTGCGAGCGGCGCGGACGGCGCGAGTGGTTATCTCACGCGGCGATGCTCGGCGCGAGAACCCTGATCCGCGCCTTGTCCGGACCCAGGTCCAGCGCCGCGTAGATGACCGATCGATCGAGGTCTACACCGCCAGGCCAAGCGATTGCTCCCGTCTCCTCGTCCACCGCCACCTGCTCGAACGCCGCCTGGTCGCGAAGCGGCGCGAACACCTCCGTGTCCAGCAGCGGAGTGATGTCCACGTCGCGCACCTCGCCGTCTGCGAACATCACGCGTACGACATGGCCCGGGCGCGGCGTCGCCGCGATCAGCGCAGGCGCGATTGTCGGCTCCATGGGCATCAATCGTAGCGTCCGATCGGATGCCGGTCATCCTGCATGCGGTCCCAATCGACGAGCAGCAGCGGACGCATTCGCCGACACCAGCCGCTCACCTGACTCGTCCGTACCGCGGGGAGCGCTCCATCAATCAAGTCGCCGCCGACGATCGCGAATCGAGCTTCCATCGTTCCTTTGCCGCCAGGGCGTCCGATGCGCGCATGGACATGCGGGGGCGGATGATCCCCGAAGTACATCGTCACTACGACATCAGCGAAACTTGCGAGCTTGGGCACCCCGCGGAGGCTACGCCGCGCTTGTGACTCAATTCGTCGGCGCCGCAGACGGTCAGATCAGCTGTACGCCGCCCAAACGTAATACGAGACGACGACCGCGAACAGCACGGCGTCGAGCCGGTCGAGCGCGCCGCCGTGCGCGCCGAACAGCCCGCCGGAGTCCTTCGTGTGCGCCTCGCGCTTGACGAACGACTCGAACAGGTCGCCGACGGGCGCGACGAGCGCGACGCCGACGCCGATGACGATCGCGTGCGTGCCGGGCAGCCATTCCTGGTAGCGACCGGCGATCCAGACGCCGAGCACGGCGCAGGCCATGCCGATCAAGAGGCCCTCGACGGTCTTGTTCGGGGAGATCGTCGGCGCGAGCGGACGTTTGCCGAACAGCCGCCCGCCGAAGTACGCGCCGGTGTCGCCGAGGAACGTGCCGACGAGCACGTCGATGACGATGCCGAGGCCGTGTGGCAGGCCGCGCAAGAGGATCGCGTGCGCGACGGCGATGCCGATCCAGTAGATGCCGAGCAGCGTCACCGCCATGCCGCCGACGCTCGGGCGCGGCTGCAGGAGCGTCAGCCCGAACAGCACCGGCAGCGCCGCCGCGAGCACGAGCAGCACCTGGAACTGGTCGCCGTACAGCGCCGCCGCGCAGAGGCCGGCGAGCGCGATGAAGCCGGCGAGGCGCACAGGGTGCGCGCGCTCGAACATGCCGTAGAGCTCGTGCAGGCAGATGCAGCCGAGCACGAACAGCCCGAGCGCGAAGATCGGTCCGCCCTCGATCACGAGGAACAGCGCGACGGCGATCGCCGGGATCGCCGCGAGCACGCGCGCGCCGACGTCCGAGCCTTCGCCGCGCTCGCCGCGCGGGCGTCCGCGGCGTCGCGCGCGGCGCGCGGGAGCCGGCGCGCTCACCGTGCCCCGAAGCGCCGCCGGCGGCGCGCGAACTCGGCGAGCGACTGCTCGAGCGCCTCGCGCGAGAAATCCGGCCAGAGCTCGTCGCGGAAGACGAGCTCGGAGTAGGCCGACTGCCACAGCAGGTAGTTCGACAGGCGCTGCTCGCCGCTCGTGCGGATGATCAGGTCCGGGTCGTGCATCTCCGGCGCGTACAGGCACGCGCGGAAGTCCTCCTCGCTGCCACCCGTGAAGCGGCGCGCGGCGTCGACGATCTCGGCGCGCCCGCCGTAGTTGAACGCGACGAACAGCGTGATCCGCTCGTTCCTCGCCGTCAGCTCTTCGGCCCACGCCATCCGCGCGACGAGGTCCTCCGAGACGCCCTCGCGCCGGCCGATGAAGCGCATCCGCACGCCTTCCTCGTGCAGCTCGGGCGTCTCGTGCGCGATCCGCCGCGCGAACATCTCCATCAGCCCTGCGACCTCCTCGGCCGGGCGCGACCAGTTCTCGGTCGAGAACGAGTAGACCGTCAGCTCGAGCACGCCGAGCTCGGCCGCGTCGCGCAGGCGCGCCTTGACCGTGTCGGCGCCGGCGTCGTGTCCGTCGTTGACCGGCACGCCGTGCTCGCGCGCCCAGCGCCCGTTGCCGTCGGTGATGATCGCCACGTACCGCGCGGTCGTGGGCCCGGCGGCCGCCATCAGACTTCGAGGATCTCTTTTTCCTTGGCCTTGAGCACGTCGTCGAGGTCGCTCGACGCGGCCGTCCGTCAGCTTCTGCAGCTCGACCTCGGCGCGATGCTCGTCGTCGGAGGACGCCTCGCCTTCGGCCTTCAGCTCGCGCAGCTGCTGCATCGTGTCGCGCCGCACGTTGCGAATCGCAACGCGCCCCTCCTCGGCGAGGTTGCGCACGACCTTGACGAGCTCGCGCCGGCGCTCCTCGGTCAGCTCGGGCACGACGAGGCGCACGACGTTGCCGTCGTTCGAGGGGTTCAGCCCGACGTCGGACTCGTTGATCGCCTTCTCGATCAGCTTGATCGACGACTTGTCGTAGGGCTGCACCGTCAAGAGGCGCGCTTCCGGCGCCGAGATCGTCGAGAGCTGGTTGAGCGGCGTCATTGCGCCGTAGTAGTCGACGACGACGCGGTCGAGCACCGCCGGGCTCGCGCGCCCGGTGCGCACCGTCGAGAACTCGTGCTGCGCCGCCTCGGCGGACTTCTGCATGCGCTCGCGCGCGTCGTCCAGCAGTTCGTCGATCATGCTCTCAGCGGCCATCGCTCTCTCCTGTGCTCGTCGAAACCAGCGTGCCGACCCGCTCGCCTGAGATTATCCGCGCGAGCGCCGTCTCGTCGTCCATGTTGAAGACGTTCAGCGGCATCTGGTTCTCCATGCAGAGCGCGAGCGCCGTCGAGTCCATCACGCGCAGGCGCTGCTCGAGCGCCTGCATGTGCGTGATCTCCGGGATGAAGCGCGCGTCGGGGTCGACGGCCGGGTCGGCGCTGTAGACGCCCTGCACGCCGTTCTTCGCCATCAGGATGATCTCCGCGTGGATCTCCGCCGCGCGCAGCGCCGCGGCCGTGTCGGTCGTGAAGAACGGGTTGCCCGTGCCGGCCGCGAAGATCACGACGCGACCCTTCTCGAGATGGCGCATCGCGCGACGGCGGATGTACGGCTCGGCGACCTCCGCGACGCCGAGCGCCGAGAGCACGCGCGTGTCGGTGCCGATCTTCTCGAGCGCGTCCTGCAGCGGCAGCGCGTTGAGCACCGTCGCGAGCATCCCCATGTAGTCGGCCGTCGCGCGGTCCATGCCCGCCGCGGCGCCCTGCATGCCACGGAAGATGTTGCCCGCGCCGACGACGATCGCGACCTCGACGCCCGCGTCGCGCACGTCGGTCACCTGCCGCGCGACGGCCGCGACGCGCTCGGGGTCGGTGCCGAACTCGAGCGAGCCCATCAGCGCCTCGCCGGAGAGCTTGAGCAGGATTCGTTGGAAGGCAGGCGCGCTCGCCATCGACGCCGCAGCCTACCCGCTCGCGTTTACAACGAGCAGGTCGATACCGACCGAGGAGTCGGAATCGGCCAAACGGCCTACTGGCCGACGGCGAAGCGCACGAAGCGCCGGATCACGACGTTCTCGCCGGTCGTCGCCGTGAGCTCGTCGCGCAGCTGCTGCACGGTCTTGCCGTCGAACTTCGGGTTGTGCATCTCCTGCTCGAGCAGCACGATCGTCTCGTACCACGAGTCGAGCTTGCCGGTGACGATTTTCTCGCGCACGTTCTCGGGCTTGTCGGCGGCTTCCTGCTCGTAGATCTTCGCCTCGGCCGCGCGCGCCTCCTCGGGCACGTCCTCGCGGCTGACGTACTTGACGGTCGGCGTCGCCGCGATCTGCAGCGCGACGTCGCGCGCGAACTGGACGAAGTCGTCGTTCGAAGCGACGAAGTCCGTGTTGCAGTCGACCTCGATCAGCACGCCGACGCGCGCGCCGGCGTGGATGTAGGACTGGACGGTGCCCTCGGTCGCCTGACGCTCGCCGAGGTCCTGGATCTTCTTGCCCTGCTTGACGCGCAGCAGCTCGATCGCCTTCTCCATGTCGCCGTCGGCCTCGGCGAGCGCTTTCTTGCAGTCCATCATGCCGGCGCCGGTGCGCTCGCGCAGCGCCTTGACGTCCTTCGCCGCGATCTCGGTCGTGCTCATTGCTGCTGTGCCTCCTGCGCCTGCGCGGCGCCCTCGTCTGATGTCTCGGTAACGGCCGCCGGCTCGGCGGCAGGCTCCGCCGGAGCCTCGGCCGCCGGCGCCTCTGCGGCAGCGGGCGCCTCGGCCGGAGCAGGCGCCTCGGGCGCCGGCACGTCGGCTTCGCTTTCGGCGATCGTCTCGGGCGGCGCCGACTGCGGGTTGGCGGGCTGGCGCGCGTCGGGGCTCGCGTCCATCGGCACGACCGACTCGACGGCCGGCTCGGCGTCGGGCGCGACGGCCGCGTCGGCGACGGGCACGGTCTCGGGCACGGGCTGCTGCGCGGCCGCGGCGGCAGCGGCCTGTTCGGCGCTCGCTTTGTCGGCGGCGGCCTTCTCTGCAGCGACTTTGTCGGCGGCGGCCTTCTCGGCGGCAGCTTTCTCGTCGGCTTCTTTCTTGGCCTGTTCCTCGGCCTCGCGCTTGGCCTGCTCTTCGGCCTCGCGTTTGGCGCGCGCTTCGGCCTCGATTTTGGCGCGTTCCTCGGCTTCCTTGCGCGCCTTCTCCTCCTCGGCGCGGAAGACGGAGTGGCCGTCTTTGACGACCTGGCCGATCGCCTGCGTGATCAGCGCGCACGAGCGGATCGCGTCGTCGTTGCCGGGGATCACGTAGTCGATGCCGTCGGGGTCGCAGTTGGTGTCGACGAGGCCGATGATCGGGATGCGCAGGCGCTGGGCCTCTTTGACGGCGATCGCCTCGGTTTTGAGGTCGATGACGAACATCGCGTCGGGGACGCGCTGCATGTTCTTGACGCCGCCGAGGTTCGCGCGCAGCTTGGCGAGGTCTGCCTGCGCGGCCATCCGCTCGCGCGTCGGCAGCAGCGCGAGCTGACCCTCGGTCTCGTAGCGTTCGAGGTCGTGCAGGCGGTTGATGCGCAGGCTGATCGTCTGGAAGTTCGTCAGCAGCCCACCGAGCCAGCGGTGGTTGACGAACGGCATGTCGGCCGATTCGGCGACGTCCTTGATCGTGTCGCGCGCCTGCTTCTTCGTGCCGACGAACAGCACCGTGCCGCCGCGATGCGCGAGCTCCGAGGCGAACTTCTGCGCCTGCTCGAGCAGCGCCTGCGTCTTGACGAGGTCGATGATGTAGATGCCGCCGCGCTCGCCGAAGATGAACCGGCGCATCTTCGGGTTCCAGCGGCGTGTCTGGTGGCCGAAGTGAACGCCGGCCTCCAGCAGCTCCGCGATGCCTACCTGAGCCACAGGGTTCTCCCTTTATGTCTTGATTTGAAGATGAACGAACGAAGCGTGCGCGGACCCGGCGTGACGTCACGTCACGACGGGCAGGGGCCGCGATCCGGGGATCGTCCGGATCGAGGTCGTTTGAACGCCTCAGGATAGCTCTTCGGCGCGCTCCAGCGCGGCCTGCAGGTCGACGGGCAGCGGCGAGTCGACCTCGACGCGCGCGCCGCTGATCGGCTGCGCGAAGGCGAGCCGCGTCGCGTGCAGGAACTGGCGCTCAAGGCCGAACGTCTCGCCGGAGCCGTACTCGGGGTCGCCGACGACCGGGTGGCCGATCGCCTGCAGGTGCACGCGGATCTGGTGCGTGCGCCCCGTCTCCAGGCGCAGGCGCAGCAGCGCGGTGCTCGGCAGCGCGCGGTCGAGCTCGAAGTGCGTGCGCGCCTCGCGCGCGTGCGCGCCGCCGACGGCCATGCGCGTGCGAACGCGCGCGTCACGGCCGATCGGCGCCTCGATCGTGCCGCTGCGCGCCGGCGGGCGTCCTTGCACGAGCGCGATGTACTCGCGCTCGATCTCGCGGCGCTGCAGCGCGCGCTGCAGCGCCGCGTGCGCCTGCTCGGAGCGCGCGACGAGCAGCAGGCCCGATGTGTCGCGGTCGAGGCGGTGGACGATGCCCGCGCGCTCCGGATCGCCGCCGGCGGCCGTGTGCGCGAGCAGCTGCGAGAGCGTCCCCTCGCGGTGGCCGCGCGCCGGGTGCACGACGACGCCGGCGGACTTGTCGACGACGAGCACGTCGTCGTCTTCGTAGGCGATCCGAAAGCCGCCGGACGCGGCGTCGGCGCCTTGCGCGGCGTCGGGCGCGCCGCTCACGAGCGCTCGGGCAGCTCGGGGCGCCGGGCGTCGTCGCCCTCGCGCGCGCGTACGTGGCGCGCGTGCTCGATGACGAGGAACAGCGCGAGCACGCCGAGCGTGATCGACGAGTCGGCGATGTTGAACGGCGGCCAGCCGAGCGGCAGCTTGATGAAGTCGGTCACCGAGCCGGCACGGATGCGGTCGATGATGTTGCCGAGCGCGCCGCCGATCAGCATGCCGGTCGGCAGCCAGATCAGCTGCTCGCGGCTGTGCAGCGCGAAGTACGCGAGCAGCGCGAGCAGCGCGATGCCGATCAGGATCGTCACGATCACGTCGCTGCCCGGCAGGAAGCCGAACGCGATGCCGTGGTTGCGCGTGTTGACGAGCTGCACACCAGGCAGCAGGCGGCGTTCTTCGCCGGGGACGATCGAGTGCTCGACGGCGCGCTTCGAGAGCTGGTCGAGCGCGACGACGACGATCAGCACGAGCGCCGCGAGCGCCCACGGGCGCGCCGGCGAGGCCGCCAGGCGGCGCGCCGCGCGCTCGCGCTGCGGACGATCGACGGCCGCTCGCACGGCGCTAGCCGTGGATCAGGTCGTTGACGACGATCGCGTTGATGATCTCGAGCGAGATGATCGCGAGGATCGGGCTGAAGTCGAGGCCGCCGAACGACGGCAGCAGCGCGGCGGAAGATCCGCAGGTACGGCTCGCAGATGTCGCGCAGGAAGCCGATCACCGAGTTCAGCGTGCGCGAGTACGGCGGGCGTATGCCGACGCTGAACAGCAGCTGGATGACGATGTAGAGGAAGATCAGCAGGATGTAGACGTAGATCAGCGTCGACAGGTAGCCGGCGATCTGCGTGCGCGCACTCGCGATCGGCAGCGCCGTGGCGAGCGCGCTCATCGCCCCGGCTCCAGCACGGCGTCGAGCGCGTCGCTGAACGCCGCGCGGATGCCGCCGCGCTCGAGCGCGTCGACGCCGCGAGCCGTCAGGCCACCCGGCGAGGAGACCTCGCGGCGGACCGCGACCGTGTCGTAGTCGCGCCGGCGCAAGAGCTCAGCCGTGCCGGCGAGCGTCTGCACGACGAGCTCGGCGCCCTGCGCCGCCGGGATGCCGCGGCGCACGCCCGCGTCGACCTGCGCCTCGGCGACGAGCGCGACGTACGCCGGCGCACACGACATCAGGCCCATCGCGACGTCGACGAGCGCGTCGTCGAGCACGACGAGCGTGCCGAGATCGGCGAACAGCGAGGCGACGAGCGCATCGAGCGACGCGTCGCGGTCGGGGTGCTCGCGCAGCTTCTCGTCCTCGGCGTCGCGTCCTTGGACGACGGCGCCCCGGCGCACCTCGACGGGCAGCGACGGGATGAAGCGGTAGACCGGCGTGCCCGGATACGCGCCGCGCAGCGCCGACAGCGGCGTCGCGGCGAGGATCGACGCGACGGCGTTCGCGTGCGGCGCCACTTCGGCCGCGACCTCGGCGAGCTGCTTAGGCTTGTGGCAGAGCACGACGATATCTGCCGCGCGCGCGACCTCCGCGTTGCCCTCGGCGACCTCGCCGCCGACGAGCGCCGCGAGCGCATGCGCGCGCTCGGCGACCGGGTCGAACACGACGACCGGCCCGCCCCAGCCGAGCGCCAGCGCGCGCGCCATGTTGCCTGCTCCGATGAGTCCGATTTTCATAGTTCGGTCAGGCTAGTCGCAACTGCACGGGAACGGCGCGGTCCTGAGGCGTCAGCGGCAAGTCTGACAAGGACGCAGGGAGCGTGGCGTGCTCTGCACGCGAGCGACCGAGGACGCCGTCAGACGCAGGCGATGGCGTCTCAGGACTGGTTGAAGAAGCCCTTCTCGATCAGCCTTGCGCGCTCCTCGGCGCTGATCTCGACGTTGCGCGGCGTCAGCATGAAGACCTTGTCGGCGATCCGCTGCATGCCGCCGTCGAGCGCGTACGTCAGGCCCGAGGCGAAGTCGATCAGGCGCTTCGAGAGGTCCGTGTCGGATGCCTGCAGGTTGAGGATCACCGGGATCGAGTCCTTGAACTTGTCGGCGATCTGCTGCGCGTCGTTGAACGACTTCGGGATCACGAGGTGCACGCGCACGTCGCCGTTGCCGCGCCCGCCGACCGACTTCAGGACGGTCGTCGAGCGCGCGCCGCGCGCCGGCGCGGCGTCGTCCTCGGCGAAGATGTCGTCGAACTCGTCGCGGCGGCGGCGCAGGCGCCGGACGTTCGGGCGCTCGCGGTAGCGATCCTCGATCTCGGCTTCGGGCGCAGCGTCGTCGTAGTCGTCGTGGTATTCCTCGGCTAGGCCGAAGTAGACGAGCGCGCTGTGCCAGGAGTCACGGAATGCCATTGCTCAGATGCGTCTTCGCTCGACGCGCCGGATTCCCTGCAAATGCTAGCCATCCGGCCGGCGACCGGCTGCGGGCGTCGCGCCGCGTTGCGAGCCGCTAAGTGTAGAGCCTCGTGCCGATTCGCACGATTGTCGCGCCCTCCTCGACGGCGACTGCGTAGTCCTGCGACGTGCCCATCGACAGGTGCTCGAGCCCGTGCTCGTCGGCGAGCTCACGCAGCGCCGCGAACCAGCGGCGGCTGTCGTCGGGCTCGCGCGCGAGCGGCGGCATCGTCATCAGCCCCGCAACCGGCACCGGCGAGCGCGCGATGAACGCGCCGAGCGCGTCCGGCGCGACGCCCGCCTTGCCCGGCTCCTCCGCGACGTTCACCTCGACGAGGATCCGCAGATCCGGCCGCGCACCCGCGCTGTGGCGGTCGAGCGCCTGCAGCGCCGACTCCGACGCGACCGAGTGGATCAGCCGCGCGTACGGCACGATTTCCTTCACGCGCCTGCTCTGCAGCTGCGCCGATGAAGTCCCACTCGAACAGCTCGCCGTGCGCCTCGTGCTTCTCGCGCAGCTCCTGCGCGCGGTTCTCGCCGACGAGCTCGATCCCGCCCTCGGCGAGCAGCGGCAGGTCGTCGCGCGCGACGTACTTGATCGCCGCGAGCAGCTCGACGCCGCTGCGCTCCTGCGCCGCGCGCGTGACCGGCGAGCGGTGCATGGCCGCGCCGCGATCTCCTCGCGCACGCGCGCGACGTTCTCGCGGATCCGCTCGACGCGCAGGCCGCCGATCAGCTCAGCCACGCTACCCCCGCCTGGCGCCCCGCGCGCTCGGCTTCGCGCCGGTGCGAGAAGAAGCGCTCGTCGCAGATCGTGCACGCGCGCACGTCGTGCACGTTCGCGACGCCCGCCGCGAGCAGCCGCTCGCGCGCGATCGCGCGCAGGTCGATCATGCCGCGCTCGAACTGCGCCGCGACCTCGGTGCCGCCCACGCGCACAGCGTCGCCGGCGTCAGCGTCGCGATCGCGCCCGCCGGCGAACGCCGCGTGCACCTCGGCGCCGACCTCGTAGCAACACGGCCCGGCGCCCGGGCCGATCGCCGCCTCGAGCTCGCCGTCGGCGCCGAGCTGGCGCAGCGCGCGCGCGCCGTTCTCGAGCACGCCCGCCGCCAGCCCTCGCCAGCCGGCGTGCACCATCGCGACCGCCGGGCTCGCACCGGACGCCGCGAGCGCGACCGGCAGGCAGTCGGCCGCCATCACCGTCACGCCGACGCCGCGCAGCGCCGTCGCGTGGCCGTCCGCGTCGATCGCCACCGGCTCGCCCCCGCGCCCGCTCGCCGCCCGCACGAGCTGAACGTCCGTGCCATGCACTTGGCGGCTCGCGCACAGCCAATCGAGGCCGAGCCGCTCGCACAGCTCGTCGCGGTTGCAGCGGCCGCGCTCGGGATCGACGCCGCGCCGCGTCGAGAAATTGCCGTCGGCGCGCGACGTGAACAGCGCCGTGGCGACGCCGGGCCAATGTGACACGAAGCTCCGCTCAGCTCGGCCGGACGACTCATTGCAGCAGCTCCAGCTCGCAGCGCAGCGAGGGAGCGCGCGTCGATCTCCCGTCGGCCGTCAAGAGCTTCACTTCAAGAGCCTCCGCCAACGCGACGTACGCGGCGTCGTACAGCGTGAGGTTGTCGCGCAGTTCCCAGATGCGTGGCATGAGCGGCTGATGCGGCGCCCTCGCCAGGTTCAGCGTTGCGAGGTCATCGAGGGCCTGTTGCGCGCGATCCGCCTGTATCAAGCCCGTGCGAAGCTGGCGACGCCACGCCATCGCGACCTCCAGATCCACTATCTCGGGCGCGAGCAGAAGCCGCTCGGCGTCGAGGCGCGTGCGGACGCGATCGCCGGCACTGCCATCGTCGATCAACGCCGTCGCCAGAACCGATGCGTCGACGACGATCACGCCGAGCGCGCGTCGCGCTCTTCGCGGATCATCCGCGTTGCGACGTCGAGCGGCAGGCTCCCCCCAGCACGTTTGCCGGCTCGGGCGAACAGCTCCTTGATGGTCGGCCTGCTCGCCTGCTCTTCCAGCGACGCGAGCAGATACGCCTGCAGTGATTGACCCGCCTCATCGGCACGGCGCCGTAGCGTCTCGTGAACGTCGGGAGGCACGTTCTTGATCTGCATGCTCGGCACTCCGACATTGTAGCGCCATTTTGGCGCCACACTACGCCTCCAGCGCCGCCGCGAGCTCGGTCTCGCGGCCGTCCGCCAGCTCGCCGTCGAGCTTGCGCGCGAGCGCCGCGCGCAGGCGCCTGCCGACCTCCGGGCCCGCTGCGATGCCCGCCGCGAGCACGTCGTCGCCCGTGATCGTCAGGCGCACGTCGCGCAGCTCCGACAGCCAGCGCCGCGCCGCCTCGGCCGCCTCGCGATGTCCGTCGGCCTCCGCCAGCGCCGCCGCGAGCGCGACCGCCTCGAGCGGCTCGCCGTGCGCGACGTCGTAGATCTGCGACGGCCGGCGCGCCTCGCGCAGGCGCTCGGCGATCCGCGGCGCGAGCAGCGCGCTGTGCACCGTCCGCTCGCGCTCGACCGCCGGCATCTCGAAGCCATCGAGCAGCGCGCGCAGGCGCGTCTCGTAGTTCGTCGTGTCGTACGAGCCGCGCGGCAGCAGCAGCGACGCGAGCAGCAGCACGTCGCTCGACGTCGCCTCCACCACGTCCGCCGGCAGCGCCGCGAGCGCCGCCCGTGCGAGCGACGCGTCGAGCTCGATCGCCTCGTGCAGCGCCGCGAGCACGTCCAGCCGCTCCAGCGCTTCGAGCGCCGCGACCGCGTCCGGCTCCGCCAGCGCCAGGCGCAGCTCCGCGCCGATTCGCGCATGCGAGACCGTCGCCAGCGTGCCCTGCGCGACCGCCTCTGCCGCCAGACGCGCCGTCTGCTCCTCCGGCTCGAACCCGAGCCGCGCGCCGTAGCGCGCGAGACGCAGCAGCCGAGTCGGATCGTCGACGAAGCTCTGCTCGTGCAGCACGCGCAGGCGCCCGCTCGCGAGGTCCTCGAGCGCGTGATCAGCCGTATGCAGCTCGCCGCGATGCGCGCCGCCCAGCGCGATCGCGATCGCGTTCACCGTGAAGTCGCGCCGTCGCAGATCCTCATCGCGCGTGCCCGCGCGCACGTCCGGCAGCGCCCCCGGCGCCGCGTACGACTCCGCGCGGCGCGACGCCACGTCGATCCGGCCGTGCTTCCACGCCACCACCGCCGTCCCGAAGCGCTCGTGCCTCTCAAGCGCACAACGCCGTCCGTCATCCGCCGCGAAGCGGCCATCGATCATCGAGACGATCCGTCCCGCGAAAGCGTCCGCAGGACCGTCGACGACGATGTCGAGCTCGCGTGGCTCGCGCCCCAGCAAGAGGTCGCGCGCCGCGCCGCCGACGAGCTCGACGTCATCGCGCCCGCATGCCAGCTCGAGCAGCACGCGGCCGCCCGGCAGCTCGCGCACGCGCTCGAGCACCGCCCTGCCGTCGCTCGCGACCGCCGCCATCCGCGCGCCTCACTCGACCCTGACCGGGATCCCCGCCGCCGCCACGTGCGCCTTCGCCTCCGCGATCGTGTGCCGCCCGTAGTGGAAGATCGACGCGCACAGCGCCGCGTCCGCGCCCGCGCGCAGCGCCTCCACGAGGTGCTCGAGCTCGCCCGCGCCGCCCGACGCGATCACCGGCACGCTCACCGCCTCGCTGACCGCCGCCGTCAGCGGCAGGTCGTAGCCGTCGTTCGTCCCGTCGCGGTCCATGCTCGTCAGCAGGATCTCCCCCGCGCCGCGCTCGACGCCCTCGCGCGCCCACTCGACGACGTCGCGCCCCGTCGGCGCGCGCCCGCCCGCCAGGTACGCCTCCCACTTCGACGGATCGTCGAGCCCGCCGCCGACGAACGGGTCCGCTTTCGCGTCGATCGCCAGCACGACGCACTGCGCGCCGAACACCTCCGCCAGCTCGTCGATCAGCTCCGGGCGCTTCAGCGCCGCCGAGTTCACCGACACCTTGTCCGCCCCCGCGTCCAGCACCGCCTGCGCGTCCGCCGTCGAGCGGATCCCGCCGCCGATCGTGAACGGCACGAACACGTCGTCCGCCGTCGCCCGCGCCAGCTTCGCGATCGTCTCGCGCTTCTCGTGCGTCGCCGTGATGTCCAGGAACACCAGCTCGTCCGCACCCTCGCGGTCGTAGTGCGCCGCCAGCTCCACCGGGTCGCCCGCGTCGCGGATGTCCAGGAATTCCACGCCCTTCACGACGCGGCCCGCGTCGACGTCCAGGCACGGGATGATCCGCTTGAAGTGCATGCGGCTACGGTAGCCCGTCTGCTCCGACCCACGCGCTCGCCCTTTGGGCCGGACGTTCGACTTCGGGTCAGGGCGAGCTCGGAACGACTGCATAGCCACATGTGACCGTCGCGTCTGCGAGATCGCGATCCCACGTGACCGTGACGAGCGCAGCGTCTTCGATCGCGATCGCCGAGGCGAGATGAACTGCGTCGTACCCGCGCAAGCCGTGAAGCTCCGCGAGCTCACCGGCGAACTGCGCCAGTGCGCCATCAATTCCGATCACGCGAAGCTCGGCGTACAGATCCTCGATCGCGCGGACGGCGCTCCGTAGCGTGTGCGCATCGATCCGGCCCGTTCGGAAGGCCAACGCAGCCGCCGCACGCGCCTCCGGGTATATGAGCTGGCTTGACGCGATCGAGTCGGCCTGCATCCCACAGCTCTCTCGCGAGGTCCGATCCCCGCTCGGCGAAGACGAGCTTGATCAGCGCGGACGTGTCGAAGTACGCGATCAGCGCCGCTGCTCGGCCACGAGGTCGGACACCGGCTCGAGCGAGCGAAGCGGCCGGTGCCTGGCACTGGCCCGCTTGCGCTGCGTCGGCTCGCGCACGAGCCCGCGCGCGCGCAGATCGGCGAGCGGATCCTCCTCGGTCACAGCCAAGAGTCGGGCAACTCGCCTGCCACGCATCGTCACGATCACCTCGCCACCATCAGCCGCATGGCGCACGTAGCGACTCAGCTGATCGTGCAGCTCACGAACGCCGACTTCGGTCCTTGGCGAGAGACGATGTAGCGTCATCAGATAAGGATAGACGCTACATCGAGGAGACACAAGTCAGGCCGGGATCAGCCGGCTAGCGCGCCCCGCAGCGCCCGCTGCGCCTCGCCCACCGTGAAGCGCCGCTCGTACAGCGCCTTGCCGACGATCACGCCGTCGAGCGCGTCGAGCTGCTGCTCGCGTCGCAGCCGCGCGAGCGCCTGCAGATGTTCCAGCTCGCCGATGCCGCCCGAGAGGATCAGCTCGCCGTCGCCGACCGCCCGCGCGATCGCGCTCGCGTCGTCGAGATTTGGGCCGTCGAGCATGCCGTCGTGGTCGATGTTCGTGTAGATGAAGCGCTTCACGCCGCCGCGGCCTTCGTCCCAGCGTTCGATCGTCTCGCGCGCCGGCAGCTCCGTCTTCTCCAGCCAGCCGTGCGTCGCGACGTAGCCGTCGCGCGCGTCGATCCCGAGCAGCACGTTCTCCGCGCCGTGCTCCGTCATCGCGCGGTACGGCAGCTCCGGGTCGCTGAAGATCGCCGTGCCGAGCACGACGCGACTGACGCCCGCTTCGAACGCCTGCTGGATCGCCACATCCGAGCGCAGGCCGCCGCCGAGCTGCACCGGCACGTCGAGCTCGCTCGCGATCCGCCGCACGTGCTCGACGTTCACCGGCTCGCCGCGCTTCGCGCCGTCGAGGTCGACGACGTGCAGGCGCTCCGCGCCTTCCTGCACGAACGCGCGCGCCGCCGACAGCGGGTCCTCGTCGTAGACCTTCTTCGCCTCGAAGTCGCCCTTCACGAGGCGCACGGCGTTGCCGCCGAGGATGTCGATCGCCGGGTAGAGCTTCACGCCGCGCGCGCAGCGTCCGGCTCGCGCGCCGCGATGCAGATCCGCGCGAAGTTCGCCAGCAGCCGCAGGCCGGCCGCCGAGGACTTCTCCGCGTGGAACTGCACGCCGTAGAACGAGCCCTTCTCGACCGCCGTCACGAACGGCGCGCCGTACTCCGCGACGCCGAGCACATCCTCCTCGCGCTCCGGCTCCGCCGCGAGCGAGTGCACGTGGTAGAACGCGCACTGCAGCGGCAGACCCTCGATCAGCCTCGACTGCGGTTTCGTGAAGCGCACCTCGTTCCAGCCGATGTGCGGCAGCTTCAGCGAGCCCGTGCGCAGGCCGTGGACCTCGCCGGCGATCAACCCGAGGCCGTCCGCGCCGCCAAGCTCGCTCGAGTGGTCGAACGCCAGCTGCAGGCCGAGGCAGATCCCGAGCACCGGCGTCCCGCGCTCGACACGCTCGACGAGCAGCCCGTCGAGCCCCAGCTCGCGCAGGCGCTCCATCGCGCGCGGGAACGCGCCGACGCCCGGCACGACGAGCCCGTCCGCCGCGCGCAGCTCGTCGTGGTCGTTCGAGATGCTCGCCCGCGCACCCACGTGCGCCAGCGCCTTCTCGACCGAGCGCCGGTTGCCCATGCCGTAGTCCACTACGGCGATCGAGACCGGCTCGTCGATCAGAGGGCTCATGCCGTCAGCGTCCCCTTCGTGCTCGGCACGCCCGTCTCCGACGGGTCGATCGCGACCGCTTGCCGCAGCGCGCGCGCGAACGCCTTGAACGCCGCCTCGATCATGTGGTGCGCGTTGCTGCCCGCTTCGATCCGCAGGTGCAGCGTCAGCTTCGCCGCGTTCGCAAGCGCGCGGAAGAACTCCTCCGTCAGCTCGTGATCGAAACCGCCCGTCGCGCCCGGCGGCAGCTCCGCGTCGAACACCGTGAACGGGCGCCCCGAGATGTCGATCGCGCAGCTCGCGCGCGCCTCGTCCATCGGCACCGTCGCCGCGCCGTAGCGCACGATCCCGCTGCGGTCGCCGAGCGCCTCGTCGAGCGCCTGCCCGAAGACGATCGCCGTGTCCTCCGCCGTGTGGTGCGCGCCCGTCTGCAGGTCACCGCTCACGTTCACGTCGAGATCGATCCGACCGTGGCGCGCGAGCAGGTCGAGCATGTGGTCGAGGAAGCCGACGCCCGTCTCGCGCGTGCCCGCGCCCGTACCTTCGAGCGCGAGCGACAGGCTCACGTCGGTCTCGCCCGTGCGCCGCTGCAGCGCCGCGCTTCGCGCGCCCGCGCGCGTCTTCGTGTTCGTCTCGCTCGCCATCGCCTAATTGTCGCCGATGCGCGCCTCCATCGAGCGCGCGTGCCACTCGAAGCCCTCCGCGCGCGCGATCGGCACGCCCGCGCTCGCGAGCTTCGCCGCCGCGCCGGCGCCGATCCGCACCTCGGCCATCCGCCGGCGGAAGTGCCGCGGCGAGAGCATCGACGAGAAGCGCGCCGCGCCGCTCGTCGGCAGGATGTGGTTCGAGCCGGCGACGTAGTCGCCGAACGCCGTCGCCGAATGCGCGCCGACGAAGACGCAGCCGGCCGCGCGCACGCGCGGCGTCTGCGACTCGACGTCTGCGCCGATCAGCTGCAGGTGCTCCGGCGCGAACGCGTTCGCGATCTCGACCGCCTGCTGCGAGTCGAGCGCCTCGACGAGCGCGAACGTGCCGCCCTGCACCGGGCGCTCGGAGTCCAGGCGCGTCAGCTCGCTCGCGAGCGCGTCGATCGCGCCCGGCCCGGCCGAGACGCCGACGACGAGGCTGCCCGCGCCGTGCTCGCCCTGCGCGAGCATGTCGAGCGCCGCGACGTGCACGTCGCCGGCGCCGAGCTCCGAGCCGAGCACGACGAGCAGGTCGCTCGGCCCCGCGAAGCCGTCGATCCCGACGACACCCGAGAGCTGGCGCTTGGCCTCCTGCACGTACAGGTTGCCCGGGCCGACGATCACGTCGACGCGCGCGACCGTCTCCGTCCCGTACGCGAGCGCCGCGATCGCCTGCGCGCCGCCCATCCGGTAGACGCGCTCGACGCCGCACAGCCGGCACGCGCCGAGGATCGCCGCGTCGATCTCGCCCTCGGCGCTCGGCGGGCTGCAGACCGCGACGTCGAAGACGCCTGCTGCGCGCGCCGTCACGACGCCCATCGCGACCGTGCTCGGGTACGGCGCGCGCCCGCCCGGCACGTAGATCGCCGCCGAGTCGACCGGCAGCTCGCGCAGCGTCACGCGCTGGCCCTGTGGCAGCTCGACCGTCGCATCGCGCCCGACGCCCGCGTCGGCGACCTGCGCGACGTTCGCGATCGTCACCTGCAGGCCCGCGACGAGCTCGAGCGGCAGCGTCTTGATCGCCTCGTCCATCTCCTCCGGCGAGACGCGCAGCTCGCCCGGTTGCAGGCCGTGCGTGTCGAGCTCGCGCGTGTAGTGCTGCACCGCCGCGTCGCCGCCGTCGCGCACGAGCTGCACGATCTCGCGCACCGGCGCTTCGACCGACTCGCCGTCGGGCACGAGCGCGCGCAGGTGCGCCGCGACGCCCGCCGCCCCGCCGAGCCGCGCGAGCTCGGCCACCGCGACGCGCTCGATCCGCATCTCAGCCGACGCCCGTGCTCGCCGCCGGGATCGCGCGCAGCTGCGAGACGAGCGCGTCGATCGCCGCCGCCTTCAGCTTGTGCGCGACCGGGTTCGCGATCAGCCGCGCCGTGCAGACGACGATCTCCTCGCGCACGACGAGGTTGTTCTCGCGCAGCGTCGTCCCCGTCGCCGTCAGATCGACGATCGCGTCGACCATGCCCGTCAGCGGCGCGAGCTCGACCGATCCCTTGACCTCGACGATCTCGCCCTGGCGGCCCGTCTCCTCGAGGTGGCGCGCCGCGATCCGCGGGTACTTCGTCGCGACGCGCATCACGCCGAGGCGCCGCAGCGACTCGAGCGCCGGGTCGACGCCGTCCGCGTCGCTGCCCGCCTTGCTCGCGAGCACCATCGTGCAGCGGCCGAAGCCGAGGTCGAGCAGCTCATACACGTCGCGCCCGTGCTCGCCCGGGCGCTGCGCGAGCTGCTCGAGCAGCACGTCCTTGCCCGTCACGCCGATGTCCGCCGCGCCGGCCTCGACGTACGTCGGCACGTCCGACGGGCGCATCGTGATCACGCCGATGTCCTCGAACAGCAGCTTGCGGTCGTTCGTGCGCAGCTCGCCCGTCTCCAGGCCGAGCGTCTCGAGCAGGTCGACCGTCCCGCCGAACAGCGCGCCGCGCGGCACCGCGATCGTCAGCCCGTGCGTCGGCGTCATCGCGCGCGCTCCGAGCCGCCCGAGCCGTCGGCGCCGGCCGCGAGCGCTCCGGCGAGCGCGACGCCCGTTCCGCGTTCCTCGCCGGCGAGCGCCTGGTGCAGCGAGTCGACGTACAGCGCGAACCCGACCGCCGGCAGGCCGCGTCCGAAGCGCCCGAGCAGCTCGTCGTAGCGACCGCCGCCGCCGATCGGCGCGCCGATCGCCGGGTCGTAGACCTCGAAGACGGCGCCCGTGTAGTAGCCGATGTTTCGCACGAGCCCGAGGTCGAAGATCACGCGCTCGGCGACGTCGTCGGCGAGCAGCTCGTACACACGCCGCATGCCCGTCACAGCCTCGCCGGCCGGGCCGGGCGCGTCGGCGAGCAGCTCCGGCCCGCCGCGGCGCTGCGGCACGTCGAGCAGCAGCTCGGCCGCCTCGCCGGCGACGCCGGCCTCGCGCAGGCGCAGCTCGAGCTCGACGAAGTCGCGCCTGGCGAGCGCTTCGAGCAGCCCGTCGCGCGCGGTCTCGTCGACGTCGAGGCTGTCCATCAGCGATGGGAACAGCGACGCGTCGCCGAGCCCGATGCGGAAGTCCTTCAGCCCGACCGCGCCGAGCGCCGCCGAGAGAACCGTCAGCGTCTCGGCCGTGCCGTCCGGCGCCGGCGCGCCGATCAGCTCGATGCCGGCCTGCAGCATCTCGCGCAGCTGCCCGCGCTGCGGGTGCACGCCGCGGTAGGTGTGCGCGAAGTAGCAGAAGCGCAGCGGCACCTCGCTGTCGGCGTAGCGCGTCGCGACGACACGCGCGATCGGCACGGTCATGTCCGAGCGCAGCACCAGCACCGCGCCGGTCTCGTCGAACACGCGGTACGCCGGGCGCGCTTCGTCCATGTCCGCGCGCGCGAGCACCGACTCGTACTCGAGCGCCGGCGTGTAGATCTCGCCGAAGCCGCGCTCGTCGAAGACGCGGCGCAGCGTGTCCGTGATCGCGCGGACCTCGCCCGTCTCTTGCGGGAGCACGTCGCGCGTGCCGCTGGGGATTGGGTGGATCATCTGGAAATTGCCCTCGGGGCGAGGTTAGCCACCGCGGACGTGACCGGCATCCAGCCTTCTAGGTCGTGTCGGGCTCCGCTTCATGTTTGCGGAGAACGCTCCGCCCGCCACGACAAGCTACGGGCCGGCCATCCGGGCCGGCTATGCGTGAACTGGCTCTGTCGCGACCCTCTCGATTCTGGCGCCGAGCTCGCGCAGGCGCTCGTCGATGCGCTCGTAGCCGCGGTCGATCTGGCGGATGTTGCCGATCTCGGAGCGGCCGTCGGCGCAGAGGGCGGCGAGCAGCATGGCCATGCCGGCGCGGATATCGGGCGACTCGACGCGCTCGCCGCGCAGGCGGCGCGGGCCGGTGATGATCGCGCGGTGCGGGTCGCACATGACGATGTCGGCTCCCATCAGGATCAGCTTGTCGGTGAAGATCAGGCGGTTCTCGAACATCCACTCGTGGACGAGGATCGAGCCCTCGGCCTGCGTTGCGAGCGCGACGGCGATCGAGGTCAAGTCGGCGGGGAAGGCGGGCCACGGGCCGTCCTGGATCTTGCTCTTGTATCCGCCGACGTCGGCCTGCGCGACGAGCTTCTGCGCGCCGGGGACGATGACGTCGTTGCCGTCGAGCTCGGAGCGCAGCCCGAGGCGTTCGAAGACGAGGCGGATCATGCGCAGGTCGCCGGGGACGGTGTCCTTGATGCGCAGTTCGCCGCCGGTGACGCCGGCGAGCGCCATGAAGCTGCCGATCTCGATGTGGTCGGGCGCGACGTCGTGCTCGCAGCCGTGCAGGCGCTCGGCGCCGTTGACGGTGATCAGGTTCGAGCCGATGCCCTGGATGTCGGCGCCCATCTTGACGAGCATGCGCGCGAGGTCCTGCACGTGCGGCTCGCAGGCGGCGTTGCCGATGACGGTCTGCCCGGGCGTGAGCGCGGCGGCGAGCAGGACGTTCTCGGTCGCCATGACCGACGGCTCGTCCATGAAGACGTCGGTCGGGCGCAGGCCGCGCGGGGCGTTGAGCCGGACGCCGCCGTTGGAGACGACGTCGGCGCCCATCGCGCGGAACGCGTCGAGGTGCGGATCGAGGCGGCGGCGGCCGATGACGTCGCCGCCGGGCGGCGACATGACGGCGCGGCCGAAGCGCGCGAGCAGCGGGCCGGCGAGCAGGAACGACGCGCGGATCAGCTCGGCGAGCTCCTGCTCGACCTCGATCTCGCGCGCGGTCGCGGCGCACAGCGCGAGCTCGTTCGGGCCGCGCCAGGAGACGCTGACGCCGAGCGCGCGCAGGATGTCGAGCATCGCCTCGACGTCGCGGATGCGCGGGACGTTGCGCACGAGGACCTCGTCCTCGGTGAGGAGCGAAGCAGCGAGGATCGGAAGCGCACCGTTCTTGTTGCCGGCGGGGGTCAAAGTGCCGGACAGCGGGACGCCACCTTCGATGACGAACTTCTCCATAGGCTGTACGCGGCGCCGACGGCCCCACGGCGGGGCTTTCGAATCGCGTCGAGCTAGCGTAACAGCCATCTGGCGCACAGTTCGCGGCGCGTGACGATCCCCCTGCACGCGCACGCCGGGGCTCGACGGACGTACCCGTCGGCTCTCGCCCGTGCAATTCTCGTTGCAGCATCTGAGCCGCTGATTTGGCTCTGGAATGCCTTTTTATCGGAAGACGACAGATGCGTACATACGTTCGCATCGCGTCCGTCCGGGCACGCGCCTACGTTGCACGAACAGATGTTCGCAACAGCGACAACCTCCAAGCTCGCGCAGCGCACGCTCGACGCCCTGCGCCTGACCCGCTCGTTCCTTCTGCTCGAGGACGACTACGACGTCGACTGGGAGGTCGACCCGAACGAGCCACAGGCGCACAGTCACCCGCATCGAGCGCCGCTGCGCGGGCCCGGGAGGCGCTCGCGGCGGCGCGCGTCCAGCCGGCGCGCGGGCGAAACCGCCGCGAGCCCGGCCGCCTGCCTATCGCCCGTCGGCGAAGCGGCCGGATCCCGCCTGGAGGCCGCGCACGGAGCTGCGCTCGAGCCCGAGCGCGGCACCCCGGCACGGCCCGAGGCTCACGGCATTCCGGCTTTGAACTTGGCGTAGACTTTGCCTTCTTCGAACGGGACGCCGGACCCGCTCATGATCCCGTAGCTCTCGGTCGAGTTCCAGCGGTACATGTCGTACCAGATGGCAAGCGCGGCGACCGGCGTCAGACCGGTCGGGGCGGTCGTGACTTCTTCGTGCTTCACTTTGCCGATGAAGTTCCAGAACGCTTCCATGTATTCGCCCTGGACCGTCGGGCTCGCGACCTTCCACCACGGTTCTTCGAGCGAGGAGTTGTATTCGGAGCGGACGCCGTACTCGGTGAGCGCCATCGGCACGGCGAGGCCGGTCCATTCCTTGACGAGCTGCTGCGCCTTCATCCACCGCTGAGAGCCCCAGAGTTTTTCTTTCGATGGCGTTGGGTCGGTTTCGGTCCCGCCGTATTCGTATGCGGTTTCGCCGAGGAGCGTGTTCGGTTTCGTTTCGGCGGTCGTCATCTTCGCGCCGTACGGATGCATCACGAGCCAGTTGCCGCTCGGGAGGTTCGTGGTCGGTTCAAGCGCTTTTGTGAGTTCGGCATGTGAGTATTTGCCGATTTCTTCGGTCCATTCGTTCTCTCTGCCGTCGGGCGAGATCTGTATCTCCATACCGAGCGGCACTTTCGCTTTGCCTTCGCGGAATTCTTTCGCGATCGCGACGAACCATTTTGTCATCAGTTCGCCGGTTACTCCGTATTCCCCGGAGGACCCACCGGGCCAGAACTCGTTACCGTGCTCGATCAGCATCAATGCCGACTTTTCGTTGGCGCCGAGTTCTTCGTATTGCTGCAGCATGGTCTTGCCGCTCGTCGTGTTCGTTTCGCCGGGCACGATCAGGAACGAGATCCAGTCGAGCTTCATCCCGGTTTCGTGCGCCCATTTCGCGACTTCTTTGAGCGACGGTTTGTTCGCTTCGGTTTCTTCCGCGCGGCCGACCTCTGCGCCGGCTTTCGCCGCGCGTTCCCAATCGGTCTTGCTCATCGAGTTGTTGTTGATATCGACTCCTCCGAGCGGAGCGAGCGCCTGCGCCGTGCCGGAGAGGCCTGCGAGAGCGATGCTCGCGAGCAGGATGACGAGGCAGATGGGAAGACGAGCGCTGGGTTTCATGTGAAGATCCTCGCGTCGGGTTGATGACCGGGTCGCCGAAGTCGCCGACGCTAACATCGCGCCTCGCCCGCGAGAATGCGTCGCCGCGTGACCGTGCTCCTCGCGCGTCGTCACATGCGCAGATATGGCGTATGTGCAGGGGTCAACCGACGGCACGCGAAGGTATCGCGACGGCGCGTCGACACGCGGACTGTCTCCAGCTCAACTGACGCATCTCTCCAGCGGAGCAGAATTTCACTCGCTCAGCGCGAGCGCGGCGGGAACGCGCGCGGCGAGGTAGCCGGGGACGCTGAGCACGGCGAGCGCGGCGGCGCTGACGATCGCGAGGCTCTGGAGCGCGGTGAGGATCGCGACGGAGCGGACGACCGGGTAGTTGATGACGGCGCGAGCGCGCGGTCGAGCAGTTGCTGGCCGAGCAGCCCGAGCAGCGCGCCGCTGGCGCAGCCGACGACGAGCAGGATCGCGCTCTCGAGCAGGATCGTCGCCCACAGTTCGTTCGGCGAGAAGCCCTCGAGCTTGAGCTTGGCCAGGCGCGGGCGACGCTGCCAGATCATCGCGCCGATCGCGGCGCCGATCGCGAGGACGGCGGCGATCGAGGATCAGCGTCGCGATCTGCGTCAGGCGCGCGAGCCCCTGGCGTGTCGAGCGCGTTCTGCTTGCCGGCGTGCTGCTGTGCGGTCTGGACGCTCAGGCCCGAGCCGGGACCGAGCGCGCGTTCGATCGTGCGCCGGCCGTCGGCCTGTGGAGACGCCGGGCGCGAGCATGCACGCTGAGGGCGCTCGGCTCGCGCGCTTCCCCAGCGCGCGCACGAAGTCGCTGGCGTCGATCATGATCGCGCCGGGCGCCCAGCCGATGTTCGTGCGAGATCGCGGCGAGGCGGAAGTGGGTGGCCGCGGCGCGGGCAGCGTGAAGGCGTCGCCGATGCGCAGGTGGTGTTCTTCGGCGAGCGCCTGCGAGAGGACGGCCCAGCCGCCGGCGCGAGACCCGCGCGTCGGCGAGCCGCAGGTCGCCTTCGACGAGCTGGCTCGGCGGGATCAGCGGCGTCGGCGGCGGCCGGCGGCGCGAGCACCCACACGCGACGCTCGCGCCAGTCGAGCAGGCCGCCGCGGTAGGCGCGCACTGCACGCACGCCGGAGAGCGTCGCGCAGGCGTTCGATCGAGGCGCCGGCGAACGGCTGGGTCATCAGCAGGTCGAACGTGCCGGCGGGCGAGACCCAGAGCGTCGGTCGCGGCGTTCACGTCGCGCGCGGCGTTTTCGAGGCCGGCTGAGACGTCGCCGTGGGCGCCCTGCGATCGCGACGCTGCCGAAGACGGCGATCGCGCCGGTCGCGGCGATCGCGACGGCGCGTGAGCGCGCGGCGCGCAGCTCGCACGACGGCGACGTGCGGGATCGCGCTCGTGACGGCGCGCGGCGAGGCGCTTGACGAGCGCGAGCGCGACGGCGAGCGGGAGCGGCAACGCGAGCAGCAAGCGCGAGCACGAGCGTGACGATGCCGGCGATCGCGAGCTTCGGGGCGAGCGAGCAAGGATCGCGACGTCGCGGCGAGGCACGCGAGCGCCGGCGGCGATGCGCGCCGGCAGCGCGCCGCCGCGCGCGCTCTGCGTCGTTCGGCGCCGATCGCGGCGAGCGGGTCGCGCGAGAGGATGTCGCGCAGCGGGCTGAGCACGGCGACGAGCGCGGCGAGCATGCCGCCGGCGAGCGCGACGACGATGCTTTTCGCAGCCGACGACGCGCGCGGAGCCGACGGCGAACGCGGAGGAGAGGAAGCCGGGCGTCGAGTGGAAGAGGTGGATCGAGAGCTCGTCGCCGAGCGCGAGGCCGAGCGCGCAGCCGAGCGACGCCGAGCACGAGCGCGTCGAGCAGCAGCACGCCGATGACCGTCGCGCGGCGTATAGCCGTCGCGGCGCAGGTCGGCGATCAGGCGCCGGCGCTGCGGCGACGGTCAGCAGCATCGCGTTGAACGCGAACAGGAAGCCGACGAGCGCGCTGATGCACGGCGAACAGCACGGTCGACTGGTTGCTCGCGGCGGCGGCCTTCGCGAACAGCCGTTCGTCGTAGCTCGTCGCGGTGACGTTCAGCCGGTCCGCCGGCGAGGCGCGTGAGCGCGGCGCGCACGGCGGGGTCACGCCGGGCGCGGGCACGACGAGCACGCGCGTGAGCCGGCCGGAGAGGCCGGCGAGCGTACTGCACGTAGGAGAGCGGGCCGACGATCACGGGCGCGCCGACCAGCGGGCCGATCTGCCGGGAGGTGAGCTGGCTGTAGAGCGGCGCGCGGTTGACGTGGCCCGCCGACCTCGAGCGTCACTTCCGGCGCCGAAGTGCGTGACGCCGATCGCTCTGCGCGAGCGGCGCGGGCATGACGATCGCGCCGATGTCGCCGAACGGCGAGAGCTGCGTGCGGCGTGTCGAGCGTGCCGCCGAGGTGCGCGAGCGTTTCGTCGGCGCCGATCAGCTCGACCGAGCGGCTGCCGCGCGGGCCGCGCGCGTCGGCGTTGGCTTCGAGCAGCGGCGCGGCGACGGCACGCCGGGGATCCGGCGCACGCTGCGCGAGCAGGCGTTCGGCGAAGCCGTCGGGCCCGCGCGCGAGCAGCTGCAGCGTCGCGTTGCCGACGATCCCGTGCGAGAGCTGCGCGACCGAGCCGGAGAGGCTTTCGCTGGCGACCTGCGAGGCGAACAGCAGCGCGACGCCGGCGGCGATCCCGAGCGACGGCGAAGCCCTCGTGCAGCAGGCGCGCGCGCAGGCGGACGCGGTACAGGTGCAGCAGGCTCGCGGAGCCTCATCGCGCCGGCGGCGCGGTCATCGAGCGCTGTCGGCGACACGGGCGCTCCGGTCGGGTGCGTAGTCGACGAGCCGGCCGTCGCGCAGCGCGAGCACGCGGTCGGCGTAGCCGGCGGCGAGCGGGTCGTGGCTGACGAGCACGACCGCGACGCCGCGCTCGCGCGCGAGCTCGCGCAGCAGCGCGAGCACTTCGCGGCTGCGCTGCGTGTCGAGGCTGCCGGTCGGCTCGTCGGCGAGCAGCAGGCTCGGTTCGGTCGAGAGCGCGCGCGCGATCATCACGCGCTGGCGCTCGCCCATCGAGAGCGTCTCGGCGTGTTGCGCGAGGCGCTCGCCGAGACCGAGGCGCTCGAGCAGCGGCGCGACGTGCGCGTGCGCGTCGCGCCAGCGCACGCTCTTGAGCAGCTTGAGCACGGCGTTGTCGAGCGTGCTGACGCCGGGCAGCAGGTCGAAGCTCTGGCGGATGAAGCCGAGCTGTTGCATGCGGTAGTCGCGAGGCCTCGCGCTCGGAGAGCGAGGAGACGTCGCGGCCCGTCGACGAGCACCGAGCCGCGCGTCGGCTCGAGCAGCGCAGCGACCATCAAGCAGCAGCGTCGTCTTGCCGGAGCCGGACGGACCGTAGAGCGCGAGCATCTCGCCGGGCGCGACCGACAGCGAGACGCCGTCGACGGCGCGCACGTCCTCGCCGCCGACGAGGCGGTAGTGCTTGATCGAGCTCACGCAGCTCGAGCATCGGGGCTTCGCTCGCACGTCTCGGCGGAGATCGGCGCCGGCGCTGGCGCGCGGTCGGCGCGGGGTGCGTCAGCCGTCGGAGGGCGCGCGCTCGCGACTCGCGGCAGCGTGAGGGACCGCCGATGCGCGAGGGTGCGCTGCAGCGCGAAGACTCGCAGCAGCGGTTTCGCGAGCGGAGCCGAGCGCGTCGCGCACCTGGCGCGCGATCGGCTCCGCGTCGCGCGCCGACCGCGCGCCGGCGGTCGCGAGGTAGCTGCAGACCATCGCGGCGACGAGCAGCTCGGTCGAGCGGGCGCGCGGGAGCCCGCGCGCGGCTGCGAGCGCAGCGCGCGTCAGGTCGGCGAGCGCAGCGGCGGCGTCGGACGGCGAGTCGTAGCAGTCGATCAGGCGCAGCTGGCCGGTTTCGGCGTCCTCGTCGACGTCGACGAGGCTGTCGAGCAGCGAATGCAGCGCGCCGATCGCCGGGAAGTAGGCGTCGTCGATCGCCGCGATCGCCTGCTCGTCGAGTGACGGCGAAGCGGCGGCGGCGATCAGCGCGTGCACGCCGAGCGAGGAGCCGGCCGACGCGGCGAGCTCCCACCACCGCAGCGTGCTGCGCACGGGCGTCGCCTCTCCCGCCCAGCGCTCGAGCTCGCCGTGCGCGCCGACGCTGAGGCTCTGGAAGGCGACGATCCGCTCGGCCGCGCGCCGCGCGGGCATCGCGATCGCGGAGTTCGAGGGCAGGCGCGACAGCGTCGTGCGGCAGGTGTCGAGGAGCGCCGCGACGTACTCGGCGTCGGCGGCAGCCGCGCGGTCGACGCCGAGTGCGCCGTCTACGGGGCGTGCGGCGCCGGCGTGCTGAGCGCCGGCCGGATCGAACACGGCAAGCAGCGGCGCGTGGGCGTCGAGCGCGCGCTCGACCGACTCGCCGGCGAAGCGCTCGGCGATCGTGTCGGCGTGGTTGTAGAGCGTCTGAAAGGCGACGAGCGCGCGCACGACGCTCGTGCGATGCCGCCGCGGGCCGATCGCAGCGAACGCGGCCGCGCCCTCCATGTTGCTGCGCTTGTCGAGCGCCGCAAGTGCCGCCTCACGGACGAGCGGATCGGCAATGCGCTGTGCAAGCCGGCGCGAGCGCCGCAGCTCGATGCAGACGCGCGGGAAGACGGCGAGCCAGTAGCGGACGGCCGCGCCGGCGAGCGCGACGCTCGAGCGCACCCGCTCGCGTACCGCTCCGGCCGCGAGCCGCGCGCGCGGCGTGGGGCTAGTGCCCAGCTTTCGCATGAGCCCGCTTCGAGCTCCTCGTCGGCGGCGGGCACGGCACGGTGCTGCTGGCGACGGCGCTCGTTCCGTCGGCGAAGTCGAACGCCGCGGAGAAGACGAAGCCGCCGCGCGGGCAGCGCGTCGGGACCGAGACGCCGATCGGGTGGAAGCTGATCGTCCGGCCGTGCACGTGTTCGTAGTACGTCAGGTGCGCCGGACCGATCGTCGTGCGCACGTTGACGATCGAGACAGGCGGCCCGGCGGCGACGCTCGGAACGAGCGGGATCGCGGTGTCGAGGCTGCCGCCGAGTGTCTGCGTGCCGGCGATCAGTTCGCCCTCGAAGACGAGCTGCGCGTAGACCGGTTCGCGGCCGTCGGCGTAGAACAGGACGACGATGTTGCCGTTGTTCGGCGGCCCCATCAGCGCCTGGATGTCGGGGATCTCGTGCCCGGAGGTTTCGCCGAACGGGACCTCGACATACGCGCTGCCGAAGCCGAGGCGCGAGTTCGGCGAGCAGCCGGCGAGGCCGCGTTCGAGCAGCGCCGTCGGATTGCAGATCGCGAGGCCGAGCGTCGTCGTCAGGTAGTTGATGCCGGGCGGCAGGCGCAGGCTGACGCTGCGCAGCGGCGACGGCGCGGCGCCGTTCGGCCCGGCGATGTCGAAGCCGAAGCCGATCGTCGTGCTCGCGCCGAGGCGGTCGGGCGAGAACGAGGTGTGCAGGACGACGGACTGGTCGGCGCTCGCCTGGGAGCAGAGCGCGACGACCAGCGCTGAAGCGATCGCCAGCGCGAGAGCCATCGGTCGCCGGCGCATCGCAATCGCCGATCTAATACGACAGCGGGCCGCTCAAGTGCACCGCGACGGCATCGTTCCTGCGCTTGATCGCGCCGGTGAAGACCAGGTGCGAGGCGCGCGCGCGCGAGTACGTCCCGCTGCCACGCGCGATCGACAGCGTGCCCGTGAACACCGCTTCGCCGCCGACGACGTGGTACGAGGCCGACCCGGTGCCCGAGAGCGAGCCGCCACGCGGATAGATGTTGACTTCGGCCGTGACCTTCGAGTTCGAGACGACGTGCAGGTGGATGTAGATCGTCCCGGCGATCGTCCCAGCCGCGGAGCCCTGCTCGTTGAGCGCGTTGATCGTCGGGTGCCGGTCGGTCGAGCGAAGCCTCCCGCTCTCGTTAAGCGAGATCGTGCGCGCGGCGTGAGCGCGAGCACTCGTCGACCGCGCGAGCACGTTACTCGGAAGCAGCGAGGCGCCGGATGCGAGCACGGCGAGCGCTGCGGCCGGGAGAACGACGCGAAGCCGAGCTAGTGTCGAGCCTCGACGCGCCAGCGCCCAGTAGGTCAGACCACGCCCAACCGCCCTCGCGTCCATCGCAACGACTCCTCTGCTCTCTCTCCACGACACATCCTGGCGCCAGCGGCGCCCAAGCAACTATCCCTCAGACAGCAGGTTTCATCCACAAGTGTTTCCGACTTGCCTCGGCCTCGAGACCCGACGCTGCGACCGCCGCAGCGCGAGCTCCGGCCCGCCCTTAACGACGCCGGGCCGCCCAAAGGCGGCCCGTGCGACCAAGTAAACCGGCGGCGTCCTACTCTCCCAGGCCCTTGCGGACCAAGTACCATCGGCGCTGAGGGGCTTAACTGCTCTGTTCGGAATGGGAAGAGGTGTTTCCCCCTCGCCAAAGCCACCGGAAAAAGGTGAGAGACCAGCCCTCCCGATCCTTCAAAACTGCACAGCAGCCACAACGAGTATCAAAAAATCCGTCAAGCCCTCGACCCATTAGTACCAGTCTCCTACGGACGTTGCCGTCCTTCCAGATCTGGCCTATCAACCTGGTGGTCTACCAGGGGTCTTACTCCCTCTAGGGGATGGGAGAACTCATCTTGAGGCCGGCTTCCCGCTTAGATGCTTTCAGCGGTTATCCGATCCACACGTAGCTAGCCTGCAATGCCCTTGGCAGGACAACAGATACACCAGAGGTGCGTTCATCCCGGTCCTCTCGTACTAGGGACAAATCCTCTCAATTCTCCAACGCCCACGGCAGATAGGGACCGAACTGTCTCACGACGTTCTGAACCCAGCTCGCGTACCGCTTTAATGGGCGAACAGCCCAACCCTTGGGAGCAACTCCACCCCCAGGATGCGACGAGCCGACATCGAGGTGCCAAACCGGGCCGTCGATGTGGACTCTTGGGCCCGATAAGCCTGTTATCCCCGGAGTACCTTTTATCCGTTGAGCGACGGCACTTCCACTTGCTACCGCCGGATCACTAAGACCTGCTTTCGCACCTGCTCGACTTGTCAGTCTCGCAGTCAAGCTCCCTTACTACCTTTACGCTCTACGCACGATTTCCGGCCGTGCTGAGGGAACCTTTGTGCGCCTCCGTTACATTTTGGGAGGCGACCGCCCCAGTCAAACTACCCGCCTGGAACTGTCCAGCACCCGGATTCACGGAATGCTGTTAGAAATCCAATACACCAAGGGTGGTATCTCAAGGTTGGCTCCACGCCGGCCGCAACCAGCGCTTCAAAGCCTCCCACCTATCCTGAGCGAAATGCACCGAACTCCAATACCAAGTTGTAGTAAAGGTTCACGGGGTCTTTCCGTCTAGCCGCGGGTACTCGGCATCTTCACCGAGACTGCAATTTCACCGAGCTCCTCGTTGAGACAGCGCTGAAGTCGTTACGCCATTCGTGCAGGTCGGAACTTACCCGACAAGGAATTTCGCTCTTAACCTTGCTCCGACATCCGCGTCGGAACGGACCGCACGTCCTGTGCACGCGTGCCGTCCCTGCATGTCGCCATGCAGATGGGACCATCTCATGATCCAGTGTCCTGGACCTTCGGCGTATGGCCTCTGAGGATTCTGATCAGATCCTGCCTGGATGTCTTCCTGTTCATCGCTTCGGCGATCTGCGCGATCTCGATGAGACCGTCGACATCGAGATGTCGACCGGCGTCGATGATCCGCATACAACGCGCGAATCGTTCGAAGTCGAGCTGCTTCGCCGTCCGGAGAGGGTGAGCTTCGAAGAACGGCAATACCGTTCCAAGGAGCTCCGCTCGCCGGTTCACGATGAACTCGCCCAGATGCTCACGATGATTGTCATGGCGCTTTCCGACGAAGATCCGACCAGCTCCGAAGAAGCTCTGCAGCTCCTCCAGCGCCGACCGGCTCCCGACGCTCTGCGTCACGACGAACCGATGAGACACCTGAAACCCGGCTTTGTAGCCTCTGCGACCAGTTCGGCATGGTTGCCGAACGAATCCGATGGAGAAGCAACCCTCTCCGTCTACAAAGCCAGTGACCCAGCCAGGCTGAATCAGCCTTTCCTGCTGATTGTCTGCACTCGATCGCATTATCACGGTAGCGTCCGCATAGGACGACAACTCGTAGCGTGAGATACTCAGAGTTTCCAGCATATAGCCGAATGCAACCCGCGTAGTTACCTACGCGGAGGGCAACGATTTACCTTAGGACCGTTATAGTTACGGCCGCCGTTTACCGGGGCTTAGCTTCGCTGCTTCGAACCGAAGTCCTAACAACTCCACGTAACCTTCCGGCACCGGGCAGGCGTCAGCCCCTATACGTCGTCTTACGACTTAGCAGAGACCTGTGTTTTTGGTAAACAGTCGCTTCAGCCTATTCACTGCGGCCCTCTCGGGCTCCACGCGTAAAGCGCTTCACCCTACTAGGGCGCCCCTTATCCCGAAGTTACGGGGCGATTTTGCCGAGTTCCTTAACGAGGGTTATCTCGATCACCTTAGTATTCTCTACTTGCCCACCTGTGTCGGTTTTGGTACGGGCACGCGCTTCCTCCCTAGAGGATTTTCTTGGAGGTATGGCGTCGGGGACTCGCCGGCTTTGCGCCAGCTGGCATCGCACCTCAGGTTATGCGGCCCCGCATTTGACAAGGGCCACCCCTACATGCTTACCCCAGGACAACCATCGCCTGGGTTCCCTTAGCCTTCCTCGTCCCCCCTTCGGTCAAACGGAAGCGACGTGGTACAGGAATATCAACCTGTTGTCCATCGACTACGCCTTTCGGCCTCGCCTTAGGTCCCGACTAACCCTGAGCAGACGAACTTTACTCAGGAATCCTTGGGCAATCGGCGGAGGGGATTCTCACCCCTCTTTCGTTACTTATGCCGGCATTCTCACTTCCCATGCCTCCACGGCTGGCTTACGCCGCCGCTTTGCTGGCATGGGAACGCTCTCCTACCGCGCGATCGACCCGAAGGTCTCACGCACCCGCAGCTTCGGTGACTAGCTTGAGCCCCGTTACATTGTCCGCGCTCGAACACTTGACCAGTGAGCTGTTACGCACTCTTTCAAGGGTGGCTGCCTCTAAGCCAACCTCCTGGTTGTCTATGCACTCGAACATCGTTTACCACTTAGCTAGTACTTAGGGACCTTAGCTGGCGGTCTGGGCTGTTTCCCTTTTGACGCTGAAGTTTATCCCCCAGCAACTGACTCCCGGAGTAGACGTGATGGTCTTCGGAGTTTGCCTGAAGTCGGTAACCTGGTAGGGCCCCTAGTCCAAACAGTGCTCTACGGCCACCACGTAATTTATCCGAGGCTATACCTAAATATATTTCGGAGAGAACCAGATATCACTGAGCTTGATTAGCCTTTCACTCCGACCCACAGGTCATCCGCCCAGTTTTTAACCTAGGTCGGTTCGGCCCTCCACGAGGTCTTACCCCCGCTTCAGCCTGCCCATGGGTAGCTCGCTCAGTTTCGGGTATACCGCCTACGACTGAATCGCCCTATTCGGACTCGCTTTCGCTACGGCTCCGCTCATCGCTTAACCTTGCCGCAGACGAGTAACTCGCCGGCTCGTTATGCAAAAAGCACGCGGTCACAGGGCAAGCCTGCTCCCACCGCTTGTAGGCACGCGGTTTCAGGTACTATTTCACTCCCCTTCCGGGGTACTTTTCACCTTTCCCTCACGGTACTAGTCCGCTATCGGTCACCAAGGAGTACTTAGCCTTGGAGGGTGGTCCCCCCAGGTTCAGTCCGCGTTTCACGGGAGCGGACTTACTCAGGAACGTCTGACGGAAGGCCATGCAGTTTCGTCTACGGGACGGTTGCCCTCTATGGTGCGCGGTTCCACGCGCTTCGACTACCGCACGACTTTGTAACTTCCGCCGGGCCGGACACGACCCGGAACAAACGCCCTACAACCCCCGACAGACAACGCGTGTCCGCTTACATCTGCCAGGTTTGGGCTAGATCCCTTTTCGCTCGCCACTACTCAGGGAGTCTCTGTTGATTTCCTTTCCTCAGGGTACTGAGATGTTTCACTTCCCCTGCTTGTCCTCGCCCGGTCTATGTGTTCAACCGGGGATAACGCCGCATTACCAGCGCTGGGTTTCCCCATTCGGGAATCCACGGGTCACGGGCTATTAAGCGCCTAACCGTGGCTTATCGCAGCCGTTCACGCCCTTCATCGACTCTTGGTGCCAAGGCATCCACCGTGTGCCCTTACTATCTTGACGGTGATCTGGCCCAACGTGTCCTGAACGCCCTTTGCACTCCATGCGGAGCACAGGCAAGACGTTCCGGCCACAGAGGGCCCGGTGATACCCGATTGTCAGCCGTCGCTTATCGATGACGGCTGACGTGGCTTCTGTGCAGTTTTCAAGGACCGTGGAGAGGCGTGAACGCCGGCCGGTCCCCGCGCACTGTGTGGTCGCGTACTCGATGACGCGTCCTCGCGGTGGACCGGCGGACGCCGGTCTCTCAAAACTCAACAGCATGCTGGCGTAGTTTGCGGCCTGCGCCTCAAGCGCCTCGCAAGTAGTAACGAAGCGCCGTCGGCGACGGCCATCCAGCCAGGTTCGGTCGACATGCTAGGCCCGATCTGCTTCGACATCGCCGAACTCGATTCCCGCGCCATAGGCACGGGGCGGCTCGGCGACCGCGCGGGCCCGCCTCGAAAGACGGGTCCTGGATCGGGGCACCGCTAGGTGCTCCCTAGAAAGGAGGTGATCCAGCCGCAGCTTCCGCTACGGCTACCTTGTTACGACTTCACCCCAGTCACGAGCCCCACCTTCGACGGCTCCCTCCCTTGCGGGTTAGGCCACCGGCTTCGGGTGTTGCTCACTCCCGTGGTGTGACGGGCGGTGTGTACAAGGCCCGGGAACGTATTCACCGCGGCAATGCTGATCCGCGATTACTAGCAACTCCGCCTTCATGCAGGCGAATTTCAGCCTGCAATCCGAACCGAGACGCACTTTAAGGGATTCGCTCCACCTCGCGGTATCGCAACCCTCTGTATGCGCCAATGTAGCACGTGTGTAGCCCTGGACATAAGGGGCATGAGGACTTGACGTCATCCCCACCTTCCTCCGGTTTGTCACCGGCAGTCTCGCATGAGTCCCCAACTGAATGCTGGCAACATGCGACGGGGGTTGCGCTCGTTGCGGGACTTAACCCAACATCTCACGACACGAGCTGACGACAGCCATGCACCACCTGTGAAAGTGCCCCGAAGGGAGGACGTGTTTCCACGCCGGTCACTCACATGTCAAGCCCAGGTAAGGTTCTTCGCGTCGCGTCGAATTAAACCACATGCTCCGCTGCTTGTGCGGGCCCCCGTCAATTCCTTTGAGTTTTAGCCTTGCGGCCGTACTCCCCAGGCGGGCAACTTAATGCGTTAGCTTCGACACGGGGGGAGTCGACACCCCCCACATCTAGTTGCCATCGTTTACAGCGTGGACTACCAGGGTATCTAATCCTGTTTGCTCCCCACGCTTTCGCGTCTCAGCGTCAGTCACGTCCCAGCGAGCTGCCTTCGCCATTGGTGTTCCTCCTGATATCTGCGCATTTCACCGCTACACCAGGAATTCCGCTCGCCCCTTCCGGACTCTAGCCCCGCAGTATCCACCGGCATTCCAGGGTTGAGCCCTGGACTTTCACAGCGGACTAACGGGGCCGCCTACACGCTCTTTACGCCCAATAATTCCGGACAACGCTTGCACCCTACGTATTACCGCGGCTGCTGGCACGTAGTTAGCCGGTGCTTCTTGTGAAGGTACCGTCACTCCGAACGGCTGTTCACCGCTGAAGCTTCGTCCCAACTGAAAGGGGTTTACAACCCGAAAGCCTTCTTCCCCCACGCGGCGTTGCTGCGTCACGCTTTCGCGCATTGCGCAAGATTCCCCACTGCTGCCTCCCGTAGGAGTCTGGGCCGTGTCTCAGTCCCAGTGTGGCTGATCGTCCTCTCAGACCAGCTACCCATCGAAGCCTTGGTGAGCCGTTACCTCACCAACAAGCTAATGGGCCGCGGGCCCATCTCGATGCGGAGGCCGAAGCTTCCTTTCCCCTTGCGGGCACATCCGGTATTAGCCCGAGTTTCCTCGGGTTGTCCCGGTCATCGAGGCAGGTAACCCACGTGTTACTCACCCGTTCGCGGCTCTGCCCCAGGGCAAGCCCTGGTTCGTCGCTCCACTTGCATGTGTTAAGCACGCCGCCAGCGTTCGTCCTGAGCCAGGATCAAACTCTCCGTGAAGAACTTCACGAAAAGCTGTCATTGGTTTGCGCTCGTCCGCCGCGCGAACGCGACGAGCTCACGACTGCCGAGGCCTATACACCGTGGCCCCGACCCATGACGGGGTACTGCTCTACTTGACTCTTTGCCGTCGCGCGGATGCGTTAGACGCTCCCGCCGACGGGTCGAACCTGGACGCACACCACGATCGACGAATCGATCGCAGATGCGCATGCTGTTGAGTTTTCAAAGACCGCCGAGCCTCTCGAAAGGTGCTTCCTTCTGAGGAGACCTGCCCGCGCCAGCGTCCGAAGACGCCGTCATTGGCGCGAACGACGAAGTATAGCGCTCAACTCAAGCGCAGGCGTCGAAAGCGGCGCTTGCCGACCTTCAGCACCTGCCCGTCGGCCGCAGCGCTCGGCACATCGTACTCGCCCGCCACGACGGACGCCTCGCCGAGCGTCACGCCGCCCTGGTCGATCAGCCGCCGCGCCTCCGTCCGCGAGAGGCCGAACTCCGCCGCCATCACGCCCGGCAGGTGCACGACGCCGCCGTCCACCGCGACCGTCGCCTCGGCGATCTCCGCCGGCGCCTCGCGCGCGACGAACACCCGCTCGAAGTGCTGCTCGGCCGCCTGCGCCGCCTCCTCCGAGTACAGCCAGCGCACCAGATCCCGCGCAAGCGCGCGCTTCGCGTCGCGCGCCGCGCTGCCGCCCGAGGACGACGATGAGGATGATGAGGAGAGATCTACGCCGGCGTCGTCGAGCAGCAGCCGCCGGTACTCGGCGACTGCCTCGTCAGGGATCGACATCGCCTTGCCGAAGATCTCCTCCGGCGCGTCCGTGATCCCGATCTGGTTACCCAGCGACTTCGACATCTTCTGCTTCCCGTCGATCCCGACGAGCAGCGGCATCGTCATGATCGCCTGCTCGCGCTTGCCGTAGGAGCGCTGGATGTCGCGCCCGAGCAGCAGGTTGAACTTCTGGTCCGTCCCGCCGAGCTCGACGTCCGCGTCGATCGCCACCGAGTCATAGCCCTGCAGCGGCGGGTACAGCAGCTCGAGCAGCGAGATCGGCTCGCCCGCCGCGTAGCGTTTTGAGAAGTCGTCGCGCTCGAGCAGCTGCGCGACCGTCGTCGTCCGCGTCAGACCGAGCAGCTCGACCATCGGCATGTCGAGCCACTCGCCGTTGCGGCGCACCTCGAGCAGCTCTGCGTCGTCGGCCAGGATCCGCAGCGCCTGCTCCTGGAACGTCGCCGCGTTCGCCTCGATCTCCTCGTCCGACAGCATCGGGCGCAGCGTCGAACGCCCCGACGGGTCGCCGACGCGCGCCGTGTAGTCGCCGATGATCAGCACCACCCGGTGCCCCGCGTCCTGGAACTCGCGCAGCTTGCGCAAGACGACCGCGTGGCCGAGGTGGATGTCCGGCGCCGTCGGGTCGATCCCGAGCTTCACGCGCAGGCGTCGATCCTCCTTCTCCGCGCGCGCGAGGCGCTCCGCGAGCGCGCCGTGCGGCAGGCTGTCGACCGCGTTTCGCGCCAGCCACGCCGCCACGCGAGCGGCGTCGAGCTCCTCCGCTTCGCTCGCGTTCGGCATCCGCGCCAATGCTAGACTCTCGCCGCGCGACGGGCCTTTCGGCGCCGCGTCTCCCCAGCGGCGCGCGCCCTCTGCGTGCGCTGTCTGGAGACGCCTCCCAGCGCCCTTCGGGCCCGCGCACCGTCTCGCCGATGAGCGCCGCCGTCCGTCCCGACATACCCCCCGCCCCTGCGCCCGAGCCGGACGACCGCGGCGGCGGGCCCAAGCCGCGGCTCAAGCGCCTGCGCTTCGTCGCCATCGTCTTCGCAGTTCTCGTCCTAGGGCTGGTTTCGTTCCTCTTCGGGATCTTCATCTCCGTCGCATCGGACCTGCCCTCGCTCGCTCGCTTCTCGACGCTCAAGGACGCGCGCAGCTCCGTCCTGCTCGACGATCTCGGGCACCCGATCGGCGTCGTCAGCCAGCAGAACCGCGTCATCGTCACGCCCTCGCAGATCCCGCCGATCGTCAAGGAGGCCGTCATCTCGATCGAGGACAAGCGCTTTCAGACCAACAGCGGCATCGACATCCGCGGCATCGCGCGCGCCTTCGTCCAGGACATCCTCCACAAAGGCAGCGTCCAGGGCGCCTCGACGATCGAGCAGCAGTTCATCAAGAACGCGCTCCAGGCGCAGTCGCACCGCACGATCTTCGAGAAGCTCCGCGAGGCCGCGCTCGCCTACCAGCTCTCGCACAAGTGGTCCAAGGAAAAGATCATCACCGCCTACCTCAACACGATCTACTTCGGCAACGGCGCCTACGGCATCGAGGCCGCCGCGCAGACGTACTTCGGCCACGACGTCAACCACCTCGGCTGCGGCATGCCCGGCCACCAGCTCTGCGTGCAGGAGCTCCAGCCCTGGGAGGCCGCGCTGCTCGCCGGCATCATCCAGTCGCCGACCGCCTATGACCCCTCCCAGCACCCGCTCGCCGCGCGCGAACGCCGCAACGTCGTCCTGCGCCAGATGCTCGAACAGGGCTACCTCACGCGGCAGGTCTACGACCAGAGCGTCAACCAGTCGCTCCCCGCCGCCAAGGACGTCCTCGCGCCGACCGAGCAGACGATCGAAGGCGTCGACGCCGGCTACTTCACCAGCTGGGTCCAGCAGCAGGTCATCGAACGCTACGGCGCCTCGCGTGCCTTCGACGGCGGGCTGAAGATCAAGACGACGCTCGACCTCGAACTGCAGCGCGCCGCCGAACACGCCGTCAACGCCTACCTAGAATCGCCCGAAGGCCCGACCGCCTCGCTCGTCGCGATCGAAAACTCCACAGGCGAGGTCCGCGCGATGGTCGGCGGGCGCAACTACGAGCAGACGCCCTTCAACCTCGCGACCAACGGCGAGCGCCAGCCCGGCTCCTCGTTCAAGGCCTTCGACCTCGCCGCCGCACTCGAGGACGGCATCTCGCCCGAATCGACCTGGACGTCCAAGGAGAAGGTCTTCGTCGTCCCCAACACCCACGGCGAAGAAAAATTCGTCGTCCACAACGACGAAGGCAACTACACCGGCTCCGACACGCTCACCGGCGCGACCGCCTACTCCGACAACTCGATCTACGCCGAAGTCGGCCTCAAAGTCGGCACGCACAAGATCGCGCGCCTCGCCCACCGCATGGGCATCACGACGCCGCTCTCGACCAACCCCGCGATGACGATCGGCGGCCTCACCGTCGGCGTCACGCCGCTCGACATGGCCCACGCCTACGAGACGATCGCGCACGGCGGCCGCCGCGTCACCGGCTCGCTCGCCGAGCACGGCGCGCCCGTCGCGATCCAGGAAGTCGACGCCGGCGAACACACGCTCCCCGACGGCAACCACCACGACGTCAACCACGTCGTCACGATCCCCGTCCTCCCGCCGGACATCGCCCAGACCGAGACCTCGATGCTCGAGACCGTCCTTCAGTACGGCACCGGCAAAGCCGCCGCGATCGGCCAGTTCGCCGCCGGCAAGACCGGCACGACCTCCAACTACGGCGACGCCTGGTTCGTCGGCTTCGACTCCAAGTACACCGTCGCCGTCTGGGTCGGCTACCCCGACAAGCTCATCCCGATGCTCACCAACTTCAACGGCACGCCCGTCCTCGGCGGCACCTTCCCCGCGCTCATCTGGCACGACTTCATGACCTCCGCGCTCGGCATCGACAAGACGCGCGCCGAAGCCGCCGCCAACAAGGGCAAGAAGAGCGGGACAGGCGAAGGTGAAGAAACGAGCTCCGGCAGCGAAGAAGCGCCTGCGCCGGCCGCCGGCGGTGGCTCATCGTCGCACGGCGCCACGCCTGGCTCAGGCGGCAACGGCGGCAACGAAGGCGCCGGAACCGGCGGCGGCTCGAACGGCGGCGGCAAGTCCGCGACGCCCGGCGGCGAAGCCGGCGGCGGCGAAGGCGCCGCGCCTGAAAAAGCGGCCGCGCCGTCGACGCCGCCAGCGGCGAGCCCCTCGCCGAGCCCGTCCGCCCCCGCCGAAAGCTCCGCGCCTTCATCGTCGCCGACGGGCGGCGTCAGCCCGGGCGGGTAGTGACCTGGGCGCCTCGCGCACGGGGCGCGAACCACCAGGTCAGCGCCGTCAGCGGTCGTGATCGAAATGCATCGGACACCGCCCGACAATCGGCTCATTCGTATCCGGCAGCATGTACTGCCGCCACTCGACGTTCCCGTCCTCGCCGTAGAGCCCCATCGCCGGATGCGGTGGCACGTCGTCGAACGCGACGACGCGCTTGCGGATCAGCGTGAGCGCCTTCTCGAGCTGGCTACGCTTCTCGACGAGCCGTTCGAACATGTAGCGCGGCTGGAAGGCGATCATGAAGTTGTCCGTCCGGCGGCTGCGCCGCTGCTCGTACGCCGGGCAGCTCGCGAAGACGAAGATCGGCTCGCCGCCGAAGCAGAACTCCCAGCGCCCGTCCTCCGGGTCGGTCGGGATCTCGGCGGGCCACGCGCACGTGTCGCGTTCGTGCAGCTCGCCGAGTACTTTCCAGAAGCGGCGACGGTAGACGTCGAGACCGAACGGCGGGTCCTCGGGCGGGAAGATCGCCAGCAGCGACGTGAGGTCCGGGCGATGCTGGATCGACGCCAGGTAGTGCTCGAGGTCGACCGCCAGCTCGTCCAGCGCGTCGGCATCGGTGCCGCCGACGAGCGTGTAGCTCAGGGCGCCCGAGCGCAGCGCACGCGCGCCGTAGATGCACGGGAAGCGCGGCTCTAATCGCCCGATCAGCGCCTTCAGCGCAGCGAGCGCATCCGATCCCCACCGCGAGCGCTCAGCCCGCCCCGCGCACGAGGCGGTTCCGACGAGCGAGAAGTCCTCTGCGATGTCCGATCGATTCAGCATCAACTCGCAATCCTCCGTTGCGCAGATTCGCGCGGTTGGCAGAGCCGCCGCTCAAGGTAGCTGCCATGTGCACTCTTTTCGACTCTCTGCGCCTAGGCACCGCGGCTTAGGTCTGTCAGGTCCGTGAAACCCGCGTGCCGGCGGGCAATCAGACGCTTCAAGGCACGACCCTCAAGCACACCTAGAAACAGCACGGTGTATCCAATCGCCGGTCATGCCGCGGAGAAATCCCCGTAAACGTGGGTTCCTGTCGAATCGAGCAGGCCGTCCGCGAGCGGCGCGTTGACTTCGGAGAGTCCCAGGCCTACGGTCCGCGGCATGGACAGCTCGGTGCTCACAGAGCAGACGCACGCCGACGCGAACGAGGTGATCGCCGCGTTCGCCGCCAACCACGCGTTCCGCAGCGCGCAGGCCGACGAGCTCGTCAACGACGAGAACCCGTTTCGTCGTCCGGTGCGCCCGCACGACCTGCCGATGCTCGACTACAGCCGAGAGCTCGGCAGGGACGACTTCCTCTCGCTCAGCAGCCTGCTCGGGCATCGCATGCTGTTGAACGCGTACGAGGCCGAGTACCTGTCGCTGCCGCGCAGCAACGATCCGGGCGCGGTCGCGGGCTTCGGCGAGTTCTACTCGCGCGAGAACCTCGCGCTCGCCGACCGCGCACGCCCGATCCTCGAGCGTCACCTGTTCAGCTTTCTCGACGCGGGCGACAACGACGCCGGCGCCGCCACGGGCGACGCAGACGTCCAGCGGATCTGCGCCGAGCTCGAGCTCAAGCTGACCGACGCCGACGAGAAGCTCGCGACGACGATCGACTCGCTCACGGACGGCCACGCCGCCGCCATCTTCACTCTCCTGCAGCTGACGTGCGAATGGCAGGCGCGCGAGAGCGCGCTCGCGCGTGGCACGCTCGGCGACTACGCGATGACGCACCCGCGCTTCGGCGAGGCCGTTCGCCAGCACGCGGCCGAGGCGGCGAGAGCGGCGCTAACGCTGCGCCCGACGCTCGAGCGCGCCGGGCTCCTGATCCAACCTCGCGCCTACTGGCAGTTCTACCTCAGCTCCTCGCTCGCGCGCACGAACAATCTCTACCGCCTCGCGCGCGACCACAGCCGCTTCTTCGAGTTCCTCGGCGCGCTCGTCCATCGACAGCTCTGCGACCGCGCTTTCGAGCGCGCGCTCGTACCGATGTTCGGCGAGCTCGTCGGTGCCCCGATCAACGACGGCGTAGGCGCCGACGCCTCAGCGGCGAGCGACGGCGCGGGCGCGGGACACCAGGCGTCCTCGGCTGCACGTCTGCTCGACCCGCTGCTCGAGATCTTTGGTCCGCAGGATGTCCTGCCGCCGTTCCTCGCCGGCCTGCGCGGCGCGCACGAGTTGCACGCGCTCGCCCGCGACGATCTGAGCCGGCAGATCACGTGGGCCGACGACCTCGACCGCTACAAGGCCGAGGCGGCGCGCCTGCAGCACCTGATCGACGACGGGCAGCTCGTCGTCGATCTCGACACCTTCGTCGAGTCCTCCGAGGAGACCTCGACCACACACGTTCACGACGAGCACCGCCTCGTCGTGATCGAGCACGGCAGCATGACGTTCTGGAACAACGTCGACTCGCGGATCGGACTGTCGACCGGCGACATGCTGCTCGTGCCGCGAACCCGCCTGCACGGATCAGTCGTCCTGTCGGGCGAGTGCACGTACCATCAACCGATCGTCCCCGAGGAGTGCGTATTCGCTGAACGGTGATAAATCGGTCGATATCACGCGTCCGTAGCTCAACGGCAATGGTCTATCGCATGCCGCGTGGAAATGGCTGACGGCAAGAAGCGCCTCAGGATAGAGGCGGCGCACGAGTTCAAGCAGTTGCAGTACCGCGTCGTGTAGGGGGCCCAAATTTCTATTCTGAACCGTCAGTACAGCCGCGTGTGCACGGTAGCCCTAAGAGCAGCGGCTTTAGGGGCCGCCGATGCGGGTTCGAATCCCGTCGGACGCCTTCGTTTCACCTCAGACGCGTTCACCCGATCGCAGCTCGCGGAGGGTCGCGCAAATGCGGAGGGTCGCGCAATGAACAGTTCGGCAGATACGGCATACGACGCAGCCGCGATCGAGACGCGCCGGCAGCGCGTCTGGCGCGACGCCGCGTGCTTCCGGGCACCGCCGCCGAGCGAGCAGCGGCGCAGCGTCTACGTCAAGGCGAGCTCGCCGTTCACCTCCGGCAACATCCACGTCGGCCACGTGCGCAGCTACTCGCTCGCCGACGCCTACGCACGCTTCCGCCGTGCACAGGGCGACGCCGTGCTCTTCTCGATCGGCTTCGACGCGTTCGGCCTTCCCGCCGAACAGGCGGCGATCCGCAACGGCGAGCCCACCGAGCAGTGGGTCGAGCGCTCGAGCGCGAAGATGGCTGCACAGCTCGAACGCCTCGGCTTCTCATTCGACTGGGAGCGCACGTTCACGACCTCGCACGAGGACGTCTACCGCTGGTCGCAGTGGCTGTTCCTGCGCCTGCTCGACGCCGGGCTGATCCACAGCGAGGTCGGCGGCGTCGACTGGTGCGCGAGCTGTCACACGACGCTTGCCTCGATGCAGGTCGAGGACGGTCGCTGCTGGCGCTGCCACGAGCCGACGCGGATCGTCCAGCGTCAGCAGTGGTACCTGCGCCTGAGCGACTACGTCAGGGAGAACGAGCAGGCGCTCGCGGGGCTGACCGAGTGGAGCGGCGTCGCGCTGCACGCCCAGCGCGGCCTGCTCGGGCGCACGAGCGGCGTCGAGCTCGAGGTCGAGTCGCCCGACGGCCGCGCGCTGACGGTCTTCACACCACACGGCGAAGAGCTCGGGGACGCGCGCTTCGTGCTGATCTCACCGCGCCACCGACAGGTCGACCGGTGGCTCACCGACGATCATGCCCGAGCACTCGCGCAGGAGCTTCGCTCGGTCGGCTGGCAGCGCGACGCGCGCAGCGCGGCGAGCGCGCCGCTGATCGACACCGGGCACACGGTCGACCTGCCCGGCATCCGTGCAGCGCTGCCGGTGATCGTCTCGCCGACCGTCGACTCCAGGTACGGCGCGACCGCGATCCTCGGCATCCCAAGCGTCGACGCGACCGATGCGACGCTCGCCGAGCGCCTGCAGCTCGCGACCAGGGACGACGTCGAAGCGCCCGGCCGACGACAGGTCCCGCGCGAGACGGTGCGCTACCGCACACACGACTTCTCGATCGCAAGGCAACGCTCGTGGGGGACGCCGATCCCGATCATCCACTGTCCCGACTGCGGCATCGTCCCGCGCCGTCGCGAGGAACTGCCAGTGATGCTGCCGCCGCATGTCCGCGGGGCAAACGGCCACCGGCCAGCCGATTCGCAGCAGGTGCCGACGACGGCATGCTGGCGCTGTGGCGCCGAGGCGACGTGCGAGACGGACACGCTCGACGGCCACTTCGAGGGGCTCTGGATCTGGATCCCGGCGTGCGTCCCGCGCACGTCGCGCGCGACGGCGATGTTCGACGATCCCGAGCTCGAACGCTGGCTGCCGGGCGGCTGCCACGTGTTCGGCTCGGACTGCAGCACGTACACGTTCGACCAGCGCATCCTCGCGAAGGCGCTGCGCGACATGGACGTGCTGCCGCACCTGAGCGACGGCGAGCCGTTCCAGGACGCGATCATGCATGGGATGGTCACGCTCGCCGGGCGCAAGATGAGCAAGCACCTCGGCAACGCAGTCGACCCCGACACGCTCGTCGCGCGCTACGGCGCCGACACGGTGCGCCTGGCGATGCTCTACGCCGCGCGCCCCAATCGCGCGATCACGTGGAGCGAGCAGCCAATCGAGCAGTGCAACAAGTTCATCGTCGAGCTCTGGGCGTACGCGCGCCCGCGCCTGCTCACGAGCAGCGCACGCTTCGAGCGCACCAACGACATGGCCGAATCGCGCGGGAGCGCACAGCGGCGCCGCCTCGCACGGCGCTGCGTAAACGCGATCGAGCAGACGACGGGCTATGTCGAACGCTCGGAGATGCACCAGGCGATCCGCAGCGTGATGCGCCTGTTCGACGGCATCCGCGCGTTCGAGGCGCGCGCATCGAGCAGGCGCGCACTGTACGCGGCAGACGAAGAGGCGATCGCCGGCGCGCTGACGGTTCTCGCGCAGCTCCTCAGCCCGTTCGCGCCGCACGTCGGCGAGGAGCTGTGGCTCGCCTCCGGTCACGGCGAGCCGACACAGCCGGTCCCGTGGCCGAGCGTCGAGGCCTGGTCAGAGCTCGCCGGCGAGACGCCCGACGGCGAAGGACGCCGCGGACAGCTGACGCAGAACGGCCGCGACGCTCAGGCCGCGACCGCGTCGCCGTAGCGGCCGGCCGTCCGCCGCGTCGCCACGACCCGCGCCCCCGCACTAGGCGCAAACGAGACCGAGGCCCGCGCCGGCGCCTCCTCCCCCTCGCCAACGGCCCGCAGATCGAGCTCCCGCAGCACGACCTCCATCACGCGCTTCATCTCGAGCTGCGCGAAGTACCACGCGACACACCGCCGCACGCCGCCGCCGAACGGGATCCACGTATACGTCCCGGCGTCGCTCTCGAGGAACCGCTCGGGCCGAAACTCGCGCGCTTCGGAGTAGATGTCCTCGCGCAGGTGCATCAGGTAGACACAGGGCGCGACGATCGTGTCGGCCGGGATCGTGTACCCGCCGAGCTGCATCGGCTCGATCAGCCGCCGCATGACGAGCGGCACGGCGGGACAGAGCCTGAGCGTCTCCTTGACGCACGCGTCGAGGTATTCGTCGCCCTCGCCGCGGCGCACCTCCTCGCGCAGCCGTGCGAGCTTCGCCGGGTGGCGCAAGAGACGCTCAAAGACCCACGCGAGCGAGGTTGCGGTCGGCCCGTCGGAGAGCATCGTGACGAGTTCGTCGCGCATCTTCAGTTCGCTCGAGCTCGACTCCTCGGCGCCGTACTCGCGCTCGAGCATCGAGTGGATGTCCTCGTGGCCGCCCCCTTCGCCGTTCTCGCGCAGCTGCGCGCGCCGCCGGCGAACCTCCTCGAGCACGACCTCCTCGACGCGCCCCATGACCTCGCGGAACTCGGCGCTCTGGGTCAGCTCGCGCTTGCCGCGCGCCGCGAGCAGCGCGAGGCGCCGCGGCTTGTTGACCCAGTTGGTGAGCTCGACCAGTCGCTCGCGCAACAACTCACGCCGCTCGGGCTCGATCTCCTCGAAGACGGCGCTCATGACGACGTCGAGGCTGATCGCCTGCATGCGCGGCCACAGCTCGAACGGCTCGCCGGTCGGCCACGTGGCGACCTGGCGCTCGGCGACGTCGGTCATCATCGCGCCGTACTCGCGCATCCGCTGCCCGTGGAAGGAGGGCAAGAGGCGCTTGCGGTCGGCGAGGTGCTGGGGCTCGTCGAGCAGCATGACCGAGCGCGGGCCGAGCAGCGGTTCGAGCAGCGGGTTCGCTTCGGCGGCGCCGGAGCCGACGCGCTGCGCGTCGGTCGTGAAGACCTGCTTGACGTGCTCGGGGTTGCTGATCAGCACCCACGGACGCTCGCCGCGGATGCGCAGCGTGAAGCTCTCGCCGTAGCGCGCGGCGCAGCGGTCGAGGAACGGGAGCGGGCGCAGCGCCCAGATAGCCGCCTGCGCCATCGTCGGCAGCCGCGGTCCCGGTGGCAGCGACCTTGCCCGCGTCCAACTCGATCGTGTCATCTTCATCTTCGTCCCCGATGTCCGCTCAGTCGTCTCTGTCTCGTCCTTCTCGGCCGCCCGCACGCGCCTCGATCGGCCTCCTTCAAGCCTCCTCGACGCCGCCGCGGCCCGCCGTTGCTGAGGATCGCAGGCATGCTCGCCATTGACCCCTCTCCAGTGGTTACACGATCGCGCGCCGGATCGCGAATGCGGCGATCGCGCCCCGAGCGGGACGCTCAGAACGGAGCGGGCTCCCCCGATTCGTGCCGCCCCGCGTACTGCGCGCAACCCGGCACCACAGACCCCCGACGACAGCTGGTCTTCGCGGTCCACCGCGCCGTGAATTCGCGCTCGAGCGTCGCGGTCAAACGCCGCAGGCGGAGCGCGGCCAGTCGTGCGACGATCTCGCCGCGAGCTGCGGCGAGCGGCTCGAGCGTCGGCGGCGCGATCCGGCGAACGATGAACACGGTCCACGCGTGGTTGAGCGGCATCGGAGCACTGACCACTCCGCGGCGAGCCGCGAAGATCGCCGCGATCAGGGCCGCTTTTCCGGGGATTCTGAGTGCGTGGTCGGAGCTCTTGGCGACCTGCTCGTGATAGGCGCGCCTGGAGAAGGCGCGAGCGGTCCCGATGCGCTTGACGAGCGCTTCCGCGGCCGATCGGCTCGGCAGGTTCTCGATCAGCTCGACATCGCGGACTTCGCCTCGCCGGAACGACGGCAGGTTGTGCAGGTAGAGGCTGCGCACTTCGCCCTGACCGACCTCGGCGGCACGCTGCGCCACGTATCGGTGGATCGCCGCATCGGCGAGCTCGGCGCGGACTTCGAGCCTGGCGTCGGCGGTCCCACGTCCGCCGGCGCGGAGCTTCTGCTGGAATTCCGCGCGGCCGTCCTCTCCTTCGCGTATGGCCAGAACGCGCCCCGCGGCATCATCCGAGACCGGCATCCCCCGGGCCGCGGCTTCGCCGTTCAGCCAGTCGACGAAGATCAGGAAACCGAGCGCCCGCTGCCGCGGCGTGCCGCGCACCCGTTCCAGCGGGCTGCCCGGTTCCTCACCTCGTTCGACGACTCGCGTCCAATGCTCCACGGTCGACGCGTAGATCGGTTCGCGACCGACGGTGACGACGGCCGGACCGGCTCCGCCCCCGCCGCACGCGCTCAGACCGACGGCGGCGAGCAGCGCCAGGAGCGCACCGCCGCGAGCCACCGGAGTTCGGCTCGCGTGTCTCCCTTCGGCTCCCCGCAACGGCATGCGTCCGTCCTCCTGAGCTGCTCCGCTCGAATCGACTCTGCCCCGAAAGCCTGCGTTTTCAGGGACGCTTCGGGATTCCCGGCGCCCTCGGGCGCCCGTCCCCACCCGAAAGCTACGCGCTCTCGCCGGTTCAGATCCGAGGTCGCGAGACGTTGGGATCGCCCGCGGCGCAGAAGCGCCAGGCCAGCTCGGTCGCGTGCGTGATCCCGATGCGCGTGCCGATCGACATCGCCGGCTTGCGCCACGCCTCCTCGCGCTCGCCGATCCGGATCGGTCCGCGCGACAGGGAGGTGCCGTTCAGATCGAGCCAGACGCCGAGCGCCTGCGTCAGCTTGCCCGGACCTGAGCAGAGCTCGGCGTCGCGAGCGGGTCGATCGCCGATCAGCCCGCGCCGCGCGCGCATCAGCTCGAGCCCCTCGGTCGGAGCGAGCGCGCGGATCAGCACGGCGGCGCCGACGCCTTCGGACTCGCAGACGGCGTTGAGCATCGCGTGGATGCCGTAGGAGCGGTAGACGTACGCGAACCCCGGCGGCCCGAACAGCGTTCGCGTGCGCGGCGTCAGGCCGGCGTACGCGTGGGAGGCGGGCTCTGACTCGTGGTAGGCCTCGGTCTCGACGATCACGCCGGAGCAGGCGTCGTGATCGACGACGCAGCCGATCAGATCCGCCGCGACCTCGAGCACCGGGCGCGCATAGAAGTCAGGCGCGAGCGTCCGCATCCAGCACGGCACGCGCGGCCGCGATCTGCTCGGCCAGCCGCGCCGATGACGTGCCGCCCTCGGAGACCTTCGACTCGAGCCACGAGCTTTGTGCGAGCACCTCGCGGAACTGCGCCGCATGCGCCGCGAGCAGCTCGCTCTGGGCGGCAAGCTCCCCGTCGCTCAGCTGCGAGAGCGGCTTGCCGGCGTCGAGCGCCGCTCGCACGAGCCCGGCGACGACACCGTGCGCCTCGCGGAAGGGCATCCCCAGACGCACGAGCAGGTCGGCGACATCGGTCGCGGCGATCAGCTCGTCCGAGGCCGCCTGCGCCATCCGCTCGCGGTTGAACTGCACACCGGCGATCATTCCGTTCGCGGCGGCGAGCGACAGCTCGAGCGTGTCGCAGCTGTCGAACAGATGCTCCTTATCCTCCTGCAGGTCCTTGTTGTAGGTCAGCGGCAGCGCGTGCATGACGCCGTGAAACGCAGCGAGGTGGCCGACGACCCGCGGCGCCTTCGCGCGCAGGAGCTCGGCCGCGTCGGGGTTCTTCTTCTGCGGCATGATCGACGACGTCGCGCTCCAGGAGTCGGGCAGCTCGCAGAAGCCGAACTCGCTGCTCGACCACAGCACGAGCTCAGCGCCGAGGCGGGAGAGGTGCATCGAGCACGTCGCGGCGGCGCCCAGGTAGTCGAGCACGAAGTCACGCCCGGAGACGGCGTCGATCGAGTTGGGCGCGACCTCGGCGAAGCCGAGGTCCTCGGCGAGCATTCGCCGGTCGGTGTCGAAGTTGACGCCGGCGAGCGCGCCGGCGCCGAGCGGCAACGAGCGCGTCTGCGCCTCGGTGAAGGCGAAGCGCTCGCGATCGCGATCGAGCATCCAGAAGTACGCGAGCAGGTGGTGGCCGAGGTAGACCGGCTGCGCGCGCTGCAGGTGCGTGTAACCGGGCATCGGCCAGTCGGCGTGCTGCTCGGCGCGGGCGAGCAGCGTCGCCATCAGCTCGGTGATCTCCATCCAGGCGTGCGCTGCGCGCTCGCGCGTGTACAGCATCACGTCGGTCGCGACCTGATCGTTGCGCGAGCGCGCCGTGTGCAGGCGGCCGGCGACCGGGCCGGCGAGTTCGGTCAGGCGCCGCTCGATCGCCATGTGGATGTCTTCGTCGTAAGCCTCGAACGCGAACGTGCCCTTCGCGAACTCGTCCTCGACCGCATCGAGACCACGCTGAAGCGCACGATCGTCCTCGCCGGAGATGATCTCGCGGGCGGCGAGCATGCGGGCGTGCGCGCGCGATTGCGCGATGTCGTACGCCCACAGGCGGCGATCGAACGCAAGCGACGCATTGAGCCGATGGAAATCGGCATGCTGGGGCTCACGAAAGCGCGGCATCGACGCCCAGTCTATGTCGTGGGCCGGCCTCGCAGCAGCCCCGCGATCGACGCCCGGCGACTCAGAACGGAGGGGTTTGTTCGGGCACGACCGACCCTGCGTACTGCGCGCACCACGGCACGACATATCCGCGGTTGCAGTCTGGTCTTCGCGCGCCACCGCGCCCTGTATTCCGCGGCGAGCGCCTTCGTGAGCTGGTGTTCGCGCTGCGCCGTCAGTTTTTCGATCACTTCGCCACGAACTTCGCTGAGCGGCTTGACCGTCGCAGGAATGATCTTGCGAACGATGAAGACGGCCCATTCGCCGTGGAACCGGATCGGTCGGCTGACGACACCTTGCGGAGCGGCGAAGATCGCCTTCGTGAGCGGGCTGTTCGACGCAGCGCCCGAGGCCTTGTCGGTGTTCTCCGCCATCCTGTCGTGAAAGGCGATCTTCGCGAAGGCGCGACCGGTCCCGATGCGCCTGATGAGCGCCTCCGCCGCGCCCGGGCTTCGCAGGTGTTCGATGAGATCGATTTCGCGTCCTTCGTGGTGCTGGAACGGGTGCTGGTCGTGCCTGTAGAAGGCGACGATTTCCGTCTCGGTGATCGCAGCGGCACGGGTCGCCAGGTATCGCCGGATCGCCGCGGCGGCGAGTTCGGCTCCGAGTTCGAGCTTCGCGTCGGCAATCGTCTTGCCGGCGGCGTGCAGCTGTTCTTCGAATTCGGTGCCGTCGGCTTCCCTGTGCTCAACGAGAGCGTGAGCGATGGCCTGCGGCGACACAGGCGAGCCGAGGAACGCCGCCTCGCCATTCAGCCAGCGCGAGGAGATCAGGAAGGTGAGCGCCTGACGGCGCGGCGTCCCCGGTTCCCCCGGCAGGCTGCCGGCGACGCCGCCCCGCTCGATCACGTTGGTCCAGTGCGCCACGTCCGACCTCGTAATCGCCACGTCACCGACGCGGACGACCGCAGAGCTCTGTGCGTCACCTCCGCATGCGCTGAAGCCGGTAACCGCGAGCGCCGCTCCGATGGTCGCGACACGTCTCGCCGAGAATCGGCTCGCGCGTTTCTCACTTGACTGTCGGCGTACCATCTCTGATTCCTCCCGATCCTTCCGCTCGAGCGCCCGAGTCGACGTTTCCCCAGGACTTGCCGGCCGATTCGGTCCGTTGCGACCACCCGGAAGCCTGCGCTTTCACCCACACTATGTCGATGCGCCGGGCGATCATGTCGATGCGCGTGCGCGCGTCGACTTCGCTCGGCGGAGCGCACGGCGAATGATGCGCCCCGCTGATGAGCGCGCTCCGCCGCCGGCTCGGCGTCCGCGCCTAGCCACATTCTCCCAAATCGCTTGACCATCCGCGCAAACATGCGACACTCGCCAACGGTGTCGATATAGACGCCGCGCCGCGCACGGCTCGCCGCGACAACAACGTGGGGGGCCAGCCGTCCCGGCTCGAACCACTCACGGGACAGTAAAGGAGCACTACATGCGCACTCAGAAGCTCGCCGGCGCCCTCGTCGTGGTGCTGGCGTTCACTGCCGTCGCCACCGCGACAGCCTCGGCGGCGGCACTATTATGGGAACTGTTACCGAAAACCACGGGAACAGCCATCACCGGTAAAACCGGCAAACGGACGTTACAGATCAAGGCGGCGGCAGTATCACCTGCGAAAAATCGACCGCCAAAGAAGGTGAAATCCCATCGGAACGGACGTTAGGCTTATTCTGGCTCCTAATCAGCTCGTGCACTGCGTTTGGTAACCCCACCAACTCATTAGGCGAGGAACCTGGATTCATTCTAGTCCATGTCCACTACCACCAGTGTCTAGTCGAACCAGGCGTTCTCGGCTGGTTACTTAAACTCTTACCGTTGCACCTCGAAATTCCTGCGACCAGCTTATTAGTGTCGGTGCAGGGCTCGCTTGTCGGGTCAGTGGCGCCGGTTGGAAAAGCCAGCACGTTCACGCTGACGGTCAAACAGAAAGCGGGCCAGTGAGCCATCCTGGGTTCCACGGAGACCGGTTTAGGTGGTTCCCAACCTTGATCACGTGGGCGTGATCGACCCGGGCTTCTCAGCGTAGAGATCCTCGACTTCGCGTGGCGGGCGATCCCCGAGCGCTTCATGCAGGCGCTCGTTGTTGAACCAAGCGACGTACTCCACGACGGCGAGCTCGAGCTGCGATCTGCTGGCCCAGACGCGGTCTGCGATCAGCTCGGTCTTGAAGCTGTCGACGAAGCTCTCAGCGACGGCGTTATCCAGCGCGTCGCCGACCGTCCCGATCGAGGCGAGCACGCCGTGATCCTCCAACGTCTGCGTGTAGTCGTAAGAGGTGTATTGACTCCCGGCATCGGTGTGTTGAATGAGCGCGACATCAGCTCCGGGCTGGCGCTGATGCAGCGCCATCTGCAGCGCGTCGAGCACGAGCGTTGTTCTCATGTGCGGGGCGAACTGCCAACCGACGATCTTGCGGCTGTAGGCGTCGATCACGAAGCTGAAGAACACCAGGCCCTCCCAACAGCGCAGGTAGGTGAAGTCGGCGAACCATTTCTCGTCCGGGCGCGAGGCGGAGAAGTCGCGCTGCACGAGGTCCGGCGGGCGTAGAGCCTTCGGGTCCGGCTTTGTCGTGCGCCAGGGCTTTCCCCGGCGCTTGGCGCCCTGCAGGCCGGTCTGGCGCATCAGCCGCGCCACGCGGTCGCGCCCCGACCCGCTCGCCGACCCTGAGCAGCGCCTTCCACATCCGCCGCGAGCCGTAGGCGAGGCAGTTGGCCTCGTGCAGCGCTTCGATCCTTGCGAGCAGGCGCTCGTCCTCGAGCGCCCTGGCCGAGCGCCGGCCCGAGGCGCGCTTGTAGTAAGCGGACGCCGACACGCCCAGGGTGCTGCAGATCGGCTCGACCCCGAAGCGAGCGCGGTGCTGCTCGATGAACGCGCTCACTTCGGACGGTGTGGATCGAGCTCGCCCGCGAAAAACACGCTGGCGGCCTTGAGGATCTCATTGGCGCGGCGCAGCTGGGCGACCTCGCGGCGCAGAGCTTTGATCTCCTCACGCTCCTGGCTTGTGAGGACGTCCTTGCGTTTGCCCTCGTCAGCTTCGGTGCGCCGCACGTAGAGCGCAGCGTCTCCGCTGGCAGACCGAGGTCGCGTGCGACGTGGGCGATCGGACGGCCGGACTCGAAGACCAGCCGCGTGGCGCGCTCAAGCAGCTCCTCGGGGTACTTCCTCGCTCTGGGCAGCTGCAGAGACTTCTCCTTTCGCCGGCGTCGAGCCGGCTTCGAAGTCTCCGTCAAACCCAGGATGGCTCACAGCAGGCGATCACGAATGTGAAGGCTCGAAAACCGAAGACAAGGTCGAAACGTCCTTAGAACCTGTCTCATAACCTCCGTAGCCTGTTCGGACGGTGGCTCGGACGTGGCTTCGGATACGGGTAGACCTGCTCGGCGGGCGCGGGGTGGCCTGCGATCCGCCTCCCGGCCGCGTCTTCCTGCTGGGGCCGTCGCATTCCTTTGAGCAGTTCGCCGAAGCGATCGACGCGGCGTTCGCGCGATGGGACCTGTCGCACCTGCATTGCTTTGAGCTGGCCGACGATCGGAGGATCGGCTATCCGGATGACTCCTTCGGCCCGGAGCTTGAGTGGCTGGATCACGCCAAGCTGAAGGTCGCCCAGGAGGTCAAGGCGGGCGAGGAGTTCGAGTACGTCTTCGATCTCGGCGATAACTGGCAGCACCGATGCGTGGTCGATCCTGAGAAGGGCGACCCACTGCATGAGTACGGCGAAGTGCCCAAGCAGCCTGTGGTGATCGAAGGCTGGGGCTCGATCCCCGACCAGTACGGGCGGCGCAGCTTCGATGATGACGGCGAGGACTGATCAGGCGCCGCTCGAGCTTGCGCTGACAGACCACAGCGCAGCCGAGCAGCATGAACGCCATGTGCAGCTCGGGGCGACGCTCGTATCGGATCCGCAGCCGACGCAGGTTGTGCAGCCAGGCGAAGGTGCGCTCCACGACCCAGCGCTCCTTGCCGAGGCCCGAGCCGTGCCCTGAGCCACGCCGGGCGATCAGCGGCTTCACGCCGCGCTTGCGCAGCTCGCGGCGGTACTTCGTCGTGGTCATAGCCGCGGTCGGCGAGCAGTCGCTCGGCGCGCTTGCGAGGCCTCCCAGGCTTGCTGGCGATCGGGCCGACGGCGTCGATCAAAGGCAGCAGCTGCGTCACGTCGTTGCGCTGCCCGCCGGTCAAGCTGATCGCCAGCGGAATGCCACCCGCATCGGTGATTAGGTGGTGCTTTGAGCCGGCGCGAGCACGATCGACCGGCGAGGGCCCGGTGTGGAGCCCCCCAAAAGAGCGCGGATATGGCTGCCGTCGACGACCGAGGCCGACCAGTCGATCGCCCGCTGTGCGTTCAGTGCCCGCAACAGCTCGCGATGCAGACGCTCCCACACTCCTGCCGACTGCCACTCGGCCAGCCGCCGGTGCGCCGTCGCCGGGGAGCAACCCATCTCTCGGGGGAGATGGCGCCAAGCGATCCCAGTGAACAGCACGAAGACGATCGCGTTGAAGCAGATACGGTCATCCACACGCGGACGACCACCCCGCGGATCGGCATGATGCTCGGGAAGCAACGGCCGAACCGCCTCCCACAGCTCATCGCGCACCCGCCAGACCGAAGTCGCCACGTGGACACCTCCTTGCCGGGGTTATGTATCCCCAACAAGTTCGTGCGCCGGGCGCCGATACCTCCCGTCGGAGGTATTGAGACAGCTTCTTAGACGGCGGCGAATTCATCCAGACCGGCTTAGAAGCGAAAGAAGGCACGATCACGTTCGCATCGGAACAGGAAGCGATGGAATAATCCAATCGAAACCCTAGACTGAGGCAAGCGCCGGGGCCAGCGGGTTCTCCGGCGCTTCGTCGCGATGTGCGGGGCGCCCGGAGTTTACGCCTAGGAACAAAAGCACGAATCGCTTGACATCGCGCACCATGCGCTTCGATACTACGGGTGGTGGTTCACAACCACCGTCGGCCGGCTTGGCCTCACCGTGCCGCTTCTTGCGGTGACCGAGGGTCATGGCCGGCAACATATCTCCGACACAAAGGAGCTGTGCCAGATGCGCACATTCAAGCTCGTCGGTGCCCTGTTCGCGGTGCTGGCGTTCACCGCCTTCGCCACCGCGACGGCCTCGGCTGCGGAACTATTATGGGAAATGTTACCGGGAACCACGGGAACGGCGATCACCGGTAAAAGCGGCAAAGCGACGCTGCAGATCAAAGGTGGCGGCAGCATCACCTGCGCAGAATCGACCGGCAAAGAAGGCGAAATCACATCGGAACGGACGTTAGGCTTAGTCTGGATTCTATTCGGTCCTAACTGCACTGCGTTTGGCAACCCCGTTAACTCGTTAGGCGAGGAACCGGGATTTATTCTAGTCCATGTCCACTACCATCAGTGTCTAGTCGAACCAGGCGTTCTCGGATGGTTACTCAAACTCTTACCGCTGCATCTCGAAATTCCTGCTACCAGCTTATTACTGTCGGTTCAGGGCGCTCTGGTCGGATCAGTGACGGCTGGGAAAGGCAAAACGTTCACGCTGACGGTGAAACAGAAAGCGGGCCAGCAGGCGATCACGCACTGCGAAGGCTCGAAAGGCGAAGTCAAGCTCGAAACTTCCTTAGACGGCGGCGAATTCATCCAGTCCGGCGAGGAAGCCAAAGAATCAACGGTCACGTTCGCAGCAGAACAGGAAGCGATGGAATAACCCCTAGGACCCTCGACTGAGGCCAAGCGCCGGAGGGCCCTCGGGTCCTCCGGCGCCTCTTCCAGGATGCGAGCGTCCGCGCGAGCTTGCTGTCGATATGCCCTCGATCGCCAACCGCCACCACAACTCCTCCCTGACCATGCACAGAGATCTGACGCACAAGAGAGCTCCTGCCCCTAGAGCTCCCGCTCCCCCTTCTGCTACTAGCCCCCGCCCGCCCCTCCCCGCCCTGGCAGCAGCGCTCGCCCTGCTCCTGCTCGCCCTCGCCCTCACCGGCTGCGGTAGCGGCGGCGGCGAAGACGGCCTCGTCCAGATCCAGGGCTCCACCCAGACCATCACCAAAGCAATGCTCAACCACTGGATGCGCGCGATGGCCGGCGGAGACTTCCGCGCGAGCAACCTCTATGAGGCCCCCCAGGGCCTCGTCTCAGAGCCCGCCAACTACGGCGAATGCGCGCGGGCGGCCAAGAAAGCCGTGCCGCTTGGCGCAGGCGGCAAGCCGCTCTTGAGCGATGCGCAGATCGAGCAGGACTGCCATGAGCTCTACCGCTCGATCAAGGCGCAGGCGATGACCTTCTTGCTCTCGGTGCAGTGGGAGATCACGATGGGCAAGGAACAGGGGATCGTCGTCTCAGACGCTCAGCTGCAGAAGGAATTCAAGCGCTACAGCAAGGCCTTCTTCCCGCAGGAAGGCGAACTGGAACGCTACGTCACTGAACGCCACTGGGTGCTCTCAGACATCCTCTACCAGCTCAAACGCAACATCCTCGTCAAATCGATCCTGCCGAAATTCGAGGCCAAAGTGAAGGCGGCGGGCGGCGGGGAAGCGACCTACGTGCGGCTCGCCAACGAACGCTATGCGCACCTGATCGCACGGACCAGTTGCAAGCCAGGCTTCATCGCGCCGGGTTGTCGGGAGTATCACGGGCCCACGACGGTCAAGCCGGCGCCGGATGTGCTTCTCGAGGCGCTGGCTAAGGGGCGGAGTTCTTGAGGGGGCGGGAGTGCGGTGCCGGCTGTGAGGAACCTCGCTTCCGGCAGATCTGGTTCTACTTAACCTAAGCCTCTACGCCAGAGACAGTTCCGTCGAGCGCTTGGCCTGCGAGTCGCGGCTTGCGATACTTGCCTCAGGCGCTTCTCACGAGCGCCGCGCCGCTGCGACCTCCACAGCGCGCCGTGACCCATGACGTGCACGAGGGCGTTCTCGGCGGCGTCACCGACAGCAAGCAAAGGAGCGATGCACATGCGCACCCTCAAGCTCGCCGGCGCCCTGGTCGCGGCGCTGGCATTCGCGGCACTCACCACTGCGACGGCCTCGGCTGCCGAAACCTTATGGGAATGGTTACCTGGAACGACGGGAACCAAATTGACCGGCAAAAGCGGGAAATTCACAATTCAGATCAAAGGCAGCGGCAGCTTCACATGCGCAGAATCGAGTACCGAAGGCGAAATCACGTCGGAACGGACCTTAGCCTTAGCCTTTATCCTCATCGGCCCGAACTGCTCTATCGCCGGCAACAGCATCGAGTCGTTAGGCGAGGAACCCGGGTTCATTTTGGCTCACGCCGAGATCCACAACTGCCTAATCGAACCAGGCGTTCTAGGCCTCTTATTCAAACTCTTACCGCTGCACTTCGAACTGCCTGCGACCGGTTTATTAGAGTCGATGCAAGGTCATTCATCGCGTTAGTGACGCCAGTCGGAAAAGCCAAAACGTTCACGCTGACAGTGAAACAGAAAGCTGGCCAGCAGGCGATCACGAAATGCGAAGGCTCGAAAATCGAAGACAAGGCTCGAAACGTCGTTAGACAGCGGCGAATTCATTCAATCCGGCTTAGAAGCGAAAGAATTGGCGCTCACGTTCGCAGCAGAACAGGAAGCAATGGAATAAGCCCGCCAAGGCTTTCGAACTAGGCCAAGTGCCGGCAGGGCCCCTTGAGGCCCTCCGGCACTCAGTCTGCAGATACGCCAGAGCTACCCAAACGAAACCGAAACCGCCTTGCTCAGGTGCTTGCTGCGCCCCGCGCTCGCCGTGAAGCTCAGCTTCACCCGGCTCGTAAAGCGCCCGCGGCGGGTCGCCCGCAGGGTGAGCTTCAGCGCCCCGGCGCCGGTGCTCTCCTTCGAGGCCTTCGAGAGGCCCTTGCCGGAGACACTCAGGCGCCCGGCGGAGGGAACCCACAGGCTCAGCGTCAGCGTGCGCTTCTTCTGATGTTTTGCGAGGACCGTGATCGCCTGCGGGCAGCCGCTGACGGCGATCGGCGTGGACTGGGTGATCACGGCGCCGTTCTGGGCGGTGAATTCGCTTGGCATCTGAAGCTTTGAGGTGCACAGGTTCGCGTTGGCCGCAAGCGCCGAGTAGGGGCCCTGGGGCAGGTTCAGTTCAAAGCTCTGGAAGGGGACGTCGGGGGTCGCCTTGAAGGTCGAGGTCGTGATCCCGTTCTTGATCTGTGTGGAGCCGACGAGCTCGACCGTGACGTTATCGCCCTTCAGCACGATCGTCAGGTCCGGGAAGGCTTCGTTGCCGTGGCTGACGAAGTAGGCGGGGCCTTCAAGGGGCACCGGCAGGACCTGGGTTATGACCTTCGCGCTGCCGACCGCGGAGGCTTGCGGGCAGTTGGCGGGGTTGGCTTCAAAGACGGCCGCCGTGCAGGCCTTCTGCAGCGTCGTCAGGCGGCTTGGCAGACTGCTTTGGCAGGGACACTTTGACTTTGGCGATGTTCGCGTAGGTGCCGAGGGGTGCGCTCGGGTAGGTGAGCTTGACCGACAGGCTCGCGCCGGCGGCTTTGGAGGTCTTGCCGGCCGTTGAGACGCTGAAGTGCGGGGCGAACTTCAGGCTCTGACAGCTCGCCGCCTGGTAGGGGGAGGCGACCGTCGAGCTCTGGGCGAAGCTGCTCTGAAGCGTGCTCTTGATTTCCATCGGGGCGCAGCTGGTGGGGTTCAGCGTGAAGTTCGGGCGGTTGATGTGCACGCGGATGTCGCGCACGTGGGTGACGATCCCGTCGATGATGTGCGGGATCGGTTCAGAGGCGCTCGGGTCGACTGAGACCTGCGCGGTGATCGGGTTGATTGCAAGGCCGAAGCGGATCACGACGGTGCCGAGATCGAACGGGCCGACGACCGCTGAGGTGACGCTCACCAGCGAGAAGGGGTCGCCCTCGTAGGGGCCGGCGAGGTAGATCTTCCCGGGGGTGTAGGCAAGCACGGCGCCGACGCCGGTGCCGACTTCTGAGGAGCCAAGCAGACTGCCCGCCGGGCAGGAGGGTTCTGACTGCTCCTGCGCGCCTGACTTCACGCGCGCGAGCGCGATCTGTTCGCTAGAGCACTCTTCGACTTTCGAGATGATCCCCGTCATCCCCGGCGGCAGGAGCGTCGAGAAGGAGGTGATTTCCGATTCGCCGTCGCCGCGGGAGAGGTGCAGGTAGAAGGGGCTGAAGGCGCCGGCGAGGTTGTTTTCGCTGCCGGCCTGGATCTGCGGGGTAAACGGCGGAGCCCCGCTCGGGCAGGGCCCGCCGCCGGCGCCTTGAGTGATCGCGAAGGAGGAGTCCTCGGTCAGGCTCCTGAGCGGTTCAGACCAGGGGCTCAAGAGCGCCTGCGTGGTGTAGGTGCCGCACGTCGGCGGGGTGATCAGCGGCGCCTGCTGGCCTTCGCGGAAGTGGAAGTCGAAGTGGTCGAAGGGCAGCTGCGGGTTGTTTTCGAAGGTCGTCTTCAGCTGACCCGTCACGGGGTTTCGGTCGACCCGGCCGGCGAGCTTGATCAGCACCCCGTTTTCGGGGTTCTTGGCCACGATGTAGAGCGCGATCAGCGAGCCGTTCGGATGCCCCGGTTCTGAGAAGGGGTTTTCATAGGGCTCTGCGACATAGACCGTGCCGTGCACGGTCTGTGAGATCAACGGCGATTGGATTTCCACGGTCCCGAGCTCGGAGTCGTTCGGGCAGCCCGCGCCTGGGAGCGATTCGAGCGTCTCCTTCGCATAGTCGGCCTCGGTGCAGCCGCCCAGGCCGACACCCGCGGAGGGGTTGATCGTAAGGCCTTCGGGCAAAAGCACCGAGGTGTCCTTCAGCTGGGACTGCGCGACGCCGGTGGCGTTGGTGAGGCCTTCGTCGTTGAAGTTCAGCTTGAAGTCAAGGCCGCTGGGAGAAGAGGCGCTCTGCGCGCTCGGTTCGGCTGAGATGCTCGGGCTGAAGCCAAGCTGATTGCAGCCGCTCAGCGAGAGCGGGGCGCCGGCGGCGTCTGAGAGGTCATAGGTGAAGGGCGGCGCAGTCAGGCCCCCGGGCGCCGCCGCGGTCGGCCAGGAGCTACCTTCGACGGTCGTGTCAAAGGGGCTTTCGCAGTTCGTCGGCAAGGTCAGGAAGGCGCTTGGGTGCGCTTCGGCTGAGGGTATGCAGAGTTGTCCTGACTCTTTGGCAAAGCGCCCGGCCAGGAGGCAGCCCCAGCCGCGCGATTCGTTGTGGCTCGGGTCCGCCGGCGCGCCCCAGAAGACCGTCGTCGCCGAGATGAAGTTGACCAGCTGGGTGATGTTCTTGACGCTGACCGTGACGCCGTAGTCTTCGCCGGGGCCGCTGCGCAGGGAGGTGTCGAGGATCGCCGGGTTGCGCAGGATCTCAAAGCCAAAGCGCGCCGGCTCGCCCTGGGCCGGGGTCAGGTTGAAGATCGGCACGGCGAAGCGTTCTTCACAGGTTGCGCACGGGTTCGTCGAGGCCGTGACCACGGCGACGCCGATCGCCGTGTCGCTCGGGCAGGAGTTCGCGGTGCCCCCTTCTTTGACGTGGGCGAAATCCTGTTCGTTGCAGGTCGGAAGCGCCGTGGCGTTGCCGACCTGCCCGGGCGGGAGCTTGATCTGAAGGTCGCGCGGCATCCCCGGCGGCTGGAAGGGGTCGGTGCTGTCGCGGTTGAAGCTCAGCGTGCTGGTCAGCCTGGTAGGGGTGTGAGCCCGTGCGCGTGTCCGCCTGCCCGCCTTCTTCTTCGGGGAACAGCGAGAATTCTTCAAGGCCGAAGCCCGCCGGGCCGCTCTGGATCGGGACCGCGCGGCGGCTCTGCGCGCTCGGCGCGCCGCCGCCGCTTGCCGAGAATTCGTCCAGCGCGCCCGAGGCGGCGCCTTCGTCCTTGACCTTCAGGCGCATTTCCAGGAAGTCGTAGGGGACCACGCTCTGAAGCAGGAATTCGCTGCCGGAGCCCTCAAGCGGGCTTTCGCTCGAGCACGAGAGTTCGCTCGAGCTCGCTTTGCAGTAGCCGGCGGCGGCGAGTTCGCCTTCGAATTCGGTGGAGGAAGGGCCGAAGTCCGGGTGCGCGGTCGGTGGGAATTTGTGGGCAACTTCAATCGCCTTTGAGGGGCGCGCGAAGAAGTGCGATTCCTTCAGCGAGAGGCCCGGCGGAAGCTCATCTGAGAAGCTGTAGTTGCCCGCGGTCGGGGCGTTGCCGAGGTCGATCGCCTGCAGCACGATCGTGGCTTCACCGCCGGGGGTGAGGTGCGTGGGGATCATCCGCGAGGTCAAGTGCCACCAGGGGCTCGCCGCGCTCGCCTGGGTGGCGCCGAAGGCGAGCGAGAGGGCGAGGGTGGCGAGCGCTGTGAGCGTCGCGATCTTGGGTCGGCGGCTCACTTCTTGCCCTTCCGTGATCGCTTGGCCTTCGCCTTGGCCTTCGCGCCCTTCGCGCTGTACTTCGCGCGCGCGGATCGTTCGCAGGAGAGACGCTCTCGCTTCACGCGCTTCTTCTTGCATGCCTGCAGCGCTTTTGCGAGCAGCTGGGCTTTGCTCGGCGCCTTCGCCTTCGCCTTCGCGGCCGCGGGGGCGGGCGGCGGTGGGCTTTCGTTGCCCGGACCGTGGTAGGTCAGCGAGGCGGGGGTCTGTTCGCTCGGCGGCGGGCTCGGGTTCTGGCAGGAATCGCCCTGACAGGAGCTCGAGACCGTCGGCGGCGGCGTCGGGCACGGCGAGGAGCTCGAGCAGACGTGGGCGTCATAGACGTCGAAGGCCCCGTCGACGTCGCTTTTAGCCAAGGGCGCCTGGGTCAGGAAGAACACCTCATCCCCGTTTTCCGAGGCATCAAGGAAAGCCGATTCTTCCTTGGCGGTGCCCGAGGAGATCAGGTTCACGCAGCCGCCGGAGGCTAGGGAGTAGGCGCGGCTGGTGCTGCTGCAGCTGCCGACGCCTGGGGGCTCGTACTGGTAGACGTCCTCGACGTGGTTGGTGTCCTCTGGCACGAGCGCGTCGGCGGCGTTGAAGAACAGGCGGCCGGAGTTTGAGAGGTAGCGGGATTGGTAGAGGGCGCCTTCCAGGCTTGGGCTCCGTCGAGAGCGTCCACCCCGGGATCGACCCCGCCAGCCAGCGTTCGCGCCAGCTATGCGGGTGATCGATCAAGAGCCCCGGGAACGACAGCTTGTCAAACACCCCTTCAGGCCGCGCCCCGCTCGGATCGCACGACACGCAGCTGAGCCCCCCGCCTTCCGAGTCGAACAGGAATACCTCCTCATCAAGCGCTCCGCTCTTTATGTCGCGGTTCTGATAGCCGCTCAGGCTGCGCTGTGACATGAACGTGAAGTAGCGCCCGTCGGGCGAGCTGCGCGCCGTCAGGTTGCCGAGCACGTGCAGGTTCGTGCGCCCCGCCCAGTCCGGGTCGTCATGGCTTGAGAGCACCGCCACGAGGCTCAGCTCTCTCGTGCTCGTGTCGTACTCATACAGGTTGCACGCGGCTTCCCCTGCGCTTTCGCAGTTCCCCGCCACCGCCCGTTCCCCCCGCGCGTTCGCCGTGCTCGTCAGCGCCCCGCTCGCCGCGAAGTACACGTGCTCGCCCGAGGCGTCGATCGCGCTCACTTCCCCCGCCACGCTCGCCGCTTCCCCCACGTGCGGATCGACGCTCAGGTCTGTCAGGGCGCAGGACAGCTTACCTTCCCCGTTCACGCTGATTTCGCACACGTACAGGTCGGGCTCATGCACTGTGCCGCCGTCGCATCGGTCGTCAGCCGCGAGGCGTCGGTGAAGAACACCCGGCTGCCTTCTTCGCTCGCCGCCTGGAACACCGCTTCTCCCGCGCCGCCCCGCGGCCTGCGCCTGGCGCACGTCGAGCTGCAGCGTTTCTCCTCGCGCCATGTCGCGCAGGTACAGGTGCGTGTGTTTCACCTATTTCCGCTTCGAAGATCACCCGCCCGCCGTCGCTCGAGATCGCCCCGCGCGTGTCGAGGTCGTTGTGCCCGACCCCCACCTTCAGCCCCGCTTCCGCCGCCGGTTCCCCGCTCGGCAGGATGCTCACGAGCGTAAGCGCCCCGTCGGCGAGCTCATAGATCGACTTTCCCCCTTCAAAGCCCGCTTTGAAGCCTGCCGTAAGCACCGCCGGCGATTCGATCAGCACGTGGCTGAGGTCCGGCGTCGCCGTGATGAATTCAACGCCTTCCCACTGCCCGCTTTCCGGCGGGCTTTCCGTCCCGCCGAAGTGCGCTCCCGCGAGCACGTTGTTCGCGTTCACCAGCGGCACGAAGCTCCCGTCTGCTTCACGGCGGTAGGGGGTGCGTTCGGTGTTCGCCGGGTCTTCGGGGGCAAGCCGCGTCGCCCCGACCGGTTCGACGATCCCCGCCGAGAGGTCTTCTGAGAACAGCTTGTACTCCGCCGGGCGCCCGACCGCGACCAGCGAGATTTCTTCATGGCGCGTCGTGATGTCCTGCGTTGCCCAGCCCGAGGGGTCGCGCCTTGAGAGCACCTGGCTGTCTTCCGGACTGCGCACCCCCGCCGCTTCCCCGGTCACCGGCCCGAGCGCCACGTAGGTGATCGCCCCGCCCCGCGCCGCCGCCTGGATCAGCCCGCCTTCTTCGGTCAGCGGTTCAAGCGGCGCGCCGTGCTTGTTCGGCGGTGAGATCTGTTCCCAGAAGCGCCCGTCGGGTAGCGTCGAGCCCTCCCCTTGCGTTGTCAGCGTGCGGTCGGGGCCGAGCACGTATTCGCCTGGGCCGTTCAGCGCGTTGCGCGCGATCACGCGGTAGTGGTAGGTCGTATCCGGCAGCAGTTCCTGGATCAGGTTCTTCACGCTCTGAGTGGAGCCGGCGCCGGGCAGGCTCTGCTCGGGCGTTTCTTTTTCGTATGCGCCTGTGCCGTACTGGAAGCGGTATTCGCTTGCGCGGCCGTAGTCCTCAAGCTGCGCTTCAAGGCGCGCGCTCGTCGCGTTGACTTCGGCGGCCGAGGTTTCTTCGATCAAGACCGGCGGCGGCGTCGTGAAGCTCTGATCGCGCCCTTCGCTGACTTCGTGCGCTGCGTTTTCGGCGATCACGCGGAAGTGGTAGGTGGTGCCCGGCGTGAGCCCCGTGATCGTCGCGCTCGCGTCCTGGTCTTCGAATTCGCCGCCTTTCAGCGTCGTCTCGGCGCTCGTGTGTTCGTATTTGCCTTTTTTCAGGCCGTATTCGAAACGGTAGACGCTCGCTTCCGGGCCCTCGGGGTTGATCTTCGCTTCGAGCTTTGCGCTGCTCGGCTTTACTTCACCTGCCTGCTCGCCGGCGGGGAGGATGTAGGGGAGGCCGGGGGCTGGGGGGGTGACGATCCGTACCGCCGTTTGGTTGAGGATGTAGAGGGCTTCTGTCGTGGGGCTGTAGGCGATCCCGAGCCTCCCGTCTTCGGCCAGGCCGCCCGGATCGAAGCTCGCGCGCACGTTGCCCGCCGCGTCGAAGCCGAGGATCCGGTGGTTGGGTGGGCGAAAGTCGTTGAGGAAGAGCTCATCGCCCGGGGCGATCGCGAGCGCGAAATGCGGAGCTTCCAGAGGTCCACCTTCCCCTCCTATGTCGCGCGGCGTGCCCAGTTCGCTGCCGCTTGCGTTGTACTTGTGCACGCCTTTCAGCGCACTAGCTGTAACGTAGATGTCATCGGTCGAGTCGACCGCGAGGTTTTCGATCAGCCCCACGCCGGGCAGTTTGATTTCCCCGAGCAGCGCCCCCGCTTCGCTGAAGCGCTGCACGCGGTTTTCATCCCCGACGTAGACGACGCCACTTTCATCGACGGCGATCGCGCGACCGCCGAGACCTTTGAACTGGCCTGGGCCCGAGCCGATGCCCCCAGCCTTGCATTTCTGCGCTTCTGAAGCCAGACAGAGGTTGCTTTTGTTGGAGTTGACTTCCCTGCCGAACATCAGGATGAATTCGCCTTCGCGGGTGAACTTCTGGACCCGGTGGTTGCCGGCGTCGATCACGTATACGTCGCCGTGGCTCAGCGATGCGCTGTTATCGACGACGATCCCTTCCGGGCCGCGGAGCTGGCCGGCGCCGGGGCCGGCGAAGGGGGCGCCGGTCGCTCCGGGGACGCCTACCGTCGAGCTCGCGCCGTAGCATTTGACGCCGCAGACCTGCAGCGCTTCGCTTTCGCCGTCGGCCACGCCAAAGCCCCATGCGAGGATGAAGTCGCCTTCGCCGCTGAAGCGGTCGATCCGGTCGTTGTGGGTCGGCGATGAAGACCTCGCCGCTTTCCTGATCGACCGCGATCCCGCGGGGTTCGTAGAACTGTCCGGCGCCCGGGCCTTCGCTACCGAACCGCGCCGGCAACGCGGCGCTCGCCGGACTCGCAGCGAGGCACGCGAGCAGCACGAGCCCTGCCGCCACGCAGGGCGCGAGCACGCGCCAACACGACCGTCTCGCCGGTATACCCATGTCCTCTCCTGTCATCCCCTCTCTCGCGCGGGCGTCGACTCACCCGCAGCCACGGACGATAGGGTTGATCGTGGGGCACTCACAAGCGGCGTTTCCTACTCGGTTTGGGGGCGGTATCCCGGAGCGCCAGGATTGCCGGCTTGGAAACAAAGACTGCCAATCGCTTGACACTAGGACTCGCAGCGTCCAATACTGCTTCGCGGCGGCCACAGCGACCGCCGCGCCACCCTCGACCCGCGATGCCGCGACTTGCGCTCACGGGCGAGGCCACTTGGCGTACCTCAACTCAAACACAAAGGAGCAGTGCCACATGCGTACTCTCAAGCTCGTCGGCGCCCTGTTCGCGGCACTGGCGTTCACCGCCTTCGCCGTGGCGACGGCCTCGGCCGCAGAAACATTATGGGAACTGTTACCCGGAACTACGGGCACGGACCTTCACCGGCAAAAGCGGAAAAGCGACACTGCAGATCAAAGGCAGCGGTAGTATCACCTGCGCAGAATCGAGCGCCAAAGCAGGTGAAATTACATCGGAACAGACCTTAGGCTTGGTCGCGATTACCTTCGGTCCGAACTGCTCCGCGCCGGCAACGGCATCAACTCATTAGGCGATGAAGCCGGGCATTCATCCTTGTCCATGTCGAGACCCACGACTGTGTTATCAAGCCAGACGTGCTCTGGGCTCTTACTCAAGGTCTCACCGCGCTGCACTCGAAGTCCCCTCGACGAGCTTATTACTGTCGGTCCAGGGCTCGCTGATCGGGTCAGTGACGCCGATTGGGAAAAGCCAGCACGTTCACGCTGACAGTGAAACAGAAAGCTGGCCAGCAGGCGATCACGAAATGCGAAGGCTCGAAAACCGAAGCGAACTCGAAACGTCCTATAGACGGCAGCGAATTCATCGAGTCCGGTGAGGAGGCCAAAGCAGGATCGCTGACATTCGCATCAGAACAGGAAGCGATGGAATAACCCCCACCTAGGCCTCGACTGAGGCCAAGCGCCGGAGGGCCCTCGGGTCCTCCGGCGCCTCTTCTGGGGATGTGGGCTTACGGCTCGTGCTCGATCACCGCTACCCCGCCTTGATAATCCACGACCACGAGACCCCCCCCCCCTGACCATGCACAGAGATCTGACACGCAAGAGACTCCTGCGCCTCTCTCAAGACTCAGCCCCCGCCCGCCCCTCCCCGCCCTGGCAGCGCTCGCCCTGCTCCTGCTCGCCCTCGCCCTCACCGGCTGCGGTAGCGGCGGCGGCGAAGACGGCCTCGTCCAGATCCAGGGCTCCACCCAGACCATCACCAAAGCAATGCTCAACCACTGGATGCGCGCGATGGCCGGCGGAGACTTCCGCGCGAGCAACCTCTATGAGGCCCCCCAGGGCCTCGTCTCAGAGCCCGCCAACTACGGCGAATGCGCGCGGGCGGCCAAGAAAGCCGTGCCGCTTGGCGCAGGCGGCAAGCCGCTCTTGAGCGATGCGCAGATCGAGCAGGACTGCCATGAGCTCTACCGCTCGATCAAGGCGCAGGCGATGACCTTCTTGCTCTCGGTGCAGTGGGAGATCACGATGGGCAAGGAACAGGGGATCGTCGTCTCAGACGCTCAGCTGCAGAAGGAATTCAAGCGCTACAGCAAGGCCTTCTTCCCGCAGGAAGGCGAACTGGAACGCTACGTCACTGAACGCCACTGGGTGCTCTCAGACATCCTCTACCAGCTCAAACGCAACATCCTCGTCAAATCGATCCTGCCGAAATTCGAGGCCAAAGTGAAGGCGGCGGGCGGCGGGGAAGCGACCTACGTGCGGCTCGCCAACGAACGCTATGCGCACCTGATCGCACGGACCAGTTGCAAGCCAGGCTTCATCGCGCCGGGTTGTCGGGAGTATCACGGGCCCACGACGGTCAAGCCGGCGCCGGACGTGATTCTCGAGGCGCTGGCTAAAGGGCGGAGTTCTTGAGGGGGGCGTCGCGGACGGCCTTCGCCACGCGCGCCACCTGACCCTCGCCGAGCTCCGGGAAGAACGGCAGCGCGAGCGAGCGTTCGGCGACGCGCTCACAGAGGGGGAACTCGCCGCCAGCGAAGCCGAAGCGCTCACGGTAGAAGCTCATCAGGTGGATCGCCGGCAGGTACGGCTTGCTCTGGATCCCCTCGGCGGCGAGCGCACGGACCGTCCCGTGGCGGTCGACCGCGTCGGAGAGCTGGACGACGAAGACGAACCAGCCGCGCTCGTCGCCGCCCGTGTCGGGGCACGGGAGCACGAGGCCCTCGACGTCGGCGAGCGCCTCACGGTAGCGATCGGCAACGCGCGCGCGGGCGGCGAGCATCTCGTCGAGGCGGTCGAGCTGGACGAGGCCGAGCGCGCAGGCGATATCCGAGAGGCGGTAGTTGAAGCCGAGGCGGTCGTGGTCTAGCCAATCCATGTCCGGCGCGCGGCCCTGGTTTCGCTCGGAGTCGATCCGCAGCTTCGTCGCGGCGTCGCCGAGCGTGATCATGCCGCCCTCCCCCGTCGTCAGCTGCTTGTTCGCGTAGAAGCCGAACACGGCGGGGTGGCCGCGTGCGCCGACCGCCATGCCGTCGGCGTGGCGCGCACCGAGCGCCTCGCACGCGTCCTCGACGAGCGCCAGACCGTGCCGCTGTACGATCGCCTCGAACGCCGGCATGTCGGCCGGGTAGCCGAAGATGTGTACCGGCAGGATCGCCTTCGTGCGCGGCGTGATCGCCGCCTCGGCCGCTACCGGGTCGAGGTTCAGCGTGACCGGGTCGATGTCGGCGAACACTGGCGTCGCGCCGCAGTAGAGGATCGCGTTCGCCGACGCGACGAACGAGAACGGGCTCGTGATCACCTCGTCGCCCGGTTGCACGCCGACCGCGCGCAGCGCCAGGTGCAGGCCCGCCGTGCCGCTTGAGACGGCGCTCGCGTGCGGCGCGCCGAGGTGCTCGGCGAAACGCTGCTCGAACTCGACGAGCTTCGGCCCGAGCGAGAGCTGGCCCGAGCGCAGCACTTCGATCACCGCGCGCTCCTCCGCCTCGCCAAGCACCGGCTTGGCCAGCGGGATCGGCTCCTCGGCCACTAACCCTCGCCGCGCGTGCCCGCCGGCGCGGTGTCGGGCGCCGGGTGCTCGGGTGGGCGGCGACCCGGCTGCATGCCGTACTCGAGCGAGTCGACGAGCGCGTCCCACGACGCCGCGATGACGTTCTCCGAGACGCCGATCGTCCCCCACACGTCCTTGCCGTCCGAGGCGTCGATCAGCACGCGCGTGACCGCGCCCGTGCCCTTCGTCTCGTCGAGGATCCGCACCTTGAAGTTGACGAGCTCGATGTCCCGCAGGTGCGGGTGCAGCTCGCCGATCGCGTCGCGCAGCGCCGCGTCGAGCGCGTGCACCGGGCCGTTGCCCTCCGCCGTGCGCACGTAGCGCTCGCCACCGAGCCAGACCTTGATCGTCGCCTCCGTGATCACCTTGCCGTCGACGCGCTTCTCGACGAGCACGCGCCAAGACTCCAGGCGAAACAGCGGCTCGTACGTCCCAGCCTCCTTGCGCATCAACAGCTCGAACGAGCCGTCCGCCGCCTCGAACTGGAAGCCCTCGTGCTCGAGCTCCTTGACGCGCTCGACGACGCGCTGCGCGAACTCCTCGCCCTCCTTGCCCTGAGGGAGCTGCAGGCCCGCCTCGGCCGCCTTCTCCGCGACCGTCCCCTTGCCCGAGAGCTCGGAGACGAGCACGTCGCGGCCGTTGCCGACGAGCGCCGGGTCGACGTGCTCGAACGTCTGCGCGTCGGCCCGGACGCCCGCCGCATGCATGCCCGCCTTGTGCGCGAACGCATGCTTCCCCACGTAAGGCTGTGCTGGGTTCGGAGATCTGTTCAGCAGCTCGTCGACGAAGTGCGCCGTCTCGGTCAGCCGCGCGAGCCGCTCCGGCGGCAGCAGCTCGGCGCCCATCTTCAGCTGCAGGTCGGCGATGATCGTGATCAGGTTCGCGTTCCCCGTCCGCTCGCCGATCCCGTTGACCGTGCCCTGCACCTGCGTCGCGCCCGCTTCGACCGCCGTCAGCGTGTTCGCCACGGCGCAGCCCGAGTCGTCGTGGCAGTGGATCCCGAGCGCCACACCCGACACCGCTTCGCGCACGACCGCGAACGCCGTGCGAATCTGCGGCGGCAGCGAGCCGCCGTTCGTGTCGCACAGAACCAGGCGCTCCGCCCCCGCCTCGGCCGCCGCGCGCAGGCAGTCCAGCGCGTAGCCCGGATCGAGTCCGAAGCCGTCGAAGAAGTGCTCCGCATCGAGCAGGACCCGCTTTCCCTGCGAGACGAGGAACGAGACGGAAGAGCCGATCATCTTCAAGTTCTCATCACGGGAGACGCGCACGACCTTCTCGACGTGCAACACCGACGCCTTCCCGACCAGCGTGCAGACCGGCGCGAAGCAGTCCGCCAGCACCCGCAGCCCCTCGTCCTGCTCGGCCGCGACGCCGCGCCGGCGCGTCATCCCGAACGCGACGATCTCCGCGCTCGGCAGGCGCTCGCGGGAGAGGAGGTCGAACAGCTCCTGCTCCTTCGGGTTCGACGCCGGGAAGCCCGCCTCGATCAGGTGGACGCCGAGCTCGTCCAGCGCCCGCACGACGCGCAGCTTCTCCTGCGCCGTCAGCGTCAGGCCGCCGCCGCCCATCCCGTCGCGGAGCGTCGCGTCGTACAGCTCGATGTCGGCCATCGCCTAGCCCGTCGCCGTCGTCTGCGACGCCGCCTCGCCCGCCGGCGTCTCCAGGTGCACCGGGTTCACGAGGTCGAGCCACTCGCGGTAGCGCTCGGAGCGGCCGTGGATCGCGTCGTCGAAGGCGTTCTGCAGCACGCGCGTGATCTCGCCCGGCTCCCCCGTGCCGACCTTGTGGTCGTCGACTTCGCGCACCGGCACGATCTCCGCCGCCGTGCCCGAGAGGAAGACCTCGTCGGCGAGGTACATCTCCGCGCGCGCGACGTTGCGCTCGATTACCTTGTAGCCGAGGTCCTGCGCGATCTGGATCACCGAGCGGCGCGTGATCCCGTCGAGGATCGAGCTGTGCTGGCCCGGCGTCGAGATCTCGCCGTCGCGCACGATGTAGATGTTCTCGCCCGTCCCCTCGCAGACGTGGCCGTTGTCGTCGAGCAGGATCGCCTCGTCGTAGCCCGACTTGACCGAGTCGACCTTCGCCAGCACGCTGTTCAGGTACTGCCCCGAGGCCTTCGCGTGCGGGATCAACGAGTCCGGGCTGATCCGCCGCCACGAGGAGACCTTCGCGCGCACGCCCCGGCTCGCGCCCTCCTCGCCGAGGTACACCCCCCACTCCCAGCACGCGATCGTCACGTCGACGACCGAGTCCAGCGGGTTCAGGCCCATCGAGCCGTAGCCGCGGTAGACGATCGGGCGGATGTAGCACGAGGACAGGCCGTTGCGCGCGACCAGCTCGAGCGTCGCCGCGCGCAGTTCCTCCGCCGTGAACGGGATCTCCATGTAGTAGAGGTCCGCCGAGCGGAACAGGCGCTCGACGTGGTCGGAGTTGCGGAACACCGCCGGGCCGCGCGCGGTCTCGTAGCAGCGCACGCCCTCGAAGACGCCCGTGCCGTAGTGCAGGCCGTGCGTCAGCACGTGGACCTTCGCGTCCTCCCATGCGACGAACTCTCCATTCATCCAGATGAGGTCGGTCGGGTCCACGATCATTCGGCTCCTGTTCGAGGTTCGGGCTACTTGAGCTTCGACATCACTGCCTCGGTCGCCTCCGCGGTGCTCGCCGAGCCCCCCAGGTCGGGTGTCCTCAGCCCCGCGTCCAGCGCACCTTCAACGGCCGATTCTACTGCCGCCGCCTCGCTCGACAAGCCCAAGCCTTCGCGCAGCATCAGCGCCGCCGAGAGGAACATCGCCAGCGGGTTCGCGACGCCCTTGCCGGCGATGTCCGGCGCCGAGCCGTGCACCGGCTCGAACAGCCCCGGGCCTTCGCCGCCGAGCGACGCGCTCGGCAGCATCCCGATCGAGCCCGTCAGCATCGCCGCCTCGTCGCTGAGGATGTCTCCGAACATGTTCTCCGTCACGATCACGTCGAACTTGCGCGGCGCCGAGACGAGCTGCATCGCCGCGTTGTCGACGAGCACGTGCTCGAGCTCGATGTGGGCGAACTCGCGCGCGTGGAGCTCCGAGACCGTCTGGCGCCAGAGGCGCGAGGTCTCCAGCACGTTCGCCTTGTCGACGCTCGAGACCTTCGGCTTGTCCGAGCGGCGCTCGGCGGCGGCGAAGGCCGTGCGTGCGATCCGCTCGATCTCCTCGGTCGTGTACAGGCACTCGTCGGAGGCCGACGTCTCCGTGCGCGTCTTCGCACCGAAGTAGATACCGCCCGTCAGCTCGCGCACGACGAGCAGGTCCGTGCCCTCGATCCGCTCGCGGCGCAGCGGTGAGGAGTCGTACAGCGCCGGCAGCGGCTTGACCGGGCGCAGGTTCGCGTACAGGCCGAGACCCTTGCGCAGGCCGAGCAGGCCCTGCTCGGGGCGCGGCTTGGCAGGGTCGGTCGTGTCCCACTTCGGGCCGCCGACTGCTGCGAGCAGGACGGCGTCGGCGTGCTTGCAGGCGTCGAGCGTCTCGTCGGTCAGGGCCGTGCCGTAGGCGTCGATCGACGCGCCACCGAACAGGCGCTCGTCGAAGTCGAAGTCGCCGAGCGCTTCGAGCAGCTCAAGCGTCGGCTCGATGATCTCCGGGCCGATGCCGTCGCCGGGGAGGGTGACGATGTGATGGCTCATGCGCGCGACCTACAGTGCCGTCGTCGCGACGTGCGCGTTGCCGTCGTGCTCGTGCTCTGACTCGTAGCCGTCGATCTCCGCCGCCTGCTCGAGCGTCAGCGCGATGTCGTCGAGACCGTTGAGTAGTCGGTGACGGATCTCGTGGTCGATCTCGAACGCGACCTCGCGTCCGTCGAAGCGGACCTCCTGCTCGAGCAGGTCGACCTCCCCCGCCCCGGCGTGCGTCAGCGCCCGGCAGTCCTCCTCGCTCATGACGACCGGCAAGAGACCGATCTTCGTGCAATTCGAGTAGAAGATGTCGGCGAAGCTCGGCGCGACGAGCGCCTGGAAGCCGTAGTCCTGCAGACCCCACGGCGCGTGCTCGCGCGAGGAGCCGCAGCCGAAGTTCTCGCCGGCAACGAGGATCGGGTTGGCCGGCAGGTTCCAGCCGGGCTCCTTCGCCCAGTCGTAGAACAGGAACTCGCCGAAGCCCGTACGCTCGACCCGCTTGAGGAACTGCTTCGGCATGATCTGGTCGGTGTCGACGTCGGCGCGGTCGAGGTGGCTGACCGGGCCTGAGATGACGCTGATCGGGTCCATGTTGTCCTCCCTAGTTCCAGTCGCGGATATCGACGAAGTGGCCCTCGATCGCCGCGGCGGCGGCCATCTGCGGCGAGACGAGGTGCGTGCGCCCGCCGCGGCCCTGGCGACCCTCGAAGTTGCGGTTCGAGGTCGACGCGCAGCGCTCGCCCGGCTGCAGGATGTCGGGGTTCATCCCGAGGCACATCGAGCAGCCGGCGACGCGCCAGTCGAAGCCGGCCTCGCGGAAGACGCGGTCGAGACCCTCGGCTTCAGCTTGTTTCATTACCTGCTGGGAGCCGGGGACGACCATCGCGTCGACGCCCGATGCGACCTTGCGCCCCTCGACGACCTCGGCCGCCGCGCGCAGATCGCCGATCCGCGAGTTCGTGCACGAGCCGATGAACACGCGGTCGAGCGAGATCTGCTCGATCGGCGTGCCGGGCTCGAGGGCCATGTAGGCGAGCGCGCGCTCGGTCGCCTCGCGGTCGGCCGGGCTGTCGAACTCATCGGGCGCCGGCACCGCCTCGGTGACGGCGCGCACCATGCCCGGGTTCGTGCCCCACGTGACCTGCGGCGAGATCGCGCTGGCGTCGATCGAGACCTCCTTGTCGAACTCGGCGCCGTCGTCGGTGTGCAGCTGCTCCCAGCGGGCGATCGCGCGCTGCAGATCCTCGCCCTGCGGCGCGCCCGGACGATCGACCTCGGTGAACCAGGCGAACGTCGCCTCGTCGGGCGCGATCATCCCCGCGCGCCCCCCGCCCTCGATCGTCATGTTGCAGACCGTCATCCGCCCTTCCATCGAGAGCGCCTCGATCGCCGGGCCGGCGTACTCGACGACGTGGCCGGTCATCCCGCCGACGCCGAGCCTCCCCAGCGTGCCGAGGATCAGGTCCTTCGCGGTCACGCCGAAGCCGAGCCTGCCGTCGTACAGGATCCGCATCGAGCGCGGCTTGTGCTGGACCATGCACTGCGTCGCGAGCACGTGCTCGACCTCGCTCGTGCCGATCCCGAACGCGAGCGCGCCGAAGGCGCCGTGCGTCGAGGTGTGCGAGTCGCCGCAGACGATCGTCATGCCCGGCTGCGTGACGCCGAGCTCGGGGCCGATCACGTGGACGATCCCCTGGCGGTCGGAGCCGAGCGAGTAGACCGGGACGCCGAACTCGGCGCAGTTGCGCTCGAGCGTTTCGACCTGGACGCGCGAGAGCTCGTCCTTGATCCTCGCGGCGACGGGCGTGCCGTCGGTCGGCGTGTTGTGATCGGCCGTCGCCAGCGTGCGGTCGGGACGGCGCACCGGGCGCCCGGCCATCCGCAGGCTGTCGAACGCCTGCGGGCTCGTCACCTCGTGGACGAGGTGCAGGTCGATGTAGAGGAGGCCGTGCGCCACCTCGTGCGTCTCCCAGATCTTGTCGAACAGCGTCTGTGGCATCGCGTTGATCCTTGTCGTGGTTTGTCTAGCTGCGTCTCAGCCCGGCCGAGACGACGGCCAGGAAGGCGGCCTCGCCGGCGCCGGCGTTCTCGAAGTGATGGGGCAGGTCGGCGTCGAACGTGACGCAGTCGTCCTCGGTCAGCTGGTAGCGCTGGCCGTCGCAGACGAGCACGACGGCGCCACGCTCGATCAGCGCGATCTCACGGCTGCCGGGCTCGTGCATCGGCGGATCATCCGGGGCGCCGGTCGTGCCGCCCGGCGAGAGCGTGTGGCGCGAAAGCTCGGCACGCTGCCCCGGCTGCCCGGCGGTCAGGACCTCGAAGCGGTGGCCGCGGCGTGCGTTGCCGCCGCGCTGGCGCTGCGCGGAGCGCACGACCGTCACGCTGTCGCCCTCGTCGAGGCGCAAGAGCTGGGAGAGGCGCAGGTCGAGACCGGCGGCGATGCGCGCGGCGACCGTCAGCGTCGGGCTCGTCTCGCCGCGCTCGACCTGCGAGAGCATCGGGGCGCTGACGCCGCTGCGGGCGGCGAGGTCGCGCAACGACAGGTTCGAGGCCTCGCGCAGGGCCTTCACGCGGGCCCCGACCGCCGCCGGCGAGAGCGCCTGGATCGAGTCGTCCTCGCCTGTTGTCTCCTGAAGGACCGCTGTAAACGCCATACGTCTGTACGTTATCACAGACGCCTGTCGAGGCCGCTACGGGCTATCCGACCGAGCCGACCTTCCCGCACTCCTTGAACCCGTTCGCCGTCGCGACCTTGTCGAGGTTCGTGTGAACCTGCTTTTTCGAGGCGATCACGGCCTTCATCTCCGGCTGGTCGTTCTCTCTGGCCTCGCGAAGCAGCGCGCCGAGTTCGGTCGCCAACGCGCGGCGATACCCGAGGATGCTCTGCCAAGCGTCCTTCAGCGGGGCGGGGGGCGTGAGTTGTTCAAGCCGCGCGACCCCCGCGCGCTCGAGCGCTGCGTTGCGCGGAACGAATCGCTTCACTTCCGCGACCGAGGAGCTCTTTGCTTTGACCGACGATATTTCGGCATTGATTCCACGACAGACCGCGTCGGCGCGAGCGACGAACGACGCGTCGGACTGCTGCGGCGCGGCCTGCCTGGTCGGCGCGGTCGTCCCGGTCGGCGCGCGGGTCGTTGTTGCGGCGCTGGTCGTCGAAGCCGACCGAACAGTCGGTGCGGCGGTGCTCGAGCCACCGCCGCAGCCGGCGATCGCCGGCACGAGCGCGGCCGGCAGAAGCAGCGAAATCAGCGCTTTTCGCGCACGTCGGTCCATGCCGCGTGACTATCGCGGCGCACGTCGAAGCAGTCAACGAATGCGCCGCATTGTCTCCGACTGGGAACGGCGATTCAGCCGGTGGCGCCCTCCGGCAGCCCGATCGCCTGATCCGCCTTCGCTCGCGTGACGGCTACCGACAGCGCGCGAACATAGGCCCGCGCCGCCGCGTCGATGATGTCCGTGGAGACGCCCTGGCCGGCGCCCGTGACGCCGTCGACCTCGAGCACGATCGAAACCTCGCCGAGCGCGTCCTGACCCTCGGTGACAGCACCGATCGTGAACTCGCCGAGCTTCGCCGCGATCCCGGTCGCGGCGTTGATCGCCTGGAAGACCGCATCGATCGGGCCGTCGCCGGTGAAGCTTCCGGTCGCCTCGCCGCCGTCGGGCAGTCGCACCGCGACGCGTGCATGCGGTGGGCGCTCGGAGGAGTCCTGCACGTCGAACGACGCCAGCGCGAAGCCGCCGACGTCCTCGCTGCGCAGCTCGTCGGCGACGAGCGCCTCGAGGTCCATCGCCGTGACCTGCTTCTTGACGTCGGCGATCTCCTTGAAGCGCTTGAACGCGGTGTTCAGCGCCTGGCCATCGACCTCGAAGCCCATCTCCTTGAGCGCCTCGCTCAGCGCGTGGCGACCCGAGTGCTTGCCGAGGACGAGCGAGTTGCTGTTCAGGCCGACGGTCGTCGCGTCCATGATCTCGTACGTCGTGCGCTCCTTCAGCACGCCGTCCTGGTGGATGCCGGCCTCGTGCGCGAACGCGTTGCGTCCGACGATCGCCTTGTTCGGCTGCACCTGATAGCCGGTCAGGCGCGAGACGAGGCGGCTCGTGCGCGCGATCTCGGTCGTCTCGATGCCGGTCCACAGGCCGAGCGTCGGCTCGCGCGTGCGCAGCAGCATCGCGATCTCCTCGAGCGAGGCGTTGCCGGCGCGCTCGCCAATCCCGTTGATGGCGCACTCGACCTGGCGGCAGCCGGCCTGCAGGCCGGCCAGCGAGTTGGCGACGGCGACGCCGAGGTCGTCGTGGCAGTGGACGGAGACGACGACGTTGCGCAAATCGGGCAGCAGCCGGTAGAGCTCCTCGAACATCGCCGCGTAATCGTTCGGCAGCGCGTAGCCGACGGTGTCCGGCACGTTGATCGTGCTCGCCCCCTCATCGAGGGCGATCTGGATGACCTCGGCCATGAACTCGACGTCCGAGCGCGAGCCGTCCTCTGGTGAGAACTCGATGTCCTCGCAGAGCTCGCGCGCCTGCGCGACGGCCGCGCGCACCTGTCCCTTGACGTCATCGCGCGTCGTCTGCAGCTTGTGCTCGATGTGGACGTCGCTCGTCGCCAGGAACGTGTGGATCCGCGGGCGGTCGGCGTCTCTGACGGCTTTCCACGCAGCCTCGATGTCCTGGTGGCTCGTGCGCGCCAAGCCGCAGATCACGGGGCCTTCGACCTCGCGAGCGATCGCCTGCACCGACTCGAAGTCGCCGGGCGAGGTGATCGGGAAGCCGGCCTCGACGATGTCGACGCCGAGACGCGCGAGCTGGTGGGCGATCTCCAGCTTTTCCGACCTGTTCAGCGAGATCCCGGGCGACTGCTCGCCGTCGCGCAGAGTCGTGTCGAAGATCAGCACGCGGTTCGCCTCGCCGCGCGCACCGTGCCCACCTGGGCTCGTCGGGGTGTTGCCTGCCGGGATGCTCATGTCGTCAGTGCTCCTTCTCTAGCTCGCTTGCTGTTCCTCTCCGGTGGTTATGCGGCTACGCGGCCGCCACGCGCTATTCCCCCCGAGGGGGGAGCAGGAGAAGCGTGAGAAGCGAGAGCTGCTGCGACATCCGCGTCGCACCGTAGCACATCGCGACACGACTGTTCGGCCGCGCCTGTCTCCGTCTCGTCAGTCGCGGCGCCGACGGAAAAAGCCCTGCTCACACGCTGCTCCCGTGCGCGTCGAGGACGCGATCGCGCGTGCTCGCGGAACGCCGCGGTTGCGCGACGCGCGCGCTTGCTGTTAGACCGTCGTCGGCCGTCGCCCGATTCGCTCTCACCTGCGCGACAGCCGCTTCACGGATCGCTCTCCGGCGACCCGCCCCACTACGGAAGGAGAAACACCGATGCGCATCAGGACAATCATGCTGGCCGTATTCGCCGTCCTCGCGGTTAGCGCGATGACGGCCTCGGCTGCTGTCGCGGCGCCTGAATTCTCGAAAGCGAAAGACACGTTCACCACGAGCAGTGGCGAAAGCGTGCTGTCCGGGACCGGGCTCACGATCACCTGCAAAAAAGACAGCGGGAAAGGCGAAGTGACGAGCAAAACGACGGTCACCGGCACCGTCAGCTTCGAAGGATGCAAAGGCGAAATCCTCGGCAACAAATGCCCGGAAACGATCAGCTCGACGCTGGTCGGCACGCTCGGCGAAGTGGCGAAAGCCGAAGCGACCAGCGAAGTCGGGCTCCTGTTCAAAGCGAAAGAAGGCGCCTTCGCCGAATTCAAATGCGGCTCGCTGAACTTCAAAGTGACCGGAAGCGTCGCCGGTGAAGTGACGCCGACAAAAACATCGAGCACCACCGGCAAAGTGATCTTCGCGCTCAACGGCAGCGCTCAGAAGATCAAAGAAATAAAGATCGAAGGCAAAACGGAAAAACCGTCGTTGAAAGCGTTCGGACTCGCCTCGACGCTGCAGTCGAGCGAGGAAAACACGTTCGCGGAAGCGATCGAAGTCACCTGAGCTCGAACCTCTGCGTCCTCGGGCGGTGGACTCTCGTCCACCGCCCGAGCCGCATCCCCACAGAGATGCAAGCTAGGGCGCCAGCACGACCTTGCCGACGTTGCGCCGCTCGGTGATCATCGTCTGCGCGGCGCCCGCGTCCTCGAAGGAGAAGACGCCCGCGACGACCGGCTTGATCGTCCCGTCGTCGAGCAGCTCGCGCAGCGGCGCGATCCAGGGCTCGAGCGTGCCGCGGTCCTTCCACAGGCTCAGCATGTTCAGGCCGATGACGGCCTTCGATTCGGACATCTGCTTGATCAGGTTGAAGCGCGGCATGCGGATCACCGTGCGCAGCGCCGTGAGGAGGTTGCGTCGCTGGCCGCTGACGAGCGAGGAGGCGCCGAAGGCGACGAGGCGCCCGCCGGGGCGCAGCAGGCCGTAGCTCGTGCGGAAGCTCCTGCCGCCGATCGCATCGAGGATCACGTCGAACTGCGGCACGCTCCGCTCCCAGCCGGCGATGCCGTAGTCGAGCACGTAGTCGACGCCGAGCTCTTCGCAGCGCGCGTGCTTGCCGGGCGAGGCGGTGCCGTAGACCTCGGCGCCCGCGCGCTTGGCGATCTGCGTCGCCGCGATGCCGACGCCGCCGCCGACCGAATGCACGAGCACGCGCTCGCCGCGGCGCAGGCTGCCGTAGCCGATCAGGCCGGCCCAGGCGGTCGCGTAGTTGACGGGGATCGCCGCGCCCTGCTCGAAGCTCAGGCCGTCGGGCAGCGGCACGACGTCGCTCGCGGGGACGACGACCTGCGAGGCGTAGCCGCCGAATTTCGTCCCGGCGAGCACGCGCTCGCCGACCGCGAGCCCCGCGACGCCCTCCCCCAGCTCTAGGATCGTCCCCGCGACCTCGTAGCCGACGACGCACGGCGTCTTCGGCGCGTCCGGGTAGAGGCCCATGCGCGCCATCACGTCGGCGAAGTTGATCCCGGCGGCGGCGACGTCGATGCGCACCGCGCCCGGGCTCAGCTCGGGGTCCGGCTGCTCCTGCACCTGCAGCACATCCGGGCCGCCGTGCTTGGTGGTGACGACCGCCCGCACACCGGCGAGCCTACCCGATCAGCCCAGGTCGACCGACCAGCCGTTGACGAACCCGTCGGAGTCGACGATCTCCTGGACGACCGCGCCCGGCACGGCGGCGTCGGTCGTGACGACCATCGCGGCGAGCCGCTGCGCACCGGCCTCACCGTCATCGGCGCCCGAGCCGCCGTCCGGCGAGTGCCCGACGGCGGCCGAGGAGATGTTGATGCCGTGCTCGCCGAAGATCGTGCCGACGCGACCGACCATGCCCGGCAGGTCCGCGTAGCGGAAGACGGTCACGTAACGCTCGAGCTCGATCGTCAGGCGCCGGCCCTGCACCTCGACGAGGTGCGGCTCCTGCCTCGGACCGATGCCGGTGCCGGCGACGGCGACGCGCTCGCCGCCGGCGATCACGGTGACGCGGATCAGCTCGTTGAAGTCCTGCGCCTCGGAGACCTTCTTCTCCTCGACGACGATCCCGCGCTCCTCGGCGATGCTCGGCGCGTTGACCGGGTTGACCTGCTCCTCGGTGCGACCCTCAAGGGCGCCGCCGATCACGGCGAGCGTCAAGCAGGCGCGTGTCGAAGTCGGCGATCCGGCCCATGAACGCGGCCTCGATCCGCTCGACCGAGCTGCCCTCGGCGAGCGCCATCGCCAGGCGCCCGAGCTGGCGCGCCATCGGCAGGAACGGCGCCGAGCACCTGCCATGTCCTCGGCGCCGATCGAGGGGATGTTGACGGCCGTCGAGACGACGCCGCCGGTCAGCGCGGCGACGACCTGCTCGGCGCGACTGGTAGCCGGCGCGGTCGGTCGCCTCGGCGGTCGAGGCGCCGAGGTGCGGCGTGACGACGACGTTGTCGTAGCCGTGGAACAGCGGGTAGTCGGTCATCGGCTCGGACGGGAAGACGTCGAGCGCGGCGCCCGCCGACCTTGCCGGAGTCGAGCGCGTCCTTCAGCGCCGCGTCGTCGATCAGCCCGCCGCGCGCGACGTTGAGGATCCGCACGCCGTCGCGCATCTTCGCGAACGCCTCGGCGTCGAGCCAGCCTTCGGTCTCGGGCGTCTTCGGCAGGTGCACGGTGATGAAGTCGGCCTGCGCGTAGATCTCGTCCGACGTCGGCGGCCTTCTCGACGCCGAGCTCGCGGTAGCGCTCGGCGCTGACGAACGGGTCGAAGGCGAGCACGCGCATGCCGAAGCCGCGCGCGCGCTGCGCGACGAGCTGGCCGATCCGCCCGAAGCCGACGATCCCGAGCGTCTTCTCGTACAGCTCGACGCCGGAGAACTTCGAGCGCTCCCATTTGCCCTCGAGTCAGCGACGCGTGCGCCTGCGGGATGTTGCGCGCGAGCGCGAGCAGCAGCGCCATCGTGTGCTCGGCGGCCGTGACGACGTTCGACTGCGGCGCGTTCGCGACGACGATCCCGCGCTTGGTCGCGGCCGGGACGTCGACGTTGTCGACGCCGACGCCGGCGCGCCCGATCACGCGCAGCCGCTCGCCGCGCTCGATCAGCTCGGCGGTCATCTTCGTCGCCGAGCGGATCACGATCGCCTTCGTACTCGCCGATGCGCTCGAGCGAGCTCCTCGTCGCCCCAGTCGACGCCGACGTCGACGTCGAAGTGCTCGCGCAGCAGCGCGACGCCGGAGTCGCCGATCTTCTCCTTGACGAGCACGCGTGCGCGCTCGGTGCCGTGGCCGTCGGCGTCGGCGGCGCTCACGAGCTCTGCTCCACGATCCAGTCGACGCACGCGGTCAGCGCCTGCACGTCCTGCGGGCTCGACCGCCGGGAACATGCCGACGCGCAGCTGGTTGCGCCCGAGCTTGCGGTAGGGCTCGACGTCGACGATCCCGTTCGCGCGCAGCGTCTTCGCGAGCGCCGCGGCGTCGACGCCGTCGTCGAAGTCGATCGTGCCGACGACGAGCGAGCGCTTGGCCGGGTCGGCGACGAACGGCGTCGCGTAGCCGGAGCGCTCGGCCCAGCCGTAGAGGTAGCCGCGCGGACTCGCGCGTGCGCGCGACGCACGCAGTCGAGGCCGCCGAGGTCGAGCATCCAGTCGGACCTGGTCTGCGAGCAGGAACAGCGTCGCGACGGCGGGCGTGTTGTACGTCTGGTCTTTGAGCGAGTTCTCGAGCGCGGTCTTGAGCGAGAGGAAGGCAGGGATCCAGCGGTCGGCGCCGTCGAGCTCCTCGATCCGCTCCTGCGCGGCGGGGCTGAGCAGCGCGAGCCACAGGCCGCCGTCGGCGGCGAAGCTCTTCTGCGGCGCGAAGTAGTAGACGTCTGACCTGCGCGACGTCGACGCGGCAGGCCGCCGGCGCCTGAGGTCGCGTCGATCAGCGACGAGCGCGTCGCCGGCGCCATTCGGCCGGCGCACCGGCGATCATCACGCCGGTCGAGGTCTCGTTGTGCGCCCACGCGATCACGTCGGCGCCCGCCTCTGCCGCCTGCGCGCCGATGCTTGCCGGGTCGGGCGCGTCGCCGGGCTCGGCCTCGACGACGATCGGCTCGGCGAGGAACGGCGCGCCGGCGGTCGACGGTCGCGAACTTCTGCGAGAACTCGCCGAAGACGAGATGCAGCGAGCGCTCGCGGACCAGCCCGAAGGCGGCGGCGTCCCAGAAGGCGGTCGCGCCGCCGTTGCCGAGCGCGACCTCATAGCCGTCGGGCAGCGCGAACAGCTCGCGCAGGCCGGCACGGATCTCGCCGACGAGCGCCTTGCACCGGCTGCCTGGCGGTGCGAGGTGCCCATCACCGCGGCGCCGTCGCTCGCCAGGCGCGCGAGCGCCTCGAGGCGGACCTTCGACGGGCCGCAGCCGAAGCGGCCGTCGGCCGGCTTCAGCTCGGCGGGGATCACGAGTTGCTGCTCTTGAGTGCTGCTGCTCGGCGTCATGCGGGGCTCCTCGCTGTCGAGGGATTTCGATGCTCTGAGAGGGTGCCCAGGCGCGCGGCGGTCCTGCTCGTCGCTTCCCGGTGGTTGACTCCACCTCAGCGCCAGTCGCGACGACGCGCCGAGTGTAGCGAACGCGGGCGCTCGCGTTGGCGGCTCAGCGCAGCTTCTTCACGTGTCGCGGCTGTGCGTGCCGTCAGCCATCCCAGACCGGCTCCCTACCCAGCGTGCGCGCGTGCCAACCGGCCGGCAGGCGCGTCGCGGCGACGCCGGCGGGAGCCTCGGCGGCGAGCAGGCAGTACTCGGGCGAGGGGCCGAGCACGAGGCAACGCCGCCAGAGCCCGTCGCAGCGCGGGTCCATCCCGTCGCCGAGCAGCGCGTCGAGCGACGGGCGTTCGTGGCCGGGCAGCGCCGGCGCGGAGATCCACGTCGCGCTCGCCGCGTCGGCCACGTTCTCGGCGCCCTCGAGCAGGCGGTAGACGGCGGCCGGCTTCAGCCTGCGAGTGCTGCGCGACCGCCTCGTGCGAGGAGAGGTGCCCGCGCGAGACGGCGGCCTCCTCGAGCACGCCGAGCGCGGTCCAGTCGTCGACGACGTACCAGTCCTCGTAGGCGGGCTGCGGCGGCTCGCCGTCGTCCCAGGGCAGCTCGGCAACACGCAGCGTCGCCGCGCTGCGCAAGCCGCTCGGCGGCCGGTGCGCGAGCGAGCGGTGGAAGCGCTCGAGCTCGTGCTCGTAGCGCTCACGCTCGACGCCGGCGGCGGGGCGGTGCCAGAAGACGTAGGCCAGCATCGTCGTGCTCGCCTCGCCGCGCGCGGCCTCAGAACGAGGGCTTGATCCAGTCCATGTGCGAGCGCAGCTCGGCGCCGACGTGCTCGACCTGCGTGTCGGCCTGCTCGGCGCGCATGCGCAGGAAGTTCTCCTGGCCGGCGCGGTTCTCGGCGATCCACTCGCGCGCGAAGTCGCCGGCCTGGATCTCCTCGAGGATCTGCTTCATCGCCGCACGCGTCTCGTCGGTGATCACGCGCTTGCCGCGCGTGTAGTCGCCGTACTCGGCCGTGTTCGAGATCGAGTAGCGCATCCCGGCGAGGCCCTTCTCGTACATCAGGTCGACGATCAGCTTGAGCTCGTGCAGGCACTCGAAGTAGGCCATCTCGGGGTCGTAGCCGGCGTCGACGAGCGTCTCGAAGCCGGCCTGGACGAGCTCGGAGGCGCCGCCGCAGAGGACGGCCTGCTCGCCGAACAGGTCTGTCTCGGTCTCGTCCTTGAACGTCGTCTCGATCACGCCGCCGCGCGTGCAGCCGATGCCCTTCGCGTAGGCGAGCGCGAGCGCGCGCGCGTTGCCGGTCGCGTCCTGCTCGATGGCGACGAGCCCGGGTACGCCGCTGCCTTCGGTGAACTGCCGGCGCACGAGGTGGCCGGGGCCCTTCGGCGCGACCATCGCGACGTCGACGCCCGGCGGCGGCGCGACCTCGCTTGTAGTGGATCGAGAAGCCGTGGCCGAACAGGAGCATGTTGCCCTCGGCGATCCCGTCGCGGATCTCCGACTCCCACACCTGGCGGTGCAGCTCGTCGGGCAGCAGGATCATCACGAGGTCGCCGCGGCTCGCGGCCTCGACGACCGGCAGCACCTCGAGACCGGCCTCGCGCGCCTTCGCGACCGAGGCCGAGTCCGGGCGCAGGCCGACGACGACGTCTACGCCCGAGTCCTTCAGGTTGAGCGCGTGCGCGTGGCCCTGCGAGCCGTAGCCGATGATTGCGACGGTCTTGCCGTCGAGAAGATGTATGTCTGCGTCGTCGTCGTAGATCATTGGCGCGCAGGCTATCGCGTCGGCGAGCCGCAGCCGGGTCAGGCGCTCGCGACGGCGACGAGCGTGCGCGCGGGGATGTCGAGTGAGCCGTCGGCCGCCGTGAACGGCTGCAGGCGGGCCCGCAGGCCGGCGCGGATCTCATCGATCTCCGGCTGCGGGCGCTCCAGCACCGCGTCGTGGATCGCGCGCGAGAGGTCGAGCGTCGTCTCCCAGAAGCCGTCGAAGCCGGCGTGCACGCGGTGCAGGTCGAGCGCCTCGATCCGCACCTCGGCGAAGCCGGCCTCCTGCAGCAGCGCGCGCAACCGGGCCTCGTCACCGAGCGCGAACGGTCCGGGTGTGCCCGGCGCCGGCGGCGCGGCGAGGCCGCGCTCGCGCAGCTCGAGCCCCGGCAGCGCCGCCCACGGGTTGCGCTCGATCGAGTCCCACACGGCGAGCGCGACGCGCCCGCCGGGACGCAGCACGCGGCGCGTCTCGCCGAGCGCCGCCGCGGGGTCGGCCATCAGCATGTAGCCCCAGCGGCACAGCACGCCGTCGACGCTCGCGACCGGCAGGTCGATCCATTCGGCGTTGATCGTCTGGAACTCGACGTTCGAGAGCCCCAGCTCGGCCGCACGCTCGCGCGCCCCCGCGAGCATCGCGTCGGCCTGGTCGGAGATGATCACGCCGCCCGCCGGCGCGACGAGCTCGGCCGCGAGCAGGCCCGTCTCCCCCAGCCCCGCCGCGAGCTCGAGCACGCGCTTGCCCGGCTGCGGCGCGAGCGCGTCGAGCATCCAGTGCGAGACCGGCGCCGCGAACGCGCGGATCAGCTCCTGGCTGCGCACCCAGCCGGCCGCCGCCTCCTCCCAGCCCTGCTGGCTCGCGTCGCGATATGCGTTCGCGTCGAAGCCCGGCGTTCCGTTCTCCTCGCTCATCTAAAGCTCCCGCCGCAGCAGCTTGCCCGAGCGCGTGCGCGGGAGCGCCTCTTCGCGCAGGACGACGCGCTTGGGCACCTTGTACGGGGCGAGCGCCGCCGCGCAGTGCGCGCGCAGCGACTCCTCGTCGGGCGTACGACCGGCGCGCGCGACGACGACCGCCGTGACCGCCTCGCCCCAGCGCTCGTCTGGAAGACCGATGACGGCCGCCTCGAGCACGTCCGCGTGGCTTTCGAGCACCGCCTCGACCTCGCTCGGCGCGACGTTCTCGCCGCCGCTGACGATCGTGTCGGCCTTGCGCCCCGTGATCCAGAGCCCGCCGCGCCCATCGAACGCGCCGACGTCGCCGGTGTGCAGCCAGCCGTCGTCGGCGACCGCGCCGGGCGCGACGGTCGGCCCGGCGACGAGCACCTCGCCGTCCTCGGCGCGGCGCACGCGCGTGCAGAACAGCGGCGGGCCGGCGCCGAGGTCGTCCGCGGCGAGCGCCGCGACCGGCGCCGTCGTGACCTGCGAGCAGCTCTCGGTCAGGCCGTAGGTCATGCTCACCGGCACGCCCGCCGCGCGTGCGCGCTCGACCAGCGCCGCCGGCACCGGGCCACCGCCGGTCAGCGCGCAGCGCAGCTCCGCCGGGCGCTCGAGGCCCGCGTCGAGCAGTCGCGCGAGCGTCGTCGCGACGAGGCTCACGAGCGTCACGTCCTCCTCGCGCAACGCACGCAAGACGCGATCTGCCTCGAAGCGCTCGTGCACAACCGCCGTCGTGCCGTAGATCGCCGAGCGCACGAGGATCGAGAGGCCGCCGACGTGCGAGAGCGGCAGCGCACAGAGCCAGCGCTCGTTCTCGTCGAGGCCGAGCGCGACGGCCGAGCCGAGCGCGCTCCACAGCAGGTTGCCGTACGTCAGCTCGATCGGCTTCGGCGCCGAGCTCGTGCCGGACGTGTGGATCACGACGGCCGTCGCGTCGAGCTCGTGGCGCGCCTCGCCCGGCGGGTCGGCATCCGCCCGGCCCTCGCCGCCGATCGGCCCGTCGATCGTCGCGACCGCGCCCTCCGCGATCGCCGCCCGCTCGGATCGGGAGAGACGCAGGTCGACCGGCACCGCGACGGCACCGAGCAGCATGCACGCGTGCAGCGCACATGCGAAGTCGACGCCTGCCGGCAGCGCGATCGCGACGCGATCGCCGCGGCTCACACCGCGCGCGACCAGCTCGCCGGCCGCCCGGGCCGCCGCGTCGAGCAGCTCGGCGTACGTGCAGCTCCCCGCAGGCGTCTCGAGCGCAACGCGCTGCGGGCGCGCGTGTGCGGCGCGGGCGAGCCAGGCCTCCACGAGCATGAGGCACAGGCTAGCCTTCCGCATCGTGCGCGTGACCTGGACAGACGCCACCGCCGAGGCCGGCGGCGATTTCGCGGACGTCCGCTACGAGAAGTCGACCGGCGACGATGCGGGCATCGCGAAGATCACGATTGCCCGCCCCGAGGTCAGGAACGCGTTTCGCCCGCGCACGATCGTCGAGATCTCGCGCGCGCTCGAGGATGCGCGCGAGGACACGAGCGTCGGCGTCGTCGTGCTCACCGGGGAAGGGTCGGAGGCGTTCTGCTCCGGCGGCGACCAGCGTGTGCGTGGCGACTCGGGCTACCTCGACGAGGAGGCGTCCGATCCAAGCTCCGCCCGAGCCGGCGTCGGTCGATTTCATGTCACAGATCTCCACGTCCAGATCCGCAGGCTGCCGAAGCCCGTCGTCGCGATGGTCGCCGGCTACGCGATCGGTGGCGGGCACGTCCTGCACCTCGTCTGCGACCTGACGATCGCCGCCGACAACGCCCGCTTCGGGCAGGTCGGGCCGAAGGTCGGCTCGTTCGACGGCGGCTTCGGTGCCGGCTTGCTCGCGAACCTCGTCGGGCCGAAGAAGGCCAAGGAGATCTGGTTCCTCTGCCGCCAGTACTCCGCCGAGGAGGCGCGCGAGATGGGCTGGTCAACACCGTCGTCCCGCTCGATCGCCTCGAAGCCGAGACCGTCCAGTGGTGCCGTGAGATGCTCGCCCTCTCCCCCTTCTCGCTGCGCCTCCTGAAGGCGAGCTTCAACGCCGCCGAGGACGGGCTCTCCGGTATCCAGCAGCTCGCGCACGACACGAACCTCCTCTTCTATGGCAACGAGGAGGCCCAGGAGGGGCGCGACGCCTACCGCGAGAAGCGCAAGCCCGACTTCTCGCGCTTCCCGCGGCGCGCATAGCGTGCGCGTCGCGAGACCGAGCGCCGCGCGTTGAGCGCCGCGCGCATCTGGATCATGGCCGCGCGCGTGCGCACGCTGCCCGCCGCGATCGCCCCCGTGCTCGTCGGCACCTCACTCGCGCTCGGCGCCGGCGTCTTCCACCCGCTCGCCTTCGTCGCAGCGCTGCTCGGCGCCGTCTTCATCCAGGTCGGCACCAACTTGTCAAACGACTACTCCGACGCGCGCCGCGGCGCCGACACCGAGGACCGGCTCGGGCCCGTGCGCGTCACCGCCGGCGGGCTGGTGCCGCCGAGCCAGGTGCTGCTCGCGACCTACGTCACGTTCGGGCTCGCCGTCGCCTGCGGCGCGTATCTCGTCTATGTCGCCGGCTGGGAGCTGCTCGCCGTCGGCGCCGCCTCGATCCTCGCCGGTGTCCTCTACACCGGCGGCCCGCGCCCCTATGGGTACGAGGGCCTTGGCGAGCTGTTCGTCTTCCTCTTCTTCGGCGTCGTCGCCGTCGCCGGCTCCTACTTCGTGCAGATCCAGCACCTGCCGTGGCAGGCGTTCGTCTGCGCCGTTCCCGTCGGCCTGCTCGCGAGCGCGATCCTCGTCGTCAACAACGTCCGCGACCTCGACACCGACCGCCGCGCCGGCAAGAGCACGCTCGCCGTCCGGCTCGGGCGTGAGCGCACGCGCATGCTCTACACCGCGATGGTCGCCGGTGCGTTCGTCACCGCGCCGCTGCCGTGGGCGTTCGGCTCGATGGACGCCTGGCTGTTCCTCACGTGGCTCACGATCCCCATCGCGCTCGGCGTCGTGCGCGTCGTGCGCACGCGCACCGACGGGCCCGCGCTCAACGGCGCGCTCGCGAAGACCGGCGCCACGCAGCTGCTCTTCTGCCTGCTGTTCAGCGCCGGCATCCTCGCGAGCGGCGGCGTCGGGTCTTGAGCCGGGGGCGTCCGCACGTGAGCGGGGACGAACGCGCGTGAGGCTCGAGCTCGAACGGCGCACGCTGCGCTTTGCCGACCCGATCGTCACCTCCTACGGCGAGCTGCGCGAGCGTCCGCTCGTGATCGTCACGCTGACCGGCGCCGACGGCGTCGTTGGCCACGGTGAGGCCGCGCCGCTCGAGGCGTACGACGGCGTCTCCATCCCGCGTGTCGAGTCCGCGCTCGAGCGCTACGCGGCCGTCATCGCCGAGGCCGGCGACGGGCTCAACGGCGCGCAGCTGGTCGACGCCTGCCGGCGCGTCGAGGATGTGCCGGCGGCGCTCGCCGCCGTCGACCTCGCGCTGTGGGACCGCGCCGGGCGAATGCGCGGGCTGCCGCTCGCCGCGCTGATCACCGATGATCCGGCGCCCGACGTCCCCGTCAACGCGACGCTCACCGCGCTCGACCGCGCCGGCGTCGCCGATCAGGCGGCCGCGGCCGTCGCCGCCGGGTTCGACTGCGTCAAGCTGAAGGTCGGCGTCGGCGACGACGCCGGACGCGTCGCTGCCGCGCGCGCCGCCGCCGGGCCCGAGGTCGCGCTGCGCCTCGATGCGAACGGCGCGTGGGACGTCGAGCAGGCCGTGCGCACGATCGATGCGCTCGCGCCCGCCGGGCTCGAGCTCGTCGAGGAGCCGGTGCATGGGTTGCAGCGCGTGCGTGAGGTACGCGAGCGGGTTGCCGTGCGCGTCGCGATCGACGAGACCGCCGCCGAGCACGGGGCGCTTGGGGCCGGGGTCGCCGATGCCGTCTGCTTGAAGATCTCGCGTTGTGGCGGCATCTCCGGGCTGATCGCGGCCGCGACGCTCGTGCGGGCTTCGGGCGCCGAGCCGTACCTCGCCTCGACCTACGACGGGCCGCTCGGCGTCGCCGCCGGGGTGCATGTCGCCGCGGCGCTCGCCTCGCGCGGGCCGGTCCCCTATTGCGGGCTCGCGACGCTCGGGCTGTTCAACGGGGTCGAGGATCCGCTGCCGGTGCGCAACGGCGCGATCGGCGTACCGGCCGACCCCGGGCTCGGGGTCGAGCCGGCGTAGGCCTCGGGCCGGTGTAGGCCGGGCCCACGACGACTGATGGGCCCGACGAACGACCGACGGGGCCCACCGCATCTCGCGGCGAGCCCCGTCCTGTCCTTGGAACTACGACCTACTTAGAACCTGCGACCTCGGTCGCTATTCGCTTTCGATGACGGATTCCGAGCCGGCCTGGCTGAGCGTCCCGTTGAGGATCGCCGTGTTGTGACCACCGGCCGAGGGCACGCCGAGCGTCGAGTTGATGATCGGCCCGATCAGGAATTCGAACAGACCGCCGCATCCGTTGGTCGCCGGCGCCGCGAACGAGTTGTTGACCAGCGAGTTGTGAAGGACGGTGAGAATCGTGCCTTCTTCGTTGAACGTCAGTTCGCCGACGTTGCCTTTGATCGGTTTGTTCGGTTCAGGCGGGCTGGTCGTGCCCGTCGTCAACGGCAGGATGACCGGCGAGGAGTTCGAGCCCACGTAGCACGAGCTGCCGAGCAGCGGGTTTTCGAGGTGCACCTTGACCGGAAGCTGCAGCGCTGTGCCTTTGGCGCTGAGCAGGTTGCCGAGGTTCACCTGGATCTGGCTCGCCGGAGCCGCGAGTTCGGTCGTCGCGTTGACGCCCGTCAGACCATTTTCGAAGATCGCTTCACAGGCTCCACGCTCGAGTTTTTCGAAGAAGCCACTGCCTTTGATTTCTGTGCAGTTGACGAGCCCCGAGAGACCGCCCGGCACTTTCTGCGGCGATTTCGAGAGCGTGTTTCCGTCTTTCGCCGCTACGAATTCCTCACCCGTTTTCGTTTCGTTCAACCCGCCCTGCAGGGTGATCGGGTTCGTGATCGGCACGTTCTTTTTGCCGATCGTGAATTCGCCGCTTTCAGTGACGGCGTGGAGACAGGCCTGCGCAGTCGTCACCGGGCAGTCGGCGAAAATTGCGAATTCGCCTTTCGGCGTCGCCGACGCGGTAGATGCCACGCTCAGCGCCCCGACCGATGCCACCAGCAAACTCACCACGAGCAGCGCGCGTGTGCGCACGCTCGTCAAACGTTTGATACTCCGCAACATGTTGTACTCCCCACTTTCTGTCGTCTCGACATGGCTAGCGGTCCCACGCGGGATGACGACCAGCAGCCGCGACTTGGTGCCGACTGTCCAATCGTCGTCGTTGCGCGGATCAGCCCACCTAAGCTATCCCGGCCCACTGGAGCGCGTGAACCCCTGTTTCTAGTTCTGCGAATTTCACGGTTGGTCAGTTGGCGACCTTGACCTTGGATGTTTCCGACTCGCTCGACTCACCCTGCTCGCGACGATTCGCTTTGAGCTACGGTCGTGCGTCCAGCGCCTCGGCGACTCGCGCAGAACACTCGAGCGGCAGGGGATGCCCCCCCTCAACGACGACCAGTCGGCCAGCGGGGAGGTCCTCCACGATTCGCGCACCGATCGCGCGGAACTTGTTGTCGCGCGCGCCGGCCACGACGGTCACCGGCATCGCCAGCTCGCCTAGCCGCGACCACAGGGGGCGCATCTCCCCCGTGCCGAGACCGCGCATCGCCGCCGCGAGCCGGCGCGGATCGTTGCGACGCTGATCCGCACGCCCCCGCTCGACCACCTCGGGCGGATCGTCGGCGAACAGCGGTTGCGCGCGCCATCTGTCGATGAACCGCTCGAACGGGATCGTCTCGAGCTCGTCGGCGAGCCGGAGGTCGGCCGCGCGCCGCGCCTCGCGCTCGGCGTCGTCCTCGATCCCCGGGCTCGAGGAGACGAGCACGAGCCGCGACACGCGCTCAGGCGCCGCAAGCGCGACGTGCAGCGCGATCCGCCCGCCCATCGAGTAGCCGCACAGCACGAAGCGCTCGGGGCTCGCGTCGAGCACGGCAGCGACACACGACTCGAACGTGATCGGAGCGTCGGTCGGCGGCGCGTCGCCGTGCCCGGGCAGGTCGAGCGCCAGCGGTCGATAGCGTTCGCGGTCCAACCGTGCGATCACCCCATCCCACGCGTGCCGCGTCCCGCTGAAGCCGTGCAGCAGCACGAGGTTCTGCGGCGTCCGCGGCACGGCGCCATCGTAGTCGCGTGAGCAGCGCGAGCGACACCTATGTCTTGCTGCGCGCGTTCGTCGACGAGCTCGCGCGCTGCGGCGTGCGCGCTGCCTGCACGTCGCCCGGATCGCGCTCGACGCCGCTCGTGCTCGCGCTCGCGTGCGAGCCGCGCCTGCGCTGCCACTCGCACGTCGACGAGCGCTGCGCCGGCTTCTTCGCGCTCGGCCTGGCGAAGGCGACGGGGCGCCCGTCGCGGTCGCCTGCACGTCGGGCACGGCGGCCGCCGAGCTGCTGCCGGCGGTGATCGAGGCGCACGAGGCGCGCGTGCCGCTGATCGTCCTGACCGCCGACCGCCCGCCGGAGCTGCGCGAGATCGGCGCCGGCCAGACGATCGACCAGATCAAGCTCTACGGCGACGCCGCGCAGTGGTTCTTCGAGGTCGGCAACCACGAGGCGACGGCGAGCGCGATGCGCTGGATCCGCGCGCTCGCATGCCGCGCGTATGCGACGGCGCTCGAGGGCGCGCCCGGGCGTCGTGCACCTGAACTGGCCGCTGCGCGAGCCGCTCGTGACCGACGAGCCGCTACCCGAGGACGCGACCGGACGCGCGATGGCGCGCCATACGTGCGCCGCGGCCCGCTGACGTCGTCGGCCGTCCCCGCGAGCGGCGTCGGCCTGCTCGGCGAGACCGTCGGTGCCGCGCGGCGCGGCGTGATCGTCGCCGGGCGCGACGACGCCCGCCGAGCGCCGACGGGCACGCGCTCGGGCAGGCCGCGGCGGCGATCGCCGGCGAGCTCGGCTACCCGCTGCTCGCCGACCCGCTGTCGGGCGCGCGGCGCGGCGCGGCGGCGGTCGCCCACTACGACGCGCTGCTGCGCGACGGCGCGTTCGCGCGCGCGCACGAGCCCGAGCTCGTCCTCCGCGTCGGCGACCTGCCGACCTCGAAGCCGCTGCGCGACCTGGCTCGCGGGACTCGGCGACGCGCCGCCAGATCGCGCTCGACCCCGAGCGCGCCTGGCAGGACCCGGCGTCGGTGCGTCGGACTCGCTCACGCTCGACCCCGCGCCGATCCGCGCGCGCTCGAGGCCGACCGCTCGTGCCGGCCGACCCCGACTGGCTCGCGCGCTGGCGCGCGGCCGACGAGCGCGCCGCCGAGGCGATCCTCGGCGCGCTCGGCGGCCAGGCCCTGTCAGCGAGCCGCTCGTCGCCGCGCGCGCTCGGCGTCCTGCTGCCGGCCGAGGCGACGCTGTTCGTCGCCGCCTCGATGCCGGTGCGCGAGATCGAGTCGTTCTGGCCGGTCCGCGACGACGCGCCGCGCGTGCTCTGCAACCGCGGCGCCAACGGCATCGACGGCACGTCTCGAGCGCGTTCGGCGCCGCCGCGGCCGAGCGACGGGCCGGTCGTCGCGCTGATCGGCGACGTCGCGCTCGCCCACGACATCGGCGGCCTGCTCGCCGCTCGCCGGCTCGGGCTCACGCTGACGATCGTGCTGATCGACAACGGCGGCGGCGGCGATCTTCGACTTCCTGCCTGCCGTGCCGATCGCGCGCCGCGACCGACGCGAGCGACGTCTACGAGCGAGCCACATCGCGACGCCGACCGGCCTCGACTTCGCCGACGCCGCGCGCGCTCTACGGGCTGATGCACGCGCGCGCCGACGACGTCGCCGCGTTCCGCGAGGCGCTTGGCGGCGCTCGCGCGCGGTCGCTCGACGCATCATCGAGGTCCGCACCGACCGCGCAGGCGAACGTCGCGCTGCATCGCAGCGGTGTGGGATGCCGTCTCGGCGGCGGTCGCGCCGGAGCTCGGCTGAGCTCGGCCGGCGCGGCTCAGCCGGCGAGCACCGGCAGCAGCGCCTGCAGCTTGACCTCGGTCTCCGCCAGCTCCGCCGCCGGATCGGAGTCGGCGACGACGCCGTCGCCGGCGTAGCAGCGCGCGAGCGCGCCCTCGATCAGCGCGCAGCGCAGCGCGACGCAGAACTCGCCGTCCTCGTTGGCGTCGGTCCAGCCGACCGGCCCGGCGTACCAGCCGCGGTCGATGCCCTCGAGCGCGCGGATCAGCGGCAGCGCGACGGCCGCGGCTCGCCGCCGACGGCCGGCGTCGGGTGCAGCAGGCCGGCGAGCTCGACGCGCCGACCGGCGCCGCGAGCTGCGCGCGGATCGGCGTCGCGAGGTGCTGGATGTTGGCGATCCGCACGACCTCCGGCTCGTCGGCCACGGTCACCCAGACCGCGTGCGGGCGCAGCGCGCGCTCGATCCGCCGCGCGACGATCGCGTGCTCCTCGCGGTCCTTGTCGAGCGCAGCAGCCGCTCGCCGAGGTGGTCGTCGACGGCCGGGTCGGCGCTGCGCCCGTCGAGCCGGCGAGCGCGAGCGTGCTAGACGCGCAGGCCCTCGCGGCGCAGCAGCAGCTCGGGCGTCGCGCCGATGAACGTCGCCTCGCCGCGCCCGACCGCGTAGACGAAGCAGCCGCCGAAGGCCTCGCGCAGCACGCCGAAGACGGCGGCGACGTCGTGGGCGCGCGGCGCGTGCACGTCGACCTCGCGCGCGAGCACGATCTTCTCGAGCCGCCCGGCGGCGATCATCTCGACGGCGCGCGCGACCGCCGCCTCGTAGTGCTCGGGCGCCATCGCGCCGGCGATCGTGTGGCGCTCGGTCGGGTGCGGGTCGAGCAGCGGCAGCGGCCGCTGTCGCGAGGCCCGCCAGCGCGCGCTCGACGCGCTCGAGCGAGCTCGTCGGCGTCGTCGTCGGGCTGCGCGAGCGCGAGCGCCGGCGCACGTGCACCAGACCTCCTCGCGCGCGGCGCGCGAGCGCGACCTCGGGCACGACGAGCGAGGCCGGGCGCGAACGCCGACCAGTGCGGCGCGCGCGCCGCCGTCGGGCGCGAAGGCGAAGCCGCCGCAGGCGACCAGGCCGCCGCCGGCGGGCCCGCGCCGACGGCTCGACGCAGCGCGCGCGCGACGAGCGTCGCGCCAGCGCGCGGCGGTCCGCTCGAAGCGCTGCGTGGCCGCGGTCCTCGAGCGCGACGGCGGCGCCGAGCGCGGCGAGCGCCGAGCGCTCGCGGTCGGGCTGCTCGAAGCACATCCACGGCTCGCCGGCGCGGCGCGAGGCGAGCACGACCGCGCTCGGGTCGACGCGCGTCGTCGAGCGCGCCAGCTCGACGCGCGGCGACGCGTCGCCGCCGCGCCGCGCGCGCGCGGAGCGCGCGCCGAGCTGCGCGGCGAGGCGGCTCGCGCGTGCGCTCGGGCAGCGCGAACGCGCGCCGAGTCGCGGGCGTCGCGCCGCGCCGCGAGCGACGCGCCCGAACGGCGTCACTACGTCTCCGCGCGACCTCGCGACATCGCGATCTCGCCGGTGCGCATCATCTCGATCAGGCCGTACGGCCGCACGACGCGCTCGAACGCCTCGATCTTCTCGGTCGTGCCGGTCACCTCGATCGTCACCGAGCGCTTCGTCGTGTCGACGACGCGCCGCGGAAGATCTCGGCGAACTCGAGGATCTCGCTGCGCGCCGCGCCTCGGCGGCGACCTTGAACAGCGCCAGCTCGCGCGTGACGGTGCCGGCCGGCTCGAGGTCGCGGATCTTGAGCACGTTGACCAGCTTGTGCAGCTGCTTGGTGACCTGGTCGATCGGGTGCAGCGCGCCGTCGACGGTCAGCGTGATGCGCGAGAACTTCTCGTCGGCGGTCGGCCCGACGGTGAGCGTCTCGATGTTGAAGCCGCGCCGCGCGAACAGGCCGGCGATCCGGGTCAGCACGCCGGGCCGGTTCTCGACGAGGATCGAGAGCACGTGCTTGCGCCCGGTGCGCAGGCCGACGGCGGCGTCGAGCTCCTCGAGGCTGAGCGGCGCCTTGGTTCCTGGCTCGCCCATCGTCGATCACCCCACCATGTCGCGCGCGGCGGCGCCGGGCGCGATCATCGGGTAGGTGTTCTCCTCGCGCGTCACGCGGACGTCGACGACGACCGTCCCGGGCGTCGCGATCGCCGCGCGGATGTCCTCGACGAGCGAGCGCTTGTCGGTGAAGCGCAGGCCGGTCGCGCCGTAGGCCTCGGCGAGCTTGACGAAGTCCGGGTACTCGCCCATGTCGACCTGGCTGTAGCGGTGGTCCCAGAACAGCTCCTGCCACTGGCGGACCATGCCGAGGTAGCCGTTGTTCATGATGAACACCTTGACGGGATCTGCTCCTGCACGCAGGTCGCGAGCTCCTGGGCGTTCATCTGGATCGAGCCGTCGCCGGCGATCACGCAGACGGTCTCGTCGGGCGCAGCCGACCTTCGCGCCCATCGCCGCCGGCAGGCCGAAGCCCATCGTGCCGAGGCCGCCGGAGTTGATCCACTGGCGCGGCCGCGGGAAGTGGTAGTACTGCGCCGCCCACATCTGGTGCTGGCCGACGTCGGAGACGACGATCGCCTCGCCGCCGGTCGCCTCGTACAGCGCCTGCACCATGTACTGCGGCTTGATCTCGGCGTCGGTCGCTGTCCTCGTAGCGCAGCGGATGCTCGGCGCGCCAGCCGTCGATCTGCGCCCACCAGTCCTCCAGGCGCGCCGGGTCGGCGCTCGAGCGCGCGGTACTCGGCGACCAGCTTGCGCAGCACGTTGCGGGCGTCGCCGACGATCGGGATGTGCGCCGGCACGTTCTTGGAGATCTCGGCCGGGTCGATGTCGATGTGGATGAACTTCGCGTGCGGCGCGAACTCCGAGAGCTTGCCGGTGATGCGGTCGTCGAAGCGCGCGCCGACGGCGCAGATCAGGTCGGCCTCGTCCATCGCGTAGTTGGCGGTGCGCGTGCCGTGCATGCCGAGCATGCCGAGCCACTGCGGGTGCGTGCCGGGGAAGGCGCCGAGCCCCATCAGCGTGCAGGTGACCGGGAAGCGGTCGGACGGTCGCGAGCTCGACCAGCTCCGCCGCGGCGTTCGCGTTGACGACGCCGCCGCCGGCGTAGATCACCGGGCGCCGCGCGGCGGCGAGCGCGTTCGCGGCCTGGCGGATCTGCTTCTGGTTGCCCTCGACGCGTCGGCTGGTAGCCGGGCAGCGCGCACGTCGATGCACCGGCTCGTAGTCGATCTCGGCCCGCGAGAGGTCCTGCGGGATGTCGACGAGGACCGGGCCGGGGCGGCCCGCTGCGCGCGATGTGGAAGGCCTCGTGGATCACGCGCGGGATCTCCAGCGGGTGCTGGATCATGAACGAGTGCTTGACGATCGGCATCGTGATGCCCATCGTGTCGGCCTCCTGGAAGCCGTCGGTGCCGAGCAGCTCGGTGCGGACCTGGCCGGTGATGAAGACGACCGGCACCGAGTCCATCATCGCGTCGGCGATCGGCGTGACCAGGTTCGTCGCGCCCGGGCCGCGAGGTCGCGAGCGCGACGCCGACCTTGCCGGTCGCCTTGGCGTAGCCCTCGGCGGCGTGGCCGCCGCCGGCCTCGTGGCGGACGAGCACGTGGCGGATGCCGGCGTCGTAGAAGGCGTCGTAGGTCGGCAGGTTGGCGCCGCCCGGGAGGCCGAATACGACGTCGACGCCCTCGGCCTTAAGGCATTCCATCACGGCATCGACTGCACGCATCGCTCGACCTCCTTCCAGCTACTCGGGATCAGTGGAAATCCGAGTTACCAGCGGTTTTTGGGCGCTTTTTTCGACGATCGGACGATGACTGGCGTTGGCGGCTCAGGAAGAGCCGATGCCGACGCCAATGGCGAGCACGATCGCACCGCCGACGGTGACGACGAGCAAGGACGAGCGCATCGAGACCTCGAGGAAGCGGTTGCGCACCCAGGCGATCACGAACAGCTCGACGGCGACGACGATGCCGGCGACGAGCAGCGCCTTGTGCACGTCGGAGATCAGGAACGGCAGCGTGTGGAAGAGGCCGCCGAGCGTCGTCATGCCGCCGGTGATCGCGCCGCGCACGACGGCCGAGCCGCGGCCGGTCTGTTCGCCGGTGTCGGAGAGCGCCTCCGACCAGCCCATGCTGACGCCGGCGCCGAGCGCCGTGGAGAGGCCGACGAGCAGCGCGGTGTGCGAGCTCGAGGCGATCGCGGCGGCGAAGATCGGCGCGAGCGAGGAGACGGTGCCGTCGATCAGGCCGACGAGCGCCGGCTGCACGACGCGCAGGATGAACTCGCGCTCGTCGGCGAAGCCCCAGCGGTGGATGACGCGGGCGACGAGCGACTCGCGCGGCGCTGCCGGCCGGTTCGTGTGCGCGCTCATCGCGGCACACACTAGGCGAAGATTTGGCTTAGGTAAGCCGAATCCGGCTTAGGGTCGCCTCAGTTGCGGGCCGGCGCGCGCTCCCACGATTCGGGCGCGATGACGGTGTCGGGGAACTCGAGCTCGGTGCCGCAGCGCGTGCAGAGCGTGTCGTAGATCTTCGTCACGCGGTGGCAGCGCGGGCACTCGCGGCGCAGCTCGTCGCGCTCGAAGCGGTAGGCGATCGCCGCGAGCAGGCCGAAGACCGGCACGGCGCCGGAGATCAGGAACCAGAGGAAGAACGAGCTGCCCTTCAGCTTGCCGACGTAGCCGCCGGCGAGGCCGAAGCAGACGGCGATGATGACGTAGGCCATCGCCGCGGCGCGCTAGAGCAGGACGCGCAGCGCCCAGATGACGGCGACGATCGCGAGCACGACGACGACGACGCTTGCGATCGCCGTAACGATGCCGATGACGAAGTGCAGCAGCAGCCAGGCGGCGATCAGCAGGACGAGCCCTGCGACGACGGTCCGGCCGAATGAGCGCGAGGAGGATTCGTTCATGAGACCAGGGTACTCCCCACAGGCGCGGTGCGGATCAGATCGCGGAAGCTCGGCCCCGGGGACGACGGAAATGCGGCCGGACAGGGAACCGCGGCCCTGTCCGGCCGCACCCGCTCGCGTCCGGCCAGAGGGAAGCCGGCGCGAGTTCGGTGTGGAGATCGCCGGGCTACATCCGGTCGATCCGATCGGAGGTGCGGGCCATCCGTGCCGTCACCGCTCCAGCACCGCGCGCGTCGTGAGGATGACCGACGCGCGCGAGCCGGTAGCGACGGATCCGCGGTCTCTGACCGTGCCCATCCACCGACTCCTCGGGCAGCAGGATGAACCGCCGAGGAGCAGAGGAGCCTTTGTCGGATCGCGTGGGGTTCACGGTGATCATCTTGGCTCAGGAGCCGCCGCCTGCCTTTGGCCGGAAGTCCAAAATTCGGGCGGACAGGGCTTGCGAGTTGCCTTGACGCGCCGGCGTTACATGTACGTCTCGGTATGCCCTCGACCCGCGACCGAGTACGTCAGCACCGTGAGCGTCTTCGCCGGCACGGGCTGCGCCCACTGCAGATCTGGGTCCCGGACGTTCGCGCGCCCGAGTTCATCGCCGCGGCGCGCCGCCAGTCGGTCGCGATCGCGGCGAGCGAGCACGAGGCGGACGACCAGGCTTCCGGCCCCGACGCGATCTCCTCCACGTGGGACGCCGACGACGGAGCGGCTCCGCCTCGGTGACGCGCGGCGAGATCTACACGGCCGCGGCGCGAGGGCCGCGCACTGGCAAGCGTCGTCCCGTCGTCATCGTTCAGGACGACCGCTTCGACGCCACGGCCTCCGTCACGGTCTGCCCGTTCACGACGAACCCGGTCGGGGCCCCGCTCGTCAGGCTCCCGATCGACCCCTCCGGCGAGAACGGCCTCGACCAGTCGAGCCGGCTGATGGTCGACAAGATCACGACTGTGCCGCGCTCCAGCCTCGGCGATCGGCTCGGCAGGCTGCGCGACGACGAGCTTGCAGCGCTGAACCGGTCGCTGGTCGTGTTCCTCGGGCTCGCATCCGCGCCGTAGGACCTGAGCGACCCGACTGAGCCGGCGCCGTGGCGCCCGGGCTCCGGATAAGCACCCGGCGCCCGCTCCTGAGCGGACGCCGAGCACCAGTTAGGCGAGCCGCTACCCGATCACTTCGAGCAGATTGGTCGCTTTGAGTTCGTTGCCCCCGTAGACGACTGACAGCGTGCCTTCAGCAAGGTTGCTGAGTCCGCCGACGACCGACGCGTTTCCCCCGCTCGACGTGTTGTTGTTGCCACCGAGGATGGACGCCCCGTGTGCGGTGGCCTTGTTGAATTCGCCGCCACTGACAGACGCCCAGCCCGCGGTCGCCTGATTCCCCACGCCTCCGCTCACCGACGCGGCTTCGTTGCTGGCTTTGTTGCTCCCGCCGCCGCTCACCGACGCAACTTCCCCGCTGGCGGTGTTGTCAACGCCGCCCGTGACAGACGCGAACGGCCCGGTCACGCTGCTGTCGCGACCACCGGCGATGCCGCCATAGCTTGTGTAACTCTGTTCCTTTCCGAGAACCAGGTTGTGTGAGCCTGTCTGTGTCCGTGGTTCTTCGTCGTAACCGATGACGAGGTTGCCGTCGCCGTTCGTCGAGGCCGTTGATCCTTCACCGTTGACGATCTGCACGTTGACGCCGGAGAAACGGATCGTAGGCTTGCCGCCGACACCGGAGCCGATGTACTGGATGTGAGGCAGGATGTCATTGAGGGTCGTCATCTCCCCTGGCGGAGGAAGCTCCACGGCGGTCTGCGCCGATCCGCATGTTCCTTCGGCTCCTCCGGATTTGACGCCTTTACCGGCGGCTTCAGGCACACAGATCCACGTCGGTGTTTCGGCTGATGCAGCGGCCACAGCGGTGACCATGAATACCGTCACAAGAACGCTGACTACGCTCGTGCGTACAGAATGGCTCATCGTCGACTCCTCCAGTCGAGAATTCTGCGGACAGGTTGCGCTCTAACGACTCGCACCGATTGGGATCTGTCTTGCGAGTCGACGAGAGTCTAATTAAGCAAATTGCGCGAACATGTTGCGGTTGTGTTTCCGCGGGAGCTCCTTGGCGGTGCGCGAACTCAACGGACGACATCCGCCGGGTTGCCGCATCGACCCTGGCGCATCTGCGCCAGAGTTCGGCTCGTAGCATTCCTAGATCGCGAGCTGTTCGTGCACGAGGCGCGTCACCTCGCCGCCGTCGGCGCGGCCCTTCGTCTCGCGCATGACCGCGCCGATGATCGGGCCGATCGCCTTCGCGTTGCCGGCGCGCACGCGCTCGGCGGCGTCGGCGTTCGCCGCGAGCGCGGCCGCGACGATCTCCGCGAGCTCGTCGCCGCCGCCGATCGCCGCGAGACCCTCGGCCTCGACGATCGCCGCCGGGTCCTCGCCGCCGTCGGCGACGAGCTTGTCGAGCACCTGCCGGCCGGCGCCGACGCTGATGCGCTTCTCGTGGACGAGCGCGACGAGCTTTGCGAGCGCCGTCGGCGAGACGTTCGAGTCGGCCGGGTCCTGGCCGTCCTCCAGGCGCGAGACGAGATCGCTCGCGACCCAGTTCGCGAGCGTCTGCGGTGGCGGCGGCGGGGCGACGGCGAGCGCCGACTCGAAGTAGTCGCCGAGCTCGGCGCGGAACGCGAGCAGCTGCGCGCTCTCGGCGCTCAGCGAGAGCTCGCGCTGCAGGCGCTCGGCGCGGTCGGCCGGCAGCTCGCTCATGTCCGCGCGCGCAGCCGCGAGCATCTGCTCGTCGATCGCGACCGGCAGCAGGTCCGGCTCGGGGAAGTAGCGGTAATCGTGCGCCTCCTCCTTCGAGCGCAGCGAGCTGATCGCGCCCGAGTTCGGGTCGAAGTGAAGCGTCTCCTGCTCGACCACGCCGCCGCCTTCGATGATCTTGCGCTGGCGCTCGACCTCGGCCTTGATCCCGCGTTCGATGAAGCGGAACGAGTTCATGTTCTTCAGCTCCGTCTTCACGCCGAACGCGTCCGTGCCGGCCGGGCGCAGCGAGATGTTCGCGTCGCAGCGCAGCGAGCCCTCCTCCATGTTCACGTCGCTCACGCCGAGCGAGCGCAGCGTCGTGCGCAGCAGCTTCAGCCACTCGCCCGCCTGCTCGGCCGTGCGCAGGTCAGGCTCGGTCACGATCTCCGCGAGCGGCGTGCCGCCGCGGTTGAAGTCGACGACGCTCTCATCCGAGCCGTGGATCCGCCCGCTCTCGCCGACATGGATCAGCTTCGCCGCGTCCTCCTCGAGATGCACCCGGTGGATCCGCACGTCGCCGAGCCGCCCGCCGCGGCACAGCGGCTCGTCGTACTGCGAGATCTGGTAGCCCTTCGGCAGGTCCGGGTAGAAGTAGTTCTTGCGGTGGAAGATCGAGCGCGGCGCGAGCTCCGAGCCGAGCGCGAGGCCGATCATCAGGCCGAAGTGCACCGCGCGCGCGTTCGCGACCGGCAGGCTCCCGGGCAGGCCGAGGCAGACCGCGCACGTGTGCGTGTTCGGCGGCTCGCCGAACGACAGCGTGCAGCCGCAGAACATCTTCGTCGCCGTCGCCAGCTGCACGTGGATCTCGAGGCCGATCACCGGCTCGAGCGCCGCCCACTCAGACACGCGCCGCGCTCCCGTCGAAGCCGATCGCGCGCTCGAGCGCGTACGCCGCGTCGAGCAGCGCGTTCTCGCTGAACGCCGGCCCCGCGAGCTGCAGGCCGACCGGCATCCGCTCGGAGAGACCGCACGGGATCGAGATCGCCGGCACGCCCGCGAGCGACATCGGCACCGTGCAGAAGTCGTTCACGTACATCGCCCACGGGTCCGACGTCTTCTCGCCGAGCGCGAACGCGATGCTCGGCGCGGTCGGCGTCACGACGAAGTCGACCGTCGCGAACGCCTCGCGGAAATCCTCGGCGATCTTCGTTCGCACGCGCTGCGCGCGGCCGTAGTACGCGTCGTAGTAGCCCGACGAGAGGGCGTAGGTGCCGAGCATGATCCGCCGCTTGACCTCCGCGCCGAAGCCGTCGTGGCGCGTGCGCGTGTACATCTCGAGCAGATCCTCCGCGCCCTCCGCACGCAAGCCGTAGCGCACGCCGTCGAAGCGCGCGAGGTTCGACGACGCCTCGGCCGGCGCGAGCACGTAGTACGCCGACAGCGCGTGCAGCGCGTGCGGCAGGCGCACCTCGCGCAGCTCCGCGCCGAGCTGCTCGGCGAGCGCGAGGCTGCCGCGGAACGCTTCGAGCACGCCCGGCTCGATCCCCTCCCCCGTCAGCTCCTCCGGCACGCCGAGCTTCACGCCGTCGAGGCGCTCGGCGCTCGGCGCGACGATCTCGTGCGGGAAATGCAGCGACGTCGCGTCGCACGGATCGCGCCCGACGAGCCGCGCGAGCATCAGCGCCGCGTCGGTCACGTCGCGCGTCAGCGGCCCCGCCTGGTCGAGCGACGATGCGAAGGCGATCATCCCGTAGCGCGAGACAGACCCGTACGTAGGTTTCAGCCCGACGATCCCGCACAGCGCCGCCGGCTGGCGGATCGAGCCGCCCGTGTCCGTCCCGAGCGCCCACGGCGCTAGCCCCGCCGCGACCGCCGCCGCGCTGCCGCCCGAGGAGCCGCCCGGCACGCGCGCGCGGTCCCATGGGTTCAGCGTCGGGCCGAACGCCGAGTTCTCCGTCGAGGAGCCCATCGCGAACTCGTCCTGGTTCGTCTTCGCCAGCAGGCTCGCGCCCGCGCCCGTCAGGCGCTCGACCGCGCTCGCCGTGTACGGCGGGCGGTAGCCCTCGAGGATCCGCGAGCCCGACTGGCTCGGCACTCCCTTCGTGCAGAACAGGTCCTTCACCGCCAGCGGCGCGCCCGCCAGCGGTCCCTCGACGACCTCACCCGCGTCCTCGGCGACCCACGTGAAGCAGTTCAGGCCGTCGCCGTTCGCGTTCGCGTCCGCCTGCGCGCGATCACGGTAGAACGAGAACAGCTCGCCCGCGCCCAACTCGCCCGCGTCGATCGCCGCGATCGCCTGCGCGACCGTCAAGTCGACGATCCGCGTGCTCATGCCTGCGGACTCGGCACGAGGAAGCCGTCGTCGCTCACGGCCGGCGCCTGTTCGAGCGCGACCTCGCGCGGCAGGCACGGCCGCGGCTCGTCCGCGCGCAGCGCCGGGCGGGTGGGCATCTGATCGGCGACGACGTGCGACGTCGGCGCGACGTCCTCGAGCGACAGCTCGCCGATCCGCGCGACGTGGTCGAGCACCGCCGAGAGCTCGCGCGCCATCGGCTCGATCTCCTCCTCGCTCAGCGCCAGGCGCGCCAGGCGCGCGACGTGCAGGACCTCCTCGCGATCGATCATCGGCCGGATTCTACGGCGCGTCCTTCGAATCGCCCGGCGCGATGACCAGGCCACTGAAGGCTGTCTTCTTCTCATCATCGAAAGACGGCTCGTGGTCGGCCGGCGCGCGAGCCTGCGCGAAGCCGCCGAGCGTGATCGCAAGCGCCGCGACCAGCCCCAGCCAGATGCCCGTCTCGATGCCGTAGGAGGTGTGCAGGCTCCCGATGCTCGCGTTCGCCGTCGGGTGGTGCGCGATCCGGTAGACGATCAGCGCCGACGAGAGCGCGCCGAGCGCCGCCGTCAGCTGCCCGAGCTGCACCGGGCCCTCGAGGCGGTACGCGGCCGCCGACGCGAGCGCCGAGCCCCCTGCGACGAGGATCGTCGCCAGCCAGATCCAGCGGCTGCTCGTGAACGTCTGCCAGCCCGTCGCATCGATCCGCGTGCCCGTGATCCGGCTGCCCGCCGGCAGGCCGCTGACGCCACCGCCGAACCAGTCGAAGAAGAACATGAACACGAGCAGCGCGAGCGCGCCCGCGCCGACCGTCCAGTCGGCGAGCCGCAGGCGACGTGCCCGCAGGCTCACGGTCGCGGCCGCGGCTCCGGTCGCGCCGGCGGGTACAGCGAGCCGTGTTCGTCGCGCATCGCCTGCCACATGCCGATCAGGATCAGCGCCGCGCTCGCGAGGCCGAGCCACGCCCCGAAGCAGACCTCGCTCGCGTTGCCAGGGAGCTCGAGCGCGCGCACGAGCGCCGCGATCGTCGCCGCGAGCGCGAGCGGGATCGCGCTCACCTCGATCGCGACCGGCGTCGCCGTGCTGCGCTCGGTCAGCGTCGCGACGATCAGACCGAGCGCCGCGAGCGCCGCGAGCAGCATCAGCACGACGCCGACGTCGAACGTGTCCCAGGCGTCGAGCGTCCCCGACGGCCCTTCGTAGTCGCGCACGAACAGCGACACGAGCACGCAGACAGCGCCCGCGAGCGCCGTGAGCTCTCCCGCGCGCAGCCCGCGCAGACGCGCCATCAGCCCGTGATCCCCGCCTGGCGTTCGGCCGCCAGCAGCGTGTTGCGCAGCAGGAACGCGATCGTCATCGGCCCGACGCCGCCCGGCACCGGCGTGATCGCCGACGCGATCTGAGACGCCGCCGCGAAGTCGACGTCGCCGACGAGCCCGCTCTTGTTGCCCGCCTGCTCCGGCGTCAGCCGGTTGATGCCGACGTCGATCACGACTGCCCCCGGCCTCACGAAATCGGCCCCGATCGTCCGCGCGCGGCCGATCGCCGCGATCAGCACGTCCGCGCGCGCGCAGACCGCCGCGAGCTCGCGCGTGCGCGAGTGGCACACCGTCACCGTCGCGTTCTCGCCGAGCAGCAGCTGCGCCATCGGCTTGCCGAACAGGTTCGAGCGCCCGACGACGACCGCCTCGGCGCCCTCGAGCTCGACGTCCGTCCGCTTCAGCAGCTCGAGCACACCGAGCGGCGTGCACGGACGCAACCCCGGCCGCCCGAGCGACAGCAGGCCCGCGTTGACCGGCGTCAGCCCGTCGACGTCCTTCTCCGCCGGGATCAGCTCCGTCAGCGACGGGCCGTCGAGCTGCTGCGGCACCGGCAGCTGCAGCAGGATGCCGCTGACGTCGTCGTCGTTCGCGAGCGCGTCGAGCTCCGCGGCGACCTGCTCGTGCGTCGCCTCCGCCGGAAGCCGCCGGTCGAACGCGCTGCATCCCGACCTCCGCCGACGCGCGCTGCTTGCCGCCGACGTACACCGCCGACGCCGGATCGTCGCCGACGAGCACCGTCGCGAGGCCCGGCACGCGGTCGCGTGCGCTCGCGGAACAGCGCCACCTGCTCGGCGACCTCCGCGCGCACGTGCGCCGCGATCGCCTTGCCGTCGATCATCTCCGCGCTCACTTGCGGCTCACCGGCGCGTACTCGGCCATCAGCTTGCGTTCGGAGCCGTCGCTCGAGAAGCGCACGACGATCACCCCGTCGGGCTCGACGCCCGTCACGACGCCCTCGCCGAACGCCGCGTGCACGACGTCCTCGCCGAGCCTGAAGCCCGTCGCGAGCGCCGTCCCGCCCTGCGACTGCGCCCACTCGCCGCCGCCCGCCGAACCGCCGCCGGAGCCGCCGCGCGCGCCCGCCGACGCGCCCTGCAGCGCCGTCGCGCGGCGCCCCGCGCCGAGGCCCGCCGCGATCCCGCCCGCCGGGCGCCCGATCCGCAACCGGTCGCTCGGCTCGACCTCGTCGAGCAGCTCCGCCGGGATCTCACCGAGGAAGCGGCTGCGCAGGCCCATCGTCTGCGCGCCGAACACCGCGCGGCGCTGCGCGTACGTCAGGTAGAGCTCGCGCATCGCGCGCGTCACGCCGACGTAGAACAGCCGCCGCTCCTCCTCCAGCCCCCCCTCGTCGAGCGCGCGCGAGTGCGGGAAGACGCCCTCCTCGCAGCCCGACGATGAACACCATCGGGTACTCCGTCCCCTTCGCGTTGTGCAGCGTCATCAGCGTCACGAGGCCCGCGTCGTCGCTGCGCGTGTCGGCGTCCGCGACGAGCGCGATCTCCTGCAGGAAGATGTCGAGCGTGTCGCGCTCGGCCTCCGCGCCCGCGTCGAACTCGCGCCCGACCTCGACGAGCTGCTCGAGGTTCTCGATCCGCCCCTGCGCCTCGATCGTCCGCTCGGCCTCGAGCGCTTCGACGTAGCCGCTCTGCGCGAGCACCGCCTCGAGCAGGTCGCCGACCGGCACGACCGCGTCCGCGCGTTCGCGCAGCTCGCGCATCGTGCTCATGAAGCGCCCGAGCGCCTTGATCGCCGCCGTGCCGAGCCCCGGCATGTCCTCCGGCGCCGACGCCGACCTCCCAGACCGACACGTCGGCCGCTTCGGCGTGCGCGAGCACGCGCGCCAGCGACGTCTGTCCGAGGCCGCGCCTCGGCGAATTGGCGATCCGCGTGAAGCTGACGACGTCGAACGGGTTCGCCAGGAACGACAGGTACGCGATCGCGTCCTTGATCTCCGCGCGCTCGTAGAACTTCGTCCCTCCGATCACCTGATAGGCGATCTCACGGCGCACGAGCGTGTCCTCGATCACGCGCGACATCGCGTTCGTCCGGTACAGCACCGCGATCTCCTCGCGCGACGCGCCCTCGTCGACGAGCCGCTCGATCTCGCCGACGACGAAGCGCGCCTCCGCGTGCTCGTCCTCGAGCCCACGCAGGTGGATCTGGTCGCCCGGCCCGAGCTCGCTCCACAGCCGCTTCGCGATCCCGCCGCGGTTGTTCGCGATCACCGCGTTCGCCGCGCGCAGGATCGTCTCCGTCGAGCGGTAGTTCTGCTCGAGCTTGACGACGCGCGCGTCCGGGAAGTCCTCCTGGAAGTCGAGGATGTTGCGCACCTCCGCGCCGCGGAAGCTGTAGATCGACTGGCTGTCGTCGCCGACGACCGCGAGGTTGCGGTGGCCGGCGATGCTCGTGCGCTGCCCGCGCGCCGGCTCCTCGCGCCCGCCGCCGACGAGCAGCTGCAGCAGCCGGTACTGCGCGTAGTTCGTGTCCTGGTACTCGTCGACGAGCACGTGGCGGAACGCGAGCTGGTAGCGCTCGCGCACCTCCTCGAACAGCTCGAGCAGGTTAACCGTGCGGAACAACAGGTCGTCGAAGTCCATCGCGTTCATCCGCAGCAGGTCGCGCTCGTAGAGCTCGTAGACCTCCGCGAGCATCTCCTCGAACGGCGAGCCGACCGACCCGCGCAGGTCCGACGCCGCCTGCAGGCGGTTCTTCGCCGCCGAGATCTGGTTGTGCAGCGCCGCCGGCGTGTAGCGCTTCGGGTCGACGCCGACCGCGTCCGCGCAGCGCTTCGTCAGCCGCCGCGCGTCGGCCTGGTCGTAGATCGTGAACTGGCGCGTGTAGCCGAGCCGCGCCGCCTCCGCCCGCAGGATCCGCGCGCATGCCGCGTGGAACGTCATCAGCCACATCCCGCGCGTCGTCCGCCCGAGCAGCCGCTCGACGCGCGAGGACATCTCCTTCGCCGCCTTGTTCGTGAACGTGATCGCGAGGATCTCGTTCGGCTGCGCCTCGTCGGTGTAGATCAGGTGCGCGATCCGGTGCGTCAGCACGCGTGTCTTGCCGCTGCCCGCGCCGGCAAGGATCAACAGCGGCCCCTCGCCGTGCGTGACCGCCTCGCGCTGGGGCTCGTTGAGGCCCTCCAGCAGCTCCTGGAGGTGCTCGGCGTGGGGGTTTGCGGACATCCCCTCAGGATAGGTGCGTCCACGGCGGGGGCCGTCGCGCAAGCGAAGCGAACGACGGAGGCACGCGTCCCCACGGCGCGTACCTCCGTCGGCTCTCGGTCCGCTACCCGAGCGTGAAGGACTCGGTCCGAATCGTCTCGTGCCGGCCGCTGCCGGCGATCAGCGTGAGCGTGTAACGACCCGCGCGGAGTGTGCGCACCGGGATCAAGCGCAGGCGCATGTGGCCACGGCCCGCCGCGACAGCCGTGCCTGACGCGTACACCCGGCCATGCCTAGCAAGCGTCGCGTGCGCCGACGCCTTCGCGGCCTTGAACGTGACTGGGCCTGCCACCAGCTGTGTGGTGCACCGCTGGACCGTCTTGCCGCCCTGTTTGACGCTCGTGCACTTGACGAGTTGGACCTTGCCTGCTGGACCAGCCGCACCGCGCGGCCCCGCCGGACCCGCCGGGCCTTGCGGACCCGCCGGCCCGGCCGCTCCGGGCGCTCCGTTTGCGCCTTTTTCGCCGGGCGCACCAGCGGCGCCAGCCGGACCCTGCGGTCCCACCGCGCCAGCTTCTCCCGGTTCTCCCGGTTCGCCTTCTTTGCCCGGTTCGCCTTCTTCGCCTTTTTCACCTTTCGGACCGGCTTTCAAGAACACCGCCGACACTTCCGTCGCCGCGATCAGCGTGACTTCGCAAGTAGTCGCTCCGGTGCTTTTGCAGCCAATCCAGCCGGCGAATTCGTAGCCGGCCGTAGGAATCTCTTCCAGCGTGACTTTGCCCGGATTGAATTCGGCCGTGCAGGTTGCGCCACAGCTGATCCCGCTCGGTACGGACGTCACCGAGCCTTTTCCGTACTTCACGACGGTAAGCGGGACAGTGGTGAGTTTTTCGAATTCCGCTTTCACCGTCTTTGCCCCGCTCATCGTCACTTCACATTTGCCGGACGTTTCTTTCGTGCACCCGGTCCATTTCACGAATTTCGAGCCGGTTTCGGCGGCCTCCGTGAGGACGACGTTTTCGCCTTCGGGGAAGCTGTGTTCGCATCCCGATCCCGTGCCGCAGTTGATTCCCGAGGGGCTCGAGGTGACCGTGCCGGAGCCGGTGCCTTCCTTTTCGACTTTCAGGACAAAGGTCGGCAGTTTTTCGAATTCCGCTTTCACCGTCTTCGCTTCCGTCATCGTCACTTCACATTTGCCGGACGTTTCTTTCGTGCACCCAGTCCATTTCACGAATTTCGAGCCGGTTTCGGCGGCCTCCGTGAGGACGACGTTTTCGCCTTCGGGGAAGCTGTGTTCGCATCCCGATCCCGTGCCGCAGTTGATTCCCGAGGGGCTCGAGGTGACCGTGCCGGAGCCGGTGCCTTCCTTTTCGACTTTCAGGACAAAGGTCGGCAGTTTTTCGAATTCCGCTTTCACCGTCTTCGCTTCCGTCATCGTCACTTCACATTTGCCGGACGTTTCTTTCGTGCACCCGGTCCATTTCACGAATTTCGAGCCGGTTTCGGCGGCCTCCGTGAGGACGACGTTTTCGCCTTCGGGGAAGCTGTGTTCGCATCCCGATCCCGTGCCGCAGTTGATTCCCGAGGGGCTCGAGGTGACCGTGCCGGAGCCGGTGCCTTCCTTTTCGACTTTCAGAACGAATTCTAGCGGCGGCGGTTTGGTGCCGAAGATGTCGATGACTTTGCCGTTGGATACATACACCTCGCCCTGAGTCGGACCCGCGTGGTTCTGAACCGCGATCGCGACGGGCGCGGTGAAGGACACGCCTTTCAGCGGCTGTTCGATGTATTTCCCGGAGCTGTCGAACTCGTCGACGACTTTGTGAGATTCGTCGACGACGTACAGGTTGCCGGTCGATTCTTCGACCGCGACCGAGTTGGGCTTGAACGCTTTGGCGGGCGTTTCGGTGCCTTCGATCTGTTTTTCGAAGACGCCCGAGGAGCTGTAGACACTCACCGCGTGGTTTTCGGATTCGGAGACGTACAGCTTGCCGGTCGCAGAGTCGACCGTCATGCCACCGTTGCCGTTGACGGTGTTGATCATACCGAAGCCGCTCGGCGGCGCTGTCAGTTCTTCTGAGCTCGTGAGTTCGCCTTCAGCGTTGGTTTTGTAGACCTTGAGGGCCTGGATTTTGCCCAGCGCCGTGATCACGTATACGTCGCCGCTGTGCGGGCCGGCCGAGTTGTCGACCGCGACGTAGATGAACCCGAGCCCGGTGAGTTCGAGGCCTTTCAGTTCTTTGTATTTCCCGCCGCCTTCGGGCTTGAACACCCAGACCTTTTCTTTTTCTTCGTTGCCCGAGTCCCCGACGTAGAGCACGCCCGTGGTCCTGTTGACCCCGACGCTGTACACGTAATGTTCATTGAACAGTCCCTTGCCGAACTGTTCTTTGAACGCGTTCGAGGAGTCGAAGATGTCGACGACTGGTTCGGTTTCTTCGCCGGCCTCGTCGGTCGCAAACAGGTTCCCGCTTGCGTCGAAAGTCATGCCGCGCGGTTCGGTGAGCGGTTCGCCGGTTTTCGCTTCTTTGATTTCGCCCACCTTTTCGAGTGCAGAAGCCGTACCGGCACCCAGTGCGAGCACGCCGACCGACACGCCGAGAATCAGCGCCCCAGACAGGACGAACCTTCGAAGAGCAGACAACCCTAACCTCCTTGATCCCTCTAACGCTGTTCTCGCGGTCGTTCGACGATCCACAAGCCAGGGCCGCGCGTCTAGACGTGCAGCATCCCCTCATACGCGAACCCAGGACGTACATCTTTCCCCGTAGCGCGCCAATCGCACAAGCCGTGTCTCCGACTGTCAGCGCAAGCACGGCGGGTATCGCCGTAGGCGTAGATCCCGCCGAGCGGATGCAAGCGCGAGTCAGCGCAGGTTGACCGTGCGCCTGACGGTTCCAACGCTGCGACCGCCCTGAGACAAGCGCACCGAAACCGCATAGCGACCGCGTGAAAGCGCGCCGAGGAGCTGGGCGAGCGGCAGATCGACCGTCGCTCCGGGCACGATCGCTTTCGCCACGGCGTTCGAGCTCAGCGAGCGTCCCTGGCCGCTGATACTGACCTTGCCGCCGATCGGCACGATCGTGTTGCCGGTGTTGCGCACCGCCAGCAGCAGCGTGCCCCGCGTGGTGGTTCCCTGCTCTAGCAGAGCGCCCGTCTGCACGCCAAACCGCTGCGCGGCGCTGGGCGGGTCCAGACGCAGGCTGCTGATGACGCGGTAGTCGACGTTGATCGTGCTCGGGCCCTTGCGGCCCGGCACCCCGATGGCTTCCAGGCCACCGTAAGCCGAGCGGCCGGACGGCGTGCGCGAGAGCGTGACGGCGACCGTGCGCGAGGAACCGGCGGGCAGCGTGAACGACGGCGTGGCGAATTGCACTTCGCTGAGGGTTCTGCCACGGTTGGGGGACACTTCGCCGTTAGCGGCCTGCGCCCACGGGCGCGCGGCGAGCGTCACCGCCATCGTGCCGGACGTCGTGTTCGACACCCGCACGCTGCCGACACCTCCGGCGCCGGCGACGTGCTCGAGGATCCCTGGCGAAACCGACAGACCACCGCCGCCCGCGAGCGCCTGGCCGGCCGTCACGCCGATAGCGGCGAGCAGCCCGATCGCGACGAACCCCGACCGTCGCGTGTATATAACCCTCATCATCCCATTCCCCTCTTATGCTGTCGTGATCCGATGGTGCCTTCGCTCACGGTCCCGCTGCCGTGACCGTCAACAGCAGGATCTTGTGATAGTTGCGTAGAGCTACATTGCCGCGGACCGTTTGGCGTAGGTGAATTGTCGCGGCGACGTCCGAGACCGGTTCGCCCCACCGCTCCAGCAGCGGGTCGACGCTATCGTCAAGCGACCTGTAGGTCCCGCTTGTCGCCGCCCACAACGGAGCGCTGAGGATCGCGGAACCCTGCGCCAAGTGGCCGCGGCGCCGACCCGCGAACGCTTCGCCGTCGGCGATCGTCAAGCGCGTGGGCGCTTCGGTCGCCGTCACTTCGACGCTGATGCCCGCGGCGTAGACGCGCTTGCCGTGAGCGCCGCCCGCGCGTACGAATGCGCTCGGTTCGCCCGCCGACAGTTCGACGACGCTGGCCACTTCGCCACCGACGCTCGGCGTTTCGGCGTGGGCGGGCAGCGCGCCGGTGTGCGCCGCGACCGCCACGGCCGCCACCGCCACGGCCCCCGTCAGGCGGGCTCGCGCACGCGAGCTCATCCCTGCACTCTGTGCTGCGGGCGCGGGCGCACGACCGCGATCGGCACTTCCACCTGCGCGAATTCGCCGTTTCCGGGCTTGTAGCGAAAGGTGATCGTGCGGGAGTTGTAGTACGCCAGGCTCGCGCTGAGGTTGCCGTTGTGGACTGTCATCGTGCCTCTGCCCGAGTTGTACGTGCGCTTGCCGATCCTGTAGAAGACTCGCAGGACGGTTCCCGTGGGCGCCGAGACGCGGCGGTTGTTGAGCAGGCAGGTGAGACGACCGCCGAAGGTGTAGTGGCGTCTCGCGCGCAGGACCGGGACGTGGTGCTTGGCGTAACGCAACGGTTTTGACACGAGCCGCATCGACAGATCCGGCAGCTGGCAGGCGACCGACCTGCCACCGGCGGTGACCCCTGGGCTGCTGGAAGATGAGCCGAGCACCCCGCCGCTGGCGCCCGGAGAGCCGCCGGTGTTCTGATTGCCGATGCCGACCGTGACCGTCGCGCTCGTCGCTTTCGTGGTGTTCCTGATCTCGATCGTTTCGTTCACGAGGACAGCGGTGTTACCGGCGGCGTCGGTGACGCTGACGCGCACTGGTGAGCGCCGTCGGGGTAAACGGTGGTGTTCAGCGAAAGCGGGACGTGCGCGACCGTTTCCGGACATTCGCCGACGGGTATTTCGAAACTCGGGTTCGCGACGGGGCGTTCGGGACACAAGCCCGTGCCGAGACGCACGAACGCGGGGTTGCGTTCGTCGAGCGACGCTTCGGCGTTCGCCAGCCCCAGACCGGTGTCGGAGGCGTCCAAGAGGAGGGTCAGTGCTCCAGCTACGGGACTCTGCACACCGCTGACACCGCCAAACGGCGGGGTATCGTCGGTGCCGCTGGTGGCAGCGTGCGCCGGCGCGGCTGGCGTCAGACCACCACCGACCGTCACAGCGGCTGTCGCCGCGACCATCATGGTCGCGGCGACAGCGATACTACGCAGGCGTGTCATCTGCACGCCTCTGATTATACGAATCCGTTCAGTGTCCTGCTCGTTCTATGGTTCGGTGGTCGACAGCGTCAGCGTGATCGTCTTGGCGTACGTACCGGTCCGCAGCCCGTCGGTTTTAGCGATCGGCTGGTTGAACGTCGTCGTGATGACGTCAGCGCTGAACGGCGCCGACCAGCTGAGCAGCACGACCGGACTTTCCAGAGACGTAAGCGCGCCGCCGCCGCCCAGACTCTGAGCGTCGATGGCCTTCGCTTCGAGCGCTTTCGGCAGGAAGTACGAACCGTTCATGAGGTGACCCTCATGACCTTTTGCTTCCTTGTCTTCCGCCGTCAGCTTGCCGTTACCACCAGTGTCCGTCGCCGTCACGGCGCACGTATTGTGGTAGTTCGCCGGAACGCCGGGGAGGAATTCGCCGAGTTTCACTGTAGTGCAGGTCGATTCTTCCAGGCTCAGCGTCCTAGGCACTTCGCCTTCGACGACTGGGTTCACTTCGTTGGAAGCGGCCGCCGCGATCGTCCCAGTCTGCGCCGAGTCCGCCGGAGCAGATGAACCACCCGCGTTTTTGGCGGTCACGGCGACACGAACCGTGTGACCGACTTCTGCGTTGGTCAACGTCCATGTTTTGCCTTCCGCTCCGGGAATGGCTTTACAGCTCGGTTCGCAGACTTCCCACTGGTAGGTGTACCCGGTGGGGGAGCCTTCCCACGACCCGTTGCTGGTCACTTCCAGCGTGTGCCCGGCCTGCGCCGTACCACCAATCGTCGGCGGGGCGGTGTTGACCGGAGGCAGCAGCGCGAATTCGGCCGTCACTTCCTTGGCGCGTGCTCAAGGTCACTTCACATTTGCCAGACGTTTCTTTCGTGCAACCGCTCCATTTAGCGAAGGTCGAGCCCGCCGATGCGGTCGCTGTCAGGCTGACTTCCGCACCTTCGGCGAATTTGGCCGAGCACGTCCCACCGCAGTTGATGCCAGCCGGCGAGGATTCGACCGTGCCCGCACCGGTGCCGGACTTTTTGACCGTCAGCGCGTATTCCCGTCCGCCGCCAAAGATGTCTATTTTGGCGCCGTCAGATACATACACGTGACCTTCGCTCTGCTGAACGCCGACAGCGTGGGGCGCAGAGAACCCCGTTATCTGCCCGATGTATTTCCCGGAGCTGTCGAACTCGTCGACGACTTTGTGGGATTCGTCGACGACGTAGGAATCGCCGCTGGACGAGTCGACCGCGACCGAGATCGGCTTGAACGCTTTCGCGGGCGTTTCGGTGCCTTCGATCTGTTTTTCGAAGACGCCCGAGGAGCTGTAGACACTCACCGCGTGGTTTTCGGATTCGGAGACGTACAGTTTGCCGGTCGCAGAGTCGACCGTCATGCCACCGTTGCCGTTGACGGTGTTGATCATACCGAAGCCGCTCGGCGGCGCTGTCAGTTCTTCTGAGCTCGTGAGTTCGCCTTCAGCGTTGGTTTTGTAGACCTTGAGGGCCTGGATTTTACCCAGCGCCGTGATCACGTACACATCACCAGCGTGCGGACCGGTCGAGTTGTCGACCGCGACGTAGTTGTAACCGAGGCCGGTGAGTTCGAGGCCTTTCAGTTCTTTGTATTTCCCGCCGCCTTCGGGCTTGAACACCCAGACCTTTTCTTTTTCTTCGTTGCCCGAGTCCCCGACGTAGAGCACGCCCGTGGTCCTGTTGACCCCGACGCTGTACACGTACGGTTCTTTGAAGAGCCCGGCGCCGAGTTGGGCGACGAACGTGTTCGACGAGTTGAAGATGTCGATGACTTCGTTCGCAGCGTCGGCGAAGATCAGGTTTTCGCTCCCGTCGAACGCCATTCCCCGCGGTTCCCCGAGCGGGGTGCCAAGCGGCGCTTCTTTGATGCTGCCCAGAGATGGGTGCGGGGGTTCCGCAGAGGCCGTACCGGCACTCAGCGCAAGCACCCCCGCCAACGCGCTGAGGACCAGCGCTCCGGACAGGATGAACCTTCGAATAGCAGACAAACCCCACACCTCCATGATCCCTCTATGCATTGTCTTTGTCGTCCATGCGGTCGGCACTGCGCCCCGTGTTCCGACAGGCAGCGCTGTTCCCCAAGGCACGACCGAGGGCTCATATATTGAACACGGCGTCACAGTGGAGCAAGCTGTGTCTCCAACTGCGTTTCTAACTGTCCGTGGATATTCTGATTGCCGGAAATAGCCCGGTGATTACAGGTTCCTCAGCCCCCCGCGGGGTTCGGCCCCTTGACGGGGCGCAGCGGACGAACCTCGGCGATCGGCTGTACTGCATCGTCGGAGAGCTCCGCAACCGTCCGTTCGAGCGCGCCGATTCGGCTAGCCAGACCCTGCAGCGCCTCGGCGATCGGGTCCGGCAGGTGGATCCAGTCGGCGTCCGGTCCCTCCGGACGTCGCCCTTCGACGCGCACCGGGTGACCCGGGTTGCCGACGACCGTCGAGTTCGCCGGCACGTCGGTGATCACGACGCTGTTCGCGCCGATCTTCGCGCCGTGGCCGACCGTGATCGGGCCGAGCAGCTTCGCGCCGGAACCGATCGTGACGTTGTCCTGCACCGTCGGGTGACGCTTGCCTGTCGCGAAGCCCGTCCCGCCGAGCGTCACGCCCTGGTAGAGCGTCACGTCGTTGCCGATCTCCGCCGTCTCGCCGATCACGACGCCCGTGCCGTGGTCGATGAACAGGCCGCTGCCGATCGACGCCTTCGGGTGGATCTCGATCCCCGTCAGCGTCCGCACGATCATCGAGATCAACCGCGGCAGCAGCGGCACGCCGGCCGCGTCGAGCGCGTGGGCGATCCGGTGCGCGAGCAGCGCGTGGATCCCCGGCCACGTCGCCAGCAGCTCGAGCTGTCCGACGTCGCGCGCCGCCGGGTCGCGCGTGCGCGCCGCCTGCAGGTCGCGGCGCACCTCCTTCGCGACCCGCGCAAGCTCGAAGCCGGCCATGCGCAAAGCGTAGCGCCGAAATCCGGGGTCGTTGTGCGTGCAGCGATCTCCGCGCACGACGAGATCCATCCTGACGTCCGCAGGACGTCGATCGAGATGTCGTTTCAAGACCGACGGCACCCGTCAGGGGGCGAAGAAGCTCTGTGAGACGTAGCGCTCGCCGGAGTCCGGCATCACGACGACTATCCGCCTGCCCTTCGACTCCGGCCGCTGCGCGACCTGCAATGCGGCCCACAGCGCCGCGCCGCACGAGATCCCCGCGAGCAGGCCGACGCGCCGCGCGCACGCCCACGCCGTCTCGATCGCGTCGTCGTCGCTCACCGGCACGACCTCGTCGAGCAGCTCGACGTTCAGCACCGGCGGCACGAAGCCCGCGCCGATCCCCTGGATCCGATGCGCCCCCGGACGCCCGCCCGAGAGCACCGGCGAGCCCGCCGGCTCGACCGCGACGACCGTAAGCCGCGGGTTGCGCTCCCGCAGGTACTCGCCGCAGCCCGTGATCGTCCCCCCCGTCCCGACTCCCGCGACGAGCACGTCGACGCGCCCGTCGAGCGCACGCTCGATCTCCGGCCCCGTGTGCGCGCGGTGCGCCTGCGGGTTCGCCGCGTTCGTGAACTGGTCCGGCAGGAAAACGTCCGCGTCGCGCGCGAGCGCCTGCGCCGCCTGCACCGCCTCGCTCATCCCGCCTAGCGACTCCGTCACCTGCACGCGCGCCCCGTACAGCCGCAAGAGGCTCTCGCGCTCGCGGCTCATCCCCTGCGGCAGCGTCAGCACCAGCTCGTAGCCCTTCGCCGCGCAGACGAACGCAAGCGCGATCCCCGTGTTGCCGCTCGTCGCCTCGACGATCGTCGTGCGGCCCGGCTCGATCCGCCCCTCCGCCTCGGCCGCCTCGATCATCGCGACGCCGATCCGGTCCTTCACGCTCCCGCCCGGGTTGAACGACTCGAGCTTCGCGTACAGCTCGACGCCGTTCTCCTGCGCCGGCGTCCCTGCGAGCAGCTGCTGCAGCGAGACGAGCGGCGTCTCGCCGACAAGCTCCGAAATGTCGATCGGGATTCGGCCCATCGTCCGAGGGACGATAGTGAAGCCCGCGTCTGCGCTAGTGCTTGACCGCGCTCGCCTTGCGCACTTTCTTCAGGTTCAGCCGCACGCTCGCCGACTGCGCGAGCGTCGGCGCCGGAACGACGCGCGCGATCGCGAGGCTCGCGTTGCCTTTGCCCTTGTGCAGGCGCAGCCACTTCTGTCCGGCCCTGCTCAGCTTGACCGTCACGACCCTGCTCGTCCCCGACGGGATCGAGAAGCGCGCCGTGCCGATCGTCCGCAGCGTGTAGCGATGTCCGGTCCCCCTGATGCGGTAGCTGATCGCGATGCTGCCGCTGCAGGGGCCCGCGCCCGTGCGAACGAGGCGCAGCGCGACGCTGCGGTAGCGCGTCACCGCGAGGCGCTTCTTCGCGAGCGACACGCGGCAGCTGCCCGCCGACGCGATGAACGCCTGCACGCCCCCCGTCGCGACGCCCGTCTTCGGCGGGCCGCTTGGCGTTTTGCCCGGCGGCTGCGTCGTTTCCGGTGCTTTCGATTCTTCTTCTTCGCCCGTCGTGCCGGCTTCTTCGTAGACGAAGGTGTCCTTCGAGGACGTCGCGCTCGTGCCCGACGGCGTCGTCACCCTCACGTCGACCCTTCCCGGACCGCCCGGAGGCGTCACGACTTCGATCGCCGCCGGCGTGACCGTGTTCGGGGTGACTGCCGTACCACCGAATTCGACGACTGTCGCGCCGTTGAGGTCTTCGCCTTTGACCACGACCGCCGTGCCGCCCGCCGTCGAGCCGTGTCCCGGCTGCACGTTGGTCACGACCGGCGCCGGCACCGTCGCCTGTTCCGCTTCTTCGAACGCCCACGCGGCGCCGTTCAGCGCGTGATCGCGAGATGCGCCCACCGCCGCCACCTTCCCGTCGCCCGAGAGCGCGACCGCCGTGCCCATCCAGCTGCGCAGCGACGCTCCGCTGCCCGCGAGCCCTTCGGGCAGGCGCGACCACGCTTCGCCCGAGCGCGTCAGCTCGGCGACCCACCCGATCCCCTGCTCGGCGTGCGGCGCGCCGATCAGCGCCCTGTCGCCGTCGCCCGACAGCGCCAGGCTCGAGCCGAAGCGTCCTTCCGTTTCCGGCACGTTCGGGCCTTCGCCTTCGTGCGCGCGCAGCTCGCCGCCCTGCTCGGCGTAGCCGCCCGTCGGCGTGCGCGCGAACGCCCACACCGCGCCGCGCTCGCCTTCCGCGTCCGGCGCCCCGACGAGCGCCGTGCTCCCGTCGCCCGACAGCGCGACGCTCTTGCCGAAGTGCGTGCCGACGACGACGCCTTCGCCGACGAGCGGACCGCCCTGCCGTTCCCAGTTGCCGCCGCTCTGCGTGAACGTCCACGCCGCGCCCGTGTAGTTCGCGTGGCCCGGCCCGCCGATCAGCGCCGTCGCGCCGTCCGCCGACAGCGCCACGCTGCGCCCGAAGTGCGCGACCGGACTCAGTGTTTCTTCGTCTTCGAGCTCCGCCGGATTGCGCGTCCACGTCGAGCCTCCGCCCGTGAACACCCACGCGCCGCCGCGCCCGTTCAGCCCCGACGGGACGCCGACCAGCGCGGTCGCGCCGTCCGCCGAGAGCGCCACGCTGCGCCCGAAGCGACCTTCGTCGCCTCCTTCGCCGCTGCCGACGAGCACCGCCGTTCGCGTCCACGTGCCGCCGGAGCGCGTGAACACCCACGCTGCGCCCGGCGCCGACGTCGCCGACGGATCGCCGACGAGCGCCGTGTTCCCGTCCGCCGACAGCGTGACGCTCGTCCCGAACGCGCATTCGTCCGCTTCTTCGCCTGGTTCCGGTGGTTCTTCGGCGCATTCTTCGCTCGTCGCTTCCCCGCCGCCTTCGCCCCCGGGCACTTCACCGGCGGTCAGCTTCGACCCCTGCTGTTCCCACGTCGAGCCGTTGCGCGTGTAGACATACGCCGCGCCGCGCCCATCCTTCGGCGCACCGACGATCAGCGTGCTCCCGTCGGCCGACAGCGCCACGCTCGACCCGAGTCGCCCGCCCGCCTCCTCGCCCGTTCCCGTCAGCTTGCCGCCCTGCTGCTCGAACGTCGCCAGCGAAGCCGAACCGCCCGCGTGCGCCGTGTCGTTGCCGAGCGGTGCGATCGCGAGCGCCGCGAGCACCGCCGCGAGTAGCCCCAACGCGAGCGCGACGCGCCGCCTACGCACGACGACGCGACGTCGCTGCGCGGCCGCACGTCCGCGATCGCCTCCCGTACGGGGCGGCGTGGCCGAGCGATCCGTCGCTTTCAGCGGACTCCGCGGTCCGAGATCCATGACCCTCCGTACCTTGCTCACCATCGGCGTCCGCGAACATGCGCATCCCTACGCACGTCGCCGGCCGCGACGTTTGTCTCCACGCCGCAAGGTAAACCGAAGATGACGCGAAGTCAATGCGCGTGCGGAATCTTGGGCACGCGTCGAAAAGCCGCCGATACCGCCTGCGTCAGATGTGGTAGATGCTCGCGCCCGCTTCGCGCAGCTCGCGCTCGATCACGTCGGCGATCGTCGTCTCAGCGAGAACCTTGCGCGCAGCCGCCGCCGCGTCGGCGAACGGACCCTGCGCGTCGCGCCCGAGCGGGCCGTCGAGCAGCTCGACGACCTCGAGCACCGTCACGCTCGCCGGGTCGCGCGCGAAGCGGTAGCCGCCCTTGACGCCGCGCTGCGAGCTGATCACGCCCGCGCGCCGCAGCACCGCGAAGAGCTGCTCGAGGAACTGCACCGGCACGTCGCGCTTGCGCGCGAGCTCGCCGATCGGCACCGGCTCGCCGCCCGAGCTGCGCGCGAGCTCCGCCAGCGCGAGCACCGCATACGGCGACTTGCTCGTGATCGAGATCACGCGGACATCACGAGGCGATGCTACGCAACACGCCCCTGAGACGGTCGGCGGTCAAGCGGATCAAGGACGCAGGGAGCGAAGTGTGCAAGAGCACACGAGCGACTGAGGACGTAGAGCCGCGCCGGCCGGCGGCCGTCTCAGAGCCAGCCGCGCTCGGTGGCGATCAAGACGGCCTGCGCGCGGTCGACGGCGCCGAGCTTGCCGTAGATGTTGTGCAGGTGCGTGCGCACCGTGCTCGTCGAGAGCGTCAGCTCGTGCGCGATCTGCTTGTAGACCTTGCCCTCGGCCAGGCGCTGCAGCACGCTCAGCTCGCGCGTCGACAGCGGGCATGGGTCGACGTGGCGGCGGCGCTGGCTCGGCGCGCTCGGAAGTTCGTACATCACCCGCCGCAGCTCCGCCGGCCCGAGGCCGACGACGCGCGCGGTGCGCAGCATTTCGGCCGGCGAGACCGGCGCGCCCTGCTCGTAGTGCGCGAGCATGTCCGCGAGGCGCACGAACGCCGCCTCGCCTTCGGCGTCGGTGTTGTGGTGGCGCTCGATCGTCGAGGCGATCGTCGCCGGCAGCCCCCAGCGACGCGCGAGCACGCCGCCGACGAGCGCGTGGTCGACGCCGAGCTCGCGCCGCTCCTGATGGATCCGTTCCTCGGGCGTGCGCGCGCCGCGGTGCACCTGCGAGGGGTAGCCCGGGTAGGCGTGCAGCAGGACGAGCTTGCCGATGTCGTGCAGGAGGCTCGTCGCCGTCAGGCGGTCGCGGTGCTCGAAGCCGACCTCGGCCGCGATCCGGTCGGCCGCGTGCTGAGTCGCGAGCGCGTGCAGGCGGAAGCGCTCCGGCGCCGCCTCCCAGACGCTCGAGCGCTCGAAGAAGTCGAACGTGCGCACGCGCGCCGCGAGGCCCTGGACGGTCTGCGGCGTCAGCAGCTCGACGGCCGCGACGGCCGTGTCGATGCGCCCGCGCCCGCCCTGCGCCTGGTTCGCGAGCCGCAGCACGGCGATGATCAGCGCGACGTCGGACTCGACGGCCGTGACGACGTCGGCCGTTGCGACGTGGTCTTTGGAGACGATCGCGATCAGCCGGTCGCGCGACTCCGCGAGCGCCGGGAACGCCTCGAGTGCTTCGAAGGCCATCGTCAGGCGACGGCCGTGGCCCTCGTTCTGGTGGCGCTCGCCGGACGGCGCCGACGGCGCGGACGTCGGGGCCGCGCCGTTGGCGCGATTCGCAGGTGCCTGGGCAGCGCCGGGCTGGCGCGCCGGCGCTTTCGGCTTCGCGGTCGCTTTCGGCTTGGTGGCGGTCTTGGGCTTTGTCTTGGCAGCGGTGGCGTTCATGCGGGGGGAAACTGGAGGTCGACCATCCGTGTCGGGCCGCTCCGTACCCCTATCGGCAGCAACGAGCGAGAAATTGAGCCCCCGCGGTCAAGCGCCGCTGCGCTCGAGCTCGGCCGCGAGCGCCGCATCGATCCGCCGCAGCGCCTCCTCGCGTCCGAGCAGCGCGATGCTCTCGAAGATGCCCGGCGAGATCGTCGTGCCGCAGAGCGCGACGCGCAGCGGCTGGTAGACCTCGCGCGGCTTGCGCTCGCCGCGCGCGAGCACGCCCTCGAGCGCCGCCTCGATCTCGGCCTCGGCGAAGCTCGGCGCGTCGGCGAGCGCCGCGCGCGCCTCGGCGAGCGCCGCGCGCCCGCGCTCGTCGAGCCAGCGCTCGCGCGCCTTCGCGTCGTCCACCGGCGCGTCGAGCAGCGGTCCGGTCAGCGGCCAGAAGTCGGCGAGCGTGTGGATCTTCTCCTGACTGATCTCGACGGCGCGCGCAAAGCGCGGGTCATCCCGCGATCCCGCATGACCAGTGGCATCGAGGTATGACGCGATCCGCTCGGCGAGCTGCCCGGTGGGCATCCGGCGGATGTAGACGCCGTTGAGCCACCTGAGCTTGACCTCGTCGAAGCGCGCCGGGTTGCGGCTGACCGAGTCGAGCGTGAAGCGCTCGATCAGCTCCGGCGTCGAGAGCACCGTCTCGTCGTCGCCGGCGCCCCAGCCGAGCAGCGCGAGGTAGTTGCGCACGGCCGCCGGCACGTAGCCGGCGTCGCGCAGCTCGCCGACCGACGCCGCGCCGTGGCGCTTGGAGAGCTTCTTGCCGTCGGGGCCGTGCAGCAGCGGCAGGTGCGCGTAGAGCGGGATCGGCGCGCCCTCGCCGAGCCCGACGTGCCTCGCCGCCTCGAGCACGAGCAGCTGCTTCGGCGTGTTCGAGAGGTGGTCCTCGCCGCGCACGACGTGCGTGATGCGCGCGTCGAGGTCGTCGATCGCGACGGCGAAGTTGTAGAGCACCGAGCCGTCGGCGCGCGCGATGACCGGCTCGTCCATGTGCACGTGCTCGAACGTCGTCTCGCCGCGGATCGCGTCGTGCACGACCGTCGCGCCGTCGGGCGGCACGCGCAGGCGCACGGCGCCCTCGCTCTCGGGCTCGCCGCGAAAGCCGCGGTCGGCGCCGTAGAGCTCCTTGAACGCCCTGACGTCGTCGGCCGTCGCGTTCGAGCGGTACGCGAGGTCGGCGTCGAGCAGCGCCCGCAGCGCTTCGCCGTGGCGCGCGCCGCGATCGGTCTGCATGATCGGCCCCTCGTCCCAGTCGAGCTCGAGCCAGCGCAGCGAGTCGAGGATCTGCTCGACGTTCTCCGGCGTCGAGCGCTCGCGGTCGGTGTCCTCGATGCGCAGCACCATCTGCCCGCCGAAGTGGCGCGCGAGCAGGCAGTTGAACAGCGCCGTGCGCGCGCCACCGATGTGCAGCGCGCCGGTCGGCGATGGTGCGAAGCGAACCCTCATAATCCGCTCGCATGCTAATCGGCGCACACGTCTCGCCCACCGGCGGCCTGCCGAAGGCGATCGAGCGCGGCGTCGAGCGCGGCTGCCGCGCGATCCAGATCTTCAACCAGTCGCCGCGCCAGTGGAAGCCGACGAGCTACCGCGAGGAGGACGTCTCGGCGTTTCGCGAGGCGATGGCCGACAGCCCGATCGACGCCGTCCTGATCCACGCCGTCTACCTGCTCAACTGCGCCTCCGACGAGAAGGAGATCCGCGCGAAATCGCTGACGTCGCTGACGCACTCGCTGCGCGTCGGGCACGCGATCGGCGCGAGCGCCGTCGTGCTGCACCCGGGCTCGGCGAAGACCGGCCACGTCGGCGAGGCCGTCGCGCGCGCTGGCGAGACGATCGCCGCCGCGCTCGGCGACAGCGAGGGATGCGAGCTGCACCTCGAGAACACGGCCGGCGCCGGCGGCACGCTCGGGCGCTCCTTCGAGGAGCTCGCCGCCCTGCTCGACGCGGCCGGCGGCGGCAGGCGCCTCGGCGTCTGCCTGGACTCCTGCCACCTGCTCGCCTCGGGCTATGACATCCGCACGCCCGAGAAGCTCGGCGCGGTGCTGCGCGAGTGCACGCGCACGCTCGGGCGCGGCGTCGTGCGCTCGCTGCACCTCAACGACTCGCAGACGCCGCTCGGCTCGAACCGCGATCGCCACGCGAACATCGGCAAGGGCGAACTCGGTCGCAAGGGATGCGCCGCGTTTCTCTCTGCGCCCTCGTTGCAGAAGCTCCCGTGCATCCTCGAGACGCCCGGCGAGAACCGCAGCGGGCCGTCGCGCACGGAAGTGCTGCTGGCCAACCAGCTGCGCGAGCAGGGACTGGAAGCTCGCTGACCCGCGGCAGCGCACCTCGGTAGGAGCAGTGACGCAAGCAACGAGCACCCCGGCGACCGGACCAGTCGTGAACAGTCGGCCACCAGGGCACCCACAAAGGCCGGGCCTATGGGATCGCTTCGTAGTTTTCTTTAGCAATCAGTTCTTTGCCACCGAAGACGGAGCTGTATTTGCCTTCGGCCAGGTTTTTGTAACCGCCGCCAACCCACGCGAATCCACCAGTCGCAGTGTTGTCTTCGCCACCGGCAACGACCGCTGCTGTTGCGGTTCCCGAGATCGTATTATTGGAGCCACCAAGGATGGCCGACCAATTGGCAAGTGCCTTGTTTTCCTTGCCAGCGACGATATCGGCAATACCAGCAAATTCCTGCGCGCTCCCAAGAACGAGATTGTGTGAGCCAGTCTGTTCTCCACCGAGGTCATACCCGATCACCAGGTTGCCCTCACCGTTAGAGGTTTTCATCGTCCCGGTCCCGTTGACAATCTGCAAATTGACGCCGGAGAACTGGACGGTCGGCTTTTTGCCGACGCTTTCGGCGCTGTAGCTCACGTGGGGCAGGATCTCGACGAGCGTTTTCATCTCGACGGGCGGGGGGACTTCGACAGCCGTGGCGGTGCCTTCGCATTCGCCTTTGGCGCCCCCGGAGGTAACCGCGGCACCGGGTTTTGCGGGGATACACAGCCAGCTGGGTTCTTCAGCGGCTGCCGCCGGGACGCCAACGAGCGCCAAGGCAAGCAGGCCCAAGCAAATGCAAATAGTGATGGATGTGCGTAACGGTCGCATGCTGATCCTCCTTCGTATGGGTTGCAACACGCCGTCGGTAGGCGTGATCGCCAGCAGTGCAACTGTCGCGCAAGAGGGCGCGAGCTGAAGTAGAGCGGGCCAGCACGAGCGCAGTGACACGGTGAAAGCGAGCCGCGGTGTCTCCGATCACGCAACGCATGATTGAAGTCGCCGGTTCGCGGGAGCTTGGGCTTGAGGCCGGCAGCTAGGCCGTCGCCGCTGCCGGCAACGGAGCCGCCGCGGCCGGCGCCAGCACGTTCTCGAGCTCGGCGCGCAGCGTCGGCGTGTGCTGCACGCGGTATGCCTCGCCGAGGCGCAGCCGGCGCGTGCCAGCGCCGGTCGCGACGTCGAGCAGCACCTCGGCCGGCCCCGGGAAGCTCTCGATCGCGTGCTTGAGGTCCTCGATCAGGCCGGCGCAGAGCGCGCTCACGTGCACCTGGAGGCGCAGCGGCTGCGCGAGCGCCGTCGTCGCCTCGCTCTTCGCGCGCGCGTGCTCGAGCTCCTCCTCGCTCGGCGCGAACGGCTCGACGCTCTGCACGATCAGGCACGTCTTGCCGGCTTCCTTGTGGTCGACGCGCCCGCGCACGAGCACGACCTCGTCGACGGCGAGCGCCGCCTCGTGCTCGGCGAGCGCCTTGCCGAAGACGAGCATCTCGACGCTGCCGGCGAGGTCGTCGAGCGTCGCGAACATCATGTGATCGCCGTTGCGCGTGCGGATCTTCTTCGCCTCGACGATGATCCCGCCGACCGTCACCCAGTCCTTGTCGCGCTTGTCGGCGAGCGCCGTCAGCGGGCAGTCGACGCGCGCGCGCAGCGCCTCGCGCAGCGGCTTGAGCGGGTGCGCGGAGATGAACAGTCCGATCGCCTCCTTCTCGACTGCGAGCAGCTCGGCCTGCTCGTACTCCTCGCCGGAGATCGGCGGGTGCACGGGCCTCATCAGGCCGGCGCCCGGCGCCGCGGCGTCGGATGACGACGGAGATTCGTCGAGATCGAAGATCGACCCCTGCCCGATCTGCGCGTCCTGCTGACTCTGCTGGCCGGCGGCCTGCGCCTGCTCGAGCACGGTCATCATCCCCTTGCGGCTCGCGCCGGTCGAGCCGAGCGCGCCGCACTTGATCAACGCCTCGATCGCCTTCTTGTTGACCGCGCGGTTGTCGACGCGCTCGCAGAAGTCCCACAGCGAGGCGAACGCGCCGCCGTCCTCGCGCGCGCGCTTGATCGCCTCGACCGCCTGGAAGCCGACGCCCTTGACCGCGTCGAGGCCGAAGCGGATGTTGCCGACGCCGCCCTGCGCGGCGGCCGGCTCGACCGTGAACTTGTGGTCTGAGAGGTTGACGTCGGGTGGCTGGATCTCGATCCCCATCTCCTCGCAGCGCGCGACGAAGAACGGGACCTTGTCCTTCGTCGACATCACCGAGGAGATCAGCGCGGCCATGTACTCGGCCGGGTAGTTCGCCTTCAGCCAGGCCGTGCGGTAGGAGATCAGCGCGTAGCAGGCCGCGTGGCTCTTGTTGAACGAGTAGTCGGCCGACTTTTCGTTCGTCTGCCAGAGGAAGTCGATCACTGCCTGCGCGGTGCCCGAGGCGCGGCAGCCCTCGACGAACTCGGGCTTCAGCGCCGCCATCGCGGCGCGGTTCTTCTTGCCGATCGCCTTGCGCAGGTCGTCGGCCTTCGCGCCCGAGAAGCCGGCGAGCTCCTTGGAGACCTGCATCGCCTGCTCCTGGTAGAGGATCACGCCCTTCGTCGATTCGAGGATCGGCCGCAGGCGCTCGTCGCGGTAGTCGATCGACTGCGGCCTGTGCTTGCCGTTCGCGTACACCGGGATCTGGTCCATCGCCCCCGGCCGGTACAGCGCGCCGAGCGCGACGAGGTCGTTGAATTCGTCGGGCCTGACCTTCTTCAGCGCCTCGCGCATCCCCTCGGACTCGAACTGGAACACGCCGATCGAGTCGCCGCGCGCGAGCATCTCGTACGTGCGCGCGTCGTCGAGCGGCAGCGTCGTCATGTCCGGACGCTCGCCGCTCGAGCGCTCGATGATGTCGAGCGCGTCCTCGATCACGTCGAGGTTGCGCAGCCCGAGGAAGTCCATCTTGAGCAGGCCGATCGTCTCGATCGGCTTCATCGAGAACTGCGTGACCGTGCGGAAGACCTTCTCGCCGTTCTCGTCCATCCCCGCGTCGGCGAGCTGCAGCGGGACGATGTCGGTCAGCGGGCGGTCGGCGATCACGACCGCGGCGGCGTGGATCGATGAGTTGCGCACGATCCCCTCGAGGCCCTGCGCGACGTCGACGATCTGCTTCGCCTGCGGGTCCTCGTCGACGGCCTTGCGCAGCGCTTCGCCGGGCTTCAGGCATTCCTCGAACGACGGCGAGCGGCCCATGATCGGGTCCGGGATCAGCTTCGCCAGGCGGTCGCCCATGCCGTAGTCGAAGCCGAGCACGCGCGCCGCGTCGCGCGTCGCCGCGCGCGGGAACATCTTGCCGAACGTGACGATCTGCGCGACCGACTCGCGCCCGTACTTCTCGGTCACGTAGCGCATCACGCGCTCGCGCCCGCGCACGGAGAAGTCGATGTCGATGTCCGGCATCGACACGCGCTCGGGATTCAGGAAGCGCTCGAACAGCAGGTCGTACTTCAGCGGGTCGACGTCGGTGATCGCCAGGCAGTAGGCGACGATCGAGCCCGCCGCCGAGCCGCGGCCGGGGCCGACGGCGATGCCGTTCTCCTTCGCGTACTTGACGAAGTCCCAGACGATCAGGAAGTAGGCGTTGAAGCCCATCCCGTCGATCACCTCGAGCTCCATGTTCATCCGCTCGATCGCCTCCGCCGGCGTCGGGTCGCCGTAGCGCAGGCGCAGGCCCTCTTCGACGCGCGCGCGCAGGTAGGAGCGCTCGTCGGCGCCGTCGGGCGTCTGGAAGCTCGGGATCAGCTGCTTGCCGAGCTCGAGCTCGACGTTGCAGCGCTCGGCGATCTCGAGCGTGCTCGCGATCGCCTCCGGCCACTCAGCGAAGGCGGCGATCATCTCGCCGCTGTCGCGCAGGTAGAACTCGTTCGTTTCGAACGTCATCTTCGGCTGCGCGATCGTGCTCTTCGTCTGCACGCAGAGCAGCGCCGTGTGGTGGTCGTAGTCCTCGCGGCGCAGGTAGTGGACGTCGCCCGTCCCGACGAGGCTCGCACCGAGCTCGCGGGCGATCCTGACGATCCCCTCGTTGCACTTGTCCTGCGGCGCGAGGCCGTTCTTCTGGACCTCGAAGTAGACGTTCTCGGCGCCGAACACGTTGCGCAGGTCGTCGGCGTGCGCACGCGCGTCGTCCTCGCGATCGTCGAGCAGCCGCTGGCAGAAGCGCGAGGCGAGGCAGCCGGTCAGCGCGATCACGCCCTCCGAGTAGCGCTCGATCAGGCCCATGTCGACCGACGGCTTACCGCGCTGCAGACCGTCGAGGAAGCCCGCCGAGGAGAGCTTGACGAGGTTGCGGTAGCCCGTGTCGTTCTCGGCGAGCAGCGTCAGGTGGTTGCGCTCGGTACGCCCCGGGCCGCGTGCGGTGTGGTCGTCGACGAGGTAGATCTCACAGCCGAGGATCGGCTTGACGTCGTGCTTCTGGCACGCCTGGTAGAGCTCGACGGCGCCGTTCATCACGCCGTGGTCGGTCAGCCCGAGCGCCGGCTGGCCGAACTCCGCCGCGCGCCTGGCGAGCGCGTCGATCTTGCACGCGCCGTCGAGCAGCGAGTACTCGGAGTGGACGTGGAGATGGGCGCAGGTCGACTCGCTCAACGTTCCTCGATGTTATGCGTCGCGGCGGCGGAGTCGGGCGGGCCGGGCGGCGTCAGCTTCGCTGTTTGCGTCGTTCGCGACGGAGGCGCAGGCGCAGACGCGCGCGTCCGATCAAGGACATCGCGTGCTTGTGCGCCGACAGCTCGTTACGCGGCCGCGTCGCGGCCGCGACGGCCGCCGGCGCCTGCTCCTCGACACGCGCACGCAGCCGCTCGACGGCAGCCGCGAGCGCCTCGGCCATCTCGCCGCTCTGCGCCTCGCTCGGGCGCTCGCGCGGCGGCTGTGCGAACGGCGACTGCGGGGACGGCGGCTGTGGATGCGACTCCGGCTGGCGCGGCTGCCACGGTTGCAACTGCGGCGGTTCGTCGATCGCTCGCACGGCGACGTCCCTGAGCCGCGCGACGGTCTCGGCGAGCCCGCCGAGCATCGCCTGCGCCGTGCGCTGCGCGCTGTGCAGCTGCTCGAGCGCGCGTTCTGCGCGCCCGCGCGCGGCGCGCTCCTCGTCGAGCAGTCCTTCGAGCTCTTCGGCGCGATGCTCGAGCTCGCCGACGCGAGCGCGCAGGGCACGCTCGGCGCGCGCGACCGACGCGCGCTCGGAAGCCGCCGCCTGCTCGGCCTCGGCGAGCTCGCGCTCGGCCGTCTCCAGGCGTGCGGCGAGCGCCTCGACGTCGCGCTCGCCGGCCGCGACGCGCCGCCTCAGCGCGTCGAGCTCGGCGCGCGCCTCGCGCTCGTGCTCGGCCGAGCGCTCTTCGGCCTCGATCCGCAGGCGCTGCTCGGCGTACTCGCGCTGCGCCGCGCGTTGCAGCTCGCGCTCGAGCGCCGGCGCGGTGTCCGGCGCACCCGCGCGTGGCGCTCCGGCCTCGGAGCGTTCGGCGGCGCGCGCGGCGTGCGCCGCGTCGAGCAGCTCGGCGATGCGCCGCCCCTCATCCTCGGCGTCCTGCAGCCTGCGCTGCAGGCTCGCGACGTGCGTCTCGAGCGTGCGCACGGTCGCCTCGGCCGCCTCCGCGCGCAGCGTCAGCGCGTGCTCACCCGATTCGACCGCGCGGCGCGCGCGGCGTTCGGCCAGGAAGTCGCCCTCGCCGCGGCGTCCGCGGCCTTCGCCTCCGCCGGCGTCGCCGCCCGGCGTCTCGTTTCCCTCGGCGATCATCGCGGCTGGAAACTACGCTCGCGGCCGGACGTCGCGTGAGCGTCGGCGGCGTGCGCGGAGCCGCTTACGAGGGCGCCGCGTTCGAGCGATCGCCCGGCTCTGCCTCAGCCGGCCGCGCGCTTGACGATCACGCCGGCGGCCGCCGCCACCGAGACGCCACCGGCGAGGACGAGCGCGACCGTGCGCGCCAACGGCAGCCGTTTGCGTACATACCATTTCGCCCCGCGCCAGACGGCGAAGCCGAGCAGCTTGTAGCCGTTGCCGTTCACGCCCAGCCATACTACCCCTCGTCGACACGGTAGACGCATCACAATCATGAGCTGTGTGACGACTAGTCCCGTCGCAGCCGACAATACGGTAGATCGCGTCTAAGAACCTGTCTCAGAACCCCCGTAGCCTGTGCGGGCGGTGGCGCGAACGTGGCTGCAGATCAAGGTGGACCTGCTTGGCGGGCGTGGGGTGGTGTGCGAACCCTCGCCCGGCCGGGTCTTCATGGTCGGCCCGTCGCACACCTTTGAGCAGTTCGCCGAGGCGATCGACGCGGCGTTCGCGCGGTGGGACCTCTCACACCTGCACACCTTCGAGCTGAGCGATGGCCGGCAGATCGGCTATCCCGACGACTCCTTTGCCCCTGATCTGGTGTGGCTGGATCACGCCAAGCTGAAGGTCGCCAAAGAGATCAAGGCAGGCGAGGTCTTCGAGTACGTCTTCGATCTCGGCGATAACTGGCAGCACCGCTGCACTGTGGAGCTCGCAGAAGGCCGACCCGCTCGAGGAGTACGGCATCGTGCCCGAGCAGCCGGTGGTGATCTGGGGCTGGGGGTCGATCCCCGATCAGTACGGGCGTCGCAGCTTCGATGATGAGGGCGAGGACTGATCAGGGACTGCTCAGCTTGCGCTGGCAGACAACTGCGCAGCCGAGCAGCATGAACGCCAAGTGCAGCTCGGCCGAACGCTCGTAGCGGATCCGCAACCGGCGCAGGTTGTGCAGCCAGGCGAAGGTGCGCTCCACGACCCAGCGGTCCTTGCCGAGACCCGAGCCGTGCTCGGAGCCGCGCCTTGCGATCACCGGCTTCACGCCGCGCTTGCGCAGCTCGCGGCGATACTTGTCGTGGTCATAGCCGCGATCGGCGAGCAGACGCTTGGCGCGCATGCGAGGCCGACCCGCCTTGCCGCCGATGGGGCCGATCCCGTCGATCAACGGCAACAGCTGCGTGACGTCGTTGCGGTTGCCGCCGGTCAGGGTGATCGCGAGCGGTATCACGCTGGAGTCGGTGATCAGATGGTGCTTGGAACCGGTGCGAGCACGGTCAACCGGCGAAGGCCCGGTGTGGAGCCCCCCAAAAGCGCACGGATATGGCTGCCGTCGACGACTGAGGTTGACCAGTCGATCCGCCCGGCCGCGTTCAAGCCTCGCAACAGCTCGCGATGCAGTCGCTCCCACACCCCGGCGGACTGCCACTCGGACAGGCGCCGGTGCGCAGTCGCCGGCGAGCAGCCCATCTCCGCCGGCAGATGCCGCCAGGCGATGCCCGTGAACAGAACGAAGACGATCGCGTTGAAGCACACACGGTCATCGACACGCGGACGGCCGCCTCGGCGATCGGAGGGATGTTCCGGGAGCAACGGCGAAACCGCCTGCCACAGCTCGTCGCGCACCTGCCAGGTCGACCTCGCCATAAGGACACCTCCTCGGCTGGGTTATGTCACCCGGCAGAGTTCGCTCGGCCGGCCTCAAACCCTCCTACGGGAGGTATTGAGACAGCTTCTGAGAGGACCGGCGGTTCGCAAACGTTCCCGACGTCAGGGTCGAAGCCGACCGGACTGTCGCCGCCCCATGACCACTCCGGAGCTCTTCGCGTACGCCACGGTTCTCGTAGAAGCGCCGGAGACGCCCTATGGACTCTCCGGCGCTCGACCTTACTCCGAGATCCTAGCGGGGATTATGCCATTACGTCCTGTTCTGCCGCAAACGTGATCGTGCCTTCCTTGACTTCCAGGCCGGACTGGGCGAATTCGCCGCCGTCAGTAGACGTTTCGAGTTTGTATTCGGGTTTCCCGCCTTCGCATTTCCCGACCTTCTGCTGGCCGGCAGTCTGTTCGACAACCGGCGCAAACGTTTTGGCCATTCTCCCGGCCGTCGTCATCAGCACAACCAGTGAGCCTTGAACCGACAATAATAAGCTCACGCTAGGCACTTCAAGGTGAAGCGGTGAGACTTTGAGTAACCATCCTAGATGACCGTCTTCTCCACCTGGTTCGATTAGACAGTTGTGGATGTGGACCTGGACTAAGATAATTTCGGATTCGTCTCCTAATGAGTTGACGGGCGTACCGAGCGTCTTGCAGCCGGTGAAGTGGATCCAGGCTAACGCTAAGGTCCGTTCGCCCGTGATCGAGCCTTCTTTATTTAAGATCCTGGATTGCGTGCAGGTAATGCTGGCGCCGCCTTTAACCTGCAACTTGGCTTTTCCGCTTTCGCCCGTGAATTCAGTGCCCGTTTCTCCAGGTAACCATTCCCATAAGGTTTCCGCCGCCGAAGCCGTCGCTGTCGCGATAGCTGTAAATGCCAGCATCGTGACCAGGGCACTAGCGATCTTCAGAATGCGCATTAGATTGCTCCTTTTGCTGTCCCGTGAGTTGGTCGAGCCGGGACGGCTGGCCCCCCACATTGCTTTCGCGGCGAGCCGTGCGCGGCGTGGCGCCCGTTCGGCGCCACTGTCGATCTTGCCATTCGCGCAGGGGCAGTCAAGCGATTAGCGGGAATGTGTCTAGCCACCGAGGCCTAGAGAGTCCTAATCCCAAGATCTAGCGTGACCGTTGGATGTCGGAGAGCCCGACGACGAGTTCGCGAGCGCCGGGCGAGATGAACTGACAGAGCTCAGACGCAAGGTCAGGCGGCTTGACCGCACCAGTCTGTCAGTCGGGGACGAGCGTGAGGTGCGTGCAGTGCCTGGGGCGAACGACCGAGAAGTGTCGGTGGTCGAGCGTGGCGACGGTGGTTTCGCCCATGCGCTCGCAGAGAGCGATCGTGCATGCGTCGACCAGTCCCAGATCGAGATCCTCGTAGGCGCTCTCCAGCTCGGCGGCGCGCGTCAGATCGGCGTCCGTCGGATGTGCCACGCGGTATGCGCCTCGGTCGATGTCGGCGACGAAGTCACTCCATACTTTGGTTCCAGCGAGCTTGATGAGCCAGTAGTCGACCTCGACGAGCACCGGGCCCGGCACCAGCAGGTCTTGCGCTCCTCCGAGCAGCGCCGCGCAACGTTCGTGATCGGGATCCTGTTCGTTGAGGGCCGCGACGATCGGCCCCGTGTCGAGTATCAGCGTCACGCAGTGCGGAAATCGCGCGCTGCCGGTTGCTCTTGCTCGGCGGCGACGGCGATGCTCGTGTCGGCGCGGAAAGTCGCCAAGCGCGGACGTCGGCTCTGCCTGAGCTCATCCGCCCGCTCAGCCACGACAGCTCCGAGCATCCTGCCGAGGGACAGCCCACGCTCGCGAGCCTCATGGGCGAGCAGCGCCAAGTCCTGGTCGCGAGCAACGACGGTCGTTCTACGCTCCTTCATGATGCAGATTATACATCAGATGCATGATGCAATCCAGTTCCCGCGGCCCCCGACTACTCGTCTCCCGCCCGCTCCTCGTTGCGCAGCCGCCAAGCCATCCGCGACTGCAACGACCACAGCTCGATGAACCCCGGCGAGGCGGTCTGCGAGAACAATCCCCCCGACTCGGAGAACGACGCGAGCGAGGCGTCGTAGACGGCGTTCGGCGAGGAGCGCGTGACGACGCGCGCGTGGCCCTTGTAGAGCTTGATGCCGATCGTGCCGGTGACGCGCTCGTTGACGCGGTCCATGTAGCCGTCGAGGTCGCCGCGCAGCGGCTCCCACCAGAGGCCGGCGTAGACGAGGTAGGCCCACTGCCGGTCGAGCTGCGGCTTGAACTCGTTCTGGTGGATCGTGCAGACGAGCCGCTCGAGCTCGTGGTGCGCCGGCAGCACGATCGCGGCGGCCGGGACCTCGTAGATGTCGCGCACCTTCAGCCCGACGATGCGGTCCTCGATGTGGTCGACGATGCCGACGCCGTGGCGCGCGCCGATCTCGGCGACGGCTTCGAGCAGCGCGACGAGCTGCATGCGCTCGCCGTTCAGCCCGACCGGCACGCCGCGCTCGAACTCGAGCTCGACGGTCTCGGGCTCGTCGGGCGCGAGCTCGGGACGCGTGACGAGCTGGAAGACGTCGTCCTCGGGCGCGCGGGAGAGGTCCTCGATCCAGCGCCCCTCCGAGGAGCGCCCCCAGAGGTTGTCGTCGATCGAGTACGGCGCCGCCTCGGTCCCGCCCTTGACCGGGATGCCGTGCTCGCGCGCGTAGGCGATCTCCTCCTCGCGGCCCATCTGCCACGAGCGCACCGGCGCGATCACCTTCAGCTCGGGCGCGAGCGTCGCGATCGTCGCCTCGATGCGCACCTGGTCGTTGCCCTTGCCGGTGCAGCCGTGCGCGATCGTGTCGCAGCCGGAGGAGCGCGCGTAGTCGACGGCGAGCTTCGCGATCAGCGGGCGGCCGAGCGCCGTGAACAGCGGGTAGCCGCCACCGTAGAGCGCGTTCGCGCGAATCGCCGGCGCGACGTAGTCGCGCGCGAACTCCTTGCGCGCGTCGACGACGTGGCATTCGCGCGCGCCGAGGCGCAGCGCCTTGCCCTCGATCACCTCGTAGTCCTCGCCGGGCTGGCCGAGGTTGACGGTCAGGCAGACGACCTCGGCGTCGTAGGAGTCCTGGATCCACTTGAGCATGACGCTCGTGTCGAGGCCGCCGGAGTAGAGCAGCAGCACGCGCCGCACGGAGGCGGGGTCGGCCTCGTAGGAGGCGGTCGGAGGGGTGTTCGGCAGGGAGCTCATCGGCGGCTGTCGGGCCGGAAGGCTACTGACGACGGTAGGCGCCCGGCGCGACGCGGCTCGCCGGTCGTTCCATCAGCGGGTAGGGCGGCTTGCCGTCGCTGAAGCCGAGCTTCTCATAGAGCCCGTGCGCGTCGGCCGTGTGCAGCATCCAGCGGACCTCGCCGAACGAGCGCTCGACGAGCTCGCGGACGAGCTCGAGGCCGAGCCCGCGGCCGCGGTAGGGCGCGAGCACGTAGACGTCGGCGAGGTACGCGAGGCTGACGCCGTCGGAGATCGCGCGCGCGAAGCCGACCTGCTCGCCGCTCGGCGAGCCGTCGTCGCGGTAGAGCCCGACGACGCGCGTCGAGCCGGCGATCGTCCGCTCGATCGTCTCACGCGGGCGCCCGAGGCCCCAGTAGGACTCGGTGCTGATGAACGTGTGCACGGCGTCGACGTCGATCCGCGCGCGGTCGTCGTCGAGCTCGAAGCCGCCGGCGAGCTCGCGGCGCACGCGCTCAGCCCTCGAGCGCCGCCGACAGGCGCGCGAGCGCCTCTGCGACGTCGGCCTCGGAGACGTTAAGCGGCGGCAGCAGGCGCAGCGTGCTCGGCCCGGTCGCGTTCGTGACGAGGCGCTGCTCGAGCAGCGCCGCGAGCGTCACCTCGGGCGCCGGCACGTCGAGCTCGCACGCGAGCATCAGGCCACGGCCGCGCACGGAGGTCACGTGCGGCAGGCGCTCGAGCCCGGCGGCGAGCTGCAGGCCGCGCTCGCGCACGCCGGCGAGCAGCTGCTCGTCGTCGGTCAGCTCGAGCGCCGCGAGCGCCGCCGCGGCGACGACCGGGCCGCCGGCGAACGTCGAGCCGTGGTCGCCCGGCGCGAGCACGTCGGCGAGCCGCTCGCCGGTGACGAGCGCGCCGATCGGCAGGCCGCCGCCGAGTGCCTTCGCGCTCGTCATCGCGTCGGGGACGACGCCGGTCTGCTCGTAGGCCCACAGCGTGCCCGTGCGGCCCATGCCGCACTGGACTTCGTCGAAGACGAGCGCCGCGCCGTAGGCGTCGCAGGCGGCGCGCGCCGCGAGCAGCGTCCCCGCGGAGAGCACGTTGACGCCGCTCTCGCCCTGGATCGGCTCCATCAGGACGGCCGCCGTGCGCTCGTCGACCGCCGCCGCGATCGCCTCGGGCGTCGGCTCGACGGCGCGAAAGCCCGGGACGAGCGGCGCGAACGGTGCCTGCTTGGACTCCTGTGGCGTCGCCGAGAGCGAGCCGTACGTGCGCCCGTGGAAGGCGCCCTGCACGACGACGACGTCGCCGCCCGGGCGCGCCTTGCGCACGAGCTTGATCGCCGCCTCGTTCGCCTCGGCGCCGGAGTTGCAGAAGAACACCTTGCCGCCGAGGCTCGACTGCGACAGGCGGCTCGCGAGTTGCATCCCAGGCTCGGTGTAAAACAGATTGCTGACATGCATCAGCCGACCAACCTGATCACGCACGGCCTCGACGACCCGCGGGTGGCAATGCCCAAGGCTCGTCACCGAGATGCCGCAGAGGAAGTCGAGGTACTCCTCGCCGTCGCTGTCCCACAGCCGCGTCCCCTCGCCGCGGACGAACTCGACCGGGAAGCGCGCGTATGACGCGACGACGCTCGCGCGCTCGAGCTCCTGCAGGTCGGAGAGGGTCATGGCGTGGCCTCGATCATCGTGCCGATCCCTTCGTCGGTGAACAACTCGAGCAGGAGCGAATGGGCAACGCGCCCGTCGAGGATGTGCGCGGCCGAGACGCCGGCGTCGATCGCATCCAAACAGGCTGCCAACTTCGGGCGCATCCCGCCGGCGAGCTGCGGCAGCTCGGCGCGGACGCGCTCGGTGCTCGCGCGCGCGATCCGGCTGTCGCGGTCCTCGGGGTCGGCAAGCCAGCCGGGGACGTCGGTCAGGAAGACGACCTTGTACGCGCCGAGCGCCGCTGCGACGGCGCCGGCGGCCTCGTCGGCGTTGACGTTGTAGGAGAGCCCGTCGCGGTCGGCGCCGACGGAGGCGATCACCGGGATGTAGTCGCTCGCAACGTGCTCGATCACGCCGACGTTGACGCGCTCGATCCGCCCGACGAAGCCGATGTCCTCGCCGCCGGGCGCCGTGCGGCGGGTGACGCGGAACAGCGAGCCGTCGTCGCCGCAGAGGCCGACCGCCGGCTGGCCGTGGCGGTTCAGGCGCAGCACGATCTCCTTGTTGATCTTCCCCATCAGCACCATCTTCGCGACCTCGACCGTCTCCTCGTTCGACACGCGCAGGCCGCCGACGAACTCGATCGGAATGCCGAGCCGCTCCATGTAGGCGCTGATCTCCGGGCCGCCGCCGTGGACGACGATCGGGTTCAGGCCGACGTACTTGAGCAGCACGACGTCGCGCGCGAACTCCTCGCGCAGCGCCGGGTCCTCCATCGCGGCGCCGCCGTACTTGATCACGACCGTCTTGCCGTGGAACTCCCTGATGTAGGGGAGCGCCTCGAGCAGCGTGCCTACGTCCCGCACTTCGAGCCTCCCGTCATGTCGTGTAGTCGGCGTTGATCGATACGTACTGATGAGAGAGATCGGAGAAGAAGACCTCCGTCTCGGCTCCGCCACCGGGAAGTCCAACTTCGTACTCGATCTCCTCGCCGCGGACCGCGGTGTCGAGCTCGTTCGCGTCGTAGGCGATCGCCGCGCCGTTCCTGCAGACGTCGATGCCCTCGATCGAGACGTCGACGGCGAGCGGCGCGGTGCCGGTCAGCGCGCCGCCGACCGCCTGCACGATCCGCCCCCAGTTCGGGTCGCCGCCGTTCAGCGCGGCCTTGACGAGGGGGGAATTGGCGACGCCGCGCGCCGCCGCCTCGACGCTCGGCTGATGACCGCCGCGCACGACGACGCGCGCGATCCGCTCGGCGCCCTCGCCGTCGGCGACGATCATGATCGCGAGCTGGCGCAGCAGCGCGTCGAGCGCCTCGCCGAGGCGCACCTCGTCCTCGCTCGCCGGCTGCACGCGCACGCCGCTCGCGCCCGAGCAGAGCAGGATCGCCGTGTCGTTCGTCGAGAGCTGCCCGTCGACCGAGATGCGGTCGAACGAGCGCTTGACGCAGACGCCGAGCAGCAGGTCGGCCGTCTCCGGCTCGAGCGCCGCGTCGGTCTCCACGAAGCAGAGCATCGTCGCGAAGTTCGGCGAGATCATCCCCGCGCCCTTGCACTGCGCGCTCAGCCGCACCGTGCCCGACGGCAACTCGACCGCCAGGTTCGCGCGCTTCTCCGAGGAGTCCGTCGTCTGGATCGCCGCCTGGAAGCTCGCGTCGCCGGCCGCGTCGAGCTGCGGGCGCGCGGCGAGGATCCCCTGGAGCATCCGGTCGACCGGCAGGTAGTGGCTGATCGCACCGGTCGACGCGAGCGCGACCGCCGCCGGGTCGACGGCGAGCGCCATCGCCGCCGCGCCCTGCGTCTTCGCCGCGTCGTCGAGACCGCGCCCGCCCGTCGCCGCGTTCGCGCAGCCCGAGTTCGCGAGCACCGCGCGCAGCGCCTGCAGGCGGCAGCGCTCCTGCGTGACGAGCACCGGCGCCGCGAGCGCGCCGCTCGCCGTGAAGCGCGCCGCGCTGACCGGCTGCTCGGCGTCGCACAGCAGCAGGCCGAGGTCGCGGTTGCCGCTCGGCTTGATCCCGCAGACGACGCCCGCCGCGCGAAAGCCGCCCGGCAGCCCCGCGCCCGCGCCGAGGTCGCGCACGTGCTCCGGCGCCGGCACCCAGCGCGAGTGGAAGAACGGCTGCGGCGGGCCCTCGACGGCGCCGCCGGTCGGCGGGGTCGCGCTCATGTCAGTCCTTCCGTCTCGGGAAGCGAGAACATGACATTCAGATTCTGCACGGCCTGCGATGAAGTCCCCTTCCAGAGGTTGTCGATCGCCGAGAGCACAATCACCTTGCCGCTGTGCCGGTCGGCCTTCGCGAACACGCGGCAGTAGTTCGTCTCCTGCACGTCGCGCGTGCCCGGCGGCGCGCCGACGACCTCGACGAACGGCTCCTCGGCGTACGCCGCAGCGAACAGCTCCGCGAGCTCGCCATCGCTCACGCGGCGCGTCGTCGTCACGTAGCAGTCGGCGAGCTCGCCCTGGTCGAGCGGCACGAGGTGCGCCTGGAACAGCACCGCGAGCTCGTCGCTCGCGCCGGCCGCCGCGCGCAGCGGCGCAAGCTGCTCCTCGATCTCCGGCGTATGGCGGTGTTCGGCGACCTTGTACGGCAGGATGTTCTCGCCCGCCATCGACTGGTGCGTCGTCTCGTCGAACGTCCGCCCCGCGCCCGAGATGCCCTGCTTCGCGTCGATCACGACGTCCGCGATCAGCCCCGCGCGCGCGAGCGGCGCGAGCCCGAGCAGCGACGCCGTCGGGTAGCAGCCCGGGTTCGCGACGATTCCCGCGCCTGCGATCGCCTCGCGGTGAAGCTCGGTCAGCCCGTAGACGGCTTCGCTCAGCAGCTCCGGGCGCGGGTGCTCGCCGTACCAGCGCTCGTATGTCGCAAGCGTCGAGAGGCGGAAGTCGGCACTCAGGTCGACGACGCGCGCGCCGCGCTCGCTTGTGCCCCTCGGGGTGCGCAGCGCAGCGACCGTTGGCGCCGCCGCCGCGTGCGGGTAGGCGACGATCGCCGCGTCGAGCTCGCCAAGCGCGTCGAGGTCGAGCTCGACGATCTGAAGCGGCACGCGGTAGCGCGGGTAGAGGTCGTCCAGGCGCCGCCCGACCTCCGAGCGGCCGGTCACCGCGACGAGCTCGAAGCGCGGGTGACGCCACAGCAGGTGCGCCGCGAGCGCGCCGGCGAAGCCCGTCGCGCCGGCGACGAGCACGCGCGGCGAGCCCGGCGCGAAGGCCTGCGCCGGCGCCCGTCCGAGCGGCGCGCGCGTCGGCTCTGACGGCGTCGAGGGCGTCTCAGCCACGCAGCTCACCACCGAGCTCGGCGAGCGCCGCGACGATCTTCTCGCGCACAGGCGCGACGTCCTCGTCGGTCAGCGTGCGGTCCTCGGCGCGGAACGTCAGCGCGAGCGCGAGCGAGCGCTTGCCCTCGCCGACCTGCGCGCCCGTGTAGACGTCGAACACCTGCGCGTCCTCGAGCATCTCGCCGCCGGCCTTGCGCAGCGCGTGCAGTACCTCGCGCGCGCCGACCGCGAGCGGCAGCACGACGGCGATGTCCTGGCGCAGCGACGGGACCGCGCCGAACGCGCGGAACGCGACGACCTCGGGCGCGACGCGCGCGAGCTTGCCGACGTCGATCGCGAACGCCGCCGTGCGATCGAGGTCCCACGCCGCCGCGACCGTCGGGTGGACCTCGCCGACGAAGCCGATCCGCAGCGGCTCGCCGCCGCGCTCGTGCCCATCGCCCGCGGCCCGCGCGATCACGGCAGCGCTGCGCCCGGGGTGCAGGAACGGCCGCTGCGCCTCCTGCACCGACCAGTGCACGTGCAGCGCGTCGAGCAGCCCCGCGAGCAGCGCCTTCGCGGCGAAGAAGTCCGCGCGCGGCTGCTCGCCGCGCCACGAGCGCGGCGCGAGCGCGCCGTGCAGCAGCGCGCCGAGCCCGTGGTGCTCATCGGCCGCGAAACCGTCCGCGGCGCCCGGCGCGACCGCGCGGTAGACGGTCCCCGACTCGAAGATCGCGACGTCCGGGCCGTTGCGCGCGACGTTGTGCCGCGCCGCGTCGAGCAGCGAGCCGAGCAGCGTCGGGCGCATGATCGACTGCGCGTCCGACATCGGGTTCTCCAGGCGCACGACGCGCCGCAGCGGATCGTCCTCGCCGAGCAGCAGCCGGTCGAGCAGCGCCGGCTCGGCGAAGCTCCAGCCGACGACCTCGTACAGGCCGCGCCCGACCATCGCGTCCTCGGCCGCGCGCCGCACGCGCTGGGCGTGCGTCAGCAGGCCGGCGGCGCCGCGGCGCGCCGGCAGCGTCGCCGGCAACCGGTCGACGCCGTCGATCCGCGCGACCTCCTCGATCAGGTCGACCTCGCGCGTGACGTCGTCGCGGCGCAGCGCCGGCACGGTCACGCGCAGGCCATCTGACACCGGCACCGCGTCGAAGTCGAGCGCTTCGAGGATCTCGCGCTGTCGCGCGAGGGCGATCGGCACGCCGAGGATCGCCTGCACGCGCGGCTCGCGCAGGCGCAGCTCGAGCGGCGCCGGGACGGGCTCGGAGACGTCGATCGTGCCCGGCGACAGGCGCGCGCCACAGCACTCGACCATCAGCCGCGCGGCGAGCGCCTGCGCGTGCGTGCACTGCTCCGGCTGCAGGCCCTTCTCGAAGCGCGAGGACGCCTCGCTGCGCAGCCCGAGCGCCCACGACGCGCGGTGGATGCTCGGCCCGTGCCACGTCGCGACCTCCATCAGCACGCGCGTCGTCTCCGGCACGACCTCCGAGCGCGCGCCGCCCATCAGCCCGGCGATCGACGTCGGCCCGTCGGCGTCCTCGATCACGATCATCTCGGCGTCGAGCTCGCGCGTCTGCCCGTCGAGCGTCTCGACGAGCTCACCCTCGCGCGCGCGGCGCACGGTCAGCCTCGCGCCGGCGACGCGGTCGAGGTCGAACGCGTGCAGCGGCTGGCCGCTCAGCAGCATCGCGTAGTTCGTGATGTCGACGACGTTGTTGATCGGCCGCTGCCCGGCCGCGATCAGCCGCGCCTGCAGCCACAGCGGCGACGGGCCGACCGTCACGTCCTCGAACACGCGCGCCGTGAAGCGCGGGCACAGCTCGGGGCACTCGACGAGCACCTCAGCGCCGGCGACCGCGCCGTCGGAGCCGGGATCATCCGCCCACGGCAGATCGGCGAGCGGCGCGCCCGTCGCCGCGTGCAGCTCGCGCGCGACGCCGTAGACGCCGAGGCAGTCCGGGCGGTTCGGCGTGATCTCGAGCTCGAGCACGTCCGTCGCGAGCGGCAGCACTTCGGCCAGCGGCGTGCCCGGCGCGAGCTCGGCGTCGAGCGTCAGCTCGTCGAGCACCATGATCCCCTCACGGCCGGCACCGAGCTCGAGCTCGCTCGCGGCGAGGATCATCCCCTCCGAGACGACGCCGCGCAGCTTCGCGCGCTTCAGCTTCGTCCCGTCGGGCATCGTCGCGCCGGGCTTCGCGACCGCGACCGTCTGCCCGGCGGCGACGTTCGGCGCGCCGCAGACGATCGTCGCCGGCTCCGCCTCGCCGAGCTCGACCGTGCAGACCTTCAGCCGGTCGGCGTCCGGGTGCGACTCGGCGCTCAGCACGTGGCCGACGACGAACCCGTCCGGCGACGGGACGCCGTGGTGGTGGATCGCCTCGACCTTCGTCCCGGTCATCGTCAGGCGCTCCTCGATCGCGCGCACGTCGAGCGCCGGATCGCAGTACTCGCGCAGCCAGCTCAGCGGAACGCGCATGTCAGTCGGCCGCCTTCATCAGAACTGGTCGAGGAACCTGCAGGTCGTTGTCGTAGTAGAGGCGCAGGTCGGGCACGCCGTGCTTGAGCATCGCGATCCGCTCGACGCCCATCCCCCACGCGAAGCCCTGCACCTTCTCAGGATCGTAGCCCGGCGCGTTCGCCTCGCTCGTCGGCACGTGCGCGTAGACGTTCGGGTCGACCTCGCCGGCGCCGAGCACCTCGAGCCAGCCCTCTCCCTTGCACACCGCGCAGCGCGAGCCGTCGCGCAGGAAGCCCTCGCCGTTGCAGTTGAAGCACGACACGTCGACCTCGACGCTCGGCTCGGTGAACGGGAAGAAGTGCGGGCGCAGGCGCACGTCGCGCGTATCGCCGAAGACCGCGCGCGCGAACATCAAGAGCGTCCCCTTCAGGTCGGCGAGCGTGATGTCCTCGTCGACCGCGAGCCCCTCGATCTGGTGGAACTGCGGTGTGTGCGTCGCGTCGGAGTCCGGGCGGTAGACGCGCCCCGGGATCACGACGTACAGCGGCGGCGGGTGCGCCTCCATCGCGCGCACCTGCATCGGCGAGGTGTGCGTGCGCAGCACGAGCTCCTCGGCCGCGAGCGGGCTCGGCGGCACGCGCCCCTCGCCCGTGTGCGCGTCCTCGGCCAGCGGCGGCCCGGCGACGTAGAACGTATCGGTCCGCGCGCGCGCCGGGTGCGTCGGGCTGTGGTTGAGCGCGTCGAAGTTGTAGTGGACCGTCTCGACCTCCGGGCCCTCCATCACCGTGAAGCCGAGCCCGAGGAAGATGTCTTCGAGTTCGCGCCGCATGCTCGTCAGCAGGTGCAGGCGCCCGATCGGCTGCGGCGGCGCGCCGGGCAGCGTCACGTCGACGCGGTCGGTCGCGAGGCGCCGCTCGAGCTCCTCGCCGCCGAGCTGCTCGGCGCGCGCGTCGATCAGCGACTCGAGCGCCTGGCGCGCCTGGTTGGCGGCCTTGCCCACCGCGCCGCGCTGCTCGGCCGGCAGCTCGGCGACACCGCGCAGCAGCTGCGGCAGCTCGGCCTTGCGTCCGAGGTAGCGCACGCGCAGCTCCTGCAGCCGCTCGCCACCACTCGCCGCCGCGATCTCGACCTCGGCCTCCCTGCGCAGCTGTTCGATGCGCTCGATCATCGTCCGCGGACCCTAGATGAGCCGGGCCGAGCTCGCACGCACGCGTGACCTCGTACAGCGCGACCGTCGCCGCCATCGCCGCGTTGAGCGACTCCGAGACGATCGCGATCCGCGCGCTGCGCTCGCACGCGGCGACCACGTCGCCCGGCAGCCCGTCGCGCTCGGCGCCGACGAGCAGCGTCAGCGGCGCGCCGGCGCGACCCTCGCCTGCAGCGCCGTCGGCGACCGCGCGCAGCGGCTCGGCCGCGTCGGCGCTCAGCGCGATCCGCTCGCCCGGCAGCTCGGAGATGTCGTTCACGCGCGCGATCGCGACGGCGAAGATCGCGCCCATGCTCGCGCGCACGGCCTTCGGCGAGTGCACGTCGGCGCAGCCCGGGCCGAGCGCGACGCACGAGGCGCCGAACGCGTGCGCCGAGCGCAGGATCGTGCCGACGTTGCCCGGGTCGCCGACGCCGTGCAGGTAGACGCACAGCGGCCCGGCCGGCGCGCTCCAGGCCTGCTCGTAGACGGCGATCACGCGCGCGCCCGAGCCGAGCGTCGAGGCGCTCTTCAGCGCCGCCGCGTCGACGTCGTGGAAGCTCGGCTCGCCGAGCCCCGAGCCTGCCAGGCGGTAGCCCTCGACGGCGTCGCGGCCGGCCGCGCGCGCGGCGGCGATGAGGTCCTCGCCCTCGACCGCGAAGCGCCCGCTGCGCGCGCGCTCGCGCCGCGTCGCGAGGCGCTTGAGGTCCTTCAGTCTCTGGTTGTGGCTCGAGGTTATGTGTGTCATCGAGAGCTCGTCGTCTGGTCGTGGCACAAAAAAAGCGCCGTCCTTGTGAGGAACGACGCCCGGGAGGCTGTCGAGCCGATGTCGGTTGCGCGGGTCAGGCAGCCGACGCCTCGCGGGCGGTCTCGGCAAAACGTCGGAACGTGTCGGCGTCGCGGACGGCGATGTCGGCGAGCACCTTGCGGTCGAGCTCGACGCCGGCGAGCGCGAGGCCGTGCATGAACTGCGAGTAGCTCATCCCGTTCTGGCGCGCCGCGGCGTTGATCCGCGTGATCCACAGCCGCCGGAAGTCGCGCTTGCGGTTGCGCCGATCGCGGTACGCGTACGCGTCCGCCTTCATCAGCGCCTCCTTCGCGCGCTTGTAGTTCGAGTGCGCCTCGCCGCGGAACCCCTTCGTCAGCTCGAGCGTCGCGCGGCGCTTCTTGCGCGCGTGGACCGACCGCTTGACCCTGGTCACTTGCTACCGACCCCCAGCATCCGCTTGATCCGCGGTTCGTCGTGCTCGTTGATCATCTTCGGCGCCCCGAGCGCGCGCTTCTTTTTCGGCGACTTCTTCTCGAGGATGTGGCTCGTGAAGGGGTGCCGACCGCGCACCTTGCCTTTGGCGGTGACTTTGAAGCGCTTCTTCGCGCCCGAGTGGGTCTTCATCTTCGGCATGACAGCGGACGATTATGACACGGCCGTGTCCGCGGACGCGTCCGCGGTCGGCTGCGGGCGCTCCGCCGCCGGCTCGTCGGCGTCTTCCGCCGCCGCGGCGTCGTCGCCGGAGACGGGCGCTGCGCCGTCGCTGGAGACCGCGGCCTGCGCGTCGGCGATCGCCTCCTCGCCGAGCGGCGACTCGAGCACGCGCTCGGCGACGTCGCCGCTCTCGCCTTCGGTGAAGACCTCGTCGGCCGCCGCGTCGGTGTCGGCCCGCCCCGCGAGCACCGCTTTCGAGGGCGCCATCATCATCGTCATGTTGCGCCCTTCCTGCATCGGGCGCTGCTCGACGACGCCGAGCTCGGTGAGCTCCTCGGCGAGCCGGTCGAGGATCGCCGTGCCGCGCTCGGGGTGCGTCACCTCGCGGCCGCGGAACATGATCGTCACCTTGACCTTGTCCTTGTGGCGCAGGAAGCGCTCGACGTGGTGCTTCTTGGTGTCGTAGTCGTGCTCGGCGATCTTCGGGCGGAACTTGATCTCGCGGACGGTGATCTGCTGCTGGTGCTTGCGCGCCTGCTTGAGCTTCTGCGCCTGCTCGTACTTGTACTTGGAGTAGTCGAGCACGCGGCAGACCGGCGGGCGCGCCTCGGGCGCGACCTCGACGAGGTCGAGGTCGCGTTCCTGCGCGAACGCGAGCGCGTCGGCGCGTCTTCAGCACGCCGACCTGCTTGCCCTCGTCGTCGATCAGACGCACCTCGGGCACGCGAATGCGCTCGTTGATCCTGGTCGTGTCCCGCTCGGGCGGGCGCCGGTCGAACCTGCGTGGAACCGGCACTAGCTGTCTTGACCGTGCGTCAAGCGGGGCTAAGCGTGCGCGCTCTGGAGGATTTTGGCGGGCTGCAAGGCCGCGGAGTATAGCTCTCCCCGCAGGCGCTCTGCGAACTCCTCGACCGTGCCGCTCCGCTGTCGCCGCCGCGATGCTCGCGCACCGAGACCGTCCGCTCGTCCTGCTCCTCGCGCTCGCCGACGATCAGCATGTACGGGATCTTGCGCAGCTCCGCCTCGCGGATCTTGCGCCCGACCGACTCGCCGCGCTCGTCGAGCTCGACGCGCACGCCGGCCGCGCGCAGCGCTGCGCGCACCTCGCGCCGCGTAGTCGTTGAAGCGGTCGGAGACCGGCAGCACGATCGCCTGCACCGGCGCCAGCCACAGCGGCAGCTCGCCGGCGTAGTGCTCGAGCATGATGCCGATGAAGCGCTCGTAGGAGCCGAACAGCGCGCGGTGGATCATCACCGGCGTGTGCTCCTGGTTGTCCGCGCCGGTGTAGCTGAGCTCGAAGCGCGCGGGCATCGAGTAGTCGAGCTGCACCGTGCCCAGCTGCCAGGAGCGCCCGAGCGAGTCGGTCATGTGCATGTCGATCTTCGGCCCGTAGAAGGCGCCGTCGCCGGGGTTCAGCTCGTAGTCGAGGCCGTGCTCGTCGAGCGCGCGCGCGAGCTTGCGCCTCGGCGCGGTCCCACATCTCGTCGCTGCCGATCGCGCTCCTCCGGGCGCGTGGAGAGCTCGAGGCGCACCTCGAGGTCGAACAGCGCGTAGGTCGCGAACGCCATCTCCAGGCAGCCCCGCACCTCCTCCTGCGACCTGCTCCTCGGTGCAGAAGATGTGCGCGTCGTCCTGGGCGAAGTGGCGCACGCGCAACAGGCCGTGCAGCACGCCCGAGGCCTCGTTGCGGTGCAGCAGCCCGGGCTCGGAGTAGCGCACCGGCAGGTCGCGGTAGGAGTGGCGGCTGCTGCCGAACAGGTGCGCGTGGCCGGGGCAGTTCATCGGCTTGACGCCCATGTCGCGCTCCTCGACCTCGAGCGTGAACATGTTCTCGCGGTACTTGCCCCAGTGACCCGAGGTCTTCCACAGCTCGGCGTCGAAGATCTGCGGCGTCTTGACCTCGCTGTAGCCGCGCTCGGCGCCCATCTCGCGCGAGACGCCGACGAGCGTGTTGAACACGGTCGTGCCCGCCGGCAGCCAGAAGGCGGCGCCCGGCGAGACCTCCGAGAAGGTGAACAGCCCGAGCTCGCGCCCGAGCTTGCGGTGGTCGCGCGCCTTCGCCTGCTCGATGCGCTGAGGTGCTCCTCCAGCTCGCCTTGGAGAAGAACGCGGTGCCGTAGATGCGCGTGAGCATCGTCCGCGCTCGAGTCCCCGCGCCAGTAGGCGCCGGCGACCGACTGCAGCTTGAACGCGCCGACCGTCTTGCGTGCTCGGCGCGTGCGGGCCGCGGCAGAGGTCGGTGAACGGGCCGTTGGTGTACAGCGAGACGGTCTGCAGCGGCGTGGCGGGTGCGCCGTCTCGGCCTGCGCGACGAGGTCGTCGATCAGCTCGACCTTGTAGTCCTGGCGCTCGGCCGCGAAGCGCTCGCGCGCCTCGGCCACGGGCACGTCCTCGCGCTCGAACGGCTCGCGCCGCCTTGACGTGCGCGCGCATGCGCTCTTCGATCGCCGGGAAGTCCGCCTCGGAGATGCCGACCCCGTCGGGGAACTCGAAGTCGTAGTAGAAGCCGTCCTCGATCGGCGGGCCGATCGAGATCTTCACGCCGTCGTAGAGCTCCATGCACGGCCGCGGCGAGCACGTGCGCGGCGTCGTGGCGGATCAGCTCGAGCGCGCTCTCGCCGCTCTGCGGTCGTGATGATCGAGACGTGCGCGCCGTCGGGCAGCGCGCGCGAGAGGTCGCGCAGCCTGCGGCCCCTCGCCGGCCTCCGGGTGGCTGACCTCGACCGCCAGCGCCGCGCGCGCGAGCCCCGGCCCGATCGCCGCCGCGGCGTCGGCGCCGGTCGCGCCGTCGGGCAGCTCGAGCGGCTTGCCGTCGGGCAGTGTCACCGTGAGCGCCATCAGCGCTGCAGGCTACCCGCCGGGCGCGGCGAGGCACAGCCGCGCCGCGGCGCCTGCGCGGGACCGGCGGCAAGCGTCGCTCAGGCGAGCTGCCAGAGCGCGTCGTCGCCGAGCGCGGTGCGCCGCACGGCGCCGGCGCCGACCAGCTCGACCAGCGCGCGCTCGGCCGCCGCGCGGTCGGGCGCCTGGTTGTTGTGCGCCATGATCGCCGCGACCTCCTGGCTCGTGACCAGCCCGCCGGGGAAGCGCGCGAGCGCCTCCGCCGGCTCCTCGGCCGGCGCCTCGCGCGCGAGCGTCCGGTCGAGGTTGGCGATCAGCACGTCGTAGGCCTCGATCGGCTGAAAGCCGCCGGCCTCCAGGCGCTGCCCGTCGCGCCTCGAAGACGAGCGACGGCGCCGAGTAGCGCACCGGCCCGTCGGTCTGGCGCGCCTTGCCCTGGAACTCCGTCGCGCCGCCGGCGGCGGTGCGCGTCTGCGCGCTTGTCGTCCTCGTACGCCGCGAGCGTCGCCGGCTCGTCGATCGCCGCGACGATCGCGCCCGACGTCGAGCCCGTCGACCGTCGCCAGCGCCGTCGCGATGTCGGCGTCCTCGTCGAGCACGAGCGTGGTCGTGAACCAGGCGAGCTGCAGCGCGCGGAGCACGTCGTGCTCGCGCCCGGGCTGCAGCAGGCGCGCGGCGACGATCGCGCGGCACGCGCGCGCGGTCGCCGCGACGCGCGCGCGCGGCGCGAACGCGAACGGCATGCCGAAGCGGCGGAAGCCGCAGGTTGCCGAGCGCCATGCGCGCCGGCGTGTAGCCGAGCTCGAGGTAGCGCGCGGCGTCCTCCGAGAGGCCGATCGTCACCAGGCGCCAGTCGAGCTGCTCGCCGTAGCGCCAGCGCAGCACCGCGAGCGCGGGGCTCGCCGAGTATGCCCACGGGCAGCCCGGGTCGCTGTAGTGCGTGACCGAGATCGACGCCATTCGAAAAGATGATTGCACGCGCAATGGCCTTTCCCGGAGTTTCTTCGAGACAAGCGTTGCGCCGGCTCCAGCCCGCAGACGGTCGTCTGCAAGCGCCGACAGACGAACGTCTGCAATATTCAGAAACACGTCTGTCAGACGATCGTCTGCATATGCGAACATCGTCGCATGTCCGAGCAGACACGCGAGTCGATCTCGATCACGCTCTCGCCGGCGCAGATCGACGAGGTCGTCCGCGCCGCCTCACGCGGCAGCGCGCCGAGCATCTCGACGCTCGTCGCCGGCTCGCTCGCCGAGACGCGCAAGCGCGCCGGCAAAGGCCACGCGGGCGACACCCGCGCGAGCGCCCGAGGCGCGAACGGCGCCGACCGCGCGAACGGGACCGGCCGCTCGGGGACCGCTGACGACGCTCCCGAACGCGGCTACCTGCCGAGCGACACCGACGACCCGCGCCTGTCGCGCTCGCTGCTGCGCGGCCTCTCGCTGCTCGCCGGCTTCGGGCCGGACGGCGCCGAGCGCGGGATCGTCGAGCTCGCCGACGAGCTCGGCATGAGCCCGAGCACGGCGCACCGCTACGCGCTGACGCTCGTCGAGCTCGGCCTGCTCGAGCGCTGCCCGCGCACGCGCAAGTACCGCCTGCCCGACGTCTGAGATGCGCTTCAGCTCGGGGCACGCAGGAGGTCGGGTCCCTCCTCGGCCGCGCCGGGCTTGTTCAGCGCCGGGTTGGCGGGCGTCGCGCTCAGGCGCGAGCCCGCGAGCGGCTCGCACAGCGCGAGCGCTTCCCCGGCGTCGAGGTCGCCGTCGAGCCACGCGCGCCGGCGATCGGAGTCGGCGAGGATGACCGGCATGCGGTCGTGGATCGCCGCCGCGACCGGGTTCGGCGCCGCGTTCCTCGTCAGCAGCGTGACGCTCTCGATCCACTCGCCGGCGACCTTCGCCGGCGTCCACAGCGCGGCGAACGCGAACGGCTCGCCGCCATCGACGCGGAACAGGAACGGCTGGCGGGGCTCCCCGCTGCGCTCCGGTTTGAGCCACTCGTAGTAGCCGTCGGCGATCTGCAGCGCGCGCCGCGAGCCGCGGCCGATCAGGTTGCGATAAGCCGGGCGCTCGGTGACCGTCTCGATCTTCGCGTTGATCATGCGGTTGCCGATCTTCACGTCCTTCGCCCATGTCGGCACGAGCCCCCAGCGCAGCAGCCGCGCCTCTGGCTCGCCCTTCGGCGCGACGATCGCGAGCACCTCTTCGGTCGGCGCGATGTTGTAGCGGTGCGTGCCCGTCTCGCCCGGGAACGGCACCTTGAAGCGTTCGTTCAGTTCCTGCACGCCGGCCGTGTTCGTGTAGCGCCCGCACATGCGCACGAGCATAGGCGCGCGAGACGACCGCGCGCGGGAACGCCGACGCGCTTTGACGATCATCGAAAGAGGGCCCCGCAGATGCGGGGCCCTCTCCCTCCAGACGATCGCCTCTGTCGGCTGCTCGTCTAGTTCGACTTGACTTCGATCAGCGGCTGTTCGCCGGTGTGGCAGCCGGCGTCGAGACGGAACGTCCCCGTCCCGCCGCTGCCGCCGTCGCAGTAGAACGGACCGTACGTCGAGTTGTAGTACGTGTCCGCCGCAACCGGGTTCGAGCCGACCGACGGAGCGACCGCTTCGCCTTCGTTGACCGGTTCGGTCAACGCGAAGTTCAGCGAGTCGTACGGACCGTCGATGCCCGTCGGTTCATAGCCGTGCGTGAACGTGTTGAACGCGATGCTCACGATCACCTTGCTCGGCAGCGTCAGCGGCGCCTTCGCCGTGCCGAGTTTCGAGAACGAGATCTTGTTCAGCAGGCCGTGGAAGCACGTCTTCTTCTTGAACCAGCCGCCGTTGCCCGCGCAGTTGACGTTGTCCGCAGATGGGCGATAAGGAATCGCGAAAGTCTGCGTCAGCGTCACGAGCTTCGAGCCGACGCTGTCGCCGGCGCCGACCGAGTAGACGTTCAGCGTGATCGGAACCTCGTACGTCGAGCCCGGCGCGCTCATGCACGTGCCGTCGGTCGCGCCGCCGCTCTGGCACGCCCAGCTGCTCAGGTCGACCGACACCTTCGGGTTCGTCACGCTGCCGGCGAATTCGATCTGACCGCCGAACTCGGCCGCCGACGTCGCCTGGAACGCAAGCGACTGCACGTTGCCCGGTTTCGGCTTCGGCATGTTGCTGTACACGACCGTCGCCGCTCCGGCGGCGCCGGCGACGAGCGCCAGCGCGGCGCACACGGCCACGAACGACGCGGCCAGCTTGGCCGTCGTCGCAGGAATCCTTCCAGTCATCTCTTCTCCTGTTCGTCGTCCCTCAGCCACCGGCCGGTCGGCCGCCGGCTCCGACTCCCCTCCAGAGGAGCCGGGCAAGAGTCGTGCGGCGTCCGTGCGCAGCCGGCTCGAAGCCGCCTCGCCCGATCCCCCCTTCGGCGCTTGCCCTGCGCGAGAAGCTAACCGCAGGCCCGGCGCTTGTCAAAAGATGTGATCGCAGTTCACAGAAGACGTGAACGGCGTTCACGCCTCGCGCGACGCGTACGCTCGGGTCTCGCTCAGGCCTGCTGCTCGACGCTCGCCAGCGCGCGCTCGATCGAGCGCGTCAGCGACGCGCGCACGATCGGCGCGAGCCCCGGGACCGCCGAGGCGATGCGGATGTCGTAGACGAACCGCGTGCCGCCGCTCGGCGTCGGCGCGAACTCCATCACACCGACGTGGCCGCGCATCGGGCTGCCCTTCGTGATCCGGTAGACGATCCGTTCGTATGGCTCGAACTCGGTGACGGTCTCCTCGAACGGCGGCAGTGGGCCGACGCGCAGCCGGCGCACCGAGCCGACGCCGTTGCGCTCGCCGCCGTCGCCGTCGCGCAGGCACGTCACGTTCGCGCCGAACACCTCCGCGAGGTTCTCGTGCTCGGCGAGGCGCGCGAAGATCCGCTCGGGCGGCTTCGCGAAGTCGTGCTCGACGTGCACGTGATGCGCTCGCATGCGTCGCAGCGTACCCCGCGCCGCGCATGCGCGTCCAGCCGCCGCGCCGCTCTGCCCCGCGCGAGAACGCGCCGGTACATTGTCGTCATGGCAGACACGGGCGATCGCGGCTGGATGCGGCGGGGCGCGCGGACCGTGCTCGCCGGCACGCTCGCGGCGGCGCTGCTCGCGCTCGGCTCGTTCGGCGCACTCGGCGCGCTCGCGCCGACGCGTGCAGACGCGGCGTTGAGCGAGCGCGAAGGCCTCCTGTACATGCCGTACGGGCTGATCCACTCGCTGCACGACGAAGGCGAAGTCGACGGCTACCTCGCCGAAGCCGACTCCTACGACCTCGGCCAGCTCGTCTTCGCGATGCCGAAGTTCAAAGCCAACGCGCTCGGCACGCTGAAGGTGCCGAAGCACAACCGCGAGATGCTCGAACGCTGGTCTGAGCGCGCGGGCGCCTACGACGCGGCGCACGCGGCCGCGCTGTCGCTGACGGCCGTCTTCAACGGCAAGGTCAAGACGAAGCGCAGCGGCCTCGACCTCGACGACGCGACGACGCGCGCGAACATCGTCGCCGGCGTCGAATCGTCGCTCGCGCTCGGGCTCTCCGGCGTGCAGCTCGACCTCGAGCCGTACCCGACGAGCGCCGGCTTCATCACGCTGCTCGAACAGCTCGACGCGATGTTCGCGCGCGTCGGCTTCACAGGGCGCCTGTCGGTGACGGCGCCGGCGCCGGCGACGATCTCGCGCTGGTCGCCGCAATACCTCAGGCGCGTCTCGCAGCTCGTCACGCAGGTCGACCCGCTGTACTACGACAGCGAACTGACGAGCACGCCGGCGTACGAGGCGTGGATGCGCGAAAGCCTCGCCTACTACTCGGCGAACGTCGCGCCGTCGTGCCGGATCGTGCCGGTGCTGCCGTCGTACTCGCCCGACCGCTGGCACGTGCCGAGCGTCGAGGACATCGAACACGCGAGCATCGCGCTCGGCGAAGCGCTCGCCGGCGGCAGCCGCGTCGACGGCGCCGGCATCTGGTCGGGCTGGGGCTTCCTGCTCGACGAGGAAGGCGCGTACGACGGCAGCGGCGATCGCGCCGCGTGGCGCTCGCTGACGCTCGCGCTGCCGTTCTCCCCGTGAACGACGGAGGCCCCGCCGTGTGGCGAGGCCTCCGCTGAGAGTCGTCTCTTCGGGCCGAACTGCCGGCCGTCTCTTCGGGCCGGACTGCCGGCCGCGGTCGCGCTACTGGGCGCTGACCTCGTAGACGGGCTGGTAGTTGATCCCTTCCTGACAGCCGGCGCCTTCCTCGGGGCCAAGCGTTCCGATGTCTTTGGCGCCGGGGCAGTACATTTCGCTCCAGGTCGAGTTCGCGAACCATTCTTCGACCGGGTCGGCGCCGATCGAGAGCGTTTCTTCAGACGGTTCGCTGACGGCGACGTTGAGCGACTGCGCCGGTCCCGAAGCGTGCGGGTATGAGACGGTGATGACCGTCCGCTTCGGCATTTTCCTCAGTTTCGGCAGCTTCACTTCGATCGGGAACGCGTAGCCGTGCGAGCATTCGCTCGTCGCTTCGTCGTACCACTCCTCGGGCGAGCATTTGCCCGGCGTGTCGGACGGGCGGTAGGGCATCTTGAACGTCTTCGTGCGTTCGGCGAGCGGCACCTCGGTCAGTTCGCCGGCGCCGTAGACGCGGACGGTGACCGGCACTTTGAAGCCCTTCTTCGGCTTGGCGGTGACGCAGTTCGGTTCGTTCCAGGCGCCGCTTTCGCACGCCCAGCTGCTCATCACGATCGTGACCGTCGGTTTTTCGCGCGCCGTGCCGGCGAGTTCGACCTCGCCGCCGAACTCCGACGTCGACGTCGCCGCGAGGCCGATCGACGCGAAGTTGCCCGGCAGCGGGCTCGGGACGTTGTCGTAGACGACTTCGGCGCTCGCCGATGCGGCCGCGACGGCCGCGAGCGCGGTGACGGCGAGGATCGCAACGACGAGCCTTGCCGCTCTTGCAGGGATTGCCCCACGCATGTCTTGCTCCATTCCTTGTGAGCCCGCAGCCGTGACTCGGCCTTCAGGCATCTGATCCCCCTCCAGGGGCCGATTCGGCGAGCACCGCGCGAACGGCGAGACGATCAGCGGGCGCCGGGCGCATGCGCTTGCGGCGCATGCGCTTCCAGCGACCTCATCCCCACCCCCGAGCGGCCGTTCACCGCGGGAGCAACGTACTCAAACGTTCACTTGTTGTCAACCGTGCGGACGCACGCTCACGGCATCGCGCCGAGTTGGCGCATCAGGCCGAGCGCGTCGCAGACGAGCCACTCCTCGGCGATCTTGCCGCGTTCGAGGCGGAAGATCGAGACGGCCTCGAGCGCGATCCGTTTGCCGGTTGCGGCGATGCCCATCAGCGTGTCGCGATGCGTTCCGGTGCCGATCCAGCGCGCGACGACGCGGTCGCCGGCGGAGATCAGCTCCTCGACCTGCCAGTGCCCGTCGAGCGCTCGCTGATAGGCGCCGACGCGCGAGCGCACGCCGTCGGGGCCCTCGACGGGCGGCGCCTGCGGCCCGTGCGAGACGTACTTCGCCGCGATGATCTCATCGGCGATGTCGCCGTTACGGCCGTTGCACAGCTCTTCGAAATAGCGCCGCACGACGGCCTCGTTGTCCTGCGACATGAGAGGCCTCCCTGTTCGTGGTCCCCCGGCACGCGCAAGCGTAACCGAGCCGGCAGCCGGCGCGGGTCGGTGCGGTCGAGATCCCGGTGGCGCTAGGTCGAGCAGCGCCACAGCCACGGCTCCTCGCGCTCCTGCACGGGAGCGTGCGCGGCGGACGGTCGCGCGGGCGGCGATTTGTATTAATCGGACGATGACTACCGTGAGTGAGTCGCCGGGCGTCCAGCAGCCACTCGGCGAGTCGCTCGTCCGGCGCCTGCGCAGCCGCCGCGAACAGGCGTGGCTCGCGCTCGACCTGCTGATCGTCGCGTGGCTCTGCTGGCTGTTCGACGCGATCAACAACATCGCGCCGGTCAAGCAGCAGCTCGCGCTCTCCGACGGGCGCGGCGTGCTCGACCTCGAGCGCACGTTCGGGCTCGATCCGGAGCACGCGCTCGACAGCCTGGCTGTCGCAGCGGCACACGCTCAGCGTGATCGTCGTGTTCTGGTACGAAAACGTGCACATCGTCGTGACGCTCGTCGTGTTCGCGTGGCTGTGGGCGCGCCGGCCGGACGTGCTCGGCGTGATGCGCGCGACGCTCGTGATCGTCAACGTGCTCGCGCTCGCGATGTTCTGGAGCTTCCCGACGGCGCCGCCGCGGATGCTCTCGGGCGCGTACGTCGACCTCGTCGCGTCGGTCAACCACGTGCCCGTCTGGCAGCTCGGCGCGACGGCGCTGCATTCGAACCAGCTGTGCTCGACGCCGTCGCTGCACATCGCGTGGGCGACGTGGTGCTCGATCGCCGTCTGGCGGATGACCGCGAAACGGTGGCTGCGCGCGCTCGCGCTCGTCTACCCGCTGTTGACGACGTTCGCGGTGATGGCGACCGGCAACCACTACCTGCTCGACGCGCTGACCGGCGCCGGGCTGACGGGGCTCGTCTACTTCGCGCTCAGCCGCCCGGGCGTGCGCGAGCGTCTGGAAGGGGCGCGCGCGCAGCGACGCGCGGCGCTCGAGCCGGCGTAGCACGACGCGTCCGCCGCGATGCGTTCGAGCGCGGCCGTCGGCTCAGCGACCGGCGCGGCGCTTGACGCGCTTGCGCGCGGGCGGCGAGTAGGCGACGAGCGTCAGCGCGCGGCGCGCGGCGACGGTCGGCTTCGGGCGCGGGCCGATCGAGACGACGGCCTGGACGACGAGCGCGTGGGCCTTGGCGGCGCGGAGCATGCGCAGGCCGGCGGCCGTGACCGGCACGCGGATCTTCGCGCTCGCGCCCTCGGCGATCGTGAACTCGGCGCTGCCGAACGGCGTCGTGACGGTACGCGGCTCCGGCTTCGATTTCGGCTTGCCCCTGCGGTCGAGCGCGGCGCGCGCGCGCTTTCGCGCCCTCGCGGCGGCCGGCGTCGTGCGCGAGAGCGCGAGCTGGCCCTTGCACGGGTCGCCGCCGCAGCGCAGCGCGACCAGCGCACGCCCGGCCTTGTCGAGCTCGACGCGCGCGCTTGCGATCGTCACGCGCGCGGGACCGGACTGCACGACGGGCGCCGGGTGCGCGGGCGCCGGCAGCAGCGGCGCGAGCGGCCCGGCGAACGGCGTCGCGGCGCCGAGGCAGCCGGGCGTGTCGGGGCCCTGGTCGGGGTCGATCGTCAGCCGCAGCGTCGCGATCGATTCGTTGAGCGCGATCGCGACCGGCGTCGGGCCGACGTCGTTGAACGAGTACGCGTACGCGTTCGAGTATTCGCCGATGATCGCCGCGTATTCGCTGTACGTCGCGTACGGCGCGGCGCTCGCGCGCGCCGCGGCGAAGTCGGGCTTGCCGAGCCAGTCGGCGGTGCTGTTGCCGTAGCGCCCGCCCCAGTAGCCGAGCGCGAAGCCGGCGACGATGTCGCGGTAGATCACCGAGTAGGCGTTGTTCGCGCCGACTTCTTCCTTCCTGCCGCCGACTTCGAACGGCGTGTTGCCGGTGTAGATCGCCGTCGGCAGCAGTTCGCCTGAGATGTGCACCGGTTCGCCTTCGACCGGCGTCGAGCCGGGCGGCGTCGCGAGCGTGCCTTTGAGCGTGATCGAGCCGCCCGCTTCGAACACGCCGTGGTAGTCGATCGCGCGTTCGGGCGTGCCGTTGAACGTGTCGACGACCTCGATTTCCCGGCCGACCATCGATTCGATGTACGGCTGCATCGAGGCGTAGCTCGACGGCGAGAGCTGCGGCGAGAGCAGACGCACGAACTGGCCGCCGCTGCTGACTTCGGCCGACGGCGCGAGCGCGCGCAGGCGCGAGAGGACGGTCGAGGTGTTGCAGCGGAAGCCGAGCGATTCGCCGATCTGCGCGCCGGAGCCGTCGAGCGCCTGCAGCTCGAACGGGATCGCGAAGAAGTCGACGGACGTCAAGTTGGCGACGCCGGGGTTCGTGAACTCGATCTTGTCGTAGCGCGTCGGCGCCTGCGGCGGTTCGGCGGGGCCGACGGGCGCGCCGTAGGAGACGAACAGGCGACCGGATTTGATCGCCGAGATCGCGAAGCGCGATTCGCGCAGTTCGCTGAGTGTCTTCGGCACGTCGTCGACGAGCTGCCCGTCGCTGCTCGAGCCGTCGTGCAGCGTCAGGTAGACGCTCTGCGGCGGCTGACCCGAGCTGTTGACGATTTCGACCTCGACGCCGAGGCTCGCCGGCGCGATCAGCGCAAGCGCCGCCAGCGCGACCGCCGTCGCGAGCACAAGACGGAACCGTACGCGCGCAGCGCGCCGACGCCGACGCCGATCGTCAGAGCCCCCGGTGATCGCGCCAGGCTAGCCGGCGCGTCGGACGCGACCGCGGCGGCACGCGGCCCGCGCGCGGTGGGGGAGCGCGCGCGAGCCGTCGTCGCGCGCTACACGCTGCAGGGACGCGAGCGCAGGTCGTTGCCGACCTCGGTGATGCCGGCCGAGGTGATCTTGATGCGCGTCGGCACGTTGCCGCGCGCGAGCAGCTTGACGAGCACCGACTCGCCCTTCGTCGCGATGCCCGAGCGCAGCGGCTCGTCGAACGCTTCCGGACGCAGCGCGTCGGCGATCTGCACGTAGACGTGCTTTTCGGCGCGCCCGTCCATCACCTTCCAGCGGTACGTGTCGCCCGGTCGCGGCGCCTTGATCGGCGTCGGTCCGCCGATGATCGTCGGGTCTGCGGGCATGAGTCGATGCTGCCTCGCGTACGCGCGCGCGTGAAGGGCCAACTGGCCAGGATCGGCGCACGCTCGTTGGCCAGACGCTCAACCGCTTGCGCGGCCGTCGCCCGGCGCGCGGCGGCGTGCGCTCAGCCGGCGTCGCGCGCGACGCGGCGGATCAGCGACTCGGCGACGGTCGCGGCCTGCTCGATCGTCTGCCAGCAGAGGTTCTCCGGCACGTCGCTCGGCCAGTGGTAGTTCGCCGGCACCTTCAGCTCGGTGCACGCCGCGATGCACGCCGCGCGGTAGCCGGCACGCAGCGCCGGCAGCGCGTCGGTGCCGCCGGCGCCGAGGCGCAGTCCGCGCCACAGCGCGCACGCCGGCCTCGTCGGCGGCGGCCTGCAGCTCCTCGCGCAGCGATGCGTCGTAGTCGCGCATCCGCAGCATGCCCTCGCCCTCGATCAGGATCAGGTGCGGCGAGCCCACGCACTCGAGCGCGACGAACGCGCGTGCACGCCGGGTCGAGCTCGGAGCGGTGGCGCGCACGAAGCCGCGCATGCCCTCCATGAACGACTCCTCGCTGCCGGTCGAGAGCAGCAGCAGCCGCACGCCCGCGAGCGGACGCTCGCGCAGGCTCCTCGGCGAGCGCCAGCAGCACGGCGACGGCGCTGAGGTTGTCGTTCGCGCCCGGCGACCACCGGCGAGCGCGCCACGTCGGCGAGCAGCGCCGCCGTGACGGCGCTCCAGAGCGCGCCGAAGCGCCGCAGCGCGGCGGATCCGAGCGCGCCGCCTAGCGCCACGAGCGCCGGGCCGGCGACGAGCAGCCGGCCGGTCTGCGTCGAGGTCGTCTGCTTGGCATACCAGCCCGGCGCGAGGCGGTTGACGAGCGGCACGAGGCCCGGATGGAACAGCAGGCCGGTGTGCGCCGCGTCGTGGTGGGCGACGAGCACGACCGTCTCGCGCGCGCTCGGCGTCGCCGGCCCAGGCGAGTACGTTCGTCGTCGCGCGCTGCGGCAGCACGCGGCGCAGCAGCGTGCGCGCCGTTGTCGACGTCGTCGGCCATCAGTCCGGCGGCGCAGCGTCGCGAGCGCGTCGCCGGCGCGGCGCGAGCGCGCCGCCGAGCGCGCCGGCGAGCGCGCCGGCCGCGGCGGCGAGCCCGGTCGACTGCCAGTAGCCGCCGACCGCCGTCTCGTGCTCGAGCTCGGCTCGAGGCCGCGCTGTTCGAGCATCTGCGCGAGCAGCTCGGCCGCCTGCGCCTCGCCGTCGCTCGCCGAACCGCGCACGATTGCGGCGAGTCGCTCGAGGTCCTCGCGCGTGCCGGCAGCGATCGTCACCGCCGGAAGGATGCACGATCGATGAAGATCGCGTGCGGACTCCGTCGTTGCACCGCACGGACGAATCGCTACGAAAGCGCCGAGCTGTTCGACGGGTTCGCCGAACGGGTCGGCACGATCGTCTCCGGGCGGCGCACGTACGAGATCTCGAACGCCTGGGACGGGCAGATCTATCGCGCGCTGCGCTAGCCGAACGGTCGGAAACATCGGAACTGTCGCGTAGGTGGAGTGTCGATACTGCGCCTGTACGCGAACAGCCGATCCCGGCGTTCACACCGAGGCTCACAAGGGGGGCGAGGATGTCCGTGAAGTCGACGCGCATTCGAGGGCGAGCGATCGCGATCGCGGCGGTCGCGCTGCTCGCGAGCACGATCGCGCTGACGAGCGCCGAGCGCGCGCGGGCGATCCCGTCGTCGATCATCGTCGGGCTCAACGACGGCGCCGGCTGGGGCGCGCCCGACTCGACGAAGTTCCACGAACGCGGCTTCACTTCAGAGCGCCTGGAAGCCGGCGGGCCGTACACGAAAATCAAAGAATCGACCGAACTCGGCTGGACGAACGACACCGTGATCGTCGGCAACACGCCCGACGAAACGCCGCTCAGCTCGATCAACGTGACGACGTGGACGAGCGAAACGCTCGCGCAGATCAAAGAAGAGATGACCTACGGCGTGACGCTGTTCGAGGTCGGCAACGAGATGTTCCTGAAGGGCTACTGCGGCGAAGGCTGCTACCAGCAGAAGGAACCGGCGAAGTACGCCGAAATGTTCGTGTCGCTCTCGAAAGCCGTCGAAAAAGAAGGCATCACGGGCATCAAGCTGCTGTTCAACAGCTACGGCGACTACGAGACCTCGAACGGCGGCCCGTGGTCGCAGGTCTGCTGCGGCGGTGGCTGGCTCGCGACCGCCGAGAAAGCGCAGCCGGAACTGCTCAAACGCGTCAGCGGCTTCACGATGCACCCCTACGGCGCGGCCGGCGAAAACAAAGAAAACGACTGGGGCCCGGGCGCGCTGAAAGTCGAGCACGAACAGGCGGTCTCGCTCGGCTTCGAACACACCAACTACTACGCGACCGAGTTCGGCATCAAGCTCGAAGAAGGCGGCGGCGACGGCTCGACCTCGAAGGCCAATCAAGCCGAAAAGATCGGCGCGGTCTACAGCGAACTGGCCGGCTTCGGCTACGTGAAGGGCATCTGGTACTACCAGAGCCACGACGACGGCAGCGGCAAATGGGGCCTGATCGAACACCAGGAAGGCGGCGAAAGCCCGTTCGAACCGCGACCGTCACTGGAAACCGTCGCCAACTACGCGCTCACGCACGAGGGGCCGAACACCGAAGCCGCGACCGGCGTGACGAACAGCGCCGCGACGCTGAACGGCAGCATCAACCCCGAAGGCAAGGAAACGCACTACAAATTCGAATACGGCACGACGACCGGCTACGGCTCGGTCGTGCCCGCCACCGAAGCGAGCATCGGCTCCGGCTTCAGCGGCGTCGAAGCGAGCCAGTCGATCTCGGGTCTCTCCTCGTCGACGACCTACCACGACCGGCTCGTCGCCAACCGCGGCTCCTACTCGGTCAAGGGCCTCGACCACACGTTCACGACGACGTCGATTTCGGCGCCCGTCAACACGGCCGCACCGACGGTTGCCTCGACGGTGCCGATCGTCGGCTACGGCGAGGTCTCGAGCACGGGCACGTGGACGAACAGCCCGACGTCGTACTCCTACCAGTGGAAGCGCTGCAACTCGAGCGGCGGCGAATGCACGAACATCTCGGGCGCGACGTCGGCGACGTACACGCCGGTCGAAGCCGACGCCGAACACACGCTCGTCGCGGTCGTCACGGCGACGAACGCCGGCGGCTCGACGCCGGCGTCCTCCGCGGCGACGAGCGTCGTGCGCCCGAAGGCGTGGGCGACGATCCCGCCGCTCTACTCGAGCGCGTTCGGCGGTGCCGGGTCGGGCAGCGGTCAGTTCAACCACCCCGGCGACGTCGTCGTCGACGCGGCGGGCGAGCTGTGGACGCTCGACGCGGGCAATGATCGCGTCGAGGAGTTCAACGAAAAAGGGGAATACGTCAAAGCGTTCGGGTCGGCCGGGTCCGGTAGCGGGCAGCTCAGCGCACCGCGGGCGCTCGCGCTCGACTCCAGCGGGAACGTGTGGGTCGCGGACACGGGCAACAACCGCATCGAGGAGTTCAACGAAAAAGGCGAATACGTGCGCGCGTTCGGCACGGCCGGCACCGGCACGGGCCAGTTCAAAGAACCGGAAGGCGTCGCGGTGGACGCGAAAGGCAACGTGTGGGTGTCCGATACCTACAACGGCCGTGTCGAGGTCTTCAGCGGGACCGGCGAATACCTCAAAACGGTCGGCTCGAAAGGCACCGGCGAAGGCCAGATCGGCGAACCGCAGGACCTCGCGATCGACGCCAAAGGCGACGTGTGGATCGCCGACTGGCCGAACAGCCGCATCGAGGAGTTCAACGAAAAAGGCGAATTCGTGAAGCAGTTCGCGAGCGCCGGGAGCGGCTCCGGGAAGCTCACGCATCCCTACGGGATCGCGGTCGACGCGGCGGGCAGGGTATGGGTCGCGGACAACGGCAACAACCGCGTCGACGTGTTCAGCGAAAGCGGCTCGTTCCTCTACAAGTTCGGCTCCTACGGAACGGGCGCCGGCCAGTTCGGCTTCAGTTGGCCGATCGGCGTCGCGGTCGACGCCAAGGGCGACACGTGGGTCACCGATGCGGAAGGCAATCGGATCGAGAAGTGGGTCGCGCCGAACGATCCTCCCTCCTACGTCAGCTCGTTTGGCAGCGCCGGCAGCGGCTCGGGGCAGTTCAATCACCCGGGCGGCGTCGTGATCGACGCGAAAGGCAATCTGTGGGTGCTCGACGAGAGCAACGATCGCGTCGAGGAGTTCAACGAAAAAGGCTGAATTCGTGAAAGCCGTTCGGCTACGGAAGGCTCAGGCAGCGGTCAGCTGAAAGCGCCGAAGTCGCTGGCGCTCGACTCGAGCGGCGACGTGTGGGTCGCCGACACGGGCAACAACCGCATCGAGGAGTTCAACGAAAAAGGCGAATACGTGCGCGCGTTCGGCACGGCCGGCACCGGCAACGGGCCAGTTCAAAGAACCGGAAGGCGTCGCGATGGACGCGAAAGGCAACGTCTGGGTGTCCGACACCTACAACGGCCGCGTCGAGGTCTTCAACGGGACCGGCGAATACCTCAAAACGGTCGGCTCGAAAGGCACCGGCGAAGGCCAGATCGGCGAACCGCAGGATCTCGCGATCGACATGAACGGCAACGTCTGGGTCGCCGACTGGCCGAACAGCCGCGTCGAGGAGTTCAACGAAAAAGGCGAATTCACACGGCAGTTCGGCTCGGCCGGGTCGGGCAACGGGCAGCTCGTCGAACCCGTACGGCATCGCTGTCGACGGCGGCGACAACGTGTGGGTCGCCGACACCCACAACGACCGCGTCGACGTGTTCAACGAAAAAGGCGAATTCATCACGAAGTTCGGCGCCGAAGGAAGCGGCGCTGGGCAGTTCTCGTTCTCCTACCCGATCGGCATGGCGATCGACAGCGCCGGCGATGCGTGGGTGACCGACTCCTCCGACAACCGCATCGAGCGCTGGCAGCGCTAGCGGCCACGCAGACGCCGTCGCCGCCGCCCGCGCTCGACACGCGCGGGCGGCGACGGCCGATACGCTGACCGCGTGAGCCTGCACCCGCTCGCACAGCGCTTCGCGTCGGTCGCCGAGGAGTACGAGCGCGGCCGCCCCGACTACCCGCCGGCCATCGTCGGCGCGCTCGCGGCCGAGCTCGCCTTGGAGCGGGGCGCGCGCGTGCTCGACCTCGCGGCCGGCACCGGCAAGCTGACGCGCGCGCTGCTCGCCGCCGGGCTCGACGTCGTCGCGGTCGAGCCGCAGCGCGAGCTGCGCGACGTGCTCGCCGCGAGCGTCGGCGCCGAGCGCGTGCTCGACGGCCTCGCCGAGGCGATCCCGCTGCAGGACGGAACCGTCGACGCGGTGACCGTCTCGGATGCCTTCCACTGGTTCGACCACGCGCCGGCGCTCGCTGAGATCGCGCGCGTGCTGCGCCCCGGCGGCGGGCTGTGCGTCGTCTGGACGATCCCCGACTGGGGCGAGGCGACGGGGGCGCACGAGCTCGGCTCGCTGGTCGCCGAGCTGCGCCCGGAGCACCCCGGCATCGACGGGCCGCCGTGGCAGGACGCCGCGCGCGCGAGCGGCGCGTGGAGCGAGCCGCGCGAGGTGCGCATCACGACCACGCGCGCGGCGAGCGACGAGCTCGTCGTCGACCACGTCGCCTCGATGAGCTGGATCGCGGCGCTCGAGGGCGGGGAGCGCGAACGGCGCCTCGCGCAGATCCGCGCGATCGTCGACGCCGGCGAGACGCCCGCCGAGCTGCCGGTCCACTTCCTGTTGACGCTCATCTCGCCGCGCTGACGTCGCCGCGCCGCGAGCGCCGCTTCGGCAATCCACGCAGGCGCACCCGCGTGGTCACGACTACGCAACAGCTTGATCACGTAAAGACAACTAGTGCGCGTGAGGCGGGGGGAAAGGTGGGCGGTGGCGCCGCGCGGCGGCGGGATCAGGGATATCTACTAGGAGGAAGCACGCATGCGACACAAGCGCATCGCTGGAGCGCTGCTGGCAGCGCTCGCCGTCTCGGGTGGAGGCGTTCTCGCCGCCCAGTCGGCGACCGCCGGCGCAGCCGGTCCGGCCGCCGTGACCGCGAAGAAGACCAAGGCAGGTGAACCGACGACGACGACGCCGATCAAGCACGTCGTCATCATCTTCCAGGAGAACGTCTCCTTCGACCATTACTTCGGCACGTACCCGCACGCCGCGAACTCGGACGGCCAGCCGTTCAAGGCCGCCAAGGGAACGCCGGCCGTCGACGGACTGCTGCCGGCGACCGACCCGTCGATCCCGCCGAGCCTGCAGCACTCGACGAACCTCCTCTACAGCAACCCGAACGCCGCCAACCCGCTGCGGCTTGACAGCTCGGCGACCGGGCTCCCGGGCAACGCCGGCGGTCAGCTGACGTGCGACCAGGACCACAACTACTCCGACGAGCAGCAGTCGTTCGACGGCGGCGCGATGGACCGCTTCGTGCAGAGCGTCGGCACGGCGAGCGGAACCTCGCCGTTCGGCACTCCGTGCAACCCGAACACGGTGATGGACTACTACGACGGCAACTCGGTCACGGCGCTGTGGAACTACGCGCAGCACTACTCGATGAGCGACAACTCCTACGGGACGACGTTCGGACCGTCGGCCCCGGGCGCGATCAACCTCGTCGCCGGCGACACCGGCGAAGTCGACACCGCGCACATGGCCAACAACCCGTCGATCTCGACCCCGACCTCGCCCGACGCCGACCTGACGGCCGACGGCAAAGGCGGCTACTCGCTGACCAGCGACGCGCAGCCCTACTGGGACGACTGCTCGACGCGCGACGCCGTCGCGATGAAGGGCACGAACATCGGCGACGAGCTCAACGCGCAGGGCCTCTCGCTGGGGCTGGTTCGAGGGCGGCTTCCGTCCGAGCACGAGCTACCAGGAAGCGCTCGCCGCGACCGGCCACACCGGCCAGTCCGACAGCACGTTCATCGCCGGACGAGTTCTCCTCGTACTTCGCGAGCGCCGAACACCGTCCGGCGCACTCGAGCAACCAGACGCTCTGCAGCGCCGTGCACCCGGTCGGCGTCGCGCTCGGCGGCACCGGCCAGTGGGGCTACAAGGACGACTACATCCCGCACCACGAGCCGTTCCAGTTCTACGCCTCGACCGCCAACCCGCACCACCTGACGGTCCCGAGCGTCGGTGGCCAGGACACGCTCGCCGGCCTCGAAGAGATCGGCAAGGACACGCAGTCCTACGCCAACGGCACGCCGCAGTTCAACACGCCCAACCACAACTACGACACGAGCGACTTCAACCAGCTCGTCGAAGCGATCAACCGGCACGAACTGCCGGGTCGGCGCTTCCGGCGGTCAGCTTCCTGAAGGCGCCCGGCTACGAGGACGGCCACGCCGCGTACTCCGAGCCGGCCGACGAGCAGGCGTTCATCACGAACGAGATCAACGCGCTGGAGCGCTCGCCCGACTGGAAGAACACGGTCGTGATCGTCAACTACGACGACTCCGACGGCTGGTACGACCACGTCTACAGCGGCGTCACCAACCCGTCTCAGTCGGTCGCGGACAACCTCACTAACACGCACCTCAACGTCCCGAGCGAAGGCACGTCGGGGCAGTGCGGCGGTACGCAGGGCACCGGCGAAACGGGAACGCCGCTCGCCGGCGAGCAGGGTCGTTGCGGCTTCGGTCCGCGCCTGCCGCTGCTCGTGATCTCGCCGTACGCGAAGAAGAACGCCGTCGACCACAACCTGATCGACCAGGCCTCGATGATCAACTTCGTCGAGCACGACTGGGGCCTGCCCGGGATCCCCGGCTCGGCCGACCAGGTCCTGGCCGGGAAGGACGCGAGCGAGGGGATTCCGTACGACCTCGCCGGGCTGTTCGAATTCGAAGGCAAGAAAGACGGGAAGCTGTTCCTCAACCCGACGACCGGGCAGAAGGAGCAGTAGGCACGAAGCGACGATGACGCTCATCCGCACCGGCCGCGCGATGTCGCGGCCGGTGCGAGCGCCACGTCGACACGCAGGTACGTAGTTCCACCCCGCCCCGCTGCGGGCGCGCCCGGAAGCGCGCTCGCGCGGCGCACGGCAGCCTCTCCACGAACGCCAACCGACCAGAGCCAGGAGGTCGAAGTGAACGCGATCGTGGTCTACGAATCTGTCTACGGCAACTCGCATGCGGTCGCCGACGCGATCGCCGAAGGGCTCGGCGGCGTCGCGCTGCCCGTGCAGGATGCGGCCGAGCGCGCGACCGGCGCCGACCTGCTCGTCGTCGGCGGCCCGACGCACATGCACGGCATGGCGACCGCGCGCAGCCGCCAGATGACCGTCGCGGCCGCACGCGAGGACGGCGGCGAGGGCACGGCGCTCGACGAGCACGCCGGCGACGAGTCTGACGTTGCGCGCCTGGCTGCGCGACCTGCCGCGCGCGCCGGGGCGCAAGGCCGCGGCGTTCGACACGCGTCTGGACAAGTCGCCGTGGATCACGGGCGTCGCCGCGCGCGGTATCGGCAAGCGCCTGGCGCGCCGCGGCTACGACGTCGTCGCGACCGAGAGCTTCCTCGTCGACGACGCCGAAGGTCCGCTCGCCGACGGCGAACTCGACCGCGCCCGCGCGTGGGGCGCGCGCCTGGCCGAGCGCCAACCGGCGACCGCGTGAGCTCGACGAGCGGCGCGGGGCCAGGCTCGCCAGGCTGCGGCGCCGTCGCTCAGCCTTCCGGGAAGAGCAGGTCCACTCCCATGATGTTCGAGTCCGCACGAAGCTTTTCCGGCCAGAAGTCCGTCCAGACGGTCTTGCCGAGGTAGCGATCGACGATGCGGTAGACCGGCTCTCCGTCTTCGGCATGCATCGCTTTCAGGCGCCGCCCGTAGTGGCGCATGAGCCGCGCGATCCCGCCCCGCATGAAGATGTGGTTGCAGTCGGCGAGACGGAAGGCGTTCTGCGGCCCGATCACGAACATGCGGACCCTCTGCACATTACGGTGTTCCGACAATCGGAAATCGGGGGCGACGCACGTCGTCGGTGCACGGAACTACGCGGCAGCGCTCGACCCGTTGTCGTGCGCCGGCCCCCTCGATCGGCTCGACGGGTGCGTGATTTCTACGGAGCGCCCGTGAGGCCGGGTCCCGATGGTCGACCGTCCGTCTGCAAATAGCGTCGCTCGATACCCGCACGTTGGTGCGTCGGACCCGACGCGTCGCAAGGCGCGACACCCAGACAACGGAGGCTTCCATGTCCCGCTCGACCTTGCGTCAACTCGCCACAGCCGTGACCGCGGCTGCGGCGCTCGCCGCGCTGAGCCCGATCGCCGGCGCCGATGCGCGCGGCGGACACCCGGACGCAGCCCTGCCCGCCGCGACCGTGACGAGCTCGTCGGGCGGCGTGACGGCGTCGATGCACGTCGGCACGCATCACCCGCGCGTCAACCAGCCGTGGTACCTGAAGTTCACCGTCACGCGCGCCGGGCGACCCGTGAAGGCGGGCGTCAGCTACGAGTACCTGTTCGGCGGGCACGTCGTCGCGAAACGGTCGCACTACAGCTTCACGGGCAGCTTCTCGGACACGTTCAGGTTCCCCGCGACGGCCGTCGGCTACCCGCTGACGTTCCGCGCCGTGATCGTCTCGGGCAGGGCGACGATCGACCTCGACTACGCGGTGCAGGTCAGCAGATGAACAGCATCGCCGGCGCCGCCGTCGAGGTCCACGGCGTCAGCAAGAGCTTCGGCCGGATCGACGCCGTCAGCGACATCTCGCTGCGCGTCGACCCCGGCGAAGCAGTCGCGATCACCGGCCACTCGGGCTCGGGCAAGAGCACGCTGCTGACGTTGATCGGCGGCCTCGAGCTGCCCGACGCCGGCGAGGTCCTGATCGACGGACGCGCGATCTGGCGCCAGCCGCGCCCGGCTCGCGCCCGGCGCGAGATCGTCGGCTTCGTCTTCCAGCGTCACCTGCTGCTCGAGTCGCTATCGGCGCGCGCGAACGTCGAAGTCCCGCTGATCGGCGCCGGCGTCCACGGCGGCGCGCGGCGGCGGCGCGCGCTCGAGCTGCTCGACAGCGTCGGCCTCGCCGAGCGCGCCGAGCATCTCCCCTCGCAGCTCTCCGGCGGCGAGCGCCAGCGCGTCGCCGTCGCGCGCGCGCTCGCCAACGAACCGCGCCTGCTGCTCGCCGACGAGCCGACCGGCGCCGTCGACTCGGCGACCTCCGAGCGCGTGCTCGATCTGCTGTTCGGCCTGCGCGACCGGCTCGGCATGACGATGATCATCGTCAGCTACGACACCGTCATCGCCGCGCGCGCCGACCGCACGATCACCCTTCGCGACGGTCGGATCCAGGCCGTCGGCGAGGCGCCGAAGCCGACCCCCGAGCCCGCCTGCTCGTCCGCCTAGGCCGTCCACATGGCGTCGATCATCCTCGCGAACCTCCGCCGGCGCGCCTCGCGCACGCTGCTCACCGCCGCCGGGATCGCAGTCGGCGTGGCGACGATCGTCGCGCTGCTCGCGTTCACGCAGGGGCTGAAGGAGACGGCCGCCGGCTTCGTTCACCTCGGCGGCTCCGATCTCGGCGTGTTCCAGGCGAACGTCTCGGACCCGACCGCCTCGCTCCTGCCCGAGTCGCTCGTCGACCGGCTGGCCGCGCGCCCTTACGTCGCGCGCGCGACGCCGTTGATGTTGATCCCCGAAGCGATCCCCGGCGAACCCGCGGCCGTGATGTTCGGCGCCGATCCGAGTGGCTTCTTCGCGAACGGACTCGTGCTCGTCGCCGGGCACAAGCCAGCGTCGTGGTCTGACGAAGTCATCATCGGCGACCGTCTGGCGGCTCAGCTGCATCTGGCTCCCGGCGCCGGCCTGACCGTGAAGGGACGGCGCTTTCAGATCGCCGCAACCTACCACTCGGGCATCCTCTTCGAGGACGCCGGCGCCGTCGTCTCGCTCGCGCAGGCGCGGCTGCTGACGGGACGGCCGGCCGAGCAGACGAGCGTCACCGTCGACGTCGCGCCCGGCAGGCGCACGGGCACGGTCGCCCGCCAGATCGAACGCGACTTCCCCGGCACGCAGGTGATCGACACGCCGCAGCAGGCGCTGCGCGCCGGCGCCAACGGCACGCTGATCTCGAAGGCGATCCTCGTGATCGTCGTGATCGCCCTGCTCGTCGGCGCGATCAGCGTCACGAACACGATGGCGATGGCGATCGTCGAGCGCCAGAGCGAGCTCGGCCTGCTCAGCACCGTCGGCTGGTCACCGACGCGCGTCGCGTCGCTGATCCTCGGCGAGGGCGTCGTCGTCAGCCTGCTCGGCGCCGCCGCCGGACTGCTCGTCGGCGTGCTCGGCGGCGGGCTGCTCGTGCGGCTGCTCGGCGTCAGCTCCTACGTCTCCCCCTCGGTCACCGCCTGGGGGCTCGGCCGCGGGCTGCTCGTCGGCGTCGCGATCGGCGTGCTCGGCGGGATCTACCCGGCCTGGCGCGTCGCGCGGATGCGACCGCTGAAGGCGCTTGCGGGAACATAACGCGCGATGCGAGCGCTCGACCGTCCCCGCTCTCGTGCCGTGGCGGCCGCGCTCGCGGGCGTCGTCGGCTACGACCTGCTGCAGCGCCGGCACGCGATCCTGCGCAACTTCCCGATCGTCGGGCACCTGCGCTACGCGCTCGAGGCGTTCGGGCCCGAGCTGCGCCAGTACATCGTCACCTCGAACAACGAGGAGCGCCCGTTCTCGCGCGACCAGCGGCGCTGGGTGTACGCGTCGTCGGAGGGCAGGGCGAACGTGTTCGGGTTCGGCACCGACGACGAGATGGAGGCCGTCGAGAGCCTCTTGATCATCAAGCACTCGCCGTTCCCCGCACCCGTGCCGGCGGCCGGCGAGCCCGGCGCGCCCCCGGGCTTCGAGATCCCCGCCGCCAAGGTCCTCGGCGCGAGCCACCGGCGCCGTCACGCCTTCCGTCCGAGCTCCGTCGTCAACCTCTCCGGCATGAGCTACGGCTCGCTCTCGCCCGTCGCCGTCGAGGCGCTCAACCGCGGCGCGGCGCTCGCCGGCTGCCTGCAGAACACCGGCGAGGGCGGCCTCGCGCCCGCGCACTGCCACGGCGGCGAGCTGATCTTCCAGATCGGCACCGGCTATTTCGGCTGCCGCGACGCAGACGGGCGCTTCAGCCTCGGGCGCCTGCGCGAGCGCGTCGCGCAGGCGCCCGTGCGAGCGATCGAGATCAAGCTCTCCCAAGGCGCCAAGCCGGGCCTCGGAGGACTGCTGCCCGCCGTCAAGGTCACGCCCGAGATCGCCGCGATCCGCTGCGTGCCGGCCGGCGAGGACTGCGTCAGCCCGCCGGCACACTCGGCGTTCTCCGACGTCGACGGGCTGATCGACTTCGTCGAGCTGATCGCCGCCGACACCGGCCTGCCCGTCGGCATCAAGTCCGCCGTCGGCGAGAGCGGCTTCTGGCAGTCGCTCGCCGAGCGCATGGCCGCGACCGGCCGCGGACCGGACTTCATCACCGTCGACGGCGGCGAGGGCGGCACCGGCGCCGCGCCGCTCTCCTTCGCCGACCACGTCGCGCTGCCGTTCAAGCTCGGCTTCGCGCGCGTCTACAGCACGTTCGCGCGCGCCGGGCTCGCCGAGGACGTCGTCTTCATCGGCGCCGGGCGGCTCGGGTTCCCCGACTCCGCGCTGTTCGCGTTCGCGCTGGGCTGCGACATGATCAACGTCGGGCGCGAGGCGATGCTCGCGATCGGCTGCATCCAGGCGCAGCGCTGTCACACCGGCCGCTGCCCGACCGGCGTCGCGACGCAGTCGCGGTGGCTGATGCACGGCCTCGACCCGCGGCTGAAGTCGACGCGCGCCGCGAACTACCTCGTCGCGCTGCGCGCCGAGCTGCTCGCGCTCGCGCGCTCCTGCGGCGTCGAGCACCCGGCGCTCGTCACGCCCGAGCACATCGAGATCGTCACCGAGCGCTACGGCTCGGCGCCGTTGATCGAGGTCTTCGGCTACGAGCGCGACTGGCCGGTCGTCTCGACCGCGCGGCGCGCGGAGGTCGAGCGCCCGCGAGCCTCCGGGCGCTAGCCACGTGCGATCGAACCGGCACGGCGTGCGCGCGAGAGCCGATTCCCATTGGTGAAAGTTGCCGCGCCCGTGATCGCAGCCGGGCCATGTAGTCTTCCGCGCCGTGGCGCAGTCCAGACAGACGAGCAGCCGCGGCAGGGGGTCGAAGAAGCCGCTGATCTTCATCAGCCACCGCAGCCGTGACGAGCACCTCGCGCAGGCGCTCATCACGCTCTTCAACGGCGTCAGCGGCGGCCGCTTCGACACCTTCTGCTCGTCGAAGCCCGGGCACATCGAGTCCTCGAAGGACTGGCTCAAGACGATCCTCGCCCGGCTCCGCAGGTCCTCGGACGTCGTCTGCCTGCTCACGCCCAACAGCGTCGGCGGTCAGTGGGTTCTGTTCGAGGCGGGCTACGCGACCGGACGCAAGCCGGCCGCGCCCGTCCACGTCGTCGCGCTCGGCATGTCGTTGGACGAGGCGATCAAAGACAGCCCGCTGGCATCACACCAGGGCACCAACGGCGACGACTGCGAAGCGATGGAGAAGCTCGTCGAGGCCCTGCTCAAACGCCTGCCCGGCGCCAAGCCCGAAGCGGAGACGATCCGCCAGCAGGTGAAGAGCTTCATGCGAACGGTCGCCGAAGAGCCGCCGAAGCCCGCGTCCGCCGAGCACCCCACACCGGGCGCGATGTTCGACGCGCTCTGCCTGCTGCACAACGGCAAGGGCGGCGAACGGCACGGCGACGTGCTCCGTGTCAAGCACGCGCACAGCCTCGAGTTCTGGCGCAACGCGCTGTTCAACTCCACCAGCTGGCAGGCGCTCAGCTCGGCGCCCGACCCGTGGGCGGGAGGCGAAAAACGACACGCGCTCGCTTGCGAACAGCTCCACCAGATGCGCGGTGGCAACTCGCTGCAGCGGGTCTTCGTCGACCCGACGAAGACGAACGCAGTCAAGACGTTGATCGAGAAACAGCGGAGGTTCCGAGGCGCCGACATCCGCACGATCACGCGCAAGAAGCTCGCCGAGGCGCTCGCGGGCTACAAAGCCTCCGATCAGCACACGCAGATCGACGAGCTCGCGCGCGACCTCGACTTCGCGGTGATCGACGGTTCGCTGCTCGCGCGCTTTCACCTCAACAAGGACGGGCAGCTCGACCACTCGACGCTCACTCGCAAGCCCGAGGACGTGAACGCCGCCAGGCTGATCTTCGACGTCGCTGCAAGGCCGCCTCGGTCGCCTAGCGGCAGACGATCGACGCCGACGGTCGACGCCTCCGCTTCGCCGGGCGCAGTCTCACGCCGGCGGGCCCGGCAGCTCCGCGAGCTGCACGGCGGCTAACACGAGGATCACGACGCCGATCGCCATCAGCCCGTAGCGCCCCTGACGGACCGGGAAGTGACTGCTGATGCCGACGAGGAACAGCACGCTCGCGAGGAAGACCGTGTCGCGGATGTACTTGTCGGCCGTCGAGCCGGCCTGTGCACCGCGCGTGAACTCGGTGTCGGCTTCGCGATCCTCGCGCTTGGACGTCGCTTCCTGGGGGATCACGTACTGCGGCATGTACGACGGGCCCGGCGGCGCGTTGAGGTTGTGCGTCGGGTCGGTCGCGAGCCACGCGTGGAACGCCGGGCGATAGCCCGGGCGCAGGCGGCGTTCGGCGACGTGCTCGGCAGAGCGCTTGCCGGCGACGAGCGCCGTGAACCACGCGTTGAAGCTGACCGAGTCGAGCGTGCGCACCTGCAGCGCCTCGAGGTCGGCGCGGTTGGCCTTCGTGCGCGCGGCCGACGCGCGCGCGAGCGCGACCGAGGACTCGGTGCTCCACTTCGACGCCGCGTATCCCGACCACGCGGCGATCAGCGCGACGATCGAGAGCAGCATGGCCTCGGCGATCGTCACCAGGCGATCGCGGCCCGAATGGGCGTCGTGCTCGGCGTGCTTGCGGTGCTCGGCGAGGTCCTTTCCGACATCCGACGGCAAGAGGGCCCTCGGCCATCGCTCAGCGCCCGTCGGGCGGTCGCATCGTCGGCTCGCGTGCCCTCACGCGGCGGACGCTATCCAAAGCTGCGGGCGAGCCGCCGCGATGAAAGGGAGCGTGAGGGATCCGTCCGTGCCGATCGCGCAGGATGCCGGGCTCTTTGACGACGCGTCCGCCCTCGACATCGCTGCGCGCCTGGCAGCGCCACGCCCTTGACGCGGCTCGCCGAGTGGCGGGAGGGCCCGTTCCTGATCTCGGCCGCGCCCGGCGCCGGCAAGACGCGCCCGGCGCTCGAGCTCGCCCGAGAGCTGCTCGCGCAGGCGGGCCGCTAGGACGCGTGGTCGTGCTCTGCCCGACGACGCCGCTCACCCGCCAGTGGGCGCGCGCGGCGGCGCGCGCTCGGCGTGCAGCTGCAGCCGGACGCCGAGCGGGCCGAGCCCGCCGCGCGACTTCCACGGCGTCGCTGTCACCTACGCGCGCGTCGCGCGCGACCCGCGCGCGTGGGCGGCGAGGGTCGCGCGCGGACACGCTCGTCGTCGTCGACGAGGCGCACCATCTCGGCGAGGACCTCGCCTGGGGCACCGGCTTCCGCGCGCGTTCGCGGCGGCTCGCCGCGCTGGCTGCTGCTCTCCGGGACGCCGTTTCGCTCCGACGCCACGCCGATCCCGGGCGTGCGCTACGACGGCGACGGCCTCGTCGTGCCCGACGTCTCCTACACCTACGCGCGAGGCCGTCGCGGACGGGGTCTGCCGCCCGGTCGCGTTCGTCACGTTCGACGGCTCGCTCTCCTGGCGCAGCGGCGAGGACGTGATCGAGTCCTCGTTCGAGACGGTGCTGACCGCGCGCGAGGCCAGCCGCCGCTACCGCACCGCGATCTCGACCGAGCTGCCCGACGGCCTGCCGCGGATCCTGCGCGAGGCCGACGCCAAGCTGCGCGCGCTGCGCGCGGAGGGCCACCGCGACGCCGGCGGCCTCGCGGTCGCCGCCGACGCGGCCCACGCGCGGCAGATCGCCAAGCTGCTGCGCGAGGCGACAGGACAGCGCGCCGCGTGGTCGTGCTCCACACCGAGACGCGCGCCGCGCGCAAGCTCGCCGACTTCCGCGGCTCGCGCGAGCCGTGGATCGTCGCCGTGAACATGGTCTCCGAGGGCGTCGACATCCCGCGGCTGCGCGTCGGCGTGTACGCGACCGCCGCCAAGACGCCGCTGATCTTCCGCCAGATCGTCGGGCGCTTCGTGCGCACGATCCCCGGCCGCGCGCGCCGAGCCGAGCTGGCTCTACCTGCCCGCCGACCCGCCCCTGCGCAGCCACGCCGCCGAGGTCGAGAGCGAGCTGCGCCACGTGCTGCGCGCGCGACGAGCGACGAGGAGGGCTTGGACGAGCCGCGCCGACGCGGCGCGCGAGCGAGCCCTCGCCGAGCCGCCGAGTTCGTGCCGCTGAGCGCCGAGTTCGCCCCGCAGATGACCCTGTTCGGACGCGCCGCCGCAGGCGGCGAGCCGTCGCGGCCGCAGCCCGACCAGCCGACGGCCGAGCGCCGAGCGCCGAGCTGCCCGTCGGCGGCCGTTCGAGCGCCGCGACGGGCTGCGCAGGAGCGCAGCCGCGCTCGTCGGCGAACTGCACCGCCGCGACGGGCGCAGCCACCGCGAGATCAACGCCTGGCTCAACCGCGCGGTCGGGCTCGAGCGCGTGGAGAGCGCGACGATCCAGCAGCTCGAGCGCTCCGTTCGCGCGCTCGTGAAAGAGCTCACTCGCGGTGCGGGCGCTCGCGCACGGGCGAGTTAGCTCCGGTCAATCGCCTCGGCTACAGCGGCGGAACCTGGTTGTTGACCTGCGTCCCGTGGTAGAGGCGGTCCTGATCCCTGCAGGCGGCCGGGAAGAGGAACTGGACGCTGTCGCTGCGGACGCCGTTGTAGCTCGCGAACAGCGTTGCGTGCCCGACGGTTCCGACTTCGCACAGCGGATCGTTGCTCGCTCTGACGCGCACGACGATCTTCATGATGTTGCCGGGATACCCCCACATCGTCGCGTAGTGCGAGTGGTAGACGAGGTCGTGCTCGACCGACATCGTGATCGACCGCATCGGCTTGTTCCGGACGTGCCGTTCCTGGCAGATGATCCCGGAGACGGTGCTTGCGCCGAGGTTGATTTCGCCGTGGCCGCGCGCGAAGCTGGAATCGCTCGGCGAGCCGGTGTGAAAGCCCCACGGCGGGATCCCGTAGACGATCGGGACCTGACCGCAGCCGGGCGTGAACGCGGCGGCCTGGCCCGCCATCGCGCCGAGCGCCAGCATCGTCGCGGCGCCCAGCAGCGCGAGCACGCCGCCTTTGGTTTGGCTCCGCGTCATCGCAGACGACATTACCCCCAAGGCTCGCCGGACCCGCGAAGCTGGACGCGTGTACCAGCCGACGGGCCGGCCGGCCGCCTCGTAGGTGGGCGGGAGTCCGCGGGCGAGCGGCGCCTCCGTCACGCCGCTCGCCCGCCGCGCAGGAATGTCGCGAGGCCTTCGACTCCGCCGTGGGTCAGGCGGCCTGCCTCGTCTCCTCGACCAGCCGCGCGACGAACGCGCCGGTGATCTGCCGGGTGGACGCGTTGATGCGGTTGAACGCGTTGATCGCAGCGATCGCGATCACGAGCGCCGCGAGCTGCGGCTCGCTGTAGTGGCGCGCGGCCTCGTCCCACAGCTCGTCCGGCACCGGGTCGGGGCTGTCGGCGAGACGGGTCGTCGCCTCGGTCAGCGCAAGCGCCGCCCGCTCGGCATCGCTGAAGTACGGCGTCTCGCGCCAGACCGCGACCGTGTGGATGCGTTCGCCGCTCTCGCCCGCGAGCTCGAGCTCACGCGAGTGGATGTCCACGCACACGCTGCAGCCGTTGATCTGGCTCGCTCGCAGCTGCACGAGGTAGATGGTGCTCTCGGGGATCCCGGCGGTGCCCGCCGAGGCCGCGAGGTCGCGGAGCGCCTCTAGCGCGCCGGGAACGCTCAGCGCGGGGTTCTCGATTCTTGCCTGCATGTCGCCGTCCTTCGGGGTTGCGGGATGGGCGCCCGGGCTGCCGGCGACTGCTCTGCTGCGTCGGCTCGTCCGGATCTACTCCATAGACGAGCGGCGAGGGCGGATAAGGACAGGCCACTACACGCATCGTCCCGAACGCGTCGCCTATCTCGTCAAGCGCCCGCCCGCGGACCGTGACCCGGCGCGGCCGGCCCCTCCGTGTTGGCCGCCAGCGACGCAGGGCACTGGAACTGGTGCCCGAAATTCGTCAGCTCCACGTCGTTCGAGCTGAGGCCGGTGTAGTTGATCGAGAAGGCTTCGCCGCCGTTTCCGGGGCGCCAGTTGCTGAAGAAGATCCGTTCGTCAACCACAGCCAGGCCGCACGGATGCCGGTCGACCGGGGTCAGGTCAATGAACTTCTGGTTGACGGCGGCTCCATCCAGTTGAGCGCGGCCGATCGTCGTGCCTTCGAAAAGTGGACCCAAATTGTTCCAGTACAGGTACTTGCCGTCGACCGCGAGCGACGTGGCGAAATCCGCGGGGAGGAACGCCTCTCTGACGTTCTTGCCATCGATGCCGGCGCGACCGATCCCCTCGCGGTCGGTCCAAAAGATAAAGGCGCTGCTCACCGTCACCGCGCCGAACTGCCGCCCGCTGGTCTTGATGAATCTCTCGTTGACGTTTGCGCCGCTTAGATCTGCTCGTCCGAGGTCCCCGGTGCGGTCCAGCCAGTACACGTGTGTGCCATCGACGGCGATGCTGCATACGGTGCTGTGCAGCCTGATCCAGTTGCGTTCGACGTGTGATCCGTCGATGTCGGCACGCCCGATGTCGTTGTTGTTCGTCCAGTAGATGTGCGACCCGGTGGTCGCGAGTCCGCAGAACTTGGTCCCACCGGCATCAGCGATGAGTTTCGATCGCCCGCCTTTTCCATTCAGCGCGATGCGCTCGATCGATTCTCCGTACCTGTAGTAGAGATATGCGTGCGCGGAGCTCCCAAATGCAGCCAACGTGAGGGTCATGGCAATCGTTGCCGTAAGAGCAGCCGTCCTCATACGGATGCTCAGTGCGAGTCGCGCTCCCTTCATATCCGCCCCCTTATCGCCCCTGGCAGTCGCCTGATCGCTCGTCTCCATGATGTGCCGGAGAAATCCCCTCCAACGGACCGGCAATGGTACAGATACGGGCGTGCGTCGGGGCCCGCAAACGACACGCGGGCTCAGATATGCAGAGAGCCCGCCGGAGCGGGCCCTCTCGTCACAGCTTGAGTGTCTGCAGCGCACTAGTTCTTGAACTCGAGACCCGAGCCCCCGGCGACGCAGGTGTACTTCTTCGTCCCGATGACTTTGCATGACGACTCGGTGTCGGTGTTGTAGGTCTCGATCTGGTAAGTCACCTCGTCGTTGGTGCCGACGATCTTGTACCAGAGGTTCGCCGCGTACCCGGTGCCGCCGAAAGGACTGAACTTCCACTTCAGCTCCCAGGTGTCGGTACCGTTGGGCTTCAACACGGAGCCGTCGCCGGGGCGACCCTCGAAGTCGATTGGGTAGTAACTCGGGACGCAGTGGACGGTGCTGTTGCACACGTAGGTCGGCACGGCCTTCGCTTCGACCAGCTTGAGTTCGACACTGCTCTTGTTGTGGAGCTTGAAACCGCGGCTGGCCGCGCCCGCGGGGCCGGCGGCGAGCATCGAGGCCGCCAGCACGCATCCGAGAACTGCCGCGACCAGGCTGCGCCGAGATCTGACTGCGTTCATCTGTTGCTCCTCCGTCGTCTTGGTCTGGTGCCTCTGAAGTGCGCGCGATCCTAGCCGAACCCTACCGAGGTACGGGAGTTGCTCGGTGTCTCGCGCACCGGGGTCTGCTCGCGTGCGGGATACATCCGTCCGAGCCCGCGCTGCGGCGAGCAATCGCCGAGGCCCGCCAGCCCTACAAGGCGTTGCCAGAAGCACCATCAGCTCGTATTGCCCTCGCGCTGCGCAAGATGCGCTCGACATCCGCGAACAACCCGCGCCGCGCAGACGCCAGATCGCGGATCCACTGATCGAACATGCACCTCGGTCGCCGAGAAGTCGGGATGGGCGATACTGGGCTCGAACCAGTGACCTCCGCCTTGTCGAATCGTCCTGGGGCGAGAACTACGTCGAGCTACGCGACCGAAACCTAGTGTTCATGCGGGTTTTTGGGCTGCTCGTGGACCTCGCCGATGCGTAGTTCATCGTCGTTTGCGCGAAGTTTGTGGGCAGGATGCGGTCCGCCGCGCGAGATATCCTTGCGCTGTGCCCCCCGCACCAGAGACGAAGCCGACCGAGCTGGCGGACATGCTCGCCCGCCTCGAAGACCAGATGCGCCGGATGCACGACGACCTCGACAGCAGGCTTGACGCCATCGCCGAGTCGCTGGAGGCCCGCGGGGCTGACGAGGAGGCCGAAGCACTCGCCGCCGAGCGCATCCGAAGCGGCGCCGCCGAGCGGACGCAGGACGGCGCCGAAGCTCTCGCGGAACTCGGCATCCACACGCGCTGAGTCCATGAGCGGGAAAGCGGATCGCGGGTGCCCGTCACCTTCGCCGACGGGGTGCGCGATGACGTGGCGAGCCTTGTTGCCGCAGATGACGACGCGGGCGCATCGGAGCTGGCCACGCTCAAGCGGCGCATCGCAGAGCTGCTGGTCGAATGCAAGGCGAATCCCTACCTCGGCGAGCTGATGGGCTCGGGGCGTCATCCTGAGCTTGCCGGCTGCCGAAGGGTCCGATTCGACATCCCCACGCACCGGGGCAAGCCGCGCTTCCGGCTCATCTACCGCAACGAGCCATCCGACGGAGCGCCCGCCGAGTGCCGCTGGCTCGCGGTCGCGCCCCGTGCCGGGCTGCGAGCGCACCGCCGAGCGAGCCAACGGTCACGGCGAGCACCTGGAACGTGCGGTCGATGATTCCCTCGGCGAGGGCGGCGGGATCCTACTCCTCGAGCCGCACGTGAAAGAACTGCACGTGGAGCGTCACGGCCCGCTCCTCATACCTCGTTGACTTCAGCCGGAACCGAAAGTCGGTGCCGCCATCAGCGCCCTTGAGCTTCTTCGCTCCGGGCAGGCTGGCTACGAAAGCCTCGGCCTCAGCGACTGGGCCGTGTACGTCCTTGCCTCTGACGAACACGATCAGCGCAGCGTGAGTGTCGCGCAGCGTCAGATACCCCTCAAGCCGCTCGAGAGCCTTCTCGAAGCTTCTGATGCCCTCCCAGAACTTGCACTCGGCGACCAAGACGTTGTGGTCACCAAACCGCAAGATGATGTCCGCCTTCCAGAGCCGTTGAACCGTGTGGGAAGAGCTGACGGGCGCCGCCCGCGCCGTCGATCCCAAGATCTCCCTAACGCTCGATCAGGCTGAACAGGTGGCTCTTGCCGAACTACTGGCGCTCCACGCTGATGCACGACGCTTCTTGAAGCCGCTCGCGTACCCCGATGCCCGCGACCTACCCGCCAGACCCGGATACCTTGCGCGCCCCCACCCCCAAGCGGCGTTGGGAATGGCTGCGGCGAGCCTGATTTTCGCTACCTACGGCTATCGGTGCCGGAGCCGTGGCGGGTTGTAATGGCGACTACATTCAAACCCGTAGCGTTCGTATTCGCGCTCATACCGCGTCGCGCAATACTCGCCCGCGCCGAGACACTTATGCTTGCCGCCGATCGTCGCTGACACGTCACGACTACAGGCGATGTGGGCCACCGGCCACGCTGGGGTCGCTGTCGGTGCGGCGAGCGCGACTGTTGCCAGCACCCCAGCGACGACAGTCATCGCGGACGGCCTGCTGAGATTCACGGCTACCTCCCTTTTGCTTTCGGCGAGCATACATCTCCGCCGGCGACACGAGCCTATGTCGGTACGACGAGGGAGACGGTAGAGACGGAGCGCATCCTGCGTGCCGCCTCCTGCGCCCGATGTGGCAGCAGATGCGTCGAATCCTGACGAGTGGAGCCATGTGGGCAAAGTGTGGGCAAAACGGCGAAAATGTGCCCGGTACGACTCCAGATCTGTGACGCTGACCCAAAGAAAAACCCCGCAAATGCGGGGCTTTTCCCCAGTGGGCGATACTGGGCTCGAACCAGTGACCTCCGCCTTGTCGAGGCGGCGCTCTCCCAGCTGAGCTAATCGCCCTGGGACAGACGAGCAAGCCTATCAACGCGAACCCGGCTCGCCGCACGCGACGAGCCGGTTCGCCAGGCGGCCGTGGAGGAAGGCGCGCTCAGGAGGCGCCGAGCAGGACCTCGGCCCACTCCCATCACGGCACGATCAAGACTCGGCCGTTCGCCTTCGCCGCCGGAGCTGCCTACGGCCCCTTGTTCGCCCGACCCTTCTGCCGCGCCCGACGCGCCAGCTTCAGAGCCGGAGGCGCCCGCCTCGCCGGATTCGGCTCTCGCTCGAGCGCGCTTCGGCTTCGTAGGGCGAGCGACCGCCATACGGCGAGACGCCGGCGCCTTCCGTTCCGCGCGTTCGACCTGACCGCCTTCGCCCTGGACCGTGCGGCGCGTGGCCGAGGCGACGAGCACGCCGTTGCCGGCCTCGATCGTTCTTGACCGCCCGTGCGACCGTGTCGAGGAGATCGCGAAGCCGACGCCAGTGCTGCCCGGCTGCGAGCCGTCCGACGCTCGCCGCGTCGCTTGCGATCTGCGAGTTGACGCCGATCACCTGACCTTCGTTCGTTGAGCAGCGGGCCGCCCGAGTTGCCGGGGTTGAGCGCCGCGTCGGTCTGGATCGCGCCGGTGATCTTCGCGCCGTCGGGCGCCGAGATTGTCACGTCCGAGCGCCGAGACGATGCCGCGCGTCAGCGTCTCTTCGAGGCCATACGGGTTGCCGATCGCGTAGACCGCGTCGCCGACCTGCACGGTGCTTCGAGCTCGCGAGCGTCAGCGGCTTCAGGCCGAGACCCGACGGGTTGACTTTGATCAGCGCCAGATCCTCGTTGGCTTCTTCGCCGACGAGCGTCGCCGCTCCGGTCGTGCTCGACGACCCGCTCGCCTCGACCGTGATGCTCGTCGCGCCCGCGACGACGTGGTCGTTCGTAAGGATCAGGCCTTTGTCGTTGAGCACGATCCCCGTGCCCTCGTCCTCGCCCTGCGGCGTGATCGCCTTGATCGCGACGACGCCCGACGGCGTGCTTGTAGATCTGCGTCGCCGTCAGCGCCGTCGAGGCGGCCTCGCGGCGCGTCGCCGACGTCGAGCCCTCGACGTCGCTGATCGGCGACGGCATCGGTGCGACGATCGCGCGCGGCCCGCGCCGAGCGCGAAGACGGCGTCCGCCGCACGACGCCCGCCGAGCAGCGCCGCCAGCAGCATTGGTATGAATGGGCGTTTCAAGGATGACCTCCGGCTCTGGGGGAGATCCATCGTTGCGACGCGGCGCTGTGCGGGCGCTAACGATCCCGAAAGCGCAGCTAACGCACGAAGAAGAATGTTCGTAACGGGCCGCGGCCTCGGCCCGATACCCTTGGGGGGCTTCACGGCGACGTGGCGGAGTGGCTACGCAGCGGCCTGCAAAGCCGTCTACACCGGTTCGATTCCGGTCGTCGCCTCTCTCTCCCTACGGAGCGGCCTGCAAAGCCGTCCGCAGGGACCTCCACTTGGCATCGGCATCGTCGATCACGCACGTGACGCTCCCAGGCCACCATCCCATGTGCGGCTACCGGTTCCGGCAGGGCGCCCTCGCGGTGACGTTTGCTCGTTCGCCGTCCTGGAAGATCAAATCGGATTCGACTCGGTAGCCGCCTCTTGGGCAGTTTCTCGGGAAGTCGACGTACGAGACGGCCTCCCCACCGTTCTTCTTGTAGGTCGCGCCGAGCCTGAGCGAGATCGCCGTGATGGACGCGTCTGGAGCACCGGGCACCGTCTCGATCGGCCCGAGAGCGGTCGTCAGCGTCGGCCCGAAGGAAGGGGCCGGGCGCGCGAAGCGGCCGGTGGCGAGTATCAGTTTGAGCGTCGCCGGCCTGCCGCCCGCCATCCAGAACTCCAGGCCGCCGCCAGGGGCGAAGAACGCCTGGAGTGTTGCCGGCTCTCGAATGAGTTCGGCACCGAACGCCGCGTCCGATTCAACGGAGCCCACCCGCCGGCACGCGACCTCTTCGGGCAGGCGTGGGCTCCGTGCCTCACGAGCGTGGCCGCCGGGCACGCGGCGAAACCTCGAGGATGCAGCACGACGCCACGCGGGAGCGAAAGGTCGATCCCCGCCAGCGGAGAGGGCAGGCGACCACCGACTTCGGCGCCTCCGATCGCGTACTTCGCCTCCACGGCGGCGTCAACGCCGGATCTGCTCGCGCGAGGAGCTCCCGGGAGATGTACGACGCTTGCCTTCACGCTCACCGTGGGGCGTGCGCTCGCGATTGACGGTGCAGTTGACACCCCGAGCGCGCCACTCGCGAGCACGCCAAGACAGCGGAACGCCAAGTTCCGCAGAGACGCCCCGGAAGACGACCGACTGCGAGGCCGGCGAGTCACGCGACCGGCTGAGTCGTCTGATACTCGAAGCTCGGGCCGGCGTTGCTGCCGGTCGGCAGTGTGATCTTCATCATGCCTTCGGCTTGGCTTGCGAGTTCGTTCATCTTGCCGACCGCCGGACCGAGTTGCACAGGGATGCCGTTGAACGTTTCGTGCAGGAGCCTGAGCATGCTCGTATAGGTGTAGTTGAAGACTTCACAGGCCTTGCGCGCCGGCGAGCCGACCGGATAGCCGCTGCTGGCGGGGTCGTCGACCACCGGGTAGACGTGCGCGCGAGCGAACGGGATTTCCGGACCGTCATAGCGCCAGGGCGGCTTCTGCCCGGGGGCCGGTTCGAGCTTCTTGCCCCGTGCGATCTCAGCGAAGCGGTAGTAGTGCGCGAGCTCTGTGCCGCCGCCCCCTTCCAGCGGCGAGGTGCTCGTGCCCTCGCCCTGCTCGACGATCGTTTCGATCGTCTGCGAGGCGCTCGCGACGTCGGTGACGGGGATGACCTCCGGAAAGTGTCGCACCTTGACCTGGCGCGCCGGGTCCCCGACGAAGATCGACTGCCCGGCCGCTTCGATCTGCTGTTTGATCTTCTTGTAGAAGGCGCCGATCGTCAGCGGCGGCGTCTGCGCCGCGTCGGGGATGTTCAACGGTTCCTCGGGCTCCTCGATCACCATGAAGGTGCCTTCGAGCTGGCAGAGCGAGAACGCCCGGAGGTGGACGATCAGTCCGTCCTCGACAGTCCCCGGCAGCGGTCCGGGATAGGTCGGGATGAAGCCGGGCGTCGCGATCGCCGGTTCGCCGCCAATCGCATTGAGGATGTTGCAGGCCATCGCCATATGGGCCATCTCGTCTTTGACGACGCTGTCGATCAGTTCTCCGATCTCGGTGTTGCTGCCGGGTTCCAGCGAGAACAGCGCGTAGAGGTAGGGCGGGATCGTCGCGTGCTCAAGCTCGATCGCGGCCTGCAGCGCGGCCTTCAGGCCTTCTGGTGTCTCGAGTCCGGCGAAGAGCTCCGGCTTCATGAAGAGCATGGGAAGCAACCTTTCCGGTGAAGATTTGGACCTGGAGGGGTCGCGTCGACGTGGCCGAGCCAACGTGGCCCCGCAATACGAGCACGCTACTCCAGGTCACACGATTTCCATAGTTCGTTTCTCACTCATCGCGGCCGCCGTCAACTCGGTTTGAGTGTTCCGTTGTTACCGATTGGTGATCGGGATTGCGCCGTCGCCGGCTTGGGCGTATAAGTCGACTCATCGGGATCGTACCGATATGGGGGTACGGGTTGAGCGAGGCCCGCGACGTCGTGCGTCGAAGCTCACTGCCCCGCCCCGGCCGATCAGCCAGGCAAAGGAGCCCCAATGAGTTCTTCCAGCGAGCAGTCAGACCCCGAGCAGCCGGTCGCGCGCGCCGAGGGCGCAGCGGCGGAGGCCGAGAGCGATCTCGCTGCCGGCGAGCGCGAGGCCGTGGCGAGCGAGCCGGTCGCGCTCGAGGCGGCGACGTCGATCCCGGCGCGGTTCGAGTTCGGCGAGGTCACCGGGCCGCTCAAGGCGATCGTCATCCCTCCGCCGCCGCCGCCCCTCGGGCCGCTTGCCGCGTTCGTCGGCAACTGGCACGGAACCGGCTTCAACACGATCTTCCGCCCCGACAACCCGGAAACGCCGAGCTCGGAGACGCTGCCTCACCCGCTGCCGCCGAGCGACAACGTGCTCGAGCTCAACCTCACCTCGGAGACCCTGTCGTTCTCCGCAAGCCTCGGCAAGGTCCCCAACCGGGGCCGCGTGCAGGGAGACATCTTCCTCAACGGCGTGCCCTACCTGCAGGCGGTCGAAGACGTGACCACCGGTAGACCGATCGGCATCCACCTCGAGCCGGGACTCTGGATCGCGGTTCCGGTCACGAAACAGCCCGCGGAGGGACCGACGCTCGCGCGGATGGCCTCGATCCCGCACGGGACCACGATCTGCGCGCAGGGAACCTCGAGGACGTTCAGCGGCGCGCCGAACATCCCCGTCGCGGACATCACGCCGTTCACCGCCGGACCCCCGCACACGAAGATCCGCTTCGAAAGCCAGGAAGCCGCCGACGCGGACACCAGGCGCATCCCTCAGGACCTGAGCTCGTTCATCACCGCGGGCACGATCACGCAGGCGATCCTCGACGACCCGAACACCGTGCTGCGCAACCACCTCAGCGGCCAGCACGTCGTCTCCACGACCGAAATCTCGATCTCCACCGCCCCAGGCGCGCCGCTGTTCGGCGGCGGCACCGACAACATCGCCTTCCTGCTCGGCGACGCGGCAGCGATCACCAACCCGGTCGGGCCGGGGCAGAACGCCCAGAGCATCCAGATGAACGCGACGTTCTGGATCGAGGAGATCCAGCACACCGTGCTGCTTCCCAGCTTCGAGGCCGGTCAGCCGCCGCTCGAAGTCAGTCCCGAGCCCGTCGTGCCGGGCCGCCCCACCCCGACCGTCATCCTGCGCCCGCCGCTCCCGATTCCGAGGCCGACGCCGGTCACGTTCACCTCGGTGCAGATCCAGTACTCCCAGACCGTCGAGCTCAACTTCCAAGGACTCACCTGGCCGCACGTCTCCGTCGCCACCCTCGTGCCCTCCGGCCCGATCACCGTCCCGCCCTCCGTCTGGTCCTGATCGAGGGTCGACCGCGCCGTCAGACCGTCGGCCCGTCGCCCCCCGCCCCACCGCCCTCCCGATACCCCCGCACCGCCTCATCGACATACCCCATCACCGCCGGCGCCAGCCGGTGCAGCCCACGCCGGTCATACCAGTTCGTCACGGCCGTCCCGAGCGCCACCCAGAAGCCGAAGCCGAGCGCCGTCGCGACGAACGCGCGCGTCAGCCCGGCGGCGCCGCGCGCGTCGAAGTAGAGGATCGAGCGAACGCCGTCGAGGATCTGCCGCAGCGGCTCGAACTCGGCCAGGAACCGGAAGAAGCCCGACAGCGCCTGCAGCGGGACGGTCCCGCCCGAGGACGCGAGCGCGAGGTAGACGAACACGAGCAGCGCGATCAGCTGTCCGATCGTCCCGAGCGCCGCGAACAGGACGAGCGTGCCGAACGCGACCGTCGTCGCCGCGAACCACGCAAGCAGCCACAGCTCCCAGAAGTGCGGCGCGTCCATGCCGAGGATCGCGACCGCGACGAGCAGCATCAGGCCGGTCAGGATCACCATCAGCGGCACCGCCAGCGCCCACTTCGCCAGCAGCGTGTGCCAGCGGCTGATCGCGACCGGCTGGCGCTGGCGCCAGCGCGGGCCGATCTCGGTCGCCGCGTAGCCGAGCACCGCGTCGAGCGAGACGTGCAGGATCGTTGCGCCGAGGAAGCCGCAGAACGTCGTCAAAAGCGCGATGTAGAACGCGCTCAACCCGAGCGCCGTGTGACGCGGCAGCGGCCGGTACGGGACCGCGCTGACCGTCACCGGATCGCCGAGCAGCGCGTCGGCCGCCGCGCTCGGCCGCGCCGGCGCCTGCGCACGCAGTTGACGTCCGATCCGCTGCGACGCCGCCGCGAGCGCCGGCTGCAGCACCCCCGTCGCCAGGCTCACGCCGAGCGTCCCCGCGCGCGGGTTCGTCAGCAACTCGATCGTCGGCCGCACCACGACGGCGCCCGGCGGGGGCGCGCCGCCGTCGATCGCGAGCAGCGACGCCGTGAAGCCCGGCGGGATCACGACCGCCGCGTACTCCTTGCCGAGCCCCATCCGCCGCTTCGCCGACGCAAGCTCGCCGTTGCGCAGCGTCAGCCGTCTGCTCACCGCCGGCGAGCGCTCGAGCGCGGCGACGACCTCGTGCCCGATCTCGAGATGCCGCGAGCCGACGCTCGCGCCGGCGTCCTCGTCGACGACCGCCACCGGCAGGCCGTGCAGGTGCCCGGCCGGGTCGACGACCGAGCCGAAGTACACGAGCGTCATCACGAACACGAGCACAGCGACGAGCACAAGCGGCGGGATCCACACGGCCGGCGCCCTGAACGCCTGCGACACCGAAGATCTCGACTGCTCCGTCACGCTCGTCCCCCCGACCGTCTCGCGGCCGCTCGACGCAAGTGCAGGCAGATCATCCTCCACCGGCCCGACGTTCGGAGCCGGCGCCCACGGTCTAGACACCTTGCCGCGGCGGGCCTCCCAAGCCCGCCGCGGCTGTCGCCCTCTCCCCCTCCGGCCAGCTCAGCGTCTGCGCGGCGGGCACGGCGCCTTGTACGTCACCGTCACCGTTTCCGCCGGGAGCCCGAATTCGCGTTCACCGCCGAACGACCCGCCGAAGGTCAGTTCGGCCTTCACCGGGAAGCCGCCCTTCGGGCACTTCCTCGGCATCGTGCCGTAGGAGATCAGGCGCTTGCCCTTCTTGATCGCCGCGCCGACCTTGACGTTGATCGTGCGCGTCGAGGCCAGCGGCGCTCCCGGCACGGTCGCGATCGCCGGCACCTGCGCCTGCAGCTCGAGCCCGTACGGCGGCTTGCCGGAGTTCACGTAACGCCCCGACGAGATGAATTCGAGTGACACCGGGCTGCTGCCGTCGACGTAGAACTGCAGGCCGCCGCCCGGCGCGAAGAACGCCTGCAGCGTCGCGTTCTCCGGGACGCGTTCGGTCCCGAACGTGACTTCGCCGAGCGCGCTCCCCTTCGGGCTCGCGACCGAGTTCCGCTTGCAGCCGCTCGGGCCCGTGTTCTTCAGCACGGACGGCGCGCACGTGCCGAACCCGTGGCTGTTGATCTTCGCGCCCGCCGGCAGGTAGAAGTTGACGCCCGACAGCGGCGGCACGCCGCCCGCCGGGTTCTGCGGCGTCGCGCCGTAGCCCGCGCCTGTGATCGTGAATTCGGCCTGCACCGCCGCGCCCGCGCCGAGGATGTTGCCCGTGTGCGCGTACGTCCCGCCGCCCGGCTTCGGGATCGGCACGGCGCGCGCTTTGAACGTCACCGTCGGCGCCGCCGACGCGAGCGCCGCGAGCGCAAGAGTGAACAGCAGCCCAAGCACCGTCAAAAAGGTGAACCTCTTACGCATTTGTCTCTCCTCTGGCGACCTTCGGGGCCGGCTTCGATCATCCAATCGAAAGCAAAACCGACTTTCCACCCTTAACACCGGACCCGGAGATAAGTTGTGATGAGTCAGGCGCCGTAGATCGCGCCGCGCCAGACGTGCGTCAGCGTGTCGATCACCTCGCGCTCGCGCACCGCCGGCGTCTCCTCGATGAAGATCGCGTGCAGCACGCGCTCGTTCATCTGCACGAGCGCCGTCGCCAGGTCGCGCGCCGGCACCGAACGCGGCGCCGCGCCGCGCTCGCGCTCGGCCTCGATCAGCTCGGTCGAGCTGCGCGACCCAGCCCTCCATCACCTGCGACCACAGCGCGCGCGCCTCCTCGTTGCTCGCGCCCAGGTCGCTCACCGCGCGGATCACCGGTCGGTGCGAACCGAAGACCTCGTAGAAGCTCTCGATCCCGTCGCGCCACGCGACGCCCGGGTCGTCGGCGTGGCGCCGAAGGACACGGTCGCGCGCGGCTCCCGCCTGCTCGATCACGCGGTCGACGAGCGTCAGCACGACCGCGTCCTTCGACGGGAAGTAGAAGTAGAACGCCGAGCGCGAGATCCCCGCGCCCTGCGCGAGGTCGTCGACCGAGATCTCCGACAGCGAGCGTTCGGCGAGCAGCCGCTCGGCCGTCTGCAGGATCGCCTGTTCGCGTTCGTCGCCGCTCGCGCGCGCGTTGCGCCTGCCACGGTGCGAGCGTGCGCGCTCGGCCTGCTCGGGGATCGTGCTCATCACCGCGATCATACCCGGCCGGACCGTTCCGATCGACGGCGTGTCCAACGTTCTCGACACAGTGTTGATAAGCTCTCGCACGTGAGCGTCGAAGCGAAGCCGCCGGTCGAGCACGCAGGTGACGAGCGCGCGCTCGAGCACGTCGACGTGCTGATCCTCGGCGCCGGCCTCTCGGGCATCGGCGCCGCCTGCCACCTGCGCAAGCTCTGCCCGCGAGAAGACCTTCGCGATCCTCGAGGCGCGCGAGTCGATCGGCGGCACGTGGGACCTCTTCCGCTACCCCGGCATCCGCTCGGACTCCGACATGTTCACGCTCGGCTACTCCTTCCGGCCCGTGGGAAGGCGCCGAAGGCGCTCGCCGACGGCCCGCTCGATCCTGCGCTACATCCGCGACACCGCGCGCGAGCACGGCGTCGACGAACGGATCCGCTTCGGCCACCGCGCGATGCGCGCCGAGTGGTCGAGCGCCGACGCGCGCTGGACCGTGGACGCGCAGCGACGCCGGCACCGGCGAGACCGTGCGGTTCACGTGCAACTTCCTCTACGCGTGCACCGGCTACTACCGCTACGACGAAGGCTACACCCCGCGATTCGCGGGCAGCGAGCGCTTCGCCGGCGAGATCGTCCACCCGCAGCACTGGCCCGAGGACCTCGACTGCGCCGGCAAGCGCGTCGTCGTGATCGGCAGCGGCGCGACCGCCGTCACGCTCGTGCCCGCGCTCGCCGAGCAGGGCGCGCAGGTGACGATGCTGCAGCGCTCGCCCAGCTACATCCTCTCGCTGCCCGGCATCGACCCGATCGCCGACAGCGCTGCGGCGCAGGCTCTGCCGCCGCAGCGCGCCTACTCGATCGTGCGCTGGAAGAACGTGCTGCTCACGATGCTCAACTTCCAGCTCTGCCGCCGCGCGCCGCGGCACGATGGCAGGCCTCATCCGGCGCCTCGCGCAGCAGCCAGCTTCCCGCCGGACTACGACGTCGACACGCACCTCAACGCCGACGTATGACCCGTGGGACCAGCGCCTCTGCCTCGTCCCCGACGGCGACCTGTTCAAGGCGCTCAGCCGCGGGCAAGCGCGGCGATCGTCACCGGCGCGATCGAGACGTTCACCGAGCGCGGCGTCGAGCTCGCCTCGCGGCGAGGAGCTCGAGGCCGACGTGATCGTCACCGCGACCGGCCTCAACCTGCTCGTGCTCGGCGGCATGAGCTCGCGGTCGACGGCGCGCGCGTCGATCTCGGCGAGACCGTCGCCTACAAGGGCATGATGCTCTGCGGCGTGCCGAACTTGGCGCTCACGCTCGGCTACACGAACGCCTCCTGGACGCTCAAGGCCGACCTCGTCGCGCAGTACGTCTGCCGCGCTGCTCAACCACATGGACGCGCCGGGGCCGCCGATCTGCACGCCGCGCGCGCCCGACGCCGTCGCTGCCGACGCGAGCCGATCATCGACCTAAGTCCGGCTACGTGCTGCGCTCGCTCGACGCGCTCCCGCAAGCAGGGCGCAAGCGCGCCGTGGCGCCTGCACCAGAACTACGTCAAGGACGTGCGCCTGCTCAAGCGCGGCCCGCTCGACGACGCGATCGAGTTCTCGGCGCCCGCCGGACCAGTAAGCCTGTGCCACGTCGAGACGCCGGTCACCGGGCTGTGAGCGACAGCCGGCATGCACCAGCCGCTCAGACGCGATCACGGCGGGCAGCGCGCCTCGCCGCGAAAGGCCGGGGCGCAGACGGCGGAGGACTCGCTGCCCCGCGAACCCCCGACGGGCTGCCGCCGGGCCCGCGGCTCCCGATGGCGCTGCAGACGCTCGCGATGCGCACGCGCCAGCGCCCGTACCTCGAGCGCGCCCGGCGCCGCTACGGCCCGCTGTTCACGGCGCGCGTGCTCGGCCTCGGCCCGACCGTGATCGTCTCCGACCCCGAGCTGATCAAGCAGACCTTCCGCGCCGACCCGACCGTGCTGCACGCCGGCACCGGCAGCCCGCTGCGGCGATCTGCTCGGCGAGCACTCGCTGCTGGGCATCGACGAGGCGCGAGCACATGGAGCAGCGCAAGCTGCTGCTGCCGCCGTTCAAGGGCCAGCGCATGAAGCAGTACGAGTCGATGATCGCCGAGATCGCCGCCGCCGAGATCGACGGCTGGCCGCAGGACGTCGAGTTCGAGCGCCGCGCGAGTCGATGCAGCGGATCACGCTGCGCGCGATCCTGCGCGCGGTGTTCGGCGCCGAGGGCGCGCGCCTGCACGCGCTCGAAGAGCTGATCCCGCGCTGGACGGCGCTCGGCGCGCGCGTCTCGCTCGCGCCCGAGCTGCGGCTGAACCTCGGCCGCTTCGTCGCCGTGGGCGCGCTTCCTGCGCGCTGCGCGCGCAGATCGACGCGATCCTCGACGAGCTGATCGCGATCGCCAAGGCGCGACCCCGCGCTCGAAGAGCGCGCCGACGTGCTCGCGCTGATGGTGCAGGCGCGCCACGAGGACGGCAGCCCGATGAGCGGACGCCGAGATCCGCGACGAGCTCGTGACGATGCTCGTCGCCGGCCACGAGACGACCTCGCACACGCTCAGCTGGGCCGTCGAGCGGCTGCGCCGCCACCCCGAGCTCCTGCAGCGGCTCGTCGACGGAGGTCGACGAGGGCGGCAAGGCGCTGCGCGAGGCGACGATCCGCGAGGTGCAGCGCACGCGCCCCGTGATCGCGTTCGCCGGGCGCGTCGTGCGCAAGCCGTTCGAGCTCGGCGGCTACCGGCTGCCGGTCGGCACGCGCATCCTGCTCGCCGCCTGCCTGACGCACTACGACCCGGCGCTGTTCCCCGCATCCCGAGCGCTTCGACCCCGACCGCTTCCTCGACAAGCTCCCCGACACCTACTCGTGGATCCCGTTCGGCGGCGGCATCCGCCGCTGCATCGGCGCGACCTTCGCGCACATGGAGATGGACGTCGTGCTGCGCGTGCTGCTCGAACGCGTCGAGCTCGTGCGCGACCGACGCGCCCGGCGAGCGCTGGGCCGTCCGCGGCATCGTCTGGGCGCCCGGCGACGGCGGCAGGGCGGTCGTGCGCGCCCGCGTGCGCTCCGGGCGCGAGCAGCTTCTCGCCGCCTGACCGCGCCCGCCGCGCGGGCATAATGGCCCGCATCTCCGGGCCCGGCGAACTGCGCACCCGATGGCGCTGAGCGAAGCGCTCGAGCAGGTCTGGCCCGCGTTCGTCCTCGTCAGCGGCCTGCTGCTGATCGGGCTCGTCGCGAACGCCGACGGTTTGTTCGAGCGCGCCGGCGCGGCGCTGCAGTTGCTCCCCGGCGGCCCCGCCGCGCTGCTCGTCGCGAGCCTCGTGCTCGTGACCGTCGTCACGGCCGTGCTCAACCTCGACACCGCCGTCGTCTTCCTCACGCCGGTCCTCGTCCACGCCGCGCGCAACCGCGGCGTCGATGAGGAGCCGTTCCTCTACGGCGCCGTGTTCGTCGCCAACGCCTCCTCGCTGTACCTGCCCGGCTCGAACCTCACGAACCTGCTCGTCCTGCGCCACTCGCACCTCGCCGGCGCGACGTTCGCGACGCGGATGCTGCCGCTCGCGCTCGCCGCGACGATCGCGACGATCGCCGGGCTGCTGATCGTCTTCCGCCGCCGCCTCTCCTCGGTCGGCGCGCCGACCGATCGGCGGTCCTCCGCGCGGATCGGCGGCCTCGGCCTGCCGGCGGCGATCGGCGCGGCCGTCCTCACCGTCGCGCTCGGCCAGCCCGCGCTCGCGGTCTTCGCGATCGGGCTCCTCTGCGTCGTCGTCGAGCTCGCGCGCGGGCGCCTGCGCCGGCGCGCCGTGCTGCGCGCGCTCGGCCCCGCGACGCTCTTCGCCCTGTTCGCACTGAGCGTCGCGCTCGGCGTGCTCGCGCGCTCGTGGGACGGCCCCTACGAACTGCTCGACGGCGCGAGCGCGCTCGGCACGACCGCGACTGCCGCGCTCGCGTCGGTGCTCGTCAACAACCTGCCCGCCTCGATGCTGCTCGCCTCACGTCCCCTCGCGCACTCGCGCGCGCTGTTGATCGGGCTGAACATCGGGCCGAACCTCGCCGCGACCGGCTCCCTCTCGGCGCTGCTGTGGCTGCGCGCGGCGCGCCTCCTCGGCGCACGAACCTCGCTGCTCGCCTTCTCGCGGCGCGGCGTGCCGCTCGCGCTGCTCGCGATGGCCGCCAGCCTGCTGCTCGCGAGCGCCGCCGGCGGGACCGGATAGCGCCGCCTCAGGTTGACGCCCTGCCTCAGGCTCCCCCGCCCCCGTTGCGCGTCGCCTGCACGAGGCCGTTCTCGTAGGCGAAGACGACGATCTGCACGCGGTCGCGCAGCGCGAGCTTCGCGAGGATCCGCCCGACGTGCGTCTTGACCGTCGCTTCGGCGAGCACGAGGCGCGCGGCGATCTCGGCGTTCGAGCTGCCGCGCGCGACCTCGATCAGCACCTCGCGCTCGCGCGGCGTCAGCAGCGCCAGGCGCTCGTCCACGATCGGCACGGGCGCCGCCGGCTCGGGCGCCGGCACGAGCCGCGCGAGCAGCCGCCGCGTGACGCTCGGCGCGATCACCGCGTCGCCGCTCGCGACCGCGCGGATCGCCGCGAGCAGCTCGGCCGGCGGCGCGTCCTTCAGCAGGAAGCCGCTCGCGCCGGCGCGGATCGCCGCGTAGGCGTACTCGTCGACGTCGAACGTCGTCAGCACGATGATCCGCACGCGCTCGTCGCGCGCGACGATCCGCCGCGTCGCGTCGATCCCGTCGAGCCCCGGCATGCGCACGTCCATCAGCACGACGTCCGGCGCGAGCTCGGCGGCCGCCGCGACCGCCTGCTCGCCGTCGGCCGCCTCGCCGGCGACGAGCAGGTCCTCCTGACTCTCGATCACCATGCGAAAGCCCATCCGCATCAGCTCCTGGTCGTCGGCGAGCAGGATCCGCGTGCTCATCGCGACTCCCGGCTCGCCGCTCCGCGGCTCGGGTGCACGCGCATGTGCACGCGCCAGCCGCCGTCCGGCTCGGGTCCGGCCTGCAGCTCGCCGCCGTAGGCGAGCGCGCGTTCGCGCATCCCGCGGATACCGCGCCCGCGCCGGTTTCGCCGCGGCCGCGCGCGGGCCCGTGTCGAGCACGTCGAGCTCGACGCTGTCGCGATCGCAGCGCAGCCGCACGCACGCCGACGTCGGGCGCACGGTGTGCTTCAGCGTGTTCGTCAGCGCCTCCTGCGCGACGCGGAAGACGGCGAGCTGGACGCCGGCCGAGAGCGCCTGCGGATCGCCGTCGACGTGCAGCTCGACGGGCACGCCGGCGGCCGCGACGCCCTCGACGATGCTCTCGAGCTCGGCGATCCGCGGCTGCGGCTCGAGCGGCTGCGCATCGCCGTCCTCGCGCAGCACGCCGAGCAGCCGGCGCATCTCCAGCAGCGCGTCGCGGCCGGTCGCCGAGATCTTGGCGATCGCGCGCTCGGCCGACGGCGCCGAGGAGCCGACCGCGTAGCTCGCGCCGTCGGCGAGCGCGATCATCACGCTGAGGTTGTGCGCGACGATGTCGTGCATCTCGCGCGCGATCCGGTTGCGCTCGGCCGACGCCGCGATCCGGCCCTCGCGGTCGCGCTCGAGTTCCAGGCGCGCCGCCTTCTCGTGCAGCGACGCGACAAGCGCGCGGCGCTGGCGCACCGAGACGCCGAGCACGGCTGCGGCGACGACGAGCCCCGACAGCCCGATCCAGATTTTGCCGGGGTCCGACGGCGCCCAGCGCTCGGCGGCGAGCACCGCGCCGACCTCCATCACTGCGCCCGCGAGCGCGACCTCGAGCAGGCTGCCGCGCAGCGCGACGCCGTACAGCGCGACGAGCAGCGCCGCGTCGCCGAGCTGCGGGTCGGCGATCAGCCACTGCACGCCGGCGATCAGCGCGAGGCCGAGCAGGACCGCCAGCGGCTGGCGGCGGCGCAGCAGCAGCGGCAGCGCGAGCGCGACCGTGAACAGCGCCTGCGTCGGCGTCAGGCGGTGCTGCGACCACAGCCCGCCGAGGCCGAGTGCGCCGACGATCAACACGATCGCGAGGTCCGTCGCGAGCGGATGGCCTTCGAGGCCCCGCTCGACGCGCTCGCCGACGCGCTGCAGCAGCGCCGTCGGCCACTCGCCGGCGACCCCCGCCGCGCGGCCCGCCTGTCCGCTTTGCGGGGACATGCCCGCATTGTGATGCGATCGCCGCCGCGACGGCGCCGCGTACTACCTGGGTCGTACGGCGAACGCCGAAGATCATCCTCAGGTCCGTTGTGGCCGAGCGACGCTGTTTGTAGCTTGGCTGGTCGCGCAGATGCCCCGGACCCGCCGAGCCACGACCGCCGCACGAGAGCCGCTCGCCGCGAAGGTGCCGGAGGTCGCGGCGATCTTCTGGGCGCTGAAGCTGCTGACGACGGGGATGGGCGAGGCGATGTCCGACTTCCTCGGCAGTGTCAGCGTCCCGCTCGCCGGACTGATCGGGATCTTCGGCCTGTGGTACGCGCTGCGCCTGCAGCTGCGCACGCGCGAGTACCGCGCGCCCGTCTACTGGTTCGCGGTGATGATGGTCGCCGTCTTCGGCACGATGGCGGCCGACGGCGTCCACGACGGCACGAGCGCGCCGTACGCGGTGACGACGGTCCTCTACGCGCTGCTCGTCGCGGCGATCTTCGCCGCCTGGTACCGCAGCGAGGGCACGCTCTCGATCCACAGCATCACGACACGCCGGCGCGAGTCCTTCTACTGGGCGGCAGTGCTCGCGACGTTCGCGCTCGGCACGGCGGCCGGCGACCTGACCGCGCTCTCGCTGCATCTCGGCTTCTTCGACTCGGTGCTGCTGTTCGCCGGCGTGATCGCCGTCCCGGCGATCGGCTGGTGGCGCTTTCAGCTGAACCCGATCGTCGCCTTCTGGGCCGCCTACATCGTCACGCGCCCGCTCGGCGCGTCGTTCGCCGACTGGTTCGGCAAGTCGCACCGCCTCAGCGGCCTCGGCCTCGGCGACGGCACGGTCAGCGCGATCGCGCTCGCCGTCTTCGTCGTGCTCGTCGCCTACGTCGCGCGCGCCAAGCGCGACATCCAGCCGCCGATCGAGGCATCCGTCGCCGAGCCCGTTCACGCGCACGCAGGTCATCCCGAGCCGGCGCTCGGCGCCGTCGCGCTGCAGGGCAGCCGGTCCGAGGGCTAGCGCCGCGCGCTCGATGCAGCTCGAGCGGGGCGCGCGCGTCCTGATCCTCTCCTCGAAGATCGGCCACGGCCATCACGCCTCGGCGCTCGCGCTGCAGCAGGAGCTCGCCGACGCCGCGCCCGGCGCGCGGATCGTCGTGCGCGACGGGCTCGCCGGCTCGCGTCTCGCGCGTACGCTGCTCGAGCGCGGCCTGCGCCGCCAGCTGCTGCGCTTCCCGCGCAGCTACACGGTGACGTTCGCGCTGCTGCGCAGCGCCGCGCTGCGCCGGCTCGCCGCGCGGCTGCTGACGCGGAGCACCGCGACCGGTCTCGCGGCGCTGATCGCCGCCGAGCGCCCCGACGTCGTCGTCTCGACCTACCCGGCCGTCACGGCGACGCTCGGCGCGATGCGCGCCCGCGGCGAGCTGCCGCTGCCGCTCTGCGCGCTGATCACCGACGTCGCCGGGCTGCACTTCTGGGCGCACCCCGGCGTCGACCTGCACATCGCCTGCTACGGCGAGTCGCTGGCGGAGATCGCGCTCGTCTCCGGCGGCGCGCCCGCGTGCCACGCGGCGCCGCCCGTCGCGCCGTCGCACCTGCACGGGCGCAGCCGCGGCGCGTGCCGCGCGGCGCTCGGCCTCGCGCCCGAGCAGCCGCTCGTCGTCGTCTCCGGCGGCGGCTGGGGCGTCGGCGACCTCGCCGGCGCGACGGCGGTCGCGCTCGCCTTCGAGCCAGCACGCGTGACGGTCGTCTGCGGTCGCAACGAGAGCCTGCGCCGGCGTCTCGCCGCGACGTACGCCGAGGAGGAGCGCGTCGAGGTGCTCGGGTTCACCGACGCGATGGCCGAGCTGCTCGGCGCGGCGAGCGTTCTAGTGCACTCGACCGGCGGCGTCACCTGCCTTGAGGCCGCCGTCCACGGCTGCCCGGTGATCGCCTACGGATTCGACAGCGGCCATATGCGCCAGAATCTGCGAACGATGCGACGCATCGGCGCGGTCAGCCACGCGGCCAACCGCTCGCAGCTGCGCGACGAGCTGCTCGCGGCGCTCGCCTCTCCCCCGCCCGCATCCGCGCGGCCGGCACTGCCGAGCGCTAGCTCGCTCGTGATCGGGCTGATCGACGGCCGCGCCGGATCGCCCGGCGCCGCATCGCCCGCCGCCGCATCGCCTGGAGCGCTCGGCGAGGTCGATCTGGAGCCCGCGGCATGCACGCCGGCAGCGCTGGTCTAGCCGCGACGCGGCCCTGGCGCGCGCCCGAGCGGCGCACGCTGCGCCGCGTGGCGCCCTGGGCGCTGCTGCTCGCGTTGCTGACGACGTGGGCGCTGTGGTACCCGCCGAGCCCGGACCTCGCGGCGCAGGTCTTCGCGTCCACCTCTTCTACCCGAGGGCTTCTCGCTGTGGGACGACAACTGGTACGGCAGGCCACTACCTGCCCGGCTACAGCCTGCTGCACCCGGCGTTCGCGGCGGCGCTGGCCTGGCGCACGTCTCGGCGCGCTCAGCGTGTCGATCTCGGTCTGGGCTTCGGCGCCTGAGCGAGGACCCGCTCCGGGCACGAGCAACGCTGGCGACCGCGCGTTCGTCGCCGGCGCATGCGGCGACCTGTTCATCGGGCGCCTCACGTTCGCGATCGGTGTCAGCTTCGGGATGCCCAGTCTTGCTCGCGGCCGTGCGCGGAATCGCGCTCGCTCGCGGCGCTGCTGTCGCTCGCCTGGCCGCGGCGAGCCCGTCGCGGCGGCTGTTCCTGCGCTCGTCGCGGCCGCCGACCTGGTCACGCTACCGCAATACCGCCGCGCGCGCTCGCGCTCGGCGCGCCAGGCTCGGCTGATCCGGCGCGTCGCGCTGCTGACGCCCGAAGGCGGCGAGGAGTCCTTCGGCTTCCTCTCGCTGCTCGCCGCGAGCGGGCCGCTCTCCGGCGCGCTCCTGATCCTGCTGCCTGCCGCGAGCGGTCTGCGCGCGACGGCCGCGCTCTACCTCGCGGCGCTCGCCCTCTCTACCTGCTGGCCACGCCGGTGGGCAGCAACGCCGTGCGGCTTCGGCGTGCTGCTCGTCCCCGGCGCTCCTGGCCGGCGCCGTCGGCGGATCGAGGCGTCAGACCGCGCCCTCCGCCGATTCAGCGCGCCGGGTGGCCGCGTCGCAAGGCCGGCGATCGGCCTGCGAACAATCGCAGGTACGCGCGAGCGTCCCGCCTGGTGTTGGCGCTGTTGAGCATCGCGGATCGTCCTGTGGCAGCTCGAACGGCCCCGTCGTCCAGTCGGTACAGGCCTCTGCCGATCCGGTCCGCGAAGCTCTCCTACTACCGCCCGTGATCCGCTTCCTGGACCGCCACGGCGGAGCGGGCCCGACCCGGATCGAGGTCCCGTTCACGGCCTCCCACTGGGACGCGGCGATGCTCGGCCGCGCTTCACGCTCGCCCGCGGATGGGAGCGCCAGCTGGACATGCGCTTCGACCAGCCTCTTCTACGAACCGGAGCTGCGCCGGCGCCTACCACACGTGGCTGCTGAACACCGCCGTGCGCTACGTGCTGCTCAGCGACGCCCCACTTGACTACTCGAGCCGCCAGGAGGCTGCTCTGATCCGACGGCGGCCTGCCGTTCCTGCGCGAGGTCTTCGCACGACGCCAATTGGCACGTCTACGCCGTGCTCGCCGCCCGCCCTCTGGTCAGCGGGCCGGGACGCGCTGTCGCGATCGCCGGCGACGGGTTCACGCTGCACGCCGCCGCGCCCGGGCTATTCCTACGTTCGCGTCCACTACACCCCCTACTGGCAGTCCGTCCGGCTGGCGCCTCCGTGCGACGAGCTCGCGACGGTTGGACCGAGCCGTCTCCGCGCGCGGCCCGGCGCGATCGCGGTCGACGCGCAGTTCCCGTTCGGCCTGTGAGCGCGAAGTCCGGTTTCTTCAGGCGATGAGCGGCAGCGAGCCGATCTTGGACTGGTCCTCGCCGTGTTCCTCGCCTGCGCGGTCGAGGCCGTCGAGGCGCTCACGATCGTGCTCGCGGTCGGGCGCCACGCGCAGCTGGCGCTCGGCGCTGGCCGGCGTCGGCGCGGCGGCCGTCGCGCTCGTGGCGCTCGTCGGCCGTGCTCGGCCCGGCGCTGACCTCGCTGCCGATCGACGCGCTGCGGCGTGGTGGTCGGCGGCCTGCTGCTGGTGTTCGGGCTGCAGTGGCTGCGCAAGGCGATCCTGCGCGCCGCCGGGCTGAAGGCGCTGCACGACGAGGACGGCGCGTTCGCCCGCGAGAGCGCGGCCGCCGGGCGGCGCGGCGCACGGCGCCGCGCGGGCTCGACGGGTACGCGCTCGCGATCTCGTTCAAGGGAGTGCTGCTCGAGGGCCTCGAGGTCGTCGTGATCGTGCTCACCTTCGGCGCCCCAGCACCGCCTCGGGCTCGCCGCGCTCGCCGCCGCCGCAGCCGTCGCGCCGTGATCGCGGCCGGCTCGGCTCGCCGTGCCGCGCCGCTGACGCGCGTGCCCGAGAACACCATGAAGCTCGCCGTCGGCGTGATGCTCACCTCGTTCGGAACGTTCTGGGGCGCGGAGGGCGCCGGCGCGCGCTGGCCGGGCGGCGACGCCGCGCTGCCGGTACTCGTGCTCGCGCTGCTCGCGTGCTCGTACGCGATCGTCGCGCGCCTGCGCGACGGCGGCGCGCTCGCGCGACCGCGCACGCTCCTCCCGCGCGCGGCCGCGCAGCTCGGCGAGCCGTGGAGCTTCGTGCTCGGCGACGATCTCGAGACGGTCCTCGGCGTTGCGCTCGTGCTCGCGCTGACGGCGCTGCTCGCGACGGTCAGCGCCGCCTGGTACGCGGTCGGGCCGGGTGTGCTCCGTTGCTGTGGCTCTGGTCGCGCGGCGCGCGCGCCCGGTCGCAGCCGCCGGCGTGAGCTCGATCGCTCCGTAGTCCGCCGCGACACGATGCGTACCCGCCGCTGATTCCGTCAGTCGGAACGCGATGTACGTTCAGCGGCATGAAGCTCCGTCCGCGATCGAACCCTCGTCGAGCATCCTCGCGCGCGGGCAGGGCGCTCGGCATCGCGGTCGCGATCGCGCTGCTCGCGCCGAGCGCGGCGTCGGCCGGCTGGTCGCGCGCGCGCACGCTCGGCGGCGCGAACCTCTACGTCGCACGCACGCTCGGCGCACGCTCGTGACCAACGCTCGCGGCGACGTGGCGATCGCGTGGAGCACGGTGCACGAACGCGGGCGCACGCCGCACACGTGGCACGAATCGAGCGTCCTGGTGACGTTCGGCGCCGCGGGCGGCCGGGTGCTGACGCGCACGATCTGGCGACGCGCGCATACGATCGTCGTCGACACGACGGCCGCGATCGACGCGCGCGGTGAACTGTCGGTCGCGTGGGCGGAACAGCCCGAGCGGCGGATGGGCGGTGGCCCGGTCACGATCCGCGCGCGCGGCGCGCGGCCGACGGACGGTGGTTCGCGGCTCAGGCGGTCGGCCGCGGCGGCACGGCTTTCCGCGACGCTGGCTCCCGCGCAGGCGACGGCGCCGACGGCGAGATGCTGCTCGCATGGTACGCCGGGGCAACGGTCGGCACGCGTGTCGCGTGGCGCTCTCGCCGGGGTGCGACTTCGGCTCCGCGTCGGTCCTCGGCGGCTCGCGGCGGGCGACGCTGCTCGAACAGACGCCGGTGTTCGATCCGGCCGGCGGGGCGCACGTCTACGGAACGATCGCACGGCGGCAGCCCGCAGAGCGCGGGCGTGATGCTGAGCGCGAGGCCGCACAGCCACCGCTTCTCGGCGCCCGTCGTGATCGCGCCGGCGCCGGCGCAGGACCCGGTGATCTCGTTCGGCGCACAGGATCGTGCGATCGTCGCGTGGAAGCACACCGAGTGCTCGACGCTCGAACCGGCGCCGGGCGAACCGTACGCACGCGTCCTGCTCGGCGGCTCGTTCGGCCCGTCGGTCGCGCTCGACGCCGGCTCGTACACGACGCGCGTCGTGCCCGTCGCAGCGACGGGCGGCGGCGGCAGCGTCTCGTGGATCACGACGCTCGGCGCGCTCGCGCCGAGCACGCTGACGGCGACGGCCGACGCTAGCGGTCGCTTCTCGCCGGCGGCCGCGCCGCGCGAAGGGCTCGCGCCGGTCGCGAGCGACGCGGCCGGCGACACGGCGCTCGCCGACCTGCCGCACGAAGAGCCGAGCGCCGTGCCGCTCGCGTCGGGCAGCGCGACGTCGGCAAGCCCCGTCGCCGTGCAGCCGGCGGGCGGCGGCGCGCTCGAACCGTCGCCGCTGCGCTGGTTCGCCGGCGCCGGCCCGACGCCGTCGTTCGCGTTCTTCGCGACGGCGACGGCGTCGGCGGGACGCGGCGTCGCACTTGCCTGGCAGACCCGCGCAGGCGCCGCGTCGGTCGCGACGTGGCGGCCGTAGCGGTCTCTAGTCGAGCGAGATCGCGCGCATCGTGTGCTCGTCGGGCAGCTTGTCGAGCACGCCGCGCAGGATCTCGAGCTCGTCGGCCTGCTCGCGGCCGAGGTCGCGATAGAGCAGGCGCAGCGCGGTGTGCGTGATCTTCATCTGCCGCGAGCCGAGCTCGACGGAGAGGATGCCGTACTCGTCGAGCGCGCCGTCGAGCTGCACGAGGACGTCACGCGCGAGCGTGCGGATCTGCGGCTCGTGCGCCTCGTCGGCGATCAGCATGCGCAGCGCCTTGGCGGTCGGCGCGATCTCCTCGGCCTCGAGCAGCAGGTGAAACGGCGGCTCGGAATCGTTCGCAGTCAAGGCGTCCCCTCATCGTCGGTCGCTCGTCGGGAACGCGAGTTTATCCGCCGTCGGCGCCCGCCGGGCGCTCCCGGTCGGCGTTTCGCGTGCGCGCCGCCGCCGCACGCAGTGAGCGCCGGCGCGGCGGTCAGTGCGAGGACGGCGGCGGCTGTCTGAGGCGCCACACGCCGCGCCAGCGCGAGTCGCCGAGGAAGATTGGGCAGCGCCTGGGGATCGGCCAAACGCTGCGCCGCAAATATGCACCGTGTTCGCGTCGTGGTTGTTACGACGCTGAGAATCGAGCCTCGCGATGCGTTCGGCACAGCCGTCACAGGCTCGTAACAAGGCGCGGCTCGCGGCGCTCGCCATCATGGGGCGATGCCCGACCACCCGATCTCGCTCACGTTCGTCGGCTCGCTTCCGCTCGCCGGCGCGGCGCTCGACTGCGCTGCGGACAAGGTCGCGAAGGTGCGTGAGCTGCGCACGCTGCCGCCGCATGGGCACGATCTCTCCGGAAGAAGTGCGCAGCGAGGCGCCATGACCGCTCAGAGGAGGCGCGCGTGAGCCTGCGCTTCACGGTCCTCGGCTGCGCCGGCGCGGCGCCGCTCGACGGCGCGTGTCCCGCCTACCTCGTCGGCGACGGCGAGCGGCTCGCGCTGCTCGACTGCGGTCCCGGCGCGCTCGAGCGCCTCTGGCGCCACGGAGCGCTCGCGCGACTCGACGCGATCGTGATCTCGCACATGCACCTCGACCACGTCGGCGACCTCGCGCTGCTCGCCGGCGAGCTCGTGCGCGAGAAGCTGCGCGAGCCGCGCCCGGCGCTGTACGTCCCACGTGGCGACGGTCCAGCGGTGCTGCGCGCGCTCGACGCCGCGTTCGCGCGAGTGCCATCGGCGACGACGCGCTTCGACGCGGCGTTCGACGTGCGCGAGTACGACGCCGCGCAGCGAATCGAGCTCGGGTCGCTGACGTTCTCGTTCGCGCCGACGGCGCACGCGCAGCCGTGCTTCGCCGCGCGCGTCGGCGACGGTCGCGCGACGCTCGTCTACGGCGCCGACGGCGCGCCGTCGGACGCGCTCGCCGAGCTCGCGTGCGAGGCCGACGTGCTCGTGCTCGAGGCGACGTACGCCGAGGACGAGCGCGCGGCGGCCGCGCACGGGCACATGACGGCCGCGCAGGCCGGCGAGCTCGCCCGCCGGGCCGGCGTCAAGCGCCTGGTGCTGACGCATCTCGTGCCCGGCGAGGAGCGGCTCGTCGAGCTCGCCGCGCAGGAGTTCGACGGCCCGGTCGAGCTCGCGCACGAGGGACTGACGTTCGAGCTCCCCTGAGGTCTCCGGCGAACCCGTCGCGGCTCGCCGGAGACGAGCGCGGACGTGTGAGCGAGCGCGGACGTGCGAGCGGCGCGCCGCCTGCAAACGGCGCGCCACTCGATCGAAACGCCCGAAGCCCGGCTCGTCGGCCGGGCTCCTGGTACTTCGGCCTCCAGGTCCGGATCCTGGGCGCTCGGGCGACAGCCTCCGTCAGAGGAGATAGTTCGACCGGCTGCTGCACTGCCGAAGCTAGACCGTCGAGGACGCGTAGTTGTTACGTGGATGAGACCCCTGGACGCGAATGCGAGCGATCGGCGCGATTCGACTCCACGACCGGCCGCGCATCCGCCGGTCGTCCGAGCGACGTCGCCTAAGCTTCTCACGCGATGGCGGGCTCGGAGAACGACAAGGACTGGCGGCTGGAAGCCGAGCTCGACATCGAGCAGCCGCGTGCGACGCTCGGCTCGCTGCTGGCGCGCCTGCGCGCGTCCGACGTCGCCGCCGAGCTCGAGCGCGCCGTCGCCGATGACGTCGTGATCACGCACGACGGGCGGCTGCTGTTCGCGTACGCAGCCGACGCGAGCAAGCTCGCGTCGGCGCGCAGCGCGATCGAGACGACGCTGCACGACGATGGCATCGACGCACGGGTGCGCATCAGCCACTGGGACGACGAGCTCGACGACTGGCGCCAGACCGACCCGCCGCTCGCCGCCGCCGAGCTGAGCGCACGGCAGGCGGACGACCGCGCGGCGCTCGCGCAGCAGACGCGCACGCTCGTCGCGAGCGTCGGCCGCGAGATCAGGGCCGAATTCGAGCAGTCGCTGCGCAACTGGGCGCAGGAGCTCGGCATCGAATGCGAGGTGGTCGAGCATCCGCACCTGCTGACGACGCAGGTCGCGTTCGAGGTCAGCGGGCCGCGCCGCAAGGTCGACGAGTTCGTGCAGGGCGTGCGCGCCGAGGAGCGCGCGACGATCCGCACGGACATCGGCGTGATGACCAGCCCGCTGTAGATCGGCCGCGCAAAGGGGCAGCGGCGTCGTCCGTCAGGCGATCGGACCAGGCGAGCCGACGGCGCTCGGGGAAGTACACGGCACAGCGCAAATCGCACATTGTTCCGCTAACTGGTATTGACACAGTGCAGCCAAATGACTAGGTTTGGCGCGGTTCGTCCACTTCTCGGGACAGGGGGATCACGGGGATGTCCGATCGCGCGAGTCGCGCCGGAGTCCGCCCACCGGCGATGGCCGTCCTGCGGTCGACCGGGCTGCCTTCGCTGGCAGGGTCGCCTCGCACGCTCTCCGCAATCGGCCGCCCACGCCCAACACGTGGCCTTCGCCGGCTCCAGCGCGTGTACTACCGCAACCAGCCGACGCTGCTGGTCGCGCTGCCTACGGCGATCGTCGCGCTCGTCGTCACCTTCGACTTCTTTCCCGCGTCGTTTCGCAAGGGGTTGGAGCGCTTCTCGAAAGCACACGAGGTCGGCGTCAGCTTGGGCGAGCACCTGCTCGTCGCCGCACTGGTCGCGGCTGTCGCCTACTACCTGCTGTTCGGGCTGAAGCTGCAGCGCGCGCTCAAGCGCTATCGCAAGCTGAGCGAACGACCGGAGGGTCTCGTCGAGTGGTCCGACGGCAAGCCGCTGCTCGTTCGAAGGCGTCGGGCCGAACTGTTCGCGGAAGCGGTCGCGCGCAGTCCCGAGCCGGCGGTCGCGGTCGTCCAGGGTCGAACCGGAACGGGGCGGACGAGCTTCGTCGTAGGCCTCGTCGCGGAGCTCGCCGAACAGAAGCTGATCCCGATCCCGCTGCAGGCGAGCAAAGATGGATCGTTCGACGTGGCGATCGACGCCAAGCAGGTGTTCTGCGATCGCATCGATCGAAAGGTGAGCTCGGATCAGCAGGCTGACGCGATCTGGAGGCGCGCTCGCGCCTCCCGTGGCGTAGTCATCTTGGTCGACGGCATCGACGACGAATTCGTCGACAAGCTGTCCGAGGACGGTGGAGCTCGCTTCAGGAAGGCGATCGCCTTCCTGCGCGAGCAGAGAATCGCCGTCGTCCTGGCAACGACTCGCAAACTGCCTCTCGACGGGATCGCATTGACCGTGAGAGAGGACCTCGATCTGTTCACACGCGAGGAGGCTGAAGCGTATATCGAGAAACTGAACAGTCGCGAGAGCACCGGCGACTCGACCGGTGTCGAGCACGTCGACGAGGCGAAAGTCGACGAAGCGAAGGAAGCGATAAGGCGGCTGCACGATCCGGTCGACGAATCGCTCGTCGCGCCGTTCTACCTCGAGCTGATCGCCGCACTCGATCGGCCGCTGGGATCGCTCTCCGAAGATCGCGATCGCTGGAGAGCGGAGGTGCTCGAGCGCTACCTCGCGGGCGTCAGCGAGGGGGTCGTGGCGCCACGTCAAAGCAACGACGGATCGGACGTCAAGGAACTGGCGGATCGCGGAAAAGCCGCGAAGCGGGCCGCCGCGGCGGTTGCGCTGAAGCTCGACGTCGAGCACGGCCAGCTCTCGGTCACCGCGGAGCACCTGGACGCTCACGCGCTCGAGCAGGCGGTCGACTTCGGCCTGCTCTGGCACGGTGACAAGCAGGTCGGCTTCGCGGCCGACGACCTCGGCGCCTACGTCGTCGGAGGCGCGCTGAAAGACGCGGGCGCCTTGCTCAAGGGGATCGAGCACATCGCGATCCGCGAATACGAGCACAGACGCCGCGATCGCTTCGTGACGATGGCAATGATCTTCTGGCACTTCCAGCAGGACGCGCCGGGCAGGCACGCCGGGTTCCAGCGACTGCTCGGAGAGATCGACCGGCAGCGTTGGACGCGCCCGGCAGTCGTCGCGGCGGCCGTGCGCATCGCGAGCGTGTGCAAGCTCGACGGCTACTCCTCGACGCTCCGCAACTGCGTCTCGCGTTGCATAGACGCCGCCGAGGCGCTCGAGGAGAACGACACGAGAGCGTGGCAGCGAGGCGAGATGATCAAGGTCGTCCGTGCGCTCGCCGGGTGGCCGGACGCGATGTCCCACGAACTCCTCTGGCGCCTTGCGACGAGCCACGACGTGGACCTCGAGTGGCCGTCCGCGAAGGCGCTTGCCGTGGCGCCCGATCAGCCGGCATCGACGCTTCGGGCGGAGATCGAGCGCAAGCTCGGCGAGGCGTCCTCGCGCACGCCCCGCTCGATGTCCCGTCCGGACGACCGGCTCGGCAACGAGATCGCGTCGCTGGCATGGATCCTGCCGACGCTCCGCGAGCACGCCGAGAGCCAGTTCGAGCACGTGAAGGAGTTGTGCCTGGATGCGGAGATGTCGCCTCTTCGCGGCGAGATGTCGCTCGCACAGGGCCTCAAGTTGGCGATGGTGAATCGCCGGGCTCGCGAGCGAAACGCAGACGACGTGGTCGACCTGCTGCTGCGCACGCGCGGCCCGGACAGAGAACCGTTCGTGCGCTTTTGGCATGCCCGACTGGTCCTGGTGCAGGCTCTGCTCGCTCGCGTCTGGGACGAGGAGTCCGAGAACAACGCCGACGCGCTGGGGCAAGTCGACGATCTGCTCAAGGAACTGCAGCGCACCGAGAGCCACCCTCTCGTCTCGCGTGCGATCAGACTCAGTCGCGAAGGCCTGAAGGCCCTCGAACGATCCCCACGAGACGGGCCGCCGCGTGCGCGCTATATGTGGGTCCACGAGCGCGAAGCGGTCAAGTGGGTCGGGCGCGACAAAGCCGACGTCGCTCGCCTCGCGGCCGACACGGTGCTGCTCAGCAACCTCACGTACGAGGCCCGCAAAGCGGATGAAGCCGCCGCGGACCGGGCTGTCGCGCTGGGCGGGTTGCCGTCGTGCATCCACATCGCCTCCCATCGTCAGAAGATCGACAAGGGTGGATGCAATTGCGAGCACCGGCTGTGCGACCCGCCGAAAAGCCCGGTCACGAACCGGCGAGCGCGATTCTCCGAAGGCTTCTGTCGCGAGCAGGTTCGCCTCGTCGAGCTGCACGGCCCTCCGCCCTGGACGATTCACCGGACGCGCAGAAGCCGGCGCAAGCTCGAGGAGTTCTGGAGAGCGCAGGCGAGCTTCGCAGCCGGCGGCAACCGCAGCGACCAGCTCTTGTCGGCGACCGACGACGACTGGCTGCCACCAAGGCAGCGGGCGGACGAGGCTTACATCAGGACCTTGGCCGACTGGTGGCGAACGCGCGAGCGTTAGACGCCACGTCCGACGCCTCGGACAGCGCCGGACGAGCGGCCGCTCGTCTGCGATGGCCTTCTGGGCAGGCGCGCCCCTCGATCGTCGCGGCCAGCGGCGTCTCCGCCTCCGGCGCTTGCACATCGACGTTCGCCGCTTGACAGCGAATCGGCTGAACCTACACTCCGCGTGGGAGACAAAATCGTCCGGCGTCGACGCGTCGCGACGATCGAGACAGGGGGTCAAGGATGACTGTGGGGAAAGCACGCTCGGCAGCGCCGCACTGGCCGCGACGGGCGACGGCGGCCGCGACGCACATGCGCCAGGTGACGTTCGCGGCTCTGCTCGCGGACGCCGTCTACCGCCTGGCGATCCGCTCGCACGTGCGCCGCGCGATCGGCATACAGCAGTAGTCGGAGACGGCGCGGGCGTCCGCCGAAGCCGCCCGCGCCGGTCGTTCTGCAGCTAGCAAGCTGTGGTGGTTCGCGCCGCTCGTATGCGAACGTGTGTTCGTATGGGAGTCGGCCCCTATCGTCCCGTTCGCGAGCTCGAAGGCGCGATCGAGCGCCGCGAACTCGGCATCGCGATCGGCATCGCGAAGGACATCGCGCGCGAGCGCCGGCCGATCAACCTCGCGCTCGCGCTGCGGCTCGTCGCGCTCGTCGCGGCCGAGGGGTCCGACTACGACTCGTGGGCGTGCCGCTGGCTCGAGCGCTGGCTCGGCGAGACGCCGGACGCGACGATCACGCTCGCGGCCGAGGTCGCCGCGACGCTCGCCGACCTGCCGGCCGAGCCGCGGGCGGTCGAGTCGATCCGCGAGATCGTGCGCTGAGCGCGGCGCGTCAGGCGGCGAAGCGCTCGGCGGCCCGTGCGCGGCGCTTGGCCGCCTCGAGCTCGCGGTCCTTCGGTGGCGCCGACGTCACGAGCCCGTCGAGCAGCCGCTGCGTCGCGCGCGCGACCTCCTCGACAGCGCGCTCGAAGACCGCCGCGTTGGCCTGTGAGGGCTTCGTCGCGCCGCTGATCTTGCGCACGTACTGCAACGCCGCATCGTGGACCTCGTCGTCATTCGCCGGCGGATCGAAGTTGTGGAGCTGACGGATGTTTCTGCACATGCCCTAAGCCTAGAGAACGCCGTTTGAATCAGCGTGCACGCCCGAGCAGGCGCTCGGTGACGCCCGCGATCGTCGCCTCGCCGTAGGCCATCGACGGATCGTGCGTGCTGAGCACGGCCAGCGCGAACGTGATCCGCGGGCGTTCCAGGCGCGCCGCCTGGTTGACGAGCCCTTCGACTTCCGGCAGCCAGCCGCCCTTGAAGTAGACGCTGAACTCGGGCCGCGCGATCGCCGGTATCCCCCAGCTCTCGCTCGCTTCGATACCCGAGAGCAGCCAGCGCGCGTAGGCGACGAAGCGCGGCGGGATCAGCGCGTCCTGGCGATAGAAGAAGCGCGTGAGGTCGGCTGCCGAGACCTCGATGAAGCCCCACGTGCCGCCGCCCGGCTCGTAGTCGCCCATGTGCGCGTCGCGCGCGACGCGATCGAGCGCCTGCTCGCCGACGATCGCGAGCACCTTCGACGCGGATTCGTTGTCGGATGAGTGGATCATCGGATAGAGCAATCCCTTGCTGTACTCGTCGAGTCCGCGCCGTTCGCGCGCGAGCCGGCGCAGGTAGGCGACGAGCAGCATCGACTTGACGACGCTCGCCGAGTGGAAGCGGCTGTGCACGTCGAAGCCCGCGAGTCGACCGCGGTTGCCGATCACCGCGAACGCCTTGCGCCCGGCGCGCGCGATCAGGTATTGCCTGGCCGCACGCACGCGCGCGGGAGACGGATAGATGACACGCTCGACTGCGCTGCGGCGCGGCGCGGCCGTCGCCGCGAGCGACGCCGCCGGGACGAGCGCGCTCAGCGCGCATACGAGCACGAACGCACGATGTGCGCGCGCGCAGCGGCGGCGGCGCTTCGCTACTGCTGCTTGACGCTCGCCATCGCGCTGGCGAGCGTGCCGGCCGTCTGCGGCCCGCGCAGCTCCGAGCGGATCCGCCCCGACGCGTCGAGCACGAATGTCGTCGGCAGACCCGTCAGGCGGTAGTCGTTGCCGACCGTGCCTTCGGCGTCGCGCAGCACCGGAAAGGTCCATCTGTGCCCCTTGATGAAAGACCGCGCACCGGACAGCGCGTCGCTCCAATCGACGCCGACGAGCCGTCCACGACCGGCCGGGCTCGCGGCGAAGCGCTCGAGCGCGGACGCCTCGCGCGCGCACGGCCCGCACCAGCTCGCCCAGAACGTGATCAGCGACGCGCGCCCGTGCGCACTCGCGAGCAGCGTCGCGAGCGTCGTCGGCGTGCCGGCGAGCTGTTCGCGCGGAAGCGCCGGCGCCCGGCGCCCGCTCGCGGAGTTGCTCGACGCGAAACCGAACACGACGAGCGCCGCGATCGCGACGGCGGCCGCCGTCGCGATCAGCAGCAGGCGAGCAGGTCGTCGCATCGGGTCTCGCCGATCAGCGCGCGGCGAGCAGCGGGACGTCGTGCGCGATATCGGCCGGGCGGAAGCTCGCCGCGTACAGCGTCGTGCGCTTGCCGGACGCCGTGATCCCGTAGATCAGCCCCGAGTGGTTGACGAACTGCGGCTGCTGCGCGTCGCGTTCGGAGCCGACGCCCCACGCCTTCCACGCGCGCGCAAGTTCCTTCGCATCGCCGGTCAGGTACTGCATCCGGCCGGTCATCTCGTGGCGCGCGAGGAAGCTCGCGACGGCCTTCGGCGTGTCGCCTTTCGGGTCGACCGACACGGCGATGATCTGCGCTTTCGAGGCGACGCTCGGACCCATGAGGTTCTGCGCGACGCGCAGGTTCGACGTGATCAGCGGGCAGATGTCGGGGCAGTTCGTGTAGAGGAACGTCACGAGGACGGCCTTGCCGCGGTACTGCTCGATGTTGACCGGCTGGCCGAGGTAGTTGTGCAGCGCGAGCGGCGGCGCCTGCGTCGCCGGCGAGAGCAGCCGCTTCGGCGCGGTAGCCACCCTGCGCGGCGTTCGTCGCCGTCTTCCCCTTCGCGCCCGAGGACCCGCCGATCGCGACGAGCGCGACGACGCCGGCGATCACGACGAGCGCGACCAGCGAGAGCAGCACGCGGAGGTTCAGGCCATCGCGACGCATCGGCGCTCGAAGTTACCAGCGGCGCTGGCCGCGCGCGCCCATCGACATCGGCGCCGCGTCGGCAAGAACCTGTGCAAACCTGCCCATGCGACGCAACTTGCACGAAAACATGCTACTTTGCAGCGCGTTCGTGCCGAGTCCTTGGCCCCACGGGGCCCAGGGAGCGGGGGACCCATTGCAGCCGAGAGGCTGCGGGGGCGAATCGCCACACGTGTGGCGTAGCGTAGATTCACGCGAGCCCGACAGCTAACCCCGTAGGCGCCAAGCGAAATGTGAGAAAGGACGCCTGCATGCCGGGTTTCGTACGTGATCTTGCCGTGCCCACCCCTGGGACGCCTCGCTCGAGCGTTCGCGCGCACGCCGTGCGCGCTCGCGTCGCGGCCGTCGCCGCGGCGTCAGCAGCGCCGTCGGGACCGCGCGCCCGGCCGACCCGTTCGGGCTCGGATCGCTGCTCAGCGACGATCGCCGCCGCGACCTCGCCGCCGAGGAGGTCTGGGAGCTCTCGCTCGGGCGCTCGCGCGCTCGCCGGCGCGCTGCCGAGCTGCGCTTCGTCCCGACCGGATCGCGCGCGAAACGGATCTCGCTCGGAGCGCTCGCCGCGCTGAGCGCAGGCCCGACGGCGAGCCTCGTGACGAGCGGTCAGGCCGTCGCCGCCGAACCGACGACGACGACCGAACACGCGATCACGATCAGCTCCGAAAGCCAGGGACGCCAGGTCGAACTCGTGCAGCACGCGCTCGGGATCGCCGTCGACGGCGTCTACGGCCCGCAGACCGAAGCCGCCGTGCGCTCCTTCCAGGCCGCGCACGGCCTCGCGGTCGACGGCATCGTCGGCCCGGAAACGAGCGCCGCGCTGCGCGGCGGCGCGCGCGCGGTCGCATCCTCGGCCGGCGTCCGTAGCGATGCGGTGATGGTCTCAGAAGAAGGCGAAGCCTCCGGCGACGCCGTCTCGCGCCTGCAGGCCGCGCTTCATCTTCCCGTCGACGGCAACTTCGGGCCGGAAACGGAGGCCGCCGTACGTCGTCTTCAGGCCCGCCACGGGCTGACCGCCGACGGTGTCGTCGGCCCGGCGACGTGGAACGTCATCGGCGTCAGCGGCGCCGAAACGCTGACGCCGCCGGCCTCCGCACTCGCCGCGACAGCCGGCGTCGCTCCTCATCATCATCATTCGACGGCGACGGTCGCCGACACGGAAACGTCCGAAGGCGGCGAAGCGTCGAGCGGCAACGAAGTCTCGCGGCTGCAGGCGGCGCTGCACCTCGAAGCCGACGGCACGTTCGGCCCCGAGACCGAGGCCGCCGTCAAGCGGCTGCAGGCGCGCCACGGGCTGAACGTCGACGGCGTCGTCGGCCCGGCGACGTGGGCGCTGCTCGGCGTCCAGGGCGCGCCGACGTTGAAGCCGCCGGCCTCGGCGCTCGTGCACAGCAGCCTCTCCGACGGCGAATCGACGAGCAGCTCGACCGGCGAAAGCTCGGGCGTCGTCGCGCGCGTGATCGCCGCCGGTGATGAAATCGCAACGCGCCCGTACGTCTGGGGCGGCGGCCACGGCTCGTTCCAGTCGGCCGGCTACGACTGCTCGGGCTCGGTCTCCTACGCGCTGCACGGCGGCGGCCTTCTTGAGCTCGCCCGAGGACTCCTCCGAACTCGAGTCCTACGGCGAAGCCGGCCCCGGCAGGTACATAACGGTCTACGCGAACGCCGAACACGCGTTCATGGTGATCGACGGCAAACGCTTCGACACGATCGCGCAGGCCGAGACCGGCACGCGCTGGGCGAGCTCGGTCGGCGACACGAGCGGCTACGTCGTGCGCCACCCCGACGGGCTCTAGCCGGCCGCAGACATCGATCTCCGCGAACGCCCGGTCGACACCGACCGGGCGTTCGTCGTCGAGCCGCCGCCGCGCGCCGCGCGAGCGTCCCGTCACAAGGCGCGCCTAGCTTCTCTCCTCAGACAAACAGTCACGGGAAGGAGCCGAGCCGATGCTCGCGCGAGCGCACACGTTCACGATCGATGGCCTGCAGACGCGACACGTCAGCGTCGAGGTCGACGTGCGCCGCGGGCTACCTGCGTTCACGATCGTCGGGCTCGCCGACGTCGCCGTGCGCGAGGCGCGCGAGCGCGTGCGCGCGGCGATCCTCAACTCGGGATACGAGTTCCCGGCGATGCGGATCACGGCGAACCTCGCGCCGGGCGACGTGCCGAAGGCCGGCGCCGCGCTCGACCTCGCACTCGCCTGCGGCGTGCTCGCGGCGAGCGGCCAGCTCGATCGCGAGCGCGTCGACCGTCACGCGCTGTTCGGCGAGCTCGCGCTCGACGGCAGCGTGCGCCCCTTTCACGCGGAGCGCTCGCGATCGCGCAGGCGAGCGCGCGCGCCGGGCTGCGCTGCCTGATCCTCGCCGGCGCCAACGCACACGAGGCGGCGCTCGTCGACGGGGTCGAGGTCGCCGTCGCCGAGCGTCTCGCGAGCGCCGTGCGCGTGATCGCGGGCGGCGCCGGCGACGCCCTCCCCACCCCCGTGCGGCGCGCGGGCGCCGCGCCCGAGCGGGGCGCAGCGGACCTCGCCGACGTGCGCGGTCAGCACCACGCCGTGCGCGCCCTGATCGTCGCGGCGGCGGGCGGGCACAACTGCCTGTTCAGCGGGCCGCCGGGCGTCGGCAAGACGATGCTCGCGCAGCGGATCGGCTCGATCCTGCCGCCGCTGACACGTGCGGAGGCGATCGAGGTGACGCGGATCCACGGCATCGCCGGGCTCTCGACGAGCGGCCTCGTCGGCGAACGACCGCTGCGCGCGCCGCACCACTCGATCACCGCGGCGGGGCTGATCGGCGGCGCGCAGCGCAGCCGCGTCGGCGAGGTCGTGCTCGCGCATCACGGCGTCCTGTTCCTCGACGAGCTCGCGGAGTTCTCGCGCACGGCGCTCGACGCGCTGCGCCAGCCGCTCGAGGACGGGCGCGTTGCGATCGTCAGGGCGCGGCACTCGACGATCCATCCGACGCGCTTCATGCTGATCGCGGCGAGCAATCCGTGCCCGTGCGGCTACGCGGGCGCCGGCGACCTCTGCCGTTGCGGCGAAGCCGAGCTCGCGCGCCACCGCCGGCGCCTGAGCGGGCCGCTGCTCGATCGGATCGACGTGCTCGCGCGTTTCGAGCACGAGGTCCGCGACGATGACGACGACACGCCGCTGATGAGCTCGCGCCGGGCGCGCGAGCGGATCGTCGCGGCGCGCGAGCGTCAGGTGGCGCGGCTGCGCGAGGAGGGCGTGACGCTCAACTCGCAGATGGACGCGCGCATGCTGCGCGCGCACGTGCCGCTCGGCGAACACGAGCACGAGCTGCTGCGCGGCGCGCGCGAGCGAGGTCTCCTGAGCGCGCGCGGCCAGGACCGCGTCGTGCGCCTCGCGCGCACGATCGCCGATCTGAACGGCAGCGAGCTCGTCGCGCGCGGCGAGCTCGGCGCGGCGATCGCGCTGCGCGGCGGCGAGGCGCTCGGCGGCGAGCGGGCGGCGTGAGGTGTGCGCCGCTCCGGAGGTGAAGAGCGGAGCGTGCGCGGAGTGCCTGCGCCGCGGCTGGCTGCTCGCCGAGCTGAGCGCGGTGCTCGACTGCAACTGCCGCGCCGACGGGCGCCTCGGCGACCTGCTCGAGCTCGACGACGCCGAGCTGATCGCCGCGCTCGGCGGCCGGCGCCGCGCCGAGCTGCGGCGCCGCCACGCGGCGTTCCGCGCATCCGGGCTCGCGAGCGCCGAGGGCGTCGCGGCGCTGTGCCGGCACGACGATCGCTACCCGGCGCGGGCGCGGGTCGCGAGGCGCGCGGCGGCGCTGCACGTGCTCGGCGACGTCGGGTGCCTCGCACGGATCGGCGAACGCCCGCTCGTCGCGTTCGTCGGGCGCGCGTGCGCGAGTGACTACGGGCTCGCCCTCGCCGCGAGCCTCGCGCGCGAGCTGGCCGTCGCCGGTGTGGCGGTCGCAGCGAGCCTGCTCGACGGGGTCGGCCCGGCTGCACTGACGGGTGCGCTCGAACGCGGCGGCGCGGCGCTCGGCGTGATCGCCGGCGGCGCAGACACGGGCGTGCCCGCGCGACGGCGCGCGCTGTGCGCGCGGCTCGCGCGCGACGGCTGCGAGGTCGCGGAGCTTCCGTGCGGCTCGCCGCGACGACGGTGGACGGCGGTCGCGGTCGAGCGCCGGCTCGCGCAGCTCGCCGACGTCGTGCTCTGCGTCGAGAGCGACGAGGGCGCGAACGCGCTCGCCGGCGCGCTTCACGCGCGGGCGCTCGGACGGATCGTCGCGGCGGTTCCGGGCAGGGTCAGCTCGCGCGCTTCGCGCGGGCCGCACGCGCTGCTGCGCGACGGCGCGCGCCTGGTGACGTGCACGGGCGACGTGCTCGACCTGCTGTGCGACGCCGACCGGCAGCTCGGCGCACGTGAGGCTCGCGGCCGCGAGCCGGCGTATGACGGCCTCGATCCGGTCCTGCGCGAGGTGCTGCTGCGCGTCGGCGCCGGCGAAGACACCCCGGGCCGGCTGCTCGGCGCGCGCGAGGACGCCGGCGAGCTGCTGCGCGCGCTCGGGGAGCTCGAGCTGATGGGGCTGCTCAGGCGCGGCGACGGCGGTCGCTATGTCCTTTGCGACCCGCTTGCGCAGGCGCCGCTGCGCTACGGTGTGCGCGGTCAGATGGAGCCCTGACGCGCCGCCGACGCGGCGCGAACCGCCCACCAGGACAAGGGCTGATGGCTCCTTTCGCGAAGTTCGACGGCGAAAGGAGCTGACGTGCCAAGACTTGACCGGCGTGAGATAGCAGCGATCTTCCTCGGCGGCGCGCTCGGCTCGCTGCTGCGCGTGTGGCTCGGACAGACGTTCACGAGCGCCGCCGGCGACTGGCCGTGGGCGACGTTCGCGATCAACGTGACGGGCTCGTTCGCGCTCGCGTACTTCGCGACGCGGCTGCAGGAGCGCCTGCCGCAGTCGACCTACCGGCGACCGCTGCTCGGCACCGGCTTCTGCGGGGCGTACACGACGTTCTCGACGATGCAGGTCGAGACGCTGCGGATGATCGACCACGACCGCTACGGCGCTCGCGACGGCGTACGCGCTGACGAGCACGCTCGCCGGCTTCGCGGCGATCTGGCTCGCGACTTCGCTCGTGCGCCGCGTTCGGGTGATCGCGTGAGCGCGTGGACGTGGCTCGGCGTCGCGCTGCTCGGCGGCGCCGGCGCGAACGCGCGCTTCGTGATCGACGGGCTGACCTCGGCGCGTACGGGCGGCGGGCTGCCGTTCGGCACGCTGCTCGTCAACGCGAGCGGCTCGCTGCTGCTCGGGCTGCTCGACGGCGTCGCGCTCAGCGGCGACGCGCTCGTGCTCGCCGGGACGGCGACGCTCGGCTCGTACACGACGTTCTCGACGTGGATGCTCGAGACGCACCGGCTCGCCGAAGACTCGAAGCTCCGCGCGGCGCTGCTCAACGTGCTCGTCAGCCTCGCCGTCGGCGTCGCGGCGGCGGCGCTCGGGCGGACGATCGGAGCGCACGCGTGAGCGACGAGTGCGTGAAGCTGACGACGTACTTCGGCGAGCGCGACCGCGCCGACGGGCGGCTGCTCGCCGACGAGCTGCTCGCGATCTACGAGCGTCGCGGCGTGCGCACGAGCTCGGTGTTCCGCGGCGCGGAGGGCTTCGGGCGCCTGCACCACCTACGCACCGATCGGCTCTTGTCGCTCTCGGAAGACCTGCCGGTGATCGCGACGGCGCTCGACACGCCCGAGCGGATCGAGGCGCTGCTCGACGACGTGCTCGCGGTCAAGCGGCGCGGGCTGATCACGCTCGAGCGCGCGCGACGGCTCGAGCCGGACGCGAGGACGGCGCGGTCGACGCCGTCCTCGGCGCGCGGCGAGGACGGCGATCTGAAGTTGACGATCGACGTCGGCCGTGGCGAGCGCGTCGGTGCTCGCGCGGCCTTCGTTGCCGTCTGCGAGCTCTTGCACGCGCGCGGCATCGCCGGAGCGAGCGTCGTGCTCGGCGTCGACGGCCTGCGCGACGGGCGCCGCACGCGCGCACGCTTCCTCTCACGCAACGCGGATGTCCCGATCTCGATCGTCGCGGTCGGCTCGGGAGCGCTGATCGAAGACGTCGTGCCCGAGATCGGCCGGCTCGTGCGCCGCCCGGTGATCACGCTCGAGCGCGTGCGCATCTGCAAGCGCGACGGCGAGCTGCTCGCGACGCCGCACGAGCTCGCCGGCACCGACGCGCACGGACGCGAGCTGTGGCAGAAGCTGACCGTCTACAGCTCGCACCAGGCGAGTTGCGAAGGGCGCCCGCTGCATCTCGAGATCGTTCGCCGCCTGCGCGCGGGCGACGCCGCCGGCGCGACGTGCGTGAACGGCATCTGGGGATTCCACGGCGCACACGCGCCGCACGGCGATCGACTGCTGCAGCTGCGACGCCACGTGCCGGTGCTGACGATCGCGGTCGACTCGCCGGAGAAAACGGCGCGCTCGTTCGCGCTGATCGACGAGCTGACGCGCGAGCACGGGCTCGTGACGAGCGAGATCGTGCCGGCGATGCAGGCGCTCGGCGCCGGCGGGACGATCGGCGCGCTGCGTCTCGCCGACACGAACTGATGAAAAGAGTCGCGTACTTCACCGCTGAGTACTCAAGTACCAAGCCCGAGCGGCCGACGCGAGGTGCAGGATGGCGATTTCGCCTGCAAATGCGCGCATCGGCGAGGCGCCGTCGCAGCTCGATGTGAAGCGGGCTCCGCCCACCGCATCCGAGCGAGACGACGCGCGCAACGGCCGCGAGCCTCGCGGTTCGAGCGCGCCTGGGCACGCTCGGCGCAAGACCGACGACGAGCGCATCGAGCAGATGGTCCGGCAGCTCGGCGAGGCGCTGATCGCGCGCTGCGACGAGGTGCGCGTGCAGGTCGTCGCGCGCAGCGGAACCTCCGAGCAGGTCGCGCCGTTCGTGCGCGACAGCTTCGAGCGCATCTGCACGATCTCGACGATCGCCGTCGCCCGCTGGATGTCCGGCGGCGACCCGCGCGACGGACTCGCGGCGGGGCAGGAAGCGTGGCAGATCTTCGGCCAGCTGGCCGCGCAGCGCGCGGCGCCGCTACACGAGGTGACGAAGCGCTGCCTGTACTGGCGCGACGCGGCCAACGCGCTCGTGCGCGACATCGCCGGCGAGCACGAGGCCGACGCACGGGCGCTGACGCAGGCGCGCGCGATGCTGCAGACGACGCTCGACGTGACGCTCGTGAAGATGTGCGAGGTCTTCGAGTCCGAGCGCGAGCGCACCGACGAGGAGCTCGCGCGCCGCGAGGAGGAGCTGTCGTTCATGGCGACGCACGACCCGCTGACGAACCTGCCGAACCGGACGTTGATCGCGGACCGCGGCGAGCAGATGATCGTGCGCGCTCGCCGCCTCCAGCATCCGGTCGCTGCGCTGTCGATCGACATCGACAACTTCAAAGGCATCAACGACTCGCTCGGGCACAGCGCCGGCGATGAAGTGCTGCAGGCGCTCGCGCGCCGCCTCGACGGCGTGCTGCGCGGCTCCGACGGCCTCGCGCGCGTCGGCGGCGACGAGTTCGTCGTGATCGCCGAGGGCCTGACGCTCGGCGCCGGCCCGGAGCTGATCGCCGAGCGGCTGCTCGAAGCGCTGAAGGAGCCGTTCCACGTCGGCGGCGGCGAGCTGACGGTGACGGCGAGCATCGGCATCGCGACGGGCACGCGCACGAGCGTCGAGGAGCTGCTGCGCGACGCCGACATCGCGATGTACCGCGCGAAGTGGGACGGCAAGGACCGCTACGTCGTGTTCGAGTCGGGCATGCACGACGCCGCGCAGTCGCAGCTCGAGCTCGTCATGGAGCTGCGCCAGGCGCTCTCACGCGACGAGTTCTTCCTCGCCTACCAGCCGACGCTCGACCTGCGCGAGTTGCGCCCGAAGGGCCTGGAGGCGCTGATCCGCTGGCGCCATCCGCGCCGCGGCGTCGTCATGCCCGGCGACTTCGTGCCGCTGCTCGAGGAGACCGGCCTCGTCAACGAGGTCGGTCACTGGGTACTGCGCGAGGCCTGCCGCCAGGCCGCCTGCTGGCGCGACGCCGGGCACGAGATCGGCGTCGCCGTCAACGTCTCCGCACGCCAGCTCGACTCCGACGACCTGCTCGAGCAGGTCCGCGCGGCGCTCGCCGACAGCGACCTCGAACCGAGCGCGCTGACGCTCGAGATCACCGAGACGGCGCTGATGCGAAACGCCGAGGAGACGGCCGGCCGGCTCGCGGCGATCAAGGCGCTCGGCGTGCGCATCGCGATCGACGACTTCGGCACGGGCTACTCCTCGCTCGCGCACCTGCAGCGCTTCCCCGTCGACTCGCTGAAGATCGACCGCTCGTTCACGTCCGCGCTGACGGCGAACCCCGAGGGCGAGACGCTGATGCGCACGCTCGTGCAGCTCGGCAAGGCGCTCTCGATCGAGACGCTCGCCGAGGGCATCGAGAGCGAGCGCGAGCTCGCGATGTTGCGCGAGGAGCAGTGCGACAGCGGGCAGGGGTTCCTGTTTGCGAAGCCGCTCGAAGCGGACGACGTCGCGGAGTTCCTGAGCACGTGGAACGCTCGCTCGGTGGGCGCTTCAGCATGAGGTGACGCGAAGTCGCTATCCGCAGAAGAATGGGGTCCAATCGAAGGAGGACCGTGACGCGGAGGCTGATCTACTCGATGACCGTCTCGCTGGATGGCTACATCGCCGGGCCCGATGGCACGATCGACTGGACGGCGCCCGACGATGAGCTGTTTCGGTTCCACACCGGGCAGGTCGAGCAGCTCGGCGTGCACCTCTGCGGACGGCGGCTCTACGAGACGATGGTCTACTGGGAGACCGCCGAGGAGGGGCCGCTCGTCGCCGATCACGTCAAGTTCGCCCGGATCTGGAAGGCACTGCCGAAGATCGTCTTCTCCACGACGCTGCAGAGCGTGGTGGGCAACACCAGGCTGGCCAGCGACGGCATCGGCGAGGAGGTCTCGAGGCTGAAGGAGCAGCCCGGAAAGGACATCGCCGTGGGCGGCGCCGGCCTCGCGCGAGCGTGTATGGAGCTGGATCTGATCGACGAGTGGCGGCTGTTCGTCAGCCCGGTCCTGCTCGGCGGCGGCACGCCCTACTTCCCAGCGCTGGACAGGATGATCGACTTGGAGTTGGTCGAGACGAAGACGTTTGGGTCTCGCGTCGTCTACCTTCGCTACGGGCGCACGCGTGATGAGCTGTAGCTGATCGCCCCCGCTCGCGCGCCCTGGCGGAGACCGGCGACGCGACAATCGTGCGTTGCACGTTGCGCAACATGCTACACTGTCCGTGTGTTGAGTCCTACGGACATCTACGTGCTCGCAGGCGCTGTCGCGGCGGAAGGCGAGACGGCGTCTCTTCGCGAGCTCGCTCGGGACCTACACGTCGACCACACGCTCGTGTACCGCTCGCTCGCACGAGCCGAGGAGGCGGGGCTGTACAGCAAAGCGTCCAAGGCCGTCAATCGAGCCAACCTCGAGGAGTTGCTCGCACACGCATCCCGCTTCATCGCGCCAGCGGAACTCGGACAGCTGACCAGGGGCGTACCGGCGGCATGGGCAGCCGAGCCGATCTCGAGGACGATCCGCCAACGCGGAGACGAGCCGCCCCCGGTGTGGCCGGACGTAGCCGGCAATGTACGCGGCCAGGCGCTGAAGCCGCTCCATCCCTCCGCTCCGCGTGCCAGCGAAGATAACCCTGAGCTGGCGGGTCTGCTCGCAATCATCGACTCGTTGCGCGCAGGGGACGTGCGGACGCGCAAGGTGGCCGCCGGAGAGCTCCTCGAGGCGCTGCGGACGATCCCGTCCGCGCACAGCCGGTGAGCCTCGAGCTCCTCGACCTCGCGGCACAAGCGCTCGGCCCGCTCGTCGAGGAGGTCGTATTCGTCGGCGGCGCGAGCATTGAGCTCTGGATCAGCGACCCGGCAGCACCCCCGACGCGCGCGACCGACGATGTCGATGTGATCAGCGCAGTCAGCACCCGTGCCGACTACTACCGGCTCGCGGAGCGCCTGCGCGCCCGCGGGTTCACGGAGGCAAGCGACTCGTCGGTGATCTGCCGCTGGAATCACCGAGACATGGGGTTGGTACTGGACGTGATGCCGCAGGAGAAGGAGATCCTCGGATTCTCGAACCAATGGTACGGGCACGCGATTGACACGGCCGTCGAACGCGACCTGCCCTCAGGTGTGCGGGTGCGTGCCGCGAGCCCGGCGGCGATCGTCGCGACGAAGCTCGCCGCGTGGAAGGGACGCGGCAAGAACGACATGCTCGCGAGCCTGGACCTGCACGACGTACTTGTGCTGATCGACGGGCGGCCCGAGCTAGCCGAGGAGACGGCTCAGGAGCCGCAAGCGGTACGGCAGTACATCGCCGCCGAGCTCGCGGCTGTAATGAAGGATCCGTATTTCCGATATCTGGCCGAAAGCGCGACGCAGCCGTACGGCGAGCTCGGAGCGGCGCGTGCGGATCGACTGATCGAGCAGACAATGAACCTGACCGAAACGGTCGGCCCGTAGGCGCCTCCCGATCGGCGGGCGCCAGGCCATGAACGCACGAAGCCTCGGACGTCCGAGGCTTTCGAAAAGCGGATGAAGGGATTCGAACCCTCGACCTTCGCCATGGCAACGCACGCCAAGCTCCCCGAGGCCCCTGTTTTCGGGGGCTTTGGGTGTCGCTGAAACGGCTTTGTGGTGCCGAATCAGGCTCGTTTGGTACCCAAAGCGGTACCCACGGTGGAGGGTGGTACCCACGTGGTACCCACGGTGTAAGGTTGGTCGATGCCGAGGAAACCGACCGCCAACGTGATCGTCCGCGAGAGCCTCGGCCAGCCGTTCTTCGAAGCGAAGTTCCGCCACCGAGGGCGGCAGGTCAAGCGCCGCATCGGGCCTGCGTGGATCGAGCGCGACTCCTCGACGGGCGCGTGGAAGCGACGCCGCGGACGAGTCCCCGACGGCTCCTACGACGAGCGCGGCGCGGTGGTCGCAGCGGCGGAGATCGCGGCTGCCCACATGGCCGAAGCCGCGGACGCGGCACGCATTGAGCAGGAGCGCCGCACACGCGGCGTGACGTTCCGCGAGGTCGCCCATGACTACCTGCGATGGCTCGCCGACGTCGCCGGCGCCAAGCCCTCCACCCTGCGCGACCGCGAGAGCGTCCTCGGCGAGCCCGGCGTCCCGCGCAAGCGCGGCGAGGGCACGCTGCGCGCGCACGTGATGGCGGCGCTCGGCGACCGTCCGGCATCGAAGATCACGACACGCGAGGTCAACGAGGTGCTCGCGGCGGTCAGCGCCACGGGCGCGTCGGCCAGCACGGTCAACAAGTACCGCGCGGTCATCTCTACGGTGTTCAACCACGGCTGCAAGCCATCGACGTTCGCGCTGCCGGGCAATCCCGTCAACGAGGCGGACAAACGCCGCGAGCCGAGCCCCGGCGCGCTCGTCTTCTACTCGCCTGACGAGATCGAGGCGGTCGCGCGCGCGCTCGCCGAGGGGCGGCATCGCGACCCGAGGTTCCCCGCGATCTCCGACGGCGAGCGAAGTGCGCGGCAGGCGGAGGACCGGCAGGACGCCGAGTTGATTCGCGTGGCCGCCTACGCCGGCCTGCGCCAGGGCGAGCTGCTCGCGCTGCGCTGGCGCGACGTCGACTTCGCCGGCTCGGCGCTGACCGTCGCGCGCGCGATGAGCGCCGGCATCGAATCGACCACGAAGTCCGGGCGTGTTCGCCGAGTGCCGCTTGCCGACCAGGCCGCCGCCGCGCTCGACCGCCTGAGCCGCCGCGAGCACTTCACCGCGCCGGGCGAGCTCGTCTTCTGCAACGTGTTCGGTCGCCCGCTCGACGGGTCTGCGCTGCGCCGTCGCTACCGGCGAGCGCAGAACGCCGCCGAGGTCCGGCCACTGCGCTTCCACGACCTGCGCCACACGTTTGGTTCGCTGCTCGCCGCACGCGGCGTCGACGTCGTGACGATCCAGAGCGCGATGGGACACAGCGCGCTCAGGACGACGGGGCGCTACCTGCACGCGCGGCCGGCGTCCGAGCAGGCTCAGGCGTTCACGGCGGCGTTCGCGCCGTTGGCCGAGAACGGCGTCGACACGATCCCGGCGTAGCGCATACTGGAGGCATGGACGACACCCTGACGATGACGGCCGTGTTCACGCCCGACGAGAACGGCTGGACGATGGCCCAGCTCGCCGAGTGGCCGGCGGTTGTCACTTGCGCGCCGAGCGTCGAGGAGGCGCGGGCGATGCTGCTCGACGCCGCGCGCGAGATGGTCGCCTCGTATCACGACGAGGGGAGCGTGCCGCCGATCGGCGGCGGGAGCGTTGGGAAGCTGACGATCAACCTCGCCGGTTGATGTCAGGGCCCCGCGGGTCAGTCAGCTCGGTCGATCCTCCTGCCTGACCGATCAACGCCGTTTCGATCTGCTGGCGGATGTAGAGCCGGCGCCGTCCGATCTTGACGCTGGGGAGGATGTCCCTACGTGCCCAGTCTTCGATGGTTGAGACGGGTGCGTGGAGCAGCCGAGCGACGTCGCGCCCGGTCAGCACGTCGTCGGCGGTAAGTCGCCCTATACCCATGACTTCATCTGCGCAACTCGGCCCATGTAGGTAATGACCCCGAACCGCAGAGATCGGCCAGCGAGTGTGGTGGGAGCGCCTTCCAGCAGCCGGGCGGATCAGCCAAGCGCCGAGGCGAGATCGCGCGCCGACACACGAACGGCGTGTGGCAGCGTGATCGTCAGATATCCGTCGTGCTCGATGATTCGCCGAGCGTCGAAGATCGTGACGCCGATTACGTCCCCGTTCTCGTCGTAGCGCACCGCGTGGCCCTCTGGCGTGAGCGCACCATTCGAAGCCACGCTCGTGTCCCCGCGACCCAGGTACAGAACGTCGCCGTCGGGGTCGTAGTGGCTGCGGTTGAAGGTGATGTCATCGATCGTGATGTTCACTCACGAAGCGTACGACGACGATCAGCGGCGGCACTTTTATACCCCCATCAGTCCCAGCTCCTCCAAGCGCCGCGCGCAGCGCGAGGGCCGCACGCGCTCGCCATCGAGCACGGCGATCTGATCGGCCTGCAGCCGCTCGAGCGCCCGGTCAAGGACGAGACGATCGGCGTGAACGCTCGCGGCAAGATGCTCGCGAGTCCAGGGTCCGTCGTGGTCCTCGCCGAGCAGAACACCCACGATCGCGCGCTGAAGGGAGCGGTGCTCATCCGAGCCCGCTTGGGTACGGTGATGACGCATGGGAGCTAATACCTCCTGTGCCACGACCCCGGGGCAGCACCATCTGTCGCCGGGGTCAAGTTTTTAGTTTGTCCCAACCGTACGCCGCCCAGCGCTTGGCGTGGGGCAAGGATGCAAAGTTGATGCTTTTCGCTCTCAATCCTCGCGCCAGGAGTCGGGCATCGCACCCGGCTTCCACGCCCTGCTGACACCTCCGCCTGCCGCGCGCAGGACATGGGAGAGCTCTCTCAGCTGCAGCTGAAAGGCGAGCTCCTCGCGCGCGTCGACGCCAGCGTCGTCGAGCTCCGCGCGCCACACCGCGAGCGCGCAGAGCGTCTCGAGCAACGTCTCCTCCTCCCACCAGTCCTCCTGCAGCCAGGACAGGGCCTTCGAGTAGCGGCCGTGCAGCGCGACGAGCTGTCCCCACATCTCAGCGCGCCAGTCCACATCGCCGCCGTATGGCTCAAGCCAGCGCGCCCGCCCGCCGCTCGGCAGCGCGCCTGTCACGGGCGTGCCGTGGCGCAGCGGGCGCACCTTGCCCTCGCCGGCGGCGCGGGCGAGTTCGCCTCGGACGAAGTGACCGGCAAGCGTTGTCGGCGGTTCGCCGGCGCCGGCGGCCAGCTGCTCGAGCTGCTCGGCCGCCGGATCGGACAGCGTCACCTGGTACTTCCGGCTCATCGCTCCCTCTCCGGCTGCGCGACCTCTCGGGCAAGGCGATGGAGCACACGGGCAATGCCAGGCGGAATCGCGCGGGCGTGCTCGACTGGATCGCGAAAGCCCGGGCCGTTGCGCATGTCGGGCAGCTCCGCGTACTCGAGCGAGGGCACCTGCGCGCGGGAGTCGCTCATCCGCTGGGCAAGCCGCGCGATCCGCTCTGAGTCTCGTCCCTCGACGCCGAGGTCATCGCGCGCGAGGAACCAGTCGGTGCCGCGACGCGCTCGCGACGCCTCGACGTAGGCGGGCTCCTTGCTCGTCTGCCAGCCGCCGGTGACGACGAGCGTGTGCGTGACGGTCGCGCCCTGGGCGCGGTGGATGTGCTGGGCGTAGCCGAGACGCACACGCTCGAGCTCCTCGCCGGTGAAGCCACGACGCTGGCCGGAGTCGAACTCGATCAGCGCCGCCCCGTTTAGCTCGATCGCGAGCACCTCCCCGCGCTCGCCATTCTCGATCCGCGCCATGCCCTGCTGACGGTGCTGGGCGATCAGCGCCACGCGATCACCGGCGCGCAGGCCGTAAGAGACGCCGGGGACCTGGACCTCGACGTCGCCGAGCTCCCCGCGCGCGGCGCGGTGGTGCTGCGCCCGGGCGTTCATCCGGTCGATCTCTTTATTGGAGGCATCTGAGATCAGCGCGACCTCCTCGACCGGGTGACGCTCGGTCAGCTTCGCCCACTCGCTTACCGCGTGCTCGACAGCCTGATCGCGCTCATCGGAGAAGTGCAGGCGTCCCGCGGCCAGGTAATGAGCCATCGCCCGCTGTGCGCGTCCGGCGCGCAGCTCCGCCCAGGCGCGCTGCTCGGCCGGATCGAGCGCGCGCCTGACGTTCGAGAGCTCGACGCTCGGCACGAGCTCCGCGAGGCGCTCGAACATCCCGCCGGCGCCGATCGAGGGCAGCTGCGCGGCGTCGCCGATCACGACGAGCTTCGCCCCGCGATCGGCGATCAGCTCGGTCAGGCGATCGAGCCGCGCAGTGTCCGCCATCCCGGCCTCGTCGAAGTACACGGTCGTGTGCTGACCGAGGCCGAGCCGACCGTGCTCGGCGCGGGCGACGAGCGCGTCGAGCGTCAGCGTGCGCCCGGCGAGCGCCGGGCTGTCCTGGCCGAGGCGCTGTGCCGTGGCGCCGGCGACCGCGATGCCGAATGCCTCGGCTCCGGCGAGCTGCTCGGCGCGGGCGGCCGCGTCGATCACGACTCCCTTGCCCGTGCCGGCCGGCCCGACGAGCACCGCACCACGCTCGGAACCGGTGATCGCTTTCAGCGCGCTCAGCTGCTCCTCGGAGAGCGGCGCACCGATCCGCTCACGGACCTGGGCAGCGGCCTGCGCGCGCAATGGCTCACCGACATCGCGCTCCGCCGGCTTGGCGAACTCTGCAAACCGGCGCTCGATCGCCTGCTCGCGGGCACGAACGGTCAGCGTCGTCATCAGCCCGCCCTCGAGGGGCAGCACGCGCCGCTCGGCGATCATTGTCTGTGTCAGCGCGACCGCTTGCTCTGGCAAAAGCTCGCCGGCTGACTGCTCGAGCGCGACCGCGCGTAGCTCACTCGCGGGGAACGTCGCGGCGCGCTCGGTCAAGCGCTGTTCGATGAGGTCCTCCAGCGAGGACTCGGGCGCTTCGTTCGCCGCGCCGCCGTGCACGAGGCGATCGGCGTCGAAGTCGTGGCGCGCGGCGGTCTCGTTCCATGCGCGCTGCAGGTCGGCCTTTGTGACGACCACCTTCGCCCTGCGGTTCTCGAGCTTCAGCGCCTGCAGCTCGCCGACCTCGGGCGCTCTGCCGTGCTCCGCGCGGAAGCGCTCGATCGCTCGCACAACCTCGCGCCCGCGTGAGCTGAAGGACTCGATCACCGAGCGCGGTACGCCCGCGATCTCGAAGAAGCGGCCTTCTTTGCCGGTGCCGCGCTCGATCGCGTGGCCGCGCTGCTTCAGCTCCTGCGCGAGCGCCGAGCGGTAGTAGGCGCCGACCTCGCGGGCCGAGCGGAAGATCGGGCGTGAGGCGACGGCGACGATCCGCCCGTCCTCGCGCACCGCGCTCGTGACGACGACGTGGCTGTGCAGCTGCGGATCGGGAGCCTCGCCGTCGAGCACGGCACGCGCGGTCGTGTGGCGGTACTCGGCGGCGATCAGGTCGGCAGCGGGTTCTTCGATCCTTCCCCCGTTGCGGCGGACGGTGGCGACGCTCTCGCGCAGGTGGCCCACCGCCTGATCGACGGCCGCCGCCTGGGCACCCTCGATCTCGCGTCGGCTCTGCTCATCGCCGAGCGCCCACAAAACCGAGACCGACTTCGGCGCGCTGAAGGTCAGGTCTACCCCTCCCCCGCGCCCACCGCCGGCGCCCTCGGGACGAAGCGATCTGCCGGTGCGCGGATGCTTGCCCTCCATCAGCGCGATGAAGTCGCGCCCCTCGACGCTCTGCCCCTCGATGCCAAGGCGTGCGAGCGTGTCCGCCGACGCGAGCCAACGCCCGGGCGCCTGCTGCGGCTCGCCGGTCGGGCTCAGGTAGTAGTCGCCGCGCTCCGGCTCGATGGCCTTTGCCTCCAGGTAGCGGGCGTAGCCGCCGGCTTTGGCGGCGCCGATGCTTGCAGCGGTCAGCACAGTCCATGTAGACCCTGAGCGTCGCGAAGCGGCCAACGAGTTAGACAGCGTTGATACAGCGCTCGCACACCTGTGCATGTCGTATGTCCGTCAGATTGTCCGCCTCTGCACAACGGTGGCTCCAGACCTTCGTATCCGCGGCAGCAGTGCCGCTAGCGAGGTCGGGCATCGGACCGGCCCAAGCCCCGTAGCGATCGGCGTCTGCATTCGCGGGCGACGGAGGGGCGGCCGCTGGGAGTGGGACCCGTCGGCTGCGGCGGCGTCAGGGTTACTCCGAGCGCGCCCCCGGACAAACCGGCAGGTCTGACCCAAACTTGTGGGCGGCAATCCAGCAAAACGATTCGCGAGGCTTGGGGATCAGCCAGTATTCACGTGCGTACTTGTGTGCGCTCTGCGTGCCGGCGATATGGAAGGTAGTCGAGGATTCTTCAGAGAAGCCGCCGGCCGCGCTGTTGCCTGCGATGAGCCATCGATATCCGAGATCGCGGTGAACATGGCTGATGACGGCCAGTTTGGCTTCGTAGATCTCTCCGGGCTTCAGCGCGATGATGTGGTTCGTAAAGAATCGCGGGCTGGTATTTGGATCCATTGACCCTTCGTCGCTTCGCTCGCGATGAAGAGGGCTATGCGCGCCAACTGTTGCATTGGCGAGTTCGGCGCTGAATTCTTCGATCTGCGCTGCTCCCTGCGTGAACATCGCCGCGAGCGTGGCTACGGGAGCGGGTGTGGCGCTGCGGACGATTGCTTCGAGGTTCGTGATGGTGAGCGGCGCGGCGGAGCGGTTGGCGAGCGTTAGGCGGAAGTCGCTCTCGCCGACGTCGATGCCGCCGCGGTGGTGAAGTGCTTCCCATCCTTCCGAGCTCGAGGGCACACCAATCGTCCTGGCGAACGCTGTCGCGAATAGCGGCGGGGCGACCGGGGTGAAGGCGACGCGCAGCGGCGACTTGGTGACCGGCGGGTGTCTGACCGCCGCGATCGACGGCGGCGTTGTTTGCGCTGCGGGCGTGAAGAGTCCTCCGGCGTGAGCGATGATCGCGGCCGCGATCAGAGCTGCAAGGACCGCGGCCCAGAGTGGGTGTTGGCTCACTTTCTCCCACAGGTCCGTGAGCTTGGCTCGAGCTCGCTTCGTCGGCTCAGTCATTGCCGTGGACCGTGCGCCCGCGATTCGGTGCTGTGGGTTGATGCGCCATCGGGGTCTCTCTAGGCGCCTGGCTGCTGCGCTAAGCGGCGGACTGTTTCGGCGAGCGCTCGCTCCTCTGCCGGCGCGGGGAGCGCTGTCACGGCGAGTCTGGCCGTGTGCTCCTGATAGTCGCTGGTCGAGCCCGTTTCCTTGCGGAGCACTCCCATCTCCCGCGCGGCGACCATGCCGCGCACGTGCTGCTCAAAGCGCCGGTCCCCCGCCTCCGAGGCGGCGTAGATCGCGGTGACGGGGTCGCCGGCGACCGCCTGGATCGCGGCGGCACGCGCGGGTCCAGGAGTCGCTGCGCTTTCCCAGCGGGGTACGAGGACGGGGTTTGAGAGTGTCGCGACTTCCTCTGATCTTTCGCCTGGGCCTGGGAGCACATCCCGCAGGGCGGCGAGGTTTCTGCGGAAGCACCAGCCGGCTAGATGCCGCGCCTGCCGGGACGAGGTGGGATTGCCGTTGGGTTCCCTCGCGATCTGGTTGAGCACACTTTGGCTTTCGGGTAGGTAGAGCCCGAATCTCGGTAGCGCCGCGGGCTCGCTCAATACGAAGCGTCCCAAGTCGATGGCCTGGTGCGGGTCCTGCGTCTCGAGCTTGATACGCAGGCGGTAGAGGCCGTATTCCCATTTCGGCCCGCTGAACGTCATCTGCAGGCGGGTTGCGCCTCCGGGCGCGATTTCGCCGTGCAAGTGCGCGCGCAGCTGCCTTTCCGATGGCAGCGGCAACTCTGGGAGCATCAGATTCGTGTGTCCCGCTACCGGGATCGGACCGGCGCCCTCGAAATAGCACGGCCCAAGGCTTGCGTACGCTTCGATCGTCACGTCCTCTGCGAGGATCCGGATCGTGCGGCGCGTCCCGTTTTCGAGGATCGCTTCGACCGTCGGCGTGGACGCCAGGGTCTGGGCGAGCCCCTCGCCGGAGACCTCGCTCTGTTCAGTTCGATTCAACACCCACGCGCGAGCAGTGACTTGGCCCGCAGAGGATGATGCGCGGCTCGGCATGAGGTCCTCGACGATGGTTATGACCCCGAGGATGAGCGCGACCAGAGCCGCTGCGGCGGCGATCACGCCCGCAACAGAATTCCACCGCGAGCGGCTGGGCGGGGGCTCGGAGCTATGGGTCATGGCTCCAGGGAGAAGCCGAAAACGCCCGGGGCCGTGAGCGCGAGACGTCCGCCGTGTGTTCGCATGGTCAGGGTCCCTGCACGGCTCGCCACCGGGACCTTCCCGTAGATCGCCGCCGTCCCGGTTTTGCCTTCTTCGAGCGAGTCGGCTTGCCCGCCTGTGAGTCCAAAGCGCGTGCCGGAGAGTCGGTAGAGCTGGCCTTGAGGCTGATTGGTTTCGCCGCCGGTGCCCTTAACGCAGTTGGGTGCGATCACTGCGTCCAATTGACCGGACGGGCTCCACCAGAGGGACCGAACGGTTGGCGCTTCGATCCCGGGCGGCATGTGCGTTACGAGCACGCTGCCGGTCCGTACGTTGAGGATGAATACGGTGTCGGGGTTGTAACACGCCCCGCCGGAGAGCGTGGAGATGAGCGCGACTCCCCCTTGCGGGCTCGAACCAGAAGCTTGTCCAATGATCTGACCCGCCGGCACGCGAGAGAGAACCTGCACGGGGCCTTTCGCCGGCACCCGGTAGAGGACGGTGTTCGAGTTGCGTTCCGGCAGTTTGGTGAAGCCGCCGACGACGACGACGCCGTCGGCGGCCCCGAACACCTTCGAGCCGTCGCGAGCCTTCAGTCGAAGCGCTGTCCGCTGCGGCGGCCCGCCGCCCACCGGGAAGCGCAGCAGTGCCGAGCCGTCTGCCGCTACGGTGACCGGCGCTTCGTTCTGGAACCCAGCTCCGGAGCAGCCGCACGGGTAGGTTTGCGTGCGGCCGCTCGGATCGATGATGTTCAGGGTGTTTTCCGTCGTCCACGCGAGTGCTCCGCCCGGTGACCATGCAAAGCTGGCTGGGGGTAGCTGGCTGTCATCGATCCCTGCCACGGCGCTGGCGCCCGCTTCGTTGGCGACGTGGATCTCATGCCAGGTTCGATAGGCGAGCGAGGGGCGGGGTGGCGCCGATAGGGGTCGCGGCGCGACGGGCGCGCGGCACAGTTGCCGTGGATGGACCTTCGGGAACCATGCTTTCCACTGACTTGGCGGGGGGTTCCCCGCGGTGAGTTCGCAAAGGCGCCCCTCCAGTGCCTGGTCACTGACGTTCCAGAGGCTCGGCGGACCGGGCTCATCAAGTCCCCGTTCTTGGGGGATCGCGTTGATGGCTGCCAGTAGATCGCCGTTCGGGCTGAACTCAACGTCGGCTGGCTGTGACCCTTGCGGTGAGGGTATCGGCGAGGAGAGCTGCCCGCTGGCGAGGTCGCCAACGATCACGCCGCCGTTGTGGATACCGAGCGCTATCAGTGGCGAGTTGTGGCGGACGGTCGCGGAGCTGACGCCGTCGCCTTCAACGGCGATCGGTGGCACATGTGTGGCCGCGCCAGATTCGCTGCGTTGGTCGATGCGCGTGCCGCCGTTTGAGAGGAGAGCGATCCCGTTCACCCCGTCGTAGAGGCCGAGTTCAGCCCCGGGTGCCGTGACCCTGCGGCGAATCGACTTCCTGCCGGTATCAATGAACAGCAGCGTCGAGTTGTTGTTGCCGGCGTGGACCCCGGAGATCGTGTCTGAGGTCGAGACGACCATGATCGTGGCTTCGTCGTGGCTCACGTCGAAGTCGGCGACCGGGCCGACCGGGATGCTCGCAACTTGCTGCCAGGTGTCTGTGGACCACAATACGAGCAGCTCCTGTATGGCGCTGTAGGCGGCCAGCAGATGTCGATGGGGCAGGAGCGTCACTTGAGTGACCAGAGGGGGAGCCGTTTCGGCCTCGCTCCCGGCGCCGCTGGCGAGCGGCTCGCCTTGCGTGAGCGCGAGTCGGCGAAGCGGCTTTCCCGTGGCGGCGTTCCAAACCAGCACGACAGCGGTGTGCGTGGGGTCCTGGCCGCCTGCGGCGACGTATTTGCCGTCGCTGGCGGCCGCGTCGACGAACCAGCCGTTTTGGCCGACTTCCGGCCCGTTCCACCAAGACGATGCCGGGTAGTAGCTCTTGAGAATCTGGTCTTCGAGCTGTCCGTTGGGCGTCATGGTGGCGCCGGGGCGCACCTTGACCAGGCGCTCTATGTGAGTGGCGTCGTACCCCCTTGCCTCGAGGAGGTCGTTATCTGGCGTGAATGCCGCAACCGCGGTTGATTCGACCGTCGGCCGCGAGAGGCCTGTGGCTTCGCCGCGTCCGACGAGGATCGATCCGTCGGCCGTGATCCCGACCGGTCCTGTGGCTCCCTGACTGGCGCTGAACATCGGTTCCCCTATAGGTTCGGAGAGCGAGGTGACGGAGCCTGTCGGCGCGTTCACGTCGGTGCTCGAGACGCCGATTGGTGTGGCGGCCAGCAGCGTGCTGGCATCCGTCCTTGGGTCTTCGGCTAGGGCGAGCCCGTTTGCTGGTGCGCCGGCATGGGAGTTGAGTATCTGGCCTTTTTCTTCGAACTCGAAGGTGCCCGCAGTGGTGCCGAGGACGTAGCGCGGAACGGAGTACGGAACTTCTGTCAGCGAGGTGACGCGCCCGCTGAAGGCGTGCGGTGCGATCACGCGCTTGGAGGCATGGGACCCCAGTTCGGTGCGGAACACGCCGTCGTGCGGTGTCGCAATTAGGACCGTCGTGACGCCCGAGTATTCGACGGTGTAGAAGCTGGCTGCCGTGACGGTCGCGGGGCCGGTATGTGGCGCCCGCCAGGGTTCGTGTGCGAGCTCTGTGCCTGTTGCGAGGTCGTAGCTGTAGAGCGTCCCGCTCTTGGTGAGGAGCAAGATGTCGGCGTCAGCGTTGCCGAGCGCCAGCGTGGCGACCTCACTGACGGGCACGGGGGTGTGCGCGAGCGCCTTGAAGACCGGGTGGTAGGGGTCATGAAGGTCCCAAGCACCTATGCCTCCGCCGGCATCCAGGGATACCGCGACCTGTGAGTGTCGGGCTGAGGCGATGACAAGGAGCGGCTTGGGGACGGTCAGGCGCGCTGTCATTTCGCCGGTGGCGGGCGCCCATACGGCCACTGCACCCGAACTGCCCGCGGCAATCACGGCGGTGCTCGTCGACGTGGCGGCGAGCGTCTTTTGCCACGGAGGCGTGAGCGCGATCGTGTCCTGCGGCGAGGACACGTCGGCGGTCAGCAGCAGCGTGCTTCCCAGGGGGGTGGGATCCAGCTCCTGTGCGAGGAGGGCCGAGAGCATCCCGCGGCGAGGTTCGGCGTGTAGAAGGCCTGGGACCAGCTGGCGCAGATCCTTCGCCTCTGGGGTGTTGTTCGCACTGGAGCAGCCCGCAGCCCCGAGCGCGAGAACGCCGACGAGTACACCCCCCAATATTCGCGCGATCACGTACGCGCACCTACGCCGCCAAATGCATCTCGATGTCATCTGCGAACCCCCTTCGCGGTGGGGGAGAGTACTTCAAAGATCGCCTTCGTGCTTTGCGACTTCCATTGGGTAGGAGTGTTCGTATTCGCGGACAGCGTAAGCTATCCGATTCGCCGCCGACCCTGAGCGACTACGGAGCACCCACGGTCCCCAGCGCAGCTCGACCGCGAGTCTTGTGCCGGGCGCGGCGTGAAGGCTCATCCAGATCTCGCCGGCGTGACGCCGGGTAGGTGTGTACCAGCGTGTGACGAGCTCGGCGGGGTGCGTCTCGGCGCGGAGCGCTTGCCAGCGTCGCTCCAGCTCGCCGTCGGCATGAAGGGCTAGGTCGAGCCGGCGGACTGCGTTGCGGTCTGGTAGACGTTGCCCCGCTCGAGCCTTGAGATCCCTGACCGTGAGGAGCCCGCTTGATCGGCGAGCGCGACCTGCCCGAGACCGTGGGCGAGGCGCAGGGTTCGCGTGCGGCGACCCAGCTCTGCCGTTGCGTCGTGAGGTGCTGCCATTCCCCGATTTTCCCCGATTGTGGCGAGCGCATGGGCCGCTTCGAGGGACCCGCTAGAAAGACCGAGCAGGCCGTTATCTCGATCTGCGTGACGCGCAGCAGGATCGCGACCTCGGCGGCCGTCAGGAGGTCCTGTGGTCAGGCGGGGCTCTCAGAGCCCGAGTAGGCGAAGGCGGTCGTAGGCGTGGTGGGGGCGGCGGTGCTGGCCATGGGCGTGGTGACCGCCTGCGGCCGCTTGCGGCCATCGAATCGCGCACAGCCGCGTCACGCGGCGGGGCTCTCCTCCCTGCGGCACGATCGGTGACGCGAGCGCCGGACGGCGCCGCCCGCGGCGAACTGGATGCAGAGCGGCGTGCAGGAGCAACGATGAGCCGAATCGGATAGATGGATTTCGCCCGGTGGGTCGGGTATGTTCTGCGCCGATCAGCAGGGAGGCTCGATGCGTGTCAAGGCGCTAGAAAGCAAGGGTTACCGCAACCTCAACGGCAGAGTCGAGGTGTGCTCTCCGCTCGCCGTTCTCGTCGGCGAGAACAATGCCGGGAAGAGCAACGTGATCGACGCGCTGCGGACGATGCTGGAGCCGGAGGCGGGCCCGCGGCATCGGTGTTGGCTTCGCCCCGAGGACTTCGCGCATGACGGACGAGGCGGCGAGCCTCTTAAGGACGAGCTGGAGCTGATGGTCGAGCTGAGCGATCTGACCCCGGCTGAGAAGGGCCGGATGGTGACCTGTCTGGCACCGGGCGCGGGGCCTGACGCCGCGAAGATCCGGCTGAAGGCTCGGCTCGGCACAGATGGACGCGTGACCACCCAGTGGTTCGGTGGACAGTCCGAACATGCCGACATGGACCGCCATGCTCGTGCTGCCGTCAGGTTCATCTACTTGCACCCTCTGCGTGATGCGGCCGCGGATCTGAGGCCTGGGCGTGACAACAAGCTGATCGGGCTGATTAACGCGCTGGCCCCGCGTGGGCACGGAGACCGTGACGCGATCGTGGCGGCTGCGGAGGCGGCGAACAGCGCGCTGGACATGATCGCGGCGATCGTGAAGGCCCGAACAGAGATCAAGGGGCGCCTCGATGCGATGACCGGCGGCGGGCGCTTTGCTCAGCAGAGCGACCTCGCATTCGATGATCCGCGGTTCGAGCGGGTCGTGGGCTCGCTGCGCGCGAAGATCGGCGAGCTGGCCGCTCTTGAGATGGGCGAGAACGGGCTTGGCTACAACAACCTGCTCTACATGGCCGTGCTGCTGGCGGCGATCGCCGATCATCCGCGTGAGGAGGAGCCGACGTTGAGGGTGCTACTGGTGGAGGAGCCTGAGGCGCATCTGCATCCGCAGCTACAGGAGCTGTTGATGCAGTTCCTAGAGCGCCAAGCGGTGGCGAACACCCAGGCGATCGTCACGAGCCATTCGCCGACGTTCGCGTCCTCCGCGCGGGTCGAGCGGCTCACAGTGCTGACTAAGACAGCGTCCGGGCCGCGCGCCGCGGTGCCGGCGAACTTCGGTCTCGATGAGAAGCAGTTGCGTTACCTGCACCGGTTTCTTGACGTGACGAAGGCGTCGTTGTTCTTCGCTCGCGGCGTGATTCTGGTTGAGGGTGTCGCCGAGCAGCTGCTGATGCCGGCCCTAGCCCGGCGCATCGGTCGACCGCTGGCACCGAACGGCGTGACGGTCATCAATGTCGGCGGGGTCGCGTTCCCCCCGTTCACCGAACTATTCGGCTCCAAGCGCCTGCCGTCAAAGCTCGCGGTCGTCTCTGACGGAGACCGGCAAGCTGAGGTGAAAGACGGCCTAGAGGGTGCCTCTGAGAAGCTCTCGCCGCGCGCCGCTGACCTGCAAGGCCGCGCCGGCGAGAATGTGGCAGTGATGCTGGCCGAGCGGACGCTGGAGTGGGATCTTGCGGCGGCCGGCAACATCGACGTGATGCTCACGGCGCTCGGTGAAGTCAAGCCACGGGTAGCCGCTGCGCTCAAAAACGAGCTCGTCGGCGTCGATTCGCGTGAGGCGGCAGACGCGATCCTGGAGAAGGTGGCGGACGTCAAGGGGCGTTTCGCGCAGGAGCTCGCCGCGATGCTCGAGGACGAGAAGGTCGCGTTCACGATCCCCGGATATCTGGAGGATGCGATCGCCTGGGTCGCCGAGGAGGTGGCGCGGAGTGCCGCTGACTGACGCCCAGTTGGACGTCGTCAACGCCGAGGGGAACTTCCTGCTGCTCGCGTGCCCTGGTTCGGGGAAGACGCGAGCGGCTGCGGCACGGGTGATGAAGCTCGTGAATACGCCCCGGAAGAAGGTCGCGGCTTGCTCCTATACGAATGTCGGGGCCGAGAGGATCGCTTCGATGCTCGATCAGCCCCTTGAGGCGCAGCATTTCGTGGGGACGGTGCACATGCTGTTGCTGCGCTACGTCGTCTATCCGTTTGCGCATCTCGCTGGTGCCCAGCGCGGGCCTGAGCTTCGTCACGAGGACTGGCCGGCAGTGATGATCTATGGCGATCACAAGCAGCGGGTGCCGCTGGACAACTTCCGGTTTGATTCGGCGGGGGACCTGATCCTCAGAGACCCACCGCGGGCGGTCAAGGGGACCGTCGAGGAGATTCTCGCGTCGGCTGGTGAGGAGGCACGCCGTCGCAAGCGGGGTTTCTTTCAGAAGGCGGGGATGCTGAGCGCCGACGACGCGATGTGGGTGGCGTTGAAGCTCTTGCGCGATCACCCGGAGCTCGCGCGTGCCGTCGCAACCCGCTTCGATGAGCTGCTGATCGACGAGGCCCAGGACACCTCAGAGCTGCAGCTGGCATGTGTCGCTGAGCTGAAGCGAACGGGTGCTCTTGGATCCTTGGTGTTGATCGGTGATCTGGAGCAGTCGATCTTCTCCTTTCAAGGAGCAAGCGCCGCGGCTTGTCGTGCGCTGGCGGATGACCATGAGCTGGGCGAGCTGACGCTCAGCGAAAATCACCGGTGCTCACAGAAGATCTGTAATGCCGCAGCGCATTTCTGTGCCCGAGAGGAGCCGGATAGAGCCGTCGGGGATACGTGTGACTGCGAGATCGACCCGGAGCTGGCGCTGTACCCGCCGAGTGAGCCTGAGCGAGCAATGACTGTTTTTCGTGAGCGGTTGGATGAGCATGGGATCGACAGCGAGGACGCAGCGGTGCTCGCGCGCAGACGAACGATGGTGGAAGCGCTCGCCGGGACGGTCGTGAAGGTCGAGATGCAGGAGCGCCCCGAGCGCGTCGCGAAGATCGCCGTTGGGCTCGCCGAGGGGACCTTGACGCGCACCGACATGCGCTACGCGGAACGGACGGTGGCGCGCTGCGCCTTCGGGGAAGAAATCACGATCGAGGAGCTCGCGGATGACGTGCGGGGCGAGCTGCGCAACGCTGCATACGCGTTCATCTCGCACCTACCAGTGCTCGGCGGGGACCTGCGCACCTGGATCACCGCGGCAAAGGAGGCGTTGCAGGTCAGCGCGGGCATGCTGAGCGAGAAGCCGGCGACGGCGGCTGGGATGCTTTTGAAGTCGAAGACGGAGCACGCGCAGATCGCAATCGCGGAGATCTTCACGCCGCCGGCACGCGACCTGGTGCCGCAGACGGTGCACAGCATCAAGGGCGAGGATCGCGAAGCGGTGATGATGGTCGTGCGCAAACCCCACCACGCCGATCCGACCCGACAGTTCGAGCTGTTCGACGCCGTGGCCAGCGGCGCGGCGGTCAGCGTCGAGGCTGAAGAGGAGCGTCGTGTCACGTTTGTCGCGCTCACCCGCGCGCGCAGGTATTGCCTGGTGGCGCTGCCTGACACGCCTCGTGGCCGTGAGATCGCCACGGCCTGCTCGGGCCTCGGGTTCGCCCGGATCTAAGCGGCCGGATCGGCGCCGCTACGGCGTGCTGATCGCTTCGCCGTTGTGGCGGGGCTCAACCTGCGGATAGGTGCGGGCTGAGTCCAGGGCTGACCGCAGGGATCTCCTTGAGTGTCCAGCCGGACGGGTAGGCGGGAACGACTTCGTAAGTGACCTTGAGCTTCTTCACGTGCGACCCTGCGAACGCGCCAGCGAGCCCGCCGATCACAGCCGCCAACAACATGACTTCAGCGTTCTCGGAAGGCGAAGCGACCACCCCGCCGCTGAGAATGCCCGCGACGGTGCCCTCGACGATCTGATCGGCCCACTCGCTCACCTGTGCTTCAACAGCCTCATAGCCGAGCTGCTGGAGGGCGATGAAGATCTCGTTGAACGCCTTGTAGTGACCTTCGCGGCGGAGCGTCAGATCGAGCTGGTAGTTCCCGTCGGACGTGCGAGTGAGATCGCGGATCGTAACGTCAAGAAGCTGCTCGAGCGTCTCGTGCGTGATCTCGGGTGCTGCCCAGACGATCGGCCGTGTTCGGATTCTGTAGGTGTTCATTGGAGCATCCCTTTCCGGAAGAGTTCTTGGATCGTCACGCCGAGCGCGGCGGCGATCGCGATCGCGAGCAGAACCCGCGGCTCGCTGAGCCCGCGCTCGATGCTGACGACCGTCTGGCGGCTCACGCCGAGCTGACGCGCGAGCGCCTCTTGGGAGAGACCCAGCCGTTGCCGGTGCTCCCTGACGTGGGACTCGTAAACGGGCACCCCCAGAGGGTAAGCGCACCCCCGCAGGGATGTCAAGATAACTTTACACTGGGCTTTACGCGTTCGGCTGCTTCAGGCACGCCGTGAAGCGCTCGAGGCCGAGGTCGGGGTCGTGCTCGGGGCTCGCGACGCGGATGAGTGGATGGCCTTGAAACGTCGGTGCGGCGAGGTCGCGGAACGCGTCGAAGTAGGCGCGCTGTCGGGCTCGCCCGTGCGGGCCGGGAAACTCGGCGGCGGTCTTGTGCGCGAAGCCGCGGTTGCCGCGACGCTCGCGCAGCCGACAGAGCTCTTGGTAGGCCGCGGCGTCATAGCCGAACGGCACGTCGGTCGGGTAGAGCGCGAACGTGGCTAGTCGAGGGGTCGTGAAGTGCGAGATCTCGTCGTACTCGACGTGCCAGCCTGTCGGTTCGAGCAGAAAGTCCGCCTGAGGCGCGCCTCGTGTCTTCTTGCGAAGGTGGTCCTCGTCTCCGCCGAGCTCGGCGAAGATTGCCGCGATCGCGTCAAGCACCGGGTTGGGCAAGTTTGCCTGGACGTCAGGCTGGAGGTGTCCGTAGCGAGTCAGCCAAGCAAGGCTCTGGTCGGCTCGCAGCTCATACCCGGCGGCCTTCGCCGCACCGTAGAACGCGGCGGCATGGCGACGCATAGGCACCTTGAAATTACCAGTGCCGCGATCGGTCGTCGCCAAGCGCCGGCGGTTTTTGGGCGACCCTTTCTCGGGGGTTAGTGGAGCACGTAAGCAGCGAAATGCACATATTGTCGTGGTAGCGAGCCTCATGAGACGAAAAATGCGTCGTAAGGGGTAGCTATGCTCTATACCGATATCTTACGCGACGTTTTTCAACATTTTCGGGCCCTTATGCTGACGATATCTTCTAGATGGTGGTGTAGATGAGCGCTACGACGCGTTTTTCGCTTGATGAGCAACGCGAGGTGTTCTTCAGCTCAACGGCGACATCGCGGCCGATCCGGTCCTTGCTGCGGGCCGGCCGGGTCCGTCATATCGCTGGGCGGCTTTACACGAAGAACCTGGATGAGCCGCTGGAGACGCTCGTGCGCCGTCACGCCTGGGATGTCGCAGCCGGGATGTTTCCGAGGGCGGTGATCGTCGATCGCACAGCCTTTGAAGCACGACCCGCGGGACCGGAGGGCTCGATCTTCCTGTGCTCGGACACGGCGCGTGTCGTGAGGCTCCCGGGCCTCGTCTTGAACTGTCGCCGCGGCCCGGGACCCGCACGTGATGACGCGCAGTTCCTCGGCGGCTCCCTGTACCTCAGCTCCTGGCCACGAAGGTTCCTGGACAACATGCGGCCCTCGCGTGCGCGTTCGGGGACCCGACGGACCCTCAGTCGTCCTGAGATCGAGGCGCAACTGGAGATGCTGCTCAGCAATCGTGGCGAGCAGGAGCTGAACGAGCTGCGAGACGCTGCACGAGGTGTAGCGCAGGAAATCGATGGCGGGCGCGAGTTCGAACAGTTGTCGTTGTTGATCAGCGGGCTGATCGGGACTCGTGACGCGTCGTTGGCGAGCCCGCTTGCCCGCGCGACACGCGCTCAGGAAAGTTGGGATGAGGCGCGCCTGGAGCTGTCTGATGTGTTGTTTGCGGCGCTTCACGCCCAGGTGCCGGTGGACCGTCCGGTCCGGCAGGACGACAGCCCGGTGTTCTCGTTCTATGAGGCGTATTTCTCGAACTTCATCGAGGGCACCGAGTTCACCGTCGAGGAGGCACAGGCGATCGTGTTCGAGGGGGTCGTCCCGACCGATCGGCCACAGGACGCCCACGACGTGGTTGGGACGTTTGACCTTGTCAGCGACCCGACGTTGAGGTCAAGGACACCGGCGAGCGCTGACGAGTTGATCTCGCTGCTGAAACTGTTTCACGCCCGGATCATGGCGATGCGCCCCGAGCAGCGGCCGGGCGAGTTCAAGACGACCCCGAATAAGGCGGGCAACACGCAGTTCGTTGCGCCGCGGCGGGTGCAGGGGACGTTGCGCCGCGGATACGAGCGCTATGCGTCGCTGTCGCCGGGGTTCGCTCGTTCGGTGTTCGCGATGTTTCTCGTGGCGGAGGTTCACCCGTTCGGTGATGGCAACGGCCGGGTTGCGAGGGCGCTCGCGAACGCCGAGCTGACCGCCGCGGGCCAGCAGCGGCTGATCGTTCCGATCGTCTACCGCGATGACTACCTGCAGGCGCTGCGGGCCCTGTCGCGACAGGGCGCTCCGGCACCGCTGCTGCGCACGCTGGCTCGAGCACAGGCCTGGGCAAGCGAACTGGACTGGTCGAGCATGGGCTCAGCGCAGGCCGATCTCGAGCGCACACACGCACTGCTCACACCGTCTGAAGCGGAGGGGCAGGGCGTCATTCTGCGGCGGCCCAGCGAACTCATCGACGAGCCCACGGCACCGCAGTAATCCTGACCCCTGCGAGCGGTGAGATGGTTATGTCGAGGTCCATTCGTTCGGGGGCGCACCGGCCTGCCAGGCCTTGGTCACGCCTCCTCGTTGCTGACGCAGCGCCAGGGCGTAGTCGGCGAGCTGGGCGCGGAAGGCGAGCTCTTCACGCGGGTCTAACGCGAGCTCGTCCAGCCGACATCAAGCTGGTGACCACCCCCAAAAGCGCGAGAGCCACGCCCCAATGAGGCGGATCGGGGTCGCACGGTTCTGCGACGCGGTTGCTACCTCGCGAAGAAATTGTTCCCCGTTTGTTCCCCGCGGACGCCGCTGCCAAGCTTCATTAGGCGGGTATTTGGCTCTGGCTGCCAGTTCTTCTAATCGGGGAGGCAGAATCTGGATCTATGACCCTCACCGGAGCGCCGCGTCAGGGGGAACGGCTCAGGTAGCCGCAACGACAACCGCATAGCCGTTGCCCTCAAAGGACTCCAAGGCATTGCGGCGAGCGCGGTTCCCGATCAACTGCGGCTCCTGCCCGCTCGGCGCAATGTCGATCGCCAACTCGATCCCAAGCGCATCGGAGATCCGCAGCAACATCGGGAACGTCGGGTTGTGCTCCCCACTCTCCAACCGCGCGACGGCCGGCTGGCTCATCTTCAGTCGCTTGGCGAGCGCCGTTTGACTGAGCTCGTGCTCTGCGCGGTACGCGATCACCTTGACGGCCACGGCACGCGCAAGCGCGGTGCGCTCCCACTCCCGGCGGTACTCGGGATCGGCGTCGAGATGCTCGGCGAGAACATCCTCGTGGATTGGAAGGTCGGACAGCTTCATTCGGATCAATATACCAAACTTGTAATAGCGATAGCTCTCGTCACGGCTCGATCTCGCCGAGCCGCGCCTTTGCCACGCTGACGGCGGCATTGAACCCGGCCTTGTCCCTTTAGGCCTCAGGACCGATGGCGCCGATCACGAAGACGTCGCCGATCCGTTCGTAGATGCACCGCCACGCGCTGCGCCCAGCGCGAGGGCGCAGCTCCCGGAGCGAGCCGCCCGGGTCGCCCATGACCTTGCTCGAGTGCGGGAACGGAAGCATCGGGCCAAGCGCAGCGAGCTTGTCGAGGGCGTTGTCGATCGCCTTGCGCTCCTGCGCAGGCAAGGCGTCGATCTCAGCCCGCGCCAGCGGATGAAGGCGAACCCACCACGGGCCGGACGGCGTCCGCGGCCGACCTGGAGCCTTCGGGTCTCTGCGACGTTTGGTCATCACGGCACCTTCCGTGGGCCACCGGACGGATCACGCGGTACCGGGGACTCGGCGCTCAGCGAACTCTCGTTTGGTACCCACAAGTGGTACCCACGGCCCCTCCGAGGGTGGCCGACCCCACCTTAAACGCACAAAAGCCCCGATTTCCAGGGCTTTTGCGAAAGCGGATGAAGGGATTCGAACCCTCGACCTTCGCCATGGCAAGGCGACGCTCTAGCCAGCTGAGCTACATCCGCGCGAGCCGCCCATTCTAGCCCGCGCGCAAGCCCGGCGTTGATCCGGCCGGCGACTTGCATCGCCGGGCGCCGGGCCGGGCTCCGGTCGTCGGGCATGCACGACGCCGCGCGCATCAGCCTTTGAACGTCGAGCGCCCGACGTCGCCGAACGGCTCGTCGCGCTCGCGCACGGCCTCGCGGTAGCCGCGCTCGGCTGCGAGCTGCTGGAAGGCGTAGCCCTCGGCCGTGTGGCGCGCGAGGCCGTCGAAGACCGTGCCGAGCGTCTGGCTCGCGTGCACGCCCTGCGCGTGCAGCGACTCGTTGACGAGCAGCTTCATCATCATCAGCTGGTTGACCGGCATCTGCGCGATGCGCTGCACGAGTGCCTCGGCGCGCTCGTCGAGCAGCTCGGGTGGCGGCGCGTCGATCGCGAGCCCCCACTCGAGCGCCTCGCGTCCGGAGAGCGTGTCGCCGGTGAACAGCAGGCGCTTCGCGCGCTGCGCGCCGAGCCGGTGCGCCCAGAGCGCGGTCGTCGGCGAGCCCCAGACGCGCGCCGGCGGGTAGCCGATCTTCGCGTCGTCGGCGATCACGAGCAGGTCCGAGCAGAGCGCCATGTCGGTGCCGCCGGCGATGCAGAAGCCGTGCACGCGGCAGACGACAGGCTTGCCGCAGTTGAGCAGGCCGTTGAACGCCTGCACGTTGCGGCTCATCATCGCGTAGTCGACCATCGGGTCCCACGTGCCGCGCGGGTCGTGGTTCGCGGCGATCACGGCCGGGTCGAGCGGCGAGCCGGGCGGCGGCGCGCCAGCCGCGTCTCCCCCGCTCGTCGCGCCGCGCTCGGCGACGCCCATCCCCTCGGCGCTCTCGACGAGGTCGTAGCCGCCGCAGAAGCCAGAGCCGGTGCCGGCGAGCAGCAGCACGTGCACGCGCGCGTCGAGGTCGGCGCGGCGCACGCAGTCGGCGAGCTCGGCGATCAGCGTCGGCGTCAGCGCGTTGCCGCGCTCGGGCCGGTTGAGCGTCAGCCGGGCGACGCGCCCGTCGACGTCGTAGAGCACAGCCGGCGCGTCGCTCATGCCGGCGATCGTACAGCGGCGCGCGCGACGCCGGTGGGATACTCAGCGACGTGCCGAGCAACACGTTCTACTCGCGCCTGTCGATGCGCATGCCCGACTCGTGGCTGAAGGCGACCGGCAAGCTCAACGTGCCGGTCTACCGGCTCAGCCGCGGGCGGCTGATGAACACGGTCGGCACCGCGCCGGTGCTGCTGCTGACGTCGATCGGCCGGCGCTCGGGGCAGCCGCGGACGGTGCCGGTCGTCTACCTCGCCGACGGCGAGCGCCAGATCGTCGTCGGCTCGAACGCCGGCAACGCGCGCACGCCGGCGTGGTCGTACAACCTGCAGGCGAACCCCGACGCCGAGATCGAGATCCGCGGCCGGCGCAGCGCCGTGCGCGCGCGCGTGCTCGAGGGCGAGGAGCGCGCGGAGCTGTGGAAGCGCGTCAACGAGATGTACGAGGGATTCGACGAATACGACGCGAAGACGGCGCGCGAGATCGCCGTCTTCGCGCTCGAGCCACGCTGAGCCACCTGCCAACGACGACACACACGACACGAGGAGCGAAGCGATGACACCGCCAACATCCACCGAGCAGCTCGATCAGCGGCGTCGACTTCGTCGCGCTGCCGACGCACGACGTCGAGAAGTCCTCGGCGTTCTACGGCGAGACGCTCGGCCTGCCGCGCTCGGTCTACATGCCCGAGCGCAACTACGCCGAGTTCGAGACCGGCAACCTGACGCTGAGCATCATCGACGCCGAGAAGATGGGCCTGGAGCACAACCCGCACCGCCACGAGGTCGCGCTGCACGTCGACGACGTGCCGGCCGCGCGCAAGACGCTCGAAGAGCGCGGCGTGACGTTCAAGGGCGACACGTTCGACACGGGCGTCTGCCACATGGCGTTCTTCGACGACCCCGAAGGCAACGCGCTGATGCTGCACAGCCGCTACGCGCCACGTGTCTGAGCAGCGCCGGATCGCGCGAGCAAATCGCTAGCCTGAAGGCATGTTCTTCGGACGCAAAGCGGCAGCGATGGTCGACGCCGAGTCGGCGCTGCCCGGACGCGAGACGCCGATCCCCGCGCCGGCGCGCCACGACGTGCTCGGCACGCCACTTCAGCCGCCGTTTCCCGACGGCGTGCAGACGGCGATCTTCGGCATGGGCTGCTTCTGGGGCGCCGAGCGGATCTTCTGGCAAGCGCCGGGCGTCTACACGACGGCCGTCGGCTACGCCGGCGGCTTCACGCCGAACCCGACGTACGAGGAGGTCTGCAGCGGGCGCACCGGCCACACCGAGGCCGTGCTCGTCGTGTTCGACGCCGGCGCAGACGTCCTACGAGGACCTGCTCAAGCTCTTCTGGGAGGGCCACGACCCGACGCAGGGCATGCGCCAGGGCAACGACGTCGGCACGCAGTACCGCTCGGCGATCCTCTACGCCGACGACGCTCAGCGCAAGGCCGCCGAGGCCTCGCGCGAGGCCTACCAGGAGACGCTCACGGCGGCCGGCTTCGGCGAGATCACGACCGAGATCGCGCCGCGCCGGGCCGTTCTACTACGCCGAGGACTACCACCAGCAGTACCTCGCCAAGAACCCGAACGGCTACTGCGGCCTCGGCGGCACCGGCGTCAGCTGCCCGATCGGCCTGACCGCCTCCAACTAGCGCCCGCCGGCGCCGAGCAGGGCTCGGTCGGCAGCAGAGCCTTGAAGACGGAGCGGCCCCGCCGAAGCGGGGCCGCTGTCCGTCGTGTCCGACCCGAGGCGCGTCCGCGGGGATTGGACGCGCCTCGGATCACAGGCCTCCCGCCTATGCGCCGGAGGGCGCAGGGCTGGGCTGCCACGCCGGCGGCGCGTGCGGGCCGCCGAGCGTTGGAACGTCGGAGGGGTAGACCTCGTTGCCGTGGATCGCGTGATCGCCGATCTCGAGCTCCTCGTCGGTCAGACGCAGAGGCAGGAAGATGCCGACGATCTTCAGCAGGATGAACGTCACGATCGCCGCTGAACACGATCACCCACGCGCGGTCTCAGCCTGCCAGCGCAGCAGCGTCCAGCTGCCGCCGTTGAACACGCTTTCTTTGCCCGGCAGGTTCGACGCCCCGTGCATGCCGATGTACTCGACGAGATCGCGGATCGGCGAAGAAGCCGACGAGCAGACCGCCGACACAGCCCGGCGATCCCGTGCGTATAGATCACGCCGAGCGTGTCGTCGACGTGTCGGAACACCGGCGCGCGGCTGAGGAAGCGGATCGCCATCCACACGATCGTCGAGGCGATCACGCCGATCGCGATCGCGCCCCAGCCGTTGACGAAACCGGCCGCCGGCGTGATGCCGACGAGGCCGGTGATCATCCCGTTGACCGAGCCGATCAGCGATGGCTTGTCGCGGAAGATGTAGTCCCACGCGATCCAGCACGAGCATCGCGACGGCCGTGCAGAGGTTCGTGTTGACGACAGCCGCAGACGCATTCGCGCCGGCGTAGTAGGAGTCTCCACCGTTGAAGCCGTTCCAGCCGAGCCACAGCAGCCCGGCGCCGACGGCGACCATCAGCAGGTTGTTCGGCGCGTCGATCTCGCGATCTCGTTGCAGGCGTGGACCGATGACCGCCGCCGCAACGAAGCCGGATATGCCTGCCGCGAGGTGGATGACGTATCCACCGGAGTAGTCCAGCGCACCGTGCGCAGCGAAGTAGCCGCCGCCCCAGATCAGGAACGCGTTGACCGTGTAGACGAAGGTGATCCACAGCACCACGAACGGGATCCACGCCTTGAAGCTGATCCGCCCGAGCACCGAGCCGAGCATCAGGATCGGCGTGATCGCGGCGAACACGAACTGGAAGTAGACGAGCGAGGCCTCCGGGAAGTGGAACGGCGGACCTTCTGTGATCGACGGGATCGATCGCCTGGCCCTCCTCGGCGACCTGGTCGAGAGCACGGTTCCCGGACTTGCCCCAGAAGCGTGTCAAAGAACCCTTTGCCGTGCGCCGATCGGGCTGCCGAAGCCCATCTCGAACGCCCACAGGCACCAGACAACCAGCACCAGGCAGAACGCGACGAACGTGAGCATCATGCTGTTGACCGACCAGCGCTTCTGCATGACACCGCCGTACAGGACCGCGAGGCCCGGGAGGCTCATCAGACCGACGAACGTCGCCGCGGTCATCTGCCACGCGTTGTCGCCGGCATTCAGCCAGGTTGGGTATGCGTTCCAGGACATGTGCCTCCATTTCCTGCGTGTTGGTGAGTGACCCGCCGTCCGCGCATAGCGATGCGGGCGCGTCAATTGCAGGCACATCAAAACGAGGCGCGTTGACACCGGCTAGGCAGACTGAAACTCGGCGAGTGGCTTTCGACATCTGTAGAGACACCCTGACCAACAGCTTGCAGCGCCGATCTTTCGACATCTGCATAGCATGACTCGCGGGCCTGTCGAAGCCCGATTTTGCGGGACGCGGCGGGCCGAATCGGCCGCGCGCGCGAGGCCGCGCGTCGGCCGCGAGGCTAGCTCGGCGGCTTGCAGGCGAAGCCTGCGCGGCGGCACGCCTCGCGCAGTTCGCCGCTGATCGAGCGGAACGAGCCGGACGCGCAGATCTGCCGCGCATGCGGACCGCAGCCCTTCAGCTCGGCGCCGCCGAGCGTGCTCGCGAACGTCACGTCGATGCAGTCCTCGCGCGCCGTCCCGCCGCTGCTGAGCCGCGTAGACGCCGAGTGCGACGAGCGCGAGCACGACGGTCACGAGCAGCGAGCCGACGACGGTCTTCTCGCGCCGCCCCCACCGCAGCGGCGTCGCCAGGCGCTGCTCGCGCGCCTCCATGATCATGCGCGCGAGCCTATCGAGCGTCGTCGAGCGGCGGCTCGGCGCCGGGCGGCGCGGAGCTGCGTCGCGCCGGCCGGCGCGACGGCGCTCGTCGGCCTCGGCCGGCGCGAACGACGAGCGCGGCCGAGTTGATGCAGTAGCGCTCGCCGGTCGGCCCGGGACCGTCGTCGAAGACGTGCCCGAGGTGGCCGCCGCAGCGCGCGGCAGAGGACCTCGGTGCGGCGCATGAACAGGCTGTTGTCGGGGCGCAGCTCGACCGCGTCGGCGACGGCCGGCTCGGTGAAGCTCGGCCAGCCCGTGCCCGACTCGAACTTCGTGTCGGCGCCGAACAGCGTCGCGCCGCAGCCGCGCAGCGGTAGTCGCCGGTCGTCCTTGTTGTAGACGTACTCGCCCGTGAACGGCGGCTCGGTGCCAGCGCGGCGAAGCACGTCGTACTGCGCCGGCGTCAGCTCCTCACGCCACTGCTCGTCGCTCTTCTGACCGCGCGCTGATCGCTCATATGGACGTTTTAGCACGGTCGCGAACCCCTCGGAATCGCCCGCTACCGTTGCTATCTTGATCCTTACGTTCACGTCAAGTTTTGATCGGAAGATGACAGCCCCGAGGAGCGTCACATGAGCACAGCACAGGCCCCGTCGCAGGCCCCGCAGGCCGCCGCGCATCGCGCTTCGGCGTCGACGCCGGGCACGCGCAGCTACAAGCTGGTGGGCGCTCTCGTGCACGAGCCTCGGCATGCTGCTCGCGGCGACGAACTCCGGCACGCTGATCATCGCGCTGCCCGACCTCGAGCGCTCGCTGCACACGAGCCTGCTCGCGCTCGTCTGGGTGATCCTCGCCTACCTGATCGCCGCGACCGTGCTCGTGCTGATGGCCGGCCGCCTGTCGGACCTGTTCGGGCGCAAGCGCGCGTACGTCGGCGGCTTCGTCGTCTTCGCGCTCGCGTCGCTCGGCGCCGGCTTCTCGGCCGACGGCGACGGCGCTGATCCTCTGGCGGATCCTGCAGGGGATCGGCTCGGCGTTCCTCTTCGCGAACGCCGCGGCGCTCGTCACCGACGCCTTCCCGCGCGAGGAGCTCGGGCTCGCGATGGGCGCGAACACGATGGTCGCCGCGATCGGCCTCGTGCTCGGGCCGGTGCTCGGCGGCGCGCTCGTCGACGATCTCGTGGCACTGGGTCTTCTGGTTCAACGTCCCGCTCGCGCTCGCCGGCGCCGCGTGGGGCGCGCTGGTCCTGCGCGAGCTCGCCAAGCCGGACACGGTGCGCGGCTACGACGTGCTCGGCACGCGTGACGTTCGTCGTCGGCCTGACCGGCCTCGTGCTCGGCGTCTCGCGCGGCGGCCTCTCCGGCTGGAACGACCCGATCGTGATCGTCGGCCTCGATCGCCGCCGCCGTGCTGCTGCCGCTGTGGGTCGCGATCGAGCGCCGCTCGCGCGCGCCGATGCTCGACCTCGCGCTCTTCCAGCAACCGCCTGTTCGCGGCCGCCGAGCGCGGCGGCGTTCATCAACGGGCTCGCGCGCTTCGCGCTGATGTTCCTGTTCGTCTTCTACTTCCAGGGCGCGCAGGGCAACTCGCCGATCGACAGCCGGCATCAAGCTGATCCCGCTCGCGCTCGGCATGCTGATCGCCTCGCCGCTCGCCGGCATCTACGCCGACCGCCACGGCTCGCGCGCGCTCGCCGCGCTCGGCATGCTCGTCACCGCCGCCGGCCTCGCCGGCGATGACGACGCTCGCAGGTCGCACTCGCCCTACTGGCAGAGCGCGCCTCTGGCTCGCGCTCGTCGGCGTCGGCTCGGGCATGTTCAACAGCCCGAACACGGCCGCGATGATGGGCGCCGTCCCGGCGCACCGCCGCGGCATCGCCGCCGGCGCGCGCACGCTGCTGCAGAACACCGGCGCCGTGCTGTCGATCGCGTTCGTGCTCGCGATCGTCACCTCGGCCGTCCCGCAAAGCGACGCTCTTCGCGATCTTCTCCGGGCTCGCGCAAGGGCCTCTCGCGCGGCGAAGCTCGCGCCGTTCATCGCACAACATGCACGTCGCGCTGTGGGTGCTCGCCGGCGACGTCGCTGCTCGGCGCCGTGCGTCTGCCTGCTGCGCCCGAGCCACGCGAGCGTCACGGCCGACGCCGAGCGGATCGAGCCGTGCGAGGAGGCCGTCGTCGACGAGGCGATGATGCCCGGCCTCGACGGCGCCGGCGAGGACGACCCGCCCGCGCGCTCGGCCGCGATCGCGAGGGCGTGCGCCGATGAGCGCGCGCGGCGAACGACCGGCCGGCTCGGTCGACGCGCACAGCCTGCGCATCGGCGACGTCGCGCGGCTCGTCGGCACGACGCCGCGCACGATCCGCTACTACGAGGAGATCGGCCTGCTGCCCGAGGCGCCGGCGCGCCCATCGGGCGGCCACCGCCTCTACAGCGACGCCGAGGTCGAGCGCCTGCGCGAGGTGATGCGCCTGAAAGACCTGCTCGGGCGTCTCGCTCGAGGAGCTCAAGACCGCTGCTCGCCGCCGAGGAGGCGCGCGCCGAGGTGCGCGCCCAGCTGCGCCGCGACGACGTCGACCCAGAGCGCCGCCGCGAGCTGCTCGAGGAGGCGCTCGGCCACATCGACCGCCAGCTCGAGCTCGTCAGCCAGCGCGTCGGCGAGCTCGCGAAGCTCGAGCACGAGCTGTCGGAGACGCGCAAGCGCGTGCGGCGCAAGATCCGCGAGCTCGACGCGCACGCCGGCGGCGCCGTTCCCGCCGCCGAGCGCCGGAGCGCGGCTCCGCGACGCGAGCCGAGGCGGCCGTCGCCACGGCGACATGACGAGCGTGGCGCAGGCGTGCACGCCGAGCCCGCGCAGGGCGTCCCCGGCGCGCGTGAGCGATCCGACTCGGCTCAGCGGCGAGGAGCTCACGTTCGCCGGCGCCGGCGGCGACGCCGATCGACGGCTACCTCGCGCGTCCGGCCGCCGCCGCGAGCCACCCCGGGATGATCGTCATCCACGAGGCCGGCGGGCTCGACGAGCACATCCGCGACGTCGTCAACCGCTTCGCGAACATCGGCTACGTCGCGCTCGGCGTCGACCTCTACACGCGCTAAGGCGGGCCGCCGCGACACGAGCGACGTGCCGGCGATGATGGCGCGCCTCTTCTCGATGTCCGACGCCGACGTGCTCGGCGACCTCGACGGCGCCGCCGACTTCCTGCGCGGGCGCGACGGCGTGACCGGGCGGATCGGCTGCATCGGCTTCTGCATGGGCGGGCGCTACACGCTGCTGCTCGCCTGCGCGTCGGACCGCCTCGACGTCGCCGTCGACTGCTGGGGCGGCTTCATCGACCGCGCGACGCCCGACGATCGCTCGACGCCCGAGCGCCCGACGCCGCCGCTCGAGCTCGCCGCGCAGCTCGAATGCCCGCTGCTCGCGGCCGATCGGCGCCGAGGACCACAACCCCTCGCCCGAGCTCGGCGCAGAGCTGCGCGAGCGCGCCGCCGCGAGCGGCCAGGAGGTCGAAGTCGACGTCTACGACGGCGCCGGCCACGCGTTCTTCGCCGACTACCGCCCGACCTACCGGCCCGAGCCGGCCGCGAAGCTGTGGAGCGGAGATCGTCCCGTTCCTGCGGCGCCACCTGCAGGCGAGCTGAGCGAGGCTCCGAGCACGCGCCGGGGTGCCGGCTGCGCGTTCATATAGTGCGGAGGCGCAGCCGCACTCGAAGCGCCGAGGAGGAAGGAGCGAAGCCGTGGAGCGCAAGTGGTGGACGCTGATCGCCGTCTCCGTCGCGATCTTCATGCTGCTGCTCGACATCACCGTCGTCAACGTCGCGCTGCCCGACATCCAGCGCTCGCTGCACTCGAGCTTCGCCGACCTGCAGTGGGTCGTCAACGCCTACTCGCTGACGCTCGCCGCCTTCCTGCTTGACCGCCGGCGCGCTCGCCGACCGCTTCGGGCGCCGGCGCCTGTTCGCGCTCGGGCTCGTCGTCTTCACGCTGTCCTCGGCCGCCTGCGGCCTCGCCAACACGCCGCTCGCGCTCAACCTGTTCCGCGCCGTGCAGGGCACCGGCGGCGCGATGATGTTCGCGACCTCGCTCGCGCTGATCGCCCAGCGCCTTCCACGGCCGCGAGCGCGGCCTCGCGTTCGGCATCTACGGCGGCGTCATCGGCGGCGCCGTCGCCGTCGGGCCGCTCATCGGCGGCGTGATCACTTCCGGGCATCGGCTGGGAATGGATCTTCTTCGTCAACGTCCCGATCGGCGTCGGCGCCGTGCTGCTGACGTTGACGCAGGTCGCCGAGTCGCGCGACCCGCACGCGCGCGGCGTCGACTGGCTCGGCCTCGTGACGTTCTCGGGCTCGCTCTTCCTGCTCGTCTTCGCGCTGTCCAGGGCAACGAAAAGGGCTGGGGCTCGACGCAGCATCGTCGGCTTCCTCGTCGCCTCGGCCGTGCTGATCGTGCTGTTCCTGATCGTCGAGCTGCGCCAGGAGCGCCCGATGCTCGACCTGACGCTGTTCCGCAAGCCCGCGTTCGCCGGCGCGAGCATCGTCGCGTTCGCCGTCTCCTCCTCGATGTTCGCGATGTTCCTCTACCTCACGCTGTACATCCAGGACGTGCTCGGCTACGGCCCGCTGCAGGCCGGCCTGCGCTTCCTGCCGATCACGCTGCTCTCGTTCTTCGTCGCGCCGATCGCCGGGCGCCTGTCCGTGCGCGTGCCGATCCGCATGCTGCTCGGCTGCGGGCTGATCCTCGTCGGCGTCGGCCTGCTGACGATGACGCGCCGTCGACGCGAGCTCGACTGGACCGTGCTCGTCCCCGGCTTCATCCTCGCCGGCGCCGGCATCGGGCTGATCAACCCGCCGCTCGCGTCGACCGCCGTCGGCGTCGTGCACCACTCGCGCAGCGGCATGGCCTCGGGCATCAACAACACCTTCCGCCAGGTCGGCATCGCGACCGGCATCGCCGGCCTCGGCGCGATCTTCCAGCACGAGCTCCCGCGCGACACGACGAGCGCGCTGTCGCGGACCGCCGCGGGCCACGAAGTCCTGCACCACGCCGGCGCCAAGCTGAGCACCGCGCTCGTCTCCGGCGAAGTCGGGCAGCTCGCGCACGCGCTCCCGCGCCCCGCGCGCGCCGCGCTCTCGCACGCCTATCGCGTCGGCTTCACGCAGGCGTTCTCGAACATCCTCTTGATCGCCGCCTGCGTTGCGCTCGTCGGCGCCGCGTTCGCGTTCGCGCTCGTCCGCAGCCGCGACTTCGTCACCGCCGAGCCGGCCGGCGCAAGCGGCCCCCCGGCGAGCCGACGCCCGCGCCCGTCGCCGCCGGCTGAGCCACACCGCACGGTCGAAGCGGCTCGTCGGTCGCGCGGCGGCCGGGCCTTGCGCGCGGACCCTGCGCGCAGCGTGGCCGCGCAGCCCACGTCAGTCTTCGTCCGATCGAGATCCTTCCCGGCGCTCGTAGCCGTCGCACTCGATCACCGGAACGCGCGGGTATCGCGGATAAGCTGGGTCGACTCGCGAGAGGGTGCACAGCGAGAAGACGGAGCCGCGCGTGTTGCGCACCTCCTGCTGATGCGCGCATGTGTCGCACAGCCCCGCCCCGACGCCGCTGCTCGGCGATCGGCTCGGCTCGTCGGACATCGCGCAAGCTTACGAGCAGGCGCGCACGCAGCGGCGTCCGCGATCCCCCCGCGCACCCGCCTGCGATAATCGTTGCCCGTACAACTATGAGCACCTTCTACCGACTACTCGGATTCCTCCGCCCGTACAAGCAGGCGCTCGCCGCCTCGTGGGCGCTCGCGAGCCTCGCGATGGTCGTCACCGTGCTGATCCCGCACTTCACCGGCTCGGCCGTCGAAGCGATCAGGCACGGCGGCGAACACGCGCGCCACGGCGAGCTCGCGCTGCGCGCGCACGACCGCCACACGCTGCTCGTCCTCGCGCTCGTCATCGTCGGCATCGTGCTCGCGCGCTGGCTCTTGACCTACATGCGCAGGATGATCGCCGGGCGCGTCTCGCTCGCGATCGAAGTCGACCTGCGCGAGCTGATCTACGGCCACCTGCAGCGCCTCGAGCTCGGTTTCTTCGACCACCAGCAGACCGGCCAGCTGATGTCGCGCGCGACCGTCGACCTGCAGGCCGTGCGCTTCTTCCTCGGCTATGGCCTCGTCTTCATCCTGCAGTCGATCCTGACGCTCGTGCTCGCAGCGATCGCGATGATCCTGATCAACCCCGAGCTCGGCCTGATCGCGATGGTGCCGACGCCGTTCGTCGTCTACATCGCGCAGCGCTACGGGCGCGCCGCGCGTCCGGCGATCCAGGAGGTCCAGCAGCGGATCGGCGAGCTGACGGCCGACGCCGAGGAGAACATCGCCGGCGTGCGCGTCGTCAAGTCCTTCGCGCGCGAGCCGCAGCAGCTGCAGCGCTTCCGCCACAGCGTCTCGCGCGTGTTCGACCAGTCGATGGTCGCGACGCGACTCGAGGCGACGTTCAACCCCGTCATCGGCTTCCTGCCGCAGCTCGGCCTCGCCGCCGTGCTGCTGCTCGGCGGCGAACGCGTGATCCACCACCACCTCACGCTCGGCCAGTTCACCGCAGTTCTACCTCTACCTCAACATGCTCGTCGCGCCGATGCGCGCGCTCGGCATGACGCTCGGCCTCGCCCAGCGCGCGACCGCGTCCGGCGCGCGCATCTTCCAGGTGCTCGACCGCGACCCGCGGATCGTCGCGCCGCCCGGCGCGCCGGCGCTGCCGACCCGGCAACGGCCACGTCGAGCTGCGCCACGTCACGCTGCGCTACGACGACGGCGACGACTTCGGCGGCGTACCACGCCGGTCCGCGCGAGCTCTCGCTCGACAGCGACAGCGACGGCAACGCGCTCGCCGCGCGCGTCGCGCGCCCCGTGCTCGACGACGTCTCGCTCGACATCCCCGCCGGCAGCACCGTCGCGCTCGTCGGCGCGACCGGCTCCGGCAAGACGAGCCTCGTCGCGCTGATCTCGCGGCTGTATGACGTCAGCTCGGGCGAGGTGCTGCTCGACGGCGCCGACGTGCGCGGCGTCGAGCTCTGCCTCGCTGCGCCACGCCGTCGCCGTCGTCTCCGACGACCCGTTCCTGTTCAGCGCGACCGTCGCCGAGAACATCGCCTACGCGCCGCGCCGGCGCGAGCCGCGCGGAGGTCGAAGCCGCCGCGCGCCGTGCGCAGGCCTACGAGTTCGTCGAGCGCCTGCCGCAGGGCTTCGACACGCGCGTCGGCGAGCGCGGCCTGTCGCTGTCCGGCGGCCAGCGCCAGCGCCTCGCGATCGCGCGCGCGCTGCTCGCCGACCCGCGCGTGCTCGATCCTCGACGACGCGACGTCCGTCGTCGACGCCTCGACCGAGCAGCGCGATCAAGCTCGCGCTCGACGAGGCGATGGCCGGGCGCACGACGTTCGTCATCGCCCACCGTCTCTCGACGATCTCGCTCGCCGATGAGATCGTCGTGCTCGAGCGCGGCCGCGTCGTCGCGCACGGCGACCACGAGCACCTGCTCGAGGCCTCCGAGCTGTACCGCGAAATCGTCGAGAAGGGCCTGCCCGACCAGGTCTTCCTGACGCGCAAGCCGCGCGAACCCGAGGTCAGCGGCCTGTGAGCCCCGCTGTGCACAGAGGCGGCCCCGGCTCGACGTGGACCGGCGAGCGCGCGAGCAGGGGCACGCGCGGGCGCAACCTGCGCGGGCTGCTCGCGCTGCTGCAGCCCTACCGCCGGCGCGCGACGCTCACGGTGCTGGCGCTCGTCATCGGCACCGCCGCCTCGCTCGCGCCGCCGCTGCTCGCGCGCGCCGCGATCGACGACGGCATCGAGCGCCACGACATGACGCAAACTGGCGATCGTCGTCGGCGCGTTCCTGCTCGCCGCGCTCGTCAGCGTGGGCGATGACCTACGCGCAGACCTACCTCGTCGGCTGGGTCGGCCAGCGCGCGCTCGCCGACCTGCGCGTCCGCATCTTCACGCACCTGCAGTCGCTGCCGATCGGCTTCTACGAGAGCCGCCCCGCCGGCGTGCTGATCTCGCGCATCACCAACGACGTCGAGGCGCTCGACTCGCTCGTCACCGACTCCGTCGTGACGCTGTTCCAGTCGAGCCTGACGCTGATCGGCACCGTCGGCATCCTGCTCTACCTCGACGTCAAGCTCGCGCTGATCACCTTCTGCGTGCTGCCGCTGCTGCTCGCCGGCTCGCTGTGGTTCCGGATCGCCTCCGCCGGCGCCTTCCGCCGCACGCGCGAGACGATCGGCTCGATCACCGCCTACCTGCAGGAGACGCTCTCGGGCATCCGCGTCGTGCGCAGCTTCGCGCACGAGCCGCGCGCACGAATCCGAGTTCAGCGTGCTCAACGCCGACAACCGCCGACGCGAACATGACGACCGTCAAGCTCAACGCCGCCTACTTCCCCTCCGTCGAAATGCTCTCCGGCGTCGCCGTCGCCGCGATCGTCCTCTACGGCGGCTACCAGGCGATCGACGGGCACATCTCGGTCGGCACGATCGTCGCGTTCGTCGCCGCGCTCTCGAACCTGTTCGACCCGATCCAGCAGCTCTCGCAGCTCTACGCGACCTACCAGTCCGGCATGGCCGCGCTCGAGAAGATCTTCCAGCTGCTCGACGAGCAGCCCGACCTCTCCGACCGCGCCGACGCGATCGACCTGCCGCGGATCGCGCGGCGAGGTCGACTTCGACGACGTCTCCTTCGCCTACCGCAAGCGCCGCGGCGACGACTCGACCGAGCAGGTGCTCGCGCTCGACCACGTCGACCTGCAGATCCCGCCCGGGCAGACCGTCGCGCTCGTCGGCGCGACCGGCGCCGGCAAGTCGACGATGGCGAAGCTGTCGCGCGCTTCTACGACCCGACCTCCGGCGCCGTGCTCGTCGACGGCCACGACCTGCGCGAAGTCTCCAGCCGCTCGCTGCGCTCGCAGATGGGCATCGTCCCGCAGGAGGCCTTCCTGTTCTCGCGGCAGCGTCGCCGAGAACATCGCCTTCGGCCGCACCGACGCGACGCCCGAGCAGATCCGCGCCGCCGCCGCGGCCGTCGGCGCCGAGGAGTTCATCGCCGAGCTGCCGCGCGGCTACGACACCGAGATCGGCGAGCGCGGCGCACAGCTCTCGGCCGGCCAGCGCCAGCTCATCGCCTTCGCGCGCGCGCTGATCGCCGACCCGCGCATCCTCGTCCTCGACGAGGCGACCTCGAACGTCGACCTGCACACCGAGGCGCGCATCGAGAAGGGCCTGCGCCGGCTGCTCGCCGGGCGCACGTCGATCGTCATCGCCCACCGCCTCTCGACGATCCGCCAGGCCGGGCGGATCGTCGTGCTCGAGCACGGCCGCATCGCCGAGCAGGGCACGCACGACGAGCTGATCGCCGCCGAGGGCCGCTACTTCGAGCTGTACCGCGACTGGGCCGCGCAGGCCGCCGCCTGAGCCGGCGCCGCACCGGCGATCACGAGCCGGTTACGTGTTGAGCCGGTCGGCGTGTACAGTTTTCTCAATCGTGCGTACGTTGACGTCCAGGGGGGGCGCCCGGCTCGGATGCCGCGGCGGGGGCGAGCAGGTGCCTGGCCTCGCGGCGTGCGCGCCGGCCCGGCCACGACGCCTGCGCGCTTGGCGTCCGCTCGCGCTGTGCCTGCTCGCGCTGCTCGCGAGCGCGCTCGCCCCTGCCGCGAGCGCGAGCGCGGCGCCAGCCGAAGGCATCCACAAGATCCAGCACGTGATCGTGATCATGCAGGAGAACCGCTCGTTCGACACCTACTTCGGCACCTATCCCGGCGCCAACGGGATCCCCGCGGGCGTGTGCGTGCCCGACCCGCTGCACGGCGGCTGCGTGGCGCCCTTCCATGACCCCAACGACGAAAACTACGGCGGGCCCCATGGACATGGGGCCTTTATCGACGACTTCGACGGCGGCAAGATGGACGGCTTCGTCGCAGAGGCCGAGAAGGCGAAGAAATGCGCAGAGCACCGAACCCGGCTGCAGCCCCTGCGACCGAACAGGGTCCGAGCGCGCAGTGCATCGATCCGATGGGCTACCACGACGCGCGCGAGATCCCAAACTACTGGGCGTACGCCCAGAACTTCGTCCTGCAGGACGACATGTACGAGCCGAACTCCTCCTGGAGTTGGCCCGAGCACCTGTTCCTGGTCTCCGCTGGTCGGCCATGTGCGAAAAGGAAAAGAAACCGCTGGGCTGAAGACCCGACGTCGTGCGCGAGGGCGCCCGCAGCGACCCCCGAAGCCCGAACGCTCGCCCCCCGACAGCACGAAATCTGCTGCCGTGGACCGACGTCACCTACCTGATGCACAAGCACGGAGTGAGCTGGGCTACTACATCTTCAAGGCGAACGAGCCCGACTGCGAGGACGACGAAGCGATGACCTGCGCACCGGTGCCGCCAGGGCGCGAAGACCCCCGGCATCTGGAACCCGCTGGCCGACTTCCCCGACGTCAAGGAAGACGGCCAGCTCGGCAATATCCAGTCGCTGACAAACTTTTACGCCGCCGTGCAGAAGACGGCGAATGCGGTCTGCCCGAGGTCTCCTGGATCATTCCGAACCTCAAAGTCTCCGAACACCCGCCCATCGCCGATCTCCAAGGGCCAGGCGTACGTCACGACGCTGATCAACTCGCTCATGCGCCGCCCTGCTGGGACACAGCGCGATCTTCCTCTCCTGGGACGATCCGGGCGGCTTCTACGACCACGTCGTCCCGCCGAAGATCGACGAAAACGGCTACGGCCTGCGCGTCCCCGGCCTCGTCATCAGCCCGTACGCCAAGAGCCGGCTACATCGACCACCAGCGACTCAGCCACGACGCCTACCTGAAGTTCATCGAGGACGACTTCCTGGACGGAGCAGCCGCCTGAACCCGAAGACCGACGGGCGACCCGACACACGCCCCGACGTGCGCGAAAAAGCGCCCGGCCTCGGCGACCTCGCCAACGACTTCGACTTCGAGCCAGCCGCCGCGGCCGCCGCTGCTCCTTGCCGTCGCACCCCGCACCGGGCCCCGCGTCCAACCCGCCCGGCCCGCCGCCGCCGACCGTCGTGACGATGGACGCGACGTCCGTCAGCGGCTCCTCGGCGACGCTCAACGCGACCGTCGACCCCAACGGCAAGCCCGTCAGCGCGTGCAGCTTCGAATACGGGACGACGACCGCCTACGGCTCGAGCGCGCCGTGCACCCCCGCTCCCGGCGAAGGCGAAAGCGCCGTCGCCGTCGCCGCGCAGCTCTCCGGCCTGCACCCGCACACGACCTACCACTTCCGCATCGCCGCGACCAACGAAGGCGGCAGCGCGTTCGGCGAAGACCAGACCTTCCAGAGCAGCGAGAGCCTGCCCGAACGCGGTCGCTGCCTCGCCGCGCCGATCGAACACGGCGCCCAGCACGGCGGCTACACGAACTCGAACTGCACGAGCGCCAGCGAAGCGCGCACCGGCGCCTTCGAATGGACGCCCGGCGCCGGCGCCTCGCGGCTGACGCTCAGCGGTGGCGCGCTGACGCTCGAAACCGCGCACGCGGGCAAGATCGCCTGCACGCATCTCGCCGGCAGCGGCGAATTCACCGGCGCCAAGAGCGAACTGCTCCACTTCACACTGACCGGCTGCGAACAGCCCGGGCGCGGCACCTGCCAGGACGAAGACGCGAGCAGCGGCGAAATCGCGCTCGCGCCACTCGAAGGCGAACTCGGCACGATCTCCAAGGCGAACAGCGAAACCAAGCCGCCGTCGACCGGCACCGCGCTGCGCCCGACCGCCGGCAAGAGCGAGGTCGCCGTCCTCGAATGCGGCTCCGGCGCATCCGCGCAGAAGGTGCTCGTCGAAGGCTCGCTGATCGGCGCCGTCGGCGCGCTCGACAAGATGTCGAGCTCGCTCACGCTCACCTTCTCTGCGAAGAAGGGCAAGCAGAAGCCCGAAGCCTTCGAAGGCGGCGCGCCCGACGTACTGCTCGCCTCGTTCGGCGCCGGCTCCGCCGAACGCGTCGGCCTGTCGGCCACCGTCAGCGCGAGCAGCGAAGAACCGCTCGAGATCAAAGCGCTCGACTAGCACCCTCCGGCGGAATCGCGTCCAGCGGCGCGCACGCAGACGTTCAGCCCCGCGCCCGAGCGGTCGATTAGCTGAGTGATGAGCAGTCGGGGGCCCGAGATCATCGACATCTCCGCGATCCGCTTGCGCGAAGCGACGATCGCCGCCGGGATCTGGCTGACGCTCGGCGTCGGCGGCTTCGGCGAGCTCTACGTCGCGCTGACCTGGGATCGTCCGCACCGGACCGAGCTCGCGATCCTCTTCGCGCTCGGGATCCTCGCGACCCTTCTCGTCGCGCTGCTCCCGCGCGAGCGCATCGTGCGCAGCCGCCTGCGCGAGCCGTTCTTCCTCACCTGGACGTTCCTCGACTTCGCGATGCTGATCGTCGCGACGCTCGCCGACGGCGGGACCGCCAGCCCGCTCGTGCTCGTCTTCTTCATCCCCGTCGTCTTCTCCTCGATGTCCTACCCGCTCGCGTCGGTCATCGCCGTCGGGTTCCTCAGCGTGCTCAGCTACCTCGCGATCGCGCTCACCGCCGGCGGCGCGAGCTGGGCCTACCAGGCCGCGTTCGCCGGCTCGCTGCTCTGCACCGCCGCGATGAGCGCCTGGCAGGCGCAGAACCACAACCGCCAGCACCGCGCGCTCGCGACGGCCTCGCGCACCGACTCGCTGACCGGCTGCATGAACCGTCGCGGCTTCGAAGAACGCGCCGAAGCCGAGCTCGCGCGCCTCGCGCGCAGCGGCCGTCCCGGCGCGATCGTCGTGCTCGACATCGACCACTTCAAGCCGGTCAACGACACCTTCGGCCACGCCGCCGGCGATCAGCTGCTCTGCTGGGTCGCGAGCACGCTCGCGCGCTCGGTCCGCCCCAGCGACGCGATCGGCCGGCTCGGCGGCGACGAGTTCGCCGTGCTGCTCACCGACCTCGACGCCGTCGATGCCCGCGACAGCACCGCGCGAATCGCGCAGGCGCTGCGCGAGCGCGCGCCCGCCTCGCTCGGCGTCGCCCTCTTCCCCGCCGACGGCAGCGAGCTCGAGCTGCTCTGCCGCCGCGCCGACGCGCGCCTGTACGCCTCGCGCCAGGGACGCTCCGAGCCCGGCGCCGAGACGCCCGGCGCGAGCGGCGACGGAGTCGACGCGCCGAGCGTCTCGACACGCGGGCTCGAGTCGCTCGACCTCTGGCGCGCCGCCGTCGACGCGATGCCGAGCAACGAGCGCGCCCGCGACGGACGCACGGGCGTCCGCAGCCTCGACAACGAGCTGCTCGACCAGATCGACGCGTCCGTCGTCTGCGCCGACATGGCCGGCGACGTGATCCACTGGAACAGCGGCGCCGAGGCGCTCTACGGCTGGCGTCGCGAGGAGGCGATCGGACGCTCCGCGCGCGAGCTCGTCGTCCCCGAGGACGCGAGCGCCGCCGAACGCCTGCTCGAGCGCGTCATCGCCGACGGCCGCTGGGACGGCGAGCTGCTCGTGCGCCGCAAGGACGGCACGCTGTTCACCGCGTACGTGCGCAACCGCCTCGTGCTCGACGACGACGGCGAGCCGGCGGCCGTCGTCGGCGTCGCCGTCGACGTCTCCGCGCGCGTCGCCGCCGAGGCCGAGCAGCGCCGCGACGCCGCGACGCTCGCGTGCATCAACGACGTCGAGCGCGCGCTGATCGAGGACCGGCTCGTGCTCCACGCGCAGCCGATCGTCGACCTGCACAGCGGCGAGACCGTGCAGCACGAGCTGCTGCTGCGCATGCGCGACAGCGACGGTCGGATCGTTCCCCCCGGCGATTTCCTGCCCGTCGTCGAGCAGTACGCGCTGATCCGCGAGATCGACCGCTGGGTGATCCGCCAGGCGACCGAGCTCGCCGGCGCCGGCTGCCCCGTCCACCTCAACCTCTCCGCGCGCTCGGTCAGCGATCCCGACGTGCTCGAGCAGATCGAGCGCTGCATGCGTAGGCACGACGTCGCGCCCGAGATGCTCGTCTTCGAGATCACCGAGACCGCGATCGTCGAGGATGAGCACGCCGCGCGCGCGTTCGCCGAGCGCCTGCACGCGCTCGGCTGCCGGCTCGCGCTCGACGACTTCGGGACCGGCTACGGGACGTTGACGTACCTCAAGCGACTGCCCGTCGACTACCTCAAGCTCGACATCGAGTTCGTCCGCGACCTGTCGAGCAGCGAAGCCAGCCGCCACGTCGTGCAGGCCGTCGTCTCGCTCGCGCGCGACTTCGGGCTGCAGACCGTCGCCGAGGGCGTCGAGGACGACGCGACGCTCGCGCAGCTGCGCGCGCTCGGCGTCGACTTCGCGCAGGGCTTCCATCTCGGGCGCCCCGAGCCGTTCGACGAGCGCCCCGGCGATCGCGCGAGCGATCGTGACGAGGGGCCCGAGCGCGAGCGCGAGCGCGCCGGCAACGGCGGGCGCGGCCGGCGACGGCGGCGGCGGCCCGCGGCGCTGCTGCCGACCGCGCCGTCGGACCGGGCTGATTGAGTTCGGCGCGTGATCGCCTCGCTGCCGTTCACGACGTCGCACGCCGAATGGCTCGGGCTGATCGTCGCCGTCATCAGCCTGATCGGCATCGGCGGCGTCGTCTCGATGCTCGTCTGCCACCACTCCGGCTGCTATCGCCGCGGGCGCTTCCGCTACGGCCACTACCGGCTCTGCCACGTGCACCACCCGCACGTGCCCTCCGACGGCAAGATCACCGACGAGCACGTCGCCGCGATGGGCAGGCGGCTCGACGCGATTCACGCCGGCGGCGTTGTCGCCGGCGGCGAGTCCGGCGGGCCTCGCCAGCCCCGCGGGCCGGGCGGCTCCGGCGTCTCCGGCGCGCCGAGCTAGTCGGGCGGGCGCGCCGAGAGATCCTCGCCCGCGCGACGGTTCGCGCGGCGCTCGCGGTACAGCGCGAACAGCACGTTCAAGACGAGCGCGCCGACGACGACCGCCATGAAGCCGGCGAACACGACCTCGGCGACCACTTCGTTAGCCATCGCCGGCCATCGTAGTGGCACGCGGCGCATCGTCGCGGAGATTCAGCTCCGGGACAGGGACTCGAACCCCAATCTCCCGGACCAGAACCGGGCGTCACTGCCAATTGGACTATCCCGGAAGGGCGTCTCAGGCGAGAAGGATAGCCAACTGACGGACGGCAATGGGACCCTGGCGACCGGCGACAGCCGTCTACATCAACGACAAAGGCTAGCCCACCATCTCGTGCCCGTGGGGCGCGAAATACGCGGTGATCGCCTCCTCCAGGCCGGGATCGAGCACGAGCAGCACTTCGTCGCCCGCTTCGATCTTCGTGTCGGGCTTCGGCACGAAGCCCGTGCCGTCGCGCAGCACCGAGATGATCAGGCTGCCCTCGGGCAGGCTGATCTCGGCGACCGACTGGCCGACGGTCGGCGCGTCGTCGGAGACCTCGAGCTCGATGATCTCCAGGCGCTCCTCTTCGAGCGCGAGCAGGTGCACGAGACCGTAGCGCGGCACCTCGTGCTCGATCAGGCGCAGGATCAGGTCGGTCGCCGAGACGGCCGGCTGGATCCCGAGCAGGCGGAAGTGGTCGTGATTGCGCGGGTTGTTCACGCGCGCGATGATCCGGTCGCAGAGGTACTTCTCCTTCGCGACCTGGCAGACGAGCATGTTGTCCTCGTCGTCGCCCGTCACCGCGATCACGAGGTCCGCGCGCTGGATACCGGCGCGCTCGAGCACCCACAGCTCGGTGGCGTCGCCGTACTGGACCGAGTGCTCGAACTCTTCCTCGATCAGCAGGTAGCGCGGGCGCGAGGACTCGATCAGCGTCACCTCGTGCTCCTTCTCGATCAACTCCCGCGCGAGGTTGCGACCGACCTTGCCGGCTCCGACGATGATCGCGTACATCGCTCAGGCGGGCTCGGGCGCGAGCGCACGCTCGAACATCTCGATCGCGTGCTTCGTCGGGGATATCGTGTGCAGACCCTGCTCGCCGTACCACCCCGCGCGCGCCGGGTCCATCACGCGCACGATCACGCGCTCGACACCGAACCGGCGCTGGGCGATCTGCGCGATGATCAGGTTCGTGTTGTCGCCGTCGGTCGACGCGATGAACACCTCGGCGCGCTCGATCCCGGCGCCGATCAGCGCGTCGATCTCGAGTGCCGTGCCGACCGTGAACTGGCCGCCCGAGTCCTCCCAGCTCTCGCTCTGCCCCGCGTCCAGGCGCTCGTGCGAGAGCGGGTCCTCGTCGAGCACCGACACTTCGTGACCTGAGGCCAGCGCCGACTTCGCGACAGCCGAGCCGACACGCCCGGCACCCACGATCAAGACGAACATGCGCCGCAGGTTAGTCGATGCAAGGTCTCACGCGATCGCACACCCAAGCTCACGAAACGGGCTCCGCCAGGTGCTCGGCGATCAGGTCTCCCGTCGACGGCGCCGTCACGATCACGCGGCAGTGCGCCTTCTTGATCACGTACTTCGTGACGTCTCCAACGAAGTTCTCGAGTGGACCGCCGCGCCCGCCCAGACGAGCGCCGCCGCGAATCCGCGACGGCTCCTCCGCACCGAGCACGATCGCCTCGACGCCGCGCCGGCGCGCCTCGTCGACGATCGCGTAGCCCGCGCGCCGCGTACGCACCGTCGCCGTCGCGACCTGCACCCCCGCGTACTCCTCGCCGACGACCTTCGCGCGCGCGAGGACCTGGCGCGCTTCCTTGATCTGCGCCTCCGGCAGGCGCGCGTCCAGCGGCAGCGACATCGGGATCACGAAGATCCACACCGCCTCGATCGTCGCCGCGTCGATCGCCGCCTCGTCGGTCTGCTCGCCCGAGACGAGCAGCGCCGCCGTCTGCACGATGTCCTCGTCCAGGCGCGTGCCGAACAGCGGCACGAGGATCGAGCCGTAGTCGCGTTCGCGCGGCGGCTCGGCGCGCAGCACCTCCGGCGCGACCGTCACGCGCCGCAAGAGCGACGTCTCGTCGGCACGGCGATAGAGCACGTACATCGTCAACCCCGCGAGCATCCAGCCGAGGCCGACGTAGCGCGCCGGTTCGTGCACGATCATCAGCGCGACCCATCCCGCCGCCGAGACGAGCGCGCCGAACGCCGCCGGCAGCGGCAGCTCGCCGCCGCGGAAGAAGACCGACAGCGGGATCCTGTAGGGGCGCGGCGCGCCGGGCTCCTTGTAGCGCAGCCGGCAGACCGAGACGTGCGCGATCGTGAACGCGAGCAGCGCGCCAAACGCGTAGATCCCGACGAGGAAGTCGATGCTCTCCGGCACGACCAGCCCGGCGGCGATCAGGCCGGCGATGATGATCAGCACGTATGGCGTCGAGCGCTGTGGATGCAGCCGCCCGAGGCCGCTCGGGATCTGGCGGTTCGTCGAGAGCGAGTACGCCAGGCGCGAGAGCCCGAGCATCGCCGAGTTCGCCGCCGCGACGAGCGTGATCGTCGCGAGCGCCGCGACGACGTAGCGCAGCGTGCTCGCCAGCCAATGCGGGTGCAGCTGCGTGACGATCCCGACCATCGGGTCGTTGACGTAGCGCGTCGCCAGCTGCGTGTGCCCGTCGTGAACCGGCAGCGCCGTCAGCGCGACCAGCGCGATCCCGACATAGACGACGACGACCGTCCCCGTTGCGCTGCCGACGAGCCGCTTCAGCGCGCTCGTGCCGATTTTCACCTCGCCCGCGAAGCCCGCCGCCGACTCGAGGCTCGTGAACGAGATCGCCGCGACCGTCAGCGCGAAGACGAGGTCCGACCATTTCGGCGCGCTGCCGAGATGGATCGGGTCCAGCAGCGCGCTCGGGCTGAACAGCAGCACGAGGCCGAGCACGACGATCAACGCCTGCAGCGCGAGGTCGGCCGCGACGATCGCCGTCACGCGCCGCGAGCGCCGCCAGCCGACGCCGCGGATGTTCAGCAGCACGACGAGCGCGATGAACGCCAGCGCGAGGCCGAGCGACTCGTCGGTATCGCCGAGCGGGTGCCAGAAGACGCGCACGTAGTGCGTCGCCGAGTAGCACGTCACCGCGATCAGGATCGTGTAGTCGAGCAGGATCGCCCACCCCGCGCCGAAGCTCACGAGCTCGTTGAACGCGTAGCGCGCGAACACCGTCGAGCCGCTGCGCTCCTGGTGCAGCGACGCGCCCTCCGCGTACGTCATTGCCGTCAGCGCGAACAGCATCGCCGCGATCAGGAAGACGAACGGCGTCAGCCCGAGCGCGTGGCCCGAGATCACGCCGAGCGCGAAGTACAGCGCGCTCGCAATCGGCGTGTAGATGACCGCGAACAGCAGCGGCGAGCCGACGCTGCGCCGCGCGATCGACAGCGAGCGCGCCGAGATCTGCAGCGCGATCCGCTCCGCCTCCGCGCGTCCGAGCTCGGCCTGCGCCCTGGCGCCGCCCGTCGCTCCAGCGCCGGGCGAGCCGGCGCCCGGCGGCTCCGCGCCCGACTGCCCTATGCCCGATGGCTCCTCGCCCGGCGACGCCGCGCCGTCGGCGGGCGCGTCCTCGCCGCTCACGGCTGCCGGCCCCGCTTGTGCTCGAGATACAGTCGCGCGACGCCCGCCGCGACGAACAGCAGGCCGAGCAGCAGGCGCGCCGAGAAGAGCTGATCGCCCGCGCCGATCACCTGCGCGATCAGCGCGACGCCGATCGCGAGCATCAGCAGCGAGAACACGACCGTGCTCGAGCGGTGGACCGTGCGACCTCTCATCTCACGCTGAGCTTACGCGCCCGCCGAGCCCGCCCGGGCCGCATCCCTGCTCCCGTCCGTCGCGTCACGCGAGAATGCGCTCGACGCTCAGGTGATCAGCGGGATGATCAGGATCGCGACGATGTTCGCGACCTTGATCATCGGGTTGATCGCCGGCCCGGCCGTGTCCTTGAACGGGTCGCCGACCGTGTCGCCGGTGACCGACGCCGCGTGCGCTTCCGATCCCTTGCCGCCGAACGCGCCGTCCTCGATCAGCTTCTTCGCGTTGTCCCACGCGCCGCCGCCGGCCGTCATCAGCACGGCGAAGAAGAAGCCGACGACGATCACGCCGATCAGCAGGCCGCCGAGCGCCTGCTGGTCGATCAGGCCGACGATCAGCGTCAGCAGGATCGGCAGCAGCGACGGCAGGATCATCTCGCGCTGCGCCGTCTTCGTGACGATGTCGACGCACGCCGCGTAGTCGGGCTCTTCGGTGTAGTCCATGATCCCCGGGTGCTCGCGGAACTGGCGGCGCACCTCCTCGACGACCGCGCCGCCGGCGCGGCCGACCGCCTCGATCGACAGCGACGCGAACAGGCAGACCATCATGCCGCCGACCAGCAGCCCGATCAGCACCGGCGGTTCGTTGATGCCGAACTGGATCACGTGGCCGACCTTCGCCTCGATTTCTTTCTGGAAGCCGGCGAACAGGACGACCGCCGCGAGCACCGCCGAGCCGATCGCGTAGCCCTTCGTCACGGCCTTCGTCGTGTTGCCGACCGCGTCGAGGCGGTCGGTCACTTTGCGCACGTCCTCCGGCAGCTCGGCCATCTCGGCGATGCCGCCCGCGTTGTCGGTGATCGGGCCGAACGCGTCGAGCGCGACGATCAGGCCGGTCAGCGAGAGCAGGCCCATGACCGCGACGCCGATCCCGTAGATGCCGGTCACGCCGCCGCCCGCGAGCTTCCAGGCGCCGAGGATCCCGAGCACGATCACGATCGCCGGCAGCGCCGTCGCCTGCAGGCCCGACGCGAAGCCCTGGATGATGTTCGTCGCGTGACCCGTGACCGACGCTTTCGCCGTCTTCTTCACCGGCGAGAAGCGGGTCGAGGTGTAATATTCCGTCAGTCCGAACAGCAGCGCCGTCACGGCGATGCCGATCAGCGAGCACAGGTAGAGGTGCGACCAGCTCGGCGTGTTGACCGTGTCGCCGACCGACTTGAACGTCAGGTTGCGCATCAGCCAGTACGTGATCGGCGCGAACGCCGCCGCCGCGAGCAGACCCGAGACGACGAGGCCCTGCAGCAGCGCGCGCTCGACGTTGCCCGATTTCGAGCGCACCGCGTACGTGCCGATGATCGACGCGATGATCGCGACGCCGCCGATCACGAGCGGGTAGAGCGCCACGCGCGTCGCCTCGTGGAACGTCAGCACGCCGAGCAGGATCACCGCGACCGCCGTCACCGCGTACGTCTCGAACAGGTCCGCCGCCATTCCCGCGCAGTCGCCGACGTTGTCGCCGACGTTGTCCGCGATCGTCGCCGGGTTGCGCGGGTCGTCCTCCGGGATCCCCGCCTCGACCTTGCCGACGAGGTCGGCGCCGACGTCGGCCGCCTTCGTGAAGATGCCGCCGCCGAGCCTCGCGAACACCGAGATCAGCGAGCCGCCGAAGCCGAGCCCGACGAGCGCGTCGACCGCCGTCTTCGGGCTGTCGTTGAATACGGCCGTGAGCAGGCCGTAGTAGCCCGCGACGCCGAGCAGCGCGAGGCCGACGACGAGCAGGCCCGTGATCGCGCCGCCGCGGAACGCGACGCGCAGCGCCGGCGTCACGCCCGAGCGCGCAGCCTCGGCGACGCGCGCGTTCGAGCGCACCGACACGTTCATGCCGATGTACCCCGTCGAGCCCGACAGGATCCCGCCGATCGCGAAGCCGCCGGCGACCGCGATGTTCTGGATGAAGATCAGCGCGACGAACAGCACGACGCCGACGCCCGCGATCGTCGTGTATTGACGGTTGAGGTACGCGCGCGCCCCCTGCTGGACGGCCAGCGAGATGCCCTGCATCTTCTCGTTGCCAGGCGAGAGCGACAGCAGGGTACGCGCCGTCAGCACGCCGTAAACGACGGCGCATGCGGCGCAAACGAGGGCGACGACGACCCCATGGTTCGTCAGAAAGCTGCTCAACTGAAAATCCTCCGCGGTCTGATTGGCGTGCCGCGCGAGGATCGTCGCGCGCACATTTGTCGCCCGGGTGCTCGGGACGAGCGCCTACCCGGTGCAAACGCGCGGGCAGTCTATCGCGCTCGCGCGCGGAAGGACTGCTCGTGAAAGGCCCGTGCCGCGACCTTTCGCCCCGGCGCGGCGCTTTCGCCGCGCCTCAGCGGCCGGGCACCCACAGCCTCCCGCTCGACTCCGCCGGCCCCGGGCCCGGTGGGCGCTGCTCGCCCGAGGTCTCGCCGGTTCCCGGCGCGCCGCCGGAGCCGCCGCCGCTCGAGCCGCCCTCCGGCGGCGTGCCGCCCGGCGCTCCCGACGGTCCCGGCGCAGCGCCCGCCGCCTGGACCGCCCGCGCGTAGGCCATCTGCAGCTGCGAGAGGGCGTTGCGCAGCGGCGCGATCTCGCTCGGCGCGCTGCGCTCGAGGACCTCGAGCAGCGCCCGCGCGCCGTCGATCGCGTCGCGCGCCTGCTCGAGGTCGTCCGTGCTCGGCGGCAGCGGCTCGCCTGCCTGCGGACCGCCCCCGGGCGACGGCGCCCCGCCGGCCTCGCCCGGCACGCGCGGTGCGAGCCTGTAGCTGCCGACGTTCAGCAGCGAGACGGCCGCCTGCAGCATCAGGTCGGCGCTCGTGATGCGGCTCAGTTCCGCTTCGTAGGCCGCGCGCTGGTCGATCTCCGATCGGTCGGCCTCGCTCGGCTGGCCCTGCGCCTGGCCGGCATCGGGCGCCGGTGCCTCGCCGGACGGTCTCGCGGTTGGATCCGTGCTCATACGGTCACCTCCTCGGAGTATGTCTGAAGCGTCTCGGCGACCGACGCCGCGAAGACCTCCTCGCGGCTCGCGCCTGCCTCGATCAGCTGCCGCTGGCGCTGCGCGCCGTTGCGCTCGGGGAACACGAGCTCGATGCCAAGCTCGCCCCGCACCGGCGCCGTCCACGCGCAGAGCCGCTCGATCGCCTCGCGCGCCGCGTACTCCTCGGCCCGCTCGAGGTCGATCAGCCGGCCGTCGAGCCCGAAGCGGATCGCGCGCCACATGTTCTCCTCGATCAGGCGCGGCGCCGGGTCGACGAACGGCACACCCTCGTCGACGTCGCGCGCCGCCTGCGTGATGCACGCGACGATCAGCGCCGCGAGCGCGTCGGACTCCTGCGCGGTCGCCTGCGCGTCGCAGATCCGCACCTCGACCGTGCCGAAGCTGAAGTGCGGCCGCACCGACCACCAGACCTGCGTGAACTCGACGATCGAGCGCGTGTGCACGAGGAACTCGATGTACTCGCGGTAGGACCGCCAGCCGCCGAACGCGTCCGGCACGCCGCAGCGCGGGAAGCTCTTCGTGAAGCTCTGCGTGCGCGTCGAGTACAGCCCGCTGTCGCGCCCGTCGAGGTACGGCGAGTTCGTCGAGATCGCCAGCAGCAGCGGCAGCACAGGTCGCAACCGGTCGCAGACGAGCACCGCGCGGTCGAGATCGCGCACGCCGACGTGCACGTGCAGGCTGAACGTGTTGTTGCGCCACGCGACGTACTTCAGCCCCTCCTCGACGCGGCGGTAGTGCTCGGTGTCGATGATCGGCTGCTCGCGGTAGTCCGCCCACGGGTGCGTCCCCGTCGCGCCGAGCGCGACGCCCTCCGAGCCGGCCAGCGAGAACAGGCGCCGGCGATGCTCGCGCTGGCGCGCGAGCGCATGCTGCAGGTCGCCGCCGACGCCCGAGATGATCTCGATCTCAGAGGAGATCAGCTCGCCGGTGATGTGCTCGTGCAGGCGCGGGTCGCGCGCCGCCGCGACGTCGCGCAGCTGCTCGAAGCGCGGCACGAGGTCGAGCGTGCGCGGGTCGAGGATCGAGAACTCCTCCTCGATGCCGACGGTGTTGTCCGCCGCCGCGGCAAACGTCTCGGCCGCTAGGTCTAGGTCCAGGGTCATGGCGTTCGGCGTTCGGCTCGCGCGATCGGGTTGTTCGGGCTTCGGTCCCAGTGATGGCGCCGGTCGGCCGGCGACAGCGTCAGGTCAGGTAGAAGTACAGCGCGTAGAGCAGATCGACTGCCGGGCTCGACGTGTGGACGGTGACCTCCGGCGGCACCATCAACAGCGACTCCGAGTAGTTGAAGATGATCTTCACGCCCGCGTCGACGAGCTCGTCAGCGAGCCCCTGCGCGGCCTGCGTCGGCACCGCGAGGACGCCGACGACGATGTCCTCGTCCTCGACGACCTGGCGCAGGTCGGCGGTATGGCGGACGACCTGGCTGCCGACGTTCGTCCCGACCTTGCTCTCGTCGACGTCGAAGATCGCGACGACGCGAAAGCCGTGGTCGGCGAAGATGTCCGACGAGGCGATCGCCTTGCCGAGATGCCCCGCGCCGAGCAGCGCGATGTTGTGCTGGCCGGCCGTCCGCAGGATCTTGCGGATCTGCGAGACGAGCGCCTCGACGTTGTAGCCGACGCCGCGCTTGCCGAACTTGCCGAAGCCCGACAGATCGCGGCGGATCTGCGTCGAGTTGACGTGCGTGTAGTCCGACAGCTCCTGCGAGGAGATCGTCTCCTTGCCCATCTTCTTCGCCTGCGTGAGCACCTGCAGGTAGCGCGAGAGGCGCGCCGCGACACCCAGCGAAAGGCGCTCGCCGACGGCTCCGGCGCCGTCGTTCTGGAGCTCACGCGGGCGCGTCGTTGGTTCTCCGTAGCTCATCTTCGTGACTCTAGACGCTCTCGCAGGGCGTCCTCGTCGACGAAGTAGTCGAACAGCTCCTCGCCGTCGAGCGCGACCACCGGGACCCGCTCGAAATAGGCGCGCTGCAGCTTCTCGTCCTCGTCGATGTCCAGCTCGGTCAAGCCGAAGTCGAGCTCCCGCTGCAGTCGCCGCAGCGTCGCGATCGCCTCCGCGCAGAGGTGGCAGTCCGGCCGCGAGTACACCGTCACCTCGGTGATCATCGCGCGCGTTCGCCCGTCGCGTAGGCGTCGAGGGGGAGGTAGTGCGGGTAGTCGAGCCGCTCGCCGAAGCGTGCCGCGCTCGCGATCATCGCCGCGTTGTCCGTGCACAGCACGCGCGCCGGCACGCGCAGCGTCACGCCGAGCTCGGCCAGCCGCTCGCGCAGCGCGCCGTTCGCCGCGACGCCCCCGCCGACCGCCAGGCGCGCGAGGCCGGTCTGCTCGAGCCCGCGCTCGACGCGCTCGATCAGGCTGTCGACGATCGCCGCCTGATACGACGCCGCGAGGTCGCTCGCCCGCGCCTGCGCCTGCTCCTCGGAGAGCTCGCGCAGCTTGTACAGCAGCGCCGTCTTCAGGCCCGCGAACGAGAAGTCCAGCCCGCGCGCGAACGCCTCGCGCTGCGCGCCACGTCCCCCGCGCGAGCGCTCGGCGCGCGAGCCCGGGAACGCGAATGCCTCCGCGTCTCCCCCGCGCGCCAAGCGCTCGAGCGCAGCGCCGCCCGGATAGCCGAGGCCGAGCATCCGCGCGCCCTTGTCGAACGCCTCGCCCGCCGCGTCGTCGAGCGTGCGCCCGAGCACCTCGAAGCCGTCGTGCTCGCGTACGTGCGCAAGCAGCGTGTGCCCGCCGCTCGCGATCAGGCACACGAACGGCGGCTCGAACGAGCCCTCGCCCTCCGTCTCGCCTTCCGGCAGCAGGAAGTTCGCCGCGACGTGACCCTGGAGGTGGTCGACCGGCGCGAACGGCAGCTCGCGCGCCGCCGCCAGCGCCTTCGCCGTCGAGAAGCCGACGAGCAGCGCGCCGACGAGTCCCGGCCCCTGCGTCGCCGCGACGAGCTCGACGTCGTCGAGACCGACCTCTGCCTGCGCGAGCGCGCGCTCGACGATCGCGTTGACGATCTCGAGGTGGTGGCGCGAGGCGATCTCCGGCACGACGCCGCCGAAGCCCTCGTGCGCGACCTGCGAGGAGATCACGTTCGCGCGAATGCCGCCGTCGGCGTCGATCACCGCCGCGCACGTGTCGTCGCAGCTCGTCTCCAGCGCAAGAACGCTCATACGGGTCCGGGGTTCGGGACGTCGTCGAGCGTCCCCGCGCGCGTCGCCGGCGTGCGCCACATGACGAGCGCGTCCTCGCCGTTGTCCTGGTAGTAGCGCCGCCGCATGCCCGCAGCGCGAAAGCCCTCGCGCTCGTACAGGTGGATCGCGACCGCGTTCGAGCGGCGCACCTCGAGCGTGTAGCGCGCGCGCTCGTCGCCGACGCGCGCGTACAGCTCGGCGAGCAGCAGCGACGCGATCCCCGAGCGCCGGCGATCGCTGTCGACCGCGACGTTCATCATGTGCCAGACCGTGTCGTAGCGCGAGCAGATCAGATAACCGACGAGCCCGTCCTCCTCGCCGTCCGCCCCGGTGCCCGAGCCCGGATCGACGCGCTCGTCGCCGCCAGGCAGATGCCGGTCTGCTTCGAGAGCTCGAGCACGAACATCGCAAGCGACCACGGCGTCGGGAAGACGCGCCGCTCGATCGCGAGCACCTGCGGCAGGTCCGGGTACGTCAGCGCGCGTACGCGCACCGGCGGAGCGTCCTCGCCGTCGCGCACGACAGGAGCTGCTGCGTCGCTCACGAGACCGCTCCCTGCGCGGCCGGACGCCGCGCCGCCGCGAGCGCCGCATCAGGCGCGCGTCGGTAGTCCGGCAGCACCGTCTCGAGCGCCGACGCAGGGTCGGCCTGCGCCCCCAGCTCGCAGAGCGCCCCCGCGTCGAGCACGTGCAGCGGCGAGCCCTCCCCCGGGACGCTCACGCCGCCCGCGCGCAGCTCTGCCGCGAAGCGCACCGCACCGTCGCCGACCGCCCGCCAGCGCTCTCCCGACACGCCACCGCCGCGCTCGATCTCCGCGACGATCCGCCCGAGCTCGATCGGACCGAGCGCGTGCGCGAAGGCGATCTCCGCACCGTCCGCTGTCGCGTATGCGTCGCCCGGCGCCGGGTAGGCCGCCGCGAACGCCTCACCGCGGCGCGCGTCGATCACCGCGATCGTGCCGCTTGCACCCGACTCGCCGTCCGCGCGGCGCGCCGCGCCCAGCGCGAGCGCGCGCAGCGTCGAGACGCCCGCCAGCTCGACGTCGAGCGACTGCGCGAGCCCGCGCGCCGTCGCGATCCCGACGCGCAGCCCCGTGAAGCGTCCCGGGCCGACGCCGACCGCGATTCGCCCGAGCGCGTCCCAGCCGACGCCCGCCTGCGCGAGCAGCTCCGCAGCCATCGCCAGCAGGCGCGTCGCGTGGCCCGGATGCCCCTCCGGCGGCGGGTCGTCGCGCGCCTGCAGCGTCGGACCGCCCGGCACGTGCAGCCCGACGACCGTCGCGTGCGTCGCCGTGTCGAAGCCGAGCACGGCAGTCATCGTTCGATCACCTCGATCCGCCGACGATCCTCGCCGGCATGCTCCAGAGACACCTGCACGCGCGCGCCCGCGAGCTCACGCTCGGCGTCCGGCGGCCACTCGACGAACGCGATCCGCCCCGCACCGAAGTAGTCGGCCAGCAGCTCCGGATCCTCGCGCTCGAGCCCCGCCAGCCGGTAGAGGTCCAGGTGCGAGACCGTCAGCTCGTCGCGCGCGCGGTAGCGGTGGCCGATGCTGAAGCTCGGGCTCGTGATCGGGTCCGTCACGCCGAGCGCGCGCGCCGCGCCGCGCACGAGCGTCGTCTTGCCCGCTCCGAGCTCGCCGCGCACGAGCACGACATCGCCGTCGCGCAGTCCGTTCGCCAGCTCCGCTCCAAGCGTTTCCGTCTCCGACGGGTCCAACGTATCGACGACGTGCACGGCCACGACGAGACTGTAGAGCCAAGCGCGTCCCGGCCGTTAAAGCAACCGGCCCGCGGGAGAAAGGGACGCGGGCCGGTCGTTACTCCTGGAGGGATGGAGACAAGTCCTGTATCGGCGAACGCCACCGTCGACTTGAGGCTGCTCGAAGAAATTCTTCGACGGACCTGCAGAAGACCCTGCTTGCAGGCAAAACGTGGGAAAACCCGCCCGCGCGCACATCGAACAGACGTCCAGTCGGGCGTCCGCCCCGTCTAGAACAGACCGAGCTGATCCGCCTCCGCCGCCGACGCCTCCTCGGGGCCCGTCGAGCTCTGCGCCGCCGGCGCTTCGGCGGTCTCCGGCGGCTCGGCCAGCTCCGGCGGTTCCTCGGCGTCCGGCTGCTCCGGCGCGCCCATCGCCAGCAGCTCCGGCAGGCGCGCGAAGTCCTCGCGCAGCGTCTCGAGCATCCGCGGCGTGTACAGCGCCGCCGCCGGATGGAAGATCGGGTACAGCCGTACCGCGCGGCGTCCGAGCGTCAGCACCTCCGGCTGCCCGTGCAGGCGCGTGATCCCCGTCGGGTCGCCGCGCAGCAGCTTCGTCGAGAAGTTGCCGAGCGTGCAGATCACCGTCGGCTCGATCAGCTCGACCTGGCGATGCAGGTACTCCTGGCAGTTCTCGATCTCGATCGGCAGCGGGTCGCGATTGCCGGGAGGGCGGCACTTCAGCGTGTTCGCGATGAAGACCTCCGAGCGCTGCAGCCCGATCTCGCCGAGCAGCGTCTCGAGGAGCTTTCCAGCCCGCCCGACGAACGGGACCCCCTGCTCGTCCTCCGTCGCGCCCGGAGCCTCGCCGACGAACATCAGGTCGGCGTTCGCGTTGCCCGCGCCGAACACGACCGTCTTGCGCGTCGCCGCGAGCTCCGGGCAGCGCGTACAGCTCCTCGACTGCGCGAGCACCTCCTTGAGCGCCTCGCGCCGCTCCGATGCCGTGCCTGCCACGTCTGTCGAGGCCATTCGCGCTGATGCTAATCGCTGCCCGCGAGGCTCCGCGAGCGCGCCGAGCTGCGCTACCGAGCAAATTCCGAAGATTGCGTGGGCTCCGACCAGGCCGGGTCGCGCGCCACGCTGCGCAATGATCCCGCCGTGCCCGCGAGCGACGAGCTGACCGTCAAGGCCCCATTCGCCGGGGTCGTCGTCTCCGTCGCGCACCGCCCCGACGAGCACGTCCTCGCCGGCGCGCCGCTCCTCGTCATCGAGGCGATGAAGATGGAGCACGAGGTGCTCGCCGACGCCGGCGGCATCATCCGGCGCGTCGAGGTCGCCGCCGGCGAGGCCGTCGAGGAGGGGCAGGCGCTCGTCGTGCTGAGCACGTCCGTCGCTCAGGCCGACGGCGCGACGCGGGCCGCCAGCGCGGGCGACGTAGGCACGGGCGGAGCCGAGGCCGAGCCGGGCGCAGGCGCCGACACCGAGGCCAAGCCGGGCGGCGACGCCGGCGAGCGCGCTGACCTCGCGACCGTCCGCGAGCGCCACGCGATCGGCCTCGACGCCGCACGGCCCGATGAGGTCGCCAAACGCCACGAGCGCGGCCGGCGGACCGCGCGCGAGAACCTCGCCGAACTGCTCGACGACGGGACGTACGTCGAGTACGGACCGCTGCTGTTCGCCGCGCAGGAGCAGCGTCGCTCGCGCGAGGAGCTGATCGCGCGAACGCCCGCCGACGGCCTCGTCGCCGGCGTCGGCGAGATCGACGGGCGCGGCTGCGTCGCGATGTCCTACGACTACACCGTCCTCGCCGGCACGCAGGGCATGCGCAACCACGCCAAGAAGGACCGCCTGTTCGAGCTCGCCGAGCGCCGCCGGCTGCCCGTCGTGCTGTTCGCCGAGGGCGGCGGCGGGCGCCCCGGCGACGTCGACATGCCGATCGTCGCCGGGCTCGACTGCCGCGCGTTCTCGCTGTTCGCGCAGCTCAGCGGCCTCGTGCCGCTCGTCGGCATCGCCTCCGGCTACTGCTTCGCCGGCAACGCCGCGCTGCTCGGCTGCTGCGACGTCGTCATCGCCAGCGAGGACGCGAGCATCGGCATGGGCGGCCCCGCGATGATCGAGGGCGGCGGGCTCGGCGTCTTCGAGCCGTCCGAGGTCGGGCCGATCGACGTGCAGGACGCAAACGGCGTCGTCGACCTGCGCGTCGCCGACGACCGCGAGGCCGTCGCCGCAGCGAAGCGCTACCTCTCCTACTTCCGCGGCCCCCGCGAGCCCGGCGCCGTGCCCGACCAGACCATCCTGCGCGAGCTGATCCCCGAGCAGCGCAAGCGCGTCTACGACGTGCGTCGCGTGATCGAGACCCTGTTCGACGAAGGCTCGGTGCTCGAGCTGCGGCGCGGCTTCGGCGCCGGCATCGTCACCGCGCTCGCGCGCGTCGACGGTCGCCCGCTCGGCGTCGTCGCCAACGTCCCGACGCACCTCGGCGGCGCGATCGACGCCGACGGCGCCGACAAGGCCGCGCGCTTCATCGGCATGTGCGACGCCTTCGCACTCCCCGTCTTGTTCCTCTGCGACACGCCCGGCTTCATGGTCGGCCCGAGCGCCGAGCGCACCGCGACCGTCCGCCACTTCGCGCGCATGTTCCTCGGCGGCGCGAATCTTCGTGTGCCGTGCGGCACGATCGTCCTGCGCAAGGGCTACGGGCTCGGCGCGCAGGCGATGGCCGGCGGCGGCTTCAAGGCGCCGCTGTTCACCGTCGGCTGGCCGACGTCCGAGTTCGGCGGCATGGGCCTCGAGGGCGCCGTCCGCCTCGGGATGCGCCGCGAGCTCGACGCGATCGAGGACCCCGACGAGCGCGAGCGCGCGTTCGAGGCGATGGTCGCGCTCGCCTACGAGCGCGGCCGCGGGCTCAACATGGCCGCCTACGGCGAGATCGACGACGTGATCGACCCCGCCGACTCACGGCGCTGGATCGCGACGCTGTTCGACGAATACGCCGAGTCGTGGTGGCGCCGTACCGGCAAGGCGCGGCCGTACGTCGACGCCTGGTAGACGGCGACCGAACGCGCTGTATCATTGACCGCAGGCCGCCACCGGCAATCCCCGGGGTGGACCCACGCAGAACCGCACGAACGCTTCGCTCGCGCCGGTATCCGCAAGGAACTGGACCGAAACCGATGCCAACCGTAACCAACCCCTCGCCCTGCGCATGAGGACCGTGCGCGCCGTCGGCGATCTCCGTATCGCGCTCGCGCCAGCCCGTCGCGAGGGGCGCACGATCGGGCTCGTGCCGACGATGGGCGCGCTGCACGACGGCCATCTCTCGCTGATCCGCCGCGCGCGCCGCGAGTGCGACGTCGTCGTCGTCTCGCTGTTCGTCAACCCCGCGCAGTTCAACGAGCGCGCCGATCTCGACCGCTACCCGCGCGACGAGCGCCGCGACGCCGGGCTCGCCGCCGACGCCGGCGCCGACATCCTCTTCGCGCCGCCCGTCGAGGAGGTCTACCCGCCGGGCTTCGCGACCGCCGTCGAGGTGTCCGGCCTGAGCGACCGCTTCGAGGGCGCCGTACGCGGCGCCGAGCACTTCCGCGGCGTCTGCACCGTCGTCGCCAAGCTGCTCGGCATGGCGCTCCCCGACGTCGCCTACTTCGGCCAGAAGGACGCGCAGCAGCTCGTCGTCATCCGACGCATGGTCGCCGACCTGAACCTCCCCGTCCGCGTGCAGGCGTGCCCGACCGTGCGCGAGGACGACGGCCTCGCGCTGTCCAGCCGCAACGTCCGCCTCAGCGCCGAGCAGCGCGCGCGCGCGCGCGCGCTGCCCGAGGCGCTGCATGCGGCCGCGCGCGCCGCCGCCGCCGGCGAGCGCAAAGGCGACGCGCTGCTCACAGCCGCGCGCGCCGCGATGCGCGAGCGTGGCGTCGAACCCGAGTACGTCGCGCTCGTCGACCCCGACACGCTCGAGCCGTGCGACGGGCTCGAGCGCGACGCGCTGCTGCTCGTCGCCGCCCGACTCGGCGAGACGCGCCTGATCGACAACGCGCTGCTGAGAGCTTCCGTCGCACCCTCCCCCACCCAACTCGACCCGAGAAAGGCGCTCGCCTGATGCAACGCACGATGCTCAAGTCGAAGATTCACAGGGCGACGATCACCGACTGCGACCTGCACTACGTCGGCTCGATCACGATCGACCCCGACCTGCTCGAGGCGGCCGACATCCGCGAGCACGAGCAGGTGCACGTGCTCGACATCGACAACGGCGCGCGCTTCGAGACGTACACGATCACCGGCGAGCGCGGCTCCGGCGTGATGACGATCAACGGCGCCGCCGCGCGGCTCGTGCAGCGCGGCGACACGATCATCGTCGTCTCCTACGCGAGCTACGACGAGGTCGAGCTCGAGCGCTACGAACCTCGCGTCGTGCACGTCGAGGCGCAGACCAACCGCATCATCACCGTCGACGACGCGGTGGCGACCCTGCTCACGCAGAGCGTCAACTGACGTCAGAGAGGAACCGCCCATGTCCAGCCACCCAGAGATCCAGGCGCCGTCCGACCCCGGCCGGCTGCCGATGACGCTGCCGCTGCTCGCCGAGAAGAAGCGCCTCGGCGACCCGATCGTGATGGTCACCGCCTACGACTACCCGAGCGCGCGCGCCGCCGAGTCGGCCGGCGTCGACCTCGTCCTCGTCGGCGACTCGGCCGCGACGACGGTGCTCGGCTTCAACGCGACGACGCCCGTCGAGCTCGACGACATGCTCGTGCTCGCACGCGCCGTCCGGCGCGGGCTGAAGACGCCGATGCTGATCGGCGACCTGCCGTTCGGCTCCTACGAGGTCTCCGACGAGCAGGCGATCACGACGGCGATGCGCATGGTCAAGGAGGCCGGTTGCGAGGCCGTCAAGCTCGAGGGCGGCGGCGAATCGTCGGTCAAGCGCGCGCGCGCGATCGTCGGCGCCGGGATCCCCGTGATGGGCCACGTCGGCCTCACGCCGCAGACCGCGACAGCACTCGGCGGCTGGAAGGCGCAGGGCCGGACCGCCGCCGCCGCCGCGCGGATCGCCGCCGAGGCGCTCGCGCTGCAGGAGGCCGGCTGCTTCGCGATCGTCTTCGAGGCGATCCCGAGCGCCGTCACCGACGAGCTGATGCCGCTGCTCGAGATCCCCGTCATCGGCATCGGCGCCGGGCCGGCGACCGACGGGCAGGTGCTCGTCTTCCATGATCTGCTCGGCATCCGCGACGGTCTCGGCGCTCGCTTCGTCAAGCGCTACGCGAACATCCAGCAGGAGATGAACGACGGCGTCGCCGCCTACGCCGAGGACGTGCGCACGCGGCGCTATCCGGCACCCGAGCACACGTACAAGATCGACGCCGGCGAGCTCGCCGAGCTGCAAGCACAGCTCAGCTGACGATCACAACGGTTCGCCGAAGCGCTCGGCGAACGCGAACTCCTCGACCGGTTTGCGCGTAAGGTGCTTCGGCCACGGGTCGGCGCGGTGGCCGACGCCGATGTGCGCCGCGAGCGCGATCCCCGCGGGGATCTCGAGCAGTCGCCTGACCTCGGGCTCGGCCGGTACGAGCAACGTCGTCATCGCCGCGCCGAGGTTCTCGTTGCGCAGCGCCAGCAGCAGGTTCTGAACGAACGGATAGACCGACGCGCCACCGACGATGCTCTGGCGCGGCAGCTCCGCGTCGGTCACGGCGAGGTCGTCGAGGCGCACGCACACGATCAGATGCACAGGCACGTCGGCGAGGCGCTCGGCGTACTCGTCCGCCCGGCGCATCATCTGTGTCCGTTTCGCGTCGGCAGCGCGTGCCGGCTCGGACTCCGTCGTCGCTTGCAGGCGCTCGGTCCCGCCCGTCTGCCGAGAGTACGCCCGCCAGCGGGGCAGGTACAGCTCGGCGATCGCCTTCCGCGTGGCGGGGTCGCGCACGACGATCACGCGCCACCCCTGCCGGTTGCCGCCGCTCGGCGCGAACCGTGCGCTGTCGAGCGCGCGCCGCAGGACGCCGGCGTCGACCGGCTCGTCGGTGAAGCGCCGGCTCGTCGGCGCGCAGTGCATCGCCTCGATCAGATCCATCCGTCAGACGCTAGCGCCAGGCGGCGGGTTGCGCTTCGCGCCCGCATCGGCGTACTCGACGCGTTTGATCACCTTCGCCGGCAGCCCCGCCGCGACCGAGAACGGCTCGACGTCGTGCGTCACGACGCTGTTCGCGCCGATCACACAGCGCTCGCCGATGCTCACGCCGCTCGTCACGACGACGTTCGCGCCGAGCCAGCAGTTGTCGCCGATCCGCGTCGGCCCCTTGCTCTCGAACCCCTGCCACGTGATCGGCTTCTCCGGGTCGTCGTGGCGGTGATTCGCGTCCGAGACGAAGCAGCCGTTCGCGAGCATGCAGTGCTCGCCGATCTCGACGAGCTGCTCGGCCGCGACCATCACGCCTTTGTTTAGGAACGTCCCCGCGCCGATTCGCACGCGCGCGGACCCCGGCGCCGTGATCCAGACGCCCGGCTCGAACAGCGCTTCCGCGCCGATCTCCAGGCGCCCCTGATGCAGCGCCTCGAGCACGTTGCCGTGCAGCGGCCAGCGCGCGAACGCCCCGCGGCGCATCAGCTCCCAGTGGATCCGCGCGCGGTTCCACGGCAGCGAGTTGCGCTCGTACCAGCGCCACTTCTGCGCCCACAGGCGCGCCTCGGCCGCGAGGCCGCGCGGCTCGCTCAAGCGGCGACCTTCGCGCGCCTCTGCCCCGCCGGCTTGCCGTTCGCCGCCTTGCCGCGCTTGACCGTCGGCGTCAGCAGCTCCGCGAGGAACTGGCCCGTATGCGACGAAGGCTCGGCCGCGACCTCCTCCGGCGTACCGACCGCGATCGCCATGCCGCCCTCCTCGCCGCCCTCCGGGCCCATGTCGATCAGGCGGTCCGCCGACTTGATGATGTCGAGGTTGTGCTCGATCACGACGACGCTGTTGCCCGCGTCGACGAGCCGCTGCAGGACCTCGAGCAGGCGCTGCACGTCGGCGAAGTGCAGCCCCGTCGTCGGCTCGTCGAGGATGTACAGCGTCCGTCCCGTCGCGATCTTCGAGAGCTCCGTCGCGAGCTTCACGCGCTGCGCCTCGCCGCCCGACAGCGTCGTCGCCGGCTGGCCGAGGCGCACGTAGCCGAGCCCGACCGCGTTCAGCGTCTCCAGGCGCCGGCGCACCTTCGGGATGTGCTCGAAGAACTCAAGCGCCTCCTCGACCGGCATGTCGAGCACGTCGGCGATGCTCCTGCCCTTGAAGCGCACTTCCAGCGTCTCGCGGTTGTAGCGCTTGCCGTGGCACTGCTCGCACGGCACGTACACGTCCGGCAGGAAGTGCATCTCGATCTTGATCTGCCCGTCGCCGCGGCACACCTCGCAGCGCCCGCCCTTCACGTTGAAGCTGAAGCGCCCCGGCTTGTAGCCGCGGATCCGCGCCTCCTGCGTCTTCGAGAAGAGGTCGCGGATCACGTCGAACAGACCCGTGTACGTCGCCGGGTTCGAGCGCGGCGTGCGCCCGATCGGCGACTGGTCGACCGCGATGATCTTGTCGAGCTGATCGAGCCCGTGGATCGCGCGGTGCGCGCCCGGCCGCTGGCGCGCACGGTGCAGGCGGTTCGCGACCGCCTTGTAGAGCACTTCGTTGACGAGCGTCGACTTGCCCGAGCCCGACACGCCCGTCACGCACGTCAGCACGCCGAGCGGGATGTGCACGTCGATGTCCCTGAGGTTGTGTTCGCTCGCGCCGAGGATCTCGACGTAGCCGCTCGGCGTGCGCCGCCGCGCCGGCGCCTCGATCGTGCGCGTGCCCGCGAGGAACTGGCCAGTCAGCGAGTCCTTCACCCGCTCGACCTGCTTCGCCGTCCCCTGCGCGACGATCCGCCCGCCGTGTTCGCCCGCCCCCGGGCCGAGGTCGACGAGGTGGTCGGCCGCGCGCATCGTCTGCTCGTCGTGCTCGACGACGATCACCGTGTTGCCGAGGTCGCGCAACCGCTCGAGCGTCGCGATCAGCTTCGAGTTGTCGCGCTGGTGCAGCCCGATCGACGGCTCGTCGAGGATGTACAGCACGCCGACCAGCGACGAGCCGATCTGCGTCGCCAGGCGGATCCGCTGCGCCTCCCCGCCCGACAGCGTCGCCGCCGCGCGGTCCATCGACAGGTAGCCGATCCCGACGTTCTCGAGGAACTGCAGCCGCTCGGAGATCTCGCGCAGGATCAGCCGCGCCACGTGCCGATCGGTCTCCGACAGCTCGACCTCCTGAAGCCACTCCAGCGCCCGGCGCGCCGACAGCGCGCAGAAGTCCTCGATCCGCGTGCCGCCGACGAGCACCGCGCGCGACTCCGCACGCAGCCGCGCGCCGCCGCACACCGGGCACGCGCGCAGCGACATGTACTCCTCGATCTTCTCGCGCGTCCACTCCGAGTCGGTCTCGCGGTAGCGGCGCTCGAGGTTCTTCACGATCCCCTCGAAGCGCGTCGCGTACGAGCGCCGCCGTCCGTAGCGGTTGCGGTAGGTCACCTGCACCGGGTCGCCGTTCGTCCCGTTCAGGAACAGGTCTTTGTGCTCCTGCGGCAGCTCCTCCCACGGGGCTTCGAGGTCGACGCCCCAGCGTTCGGCGATCGCCTCCGTCACCTGCTCGTAGTAGTTCGAGCTGCTGTTCGCCCAAGGCGCGATCGCGCCTTCGCCGATCGACAGCGTCGGGTCCGGCACGACCAGCTCCGGGTCGATCTCCATCTGCGAGCCGAGGCCCGTGCAGCGGTCGCACGCGCCGTGCGGCGAGTTGAACGAGAAGATCCGCGGCTCCAGCTCGACCAGCGACGGGCCGTGCTCGGGGCACGCGAAGCGCTCGGAGAACGTGAAGATCGTGCCCGGCTGCGGCGTCTCGCCCGGGACGATCTGCGCCGCCGCTGCGCGCGGCGCCTTCGCGCCCTTCGCGCCCTGCGCCTCCGGCTCCTGCGCATCCGCGCCCGCGCGCCCGACGACCTCGAGCTCGACCAGACCGTCGGCGCGCGCCACCGCCGTCTCGATCGAGTCCGCCAGCCGCTTGCGCACATCGTGGCGCATCACGAGGCGGTCGACGACGACCGAGATGTCGTGCTTGTAGCGCTTGTCGAGCACGATCGACTCGTCGAGCATCCGCACGCGGTCGTCGATCTTCACGCGCGCGAAGCCGTCCGCGCGCAGCTCGTCGAGCAGCTTGCCGTACTCGCCCTTGCGCCCGCGCACGACCGGCGCGAGCACCATGAAGCGCGTCCCCTCGGCGAGCTCCATCGCCTGGTCGATGATCTGCTCCGCCGACTGGCCGACGATCGGTCGACCGCAGATCGGGCAGTGTGGCTTGCCCACGCGCGACCAGAGCAAGCGTAGATAATCGTAGATCTCCGTAACCGTTCCGACGGTCGAACGCGGGTTGCGCGACGTCGTCTTCTGGTCGATCGAGATCGCCGGCGAAAGTCCCTCGATCGAGTCGACGTCCGGCTTGTCCATCTGCCCGAGGAACTGACGCGCGTACGCCGACAGCGACTCGACGTAGCGGCGCTGCCCCTCCGCGTAGATCGTGTCGAACGCCAGCGAGCTCTTCCCCGAGCCCGACAGGCCCGTGATCACGACCAGCGCGTCGCGCGGCAGCGTCAGCGAGACGTCCTTCAGGTTGTGCTCGCGCGCGCCTGAGACGACGATCTGGTTGTCCCTTGCCATCGGACACCCATTCTATGAGCCCGAACAGACGTTCGGGTCGGCGGTCGTGCGGATTCCCGCAAGTTGCGGGCAATCAGGCCCGTGCGGACGGCAGCGACGTCAGACCCAACGACGCGCGGACCGCGATCGCACAACCGGCTGCGATCACGAGGCTCAACAGCGAGCCGATCAGGTAGTACTCGGCGAAATCCTCCTTCGAGAACTCGGGGAAACGGGCGATCGACTTGCCTGCGATCACCAGCGCGGCGGCGTCAGGAGCACCCGCGAGGATCAGCCCGTACAGCAGCGTCCGCTCCAGCCATCCGATGTACCGGCCGGCGCTCTCCATCCCCGTCCCGGTCGACCCGCGAGATGCTCTCGCCGCCAGCGTCGGGCGACGTCTCCCCTTCCAGGCATCAGCGACGCGGCAACGGCGGCAATGGCGCCGACGAGCCAGCTGCGCCAGCTGTCGAGATGGTTGGCGAGCGCGAGCAGCGTCAGCGCACCGCCGAGCAGGCCAGCCGCCAGGCGTGAGCGAACCCCACGTCCGAACAACAGGCCGAACAGCGCCGCCACGGGCACCGCTGCCGCCGCGCGAGTGAGCTCGTCGTGCGTCACGGCTGCTCTTCGGGTCGAGCCGCCGACGCCAGGCAGATGATCTCGCGTTCCACGGCCTGTTGCTCGCGAAAGCCTGCCGCGCGGATGATTTCGTTCGCCGTCTGAGGAGTTATGTCAAGCAATCTCGCCGCTCCCGAGCCCGATCCCGTGGCACGCGCCACATCGATCACCTGCCACTGCCGTTCAGTCCGACGAGCGACGAGAAACGCGACAACGTCGCACATCCCCTGGAGGCGTTCGGAAAGCTCTGGCGGATCCCCGCTCACGGCGATAGGCGGGCTCCGTCTCCTCTTCGCAGCGTCGATTGCCGCTCGTGCCGCCACGAACGCCGGCCCGCGAGAGTCCCGGGCGGTCTCCCCGAGCGACTCGATCTCACCTATCCCGATCCCCAGCCACCAGTCGCCCCAACGAAGATCCAGCTCGATCAGCGACGGCAATATCGCTGGATCGCCGATGACGGCCTGCATCTCGTCGCCGGCCGTACGCACCGGCTTCCGCAGCAGACCCGGAGCCATTGCCGATGTCAGCCGTCGTACCGCCTCGTCGACTCGGTCAGGCGAGGAGCTGCTCATCTGCTGATCGAGAATCACGACGATGCCCATGGCGATACCTGAAGTCCTTTGCCTCATGAAGGAAGATCACCTTCAGCTTCGACATGAAGGCTTTGAGACCTTTAGCATGGATCTAAAGTCTCTTCAGCCTTCAGTAACAATATGAAGGTCCTAGCACCTTCAGAGAAAGGGCGGCCGCGCGAACTCCGCGGGCGATACCGCCTCGCCCATCCGCCCCCGCCAGGGCATCGCTGGCGGCGTCCCGGCTAGGCGTCGATCGCCGCGTACACCTCGTCGATCAGCTTCTTGTGATCGGCGAGTTGGTAGTTCTCGGCGAGGTAGCGCTCGGCGTCCTCGCGCGACTCGCCGTTCAGCGCCATGTTCAGCGCGACCAGGCGCGCACCGTCGACGTCGCCGTTCTCGGCCGTCGCGCCCGCCGGCGCCGGCGCGGGCGCCTCGGGATCGACGTGCGCGGCCGGCTCGGCGCTCTCCGGCGGCGAGAGCGGCGGCGGGCTGCTCTGCGCGGCGCGAACCTCGGGCGCAGCGGCGCCCGAAGCGGGCGGCGGCGCCGGCGGCCCGGGCACGCTCGCCGCCGGCCGCGGCGTCGACGGCGGCGCCGGCGGCGTGGGCACCGACGGCTGCGCCGGCGTCTCGCTGGCGACCGCGTGCGTCACGATCCGTCCGGCCGCCGCGTCGTAGAGCTCTCCGATGTTCGTGTCGAGCGTTGCCAGCTCGCCCGCCAGGCGTCCGGCGCCGGCGCGCACGCTCTCGAGCAGCGCGCCGACCTCGCCGTCCATCGCCGCGACGCGCTCGAGCAGCACGGCCGTCGCCTGCGAGACCGCCGCGACGTGCGCGCGCGCCTGCGCGACCGCGTCCTCGCGCGTGCGCGCCGCGTCCTGCTCGGCCTGCTCGCGCGTCGCGCTCGCGCCTTCGCGCGCCTGCTGCTCGATGTCCGCCGCCGCAGCCTCGGTCGCGGCGAGGATGCTCTGCACCTGCGTGCCGGCCGTCGCCGCGAGCGACGTCTCCGCGCCCGATCCGCCGGAGGCGCGTTCGCGCTGCAGCTCCTCGATCTCGCTCGCCAGCGCGCGCAGGTGCGCGTCGACGGCGGCCGGCTCGTACCCGCGCCGCGCGATCGGGAAGTCGCGTCGCTCGATCGCCTGACGGTCGATGTCCACGGCGGCCATCCTAGGCCATGTCGCGGGCGCCCTGCGGCGACTCGCCCGCCTGGATCTCGCGCAGGTCGCGACGCAGCTCGCGCAGCTCGTCGCGCAGCTGCGCGGCGTACTCGAAGCGCAGCTCGTCGGCCGCCGCGACCATCTCCTCCTCGAGCTCGACGATCATCTTCTCGAGCTCGTGCTTGCGGCATCTCCTCGGCCTTGCCGCGTTCGGCCGTGCGCCGTTGCGGCCCTTCGGCACCTTCGACTCCGCCTGCAGGAACTCGGCGATGTCCGAGATCCCCTTGACGATCGTCGCGGCCGTGATGCCGTGCTCCTCGTTGTAGGCGAGCTGGATCTCCCGGCGGCGGTCGGTCTCGGAGATCGCCGCGCGCATCGCCTTCGTCTCCTTGTCGGCGTACATCATCACCGTCCCGTCGACGTTGCGCGCCGCGCGCCCGATCGTCTGGATCAGCGACGTCTCGCCGCGCAGGAAGCCCTCCTTGTCGGCGTCGAGGATCGCGACGAGCGAGACCTCCGGCAGGTCGAGCCCCTCGCGCAGCAGGTTGACGCCGACGAGCACGTCGTACTCGCCGAGGCGCAGGTCGCGGATGATCTGGATCCGCTCGAGCGTGTCGATCTCCGAGTGCAGGTAACGCGTCTTGAAGCCCATCTCGAGCAGGTACTGCGAGAGGTCCTCGCGACATCTTCTTCGTCAGCGTCGTCACGAGCACGCGCTCGTCGCGCTCGGCGCGCTTGCGCACCTCGTTCATCAGGTCGTCGATCTGGTTGCTGCGTCTCGCGCACCTCGACCTGCGGGTCGACGATCCCCGTCGGGCGGACGATCTGCTCGACGACGCGCGTCGACTGCGTGCGCTCGTACTCGCCCGGCGTCGCCGAGACGAACATCATCTGCGGCGTGATCGAGAGGAACTCCTCGAAGCGCTGCGGGCGGTTGTCGAGCGCGCTCGGCAGGCGGAAGCCGTAGTCGACGAGCGTCTGCTTGCGCGAGCGGTCGCCCTCGAACATGCCGCCGATCTGCGGCACCGTCTGGTGGGACTCGTCGATGAAGCAGATGAAGTCGTCCGGGAAGTAGTCGATCAGGCAGTACGGGCGCTCGCCCGGCTGGCGTCCGTCGAGGATCCGCGAGTAGTTCTCGATCCCCGAGCAGAAGCCGATCTCGCGCAGCATCTCCATGTCGTACTGCGTGCGCTGGCGCAGGCGGTGCGACTCGAGCAGCTTGCCCTCGGCCTCGAGCTGCTCGCAGCGCTCGTTCAGCTCGCGCCCGATCTCCGCGACCGCCGTCCTCGATCGTCCCCTCCTTGACGTTGTAGTGCGTCGCCGGCCAGATCGCGACGTGCTCGAGATCGTCCTCGATCAGCTCGCCCGTCAGCGGGTCGAACTGCTGCAGGCGCTCGACCTCGTCGCCGAACAGCGTCGCGCGGAACGCCGTCTCGGCGTAGGCCGGGAAGACCTCGAGCGTCTCTCCCCGCACGCGGAACGTCGCCGCGCGAGAGCACCTGGTCGTTGCGCGTGTACTGGATCGAGACGAGCTTGCGCAGCAGCGCTGTCGCGGTCGATCTCCTCGCCGCGGCGCGAGGATCTGCATGTTCATCTCGTACGTCTCCGGCGAGCCGAGGCCGTAGATGCACGAGACCGACGCGACGACGATCACGTCGCGGCGCGCGAACACCGCCGCGGTCGCCGCGTGGCGCAGGCGGTCGACCTCCTGGTTGATCGCCGAGTCCTTCTCGATGTAGAGGTCGCGGCTCGGGACGTACGCCTCGGGCTGGTAGTAGTCGTAGTACGAGACGAAGTACTCGACCGCGTTGTCGGGGAAGAACGTGCGGAACTCGTTGCACAGCTGCGCGGCGAGCGTCTTGTTGTGCGCGATCACGAGCGCCGGGCGCTGGACCGCCTCGATCACGCCCGCCATCGTCATCGTCTTGCCCGTGCCCGTCGCGCCGAGCAGCGTCTGGAAGCGCTCGCCCTGCTCGCACGCCCTCGGCGAGCGCCGGCGATCGCCTTGCGGCTGGTCGGCGGTCGGCGTGAAGACCGAATCGAGCTTGAACGGCGGCATCGTCTCTACCGTAGCGAGCGGCTCACGCGACGACTCCTTCGATTGAGACTTCGTCCGTCCGCGACGCCTGCGTCACGCGCCGTCAATCGAGCCCAGCTGGCGCGCGTCGGAGGCGCGGTAGTCGCGCTGCGCGGCGAGCACGCGTTCGACGTACGCCTGCGTCTCCGGAAACGGGATCGCCGAGACTGTCAGCGTCGTGCCTTGCGGCGCGCGCCCGCGCGACCCAGCGGTCGACGTTCGTCGAGGCCCGCGTTGTACGCCGCGACCGCGAGCATCTCGTTGCCGTCGTAGTGGTCGAGCAGGTAGCGCAGGTAGTAGCGTGCCGTAGGCGACGTTGATGCTCGGCGTCGCGAGGTCGCTCGCCGTGAACTGCGTGCCGCCCGACAGGTGCGCGATGAAGTACGCCGTTTCCGGCAGGATCTGCATCAGCCCCTCGGCGCCCGCCGAGGACGGCCGCGGGTCGAATTTGCGTCTCCGCGTAGATCACCGCCGCGACGAGCGCCGGATCGAGGTGCTTCTCGGCCGCCTGCTTGCGGATCACCGCCGTGTCCGTCAGCGGCAGGCCGAGCCGGCTGACCGCGTGGTCGACCTCCGACGCGACGATCACCGCGAGCAGCACGACGAGCGCGAGTGCGCCGAGCGTCGCGAGCGTCCGCGGCCCCGTCCTGCGCCTGCGTCGGTGCTCGCGCCGCACCCCGTGATGGGCGATCGCCGTCTGCCTGCTCATCGTCCCAGCTTCTCAAGGACCGCCGACAGCTCGCGTTCGAGATCCCGCTCGCTGCCGTCGTTTCGCACGACGAATGTCGCCCGCTCGGCCTTCTCCTGCTTGCGAGAGCTGGCGCGCCGCGCGCTCGTCGAGCGCCGCGTGCCCGCGCGCCGCCGCCCGCTCGCTCCTCAGCGCCTCGTCGGAGACGACCGCGATCGTCGCGTCGTAGATCCCCTCCTGGCCCGCCTCGAACAGCAGCGGCACCTCGACGACCGCCGCACGCGGGCGCCGCGTGCCCGCGTGCGGCGAGGCGCGCGCCTCGGTCAGCCACGCCGCCACGCGCGCGCCCACGAGCGGCCACAGCATCCCCTCGAGCCACGCGCGATCCGCCGGGTCCGCGAACGCGCGCTCGGCGATCAGCGAGCGGTCGATCGCGCCGCCGGGCGCGACCTCCGGTCCCCAGCGCTCGACGACCGCGCGCCGCAGCTGCTCGTCGCCCGCCCACAGCTCGTGCACGACCCCGTCGCTCGAGATCGTCGCCGCGCCCAGCCGCGCGAGCGCGGCGAGCGCCGTCGACTTGCCGGCCCCGATCCCGCCCGTCAGACCGACGAACGGCACCTCCTGCGTCGCCTGCGCCTCCTCGCCCAGGGCGCGTCAGTCCTGCTGCGTCAGTCCTGCGCGGGCTCGGCCGCGGGCTCCGCGACCGGCTCCGGCGGCGTCTCGGCGGCGGCGTCGCTCGCGACGGCCTCGGGCTGCGCCGCTGGCTCGCTCGCGGGCTCGGCGACGGCCTCGGCGGCCAGCTCGGCGGGCAACTCGACGGCCGGCTCCGTGACAGGCGCCGTCTCGACAGGCGCCGCCTCCGCGACCTCGGCAATCGGCTCCACGGGCGTCTCGGCGACGGTCTCCTCGCTCGCCGCGGGCGCAGCCTCGGGTGCCGCGGGTGCAGCCTCGCTCGCCGCTGGCGCCGCGTCCTGCGGCTCGGGCGCGTCGGCCCCGTCGGCCGGCTCCGCCGGCGCGGCGTTCGGGCGCGAGACGGGCAGGATCTGGTCCTCGACGCGCTTGGCCGACAGCGACAGGCGCCGGCGCTCGGAGTCGATCTCGAGGATCTTCACGCGGATCTCGTCGCCCGGGTGCACGATCTCGCGCGGGACTCTCGACGTGATGCGGCGCGAGCTCGGAGATGTGCACGAGCCCCTCGACGCCGTCGAGGATCTCGACGAACGCGCCGAACGTGACGACCTTCGTGACCTTGCCCTCGAGCTCGTCGCCGACGTTGTAGGTGTCGACGATCCGCTGCCACGGGTCCTCCTGCGTCTGCTTCAGGCCGAGCGAGATGCGCTGGCGGTCGCGGTCGATGTCGAGCACCTTGACCTGGACCGTGTCGCCGATCTCGAGGATCTCGCTCGGGTGGTTGACGTGCGACCACGAGAGCTCGGAGATGTGGATCAGGCCGTCGATCCCGTCGAGGTCGACGAACGCGCCGAAGTCGACGATGTTCGAGATCTGCCCTTCGACGATCAGGCCCGGCTGCAGGCGGTCGAGGATCTGCTGGCGGACCTCCTTGCGCTCCTCCTCGAGCACCGCGCGGCGCGAGAGCACGACGTTGTTGCGCGAGCGGTTGAGCTCGATCACCTTCGTCTCGATCTTCGTGCCCATGTACTCGTCGAGGTTCGGCACGCGGCGGATGTCGACGAGCGACGCCGGCAGGAAGCCGCGCACGCCGAGGTCGATGATCAGGCCGCCCTTGACGACCTCGATCACGGTGCCCTCGACCGGCTCGCCCGACTCGGCCGCCGTTTCGATGCGCCGCCAGGCCTTCTCGAAGCGCGCGCGCTTCTTCGACATGATCAGGCGGCCGTCCTGGTCCTCCTTGGTCAGGACGATCGCGTCGACCTCCTCGCCGAGGTGCACCTCGTCGTTGGGGTCGACCGACTTGCGGATCGACAGCTCGTTCGCCGGGATGACGCCCTCGGACTTGTAGCCGATGTCGACGAGGACCTCGTCCTTGTCGATCCGCACGACGTGGCCCGTGACGACCTCGCCCTCCTCGATCGTCCGGAACGTCGCCTCGTAGTTGGGCACGATCTGCGCCGTCGATCTCCAGCAGGAGTCCGTTGGACCCCTCGACGACGTGGGCTTGCGGGTTCTCGATCACCGTTTGCACCGGCGAAGCCTAGCGCAGGCAAACGGGAGCCGTCCGTATGATTGCTGCACAGATGCCTGTACGAGCGACGACGCGGGGAGCGGCGCGCACACCGTTGGAGCGCGACTGCGACGTCCTGGTGTGCGGCGCGAGCTTCGCCGGGCTGGCGATCGCGCGCGAGATGGCCGGCTCCGGCGCGCGCGTGCTCGTGATCGACCGCTACGAGATCGGCGAGCGCCAGACCTCGGCCTGCGCGATGCCGACGCGCTGGCTGAACGCGATGGACCTGCAGTCCTCGCACCGCCAGACCTTCGACGAGCTCGTCGTGCACACGCCGTTTCGCACCGCGCGCTGGTCGCTGCCGTGGTCGTTCTCGACGTTCGACTACCGCGAGCTGTGCGCGCTGCTGTGGGGGCAGGCCGACGACGGCGAGGTCGAGTTCGAGACGGCGACCGTCACCGGGCGCGACGGCACGACCGTGCACACCGATCGCGGCGAGCTGCGCGCGCCGCTCGTCGTCGACGCGCCTCGGCTGGCGGCGCGTGCTCTCCAACGGGCCGACGATCCAGCCGCCGAACGCGCGGCTCTCGCGCGGTCTCGAGGTCCACCCGCACGGCCACGGCGAGGAGATGGAGCTGTGGGTCGACCCGCGCTACGTGCGCGCCGGCTACTCGTGGAGCTTCCCGGCCGACGGCGAGCTGCGCGTCGGCGTCGGCTCGTTCTGGCCCGCGCACCACGTGAAGGAGCCGACGGTCAAGCTCGCGCACGACCTCGGCCTGCCGGCCGAGCGCTACCAGGGGAACTGGATCCCGCACAAGCTGCGCCCGGCCGTCGAGGACGGCGTCTTCTTCGTCGGCGACTCGGCCGGGCACTGTCTCCCATTGACCGCCGAGGGAATCCGCACGGCGCTGTACTTCGGGCTCGCCTGCGGGCGCGAGCTGCGCGCCGTCGTCGAAGGGCGGCGCACGCGCGAGGACGCGCTCGCGCGCTACGGCGCCTTCTCGGCCGCGCACGGGCGCAAGTTCGACTGGATGCTGCGCGTGCAGCAGGCCGTCGGGCGGATCACGCCGAGCCGCTCGCTGACCGCCGTCGTGCGCGCGTTCGAGAACCGCAGCCTGTGCGGCTGGGTGTTCGACCAGTACCTCGCGATCGCCCCGCCCGCGTTCGTCGCCGACGGCCCGCGCGCGCTGACGCGCTCGCGCCTGACGGCGCTCAGGGCGAACGCGCCGGCGTCCGCCTGAGGCCCCGCCCCTACGCGTCCCCGCCGGCCGGCGGCCATGCCCCCGGCGTGATCTCCAGGAAGCACATGTCGACGCGCAGCGCGTCCATCGCGCGCTCGAACAGCGCCGCGCCCGAGGCCGTAGCGTCGCGACAGCGTCCGCTCGGCGGCGACCTCCTCCGCGTCCGCGAGCACACGCGCCGTCGCCTCCAGCGGCGCGCCGAGCGGCTCGCCGCGCACCGTGCACGGCGCGATCAGCACACGCGGGTCACGGCGCAGGCGCTTGAGCTTGCCCGAGCTGCGCTCGCTGCGCACGTACGCGCGTCCGTCGGCGACCGCCGCCCAAACCGGCGTCGGCACCGGCGTCCCGTCGCGCCTGTACGTGACGAGCAGCGCGCGCTTGTGGCGCGCGAGCTCCGCGATCGTCCCCGCTGCGTGCGCGCTCGCCGATCGTGCGCGCGCCGCGCGGCGCCGTTCGCGCGGCGAGGCGCGCCGAGGGCAGCGCGGCCGGCAGCCGCCGGCCGGGAACCGGATGCGCGCTCGGCCGGGCGGCGTACCCGCTCACAGCTCGCCGATCGCCTCTGCGAGCCGGCGCACGCCCTCGGCGATCGCCGGCTCCGACAAGTTCGCATAGCCCATCACGAGCGCGTCGTCGTGCGCGCGCGGCTCGATCCGGTGCAGCTCGAGCGGGTAGACGCCGAGCGAGCGTTCGGCGGCGGCGCGCATCAGCGCCTGCAGCTCGACCGCACGCGGCAGGCGCACGAGCGCGTGCAGCCCGGCCGAGACGCCGCTGACGTGCGCGCCGGGCAGCTCGCGCGCGACCGCCGCGAGCAGCGCGTCGCGGCGGGCGCGGTTGCGCCGGCGCGCGCGGCGCAGGTGGCGATCGTAGGCGGCGGTCTCGAGCAGCCGCGCGAGCACGAGCTGCTCGAGCGCCGAGCAGCCGAGGTCGTCGAGCGCCTTCGCCTCGACGACCGGCGCGAGCAGCTAAGGTGGCAGCACGAGCCAGCCGAGCCGCAGGCCTGGCGCGAGCGTCTTCGAGACCGTCCCGAGATAGACGACGCGGTCGGGCGCGAGACCCTGCAGCGCGCCGAGCGGCGCGCGGTCGTAGCGGAACTCGGCGTCGTAGTCGTCCTCGATCACGAGACCGCCGTCGCGCGCCCAGCGCACGAGCTCGCCGCGGCGCCGCGGCGAGAGCACGACGCCGGTCGGGCACTGGTGCGCCGGCGTCGTCAGCGCGACCGGCGCGCGCAGCGCGCCGACGTCGACCCCCTGCTCGTCGACCGGGACGCCGCGCACGTCGAGCCCGGCGTAGGCGAGCACGCCGCGGTGCGGCGGCAGGCCGGGGTCCTCGACGTCGATCGAGCTGATCCCGAGCCGTGGCAGCGCGCGCCCGAGCAGCGCGAGGCCCTGCGTCGCGCCCGAGCAGACGACGATCGCGTCGGGCTCGACGACGACGCCGCGGACGCGGCGCAGGTAGGCGGCGAGCGCCGCGCGCAGCGCCGGTGCGCCGCGCGCGTCCGGGTAGGCGAAGGCGCTGTCGGGCGCGCCGCGCAGGACCTCGCGCGTTGCGCGCAGCCAGAGCGTGCGCGGGAACGACGCGAGGTCCGGCGCGCCCGGGAAGAAGTCGAACCGCAGCGCGCTCGCGGCCGGCGGCGCCGGCGACTCGCGCTCGAGCGCGCCGGCCGCCGCGACGAACGTGCCGGCGCCCTGGCGCGCGACGAGGTAGCCCTCGGCGAGCAGCTGCGCGTAGGCGTCGACGACGAGCCGCCGCGAGACGCCGAGGTCGCCGGCGAGCGCGCGCGAGGACGGCATCCGGCTGCCGGCGTCGAGCGTGCCGTCGCGGACGAGCTCACGCAGGCGGTCCTCGAGCTGCGCGCGGCGGCGCCCACCGCGCAGGCGGACGAGCAGCTCCGGGCCGTAACTGGTCCCCTTTTTGTCGCGAGATTGGTCACTGTTCGGGAACCACCTTCGGAGTAACGTAGCGCTCGTGTCAACGACCGGCAAGACCTCGCCGACGAGCGCAGGTGGAGCGACCGTCGCGTCCGGCGAGACCCGCGCGCGCGGCGGCTCGACGGTCGTCGCCGGGCTCGTCGCGTTCGCGCTCGTCGACCTCGCGCTCGCCGCGATGTTCTGACGTTCGCGCCGCACGCGTTCTTCGACGACGTCGGGCCGTTCGGCGCGCAGAACGACCACTACATGCGCGACCTCGCGACGTTCTACGCGCGTTCGCCGTCGCCGGGCTGATCGCCTGCCGGCGCCCGTCCTGGCGCACGCCGGTGCTCGCTGCCTGGCGATCGAGTTCGGCCTGCACACGCTCAACCACCTGCCGACATCGGCGCAGCGCACACCCGCTGGCTCGGCCCGGCCAACTTCGCCTCGCTCGCGATCGCGACCGGCGGCGCTCGTCTGGCTGGCGCGCGAGTCGGCTCGACCACTGGAGGTGCAGCGATGAGGATCGAAGGGGTATCGGGTGCCAAGGCGGGACCGTTCACGCGCCTGCTGCTGTGGCTCGGCCGTCGCGAAACGCGCAAGCTGACCGGACGCGCGGCGAGCATCGAGATGATCGAGCCGGCGACGGCGTTCGCGAACACGCCCGGCCTGCTGCTCGGCTACGGCATCTTCGAGCAGGCCGTCGCCCGCGCGCACCGCGTCGAGGAGCGGCTGAAGGTGCTGGCCGAGCTGAAGGCGGCGGCGTTCACGCACTGCGAGTGTGCATCGACATCGGCTCGCCGATCGCGCGCGCGCGCCGGGATCGGCGAGGAGCAGCTGCTCGCGCTGCCGCGCTACCGCGACAGCGAGCTCTTCGACGAGCGCGAGCGGCTCGTGCTCGACTACGCGGTCGGCATGAGCAGCACGCCGGTGGCGTCCCCGACGAGCTGTTCGCGCGCCTGCGCGAGCACTTCGACGAGCGCGCAGCTCGTCGAGCTGACGAACGTGATCGCCGTCGAGAACCTGCGCGCGCGCTTCAACCTCGCGCTCGAGATCGGCTCGGCCGGCTTCAGCGAGGGGATGGTCTGCGTCGCGCCGGAGCGCCGCCGCCGTCGCGGCGGCGCCCGCACGCCGACGCCGCAGCGGTCCCGCCGGCGCGGGCACGCCGGCGCCCGCATGAGGGTCTTCCTCGCCGGCGCCACCGGCGCGATCGGCCGCCCGCTCGTGCGCTGCTGATCGCCGACGGTCACGAGGTCACCGGGCATGACGCGCTCGCCGGCGAAGGCCGACGCGCTGCGCGCGCCGGCGCGCGAGCCGGCGGTCGCCGACGCGCTCGACGCCGACGGCCGTGCACGAGGCGGTCGCCGAGGCGCGCCCCGACGCGGTCATCCATCAGCTCACGGCGATCCCGGCGCGCATCGACCCGCGCAAGATCGAGCGCGACTTCGCGCTCACCGACCGCCTGCGCACCGAGGGCACGCGCCATCTGCTGGCCGCCGCGCAGGCCGCCGGCGTCGCGCGGATCATCGCCCAGAGCATCGCGTTCGCCTACGCGCCCGGGCCCGCCCGGCACGCGTCCACGTCGAGGACGACCCGCTGATCGACGACCCGCCCGAGCAGTTCAGGCGCTCGGCGCGCGGCGGTCGCCGAGCTCGAGCGCGCGGTGCTCGGCGCCGGCGGGCTCGTGCTCCGCTACGGCTACTTCTACGGCCCCGGCACGGCGATCTCGCGCGACGGCTCGATCGGCCGAGGACGTCGCCCGGCGCCGGCTGCCGATCGTCGGCGGCGGCGCCGGCGTGTGGTCGTTCATCCACATCGAGGACGCCGCGCGGGCGACCGTCGCGGCGCTGACCCACGGCGAGCCCGGCGCCTACAACGTCGTCGACGACGAGCCGGCGCCCGTGCGGAGTGGATCCCGGCGCTCGCCGGCGCGCTCGGCGCGCAGCCGCCGCTGCGCGTCCCCGCGTGGCTCGCGCGCCCGCTCGCCGGCGAGTACGGCGTGATGACGATGACGCGCGCCCAGGGCGCCTCGCAACGAGCGCGCCAAGGGCGAGCTCGGCTGGACCCCGCGGCACGCGAGCTGGCGCGAGGGCTTTCGCACGGCGCTCGGCTGAGCGTTGCGTGGCGTGGCGCGGTGCGGCGCGCGTGCGTGAGCCGCTACTTCGCCTCGAGCCAGTTCGCGCCGACGCCGACGTCGACGGCGAGCGGCGGGTCGAGCTCCCAGGCGCCGCACATCTCGCGCTCGATCAGCGCGCGCGCGTCCTCGACCTCGGCGGGCGGCCCCTCGAACAGCAGCTCGTCGTGGATCTGCAGGATCAGGCGCGTGCTGCAGCTTCGCGCCTCGAGCGCGCGCGTGGCAGCGCACCATCGCGAGCTTGATGATGTCGGCGGCCGTGCCCTGGATCACCGTGTTGACGGCGAGCCGCTCGCCGAGCGTGCGCAGCTGGCAGTTGCGCGCCTGCAGCTCGGGGATCTGGCGGCGGCGGCCCCAGCAGCGTCGTGACGTAGCCCTGCTCGCTTGGCGCGCTCGATCGTCTCGGCGATGAACGCCGCGCACGCGCGGGAAGCGCTCGAAGTAGGCGTCGATGAACGCCGCCGCCTCCTCGCGCGGGATGTTCAGGCGGTCGGCGAGGCCGAAGTCGGTGAGCCCGTAGACGATCCCGTAGTTGATCATCTTCGCCTTCGAGCGCATGCCGGGGTCGATCTCGTCGGGCTCGACGTCGAAGACCTGCGAGGCGGTCGCGGTGTGGACGTCCTCGCCGCTGCGGAAGATCTCCTTCAGCACCGGCTCGTCGGCGACCTGGGCGAGCACGCGCAGCTCGATCTGCGAGTAGTCGGCGGAGATCAGCACGCTGCCCGGCCCGGCGTCGAAGCAGCCGCGGATCTCGCGCCCCAGCGGCGTGCGGATCGGGACGTTCTGCATGTTCGGGTTGGTGCTCGAGAGGCGTGCCGGTCTGCGCGACCGGCCTGCAGGAACGTCGTGTGCAGGCGCGAGCGCTCGTCGACGACCTGCGGGCAGCGCCTCGAGATAGGTCTTGACGAGCGTCGAGAGCTCGCGCCAGCGCTCGATCTTCGGCACGATCTCGTGCTCGTCGCGGATCGCCTGCGAGCACGCGCGCGTCGGTCGAGAAGCCGGTCTTGCCGCGGCGCTTGCGCGAGAGCCCGAGCTTCTCGAACAGGATCTCGCCGAGCTGCTGCGGCGAGCCGATCAGGAACTCCTCGCCGGCGAGCCGCGAAGATCGTCGCGCTTCGAGCGCGGCGACCTCCTCGCGCACGCGCCCGGTGATCTCGGCGAGGCGCTCGAGGTTCGAGGCGCACGCCGAGCAGCTCCATCTCGCGCAGCACGCGCGACGAGCGGCAGCTCGACCTCGCGCATCACGCGCTCGAGGCCGCGCTCGACGATCTGCTCGCGCTGCAGCGCGGCGAGCGCGCGCGAGCGCAGCCGCGTCGGCGGCGAGCGGGTCCTCGAGGTCGCTCGCGAGGCCGCGGTCTTCGCACAGCTCGGCGAACGGGATAGCCGCGGCGCGCCGGCTCGAGCAGGTAGGCGCCGAGCATCGTGTCGTGCGCGAGGCCCGGCGGCACGACGCCGAGCGCCTTGGCGTCGTGCGCGACGACGGCGCGCCCGCCGAGCGCGCGCGACGACCTGCTCGGGGCCGTCGCAGTCGCCGGCGAGCACCTCGGCGCCCTTCGCCCGCGGCGACGGCGGCGGCGAAGCGCCACGGCGGGCCCTCGGCGAACAGCGCGCCCTCGGGCGCCTCGGTCGCGCGCACGGCGAGCGCGAGCTCCTCGCCTCCGCGCCCGCGCCGAAGCGCGCGATGATCGGCCGGCGCGCCGGCGCGCACGCGCGCGCTCAGCTGACCTCGGCCGGCGGGCGCCGGCGCGGCGACGTCGGGGTCGCCGAGCGCCTCCTCGAGGCGGCGCAGCGGGTCGCGCAGCTCGTACCGGCGGAACGCCTCGCGAACGCGCGAGCGATCCGGCTCGCGCACGTGCTCGGCGGCGACGTCGAAGTCGACGGCGACGTCGCGCTGCATCGTCGCGAGCTGCTTGGAGATCAGCGCGTCCTCGGCGTGCGCGAGGAGGTTCTCGCGGCGCTTGGCGCCTCTGACCTCGTCGATGTGCTCGAGCACGTCCTCGAGCGATGCCGAAGCTCTGGAGCAGCTCGGCGGCGGTCTTCTCGCCGATCCCGGGGACGCCGGGGATGTTGTCGGAGGTGTCGCCCTTCAGGCCGTAGAAGTCGGGGATCAGCTCGGGCGCGATCCCGTAGCGCTCGATCACCGCCGGGCGGTCGTAGATCTTCGTCTCGGTGATCCCGCGCGCGGTCGCCATCACCTTGACGAGCCCCTCTGCGTCGATCAGCTGGAAGGCGTCGCGGTCGCCGGTGACGATCGTCACGGGCACGGGCGGCTCGGCGTCGCATCGCCCGCTCGGCGAGCGTGGCGATCACGTCGTCGGCCTCGTAGCCCTCGAGCCGCGCGTTGCGGTAGCCGAACGCCTCGACGAGCGGTTCGAACGCCGGCCACTGCTGCTTGCAGCAGGTCCGGGCGCGAGCGGCGCTGCGCCTTGTACTCGGCGTAGACCTCGGTGCGCCCGGAGCTGCCGGCGTCCCAGGCGACGACGGTCGGCTGCACGCCGTACTCGGTGATGATCTTCACGAGCATCGAGGCGAACCCGAAGATCGCGTTGGTCGGCTCGCCGGTCGAGGTCGCGATCGACTCGGGCAGCGCGAAGAAGGCGCGGTAGACGAGGCTGTTGCCGTCGATCAGGAACAGCCGCCGCTCACCGCTCGCGCGGCCCCACCGCGGCTGTGCTCGCGCGTGTCCTCGTGCCGGCCATCGACCGGTCACTCTACGAGGACGCGGCGGGCGTCGGAGGACGGCCAGCGGCGCCGCGCCGGCGGACCTCGTCACGCGGCGGAGCACGCCTTGGGCCTAACATGCCCTGCCGCCCAGCAACCGAGGGAGCGCAGTTTCGTCGTGAGCGCCACCCCGAGCGCACAGTACCGGCTCACCATCCGCGTCAAGATCGACGACGCACACGGCACGCTCGGCGCGCTGACCGGCGCGATCGCCGACGCCGGGGCGATCGTCGGCGCCGTCGACCTCGTTGAGGTCGACGGCAACCACAGCCTCCGCGACATCGTCGTCGACGCCGCCGGACAAGGACCACTGGGCGCGGATCGTCGCCGCGATCGAGGCGCTCGCCGGCGTCGAGCTGATCGACACGACCGACCGCACGTTCCTGCTGCACGTCGGCGGCAAGATCGAGCAGCACAACAAGCACCCGCTGAAGACGCGCGACGACCTCTCGATGGCCTACACGCCCGGCGTCGCGCGCGTCTGCCTGGCGATCGCCGACGACGCGGACAAGCGCCTTCCAGTACACGATCAAGCGCAACACGGTCGCGGTCGTCTCCGACGGCACCGCCGTGCTCGGGCTCGGCGACATCGGGCCGCTCGCGGCGATGCCGGTGATGGAGGGCAAGTGCTGCCTGTTCAAGGAGTTCGCCGACGTCGACGCCTTCCCGATCTGCCTCGACACGACGGACCCCGATGAGATCGTGCGCACGGTCAAGCTGATCGCGCCGGCGTTCGGCGGGATCAACCTCGAGGACATCTCGGCGCCGCGCTGCTTCGAGGTCGAGGAGCGCCTGAAGGACCGAGCTCGACATCCCCGTCTTCCACGACGACCAGCACGGCACGGCCGTCGTCGTGATGGCGGCGCTGCTCAACGCGGTCAAGCTGACCGGCAAGCGGATCGAGGACCTGCGCGTGCTGATCATCGGGCTCGGCGCGGCCGGGATCGCCGTGACGAAGATCCTGCTCGCCGGCGGCGTGCGCGAGATCGTCGGCGCCGACTCCAAAGGTGCGCTGCACGTGCGGCGCGAGGACTACCTCGACGGCACGATGAACGCGACGAAGCGCTGGTTCGCGGAGTCGACGAACCCCGAGTGCCGCTCGGGCGCGCCGGCCGAGGTGATCGACGGCGAGGACCTGCTGATCGGGCTCTCCGGCGCGCGCACGATGCCGGCCGAGGCGCTCGCGCGGATGGCCGATGACGCGATGGTCTTCGCGATGGCCAACCCGAACCCCGAGGTCTCGCCCGAGGACGCCGCGAAGTACGCGCGGATCGTCGCGACCGGCCGCTCGGACTACCCGAACCAGATCAACAACGTGCTCTGCTTCCCGGGCGTCTTCCGGGGCGCGCTCGACGTGCGCGCGCCGGCGATCACCGAGCGGATGAAGATGGCCGCGGCGCACGCGATCGCCGCGACCGTGCCCGAGGGGGAGCTGCGCGAGGACTACATCATCCCGTCGGTCTTCAACCGCGAGGTCGCGCCGGCGGTCGCGGCCGCCGTCGCCGACGAGGCGCGCGCCGACGGCACGGCGCGCGCGGGCGTCGAGGTCGGCTTCGCGCAGGGCGACACGATGACGCCGAGCACGCCTGCCGCCCACGCCGACGGACGTAGCTAGCCCGCGCGATGGCCGTCTCGCGGGTCACCGTGACGGGCGCGACGGGGCTGATCGGTGTGGCGCTCGTGGAGGCGCTGCAGCGGCGTGGCGTCGAGGTGAGCGTGCTCTCGCGCGACGCCGCGCGTGCGCGCGAGCGCCTGAGCGCCGCGGGCCTGCAGCCGGTCGAGGCGTTCGCCTGGGAGATGCTCGGCGAGCCGGCGCCGAGCGAGGCGCTCGAGGGTCGCGACGCGATCGTGCACCTCGCCGGCGAGAACGTCGCGCAACGCTGGACCGCGGCGGCCAAGCGGGCGATCCGCGAGAGCCGCGTGAGCGGGACGCGCAACCTGCTCGCCGGGCTCGCCGCTACGCAGCGGCGCCCGCGCGCGCTCGTCAGCTCCTCGGCGATCGGCTACTACGGCGCACACGGCGAAGAGCCGCTCGACGAGGACGCGCCGCCGGGCGAGGACTTCCTCGCGCAGGTGTGCGTCGCGTGGGAGGAGGAGGCCGCGAAGGCGGGCGAGCTCGGCGCGCGCGTCGTCTGCGTGCGCACCGGCGTCGTCCTGCACCGCGACGGCGGCGCGCTCGCGAAGATGCTCCCGCCGTTTCGCCTCGGCGTCGGCGGCCCGGTCGCCGGCGGTCACCAGTTCGTCTCCTGGGTCCACCGCGCCGACGTCGTCGGGATGTACCTCGCGGCGCTCGAGGACGAGCGCTGGAGCGGGCCCGTCAACGCGACGGCGCCCGACCCGGTCAGCAACCGCGAGCTCTCGCAGACACTCGGGCGTGTCCTGCATCGGCCGGCGTTGCTGCCGGTCCCGGGCGCGGCGCTGACGCTGCTGTACGGCGAGATGTCGGTGATCGTCACCGACGGCGCGCGCGTGATGCCGGCGAAGCCGCTCGTGCTCGGCTACGAGTTCGAGTACCCGCAGCTCGAGGAGGCGCTCTCCTCGGCCCTCGCCGGCGGCTAGAACGGCGCACGCTAGGTCGGCGCGAGCGCGGCGTCCGCCGGCGGCGACTCGCGCGCGGCGGCGTCGCGGTTCTCGGTCTCGATGATCACGCGGCACGGGCGCTTGCCGAGCAGGTAGGCGGCGGTCGGCCCGATCCCGCGCTCGCCGGCCGGCGCGTGGATCGTCGACCAGTAGATCACGTCGGCGCCGACGCGCTGCGCTTCCTCGACGAGCGCCGCGCCGGGGTTGCGCGTGCGGATCAGCCCGGTGTGGATCTTGATCCCGGCGCGCTTGGCCTGGATGCGCGCGCTCTCGAGCACCGAGCGGCCCTGCGCCTCCTCGGCCTCGAGGCCCGAGTCGAGCGAGAGCTGATTCGGCACCGGCAGCACGAAGACGGCGTAGACGACGCCTTCTTCGCCGATCAGCTTCGCCGCGCTGCGCAACGCGCTCGCGCTGACGTCGCCGCCGAAGATCGGCACGAGCGCCGTCCGGTAGTCGAACGCCTCGAAGTCGGCCGGCCGTTGCGGGCGCGCGATCTTGTAGTGCTTGCGCGGGTCGAGGCCCTGGCGCTTGCGATAGATGAAGTAGCCGCCCATCCCGAGCACCATCCAGGGGATCCCGATCGTCCGCGCCTCGCCGTGCAGCGCGACGACGGCGCACCACGCGCCGAACGTGCCGATCGCCCCGAGCACCGCGGTCAGCGGGATCACGTGGCCACGGAACGGCACGTTCCACGGCATCCGATACGGGCGCTCCTGATCGGGCTTCTTGATCCGCAGCGCGATCACCGACACGTGCGCCGTCGTGAACGAGAGCATCGCGCCGAACGAGTAGAGGTTGCCGAGCAGCGTCGTTTCGCCCGGGAGGATCAGCAGCGCGGCGAGGATCGAGAAGAACACGATCGTGAACCACGGCGTGCGGAACTTCGGATGCAGGCTGGAGAAGATGCTCGGCAGCTGGCGGTGCTCGGACAGCGACCAGGAGAGCCGCGAGATCCCGATCAGGCCGGCGTTCGTCGCGATGAAGAGGATCGTCGCGGCGAGCACGCCGACGTAGTCTTTGGCGAGCGTCAGCACCGTGCCGTGCAGGCCCAGGCGCGTGATGATGCCGAGCACCGGGTCGTTTTCGAAGTGGCCGCCGAGCGCCGTCGCATAGCCGGCATGCCCGTAGCGCTGGAGCAGCTCGTGGCTGTAGCCGACGCCGTGATGGATCACCGGCAGCGCGGACAGAGCGACGACGGAGATGCCGGCGTAGACGCCGAGCACGGCGAGCAGCACGAGGTTGACCGACTTGGGGATGTCGTGGCCGGGGTCCTTCGCCTCCTCGGCCATGTTCGAGACGGTCTCGATGCCCGTGTAGGCGACCATCGCGACCGACAGCGCGAAGATCAGCTGCGTCCAGCTCGGCGCGAGCCCGAGGTGCACCTGGTTGACGAGCAGCGACGGGTTCAGCACGAGCACGACGCCGAGCCCGACGAGCAGCACCTGCGTGCAGAGATCGGCGATTGCGAGGAACAGGTTCAGTTTGGCCGACTCGCCGAGCCCGCGGATGTTCAGCCCGGCGAGCAGCACGATCGTGACGAGCCCGCCGATGATGTCGCCGGGGTTGTGCGTCAGCGCCGGGAAGAACGCGCCGAGGTAGTGCGGCACGAAGAACGCCGAGATCGCGATCGTGATGATGTAGTCGAGGCTCAGCGCCCAGCCGGCGAAGAACGAGACGACGTCGTTGAACGCATGGCGCGCGAACGACGAGGAGCCGCCGGCTTCGGGGAACATCGAGGCGCCCTCGGCGTACGTCTTGGCCGTCAGCACGAACAGCCCGCCGGCGAACATGAAGACGAGCGGCGTCAGCCCGAGCGCGTGCGCGGCGACGAGCCCGAGCGCGTAGTAGATCGAGGAGCCGACGTTGCCGTAGGCCGTCGCGAACAGCCCCGGGACGCCGACCGAACGGCGCAGGCCGTGCTCGGTGAGACGCGCCATCTAGCGGCCGATCCTCACTCGGAGGTCCGTGGCGGTGCCGGCTCGGGGGTGTCGCGAGATCGTCACGAGGAGCGGAGCGTATAGCGGGCGCCCCACGCGTACGCGGTCATCCGGGATTACCCGCGAAGCGCCGCGAGCGACCGCCCGATGCAAAATCCCATGCACCGCAACCGACCGAGCAGGAACCGCCCGTATGATCCCGACGACCAGCGGGCCCGATGCCGCCGGTCCCCCTGCTATGGACAACGCCCGCCGCGGAAACTACGACTCCGGAGAGGATTTCGTCCTCGAATACGGAGAGCTTCGCTTCACGTTCAACGAGGAGGATTTCGCCGAGCGCTGCGAGCAGGCGGCGATCAAGGTCGGCTTCGTCGGCGGCCGCCTCGGCGAGGAGGAGCTCGAAGACCTCGTCAACCTCGCCGTCAACGGCGAGATCTCAGACCCCGCCTCGGCGCTCGGCCAGCACGTCAACGACTGCTGGCCCGAGCTCGTCGGCCCGGCCGAGCGCTCGCTCGTGCACTGGCTGCGCCGCCTCGTCTTCCGCGGCGCCTGGCTCGACCAGCGCGTCAACGAGGGCGAGCTGAGCGTCTGCTTCGACGAAGAGTCCGGCAGCTTCTCCTACGTGCAGCCGGTCGACCCGCTCACCGACGTCGGCGGCGAGCCGATCGAGCTCGCCCCCGAGCCGTCGTGGGGCCGCGTGGCATACCGCCGCTGACGCCCCCGAGCCCGCGCCGCTAGCTCGCAGCGTCCAGCGCCTCCGCCCGCGCCTTCGTGATCGCCTTCGCGCCGTCCTCGCCGACGAGCAGCTCGGGGCGCAGCGTGCCGCTGGCGGCGAGGTCGAGGATCGGCTGGCGGCCGGTCGACGTGAGCGCGACGTCGAGCGCGATGACGGTGCTCTCGCCGCCGAGCGGCTCCGAGGCGGTCGCGATCAGCGTCAGCGAGCCGCCGTCGCGCAGGTTGCGCGCAGCGGCGAGCGCCTTGCGCGCGGCGTGCGGCGGCAGCCCGTCGAGGCCGTCGATCAGCACGACGGCGTCGCCGCCGCGCGCGGCGACGCGCTTGGCGGCGTCGAGCGCGCGCTCGACGGCCTGGGCCTGCGTGTCGCCGGAGGCGGCGAAGCTGAGCGCGGCGACGGGCGCCGGCTCGACGGCCTGCGACTGGGCGATCTCCTCCGGGCGTGCGCCGGCGAGCACGAGCGAGCAGCTCGAGCCCGTCCTGCTTCGAGAGCGCGCCGTACAGCGCGCGCAGCGTCTCGCTCTTGCCGGCGCGCGAGGCGCCGACGATCAGCACGCGCGAGCCGCGTCCGAACGGCGTCAGCCACTCGATCGCCTCGAGCGTCGGGTCCTTCGAGTCGAGCGCGAAGCGCTCGCTCGGGTAGTCGACCGGCAGATCCTCGTAGCGCGCGCCGGCCGAGACGGCGTCGGCGGAGTCGCCGTTGATCGTGTCGACGCGCACCAGCGACGGGTAGCGCTCGGAGCGCCGCGGCGTGCGCACCGGGCCGGTCGACGCGATCGCCGGAGACGAGCTCGCAGCGGCGCACCTGCGCGGCGGAGATGTAGACGTCGCTCGTCGGACGGCTCGGGCGGGTCGATCCGCAGGAACGCCGAGCCGTTGCCGAGCACCTCGACGACGCCCTCGACGGTCTCGCCCTCCTCGCCGGAGGGCTCCTCGGCGGGCTCGTCCTCGCTCGGTGGACCCGCGCCCGCGGCGCCCGCGCGTGGCGGCCCGCTTGGCCTCCGGTTCGGCGTCCTCCTCGGAGCGGGCGGCGCCGCCCCGTCGCGAGCGACCGCCGCGGCGCCTGCTGCGGCTCGGACGCTCGCCGTCGTCGCGCTCCTCCTCGGAGTCGCGTCCTCGGGGGCCGCCGGCTCGGCGACGTCGGCGCCGCTCTCCTCGCCGAGGATCGCGTCGATCAGCTCGGCCTTGCGCAGCCGCCTGAAGCCGTCGAGGCCGAGCTGGTCGGCGATCGCGTGCAGGTCGGCAAGCGGGCTGGCTTCGAGCTCGAGCGCGGTCGAGCACTGCTGTCATCTGGTCTTCTCCCTGTATTCGGATGGGGCGGTTGGCGTCCCGCGGCGTTGGTCAGCGGCGGGCACCCGTGCGTTGCGTAGAAGCCTAGCGACTCGCCCGGGCGGGCCGGCGGATCACTCCGCCCGCGCGGCACGCCGGCGTCAGCCGGCGGACCGCTCGTGACGCAGTTCCTCGGCGAGCGCGAGATCCCTGCTCGGCGGCGCGAGCGCCGGCGAGCGCGGCGCGGACGGCGATGAAGTCGGCGGCGGCGGCGACGTCGTGGACGCGGAAGACGTGCGCGCCGGCGTCGAGCGCCGTGCGCGAGCGCGGCGAGCGTGCCGGCGAGACGCTCGCGCGGCGGCGCGCGCGGTGAGCGCACCGACGAAGTCCTTGCGCGAGATCGCCATCAGCAGCGGCAGCCCGAGCTCGTGCATGCGGTCGAGCCGCGAGAGCAGCTCGATCGTCTGCGCGGGCGTCTTCGCGAAGTCCGGTCCGGGGTCGACGATCAGCTGCTCGCGCGCGACGCCGGCCGCGAGCGCCCGCGCGATGCGCTCGCGCAGGAACGCGAGCACCTCGCTCGACGACGTCGTCGTAGAGATCGGGGTCCTGCAGGCGTTCGCGCGGCAGCGGCGCGCGTGTGCATGACGACGAGCGCGGCGCCGCTCTGCGGCGCAGAGCGCGGCGAGCTCGGGGTCGCGCAGCCCGCTGACGTCGTTGACGATCGCTCGCGCCGGCGGCGATCGCGGCGCGCGCGACGGCCGGCTTGTAGGTGTCGACCGAGACGACCGCGCCAGCTCGCGGGCGACGCGCTCGATCAGCGGCACGACGCGCTCGATCTCCTCGCTCGATCTCGACCGGCGGGGCGGCCGGTGCTCGCGGACTCGCCGCCGACGTCGATGATGTCCGCGCCGGCCGCGCAGAGCTCGCGCGGCGAGCGCGCACGCGCTGCTCGAGCGTCGCGTGGCTGCCTCCGTCGCTGAAGGAGTCGGGCGAGGCGTTGACGATGCCCATCAGCCACGGCCGCGCGCCCGAGCTCGAGCACGCGTCGCGCACCCGCGCGCAGGTTGTGCGACGGCGCGCGTGACCGGCGCCCGCATGACGCCGGCCTGCGGCGGGCCGCTCACGAGCGGCGCGATGCCCCTCGGCGCGGCCTCCGCGGCGAAGCGCTCGAGCTCGAGCGCCGTGCGCGCGTCGTCCCAGCCGAGCTCGCCGGCGAGCACCTCGGCGACCCGCGCGACGGCGGACGCGGCGGCGCTCCGCCCGCGCGCCGGTGAGCTCGCGCGCGGCGAGGAGCCCGAGGCGGGTGCGGCGCAGCAGCACGTCGCCGACGCTGCGCGCCTGCTCGTGGCGCGCGGCGAGCGCGACCTCGGCGAGCAGGTCGGGCTGCCCCGCGACGATCGGCTGCGCGAGCTCGCCGCGCTCGGCGGCGAGCGCGAGCACGTCGTAGGCGGCGTGGCCGTAGCGGCGCGGCGAGCGCGGCGTAGGAGCTCCTCGGGCACGCCCTCGACGCGCGGCAGCTCCTCGACGGTCGATCGCCTGGCCGAGCGGGATTTCGTGCGTGCGGCAGGGCGCCTCGCGCGCTTCGCGTTCGACGAGCCGGTCGACCGTCATCTTCGCCATCCGCCGCCACGTGGTGAGCTTGCCGCCGGTGATCGTGATCATCCCGCTCGAGGTCTCGTACAGCTCGGCCTTGCGCGAGATGTCGACGGACTTCTTGGGGTCGCCGGTCGAGATCAGCGGCCGCACGCCGGCGAACGCGCCCGCGAGCGTCGCCGGCGTCGAGCGCGCGTGCCGAAGAACTCGTTGACGGCGTCGAGCAGGTAGTCGACGTCCTCGTCGGACGGCCGACGTGGTCGAGCGGGCCCTCGTAGTCGTTGTCGGTCGTGCCGATCAGCGTGCGCCCGAGCCAGGGCAGCGCGAAGATCGTGCGCTCGCCGCCGGCGGGCACGATCGCGCCGCCGACGAGCGGCAGGTCCTCGTGGCGCAGCGATGATGTGCGTGCCGCGGCTGGGCCTGATCCGCGGCAGTTCGGCCTCGTCGTGCAGCTCGTCCGGGCGCAGCTCGTCGGCCCACACGCCGGTCGCGTTGACGACGTTCGCGGCGCGCACCTCGAACTCGCTCGCCGCTCTCGCAGCGTCGCGCGCGCGCACGCCGCTGCGTGCGCCCGTCGTGCTCGAGCAGCGCCGGTCACGTCGACGCGGTTCGCGCAGACCGCGCCGAAGCGCTCGGCCTCGCCGAGCACCGTCAGCACGAGCCGCACGTCGTCGGTCTGGCAGTCGTAGAAGAGGTAGCCGCCGGTCGGCTCGCGCGCGGCGAGCGCGGGCAGCAGCTCCAGCACCTCCTCGCCGGAGATCACGCGGTGGCGCTCGGGGCTCCAGGACTCGCTCCGCCGCTCGCCGCGCGCTCGCGCTCGCGCGCGACGCGCGCGCCGCGCGCCGCGCGCTCGACGGACATCACGTCGTAGAGGTTCAGGCCCACGCCGTCGAGGCGATCCGGGCGCGCGCCGCCGAAGGCCGGCACGACGAGCGGCAGCGGGCGCACCAGGTGCGGCGCGAGCTGGACCATCAGCTGGCGCTCGAGCAGCGCCTCGCGCACGAGGCCGAGGTCGAAGTTCTGCAGGTAGCGCAGGCCGCCGTGGACGAGCTTGCTCGAGCGGCTGGAGGTGCCCGCAGGCGTAGTCGGCGCGCTCGATCAGCGCGACGCTGTAGCCGCGCGCGGCGGCGTCGAGCGCGACGCCGGCGCCGGTGATGCCGCCGCCGACGACGACCACGTCGAACTCGTCGCTCGCTCAGCGCCGCGAGCGCCTGGCTGCGCTCGATCACGGCGTCAAGTCTCGCAGAGCGCCCGCAGCCGGCGCCAGCCTAGACCTCCGCGAGCTCGGCCGACGATTTCGCTCGACCGCGCGACTTGGCGTCGCCGAACAGCATCGCCGTCTTCGGGTCGTAGTAGAGCTCGTTTTCGATGCCCGCGAAGCCGGGGTTCATCGAGCGCTTGATCACGATCACCGACTTGGCTGTCGGCGACTTCGAGGATCGGCATGCCGTAGATCGGCGAGGACGGCGTGTTCTTCGCCGCCGGGTTGGTGACGTCGTTGGCGCCGATCACGAGCGAGACGTCGGTGCGCTGGAACTCGGGGTTGGCCTCGTCCATCTCCTTGAGCTGGTCGTAGGGCACGTCGGCCTCGGCGAGCAGCACGTTCATGTGCCCGGGCATGCGGCCCGCGACCGGGTGGATCGCGTAGTTGACTTCGACGCCGCGCTTCTCGAGCTCCTTGGCCAGCTCGCGCACGGCGTGCTGGGCCTGCGCGACCGCCATGCCGTAGCCGGGCACGATCACCACGCGGCTCGCGTAGGCGAGCTGGATCGCCGCGTCGGCGGCGCCGATCGAGCGCACCGTGCCGGCGTGCTCGCCGGCGCCCTCGGCGCCCGCCACCGCGCCGCCGCCGCCGAAGCCGCCGGCGACGATCGCCGGGATCGAGCGGTTCATCGCGTCGGCCATCAGCTTCGTCAGGATCGAGCCCGAGGCGCCGACGATCATGCCGGCGACGATCAGCGCGGGGTTGTTGAGCGCCATGCCGGTGGCCGCCGCCGAGAGGCCCGTGAAGGCGTTCAGCAGCGAGATCACGACGGGCATGTCGGCGCCGCCGATCGGCAGCACGACGGCGTTGCCGAGCAGCGCCGCGCACGACGAGCATGCCGATGAACAGCAGCTTCGGAGTGCGCGCCCGCGACGAGGTCGACGCCGGCGGCGAGCGCGAGCACGAGCAGCACGAGGTTGACGACCTGCTGGCGCGGCGCCGAGCGTGATCGGCCGCCCGGGGATGATTTCCTGGAGCTTGCCGAAGGCGATGTTCGAGCCCCAGAAGGAGATCGAGCCGACGATCGCGGCGAACACGCGAGAAGATCGCGACGTAGGTCGGCACGCCGGCGACGTGACACGATGCCGTGCGGATGATGCCGCCGCCGAAGCGTGCCGACTGTCGCGTGTGCGAGCCGTAGGTCGAGCCGTAGTGGCGGAACTCGACCCACGAGATCAGCGCCACGGCGCCGCCGCCGACGCCGTTGAACAGCGCCACCATCTGCGGCATCGCGGTCATCCTCACCTTGCGCGCCGCCGGCACGCCGACGGCGGTGCCGAGCGCGACGCCGAGCGCGATCAGCCCCCAGTTGCCCTCGCTGCGGGTTGAGCAGCGTGGCGATCACCGCGATCGCCATGCCGACCGCGGCGATGCGGTTGCCGCGCACCGCGGTCGTCGGGCCGGCGAGCCCGCGCAGCCCCTGGATGAACAGCGCGAAGGCGACGATGTAGAGGACGTAGATGAAGCTTTCGCTCTGCAGGAAGCGTCGCTGGCGAGCGGTCACGGCGCGCTCCCGCTCGCCCTCGCCTCGTGCGCCGCTCGCGGCCGTCCTTGCCCTCGGCCTCCTCCGCGCCGGCGCCTTCGGGCTTGGACTTGAACATCTCGAGCATGCGGTCGGTGACGAGGAAGCCGCCGACGATGTTGATCGTGCCGAACGCGACGGCGATCACGAGCAGCGACCTTGCTGAAGGCGTCGAGGCCGGCGAGGCCGAGCAGCAGCAGCCCGCCGAGCAGCACGATCCCGTGGATCGCGTTGGTGCCGGACATCAGCGGCGTGTGCAGCGTGTTCGGGACCTTCGAGATCACGACGAAGCCGATGAAGCCGGCGAGCACGAGGATCGCGAGGTTGGTGGTGAGCGTGCTCGCGAGGATCATCGGAGACCGCCGGCCTCCACCGCGGCCTTCGCGCCCGGCGTTGACGATCTCGCCGTCGCGCACGATGCACGCGCCGTCGACGATCTCGTCGTCGAAGTCCAGCTGCAGCGCGCCGTCCTCGCCGACGAGCAGCTCGAGCAGCGCGAGCACGTTGCGCGCGAACAGCTGCGAGGAGTGCTCGGCCATGCTCGCGGGCAGGTTCAGCGGCGAGACGATCTTGACGTCGTGGCGCACGACGGTCTCGCCGGGCTCGGTCAGCTCGCAGTTGCCGCCCGTCTCGCCGGCGAGGTCGACGATCACCGAGCCGGGCTTCATCCCTTCGACGGCCTCCGCCGTGACGAGCTTCGGCGCCGGGCGCCCGGGCACGAGCGCGGTCGTGATGACGACGTCGAAGCCCTTGATCGCGTCGGTCAGCGCCTGCTGCTGGCGCGCGCGCTCCTCCTCGGTCAGCTCGCGCGCGTAGCCGCCCTCGCCGCTGGCCTCGAGGCCGAGGTCGAGCCACTGCGGCGCCGAGCGACTGCACCTGCTCGGCGACCTCCGGGCGCACGTCGTAGCCGGTCGTGCGCGCGCCGAGGCGCTTGGCGGTCGCGAGCGCCTGCAGGCCGGCGACGCCGACGCCGAGCACGAGCACCTTCGCCGGCGGGATCGTGCCGGCGGCGGTCATCAGCATCGGGTAGAAGCGGCCCATCTCCTCGGCGCCGAGCAGCGCGGCCTTGTAGCCGGCGACGTTCGCTCTGCGAGGAGAGCGCGTCCATCGACTGGGCGCGCGAGATGCGCGGGATCGCCTCCATCGCGAACGCGGTCGCGCTCGCCGTCGGCGAGCGCGCGCGTCGTCTGCGGGGCTCGTCAGCGGCGCGAGGAAGCCGATCAGGATCGAGCCCGGGCCGAGCGCGCGGATCTCCTCGGGCGTCGGGCGGCGCGATCGTCACGACGACGTCGCGAGCCCCAGACCTCGTGCGGCGTCGGCCGCGATCTGCGCGCCGGCCTCGCGCGAAGGCCGCGTCGGGCAGCAGCGCGTCGGCGCCCGCGCCGCTCTGCACGACGACCTCGAGGCCCTTCGCCTTCAGCTTGGCCACGACCTCCGGCACGAGCGCCACGCGGTGCTCGCCGGCCGCCGTCTCCTTCGGAACGCCGATCCGCATGAGCAGGGCGGGAACGTATCCGATCGCGCGCGAAGTGGAGCCGCCGCGGTCGCGAGGTCTGCACAGACTCGAACGCGGCGATGACCGTCAACCTCACCCGCATCTACACGCAAGCTCGGCGACGGCGGCGAGACGCATCTCGGCGACATGAGCCGCGTCTCCAAGCTCGCACCCGCGCGTCGAGGCCTACGGGACGGTCGACGAGCTGAACGCGACGATCGGCGTCGCGCTGCTCCCAGCCGGGCCTGCCGGCGCGCTTCGCGGAGTGGCTGCGGCGCGTGCAGAACGACCTGCTCGACGTCGGCGCCGACCTTCGCGTCCCGCAGCGCCGCCGCCGAGGCCGGTCGCGGGCGACGGCCAGCGCGCAGCGGCTGCGCATCGGCCCGGAGTACACCGAGTGGCTCGAGCAGGCGTGCGACGAGGTCAACGCCACGCTCGCGCCGCTGCGCTCGTTCGTGATCCCCGGCGGCACGCCGGCGGCGGCGCACCTGCACGTCTGCCGCACCGTCTGCCGGCGCGCCGAGCGCCGCGCGATCGCCGTCGGCGAGGACGGCAACCCGGAGGTCGTGCGCTACCTGAACCGGCTGTCGGACCTGCTGTTCATCCTCAGCCGCGCGGTCAACGACGAGGCCGGCTCCCGGCGAGGGCCGGAGCCGCTGTGGGAGCCCGGCGCGCACGGCGCGGCCGAGCACGGGTCGGGCTCCTAACCGGCGCTGACGCCGACGCGAGCGTCTCCGACGCCGCCCGGCTCGTCCCCGGCTCGCTCGCCCCGCGGCGCGAGGGCCAGCGCCGCTCGGCGGCACGCAGCCCGGCGACCGCGAGCGGCATCCACAGCGCGGCCACCAGGTAGCCGCCGAGACGTCGCTCGGCATGTGCCAGGCGAGGATCAGCAGCGAGCAGCCGACGGCGACCGTGAACGCGAGCGCCGAGCGAGCAGCGACCGCCGGGCGCAGGCGGCGCGGGGCGACGAGCACGGCGCACAGCGCGAGCGCGAGTCGCGGCGGTCGAGTGCCCGCTCGGCCAGGAGGCGGCGCCGATGTGCGTGAAGCCGATCTGCACGTGCGGATGCGCGAGCAGCGGCTTGAGCACCTCGGCGCTGAGCGGCGCGAGCGCCAGCACGCCGCGACTGCGAGCGCGACGCGCGGTCGCCCGCGCGCGATCGCGAACAGCACGAGCGCGAGGCCCCAGAGCGTGAAGAGCAGCGGGTTCGAGCAGCCCGAGCAGCGTCTTGCAGACGGCGCCGACGTGCTGGCCGTTGAGCCGCGTGAAGTCGCGCAGCGCCGCGGTGTCGCGGACCTGGACGGCGTGGCACGAGCTCGGCGACGACCCACGTCAGCGCGAGCGCCGACCAGGCACAGCGCGGCAAGCGACAGCGCGGGCGAGCGCGCCGGGGCGCCGCGGGCGCGCCTGGGCGCGGGTGCGGGGCAGGCCTGCGCCGTGTATGCGTGTCCGGACATCGCAACAGGGTATGAAGCGGCGCTGAAGCGGCGCTGAACGCGGCGCTCAGCCGACCGGGAACGTCTTGCCGGCGAGCGCGATCAGCGCCTGGGCGGTCACCCACACGGGCGTCTGCGCGCTCGTGCGCGAGTAGCGGACGCTGCCGTCGGGCGCCATGAGGCTTTCCAGGTAGCCGAGCGGCGAGCGGCTGCCGCGGCGGCGGACGGAGCTCGGACGTTCGCGCCCGGCCGCGATCAGCCCCTGCACCGCCCACGCGGTCGACTGGGCGTTGGATTCGCCGCCCGAGCTGCTGCGGGAAGCCGCCGTCGAGGTTCTGCGCGCGCGACGAGGTAGCCGACCGCGGCGCGCGAGCGACGGCGCGCGGTCGCGGGCGCCGGCGTCGAGCGAGCGCCTGCAGCGCGGCGGCCGGTGTCGTCGACGTCGCTGCGGCGAGCCGCCGCGGCGCCGAAGCCGAAGCCGCCGTCGCTGTTCTGCTGGCGCTCGATCCAGCCGGCCGCTTCGCGGATCGCCGCGAACGCTCGGCGAGTGCCCGACGCGCGCGCAGCGCGAAGATCGCGAACGCGGTCAGGTTGACCTGGTCGTCGAAGGAGCTCGTCGCGCGTCGCGCGCGTGCGAGCACTTCGGCGACGAGGTTGCGCCCGGCGAACGAGTAGGCCGAGGCGCCGCAGGCGCGCAGCGCGAGGATCGTGCGCTCGGCGTCGCCGAGCCCTTCGAGCGTCGAGGCTTCGCCGCGCAGCGCGTCGAGCACCGAGTGGCCGCCGCGGCGCACGCCTGCCGGGTCGCGCCCGGCGGCGGCGAGGCCCATCGCCGCCCAGCCGTGTACAGCTCGCTGCTGCGGCTGCCCGCGCGCCGCGCCGAAGCCGCCGTCGGCGTTCTGGGCGTGCGCCAGGTAGGACGAGCTCGCGCGCGAGCGACGCGCCGCGGCGGCGCCGCGCGCGCCGCGCGAGCAGCGAGGCCCGGCGCGCAGCACGGCCGCGAGCGACGGCGGCGGCGCCGAGCGAGCGCAGCGCGCCGGCCGCCGGCTGGCGGGCGGCGCTCGCGGCGTGGCGAGGCCGGTCGTCGCGCTCCCAGCTCACGTCCATGCGCGCGCGCATGCGCGCGAGCAGGCGCGCGAGCTCGGGGCCGAAGGCGAGACCGAACAGGAAGCTCGCGACCATGTCGGTGACGTCGAACGGCAGCGCCGTCGCCGGCGATGCGCGAGCAACGCGGCCGGCGTGTGGCTCGCGCCGAGCGTCCACGTGTAGACGTTCATGACCTCCTTGGCGGCGAGCGCCGCGCAGCGCGCAGGCGAGCGCGAGCTGCACGCGCCCGAGGCGCCGGCCGGCTGAGCAGCGCCGAGCGCGGCGCCGGCGAGACCCACCAGCCCCCACGCGGCCATCTGCCAGGGCGTGTAGGGGCCCTGGCCGAGCACGATGTTCGAGGCGAGCATCCCGAGCGCGCCGACCGTGAAGCCGGGCAGCGGCCCGAGCGCGTAGCCCACGACGAGCGTCATCGCGGTGATCGGCTTGACGTCGGGCAGCGCCACGAACGCGTCGCGGCCGAGCGCCGCGACCGCCGCGAGCGTGGCGACGACCGCGACCATCCGCGCCGAGGGGCGCCTGCGCTCGTAGGCGAGCCAGCCGAGCGCGAGCACGACGGCGACGATCGCGAACGAGGCCAGCGGCCAGCTCACAGGACGACCTCCGCGGAGCGCGTCGGGCGCAGCTCGGCGCGCGCGCAGCAGCAGCTCGGCGCCCTCGCTCGGGCAGCAGCGCGCCGCCGGCGCCGCCGAGGATGCGGGCGGTCTCGGTGGCGAAGTACCAGCCGCCGGCGAGCAGCTCGGCGAGCGGGCCGTCGGCGATCACGCGCCCGTCGGCGAGCAGGACCGCGCGACGCGCGCAGGCGGCGGCGAACTCGGGGTCGTGCGTCGCCACGATCACCGCCTGCCCCGTCGGCCCGCGCGGCGGCGCAGCTCGGCGGCCAGCTCGGCCTTCGCTTCGCGGTCCATGCCGCGCGTGGGCTCGTCGAGCGCGAGCACGCGCGGGCTGCCGCGCTCCGGGGCCGCCGGTGACGATCGCGAGCGCCAGGCGCTGGCGCTCGCCGCCGGAGAGGTCGCGGGGGTTGCGCTCGGCCAGCGCGCTGAGCCCGACCGCGGCGAGCGCCTCGGCCGAGGCCTCCTCGCCGACGCGCTCGTGGATGAAGTAGTCGCCCGGGTTCTGCAGCAGCAGCGCCACCCTGCCCGGCGCGCTGCACGCGCCCGCGCGTGGGCTCGAGCAGGCCGGCGGCGTGGCGCAGCAGCGTCGACTTGCCGGCGCCGTTGCGGCCCATCAGCGCGACGCTCTCGCCGGGCTGCGAGTCGCAGCGTCGACCCCGCGCAGGATCGCCGGCCCGTCGCGCAGCTCGTGCCAGACGCCGCGCAGCTCGAGCGCGGCGGCGCGCCGTGCGCGCGCGGCGCAGGCGGCGCGACGCCGCGGCTGCGTACGGGCGCGGCGGCCGCGCTCGCGGCGTCGGCCGACGTCCTGGTCCTCGGGCAGCAGGCCGTGCGCGCGCAGCGTCGCGCGCGCCTGCCTGCACGCCCACCGGCGGCGGCTGCAGGCCGGCGAGCGCGAACAGCTTCGCGCCGGGCGTCTGCAGCGCGGGCGCGCTGCTCGCCGGCCCAGCGCAGGAACGACGCCGGATCGCCGTCGCAGGCGAGCGCGCCGCGCGTCGAGCGCGATCACGCGGTCGGCGGCCGCGCAGGCAGCGCTCGAGCCGGTGCTCGGCGAGCAGGATCGTCGTCTCCCACTCCTGGTTGAGCCGGCGCAGCAGCCCGATCAGCTCGTCGCCGGCGACCGGGTCGAGCTGGGAGGTGGGCTCGTCGAGCAGCACCATCCGCGGGCCTGCCCGCGAGCGCGGCGCCGAGCGCGACGCGCTGCTTCTCGCCGCCGGAGAGCTCGTGCGTCGAGCGGTCGAGCAGCTGCGTCGATGCCGAGCGCGAGCGCCACCTCCTCGACCCCGCGCGCGACCGCCGCCGCGCCGTGCGCCGCGGCTCTCGAGCGCGAGCGCGAGCTCGGCGCGCACGGAGCTCATCACGAGCTGCGTCTCGGGGTCCTGGAAGAGCACGCCGACGAACGCGCCCAGCCGCGCGGGCCCGTGCTCGCGCGTGTCGAGCCCGGCGAGCGTGACGCGCCCGGCGAAGCGGCCGCCGTGGAAGTGCGGCACGAGGCCGCAGGCGGCGCGCAGGAGCGTCGACTTGCCGCTGCCCGGAGAGGCCCGGCGAGCAGGCAGAACTCGCCCGGCTGCGATCTCGAAGCTGACGTCGTCGCAGCGCCGGGCGCTCGAGCGCCCGGGTAGCGGTAGGTGACCCGCTCGAAGCGACAGCAGCGGGGCGCTCATGGCTCGATCCCCCGGCGGTCGCAGAACGGCAGCAGCGCGGCGGCGACGAGCGCCGCGCACAGCGCGAGCGTGCCGAGCTCGATGCGGCATGTGGACGCGCGGGTAGGCGCTGAACGACGCGACGCCGGCGAGCGCGGCCGGCGAGCGCGAGCGCGAGCATCGCCGCGGCGGAGGCGGCGAACGCGAGGTCGTGGCGCGAGAACGGACGGCGCAGCCGCCGGCGCGGCGCGCCGCCGGGCGCCGGCGAAGCCGCGCACCTCGAGCGTCGCCGCCACGTCCATCGCGCGGTCGAGCGAGCCGCCGACGACGGCGCCGAGCAGCGCCACGCGCGCGCGCGGCGCCGCGCGCGGCGCCGCTCGGGCGCGTGCGCTGCGCCTCGGCGAGGCGCTGGGCGTCGGCGGCGAGCACGCGGCATCATGCGCGTCGCGAGCGACGCGGTCAGCGCCGAGCGGAACGACAGCCGGCGGAAGACCGCGCAGCAGCTCGTCGGGGTCGATCGCGAGGCTCGCGAGCGTCGTGACGAGGATCAGCGAGCGTCACCTTCAGCGCGATCACCGCGCCGTACACGAGCGCCTCGACCGTCAGGTCGCCCTGCCCGAACGGGCCGAGGTCGCCGAGGCGCGCGAACACCGTCAGGCCCTCGCGCGAGACGAGCACGTTGACGAGCACGATCGGCACGCGCGACGATCGCCGCCGTGCGCAGCGAGCGCGCCAGCTGCGCGCCCGACGCCGGCGCCGGCGCCGGCGCCGAGCACGGCGAGCGAGCAGCGCGAGCAGCACGAGCGGGTGAAAGAGGATCAGCGCGGCGCCGATCAGCGACAGCGCCCACGCGCGCGCCGACGCCCGCGCGCGCGGCGTGCAGCGGGCTCGCGAGGCGCCGGTAGAAGAGGCGCGATCGCCGCATCACCGGCTCATGGCCCCGGCGCGCGGCAGCGCGAGCGCGCCGCTCGCGCCGAGGTCAGCGCGACGGCGAAGCGATGCGCGAGCGCGTCTCCGCATCGAAGGCGCCGTGCGGCGCGCGTCGACGCCGCGCGCGTCGGTGCCCGTCACGACCCACACGGGCGCTTCTTCGCCGCTGCGCGTGCGCCGCGATCAGGCCCGCGCCGGCGCCGAGCGCTGCGCGTCGCGCGCCCGTCCTGCGTCGAGCAGCGTGAGCGTGCTGCCGTCCGGCGGAGAAGCGCGCGTAGACGCCGCTCGCGCGCGGACCGCGCTCGATCGCCTGCACGCCCGGGTCGCCCTGCGAGCGCGCGTCCACGGCGCCGACCGCGACGCGCAGCGTCTCGAGCGCGCCGCCGCCGCTGCCGAGCGCCGCGATCGCCGCCGGCACGCCGACGCGCGCGCAGGCGCGCGGTGACGGTCCGGCACGCGTGGCCGGCCGACGGTCGCGCATTCGACGCGCACCGGCAGCCGCTTGCCTTCGATGCCGTTCAGGAACGGCTCGGGGAACGAGCCGACGACGGCGGGCACGTCGTCGGTCTGGCTCCAGTCGTGGCGGTCCCACCAGATGTGATCGCCCGGATGCACGTTCGTCGCCGCGGCGCCCTTCGGCGCCTCGACGCCGTTGACGTAGTAGAACCAGTCGACCGGCTGCCCGCGCTTCCTGCCCGCCGGAGAGCCCGTCGATGCTCTGCACGAAGCCGCCGCCGTAGCGCGTGGCTGACCGTGCGCGTTGCGCATCAGCAGGCTCATCACCGTCTCCTGGCCGTGCACCTGCGGCGCTCCGGAGGAGCGCGACGACGCTCGGCGCCGAAGTCGCGCGTGACGGTCAGCGCGACGGCGCGTCGGCGCCGGCCCGCGCCGAGGCCGCAGCCGGCGAGCAGCCGGCGCCGGCGGGACCGAGCCCGCCAGCGCCGAGCCGACGAGCGCGGACCGCGCGCGCTGCGCTCGCCTACCGGACATAGAAGACGATCCTCGAGCTGCCCTCGCGAGCGTCGTGCGGTTGCCCGCGTCGTCGGTCGCCTCGATGTCGAGCACGTAGCGACCGGGCGGCAGCGAGCCGGGCAGCAGGTAGGAGAAGCTCGATGTTTTCCAGACCGTGAAGAACGCTGCCGCTCGCCGCAGCGCCCGCGCACGAAGCGCTCGCTGGCGCCGTTGTAGGACGTAGCAGCGGCCGCGGTAGCTGCGCCGCAAGCGCAGGCTCACCGACGCGATCGGCGAATGCGCCGCGACGGTTCCGCTGAGCACCCGCGGCGCCTTCGCGCGCGGGTAGACGCGGCCGTCGAGCACGCCGCCGGCCTTCGCGACGATCGCGTACGGGCCTTTGTACGGTGCCGTGACGACGACGGTTGAGCTCGCCGTCGTGCTCGCGCCGGACTGCGCCTGCGTGCCGCACGTTCCGTCGTTGCCGTTGTGGACGCAGACGCTCGCCTCGTCGCGCACCGATCCGGTCGCGCTCGCCTGCAGCACGACGTTGCCCGTCTGCGCGAGCGACAGCGTCGCGTGCCCGCTCGCGTCGGTCGTCGCGCTCGTGCCGCCGCCAGCGACGGTGGCGCCGGCGGCCGGCGACGCGGCGCCGGTCGCGTTCGCGTAGGAAACGACCGAGACGGTGATTGGCGAGCCACGTTCGGCGACGGTCGGCGCCGACAGCGCGAGCGGGTTCGGCGCCGACGGGCAGCGCGCCCGATTCGCTGAAGCATTCGGGGAAGAAGAGGATGCTGTCGCCGGTGCTCACTTCGCCTTCGCAGATGCCGGCCGTCGCGGCCTTCTCGTCGAGCCAGTACGCCCAGAAGTAGTTGGCCGGTACGCCGGGTTCGAACGCGTGCGTCTCGCCAAAGATCGTTTCGACGGTGTAGCCGATGCCGTTGAACCATTCGCCGTCCCAGCTCCCCGACGTCGCCTGCTGCAGCGCGCCGGCGGCGCTCGTGCCGCTGCACGTGTGTTCGGGATTGCCGTCCTTCTCGACGGCGACGCCGTTCGTCGTCACGGTCGTTTCGGGAAGCAGCGTCTGCGCTTGCGCCCTCCACGCGTACGGTGACGGTCGCCGGCGCGGCGGCGATGCGCGAGCGAGACGAGAGACAGCGAGACGCAGGCAGCGACGAAGCAGAGCCTTCGGAGATGCGATGGGACGAGATGCATGGAGCCAACCCCTTTCCACGAGGGCTTGTGGGCTTTCGGTCGGAGGCAGGTCTCCTGGCTCCCGGGCCTACCCCTCCGCGCCTTCCCGGCCCGCCGCGTGGCGGAGCGGTGGCTGCGCGCCGTCAGCGCGCCGCGGTGGGCATCCCCGGTCACAGTGGCGGGTCCGCGCCGGATTCTCACCGGCTTCCCTTGACCACCGACCGTTGAACGGCCGAATCCTACTCCCTCTCAGCCGGCGCGCTCGACGGCGTCCTTCAGACGCGAAAGGCGCCGCTCCCATGCGCTCTCGGCGTGCGCGAGCCAGGCGTTGGCCGACTCGAGCGCGCCGTCGCGCAGGCGGTAGCGCACCTCGCGCCCGCTCGCGCCGGCGCGCTCGACGAGGCCGGCGTGGTCGAGCGTCGCGAGATGCTTCGCGACCGCCTGTCGCGTGATCGGCAGCTCGGCGGTCAGCCGTGGCACGCTCGTCTCGCCGTCGCGCAGCAGTGTGTCGATCATCGCGCGGCGCGTCGGGTCGGCGAGTGCGGCGAAGACCGCGCCGAGCTCGTCGCCCAGGCCGGCCCTCGCGCCGTCGGCGCCGCTGTCGAGGCCGGCGTGGCCGCGCGAGTCACTCAAGCGCCACCGGCGCGAGGCCGCGCGCGAGCATCGAGATCGGGAAGGCGGGCTCGCTCTCGGTGACGATCACGCGCGCGCCGCCGGGCGACGACGCGATCACGAACTCGACGCGCGTCGCCGGCTCGTGCTCGTCGCCGCGCCACCACCAGACGAGCCGGCTCGGCTCCTCGAGCGACCTCGACATAGACCTCGCGATCGCGGCTCGTCGAGCCAGATCTCGCGCCCCTCGTCGGTCGCGAGCGCCTCGCCAGACCTCCTCGGGCGACGCTTCGATCTCGACCTCTCTGCGCGCTGACATCGCTCGCGACCTCCTTTGACAACCAATTGGTTGCTATGGTGTTGTGACAACCGTCAAGTTGTCGAAAGGATAGCCAAGATGCCACTGGTTCCGATGGTCGTCGAGCAGAGCGCGCGCGGCGAGCGCTCGTTCGACATCTACAGCCGCCTGCTGAACGAGCGAATCGTCTTCATCGGCACGCCGGTCGACGACCAGGTCGCGAACCTCGTCGTCGCGCAGCTACTTCATCTCGATGGCGAGGACCCGGAGAAGGACATCTCGCTGTACGTCAACTCGCCGGGCGGCGTCGTCTACTCGGGCCTTGCGATCTACGACACGATGCAGTTCGTCAAGCCCGACGTGCGCACGATCTGCTTCGGCGTCGCGATGAGCATGGGCTCGCTGCTGCTCGCCGGCGGCGCGCCGGGCAAGCGCATGGCGCTGCCGAACAGCCGCATCCTGATCCACCAGCCCTCGCGGCGGCTTCGAAGGGCAGGCGGCCGACATCGAGATCCACGCGCAGGAGACGCTCGAGCTGCGCCGCCACATCGACGAGATCTACGCGCAGCACACCGGCCAGCCGGTCGAGCGCGTGCACGACGACATGGACCGCGACCGCTACTTCACGGCCGAGCAAGCGCGCGAGTACGGGCTGATCGACCGCGTGATCTCCTCGCACGAGCTTAACCGACCGCCGACCGGGTTCGCCGGGCGCGAGCAGGCCGGCTAGCGTCAGATCCAGCCGAGCAGCGGCCCGAACACGAGGCCCGCCGTGAGATCGAGCACGGCGAGCGAGCCGACGATCTGCAGCTGTCGCGCGCGGCGCGGAGCGTCGTAGACGACGAACGCGACGACGTAGAACGTGAGGTAGCCGAGCACGACAATGACGGGGAAGCTCGCGACGTTCCACCACCAGTAGTACCAGTGAAAGACGCCGTCGGCGTGCAGCAGCAGCTCGACTCCGACCGACACGAGCGACAGTCCGAGCGCGAGCGCCCAGCGATTCGGCAGCCCGAGGATCCGCGCCGCGCGGTCGCGCGGCAGGAGCTTGGCGAAGATCACGCCGTTGATCGCGAAGAAGAGGGAGATCTCGACGGTCAGCCCGATCAGGATCACGAAGCTGCTCGTTCCCGTAACGGTCCACAGCGCGGCGTGGCCGTCGAAGTGCAGCACGAGCGCGTTCGCGATCTCGTTGAACCAGTCCATCAGCCAGAAGGCGAGCCCGGCGAGGATCGCACTCCAGTTCGCGCGCTCGACCTCGACCGCGTAGACGTAGACGACGAGCGCAAGCAGCGTGACGGTCGACCAGTTGAAGTGCCCCGGCGCGCGCAGCAGGTGCTGAGCTTCGCGAGTGAACTGCGTCACCGCCCCGACGACCATTGCACTCTCCTGTCGACTATCGGCCGAGTGCGTCCAGGTCTGCGTCGCCGTCGGCGAGCGCCGCGCGCGCGGACTCGTCGAGCGGCGAGCCGTCGACGATCAGGCGGCGCGCCGCGTCGAGATCGTCCGAGCGTCCCCACGTCAGCGCGGCCTTGACCGCGCCGGCGTCGAGGTACCAGACCGTGAACTTGCCGTCGGCGAACGATCCACGCACGATCTCCTCGTCCCACTTGTACGCCGGCCCGACGTACTCGAGTTCGCCCCAGTCGGCGAAGACCGAGTAGAAGTACGGCACGACCGTGTGCGGCACGTCCTTGCCGAGCATGTTCAGCGCGACCGTCTTGCCGTGGTTGAAAGCGACGTCCCAGTGCTCGATCCGCACGTGCGCGCCGCCATGCACTGGCGACTCGTATTCGCAGATGTCGCCCGCCGCGAACACGCCCGGCGTCGAGCTCCACAGGCGCGAGCTGCAGCGCACGCCACCGCGCTCGCCGATCTCGAGTCCCGCGCGCTGCGCGAGCTGGACGTCGGGCGTGACGCCCGCGCCGATCACGACCGCGTCGGCCGCCAGCTCGAACCCGCCTCGCGTGATCACGCGCTCGACGCGCCCGTCTCCTTCGAAGCGCTCGAGCTCGTCCTCACCGTGGATCGTCACCCCGTGCGATTCGAGCAGCTCTCCGAAGAAGCGCCCGGCGCTCGCGCCGAAGCCGCGTTCGAGCGTCGCACGCTCCTGCATCACGATCGTCGCGCGTTTGCCGAGCTTCGCGAGCGAGGCGGCGACCTCGCAGCCGATGTAGGAGCCGCCGATCAGCACGACGTGCTCGGCGTCCTTCGTCGCCTCGCGGATCGCGTCGGCGTTGCCGAGCGTGCGCAGGTAGTGGATCTGCTCGAGATGGCATCCCTCGACGTTCAGCCGGCGCACGTTCGCACCCGTCGCGAGCAGCGCCTCGCGAAACCCGACCTCCTCTTTGTTCGACAGCTTCGCCGTGCGCGTGTCGAGGTCGAGCGCCGTCACGCTCGTGCGCAGCAGCAGCTCGACGTCCTGCTCCGGCCACCACTCGTTCGGCCTGAAGAACGTCTCCGCGCGCTCCTCCTCGCCGCGCAGGTAGCCCTTCGTGCACTCCGGCCGGTTGTACGGCGGGTCAGGCTCGCGTCCGACGAGCAAGATCGAGCCGTCGGCGCCTTCCTCGCGCAGCCAGCGCGCGCAGTTCGCCGACGCGAGGCCGCCGCCGATCAGCAGGTAGTCGACATTGCGCGTCGGCATGGGCGCACCTTACCCGCGCGAGGCACGCCTTCACAAACCCGGCGGATGGCGCACCGCCCAATGCGCCCACGTCGGGATGCGGTCGAGGATGCGCCAGCGCGGGCCGTCTTCGTCGCGGTTCGGGCCGACGTCCGTGCCGTCGTGGCTCGTGTCGAGGCGAATGCCCGCGATCGTCATGAAAACGTGGTTCGTCGGGCTCGTCGTCGCGTAGATCGTCACCCAGCGGCCCGGGCCCGGCGCACCCCATCGCACGTAGTCCTGCGCCAGCGGGTTCTCGCGTACAATTTCGGCAATCGGTCTGACCGCTGACCTATAGAGCACGTAGTTCACGGTGCTCGAGCAGTCCTCTTCTGGTGCGTCACGCGGATCCGGGTGACCAGCGGGGCCATAGGGGAGATCCTGGAGCTCGTTGCCCGCAACGATCATCGCGGCGACGACGCTCGGCACAGCCACCGGAACGAGCGCGACGTGCCCATCGCTCGGGTCGAGCATCGCGCGTTCGCCCGCGACGAAGCGGACCGGCGTCGACGTCTCGGATTGGAAAGCGAGATCCGATGTCGACCCCTCTTCAGCGGCAACCGCAAGTGGCACCGAGTCGGGCGCTTGCGCGCCAGCGTCCGACGCCTGCTCGGCCGAACCTCGATAGCGCGCCGCCCACGCCTCGACCTCGGACACGTACCAGCCGGCGTGGTTGTAGGCGAAGATCGCCCCGCCGTAGTTGCGTGGCGCGCCGCTGCTCGCCAGGTAGTTGGCGGCCGCGAAGATCGCGTCGGCCGCGTCCCAGCGGTCGACCTTGCCGTCCCCGTCGCCGTCGACGCCGTAGCGCGCCCAGGTCGACGCGATGAACTGCATCGGCCCGCCGGCCCCTGCCGTGTTGACCGCGCCCTCGCGTGTGCACGACGGGTCGGAGTCGCGGCCGTGGTCGCACTCGACCTTGCCGATGCCGGCGAGCACTGCCCAGTCGAGTCCGTAGCGGGTCGCCGCCTGCTCGTACAGCTGCAGATAGCGAGGCGGGATTTCGCGCAACGCGAGCGACGAAGGCGCCGGAGCGGACGATTCGGCGCCGCTGCCGGAGCTCGTCGCCAGCTCGGCGCCGCCCATCGCCGTCGCGACGACGAGCGCGATCGCAACCCAGAGCAGCGCGATCATCGCGACCGGCGCCGCGAGTGCCGCGCCGGCGCCGCGCGAACGCCGGCCCGCGCGCAGCGAGTCGGCGATCACGGCTGCCCGATGCCCAGCTGGCGTTTGCGCCGTTCGGCGACTGCGCGCGCGTCCTGCATCACGGTCGACTCCGACGCGCCGTTCGACTCCGGACGCCGCGACTCCGGCGCACGCCACGGAACCGGTCGCCCGTCCCGCCCCCGTGCCGGCTCCGCGAGACGCGCCACTTCACGGCCGGATGTCTCCTCGGACGGTGACTGAGCCCGCAGGCTCGATCTCGAGCGATCGACACCTTCGCCCGTGAGCAGGCGCTCGCGACGGATCGCCAGCTCGCGGTCGATCGTCAGACGCGCGGCGCGCTGCTCGCGCGGCGCAAGCCGCTCGTATTCGCGCGCACCTTGGCCGACGAGCCCCGCAAGCGCGACGTAGTCGCGCCGGATCGCAGCGCGCGCTCGATGAGCATCGACGGCCGCCGGCAACTTCGACTGCGCATCGAGGAACCGCGCGCGCTCGTGCTCGAGTCCGGAGCGACCTTGCGAGGGAGAGCCTCCCCGATCGTCCGCCTTCGGGCCTCGCGCCCGGTCGAGCTCGGCGCGCGCCTCGCGCGCCTCGGCTTCGACCCGCTCGCCGCGCGAGGTCAGTCGCAGCGCGCGGCGACGATCTCCGGACTTCGACGCGACCGCCGCCTCGTGTCTGATGCGCGTGAGACGGCCCCCGAGCGTCGCGACGCGCGTTTCGCCCGTGGCGATCGCGGCGCGTCGGACGCCAGCGTCTCGCTCTTCCGCGTCGATGACGCGTCTCGCCTGCGGCTCGGGAAACGCGCCCGGCGCTTCGGCCGGTCTCCTCGACCTCCCCGACTCGACCCTCTCGCGCGCCGACCCTTCGCGCCGCGCAGTGGCTGCGCTGTCATCGGCTGCGTGACGCCGACGTCGCTCCCTCGCCGTCTGAACGCGCTCGGCAATCCGCCGACGCGGCCCGTAGGCCCCAAGCTGGCGCACGATGGTGCGCCGCCGAGGCCCGGCCTGCTGCCGATCGCTGCGACCGCTCGCGAGCTGGAGGGCCTGATCGCGGTGCATGAACGCGGCCCACCAGAACGCCGACATCAACAGCCACTGCGTCCACCAGCCGAGCGCTTCGAGATCGGCGAGGATTCCGAGAACCGCGAGGATCGCGCCGAGCACGAACGAGAACAGCAGCTTCGACGCGACCGCCGCCACGAGCCGCATCCCCCACTTCCGAAACAGCGTGCGCCCGCTCTCGCCGAGTGCCGGCGCGAGCGACACGAGCGGCGCCATCAGGAGATACAGCAGGCTGAACAGCGCGGCGGTCAACAGCCGCATAGCGAGAAAGCCGAGCAGCAGCAGCATCCCGACCGCGCCGGCCACGATCAGCAGCAGTCCGCCGACCCTCGGCCAGGTCCCGTGATTCGTTCGGAACTCGGCCTCGCTAGCGCTCGGACCGCGGCATCGCGTCGCGTCTTCGCTCTGACAGATCGCGCGCAGCAGCGAACGCGAATCGTTGATCGAGTTGCGCCCGGCGCCGTTCGCAGGCAGCGCGAGGAAGATCGCTCCGTTCGTCCGCGCCGCACGCAGCAGCCGCGCGCTGTGCGCGAGCGCTCTGGCGTCGACACTTTCGTGCGGCGCACATCCCGCCGCCGGCGCCGACGCGCCGCAGTCGATCTGCGTCGACTCTTCGGTCGCGAGCGCGAGCGCCGCGCTGCGCAGACGCGGGTCAAGGCGACGCGGATCGCGGCACCAGCCGACGTTGCCGAACTCGAGATAGCACCACGGCCCTTCGACGACGGCCGCAAAGACCGTCCGCATCGCGCCGTCCAGCGTCGCTCCGGGCTGCGCCGGCGTGCCGCGCGCGCTGACCGCGAGCGTACCGAGGCTCGCCTGGTTCGCCCATCCGCCGAGCGCTCCGATCGTGCCGGCCGGATCGATCATCAGCCAAAGGCCACCCGCGGTCATCGCCAGCGCCAGCAGCGCGCGGCCGAGCGACTCGGCGACCTGACGGCGCACGAGCCCGTCGTATGCGAGGACGACTGCACCGACGGCGAGAACCGTCGCCAGCCACGGGACCGTGAAGGCCGCCTGCGCCTGGCGCAACCCGCGCGCGACGCCGAGCTGCACCGATGCGCTGTCGAGCAGATCGATCGTGAAGCACCACTCGAGCATCACGACGAGCGCGTGGACCGCCCACACGAGCGCCATCCACAGCGGCGTCACGCAGAGGTCCTGAACGCTTGCGAGCAGGCCGCCCGAGCTGAGACCAAGGACGCCCGTGTCGATGTGCACGTCGACGCCGAAGTTCCCCGTCGGCGCCGCTGCGGCGGCGAACCCCGACGTTTCGCAGTTCCCGCGCACCCCGCTCGGCAGTTCACCCGCGCCGAACCCGCCACGACACGAAGGACTTCCGAGCCCGTTGCTCACGAGCGGGTCCGCTTCCCCGACCGTCGCTTCGGCGCTCGCCGCCGCTTCGTCGCCGCCGCTCGAGCCGGCGCCCTGCGTCAGCGCCGGCCCCGCCTGAGAGCGCGGCCCCGCCGCCGGCGGACGAGCGGGAGCGACCGAGTCAGCGCGGCGCGGCGCGGGCACGGCAGGCGTGCCGCCGTCCGCCGCGACCCGCGTCTCGACCGCCGGCGCTGGGGACGTGGGGCGCCTCTGCGCCGCTCGTGCGAGCGGCGGCAGAAGCGCACCGGCGAGGAGCAGCAGCACCCCCAGCCGCGATGCGCGCGCTCGCAGCGCGCTCACGCCGGCGCCGGCGTCGTCGAGAAGGCACGCATCAACGACGGCACGACGACGTCGACTTGAATCGCCTCGATACGACCGTGGTGATCGCGAAACAGGCAGCGGCCGGCATCCAGTTCGAGTAGCGCCTGGCGCATCCGACGATCGTCCGGGTCGAGGCCGAGCAAGGCGAGCGCCCTCGCTGCCTCCGCGTCCGAGCGCATGCCGAACACGAACGTCGCGCCGATCAGGTTCTCGAGCGACTCGCGCTCGCCCATCAGCGTGTCGGTGACGAGCTGCGTGCTGATGATCGGAACGGCCAGCTCCGAGCGCCCCATCCGCTGCAAGCCCGCGAGCAGGCCACGCCCGGCCGGATCGCCGAGCAGCCGCCAGCCCTCGTCGAACGAGAACAGCTTCAGGCGTCCGCGCTCGCTGCTCATCAGATGCATCGCGAACATCGCGATCAAGCGCACGAGCTGGTCGCCGATGCGCTCCGACTGCGAGTACTCCGCACGCGGGGTCCCCGGCTCGGGGCCCGGCAGATCGCGGATCGGCAGATATGTCACCTGGCGATCACCGACGGCCGGCGGTCTCACGTCTGGATCGGCGAAGCCGAGCTGCGTGAGCCCCGACCGCGCATAGACCTCGAGCGTCCTGCCGACCTGCTCGTCGACGCCGCCTCCGTCGAGCAGCGCCCGGACGACCTCGAGGCACGTCGGCTCGCGACTGCGAGCGACGACGCGGTCGACCGCCGCGACGACCGCGGTCTCCCACGCCGGCTCGGCTCGGCCCGGCAGTAGGTCGCGCAGGTATGAGACCGCCGCGTCCTGACGAAGATGTGGCGGCGCGACGCGCAGCGGGTCCAGCACGCCACGCAGCGACGGGTCCGGCCGCAGCGTGATCGACTCGGTGCAGGCGGCGACGTCGTCGAGCAGGTGGAAGCGGTGATCGCCCTTCGGATCGCAGTCGACGATCCGCGCCCCGAGCAGGAACCCCTCGTACTTGAGCTTCTGCGCGAGCGTCGTCTTGCCGGATCCGAGCGCCCCGACGCTGAGAATCGTCGCGTTGCGGTCACTGTCGGAGCCCTCGCGAAGGTTGAATCGGACCGGACGCCGCGAGCCGGTCAGCGTGTGCCCGAGATAGAAGCCGACGCGCGAGCCGGCTGCATGTGTCGCCGTCGGCATCATCGCCGCGACCTGCTCGGTCGTGAGGATGTCGTCGTAGCCGGCAACGCGCGTGCGCTGTCCAGGGAGATGCTGCACGAACAGCTCGAGCTGATCGCCGAGCGGACGATGCAGTCGAATCTCGCCATACGCGCGCCTGCAGGACTCGACGCGCTCCTCGAGCGTGCTCTCCTCCCCCGCTCCGACCGCGAGCACGACCGTCGCCCGCAGCAGCGGCGGCCGGCTCGACGCCTGCAGGTACGCGAGCAGATCGCGCGCTTCCTGCGTCCGCGCGTAACCCTGGTCCGAAGCGCCCTGCTCCCCGTCGGACTCGGCGCGGTAGATCTGATCGGCGTCCTGGATCCGTTTGCGCGCGATCCGCAACGCGAGCTCGTTCGGGAGAAAGCGCGCGTTCAGCGAGAGGTCGACCGAGAACGGCAGGCTCTCCAGCGGAGCGAACATCAGCTCGGCGCGATCGCTCGGAAACGGCGCGTGCTCGGGAAGCGCGCCGAGCACGAGCTGCGCCTGCCAGCTCGTTCCGCGCTCACACTCGATCCGCAGCCGGCGCGCGCGCTCCTCGACGACGCCGTCGGTCCAGCGGGCTTGATTTCAAGTAAGGAATGGCTCTAGAAAGCGGCGTTCCCGGTGGTCATAATCCTTAGCGGGATTTTTCGCGCGTTTTCTTCCCGCTTTGGGCGCGCTTAGCGGGACGACATACCGCGCTTTTGGCTCTGCGATGCGGTTCTTGGTCGCCTGTGTTCGGCTAGATGCAGCGCCCGATAGCGGGACGACGCTGGGACGTGCGCATGATCAGCGTTGACGCGGTTCAGGGCTCAGGATCGTCTTGTTTCAGGCGCCTCCGGCCACGCTTGCGCAGGAGGGGGCGGCCCAGGACGAGGCTGCGACGGTCCGCTTCCCGTGCCTTGAAGCGCTCCAGCCAGGTCCTCACCTCGTCTCGCTTCCAGTAGTAGAGCGTGCCGGTCTTCCCTGCCGGCGGCGGGACCTTGTAGTAGTTCGGCTTGGATGCCCTCACGCGCTGCATGAGCTTGGCGTGGTCGAGGTCGATGAAGTCGGCCACTTCTTGGGCGTCCATGTAGTCGCCGCGGATGTCCCGCGCGCTCTGCTCGCGGAAGCGCCGCCCTTCCCGATAGGCGCGGATGTCCGACTTGGCCCACTGCTCCCCGCGCCACCACATGACAGGTCTCGGGAAGCCGTCGTCGTCCATCTCGTCGCTCTCGGGCGGGAGGTCGAGCGCGATCCTGACCATGGCCCGCGAGAGGAGGTCGCCTCGGGAGGAGAGCAGCTCCTCTCGGTAGGCATGCCGCGCGCCTTCGAGCGTCGCTTCCTCGCGGGCGACCATGAGCGCATGCGGCCACGAGAGGCGAAGGCGGTCGCGGAGCGTGGTCGGCGACTCGATCAGACGCCGCTCGCCACGGTCTCGACGCTCGTTGACCTCGACCGCCCACGCCCGGTAGTCGCTCGGATCGAACGCTCCATCCACAGGGGCGTCTGCCAGCCACATCCGCAAGCCGATGAGAGGGTCTTGCAGGTCTTTCCCGTGGCCACGGAGGACCTCGCGGTAGAGCGCCCGCTGGGCCGCGTTGCGAGGGATCGGCAGTTCTTCGAAGCAGCGCGTAGCCAGCTCCCACGAGTTGTCGAAAGCCTCATAGACCGCTCGGAAGCGCACGGGCAGCTTGGTCTCCTTGTCTGCCTTCTTGAAGTGCTTGACGAGCGGCGCCTTCCCCTCCTCAAGGTCGTTGTAGGCCGCTGCCTCGCGCATCGCCTCGACAGCTTCCAGGCGCCTGCGCGCCTTCGCGTCCCGCTCGGTCTCCTGCCCTAGGCGCCCGCCAACGGCATCGCTCAGGGCGCGCTGCATCCGCAGCTGCTGCGCCTCAGGCATCTCCAGGACACGGTGCAGCAGCAGCCTCCAATCGGCATCGCTCCGCTGGGCCTCGTCATCGTTGGGGCGCACAGTCCAGTATTTCGCGTGCAAGTGCCCCCGACCTCCCGGCGCACGAGGCCCCAGCCACCCTCGTGCGTGTGCGCGTGAGGCGTTGATCGCGTCACAAGCCACCGGGCGGACTATGGAGGTTTGAGTACGTCCCGAGGTTTGGCGCAGTGACCCGCATCGGCTCAACGGCCTCTTGCTCCCGGCACCTGATGCGCCTCGAACATCGGGCGTGCGCGTTTCCCGAACGGACTTATTGTCGGGCCACAGGGGAGCGCAGCGCTGCGTGCCAAGAGGCAATGACAGCCAGCTCCTACTTTTAGCTTCCCAGTGTTGAGACTCAATTTTGGGAGCGACCGAGATGAGGGCCAACCCTCGTCTTAGGTCGTTTCGTCCACTTTTCAGATTGCGATCCCTGACCACCACGCGTGGTGGCGCGACCTCTCGGCTAGACGTGCTGGAGCGACTGCGAGAACGCCTTGCGGCCCTCGGGGCCGAAGAACCCATCGCACGGGCGCAACACGATCTCTGCTGCTCCGGGCTGGAACGTGGCCGTCGGCTCAGGCGTGCCCGCCTTCCAGTACACGGCAAGCCAGCGGTAGTGAAGGCCGCCTTGTGGTTCAGACCACCGCTCGGCCTGCTGGTCCATCATCACCCACAGCTTCGACATGGCCAGGAACCCCGCTTCGGCGGCAGCCGGGTCCTCGGGACACGGCGATGCTCGCGTTAGGCGCAGCATTTCGCGCACGCTGATATCGAGGCAGAAATCCAGGCTCAGCCACTCCGGATAGGCGCCGCCATCGAGGAAAGCGATCAGCGCCGGATCGATCCCGGTCGGACCTGGCAGCTCCTGCACGATGCGGCACGTCAAGTGCTTTGCGACGTAGCGGGCGAGGTTCAGCGCCTCCGCACCCCAGGCTCCACCGTAAACATCGCTCAAGTTGACCGTCGGGGAGGCGAGGATGGCTGCCTCGTTCTCGACCAGGTGCGAGACGAACAGGTCCCAGGCTCGATCAAACGGCTGGCTGCGCGTGTCGTTGCAGCGCGCGCACAGCGAGGGTGCAAACTTGACGAGCGCGCTCTTCGGGCCGTGGAAGTCCCTCCTGGCGGAGTCTGAGAAGTAGGTCAGAGTGCGCGGGCCGGCGTATGGCGGGCGGCCGTACTCCCGGACCAGGTCGCTGCGCTTGAGCTTGTGCTCACGCGAGTCAGCCGGCGACCTGCACCACCAGCAAGCGCCGTCTTCCAGCTCCATGTAGCCATCGTGCATGTAGGAAGTTTAAATGCCGGCGAGGCGTCCGCCGGCGTCAAGCCGCGCTGCGCGATGATGGGTTCGTGATCCCGAGACTAAAGCTCGCGCAGCACACGCAGCCGGGTGGCTCGTCATGGCCTTCCGTCGATGAGCGGCAAACGACCCCGCTGTTCCTCGGGCGTCAGCCATTTCGCAAGCTCGTCGTCCTCCTCGACTCCGCGCTACTCGACGGGCTGGACGAGTCCGTTTGGAGCAAGGAGTGGCTGCTGGCTGGCCTGTTGACGCTCGACGTCATCGAGTGTCTCCGCTACGCCGATGATGGCCCCCCGGCTGACGCCCCTACGCAGAGCTACGAGCCGTTGGGCGAGCGAGTGCTCGGGTGGGCAGTCCTCGGTCCTGAAGAACCTGGCCTCCTCGGCCATCGCTCAGTGCGATGGTCGGTTGGCGGCGGAACGGCTGACGGTGGCCTCATAGGTGATGCTCCCGCCGCCGCTGCGGGAGATGATCGGACCGACGCCTATCGCGAGCTTGAGCCAGCAGTCGCATCGGAGCGGCGGAGGGCAGACGCACTCGCCGCGAAGGTGGCCGAGACCATTGGGGCGGACATCTTCATCACCGAGCGGCCATACCTTCACAGGATCACCTGGAGCCTCGCAGACGGAGTGACCTACTGCGACCTCGACGACGCGCTAACGATCATCGGGCTGTACCTCCGCTCGCAAGGGGACTTCATCGTCTCGCGCGACCCCGCGGGCCGAGGCACGCACACCATGAATCGCGGGCTGTACTACTGGGTCGGCACGCGGGAGTTGCTCCCATCCGCTTGGCGATGGTTCTCCGCATGCGTCCAGCATTCAAGCGCTGTCGGAGACGACGGCCTGCTGCTTCTCGGGCAGTCGGTGCTGCAGCGGACGCAACGTGCGCTGCAAGTTCGCGATGAGGTTCACGTCGCGCTGAACAAGCCACCGGACAACGACACAGCCGATCAAGCGCTCTCCTCGCTGGATGTCGTCTTGCTGCTGTTGATGGGCGCCATTGACGCGACCGCCCGCGTTGTTCATGAAGTTCTCGGCATCGCTGGCAGCGCGTATAAAGCTGGGTGGCAGAGCGAATCCTGGCTGGCCAAAGTGGCGACCGCAGCTCCGCCGCTCGGAGCACTCTTTGAGGCGGGCACTGACGATGCTCACGCCCTCACAATCCTGCGGCTGCTTCGCAACTCGATCCACGGTGAGGCACTTCCGGCCCTCGCGGTCGGGCAAGGCCGGCGGCGAGACCGGACGCTGGTGGGGCTGCCAGCCTCACAGCAGCCCGACCTGCTCGCCGCATTCGCGGCACTCGGCGGCGATGCGGCGTGGGGTGTCGAACAGCTCATCCCAGGCCGCATGCACGCCGACCCTGGTGTCCTCCTGGAGCAGCTGCTCCCTCGCGTTCTCCGGATGCTCAACGCGATCATGGATGCGACTCCCGTCGAGCAGCTCTCAGGCGTCAGTCTTGGGCCAGATGATCGCCAGCCACCTGCTGGCGCCCACTCGGAGCCGTTCCACGAGCTGAACCGCCAGAGCATCCGGTGGCAGCTCGGGCTGTAGCGCTGGTCGCCTGACGCGATGGAAATGGCGTCCGCTTTATCCGGACGCCCTCTGGAGCGCGGTGCAGCTAAGAAGCCGAAAGCGCACTGCTGGCGCGTTGCAGGGCGGCTGCGATCTCCTCCGCCAGCTTGTGCTGCCCGTCAAGGGCCTCGGCCTGGCTCAGCTCCCAGCGCCGGACCACCATGAGTCCGGGTCGCGGAGTCGCAGTCTGCCTGTTCGTCTCCGTGAAGTGACGATCAAACTCGACGCGATCATCAGCCGTAGCGAGTTGCGCTTCGATCAGCCAGGCCCAGTAGTCGTCCCACTCCTCGCGCTTCACGGCGCCTGTCTCGCCGATCTTCTCCTGCCAGAGTGCGATGTAACGCTCGACGGGGGCTTTGGTCATCGTCCAGGCGTAGCCGCCCTCCATGTGTCCGAAGTGGAAGTTCGGCATGACCTTCCAGTCGGGGTCAATCGCGAGGCTGAGGAGGGCGGCGACAGCAGCCGGGCGCGTGTAGAAGGCGCGAGCCTGGGAGAGCGTGTCCGCCGGATAGACAGACAGCTCGATGCCGCCATCGACTGGGAAGAGGTAGGCGCGAGAGGCGGTGCCCGGCAGCTCGGGGAGTTCCACGGTTGGCCCCCACTTGTCGATCCGGGCATCGCGAGCTGCCGCCTCGCCGAGGAGCGCCCGGAGCCTGCGCCGCGTGCGGAAGTCATTGCCCTTCGCAAGGCCGAGCGTCCGATACGGACCCAGCTCGGCGAAGTGGTCCTCGACGTACGCCAGGAAGTCCTCAAGCACCGCACGCTCGGCGCCGGCCGCCAGGGCGCGCTCCACGATGCCCGTGACGTCGCCGATGACCTCGGGCCAGGTCACGACTTGCCGCTCCTGACCAGGCGCGATCACGGCGCCCGAGCCCGTGATATTCAGCTCTCGCGCCTGGGCGTCGCTCGCCTCCGCGACCTTGTTCTCGATGACCATGACCAGGGCGTCGCCGTACTCGATCACCGCGTCAAGGACCTGCAGGCGGTCGGACTCCCTGACGATCACGTCCTCGCCAAGCGGCTGATTGGGAGCCAGGAACACGGAGATCACCGGCACCTGGTCCTCGGCGCCGCTCTCCTCGCGCACGGCCCGGCGCTGGGTGTTGAACACAGCTATCGGCAGCTCGTGGAGACGGCGCCCCGGAGCCGCTCGTGCAAGCCAGGACTCGTGGCCGATGGGCGAGAGCCGCAGCACCAGCAGCAACGCTCTACTGAGCTGGTTCTCATGGTTCGGGGGCAGTCGCTCGAACGGCTCGAAGAAGTTCAGCGCATCCCGCTCCACGCGACGGAAGTTACCGCGGGCCAGCCTGCCACACCATTACTCCGGTGCCGCTTAGCTCAGAGGCGGACCTGTGGCTCAATTCGGCTGCTCGTGCGCTTGGTCCCGGCGAGACCTTCGTTGCCCGGGCTGAATCGCGCGCCGCACAGGTGCTTGGCGGCAACCGGCGAAGATGTACGCGGCGATGAGTGAGCGCAGCCGCATCGAGTGGACCTCGGCTAGCTGGAACCCCGCCACGGGCTGCGGTGAGGTCTCGCCTGGCTGCGCCCATTGCTACGCGAAGACCTTTGCTGAGCGCTTCCGCGGCGTGCCGGGGCATCCATACGAGCAGGGCTTCGACTTGCGCCTGTGGCCCGAGCGCCTGGAGCTGCCCCTGCGCTGGAGCAAGCCCAAGCTCGTGTTCGTCAATTCGATGAGCGATCTCTTCCACGAGCGCATCCCGGTCGAGTACGTGCAGGCCGTCTTCGACGTGATGCGGCGAGCCGACCGTCACGTCTTCCAGGTCCTGACGAAGCGCCATGAGCGCCTGGCGGAGCTCGCCCCGCTCCTGCCCTGGCCTGAGAACGTCTGGATGGGCGTCAGCATCGAGAACCGCCGCTTCGTGTACCGCGCCGACTTCCTGCGCGAGGTGCCGGCAGCGGTGCGCTTCATCTCCGCCGAGCCACTGCTCGGCCCGCTTGAGGGGCTCGACATCACGGACATGGACTGGCTCATCGCGGGCGGTGAGTCTGGCCCGGGCCACCGTCGCGTGGACGCTGAGTGGGTCCGCGATCTCCGGGACCGCTGCATCGCCGAGAGCGTCGCCTTCTTCTTCAAGCAGTGGGGAGGCCGCACGGCGAAGACCGGCGGGCGCGAACTCGACGGCCAGACCTGGGACGAGATGCCCACTGCCCGCGGCAGCGAGCTGCTCGCCGTCGCCTGAGATCCGTCCGAAGCCGTCCTGGGTGCGGCGTACTCTGGCTGACCCCATGGCACGGAAGCAGAAGCGCCTCTTCAACCCCGACGAGTACGGCCCACGGACACCGAAGCACGCTCGCCGTCCGCAGCTTGAGGCTGCCGCCGACCCGAGCGAGCAGCTACGCCTGAGCCGCGATGGGGCTGGCCTCGTCCCAGGGGCCACAGATGGGCTGCCCGTCCGTCTCGTCAAGCCGCACTCGGCGGAGAAGGCGAGGATGGTCAGCCGCGACCTCGGCACGGTCGGGCGGGCGATGAACCGCAAGTGGTTTGAGGTGCAGTACCTGGAGCTGTACTGCGGCCCCGGCTACCTCTTCGATGAGGCCAGCGGCGAGGAGGTGCCCGGCTCGCCGCTGCAGGCGCTTGGCATCACCACCCCGTTCGATCATTACGTCTTCTCGGACTCCTCTGATGTCTGCGTCGATGCGCTGCGCACCCGCATCGCGGCTCTGCGCGCTGAGTCACCCGGCCTGCCGACGACCGACGTGCTCACGGGCGACGCCAACGATCCCGAGCACCTGGAGCGCGTCTGCTCGCGCATCAACCCGCGCGCGCTCGTCATCGCCTACCTGGACCCGGCGAAGCCGAACCTCCACTTCGCGACGGTCCGCTCGCTGGTCGAGCGCTTCCTGTACCTCGATCTCATCATCAACCTGCCTGTCTCCGGCATCCACCGCTCGCTCGCAGCCGGCGGCGTCGAGGGACCGAGTCGGATGCTCAACCACCCCCAGCCGACCGACCTCCTGCGGCCTGACGAGGGCAGCACGGCAGACGCCATCCGCGCTCATTACGACGCGCAGCTCCATGGGCTCGGGCTCATCCACACCGCCCGCCGCTGTGTGAGGACCATCCCAATGAACTCGCCGCTCTATGACATCGTGCTCGCGTCGCGCAAGGCGACGGCGGTCGAGCTATGGGAGAAGGCGAACCGCAAGCCAAAGAGCGCCCAGCTCGGCCTCCTTGGCCCCGCCGCTGGTTAGCGTCACAAGCGCACCGGCGGCTCGATTCGGCTGCTCGTGCGCCTCGTCCCAGCCAGACCCTCGTTGCCCGGCCGCCGCGCTTCGGTGAGTCCGCTGCGCTCCTGGTCGGCTATCGACTGGTTGAGGGCAAGGAGCTGGGCCAGCCTGTCTTCGTCAGGGCTGAAGCCGTAGGCCACTTCCACAGCGGCGTCCAACTCATCCTGGAGCTTGCGGAGAGGGTTGCGTCCAGTGTCCCGGAGCGAGTTGTATTGCGCCTCCAGCGAGAGCCCATCGGCAAGTCGCTCGTCGCGCAGGTCGATCAGCCGGGCCGCTGTGTCGGCAACCAGCTCGACGGCCTCGGTCGTCGGCGCCTGCGGCCACGGGTACGTGTCCCAGACCGTGTTGGGCGTGTAGCGGAGATCCACCTTCATCTTCGAGCAGCGCTCCTCGAAGTAGGAGCGGTGATGGGTGGAGTGGAGCACGCCGAACGAGTAGTCGTCCTCGAAGGCGAACACCTGCAGGGCATCAGCGGGGCGTATCTCTGGCGAGACGAAGGCATAGACGGATTGCCGGGTCACGACGGCCACCCGAGACAGCACGATGTAGCGGCTCAGCGCACCCAGCGCAGTGACCATGTCGCCCCGGCGCCAGCCGAGCTGCCACCACTTGTCGAGGAAGTTCCTCTGATGCCACGTGACTTTGCGACCGGGGTCAGCTTCAAGCAGCGCACGGTTCTTCTCAACCTCCTTGGCGGCGCTCGCTTCGCGGTCTGGCAGCACCGTGAGCCGCAGGTGATCCATCACCGCTGACCCCGCCTGGACTTCCGCCGCCAGGACATCAGGCGCGTCAATGTCGATGACGAAGCGGGATGGGCGCCCATCGCCGGTCAGCTCCTCGCCGATGAGGAAGGGGTGGAGGACGTTGGAGCTGACGGGATCGGCAGCGACCAGCTTGGCGGCTGCCTCGGGCGACAAGACGAACCCCGGCGTGTGCTGCGGCGTCTGGCCCTGGAAGCAGACCTTCGGCCGCGTGTTGGCCTTCAGCTTCTCAGCCGCTCGCAGGTCCGTGTTCGGCGAGAGCGAGCCTGTGATGGTCTCCACCTCCATCTTGGTCGTCCCTCGGGACAGCCAGAGCGTCTTCGGCCCATCGACGGCGCCCTTCGCCCAGTTGACGATTGAGACCTCAACCATCGCGTCCCCTGACCAGGGCTGAGAGGACACGGCGTCATAGATGACGCCGCCGTTGTCCACGATGTAGTCGAGGGAGTACTTGCGCGAGTCGCCCGAGCGGATGTTCGCCGTGCCGACGAGGCCGGCGCGCCCGCCATCGGGCAGCAGGTCCTGGGTCTTGCGGAACCAATACACGACGTAGTCCGCCAAGCCCCCGACCTCGGGGTAGGCCTTCCGAATCGCCGCTATCTCCTCGGCGGGCTTCTCGTCCAGCAGCCGCTTCGCGCCAAGGTAGGGCGGATTGCTGATGCAGGCATCGAACGCGGGCCAGGTCGCGGTGACGGCGTTGGCTGTCTGGAAGTTGGCGTCGAGATCGTCGAGCGGAAGGTACGTCCGCTCGTCGCCCAGCTCGTCAGCCGCCAGCTTGCGTCCCAGCATGAGCGTCACCTTCGCGACCTCGACAGCGAAAGGGCGCAGGTCTATGCCGTGGAACTGGCGCGTGGAGACGAAGGCTAGGCGTATCTCCTCGCGCCGTCCGCCGCGCCGGCTCATCGCCTGGCGCTTCTCATCGAGCTGGCGCTCCAGGCGGCGCAGCTCTCGATACGCGACATAGAGGAAGTTGCCCGAGCCACAGGCGGGGTCGAGCACTTGGTAGCTGAGCATCTCCGCCTCAACCCTGCCGAGATCCTCCAACGTTTCGGCGGAGGCGATGCGCTCCCGCCACGGGCGCACGATGGTCGGCAGGACGATCTTCTGGATGTCAGCTTCGCTCGTGAAGTAGGCGCCGTAGGCGTGGCGCTCGGGCTTGTCGAGCGACTGCTCGAAGAGCGTGCCGAAGATGACCGGGCGCACCTGCGACCAGTCCTCTTCGCTGGCTGACGCGAGGTCAGCAACCTCCTTCTCGCTGATGTCAAACGGCGTGACGCTGGCATAGAGGCCGCCGTTGAAGTAAGGCGTTCCCTCGAACCTGCCTCCTGGCGTGACGCCGGGCTCGTTCATCTCGCGGAAGAGCCCGAATAGCAGATCGTACGCCGTGCCCGCGCCTTCGACTACGTCCCGGACGGCGCTCGTGAATGACTTGCTCGGCAACAAGCCGATGTCCTCAGCGAACATCGCCATCACCGCCTGCAAGATGAACCTCTGCGCTGAGTCTCGCTCGACGCCCCGTTCCACGAGGGCGTTGAAGAGCGCGGAGACCCTGGCGGCGGTGTCTCGGGTGACAGCTACGAGGTCATTGTGGAAGATGGGCTTCTCTGCTTGTGGGAGCAGGAAGGCCAGCGCCTCGGAGCGGTGCGGAAGAGCGTCGAGGCTGACGCGATCCACGGGCTCCTCAAGCTGACTGTTGAGATCGTAGATCCAGAACTCATCGAAGTTGCACAGGACCACGAACTGCGGACGGTCCGGCACAAGATCGATCCAGTACTCGAACGCTTGGCGGTAGTCGCGCTTGAGGTCGCGCCCAGCCTTCTTCATCTCGATTAGGACGCGAGGCTTCCACTCCAGGTCGGCGTACGCTGTCCCTCCGTTGTCGCGCTTTTTGATGCGCTTCTCCAGAGTCGCGCCGGCTTGCCGCACGCCCTCGTGGCCGAGCGCCCGAAAGAGGTTCTCCAGGAAGAGGGCAGCCTCGCCCTTCTCGTCGCCGGTCAGATGCTCGTGGCGGTAACGAACGAAGCCCTCAAGGCGCTCGCGTAGCTCGGTTGCTGCAGGATTGGCGGGCACGGCCCGGCAGTCTCCCCTATCAGGAGGACTGACGGGGGCCCAGAGTCAGCCAGACGGTGGGCTTTGAAGGCACCCACAGCGGAGCGCCAGGCCGTGCCCGAGGAGCGCGCAGAGCATTGCGAGCAGCATTCGAGATCGTGCCCAAGCGCGGAATTTCCGGGGCGATCACGCCGGAGGCCGCTGCTAGCTTTGCGGCATGGCCTGGGAACAGCGCGACCACAGACTCTTCTCGCGCGGCGATCTGCGCGCGACGCTGGAGAACGTCACTCAGCGCATCGTGAAGGACGTCGAGCAGACGCCCGAGGACCACCTGCTTCACGCCGATGAGGAGGAGTGGGTCGCGGCTCTGGTCGAGCACCGCCGTCTTGACGTCCCCAAACTCGGCGAGCCTTCTATGGACCCGTCGCAGGAGATTCAAGTTGATGTCTCACGCGAAACGCAGAGCCGTTGGATAGACGACCCGAGCACGCCGACTTACGTTCCCGGCTATCGCGTCACTGTGCATATTCCCCTCACGGGTGACAGCGCGATCTTCCTGCTGCGCCCGAGCACGTTCTCCTACAGCCCTCCTCGCGCCGAGGTTGGCCAGGGAGAGCTGCTCGATGTCGTTGAGTACCCCCATGACAGGCCGGTGAACATCAGAGGACGCGCTGAGCGTCTTATCCAGGAAGTGGAGTCGAACCTTCAGCACGCCCAAGACGACATCGAGCGCTACAACCAGACCTTGGAGCGGAAGGCGCGCGAGGCGATCACCCAGCGGCGAGCGCGCATCAAGCGCAACTACGAGCATCTCCAGGCGACCGGCCTTCCGCTGCGCTCGTCAGGTCAGAGCTCGAAGACCTACATCGCCGACGCGATTGTCCGTCGGCCCGCGCCAGTCCTCCGGTCCAGGCCCACATCAGCGCCCATCGCCCTTGAGCCCGTCTTGGGAGATGACGTCTTCGAGCACATTCTCGGGATCATTCGCTCCGTGGGGCTGGACATGGAGCGCAGCCCGAAGACGTACTCGGGGATGGGCGAGGAAGACTTGCGCCAGGTCATCCTCACCGCCCTCAACCCCTACTACCGTGGGCAGGCCACCGCCGAGGCATTCAACTTCCGGGGCAAGACCGACCTCCTCATTCGCCATGAGAACAGGAATCTGTTCATAGCCGAGTGCAAGTTCTGGAACGGCCCCAAGGGCTTCTCGGAGACCATCGACCAGCTCTTTGGCTACACCGCTTGGAGAGACACCAAGCTGACCATCGTCATGTTCGTGCGTGAGAAGAACCTGACTAGCATCATCGAGAAGGCACGAGAGGCACTCACCGGCCACAAGCAGTTCGTTGAGATGTCCAGCTCCACGAGCGAGACGGAGCAACGCGCCAAGATGAGTTGGCCTGGTGACGAGCAGCGCCATGCCGATCTCAATGTGTTCTTCGTCTCCGTGCCCGCAGACGGCACGCACCCGTCGTAACTCAGGTGGGGTGACGTCGCGTCGTTGGCTGCTCGACGCGCTCCCCTCGACCCTAGCTCTGGCCCTAGCCCTTAGTCTTGACGGGCATATCGAGTAGCTCGTCTGAGAGGTCGACGCTCTTGACCTTGGGGTGGCCGAGCAGCTTCTTCGTCACGGTGATGACGCGACCAGCGACGTGCTCGCGCCAGGCGAAGAGTTCGTTGACGACCGGCTGGGGGATGCGGATGGCCTCCTCGACGCGCAGGTCCTCAGTGAAGATGACGACGATGACCGCGTCGTAGCCATCCGAGCGCACCGGCGAGAGGTTGCGGCGGGTCTTCGCTCCGGTCCGGCGCAAGGCCTTGACTTGGAGCAGCTCGCCGCTTCGGAGTCCTCACGTCCCACGAGGCCTGCGAGAACGAGCCACGCTCGCCGCCGTAGTGCAGGGCGACGAGGGCCTCGGCGATGTCGCCGATGGGATTGTTGAAGGTCCGCACGACCTCGCGGTCACGAAGCGCCCGAAGCGCCTGCGCCCAGAGGGCGAGCAGTTCCCTGGTCGTCAGCTTGGAGAGGTCAATCGGGCGCGCCACGGGCGGGATCTTCCCCGATCATCTGTCCTTCTCGCTGAGCCGTCCCGGCCATCAGCCGCAAGCTCTCGATGACATCGCCCCGCAGCCCCGCCCGCGCGTGCTTGGGCTCGCCGACCGCTTCCACCAAGAGGTCGAGGGCGTATGCCTGGAGCTGCTGCACGCGGCTGAGGTGCAGCCCCAAGGCGTCGGCCACCTCGCGCAGGATGCGCTTGCGCTCTCCGCCAAGGCCCAGACGTACGGTGAGCACATGACGCGTGCGCGCGGGGAAGGCTTCATACGCCTCCCGCACTGCCACGGCCTCGTCCTCGCTCAGCGGCACCGCGCAGCAAGCGACGGGCGCCAACCCCGCCACCGGCAAGTCCTCGGGCAGGTGCAGCTCGTCCGCGGCGAAGAAGACCCGCTCCCGCCGCGCCAGCCTGTGCGCGATGGCGTCCGGCGTGTGTCCGAAGTGCAGCAGCCCGCCTTCCCACCCTCCCCACCGTTCGCGGTACGGGCCATCAGTAGGCAGGTGCGGGCGCTCCCTACCCTGTGCCCGCGCAAGTTCGAGCTGCCGCTCCCTCCACCAGGAATACTCCGCCGTGTTGGGCACCCTGCCGAAGTGCTCGACGGCGCGCGCCAGCGCCTCCCGCAGTTCGTCCTCTGAGTAGCGGACGGGCTTGCCGGGCCGCCGATGCGCAAAGCGGGCTTCGATGGCCTTCGTCGTCGTCTCGCCCGACAACTGAAGCGCCTCCTGTGCCCTCCCCCACGACTTACCGAAGTAGCGGTACAACCGCGAGAAGGGCTCGATGCTCTCGCCCTCTGCGATGAGCGCCTGTGACACTTCTCGGTACTCCGTGACGCCGGGCGGGTGCCCGATGGCCTCCGCGACGCGGCGCAGTGAGCGGACGTACCGCTCCATCTCACGCTCCGCGTCATCTTGGGCATCTAGCCGCGCCTCCCGAAGCTGCGCGAACGCCTCCTCCTGCTCCTCGGGCGTGAGCGCGGAATAGAGAATGGTCAGAGCCTCGACGCCGCCGGTCATTAGTGGAAGTAGCGCCAGAAGTCACGGCTCTCCTGCGCCCGCGCCCACTCCCACACGTCGAGCAATGTCCAAGGGAACTCGCGGCGGCGATCAACGATCAAGACCTCTCCCGCGAAGTGCAGATGCAGCGCCGGCTCATCCTCGCCCTCGCCCTCTTGGACGAACTCCACCCCGCTCCAGACTCCCAGCATCTTCGCGACAGCTTCGACATCGACCTCGCCGGGCGGCGTCAGCGTGGCGCGGACATGCCACTGCCGGTATAGCTGCCCGAGGGCGTAGAGCAGCCGCTCTCCCGGAGTCACCTCTCCTCTGCCTGATGTCACTCGCTGACCCACGCGGCGCGCCTTTCCTTGAGCGGGGTTTCCCAACGCTGGCCACAAGCTAGGGTCGCTTGCAGGCCCGACCGGGGAGCACGGGTCTCTTCAGGCTGACGTGAGGCCGATCCACATCACGCACATCGGCGGCCCGGAGGGCGACTCGATACTCAGAAGGCGGGCATTCTCGGCGGCGAGCGCCGCTTGTCAGGCCAGCAGGTGCTTCGTGCGGGCACCGGATGACATCTGGGCCAAGAGAGCCGCACTACTCAAGCGCGGCAGGAGTCCACACCTCGCCCACCACGCTATTTCGCCAATCCTACAATCGCGATCCCATCGTTGATGCTTGCAGTAATTGCTGTCACGTCCGAGAGCCCCTGAACCTTGACCGGCAACGCGCTTTCTTCGGTCGTGCCATCTCCGAGCTGCCCGCTTTCGTTCCATCCCCACGCATAGACCGTTCCGCTCTCACTCAGCGCGTACCCGCCGTAAAGGCCACCAGCCGCCACTTCAGTGATCGGCGGAAGGCCGGATATTAGTTCTGGCGCGTAGCTCCACGTTTCGGGCATTTCACGGCCGAGTGAATCGCGTCCGTTGAAACCCCACGAATAGACGTCACCATTGCTCTCTACCGCGAAGGCAGCGAGGCTTCCGGCGGCAAGCGACACTACGTTCGAGAGTCCGGGGACGGGTTGCCGAGTGGAAGCGAACAGAGGATTCGGGGAGCCGATCCCGAGCAGACCCCACTGGTTGCTTCCCCACGACTCTACGGTGCCGTCGTCATGCAAGAAGAAGAAAGCACCACCGCCAGCAGCAATCCGCTTAACTTCGTCGAGGCCAGGAATGAGCGTTGGCGTGAGGTCATGTTCAGAGGCCATAGCGCCAGGCACCTCGCCCCACATATAGACTGCGCCATCTTCGGCAACAGCAAAAGCGGTGCCCGCCCCCGCGTAGATCTGAGAGATCGCCGGCAGGCCTAGCACCTGCTCAGGCGCCCAGCGGCTCGTAGTCGTGCCGTCGCCCAACTGACCGAGTTCGTTGGTGCCCCATGAATAGACCTTGCCATCGTTGCTGAGCGCGTAGCCGGCACTCGCCGATTCCGTCGCTATCTGCTTGATGTTGGTTAGACCGAGTACGACTCCTGGCGAGAGGCCGTCTGTAGAGGTCGCAAGGATGCTGCCTGAGCACGACGGCCCCCATCCGTACACCAACCCGTTGCTGCCGAGGGCGTAGATGTCATCCGAGGCTGCGGCCACTTCGCGGATACCGGAAATGCAGGACTCAACGGGGAGGGAGCTGCTAACTGCGTCGCCGTCACCAAGCTCGTACCGCTTGTTGTATCCCCACCCGTACACCGTACCTTCGGCAGGGGCGCTTGCCGGTTTGCACAGGCCTTCGATGACTTCTTCTGTTTCGGCAGAGACAGCAGGGATCGAAGCACCAGCGCTGTTTCCGGCCGACACCGCCACCCGGATCGTGTCGTGCAAATCGCTAGTGATCGTTTGGTAATAGGCACTAGCTGCTCCCGGAATGGGCGAGCAACTGCCCGGATGCGAACAACGCTCCCACTGGTAGTTGTAGTACGTCACTGCGCCGAGCCAGGTACCGGGAGCTGCGTAGAGCACTTCGCCAATCTTGGGTGGTTCGCTCAGGTCTTTGATGACAGGCGGCGATGCATCAACCGGCGGTGCGCCGCCTCCGCCTCCGGGCCCGCCGCCTCCGCCCGTCGGTTTGCAGCCGCTCCATAGCGGAATCCTGAACGGGGTGAAGGAGGGCGTGTCCAGCGACCGGCCGAAGATCTCGGTCCCGGCGCTGAGTGAGCCGAGGTCAAGGTGCAGGTCGCAGCCGTGCCCGGTGCTCGCATCGAACTCCGGCCCGAAGGCAGCTTCTACATGCAGGTTCGCGGCTTTGGCTATCCCGATGCCAGCTCGAACGCCGATGGTCGCCGTGAGCTTGGCGCTGCCAGAGACTGAAGGCCCGGTGGACCAGACATGGCTCCCTTGCTCCGTCAAGGAGGCAGCTTGTTCGTCAAAGCCAGCAGCCACATGAGCCACGGTCGTGCTCGCCACGTTGATCGAGCCCGCCTGGGCGGAGCCAGTGAGGGAGAGCTTGACCTTCAAGGGCAGCGTCGCATAGACCGGGATGAGGAGTGGGCCTACGGGAACAGCGGCATCGAACGGCCCGATTTCCGCGAGTGTGAAGCTGCAATCGAGGCCGGTGGAGATGAGTCCCAAGCCGAGCGTCTCTTTCGTGCGAACGGCGAGCGTGAGCTTGAGCTGTGGCGGCCAGGCGCCGACGAAGGCTTCACGCAGCTCCACCGAGTCCAGGTGCGCCCCGAACTGGAGTAGATGCGAGCTAGCGGAGATCCCGCAACCGCTCGCCGCGTGAGCGCGCACGGAGGCTGTTTCAGCCGGGACGGCTTCACCGCCTTCCTCAGCGGCCCCATGCGCCGGCTTGAGCTGGAGCGAGCCGACGAACGCCAACTCGGGCACAGCATCCGTCACCGGCACGGACACGACTGAGATAGTGAGGCGCCCGTGCTGGCGTGAGGCCTTCGTGACCTTGGCGATGAGGCCGACCGGCAAGAGCGCCGTGGGACCGCTCGTCAGGATCGTGCCGACGCCGGGCGCCGAGCCATGAGCCCCATAGAGGAGCGCCGTCGGGTCTTCGGCGCTCCCGACGACGGCGAGGAAACCGCCCGGGAGGCGGCGCACGCCCGGGTTGATGATCGAGCCGTAGGCACCGACGAGCTGGGCGGTCTGCCCGGCCTTCACGACCACGCTGACAGAGCGTTTGAGCGGGAGAGCTGTCGCTCCCGAGCGAACGCCATGGCCAGCTTGCTTGATGACGAGCGGCCTCACCGTGAGCTGGTAGCGACCGGGGCGAAGGCGCCGCAGAGACAGATGCTGCGAGCTGATGAGCCGATGGACGCTGGCCCCGGTCAGGACCAGAGAAGGCTTCTGGCCGCCGGGGAGGCCCGTCGTCGTGATGGCGAGGGAGCCCCCGGACGAGGCTGCGGCAACAGGGGGAGCGATTGCGGCGAGCACGAGGACGATGGCCGCGAGACCCACCAAGCGGCCAAGAGACGCAGGTCGCTGCAACCTCGCCTTGATGCTCGTCATGCCTGCCTCCGTGACTGAGAGCGGGAGTGGCTCGTCCGACCCCTGACGACTACCGTCTGCACCCTACCGTCTGCACCCTTGCCACGTCGAGTTGCCGATGCTTGACGAAGCCCAACATACGGTAGCTCGTGTCAGTGGCCGACGGCGGTGAGCGCGGCGGGCAACATCAGCGGCTCGCAGGTGCGCTGGCTTTTCTCATCAGCCGACCTCCTTCGGATAGCTCTCACCCCGTGAGCGTGAAGGGGCCCTGCTCGACCACGGACGCGTGCCCTGCTCCGCGGAGCGCGAGCCGTGCTGTGACAGGCAGCCGGTGACGCCTGGCGAGGATGCGTGCAGCTTGTCGGTCAAGCACGAGGCTGATGCGCGCACTTCTTCGCGCCGCGATGGCGAAGGAGCGCTGCGCAACCATCACCTGCCCCGTCGAGGCTCCCGTGAAGATGGCGAGGCTCAAGCGGCACAGCCTCGCCTCCTGGCACCTCACCACAGCTTGGACGTGGCGGCGCCGGTAGTGGATGCTCGTGAGCCGCGCCGGGAGGCTGGTGGCCGAGGATGCCGAGGGTTCCCAACCTCCCCGGCTGGGCGGGCCGGCTGACGGTGGCTGCGCTTCCCTGGCCCTGCCTTCAGAGCCGAGCGGCAGCACGGCACTCGATGTCGCTTGCCCACTGAAGGTCGCCACGGCAGCCTCGTCGCTCGCGCTCAGGGTGAAGGAACAGGTGGGCGCGCTGCCCGAGCAGGCGCCGCCCCAGCCGAGGAAGGCGGAACCCGGCACAGGCGTGGCGATGAGTTCGACCTCCGTCCCCGGCAAGTAGGAGTAGAGCGCGCCGCAGGCGCTGGGGCAGGCGAGGTTGGCGTCGGCGGCGCGCCCCGCTTCCGGTCCTGTCACGTAGCCCGTCACTGAGCCCGCGCCGATGGCGCTCTCACTCACGGTGTAGCGCGGGCCGCCGTAGGCGATGACGTCCGTCACCTCAGACGAGGCGATGCCAACTTCACCCTGCTCATCGGTGGCGAGCACGACCACCCTGGCTTGCACGCCAGCCAAGTCCCAAGGCAGCATGTAAGTGCTGTCGTTGGCGTAGTCGATGTCAGTGCAGTCATATTCTTCTTCTATCGAGGAGACGCAGCGCTGCCACTGGTATTCGTACCTGGCGATGGGCGAGGCGTCGGTCCAGGTGCCCGTGCTCGCGCTCAAGGTCTGGCCGGGTTCGAGCGTGCCACTGATGGCGGGCAGAGAGGTGCTGGCGGGTGCCGCGGACGCGCCGGGCGGAGCCACAAGCAGCAAGGCGGCGGCGGAGCCAGCGGCGCAGGCGAGGAGCAGCCCTCTGAGGCGCCGAGGGTGCCTCGGCAAGGAGCAAGCGCGCCGGGTGCATCCCCAAGCGCGTGCGCCACGATTCGTCAGGTGCTTCCTCAGCGCCCCTGGCAAGACAAGCCGTCCGTAGCTGGTCCCATTGGCGCAGCACGGTAGCAGACACTATGCTGGCTGCATAACGTCTGGCATCACTCTGTCAGTCGATTCTTTGGCTGCCAGCCGTCAGTGTGCCTCCCGCGATGGCGGAGAGCACGATGGCCGAGTACATGGCGGAGCGCAAGGCGTACCTGGAGGGGTTCTCCGCGAACGTCCGGCGCCTGCGCGACGAGCGCGACCTGTCCCAGGCCGACCTCTACAAGCTGGCCGACCTGCATCGGACGCAGGGCGGCAGGGTCGAGGGCGGCGACGCCGAGCCACGCCTGATGACGCTGGTCATCATCGCCGACGCCTTGGGGGTCAAGCTCGATGACCTCGTCGCCGGCCTGCCTGTCCCCAAGGAGCGCAGGCCACCGCCGAACCCGAAGCCGAAGCCGAAGCGAACGAGGCGCCCCGCCTCGAAACGCGCTGGCTCGAAGCGCCCCGCCTCCGGGTAGCCGGCCTCTCGGCTCTCGCCGCCCCTCAGCAGTTTCCGGTCAGCCTGATTTCTGGCCCTACCTTGCGCGGCCGACTACCCCCGGAGACAAGGAGGACGCCGCATGGCGCAACGAGCGGATGGGCCAGAGGATGTGCGGGCGAGTGAGGAGACTTCGCCCAAGGAGCAGCTAGAGGAGGACCTGACAGGCGAGATCCGGCGTGTGGAGCGAGCGCTGTTCGCGTGGCTTGTGGCCTACCCGCGAGCCTGGTCTCTCTCAGAACTGAGTGCCGAGTTCGGTCGTGATGGGGAGGACGTGGAGCTGCGCATCATCTTCAGCGCCATCTCGCGGCTGAACGATGTCGGCCTCGTGCATTGGCGCGAGGATCACGTCACGGCAACGCTCGCCGCGATTCGCGCTGATGAGCTGGCGGGCTGATGAGCCGACGGGCGGATGACCGCCAAGCAGTAGATGCCTACACGGCAGAGCACCGGAAGATCGCGCGAGCCTTCGGCGCGAACGTTCAGATGCTCCGCGAAGCCGACGGGCACTCGCAAGCCTCGCTGGCGCGTGTGGCGCGACTGCATCGGACGCAAATCAGCTTCATGGAGCGCGGCCTGCGCGGGCCTGGGCTGCTGACCATCCTCATCCTCGCTGACGCGCTGCGGGTCACTCCTGATGTCCTGCTCGAATGCCTGCCGGTGCCCAAGGAGCGCAAGCCCTTCAGGGACATCCACCGCGAGGAGCGCGACCCCCTCGCCTGGATGTCATCCAACGTGGTGCTGCCGCCGGAATCGGACTGACGATGGATCCATCTGGTTAGAACGGACTTCCAGCGCTACCCGAAGGACATCAACTGGAGGGAGTGCGAGAAATCCCTGGCCGGCGATCAGGGCGGCGGTGTCCCTCAGCGGGGAACTCGGCGGCGGAGGCCGTCGAGCGCGCCGAGGGCGCGACCCTGATGCACGCGTTCTACGCACGCCAACAAGGTCCATGGAGGGCGCAATTCGAGTGGTCAGAAGACGGTGCATCTTGTGGAATCGCCCTTGACACGCGGAATGCAGACAAGTAGCTTACCTGCCGATTCAGCCAACGGGGGATGGCGCGACTGCCATCGCACAAGACTACGGAGGCAGTATGTTTGCGCTGGTAAGGATCGGTCGCTGTATCCCGCGATACGCCCGCTTTCTGGCAGTTGTCAGCGTGGTTGTCCTAAGTTCGCTTGGGGCGCAGATGGCACACGCCGCAGTATCTCCGTTCCAGTGGGGTCCGGGACAGGAGATTGCTGCGCCGGGAGCGCAGTTTCTTACGCAGATGTCGTGTCCTCCTGCGTCATCGCTGTGCGTCGGGATCGACAACTTCTTTGGCGATGTCGTAACGAGCACGAACCCAACCGGCGGTGCTGCCGCGTGGACCGCAGTAAACATCGACGGAAGGAGCGTCGATGTGTTTGGCGGGACCGAAGGAGTTCTAACCGGCATATCCTGTCCATCCGCGACCCTATGCGTAGCAGTTGATCAGGAGGGCAACGCCCTGGTTTCGACTAACCCCGCAGGCGGGATAGCTGCGTGGTCGAAGGTGCGGGTCGTACCGGAAGGCGTGGGTCTTGAATCCGTCTCGTGCCCGAGCAGCGCACTGTGCGTAGCCGTTGATTCGTCTGGAGATGTCGTGACTTCCACGAATCCTACGGGCGGGGCGGGTGCGTGGTTGGTGACCGGTATGACGACATCCGTTAGCCGCGTCTCGTGCCCGACCGTTAGCTTCTGCGCTGCCACGAACGGTCACGGCAAGATTGTGACGACGACTGAACCAACTGCCGGGACGAGCGCGTGGAATACCGCTGAAGTCGATGGAAATAATCGATTGACCGCGATATCTTGTGCATCCATCGCTCTTTGCGTGGCGACCGATGGCGTTGGCAATGTCGTGACCTCGACACACCCGACGGGCGGCGCAGGCGAATGGACTGTCGCTAATGTTGACGGTAGTGAAGAACTAGCGGGAGTGAGTTGTCCCTCCGACACTCTCTGCATAGCTGAGAGTGTCTTCAAGGGGGACATCATCTCATCAGAAAACCCAGGCGGCGGTGCGAGCGAATGGAAAGTCGCGCACGTGACCAACGAAGCTATCGAGGGCGTTACGTGCCGCTCAGCCACGTTCTGCGTCGCGACCCGTTTTGCGAGTGTCCTAACTGCCACGGAACCTGCTGGCGAAGCCAGCGCGTGGACCTCCTCAGCAGTCAAAACGACGACCGCAATCACTGACATCGCGTGCTCATCGCAGACGCTGTGTGTTGCTGTGGACGACGGGGGGCATGCCTTGACCTCAACTAATCCCTCAAGCTCGCCTAGCACGTGGTCGTCAGCAAATCTGGCATCCCCTTCTGAACTCTCCGGCATCGCGTGCCCGACGGGCGGCTCGCTGTGCGTGATCGTGGGCAATGAGCGCGTTCTGACTTCAACCAACCCAAGTGGCGGAGCCGGGACGTGGAAGACGCTCACGCTGCCTATCTTTGGGAAAGTCAGCGGGATCTCCTGTCCGTCAGCGTCTTTTTGCGCAGCAGTAACTGAAGCCGGGGAGGTTCTGACGTCGACCGAACCAACAGGCGATATCGGAGCTTGGCACGTGGTTACCGGGGTAGATGTCAGCGGCGTGCTGAAGACCATCTCGTGCTCGGGACCATCGATGTGTGTTGCTGGCGACGTTGCAGGGGACGTGGTGACTTCAACCAACCCGAGTGGTTCAGCAACCGAATGGCTCGTCACCGAACTCCACCCAGCCAACGTGATTACCGACATCTCATGCCCTACTAGCTCGCTCTGTATCGGCATAAACGGTGGCGAAATCCTCTCTTCAGCTAACCCGACCAGCGGGGCGGGAGCCTGGACAAGCGCTCCTATCGCCTCTGCACTCAACTTCCTCAAGAGGGTGTCTTGCCCGAGCGCGACGCAGTGCGTGGTAACTGACGGATTCGGAAAGGTCTACACCGCGAGCGAACCAACTGGCGGAGCAGCAGCGTGGACGGTCTCGCCGACCATCGACTTTTATGAGTTTGGCCTTGGCCCAATTTCGTGCGCCTCTGACGTGTTCTGCGTGGTCGCTGATGGCGTGGGAGATGTTGTCGCCGGATCAGCGGTTGGACCTGTCAATATCTCGCTGCCGACGATCACTGGTCTACCTCTCGAAGGCGGGAGTCTTACCGAGGCACACGGCTCTTGGACGAAGAGCCCAACTAGCTACGCATATGAATGGCGGCGCTGCGATACCGGCGGAAACGCCTGTAGCAAAATAGCCGGGGCGACGGCGCAGACCTATTCGTTGAGCGCATCCGACGTCGGACACACGATACGAGTTGTTGAGACAGCGAGTAATGGCGAAGGAACGAGCAGGCCCGCGACCTCATTTCAGACAGGAGTTGTTAACGGTCCAGAATCGGGAGGTGAAGAAGAACCACCTAAAGGTGAAGAAAAACTCCCAGGGACGACTGGCGGCGGAACTTCGACCGGGAGTACGTCTGGTTCCTCCAGCTCGACCGGCTCTGGTTCTGGTGTGCGGGCTTTGATCAGCAGCGCGCAGCTGACCACGCAATTGCGGCAGCAGCTCGCTCCATCGGGCAGTGCGTCGAGGATCGCTGCTCTCCTGAGACGCGGTGGGCTGACGATGGCCTTTGAAGCGCTAGAGGCAGGCACTGTCATCATCAGTTGGTACGAGTTGCCACCGGGAGCGAAGGTCGCCAAGGCCAAGGCTAAGCCGGTTCTGGTGGCATCGGGGCGAGCGGTCTTCACGCAGCCCGGCAGTGCGAAGCTCAACGTTCGGCTTACATCGCGTGGGATGAGGCTCCTGAAGCACGCTTCTCGCCTGAGGCTGACCGGCAAGGCAACCTTCACGCCGACGGACGGTAGTTCGGCCTCTGCGACTAAGCCGTTCTTGCTTACCAGGCGTAAGTAGCGGCTCGCGGACCCCGGCATTCCTCCACGATTAACCGCGCACGGGCTTGTCGAGAAGTTGAAGCGAAGATGTCAGCCAAGGATAGTGGGGACGTGTTTCAAGTAGTTCCATTTGAAGCCAATTAGGGATCTACCTTTGGCGCTGCGGGTGAAAGAGACCATCGTGCGAGGCGCAGGGCACGCCAGGACGTGCTCCTCCACTTCCAAGAGTGTTGTCCCCGACTTTTGCCTGATGGCAGCCTGGAGTCGGGAGCGCTCGCGCGCTGACTTCTTGATGGGCTCGCATCTGGCATTGGGAGGATGTTGAGGACCATCAGCGGTTGTGGGCCTTCCGGTGATGGCTGAAGCCAGATGAGGCATGAGGCAGCCGCTTTCACGCCGGACGGTTTCATCAACCGAATAGAGCATCAAGCAGGCCGAGCGTCGCTGCAATGAGGAGGATGAGTGAGCCGCACCAGATAGCGGCCGTCAGTGAGAAGTCTTGACGGTACTTGCGTCGTTCTTCACGTTCTGCCTGACTCCGCGTGTCCTCTGCTTTCATTTGGCTTAGGAGAAGCGTTCCGCCCCCAATTACCGATACCGCTACATCGAACGCCAATCACAAAGACCCAGCAACTAAGGCCAACGACTAGAAAAACACTCATAACAACGGCGCCCACGAGTAGGGTTAGTCCGACAACGAGCCGCAGGCCGAGAAAATGATTGAATGGATCACGAAACATTGGTGGCGAAACGCCATAGAACAACATGGCGGTGCCTATCCAAACCAGCGTCAGAATAGCCAGAGTCATGCTTGGGCACCACCGGCACTCGGTGTGATATTCGGTGCCCTCCTGCTGAGTTGGTCACTCACGCACAACCCAGGAACGGTTATGGCCGCTTTTAGTGCTCTAGCTATTGCAGTCAATCTAGGTGCCCTTGGACTTGCTCTACGAGCTAGATTCACCTCGCAGAATCCGGGGGCATCCTTGAGGAGGTCAGCACGGCATTGGTTGCGGCTTCACATTGGGAGAATATGGTGAAAGTCCCAAGAGGAGCGTGAGCCCGAGTTTGTGAAATACGGAGCTACTACCGATCCCGAAACTACTCGGCAACTTCTCTATCCGGAGGGACGTTGGCATTGGAAGCACGATGAGATGATGGCAACGAGCAACGGCGATTGAGGTATCGCGAACCGCAACGAGGTCGGCAACTATCGTTGGCCGTCCTAGCTGTTCGACTCGGACGCGCTCCATGTTGAGCGGTTCGATCATTTGTCTCGCCAGCACAGGCATCGCTGCGACGACAAGAATTACGATCATTGCGGCACTCGATTCCTTCATCCGAAGGGAGGCTGCAACTTCAGGTGCCCAATACTCAGCAGACATGATTGCCGCGACACCGAACCAGAGGGGGCCCAGTAGAGATTGACTGGCAGGAAACATGTGAAGACTGCTGCAGCCAGAATCTTGAGGCCGAGCTCGTCCTTGTCTCGGTCGGCGCTGGCTGTGAGGCTCGCCAACCCGTCTGCGGAAAGCACCACGACGAAGGCCACCGCGAACCCGACGGCTGGCAGCAGCAGCTCTACAAGAGCGGTCGTTATGAGCGTTGAGAATGGCACCTCGCCGAGGGCCTGCGCGACCGGCAGCCCAGCGTGATAGAAGCGAATCGCGAGAAGTGTTCCTCCAAGCAGCGCAAAGTAGGCAGAGAGGCCGGCCGCCGAAGCCAAGATTCCGGTCAGTAGGCCCACTCGGTCCGCCGCGCGACTGACCTTGGCGTCGGTAGTCTGTCGAGTAGCAGCCTCGCCGTTGGACATGTCGTATGTGATGCGCTGCTCAGCCACAGCTCTCCGCGGTTCGTTGGAGCACCAAGTTTCGCTCGTCGGGCGGATAGCTCCGACGCGATGACGGGGCAGGGATGGTGCTGAGAACTCAAGGAGTGGGATGATGCCGAGGACAAGGCGCGCCCTAGAGCCCGCCTCTCGGGCCAGTAGCCTCGTGGTGCCAGCACCAGGCTTGGCTGCGCAGCACGCGGCACGACGGGCGCCCGCACAAGGACAACACAATGCGCAACATCAGCCAGCGCTACCTGGACGCTTACCTGGAGCACTGGGACGACCTCCTGCGCCCGCCGGACGAGATCCCGTACTGGCTGCCACAGTGGTTCTGGGACGCGAAGGAGCGCGTCAGATTGCAGCCTGGGCACCCTGGCGCTCCGCGCCCAGACGAAGGCTAAGGTCACCGATCCCATAGAGGGCGACAATCCCGCTCCGATATCGACGCAGGTGCAGGTTTAACACATTGAGAGGAGCAAGCCCCCAAACCTCCAAGGGCTCGCTCCTCGTTACTTCTTGACCGAGTCTTTGCCTGACCGTCCGTGCTGTCTCTGGTTTATTGTCTTTCGGCGTCTGCTCGCGTCTTCCGTAGGACTTGGGCTATCCAATTGGTTTGCACTAGCCCTGTTCATCGTTGAGCTTTCTTGCTCAGCGGTGGTCTCCATTGTCTCTTGATGGACGGTATCCGCCCTCCGGGAGCGTCGGTCGCCCCGCTTGACCTTCCGGCGGATGGTCGGAGGAAAGAACCTTACTTCCACCTCGTAGTCATCATCTTTGGACAGCCCACGAGCGACTGCGAGAAAGACGATATATGCCACGAGAACGGGAGCGACTACCACCACGACCGTAGTCGCGATGGAAGTCATAGCTCTACCTGACCCGCCTACCGAGTGTTGCCATAATGCTCCTTTGCTTGACCCGACATCGCTTTCTCTATCGACTCGGTTAGTCCTTGCTGTGCTGCTCTGTCAAGAGCACGCTAGTTCTGCCCTACATCAATAGATCGGCACGTTTCGCTGGCGTTCCTTGAATACCCATCGGCTGGGATACAAAGAAACCCAATCACAACAAGCTTGGAAGCCCGAAGAGATGTCTTGGTGGGCTATCCGGGGCCACGCTGAACCCCCGTGGCGCGAGCTACGTGTCTGAATCTATAGCGCGATGTGACGACCCTGTCAAGAGAGCGCCACTAGCGCGCGTTTGTTGCCCCGGTCAGCGTCCCACTCGGCAAGCTTAGAGCCTCTACGATGCCTCCTTTTCCCTGCACAGGGCCTCACCCTCTTGTTCAGCCTTAGGTCGCAGCTCGTCGGGCATCTGCATGAGGATGCCCGCACGCGGGCCTGCCTCGCATCGTCCGGCCTCCGCGAAACTTCCTTCTCACATTCGTCCGTCGGCCCAGGCTAGAAAACGCACGGCCAAGGCTCCCCGAACGTAGGAGAGTAACCCCGAGTGGTGAAGCTAGCGCTTTGTGAGCGGGGGTAGGTACTCGCGCTTCATCGCAGTCTCCAGCGCCTTTGCAGCGGCCTCGTCTGAGCACTCCTGCCACGTCATCTCGCATCCGTCGAGCCATGCTCGGACACGAGCAGCCTCCTTCGCGGTTATGCGGTAGCGGCCTGCCTTGATGTCTTTGGCCTCAGCTATGCCAAGACGCTCAGCAACCTTGCGTCGCATGGCTGACGTTCCCATGCCAAGTCCGCGTCCGCCGTGGTTCTTCCATACGCGATTCTGGAGGCACTTCGCCTTGCCGACGTACTGCGGCTTGCCGTGCCGGTAAAGCACATAGACGCCCGCCGACATCGGGATGTCGTCCTTTCTCAGCTTCGTCATTCCAAAGCGGTTGCAGCGATGCATCAGCGACCACAGAGGCATCGTCTGCGATGCGCCCGTGCGCATCCTACGCTCGTCGCATGTCAGACCTCGATGTCATTCTCATCGCCATCGCCGCATATTGCCTCTTTGCGTGGTTAGAGTACCTAATCAGCTTATCCCCTCGGCTCGCTCGCTTCACCGCTTACCGGAGATCAAGCGCCAGCGAGGAACTGCATGATGGTGCCAATAAGGAATAGCCCGGCACCGACGATGAGAAAGCCGTCGTCCGCCTCAATGGTGACAATCCATCTCTGGGGCAGTTTGGTGACTTTGCGCACACAACGTCTGAGCTTGCCCACGAAGCGACTGAACCAGTTTGGCTCGTCCGAGGAGAGCAGGGTGTTGGCGATGTCGCCCAGCCAGAATGGCCCCACGCCTATCACCATCACCACCTCTAGCAGAGCTGCTGCGAACAGGACGGCGAGCTTCAATCCGTTCAGCCCCGGAGGGCGCGCTTTGAATATGAGAATCCCCAATGCAATGACCGCCACAAAGATGACCCTTCGGAGATGGGTCTTGAAGACACTGCTTTGCTTGCCGCCTGCCGACGCGATCAACGCTGCCGCAAGCTGAGGGGTCGCAAACAATGTGCCTCCCGTGACGAACGCGAGTCCTACCTCGGGAACCCAGTGCTCCGTTTTCGCACCGAAGAACGCAAAGATTGCAAACGCGAGCAAGCTCATCGCCCTGACGCCCGCTGGAACTGGCTCTTGTGCCTCCGCTGGGTCCAGGGTCTGTGGCGCCTGAATGGACGGCGGCGCTAGGACCTCATCGCCCTCGGAGGTTGTCTTCGTAGCCATCCTGCGCGCAGCAACAACCACAAAGATTGTGAACGCGAGCAGTCTCGTCACCCTGATAGGCGCTGAAGCTGGCGCTCGCGGCGGCCCATCTTCCGTAGCCATCCTGCATGCTCCTAGAACGCCACCGGCTCGTCTATCTCAAGGCGCCTCTTGACCGGCACGAGCAGCTTGTCCGCTGCCTCGGGGACTGGCGTGCCGGTCCTCAAGTTCGCGGCCTTCACCTGGTAGTTGTCTTTCGCTGCCCGCTCGACCTCATAGACCATCTCCGGCGTCCATGCCTCCTTTGGGATTCGGGCAAGGAGCGTGAACGCCTGGCGTGTGCTCTCGAAGTTTTTGCTGGCCGCGTAGAACCTGACCACCGATGGCGCCATGCGGTCGCGAGTCTCCTCCCGCGACGCGAGGATGCGGAGCACGTTCGTCGCGGCGCTCGGAGCAGCGGTGTGATCGCTGAGCTTCACGCCCTGGACCTCGCTCAGGAATCCGTGCGGGTCCGGTCCTCGAATCAGTGGCACGACCAGCAGGGAGCGGGCCAGGCAGAAGCCGACCTCTTGGTCGCACCACTGGCTCTCGCGGAAGTCCGGCGTCACGAGGGCGATGGCCGCGTGGCAGGTGAGCAGCGCAGATTCGATCACCCGCATCCACTTCTGCGAGGGCTCGATGTCGTTGTGGGCGACGAAGGACTCGATGAGGAACCGTTCGAGGTGCTTCTTGATGGCCGCGGCGAACGGGGCGTTGGGATGCGTGTGGCTGATGAAGAGGCGGAAGGTGCGCTCGTCCTTCCACGGGCCAGGGCCAGCGCTCGCGGGCGCGGACGACTCCCCGTTAGCCGGGTCGAGGTAGCGCTCCAGTTCGAGCAGCCCCTCGTCATCGCCGCCGTTCTCCAGGTTCTCTAGGACGACCTCGTAGAGGCTCGGCCCGAGCTCGTTGCCGTAGTTGTCGTACTCCCGGCCGTCGTGGCTCCTGAAGCCGAACTGGCGCAGGATTAGCGCCGTCTCCCTCCAGGGCGTCTCCTCGTCGGAGAGGGCGGTGGCGACCTTCTTCAGGAGTGGGATGCGCTCAGCAGGCTTCATGGCCTAATCCTTATCGGATGATGCGGAGACTTCTCAAGGATTGGGATGATGCCGAGGACGAGGCACGGGAGGACGCCTCTCGGGGCACCTCAGCACGTCTGCCGAAGATTTGCTCGCCACCCGCGAGGCGACGAAGGCTGCCCAAGAAGTCGCGCATCGCCAGCTCCAGGCGTCCTACCGCCCGCTGCTCATCGAGGTCCCACCCCTCGGCCCGCCTGACGCGGGCGACCGTCTCGCCGGTAGCGGGCACGAACAAGGGCCGGGTTCAACTGCGCTTCCCCGGCGGCCATGAGGGCTATGCCGACCCACGGGAGGTCTATGTCGCGCTCAGCGGCCCGCGCATCAATGTCGCCGTCCCGCTGCGCAACGTCGGCAACGGCCTGGCTGTCATTCACCCCGCGCAGGTGCAGCTCCTCGGACCACGGATGCTGCCGCAGCGTGTCGGGGAATACGTGACCAAGATTGAGCGGCCACGTGTGCCGCCCGGTGAGACGACGCGCATTCTCCACGCCCCGACAATAAGCGCCACAGAGATGGCCGACTACCCCTGGAACTTGACCATGCGGGTGCCCTACTGGGACTTCGCCGGAGAAGAGGGCTGGGTGGCCCTCCTCTACTTGGAGCAGGCATACCAGGACGAGCCGTGGTCGCTGCGGTGGATGAAGCACGAACCGTTTGGTTCCCCTGCGGCGGAGGGGCAGACGGCTGCGCTGACTCGCTAGGACAGACTGACGTGATGTCAGTGACGCAGTCACTGGGTTTGCGGAGCGAGCCCTAGTGATGGGCGAGGAAGGAGAGGAAGCGGTCCAGCTCCTTGACATTGTGAAAGCCGCAAGCTTGGTCCTGCGCCCCCAATGAGCTAGTTGGCCAGTGGCTGCCTATGTTTCGCTCGTCGTCAGCGAGGTCATCAAGAGCCAAGTAGAGGTCAACACAGGTCTTCGGCTCATTGACGCTCACATGCACCTTCGGTGGGGGCTTCGGCGGTTCTTTCGGCTCTTTGGTTGGCATGCTTGACAGGTAAGCAAAGGCGGTGGCTGCGGCAGCAGCGACGAGTATCGCCACAAAGATGAGAGCCATTGACTGCTTGAACACACGTTTCATGTATAGCGCGAGTCCCAGCCACACCATCTCCATGACGTGGGCGTACCATCCCCGAGTGGCCTTTTCCGCGTCGGCCAGCATCGACTCACTGACTTCGCTCGGGCTTTTGAAGTGTGCATTCCAAATCGCATTGCGGTATCGCTGCGCAGCGACGTACCTCTTGACGAGCTCGGCGAGATCCGGCACGCCTTCGGGCAGGAGCGTTTTGTCAACCTCCACGACCTTCTGTAGCGGCTCGAACTCGGGAGCTGTGGCGAGTCCTTGATACCTGACACGAACCGGAGCAAGCACACGAACTGCCGCGCTGATGACGGCTAGGATCGCGAGGAACAGCACGGCGAGGCTGGCGAACGCCCAATGCAATTCGGCTCCGTGCAACCTCCCAAGGGAGCTGAGTTGCACACCGATGACGAGTGCGCCTGCGACCGCACCAAAGGACGACACCACCCACCTAGCAATTGACCGGTAGGTCTCAATGACTCCCCGATAATCCCCAACAGCGGACGCCTGATTATCGGATTCTACGACGGACATAGATAGGCGCTATCGCTATCTCCCGCTCCTCTGCCTCTTTCTGCACGACGTCAAGTGTCTCGCTAGGCAAGAACGAAGCCTCCTCGATGACAAAGATGAGGCCTCGATGCTCGATTGGTGAGAACTGGACCGCCTCAAGCCGCATTATGGTGGGCGTTAGGTCACGCAGGTCAGCGCTCGGAAAATGAAGGGCTTCTACATACTCTGCAAAGGCTCCGCCCGATTCCACTGGTGGCGGTGGCGGTGGCGGTGGCGGCAAGTTGACCCAAGATGGCCAGTCCTCGGCTTCCTCCGGAGCCGGTCGCTCGGGGCGCGTCGGAAGCAGGTCCGTGGGCTCGACGACACGCACTCCCAGATGACTGACGATTCGCCGAGTCTCAGCGTCGGGGTATTCCAGTCCGAGCGGCCCGTAAAGCGGGATGGTGATGCGCTCAGCCATCCGGCAATGTCTAGCATAAGTCGCGAGCGGGCGTCGGTAATACGTTAACTGTGGAACCGCCAACAAGCGCGCCAGTTCTAAAGGGCTGACTTGGCGCGCGTCGATAGACCACAAGAACGTCTATGAGATGGCTCCGCTCCCGCAAACGCCGTATCTTCGTGCTCCCCCTCGCCCTCGTCGTGGCGCTCGTGGCCGTCTATGCCGTGGGCGTCGTCAAAGACAACGGCTCCTCATCCTCTACCAGCGGCGGCACCTCGACCTCGACCGCCAAGGGCGCGGAAGAAGCGAACGGGCCGGCCTCGTTCATCGGGCACGCCTCGAACGCGGTCATGTTTATCCAATGGACGCGCTCGGGAAGAAGCGTCACAGGCTCTCTCAGGGAGGCAATCGAGAAGGCGGGCACGCTCAGCCTCGAAAGCGCTGACCGCTCTTTCACTGGCGTCATCGCCGGCAAGGGCATCACGCTCAACCTAAGCGGCGCCCTCGGGGAAAGCACAGCCTACGTCGGGGAAGTCGAGGAAAACGGCTTCAAGCTGACCGTCCCTGGTCAGGGGAGCGGCCTCATCACCATCAACTTCGAGCCGGGCGAAGTCTCGGGCTATGACGCCGCCACGAAAGAACTCCTGCTCGCCAAATACCCCTCGCCTTGCTCCCTGTACGTCGTGGGCCATGAAGTCCGCGTGAGCTTCACCGGGCCGAACTCAGCCGAAGCCTGCGCGAGCTTCGTGCAGCACGCCGCGAGCAACGCAGGATGGACGACAGTGCCACAGGCGAGCGCCGAATCTGGACCTGTCGCCTGCGAACTCCAGAACCGTGACAACGAAAAGGCTGTCATCACGGACAGCGGCGGGCAGGGATACGGCAGAGAAGCCTGCAATCAGCTCTCAGGCGAAGGCTGGGGCTAGATGGTGACCACCGTGCAGTCCGCCACTGTCGCCTCCATTTTGCTCGGAGGCGCGGGGCTCGCTCTTATCGCCGCCTACCTCTTCATGGCGGCTAACTTCGAGCGCAACAAAGACGGGCTCGACAAGCCATTCACTCGCTTGGCACTGGTCGCAGGAGCCTTGAGCGCTTCAGCGCTCGTTGTCGGGACGGTGGAGACGATTGAAGTAAAAGACCTCGCTGTCACCATCGTCATGCTGGGCATCGTCGCTCTAGTAATCCTCACCGTCGTGGCGGGCCTGTGCTTGGCGCGCATCCCGCGCTTCAAAGTAAAGAGCCAAGAGACAGGCCGTGCCGAAGCCCCAATAGGCATAGATGAGGCCATAAAGCGCGCCCCAGTCTCCGAGCTTGGCAAGGGCACTGTGGAAGGGGAACGACAGGAGCAGGTAGATAAACAGCAGAACGGCGCTGTAGATCGGGATGTTGCCGAGTCGCTCCCCGAGAGAAGCGAGGGATGACGGGACGGGCCGCGACGAGCGGGCCTTCTGCATCTGGGTTAGGTCGGGGTTGCTCTCCATGAGCTGACCTTGCCACGGCAGCCCCCGACGTGACTTGCTTTTCGCTTCGCTGAGGGCTGGCGAGACCCCGGCGTCTTGCAATTTGCGTTGCAGCCCGGCGCCGATTCAGGGCACCTCTGCGGAGGTCTGGCGAGCGGCACGGTGCTTTGACATAGCCCTCGGCCGGTCGGGTCCTCCGCAGGTCCTATTGGATGGGGGTGAGTCGCAAGCGGGCGAGCGTGGGCGAAGGGCAGGCCGGCAAGGGAGCCGTCGAGGGCGCTCGGCCTGCGCTGTGCGCGGTCCCTGCCGGCGAGAGCGCTCGCAAGCGCCGCGCCAGCCGCAGCACACCCAATGATCGCAAGCGCCGGCTGTCCTATGGGGCGTTCCCGGAGGTGCTTAAAGGGGATGTGCCCTACGCCGAGCGCAGGCCCGAGCTGGCCGATCTCAGCATCGGGGAGAAGGTCCGCCTCATGATGGCGACGCCCGCCTGGCAGGAGGTCATGCAGCCAATCCTCGATGCCTTGGACGAGGGCCGCCCGAGGAAGGGTCCAGCACCGGCCTACAGCTCCGAGGAGCTGGAGAGCTGCCTGCTCTATCAGCGCCTCGCCGGAGTGAGCACCTACGGAGAGGCCCGCGTGCTCCTCACTTCAGATCGCGGAGAGCGCGACCGCGCCGCCCTCGGCTTCACCTGCCCACGCAAGCGCGTTGGGAGGAGCCTGCGCCTCGTGAGATCCTCACACCACGTGCCCTCGGAGGCAACCGTCTGGAGGCACAAGCGGCGCTTCGGCCTGGACGAGCACGTCGCCGCCTACCACGAGCTGTTCGAGCGCCTCGTCATGGAGCACTTCGAGGAGTTCCCGGAGCTGGCCGAGGAGGCCCGGCTCGTGCATTGGGACGGCTCCGTGCTGCTCTCGCACTACACGTCGTTCGAGCGCCGGAACCGCGAGACGGGCGAGGTCAGGCCGCCCACGCTCACAGGCGGCGGCTACCGTCCCCGCAAGGAGGACAACGCGGGCAAGGACGGGCACGGCTTCAACTTGGTAGCCGCAGTCACGCGAACCGGGCTTCCGCTCGGCGCACGCGTGACATCCCTCAACGAGCCCGAGGCGAAGACGGCTCGGCACATCCTCGAAGACGAGTGGCGGCGAGCTGTCGCGCCCTACCTCCAGGATGACGCCGTGCGGGTCATGGCCTGCGACGCTGCCTACTCCGGTGGCCATATGCGAGAAGCCGCGCATCGCGCCGGCTTCATCCCCAACTGCCATCCGGTCTCACACGCGAACACGGAGCGCTCAGAGGCGAACGCAGACCGGAAGGACAAAGCAAAGCTGAAGATCCGCTACCACGAGCATTGGCACCTCAACGGCCACCACGAACTCAAATGCGCGTGCGGTCAGGGCAGGACGATGCGCAGGGCTGAGCGGAAGGCGAGCGGCGAGGCCGTGGCGAGGCTGGAGGGCTCATGCCCGAACTGCGGGCCGGTCTCGCTGACGGCTGGCCAGTGGCGGCTCTACCGGAACGCGAGCCAGAAGACGCAAGGCGTGGCGAAGGTGCTCCTTGGCGAGGAGGACAAGACCGACTGGCGCGTCGGCAACCCGCTGACCTTCCACGACCTCTTGAGTGCCCGGTACGGCTCTGCCCGCTTCGGACAGAACGAGGGCTTCCACGGCGCATTGGTGACGAGGTTCGGGCTGCTCCGCGAGAAGAGCTGGCACCGGGACCGCCGGCAGGCCGAGCGAGACGCGCTGCAAGTCTTCTGCCTCATGCACGGCATCGCCAAAGAGCAACGCCGCCGTGCTGCCAGAGCGACTCCCATCGCCGGGAGTGGCGGGCCAGCCCCGCCGATTGCCCTGGCCGCTTAGCAGCGGCCGAGCCCCTCCTCAGACTCGCCTCGAACGCAGCGCCCAGGGTAAGCCCCTGGGCGCTGCGTCGCGCTTGGGGCCTTAGCGGTCGTTTCCAGAATTTCCGGCCCAGCTTCTGGGCCTCACCGAATAGGCAGCCCGCCTCTTGACGATCTCAGGACCGGCGATCCGCCGCGCTGCTACTTGAAAAATGACGCGCCGTCGTACTTGAAACGAAGCCCCAGCGCATCACATCGCCCTGCAGCGGTGCCAGCACGGCCTCGCCGTTGCGCTCGAAGACGAGCGCGCGCGGCTCGTGCAGGCCGTCGATGACCGGCTCTCCGACCCCACGACAGAATGCGCGACGGACGAGCCACTGGAGCTCGACGGTGCGCGCCTCGCGGACTGCGAGGAACTCGGCGAGCCTTGCGTGCGCGCGATCTGCGCGCACGCGCAACCGCTCCAGCTCCGACGCCGGGACCAAACGACGATCGCTCCGTGAGAACGCGTCGCGCAACGCCCGCCACAACTCCGTCGTACTGCGCTCGGCGAGCTGCGAGACGTAAGACGCGACATCCCTCTCCGGCTCGCTCAGGCTGACCAGCACGAACAGCTCCGGACGCTCGGCGCCGAGCAGCGCCAGACGGCGCTCCTGAGCTGCCGTGTAGGCACGCATCGCACCGGCGTGCAGACCGACCGGATCCGGCAGACGGCCGCGCTCGACGCCACGCGCGACGCGAACGATCTGGACGTCTGCCTCGACCGCCTCCAACGCACCGAGCAGCGAGAGAAACCGTGTGCGCTTGCCGTCTTCGCCAAGCCACCGATAACTCTCCGTCTCGATGGCGAACGCCGCCCAGACGTCGCGTGCGCGGTCCGCGAACACGCAGTTTCCGTAGATGAAGCTGAGCGGCGGGCGCATCTCAGCGAACGCTGAGGCGCGTGCCTCGCTCGAGCACGACCACTTTGCCGAGCCCCCGCGCCGCCACCGGCGGGCCTGCCGGCTCCTGCCGAGTTTCGCGCAAGCTCAGATGCGCACGCAGTCGCGCGCTCGCGAGCACGCCGCGCGCGGGGCGGAGCTCGTGGGGCACGGTCACGCGCAGCGCCCCGGGGCCGGTATAGCGACAGCGGCGAAGCCGCGCATCGGAGCCGTCCGGGATCATCACGATCGGAGACGGCACCCAGCGGCGCTCGCATATACGCGGACGAAGGCATGCGCAGCGCCGTGGGCGCAGCCTGTAGTTGACGAGCGCCCGCGCGGCGAGATGGAACGGCCTGCCGTCGACGCGCACGACCGCGAGCAGTCCCGCGAGCGCGGCCGGCGCCGCCAGATCTCGCGCATACCACGGGAGCACGCTCGCGACCGACGTGCCGATGGGCAGACGCGCCGCGAGCATCGCGAGCGCGACGAGCGCGACGAAGTAGACGACGCCGCGAACGGGAACGCCGTTCGGGTTCAGCCGCACACGGTCGACGCGATAGATCCGCCGCTCGAGCTCGAACACGCGACGGTAGGAGCGCACGTCCATCGCTACGCGCCGAAGATCGAGCTGACCGTGTCGCGCAGCAGGCTGAGCCCGGCGGGCGTCGCGAGCAGCACCGAGACGATCCCGACGGCGAAGACGCCGGCCGCCTCCTTGAAGTCGCGCCGGAACGCGAGCACCGTCGCGGCGACCGCGAACGCGAGGCCGATCAGGCTCATCGCGACCGCGCGACCCGTGTCACCGGCCTTGGCCGCCGCCGCTTCGAGCGAGCCGGCGGTCCCCTTTTCCGGCGCCGTCGCGCGTTCGGCTGCGCTGCCGGCGCTCGTCGGGCTCGCGGCGACGGACGCGTTCGCCGCCTGCACCCCGCACGAGCAGAGCGCCAGCGCTACGACAGACAGCCTGCAAATGCGCGCCAGCGGACGTGCTGCGCGCGGCAAGTGTCGACTTCGCGCAGCTCGTGTGCCGTCGTGCCCGAGTGAACCCATCATCGCTCCTTTGCCGTGTCGTCGACCGTGAGCCAGGTCATTCGGTCGGGTTGGTTTGAATCGCCGAGATCTCCCAGCGTCCGTGCAGCTCCGCCACGTCGGCTTCGTAGCCGAGCGTGTAGCCGACGCCGCGCGCGTCGTGCGCCTGGACGATCGCGGTCACCGAGCGCCGGCCCGAAGCCCACGTGAGTCGCTGGAGCGAGTCGAGCGTCAGGCGCATCTCGGGCAGCGCGATCTCGGCGCCGCTCGCGAGGTCCGCCGCGAGCTCCTGCGGCGACGCGGCGAGGTAGTTTCGGAGCGCCCGTTCAACGACCGCCACGAGAGCGGGTTCCGCGACTTCGGCTTCCGCCCGCAGCGGCTGCGCCTGAGCGGCGAGCGGCGCTCCTACGAACGCCGGATAGCCGGCGATCGACACACGGCCGCCAGCGTCGCGAACGACCGTCGCCGTGATGTAAAGGAGACCCGATGTGTCCGTCTGCACGGCGAGCGTGTACACGTGGCGACCCGGCGACGGCGTGCGTTCCTGCGCGACTTCCGCCCAGAGGACGTGCTGTGCGCCGGTCGTCGGAAGCGTCAGGCCGGCGTCCGGGTCGGTCGACGGGCTCGTCATCGACGAGAGCGCTTCCTCGCTCTGCTGCGGCAGCGACGCGTCCCAGGTGAGGTAGCGGCGTGCGAACAGGACCGCGTAGCTCTTCGCGGCCAGATCGGGGCTCCCATTACCGATCTCGACGGTCCGCGAGGCAGCACGTGGCGGTGCGATCGCGAAGCGCGCACTCGCAAGCAATCCGAACACGCACGCCGCATAGAGCAGGTAGCGCGGCAGGCTCCCGGCGAGGCGCAGCCGCCAGAGCGGTCGTGTCGCGATGCTCACCGCCGCGAGACCGTGAGCGCCGTCTGCGGAGCCGCGCTCAACGCTCAAACCCGAACTCTCCTTCGTGTCGCGAATCCGGCGCGCTAGTCGCCGCGTCCGACGCTCGCAGCGGCACGACCGGCCGAGCGTTCCTCGGCGGGTCGAGGCTGTCGATCGAGATCGCCCCGGAGCGCGCGCGGACCGTCACGGCGATCGATCGCGCCACAGCTTTCGATCGCGGGCGCACACGACGCTGCACCCCAACCGAAGAGACGAATTTCGCGCGCCGGCCGCCAGGACGTCGCGGACTGACCGCCGGAGCCGCACCGGTGGCACGACGGCCGCCTTCGACGAGTGGGCCGCCGCTCGCGCCGCGCCGCGAGCGCACCGACGCGACGATCGCCGATGACGTCCGACGAGTCGCTGCGCCGACCGCACGCGAATGCCGGGGCGAGGTGAACAGGACCGCCCCCGTGAGAGCACCGACCCATCCGATCGCGCCGACGAGCAACGCGACGCCGATGGTCCGTCGCGGGCGAACGGCTTCGCGGGTCGGTCGCTTCGCCTCGCAGCTCGCGGCTTCGGCGTCGGCATCGGCGAGGAACTCAGCAACGGTGTAGACGCGGAAGCGCTCGCGTGACTTCGATCCCATCGCCTCAGCCGACCGCTCGCCGAGGACTGCCGCCCGCTCGCTGGACGCGGCGACGCCCCACGGCGCCCGATTGCGATCGCAGCCCCACACGCATGCGACCGGGAGCCGGATGGGGGAGATCCGGGGCTCCCGGCCGCGTGCGCGCGGAAGGGCGTCGCCGTGCCGTCGTCCGTTCAACCGACGGCCGGCGGCCCTGGCGTTCGATCTACGAGTGGGGGGATATTCGTTCATAGATCGGTGCCGATCTCTCTTCCGACGGGCCGGCCGCGATCGGACAGCGGCCGATCGCGTAGGTCGCGCAGGCGTAAGCGCGCGCGCTGTCCGACCTTCCGGTACTTCTCGTGCGACCACCCTTCGCGCAGGCAGAATGCGTCGCTGCCGACGCCGGCGAGCTGCGCCGCCAAGGCGAGGCGCTGATCGGCGCTGAGCTCGCACGCGGCGCGCGTGAGCTCCCGCAGCTCCTCGCGGGCGATCACGATCGTCTCGACGCTCGCGCGCTCGTCGTGCACGTCGACGCCGGACGCGTCGCCCGGATCGAGCGGCGCCGCCAGCTCGAGCGCCGCCTGCATCGGGCTGCGCCCGCTCAGCGCCCGTCGGTGATCCCGCACGCGCGAGAGGAATCGCAGCTCGATCGCGTGCGCGATGTGCAACCGGCTCGAGAACACCCGCCCGTGCTGGGCCTGCGCGAGGAGCTCGAGCGTCGCCTGGCTGTAGCAGTCCTCGAGATCCTCCCAGCGCAATCTGAAGCGGTGCGCGTTCAGCAGCAGTTGCCGCTGCTCGCACGCGACCGCCGCGACCTCCTCGGTACGGCGACGGTGTCGATCACCTCCACTCGGCCGTCGCGAGCCGGCTGGCGTGACTCGTGTTCCGGTCGCACATCGGGTAGACACATACGCATGTCGTCGCCGAGAGCCGAAAGCCCCCCCTCCCAATTTCCTCGCGCGAGCGCGGCCGGACGCCACGCCGCGCGCTCGCGGCACGGCCGATGAGCATCACCGACCGCCTCCACGCGCTCGACCGCCGCCAGCAGCAGACGCGCGGCGTGCGCTTCGTCGCGGCCGTCTACAAGAAGTTCGGCGACGACCAGGCCGGCCAGCTCGCGGCGTTGATCGCGTACTACGGCTTCGTCTCGCTGTTCCCGCTGCTGCTCGTGCTCGTCACGATCCTCGGCTTCGTCCTGCAGGGCAACCCCGACGAGCAGAAGAAAATCCTCGACGGCGCGCTCGGCCAGTTCCCGATCGTCTCCGATCAGCTCAAACTGCATTCGCTGACCGGCAGCGGCATCGGCCTCGCGATCGGCGTCGTCGGCTCGCTGCTCGCCGGCATGGGCATCACCGGCGCGACGCAGAACGCGTTCAACCGGATCTGGCACGTGCCGTTCAAGGACCGCCCGAACTTCATCTACGCGCACCTGCGCGGCCTCGCGATGCTCGCCGTCCTCGGCACGCTCAGCGTCGTCTCGACGACCGCCGCCGGATATGTCGGCACGAGCTCGCACGGCGCGGCAGCCGTCATCGCCGGCGTGATCGTCGCGTTCGTCCTGAACATCGCGCTCTTCATGACCGCGTTCAAGCTGCTGACGGCCGTGGACGTGAGCTGGCGCGAGCTCTTGCCCGGCGTGATCGTCGCCGCCGTCTGCTGGCAGCTGCTGCAGCACCTCGGCGGCTATTACATCGACCACGAGCTCAAGCACACCGGGCCGCTCTACGGCATCTTCGCGCTCGTGCTCGGCCTGCTCGCGTGGCTCTACCTCGGCGCGCAGCTGACGATCTTCGCCGCCGAGATCAACGTCGTGCGCGTGCAGAAGCTGTGGCCGCGCAGCTTCTTCTCCGAGCCTCTGCTCGATGCCGACCGGCGTGCGCTGACGTCCTCGGCCGAGGTCGAGGAACGCGTCGAGCAGGAGAACGTCGAGGTCAGCTTCGACGAGGCCGGCGCGCCGCCGGAGACAACCGCGCCCGATCGTTGACAGCGCACCGCACGCGCGGATACGTTCGCAGCGAGGGTGCAGCCGGGGCTGTGCTCGACCATACGAGAGAGGGGATTTCGATGTCGAGAGTCAAGACGTTGCTGCTCGCCGCGGCGCTCGCCGTAGCAGTCGGCGCCGTCGCGAGCGCGAGCGCGAGCGCGAGCCTGTACGTGCCGTATGGCAGCGAAGCGCTCGTTGAAGGCGCATGGAACGAGACGTGGGACCCGACCGCGCTGTCGGGCGGCAACAACAACTGCAAACCGAGCGCCGCGCACCCGTACCCGGTCGTGCTCGTCCACGCGACGTTCGCCGACGAGGGCTCGAACTGGGTGACGCTCGCGCCGCTGCTCGCGAACAACGGCTACTGCGTCTACGGCTTCAACTACGGCGAGACGATCCTCTCGGGGCTGCTCGGCAGCATCGACGGCCTCGGCAACATCGAACACTCGGCCGAAGAACTGAGCTCGTTCGTCAACAAAGTCCTCTCGAAAACCGGCGCGTCGCAGGTCGACATGGTCGGCCATTCGCAGGGCGGCATGATGCCGAACTACTACCTCAAGTTCCTCGGCGGCGCGAGCAAGGTGCACACGCTGATCGCGCTCTCGCCGAGCAACCACGGCACGACCGTCAGCGGCGTGACGACGCTGATCGAAAAGTTCCCGTTCGCGTCGCTGCTCGTGCCGGTCTTCCTCGAAGTCATCGGCGCGCCGGCGCTGCCCCAGCAGGAGTCCGGCTCGGCGTTCGAGAAAAAGCTGTTCAGCGGCGGCGACACCGTCGCGGGGCCGCGCTACGTCGTCATCCAGACGACGCACGACGAGGTCGTCACGCCGTACACCAACGCGTTCCTCAGCGGTTCGGGCGTCACGAACATCACGATCCAGAGCCAATGCCCGAGCGATCCTGTCGCGCACATCGGCATGTTCGAGGACTCGCCGGCGCTGCAGAACGTGCTCAATCAGCTGAGCGCGAGCCCGAACGGGTCGTTCTCCGCGACCTGCTCGAAATACGGCGTCGGGATCTAGCCCGAGCTCGCCGGATTACCGCGACGGCCTCGCCCGCACAGACGGGCGGGGCCGCGTCGCGGCGCTACCGGCGCCGGAAGAGGATCCGGAACAGCTTTTTCGCGCCCAGCTGGAATCGGGTGAGTTCTTCGGGCACGGCGAAGTCCGGCGGAGCAGTGGCCGGAAAGCCGATCGGAGGACGCGGCTCGGACAGCGGCTGAGAGGTTTTGTCTGCCATCTAGCTCAGCCTAGACGAGAACGACGATGGTCCACAAGGTCACCTCGAGCGCGAGCAGCACGCAGCTCACCGTCAAGCACTCAGCCAAAGTCCTGAGCTTTGTGCGATTGGCGGCCACGAGCGGGGCGATCCAAGCCCCCGCAGCACGATATGCCTCTGCGGCTTCCGCGCATGGCTGTCGATCGCTTGCGTAGAGAAGAGCGCGGCCACGAAATGCGAACACGAACGTATGCGGCAGCAGCACCCAGATCGCGCTTCCCGAACAGAGGACGAACGAAGCCATTGCCAGGACGCCGAGCGCACCGAGCGAGCCGTGTCTCGCGCCTGCGGCCAAGAACGAACCCGCTACGGATGCAGCCGCGAGGATGGTGCCCGCGCACGTACGCAGTGCCGCGAGTGCCCGCTCCTGCTCGGCAAGCTCGCCGATCGCGAAGCCGAAGCTGAGCTGCTCGATCGAATCGGTCACGTGAGCTTTGTACGCGGCGCTTGGGATGCGACCGTCCGGCCGTACGCGTGAGCGAGCGCGATGTCGCAGTTCAGACGGGTGCATGCACCCGTCTGCGACCGGCCGCATGCGGCCGGTCGTGCGAACGGCGCATGCGCCGTTCGAGCGGTCGCACATGTGCGACCGCTCCAGGCCCCGCATGCGGGGCCTGGTCTTCAATCCGATCCGACGAATGACCGATTCTTGGCTCTACAGAGCCATCTCCGGCATGACCTCAAACTACTTGCACACGCAACGACAGCGCGCTATACTAACTAAACTTTCGTAAGCTCATATGGAGCAATAACTCATGACCGCACCTGCAGAGAACCACGAGACAGAGCCTTCCCAGCCGAAGCAGCTGCTGCGGCTGATTCCCCTCGACGACACCGTCGTCTTCCCGAGCATGGGCATCACGCTCACCGATGACGTCGGCGAGGACGAGCGTGTCGTGCTCGTCCCGCGCCACGAGAACGAGTTCCTCGAGGTCGGCACCGTCGCCGAGGTCGCCGATCGCGTGCGCCTGCCCGGCGGCGGCCGCGCCGTCGCCCTCTCGGGCGAGCACCGTGCACTGATCGGCGCCGCGCAGACCGGCCCCGAAGGCGAGCTGCGCGTCGAGGTCGACGAGCGCCCCGACGAGGTGCCCGCCGACAAACGCACGCGCGAGCTCGAGCGCGAATACCGCGCCGTCGTCGAGGAGATCCTCGAGCTGCGCGGTGACGACGGCCGCATCGCGGCCTTCCTGCGCGCGATCGTCGAGCCCGGCGCCGCTCGCCGACTCCGCCGGCTACTCCCCCAACCTGTCCTACGAGCAGAAGGTCGAGCTGCTGCGCACGCTCGACGTCGCCGACCGGCTCGAGCTCGCCGTGAAGCTGCAGCGCGAGAGCCTCGCCGAGCTGCAGGTGCGCAAGCGCATCCGCGAGGACGTCCAGGAGGGCGCCGAGAAGCAGCAGCGCGAGTACTTCCTGCGCAAGCAGATGGAGTCGATCCGCAAGGAGCTCGGCGAGGACGAGGGCTCGGTCGTCGAGGAGTACCGCGACGAAGATCGAGGAGCCGAAGATGCCCGAGGACGTCGAGGAGCAGGCGCTCAAGGAGCTCGGCGCGCCTCGAGCGCATGGGCGAGCAGACCGGCGAGTCGAGCATGATCCGCACCTACCTCGACTGGCTGATCGCGATGCCGTGGAGCAAGCGCTCCGAGGAGCACCTCGACCCGGTCGAGGCGCGCGAGGTGCTCGACGCCGACCACGCCGGCCTCGAGGACGTCAAGGACCGCGTCACCGAGTACCTGGCCGTGCGCAAGCTGCGCGAGGAGCGCGGCATCGAGGCCGACCCGAAGTCCGGGCGCGATCCTCACGCTTGATCGGGCCGCCCGGCACCGGCAAGACCTCGATCGGCGAGTCGATCGCGCGCGCGACCGGCCGCGAGTTCGTGCGCATGTCGCTCGGCGGCGTGCGCGACGAGGCCGAGATCCGCGGGCACCGCCGCACGTACATCGGCGCGCTTCCCGGACGCCTCGTGCGCGCGCTGCGCGACGCCGGGACGATGAACCCCGTGATCCTGCTCGACGAGGTCGACAAGGTCGGCGCGGACTGGCGCGGCGACCCCTCGGCGGCGCTGCTCGAGGTGCTCGATCCCGCGCAGAACCACTCCTTCCGCGACCACTACCTCGACGTCGAGCTCGACCTCAGCCAGGTCATGTTCCTCGCGACGGCCAACGTCGCCGACACGATCCCCGGGCCCGCTGCTCGACCGCATGGAGGTCATCCGCTTCGACGGCTACACCACCGACGAGAAGCTCGCGATCGCCAAGGGCTACCTGTGGCCGCGCCAGCGCGACCGCAACGGCCTGCGCGAGGACGAGGTGACGATCTCCGACGACATCCTGCAGACGATCATCGCCGAGTACACGCGCGAGGCCGGCGTGCGCAACCTCGAGCGCGAGCTCGGGACGCGTCCTGCGCAAGACCGCGACCAAGATCGCCTCCGGCAAGGTCGAGGCGCCGATCGAGATCGACGCTCGAGACCGTGCGCGACGCGCTCGGACGCCAGCGCTTCTTCCAGGAGTCGGCGATCCGCACGGCCGTCGCCCGGCGTCGCGACCGGCCTGGCGGTGACCGGCACCGGCGGCGACGTGCTCTTCGTCGAGGCCACCGCGATGAAGCGCGGGGCAGCGGCGGGGCGACTCGTGCTGACCGGGCAGCTCGGCGACGTGATGAAGGAGTCGGCGCGGATCGCGCTCTCCTACGTCCGCGGTCATGCCGAGGACCTCGGCATCGACGAGAGCGCCTTCGAGGACCGCGAGTTCCACGTGCACGTGCCCGCCGGCGCGATCCCCAAGGACGGCCCGAGCGCCGGCGTGACGATGGTCACCGCGCTCGCCTCCCTGCTGCCGGCCGGCCGGTCAAGCACACCGTCGGCATGACCGGCGAGGTCACGCTACAGGGTCGCGTGCTGCCGATCGGCGGCCTCAAGCAGAAGGTGCTCGCGGCCCACGCGGCCGGGCTCACCGACGTGATCCTGCCCGAGCGCAACCGCGGCGACCTCGACGAGATCCCCGAGGAGGTGCGCGAGCAGCTCACCTTCCACCCGGTCATGACCGTCCAGGAAGTGCTCGACCACGCGCTGGAGCCCGCCCGCGATGTCGCGCCGTCTCCTAACGGCGGCAGGTGCCAGCCCGTTCCAGCGGAGGTCCGCCAGACGGCGAACCTCCTGGAGCGGCGCTGGCAGCTCTCGATCATCTACGCCGCGCTCACCGGCGCGCTGCGCTTCAGCGAGTTCGCCGAGGCGGTGCCGGCATCTCGCCGCGCATGCTCTCCGAGCGCCTGCGCGACCTCGAGGCCGCCGGGCTGATCGAGCGCACGGTCTCCCCACGAGCCCGCCGGCCGTCGAGTACCGGCTGACCGAGCGCGGCCGGCGCCTCGCGCCGATCATCGAGGCGATGCGCGCCTACGCCGGCGCCTGAGACGATCTCAGGCCCCGACCGGCTCCTCGGTCCAGTCGATCTCCGAGCTCGCGCCGACGAGCTGGCCGCCGGCGCAGCTCTCCGCGTGGATCTCCTCTTCCCGCCTGCGCGGGTTGCGGATGCCGAGGCCACCGACGATCCCGCCGAGCGCGACGAGCGCCGCCGCGATCGCGAGGCCGACGTGGAAGCTGTGCAGCGACGCGTCTTCGGCCGCGCGCCGGATCGCGTGCGCCTGCGCCGGCGCGACGCCGTGAACGTTCGGCAGGCCAAGCGGCAGCCGCTTCGCTTCGCGCACTGCCGCGCGCGCCGCGCCTGTGAGCGCGACCCCCGAGAGGCGGCCGTCGATCGACGACGCGAACGACGACGCGATCGCCGCGCCGACCGCCGCCGTGCCGAGCAGCCCGGCGACGCGCGCGACCGCGTTGTTGACGCCCGACGCGATCCCCGCCTCCTTCTCCGAGCCGGCCAGCACCGCCGCCGTCAGCGGCGCGACCGTCATCGACAGACCGAGCGAGAAGATCAGCAGCGGCGGGAACACTTCGGAGAGGTAGTCCGCCTTCGCGCCCGTCGCCTGGAACAGCAGCAGCCCGCCCGCGCCGACCAGCGGGCCGACGCCCATGAAGAAGCGCGGCCCGAAGCGGTCGGCGAGCGCGCCGAAGCGTCGCGAGAGCAGGAACATGACGACCGTCGCCGGCAGCGTCGCGAGGCCGCTCTTCAGCGGCGTGTAGCCGCCGATCTGCTGCAGGAACAGCACGAGGAAGAGGAACACGACCGCGAGGCCCGCGTACATCGCGAACGTCTCGACGTTGCCCGCCGAGAAGTTGCGCCGGCCGAACAGCTTCAGCGGCAGCATCGGATCCTTCGCGCGCGACTCGTAGAAGAGGAACGCGCCGAGCAGCACAACGCCGGCGATCAGCGGTCCCGTCACGGCTGCGCTCGACCAGCCCAGGCGCGGCTGCTCGATCAGCGCGAACACCGGCCCGGCGAGCCCGAGCGCGCAGAGCGTCGCGCCGACGTAGTCGATTCGCCGCCCGCCGCGCTCGCGCGCCGGCATCGACGGGATCACCGCGAGGATCAGCCACACGCACGCCGCCGCGAGCGGCACGTTGATCACGAAGATCCAGCGCCACGACGCGATCGCCAGCAGCTCGCCGCCGGCGAGCGGTCCGAGCACGCCCGCGATCCCTCCCCACGCCGTCCACGTGCCGATCGCCCGGCCGCGCTCGGAGGCCGGGAACGTGTTGACGATCACCGCCAGCGAGCTCGGCACGAGCAGCGCGCCGGCGATCCCCTGCAGCGCGCGCGCCGCCACGAGCACGCCGATCGACGCAGCGACCGCGCAGAGCGCCGACGCGACGCCGAAGCCGGCAACGCCGATCGCGAACACACGGCGCTCGCCGTACAGGTCGCCGAGCGAGCCGCCGACGAGGATCAGCGAGCCGAGCGTCAGCAGATAGCCGTTGACGACCCACTGCTGCGCCGCCAATCCGCCGCCGAGCGCACGCTGGATCGTCGGCAGCGCGACGTTCACGACCGTCCCGTCGAGCAGCGCGATCCCCGACCCGAGAATGCATGCGACGAGCGTCAGTCGCTTGACCATCGCCTCCTCGCGCACGACCATCGGCCCACCGTACCCGAGCCGCCAGTTCGGCTGATCGAAACGAAGTTCACAAGCTTGCAACGAGACCGCGCGACGCGCGTCTAACTTCAATGCAGATGCCCGACGAAGCCCGCGACACCACGCCGCTGACCGTCAAGCGCGCCGCCAACAACTACTGGGTGCTGCGCAGCGGCGCGACCGACCTCTCCGGCGCGATCACGCGAGAGGCCGCCGAAGCCGAGCGCGAGCTCGTGCGACGGCTGCGGCGGCGCACCGCGCAGATGCGCTCGAGCGCACCGCACCGGCCGCGCGCCGTCGGGCGGCCGGTGCGCTGAGGCTGCCGACCCGCCTGAGCGCGTCCACCGGCTGGCCTCCGCTCGAGCCTCGCCGATGGCGCGTCAAAGCCCGGCCCGCGCAAACAGCGTCGCCGCCGACACGCCGAGCGCGTCCGCGAGCTTCATGATCGTTTCGAGACTGACGTTGACCTCGCCGCGCTCGATCGAACCGAAGTAGCTGCGGTCGATCGCCGCGCGCACGGCGAAGGCCTCCTGCGCGAAGCCGAGCTCGCGGCGGAACGAGCGGATGGCCGCACCGAACGCGACGGTTGCTGGGGATCTCTTTCGTGGCATCGAATCGCAGGCTTGATCGAGGTGCTCGGCGCGACGTCCTAGCTGTCGACTTTGCGGCTCAGCCCGCCACGGCCTATGGTTCACGCCGTGAAGACTGTTGTCTGCAAGCGTAGGCGAGAGCGCGGCGGAACGGGCTAGCGTGCTTGCACTGCAGGCCCTTTCCCTCGCCCTCGCCATACCGGGCGCGCTTCTGGCGCTGCGAGAGCTGCGATCTCGGCACGGCGAACGTCCCCACGCATACCACGAGCGCCCAGCAAGACACGTCCGCTGCCCTCATCTCGCGACGACGTCTGTCTACAACAGGTCGCGGCGTCGGCTAGTCTCGGCAACGCAACCCGTGGGGCTATCGCCAGTGCCAACGAAAGGAGATCGCCAGATGTCGTCCGACCAGTCCAAGTCGGCCGCCACGCGAGCGCTCGCCAACGCGGTCCGCGCCGCTCGCGAGCAGGCCGGGGTGACCGTCGAAGCACTCGCTGCACGTGCCGGCCTCGACGCTTCCGCCTACGACGCGATCGAGCGTGGCGAGCGCCAGCCCGATTTCGACACGATCGTGCGGCTCGCCGCCGCGCTCGACCTCAGCGCCGCCGAGCTGCTCGGACGCGCCGGGCTGTAGCCGCTTCAGATCGCACCAACTGCGCCTCAGCCCAGGAACGCGTCGGCGGTCCGTCCCACTTCCCTCGCGTCCTGGAAGAGGAAGGCGTGACCCGCGCCCTTGAACACCACGTGCCTGACGTGCTTCAACCGCTTGACGATCAGCCGGTCGTTCGCCGGCGGGTCGACCACGTCGAGGTTGCCCCACATGACGAGCACACGAGTCGCGAGCTTCGGAAGATCCCCGTAGACGCCGCCTTCGGAGGAGACCCACTGTTCACGCGCGTGGCGCTGCCCTTCCATGCCGGTCTGCGACTCGGTGAAGCTGTCCGACGGAAGATGGTCGTAGACGTACTGCGCCGAGACGCGCGCGGCGTAGTCGAAGGCGCCCTTCACACCCGCCGGGGTCGGCGGGAAGCTCAGGCCGAACAGCGTCCAGGTCGGCAGCTGCGGATCGTCCATGATCTTCTCGATCGGCGCGCTCGGAGCGTGCTCGGTGCTGCCGCCGGCGGAGGTCGCGCAGAGCACGAGCCTGATCACGCGAGTCGGCGCGTCGACGGTCACCTGCTGGGAGATCTCGCCGCCCATCGACCACCCCATCAGGTCGAAGCGTTCGATGTGCAGCGCGTCGGCCAGCGCCAGCGTGTCTTCTGCCATCAACGGGACCGTCACGTCGCTCGCCGGGCCCGAGCTGTCGGTCGTGCCCATGCCGCGGTTGTCGAAGATCAGCACGCGATGGCTGCGGGTCAGCTGCCTGATCAGCTGCGGGTCCCACTCGGCCATCGTCCCGCTGCGGCCCATCACCATGATCAACCAGGGGCCGTGCCCTCCGGTGCGGTAGCCGATGCTCAGGCCGTTCGCGGAGATGTGCTCGACCGGTCCGAGGCCGAGCGACGGGTTCGACGTGGCGCTCGCCGCCAACCCGGGGCTGGCCAGCGCGAACAGCGAGAAGGTCCCGATCGCCGCCGCCAGCAGAGCTCGCGCGTGCCCCAGCTTCCCGATCATGCATTTCTATTCGGCAGCGACGCCTTCGGCCGTGCGTCCTGAGAGGCGGTTTGCAAGGGACCTCGCTCTCGACAGCATCGGGGCGGCCGGATTTGAACCGGCGACCCCCTGCTCCCAAAGCAGGTGCGCTACCAGGCTGCGCCACGCCCCGTACGAGCCAGTGTACCGGCGTGGTTGCTAGCGTCCGCAATCGCCATGGCCGACGTCCAACCGCTGCGTGCGCTCCACTACGACCCGGCCGTCGCCGGCCCGCTCGCGGACGTCGTCGCGCCGCCGTACGACGTGATCGACGCGACGCAGCGCGCCGAGCTGATCGCGCGCTCGCCGTTGAACGTCGTCGGCGTCGACCTGCCGCAGGGCGAGCCCGACCGCTACGCGGCGGCGCGCGAGCTGTTCGAGGACTGGCAGCGCAGCGGCGCGCTCGTGCGCGACGAGCGGCCGGCGCTGTGGGCGCACACGCAGGACTACACGGGCCCCGACGGCGAGCGGCGCACGCGCCGCGGCTTCTTCTGCCGCGTGCGCATCGAGGGCTACGGGCCGGGTCGCGTGCGTCCGCACGAGCGCACGCACCCGGGGCCGAAGGAGGACAGGCTGCGTCTGACGCGCGCGACGCGCGCGAACATCTCGCCGATCTTCTCGCTCTACTCGGACCCGCGCGAGGCCGCGTGGAGCGCGCTGCAGCCGTTCACGTCGGCGCCGCCGTGGGGCGAGGTCACCGACGCCGACGGCACCGTGCACCGGATCTGGCGCGTCGAGGACGCCGCGGCGATCGCATCCGTGCAGTCGGCGACGCGCGAGGCCGAGCTGCTGATCGCCGACGGGCACCACCGCTACGAGACGATGCAGGCGTACGCCGACGAGGTCGACGCGAGCGGCGCGGCGCCGAACGACGAGCACCGCTACATCCTGATGTGCCTCGTCGCGCTCGAGGATCCGGGGCTGACGGTCTTCCCGACGCATCGCCTCGTCGGCGGGCTCGATGAGAAACGTCGCGAGGCGCTCGACTGGACGCTGCGGCGCGACTTCGACATCGCGAAGGTTCCCGTCGAGCGGCTCGCGCCGCCGCCGACCGAAGGCGCGACGCCGCTGCAGCTCGGCTACGTGACGGCCGGCGACGAGCAGTGCTATCGCCTGACGCTGAAGGACCAGGCGATCGCCGACGAGGCGCTGAGCGAGCACTCCGAGGCCTACCGGCACCTCGACACGGGCGTGTTGGAGACGTTGCTGCTGAAGGGCGCGCTCGGTTTCAGCGACGAGGACATCGCGCACTTCAACGGGCTCTTCTACGCGCGCGACGCCGACGAGGCGCTGCGCTTCGTGCGCTCGGGCGAGTACGACGCGGCATTCCTGATGCGCCCGACGCCGATCGAGCAGGTTCGCGACGTCGCCGCCGCCGGTGAGAACATGCCACCGAAGTCGACGTACTTCTTCCCGAAGCTGCTGACCGGCCTGCTGTTCAATCCTCTGTCCTAGCGCTGCCCATCGGGCGGCGCCGGGCGGGGACACGAGCAGCCCGAGCCGCGGAGTATGATGTAACCAGGAGTTTTTCGAAAGGAGCGAAATGGGTGGAACGGTCGGGCCGACGAGGATGAAGGTGACCGCGCGTCGCGACGGGGTCGGCTTGCGGCACACGGTCAGCTCGCGCGATCACGAGATGGTCGTCGATGAGCCATTGGATTCCGGCGGCCAGGATGCCGGGCCGAGCCCGCAGGAGCTGCTCGCCGTGAGCCTCGCGTCGTGTACGGCGATCACGATGGAGATGTACGCCGCGCGCAAGGGCTGGGAGCTCGGCCACGTCGAGGTCGACGTCGAGTACAGCGCCGCCGAACGCGGCTGCCCGACGAAGTTCGAGCTCGTCACGCGCCTGCCCGACAGCCTGCCCGAGGAGCAGGTCGAGCGCCTGCGCGTGATCGCCGCGAAGTGCCCCGTCCACCGCGCGCTCGAGGGCGAGGTCATGTTCATGGAGCGCGTCGAGCGCGTCCACATGGCCGCCTGAGCGGCCGGGAGCACCGAGATTCCGTCTCAGGCGCCGGCCAGCCGCCCGGCACGCGTGTGAGTCCCGCGCCCGATGGCACGACCTCCGAGCGGACGCTCGCGGCCGTGCTCGTGCCGCTGTTCGTCCCGTCGCCGTCCGCGCCGCCGCACGTCGTGCTGACACGCCGGCGCGCCGACCTGCGTCGCCACGCCGGCGAGATCTCGTTCCCGGGCGGTCGCATGGACGCGGCCGACGCAGACCTCGCCGCGACCGCGCTGCGCGAGGCCGAGGAGGAGATCGGCCTGCAGCCGAGCGCCGTCGAGCTGCTCGGCGAGCTGCCGGCGATCTCGACGTTCGCGACCGGCTACCTGATCCACCCGTTCGTCGGCACGATCGAGCCGGCGCAGCGCTGGCGCGTCTCGCCGCGCGAGGTCGACGCCGTGCTCGAGCTGCCGCTGCAGGCGCTCGGCGAGAGCCGCACGCGCACGCACCTCGAGCGCCGCGGAATCAAGTTCGAGACCGACGCGTACGTACTCGACGGCCACCTGATCTGGGGCGCGACGTTCCGGATCCTCGAGAACCTGATCGCGCGCCTGCGGGAGGGCGGCCCCGGAGGCCGCCTCTCCCTCGCCTGACGCCGCGCTTCAACTCGTCGGCTGCGGCACGATCCGGATGTACGGACGCGGCTCCTCCCACCCGTCCGGGTAGGTCTCTTTCGCCTCGTCGTTCGAGACCGAGCCGGCGATGATCACCTTGTCGCCCTCTTTCCAGTTGACCGGCGTCGCGACCTTGTGCTTGGCGGTCAGCTGCAGCGAGTCGATCACGCGCAGCACCTCGTCGAAGTTGCGCCCGGTCGTCATCGGGTAGATCAGGATCAGCTTGACCTTCTTGTCGGGGCCGATCACGAACACGTTGCGGACCGTTTGGTTGTCGGCCGGCGTGCGCGCGCCGGAGTCGCCGGCGGTGTCGGCCGGCAGCATCCCGTAGAGCTTCGAGACGGCGAAGTCGCTGTCGCTGATGATCGGGTAGTTCGGCGCCGTGCCCTGCGTCTCCTCGATGTCCTTCGCCCACTGCTCGTGCTTGCCGAGCGCGTCGACCGACAGGCCGATGATCTTCACGTTGCGGCGGTCGAACTCGGGCTTCGCGTTCGCCATGTAGCCGAGCTCGGTCGTGCAGACCGGCGTGAAGTCCTTCGGGTGCGAGAACAGGACGGCCCAGGAGTCGCCGATCCAGTCGTGGAATTTGATCGGGCCCTCGGTCGACTGAGCCTCGAAGTCGGGGGCTGTCTCACCCAGTTGCAGCGTCATCTCGTATGTTCCTTTCTCGCAGGCGGCCGCCGCGAAGGCGGCTGGCACAGCCGATCCTCTCCTGTAAAACGAATCTTGATCGGCTTTAGAGGATTTTCCCTCAGGATAGCGGAAGCACGGGGCTGGGCGGGCCGTCCGTCCCGGGATCGGGCGAGCCCCACGCACGCCGCGGCGACGCCGGGCGGGCCGGAGCGCTCAGCTCTCGGGCGTCCAGCCGGAGAGCTGCGCCCAGACGGCCTGCGCGGCGTCGGGTGAGGCGTCGGCCTCCGGCGAGCGCGCCGGCCACAGCGCGCCGAGCACGATCGCGACTGCGCCGAGCAGCGCGAACCACGCGCCCTCGCGCAGCGACAGCGCGAAGAAGCCGCCTTCGGGCGTCGGCGGGTCGACCATGCGGAAGACGATGCATGCGCCGGCGACGAAGCCGAGCACGGCGAGCGGGAAGCGGTTCGCTTCCGAGGACGCCGCGGCGGGGCCGGCGAGCGCGAGCAGCGCGATCGCGCAGCTGAGCCCGGCGAGCACGAGCAGCACGACGTTCATCGTGCTGAGCGCCTGGTGCGCGCTGAGCGAGACGAGTTCGTGCCCCGCGAGGCCGCTGAGGTTCGCGTGCATCGAGGCGATCGCCGACTGCATCGCGGCGTTGCCGTACTGCGTCGCGACCTGGTCGCCGACGCGCTGCGCCGTCGCGATGCCCGACGTCGTGAAGCTGAGGCCATACCAAGGCAGGAACACGGCGACGATGACCGCGATCGCGCCGAGCGCGGAGACGGCCAGTCCGTATCGGGGACGCGAGCCGGTCATCGTGCACCCCTCATCGGCCGCACGCGCGCGGAGCTTGATCGTCGGCGACCGCGACTCGACGGGCGGTCAGGCGCGCCCGGCGAGCAGCGCGTCGATCGCGTGCGCCGCCTCGGCGACCCACGCGTCGGGCGCGAACGTCGCGCCGTCGCCGTCGAGCACGGCTGCCGGGATCGCGTTGAGCTCGGTCAGCCGGCGCACGATCGTCGCGCCGTCTGCGAGCAGCGCCGGCGCGACGCCGATCGTGTCCGGGCCGTCGGCGCCACCCGGCGCGTCCTCGCCGGCGCCGGTGCGCGGCGTCGCGTCGTAGACGAAGCCGCGCACGGTCGTGTCGATCGCCTGCGTCAGGAAGTACTCCAGGCGCGAGGAGTGCAGCGCAGCGAGCTGCTCGGCATCGCCGCGCGCACCGGCGAGCAGCCAGCAGGCGACGGTCACGTGGTCGAGCGCGCCGCGCAGCGTCGCGAGCCGGTCGGGCGTGCCGAGCCAGCACTCGGCGCCGCTCTGCTCGATCGCCACGCGACCGGCGTCGGCGCGCGTCGTGATCCGCACGGCGTGGCCCTCGTCGACGAGCCGCCGTGCGAGCCGCCGGCCGGGACAGCCGCCGCCGACGATCAGGACGCGCGCCACGGCGGCGCATCTTAACTAGAGTCACGAGCCGCGATGGGCACACCACCGACAGACGACGTCGTGACGATGGAGAAGATCGTCGCGCTGTGCAAGCGGCGCGGCTTCGTCTTCCCGTCGTCGGAGATCTACGGCGGCGTCGGCTCGACGTACGACTACGGCCACTACGGCGTGCTGCTGAAGACGAACGTCAAGAACGAGTGGTGGCGCGCGATGATCACCGAACGCGACGACATCGTCGCGCTCGACTCGGCGATCCTGCAGCACCCGCGCGTGTGGGAGGCCTCGGGGCACCTCGCGGGCTTCACGGACCCGCTCGTCGACTGCAAGACGTGCGGCCAGCGCTTCCGCGCCGACCACCTGATGGAGCTTCAGTGCGGTCGCAAACCGTCGAAGCACCCGGGCGAGGCCGAGGAGTGCGAGCTGACCGACGCGCGCGACTTCAACCTGATGTTCGAGACGACTGTCGGACCTGTCAAGGAGTCGGGCTCGGTCGCCTATCTGCGCCCGGAGACGGCGCAGGGCATCTTCATCAACTTCAAGAACGTGCTGCAGTTCGCGCGCAAGAAGCCGCCGTTCGGCATCGCGCAGGTCGGCAAGTCGTTTCGCAACGAGATCACGCCGGGCAACTTCATCTTCCGCACACGCGAGTTCGAGCAGATGGAGATGGAGTTCTTCGTGCCGCCGGCCGAAGCGCAGCACTGGTTCGAGCACTGGCTGGCCGAGCGCGAGCTGTGGTACACGAGCCTCGGCATCCGCCCCGATCACCTCAGGCTGCGCGCGCACGACGCCGAGGAGCTCTCGCACTACTCGTCGGGCACGAGCGACGTCGAATACCTCTTCCCGTCCACCGACTCCGTCGGCGGAGCCCGCTGGTCGGAGCTCGAGGGGATCGCGAACCGCGGCGACTTCGATCTCTCTCGCCACGCCGAGTACTCGGGCGAGAAGCTCGAGTACTTCGACCAGGCGAGCGGCGAGCGCTACGTGCCGCACGTGATCGAGCCGGCGGCCGGCGCCGACCGCGCGACGCTCGCGTTCCTCGTCGACGCGTACGACGAGGAAGTCGTCGGTGGCGACGGCGAGGGCGCCGGCGAGACGAGGACGCTGCTGCGGCTGCATCCGCGCCTGGCTCCGGTCAAGGTCGCGGTGCTGCCGCTGTTGCGCAAGGAAGGCCAGCCGGAGCTGGCGCACGAGGTGCACCGCGCAGTGCGCGCCGTCGTCCAGGCGGAGTACGACGACGGCGGCTCGATCGGCAAGCGCTACCGCCGGCAGGATGAGATCGGCACGCCGTTCTGCCTGACGATCGACCACCAGAGCGTCGCCGACCGGACGGTGACGCTGAGGGACCGCGACTCGCTCGCGCAGGAGCGCATCCCGATCGAGGGGATCGCAGAGGAGATCGAGCGCCGCGTGAGCGCGCCGTGGATTACGCCAAAGCTAACCCGGGAGGATTGAGATGGACTTCGAGCTGAGCGACGAGCAGCGCCTGATCAAGGAGACGGCGCGCGAGTTCACCGACAAGGAGATCGTGCTGCAGTCGCGCGAAAACGCGCGCAACCACCACTTCGACGTCGAGATGGTCCGCAAGGTCGCCGCGCAGGGCTACCTCGGCGCGATCGTACCCAGCGAGTACGGCGGAGCCGGCTTGGACTACTTGTCATACGGGCTGATCGTCGAGGAGATCGGCCGCGGCGACTCGGCGATCCGCACGGTCATCTCGGTGCAGACGTCGCTCGTCTGCTCGGGCATCCTCAAGTGGGGCAGCGAGGAGCAGAAGCAGAAGTACCTGCCGAAGCTCTGCTCGGGCGAGTGGCTCGGCTGCTTCGGGCTGACCGAGCCGGACACGGGCTCGGATGCGGCCAACCAGAAGACACGCGCGAAGAAGGTCGACGGCGGCTGGGTGATCAACGGCGCGAAGATGTGGATCTCGATGGCGAACTACGCGAAGGTCGCGCTGATCTTCGCGCAGACCGACCCCGAGCTCGGCCACAAGGGGATCGCGTGCTTCATCGTCGACACCGACCAGCCGGGCTTCAAACCGCAGACGATCGAGCACAAGATGGGCCTGCACGCGTCCGACACGGCGTCGATCGCGCTCGAAGACGTCGAGGTCTCCGACGACGACGTGCTCGGCGAGGTCGGGCAGGGCTTCAAAGTCGCGATGTCGAACCTCGACTCCGGGCGCTACTCGGTCGCGGCCGGCTGCGTCGGGATCTGCCAGGGGTGCGTCGAGGAGTCGGTCAGCTACGCGAAGGAGCGCGAGCAGTTCGGCAAACCGATCGCGAGCTTCCAGCTCGTGCAGGCGATGATCGCGGACATGACGGTCAAGACGGAGGCGTCGCGCATGCTCGTCTGGCGCGCCGGCTGGCTGAAGGACCAGGGCAAGCCGAACACGCTCGAGACGTCGATCGCGAAGCTGCACGCGACGGAGGCGTCGCTCGAGTGCGCGAACCTTGCGATCCAGGTGCACGGCGGCGCGGGCTACGTCGACGACCACCCGGTCGAGCGCTACTACCGCGACGCGCGCGTGACGACGCTCTACGAGGGCACGTCGCAGATCCAGAAACTGATCATCGGTCGCGAGAAGACCGGGATCGGCGCGATGGTGCCGGCCTAGCGGCACGGCCGCTCTCCTCGCGCAGCAGCTCGATCGTGGAGGTCTTTCTATGGATGAGATGACGACTGGTGCGGCCGGCGTGATCGGCGTGCTCGGTGCGGGCACGATGGGCTCCGGCATCGCCCAGCTCGCCGCGCGCTCGGGAGCCCGCACGCTGCTGCACGATCCGGTCGCGGAGGCGCTGCAGCGCGGCCTCGAGCGCGCGCGCGACGGCCTGCGCAAAGAAGCCGCGAAGGGCCGGCTGAGCGCCGAGCAGGCCGACGCGGCGTGCGAGCGCCTGGAGGCGGTCGCCGAGATCGGCGCGCTCGCGCCGTGCGAGCTCGTGATCGAGGCCGCGCCCGAGCGCCTGGAGCTCAAGCACGAGCTCTACCGCCGGCTCTCGGAGATTGTCGACGAGCGGTGTGTGCTCGCGACGAACACCTCGTCGCTGCTCGTCACGGCGATCGCACCTGCGGCGAGCAGTCCCGAGCGCGTCGTCGGCATGCACTTCTTCAACCCGGCGCCGCTGATGGCGCTGCTCGAGGTCGTCGCCGGCGAGCAGTCCTCGCAGCGCGCGCTCGCGCTCGCGCACGCGACCGGCGAGGCGATGGGCAAGAGCGTGATCCAGGCGAGCGACGGTCCCGGCTTCCTCGTCAACCGCTGCAACCGCCCGTTCGGCCTCGAGGCGCTGCGCCTGCTGCAGGAGCGGATCGCCGACGTCGTGACGATCGACCGGATCTGCCGCGTCGCCGGCGGCTTTCGCATGGGGCCGTTCGAGCTGATGGACCTCGTCGGCGTCGACGTCGGCTTCGAGATCTCGAAGAGCTTCTTCGAGCAGAGCTTCGGCGAGCCGCGCTGGAAACCGTCGCCGATCGCCGCGCGCTACGTCGCCGCAGGGTTGCACGGGCGCAAGAGCGGGCGCGGCTACTACTCCTACGCCGACGGCGCGAGCCACCGCGAAGAGGACGCGCCGGCGCCGGCGCAGTCGGCGCCGCCAGGCGGCGAGGGCGTCGTCGTGATCGCCGGCTCGGGCGTGCTCGCCGAGGAGCTGCGCCACGAGGCCTCGCAGGCCGGCTTCGAGGTGCGCTCGCCGCACGACGAGACCGGCGGCGTGCTGCCGGCGCTCGTCATCGAATGCGACCGGCTGCCGGTCGACACGGACGGCGAGGGCGAGCCGCGGGCAGGCGAGAGCGTGCACGGCGGCGCGCACCTCGTGCTCTGCCAGGCCGGCTCGCTCGGCGCGCTCGATCCGGCCGGCAGCGCCGTCGGCTTCCACGCGCTCGCGCCGTTCGAGGACACGGGCCTCGTCGAGCTGACGCGCAGCGACAGCTCCTCGCCGCTCGCCGCAGCGCGCGCCGAGCGCTTCTTCGGAGCGCTCGGCAAGCACGTCGCGTGGGTCGCCGACGCGCCGGGGCTCGTGCTCGGGCGGATCGTCTGCCAGGTGATCAACGAGTGCGCGTTCGCGCTCGGCGAGGGCGTCGGCGGCGCGCACGACATCGACAAGGGCATGACGCTCGGCCTCAGCTACCCGCGCGGGCCGCTCGCGTGGGCCGACACGATCGGCCTCGACCACGTGCTCGGCGTGCTCGACGCGCTCTGCGCCGAGTACCGCGAGGACCGCTACCGCGCGGCGCCGGCGCTGCGCCGCCTCGTGCACGCCGGCCGCCTCGGGCGCGCCGTCGGCGCGGGCTTCTTCGAGTACGACGTCGAGACCTGAAGCCGGGCGATCTCACGTTTCGCGCGCGTGCATCGTTGTAGCTGGGTGAGCACGACGGCGACGCCTCCGTTCCAGACGTTCCTCGACGAGCAGCGCGAGGTCGTCTGGCGCTATCTCGTCTCGATCGTCGGCGCCGTGGACGCCGAGGACTGCTTCCAGGAGACGTTCATCGCCGCGCTGCGCGCCTACCCGCGCCTGCGGCGCGGCTCGGACGTGCGCGCGTGGGTGCTGACGATCGCGCACCGCAAGGCGCTCGACGTCCACCGCGCGCGCTCGCGCCGCGCGCTCGCCGTCGGCGACGCGGGCGACGTCGAGCGCTCGGGCGCGCGCGCGCCTGTCGAGCAGCGCTCGGCGAGCGGCGGTGATGACGAGCTGTGGCGCGCCGTCGGCGCGCTGCCGGCGCGCCAGCGCTCGGCGGTCGTGCTGCGCTACGTCGCCGACATGCCGCACCGCGAGATCGCGAGCGCGATCGGCTGCTCGGAGGACGCCGCGCGGCGCTCGCTGCACGAGGGACTGACGAAGCTGAGAAAGGTGGTCGAGGTATGAGCAACGCAGGCAGCGACGACACGATCGCGACGGACGACGTCGAGCGCGCGCTGCGCCGCCCTCGCGGCGCGGGCGCCGAGTCGGCGGCCGCCGCGCGACGCCTGACGCGGCGGATCGCCGGCGAAGGGCTCGCCGACGTCACCTACGCGTCGGTCGATTCCCCCTGGGGCCCACTGCTCGCGGCCACGACGAAGCGCGGCCTCGTCAAGCTCGGCTACCCCGAGGACGACGTCGAGTCCGTGCTCGAGCGTCTCGCGCGGCGCGTCTCGCCGCGGATCGTCGAGGCCGACGCCGGCTCCGACGGCGGGCTCGAAGCCGTGCAGCGCGAGCTCGACGAGTACTTCGAAGGGCGCCGCCGGACGTTCGAGCTGCCGCTCGACTGGACGCTCGTCGGGCCGTTCGGCCGGCGCGTACTGCGCGCGACCTCCGAGATCCCGTACGGCGGCGTGCTCAGCTACGCCGAGGTCGCCGCCGAGGCCGGCAGCCCGCGCGGCTCGCGCGCGGCCGGCAACGCGCTCGGCGCCAACCCGATCCCGATCGTCGTCCCGTGCCACCGCGTCCTGCGCAGCGGCGGCGCGCTCGGCGGCTACGGCGGCGGCCTGCACCGCAAGCGCTTCCTGCTCGAGCTGGAGGGGGCTCTTTAGAGGCTGTCGACGGGCTCGACGGCCGGCGCCGCCCACTGCGCCTCGGCGAGATCGCCCTCGGGCATGCCCTCCGGCGTCTGCACCTCGGGCGTGTCGCGCAGGTACCACTCGGCGTCGAGCGCCGCCTCGCAGCCGGACGCGGCGGCGGTGATCGCCTGGCGGTAGGTGTGGTCGACGAGGTCGCCGGCCGCGAACACGCCGGGGCGGTTCGTGCGCGTCGACTTGCCGTCGGTCACGACATAGCCGTTCTCGTCGACGTCGATCTGCCCCGCGACGATGCCCGACTGCGGCTCGTGGCCGACCGCGATGAACGCGCCCGTCACGAGCAGCTCGCGCTGCTCGCCCGTCTCGGTGTTCTTCAGCCGCGCGTGGCCGAGCGCGCCGTTCTCACCGGCGACGAACTCGTCGACGACGTAAGGCGTCAGCAGCTCGATGTTCTCCTGCTCGCGCGCGCGCTCGAGCATGATCTTCGACGCGCGGAAGTCGGCGCGGCGGTGAACGACCGTCACGTTCGCGGCGAACTTCGAGAGGAAGATCGCCTCCTCCATCGCCGAGTCGCCGCCGCCGACGATCAGCGTCGAGGCGCCGTTGAAGAACGCCGCGTCGCACGTCGCGCAGTAGCTGACGCCGCGCCCCGAGAGCTCCTCCTCGCCGGGCACCGCGAGCTTCTTGTGCTCGGCGCCCATCGCGAGCACGACCGTGCGAGCGCGGTGCTCATCGTCTCCGACCCAGACGCTGTGCAGCCCGCCCGGCTCATTCGCGAGCTCGACGCGGTCGACGTCCTCGGTCTCCAGGCGCGCGCCGAAGCGCTCGGCCTGGTCGCGGAAGCGCTGCATGATCTCGGGCCCCATCACGCCGTCGGGAAAGCCGGGGTAGTTCTCGACATCGGTCGTCTGCTGCAACAGACCGCCCCATGCGAAGCCCTCGAACACGAGCGGGTTGAGGTTCGCTCGTGCGGTGTACAGCGCCGCCGTGTAACCGGCCGGTCCGCTGCCGATGATGATCACGTTCTCGACGTCGCTCATCTCATCTCCAATCGGTACTTCACAAAATGAAGTATAGCGCCGCTACTGGGCTTTGTCACCCGGCGCCGAGCGCCCCGGCGGTCCCGACCGGCTCTTCGCGGGCCGGCGTCGCCGAGCTCTCGTCCTGCTCCTCGCGCCACTGCGCGACCTTGCGCCGCAGCTGCAGGTAGGCGACCGCGCCGGGCAGCGTCGGCAGCCAGAACGAGATCCCACGATAGGAGATGACGGCGAGCACCGACAAGTTGAAGTCGACGCCGAACGCCGCGAACGCGCCGATCATGCCGCCTTCGACGCCGCCGAGCCCGCCCGGCAGCGGCAGCAGGTTGCCGAGCATCCCGACGAAGTACGCCATCCAGATGACCGTGAACGGCGGCGCCGAGCCGAACGCGTGGAACATCGCCCACAGCACGCAGATGTCGAAACCCCACCACGCGAGCGCGCCGAGCAGGCCCGGGTCGCGCGAGCGCACGAGCTCGATCGCCGTGCGCACGCCGCTCGCCGCGAGCGCCGGCACGCTCGCCGCGCGCGCGAGCCAGTGCGCGAAGCGGCCCGAGCCGTCGGCGCGGCGCTGCAGGCGCCGCTCGAAGTCGCCCGGGAGCGCCGCGACGGCGCCCGCGCCGGCGAGCAGCAGCGCCGCGACGACAGCCGGGATGATCGTGATCGCGAACGAGCCGCCGCCCGGGAACAGCCCCGAGCCGAGCCCGATCCCGTCGATCAGCAGCGAGCCCGCGTAGACGACGTACAGCAGCACGATGAACGCGACCATCCGGCACGCGACGAGCCGCCGCTCCATCCCCGAGCGGCGCAGCGCCCATGCCGTCAGCGCGATCCCGCCGGCGCCGGCGGCCGCGAACAGGCGCGTCGCGGCGAGGCCGGCCATCGTTATCTCGTAGCTCTCCGACCAGCCGATCCGGTCGTGATCGCGCACGAAGACCGAGCGGAACAGCACGACGTAGCCGCCGAACGACAGCAGCTCGAGCACGACGCCGATCGCGATCCACCAGCTGTCGCCGCCCTCGATCCGATGGACCGTCGCGCCGACGTTCGAGAGCTTCGGCAGTACGAAGTAGAAGAACGCGATGATCGTCAGCACGAACAGCGCGAAGCCGATCGCGCGGCGGCGCGTCAGCGCCAGACGCGGCATCTCCTCTTCGTGCGAACCGCCGCCGTGCCCACCCGGGACGGCCTGCTGCACCGGCGGCTCGCTGAGCTCCCGGCTCACGCCGCGCCCAGGCCTCCTTCGTGCGCGAGCGCCTCCAGCGAGGAGACCGCTCGCGCGATGCCGCGCGCGAGCGGCGCCGCGCCGGGCGCCAGGCGCCGGACCGCCGTCGTCAGCGCCGCGCCGGCGAGCAGGTCGACCGCGTAGTGCTCGCCCAGGTAGACGAGCGCGAAGCCGAGCGTGACCGTGTAGGCGAAGCCGAACGCGCCCGCGAGCGCTCCGACCTCTGCGAGCAGAAGCGCCGCCATCAGGGATGTCGCGAAGTGGAGCGAGGGCATCGCAGCCAGAGGATTGCCTCCGAGGACACTGTAGAGCGGGCCCCAGCGGTCACGCCAGAAGTCCTCGCCGTACTCGGCCATCATCCGCCGCACCGCCTGGCCGCCGACGGCCGCCGCGCCCGGCGCCGACATCACGCCCTCGCGTTCGGCCGGCCCCGCCTCGGCGTACCACGGCGGCGCCGTCGGCAGCACCCAGTAGATCATCGCGCCGACGTCGAACACCGCGTACGTCAGCGCCGCCGCGCGCCCGAAGCGCTCGGGGTCGCGCACGAGCACGTACGCGACCGTCCCGTGCGGCACCGCGAACCAGACCCAGTGCGTCCACACGAGCACGCGGTCGAGCGCGCGCCATTCCGGACCGTCCGGGCCGATCCGCGCGAGCGCGCGCTGCAGGCGCACCGACGGCAGCTCGCCGAGGCCGAGCACGCGGTCGGCGACGATCGGGTAGTCGAAGTGCGTCCGCCGTTCCTGCGCCTGCGGGTCGTCGTGCGGCGTCTTGTACGCCGCGACGTACGCCCACATCTGCAGCGCGCACGCCGCGACGTCGCGCGTGCGCGTGCGCCGCGTCGCGACGCACAGCCCGAGCGGCGCGGCGAACGCGACCGTCTGCATCGCCAGCGGCGCGATCCGCGTGTGCTTGCGCAGCAGCGGCGCCGCGACGCCCGCCGCGACCACCCCCCAGGCGGTTGCTCTGAGGGCTGTCGAGCGCCGCACTGACCCGAGTATATGACCGGCCCCGGCCGCCTCGGCGGCGCTTGCGAAGCTGCCAGGGCGTCCAGCACGCGCCCGCAACGGCGCGCGCATGTGGAATCATCGAGCAACTGCTCCGCCGTCGAAAGTGGGGGTCTGAGAGGACAAGCATGCGGCTGCCCAGCAAGCACCGACCAGGCGCGACGGCGCTCGTCAGCGCGCTCGCGCTGCTCGCGGCCGGCGCGACGGCGTCGGGCGTGCCCGCGGGCCTCGCGTCCGCCCGCGCCGCCGGCTCGCCCCTCGCCGCCCTCGCGACGCTGACCGCCCCCGCGCGGTCCGGCTCGTCGGCGATCTCGATCGAACTCGGCGGCGCGATCGGCGTCCACGTCGAAACGCCGCTGCACGTCGAACTGCCGAAGGTCGAAGTTCCAGGCGTCGCCAAGGTCGAAACGTCCTCGCCCGCGAGCGGCGAATCGCCGTCGGTCAAAGTCGAACTCTCGACGCCGACCACGACGCCCGAAGCGCCGACCGTTACGACGCCGAGCGCGACGGTGACCGTCACGAGCACGCCTGTCGCACCGTCGCCGAAAGCCGCCGCGCCGCCCGGCGAAGCCGCCACCGGCGGACAGGCCTCGGCACCGGCCGCCAGTGGTGCCGGGTCCGGGTCCGGGTCGAGCGCGAGCGGTACGCCGACGAGCGCTCGCAGCACTCCCACCGCCACCTCGACGACATCGAGCGGCGTAAACCGAGCCTCGCTCGAGCGCGCCACGCGGCGCTCCGCCCGACACGGCACGCCGACCGGATCGCCGACCACGTCGACGTCAGCCGCCGGCGTCGCAGCGGGCGCCGCGACAGGCTCGCGCAGCACGACACCGACGCGCAGCGCGAGTGTCGAGCGCGCGGCACACAAGGCGTCGTCGGGCAACCCGCTGGACGCGCTCGGCGGGCAGATCCCGCTGCCGATCCCCGTCCCCGACTGGAGCAAGCCGATCATCATCGCGCTGCTGCTCCTGCTCGCGCTCTGGTTCGGCGTCGCGCTCGCAGCGCGTCGCGCGCCGTGCGCGCGCGCCTGGAGCGCCAGCGCGCGACGCTGCTCGGCGACCTGGACGCGATGCAGGCGGCGCTCGTGCCCGCGGTCCCCGCACGTGCTCGGCGGGCTGGCGGTCTCCGTCGCCTACCGCCCGGCCGAGGGACCCGCCGCCGGCGGCGACTTCTACGACCTGTTCGTGCCCGCGCCCGGCAAGGTCGCGATCGATGCTCGGCGACGTCGCCGGACACGGCCACGCCGCGCTCACCCACGCGGCGCTCACGCGCTACACGCTGCGCGCCTACCTGCAGGCCGGCCTCGAGCCGCGCGCGGCGCTCGCGCTCGCGGGCCGCGTGCTGCCGATCCCCTGAGCGAGCGCTTCGCGACCGTCGCCGTCGGCGTGTACGACGAGCCGCGAGCGGACGCTCACCTACGCGCTCGCGGGCCACCCGCCGCCGATCCTGCATCGGCTGCCGACGCGCGAGCCGGTGACGGTCTGCTCCTCTCCGCCGATCGGCTGGGATCTGCCGACGGGGCGCCGCCAGACGACGATCTCGCTGCCGCGGGCGCGGCCGCGTGCTTCTTCAGCGACGGCCTGATCGAGGCGCGCAGCGACGGCGAGCTGCTCGGCCGCGAGCGCCTGCGCGAGATTCTCGCCGGCGCTCGGCTCCGCGCCCGAGCGCGCCGGATCTGCTCGCGGCGCGTTCGCGCGGCGGCCGAGGCGCGCCCGACGACATGGTCGCGTGCGTCCTCTCGCCGGCCGTCGGCGCGCCGGCCGTCGCCGGCGGCGCGATCGAGGAGCTCGAGGTCGACGGCGAGACGCTCGACGGGGGGCGCGTCGCGCGCTTCCTGCAGCATGCGGCGTCGATCGCACCGGCGTCGCGATGCAGCTCGCGCGTGTGCGGCGCGTCATCGAGACCGACGGCGCCGCGTTGCTGCGCATCGAACGTTCGAGCGGCGGCGCCGCGAGCGTCGAGGTCGGCCCCGGCGTTCCCGCGCCGGCGTGGATCGCGCCCGCCGGCGAGACGCGCGAGCGGCACACGCGAGCGATCGCACTGCCGAGCCGGCGCTGAGCGGCGCGCTGCGCGCTCAGAGCGCCGCGGCGCGCGTCAGCGCGTGCGCGCGCGCGGCCTCGACGAGCCCGCCGATCACAGGGCTGCCCGGATCGGCCTCCGGATGCCACTGGACGCCGAGCACGAAGCCGAGCTCGCGGCACCTCGATCGCCTCGACGAGATCGTCGCGAGCGCCGAGCGCGCGCCGACCGCGAGGCCGTCGCCGAGCCGATCGACCCCCTGGTGGTGGTGCGACTTGGTCGCGTGACGACCGGCGCCGATCACCGCGCGGCGAGCGTCCCGTCGATCACCTCGACGTCGTGGTCGGAGCCGTCGAACGTGCCGATCACGCGGCGGTGCTCCTCGTGCGCGAGATGCTCGGGCAGGTGCTGCGTCAGCGTGCCTCCGAGCGCGATGTTGATCAGCTGCATCCCGCGGCAGATGCCGAGCAGCGGGATGTCGCGCTCGATCGCGCGCGCGCGTCAGCGCGATCTCGAACGCGTCGCGCTCGGGCACCGCGTCCTGCGTCTTCGGCGTGCGGCGTCTGGCCGTAGCTCGCCGGGTCGATGTCGGCGCCGCCGGCGAGCAGCAGGCCGTCGAGCAGCTCGAGCGCTTCCTCCGGGCGCTCGACGAGCTGCGGATCGGGCGCCAGCAGCACGGCGAGCGCGCCGGCGCGGTTGACCTCTTCGAGGTAGTTGCGCGGCAGCAGCACCGCCTCCTGGTCCCACACGCTCCAGCGCGCGCGTTCGAGCGCGGTGCAAAGTCCGATCACGGGTCGCTCCACCGCACACACCATAGGATCAACGCGCGCCGGCCGGCGCCCGCGCCGCGGCCGTGCGATCGAACCACGCGCGGTCAAAGGAGAGCGAATGGTCGAGTCGAGCGAGCAACTGCAGACCGTCAACGTCCGTCGCGAGGGCGGCACCGCGACGATCGAGCTGAACCGTCCCGAGGCGCTCAACGCGTGGAACGCGCAGTTCGGCGAAGACCTGCTCGCCGCGCTGCGCGACGCGGGCGGCGACGAGTCGGTCCGCGCGGTCGTCCTCACCGGCGGCGGCCGCGCGTTCTCCTCGGGCGCCGACCTGAAGGACTTCAACGTCGACACGACGCCCGACGGGCGCCCCGACGTCTACAGGACGCTGACCGAGCGCTACCACCCGATCATGCTCCAGATCCGCGAGATGCCGAAGCCGGTGATCGCGAGCGTCAACGGCCCGGCCGTCGGCATCGGCTGCTCGCTCGCGCTGTGCTGCGACCTGATCCTCGCCGCGCAGAGCGCCTACTTCCTGCTCGCGTTCGTCAACATCGGCCTCGTTCCCGATGGCGGCTCCTCGCTGTTCGTGCCGAGCCGCATCGGCATGGCGCGCGCGAGCGAGCTGTCGATGCTCGGCGAGCGCCTGCCGGCGCCGAAGGCGCTCGAGTGGGGCCTGATCAACCGCGTAGTCGCCGACGAGCAGCTCGTCGAGGAGACCGCCGCGCTCGCCGCGCGGATGGCGAGCGGCCCGACGCGCTCCTACGCCGGCGCCAAGCGCCAGCTCAACAACTGGCTCTACGCGCGCATCGACGAGCAACTCGAGCTCGAGGCGCAGATCCAGCGCGAGATGGCCGGCAGCGCCGATTTCGTCGAGGGCGCGATCGCCTTCGCGCAGAAGCGCGCACCGCAGTTCAAGGGCGAATGACCGGCATCCAGCCTTCGGGCCGAGCCGGGCTACGCTTCTCGATTCATTTTGTAACCGCTCCGCCCGCCACGGCAGTCACGTTGCCGGCCATCCGGGCCGGCTTTGAGACTCGTGTCATTCGTCATCAAGCGTCTCCGGCGCCGGCCTGAATAGAATCCCCGCCGCCTTGGGTCACCTCTTCACAGCGACGCTCGCGTTCTTCACGCCGCAGTCGGGCGGCTCGCTCGAACGCCAACCAGATCTACAGCCTCTACACGATCGACGCTCGTCATCGCGCTCGTGATCTTCGTCGGCGTCGAGGGCACGCTCCTCTACGCGCTCGTCCGCTTCCGCGCGCGCAAGGGCGCCGTCGCCGCGCAGATCCACGGCAACACGCGCCTGGAGATCGGCTGGACGGTCGGCGCCGCCGTGATCCTGCTCGCGCTCGCGATCGTCACGTTCGCGAAGCTCTCCTCGATCCGAACCCGCCGAACTCGAGCGCCGAAGGCGACAAGCTCGCGAGCGACGAAATCGGCGAGCTCTACGCGAGCTCCGAGCGCAAGCTGCCGCCGAACGGCAAAGCGCTGAACATCCACGTGATCGGCCGCCAGTACATCTGGCAGTTCGTCTACCCCGGCGCCAACGAACCGGACGGCCTCGGCGCGCCGTACTCCTACGAGGACCTCGTCGTGCCGACGAAAACGACCGTCACCCTCGACGTCGTCTCGCAGGACGTCGTGCACTCGTGGTGGATCCCGCAGCTCGGCGGCAAGTTCCAGGCCGTGCCGGGCTATCACAACTACACGTGGTTCAAGATCGCAAAGCCCGGCGTCTACCGCGGCCAGTGCGCGTTCCTCTGCGGTCGCGGGCACGCGCGGATGATCGCGACCGTCAAGGCCGTGCCGCCGGCGCAGTTCGACCAGTGGCTCGAATACCAGAAGAAGCAGATCGCCGAAGCGAACGAACAGGCGAAGGTCGCGCGCGCGAAACTGAACGGCCAGACCGGCGCCGGTCAGGTCGAAAACCCCTGAGGACGCGGAGGAACCCGCACACGCCATGGCCGCCACGCAGACCGCACCGATCCCGCTGATCGCCGCGCACGACGTCAGGCCCGAGCCGCGCGGCTGGACGAGCTGGCTCACGACGACCGACCACAAGCGGATCGGGATCCTCTACATGGTCACGACGTTCGTGTTCTTCATGCCTCGGCGGCACCGAGGCGCTGATGATGCGCCTGCAGCTCGGCGCGCCGAACAACACGCTCGTCACGCCGACGACCTACAACCAGCTGTTCACGATGCACGGGACGACGATGGTCTTCCTGTTCATCGTGCCGATGATGGCGGGCCTGGCAACTACTTCGTGCCGCTGATGATCGGCGCGCGCGACATGGCCTTCCCGCGCCTGAACGCCCTCTCCTACTGGCTGTTCCTCGCCGGCGGGCATCGTCTTCTACGCGTCGATCTTCTGGAACCCGCCGGAGGCCGGCTGGATCTGCGACGTGCCGCTCGCCAACTCGACCTACCTCGCCGTCGGGCGGCGAGGACGCGTGGATCTACCTCGTCCACCTGACCGGCATCTCCTCGATCCTCGGCGCGATCAACTTCTACGTGACGATCGCGAACATGCGCGCCCCGGGAATGAGCTGGTCGCGGCTGCCGCTGTTCGTCTGGTCGATCCTCACCTACTCGGTGCTGATCATCTTCGCGATGCCGGTGATCGCCGGCGCCGTCACGATGCTGCTGCTCGACCGCCACTTCGGCACGCACTTCTTCGACCCCGGCAGGGCGGCTCGGCGCTTCTCTGGCAGAACCTGTTCTGGTTCTTCGGCCACCCCGAGGTCTACATCATGGTGCTGCCCGGCTTCGGGATCATCTCCGAGATCCTGCCGGTCTTCGCGCGCAAGCCGATCTTCGGCTACAAGGCGATCGCCGCGTCGACGATCCTGATCGCGTTCCTCGGCCTCCTGACGTGGGTCCACCACATGTTCACGACGCCGATCCCCGAGGTGATCCTCGTGTTCGCGATGATCAGCTCGTTCCTGATCGCCGTGCCGACCGGCGTCAAGATCTTCAACTGGATCGGGACGCTGTGGCAGGGGTCGATCGAGTTGCGCACGCCGCTCCTGTTCTGCGCCGGCGCGATCGCGCTGTTCACGATCGGCGGCCTCACGGGCGTCTTCCTCGCGATGTTCCCGGTCGACTGGCAGCTCAACGACACCTACTTCGTCGTCGCGCACCTGCACTTCGTGCTGATCGGCGGCGCCGTCTTCGGGATCTTCGCCGCGATCTACTACTGGTTCCCGAAGATCACCGGCCGGATGCTCAGCGAGGCCTCGGCAAGCTCGCTTCTGGCTGATGTTCGTCGGCATGCTGACGACGTTCCTGATCCAGCACTCGCTCGGGCTCGACGGCATGCCGCGACGCGTCTACGAGTACGACAACGTCGGCCACCTCGAGCTCTACAACCAGATCTCGACGGTCGGCTCGTTCATCCTCGCGCTCGGCGTGCTCGTGACGATCATCAACGTCGTCGCTCGCTGAAGCGCGGCGTCGTCGCCGGCCCCGACCCGTGGAAGGCGAACACGCTCGAGTGGTTCACGACCTCGCCGCCGCCCGTCAACAACTTCGACGCGATCCCGCGCGTGCGCTCGCTCGAGCCGATGAAGGACATCCGCCGCGAGATCGAGCGGCGCACGGGCGCCGGCGCGGGCGGATCGAGCGCGGTCGTGCCGACCGGCGCCACGCAGGTCGGGGTGTAGCGTGCCACGGCGCCGTGCCGACGCTGCAGGCCCCCGCGATCGGGGTCGCGCCGCGCGCGCGCAGCTGCTCGGCGACTACGTCGAGCTGACCAAGCCGAAGGTCCAGTCGCTGCTGCTGCTGACGACGGTCACGACGATGTACGTCGCCGGCGACCCCTCGCCGCTGCGCGTCCTGCTGACCTGCCTCGGCGGCTACCTCTCGGCCGGCGGCGCCGGCGCCGTCAACCACTACTTCGACCGCGACATCGACGCGCAGATGGCGCGCACCGCGAGCAGCCGATCCCGGCCGGCCGCGTCTCGCCGCGCGCGGCGCTGACGTTCGGCTGCACGCTCGCCGCGCTCTCGCTGCTCGGCTCTCGCTCGCCGTCAACCTGCTCGCCGCCGGGCTGTCGTTCTCCGGCTTCGCTCGGCTACGTGCGGCGTCTACACGATCTGGCTGAAGCGGCGCACGCCGCAGAACATCGTGATCGGCGGCGCCGCCGGCGCCGTCCCGCCGCTCGTCGGCTGGGCCGCCGCGACCGGCCTCGTCAGCGGGACCGCGGTGATCCTGTTCGCGATCGTCTTCTACTGGACGCCGCCGCACTTCTGGGCGCTCAGCCTGCTGATGAAGGACGAGTACGCGAAGGTCGGCGTGCCGATGATGCCGGTCGCGCGCGGCGAGGCCGAGACGCGCCGCCAGATCCTGCTCTACTCGATCCTGCTCTACGCGGTCACGCAGCTGCCGTTCTGCGCCGGCGGCTTCGGCGCGATCTACCTCGTCGCCTCGATGTCGCTCGGCCTCGGCTTCGTCTACGGCGCGGTGCGCCTGTACCGGCGCGCCGACCGCCGCTCGGCGCTGCCGCTCTACCTCTTCTCGCTCGCCTACCTCGCGCTGCTGTTCGCCGCGATGGTCGCCGACGCCCACCTGTAGGCATCGCAGTCTTCGTCGCGTGGACCGACGCCTCGCCACGCAAGAACCTCCGCACCGGCTGGATCGTCGCGGCGATCTGCTGTTCATGTTCGGCCTCACGTTCGTCGTCGCCGCGATCTACGTCTCATGAGCCCGCTCGACCCCGACGTGCCGCCCGCCGGCGAACAGGTCCACCTCCCCGGCCCGTCGATCCTGCCGCTGCTGACGGCCGTCGGCGCGACGCTCGCGCTCGTCGGCGTCACGACGCATCGACCTCACCGTGATCGGCGCCGTGCTGACGATCGGCTGCATCGTGCGCTGGATCAAGCTCGCGCCAAGAAACCGACGAGCTTCCGCTCGACTAGCGGGCCGTCGACCGGCGCGGAGCCGCGTCCTCAGTCGCTCGCGTGCCGAGCACGCCACGCTCCCTGCGTCCTTGCTCCGCTTGGTCGACGCCCCGCTAGAGGCCGCTGGGCACTACGTGGGGGCGTCGCGCGCGGTCCCCACACCGCGCGCGAACCCTCACTCACCCCACCCCTGCGCTCGCCGGCACCGGACAGATCGCTCCGTCGTCGGTCCAGCAGCGCACGACGTCGCGAACGGAGAGAATGCCCACCGTCTCTCCCCTCTCGACGACGATCAGATGGCGGAAGCCGCCGCGCACCATCGCGGCTGCCGCCTCCTCGAGCGACCAGTCCGGGGCGGCGTAGACGACGTCGCTCGTCAGATGCGCCGCGACCGACTCCGAGTCCGGGTCCTCGCCGGAGCCGAGCGCGACGAGGACGTCGCGCTCGGTGATGATCCCCGGCCCGGCGCCGTCCGGGTCCATCACGACGGCCGCGCCGACGCGGCGGTCGCGACATCAGCTTGGCGACGGCCCGCAGGGTGTGATCGGGACCGACGGCGAGGACCATCGCGCTCATCCCTTCGCTGACTTGCATGACCGCTCCTTTCGCACCCGGCCCCTCCCCAGAGACCCGTTCGAGGATTTGCAACTATTGCCTCAATCTATTACGCCGCATGCCTCTCCGTCAAGCGTCGAGCCGTTCGCGGGGAAAGGCATTAGGATCACGCCCGCGATGGAGAGGATCGCCGTCACGACCGCCGGTCTGGCCCGTTCGGGATGGAGCCGGCTGGGCTGATGGACAACCGGCGTCCGTTGCTCATCACGATCGTCGCGGCCGTGCTCGCGGCGGCGATCGGCATCGTGCTGAGCTCGTGATCCCCTGGTTCCCGCCCGCCGGCCGCGACGCAGGCGCACACGATCGACACGCTCTACTACGTGCTCATCATCGCGACGGTGCCGATCTTCGTGCTCGTCGTCGGCGTGTCCTCTCTGCTGCTGGCGCTTCCGCATGCGCCCGGGCGAGGAGCGCCTCGACGGCCCGCCGATCCACGGCAACACGCGGCTCGAGGTGATCTGGACGGCGCTGCCGGCGGCGCTGATCGCGGCGCTCGTCGTCTACGCGGCGATCGTGCTGCACGACATCGGCGTCAAGAAGCCGGCCCGCGAGATCACGATCGGCGTCACCGGCCAGCAGTTCGAGTGGACCTTCTCCTACCCGCCGTCGACGACGCGGCGGCCAGCCGATCGTCGCACTACCAGCTCTACCTGCCGACAACCAGCCGGTCCACTTCAAGATCCATTCGGTCGACGTGATACACACCTTCTGGGTCCCCGCCTTCCGCCTCCAGGAGGACGCCGTGCCCGGGCATCACGACGAGCTTCCGCGCGACCCCCGACCGCGCTCGGCACCTACCCGATCGTCTGCACCCAGCTCTGCGGCTACGGCCACTCGACGATGCGCACGACGCTCCACATCGTCACCGAAGCGCAGTTCCAGGCGTGGCTCGTGGCTACGCCGAGCACGGCTACGCCGCGGGCGCGGCTCGCCGGAGCTCGGGCGCCGAGACAGCGGACCGTGACACGGCGCGCGGAGCAGCCGTGCGACCGCCGTGCGACGCCCGGCGCGCACCCAGACGCCAGCCAAGGAGGGAGCGCAATGATCGCCCGGCTCCGCGCGCCCGGCCTGCACCGCGGCTCCTCGCGATCCCGCTCGGCATCGGGTTCGCGTTCGCCTACGCGGATCGTGCGCCGATCCGCGCCGCCTCGCACTACCACCACTGCTCGACGGCACGGCGATCCTCAGGTCGCGCTGATCTCGGCGCCGTTCGCTTTCCTGCTCGGCCTCGGCGCGTTCGACTACTGGTTCTACTGGGCGGCCGGGCGCCCGACGCGGCCCGAGGACCACTCCGGCCACGGCGCGCGCAGCTGGAAGGACTACTTCCGCGTCAACACCGACCACAAGGTGATCGGCGTCCAGTACGTCGTCCACTCGTTCCTGTACTTCCTGATCGCGCGGCCTGTTCGCGATGCTGATGCGCGTCCAGCTCGCCCAGCCGGGCGGCAAGTTCGTCGACGCGAACACCTACAACGGCCTCTTCTCGGTCCACGCGACGCTGCTGATCTTCCTCTTCGTGATCCCGGTCTTCGCCGGGCTCGCGAACTTCGTGCTGCCGCTGATGATCGGCGCGCCGGACATGGCCTTCCCGCGCCTGAACGCGCTCTCGTTCTGGCTGCTGCCGATCGCCGGGCTGATGATGCTCGGCTCGCTTCTTCGCGCCCGGCGGCTCGTTCGCCTCCGGCTGGACCGCCTACGCGCCGCTCTCGACGACGGCGCCCGATCGGGCAGGTGTTCTTCACGCTCGGGGTCCAGTTCGCCGGCGCCTCGTCGATCGCGACGGCGCTCAACTTCCTCGTGACGATCATCACGATGCGCGCGCCGGGGATGAGCTTCTTCCGCATGCCGCTGCTCGTCTGGGCGAACTTCTCGACCTCGCTGCTGGTCGTGATCGCGACGCCGTTCATCGCCGCCTCGCAGTTCTTCGTGCTGCTCGACCGCGCGCTCGGCTTCAACTTCTTCAACGCCGGCCAAGGGCGGCGACGTGCTCATGTACCAGCACGTCTTCTGGTTCTACTCGCACCCGGCCGTCTACATCATGATGCTGCCCGGCTTCGGGATCATCAGCGAGGTCATCGCCGTCAAGGCGCGCAAGCCGATCTTCGGCTACCGCATGATGGCCTTCTCGCTGCTCGCGATCGTGGTGCTCGGCTTCACGGTCTGGGCGCACCACATGTTCACGTCGGGCATGCCGGGCTGGATCCGCGACCCGATGATGATCACGACCGCGATCATCGCCGTGCCGACCGGCGTCAAGATCTTCTCGTGGCTCGCGACGCTCTGGCGAGGCGTGCTGCACATGGACACGCCGATGCTCTGGGCGATCGGCTTCATCACGATGTTCACGCTCGGCGGGATCTCGCGGCGTGATGCTCGCGATGGTGCCCGTTCGACCTCCACGTCTCGAAGACCTACTTCATCGTCGCGCACATCCACTACGTGCTGTTCGGCGGCTCGGTCTTCACGATCTTCGCCGGCGTCTACTACTGGTTCCCGAAGATGACCGGGCGCATGTACGACGAGCGCCTCGGCAGGTGGCACTTCTGGACGACGTTCGTCTTCTTCAACCTCACCTTCGCGCCGATGCACCTGATCGGCATCCAGGGGATGCCGCGGCGCGTCGCCGACTACGCGGCGCAGTTCGCCGACCTGGAACCTCGTCATCTCGATCGCCAGCTGGCTGCTCGGCCTCTCGACGCTGATCTTCGTCTACAACATGGTCGTCAGCTGGCGCGGCGGCCCGCGCGCCGTCGCCAACCCGTGGCGCGGCCTGACGCTCGAGTGGCAGGTCTCCTCGCCGCCGCCGATCTTCAACTTCGACTCGCTGCCGACGATCGTCGGCGGCCCCTACGAGTACGGCGTCCCGGGCGCGGTGCACGCGCGTCTTCCGCGACGGCGCCGCGCGTGCCGGCGCCGGCCCGGACAGCCTCGGCGATGGCAGCGCAGGAATGAGCGGCGGCGGCGTGAGCGAGATCCTCGTCGTCGCCAACGAGACGCTCGGCGGGCGCCGCCTGCGCGAGCTGCTCGCGCAGAAGGCGAAGGTCAACCCGTCGCGCTTCCGGCTCGTGATCCCGCAGAGCCGGCCGCGGCGCGGGCTCGGTGATCTACCTGCAGTCGGTGCGCGACGTCGCCCAGGTGCGCCTCGACCTCGCGCTCGCGATGCTGCGCGACGCGCGGCTTCGACGGCGACCGGCGAGATCGGCGACCCCGACCCGTTCCACGGCGACGATGGACGCGATCGGCGAGCGCAAGCCCGACGAGATCGTGATCTCGACGCTGCCGGCCGCCGCGCTCCGGCTGGCTGCGCCGCGACCTCGTCGAGCGCGTCGCCGACGCCTCGGGGATCTGCCCGTGCAGCACGTGATCAGCGAGTTCGACGACGACGGCCTGCCGCCGAACGACACGACGCTCGTCGTCGCCAACCGCACCGCCGACGAGCGCGGAGCTGATCGAGCACCTGCAGCGAGCAGGCGCCGCGGCCGACGCCGAGCGGCCACCTCTTCATCGTCGTCGTGCCGCGCGCTCGGACGGCGACGGGCGCGCGCGACGCGCCAGGCGCACGCGCACCTCGACGACGTGCTCGACGCGCCTGCGCGACGCCGGCCTCGTCGTCGCCGGGCATGTCGGCGACCCCGACCCGTTCACGGCGACGATCAACGCGCTGCAGTTCTTCCGCGTCAGACGCGTCGTGATCTCGACGCTGCCCGAGACGCTCCGGCTGGCTGCGCGCCGACCTGATCGAGCGCGTGCGCCGCTACGCCGGCTGCCCGTCGAGCACGTCGTCGTCGACGTGCGCAACTCCGACCGCGGCCTCGGCCGCCTGAGCTCGTGAGCGACGCTGATGGAAGCAGCGAGCATCGCGCACGGCGGCGCACGACGGAGCACCACGGCCCGATCGAGGCCAACCGCTCCTCGCGCGTCGACGCCGCCGACTGCTCGGGATGCTGCTTTTCATCATCTCCGAGATCATGATCTTCGGCGCCTTCTTCACGGCCTACTTCTTCATCCGCGTCGCCCAGGGCGACCCCTGGCCGGCGCCCGGCACGAAGATCCCGGTCGCGGTCGCCGGCTTCAACACGGCGATCCTGATCTCCTCGTCCTTCACGCTGCACTGGGCGGAGACCGTCGATCAAGCGCGGCAACCGCATCGGCCTGCGCGCCGGCATCCTCACCACGTTCCTGCTCGGCGCGACGTTCCTCTTCATCCAGATCAACGAGTACGTGCACCTCGGCTTCGCGCCGCAGGATCAGCGCGCAGGCGACGATCTTCTACGGGCTCACCGGCCTGCACGGCGCCCACGTCTGCATCGGCCTGATCCTGCTGCTGTTCGTCACGATCCGCGCGTTCCGCGGGCACTACTCGCCCGAGCAGCACCGCGGCCTGAACGTGCCCGGCATCTACTGGCACTTCGTCGACATCATGTGGATCGTCGTCTTCACGACCGTCTACGTCCTCTAGCGGTGCTCAACCCGCTGCGCAGCGAGGCGGAGGCGTTTCGCTTCCTGCTCTACGCGCTCGCGGTGATCGTCGTCGCGATCGCCGTCATCCTGATCGTCCGCGCGATCGCCTAGCGAAAGACGCCGCTGGCGGTGGGCCGGCGGCGGGCGTAAGCTGCGGCGCATGCAGCCGGTCGAACGCGACAGGCGGGCGTTGATCGGCGTCCTCGAGATGATCGCGACGCTCGTCGTCGTCCTCGCGATCGTCGCCTTCGTCGTCTGGTTCTTCTTCTTCGCTCACGACCCGCTCCTGCGGGTCTAGCTCACTTCACGGTGAGCGTGCCGTACATGCCGGCCTGACGGTGGCCGGGGGCCTCGCAGAAGAACGTATACGTGCCAGGTTTGAGGTTGACGCTGACTTTCGCGGTCCCCTTCGTGACGAATTCGCTCGCGCCGATCTTCGAGCCCTTCGGGCTCGCGCCGCCTTCGCCGGTTTCGATCGCGATGTTGTGCGAGACGCCGGACATGTTCGGCATTTCGATCGTGACCGCGCCGGCCGTCGCCGAGGCCTTGTTCGTTTCGTAGGCGAGCTGGCCCTGCGCGTTGGCGGGGATCGAGAGCTTGCCGCCCTTCTCTTCCGCCGGCTTGCCCGATCCCGGCGCCTTGACGGCGCTCGCGAGCAGGCCGGTGTCCTTGCCCGGCTTGGCCGTCACTTCGGCGACGTACGCGGCGATGTCTCTGGCCTTCGCGCCGCTGACGAGGTTCTTCGGCATCGCGCCTTCGGGGTTCGGGATCTGGATCTGTTTTTCGACGATCCCGCGCACGGTCGAGCGCTTCTCGCCTTCGTCGAGCGCCGAGCGGAACGCTTCGTCGAGGTTCGGGCCGACGAGGCCCTTCGTTTCGGCGCGCGCGAGCGTGTGGCAGGAGCCGCACTTGGCGACGAAGACCTGCTTGCCGACGATCAGGTTCGCGTTGTCGGCGCCCTTGACCGAGCAGCCGGCTGCGCCGAGCGCGAGCAGCGCGAGCGCGCCGACCGTCGCGGCGCGCAGAGCCGCCCGGCGGCGCGTGCCGGCGAGCGCTCGTTCGTCGGTCAGAGCTTGCCTGCTCCCCATAAGCCGGCGGAACATTATCCGAAGGGGCGGGTGCATCGACGCCCGCCAAGCCGCCGCGTGCCGACGGTCGGTCACGGCGCCGGCAGCGCGTCGAGCTCGCCGCGGGCGGCCGCGATCACGCCGCGTGCGACGCCCTCCCACGACCACCGCTCGCGCACCGTCTCGACGATGCCCTCGCGCGCAAGCTCCCGCAGGCGCGGATCGGCGGTCAGCCAGCCGTTGACGCGCGCAGCCAGCGCCCGCACGGCGCCGTCGTCGACCGGGTACGAGAGCAGTCCTTCGAGCTCACGCGGAACGGCGGCCGCGAGCACCTCGCTGACCTCGGCCAGCCCGGAGTGCGCCGCGCTGACCGGCAGCGCGCCGCACGCCGCCGCCTCGGCGGCGACCATCCCGAATGCCTCCGGGAACGTGCTCGGGACGACGATCGCCTCGCACGCCGGCAGCAGCTCGGCCAGCTCCTCGTGCTCGAGACGCCCGGTCAGCACGACGCGCTCGCCGAGCGCCCGCGCGGCCGCGAGGTAGCGCTCGCGCTCGGCCCCCTTCAGGCCGTCGAAGAACGCGAGCAGATGGCGCAACGGTCGTGCCGGCCCCGGCTCGCCCTCGAGCGAGCGCCCGGCGCGCGCGATCTCGCCTGCGCGATCGAGCTCACCGGCGACGAGCGCCTCGCGCAGATCCTCGAACGCGTCGCGGTAGGAGCCGAAGCCGATGACGACGAGCCGTGCGTCGGGCGCCGTCTCGAGCACGAGCGGCCACGCCGCGAGCAGCAGGTCGACGCCCTTGCTGACGATCAGCTTGCCGACGAACGCGACGAGCCGCTCCGCGCCCGGATCGAGCGCGGCGAGCGCTTCGCCGGCGGCACGATCGTCGCGCGCGAACGCGTCCGGAGCGTCCTCGTCGGCCGCCTCGCCCCCGCTCGCGGCGGCCGGCGAGCTCGCGAGCTGCGCGCTCGCGCGAAGCCGCGCCGCGAGCGCGCGCACGCCGTCGGCTGCGGCCCGCGGCGCGCGCGGCGCGAAGCGCTCGACGTCGACGCCCGGCGGGCCGAGCCGCGTGCGACGCTCGACGTCCGCGTCGGCGAGCGCCCGCCAGAGGCTCACCGCCGTGTGGTGCGAGCCGACGAGCACGCCGCGCGCGGCGGCGAGGCCCTCGCGCGCGAACGGCAGGAAGCGCTCGGGTTCCGGCTTGACCGTGTACTCGAGCGCGCTGCCGTGGACCTTGACCGCGTACGGCACGCTGCCGCCGAGCGCACGCGCGAGAATCGCCGGCCCCATCACGAGGTGGTTCGCGAGCGCCACGTCCGGTTCGACGAGCGCGACCACCTCGCGCACGGCCGCGACGTTCGCCTCGATGTAGCGCGCGATCTCGGCGTCGCTGCACTCGGCGAACGTGCGCGACTCGATCGCCTCGTAGCGATCGGCCACGTAGACCGGCAACAGGCCGCCGATGTCGGGGCGGTAGACGACGCAGCGCGCGCGCTCGCCCGTGCGCGCGCTCGCGTCATCGCACAGGTCGCGTACGCGCAGCGCCCCGCCGTCCCAGTCTCCGGCGGCCTCGACGAACGGCTGGCGCTCGGGGTGGCGATCCTGGCAGAGCAGGTGCACCTCGTGCCCGAGCTTGACGAACGCGGCCGCCAGGCGCGCGTTGTAGACGTTCGACCCGGTCCCCGCGAGCAGGTAGCCGTGGAACACGAGGATGCGCACCGCGCGAGCCTACCGATCGCCTGACGCGCGGCCGCTCCGATAAAGTCTCGGCCATGAGCGCCCCCCAGCGATACCGCATGCGCAACCCGGCCAACGGCCGCGAGATCGTGATCGAGGCCGAGCCCGAGGAGATCTACCTCGACCGCGAGACCGGCGACGAGCTCGAAGTCGTCGGCAAGATGCTGCCGCTCGCGCCGTCGCAGTCGCGGCTGCCGTGGTCGGTCGAGAACCTGCGCTTCTGCACCTGGTGCGACCAGCTCGCCCAGCGGGACCTCAACGACTGCCCGACGTGCGGCAGGCGGATGGGCCCGCTCGGATCGCGCGCGGGGGATCGTTGAAGGCCAGCGCGCTCGCGCTTGCGCTCGCGCTGCTGATCGGCGCCGCGACGCTCGGAGCCTGTGGGGGCGGCAGCAGCGCCTCCGACCCCGTGCCGAAGAGCACGCCCGAAATCACGCCGCCAAACGACACGAGCGCCGAAAAGGCCGCGGCGCAGACGACCTCGACGTCGACCTCGACGTCCTCCACGAGCTCGTCGAAGTCCTCCGAAAGCGCCGCCAACGAATCGGGCGGCAACGAAGCGACCGAAGAACCGACGAGCGGCGGCAGCTCGAGCGGCGCGGGCGAAGCATCCAAAGAAGCGACGCCCTCCGGCGGATCCTCGGCCGAAAAAGAAGAAAAATCGGCCGCCGGATCATCGCCGTCCGGCGGCGCAAGCGCTCCTTAGGCTTAGAAGCTGTCTCAATACCTCCGCTAGGGAGGTATGGCGGCTTGGCGCACGAACTTGTTGGGATACATAACCCCGGCAAGGAGGTGTCCACGTGGCGACTTCGGTCTGGCGGGTGCGCGATGAGTTGTGGGAGGCGGTTCGGCCCTTGCTTCCCGAGCATCGCGCCGATCCGCGGGGTGGTCGTCCGCGTGTGGATGACCGGGTCTGCTTCAACGCGATCGTCTTCGTGCTGTTCACGGGGATCGCTTGGCGCCATCTACCCCGGGAGATGGGCTGCTCCCCGGCGACCGCGCACCGGCGGCTGGCTGAGTGGCAGTCGGTCGGGGTGTGGGAGCGTCTGCACCGCGAGCTGTTGCGAGAACTGAACGCCGCGGGAAGGATCGACTGGTCGGCCTCGGTCGTCGACGGCAGCCATATCCGTGCTCTTTTGGGGGGCTCCACACCGGGCCCTCGCCGGTCGACCGTGCTCGCGCCGGCTCAAAGCACCACCTGATCACCGATGCGGGTGGCATCCCGCTGGCGATCAGCCTGACCGGCGGACAGCGCAACGACGTGACGCAGCTGCTGCCTCTGATCGACGCCGTCGGCCCGGTCGCCGGCAAGCCGGGTCGCCCTCGCAGGCGCGCCGAGCGCTTGCTCGCCGACCGCGGCTATGACCACGAGAAGTACCGCCGCGAGCTGCGCAGGCGCGGCGTGAAGCCCCTGATCGCCAGGCGCGGCTCAGAGCACGGCTCGGGACTGGGCAAGGAGCGCTGGGTCGTGGAGCGCACCTTCGCCTGGCTTCACAACCTGCGCCGGCTGCGAATCCGCTACGAGCGCTCGGCCGACTTGCACCTTGCGTTCATGCTGCTCGGCTGCGCTGTGGTCTGCCAGCGCAAGCTGAGCGTCACCTGAATCAGTCTTCACCCTGCTCATCGAAGCTGCGCCGCCCGTATTGGTCGGGGATCGAGCCCCAGCCCTCGATCACCACAGGCTGATCGGGCAGGATGCCGTACTCCTGCAGGGGATCGCCCTTCTCAGGATCGACCACGCATCGGTGCTGCCAGTTATCGCCGAGATCGAAGACGTACTCGAACTCCTCGCCCGCCTTGACCTCCTTGGCGACCTTCAGCTTGGCGTGATCCAGCCACTCAAGCTCAGGGCCGAAGGAGTCATCCGGATAGCCGATCCTCCGATCGTCGGCCAGCTCAAAGCAATGCAGGTGCGACAGGTCCCACCGCGCGAACGCCGCGTCGATCGCTTCGGCGAACTGCTCAAAGGAATGCGACGGTCCGACCAGGAAGACCCGGCCGGGAGGCGGATCGCAGGCCACACCGCGCCCGCCGAGCAGGTCCACCCGTATCCGAAGCCACGTCCGAGGCACTGTCCGAACAGGCTACGGGGGTTATGAGACAGCTTCTTAGGGCGTCGAGACCAGCGTCGCGCTGTAGGTCAGGCGCGCGGTCTGGTACAGGCAGAAGTACTGCACGGCCGAGCCGATCGAGGTCTGCGTGCTCTGCGAGCTCGTGCTCGAGCACTGCTTCTTTTCGCGGCTCGCGCGCCAGGAGGTGTCCTTGCCGAAGCCGAGCGCGAGCGCCGGCGCCCACGTCGGCACGGTCAGCGCGACGATGTCGCCCTTCTTGACCTTGATCGTCGTTTCGAGCGGGAACTGCGCCGTTTTGCCGAAGTACTTTTCGAGCTTGACCGTCGGGCTCGCGGCGACCAGTTTGTAGGTGAGGTTCGGGCTCTTTTCGGCGCGCAGGATCGCGATGCCGGCTTCCGCCGCGCCGCCCTCGTTGGTGTTGAAGAACTTCGTCTGCGTCGAGTTCGGCTTGCCGAGCGTGATCGACCAGGCGACGACCGAGCCGGCCTTCGGCGCGTCCATCAGCGTCGTGTTCGTCGCGACCTTGACCTGGAAGCCGGTCGTGCGGCTGACCGCGAGGCACGGGCTCGCCGGACAGCTCGGGACCGTTTCGGGCGTCGTCGCCGGGATCACGCCGACTTCGGCGATCGTCGCAGGCGCGACGGCGGGAAGCACGAGGATGAGCGCGAAGCTCGCGATGATGGCTGCGTATGTTCGTTTCATTACTGCCCCCCAACACGCCGTGAGGCCGGATGTAGCGTTCTGGGCATTCGCTATCCACCGCCCAGTTCCTGCGCGACGGCGGCGATCTCGGCCAGATCGCCCGGCGTCGGCGTCCACGGCAGGCGCAGGCCGTCGCCCTCGTATCGCGGGATCACGTGCATGTGGAAGTGGAAGACCGTCTGAAAGGCCGCGGCTCCGCACGAGTTGAGCAGGTTGACGCCGTCGGCCCCGAGCCGCTCCCGGATCCGCGCGGCGAGGCGCTGCGAGGCGGCACCGACCGCCGCGAGGTCCTCGGCGCCGATCGCGAGCAGGTCGGGCGTGTGCTCGCGCGGCACGACGAGCGCGTGCCCGCGCGTCGCCGGCGCGATGTCCATGAACGAGATCGTCCGCTCGTCTTCGTCGACGATCGTCGACGGCAGCTCGCCGGCGACGATCTTGCAGAAGATGCAGTCGGGGTCGCGCACCGGCGAAAGCCTATTCGGATCCGCCCGCCGCGGACGGACCGGCGGCGGCGCCGAGATGCGCGAGCGCCTGCTCGCGCGTGAGCACCTCGCCGGCGAACTGCGCCGCCGCGAGCTCCTCGAGCAGCGCGCCGATCCGCGGGCCCGGCGCGATCCCGAGCTCGCCGCCGAGCTCGTCGCCGCGCAGCAGCGGCTGCGGCGGCCCGCTCACGCGCCAGCGCAGCGCGTCGGCGAGCATGTCGCGCGCGACGCGCACGTGCGCGTCGATCGCCTCCTCCGAGCGCGCGCCGCGCGTCGCCAGGCGGTCGGCGACCGACAGCAGCGTGACGTCGACCGGTACCGGCGCGGTCGCGCGCAGGTACGCGAACACCGTCCGACGCGGGAGCGGCTGCGGCTCGTGCACGAGGAAGCCGAGGCGTAGGTGGTTGCGAACGAGCGCGGCGACGTGCGCGCGCACGCGCTCGCTTGCGCGCAGCCGCCCGAGCACCTCGCGTGCGAGCTCGGCGCCGCGCTCGTCGTGCCCGAAGAACGTGACGCGCCCGAGCGGCGCGACCGCGCGCGTCTGCGGCTTGGCGGCGTCGTGCAGCAGCGCGCCCCAGCGCAACGCCTCGCCGCGCGTCATGCCGTCGCCGAGCGGCTCGGCGAGCAGCGCGGCGACGGCCTCGCGATTGCCGCCGATCGCGCGGTCGAGCTCCACGGCGCCGGCAGGCTCCTCGCCGGCGGCGAAGCGCTCGAGATCGATCGTCCGCGCGAGCACCTCGAGCGTGTGGTCGTGCACGTCGGCGTGGTGGTAGCGGTTCTGCCCAACGCCGCGCAGCTGCTCGAGCTCGGGCAGCACGACCGCGCTCGCGCCGAGCTCGTGCATCAGCGCCAGGCCTCGCAGCGCCTCCTCGGCGGCGACGATCCGGCGCAGCTCGGCGAACACGCGCTCCGGCGAGACGTCGGCGAGCTCGATCGCGCTCGCGCGAGCTCGATCGAGCGTGTCCGGATCGGCATGCAGGTCGAGCTCGACCGACACGCGCGCGAGGCGCAGCACGCGCAGCGGGTCATCGGCGAACGCCCGCGGCGCGACCATCCGCAGGCGCTGCGCCGCGAGGTCGGCGAGCCCATCGAACGGATCGATCGGCGGGCCGCCGCCGAGCGGCTCGGCGATCGCGTTGACCGTGAAGTCGCGCAGCGCGAGGTCCGCCTCGAGCGAGCCGCCGCGCAGCGCCTCGACGTCGATCTGCCACGAGGAGTCGCGCGCCGACACGCGCCAGGCGCCGAACTCCTCCGACAGCGCGAAGCAGGCCGCGCGCCCGGCCGCGCGCGCGATCGCGCGCGCGGCCTGCCCGGGGTCGCCGTCGACGACGACGTCGAGGTCGATCGTCTCGCGCCCGAGCGCGCGATCGCGGATCGCGCCGCCGACGAGCCACGCCGGCCGATCGGCGAGCGCCGCGCGAGCGGCGAGGAGCGCGTCAGCCATAGCGCGCGGGCAGCCACGGAGGCGAGCTCGCCTGCGCTCCGCCGCCCCCGGCGACGAGCAGCTCCAGCGCGACGCCGTCGCGGTGATGGACGCGCGGCACGCGCGGCGTCAGCGCACACGTGATCTCGTAGTTGATCGTCTGCAGGCGTCGCGCGAGCTCCTCGGCCGTGATCCACTCGGCGCCGTCGCGGCCGAGCAGCGTCGCCGGCTCGCCGCACAGCCGCCGCGCCTCGGCCTCGGAGCCGAGGTCGATCGTCACGTTGTCCATGCTCACCGTGCCGACGAGCGGGCGCCGCGCGCCGGCGACGAGCACGTCGGCGTTGTTCGACAGGCCGCGCCGCCAGCCGTCGCCGTAGCCGATCGGCAGCACGCCGAGGCACGTGTCGCGCTCGGCGACGAAGCGCCGGCCGTAGCCGGCGCTCTCGCCCGCGCGGCACGGCTTCAGCGCGGCGACGTAGGAGCTCAGCTCGAGCGCCGGCTCGAGCGTGCGCAGCGCCGGGTCCTCGCCGAACGGGTCCATGCCGTAGACGGCGATGCCGCAGCGCGCCATGTCGAAGTGCGCGCCGGCCTCGCGCAGCAGCGCCGCGCTGTTCGCCGCGTGTGCGATCAGCTCGGGCTGCGCGACCTTCGACTCGCTCACCCAGCGCGCGAACACGTCGAGCTGCCGCGCGAAGAAGCCGCCGTCGTCGAGCTCGTCGGCGGTCGCGAAGTGCGTCATCAGCCCGACCGGCTGCACGCCGCGTGCCTCCCACGCCGCCGCGAGCACGCGCGTCGCGAGCGCCGCGTCGCGCGTGCCGAGCCGGCCCATGCCCGTGTCGAGCTTGATGTGCACGCGCCCGCCGCCCTCCTCGGCGACGGCCTGCACGTAGCGCTCGCTCCAGACGACGACGTCGGCGTCGGCCGCGAGCGCCTCGCGCAGCTCGGCGAGACTGAGCGCGCCCATCACGAGAATCGGCGACGCGCGGACGCCGGCGTCACGCAGCTCGCGCGCCTCGCTCGCGGTCGCGACGGCGAGCCAGCTCGCGCCGCCGGCGAGCGCCGCGAGCGCGCTCTGCACGGCGCCGTGGCCGTACCCGTCGGCCTTGACGACCGCACACAGCTCGGCGCCGCCGCTCAGCTCGGCGCGCAGCCGTGCGCAGTTGCGCTCGATCGCCGCGACGTTGACGCTCGCCTGCGCGCGCGGCGGGGTCATCGCGCGTCTCCCCCGCGCGCGGCCGGCAGCGCTCCGATCACGTCGCTTGCGATCACGCCCTCGGCCGCGCCCTGGCGCCGCGCCGCCTCGCGACCGGCCTCCGCGTGCAGCCACACGCCGGCGGCCGCGGCCACGAACGCGTCGCGCCCTTGCGCGAGCAGTGCGCCGATCACGCCCGTCAGCACGTCGCCGGTGCCGGCCGTCGCGAGCGCCGGGCTGCCGCCGCGGCTGACCGCGACGCGACCGTCCGGCTCGGCGATCAGCGTGTCGTCGCCCTTCAGCACGACGATCGCACCAGAGCGCGCGGCGGCGTCACGCACTTGGTGCAGGCGCTCGCGCTCGATCTCGGCGCTGTCGAGCTCGAGCAGCCGGCCGAGCTCGCCGGCGTGCGGCGTCAGCACGGTCGGCGCCTTGCGCACAGCGAGCTCCGGCAGGCGCCCGGCGTGCGCGTTGAGGCCGTCGGCGTCGAGCACGAGCGGAGCGTTCGCCGAGCGCGCGAGCTCGCGCGCGAAGGCGACGGCGCCGTCGCTGCGTCCGAGGCCCGGGCCGAGCGCGAGCGCACCGCCGGGCCTGATGTTCTCGATCACGCTCGCGACCGCCTCGGGCGCAAGCGAGCCGTCGGCTTCGGCGAGCCCGCGCGTCATCAGCTCGGGCGTCGCCGCCGTCGCGAGGACGTCCTGCACGGCGGCCGGCACGCACGCGATCACGTAGCCCGCGCCGGCGCGCATCGCCGCCTGCGAGGCCATCCGCGGCGCGCCGATCAGCCCGCGCGAGCCGCCCGCGACGACGAGCTCGCCCGAGGCGAACTTCGTCGTGCCGGCGCCACGCCGCGGCAGCAGTGCGCAGACGCGACGCTCGATCAGCCCGATCGAGGCCTGCAGCGGCGCGCCCCGCGGAATGCCGATGTCGAGCGTGCGCACCTCGCCCGCGTGCGCCTTGCCCGGCATGATCCACAGGCCCGGCTTGGCCGCGTGGAAGGTGACAGTGACCGCGGCGCGGACGGCCTTGCCCGCGACGACGCCGCTCGACGCGTCGACGCCGCTCGGCACGTCGACCGCGACGACCGGCGCGCGCGAGTCGTTGATCGCGTCGATCGCCGCGACGCTCGGCCCGTGCGGCTCGCCTTGGAAGCCGGTGCCGAGAACCGCGTCGACGATCGCCGACGCGCGCGCGAGCGCCGAGGCGCCGTCGGCGAGCTGCACCGGCGGATCGCCGGGCAGGCGTCGCAGGTTCTCGGCCGCGTCGCCGCGGTACTCATGCGCCGGCGCGAGGCACAGCACGACGACCTCGCGCCCGGCCTCGCGCAGCAGCCGCGCGACGACGAGACCGTCGCCGCCGTTGTTGCCCTTGCCGCAGACGACCGCGACGGGACCGTCGGGGACGACCGCCTCCACGGCACGCGTCACGCCCGCTCCCGCGCGCTCCATCAGGTCGAGGCCGGGCACGCCCTGCTGGTCGATCGCCCAGCTGTCGACGGCGCGGCTCTCGGCCGCGTCGGGCAGCGGTGTCAGCCAGTCGGGCAGGCGCTCCACGACCAGCGATGCTAGAGGTCGCGGGCGCTACTCGACCGTGACGGTCTTCGCGAGGTTGCGCGGCTGGTCGACGTTCAGGCCGCGCTTGCGCGCGATCGCGTAGGCGAGCAGCTGCAGCGGGATCACGGCGAGCATCGGCTGCAGCATCCAGTCGGTCGCCGGCACGCCGATCGACGCGTCGACGTGCGGCTCGACCTCGCTCGTCACCGTCGGTCGTCACGCGCGATCACGTGCGCGCCGCGCGCGCGCGCCTCCTGGATGTTCGAGATCAGCTTGTCGAGCACCGGCGAGCGTGTCGCGACGCAGACGACCGGCGTCGCCTCGTCGAGCAGCGCGATCGGGCCGTGCTTCATCTCGCCGGCCGCGTAGGCGTCGGTCGAGATGTAGGAGATCTCCTTCAGCTTCAGCGCTCCCTCGAGCGCGACGGGCACGCCGACGTGGCGGCCGATGTAGAGGAAGAAGTCGGCCCGCCAGCAGCCGTCGGCGATCTCCAGCGTGGCGCTCTCGCCCTGCGCGATCAGCTCGTCGATCGAGTGCGGCAGGCGCTTGAGCTCGCCGACGAGCTCGGCAATCCGATCCGGCGGCAGCGTGCCGCGCAGCTCGGCCAGGCGCAGCGCGAGCAGGTACATGACGGCGACCTGGCAGACGAACGTCTTCGTCGCGGCGACGCCGATCTCCAGGCCCGCGCGCGTGTAGAGCACGCCGTCGGCGTCGCGCGTCGCCTGCGAGCCGCGCGTGTTCGTGATCGCGAGCACGGTCGCGCCGCGTTCGCGCGCGAGGCGCATCGCGGCAAGCGTGTCGGCCGTCTCGCCCGACTGCGAGATCCCGATCACGAGGTCACCGGGGCCGACGACCGGGTTGCGGTAGCGGTACTCGGAGGCGATGTCCATCTCGACCGGCACGCGCGCCCACTCCTCGAGCGCATAGCGGCCGACCAAGCCGGCGTGGTAGGCGGTACCGCAGGCGACGATCACGATCCGCCCGACGCCGGCGAGGATCGACTCGTCGAGCGCGCCCTCCTCGTCGAGGTCGACGCCGTCGGCGCGCGCGACGCGATCGAAGATCGTCTCGGCGACGGCATCGGCCTGTTCGTGGATCTCCTTCAGCATGAAAGTGTCGTAGCCGCCCTTCTCGGCCGTCTCCTGGTCCCAGTCGACCGTTTCGACTTCGCGCGAGACCTCCGCGCCGTCGGCTGCCATGATCCGCACGCCGCCGGGGCGCAGCACGACGATCTCGCCGTTCTCGACGTACTGGACACGGCGCGTCTGCGAGAGGAACGCCGGCACGGCCGAGGCGATGAACTGCTCACCCTCGCCGCGGCCGACGATCGAGCGGGCACTCCTTGCGCGCGCCGACGAGCACGTCGGGCTCCTCCAGGCTCATCGCGACGAACGCGTAGTGGCCCTCGAGCTCGGCGAACGCGCGCCGCACGGCCTCGGCGAGGTCGCCGGCGTAGTGGGAGGCGACCAGGTGCGCGATCACCTCGGCGTCGGTTTCCGAGGTGAACACGCTGCCCTCGGCCGACAGGCGCGCCTTCAGCGCCATGTAGTTCTCGACGATCCCGTTGACGACGACGTGGATGTGGTCGCTGTTGTCGTAGTGCGGATGCGCGTTCTCCTCGCTGACGCGCCCGTGCGTCGCCCAGCGCGTGTGGCCGATCCCCGTCGTCGCCGGCTTCGCCGCAAGCGCGACGGCGCCGCCGGCCTGCGCGGCGCTGCGTTCGAGGTCGAGCTTCGCCTCGAGCGCGCTGAGGTTGCCGACGGCTCTGACGGCCTCGATCTGCCTCGTCGGCGATCACCGAGATCCCGGCCGATGTCGTAGCCGCGGTACTCGAGCTTGCTGAGGCCGTCGAGCAGCAGGTCCCGAACAGGACGCGCGCCCACATAGCCGACGATGCCGCACATCAGAGCGAAGATGACCAGCGCGATCTGCGCTGCTCGCGCGTGCACGGGCGCGGCCAGACGGATTTCCTAGCCGAGCTCGACCTCGACGAGCGCGACGAGCCGGTCGCAGACCTCCTGCGCCTCGGCGTCGCTCGGCGCCTCGACCATCACGCGCACGAGCGGCTCGGTGCCGCTCGGGCGCACGAGCACGCGCCCGCGCCCGTCGAGCTGCTCGCTCGGCTGCGCGGACGGCCGCGTGCGACCGCCTCGGCGCCGGCGATCGCCTCGCGGTCGCGCACGCGCACGTTGACGAGCCGCTGCGGCAGCTTCGCCATCGCGCTGGCGCTCGGCGAGGTCGCCGCCGGCGATCGCCTCCAGCGTCAGCAGCGCGCTCGCGACGCCGTCGCCGGTGCGGTTGAAGCCCAGCTCGATGATGTGCCCCGACTGCTCGCCGCCGAGCGCCCAGCCGCGCGCGCGCAGCTCCTCGAGCACGTAGCGGTCGCCGACGCTTCGTCGTCGCGACCTCGATCGCCGGCGCGCTCCATCGCCGTGTGGAAGCCGTAGTTCGTCATCACCGTGACCGCGACGCCGTCGCCGCTCGAGGCGACCGCGCTCGCGCAGGTGCAGCGCGGCGAGCGCGAGCAGCTCGTCGCCGTCGACGACTGCGCCCGGCACGTCGACGGCGAGCACGCGGTCGCCGTCGCCGTCGAACGCGAAGCCGACGTCGTGACCGCCCGCGACGCACGCGCTCGCGCGAGCGCCTCGACGTGCGTCGAGCCGCATGCCGTCGTTGATGTTGCGACCGTCGGGTTCGTCGGCGATCACGGTGACGTTCGCGCCGAGGCGCCGGAAGATCTCCGGCGCGACCTCGAACGTCGCGCCGTTGGCGCAGTCGAGCAGCACGTCGGCGCCGTTCAGGTCGAGCTCGGCGAAGCGCGTGTGCAGCTCACGCAGGTAGTCCTCACCGGCGCCGCGCAGCGCGCGCACGCGGCCGATCGCCGCGGCCGTCCGACTCGGGAAGGCGCTCGAGCGCGGCTTCGATCTCGCGCTCGGTCTCGTCGGAGAGCTTGTAGCCGTCGGCGCCGAAGAACTTGATGCCGTTGTCGGCGTACGGGTTGTGCGACGCCGAGAGCACGACCGCGAGGTCGAAGCCGTAGCGCGCGAGCAGCAGCGGCGCGGCCGGCGTCGGCAGCACGCCGCCGAGCAGCGCGTCGCCACCGGCCGCGCTGACGCCCGCGGCGACGGCCGCCTCGAGCATCTCGCCGGACTCGCGCGTGTCGCGGATGACGAGCACCTGCGGCGCGCTCGGCGTCGGCTCGGAGCGACGTCGCCGCGCGCGCGAGCGCGAGCGCGAGCTCGGCGCTGAGGAACTCGCCGGCGACACCACGGACCCCGTCGGTCCCGAACAGCCTTGCGGGCCACCTTCACCCCCATGTCATCGGCGCTCAGCGCTTGGAGAACTGCGGGCGCTTGCGGGCCTTCTTCAGGCCGGCCTTCTTGCGCTCCTTCGCGCGCGAGTCGCGCGTGAGGAAGCCGCGGCGCTTGAGCTCGCCGCGCAGGTTCGGGTCGGCCTCGAGCAGCGCGCGCGAGATGCCGTGGCGCAGCGCGCCGGCCTGCGCGGAGACGCCGCCGCCGTGCAGGCGCGCGACGACGTCCATCTTCTCCTCGTAGCCGACAGTCTCGAGCGGCTGGCGGATGTTGCGCTGAAGCGTGTCGCGCGGGAAGTGCTGCTCAAGCGTGCGGCCGTTGATCAGGTAGGTGCCCTTGCCAGGGCGCAGCGTGACGCGCGCGATCGCGGTCTTGCGCTTGCCCGTCGCGCGGTAGCGCGCGCCGGCGGCGAGGTCGATCGCGGCCGTCGCGATCGGCTCGACGAGCGCCTCCTCGCCCTCCTCGCCCTCGGCGCTCGGCGCCGCGTCGGCATCCTCGCCCTCGACGGCGTAGGGGTCCTCGTGACCCTGCTCGCGGCCAAGCGGGTCGGCGCCCTCGGGGACGATGTCGACTTCGAGGTGCGCGCCGGGGACGGCCGGTTTCGCCGGGGCGGCGACGTCGGCGTCGTCGCCTTCGTCCTCATCCTCGTCGACCGCCGCCTCGATCGCGACCGCGTCGGCGGCCTCCTGCGCGGCCTCGAGCGCCGCGTCCTCGGCCGATCCGGCGATCTCCTGCGCCTCCTCGCTCGGCACCGCGTGGCCCTCGCCCGCGGGCTCGACGGCGACCGGCTCGGGCGCTTTCTCGCCGCCGGCCTCGAGCGCCTCCTCGGCGGCCTGCAGCGCGGCGTCCTCGGCCGAGCCGGCGATCTCCTGCGCCTCCTCGCTCGGCACCGCGTGCTGCGGCGTCTCCTCGGCGGGCGTCTCGGGCGTCTCGTCGTCGGGCATCAGCGCGGGGTCTCCATCTCTTGCGGTTTCTGCGCGACGTGCGGGTGCTCGGGACCGGCGTACACCTTCAGCTTCGTCAGCTGCTTTCGCGCGAGTCGGTTGCGCGGCATCATGCCCTTTGACGGCGAGCCGGATGACCTCCTCCGGGCGGCGCGCGAGCATCTGCTCGAATGTCCGCGAGCGCAGGCCGCCGGGGTAGCCCGAGTGGCGGTAGTAGCGCTTGTCGGCGCGCTTGTTGCCCGTCACCTGCGATCTTCTCGGCGTTGACGACGACGACGAAGTCGCCCGTGTCGATGTGCGGCGTGTACTCGGGCTTGCGCTTGCCGCGCAGCACGTCGGCGATCTGCGTCGCCAGGCGCCCGAGCGTCTTGCCGTTCGCGTCGACGAGCAGCCAGTTGCGCTCGCGATCGGTCGGCTTTGCTACGTAGGTCTCATCGAGGGTGCCATAGGCGTGAAAAAGGCCACGCGTGCCGAACTCCGGACGCGCGGCGAAGCGGACATCATAGGCGAAGTCGGCCGACTTCGCCGACTACTTCCGGCCTACTCCCACTCGATCGTGCCCGGCGGCTTGCTGGTGATGTCCAGGACCACCCGGTTGACCTCGCGCAGCTCGCCCATCATGCGCGAGGCGATCGTCTCGAGCAGGTCGTACGGCAGGCGCGCCCAGTCGGCGGTCATCGCGTCGTCGCTCGTGACGGCGCGGATCGACGACGACGTAGCCGTAGGTGCGCTCGTCGCCCTGCACGCCGACCGTGCGGATGTCGGGGAGCACGCAGAACGACTGCCACAGCTCGCGGTAGAGGCCGGCCTTGCGGATCTCCTCCTGCAGGATGTGGTCGGCCTCGCGCAGCAGGTCGAGGCGCTCCTTGCGTCGCTTCGCCGCCGACGACGCGGATCGCGAGCCCGGGGCCGGGGAACGGCTGGCGCCAGACGAGCCGCTCGGGCAGCCCGAGCTCGGCGCCGACGGCGCGCACCTCGTCCTTGAACAGCATCCGCAGCGGCTCGACGAGCTCGAACTCGAGGTCCTCGGGCAGGCCGCCGACGTTGTGGTGCGACTTGATCGTCGCCGCGCCGGCGCCGCCGCCGGACTCGATCACGTCCGAGTAGAGCGTCCCCTGCACGAGGAAGCGCGCGCCCTCGCCGTCGGCCGGCGACTTCGCCGCCTCCTCCTCGAAGACACGGATGAACTCGGCGCCGATCGCCTTGCGCTTGGCCTCCGGCTCGGTCACGCCCTGCAGCCGCTCGAGGAAGCGCGCCTCGGCGTCGACGGCGACGAGCGGCACCTTGAAGGTGTCGCGGAACGCGCCGATCACCTGCTCGCCCTCGTCCTTGCGCATCAGCCCGTGGTCGACGAACACGCACGTCGAGCTGGTCGCCGATCGCGCGGTGCACGAGCAGCGCGGCGACCGAGGAGTCGACGCCGCCGGACAGGCCGCAGATCACGTCGCCGTCGCCGACCTGCGCGCGGATCCGCGCGATCTGCTCCTCGACGATCGAGGCCGGCGACCAGTCTGCTCGCAGCCGCAGATGTCGGTCAGGAAGCGCGTCAGGATCTCCTGGCCGTACGGCGTGTGGACGACCTCGGGGTGGAACTGGATGCCGTAGATCGCCGCGCGCGACGTCCTCGAAGGCGGCGACCGGCGAGGAGCTCGAGGACGCGAGCGCGCGTGAAGCCCGGCGGCGGCTCGAAGACGGTGTCGCGGTGCGACATCCAGCAGGTCTGCTCGGCGCGGCAGTCCCGCGCAGCAGCACGCCGGGCTCCGAGACGTGCAGGTCGGAGCGGCCGAACTCGCCGACCTCGGCCTGCTCGACGCGCCCGCCGAGCTCGTGCACGAGCAGCTGCATGCCGTAGCAGATGCCGAGCACCGGGATCGCCGAGCTCGAGCAGCTCGCGGTCCAGCCGCGGCGCGCCCGCGGCGTAGACCGACGCCGGGCCGCCGGAGAGGATGAGGCCGCGCGGCTTGCGCGCGCGCGATCTCCTCGAGCGGCGCGTCGTGCGGCAGCAGCTCCGAGAACACGCCGCACTCGCGCACGCGGCGCGCGATCAGCTGCGAGTACTGGCCGCCGTAGTCGAGGACCACGACCTCTTCGGTCGCGGCGCTGGGTGCGGTGCGTGCCTCGCGCGCGTCGGCCGAGCTGCCGGCGCCGTTACCGCCGGCATCAGTCATGCACGAGGGCGGCTGCCTTCGCCGTTCGTCGCGCCCATGCCGACGCCCTGGTCGCGCTGCAGCTGCTTGCCCTCGGTCTGCAGCGCGGGCGCGATCACGACCTCGGCGCGGTTGAACTCGGCGAGGTCCTTGTAGCCGCAGGTCGCCATCGACGTGCGCAGGCCGCCGAACAGGTTGAACGTGCCGTCGTTCTCGTGCGCCGGCCCGACGAGGATCTCCTCGAGCGTGCCGTTCTGCGCAGGTCGCGACGCGCGCGCCGCGCGGCAGCGTCGGGTGGAACGTCGCCATGCCCCAGTGGAAGCCGCGCCCGGGCGCTTCGTAGGCGCGCGCGAGCGGCGAGCCGATCATCACGGCGTCGGCGCCGAGCGCGATCGCCTTCGCGACGTCGCCGCCGTTGCGCATGCCGCCGTCGGCGATCACCTGCGCGTACTCGCCCGTCTCGAGCATGTGCGTCGAGCGTGCGTCGCGCGACGTCGGCGATCGCCGTCGCCTGCGGCACGCCGATGCCGAGCACGCCGCGCGTCGTGCACGCGGCGCCCGGTCCGACGCCGACGAGCACGCCGGCCGCGCCGGTGCGCATCAGGTGCAGGCCCGTGTGGTAGGAGGCGCAGCCGCCGACGACGACCGGCACGTCGAGCGTCGGGATGAACTCCTTCAGGTTGAGCGGCTCGGAGACCGTCGAGACGTGTTCGCCGGAGACGACCGTGCCCTGGATCACGAGCACGTCGAGCCCGGCCTCGAGCGCGATCTCGTAGTAGCTGCAGGACGCGCTGCGGCGTCAGCGACGCGGCGACGACGACCTTCTGCTCCTTGATCTCGCGGATCCGCTGCGCGATCAGCTCGGCCTTGATCGGCTCGGCGTAGATCTCCTGCATCTCGCGCGTCGCGAGCTCCTTCGGCAGCGAGGCGATCCGCTCGAGCTGCTCGTCGGCGTCCTCGTAGCGCGTGAAGATGCCCTCGAGGTTGAGCACCGCGAGCCCGCCGAGGCGGCCGATCGATCCCGGCGGTCGTCGGCGAGACGACGCCGTCCATCGCGCCGCGAGCATCGGCAGCTCGAACTGGTAGCGGCCCGAGCTTCCAGGAGATGTCGATGTCGTCGGGGTCGCGCGTGCGGCGCGAGGGGACGATCGCGATGTCGTCGAAGCCGTATGCCCGCCGGGCCTTCTTGCCGCGGCCGATCTCTATCTCCATCGCTGAATCCTCGCATTCGGCCCGGATACCCTCTTGGGCACGGGCGAGAAAACCCCGCTCGCGGCGGGGCTGAACAGGGGTCGGCTCGGCGTCGTGAGGGGCTTTTCGCGCGCGTCGGCCAACCGGATTCGAGCATAGCAACGGCGCTCGGCGCCCGATGCCCTTGGATATCCTCGTCTACATGAGCGACGGGGGGAACACGAGCTATCGACCGCATGAGATCGAGGCGCGGCGGCAGGCGGCGTGGCGCGAGCGCGACGCTGCGCGCACGCCGGCGGCCGGTGGCGACCGCCGGCATCTCTACATCAAGCCGTCGGCGCCGTTCACGTCGGGCAACGTGCACATCGGCCACGTGCGCAGCTACTCGATCGGAGACGCTTACGCGCGCTTCCAGCGCGCACGCGGCAGCAACGTGCTGTTCGCGTTCGGCTTCGACGCGTTCGGCCTGCCGGCCGAGCTCGGCGCGATCGACCGCGGGATCCCGCCGAGCGAGTGGGTCGCGCGCTGCGCGGCGCACATGACCGGCCAGCTGCAGCGGCTCGGCTTCTCGTTCGACTGGGAGCGGACGTTCATGAGCTCCGACCCGATCATGTACCGCTGGTCGCAGTGGCTCTTCCTGACCCTGCTCGACGCCGGCCTCGTCTATCGCGGGACGGGCAACGTCGACTGGTGCGACACGTGCCAGACGACGCTCGCGAGCATCCAGGTCGAGGACGGACGCTGCTGGCGCTGTCACAACCCGGTGCGCCTGATCGAGCGCCCGACGTGGTACCTGCGGATCAGCGCGTACGTGCCCGAGAACGACCGCCGCCTGGAGGAGCTCGAGGCCGGCGGCCGCTGGGACGAGGTCGCGCTCGCGAGCCAGCGCTTCGTGCTCGGCCGCGTCGACGGCGTCGAGGTCGACCTGCAGGACGCCGGCGGCGAGCACCTGACGGTCTTCTCGCCGCACGCCGAGGCGCTCGCCGAGGCGCGCTTCGTGCTGATCTCGCCGAAGCACCCCGAGATCGACGCATGGGCCGCAGAGCCGGCCGTGCGCGAGCAGCTCGACGAGCTTCGCTCGAGCGGCGTCGAGCGCAGCTCGCGCGACGCGCGCACGATCGCGCTGATCGACACCGGCCGCTCGCTGCCGGCGCCGGTCGGCGGCGGAACGTTGCCGGTGCTGATCTCGCCCGGCGTCGACGGGCGCTTCGGCGCGACCGCGGTCTTCGGCGTGCCGCCGGAGGACCGCACCGACGAGGTCATCGCCGAGCGACTCGACGGTCTTCTCGCAGACGCCCGCAAGGGCGTCAATCATCACTCCCCCGCATCGGACGGCGGACCCCCACAGAACCCGCAGCCGCGCGCGACCGTGCGCTACAAGTCCGAGGACTTCTCGATCTCGCGCCAGCGCGCGTGGGGCACTCCGATCCCGATCGTCTACTGCGAGACGGACGGCGCCGTTCCGGTTCCACGTGAGCAACTGCCGGTGCGGCTGCCGCTCGACATCACGCCGACCGGCACCGGCAACCCGCTTGCCGAGCTCGATGATTATGTGAAGACGACATGCCCCGTGTGCGGCGGACCGGCCGAGCGCGAGACCGACACGCTCGACTGCCACTTCGACGCGCTCTGGCTGTGGGTGCCCGTCTGCGTCCCGCCCGAGTCGCGCGAGGAGTCGCTCGAGGAGATCCTCGCGCTTGCCGACCTGCGCCACTGGCTGCCCTCCGAGCGCGTCGTCGCCGGCTCGGACAGCGGCAACTTCGTGTTCGACCAGCGGATCGTGACGAAGGCGCTGCGCGACATCGGCCCGCTCGCGTTCCTCGCCGACGGCGAGTGCTTCGCCGGCTGCCTGTTTCACGAGATGGTCATAAGTGACGGGCGCAAGATGAGCAAGCATCTCGGCAATGTCGTCGACCCCGACGCGCTCGTCGAGCGCTACGGAGCGGACACCGTGAGGCTCGCCGTGCTCTACGCGGCGCGCCCGCAGAAGACGCTCAACTGGAACGAGTCGGCCGTGCTGCGCGCGAACCGCTTCCTGACGCAGGTCTGGGAGTTCGCACAGGCGCGCGTCGCCGCCGCCGCGCTGCTTCCGGCCGACGACGGCGATGGCGTCGACGGCGGCGCCGGCGAGAGCGCGCCCGACGGCGAGCCCGTCAGAGACACGACCGAGCACCTGCGGCTGAAACTGGGTCAGTGGTGCGAGAAGGCCGTCGAGAAGACGACCGAGGACATGGAGAGCCTCGAGACGCACAGCGCCGTCCGCAATGTCATGCGCCTGTTCGACCGCGTCAAGGACTTCGAGAAGCGCGTGCTCGCGCGTTCCGAGCGACTTGGACGCGCCGACAGCGACGCGCTGCTCGCGGCGCTCTCGACGCTCGCGCAACTGCTCGGCCCGCTCGCGCCGCACGTTGCCGAGGAGCTGTGGATCGCGCTCGGCAACGACGAGGGCGACGCGCAGACGCCTTGGCCGGGCGTATCGTTGCAGGCAGTCGCATGAGCCCGCAGACGATCGAGAGCCCACCGAGGCAGCGAACGCGCTCGTGCGCGACGGCGCTCGTCTGCCACCGCTGCGACAAGAGCTGGCCGCTCGAGTCGACGGCCTTCTCGTGCCCGGAGTGCAAGAAGGGCCTCGACATCGTCTACGACTACGAGCTCGCCGCGAGCCACTTCCGCGAGTTCCCGAGCGCCGAGCGCCCGCACAACATCTGGCACTTCGAGGAGCTCCTGCCGATCGTCGACGCGCGTGCGCAGGCGCGCGTCGGTCAGCACTCGGGCTACACGCCGCTGATCCGCGCCGACCGGCTCGGCGCCGAGCTCGGGATCGCGAACCTCTACATCAAGGACGACTCGAGCAACCGCCCGAGCCTCTCCTACAAGGATCGCGTCGTCTCGATGTCGATCGCGCGGCTGCTCGAGCGCGGCAAGGACGAGATCGGCTGCGTCTCGACCGGCAACGTCGGCACGGCCGTCGCGTCGCTCGCGGCGAAGGCCGGCGTCGACGCGTACATCGTCTACCCGAACCGGCTCGAGGACACGAAGGCGCGCGCGTGCATGGCGCTCGGCGCGAAGGTCTGCCAGGTCGAGGGCAACTACGACGAGGCGAACCGCCGCTCGCGCGAGGTCGCCGAAGCGACGGGCATGGACTTCGCGAACATCACGCTGCGCCCGTTCTACGCCGAGGGTGCGAAGACGGCCGCGTTCGAGATCGTCGAGCAGCTCGACTGGGTGTCGCCCGACCACATCCTCAGCCCGGCCGCCGGCGGCACGCTCTCCTCGCGCATGCACAAGGGGCTCGGCGAGCTGCAGATGCTCGGGCTCGCGAGGACCGAGCAGACGCGCATCCACATCGCGCAGCCGAGCGGCTGCAACCCGATCTCGGCCGCGATCCTCGCCGAGGAGGCCGAGGTCCACCCGGTGATGCCCGAGACCGCCGCGCACTCGCTCGCGATCGGCGCGCCAGGCGACGGCTACCTCGTGATCGACGCCGTGCACAAACGCGGCGGCACGGCCGCGTTCGCCTCCGACCCGGAGATCTTCGCCGGGATCGACCTGCTCGCGGCGACCGAGGGCCTGCTGACCGAGCCGGCCGGCGGCACGACGATCGCCGTGCTCGAGAAGCTCGCCGCGGCCGGGCGCTTCGCGGCCGACGAGACCGTCGTCGCGCTGATCACCGGCAACGGCCTGAAGACGCTCGACGAGCACCCGCAGAAGCCGTGGCCGGCGAAGATCGAGTGCGAGCGCGACGCGATGGTCGAGGCGATCGCGCAGCTCAAGGACACGCCGCGCCTGATGCAGACGGCGCGCGAGCAGCTGACGCCGTAGCTCAGCCGCGCCGCAAGAGGCGCGCGACGGCGGCGATCATCTCCTCGGTGCGCTGCTCGCGCCCCGACTCCTCGCCGCCGAGCACGCAGACGCGCGCGTGATCCTCGAGCAGCCCGAGCGCGACCTTCTCGAGCGCCGCCTCGATCGCGGAGATCTGCGTCAGCACGTCGATGCAGTAGCGATCGTCGGCGACCATCTTCGAGACGCCGCGCACCTGCCCCTCGATCCGCGCGAGGCGCCGCTGCAGCTCGTCCTTGTCCGCCGTGTAGCCGCGTGCCTGCGCCATGCTCGACAGGATACCCCCACCCCCTACCTGCAACCGGCGTTCGCCGCAGTCCGCATGTGGCGTTCGGCGGATGGCATGCGTCCGCGAGCGGGTACAGTGCGCTCATGGCAAGCGATCCATTGCTCGATCTCGACGAGCGCCGGCGCAAGGAGCGCGAGGCCGTCGACGAGGCCGGCGGCGGCCAGTCCGAGGGCTTCGAGCTCGCCGAGCAGGAACTGATCGAACACACCTCGCACGGCGACGAGCACTCGCCGGCGAAGATCTCGCGCGACGCCTTCCTCGAGGGCGAGGAGGAGCCGAGCGAGGCCGAGTACGGCGAAGCCGACAAAGAGCTGCCGAACGACTGAGACGGCGCCGCTACGGCGCCGTGAGCAGCCAGATCGTCAGCGGTTCGCCGGTGTAGCTCGTCTCGTGGAACGAGCTGACGACGTAGCGCCGCGCGCCGAGCTTCACGCAGCCCGAGCCGGGCAGTGAGCCCAGCGGCACGACGCTCAGCGAAGTTCGCATCTGTCCGCCCGTGCCGCGTACGACGACGTCGGCGGCATCGAGCTTGTGGACGAGCTTGATGAAGCCGATCACGTCCTGGACGGTGATCTGCAACGTACCGAGACGCCTTCCGCGGGCGCCGCGCAGCTCGACCGTCGAGCCTGCGACGTCGAACGAGGTCGGGTTCGCGTCGATCAGCACGCGCGATCCGCTGATGACACGGATCTGTACGACGTGGCGCACGAGCTGGCGATCTGCGGCCGACAGCGCCGCGCCCAGGTTCCCCGTCGCGAGCGCCGAGGTGAGACCGCCGTCGCTCGCGATCTGATGCAGGTCGGTGTGGATGACGGTGCCGCGTTCCTCCATCCGGTAGCGCGCCTCGGCCGCGGCGAGCGCGTTCGCCGCACGCACCGACGCGGCGGCGGTCGGGCACCTCGCGGCGATCGCGCGGGCCTGCGCTCGCGGCGCGACCGGACCGGAGAGCGAGAGGAGCCACAACGGCAGGCCGATCGCCGTGCCGATCAGCGCCGCCGAGATGCCGACGGTCAGTGAACGCCTTACAGGCCCGCGCCTGCGTCCTGCGTCGGATTGCTCATCCTTTGTCGGGCGTTCACCAACCATCGGCGCAGCGCAGCTTCGCTCACACTCCTAACGAGCCGGCAAAGATCGGGTGAGAATCGCCTTACCCGCTCGACGATCGAGTGAAACCTCTCAGAAAGGGTGAACGTCACGTTCGCTCGCCGATTGAACAGTGAGAGCGTTCTCACCGGACGCTTAGGTTCGGTGCAGGCGCACCGGCGTCAATGACCGTGGTGCAACCGAGTAGCAAGTACAGGCGTCGCCGAATCGGTCTGACTGCAACCGTCGCCCTGGTCGCCGGCGGCGGCGTGTACGCCGGCGCCGGCGTCGGCGATATCGACTCGCGCGCGCCTCGCGCCGACGATCGGGCTCCGGCTTCGCGACCCGTCCTGACGGCCGAGCGGCGCCTGAGCACGGCGGCTCCCGCACGTCATGCCGTGGCGGTGCAGACGCCGCCGCCGAGGCCGCGGGCGAGCTCTTCGGCGCTTCAGGTGAAGGCTCCGGCGAGCGTCGGCGCCGCATGGACGGCGACCGCGCTCGTCGACGGCGCGCCGGCCGCATGGCTCGCTCAACGCGCGAGCGTGACGCTGATGCGCTTCGACCAATCGCGCGTCCACCTGACGCTCCACGCCGGATACAACGACGGCGGAACGTCCGGGTGGATGTACGGCGACCGGATCACGCCGCGCGAGATACACAAGGTGATCGCGGCGTTCAACGGCGGCTTCAAGCTCAGCTATCCGCGCGTTGGCTTCGTCTCTGCGGGGCACGTCGCCGTGCCGCTGAAGCCCGGACTCGGCTCGATCGTCACCTATACGGACGGGACGACCGACGTCGGTGCCTGGCGTGCAGGCGTGCCGAACCCGCGCCGGACGGTGCTCTCGGTGTTGCAGAACCAGCGCCTGCTCGTCGACCACGGAGTCGCCGCCGCGAGCGTCGCGCGCTGCATCTTCGTCTGCTGGGGAGCAACCGTCGGATCGGAAAAGGTCGTCGCGCGTTCAGGTCTCGGCGTGACGACGAGCGGCCAGCTCGTATGGGCGGCCGGCGAGCGGCTTACGCCTTTCGACCTGGCGCGCGCGCTGATCGTCGCAGGCGCCGTGCGCGCGATCGAGCTCGACATCAACCTCGACTGGGTAGCTGGCTATCTCTACGCGCATCATCCGAGCGGGCCGTCGCCGGTGCCCGTCGTGCCCGGCCAGCACGGCATCACCGGAGAACTGCTGCAGCCCGACAGCCGCGACTTCCTTGCGGTCATAGCCAACTAGCAGGCTCGTCAGCCTCCGAGCCGAGCGAGCGCTCCGCGCTAGCGCGCGCCGTCGAGGAACGCGCGCAGCGCGTCCTTGCCGCCGCTCGTGACCGGTTCGCCGTGCGCGAGCAGCAGCAGGTCGAAGTCGAGCTCGAGCAGGCGCGTGTAGGCGTCGATCAGGCCGCGCTTCGTCCGCTCGGGGTCGTCCATCAGCGAGTCGGGCACGAACGTCAGCTCGTCCACGCCCGGCCACCGCACGACGCCGTCGGCGCACACGAGCGCGCGCTTGCCGACGATCTGAAGCGCCGTCTCGTCGGAGCAGATCGCGTCGACCTCGTGCACGACGATGCCGCCCGGAAGCTCGTCGCCGAAGTCGAACGGCGCGACCGGGCCGCGTCCGTCGAGCTCGTGCAGGCCGTTGCGGATGCAGTGCACCGTGCAGCCGAACTCCTCGCGCAGGCGCCACGCGTCGCGGTCGTGATGGCGGTTGCTCAGCACGACGTGCTCCGGCGCGCCGAGGCGAGCGAGCGCGTCGATCCCGTCGGGCGGCGTCAGCGGGTCGATCAGGACGCGCGCGTCGGCGAGGTAGTACGAGCTGACCTCTGCGCCGATGTGCGGGTGGCGCGCCGTCCAGTGCCAGAGGTCGGGCGCGATCTCGTCCATCGCGCCAATCTACCGGCGCCCGTCGGCACGCGACACGAAGCCGGTCGCGCTCAGTCTTCGGGGCCGACCTGCTCGATGAACGCCGCTAGCGCTTCGACCGCGCGCGGGTCGCTCGACAGATGCGCGCGCTTCACCGCGGCGACCATCGGCGCCGCGTCGTAGCCCTTCATCGCGAGCGCCGCCGGCCGGCGCAGCGCTTCGCGCAGGAAGCGTTCGTCGACGAGCACGCGACGGCCGTCCGCGAGCGTCACGCGGTGCCCGGCGAGGCTCGTGAAGCTCGGCGCGATCCGACGGCCGCTCGCGAGCAGGTGGCACGCGGCGCAGCCGTCGGCGACGACCAGCGGAGCGCCGCGCTCGACGAGGCGCTGCTCGGGCGTCGGCGGTTCGGTGACGTAGCTCGGGGCGCTTTCGGTGCTCGCACTGCTCGCGCTGCCGCTCGTGCCGCACCCTGCGAGCGCGAGCAGCGCCGCTGCGGCCAGCACGAGCGCGGCTGCACGACGGCCGGCCACATGCCGAGCCACGGCGGGTAGCGCAGCAATGGCCGCGCGAAGCGACGGGCGGATACGAGGCGGCGACCCGCACCCACGCGCGGCCCGGAATCGGGAGCGTCGTGGATGCGGGATCGACATTCGCCTGCGCCGCCGGTTGCCTACGCGGCCGACCTGCGGCGCGACGCCGCGAGCGCACCGAGCCCGACGATCAGGCCGAGCGCACCGACGATCAGCGCCGTGATGCCAAGGCCCTTGCTCGCCCCGCTGCTGGTGCTCGTCGACTTCGACGCGGCCGCGGCCGGCGTCGAAGCGCTCGAGCTCGCGCTCGTCTGCCCCGCTTCAGGCCCGGCCTCGTCGCCGGCGACGTCCTCGATGACGCCGCCCTTCGTCGTGACGTTGATCCGCGGCGAGGGGTGTTCGGCGGTCAGCGACGGTTCGATCCAGTGAACGACCTGGCCGTTGCTGTACGTCTGGACCGTTCTGAATTCGAGCGCCCTGCCGGTCGCGTTGTCGGGGATCGCAAGCGACAGCGGGAACTGGATGAACTGACCGTTTTCGACCTTGCCGAGCGGACCGGTCCACGTCCAGACGATCTGCGAGACCTCCGTGTCGATCGTTTCGCCGTCTTCCTTGATCGGCGTCGCGAGCTTGCTTTCGACCACCTTCGTGCTCCAGCCGGGCACGTTTTCGTAATCGACGCCGGTGAACCCCTGCGGGAAGAGGACGTCGACCTTCTTGATGTATGCGCCTTCCTGCTCGCCCGGCACGCGCACGTCGAGCGTCGCGAACGCGCCCGCCGGGATCGTGTTCGGATGCAGGCTGATGTGCGCCTGCGCGCTCGCCGGAACGAGCAGCGCTACCGCGGCAGCGAGCACGGCGGCCTTCTTGGATCTCATGTTCGGTTTGCCTCCTGCGTCGATCGAGAGGGCGACCGCTCGCGTGTCCGGACGCGCCCCCTGCCGTCGCCGGCGGGCAATCGCGGACCGGCCGCTGGGCGGTCGGGAGCTTGTTTTCGAACAGCCGGCTCATGGGCGGCGCACGGCCGGCGAGCGCCGCGGCGAGCAGCCGGCCGCCGCGCGGCATCGCCGCGCCGAGATAGCGACGGGGCGATGCAGCCGGCGCCGCTCGGCGGCGGCGGACGGGCCGCGAGAGCGCGAGCAGATGAGTCTCCCCCGGGTAGCGTCCGAGACCGAGCAGCGCGAAGACGAGCACCGCCGGGCTGAGGAAGGCGAGGCCGAGCGTCGCGTCGGGCGCGTGCATCAGCGCGACGAGCGCGACGAGCGCGACGCCGGCGAGCCCGACGATCGGACGCACGTGTCGACTGCACGCGCTCACCGGATCGGCACCTCGATCGTGCGGTTGTACTGTTCGAATTCAGAGACGCGATCGATTACTTCGATGCTCCACGTCCCGCCCGGGCTGAGCACCGCCGCGTTGAGGATGTAGTGCCCGGGCCCGGCAAGCGTCGGCTTCAGCGGCAGCGGACCGATCCCCTTCGACGGGAGCCTCGCGCTGACCGTGAGTTCCTTCGTCGCCGTGAACTGCGCGCCGGTCTTCGCGTCGATCAGGTAGAGGTGGACCGTGTTGAGCCCGACTTTCGCCGGTTCGACTGTCATCTCGAGCTCGGCCGGGCCGATCGTCGTGTTCGTCGAGAACGGCCCCTTCGCCGCGTCGATCGGCGGCGCGTAGCTGATCAGCGCAGCCGTCACGCCGAACACGCAGAGCATCAGCGCGAGCTCGCCGCGCATCGTCCGCCGGGCGAGCGCGCCGATGCCGCCGGGCGACTGGCCATCGCCGACGAGACGCTCGAGCGCCGGGATCACCCGACCGCGGTTGACCCAGCCGAGGCCGATCAACACGCTGAGCAACACGACCTTGGCGATGATCAGCGCGCCGTAGGTCGTGTCGAAGAGCCCTTCGAAGCTCCGCACGTCGATGTAGGCCTGGACGACGCCGGTCACGGCGATCACGACGACCGACGCGAGCGCGAGCGGCGAGAAGCGCGCGAGCGTCGCGAGCAGCAGCCGGCTGCGCTCGGGGCCCTCGAGCCGGCGCGTCGCGGCGGGCACGGCGAGCAGCAGGCACGCGATCCCTCCGACCCAGAGGCTGCCCGAGAGCACGTGCAGCACGTCGGAGGGGAAGAACACGCCGACGGGGCTCTCGATGCTCGCGTGACCGGCGAGCGCCGGCGTCATCGCGAGGTACAGCGCGCCGAGCGCGAGCAGCGCAAGGACCGCGGGGTGCGGCCGCCGCGATGTGGCGAGCGCACCGTCAGCTCGCGCACCGGGCCCGAGCACGGGGATCGCGTCGCGGCCGATCGCCCTCGTCACGAGCAGCAGCGCACCGAGCGCGAGCCAGACGATCGCGCGCGCGCCCCAGACCTCGCCGAAGCGGCTTTCGAGCGTGCTCTCGACGATCGAGCTCTTCAGCGAGCTCCACAGCGAGACGCCGGCGGCGCTCGCCCCCTGCAGCAGGACGCCGAGCACGCTGACGAGGAAGCCGACGACGACGGCGATCGCCAGGAGCCGGCCGAGTCGCGACGCGAACACGCGCGAGGCCTCTGACGAGCGCTCATCCCGACCGGCGACGAGCTCGAGCGCGGGCGTCCACGCGAGGAAGAGAAACGCAAGGCCGCCGACCATCAGCGCGAGCGTCAGGTAGTCGAGTGCGCGCACGACGCCGAAGGAGACCCTCGTCACCTCGCCGCTCTCGTTCTTGCCGATCAGCCCCGCGACCGTGAACTTCGGCGCCGCGCCGGGATGGCCGATGCTGAAGACGAGGCCACCGTAGACGATGTGCGTGTCGGCCGAGATAACCCTGTAGGTGCCCGTGTACGTGCCGTCGGGCAGGCCCGGCTTCAGTCCTACGCCCATCCAGTGCTCGTTGCCGTCGGGGTGCGAGACGTCGAGGTTGTCGACCTCCGTGCCCTGCGCGTTGTAGACACGCACCGCGCCGAGCGTGCCGCCGACGTCCTGGTTGAACTCGAAGATCACCTCGCTCGGCTGCACCTTCACGGTCGAGCCCGACAGCGGCGAGGTGCCGAGCAGTTGCGCGTGCGCGAGCGCCGCCGGAGCAAAGCCGAGGAGCGCGACCGAGGCGACCGCGAGCGCGAGCGCGAAGCGAGCCGGCACGCGTCCCCGGCGGGCGTCTATCGGATGCTGGTCGATGTCTGCGGCGCGGTCCGCGACACGAATCGGCGCGCGCGGGCGCAAGGCGAAAGAGGGCAAGGTCGCTCCTCGGTCGGTGGCGGTGGCGGACTGGGAGCACGAGCCACGAGCGCATGGCACATTGCAGCGCCGCTCGTGTCTCCCGCTGGGCGAGCAGCCGCTGTCCGGGGGTACCGGCCGACGGAGCTAGCTCGCCGCGAGCGCCGGCGGCGGCGGTCGCACGGCGAGCGAGCGTGCGATCAGCTCGCGACCGTGCACAGCGACGACGAGCTTGCGACCGTGCGAGACCGCGGTGACGAGCGGGCGCGGCAGTCGACGTCTGCGTTCGCTGCGGGCCGCGAGCAGCAGCCGCTCGCCGGGGTAGCGCCGCGCGAGCAGCGGCAGGGCGATCGCAGCGACCGGCAGCAGGCAGAGCAACGCGTGGAGCATTCGCCGTGTGAGCCTACTCCCCGCGCGCCGAGAACCGCGCACGGGAGCCGTCTGTCGCCTTCACGGCAGCAGATCGACGACGCTCGCGCCGTGTCGCTCGCGCAGGCGTTCGGCGATCAGCGAGCGGTGACATGCCCGCGCGTCGCGCTCGACGCACAGCAGCGCCGTCCGTCCATCGCCGGGGAAAGTCGCGATGAGCTCGCCGAGGTCGACCTCGTCGAGGATCTCGGCGAGGTACCTGTCGCGGTAGGCGTCCGCGAGCACGCCGCGCGAGCGCTTGCCCTCTTTCAGCCTCGCGTCCTCGCGGTACTGCAGCTCGCGCAGCTCCGTCGTCGGAGCGAGTGCGATCTCGTGGCGATATGCGACTTGCGCATCGCGCAGCGCCGCCTGCAGGCGCAGGGAGTTCGCCCACGCGTACTCGCGCCCGCGCACGCCGCGTCGCTGGCGTACGTCGAGCAGCAGCGCGACATCCACCGAGCGCAGCGCGGCGAGAAACCGCGGCAGCGTCGCGCCGTAGACACCGACCGTCGCGATCCTCGGGCGCGACACGTCAGTTGCCCGTGCGCAGCTCAGTCCTCTCGCCGCGCAGACGGCCCCGGCCAGGAACCCGTCAGACGCGTGAACGCCTGCCGCGAGCCGTACTCGGCCAGCCCCTTGACAAGTCGAAAGACGGCTCCTTCGAGAGCGAGTGCGAGCGCGAGCTTCCCGAGCAGCACCGAGCGCTCGTCGGGCTTCGGCGGCTGCTCGTCCTCGAGGAGATTCCACAGCCCCCCGAACAGCTTCCTGCCCGTCATCCCGGCGAGGATGCCCGTCACGATGCCGACCGGCCTGAAGAGCAGCTTGCTCATTGACCAGACGCTACCCGCTCGGCGCCCGCTCCGGACGTTCCCCGGCATCCACGAGCGTCGCCACGCTCGCAGTCCACGCTCGCGCCAATAGAAAGACCCCGCCGAAGCGGGGCCTTTCCTTAGCGGGTCGATAAGCCGGATTCTGTCGTTGAGCAGCCATCCATCTCAGCGGCCTACCTGGACCTCGGCGGGCGACCTGCGAACGGTCCTGTTTGGCCTTGCATCGGGCGGGGTTTGCCCAGCCGCCGCGTCACCGCGACGCTGGTGCGCTCTTACCGCACCATTTCACCCTTGCCGGCCCGCCGTTCACGTGGGACGGCGGACGTAGGCGGTTTGTTTCTGTGGCACTTTCCCGCGGGTTTCCCCGGGTCGATCTCCCGACCACCCTGCCCTTCGATGTCCGGACTTTCCTCGAAGGCTCACGCCTCCGCGGCTGCCTGACCCGCCCGATCACGGTAGCGCCTGGCGCCGTCCACGCGCAGTCGTGACGCCGGCCGCCCAGCCCGAGGCCGCCCCACCAAGGGTCGCCTCGCCATAACCGCCTCGCCCATCGGGTCCTTGCGAACGCCAAGCGCACCGCTGCGGTGCGCCGGGGTCAGCTCAAACGCTCCTGAGCAGCCCGACGACGCGCCCGAGCACGGTGACCTCTTTGCTGCGGATCGGCTCCATCGTCTCGTTCTCGGGCTGCAGGCGGATGTGGTCGGCCTCGCGGAAGAAGCGCTTGACCGTCGCCTCCTCGCCGAGCAGCGCGACGACGACGTCGCCATCGCGCGCGGTGTCCTGCGGCCTGACGACGACGAAGTCGCCCTCGATGATCCCGGCGTCCTTCATCGAGTCGCCGCGAATGCGCAGCAGGTACTCGCCTTCGCCGCCGCCGGCGATCTCCGGCACGGAGACATAGTCCTCGACGTTCTCCTCGGCGAGCATCGGCTGGCCGGCGGCGACCGAGCCGAGCAGCGGCAGGTCCCCGGCGCGCACGATTCCGCGCACCGTCTCGACGGCGCTGCCCATCGCGCGGTCGAGCAGCTCGATCGCGCGCGGCTTGGACGGGTCGCGGCGCAGCAGGCCGAGTTTCTCGAGGTTCGCGAGATGCGCGTGTACGGTCGACGACGACGCCAGCCCGACCGCCTTGCCGATGTCGCGCACCGTCGGCGGGTAGCCGTACTTCGCCGAGTACTTGCGGATGAAGTCGAAGATCTCCTGCTGGCGCTTGGTCAGATCCATGTCTGCACGACTCCCTGTTCGGGGCGACTGTGGCCTGGGACGAACACTTGTTCGCACTGTAGCGAGCTGTCTGGACGGACGCAAGTAGCGGTCGGCGTACCGGCATCTCGAACGGGCGGGCGCGGGCGCGGTGCGATCGCCGTCACTCCGCCGGCTGCGGCGGCTGGCGCCGTCCCGGGCGGCGCCCCCCGGAGACGCGTGCGGGCTCGGTCGCGAGGCTATACTCGCCGACTCTGCGCTCGTGGCGGAATTTGGTAGACGCGCAAGGTTGAGGGCCTTGTGGGCTTTACGGCCCGTGGTGGTTCGAGTCCACTCGAGCGCATGCGAAGGGCCGTGCAAGTGTCGGAGCGCAATCGGGACGGGCTGGCGCTCGACGGCAAGTAGCGTGCGCAGCATCCCTCTCGAGAGGCAGAACGCCGCGCTTGTCCACCTGGTCCTTGTTCGCGGAGCCGCGGAACCCCGCCGCGCGGAGCTACCTCCGCCCGAAGCCCGGCAGCGTCGGCACGGACGGTGCGGGCAGTTCCGTGATCTGTTCGGTGAGCGACACCGAGAACGAGCCGTAGGGAGCCGCGGCCGCGGACGTGGCCGCGGTAACGAGTGTTCGCGTGGGGCCGGTATGAGCTTCCGCTTCTGCACGAAACGGGCGGCCGGGGAGAGTGACCAGGGCCTGCTCGAGCGTGAGCGTGGCATTGGACCACGCCGCGTCGCCCGCGGGCTTTGTCTGCTTGTCGGCAGTAGCCGTGGCGCTCGCGAAGTCGACGCTGCCGACCTTGGCGAGCGGAAGGGCGCTGCACCGACCGCTCGTTGAGCACGTGGAGGGCGCCTCGACGATCCAGTCGGCGCTCGACACGTCCGTCGTAGCCGCGTGGCGCGTGGTTGCGTAGCGGGCGCCGCTTGAGAGGTCGCGGATGCGGAAGGTCACGGAGTGCCCGGCGACGGTGCTCGACGCCGACACGGTATCGCCGGGGTGCACCTTGATCTTGATCGCATCCGGACTCGCGGGCAGAATCTCAAACCACGCCGCGTAGCTTGCGAGACCCTTGCGGTTGCAGTTCTGCTCTGTCCCCAACTGCTCGAGACCTTCCGCGCCTTCGCGGAAGCCCCCGAGCCCCACCCACACCGCCGAGTACGCCTCGGATCCGGCGCTGCAGGTCGCCGCGGGCACGACCCAAGTGCCCGACACGCTGCTGAACTTGTCGCGGGCGTGTCGGGAGGTGGCGACGTATCCAGCCCAGTTGCTGCTGATCTGTTCGCCTGCCTGTGCCGCCGCCGGCGCCAGAGCGACTGCAGCGCACACGAGCGCCGCCGCGCAGCAGACACGACGCATCGCGCGTCGCGGCGACCGATGGGGATTGACCACGTGCGAGAGGGTGACCAGCGAGGGTTAGCGACTGGTTAGATCTCGATAAGAACTGCGCGAGAAGCAGGCCGGTCAAGCACGCGCATGGCCGGCCGTACTGACGCGTCCAGCCGGTTTCTTGCCGAGTTCTTACGCCTGACACCGATACTCGAGGCGATGGCCGTCGGCCAAGTGTTGCTCGTCGATGATGATCGCGCTCTGCGTGACGCGGTTGGCCGCGCGCTACGGCTCGAGGGTTTCGAGGTGACGCTGGCGACCGATGGGCTGGAGGCGTTGGAGCTCGCACTCAACAACCCTCCCGACATCGTCGTTCTGGACGTAGCGATGCCGTCCATGAGCGGGGTTGAGGTGTGCCGCCGGATGCGCACCACGGGCGTACGCGTGTCGGTCTTGATGTTGACCGCGAGGGATGGGATCGGCGATCGGGTGCAAGGTCTCGACGCGGGCGCGGATGACTATCTGGTGAAGCCGTTCGCGCTCGACGAGCTGCTCGCGAGGGTACGAGCGGGCGTGCGGCGGTCGCGGACGGCCACGCCACCCACGCCAGAGGTCGAGGTGCTCGACTTCGCCGGTGTTCGGATCGAGCTTGCCGCGTGCATGGCGTTCCGCGGCGAGCGCAGACTTGACCTGACGCGAACCGAGTACCTCCTGCTGGAATACCTGCTGCTGAACCCACGGAAGGTTCTGTCGCGCAGCATGATCTTCGAGCGTGTCTGGGGACACGACCTCGCCAGGACCTCGAAGTCGCTCGACGTGTACGTGTCGTACCTGCGGCGCAAGCTCGAGGCCTCCGGCGAGTCGCGGCTGATTCACACCGTGCGTTCTGTGGGCTACGTCTTGCGGGAGCCCGAATGAGCCTGCAGCGTCGAATGGTGATGCTCACAGCGGCCGCGGTGGCCTTCGCGGTCGTTCTGAGTGCCGTGGCGTGTTATGTGGCCGTGCGAAGCAGCATGCGAGGCCGTCTTGACCATCAGCTCCAAGCGCAGGCTTCATTGATCGGGGCCGCGTCACGTTCCGGCGCATTTCCAATCGGGCGGCCGCGCCCGCGCCCCCATTTGACGCCCACAAAGGTGCAGCTCCCGCGGCCGAGCCTGCAGAACCAGGGCGATCTGGCGCTCATCTCCGCATCTGGCATTCTCTACAAGAGGCCCGACGATCCCACGCGCTTCACCATAACCGCGCGCGATCTTGCCGTGGCACACGGCAAGGCGAAGGCTTATTTCCGCGACGGCCACGCCGGCGGCACCGCAGTCCGCGTATACGTCGCGCCCACGGGCAACGGCCGCGCCGTCATGGCCGAGCAGGCGCTGACCGACCTGAACAGCACACTGCATGACCTCGCTGTGATCTTGACCGTGATCGCACTCGCCGGCGTCGCGATTGCTGGCCTGCTTGGGCTGTTCGTCGCGCGAGCGGCGGCCGCGCCCGTGCAGCTACTCAGGCAGGCGGCCGAGCACGTCCGTTCCACCGGTGACCTGAGTCGGCGTATCAGGGTTAAGGGCACCGACGACCTCGGCCGGCTGGGACAGTCGTTCAACGACATGCTCGGCGCGCTCGAGGACTCGCAGCGAGCTCAGCGTCAGCTGGTCGCCGACGCCTCACACGAGCTGCGCACGCCTGTAACGACGATCCGCACGAATCTCGAGGTCCTCGCGCGCAACCCGAACCTCCCGGCCGCAGAGCGCACGCCGCTGCTGCGTGACCTCATCGGCGAGAGCGCGGAGCTTGGCGGGCTCGTCGAGGACCTGCTCGAGTCAGCTCGCGAGTCGAGCGACGACGAGCCGTTTGACGCGATCGCGCTCGACGCGGTGGTGACCTCCGAGCTCGATCGTTGGCGCAGGCGACATCCCGGTTTGACGATCGTCGCTTGCCTGGAGCCGACGGTGATTCTCGGGCGCGAGTCCCGTCTGCGACGCGCACTCGGCAATCTCGTCGAGAACGCGATCAAGTGGAGTCCGCCCGACGGAACGATCGAGGTGAGCCTCAGCGAGGGAAGCCTCAGCGTACGCGACCACGGTCGAGCATTCGCGCCTGGCGATCTGCCGCACATCTTCGACCGCTTCTACCGCGCGGCGTCCGCGCGCAGCGTTCCCGGCTCGGGGCTGGGATTGTCGATTGTTCGCAAGGTCGCGGAGGAACATAATGGCGTCGCTCAGGCCTCAAATGCATGTGACGGCGGAGCCATCGTCAGCATCACCTTCCCGCTGCTACAGGACGCGATCGAGCGAACCGCTACGGTCGGCGCAGAACGTAGCCATCCCCTCGAGCATGCTCGATGAACGGCTCGGCCTCGCAGTCGAACAGCTTGCGGCGCAGATAGCCGACGTACACCCGAAGCGTCGCACGGTCTGGGCAGGCCGTACGCCAAACCGCCTCGCCAATCTCGGCATGCGAGAGGATCCGCTCGGGTTGGCTGATGAACAGTTCGAGGAGTCGACACTCGGTCGGCGTCAGCTCACGTAGGCCGCCCTGAGTGGACACGGTGTATCCGTCGGGCTCGAGCGTAACCCCACCCCAGGTTAGTGCTGTCAAAGACGGCGCGCCCGCCACCGGCTCCCATTGCCGCAGGAGAGCGCGGAGTCGCGCTCTGAGCTCGGCCATGATGAGCGGCTTTGACATATAGGCGTCCGCGCCGGCTTCCAGGCCCCTAACGCGCTCATCGACGGCAGCGGCGTGGGAGAACATCAGGATGCGCGGGCCTCCCGCGAGGCGGCGCACGCGTCTGCATACCTCTGTCCCGTCGATGTCGGGGAGGTAGCACTCGAGCAGCATCGCGTCAGGCGGCTGCTCGGAGACCAGCTCGATCGCCTCGTGCCCGCTGCTGCTCGTCGTGACTACATGGCCATCGAGCGTCAGCGTCGCAGCGAGCTTCTCGACGAGGCGCCGGTCCTGATCCACGATGAGAGTCCGCATGCCTTCGAGCCTAGGCGGAGATCAACTGCACGTAAAGAGCCTCGCCCCGGTTCATACGGGCCTCTTAATCGACTCTAACCAGACCGTAACGAAGGGACGCCACGCTGACGGTCCGGCGGTCGCGGGCGTGTCCTGCGCCGCCGGCGAACTTACCCCCGGAGCCGCATGAATCTAGATCAAGACACCCTCTCCGAAAGCACCGCCGATGTTCACACAGACGGTGACGGTCCGCGCGCGGCGACACTCCAGCGCAGCGGGATCCGCCCCAGCGAGACCGGGATAGCTGGGAGATTCAGAGAGCAACCGGCGCTCAACACCTCGCTCGTCGTGGCCTGCGTCGCGGCGATCGTTCTCGCCGTCACGGCGATCGGACCGGCGTCGCAGTCGAGCGGGCAAAGCACCCGGACCACGACCGTCAAACGCGGGGTCGTCCAGTCGACCGTATCGGGCAGTGGAAATGTCGAGTCCGCCGACCAGCTAAACCTCGGTTTCAAGACCGGCGGAACAGTCACCCATATCTACGTGACAAAGGGCCAGCACGTCGCGCAAGGGCAGCTGCTGGCGACGCTCGACCCCAAGAGCGCCGAAGTGACGCTGGAACAGGCCAAGGCGACGCTTCAGTCAGCCGAAGCGAACCTCTCGCAAGAGGAAGAAAGCGAAGGCGAAACGAGCTCCAGCCAGGGCGCGTCCAGCGCCAACACCGCGACCGCGAGTGCCGCCTCTACGCAAGACGTCGCCTACGCGGTCTCCACCGCGGCGAGCACGCCGACGCAGACCTCCACGCAACCGGCGACGTCCACGACCGGAACGGGGACTCCGACGACGACCGGCACCTCGACCACGCCGGCGGCCACGACGCCGACGACGACGACCACGCCGACGACCACGCCCACCACGCCGAAGACGAGCACCACCCCGACGACCACATCGCCCGGCACGAAGTCGGGCGGCTCGTCGAGCCCGAGCAAAGCGAGCGAACCGGGTTCGTCCTCGCAGACTGGCACCCCCAACCAGGGCACGGGCTCCACCAGCAAACAGAGCGCCGCGACGCGCGAAGCGAACCTCGCCTCCGCCAAGGCGGCGGTCAAGAGCGACAAGCTGACGGTGGAGAACGACGAACAGGCGGTGCAGAACACCAAGCTCTACGCGCCCGAGAGCGGGGCGATCGTCTCATTGTCAGGCGAAGTCGGCGAAACGGTGTCCGGCACGGGTACGACGCGAGCGTCGTCGAGCGCCAGCAGCTCCAGCGGCAGCTCGTCCACCAGCGGCGCGGGAGCCGGCGCGAGCCCGAGCGCCAGCTCGACGGGCGGAGGATCCTCGAGCTCGTCGCAGGGGTCCTCGAGCTCCTCGTCGTTTGCGGTGCTGAGCAATCTCGAATCGCTGCAGCTCGTCGTGGCGCTGAGCGAGTCGGAAGTCGGCAACGTACACGTCGGGCAGACCGCGACCGTGACCATCGAAGCGCTCAACGGCCGCAAGGTCGCGGCGCACGTCGTGAGTGTGAGCCAGGTGCCTACGAGCAGCAGTGGCGCAGTCAGCTACGACGTGGCCTTCCAGCTCGACCAGGGCGCGGAAGGACTGAAAGTCGGGATGAGCGCCACGGCGGAAGTCGTCATCAAGCAGGCCGAAGGCCTGAACGTTCCGACGAGCGCGATCAAAGGCGGGTCGGTGACGATCGTGCACAACAGCAAAGACGAAACGCGCGCGGTGAGCACCGGGCTCGCGGGAGACAGCTCGACGATCATCCTCAGCGGCCTGAAGGTCGGCGAACAAGTCGTCCTGCCGACGGCTGCCAGCTCGGGGTCCTCGCTGAGCTCGCGACTCGGCTCGCGAGGCACGCGCAGCGGCGGACTCGGCGGCGGACTCGGCGGCGGACTCGGCGGCGGACTCGGCGGCGGCGGTTTCCCCGCCGGCGGCCCCCCGGGCGGTTGATGATCGTGCCCAAAGCGAGGAGACCTACGCGGGCTCGCACGAAGCCGGTGCGCCAGCGCCCCCTGATCGAACGTCGCCCCGCATCCCAGCGAACGACCGGGCGGCGCCCGCTGGCGATCGTCGTCGTCGAGGTGTCCAAGACCTACGACCTCGGTGTCGTCAAAGTCCGCGCTCTACGCGACGTCTCGCTGCGGATCGAGCGCGGCGATTTCGTCGCCATCATGGGCAACTCGGGCAGCGGCAAGAGCACGCTGATGAACATCCTCGGCTGTCTCGATCTGCCGACGAGCGGCCGATATCTGATCGACGGCGTCGACGTCCGCGACATGGACGAGGACGACCTGGCCGATCTGCGCAACCGCAAGATCGGGTTCGTCTTTCAGAGCTTCAATCTCGTCCCGCGCACAACCGCGCTCGCGAACGTCGAACTGCCGCTCGCCTATGCGGGCGTCGACCGGCACACGCGCCGTCGGCGCGCGCAGCAGGCGCTCGCCGCGGTCGGCATGGCAAGGCGCGTTCACCACCAGCCCTCCGAGCTGTCCGGCGGCCAGCAGCAGCGGGTCGCTGTCGCGCGCGCGCTGGTCACAAACCCCACGATGATCCTCGCCGACGAGCCCACCGGCAACCTCGACTCACACTCAACCGAAGACGTGTTGCGAATCTTCGCGGGACTGAACGAAGAAGGCCGCACCGTCGTGCTCATTACCCATGAGCCGGACGTCGCCGAGCAGGCCAAGCGCGTGATACATCTCAGCGACGGGCAGGTGGTCGAGGACCGTCGCATGACGGAGCTCGGGGCGCCCCCGCCGACCGTACACGGCCAGAAGTCCGAGCACCACGCATACGGCGAGGCTCAGTGATGATCGGCCTCGAAACATTGCGCATCGCATGGGGCGGAGTCAGCGCCAACAAGTTGCGATCGGGTTTGACGATCCTCGGCATGACGATCGGCGTGGCATCCGTGATCGTCCTGATCGCCGTCGGCAACGGCTCATCCAAGGCCGTCCAGTCGGGCATTCAGAGTCTTGGTACGAACGTGCTGATCGTGCAGGGCAGCGGCGGTTTGCGGCGCTTCGCGGGCGCCAGCACCGCGAGCAGCGTCTCGCTGACGAAGGCCGATGCGCAGGCGCTGCAAGACCCCGGCCTTGCGCCGGACGTCAAGAGCGCCTCGCCGGTCGTGAACGCGAGCAGCGTGACCCTCGTATCCGGCGGCACGAGCTTCGAACCGTCCTCGTTCATCGGCACCACCCCCTCTTACCTCACCGCACACAGCTACACGTTGGCGGAAGGCAGCTCGTTCACCTCCGAAGACCTCGCCAAGCACAGAAGGGTGGCGGTGATCGGCCAGGAAGTCGTGCAGGAATTGTTCGGCGGCGCCAGCGCCGTAGGTCAGACCATGAAAGTCAACGGCAGCAACTACGAAGTCGTCGGTGTCCTCGCGAAAAAGGGCACAAACGGCACGACCAATGAGGACGACGTAGTGATGGCGCCGATCACGACCGTCCAGGACTCGCTCACAGGAGTGGGCGCTGTCGACTCGATCACGGTACAGGCGAAGTCCGAATCGTCGCTGAACGCCGCCGAAGCGGAGGTCAAGCAGATCATCGAGGAACGCCACAAGATCACGAACACCGAAGAACCCGGTTTCAGCGTGCTCAACCAGGGCTCGCTACTGGAAACGTCGAGCTCCACAAGCAACGTCTTCACGACACTGCTCGGCGAGGTCGCTGCGATCTCGCTGCTCGTCGGCGGCATCGGCGTGATGAACATCATGCTCGTCAGCGTCACCGAGCGCACGCGCGAGATCGGTATCCGCAAGGCGATCGGCGCCCGGCGTAGCGACATCCTCACCCAGTTCCTAACGGAGGCCGTTCTGGTCTCGCTTATCGGCGGGCTGACCGGGGTCGCAGTTGGCGTGATCGGTACCCAATTCGAAATCGCGGGCGTGCACCCGGTGATCGCCAGCTATTCGATCTTCCTCGCATTCGGCGCCGCGGCGCTATCGGGGCTGTTCTTCGGCACATACCCCGCCGCGCGCGCCGCGCGCCTGCGACCGATAGAGGCGCTTCGCTTTGAGTAATCCCCTCCCCCCAGACCAGGAGCAGCACATGCCGACCCAAGACGCACGAGCCGATGAGGAGGCCCAGCTCGATTACGGCCCGGAGGCCCAGGATGACTGGATCGAGGAGCCTGAGGATCTGCCACGGCGGCCCCGTCGCAAGCTGCTCTCTCCCGTCCCCGCCGTCCTGCTTGTGATCCTTCTCCTCACAGGCGCTTTCTTCGCGGGCGTCAAGGTCGAGAAGGGCCAGAGCTCATCCTCGACGAGCAGCGGCTTTCCGGCCGGGCTCGCCGCGCTGCAGGGGGCGGGCGGCGGGTCCTCGAGCAGCTCACGAACCTCGGGCAGCTCACGAACCGGAACCACGACAGGCGGCGGCTTTCCCTCAGGCGGCGGGCTTCCCGGCGCCGGAGGCGCCTCGGGCGGGTTCACGACCGGTGAGGTCTCATACGTCAGCGGCAGCACGCTCTACGTCAACAGCGGCGAAAGCACGGTCAAGGTCAGTGCCCCCGCGGGAACCAAAGTAAGCAAGACCGTTTCCACAAGCGTCCACAGCATCCATCCAGGCGACACCGTGCTTGTGCGGGGAAGCCAAGGCGCCAACGGCAGCGTCACAGCCAGCTCGATCAGCATCAGCTCGACCGGTTCAGGAACCGGCTTGAGCGGATCGAGTGGCGGTGGCGCAGCAGCGCAGCTCTTCGGATCTGGCTAGGACCAACACTCCCCCTAACGACAAGGAACAAGAAGCATGCCAACTGACACACCCGACTTGCAGCGACCGTCGCACCGTCATCAATCGCATCGACTCATCGCGACGGTCGCGATCGCGTCGGTGGCCGCCGTCACGCTTGCAGCGTGCGGAAGCTCCGGCAACTCAAACTCTGGCTCGGCGACGAGCACGAAACAAAGCAGCACGTCGCGCTCCAACCGATTCGCCTCACTGCGGGCATGCCTGCAGAAAGAAGGCATCAACCTCCCATCCGCGCCCTCAGGCGGACAAGCGCCCGGCAGCGGGGGACCCGCGGGCGTAGGTGGAGGCTTCAAACCGCCGGAAGGTGTATCGCAAACCAAGTTCCAGGAAGCGCTGAAAAAGTGTGGCGGAAACTTCCGCGGCGGTGCCCGCCCCGGCTTCAACTCCGCGACGGCGCGCACCGCGCTCACGAAGTACGCGTCATGCATGCGCGAAGACGGCGTGAACCTGCCAGCGCCGAACACGAGCGGCAAAGGGCCGATCTTCGACACCAAAGGCATCGACAGGTCCAGCGCGTCCTTCAAGCACGCGCAGCAGAAGTGCCAGAGCAACCTCAAAGGAGCCTTCGGCGCGGGTGGTCGCCCGCCTAGCGGAGAAGGCGCTCCGCCTGCCGGTGCCGGAGGCGCGCCACCCGAAGCGCCTCCTGGGACCGAAGGATCGGCCGCTGGCTGATCGACCAAACGGTCGCGGCCGGCGCGTCCTTGTACACCACAGCGCCGGCCGCAGTCCGAGCTGAAGCTCGCGGAGGTCGCCTTCTCCTCCGCGCGGGCCTCAGCTCACGATGGTTCCGGTGCAGATGGACGATCGGGACACCGGCGAACGCATATTGCGCGTGTGAATTAGGCTGAGGCCGGCCTTGTGGGCTTTACGGCCCGTGGTGGTTCGAGTCCACTCGAGCGCACTGAGATCGCGCCTGTCGGGCTAATCGGAGCTCCGCCCAGAGCTCATCGGCGGCAGAAGCGGAAGGTGGAGCTAAACAGCGATCTCGACCTGCGGCGGCGGGAGCATCCGCAGGAAATCAGCCGGCAGCTTGCTGCTCGCCTCCCAGAACTCCAAACCAACGATTTCCCCGGTGCTCGGGTCGAGTTCCCGGAGGCCTGCGTCGGTCTCCTCAGCAACGGCTGTATGCGAGTCGTAGTTCTCGAAGCGCACCCACGCGATGTCCGCCTCGGCGTCGTAATGTCCGTCGATCCTCATGGCCACAGGCTACCGCCGTCGCCACACGGTCACGATCCGCGCAACGAGCAGATCTTCGCCATCCGGATACTCGTAGGCGATTACGAGGCGCCCAGAGGCGACCAGCCAGCGCACCTGGCCCTTGTTGCGCCTCCGCTCGCGGTGGCCTTCGAGCAACGCTGATTCGATGTCCCTGCGCGTGAAGCCGAGCTGCTGCGCCTTGTCGAGCGCGTGTAGCGTCCAACGAACGGACGTGGGGTCTGTCGGCACGAGGCGGCAGGCTAACGACCGCCCCCGTCGCCTCCCTCAGCCAACGGCGGCTTCCCTTATTCCCCGCCGACCTCCATGACACATCTCTGACACAAGTCATTTCGTCCGATGCGTCCGATGTGTCCGCAAACCCGCACCGAACGGACGATCTGGACACTGGCGGACGCATATGGCACAGGCGAATAAGGTTGAGGGCCTTGTGGGCTTTACGGCCCGTGGTGGTTCGAGTCCACTCGAGCGCATAGAACTTCGCTGGAAATCGGAACTTTTGCCCCCCCTGCAAAGCAGGCGCGCGTGGCGGACTGGAGACTGGCGCGCTGCACGGAACCGGGTCAACGGGCATCGGGCACCGCCTCATCAAGGCCCGAGGAAGCCGGCGGGCGCAGCGGCTCCTCGAGGCTGGCTGCCGCTGCCCGCCGAGCGATCTCGAGCAGCTGCTCACGGCTCGCCCCGTCGCGGGCCTGCGCCGACATGCCGAACAGGATCGCCTCGATGAAATCCGCGGCCAGCACGGCAGCGCGGCGCGGGAGCGGCACGGTCTTCTCCCGCGCCGCTCCCGTCGTCTGCGTCTACTTCAGGTGAAGCGTCGGAGCGATCGCGTCTTCGGCGACCGAGGCCGGCGTCCACGGCAGCGTGATCCATTCGTTTTTGGAGAAGCGCTGGGTCTGGTCTTCGTAGTAGGGAGACGTCGGGTCTTCCGACTGCGAGTAGGCCAGCAGGCCTTTCGCTACCGGTTCGTGGCCGGCCTGCAGTTCCGTGAACATCACGATGCTCGTGCCGCCTGTCACTTCAGCCTGTTTCGAGGTGGGCGTCGGGAACGACGATCCGATGGCCGCGTAGCAGCCGTCCCCCTCCAAGCAGCCGGGAATCGGAGCCGCGCCGGTCTGCGGTGCACGCTGCACTTCGCCGATGCTGGCGTCGAGCGGGATCCCGCGTGCCTCCATCGAGCTCACCGCTGTCGCGAGCGCTTCCTTGCTCGCCTGCAGCGAGGTGTTGAGCGTGTTGGGCGTGTAGACCGGGTTCGGTCACCGTCCAGGGGTGGACCCAGAAGTCCGCCTGGCCGTTGGGTGCGTGTTCGAACCATTCCTGGAACAGCCAGCCGCCCTTGTCGTCGAGCGTGGCGGTCGCGCCGTAGTCGTTGAGGACGGGGCACGCGCCGCTGACGTCGACGCCGTTGATCACGCCGCCGTCTTCGCTTACCGCGTTTTCGCAGATTTCGCGCAGACCCGGGAGGGCGCGTTCAGCTGGGAGCGAGCGGAACTTGGTCCATGACTCCTGCAGTCGTTTCGGCGGTGAATCCGGGCATCGGCGAGATCCCGTCGGTCGGGACGCCGCTGTTGTACGTGCCCATGCGCTGGGCGACCATGTCGATCCCCGTCTGAGCGCGCATGCCCGGGTTTTCTTCTTCGCCGCCGAGGGCAGGCGAGAACCCGGTGAGCGGGCTGTTCGCGTTCGCGAGCCAGAACGAGTTGTTCGAGTTCTCGACATAGTCTTTGCGGATCAGCGACGGCTCGTCGCTGCCCGCGAGGATGCCCGGCACGATCGCACCCGGGCTTTCGGGCAGTTCGCATTCACCGTTGCCCAAGAACGGACCGGTGCTTCGACCCGGGCTCGAGGTTGCAGTCCTCGAGTCGAGGTAGGCCTTCGTCAGGCTCGAGGCCACGACGATCTCTGTGTAGAACGCGTTGCCCTGGTCGTCGGCACCGATCGTGTTCACCCACGGCACGCCCTGGATGGCACGCTCGGATTCGATCACCTGAGACGCGTTTTCGGCTTTGCTGATCGCGAGCCACTGGTTGACACCCCGGAGGTTGTTGGCATTGGCGTCATCGACCGCGATCGGCAGACCGTCCTCCCAGATCACCGGCCCATAGTGGCTGTAGTAGAGGGTGCGGGTGTGCGGCACCAGTTCGCCGTGTTCCAGAGCCTCGACCGTCACTTTGCGCTTCTTCATCGCTACCTTTTTGCCCTTGTAGGAGTACTTGGTCACTCCGATGCCCGACAGATACCAGAACGTGACCGTCGTGTTCGTCGAGACGGTGTGCGTCCACGCGACGTCCTGGTTGTGACCGATGTTGATCCCGGGCAACCCCCAGATTCCCGCACCGATCGCGTGGTACTGGCCGGGGATTTCGACGTTCATCTCCCAGAAGCGTTCCGCGCCATGCCACGGGAAGTGCGGGTTGGCGAGCACGACGCCGCCTCCGTTGGTGGCGTCTTCGCCACCGACGGCGAGCCCGTTGGAGCCCAACAGGTTGCTGTGCCCGATCGGCGCGGGCAGCTCGGTCGAGATGCTCCCGATCGACGGTCGTCCGCACGCCCTGCCCGCTTCGCCGACTCCGCGGACGGGTCCGCGGGCGGACCGTATTCCGGATTCGCCTCGGCGTACGGGCCGAGGGCAGAGTTGCCCGCGAGGTCGTCGACCTGGTAGATGCGGAGCCAGACGTCGATCGGCTTGATCGGCCTGACCCACGCCGCACCTTTGCAGGCGGGGTTCGTGACTCCGCTCGCCCCACCGATCTGCTTGAGGTAGGCGTCATAGCCGGCGGCGTAGCCCTTCACCGCTTCGAGGCCTTCCGTCGAGGGTCCCTGCGGGTAGGGGAGCTTCAGCAGCTTCTGGATCGTGTGATCGTGCTTGATCGAGGTCCAGTAGATGTCCGAGTTGAGGTTCGTGAACTGCAGACCTCCCTCGGATTCGTTCTTGAAGACCCCTTCCGGGCCGAGGAACGCAGAACGTTCGCCCTCGACCGTCAGGAACGTTTCGGCGAGCAGACAGATCCCGTCCTGCGCCTGTGCGTAGCCGATCCCGAATCCGACGTCGGCAAAGTTTTCGCCGGAGATGTTCGCGACGCCGCCCGTGGTCCGGGTCAGTGACACGCTGTACGACGCCGCGGCGGAAGCCGGGAAGCACATCCCGGCCGCAGCTACCGCGAGCGCCGCGAGCAACGCGGCCCCTCATAAACCGCCTCGCCCCCGGCGCGCCGTCGCGCGCCTACGCAAACGCCCCCATGCATGCGTGCGTCCTCATCGCTCCCCATCCCTCCTTCGTTGCTACGCTCCACCGGGCATTGGTGGACCGTCAAGTCCCCCACTCGTGGGTAATGTACCAGCGTGTCCACCACTGCGCAAGCCGGTATCGAGCGGCTCCCACGCGGGCCGCACCGCCTCTCTCGCGAGCAGGTCGAGAACCACCAGCGCGGGCGCATCCTCGCCGCGATGATCGCCGCGGCCGGGACGAAGGGCTACGGATCGACGACGATCGGCGATATCACCCGCCGCGCACGGGTCTCGCGCGACACCTTCTACGAGCAGTTCGCCAACAAGGAAGCGTGCTTTCTCGCCGCCTACGACGCGACGACGCGCGAACTGGTGGACCAGATGGTCGCCGCGGGAACAAGCCAGCCGAGCTACGTCGAGGGCATACGCGACGGGCGTGCGCGCCTACCTGAGGTTCTGGAGCGAGCGCCCCGACGCGGCACGCGTGTGCACGCTCGAGGTCATGGCCGCCGGCAGCGAGGCGCTGGCGCATCGCGAACGGACCCTGCGAAGCTTCGCGCGCCTGTACCGAACCGTCGCCGAACGAGCAAGGGCGCAGCAGCCTGGGCTGCCGACCGTCCCGGATGTCGTGGCGCGCGCGATCGTGGTCGCTGCGGTCGAGCTCACGACCCAGTACATCCGAGAGGATCGCGTCAGCTCGCTGCCGGAGCTCGAGAGCGACGTCCTCTACCTGTGGCTCATGGTCCTTGCCGGCCACGAAGTGGCCGCTGCCGCGGTCGCAACCTGAGCGACGACGACCGACGCGGTGCCCTCCGTAGCTGATCAATAGCCGCTCGGCGGCCTCGAGCTGAGGCTCGGCCCTCGATCTCGCCGATCGCTCGCAGTCCTGACAACACCGTTGCCGAGCCGCTCCCCTTCAGATCGACCGCCAGCGATGCGCGGCAGTGTGTCCCCCGGGCCTCGGAATCCGACCGCAGGACGCTTCCCAAGGGCTCCGGGCGCCAGTTGTCGTGTCAGGCGCCGGCGAGCAGATCGAGAAAGGCTCGCGGCGAGAACACAGGAATCTCTCCCTCGAGGGCGAGAAGGTCCTTGTCACCCGAAACCAGAGCCGCGCGGTGCGCCGATGCAAGGACGATCAGATAGTCATCGCCCGGATCACGGGAGTGCACCGGCGGGCGGACATCCGGATCAACGACAACGCTGGCAGTGTCAGCAACCCACCGCACCAGCTCCGCCGCGTCTGGCTCGCCGATATGTCGCCGCAGCTTGGGATAGGCAAGCGCTCGCTCGAGCTCGCTCAGCAGTGCTTGGGAAGCGACGAACTCAAACTCGCCCCCGGCGAGCGATCGCAGCACGTCGGCCGGGGCGCCTCGTGGCGAGATCACACCTGAGATGACCACATTGGGGTCGAGGACGGCCCGCACTCGTCAGCGGCCACGACGTCGCGTCTGGTGCTGCGCCTCAACAGCAAGCGCCGCAGCGTCGCGCTCGGAGAGGTTGTTGCGTTCCCAAAGGCGCTCGAGTAGATCGAGCCGCAGGTCGCGACGCAGTGAATCCTCGATCACCTGACTGTCGCCGCGGCCCGTACGGGCCGCGCGCATCTTCACCGCCTTCATGACCGACTCGTCGATCGTAAGCGTCGTACGAACCTTGGACATCGGTATCCTCACTTTAGCATCTCGATGCGAGAGCATCAAGATGACGCATGGACACATGCCGAACCCACCGTCGAGCGCTCAGCCCACCAGCACTACGAGCTTCCCGCGCACGTGGCCGCCCTCGCTCACCCGATGCGCCTCGGCGACCTCTCCCAGCGGGAAGGTCTGCGCGACCGGGAGCGAGAAGCGTCCAGATTCGATCAGCTCGCCGATCTCGGCGAGCGCCTGGACCGCGCGGCCAGCGTCCCCGCTGCTGAACCTCACCCCGTGCTCCTTCGCGCCAGCGAAGTCCGCGATCGTCACGACGTGCTCCGGGCCGCCCGCGAGCTCGATGAGCTCCGGCAGGACGCCGCTCCCGGCGACGTCGAGCGCCACGTCGACGCCATCGGGAGCGAGCGCGCGAACCCGTTCGACGAGGCCGTCGCCGTAGGAGAGCGCCTCGGCCCCCAGCGAGCGAAGGTAGTCGTGGTTCGCCGGACTGGCGGTGCCGATCACGCGCGCGCCGCGCACCACGGCGAGCTGAACCGCCGCGCTGCCAACGCTTCCGGAGGCGCCGTTGATGAGCAGCGTGCCTCGGCTCTCGACGCCGAGCTGGTCGAGCGCGCGCGTGGCCGTCTCGATGGCGGTCGGCAGCGCGGCAGCGCCCGGGAAGTCGAGCGACGGCGGGATCGGCGCGTAATAGGACAGCACCGCCAGCTCGGCCTGGGCGGCCCCCTCGGCGGACAGGCCGAACACGCGATCACCGACGGCCACGTCCGCAACGCCCTCGCCGAGCTCGTCGACGACGCCCGCCGCCTCGTAGCCCATTGTCTGTGGGAGTTCCCGATCCATCAAGCCCTTGCGCTTCTTCCAGTCGCTCGGGTTGATGCCGGCCGCGCGCACCGCGATCCGAACCTGGCCGGGACCCGGATGCGGATCGGGGAGCTCCACGATCTCGAGGACCTCCGGGCCGCCGAACTCGCTGAAACGGACCGCCTTCATCACTCGCCTCCCACCTCACGCTCGCTGCGCGCCCGACAGTCTGGCAACCTCGGGCACGCTCGACGTTGCAGGTTCGAAGTCCTACCACTCGCGGCCGTCATCCGACACCTCGCAGACAAGGTCGGGGAGGCCCCGAACCCCGGAACGTGCCGCCCCCGCGTGATCGGAGTCTGGGCGTGCCCGCGTCATTCACGATCGAGCCAGCTCGCCAGCAGAGAGAACCTGACGATGATCGCGACGACGATTGCGTACAGGAAGGCGAGCGGCGGCGCCAGCAGATACAGGACGCCGCCAATAACAAAGACGATCGTCAGCCAGAGGAGCGTTGGCCAGAGTGGCTTGTCCCTCGTCCCACGTTCACGCTCCGCAAGTCCGTACCAGACGCAGAGCCCACCAACGACGAGCGGAGCGATCCCCCCATTGTCCTTCCGCCAGATATCGCTGCCGTGGCCTATTTCGAGCCCGAGACCCGCGATTCCGACCGCTGCCAGGACACCGCCGAAGATGGCGAGCAGCGTCCACCTCATGCGGTGAGTATCGGCGCAAGACCCAAGGGCCTGAAGACGCCGCTCGGAGGCCGGTAGCGCTTACAACCACGCCGCCTCGGTGCTCAACACGGTCTCGTCGACACGCGCGAGGAGGTCGAGCTGCGGACCCGTTCTCGGCAGCTCGTAGCGGAAGAAGAATCGCCCTGCCGCCCGCTTGCCGTCGTAGAGCCCCCCTCCTTGCCCTGGGCCGCGAGCAGTTGCTCCAGCCAGATCCACGCGACGACGATGTGCCCGGCGGCTTCGAGATAGGTCGTCGCGTTCGCGAGCGCCTCTTCGGCCCCGTCGATTCCACGCGCCCAAAGGGTCTCGGTCACCTCGAGCAGGCGCTCGAACGATGCGGCGAGCGCCTGCGCAAGCTCGGCGAGCTCGCCGCCGGCGTCACGAGCGCGCGCGAGCGTCGCGCCGATCTCCTCGGCGAGCGCGGCGAGTGCACGCCCGTCCTGCATCGTGACCTTGCGCCCGAGCAGGTCGAGCGCCTGGATGCCGTGCGTGCCCTCGTGGATCGGGTTGAGCCGGTTGTCGCGGTAGTGCTGCTCGACCTCGTAGTCGCGCGCGTAGCCATAGCCACCGTGCACCTGGATCGCTAGCGAGTTCGCCTCCAGGCACCATTGCGACGGCCAGCTCTTTGCGATCGGCGTGAGCAACTCGAGCAGCAGGTGCGCGTTCGCGCGCTCCTCGACAAGCTCGAGCGTCAGCTCGTCGTCGACGAGCTTCGCGCAATACAGGAGCAGGCCGAACGCCCCCTCGACGTAGGACTTCTGGGCGAGCAGCATCCGACGCACGTCGGCGTGCTCGATGATCGGCACCTGCCGGCTGTCCGGATCCTTGGCCAGCCCGTGCCGTCCCTGCGGGCGCTCGCGCGCGTAGCGCAAAGACTTCAGGTACGCGGTCGAGCCGAGCGACGCCGCCCCCAGGCCGACCGCCACCCGCGCCTCGTTCATCATGTGGAACATGTACGCCAACCCGCGGTTGGCCTCGCCGACCAGGTAGCCGACGGCGCCTCGGCGCCCCGCCGGCGTGAACTCGCCTTCGCCGAACGCGAGCACGGTGTTGACCGTACCGCGAGCCCCCATCTTGTGATTGAGCCCGGCGAGCGCGACGTCGTTGCGCTCGCCGGGCGACCCGTCGGCCTCGATCAGCACGCGCGGGACGGCGAACAGGCTGATGCCCTTGACCCCGGGCGGCGCGCCGGGGATCTTCGCGAGAACGAGGTGGATGATGTTCTCGGCGAGGTCGTGCTCGCCGCCCGAGATCCACATCTTCGAGCCGAACAGACGATACGTGCCGTCCCCCTGCGGTTCCGCGCGCGTGGCGATGTCCGCCAGAGACGATCCGGCCTGCGTCTCGGAGAGGCACATCGTGCCGAAGAACCGGCCCTCGATCATCGGTGAGACGAACGCGTCGATCTGCTCCGGCGAGCCGTTGGCGATCAGCAGGTTGGCCGCCGCGATCGTGAGCATCGCGTACCCGGCGGTCGCTGAATTGGCGGCCTGGAAGAACGCGAAGCTCGCCATCGAGATGACCTGCGGCAACGCCATCCCGCCGACGACCTCGTCCATGCTCGCACCCGCGAGCCCGGCGTCGAAGAACGCGCTCAGCGCCGCCGAGACCCCGTCGACGAGGACGACGTGACCATCGACGATGCCGGGCTCGTGCTCGTCGGCCTCGCGGTTGTGTGGCGCAAAGCGCTCGCCTGCGATGCGCTCGGCGAGCTCGAGGACGTCGTCGAAGACCTCACGGGAATGACCGGCGTACCGCTCGCGCTCCGTCAGCCGATCGACTTCCAGCCACTCGTAGAGCAGGAAGGACAGGTTGCGACGATCGATCAGGCTCGCGGATGCTGTGGAGGCGGTACTCATGATCCCTTTCGTCGAAGGCTTGCGTGCCAGGCTCGGGCTTGGCTCATCGCCGGCGCATCCCGTTCAGCAAGGTAGGACACCCGACGGGTACTCGATGCCGATCGCGCCGTACAGCGAGCCGCGCCGCTCGGCCGAGCGCGAGCTCCAGAGCACCTCGAGCCCGACTCGGGCGAGCGGCCCTTGACGATCCTCGACGATCTCACACCGCCACCCGACGAGACCGACCTCGTCGTCGATCGCCTGCAGCGTGTCGATGCGAGCCTCGACGTGGAGCGCCTGCCCGAGCTTCACGGAGTGCCCGAGCACGACGTCGTGGACCCTTCGAAGCGCCACGACACGCGCTGGATCCAGCGGCAGGAGCCCGACGGCGAAGGACGCGAGGAGCATGCCGTGCGCGATTCGCCCGCGGGAGCGGACTGCTGCATCCCATGCCGCGTCGGCACGTTGGCGGCTCCCTTCGCCGGTCAACGCCGCGAAGCAGACGAGGTCGCCCGCGGTGATCGTCCGTCCCCGGGAGCGGAACCGCTGCCCCGGCTCGAGGACCTCGAACGGGCCGGTCCAGTCGATTGCACTCATCGTCGATGCGCCGCGTGTCTCGGTTGCCGGCCCGTCACCACCGTGCTCGCCGCCGCTGCGCGAGGCCCGCCGTGCAGGCGCAGGTCCGCGGACGCAGCGATCCGGCATACCGCCACTACGACAACGACGAAGGTCAGCCAGGCCAGCGCTGCACCGACGGTCAAAGCGACGAACACTCGGCAAGGTCCCGATCGCGCCGGTCAGCCTCGCTCACCGGCTGCAGGCCACCCCGAGTCGCGCTCGAGAGGGGTTGGCCGGGCGACCCGAGGTCGCCCGGCCAACTGAGGGAGAGGAGATCCCACACTGCCGGCGTCAGAACTGTGGGTGCCGGCAGTCTTCCCGCTGCTCGCTCCTCTCGGGCGGCGCGGGCTAAGTTTCGTCGGCTCGATACCCGTGTCGAATACGAACCGGGTCTCGCCGCACGACAAGCAGATCGACAGCCGGTCGTCGCTGATCAGCGGCTGGTCGGTGCGATCGAGGCCGCATCGAAGACACACCGCGCGCAGGCGATGAGTGACATCGACGGTCTCGTCGTGCTCGGCCATCAGGAGCTCACGCGCACGGGCGACTGCTGCGAAGCGCCCTGCCCGATCGGGAACCGGCGCATCTCGTCACGGAAGATCGAGCGCTTGTGCACCTCGTCGGGCCCATCGGCCAGCCTCAGGGTCCGCTGGTGAGCCCACATCTCCGCGAGCGGGAAGTCACCGGAGACGCCGGCGCCGCCGTGTACCTGGATCGCCCTGTCGATCACCTTCAGCGCCACCTGCGGTGCGGTGATCTTGATCGCGGCGATCTCGATGCGGGCGTGACGGTTGCCGACCGTGTCCATCAGCCACGCGGTCTTCATCGTGAGCAGCCGCGCCATCTCCAGTTCGACCCGCGACTCGGCGATCCAGTCCTGGATGTTCGAGCGCTCGGCGAGAGGCGCTCCGAAGGTCACCCGGCGCTGGGCTCGTTCGCACATCAGGTCAAGCGCCCGCTCAGCGGCGCCGATCGACCGCATGCAGTGGTGGATGCGTCCCGGTCCGAGGCGCGCCTGGCTGATCGCGAAGCCGTCGCCCTCGTTCGCCAGCAGCGCGTCGACGGGAACCCGGACGTCGTCGAACTCGATTTCGGCGTGGCCCTCTCTGTCCTGGTAGCCGAACACCGGAAGGCCACGGACGACCGTCACGCCGGGCGTGTCGAGCGGCACCACGAGCATCGACTGCTGCTTGTGCGGCGGCCCTTCGGGGTTCGTCTTGCCCATGACGATCAGAACCCGGCAGTTCTTGTGCAGCGCGTTCGAGGTCCACCACTTACGACCGTTGATCACGTACTCGCCGCCCTCGCGCCGGATCGCGGTCTCGATGTTGGTCGCGTCCGAGGAGGCGACCTGGGGCTCGGTCATCGCAAAGGCGGACCGGATCTCGCCGGCGAGCAGCGGCTTCAGCCACCTCTCCTTGTGCTCGTCGGTCCCGAACAGGGTGAGGATCTCCATGTTCCCCGTGTCGGGAGCGCTGCAGTTGATCGCCTCGGGCGCCAGGCTCGCGCTCCGGCCCGTGATCTCGGCAAGCGGCGCGTACTCGGCGTTCTCCAGACCGGGACCCCACTCCTCGTGCGGGTGAAAGAGGTTCCACAGCCCGCGCCTCTGCGCCTCCTCCTTGAGCTCTTCGAGGATCTGCGGCTGGTGGTTCGGATCCTCGGCGGCATCCTGCATCTGCTGCCTGTAGACCGGCTCGGCCGGATAGATCCGATCGTCCATGAAGGCCAGCAGGCGCTCTTGCAGCTCCTTGCAGCGATCGGTCAGCTCGAAGTCCACTATCCCTCCACCCCGCGATTTTCTCGCCGACGTCCGCCGCCGGCGCGACTCGATACCAAGCTTGCGCTGGAAACCTAACGTAATCTGAATCTGACGTCAAGTTCGATAATCCGTCGAGCCGGTGGAGCCCGCAGCGAGGGCGTGTTGCGCCGCTCGCTCGATCAGCCTTCCGACGGCGATCCGGCGGACGCCGCGCGAACGACGGAGATCATGCTCGAGCGGACCGCGCTGGCCGCCGAGCGGGCCGGCATCTAGCTGGGCGGCGAGCTCACGCGTCGGCGTCTTCCAGGCGCAGCGCGTTCAGCCAGAGGCGGCTCAACGTCTCGGTCAGCAGGTCGATCGAGATCGGTTTGCCGAGGACGAACACGGCATAGGCCATGCGGCTGACCATCCACGACAGCGCCTCGGCGGCGACCAGCGGATCCAGGGCCGGATCTGCTTCACCCCGATCCTGCAGCTCTTCGATCAGCTTCGCGTTGCGTTTGAGGAACGCCTCGGAGCGCCTCACGCGGAGATCGCGGAACTTCTCGTCGATCTGGGCGACCTGCTCGAACACCGCCATCAGTCGCGCGTTGCGCTGGTAGGCCTTCAGGTACTCCCGGTTCGCCGCGGAGATCAGCGCGCGAGGCTCGGCTTCGCCGACGCGCTCGCGGACGTGCATGTGGAGCATGTCGTCTTCGACCGATTCCACCACCGCCGCGAAGATCTCCTCCTTGCTGTTGAAATATGTGTAAAACGTGCCGGACGCGACCTTCGCCTCGTCGGCGATGTCGGTGATCCGTGCGTCGAGATATCCGTCTCGCTCGAAGACCGACCGCGCCGCGGTTATCAGAGCCTCTCGGGTCCGCTTGCCGCGCCGGCTCGAGGGCATCGTCCGGATCGTCGCGGGAGGGCGTTTCGAGCGTTGCTTGTCGACCCTCGCCATTAACGCGACCTCGTCACAGATCCGCCTGCGGACAACCCCGGTTCCATGAGGTCTACCTAGATGAGCCTGGCGGGTCTGTTCAACGTTTTCGACATTATCGACCGGAAGCCTAGCGGGTTCGGCGGCGCGCCAGCGTGCTTACGCCTACGCCGAGGATCAGGATCAGCCCCTGAAAGAGGTACTGCCATGACGTTTCGAGCCCGAGCAGCGCGATCGCGTTGAAGCCGATCGCAACGGTGATGACGCCGGTGAGCGTCCCGAGTATGTGAAACTCCCCATCCCGCATCACCGCGGACCCGAAGAAGGCGGCCGCGAAGGAGGTCAGCAGGTAACTTTCACCGCCCCCGATCGACGCGCTGCCCGTCCGCGAAGCCAGCAGCACGCCGGTCATCGCAGCGCAGATCCCGCAGAGAACGAACGCGATCACGCGAACGCGGTCGACGCGCAGTCCGGACAATCTCGCCGCGACCGGGTTGCCGCCGACGGCCTGAATCGACTGACCGGTCACCGTCCGGTTCAGCACGACCCACGCGACGATCGCTACCGCGGCCATGATGTAAATCGGATAGGGAACCCCGAGAAATTCTCCGAGCGTGAGATGGATGAACGATTTCGTGCGGCTCCCGGCGGAGATCGGCAACCCCCCAGCGATCACGTAGTTGAGACCGATCACGATCGTGCCAACGCCGAGCGTGCAGACCAGCGCATTCACGCCGATGCGGGTGACGATCAGCCCATTCGCGAGGCCGATCAGCGCCCCCGCCGCGACGGCGATGGCGAACGCGACCGCGATCGACGTGCCGGAGTTCGCCATCAGCGAGCACGCGATCACGCCCGCGAGGCTCGCGTTGTACCCGATGCTCAGGTCGAACTCGCCCGCGACCAGTGCGAAGGTGAGCCCCATCGCGATCAGCGACGCCAGCGCGCTCTGGTTGAGGACGTTGATCAGGTTTTCCTTCGTCGGGAACGTGTTCGGCTCGAGCGCCGACACCGCGATGATCAGCGCGACGAGCAGCATCAGCGCTCCGTAGCGGCCGACGAACCGCCACGCGTCGACCGAGCGCGAGGGCGCGATCTCGACGGCGAGCTCCGGCACTGCGTTCACGTTGGTCATGTCTGCTCCTCGTCAGGCTTGTGGTAGCAAAGCGCGGTCAGCTGGTCCTTGCTCGCGGACGCGCCGTCCAAGATCTCCACGACGCGCCCCTCGCGCATCACCGCGACCCGATCGCAGATCGCGAACTCCTCGAAGTCGTTCGAGATGAAAACGATCCCGGCGCCCGCCGCGGCGAGGTCGCGGACGATCGAGTAGATCTCGTTGCGCGCGCCTACGTCGACGCCGACCGTCGGGTCGTCGAGGATCAGGACCTTCGGCGCGGCGAGGACGAAGCGGCTCACGAGCACCTTCTGCTGATTGCCTCCGCTGAGCTCCCCGACCGGCTGATCGACCGAGCGCGCGACGATCCCGAAGCGCTCGAGCATCGCCCGCGCGACCACCTTGGACTTTCGCGGGGCGAGCAGGCCGAGCCGGCTTCGATCCTCTCTCAACGTAGCCAGGCGCACGTTGCGCATCAACGAGTCGGCCAGCAGGAGCCCTTCCGAGCGCCGCTCCTCCGGGATGAACGCGACCCCGCGGCGGATCGCGTCGTACGGCGAGCGCGGGCTGTAGTCGCGGCCCTCGAGCCTCATCGTGCCCCCGCTCGGCCGATCGGCGCCGAACAGGAGTCGCACGAGCTCGGTGCGACCGGCGCCGACCAGGCCGGCGAGCCCGACGATCTCGCCCGGGTGGACCTCGAGGTCGACCCCCCTCACGCGCGGGGCGCGCGTCAGGCCGCGGACGGCAAGGACCGGCTCCCCGCCCTCGAGCAGCCCCGGGCGCGCCGAGGAGGGAGCGAGCCGCTCGACGTCTCGACCGACGATTTCCCTCGTGAGTCGCGCACGGTCGGTGTCGCCGGCCGCGAGGACGGCGACGAGCCTGCCGTTGCGCAGCACCGTGACGCGATTCGAGACCTCGAGCACCTCGTCGAGCCGGTGCGAGATGTACAGGATCCCGACACCCGAGGACTTCAGCTCCGCGACGATCTCGAACAGACGCGCCGCCTCCTCGTCTGTGAACGACGCGGTCGGCTCGTCCATCGCGATGACCCGCGCCTCGCTCATCAGCGATCGCCCGAGCGAGACCATCCAGCGGTCTGAGACGCTCAGCGTCGCGACTTCGACGTCGAGCGCGATCGACGCGCCGAGCCGCTCCATCACCTCCGTGGCGCGCCGGCGCGACGCCGCTCGATCGAGGAACCCGGCTCTCGACCCGCCGGCGTAACCGAGCGCCATGTTCTGCAGGGCCGAGAACCTCGGCACGAGGTTGAGCTCCTGATGGATGAAGCTGAGGCCCAACGCGCTGGCAGCCGACGGCGAGTCGATCGAAACCTCCTCGCCCGAGATCCGGATCAGGCCGCTGTCGGCGCGCTCGGCGCCGGCGAGGATTCGCACCAACGTGCTCTTCCCCGCGCCGTTGGCGCCGCAGAGAGCGACGACTTCGCCACCGTTGACGTCGAGCGAGACTCGACTGAGCGCCAGCGCGCCACCGAACGACTTCGAGATGTTCTCCATCTCCACGATCGGCACCGTGGCCGCTCGACGGCCCGACTCTGTCACTTCGACCTCGGACGTTATCGTGCTCATTGCTCCCTCCGCGGTCCGGCCCCGGAGGCCGCAAAGGCCCCCGGGACCGGCACGAGCGCTTCTCCTTACTTGGTGGCTTCGGGGAACTTCTTGGCGAATTCCTTGACGTTCTGCTGGGTCACCAGTTCGTAGGGGATCGGCGGATTGCTCGCCGCCTTCTTCACCCCTTCTTTGATGTACTGCGGCGTCGCCTTCAGGATTTCTTCACCACCGAGCTTCGTGTTGAACCAGATCTCTCCGTTCATGCTCCCTTCTTCGATCGCCTTGATCCCGGCGGGCAGCCCATCGAACCCGTAGACCCGGACTCCGGTGCGCCGCGCCTCCTTGACCGCCGCGATCGCGCCGAGTGAAGGTTCGTCGAAGCAGCCCCACACGGTCATCGCTTCGCCGTTGCTCGGGTGCTGCGCGAGCCATGCCTGCGTGAAGTTCGTCGACGCCGCCACCTGGCCCGGAATCGGCACCTCGTTGCGGGTGCGGTTGTACGAATCGGATTTGATCACTTCATCGAGTGCTTCCTCGCGTCCGATGCACGGAAGGCCGCTCTTGTATCCCAGTACGAGGAGGTTGCCCTTGCCTCCCGATTCCTTCACCATGAGTTCGGCGATCGCGGCGCCGCCCGCCGCCTTGCCGGCGTTCCAGTTCGTCTGCACGCCTTCTGCCGTGCCGCCGCCAACGCTGACGATCGGGATCTTCGCTCCGAGCGCCGCCGCGACGCCGCCCGTGAGTTCGGTGCTCGGGAACACCGCGGTGACGATCAGGTTGACTTTCTTCTGCACCAGCGTCTGGATCGCCGCGATCGCCTTTTCGGCCGACGCTTCGGGATTGACACGAGTGATTTCCCAGCCTTTCTGCTTGGCTCCGGCTTCGAAGGAGTTGAGAACTCCCTGAGACGTCGGCTCCGTCACGGAGAAGTCGACGATGCCGATGGAGTACTTCGTTTCAGCTGTCGAGGACCCGCCCGTCGTGGCGCTCGAGCTCGAGCTCGAGCTGGAGCTCGAGCCACAGCCCGCGACGACGACCGCAACCAACCCGACCATGGCGGCGACCGCCACGAAACGCAAACGCATAACCATTCTCCTCCGTCGCGGGCGGCTCGCCATCTGGCGCGGACCGCCTGATCTCTCTGAATAGACCCACAGCCGGGTCGCGTCCTGCACTGCCCTGAGCACTGCTTATCCATTGGCTTGGCCGTGATCACCAGACCGACGGCAGAGCCATGGATCCCCAATTGCAACTCACACCGACTGTCGTCCTAGTTGCCGGTGAACCTACCTGAACTTGAAGTCAATGTCAAGTCTTTGTGCGACGATTCCCACCTCTATCCCGGTCGAGCTGCAACTCGCCTCAGCGCTCCACGAAACGTGCAAGCGACTCGGCCACGCAGACCGGCTTATCCGCCCCCTCTAGCTCGAAGGTCTGGGTGCTCGTCAGCTGGACGCCTCCGCGGACGTCCTCGACGGCGTCGATCGAGAGATGCATCCTCAACCTGCCCCCGACGGGGAACGGCGCCGGGTACCTCACCTTCCCATAGCCGTAGTTCAGGCTGTGCGCGAACCCGTCGAAGCTGATCAGCTCCTCGACGAAACGAGGTCCGAGACCCAGGGTGAAGAGCCCGTGCACGATCGTGCCGCCAAGCGGGCTCGACGCGGCCCTTGCCGGATCGACATGAATCCATTGGCGATCCTCGGTCGCCTCGGCGAAGCCGTCGACCTTCGGCTGGTCGACGGTGTACCACTCGGTCGGACCCAGCGCCGTTCCGACGAGCGCCCGCAGGTCCGCCGCCGATTCCGGTCGAGCCTGGACGCTCATCGAGGCTGCTCGACGCCCGGGAACACCGGCGGCCGACCCTCGAGGTAGCTGTCGACTCCCTCGCGCACGTCCGGACGCATGAACGACGCACGCATCTCCGCGTCGGCTTCGTCGAAGGCCGCGTCGAACGTCGCGCTCGTCGCTCGGTGGACCTGCCGTTTGATGACGCCCATCGAGGTCGGCGAGCAGTTCTCGGCCAGGTCGGTCGCGTACTCGAGCGCGACGGCGAGCACGGAGTCCGGCTCCGCCAGCCGGTTCACGAGCCCGAGCGAGTGCGCCTCCTCCCCCAGGAAGACACGCCCGGACAGCAGGAGATCGAGCGCGACTCCACGACCGACGAGCTCCGGGAGCAGCCATGCCGAACCGTACTCGGCGATCAGCCCGCGTCGCACGAAGGCCGTCGTCAGCTTCGCCGCCGGCGCGGCGATGCGGACATCGCAGTAGAGCGCCTGCACGAGGCCGATGCCGGCCGCGGGGCCGTTGATCGCCGCCACCAGCGGCTTGCCGATCGTCATCGGGTGAGAGACCGCTCGCCGCCGATCGAGGGCCGTCAAGTCTGACTCGCCGGCCGCCTTGAGGTCATCGAAATCGGCGCCGACGCAGAATCCGCGGCCGGCTCCCGTGAGCACGATCGCGCGCACGTCCGCGCTTCGCTCGGCCTCGTCGAGGAGGTCGAAGTACCGCTCCTCCATCTTCTGGCCCCAGGCGTTCAGTTTCTCCGGCCGGTTCAGCGTGAGGACGAGAACCGCGCCGTGCATCTCGGCCAGCACCGGCTCTGCCGTCGCGGGCGAGACGGGCTGCCCGCCGTTCTCACCGTGTGAGTTCATTGCATCCCTCCGTTCGAGCTGTACAGATCCTCGATCACGTCCTCGTATCGCCGCAGGACCTCGCGTCGACGGATCTTCATCGTCGGTGTGACGAGGTCCCCGTCGGCGGGCCATTCGTCGTGGAGCACGCGAAACCGCTTGATCTGTTCGACCCGCGCGAGTCGATGGTTCGCGGCCTGCACGGCGGACTCGACGGCCTCCCTGACCGCCGGGTACTCGACGATCTCCTCGAGCCCCGAGGCGCGATGCCCGGCTTCGGCCGCAACCGCTCCGGCGGCCTCCGGATCGAGCACGATCAGCGCGGTGTTGAACGGCCGCGAGTCGCCGATGCAGCAGACCTGCCCGATCAGCGGGCTGCTGTTCCGCACGGTCGCCTCGATGTTCGTCGGCGACATGTTCTTGCCGCTGCTGTTGATGATGATTTCCTTCTTGCGATCGACGATCGCAAGAAAGCCGTCGTCGTCGATCACGCCGATGTCGCCGGTGCGCAGCCACCCGTCGCCGTCGATCGTCCTCGCCGTCGCCTCGGGGTCGTTGCGGTAGCCACGCATCAGGTTCGGGCCGCGACAGAGGATCTCCCCGTCCTCGGCGAGGATCAGCTCGGTCCCCGGCAGCACCCTGCCGACGCTTCCGATCCGGGGCCTGATGGGATCGTTCAGCGTTCCCACCGCGCAGTTCTCGGACATCCCCCAGTTCTCGCAAACCGGCATCCCGAGGGCGGCGAAGAAGCGAAGCAGCTCCGGTTCCGTCGTCGTCGACCCGGTGACCAGCCAGCTCGCCTGCTGCAGGCCGATCCGCCCGCGCACCCGAGCGCCGGCCGATCCGTCGAGCGCCCGCCACTCCGCCTCCGCCTCCGCGTCGAGCTCGTCGCCTTCGTGCTGGGCGAAGATCCGACGGTGGCCGAGCTCGAGCATCGTCCGGATTTCGTCGGCGCTCGCGTCGGACTGGAGCTCGGCCGTCAGCGATTGCCGGAGCTTCTCCCACGTGCGCGGCACCGCGAAGAACATCGTCGGCTCGACCCGAGGCGTGAGCGAGAAGATCGTCCTCCCGTCGAGCAGCGTCGTCGTCATCGACGCGGTCGCCATCTGCAGGTAGTGGGAGGCGAAACGGTCGACGACGTGCGCGTGCGGCAGGTAGGAGATCAGCCGGCCCCGTTCCGGGAGCGGGACGACATCCAACGTCGCCTTGATCGTGAACAGCAGCGCCGCATGCGAGAGCTCGACTCCCTTCGGCGGTCCTGTCGTCCCCGAGGTGTAGATCAGCGTCAGCACGTCGTCCGGCGCGAGCCTCCCGGCGTGCTCGTGCAGGTCGATTGGCTCCTCGGCGAAGCCTTCGATCCGATCGAGCGCGGACCGGCCGGCGTCGTCGTCCTCGAGGTAGAAGACCGCCTCGGTGATGCCGGCCTCCCGCATCCGCTCGCGAGCCTCGGATTCGACGACGTAGAGCGTCGGTTCGGCATGAGCGGCGATGTAGGCGATCTGCTCGCTCGCCGACGTCGGGTAGATCGAGAACGGGATCGCGCCGAGGAACAGCGCGGCCGAGTCGATCAGGTTGAACTCGGGCCTGTTGCCCATCAGCAGCGCGACGCGATCGCCGGCGCCCACACCGAGGCCCTTCAGGCCCGACGCCAGAGCCGCGACGCGATCGGCGTACTCGCGCCAGGTCAGCGCCAGATCGCCTCCGGCCTCTGCCAGGGCCGGCCCCTGCGGATGGTTCTCGAGCGCCCAGAGGAAGGCGTCCGCGACCGTGCGATGCCCCGCGGGAAGCCGAAACGGGTCGGTCAGCTGCATCCGCTGTACCCGCCGTCGACGGCGATCACCGCGCCGGTCATGTACGCGCTGGCCCGCGCGCTGAGGAAGATCGCCGAGCCGGCGATGTCGTCCGGCCGCCCGATGCGCCCCACGGGGATCGTCTTCGCGACCTGAGCGCGCGCCGTCGCGTCGCCGAGCCTGAACGCCGTCATCTCGCTGTCGAACGGTCCGGGGGCGATCGCGTTGACGGTGACGCCGTCGCCCGCGAGCCGCTTGGCGAGATGGCGCGTCAGCATGTGAACCGCGGCCTTCGCCGCCGAGTAGGAGTAGTTCTCGTCGACCGGGACCCGCAGGCCGTCCGCCGAGCCGATGTTGATCACGCGCGCCGGTTCGTCCGCGCTCGAGCCCAGCCTGAGCGCCGGCAGCAGTTTCACCGTGACGTCGAACAGCCCGACCACGTTGACCCCGAGCACCCGGTCCCAGGCCGATCTCGGGAACTCCTCGAGCGGCGCGCCCCAGGTCGCGCCGGCGTTGTTGAACAGCACGTCGAGCGCTCCGCCGAACCGCTCGTCCACCGCGCCGACGACCGCGGACACGCCCGCGTCCTCGTTCAGGTCCGCCACCACGGCGGGGCAGCCGAGCTCCGCTTCGGCCGCTCGGCACGCCTCGACCTTGCGCGAGGCGACGATCACGCGCGCGCCGGCATCGGTCATCGCTCTGGCGATCATCAGGCCGATGCCGCGGGTGCCGCCGGTGATCACCACGCGCTTGCCCGCCACCGAGAAGAGTCGCTCTGCCGATCCCGTCACGGCGCCATGTCCTGGAGGACCGGCTTCGCTCCGGTCCCCCGGGCCATACCGTCGAGCGCCTTGTTGAACAGCGTCTCCGAATCCCAGCCCTCGATCGGCGCGATCGCGTCGAGCTCGTCGAGGACGGCCGGCGGAGTGCCCTCGACCTCGACGCCGAGAACCTCGGCCCAGCGCTGTGTCAGGTTCCTGAAGTTGGGATTCGCTCCCGGCGCGACGATCAGGTTGGCCGGGTCGCGCATCGCCTCCTCGAGCGTGATGAACTCGGCTCCCGCCGCCGCATACGCCTCGAGCACGCGGTCGTAGGTGTCAGACGCGATCGCCGAGTTGTGGATCAGGCTTATGTGGGCCGGACGGCGACCGAGGTTCTTCTCGGACGCGGCCACCTGTCCACGCAGGCACGAGACCGCCGTCTCGACGAACTTGTCGCGGAGATAGGCGGCGTCGTCCTCTTTGTCCAGGCGCTTCGCGCGGTCGTAGGGGAAGACGAACTGGGTGTCGTAGAACCAGTGCGTGATCGGCGCGTGCATGAACCCGGTCTGCGCCAGGTGCGTCATCACCTCGTCGGTCTTGCTCCGCGTATCGCCCAGCATGTCCATCGCGAAGCGGAAGTACCGGGTCGGCGCGTTCGCGACCCACGGCTCGATCAGCTCGTGGCTCTGGTCGATGTCCTCGATGTAGCGCTCGGCGCCCAGCCAGTTCAGGCAGGCGTGGAAGTGAGTGTGCCCGCCGATGTTGTGGCCGGCCGCGCACCACTCGTCGAGCACGCTCGTCAGCCGCGGGTCGTCGTCGAGCGCGAAGGTCGCCGAGAAGGCATACACCTCGGGCACGCCGTTGGCCGCGAAGGCGCGGATCAGGCTCGCGCTGCAACCGGCCGGGCTGAAGCCGTTCTGGTGTGCGATATCGGGCCATTGGAAGAGGTCGTCGACCGTTATCGCGACCTTCACAGGCCCGTCCTCCGACAGGGGCTCCACCATCTTCCTCTCCTTCCTCCAAAGCAGTCCCAAGCAACTTCGCTGGTCAACTCTGCCGGTTGACCGACTTGTACTCAATGTCTCGTGGATCCACTCGGCGGTGTCGGATGCGTCCACTCATCGCCGCGCTCGCCCCCGCAGGTATGCTGCCCCGATGGCGACTGCGACCACACGCCAGAGCCAGCGGATGCTCGTCGAGTGGATGGAGCTGGAAGGGAGCGCGCTCGTCGAGGCGATGCTGCGGGGCATCCTCAGGACGGTCCCCGAGTTGAGCAAGGGCAGAGATCCCGAGGCGGATCTCAGGGTCGCGCTCGAATCGCATCTCCCGGGCATCAGACGGGCGTTCGGCGATCCATCCTCGACGGCGACCGTTCCGAAGGAGGCCGAGGCATGGGCGCGGCAGCTCGTCCACGACGGCGTCTCGCTGACCGCCGCGCTGCGCTCCTTCGAGCGCGGCCACGCCGATGCCTGGACGATCATCGCCTCGACTCTCAAGGAGAGCCGCTGGGGCCTGTCGCCCGAGCTGCGCGCCGAGGAAGTCGAGTATGCCTCGGCCCGCCTGTTCGATTACGCCAACGCGATCACCTCGCAGGCGATCTCGGCCTACATCGACGAGCAGGCGAAGCTCGCGCGGCAGGACGAGTCGAGCCGCCTGCGTGCCGTCACCGGTCTCCTGCAGGGCGACCTCGATCCGAGAATGGCCGAGCGGTCGATCGCCTACCGTGTCGACGCGATCCACATCGGATACACGCTGTGGGACGCCAGCGGGACCAACCGCGGGGACCTCGAGGCGCTCGCCAACGAGCTCGCCCTGCGAATCTCCCCCTGGCAGCACCTCAGCGTGAGGAGCGACAGCGGATCGCTCAACGGCTGGATGTCATGCGAGGCGAACGCGTTGCAGCTCGGCCTGCGCGACCTGAAGTCCCCAGCCGGGGTCGAAGCGGCGTTCGGTTCCGCCCGGTGGGGGATCTCGGGGTTCCGCCTGACCCACCGGGAGGCGCTCGAGGCGAAGCGCGTCGGTCGCGCGATCGAGGGCCAGGCCGTCACGACGTACGACGATGTCGGCGTTCTCGCCCTCGCCTCTCAGGACACGGAGCTGGCGCGCGCATTCGTCGAGGGACAGCTCGGCTCGCTCGGCTCGGATGACGAGAAGAGCGGGCGCCTTCGCGAGACGCTCCGCGTCTACCTGCAGGAGCGCGGCAGCCCGGCGGCGACCGCCGCGCGGCTGCGGTTGCACCGCAACACCGTCGTCAAACGGATCCAGAAGGTCGAGGAGCTGCTCGACACGTCGATCGACCGCGGGAGCCTGAGCCTGCGCGTGGCGCTCGAGCTCGCGCGCCTCGTCCCGCGCTGACGTCAGCCGAGCTCGAGCAGGAGCTTGCCGGTGTTCTCGCCGGCGAACAGCGACAGCAGCGTGTCGTGGAACTGCTCGACCCCGCCTTTGACGATCTGCTCGCGCACGATCAGGCGCCCGTCCTCGATCCACCGCGCCAGGTTCTCGATCGCCTCCGGGTAGCGCTCCTCGTAGTCGAACACGATCAGGCCGGTCATCGACGCGCGGTTGCTCAGCAGCGACAGGTAGTTGACGGGCCCCCACGGCTCCGTCGCGTTGTACTGCGAGATCCCGCCGCAGATGACGACGCGGGCGTGGACGGCAAGGCGCGCCAGCGCGAGGTCGAGGATCGTCCCGCCGACGTTGTCGAAGTAGACGTCGATGCGCTCCGGCGTCTCCTCGCGCAGGCGCGTGGCCAGATCGCCGCGCTTGTAGTCGATCGCCGCGTCGAGGCCGAGCTCGTCGGTGAGCCAGGCGCACTTCTCGGGCCCACCGGCGATGCCGACGACACGACAGCCTTCGATCTTCGCGATCTGCGCGGCGATGCTGCCAACTGCTCCCGCCGCGCCGGACACGACGACGGTATCGCCGGGCCGCGGGCGACCGATGTCGCGCACGCCGAAGAACGCCGTGATGCCGGGGATTCCGAGCGCGCCGATGTAGTGGCTGACGGGGGCGCGATCCGGGTCGACGCGAACAAGCTCGGCGCCGTCGGAGATCGCGTATTCCTGAACGCCGAGCAGGCCGGAGACCCAGCTTCCCTCCGGCAGGTCTGGATTGCCGGACGCGACGACGCGCCCGATCGCCGGGGCGCGCATCACCTCGCCGAGCGCGACCGGCGCGATGTACGACCGCCGATCGTTCATCCAGCCGCGCATCGCCGGGTCCAGCGAGATGTGGGTCAGCTCGATCAGTGCCTCCCCCGCTCCCGGCGCCGGGACCGGCTCCACGGTCAACTCCCAGTTGGACGGCGCCGGCAGACCGACCGGTCGTGAGACGAGCCGCAGCTGGCGGTTCATCGCGTTCATCGTCGTGCTCCTCTCTGGTCGATCCTCACATCGCTATTCCGCCGTCGACCGGCAGCACGACCCCGGTCACGTAGCCGGCCTGCGGCGAAGCCAGGAACAGGACGCCCGGCACGATCTCGCTCGGGTCGGCGAACCGGCCCAGCGGGATCTGCTCGTCCAGCCCTTTGCGGATGTGGTCGGGGATCGAGTCGATCATGCGCGTCTGCGCGTTCGGCGAGAGCGCGTTGACGGTCACGCCGAACCGCGCGAGCTCCTTCGCGGCGGTCTTGCTGAAGCCGATCACACCGGCCTTCGCCGCGGCGTAGGCGGCTTGGCCGACGTTTCCGTGCAGGCCGGTGAAGGAGGTGATGTTGATCACGCGGCCGTAGCGGCGCGCCCGGAAGTGCGGCACGCAGGCACGAGTGAACTTGAACGTGCCACCGAGGCTGACGTTGACGACGAGATCCCAATCCTCGTCGTCGATCTTCCAGAGGACTTTGTCGCGGAGCAGCCCCGCGTTGTTGAAGAGGACGTCGATCCGCCCGGTCTCCTCGATCGCCTCGGCGACGACGCGCTCGACATCGGCCGTCGCCGAGACGTCCGCCACCGCGGCGAAGGCGCCGGTGGCCTCGGCGGCGGGGATCAGCGCCTCGGCGTCCGCGTCGACCATCCAGACCGCGGCGCCGAGCTCGGCGAACGCCTGCGCGGTCGCCAGGCCGATGCCGCGAGCGGCGCCCGTCACGATCACCGTCTGGCCGGAGAAGTCACCGGCCGGACTCACGCGAGCAGCTCCAGGATCATCGCCATCCCCTGTCCTCCGCCGACGCACATCGTCTCCATTCCGTAGCGGCCGCCGCGCGATCGCAGGCCGTTGAGCAGGGTCGTCGTGATGCGGGCACCGGTCATCCCGAACGGGTGCCCGAGCGCGATCGCGCCACCGTTGACGTTCAGCTTCTCCGGATCGATCCCGAGCTCGGCGGCGGACGCGATCACCTGCACGGCGAAGGCCTCGTTGATCTCGACCAGGTCGATGTCCTCGATCGTCATCCCCGCGCGGGCCAGCGCCTGCCGCGATGCCTCGACGGGGCCGAGCCCCATGATCTCGGGCGAGAGCGCCGAGACGCCGGTCGCGACGATTCGCGCAGCCGGCTCGATCCCCAGCCGTTCGGCGCGACGGTCGCTGATCACGACGATCGCCGCGGCGCCGTCGTTGAGCGGGCAGCTGTTCGCGGCCGTCACCGTGCCGCCGGTGCGGAAGACCGGCTGCAGCGCAGCCACCTTCTCGTAGGTCGTGCCGGGCCTCGGCCCGTCGTCGCGCGAGACGACGGTGCCGTCCGGAAGCTCGACCGGGACGATCTCGCGCGCGAAGAAGCCCTCGGCGATCGCGCGCTCGGCGCGCTGCTGGCTGCGGACCGCGAACTCGTCCTGCTGCTCGCGGGAGATGCCGCGCAGCGAGGCGACGTTCTCAGCGGTCTGCCCCATGCCGATGTAGATGTCCGGCAGGCCGCCGTCTTGGCGGGGGTCGGACCACGGCGCGTTCGACGTCGCGATCTGCTCGGTCCGTGCTTCGGAATCGGCGAAGCGCGGGTTGAGGAAGCGCTCCGCGACCGCGCCCGCGCCGCTCGGATCGGCGTAGCGCGAGACGCACTCGGCCCCCGCAGAGAGGAAGACGTCTCCCTCTCCCGCCTTGATCGCGTGCATCGCCATCCGCGTCGTCTGCAGGCTCGACGAGCAGAATCGATTCACCGTGGCGCCCGGCAGGCCGTCGAGGCCGGCCAGCACGGCGACCCGGCGCGCCATGTTGGCGCCCTGCTCGTCGTAGGGCTCGCCACAGCCGAGGTAGAGATCCTCGATTTCGGCGGGGTCGAGCTGCGGCACTCGACCGATCGCCGTTTCGATCATCCTCGCGGCGAGGTCGTCGGCGCGCGCGCCTGTGAGCGAGCCCTTCACGGCGCGCCCGATCGGTGAGCGCGCGACCGATGCGATCAGCGCGTCCGGCATCGATTCGCTTTCTCCATCGGACTCGGCACCCCGCGCCTAGCGTGCGGGGTCCAGCGCGAGCTTGCCGACGGTCCCGCGGCCGCGGAGGTCTTCGTGTGCTCGGCGCGCGTCAGACAGCGCGTAGACCTCGCCGATCAGCGGTTTGAGCTCCCCGCGCGAGGTCATCGCCCACAGGTCGTCGAGCGATTCCTGCAGCATCGTGCGGGTGCACTGCATCAGCCAGAAGCCGACCACCGCGGTGCAGTTCGACATCAGCTCACGCGGCTCGACCGGTGGCGCCATCGTCCTGCTCGCGGCCCCGTAGTGGACGAGGCGACCGAAGTGGCCGAGCGATTCCATCGCCGCCCGAAACACATCGCCGCCCGTCATCTCGAGGACGACGTCGACACCGCGGCCACCGTTGGCGGCGATCAGCTCCTCCGCCAGGTCGGGGCTCGCGGAGTCCACGACCGCGTCGGCGCCGAGGCCGAGCGCGAGCTCGCGCTTCTGCTCGTTGGAGGCGACCGCGATCACGCGACCGGCGCCCCACGCGCGCGCCAGCTGAACGGCGGTCGAGCCGACGCCCCCGGCCGCGGCGAAGACGACGACCGTCTCGCCGTCCTTCATGTGGGCGGAGGTCCGAAGCAGGTGCCAAGCGGTCGTGCCCTGGAGCATCAGCACGAGCGCCTCCATGTCCCCGACGGCGTCGGCGACGGTGAACGTCAGGTCGAGCGGACCCAGCGCCCGCTCGGCGTAACCGCCTCCCCGCACGAGGGAGACCACCCGCGAGCCGTCCGCGAGCGTGCCGACCACCTCTTGGCCGGGGATGAACGGGAGCTCTTGATCGGCGAGGTAATCGTCTGCCACGCGGTGCGTGTCGGCGTAGTTGATGCCCGCCGCGGTGACGTCGATCAGCACCTTGCCCGGCGTCGGGTCCGGCTCCGGCACGTCGGCCTCCGCGAGCACCTCCGGTCCGCCAAAGCGCTCGATCTGAATTGCACGCATCCTCTGTCTCCTTTCGGCCCGCGTCATCGGGCCGCAAGCCCCGCTTCCGAACGCAAGCGTCATGCACGCCCGACGACGGCGCAAGGGCTCGGCGGCACACCGGGCGGTGTACATGGCAGACACTCTGGTGCAGGCCCGAAGCTGGAGGCAATGCGGCGACCATCCGCCCTACTCCCAGCGGATGTAGCGTGCGGCAAGCGCGGTCGAGACGACCAGGAAGCCCAGCACGGCAGCGAGCGCTGCCCACTGGAAGCCGAACCCAAGCCACGGATCCCGGATGATGCGGATCGCGTGGGTGAGCGGAAGCGCATCGGAGATCACGCGCATCGGTCCGGTCATCACCTCCGGCGGTGGACCGGCGGGGAAGTACCGCCGTCCGGGCTGCCTGGGATGGCAGCAAGCGCCTGCCGGCTCGACTGCGATGCGGATCGGGTCTTCTCGGGTCTTCTCGGCGCCGCGACGGAACCCTCGACCACGGCGTTCTCACGCGTCGCCCCAGATCCCGCGCCGCTTTCGCTGCCGGCATCACGAGCGGCGCGGATAACGCACGGGTAACAAGTACGGCGGGCTTGACCCTAGCCTGACAAGGTGGCGACGGGGCGACGGTTCAGATCTCGACACGAGCACGAGCGGCACGGCGAGGGCCGGGTCGAGGTGGATGGACGCGCCGAGGAAGCTCAGCCGCCGCGGGACTTCGATGCGGAGCTCGCGCACACGGCCGAGCAGGCACAGGCGCTGAGGGAGCAGATGGCAGACGCGCTGACGGCGTGGCTGGATGCGACGACGCCGTGGGCGATCGACTTCTGGCAACGCTCGATCACGGAGAGCGTTTGGGAGAAGCCAGACACGGTGGTGGCGCTCAGCGACGACGCGCGCAGGGCGGCGAAGCACGACCTGGCGCAGCTGATCGCGCACGCCCGCTCTCACATCGAGGACCGGCTGGTGCACGATCGCAACGAGGATTGGCCGCATCTGAAGCCGCAGACGGACCCGCACGATCATGCCTTTCGCCGGGAAGGTGCGAAGGGCCCCTTCGACCCAAGCTCCACCAGCAGGGCCACTGACATCGGCAAGTCCGCCCCAGAGGTGGTGGCAGGCCGTCTGAACGGTGTCTTGGGCGATATCGCGTCGATATCCGACCGCCACGGCTTCGAGCTCTCGGGCTTCGGCCACGGCGACCCCTTCGGACACAGGGGGCGCTGGCACGCAAGTCACGAGCACGCGCCCGCGTGGTCGCCGCAGATGATCGAGGCGATGTCGACCTATGCGACGCTTCACGAGCGCTACGTGGCCGCATTGGTCGAGGAGGAGCGAATCAGCGCCGAAAAGCGGCGGTCCGACGCCAGCGAGCTCTGGAAAACGGCCTGACGAGCGCCATCCCGCCCTCGACTGCGTTCGTGCCCTGCCCACGCAGCCCGCCTGGACGACTGCGTTCGAGGCCGGTCCAGCCGGGCGACCGACCTTTACCTACACGTCCCGGCCGGGGCCCGTCGAGCGAGAGCGTGCGCCTTGAATAGCTGGCGTGAGATCGCTGGGCTCCCGGGTAATCGGGGCCCAGCGGTGCCGCGACAAACGCGCGAGAAGCCGTCAGAGCCCGAGCCGACGAACACCGGCCTCGTCGAAGCCGAAGTAGTGGCCGACCTCGTGGCGCACCGTCTGCCCGACCTTCGCACGCAGGCTCGCGGGATCGGCCCCGAAGTCGCGCACGAGCGTGTCGCGGAAGATCAGGATCTCGTCGGGAGGACCACCGCCACCGAAGTAGCTGCTGCCGTGCATCCTGCTACCGAGGTACTCGCCGTACGCATGGTCCTCGGCGCCGCGGTCGGAGACCACGATCGCGACGTTCTCGAGCGCGCGTTGGAACTCGGTCGGCAGTTCGTCGAGCGCCGCACGAACGAGCTCCTCGAATTCCTGCTCGCTGTAATGCCGGTGCTTGCTCATGGCGTCATCATCGCGCACGAGCGGACTCGCTCACGCCGCCGGTTTGGTCGGCCCCGAGGGCCCCGTCGCCGACGGCGCCGTCAACGGCTTCGGCTCGAGCAGCGCCGGCCTGCTCAGATCGAGGCAGTCCATCACGGTCGCGGCGTTCGCGTCTCGCTTCGTGAGCGCCGGCAGGTTCCACTTGCTCTCGATCGTCGCGAGCACCGACGTGTGGTCGTAGATCGTGCTGCTTGCGCCTTCCGCGCGCGAGTACGGCGAGACGACGACCGCCGGAACGCGCGGGCCGTACATGTCGTAGGCGCCCGTCGCGCCGCCTTCGAGCTTCGCCGGCGTGTCATCCGGCGGGATCGCGGCGGGCGGCGGCACGTGGTCGTAGTAGCCGCCGTGCTCGTCGTAGGTGTAGATCAGCAGCGTCCGCCGCCACGCCGGCGAGTTGAGCACCGCTTCGACGACTTTGTGCGCCCAGAGCTCGCCGTAGTACATGTCGTCGGGGTCCTCCTCGGTCTCCGACGGCGGTTCGAGCAGCTGCTCGTTCACCCCGAGCAGCTTCAGAGCGTCCTTCACGAGGCCCGGCAAGCCGCCGATCGAGGCGACGATCGACGAGAGCGCGCCCATCGCCGGGTCCACGAAGCTGACGGCCGGGAGCGTCCCGGCCTCACACTCCTGGAAGAACTTCTCGAGCCGGTGATGGTGGTCGATGTGCCTGACGAAGCTCGACGGGATCGTCAGCGTCATCGGGATGTCGGTGAAGTAGTCGGCCCAGCTCACGCCGTGGTCTGAGAGCCCGTCGAAGATCGTCCGCTGCCCGAACGGAGCGTCGAGCAGCGCCTGTGTGTTCGTGACCGTCCCGCCGAACGCCGTCCCGGCGAGCAGGAACCGGCGGTTCGGGTACGTCGGCCCCGGTACCGAGCAGAACCAGCGGTTCGCGACGGTGAACTGGCTCGCCAGCGAGTAGGCGAATGGCAGGACCTCGGGCGTGTAGTAGCCCATCGGGTCCTCCGTTCCTTTCGCCGTCCTGACGAACCCGTCCATCTTCCCGCCGTCGATCTGCTCGTGCGTCGCCGGCCAGCTCTGCGTCACGTTCTTGCGCTGCGCGGTGTCCTCGAGCGCGAACGCCTTGACCTCCGCGTCGCCGGGCTCGGCGCCCGGGTTGGAGTTGAGCGGGTTGCCGGCGCTGTCGAATGTGAGCCCGTCGACATAGCCGCGCGTGCGCGAGAGATCGCCGAGCAGGTTGTCGAACGAGTGGTTCTCCATCATCACGACCACGACATGGTCGAAGGGCATCGCCTCGTTGACCGTGCCGGGTGCGAGCGACGGGAACGGCAGACTGCCCGCGAGCCGCGGCCCGGGGGCCTGCACGGCCGTGGCGACGGCCGACGGGGCGGCACCGCCTGCGGCGAGCGCCGCTGCGGCGGGATGCATCAGGGCAGCAGCCACACGCTGCGTCCCGGCTCTGTTACTGCTCGCCTCCATCTCGCGACCGTGACCCCCACGTCGATGACCGGGCAGTCGCCGACCGTAGCCCAACTATCTTGATTTGTCCAGCACTTCAGACTTGCGGCAGAACAACATCCCGGCGATCTCGCTCGCGACGGTCAACTGAGGTGAACGACGCGGCCGCGTGCCGCCGGTCAGACGACCGGCGGCGGCGAGCTCTCGGCGCTGTTCGCGAGCGCCGGATCCCACTCGCAGACCAGGCACGCGTGGCGGAACGCCGAGCGCGCGAACTCGACGGCCGCCGCGTGCGGGTCGGCGCTGCGGCAGACGTCGTCCCAGTCGAGCACGTACTCGCCAAGCGACTGCTCCCAGCGCGCCGAAGCCGGTGCGAGCGTCGCCTGCGAGAAGCCGTCGGGGGCCGGGTGGGCGTATGCGTAGAACGCCGCCTTGCCGTGGCGCTCGTCGCCGGGCCACCAGCCGACGGCGACCTCCTGCGCATCCATCGCGTTGCGCATGATGAAGTCCTGCGACGGCGGATCGGCCGGCCGGCCCGAGAACAGGTTGACGGCGAGGTCGAACGAGCCCCACCACGCGTTCACCGGCGTCGAGCGCCCACGGTAGGGCGCGCGAAACGCCGCGAGCACGAGCGCCGCCTGCGTCGCCATCGCGAGATACGCGGCGACCTGCGCGGCGTCGTAGCTTGCGTGCTCGTCGTCCTCGTCGAGCGGCACGCTCCAGCTCACCTCCTGCGGCGTCGGATCGATCTCGACGTCCCCCGCGAGCTCGCGCGCGGCGGCGAGGAGCTCGCGTGTGACCGCTCCGACCGCGCGGTCCGGCGCGAGCGCGACGCGCCGCGCGCGGCCACCGCTATGTTCGACGATGGCCTCGTGCGCATGCAGGTCGAGCGCGACGACGAGCGCGCCCGAGCCGTCGGGCGCCGGCAGCGGCGCCGTCTCCCAGCCCCTCGCCGTGAGCCGCAGCGCGGCGTGCTGGAGCTCGGGCTCCGGCGGCGCGAGCGCCACGGCCAGCTTGCCGAGGACCTGTGTGTGCGCGTGCAGCGTGTCGCACGTCGCCCGCCAGTCCTCGTACGCGAGCGTCGGCCAAGCCGGTGACATGCGCTTGAGCGTACACCCGGCGGCGTGCCGCCCGACGCCCTCGCGCATGGAACCCGTAAGCCGGCGGACTCCCCGCGTCGCGAGCTTCGACGACCATCCGCGGGGCGGCTCGTTGCAGACCGCACCAACCACATACGTCCGGTGCTACGCTTCGCTGGAAAGCTCCGAAATGTGGAATTTCGGACGGGTACCCATGGAACAGGGGAACCAGCGAACCGCACCTCCTCGGCCAGGAGTCAACGCACGGTCACGCGAGCTTGCCGCGCACACGGCGCTGCTCGATCTCGCCCCGGATGCGATCTTCGCGCGCGACGCCGAGCGCCGGATCACGTTCTGGAACAGGGGCGCCGAGAGCACCTACGGCTTCTCGGCGGCCGAGGCCGCCGGCGTCGTGCCGAGCGAGCTGCTGCGGACCGAGTACCCGACCGCGCTCGAGGAGATCGAGCGGATCGTCACCGAGACCGGTGCCTGGCAGGGCGATCTCGTCCAGCACACGAGCGACGGGCGCCGTCTGATCGTCGAGAGCCGCTGGGCCGCGCAGTACGACGAGGCCGGTCGCCTGACGGGACTGCTCGAGGTCAACCGCGACATCACCGGCAGGCTCAGGCTCGAGGCGCGGGCCGAGCGCGAGCGGCTCCAGAACCAGCTGCACCAGGCGCAGCGTCTGGAGAGCCTCGGGCAGCTCGCCGGCGGCATCGCGCACGACTTCAACAACCTGCTCGCCATCATCATCAACTACGCGGCGCTGATCGACGACGAGCTCAAGCGCGCGTCGACGGGCGGCGAAGAGGAGCGCTGGCACGGGGCGCGCGAGGACATCGCCCAGGTCAGCATGGCCGCCGAGCGAGCCGCGCATCTGACCCGCCAGCTGCTCGCCTTCTCGCGCCGCGAGGTCGTCCAACCGGAGCTCGTCGACGTCAACGACGTCGTCCGCGAGATCGAGCAGATGCTGCGCCGCACGCTCGGCGAGCGCGTCGAGCTGCGCAGCTCGCTCGAAGCGGGCCTGCGCCCCGTCGTGATCGACCCCGGGCAGCTCGAGCAGATCATCGTCAACCTCGCGGTCAACGCGCGCGACGCGATGCCCGAAGGCGGCACGCTCCAGCTCGACACGATGAACGTCGACGTCGACGAGGAGTTCGCCGCCACGCGCCCGACGCTCTCGCCGGGCCCGCACGTCCGCCTGCGAGTCAGCGACACCGGCATCGGCATGTCGGCCGAGACCGTCGAACGCGCCTTCGACCCGTTCTTCACGACCAAGCCGCCCGGCGAGGGAACGGGTCTCGGGCTCGCGACCGTGTACGGCATCGTCCAGCAGGCCGGCGGGCGGGCGCAGATCTACTCCGAGCCGGGGATCGGCACGACGCTGACGATGACGCTGCCCGCCACCGAGCGGACCGCGTCCGCGCTCGAGCCGGCGGCGCAGCCGTCGCGTCGCGTCGGCGGGGAGACGATCCTGCTCGTCGAGGACGAGGACGCGCTGCGCGAGGTCACCCGCCGTCTCCTCGTCGCGGCCGGCTACGAGGTGGTCGTCGCCACCGACGGCGGCGAGGCGCTCGCCGCCGCCGCCGAGCACGACGGCAGGATCGACGTGCTGCTCAGCGACGTGATCATGCCGCGACTGAACGGGCCGCAGCTCGCGGAGCTGCTGCTCGCGCAGGATCCGTCGATGCAAAGTGCTCTTGATGTCCGGCTTCGCCGAGCCGATCCTCGACTCGGCGGGCACCTCGAGGACGGCGTCAGCCTGATCGAGAAGCCGTTCACCGGCCCTGCGCTGCTCGCGAAGCTCGCCCAACTCCTCGACACCAAGGAGGCCCGCTGATGCCCGAGCTGCTGATCGTCGACGACGATGAGGCGCTGCGGCGGTGGGCGCGAGCGGATCCTGCGCGACAACGGCTACACGTGCGACGGCGCCTGCGACGCGCGCACCGCTCGCGCGCTGCTCAGCGAGGAGTCCTACAAGCTCGCGCTGCTCGACGTCAACATGCCGGGCGAGTCGGGGATCGAGCTGCTCTCGGAGCTGCGGCGCGACTACCCGCTCCTCGCCGATCGTGATGGTCACCGGCGAGGACAGCACTCGGGCTCGCGATGACCGCGATCGAGCTCGGCGCGTACGGCTACGTGGTCAAGCCCGTCCGCGCCGGCGAGCTGCTGATCAACGTCGCCAACGCCCTTCACCGGCGGCGCTGCGAGACCCGAGAGCCAGCACCACCTGGAGCACCTCGAGCACGCGACCAGGAGCGCAGCGAACAGCTGGCCGAGGCGCTGGAGGCGCCCGAGCTCGCCGAGAACCAGATCTGGCCTCGCAGGGCGACACGATCCTCCGGCTCGTCCGGCTCGCCGAGTTCCGCGACGAGGAGACCGGACAGCACGTCCAGCGGATGAGCCCCTACTGCGAGATGATCGCCCGCGAGATCGGCTGGCCCGCCGATCACTGCGAGCGACTGCGGCTCGCAAGCCAGCTGCACGACATCGGCAAGGTCGGGATCCCCGACCGCATCCTGCTGAAGCCGGGCAAGCTGACCGAGACCGAGTTCGAGATGATGAAGGACCACGCGGAGACCGGCTACCAGCTGCTCGCGGACTCCTCGTCGGAGCTCATGCGGCTGGCCGCGCTCGTCGCCTACACGCACCACGAGCGCTGGGACGGCACGGGCTACCCGCGCGGCCTCGCCGGCGAGGTGATCCCGCTCGAGGGGCGCATCGCCGCGGTCGCCGACGTGTTCGACGCGCTGACGAGCGACCGCGTCTACCGCCCCGCGCTCCCGTTCAAGTCGGCCCTGCAGATGATGCGCGACGAACGCGGCTTGCACTTCGACCCGGAGGTCCTCGACGCGTTCCTCGCCGCGCAGCCGGAGGTCGAGGAGATCCGCCACAGGTACTCGGATTGAGCGCGCGGCGGCACGGCTACTGCAACCAGCCGCGCTCGGTCGCGAGCAGGACCGCCTGGGAGCGGTTGGCGACGCCGAGTTTCCTGTAGGCGTTGTGCAGATGCGATCGCACCGTGCTGACCGAGAGCGTCAGCTCGGCGGCGATCTGCTTGTTGACGCTGCCCTGCGCGAGGCGGCGCAGCACCGCGAGTTCGCGTCGCGAGAGCGGGCACGGTTCGACCGGGCGCCGGCGCGCGCCCGCGGAGCTCGACAGGTCGTACATCAGGCTGCGGGCGTCGTCGCGAGTGAGACCGAGGGCACGCGCGGCGTCGAGCATCTCATCCGCACCGACCGGCTCGCCGTGCTCGTAGTGCGCAAGCATGCTGGCCAGGCGGACGATCGCCGCCGCGCCCTGCGCGTCGGGGGCGTGGTGGCGCTCGACCGCGCTCGCAAGCGAGTTGGGCAACCCCCAGCGCCGCAGGAGCACGCCGCCGAGCAGCGCATGGTCGATGCCGAGCTCGGCGCGCTCGCCGCGCAGGCGCTCGCTCGGCGTGCCGGCGTCGCCGTCGACGCTCGACGGGTAGCCGGGGTAGGCGAGCACGAGAGCCAGCTTGCCGACGTCGTGGATCAGGCTCGCGACGGCGAGCATGTCGCGGTTCTCGAAGTCAACCTGCACGGCGATCCGGTCGGCGACGCAGCGCGTCGTCAGCGCGTGCAGGCGCACGCGCTCGGGCGCCGAGCCCCACACGGGGGTCGACTCGAAGAAATCGAATGTCGGCACGCATCCGCCGAGCGCGCGCAGCTCGTCGAGCGACAGCACGTCGAGCGCGCCGACGATGTCCTCGATCTTCGCGCGACCGTCCGTGCGCGCGTTCGCCAGGCGCAGGACCGCGAGCGTCAGCGCGATGTCGGACTCGATGACGGCGACGAGCTCAGCCGTCGCCGCCTGCTCGCCGCCGAGCGCCGCCAGCAGGCGATCGCGCGCCTCGACCTGCACGGGGAACGACGCGAGCGCGTCGAACGCAGCAGTCAACCGGCCACGGCGAACATCGCCTCGGCCGCTGCGCTGCTCCGGTGCGATCTGCTCGCTGTCGGCAAACGTCTGCATCCCTTCTCTTAACGGCATCCGCGGGCCCCGCGCGTACCGTAGTTTCCGCCGAGCGGGAGTCCGCATCGCGCAGCGGCTCGTGCTTCGATCCAGCGAGCTACGCCGGCTCGGCCGCCTCGCTCAGCTCCCGCAGCTCGTCGAGGCACCGTTTGAGCAGTCGCGAGACCTGCATCTGCGACACGCCGATGCGCGCCGCGATCTCCGTCTGGCTCAGTTCCTCGACGAAGCGCAGCCGCAGGATCTCGCGCTGGCGCGGCGCAACCTGGCGCAGCGCCTCGCCGACCGTCGCCGCGAGCTCGACGAGCTCGTAGGACTCGTCCTCGGCGCCGATCACGTCCGCATACGCCGTGTCGCCGTCGTCCTCGCCGTGGCGCGGCGCATCGAGCGAGCCCGCCCGGTAGGCGTGGAGCGCGCCGCGCGCGTCGAGCACCTGATCGACGCCGAGCTCGAGGTACTCGGCGAGCTGCTGCGCCGTCGGCGCGCGCCCGTTCTGCTCGCTCAAGAGCTGCTCGGCGTCGCGGACGCGCAGCGCGCGCTCCTGCACCCCGCGCGGCACGTGCACGGCCCAGCCGCAGTCGCGGAAGTAGCGGCGCATCTCGCCGAGGATCGTCGGCACGGCGAACGACTTGAACGGGAACCCGCGCGCCGGGTCGTAGCGGTCGAGCGCCTTCACGAGCCCGAGCTGCGCGACCTGCACGAGGTCGTCGAACGGCTCCGAGGAGTTGCCGTAGCGGCGCGCGAGGCTGCGCGTCAGCGAGGCGTAGCGCTCGATCAGCAGCGCTCGCGCGCGCTCGTCGCGATCGCGTGTCCAGCGCTGCATCAGCACTCGCTCGTCGGGGCGCGCGCCGGAGCCTCGGCGACGACGCCCGCGGCCTTCGCGCTGAGCTTCGGCGCGGTCGGCCACCCGCCCGGCGCGCACCGTCCGCGCGCCGCGGACCTGCTTCGCAGGCACGTCGCTGCATGAACGTAGTTGGGACACCCGGCACTCCTTAGCTCGTGGCCTCGGGGTCGACCCAGCGGCGCGCGTTCTCGTCGCCGTCTACGTTCTTCCACCTTGATACGGGCCTCCCCGGCACCGAGGCTCCCGCAAGAGCTTGATACCCGCCGAAGCGCCGGCTCAAACACGATTCGACGCTCGACCCGCCGGCAGCCCCGGCATGGCGGACGGCGCGGCCGCGCTCGCCGCGGCGGGTGAGCGTTCAGGGGCGGGAGTAGACGGTGAAGAAGTCGCGGTCGTCGGGTTCCAGGTAGCGCGTCGCCGGCCGGTTCATTTCCGGCAGCAGGTTGACCGGATCGGCGGCGCCCGGAGCGCCGTAGGTGATGAAGCTGACCCAGTAGGAGTTGATGTCGAGCTCCATCGCGCGCACGGCGCCGGCGCGGATCAGCACGCGCGCGAGGCTCTGCGCCGACTGGTCGTTGCCGGCCGCGTAGATCAGGTTGCCGCGCCGGTCGACGCCGATCCCCGAGCGCCAGACGAGCACGGCGTTGCCGACGGTCACACCCCATTCACCATCGTTCAGCTTCGGGCTCGGCTTGCCGTTGTCGACGATCAGCGGCAGGTTCTGGCGCGCGAACGCGACCGAGCTTGGCACGGTCGGGCCATTAACCCATTCGATCACGTTCACACTTCCGTTCGCATACCCGACGAACGTAGCCTGCCCGTTGCGCATCGGCGCATATGTGTGACCGCCGAGCGCGACGCCACCGTGCGAGTCGCTCAGTTTGAACGCGCTGTTGAACGTAGCGAGCAGCCGGCCGCGACCGGCCTGCGGCACCTCCATCGATCCGCGCGGCAGTTCGACCGCCGGCTCCTGTCGCCCCGGGTGCAGTGACACGGTCGTGCGTGCCGTGTCGATCCACGCCAGTCCGGCGACGACGCGCGGGTATTCCGGCTGGTCGCGAAGCGTCGTCAGCAACAGCGGCGCGCTCGCCGCCGGTTCGGCGCGCGCCGGGCGCCAGAGACCCTCGCCGGGCAGCGCCGGGCGGAGCAGCGGCGCGACGGCCGGCGGTCGGTAGGCGGCGGCCGAACGCCTCGCCGCCGCAGCGGCCGAGCGCGCGGATCCGCCCGCGCCGACGCGCGGCAGCGCACGCAGCGTCGGTCCGCCCTTGCTCGGCGCCGTCAGCGAGTAGTAGGTCGACTCGACCTGCGAGACGACGCCCGCCGCGCCGTGTTCGCGCAGCCACTCGACCGTGCGGATCCCGAGGCTCGAGTTCGACGGTTCGCTGATCGTCTTCAGGTACGAGAACACCGCCGGCACGAGCACGACGACCGCGGCGATCAGCGCGATGCGGCGCACGCGGTGACGGCGGGCGACGATCGGTCGCGCGCGCCGGGCGTGCCGGCGGCGGCGCGCCTGCGGCGCCTGTCGCGTTGCGGTGCCGGACTCCATCGCTTGAGAGTGTAAGCGCTCGCACGGGAGCGACGTCCCGCATTATCCGCACCCTGGATGAGGGAACTCTTACTAATAGAACTCTCACCGAAAACGGCGTGCGAGCGGGTCGCAGGACGCTCGTGGTGTGGAATGCTCTGAGCAGGTTCGGCGACTCGCGACGACCCGCCCGGCGTTTAGTGGAGATTTAACATTAATTCAATCGAGACCACGCCGCGAAGTGGTGAATCGTCGTATCGAACCACCGATCCGGACGCGCCGCAGACGCAGACGCAGCCGCGCCGCGCCCGGAGCGTCGCGCCCCGGCCGCGCCGTGCCGCGACCGGGGCCGTGCTGCGCGCCTGCAGGCCGCGGCAGTGGAGCAAGAACCTGCTCGTGCTCGCCGCGCCGTGCGCCGCCGGCGTGATCGACCGGCCGCTCGTGATCGCGCAGGTCGCAGCGACGTTCGTCGCGATGTGCCTGCTCTCGAGCGCGACGTACCTGTTCAACGACGTGCGCGACCGCGAGCAGGATCGCGTCCACCCGCGCAAGCGCCTGCGCCCGGTCGCCGCCGGCGAGATCGCGCCGTCGCGCGCGCTCGCGCTCGCCGGCGCGCTGGCGATCGCCGGGCTCGCGCTCGCGAGCTCCGTCGACATCAAGGTCGGCGCGATCGGGCTCTGCTATCTCGCGCTGACGGCGAGCTACTCGCTGTGGTGGCGGCATCTCGTCGTGCTCGACGTGCTCGCGCTCGCCGCCGGCTTCGTGCTGCGGGCGCTCGCCGGCGGCGTCGCGACCGACATCTACCTGTCACGCTGGTTCGTAATCGTGATCGCCTCCTGCGCGATCTTCGTCGTCGCCGCCAAGCGCTATGCCGAGCTGCGCGAGCACGCCGGCGCGGCGCGCGTGACGCTGCGGCGCTACTCGCTCGCGAGCCTGCGCGCGACGCTGCTCGCGGCCGCGGCGCTCGGCGGCGCCGCGTACATCGGCTGGGCGTTCACGCGCCCGCAGAACGTCGCGCTGTACGTGCTCTCGGCGGCGCCGTTCCTCGCGCTGCTCGTGCGCTACGAGCGCCTGATCGCGGCCGGCGCCGGGCAGGCGCCGGAGGAGCTGCTCGGCGACCGCGTGCTGCTCGCGCTGCTGCTCGTCTGGGGCCTGCTGTTCGTCGGTGGCGTCTATGTCGGTCGCTGAGCGCCCGTCGACGCCGCTCCTCGGGCTCGACAGCTCGCTGTCGGGCTGGGGGCGGACGACGAGCAGCCGCTGCCGCGTGCTGCGCCCGCGCGATGCGCAGGACGCGGCTCGGATCGTCGAATCGCGCGCCGTCCCGCCGGCGGGCCTGATCGCGCGCGGCGCCGGGCGCAGCTACGGCGATGCGGCGTGCAACGGCGGCGGGCACGTACTCGACATGACCGGCTGCGATCGGATCGTCTCGATCGATCGCGAGCGCGGCCTCGTCGTCGCGCAGGCCGGCGTCACGATCGCGCGACTGCAGGCGGCGCTCGCCGAGCGCGGGCTGACGCTGCCGGTCGTTCCCGGCACCGCGCACGTGACGCTCGGCGGCGCGATCGCGAGCGACATCCACGGCAAGAACCACCATCGCGACGGCGCGATCGCGCGCCACGTGCTCGCGCTGTCGCTGTGCACCCCGGCCGCGGGCCTGCTCGAGCTCTCGCCCGAGCACGATCGCGAGCTGTTCGATGCGACGCTCGGCGGGATGGGGTTGACCGGCGTCGTCGTCGAAGCGACGCTGCGCGCCGAGCCGCTGGCGTCCGGATGGGTCGCCGAGGACGTCGATCGAACCGACGGGCTCGAGCAGACGCTCGCGCTGATGGCCGCCGATGAGCGTCACCGCTACTCGGTCGCGTGGCTCGACCTGCTCGCCGCCGACTCCAGGTACGGTCGCGCGGTGATCAGCCGCGCCGATCCACTGCCGGCGCAGGACGCGCCGCGGGCCGCTCGCGGCGACGACGCGCGCGCGCTCGAACGTCGCGTCAGCCCGCACGGCTCGCTCGGCGTGCCGCGCCGCGTGCCGAGCCTGCTGAGCCCGGGCAGGTTGCGCGAGCTCAACGCGCTGCGGTGGCGACGCTCGCCGCGCCGCTCGCGCGCGCGTCCGCAGACGCTCGCGCGCTACTTCTTCCCGCTCGACGCGCTCGGCGACTGGAACAGGCTGTACGGCGCGGCCGGGCTGATCCAGTACCAGTTCGTCGTGCCCGACGGCGAGGAGGCCGCGCTCGCGCGCTGCTTCGAGCTGATCCGCGCGCGCCGGCTGCCGGTCTACCTCGCGGTCTTCAAGCGCTTCGGCGCTGCGTCCGGCGGCCCGCTCTCGTTCCCGCTCGCCGGCTGGACGCTCGCGATCGACATGCCCGCCGCGGCGCCGGGGCTCTACTCGGCGCTCGACGAGCTCGACGAGCTCGTCGCCGCGTGCGGCGGTCGCGTCTACCTGACGAAGGACGCGCGCATGCGCAGCGAGACCGTGCGAGCAATGTACCCACGGCTCGACCGCTTCCACGCGCTGCGCGCGCGCGTCGATCCGGCGCGGATCCTGCGCTCGGACCTCGCGCGGCGACTGGAGCTGTGTTGAGCGCCACCGCCGGCGGTTCGCGGCCCGGCGCGGGCGCGCGCGTGATCGTGCTCGGCGGATCCTCGGAGATCGGACTCGCGATCGTCGAGGAGCTGCAGCGCCGCGCTCCGCGCGAGGTCGCGCTGCTCGGGCGCGACCGGCAGGCGCTCGCGCGCGCGGCCGAGCGGCTGCGCGGTCACGGCTGCGCGCGCGTGCTCGAGCTCGCGCTCGACGCGCTCGACGTCGGGCGCCATGCGCAGGCGCTGGCCGACGCGCGCGAGCAGCTCGGCGGCGTCGACATCGTCGTGCTCGCCGTCGGCGTCCTCGGCGAGCGCGCGGACCCGACCGCCGACGTCGCCGGCGCGCTCGAGGTGCTTCGGGTCAACGTGCTCGGCGCAGGCTCGTTGATGCTGCACGCCGGGCGCGTCCTGCGAGAGACCGGCGGTGGCGATCTGGTCGTGCTCTCCTCGGTCGCCGGCGAGCGCCCGCGGCGCGCGAACTTCGTCTACGGCGCCTCGAAGGCCGGCCTCGACGGCCTCGCCCAGGGGCTCGGCGACGCGCTCGCCGCGCAGGGCGTGCGCGTGCTCGTCGTGCGGCCGGGCTTCGTCCATACGCGGATGACCGCCGGCCTGGCGCCGGCGCCGCTTGCGACGACGCCGCAGGCCGTCGCGCGCGTCGCCGCCGACGGCCTGCAGCGGCGCGCGCACACAGTCTGGGCGCCGCGCACGCTGCGCTGGCTGATGCTGCTCGTGCGCCTGCTGCCGCGCCCGATCTTCCGGCGGCTCGAGCGATGAGCGCGACGCCGACGGGCAGCGATCCACACGCGAGGCCAAGCGGCGGCGGCCACGGATCGCGCGACATCGGCGAGTTGCGGCTGCGGCGTCGCGAGGCGCAGCGCCGGCGCGGACTGATGCGGCTCGACGTCGGCCTCGGCGTGCTCGCCGGGATCGTGCTGCTGCTCGTCACGCCGGGCGTCGCGTTCGCGGCGATCGTCGCGCTGCTCGTGCTCGCCGTGTGCGTCGCCTCTGTCGCGATCGAGCGCCGGCGCGCGCGGCGCCGGCGCGCGACATCGACGACGCTTCCGCCGCGCGCCGAGCGATAATCACCGCATGCGCATCGCGCTCGCATGCATCGCGTGTCTCGCTCCGATCGCGCTCGCGGCGCCGGCGCAGGGCGCCCCAGCCCGATCGCAGCAGCGCGCGTGCGCGACGCTGAAGGGCCACGTCAAACGCAAGGGCGACGTCAAGGTCGTCGAGCAGGGCGGCGAAGCGAAAGCCGTCGCGTACGTCTGCATCGCACCGCGCGGGCGCGTGTGGACGGCCGGCACGGCGTTCTCCTCGCCGCCGGGCACCGGTTACTCGATCGACATCGGGGCGCAGGCCGGCGACTGGGTCGCGCTCGAATTCTTCAACACGCTCGGCATCGCCGGCGAGACGATCGACAAGCTCGTCAACGCGGCGAGCGGCAAGTCGTTCCGCTACTGGAGCGCGTCGCTCGGGCCGGGCGTTGCCGGAGAAGAAGTGCCGCACATCGAACGGACGCTGCTCAACGCGAGTGGGCAGCTCGCCTTCTCGGTGCTCGTCGAGGAAGAAAACAAGCCCAAGCGCACCGAAATCTTCGGCGTCGAGCCGAGCGGGCAGCGACGCCTGCTCGCCTCCGGCCCGCCGGCGACCCTCTCGGCGATGTCGCTGACGATGAGCGGCGGCACCGTGCAGTGGACCGAAGCCGGCGTGACGCAGAGCGCGACGCTGTAGCTCAGCGCGGGCGCGAGCGGCGCGCGGGAGCGGCACGTGGACGCTCGGCCGGCCGCGCGGCCTGCTTCGCGCTCGCGCCCGGGCGCGAGCGGCGCGCGGCGGCGGTCGGGCGCTTCGCTGTGCCCGTTTTCGCCGTGCCCGCTTTCTTCCCACCGCGCAGCCCGAGCAGGACGGCCTCGATCTCGCGCAGGTTGGCCGTGTCGCCGCGCACGCCGATGATCGTGTCGTTGTAGAGGAACGCTTCGCCGAGGCGCACGATCCCGTACGCGAGGAAGCCGGGGTCGACGACCGGCTCGAAGCGCCCGGCGTCGACTTCCTCCTCGATCAGGCGCTTGACCGTCGCGACGATCCGCGGCTGCACGAGCCCGGAGCCGGACGTCAGCATCCGCAGCGCGCGCTCGTTGTCCTGCTCGAGCAGCGCGCGCAGGCCGGCGGTGTTCGCGATGTCGTTGTTGAAGCGGTCGAAGACCGTCAGCAGGCCGGCGGCGCCGCGCCGGCGCGTCTGGCCGCGGATCTGCAGGAGCCGTTCTTCGGAGATCTCGCCGATCGCCTCGCCGAGCAGCCGCTCGCGCGTCTGGAACCAGCGATGCATCGTCACGCGACCGAGGCCGAGCTCGCGCGCGATCGCCTGCACGTCGACGCGTTCGCAGCTCAGGTAGCGCCGCTTGGCGAGCGCGAGCGCGGCGTCGCGCGTCGCGGCCGGCTTGCGCCCGGGCCGCCGGCGCGCGGAGTCCCCGGCTGCTTGCCCGCTCTCCCCCATTCGCTGCAGGCTAGTCGATCGCCACGTCCACGCGATCGAGCACGAGCTCGCGCGCCTGCGCGTAGCGCGCGCGCACGGCGGCGGCCGGATCGGCCTCGTGCAGCTCGGCCGGCGGCGCCGGCCACGGCGGGCGCTCGCCGCCGTGCAGCGCCCACGCGGCCTGGCGCGCGGCGCCGTCGGCGACGTACTCGCCGGGCGCCGGCACGGCGACCGGATGCCCGAGGATCGCCGGCGCGAGCGCGCGGACGGCCGGCGAGCGCGCGCCGCCGCCGATCAGCAGCACGCGACGAATGGCGACGCCCTCGCGTGCGAGCGCGTCGAGCCCGTCGGCCAGGCCACACAGCAGTCCCTCGATGGCCGCGCGCGCGAGGTGCGCCGGCGTCGCCGTCGCGTGCGTGAGGCCGTGCAGCGCGCCGCTCGCGAGCGGCAGGTTCGGCGTGCGCTCGCCGTCGAGGTACGGCACGAGCGTCAGCCCGCCGGCGCCCGCGGGCGCCGACAGCGCGAGCTCGGCGAGCCGCTCGTGGCCGACGCCGAGCAGCCGCGCGGCGGCGTCGAGCACGCCGGCCGCGTTGAGCGTGCAGACGAGCGGCAGGAACTCCCCAGTTGCGTCGGCGAAGCCGGCGACGGCGCCCGACGCGTCGGCGCTCGGCGCGGCGGTGCGCGATATGACCGTGCCCGACGTGCCGATCGAGACGACGACGTCGCCGTGCTCGATCGCGAGGCCGAGCGCCGCGGCGGCGTTGTCGCCGGTGCCGGCGCCGAGCACCGCGCCGGCCGGCCCGACGGCGCCGGGGCCGCTGCCGGCGCTCACGCCGGCGCTCTCGCTCGGCGCGAGCACGCGCGGAAGCTGCGCGGCGCGCCCGAACGCGAGCTCGAGCAGGTCGTGACGGTAGGCGCCGTGCGCAGGCGACCAATAGCCCGTCCCGCTCGCGTCGCCACGGTCGCTGCAGAGCCGCTCGAGCGCCGGCGCGCCTTCGCTCGAAAGTCGCCACGTGAGCCAGTCGTGCGGCAGGCAGACGGCGGCCGTGCGCGCCGCGCTGTCGGGCTCGTGCTCGGCGATCCAGCGCAGCTTCGCGACGGTGAACGACGCGAGCGGGACCGAGCCGACCGCCTCGGCCCAGGCGCGCGCGCCGAGCGCGTGCTCGCGCGCGGGACCGCCGAGCTCGGCGACGAGCTCGCCCGCGGCGCGCGCCGAGCGCGTGTCGTTCCACAGCAGCGCCGGGCGCACGACGGCGCCGTCTTCGTCGAGGCAGATGCAGCCGTGCTGTTGCGCGGCGACGGCGAGCGCCGCGACGTCGTCGATCCCTCCGGCATCGGCGCACGCCTGCCGCAGCGCCTGCCACCAGAGCTCCGGGTCGAGCTCGCTGCCGGGCGGGTGCGCGGCGCGGCCCTCGCGCACGAGCCGGCCGCTGTCGAGCTCGCGGACGACGACCTTGCACGCCTGCGTCGAGCTGTCGATCCCGGCGACGAGCGTCACGGCGCCGTTCAGCGCGCGCCGAGCAGGTGCTCGAACGCGAGCTGCTCGAGCTGCGCGTAGCCGTAGCCGCGCGCGCCGGCGGCGTCGGCGTCGAACTCCTCGAACGCCGAGCGGTCGGCGAGCAGCCCGCCGTGGCCCTCGCCGGGCGCGAGCGTCGGCTCGTGCAGCTCGTCGACGCCGGCGCGTGCGAGCGCCTCGTGCACGTCGGGGTCGGCGCGGAAGGCCGCCGCGCGCTGCTTCAGCAGGAGGTAGCTGCGCATGTTCGCGGCGGCCGACGCCCACACGCCATCGAGGTCCTCGGTGCGCGCCGGCTTGTAGTCGAAGTGGCGCGGGCCGTCGTAGCCGGAGCGCTCGAGCAGGTCGACGAGCGCGAACGCCGCGAGCACGTCGCCGTGGCCGAAGACGAGGTCCTGGTCGTAGCGCGGGCCGTGCTGGCCGTTGAGGTCGATGTGGAACAGCTTGCCCTGCCACAGCGCCTGCGCGACGCCGTGCGAGAAGTTCAGGCCGGCCATCTGCTCGTGCGCGACCTCCGGGTTGACGCCGACGAGCTCGGAGTGCTCGAGCGTCGCGATGAACGCGAGCGCGTGGCCGACGGTCGGCAGCAGGATGTCGCTGCGTGGCTCGTTCGGCTTCGGCTCGAGCGCGAAGCGCAGCGCGTAGCCGTTGTCGAGCACGTACTGCGCGAGCGTGTCGATCGCTTCGCGGTAGCGCTCGAGCGCCGCGCCGACGTCCTTGCCGGCGTCGGTCTCCGAGCCCTCGCGCCCGCCCCAGAAGACGTACGTGCGCGCGCCGAGCTCGGCGGCGAGGTCGAGGTTGCGGATGACCTTGCGCATCGCGAAGCGGCGCACCGAGCGGTCGTTGCTCGTCAGCGCGCCGTCCTTGAAGACGGGGTGGCTGAACAGGTTCGTCGTCATCATCGGCACGACGAGGCCGGTCTCGGCGAGCGCCGCGCGAAAGCGCGCGATCAGCCGCTCGCGCTCGGCCGCGTCGCTCGCGAACGGGATCAGGTCGTCGTCGTGGAACGTCACGCCCCACGCGCCGAGCTCGGCGAGCCGGTGGACGGTCTCGACGGGGTCGAGCGGCGCGCGCGTCGGGCCGCCGAACGGGTCGCCGGCGCTCCAGCCGACGGTCCACAGGCCGAACGAGAAGCGGTCGGCCGGCGTCGGCGTGAGCGTCGTCTCCTCGCTCATCGGCCCAACGCTAGCCGATCGCGCCGCGCCCGCCCGCGGCGCGCGGCCGCGGGCGGATCGCAGGCGTGCGGAGTCTCCGGCCGGCTACAGGACGGCCTCGACGAGCGAGGTGAAGTCTTCCTGGCCTTTGACGTTCGGGTGGTAGCTTTCTTCGAGCGGGTTCGACTGGCCGTTGAGCCATTCGACCGACGCGCAGACCTCGTGCGGTTCGAACGCGCTCGTCGGGTTGACGAACGTGAATTTCATCGCTTCGGCACGCGCCTTGATCACGGCGTCGAGTTTTTCGGCCGATTCGTTCATTTTCTTCTCGTTGCCCGAAGTGAGGAAGTTGACGTTGCACGTCGTGCCTTCTTTGGTGAACAGCTTCGGGTAGCCGAGCACGACGACTTTCGCGGTGCTCGCTTTCGCGCGGATGTCTTTGTACGTCGTTTCGAGCAGCGCCGGCAGTTTTTTCGTGATGAATTCGTTCGCTTCGTTGATCGCCGAGCCGCACGTGAAGTAGTACAGCGCGCAGTTGATGATCACGTTCGAGAAGCCGGCGTCGTTGCCGCCGATCGTGATCGTCACGAGCGCCGTCGAGCTGCTCAGGTTGCCGAGCTGTTTTTCGTTGACTTCGGTCGTCTTCGCGCCGCTGCACGCTTCGAAGTTCAGCGTGTAGCCCTTCGCGGTCGCGATCTTCGGGCCGTACGCGTCGGGGCTGCGCTTGCAGTCTGCCCGATTCTTCGTAGAACACGCGCGTGCCCACGCCCGAGGAGTAGGAGTCGCCGAGCGCGACGTACTGGCTCGCCGCGGCCGACGCCGCCGGAACGAGCACGCCGGCGGCGACCGCCGCCAGGCCGATGATGCGGCTTCGTTTGCTCATCTCTTCTCCCTCTGTTGGATTGTCGCCCGCGCGGGAGCAGCGCTAGCGCAATCCCATCTCCCGGCGCGGATGATCCAACCTATTCGCATACCTGCGCGCACGTCAACCGTCGCGCCGGCGCCGGTCCGCACGGTGCGGGCGAGTCGCGAGCGCGCGTCTCCGTCAGTCGGACGCGGGCGCGAGCAGAACGAAAAAAAAGTGGCTGCGGACCGGAAGTGGGACCGGCCCGCAGCCACGTGAGGAAGGCGCTTGGATCAGGCGCCCAAGTGCGTCACGCCCCGGTCGGCGAGGGCGTCGCGCCGCCGCCGTGCGAGCGGCGCGCGAGGATCGGATTGAGCGCGCTGTCGGGGTTGCGCAGCGCTCCGCCGACGGCGAGGATCGCGAAGCCGAGCCCGCTGAGCAGCAGCGCGATGCCGACGGCGATGCCGAACAGCGAGACCTGACCGGCCATGTAGCTGGTGTTGAGCGCCGTCGAGAGCGCCGTCTCCTCGACCCAGACGTTGCGCGCGGGGTTTTCGGCCGGCGTGCCCTTCGCGGTCTTGAGCGCCGCCGATTCGACGTTCGTGCCGTTGCCGTCGGCGCTCGCGTAGCGCGGCATCTGCGAGTAGTACTGCCCGCCGGTCGCCTCGAGCGCGTGGATCGTCATGTACTGCGCGAAGCAGCGCGCGTTCGTCGGGCTTTCGACGACCTTGCCGGCGACCGAGCACGACGGGATCGAGAGCGTCGAGACGTTCAGCCCGGACTTCTTCGCCTCGGCCGTGATCGCCGCAGGCGTCATGTCGGGGGTGCCGGTGATTTTCTGTTCGCGCAGATTGTCCTTGATCGTGCCCTGGCCGCTCGCGCCGACGACGATCGAAGCGATGCCGATCGCGATCAGCACGATTGCCGCGAAGATGCCGCCGAACTCCATTGCCTTCCTCATCACTGCCTCCTGGTCGAGCTTTGCATTGGAGCCAGTGTCCGCCGCACGCGGCGTTCGCTCATCCGCAAAGCGGCGTAGCGACCCGCGGGCTTTACCGCAGTAGGCGCGCGGTTCACGACGGACCCGCCGCGGCGCCGGCCGCGCGGCGCGCAGCGGGCGCAGGCGCCGCTAGGCCGACGGCACAGGCGCGGCGGCGGCGCTCGCCTCGAGCGGCACGCCGCGCTCGCGCAGACGCGGCACGCCGCCATCGACGACGTGCACGACGCGCTCGGCGCCGTACAGCTTCAACAGGCTCGCGGCCGTCGCCGCGCGCACGCCGAGCGCGCAGATCGTCGCGATCGGCCGCGCCGGGTCGAGGCCGTCGGGGATCGCGTCGATGTCGTGCCACGGCGTCGAGATCGAGCCGCGCACGTGCCCGGCGTCGAACTCGCTGCGCTCGCGCACGTCGAGCAGCTGCAGCTCGTGCTCGCCGGCGGGCTCGGCGGCGAGCCTGACGGCGAGCGCGTCGGCCGCGAGCCGCTCGGTCTGCGCCGTCGGCTGCCGTTCCTGGCGCCAGTTCGTCATGCCACCGGCGAGCAGGCCGGCGACGTTGCGCACGCCGACCGACAGCGCGAGCTGCGCCGCGCGGCGTCCGTCGGCGTCGTCGCGCCCGATGAAGACGATCTCGCGCTCGTGATCGGCGAGCCACGCGAGCTTCGAGCCGAAGCCGGAGCTGAACGACGGGATGCAGATCGAGCCGGCGATGTGCACGTCGTCGAACTGCAGGTCGGTGCGCACGTCGACGAGCATCGCGCCCTCGTCGCGCTTGAGCAGCACCTGGTGCGGGTAGAGCGCCGGCGCCTCGACGCCGCTCGTCTGCAGCGCGCCGCGGTTGAGCGCGACGATCTTCTCGAAGTTCGGCGGCTGCGGCCCGAGCTTGGCGAGCGCCTGCGCGACGAACGCGTCCTCGTCGTCGATCGCGAGCGTCGGGTTGTGCTCCTTCTCGAAGCCGACCGTCGAGCAGATCTTCATGTCGATGCCCGGCCCGCCGCACATCGAGCCGCCGAGGTGCGCCGGCCAGAGCTCGCAGTCGTCGGGCAGCGTCAAGAGGCGCTCGCGCACCGAGCGGAAGATCTGGCGCGCGCCCTCGCCGGGCTCGATCGCGAGGTCGGTGCGCGCGACGTCGCCGACGAACAGGCTGTCGCCGCTCAGGACCGCCCACGGATCGTCGCCGCGCGCCGTGTCGATCAGGACGAACGCCGTGTGCTCGGGGCGGTGTCCGGGCGTGTGCACGGCGCGCACGAGCAGCGCGCCGAGGCGCAGCTCCCAGCCGTCGTCGAAGCGCTCGGCGTCGTAGGACGGGTCGGCGAGCCGGTGCACGTGGATCCGCGCGCCGGTCGCCGCGACGAGCCGGCCGTGGCCGGAGACGTGGTCGGCGTGGTTGTGCGTCTCGAGCACGTGCTCGATCGCGACGCCGCGGTAGCGCGCGAGCTCGAGGTACTCGTCGATCTCGAAGCGCGGATCGACGACGGCCGCTACGCCGGCATGCTCATCGCCGATCAGATACGACGCGCAGCCGAGGTCGTCGTGCGTGATCTGCTTGAACAGCATCGCCCCACGAGCGTAGAGCGTGCTCGCGCGAAGTAAAGCCCACTGAACCAGTCATCTTCATTTTCAAGATCGGAAGACGACATCCCTCGACGGCGAGCAAGGGGTGCCGCTCACGTCACCGGCCGGTCTCGGCGACGATCCGACCGGAGTCGACGGCGGCGACGAGCGCCTCGTAGTCGCGCTCGTTCTGCTCGGCGTACGCCTGCGCGAAGCCGACGATCGCGCGCTCGAACGCCTCGCCGCGCCCGAGGTAGGCGGCGATCGCGATGCGATCGCCGCTGCGTGCGTGTGCGCGCGCGAGCGTCCACGCGCACAGACGCCCGTACGCGGCCATCCCGTCGGGACGCATCCGTTCGATTTCTGCCGAGCCCTTCCAGTCGCGCAGCTGGCGGCAGTAGAAGTCGCGCGCCGGCTCCCCGTCGCTGCCCTCGACGCGCAGCCAGCCGAGGAAGATGTCGCTGCTCGCCTGCATCAGGCGCTGGCCGGCGACGACGCGATGGCCGGCGTTCGCGAACGCGCTCGGCGCGAGGAAGCGCTCGAGCACCGACGCCTGCGCTTCCTTGACCTGCAGGAACAGCGGCTCGTGCCCGTCGCCGCCGAGCAGCAGCGCGATCCACGCGCGCGTGCCGACGCTGCCGACGCCGACGACCTTCTGCGCGAAGTCGGTCAGCTCGAACTGCTCGAGCAGCACGCGGCGGTCGTGCTCGAGCGTCTCGCCGTATACCGTCAAGAGGCCACGCAGCCAGTCGAACAGCTCGTCGCGCGCTTCGTCCTGAGCGAGCTCTGAGATCGGCACGATCAGCGGCGGCTCGGCGACGATCCGCACCTCGCCATCGACCTCGCGCGCGAGCTTCGAGAACGCCGAGACGTTGTCGCGCGTGCGCGCCTTCGCGAGGTTGCGCTCGGTGCGCCGCAGCGCGCGCGGCTTCAGCTGCGTCGCGTAGCGCTCGAGCGTGCTCTCGATGTCCAGGCGCGCGTACCACACGTCGAGGTTGCTCATCTGCGCCAGTTCGCGCATCCCCGCGCGGTACTGCGCGCCCGCGTCGAACACGATCGCCTCCTGCTCTGAGCGCGCGAAGCCGTTCTCGCGCGCCGCGATCGCGAGGCTCGCGGCGAGCCGCTTGACGTCCCACTCCCACGGCCCCGGCAGCGTCTCGTCGAAGTCGTTTACGTCGAACACGAGCGTCCGCTCGGGCGAGGCGAAGACGCCGAAGTTCGACAGGTGCGCGTCGCCGCAGCACTGCGCCTGCAGGCCCGAGCGCGGCGTCGGCGCGAGGTCGCTCGCCATCACGAGCGCCGCGCCGCGGAAGAACGCGAACGGCGAGACGAGCATCCGCCCGTAGCGGATCGGCACGAGCTCCGGCACGCGCGTCGCCGCCTGCTGCTCGAGCAGCGCGATCGGATCGGCACGGTCCGCGCCGGGCGCGAACGCCGCGTGGCTCGAGCGCGGCGCGAGCCTGCGCGCCCGCTTCCCACGCGCGCCGCGCTCGGCATACGACGGCCGCGGCGCCGCCGGGCGCGTGCCGGGCTTCGAGGCCATCGCACGACTGTACTCTGCAAGCGCGCCCCCGGCCGACGACCGGCGCGGCATCGCGTTCGTCAGAACGCTGACATCCGCGCGGGCGCCGCCCGCGCGCGCGGCGAACAATCAGGCATGCACGCCGCTCGCCACGCAACCGCCGCCGCGCGCCGTGCGGTGACGCGTGGTGAGAGCGGCGCGATCGCGATCGCGCTCCTCGTCGGCGTCGGCGCGGGCGGCGGCGCGGTCGCGTTCCGCTACATGATCCTCGCGCTGACGTACGTCTTCAGCGGCCACCGCGACTACAGCGCCGCCGGACACGCGCCCGACGCGTGGCTTCCGGGGCTCGGCATCTGGTTCGTCGTGCTCGCGCCGATCGTCGGCGGCCTCGTCTACGGACCGCTCGTCAGCCGCTTCGCGCCCGAGGCACGTGGTCACGGCGTACCCGAGGTGATGTACGCCGTCGACCGCCTCGGCGGGCGCATGCGCGCGCAGGTGCCGATCGTCAAGTCGCTTGCGTCGGCGATCTGCATCGGCTCGGGCGGCTCGGTCGGTCGTGAGGGGCCGATCGTGCAGATCGGCTCGGCGCTCGGCTCGCTCACCGGACAGTCGCTCGGCCTGTCGGCCGCGCAGTTGCGCCTGCTCGTCGCGTGCGGCGCCGCCGGCGGGATCTCGGCGACGTTCAACGCGCCGATCGCCGGCGTGTTCTTCGCGCTCGAGCTGATCCTGCGCGACTTCCAGACGCGCGCGTTCGGCCTCGTCGTGCTCAGCTCGGTCGCCGCCGATGCGATCGGGCGTGCCGTGTTCGGCGCGCACGCGTTCCTCTCGCTGCCGCAGTTCCACTTCGGCTCGCCGCTCGAGCTCGTCCTCTACGCCGGCCTCGGCGCGCTCGCGAGCGTCGTCGGGCTCGCGTTCACGCGCGTGCTGTACGGCGCTGAGGACCTCGCAGACCGGCTCTGGCACGGCCGCCCGGAGGCATGGCGTCCGGCGGCCGGCGGCGTGCTGCTCGGTCTGCTGCTGCTCGCCGTTCCGCAGATGTACGGCGTCGGCTACCCCGTGCTGCAGGACGCGATCGCCGGCCACTACGTGATCCTCGCGCTGCTCGCGCTGATGGTCGCGAAGATCCTCGCGACGAGCCTGACGATGTCGATCGGCGGCTCCGGCGGCGTGTTCGCGCCGTCGCTGTTCATCGGCGCCACACTCGGATCGGCCTACGGCGCCGTCGCGCACAGCCTGCTCCCCGGTCTCGCCGTCGCCGCCGGCGCGTACGGGCTCGTCGGCATGGGCGCCGTGTTCGCTGCCGCCGCGCGCGCGCCGATCACCGCGGTGCTCGTGATCTTCGAGCTGACCGGCGACTACACCGTGATCCTGCCGCTGATGGTCGCCGTCGTCGTCGCGACGACGCTCGCAAACGCGATCACGCACGAGACGATCTACAGCCTCAAGCTGCGCCGCCGCGGCATCGTGCTCGGCGCGCCCGCGCTCGCGAACGACGGCGGCGGCCTGCCCGACGACGACGACTCCGACGGCAGTCCGCCGCTCGGCGCCGCCGAGCATCGCGACGGCGAGCCGACGCACGCCGAGGCAGGCGTGCTTTCGTAGCACGCGTGTCACGCCGCGTCGTCAAAGTGCTCGAGCGCGACGCCGAGCTCGCCGAGGGGCTGGCCGGCGAGCGCCTCGCGCGCGCACGCCGCGAGGTGCGCGCGAACGGCGTCGAGTTGCCGGTCGGTCGCTGGCAGGCGCGCGAGTGGCCGCTCGAGGTGCGCGACGGCCTCGGCCTGCTCGTCCTCGACGGACTGCTGCTGCGCCGCGTCGGCCTCGACGGCCGCTTCGGCGGCGAGCTGCTGTCCGGCGGCGACCTGCTGCGACCGTGGCAACACGAGGATGCGTCGGCGTCGCTGACGCGTAGCTCCGGCTGGCGCGTGCTCGCGCCGACGAGCATCGCCGTCCTCGACCTCGAGTTCGCGCGGCGCGCGGCTCCCTATCCGGAGCTGCACGGACGCCTGCTCGCTCGCATGCTCCGGCGCGCTCGCCAGCTCGCGGTGATCATGGCGATCGTGCAGCAGCCGCGCGTCGAGACGCGCGTGCTGATGCTGCTGTGGCACCTCGCCGACCGCTGGGGCGTCGTGCGCGCCGACGGCGTGCTCGTCCCGAGCAGGCTGACGCACGACGTACTCGCCGAGCTGCTCGCCGCGCGCCGCCCCACCGTCAGCGCCGCCCTCGGCGAGCTGCGCCGCAACGACCTCGTGCGCATACTCGACCGCGGATGGCTGCTGCCCGGCACGCCGCCCGGCGAGCTCTCGGCGCTGCGCGAGCGCGCGTGAGCGTGCTCTTTCGACTCTGCGAACGGGTGCGCCGGCTGTAGGATCGGCGCGTGTCGGCGTCTGTCGCGCGATCACCGGCTGCGCGCCGCTCGCCGCGTGCGCGCTCGACGCTGAGCGTCCTGCTCGCCGTGCTCGCCGCGCTGGCGCTGGCGATCGGCGGCGCCTGCCTCTACGTGCGCGCCGAGATCCTCGACCCGCGCGCGTTCGCCGATCGCACGGTCGCGACGCTCGGCCACGAGCCCGTCCGCCGCGTGATCGCGCGCGAGATCGTCGTGCAGGTCATCGACCAGAGCTCGACCGACCTGATCGCCGCGCGCCCGCTGATCAACGCCGTCGTCGAAGCCGTCATCGCGACGCCGCAGTTCCGCAGCCTCGCGCGGCTCGCCGCCGAGCAGGGTCATCGCCTGCTGTTCGACCGCGGCGGCAACGTCGCGTTCAGCATCGCCGACGCCGGCACCGTCGTGCTCTCGGCGCTGCGCACGCTCGCGCCGAGCATCGCGAGCAAGATCCCGCAGAAGGTCGACGCGAAGCTGCTCGACCTGCGCAAGCAGAGCTTCGCCGTCAAGACGCTGCGCGTCGCCGACAAAGTCCGCCTGCTCGGCCTCGTTCTGCCGCTGCTCGGCCTCGCGCTGATCGCGCTTGCGATCGCGATCGCCCCGCGGCGGCGCGTCGCCGTCACGCGCTGCTTTGGCGCGCTCGCCGTCGTCGCCGCCGCCGTGTTCTTCGACCTGCTGCTGATCCGTCACAGCCTGCTCGTCAACGTCTTCGGCAGCGACGAGCTGAGCAACCTCGACGTCCGCGAAGCGGCCGGTGTGCTGTGGGAAGGCTACGTCGGCGACCTCTCGCGCTGGGCCTTCGGCGTCGCGATCGGCGCCGCGATCGTCGCCTGCGCGTCGGCGAGCGTGCTGCGCCCGTACACCGCCGGCGCCGGCCTGCAGCGGCTGCGCGCGCGCATGCTGACGCCGCGCGGCGCACGCGGCCGGCTCGCGCGCGGCGTACTCGTGCTCGCGTTCGGCGTGCTCCTGGCAGCCGACCCGCTCGCCGCGCTCGACGTGCTCGCGACGATCGCCGGCGTGCTCGTCTTCTACCTCGGCGCCGGCGAGACGCTGACCGCGGTCGGCGCCGCACCCGAAGGCGAGCGCTTCTCGCTCTCGCGCAGCCGCGCCGGGCTCGTGAGCGCGGCCGCCTGCCTCGCTCTGCTGACCGGCGGCGTCGCGATCGCGCTCGCGCGCGCCGGCAACACCGACGGCGCCGCGCCGCGTGCGCCGCTCGCCGCCGCGAACGGCACGTGCAACGGCTACGCGCAGCTCTGCTCGCGGCGGATCGACGAAGTCGCGTTCGCCGGCACGCACAACGCGATGTCCGCCGCCGACCTGCCCGGCTGGTTCATCGCCAACCAGAGCCACGGCATCGCGCGCCAGCTCGACGACGGCATCCGCGCGTTCAAGATCTCCACGCACTACGGCGTCGGGCGGCCCGGCGACGTGCGCACCGACATCGCGGCGTCCGGCGAAAAGGTCAACCGCGTCTCCGAGAAGCTGACGAGCGAAGCGCGCGACGCGCTGCAGCGCTTCACCGGCGCCGTCGGCTTCGGCAGGGCGAAGGGCAGGCGCGAAATCTGGCTCTGCCACACGCTCTGCGAGCTCGGCGCGACGAACGCGACGACGTTCTTCGAGACCGTCGTCCGCTTCCTGCGTCAGAACCCCGGCACGGTGCTGATCTTCTTCGACGAGGACTACGTCTCCGAAGACGAACTCGAAGCGCTCTTCAAGAGGACCGGCCTCTACTCGCACCTCGCCGTGCTGCGCCCGGGACAGCAGATGCCGACGCTCGGCCAGCTCGTGCGCTCGCAGCACAACGTGCTGATCTTCACGCAGGAGCCCGTCAGCGGGCGCCACCCGTGGAACATGTACGGGTTCGGCGGCTTCATCCAGGACACGCCGCTCGGCGCCGTCAAGCCGGGTCAGTTCACCTGCAAGCCCAACCGCGGCACGCCGAGCAGCCCGCTGCTGATGATGAACGACTGGGCCGACGTCTTCCCACCGCGGCACAGCCCCAACGTGCCGCTCACGCAGAGCGCGTTCATCGTCAAGCGCGCGCGCCGGTGCGAGGCCGAACGCCATCACATCCCGAACCTGATCCTGACCGACTTCTACGACTCCGGCGACGTCGTCGGCGCCGTGCGCGCGATCAACGGGCTCGGCGCCGAGCGCCCGGCGCCGATCGTGCCGCTCGAACGCCGCTGACGCGCCTCGCCGCAGAGGCCGCCGGCGCGGTCCGCTGCGGGACTTCACGGGGCGCCGTTGCGGCGAACACACGATGGCGCGCGTCGCGCCCGCCCGTAACGTCGAGTCGATGACGGGCGCACAGGTTGCGATCGAGCTCGATGACGCCGGCGAGGCATTGCCGGCGACGCTGCGCGACGGCTCGCGCGTGACGCTGCGGCTCTCGCGCGCCGGCGACGAGGCGGCGCTGCGCGCGTTCCTCGACGCGCTCTGCCTCGAGGCGCGGCGCCTGCGCTTCTTCAGCGGCGCCGTCGACATCGAGCGCGCCGCGCACCTGACGGCCGCGCCCGGGCCCGATCGCTTCGGCCTGCTCGCGCTCGACGCCGACGGCGCGATCGTCGGTCACGCGCTCTGCATCAAGCTCGACGACGAGCGCGCCGAAGTCGCCGTCGAGGTCGCCGACGCGCTGCACGGGCAGGGCCTCGGGACGATCCTGATCGAGCGCCTCGCCGAGCTTGCCGAACGGCGCGGGATCGCACGCCTCGTCGCCGAGGTGCTGCCCGAAAACAGCGCGATGCTCGACGTCTTCCGCGACGGCTTCGACGCGCGCGTCGCGTGGCGCGCGGGCATCGAGTCGATCGAGTTCCCGACCGCCGCATGGCGGCTCGCGCGCGAGCGCTTTCCCGCGGGCGAGGGCGCGTCGAGCGCGAACGGCCCCGCGCCCGCCCCGCAACGCCCGTGAACAACCGCAGCGCCTCCGTTCTTTTCCGCAATCGAATCAGCGACTTTCCCCGGTCGGCGCGCTCGCGCCGGACTCATACCGTGCACGAGATGAACAACGAGGTTCGCTGCGATCATTGCGGGGAGGTGATCGGCGTCTACGAGCCGCTCGTCGTGATCGTCGACGGCGAGGCGCTGCACACCTCGCGCGCCGCCGCGGCCGACCCGCTCGGCGACGGACCGCGCTTTCACGGGATCTGCTTCACCCGCGCGCGCAACGCCGGCGATGTCCCCGTCGAATGAGCTCGCAGCGCTAGCCGGCGCCCTGCGAGAGCGCGACGTCAGACGTGCCGACCGCGTCGCCGCGGTGCGCCGGAATCCGCGCCCGCAGCTCCGTGCCGCCGGCGCTCGGTGACTCGATCTGCAGCTCGCCGCCGAGCAGCGATGCGCGCTCGCGCATCCCGAGCAGGCCGAAGCCCGTCCCTTTCGAGCGCGCGTCGAACCCCTTGCCGTTGTCGCGCACGAGCACGCGCACGCACGACGCGTCCTCGTGGACCTCGACGACCGCGCGGTCGGCCTGCCCGTGCTTGCTCGCGTTCGTCAGCGCCTCCTGCACGATCCGGTAGAGCGCCGTCTCGAGCTCGATCCCGAGCCGCGTCGGCTGCGCGCCCTGCTCGAAGGCGAGCTCGACGCTGAGGTCGACCTCGACCCCGTGCCGTTCGCCGCTGCGCTCGGCGAGCGCTTCGAGCGCCGCCCTCAGGCCGAGCTCGTCGAGCGCCGCCGGGCGCAGGTCGCTGATCAGCGCGCGCAGGTTCGCAATTGTCTCCTCGATCTGCTCGACGGCCTGCCCGACCGCCTCGCGGAGCCCCTCGTCGGCGTCCGAGCGCCGCGCCGCCGAGAGCCCGAAGCGCAGCGCCGAGAGGCTCTGCAGCGTCTCGTCGTGCAGCTCGCGCGCCCAGCGCTGGCGCTCGCCCTCGGCCGCCGCGAGCCGGTGGCGCTGGCGCTCGGCGGCGACCGACTCGGCCGTCGCGACCGCCGTCGCGGCGCTCGACGCGAACGACTCGAGCAGCCGCACGTCCTCGGCCGAGAAGCTCGGCCCGTCGACGAGCCGATCGAGCGCGACGAGCACTCCGTGGCTGCGCCCGCGGAAGATCAACGGCACGACGATGCCGCCGCTCGCGTCGAGCCCGAGCCGACCGAGCCCGTGCTCGTCGAAGCGCGCACGGTTGAGCTCTTCGTCGAGCCGCTGCACACGGTTCGTTCGCATCGTGTGCGCCGCGACCGTGTCGGCGAGCGCGACGCGCTGGCCGACGAGCCCCGGCGGCAGCTCGCCGGCGCCGGCCGCGACTTCCAGCTCAGCGCCGCGCTCGAGCTCGATCAGCAGCGTTCGCGCCGAGACGAGCGCACGGCCGCGCTTGGCGACCAGTTCGAGCACGACCTCCGGATCGGTCTCGCCGCCGACGGCGCGCGCGATCTGCGTCGTCGCCTCGAGCGCGTCGACCGTCCGCTGCAGCTCGTCGCGGTGCTCGCGCGCGCCGGTGTAGCGGCGCGCGTGGTCGATCGCGACGGCGGCGAAGTCCGCGAGCACGCCGAGCGCCTGCTCGTCGTCCTCGCTGAACTGCTCGCCGCCCTCCTTCTCGGTCAGGTAGAGGTTGCCGAACGGCAGGCCGTCGATCACGATCGGGACGCCGAGGAACGAGCCCATCGGCGGGTGCCCCGGCGGGAAGCCGTAGGAGCGCGGGTGGCGGCTGACGTCGTCGATCCGCAGCGCCGCCGGCTCCTCGATCAGCGCGCCGAGCACGCCGCGACCGCGCGGCAGGTTGCCGATCAGCGAGCGCGCCGCTTCGTCGATCCCGCGCGTGAGGAACCGCGCGAGCTCCGTCCGCGTGTCGTTGAGCACGCCGAGCGCCGCGTAGCGCGCGCTCGTCAGCTCCTGCGCGGCACGCAGGACGCGATCGAGCACGACGTCGAGCTCGAGCTCGGACAGCACGCTGCGAGCGACTTCGAGGATTCCCTGCGTCGATCGTTCCATCGGCTGTGTTCAGACCCCTGTAGCCCCGGGGCCCACGCCATTCCGCTCGTAGGCGTTTCCCGGCGCTTGACGATCCATTCAAGCACTTCGCGGCGGTCGCAGCGCGAATTGTTCAAACGCCGAGCAGACCGCGCCGCAGCGCGTAGCGCACGAGCTCGGCGCGTGTGGAGAGGCCGAGCTTGGAGTGCACGCGCGCGCGGTGGGACTCGACCGTCCGCGGCGAGATCTCGAGGATCCGCGCGACTTCGACGCTCGTGTGGCCCAGCGCGATCAGTCGCAGCACCTCGAGCTCGCGCGACGTCAGCGTGTCGTCGACGTGGATCGCACGATAGGACGCGAGCTTCGCCTCGGCGTGTGGGCTGACGTAGCGCTCGTCGCGCATGGCGGCGCGGACGGCCTCCGGCAGCTCGACGTCGGCGTGCTCCTTGCGCACGAACCCGAGCGCGCCGGCCGCGAGCGCGTGCTCGGCGTACAGCGGGTTGTCTTCGGCCGTGACGATCACGACGCGCGTATGCGGCGCGCCCTCGCGCAGGTCGCGGACCGCCTGGATACTCGACCCGTTGTGCAGGCGCAGGTCGAGCACGAGCACGTCGGGCTTGAGCTCGCGCACGCGCTCGACCGCGCCGGCCAGATCCTCGGCCTCGGCGACGACGGCGAGATCCGGCTCGCGCTCGAGCAGCGCGCGCAGGCTGCGGCGCATCAGCGCGTGGTCGTCGGCGATCAAGACGCTGACGGTGCTCTTGCCCGGTGTGCTCTTGCCAGGCCCCTCGGCCGGGCCCTCGGTGAGCGACGGAACCGCGTGCAGTTCTACGTTCATGCTCGCAAGCTAGAGCCGGCGCGAGCGTGTGACCTCCGTGTAAACGACGCGATCAGCGTGCGGGTCAGCACTGATCGGCCCCGCCCCTCGGCGCGGCCGGCGTGCGCGTGACGAAGTGCGCGTCGGGCAGCGACAGCGAGAAGCCCTCGGCCGGTCCGGCGGTCGTCGCGATGTGCAGCAGCGGACGTCCCCAGCGCTCGTACTGCTCGCGGTCGACGTAGAACGGCGCGCCGGCGATCGCTCCCAGCAGCACGTCGTTGCCGCCCGGCGGCAGCTCGCCGTCGCGCAGGCAGATCGGCGACGTGCCGTCGCAGCAGCCGCCCGACTGGAAGAACGCGAGCGGGCCGTGCCGCGCGGCAAGCGCCCTCGTCATCGCGACCGCCTCCTGCGATGCGCTCAGGGCACCGGGTACGACGGCGTCGACATCCTGGTCGGCCATGATCGGACTCCACCACGACGCCGGCCGGCCGCGCATCCGTGCTGCCCCGAGGCGCGGCTCGGTCGTTGCCCGCATCCGCCGGGCGGCGGATAACTACCTAGCGCGCCTGCGGTCGGCGCGGGATGGCGCACAGGCGCGGCGCCCGTAACGTGCTCGTCGATGATCGTGCTGCGCAAACTCGCCGACCTCGACGTCGCCCACCGCCGCGTGCTGCTGCGCGCCGACCTCAACGTCCCGCTGCGACGCGACGGCGAGGAGATCGCCGTCGCCGACGACGCACGCATTCGCGCGGCGCTCGCGACGATCGAGGAGCTGCGACGCCGCCATGCGCGGATCGTGCTCGTCTCGCATCTCGGCCGCCCGCACGGTGTCGAGGAGGCGCTCTCGATGCGTCCGGTCGCCGAGCGCCTGAACGAGCTGCTCGGAGGCGGCGTCAGCCTCGCGCCGGCCGTCGTCGGCAACGACGTGCGCGCGTTGAGCCGGCGGCTGCGCCCCGGCGAGGTGCTGCTGCTCGAGAATGTGCGCTTCGAGCCGGGCGAGACGAAGAACGACCCCGAGCTCGCGCTCGCGCTCGCCGACCTCGCCGACGCCTACGTCAACGACGCGTTCGGCACCGCGCACCGCGCTCACGCGAGCACCGAGGGCGTCGCGCGGCTGCTGCCGAGCGCCGCCGGCCTGCTGATGGAGCGCGAGGTGAGCACGCTCAGCGCGGTGATCGAGAACCCCGCGCGACCGCTCGTCGCGGTGCTCGGCGGAGCGAAGGTCTCCGACAAGGTCAAGCTCGTCGAGCGCTTCCTCGAGGTCGCCGACGCGGTCCTGATCGGCGGCGCGATGAGCTTCCCGTTCCTCGCCGCCCAGCGCCACGCGATCGGCTCCTCGCCGTGCTCGGACGAGGACCTCGACGCGGCGCGCGGCGCCCTGCGTCGGGCCGCGTCCGACAATCGCGAGCTGCAGCTGCCGAGCGACCTCGTCGTCGCCGAGCGCGCCGAAGCCGGCGCCGCCTCGGCGGTCGTCGCGCCACCCGACGTCCCCGCCGGGATGCTCGGCCGCGACATCGGCCCGGACACGGCCGCACGCTACGCCGGCGTGATCGCGAGCGCCGGGACGATCTTCTGGAACGGGCCGATGGGCGTGTTCGAGTGCGAGCCGTTCGCACACGGCACGCACGTCGTCGCCGAGGCGATCGCGCGAGCGCGCGGCACGAGCGTCGTCGGCGGCGGCGAGACGGTCGCGGCCGTCGAGCAGTTCGGCCTCGACGGCGAGATCGACCACATCTCGACCGGCGGCGGCGCGACGCTCGCGCTGCTGCAGGGTGCGCGCCTGCCGGCGCTCGAGGCGCTCCGCACCGGGCAGGACTCCGGCAGCGAGCGCACGGACGAGCCGGCGAGCGCGAGCGCGCACGCCTGAGGCCGGCGCGCCAGGTGAGCGACGACCCGCCGGAGCGCGCCGCCGCGAGAGCCGGGCACGTCTGCCTGATCGTGCTCGACGGCTGGGGCCTCGCCGAGCCCGGCGCGGGCAACGCGATCTCGCTCGCCGCCACGCCGGTGCTCGACCGGCTCGGGGAACGCTTCCCGCATGCGGAGCTCGGCGCGTCGGGCCCGAGCGTCGGCCTGCCCGAGGGGCAGATGGGCAACTCCGAGGTCGGTCACCTGACGCTCGGCGCCGGCGCGATCGTGCCGCAGCCGCTGACGCTCGTCGACGAGGCCGCCGCGCACGGCGGGTTCGCGCGCAACGAGGTCCTGCGCGAGGCGCTGACGGCCGCGCCGCGCGTGCACCTGATCGGGCTCGCCTCCGACGGCGGCGTGCACTCGCACTACGAGCACACGCGCGCGCTGATCGCGCTCGCCGCCGAGCTCGGCACGGAGGAGCTCGTGCTGCACTGCATCACCGACGGGCGCGACACCTCGCCGACCGCGGGCGTGCGCTATCTCGAGACGATCGAAGGGTGGTGCCGCGAGCACGGCACGGGCAGGATCGCGAGCGTCGTCGGGCGCTACTTCGCAATGGACCGCGACAACCGCTGGGAGCGCACGCAGCTCGCCTACGACCTGCTCGTGCACGGCCGCGCCGAGCACGACGCGCCCGACGCGCCGGCGGCCGCGCGCGCTGCATACGAGCGCGGCGAGACCGACGAGTTCATCGCGCCGACGCGCGTCGGCGGTGAGGGCCGCATCCGACCCGGCGACAGCGTGCTGTGCACGAACTTCAGGCCCGACCGGATGCGCGAGCTCGTCCGCGCGCTGGCCGAGCCCGAGCTCGAAGCCGACCGCGGCGAGCTGCCCGGCTGGCGCGGGCGCGGCGGCGCGGAGCCGGTCGCGAAGCTCGCGACGCTGACGCCCTACCGCGAAGGCTGGCCGTACCCGACGGCGTTCGCCTCGACGCCGCCGGCCGACACGCTCGCGGCCGCGATCGCGCGCGCCGGGCTGCGCCAGCTGCACGTCGCCGAGACCGAGAAGTACGCGCACGTGACGTACTTCTTCAACGGCGGCGTCGAGCAGCCGCTGCCCGGCGAACGGCGCGTGCTCGTCGCCTCGCAGCGCGACGTGCCGACGTACGACCGCAAGCCGCAGATGAGCGCGCGCGAGATCGCCGACGCGTTCGTCGCGGCGTTCGACGAGGATCTTCCGGAGTTCGCCGTCGTCAACTTCGCGAACGCCGACATGGTCGGCCACACCGGCGTGATCGGCGCGACCGTGCTCGCGGTCGAGACAGCCGACGAGTGTGTCGGGCGGATCGTCGAGGCGCTCGCGGCGCACGGCGGCGTCTGCGTGATCACCGCCGACCACGGCAACGCCGAGCAGATGCTGACGGCCGACGGCGCGCCGAGCACGGCGCACACGCTCGACCCGGTGCCGCTGATCGTCACCGCCGAGGGGATCGCCCTGCGCCCGCGCGGCACGCTCGCCGACGTCGCGCCGACCGTGCTCGACCTCCTCGCAGTCGAACGCCCCATCGCGATGACGGGGCGTTCGCTACTGCTCGGGGTTCCAGGAAGCTCCCGGGCCTAGAAGAAGCCGAGCGCGTTCTTGTCGTAGCTGACCAGCAGGCACTTCGTCTGCGAGTAGTGGTCGAGCATCATCTTGTGGTTCTCGCGGCCGACGCCCGAGACCTTGTAGCCGCCGAACGCGGCGTGCGCCGGGTAGAGGTGGTAGCAGTTGGTCCACACGCGGCCTGCCTTGATCGCGCGGCCCATGCGAAAGGCGCGCGAGCCGTCGCGCGTCCAGACGCCGGCGCCGAGGCCGTAGAGCGTGTCGTTGGCGATCTGCAGCGCCTCGCGCTCGTCCTTGAACGTCGTCACCGCGAGCACGGGCCCGAAGATCTCCTCCTGGAAGATCCGCATGTCGTTGCTGCCCTTGAACACCGTCGGCTCGTAGTAGAAGCCGCCGGCGAGCTCACCGCCGAGCACGTTGCGCTCGCCGCCGATCAGCAGCTCGGCGCCCTCGTCGCGCCCGATCTGGACGTAGCTCTCGACCTTCTCGAGCTGCGCGCGCGAGACCTGCGGGCCGATCTGCGTCTCCTGGTCGAGCGGGTTGCCCTGGCGGATCGCGCGCGATCCGCTGCAGGCAGCGAGCCATGAACTCGTCGTAGATCGACTCCTGGATCAGCGCGCGCGACGGGCACGTGCAGACCTCGCCCTTGTTGAACGCGTACAGCACGAGCCCCTCGATCGCCTTGTCGAAGAACTCGTCGTCGGCGTCGAGGATATCCTCGAAGAAGATGTTCGGCGACTTGCCGCCGAGCTCGGTCGTCGACGGGATGATGTTCTGCGCGGCGTACTGCATGATCAGCCGGCCCGTGACCGTCTCGCCGGTGAACGCGATCTTCGCGATCCGCTTGTTCGACGCCAGCGCCTTGCCCGTCTCGGCGCCCGGCCCGTTGACGATGTTCAGCACGCCCGGCGGCACGATGTCCTCGATCAGCTCCGCGAACTTGAGGATCGACCACGGCGTCGGGCTCGCCGGCTTGACGACCGTGCAGTTGCCCGCGGCGAGCGCCGGCGCGATCTTCCACGCGGCCATCAGCAGCGGGAAGTTGAACGGGATGATCTGTCCGACGACGCCGAGCGGCTCGGAGAAGTGGTAGGCGACCGTGTCCTTGTCGATCTCCGAGATCGCGTCCCTCCTCGCCGCGGATCACGTCGGCGAAGTAGCGGAAGTGGTCGGCCGCGAGCGGGATGTCTGCGGCGAGCGTCTCGCGCACCGGCTTGCCGTTCTCCCAGCTCTCGGCGACGGCCAGCATCTCGAGGTTCTCCTCGATCGCGTCGGCGACCGCGTTCAGGACCTTCGAGCGTTCGGTGCGTCGACGCCTCGCCCCAGGCATCCTTCGCGGCGTGCGCGGCGTCGAGCGCGAGCTCGATGTCCTGCGGCGCCCGAGTGCGCGACCTCGCAGATCGGCTCGCCGGTCGCCGGCGTCAGGTTCTCGCGGTACTCGCCGTCGATCGGGGCGACCCAGTGGCCACCGATGAAGTTCTCGTAGCGGTCTTTGACCTCAACCGGGCTGCCCGGCCGGCCGGGCGCCTCGAACGTCGTGGGCTTCTCGACAGTTGCCATCGCGTGTATCTCCAGTCGTCGCGTCGGTGGGAATGGGCTGCCAACGACGCTAAGCCGACGTACTCGGGAGATCATCAGGGGGTCTCCGCCCTGCGCGTGCGCGTTACTACTGACGAGCGTCGGCTACCCGTCGCCGGCGAGCGCGCGATCTGCCGCGCGCGCGAGCTCGGCGAGCTGCGCATCGCCCGGCGCGGTGGTGTCGAGCCTGAGCGTCACGTCCGCCTCGCCCGGCCCGGGCTCCTCGAAGTCGCGGTAGTGCTGCTCGACGATCGCCGGCGTCGCATCCGATACGCGCCCGGGCTCGCGCAGGCGCCGCGCGGCCCGCTGCAGCGCGACCGCCAGCGGGACCTCGCAGCGCACGAGCAGCACACGCGCCCCGCTGTAGCGCAGCGCGTTCAGCAACGGCTCGCGCTCGCGGCGCGCGCGGAAGGTCGCGTCCAGCAGCGCCCTCCCGCTGCGTTCGAGCTCGAGCAGCGCGTCGCCGCCGAGCCGCTCGTACGTCGCACGCGTGAACGCGTCCGTGTAGTGCTCGGCGCCGGCCGGGCGCTCGGGCGCGATCCCGGCAAGCCGCTTGCGCACGGCGTCGGAGGAGACCACCGGCATGTCGAAGCGGCGCGCGAGCTCCGCGGCGAGGACCGACTTGCCGCTCGCGGCCGGGCCGCACACGACGATCGCAAGCGGCCGGCGCGCGCGCCAGCAGAGACGCTCGGCGAGACTCCACATCCGCCCGGCGTGCGCGAGCCGCTCGGCGCGCGCCTGCTGCTCGCGCTCGCCGCCGGCGATCAGCGCGACCTTCGCGCGCACGATCGCCCAGTGCGCGGCGTAGAAGTCGCGCAGCGATTCGCCGCCGATATCGAGACCGGTCCGCCGGTAGGTCTCGTACAGCTCCCGCGCCGCCCAGGGCTGCCCCTGCGCCTCGAGGTCCATCGCGAGGAACGCGAGGTCGCAGGCGACGTCGGCGCGTCGCAGCCGCGCGTCGAACTCGATCCGGTCGACGACCCGCACGGGACGCGTCAGCACGTGCTCGCAGCGCAGGTCGCCATGCCCGTCGCGCGCGAGCCCGCGCGCCGCACGCTCGCGCAGCTCGGCCTCGTGTCGACGCACGAACGCCGCGACGAAGCCGTCGGCGACGTCGACGTGCCAGGCGGCGGGCGCGCCGATCGCCTGCAGCTCCTCGAGGTTGCGCCGCCAGCGCTCGAGCACGCGCTCCGGCCCCCACGCCCGATCGACGGCGGCGTGCCGATGGAAGTTGGCGAGCAGGCGAGCGGCGTCGGCGACGTCGACGCCGCGCAGCGTGCCCGAGTCGATCAACCCCGAGAACGTCGCACGCTCGTCGAACGCGCGCATCTCGACGACGTACTCGATCGCGTCCGGTGCGTCGGCGTCGAGGAGCCGCGCGCCGCCACCGTCACCGCCATCGTCACGGACGAGCGCTTTGACGCCGAGGTACACGCCGGGCGCGAGCGCCGCGTTGACGCGGACCTCCTCCAGGCACGCGGCGCGCCTGCGCGCGAGCGTGCCGTAGTCGAGGAAGCCGAGTGCGACGGGCTTCTTGACCTTGTACGCGCGCTCGCCGAGCACGAGCACCCACGACGCGTGCGTCTCGTGGCGCTGCACGCGCTCGCCGGCGGGCGCCGTCACGCCGAGCGCGGCGAGCAGCGCGGCCTCGACAGCAGCGCCCGAGCGGGCGCTCGGGCCGCTCGGGCGGGAGCTCATCTGCGCAGGCTAGGCGACCGGCGGCACGAGCAGCAGCGAGCAGTGCAGGTCGTGCACGGCGCGGCGCGAGACGCTGCCGAGCGCGCGCAGCCCGTCGCGCCGTTTGCTGCCCATCACGACGAGCGTCGCGCCGAGCGAGTGCGCGACCTCGGCGATCGCCTCGCGCGCGCCGCCCTGACGAACGATCAGCTCGCTGCGCCCGGGGAGCATCGACTCGAGCGTGCTCGCCTCGCGCTCGACACGCTCCGGCGCCAGCGAATCCACGGCGGCGGCGTGCACGAGGCTGACCGCGCCGTCGTGCGAGCGCGCGATCTGCGCGGCGAGCTCGACGAGCCGGTCGGACTCCTCGAGTCCGTCGCTTGCGAGCACGATGCGCTCGGCGAATGGGCGCTCGCCGGTCACGGCGCGAGCCATCAGCATCGGCGTCGTGCACGCTTCGAGCAGCTCGAAGGCGACGTCTCCCACGAGCGCGCGCCCGAGCCACGATGTCGCCGGCGCGCCGAGCGCGAGCAGGTCGCGACCGGCCGCGTGCCGAGCGATCGTCTTCGCCGGCGGTCCTTCGCGCTCGACGAGCGTGCTCGCCTCGACGCCCGCGCTCCGCGCGATCTCGCTCGCGCGATCGAGCACGCCGCCGACGCGCCCGGCGCTGATCGCGGCCGAGCGAAACGCGCCGGCGCCCGACTCCGCCGTCACCGCGAGCAGCGTCAGCTTTCCCGCCGGCGCGGCCAGCTCGGCGGCTTGCTCGACGGCGAGGTAGCTCCGGCGCGTGCCGTCGACGGCGCAGAGCACGTCGGCGAACGGCGCGCCGTGCCCGGCCGTCTCACTTGAACCTGATTGCGTCTCCTGTGATCCCATGAGCGGGAGCTTACGTTCGCGCGTAGGCGGGCGTCGTCCGCAGCTTTCCGATGGCCTGCCGTAGAAATCCCGCAGCCGTCAAGATCGAACGCGCACGGCGACCTCGACCCGATGATCGACCTCCACTGCCACATCCTCCCCGCGCTCGACGACGGCGCGCGCGATCTCACCGACAGCGTCGCGATGGCGCGCGAAGCCGAGCGCGACGGGATCGAGCGCGTCTGCGCGACGCCGCACGTACGGCACGACCACGACGTCGTGGTCGAGCAGATCGCGGCGCAGGTCGCAGCCTTGCAGGGCCGGCTGGACGCCGACGGGATCGCCGTCCGCGTGCTGCCCGGCGCAGAGGTGGCGCAGACCGAGGCGCCGCGGCTGTCGGACTCCCAGCTGCACGCGGCGGCGCTCGGCGGCGCCGGCGGCTGGCTGCTGCTGGAGCCGGCGCCCGGACCGCTCGGCGACGAGCTCGACGTGCTCGTCGAGCAGCTCCGCCGGCGCGGGCTGCGCTGCGTGATCGCGCACCCCGAGCGCCACGCCGCAACCGGCTTCGAGGGGCGGTTGACGCGACTCGCCGAGCGCGGCTGCCTGATCCAGTGGACGGCGCAGTTCGTCGCCGAGGCGGGTGAGGACGATCTCGTGATGAAGCTCGCGCGCGATGGGCTCGTGCACGTGCTCGGCAGCGATGCGCACAGCTCGCACGTCGGGCGCCCGGTCGCGCTGCGCCAGGCGTTCGCCCGCCTGGCGAGTGTCCTCACGCCGGAGCAGCTCGCGTGGACGGTCGAGCTGGCGCCGCGCGCGATCGTCTGCGAGGAGCCGCTCAGCCCGCGTCCGTGAGCGGTCGCAGCGTGACGCGCTCGAGCAGCTGCTCGACGACCTGACGCGAGGCGCTGCCGAGACCGTTGCGCAGGAAGTTCGCGGCACCCGCCGCCGCGCCGAGCATCAAGGCCTGCTCGAGCGGCTCGCCGGCGGCCAGCGCGGCCGCGAGCGCGCCGAGCATCGCATCGCCGCACCCCTCCCGGTGCCCGCGCGTCAAGGCCGGCGCGGACAGCCACGACGCGTGCTCGCCCGCGAGCACGAGCGCCGGCCGCTCGCCACGCGTGACGACGACGGTCGCCGCGCCGGCGTCGCGGATACGCTCGGCCGCCGCGCGCAGCTCGGCCGTCGTCGCGACCGGCCCGCGGACGTAGCCGGCGAGCTCCCAGTCGTTCAGCTTGACGAGATCCGGGCCGCCCTCGAGCGCGCTGTCGAGCCGCGGCGAGGACAGGTCGACGAGCGTTCGCGCGCCGCCCGCGCGCGCGTCGGCGACGAGGTTGCCGTAGACGTCCAGCGGCAGCGCGTCGCCGGGGAACGGGTTCGTCACGACCAGCCAGCCGTCGGCGTGCGCCTCGGCGCACACCAGCGAGAACAGCTCGTCGAGCTCGTGGCGCGACGGCGGATCGCTCGGCGCGCAACTGAGCACCTGGCGCTCGCCCGAGCGGCGATCGGTCACGTAGCAGCCGCTCTGCGACGCTGTCCGCACGAGTCGCGAATCGCCCGCGAGCGCGTCCAGCAGGCCGCCCAGCACCGCGCCGCTCTCGCCGCCGAGGAAACCGCACAGGACGGGCTCGGCGCCGAGCGCCGCCGCCATCCGCGCCACCCATACGCCCTGCCCCGCCGCGTGGAAGTGGACGCGCTCGCGACTCGTCCCCTCGCGCTCGAGCGTCACGGCGAGCAGCGGGTGGGGAGCGAAGATCGCGATCCGTCGAGCGGGCCCCGTTCGGGGTCCGCCGCCCGGCTCGCGCTGGCCGACGGGCGACATCGGTCGAGCATCGCGCGCGAGCGATCGCCGCGCTTACGTAGTCCTCCGTGCGGTTACGCGGTGTTTTCTGCGGAAGCCGGGCGCGTCGGCGAGCAGAATGATCGGGACATGCAGTTCCGTGATCGTCGCGACGCCGGCCGGCAGACTGGCGACTGCGCTCGACGAGCTTCGCTCGGAGCAGCCGATCGTCGTCGCCCTGCCCCGCGGCGGCGTGCCGGTCGCCGCCGAGATCGCGCGCCGGCTGCGCGCGCCACTCGAGATCCTCGCGGTGCGCAAGCTCGGCGCGCCCGGCAATCCGGAGCTCGGCGTCGGCGCCGTCGCGGAGGATGAGACCGGCGTGCTCGACCCGGACACGGCCACGCGTGTCGGGATGACGCAGCCGCTGCTCGACGAGACCCTCGCTCGTGAGGCCGCCGAGCTGCGCCGCAGGGTCGAGCGCTACCGCGACGGGCGTCCCGCGCTCGACGTCGCGGGCCGTACCGTGCTCGTCGTCGACGATGGGCTCGCGACCGGGCTGACCGACCTCGCGGCCGTTCGTGCGCTGCGCAAGCGCGGCGCGCGACGGATCGTCGTCGCCGTGCCGGTCGGCTCCGAGCAGGCAGTCGCGCTGCTCGAGGACGAGGCCGACCGCGTCGTATGCCTCGCCGTTCCCGCTCGCCTGTACGGCGTCGGCATCTGGTACGACGATTTCACGCCGGTGAGCGACGAGGAGGTCGTCTCACTGCTCGCCGAGGCGGCAGGCGAAGTCGAAGACCCCTACACACGCCCGCTGTCGTTCCGCTTCGGCGAGGCGCGCGTCGGCGGCGAGTTGACGATGCCCGATGCGCCGCGCGGTCTCGTGCTGTTCGCCCATGGGAGCGGCAGCAGTCACCGCAGCCCGCGCAACCGCGCGGTCGCGCAGACGCTCAACGGCGAGGGGCTCGCGACGCTCCTGTTCGACCTGCTCGACGAGCGCGAGGCGCAGCGGCGCGAGCTCGTCTTCGACATCAAGCTGCTCGCGCGGCGCCTGCAGGCGGTGACGAGCTGGGCGTCCTCCGCGCCGGAGCTCGAGCAGCTGCCGCTCGGCTACTTCGGCGCCTCGACCGGCGCGGCCGCGGCGCTCGTCGCGGCGGCCGCGTTGCCGGAGACGATCGGCGCGGTCGTCTCGCGCGGCGGACGAACGGACCTCGCCGACGAGCGGCTCGCCGACGTCCGCGCGCCGACGCTGCTGATCGTCGGCGGCGAGGACCGGCAGGTGCTCGAGTTGAACCGGCAGGCCGCCGCGAAGATGCGCTGCCCGCACGAGATCGTCGTCGTCGAGGGCGCTGGGCACCTGTTCGAAGAGCCGGGGGCGCTCGCGGGCGTGTCCGAGCTCGCGAGCGACTGGTTCGTACGGCAGCTCTCGCCGAGCACGCGCGGGCGCCTGCTCGGCGTCGGCGAGCGATGAGCGCGCGGTTGGCGCTGCCGGTCGGCGACGACGCGGCGCTCGCGGCGATCCGCCTCGACGCGGTCGAACTCCGCGGCGCGTCCTGTGACTACGACGCGTTGCTCGAGCGAGTCGGCGACGCGCCGCTCGTGCTGCTCGGCGAGGCGAGCCACGGAACGCACGAGTTCTACCGCGAGCGGGCGCGGATCACGCGGCGCCTGATCGAGGAGCGCGGCTTCGAAGCGGTAGCGATCGAGGGCGACTGGCCAGACGCCGACCGCGTCAGCCGCTACGTCAAGGGCGCCGGCAACGACCTCGACGCCGAGCAGGCGCTCGACGGCTTCCAGCGGTTCCCGACCTGGATGTGGCGCAACGCCGACGTGCTCGACTTCGTCGGCTGGCTGCGCGCCCGCAACGAACGGCTCGGGGATGGCGAGCGGGCGGTCGGCTTCTACGGCCTCGACCTGTACAGCCTGGAAGCCTCGATGCACGCGGTCGTCGAGTATCTCGAGCAGATCGACCCGGCGGCGGCCCAGCGCGCGCGCGACCGCTACGAGTGCCTGCACCCGTTCGCGCAGGACAGCTCCGGCTACGGCGAAGCCGTGCTGCTCGGTGTCAGCGAGCCGTGTCGCCGTCGCGTGCTCGAACAGCTCGTCGAGCTTCGCCGTCGCGCCGGCGACTACCTGCGCCGGGACGGGCTCGTCGCCGAGGATCGCTACTTCCTCGCCGAGCAGAACGCGATCGTCGTCGCCAACGCGGAGGAGTACTACCGGACGATGTTCGGCGGCCCCGCCGTCTCGTGGAACCTCCGCGACCGCCACATGGCCGACACGCTCGACCAGCTCCAGCTGCACCTCGCGCGCCACGGACGTCCCGGGAAGATCGTCGTCTGGGAGCACAACTCGCACGTCGGCGACGCGCGCTCGACCGACATGGCGCAGCGCGGCGAGCTCAACCTCGGTCAGCTGGCGCGCGAGCGCCACGGCGCCGGCGCCGTGCTCGTCGGCTTCACGACGTACGCCGGCACCGTGACGGCGGCGTCGCAGTGGGGCGGCGAGGCCGAGCGCAAGCGCGTCCGGCCGGCGCTGCCGGACAGCTACGAGGCGCTCCTGCACGAAACCGGTATCGGCGCGTTCCTGCTCTGCCCGCTCGCCGACAGCGCCTGCGGCCGGGCCCTGCGCGAGCCCCGGCTCGAGCGGGCGATCGGCGTGATCTACCGGCCCGAGAGCGAACGCGCGAGCCACTGGTTCGCGGCGTCCGCCTCGCGCCAGTTCGATGCGCTCGTGCACATCGACGTCACGCGCGCGGTCGAGCCGCTCGAGCGCGCCGGAACGTGGGAGCTCGGCGAACCGCCCGAGACCTACCCGAGCGCGCTCTGACGCGGCACGGGCGCCGCGCTCAGCTCTCGACCGAGTAGCGCTCGGGCACGAGCCGCTCGGTGCCCTTCGCCGGGCGCAGGTACTTGCGCTGCTGGCGCGGCGGCAGCTCGACGTGCCGCTCGGCGTCGAGGTGCTCGTAGGGAACGAGCGAGAGCAGGTGGCCGATCAGGTTCAGTCGCGCCGAGCGCTTGTCGTCGCCCTCGACGACGTACCACGGGCTCGTGTGCGTGTCGGTGTAGGCGAACATCCGGTCCTTCGCCTCGGCGTAGTCGACCCAGCGCGCACGCGCCTGCAGGTCGATCGGTGCTGAACTTCCAGCGCTTGCGCGGGTCCGTCAGGCGTTTTTCGAAGCGCCGCTCCTGCTCCTCGTCGCTGACCGACAGCCAGTACTTGACGAGCGTGATCCCGTCGTTCAGCAGCGCCTGCTCGAACTCGGGGCAGAAGCGCAGGAACTCCTCGTACTGCTCCTCGCTGCAGAAGCCCATCACGTGCTCGACGCCGGCGCGGTTGTACCAGCTGCGATCGAACAGGACGATCTCGCCGGCACTCGGCAGGTGCTCGACGTAGCGCTGGAAGTACCACTGCGTGCGCTCGCGCTCGGTCGGCGTCGGAACCGCGACGACGCGGCACGTGCGCGGGTTCAGGAACGCGGTGATCCGCTTGATCACGCCGTCCTTGCCGGCCGTGTCGCGACCCTCGAACACCACGACGAGGCGCTGCCCGCGCGCGACGATCCACTCCTGCATGTAGACGAGCTCGGTCTGCAGGCGCAGCAGCTCCTTCTCGTACTGCTTCGGGCTCAGCACGCTGGTCTCGGGCACGGCGGCCATCTTGCCACTCGGCGCGCGGACGCTCGGACGTCATGCGCGATCTTCGCTCGCCGCGCCCTCGCCGTCGGCTCTTTCGTCACCCTCGCCGCCGGCCCCCGCGGTGAAGCCGGCGAGCGCGAGCGCGCCGATCGCGAGCAGGCCGGCGACCGCGGCGGTCGCGCACATCCCGAGCGTCGGCACGCTCAGCAGGAAGAAGCTCCTGACCGGCGCGAGCGCGAAGGCCGCGACGAACAGACCGGCCATCGCCGCGCACATGCCGGCGACGAGCGCCGAACGCCGGCGCGAGCCGCTCGCCTCGAGCGCGATCACGAGATAGAGGCCGACGGCGACGAGCACGATCGTCGCGATCGTCCGCGCTCGCGCGACCGTGTAGCCGAGGTCGTGCAGCGCGAACAGATAGCCCGAGACGACCCCGACGCCGGCGAGCGTTCCGGCCGGCACCGCCAAGCGGGCGACGCGGCGCACGAAGCCCTCCGGGCGCCACGGCCCGCTGCTCGGCGCGAGCGCGAGGAAGAACGTCGGGATCCCGATCGTCAGGGCCGCGACGAGGCTGAAGTGGCGCGGCAGCAGCGGATAGGCGGTCCGGCTGATGCCGATCGTCAGGATCAGGAACGCGGCGAACGCCGACTTCGTCACGTACAGCTTCGTCACCCGCTGCAGATTGCGCAGCGCGCGGCGCCCTTCGGCGACGAGCGTCGGGCACGATCGCGAAGTCGCCGGAGACGAGCACGAGGTCGGCGACGCTGCGCGACATCTGCGCGCCGCTTCCCTGCGCGATCGCAAGGCGCGAGGCCTTCAGTGCGGGCACGTCGTTGACGCCGTCGCCGAGCATCGCCACGTAGCGTCCGGCGTCGGCGAGCGCCTGGACGATCGGCGCGCTTGCCCTCCGGCGAGATCCGCCCGATCACGCCGACGCGGGCGATCCACTCCGCTCGCTCGGCGGCGTCCTCGGGGATCGCCGAGCCGAGCCCGACGCCGTCCACCGGGATGCCGACGTCGCGCGCGATCGAAGCGACGGTCTCGGCGGCGTCGCCGGAGAGCACCTTGACCTCGACGCCCTGCTCGAGGAGGAACGCGATCGTCTCCTGCACGTTCGGGCGCAGGCGCTCGGCCAGGACGACGAGACCGATCGGCTCGGACTCCGGTGGATCCTCGCCCTCGACCCCGTCCGCCGGCAGCGCCGCCGAGCCGCGCATCAGCGCGAGCACGCGGCGCCCCTCGCCCTGACGCGCCGCCGCGACCTGCGCGAGCGCTCCCAGGGAGAACCGTTCGGGCGAACCCAGCACGTACGTCGCGTCGGCGAGCTGCACGGCGCTCCACGCGCGGCGCGAGCTGAACGGCGCCTCGGCGAGCGCGGGCTCGGGCTCGGCCGCGTACGCGTCGGCGATCGCCTGCAGCGTGGAGTTGTGCGAGGACGCGCTCGCGGCGACGCGCGCGAGCGTGCCGGCGAGCTCGCCGGCCGTCCAACCGGCGGCGGGCACGAGCTCGGTCACGCGCAGCGCCGCCTCGGTCAACGTGCCGGTCTTGTCGACGCACAGAACCTGCGACCGAGGCGAGCGACTCGATCGCGTTGAGCTGCTGCGCGAGCACGCCACGCCGCGCCATCCGCGCAGCGGCGACGGCGTAGGTCAGGCTGACGAGCACCATCAGCCCCTCGGGGATCAGGCTGACGACGCCGGCGGTCGAGGTCGCGACGGCCTCGTGCAGCGACGCGTGCCGGTGATACAGCGAGTAGCCGAGCAGGGCGCCGAGAACCACGACGAGCGCGACGAGCGAGTACAGCAGACGGTTGACGGCCCGTTCGAGCGGCGAGCGCGGATGGCGAAACGAGCGCGCCTGTCCGGCGAGTCGCGCGGCGAAGCTGTCGGCGCCGACCGCGTCGACGAGGAGGTCGCCGGTGCCCTCGACGACGAAAGCGCCCGAGCGCACGCTGTCGCCGACCTCGCGGCGGACGGGCTCGGACTCGCCGGTCAGCATCGATTCGTCGAGCCGCAGCTCGCGTGCGGCGACGAGCTCTCCGTCGGCGACGATCTGATCGCCTGGGCGCGCCGCGCAGCAGGTCGCCGCGCACGACGCCGCCGGCCGCGAGCTCGCGCTCGACGCCGTCGCGCACGGCCAGCGCGCGCGGCGCGACGAGCGGCGCGAGCCGGTCGAGCGCGCGTTTGGCGCGCGCCTCCTGCGTGATCCCGATCGTCGCGTTGGCAACGATGATGCCGAGGAACAGCGCGTCGCGCGCGTCGCCGAACACCAGCGTGACGGCGCCGAACGCGGCGAGGATCGCGTTGAACACCGTCAGCACGTTCGCGCGCACGATGCTCGCGAGGGAACGACTGGCGCGGGGAGCGCGGACGGGGCCGCGCGCGCGCAGACGCGCGGCGGCCTCCGTCTCGCTGAGGCCTACGACAGCTGCCGTCTGCGTGGCGGCGGCTGCCAGTCCCGAGCTCGCTCGTGTCGCCATCGCGAACGCGTGCGTGCCGCGCTCACACGCCGGCCCGGTCCTGCGCCGGCGGCGGCACGCCGCGCACGACGCCGCGCGGCAGCGTCAGCACGGGGCAGCTGGCCTCGCGCATGACGGCAGCCGAGACGCTGCCGAGCATGACGTGGCGCAGCGGGCCGTAGTCGCGCGAGCCGAGCAGCAGGAGATCGAGCTCGCGCGAGCGCTCGATCAGGATGTCGGCCGGATCGCCGGCGATCGTCTCGCGCTCGATCGGCGCGCCGCCGTCGAGGTCGGCCGTGACGCGCTCGAGCGTCGCCTTCGTCTCGTCGTAGATCTCACGCTCGATCTCCTCGAGCGCCGGCGAGCCATACGCATAGCCGGCGAGCGCGGCGTCGAGGCCGGCGCCGGCGATCACGTCGAGGTTCGCGCCCGCCCGCTCGGCGATCGCGAGCGCGAGATCTATCGCAGCTGCGCCCTCCTCCGAGCTCGAGAAGCCGACGCCGACGCGCCGGATCGCACGCTCCTCGCGCTCGGCGTATCCGGCGGGCGCGATCGCGACGGCGCACGGCGCGCCGTGCACGAGCCGCTCCATCAGGCTGACGTGCAGGCGGTCGGCGAGGCGCTCGCGCGCGGCGCCGTAGACGATCAGCTGCGCGCCCTCGTACTCGGCGAGCTCGTGCAGCCCGTGGATCGGCCACGACGACGGCGTCCAGCGAAAGGTCGGCTGCTCGACGCCGGCGGGCTCGATCAGCTCGGCGACCTCGGCGCGCACGCGCCGCTCGACGACGTCGGCCGCGACCTTGCTGAACAGCGGCTGGTAGGGGAAGACGACGGTCAGGCGGCCGGCGAACAGCGCGGCGATCTGCGCCGCGAGCGTGATCGCGTCGCGGCCGGCCCCGTCGGACGCATAGCCGACGACGATCCGCTCGAAGCTCGTCTGCGCGTCTGCGCCGGCCTGGCTCATACACACAACCTAGGCGAGCGCCCGAGCGCCGAGCATCGGGGCGCCTCCGCGCGGCAGCTACGGGGAACCACGGAGTCGCGCGGCGACCGGATCGCCGATCATCTGCCGCCATGGCAGGAAGTGGCGCAACGCCGGCGATCCAGGCACACGAGCTCTCCAAGCGCTACGGCGAGACACGCGCGCTGCAGCAGCTCGAGCTCGCGATCGAGCCGGGTGAGGTGTACGGCTACCTCGGGCCGAACGGGTCGGGCAAGACGACGACGATCAGGCTGCTGCTCGGGCTGCACCGCCCGAGCGCGGGCGCCGCGGCGCTGTTCGGGATCGACGCCTGGCGCGATCCCGTCGCGGCGCACCGTCGCGTCGCGTACGTCGCCGGCGAGCCGTTCCTGTGGCCGGCGCTGACGAGCGCCGAGACGTTCGCGTACCTGGCGAAGCTGCGCGGCGGCGCCGACGAGCGCTACCGCGAGGAGCTGATCGAGCGCTTCCAGCTCGAGCCGGACAAGAAGGTGCGCGCGCTGTCGAAGGGCAACCGCCAGAAGGTCCAGCTCGTCGCGGCGTTCGCGACGCGCGCCGAGCTCTTGATCCTCGACGAGCCGACGAGCGGCCTCGATCCGCTGATGGAGGTCGCCTTCCGCGAGACCGTGCAGGAGGCGAAGGATCGCGGTCAGACGGTCTTCCTCTCCTCGCACATCCTCAGCGAGGTCGAGGCGCTGTGCGACCGCGTCGGCATCCTGCGCCGCGGGCGGCTCGTCGACGAGGGGACGCTCGCGCAGCTGCGCCATCTCGGCGCGCAGACGCTCGAGGTGACCTTCGCCGGGCCGGCGCCGCAGCTGCCTGCGCTCGACGGCATCAGCGTCGCGCACGCCGGCGCGAACGCGCTGCGCTGCGAGGTCAGCGGCAGCATCGGCCCACTGATCGCGGCGCTCGGCGAACATCAGGTCGTCGCGTTGAGCACGCGCGAGCCGTCGCTCGAGGAGATCTTCCTGCACCACTACGACAGCTCCGACGGCCGTGTCGGCGACTAGCGCGATCGCGCGGCGCGCGTTCGCCGACTCGCGCGTGCGGAACACCTCCTACGCCGCGCTGTTCGCGCTCGTCGCCTACGCGCAGGCGGTCGGCTATCGCAGCGCCTACCCGACGATCGCCTCGCGCCTTGCGTTCGCGCGCGCGTTCGGCGGCAACGCGAGCGTCCGCCTGTTCTACGGCAAGCCGTACGACCTGCTCACGGTCGGCGGCTACTCGGCCTGGCGCGTCGGCGGCCTGCTGGCGATCTTCGCGGGCATGTGGGGGATCCTCGCGGCCGTCCGCGCACTGCGCGCCGAGGAGGACTCCGGGCGCAGCGAGCTCGTCCTGGCCGCTCCGGTGACGCGTCGCAGCGCCTACGGCGCGGCGCTCCTGGCGATCGGCGCGGGCGCGCTCGTGCTGTGGACGGCGACGTTCGTCGGACTGCTCGGCGGTCGCCTCGCGACCGGCGGATCGGCGTATCTCGCGCTCGCGACGATCGCGCCGGCGTTCGTCTTCGCCGGGGTCGGCGCCGTCACGTGCCAGCTCGCGCCGACGCGCCGGCTCGCGCTCGAGCTCGCCAGCGCGGTTCTCCTCGTCGCCCTGCTGCTGCGCGTCGTCGCCGACACGGCGTCGAGCCTGCAATGGCTGCGCTGGGTCACGCCGCTCGGCTGGAGCGAGGAAATGCGCGCCTTCACCGGCACGCACGCGGCGGTCCTCGCGCTGCCGCTCGCGACCGGGGTCCTGCTGCTTCTCGTCGCGGGCGAGCTCGCGCTGCGCCGCGACCTCGGCAGCGGCATCCTGCGCGAACGCGACGAGGCGAGGCCGCGCCTGCGCCTGCTCTCCTCACCGACGGCGCTCGCGCTGCGCGAAGAGCGCGGCAGCCTCGCCGGCTGGCTGTCCGGCGTCGGTCTGTTCGCGCTGATCGTCGGGCTGGTCTCGACGAGCGTCTCGAAAGCCGGCATCTCCGCCTCGCTTCAGCGCCAGCTGCAGAAGCTCGGCGGCGTCTCGGTGATCAAGCCGGCCGGCTACATCGGCTTCTCGTTCCTCTTCTTCCTGTTGGCGATCAGCCTGTTCTGCGCCTCGCAGCTCGCCGCCGCGCGTCACGAGGAGGCCGAGGAGCGCCTGGAGACGCTGTTCGCGCAGCCGGTCGACCGCCGCCGCTGGCTGGCGGGCCGGATCGCGCTCGCGCTCGGCGGCGCCGTCGTCCTCTCGCTCGCCGCCGGCGTGCTCGCGTGGGTCGGCGCCGCGCTGCAGGGTGCGGACGTGTCGTTCTCGAGCATGCTCGAAGCCGGCGCGAACTGCCTGCCGGTCGCGCTGCTCTTCGGGGCGCTTGCCGCGCTCGCGTTTGCGCTCGCGCCGCGCGCGGGCGTCGGCGTCGGCTACGGGCTGATCGCCGCCGCGTTCGTCTGGCAGCTGCTCAGCGGCCTCCTGGAAGCGCCGGCGTGGCTGCGCGACCTCAGCCCGTTCGAGCACGTCGGCCTCGTGCCGGCGCAGGACTTCAAGGCGCTCGCGGCGCTCGTCATGCTCGCGATCGCCGCCGCCTGCTCGCTGGCCGCGCTGTGGCTGTTCCGCCGGCGCGACCTCGCGGGGGCCTGAGCCGTGCTGCAGAGCGTCGCCGTCGGCAGGTGGTCGCTGCGCTCCTACGACGGGATCGTGCCCGAGGCGATCCTCGAAGGCCTGCGCGAGCAGGCGCGCGCGCTCGCGGGAGCGCGGATCCTGCACATCAACGCGACGGCGTACGGCGGCGGCGTCTCGGAGCTGCTGCGCTCGTCGGTGCCGCTGCTGCGCGACCTCGGCCTCGACGTCGACTGGCAGGTGATCGCCGGGAGTCCGGAGTTCTTCCGTGCGACGAAGGCGCTCCACAACGCGCTGCAGGGCGCCCCGACGAGCCTCACGCGCGAGGAGCGCGAGGCCTACATGCAGTGCACGCGTGAGAACGAGCCGCAGCTCGACGGCGGCTACGACTTCGTCTTCGTGCACGATCCGCAGCCAGCGGCGCTGCTCAGCGTCCACGGCCGCGGCAGCGCGCGCTGGCTGTGGCGCTGTCACATCGACACCTCGCAGCCGAACGCCGACGCGTGGCGCTTCCTGCGCCCGTTCATCGCCGACTTCGACGCGGCGGTCTTCACGATGCCCGAGTTCGTCCCGCCCGACGTGCCGGTCGCGCGCGTGCGCGCGATCCCGCCGGCGATCGACCCGCTGAGCCCGAAGAACCTCGAGCTGCCGGACCGGACGGCGGGACAGATCCTCGACTGGATCGGCCTCGAGGAGCCGGGCCGGCTCGTCACGCAGGTCTCGCGCTTCGACCCGTGGAAGGACCCGTTCGGCGTGATCGCCGCGTACCGCCTCGTGCGCGAGGAGGTGCCCGACCTGCAGCTCGCGCTCGTCGGCTCGATGGCGCTCGACGACCCCGAGGGCTGGGACGTCTACCGCGAGCTGACCGACCACGCGGCGCACGATCCGCTGATCCACATCTACACGAACATGACGGGCGCGAGCAACGTCGAGGTCAACGCGTTCCAGCGCCTGTCGGACGTCGTCGTGCAGAAGTCGATCCGCGAGGGCTTCGGGCTGGTCGTCTCGGAGTCGCTGTGGAAGGGCACGCCGGTCGTCGCCGGACGCGCGGGCGGGATCCCGCTGCAGATGCCCGACGGCGTCGGCGGCGTGCTCGTCGACTCCGTCGAGCAGTGCGCGGCGGCGCTGTCCTCGCTGCTCGCCGACCGCGAGCTCGCCGCCCAGCTCGGCGCGTCGGGGCGCGAGCACGTGCGCGAGCACTTCCTGCTGCCACGGCTGCTGCTCGACGAGCTGACGCTGCTGCGCGAGCTTTCGAGTTGAGCGACGGCGCTGAGCGACGCCGGCGCCCCCGCGACGCCGGCGCCGACCCGCCCAGCCGGTTCCCGGCGCCGCGGCGCGGCGCCGGGGTCCCCTCCGGCTAAGCCGTCGCCGCGACGCCCGCCTCGCGGACGCCGCCGGACGCGACGCCGGGGAAGCGGAAGACCATGCGCGGCGCCGGCGCGCTGCCGTCGAGCACCTGCTCGATCGCGTCGTTGACGTCGTCGAGCTCGCGCTCGACGCGCTGGACATGCGTACGCCCGCGGCGGTGCAGCTCGAAGACCTCCTCGAGGTCGTGGTGCGTGCCGACGATCGACCCCTTGACGGTCAACCCGCCGAGCACGGTCTCGAAGATCGGGATCTGCATCGCGTTCTTCGCGGGCAGCCCGACGCAGACGAGCGTGCCGCCGCGCGCGAGCGAGCCGAGCGCCTGCTCGAAGGCCGACGGCGTGACCGCCGTCGAGATCGCCTGGTCGGCGCCGCCGAGCGCCTGGATCGCGGCGACGGGGTCCTGTTCGCCGGCATGCACGACGTGCTCGACGCCGAGTTCCTGCGCCTCGGCGAGCCGCTCGGCGTTGATGTCGACGGCGACGACGGCGGCGCCGGTAACGCGCGCGTACTGGATCGCGAGGTGGCCGAGCCCGCCGGCGCCGAACACGGCGACGAGACCGGCGGAGGAGGCGCCGGAGACCTTGACCGCCTTGTAGGTCGTGACGCCGGCGCAGGTCAGCGGCGCGGCGTCGAGCGGGTCGACGTCGTCGGGCACGCGCACGACGTGGCGCGCGTAGCCGACCGCGTACTCGGCGAAGCCGCCGTTCATGCCGTAGCCGGTGTTGATCTGCGACAGGCACAGCGTCTCGGCGCCGGAGTTGCAGTAGCGGCAGTCGCCGCACGCGTAGCCGAGCCACGGGAGCGCCACGCGCATCCCCTCCTGCAGACCATGCGCGTTGCCGGCGCCGAGGCGCTCGATGATGCCGACGCCCTCGTGGCCGGGGATGAACGGCGGCGCGGGCTTGACCGGCCACTCGCCGCGCGCGGCGTGGATGTCGGTGTGGCAGAGCCCGCAGGCCTCGATGCGGACGAGCACCTGCTCGTCGCCGGGCTGCGGGATCGGAACGTCCTCCACTGCGAGAGGCTGATCGAAGCTGTGAACGACGGCGGCCTTCATGGTCTTCTCTCCTGGGGTAGCTCGCGGGGTCACAGCGACGATCCCATCGAGCGAGCGGCGGCCCATCCGCAGAACCATCGTGAGACCGTCGGTAGTTCCCCACGGAAAGGGCCGCGGGCATCGCGAGATGCGCGCCTCGGATCGCGTCGTCACCGCTTCGGACTGCGGGTTTCCACTCACACCGACCGCGGCCGGCGCCCGATGACGGCTCGGCGCCGGCCGCCTAGCGTGAGCGACGATGCCGTCCGCTCCCGAGGCACTCGAGACCGCGTCCGCCCCCGTGCCCGATCCGACCGAGCGTGCGGAGCTGCTCGTCGAGCACCTGCGCAGCTCGCGCGACGGGCTCTCGAGCAGCGAGGCCGCGCGTCGGCTGATGCAGCACGGGCCGAACGCGCTGACCCGTCGCGAGGGCCTACGCTGGCCGCGCGAGCTGGCGCGGCAGCTCACGCATCCGCTCGCGCTGCTGCTGTGGCTGGCCGGCGGGCTGTCGCTGGCGGTCGGCAACGTCACGGTCGCGATCGCCGTCGTCCTCGTGGTCTTCCTCAACGCCGGCTTCGCGTTCGTGCAGGAGCTCGCAGGCCGAACGCGCCGTCGAGGCCCTCGCCGGCTACCTGCCCCAGCAGGCGATCGTGCTGCGCGACGGCGAGCGGCGGCCGATCCCGGCCGCCGAGCTGGTTCCCGGCGACGTCGTGATTCTCAACGAGGGCGATCGCGTCCCTGCGGACATGCACCTGCTCGCGGGCGCCGTCGAGGTCGACCTGTCGACGCTGACCGGCGAGTCGGCGCCCGTCACGCGCTCCGCCGAGTCGACCGCGCGCGGCGTGCCGCGCGCTGGAGGCGCGCGACCTCGTCTTCAGCGGGACGAGCTGCACCGAGGGGGAAGCGAGCGGCATCGTGTTCGCCACCGGCATGCACACCGAGCTGGGACGGATCGCGGCGCTGTCAGAGCGCGTCGAGGAGGAGCCGAGCCCGCTCGAGCGTCAGGTTCGGCGGGTCGCGTGGCTGATCGCGGCGGTCGCGATCGCGATGGCGGTCGCGTTCATCCCGATCGCGATCCTCGGCGCGGGCCTGTCGCTGAAGGACAGCGTCGTGTTCGCCGTCGGGCTGCTCGCGGGCAACGTGCCCGAGGGCCTGTTGCCGGTGATCACGCTCGCACTGGCCGTCGCGGTCAGCGCGATGGCCCGCCGCGGAGCGCTCGTCAAGCGCCTCAGCGCGGTCGAGACGCTCGGCTCGACCGACGTGATCTGCACCGACAAGACCGGCACGCTGACGCAGAACCGGATGCGCCCGACGTCTGCCTGGACGCTCGCCGGCGAGGTCGCGATGGCCGACGGTGGGCAGGACGGTCACCTCGCGAAGAGCGCGCCGCCGGGCGCCGAGCGCGCGCTCGCGGCGCTCGCGGAGACGGCCGTCGCATGCAACAACGCGACGATCGCCGACGGCGGGGATCCGAAGGCCGAGCAGGCCACCGGCGACCCGACGGAGGTCGCCGTCCTGCTCGCGGGGCGCGCACTCGGCGTCGCGGTCGATCCGACCGCGCGCGGCGAGCGGCGCGTGCGCCAGTTCCACTTCGACCCGCAGCTGAAGCTGATGTCGACGGTCGATCGATCGGACGACGACAGCCTTGTCTTGCACACCAAGGGAGCGCCCGAGGCACTGCTGCCGCGCTGCTCGACCGCGCTCGCCGCCGACGGCGAGGCGCCAGCTCGACGCGGCGACGCGGGAGCTGGATCGCGGCAGGTCGAGCGCTTCGCGCGAGAGGGGCTGCGCGTGCTCGCGCTTGCGCGGCGCACGATGCCGCCGGCGACGTTCCGCCGCAGAGCGCGAGGAGGTCGAGCGCGACCTCTGCTTCGCTCGGCCTCGTCGCGATGCGCGACCCGCCGCGGCCGGAGGTCGCCGATGCGGTCGCCGCGCTGCCATCGCGCGGGTATCCGCATCATCGTGATCACCGGCGACCATCCGCTGACCGCCGCGGCGATCGCCAAGCAGGTCGGGATCGGCGGCGGCAAGCATCCGCGCGCGGTCGACGCCTCGCGGATCGACCACCGCCACGAGCGCGAGCTGCGCGAGCTCCTCGCCGGCGGCGAGGAGCTCGTCTTCGCGCGCGCGTCACCCGAGGCGAAGCTGCGGATCGCCGAAGCGCTGCGCGCGCAGCGGCCACGTGGTCGCGATGACCGGCGACGGCGTCAACGACGCGCCGGCGCTGCGGCGCGCGGACATCGGCGTCGCGATGGGTCGCTCGGGCACCGACGTCGCGCGCGAGGCCGTCGACGATGGTGCTGACCGACGACAACTTCGCGACGATCGTCGCCGCGATCGAGGCGGGTCGGCGCGTCTACGACAACGTCCGCAAGTTCATCGTCTACATCTTCGCCCACGCCACGCCGGAGGTGATCCCGTTCCTCGTGTTCGCGCTCGCCGGCGGCGCGATCCCGCTGCCGCTGACCGTGCTTCAGCTCCTCGCCTTCGACGTCGGCACCGAGACGCTGCCGTCGCTCGCGCTCGGGCGCGACCCGGCCGAAGCCGGGCTCGATGGAGCGCCCGCCGCGCCCGCGCGGCGAGAACGTGATCCGACGGCCGATGCTGCGTGCGCGCCTGGCTGTTCCTCGGCGCTGATCGTCTCCGCGCTTTCGCTCGGCGGGTTCTTCTACGTGCTCGCGAAAGCGGGCTGGCACGCCGGGCGCCCCGTGTCCGGCCGGGCCATCCGCTGCACCACGCCTACCTGCAGGCGACGACGATGTCCTTCGCCGGGATGATCGCCGGTCAGATCGGCACGGCGTTCGCGGTGCGCACGCGGTCGCGCTCGCTGCGCTCGGTCGGCTTCTTCAGCAACCCGTACCTGCTCTACGCGATCTCCGCCGAGCTCGCGCTCGCCGCGGTCTTCATCTACGCGCCGCCGCTGCAGTCCCTGCTCGGCACCGCCGCGCTGCCGCCGCGCGACCTCGTCGTGCTGCTGCCCTATCCGTTCATCGTGTGGGGCGCCGACGCGCTCCGTCGCAGCCTGCTCGAGCGGCGGCATCGGGGACGGCCGACGGGCGCTCCGGAGGCCGCTGCGCAGTTTTGACGAGGGTTGCCGAGGAACTGTCTCGGCACCTCGTAGATTCGACAGTTGGAATCTCGGTCTACTACGGTACCCCCGCCCCGGAGTGCTCACGATCCTCTTCATATGCACCCGCTCGAATGGATTCGAGGGCTTCACCGGTCCGAGGCGAAGCGTGCCGGCTCGCTGCGGAGCAGGCGGATGCCGGCGCTTGCAGTCGCGATCCTCGTGCTCGGCCTCGTCGGCTCGCTCGCCGGCTCGATCTGGTGGCGCGCGAGCGTGCAGGACGAACAGCACGACTCGTTCGCGACGACCGCGGCCGACGTGACGGCGACGCTGCACACGATGCTCCGCCGCGATGCCGACTTCGTCGTCGCGCTGCGCTCCACGCTGACGATGGAGCCGCGGATGAGCGCGTCGCGCTTCGCGCTGTGGTTCTCGACGCTGAAGGGACGCGAGCGCCAGACGGGCAGCCTCGGCACGAGCGTCGTGCTCCCGGTCACGCCCCGCGAGCGCGCCTCGGTGCAGGCGCAACGCAACGCAGACCCGGCGTTTCGCGCGTTCGTCGGCGGCAAGACCGAGCCCGTGCCGTCGAACGGAAACGCTCCGACGTGCACCGTGACTGCCGGAGTACTGGTCGCGGGTCCACTTCAGCCGACGATCGCGCAGATGGTCCAGGCCGACTGGTGCTCGGCCGACTCGCCGATCGGGACGGTCGAGGCGCCGGCGCTCCGTGCCGCGACCGACACGGGAGAGCTGTTCGTGCTGCCGGCCACGGTGCAGGGCATTCGCACGACGTTCCTCGAGACGGCGTTCTACAACACGCATCGACCGGTCGCAACGGTGGCCGAGCGTCGCGCGGCGGCCGCCGGCTGGCTGATGAGCTCGTTTGACCTGCAGAGCCTGATCGGCGCGGCGCGCAGCGATCACCAGGGCCTCAGCCTCGCCCTCTACCACGCGAACCCCGGTGGATCGATGGGGCTCGTCAGCCGTGCCGGCCGAGTCGCTCGCTCCGGCGACTTCACCCACCGCGCGACGTTCGAGATCGAAGGTCCCTGGGCGCTGTCGGTCTCGCAGTCGCATGCCGCCGCCGGGCTCTCCGCGAACCTGCAGGGCGCGCTGACCTTCACCGTCGGCGCGTTCGTCAGCCTGCTGCTGTTCGCGATCGTGCTGCTGCTGACGCGCGCCCGCGAGCACGCGCTCGGCCTCGTGCGGGAGAAGACCGGGGAGCTGCGCCACCAGGCGCTGCACGACGCGCTCACGGGCCTGCCGAACCGGCTGCTCGCGCTCGACCGCGCTCACGCAGATGCTCGCGCGCGCCCGGCGCGAGCAGCGCGAGATCGCGGTGCTCTACGTCGATCTCGACAGCTTCAAGAACGTCAACGACACGTTCGGCCACGCCGCCGGCGACGAGCTGCTGCGGACCGTCGCGCGGCGCCTGGAGTTCGCGCTGCGCGCCGGCGACACGGCGGCTCGGCTGAGCGGCGACGAGTTCGTCGTGCTCGTCGAGGACGCGACGCTCGATGCCTCGCCGGAGGCCGTCGCCCGTCGCGTGCTCGAGGCGCTGCGGCGTCCGTACGAGCTGACCGAGCTCGGACGGAGCATCTCGATCACGGCGAGCATCGGCGTCGCTAGCGGCGTGCGCGGCCCGGCCGACGAGCTGCTGCAGAACGCCGATCTCGCACTGTACGCGGCGAAGGCGAACGGGCGCAACCGCTTCGAGCTGTTCGACGAGCGGATGAAGACGGCCTCGCTCGACCGGCTGACGCTCGAGCTCGACCTCGGCGAGGCGCTCGCGCGCGAGCAGCTGTTCCTGCTCTACCAGCCGACGTTCGACCTGCGCAGCGAGACGATGATCGGCGCCGAGGCGCTGCTGCGCTGGCGGCACCCGACGCGCGGCCTCGTCGGCCCGGACGAGTTCATCCCGCTCGCCGAGGAGAGCGGGGCGATCGCCGAGATCGGCCGCTGGGCGCTGACGCAGGCGTGCCGCCAGGCCGCCGCCTGGGCGCGACGCGGGCACCCGCTGGGCGTCGCCGTGAACGTCTCGATGCGCCAGCTCGACGACGACGAGCTCGTCGGCGACGTCCGCCGTGCGCTGCGCGAGACCGGCCTCGCACCCGAGCTGCTGACGCTCGAGATCACCGAGACGGCGCTGATGCGCGACGCCGAGGCGAGCGTGCGCGCGGCTGCGCGAGCTCAAGCGGCTCGGCGTCCGCATCGCGGTCGACGACTTCGGCACCGGCTACAGCTCGCTCGCCTACCTGCGCCAGTTCCCGGCCGACTCGCTGAAGATCGATCGCTCGTTCGTCAGCGGCATCGCCACGAGCAGGGAGAGCGCGGCGCTCGTGCGCACGCTCGTCCAGCTCGGGCGCTCGCTCGAGATCGCGACGCTCGCCGAGGGGATCGAGGACGAGGCGCAGCTGCACGCGCTCCAAAGCCTGCACTGCGACCGCGGACAGGGCTACCTGTTCTCGCGACCGGTCGAGCCCGAGGCGATCGAGGCGCTGCTCGCGGGGACGCCCGCGGCGCCTGGCGGACACGCTGCCGAGCCGTGGTTCCGTGCCCGTAGTTTTCCCGTGCGCGAACACGTGGAAGACCCGATGGCGCGTCTCTGACCGGCCCATAGATTCGGCCCCGTGAACACGCTCGATCTCGCCCGGCTGCAGTTCGGGATCACGACGCTCTTCCACTTCATCTTCGTGCCGATGTCGATCGGGCTGGCGGTGTGGGTCGCGCTCTGCCAGACGCGCTGGTACCGCACCGGAGACGAGGTCTAGCTGCGCATGACGCGGTTCTGGGGCAAGTTCTTGCTGATCTCGATGGCGATCGGCGTCGTCACCGGGATCGTCCAGGAGTTCCAGTTCGGGATGAACTGGTCGCTGTACTCGCGCTACGTCGGCGACATCTTCGGCGCGCCGCTGGCGATGGAGGGGCTCATCGCGTTCTTCCTGGAGTCGACGTTCGTCGGCCTGTGGATCTTCGGCTGGGGCCGGCTGTCGCCGAAGGTCCACCTCGCGACGATCTGGCTGACGGCGTTCGGGACGGTGCTCTCGGCGTACTTCATCCTCGCCGCGAACTCGTGGATGCAGCACCCGGTCGGCTACACCATCAACCACGCCACGCATCGCGCCGAGCTGAAGAACATCTTCTCGGTGCTGACCAACTCGACGGTGCTGCTCGCGTTCCCGCACACGATCATCGGCGCGCTCGTCACGACGGCCGGGCATGCTCGTGCTCGCGATCTGCGCATTCGGCCTGCTGCGCGGGCGCGACAACGCCGTCTACCTGCGCTCGGCTGCGCACGGTGCTGCCGCTCACGCTCGTCGCGGCGATCGCGACCGGCGTCGTTCGGCGACGGCCAGGGCCGGCTGATGGAGACACAGCAGCCGATGAAGATGGCCGCCGCCGAGGCGCTCTACAACACCGAAGAAGGGCGCGAGCTTCTCGATGTTCGCGGTCGGGCCGTTCGAGCGCCACCCGACGCACGCTGAACACCGACATCCGCATCCCGCACCTGCTGTCGCTGATCGCGGACCGTCTCGTGGAACGGCGACAGTCAAGGGGATCAACCAGATCAACGCGGCCGAGCAGGCGAAGTACGGCCCCGGCGACTACGTGCCGATCGTCGGCGTCGAGTACTGGACGTTCCGGCTGATGACCGGCGCCGGCGTGCTGCTGTTGCTGCTCGCCGCTGCTCGGGCTGTGGCTGCTGCGCCGCCGGCGTGCTCGAGCGCACGCGCTGGTTCCTGCGGATCGCCGTCGTCGGCATCGTCGCTGCCGATCGCTCGCCAACTGGACGCGGCTGGATCTTCACCGAGGTCGGCCGCCAGCCGTGGGTCGTCTTCGGCCTGTTGAAGACGACCGACGCGCACTCGCCGATCGTCGGTCGAGCTCAGCATCGATCATCACGCTCGTCGGCTACATCGTGATCTACGGCGTCCTGATCGCGATCGGCGGCGGCTGTTCCTGCGCGAGATCGCGCACGGCCCGCGAGCCCGAGCCCGACGCGGCGCCCAGGCCCGCCCGACCGCGAGCGCCGACGCGTCGCGAGACCTCGTCCTCGCCTACTGAGGAGAACGCCGCCATGCGCGACCCCAACTTCCTGCAGACCCTCTGGTTCGTCCTGATCGGGGTGCTGTGGGCCGGCTACTTCGTGCTCGAGGGCTTCGACTTCGGCGTCGGCATGCTGGTGCGCGCGCTCGGCCGCGACGACGACCGACAAGCGGATGATCATCCACACGATCGGCCCCGTCTGGGACGGCAACGAGGTGCTGGCTGCTGACCGCCGGCGGCGCGACGTTCGCCGCCTTCCCGGGCTGGTATGCGAGCGCTCTTCTCGGGCTTCTACCTGGCGCTGTTCCTGGTCCTCGTCGCGCTGATCGTCCGCGGCGTCTCGTTCGAGTTCTGGGGCAAGGTCGACTCGCCGCGCTGGCGCGCGACGTGGGAGTGGGCGGCCGTCGGCGGCAGCTTCCTCGCGGCGCTGCTGTTCGGGCGTCGGCTGGGCGGACTTCGTCCACGGCGTCCCGATGAACGCCGCAGCACGTCGTCACGGCGTCGCTGTGGGACCTGCTGCACCCGTACGCGCTGCTCGGCGGGCTGTCACGCTCACGCTGTTCCTCGCGCACGGGGCGATCTTCCTGTCGCTGCGCACGCGCGGCGAGCTGACCGACGCGTGCGCGCGCGGTCGCGCGCGTCGCGGCGCCGCTCGCGGCGGCGCTGATGGCCGGCTTCCTGGTCTGGACTGTGATCGACGAGGACGCCGGCGGCGTCAAGGTCGCGCAGGTCGCGCTCGCGGTCCTCGCGATCGTCGCGGTCGCCGCCGCCGTCTCGCTGGTGCTGCGCCGCGAGCGCGACGGCTGGGCGTTCGCGCTCAGCGCCGGCGCGATCGCGCTGCTGTTCAGCGAGCCTGTTCGCCGGGCTGTATCCCGAACGCGCTGCCCTCGACGACGAGCCACGCCTACGACCTGACGCTCGTGCGGCGCCTCCTCGACGCACTACACGCAGATCGTGATGACCGTCGTCGCGGTGATCTTCGTGCCGATCGTGCTGCTCTACCAGGGCTGGACCTACTGGGTCTTCCGCCACCGGCTCGGGCGCGACGACTTCGAGGGCACGCCGACGCCGATCGCCGTGCTCAGCAAGCTCGGCCGCGATCGCGCGTCGACGGACGGCGGTGACGGAGCGGTCGCAAGCGCAGACGGCGCGATCGCCGGATCGGCCGAGCCGCACACGCCGGCGTAGCGATGCCGGCACCGCTCGACCGCCGGCTGCTGCGCGAGAGCGCCGCCGCGCGGCCGCACCTGTGCTCGCCGCGGTCGCTCGGCGTGCTCGGCGCCGTCCTGATCGTCGCGCAGGCGGCGCTGCTCGCATACGTGATCGCCCGCGCCGCGCTGGGGCACGCGTCGGCGACGGCGCTGCGCCCGCAGCTGATCGCGCTCGGCGCGGTGCTGCTCGCGCGCGCGGTCGCCGGCGGCGCTTTCGAGCTCTCCGGCCGGCTCGGCGCGCAGCGCGTGATGTCAGAGCTGCGCGCGCGCCTGGCGCGTCACCTGCTGCTGCACCGCCCGTCCGGGCGGCCTGGAGCAGGCGCGCACCGGCGAGCTCGCCGCCGCGGCCGTGCAGGGCGTCGACGCGCTCGAGAGCTAGTTCGCCGGCTACCTGCCGCAGCTCGTGCTCGCCGGCGTCGTGCCGCTGGCGGTGCTCGCGTGGATCGGCCTTCAGTCGACCCGATCGCGGCGGCGATCCTCGCGGTGACGATCCCGATCCTGATCGTCTTCATGATCCTGATCGGCAAGGGCGCGCAGGCGCAGACGGCGCGACGCTGGCGGGCGCTCGCGCTGCTCTCGGCTCACTTCCTCGACGTCGTGCGCGGGCTGCAGACGCTGCGCGCGCACCGCCGCGAGCACGCGCAGGCGCGGATCCTCGCCGACGTCGGCGAGCGCTACCGGCGTGAGACGATGGGCACGCTGCGCGTCGCGTTCCTCTCGGCGCTCGTGCTCGAGCTGTGCGCGATGATCGGCACGGCGCTGGTCGCGGCGACGATCGGCGTGCAGCTCGCCGGCGGCCACCTCAGCCTGACGCCGGGCTGACCGTGCTGCTGCTCGCGCCCGAGCTGTACGCGCCGCTGCGCGCCGTCGGCCAGCAGTTCCACGCGAGCGCCGACGGCACGGCCGCGGCCGAGCGGATCTTCGCGGTGCTCGACGAGCCGCCACAGCTCGAGGAACCGCCCCGGATCGCGACGCCCGCGTCGACGGCCGTGCGCCTGCCCGATCCGGCGCGCGAGCCGCTCGCGCTCGAGCGCGTCAGCTTCGAGTACCCCGGGCGCCCCGAGCCGGCGCTCGACGGTCTGCAGTTGACGCTCGCGCCGGGTGAGGTGACGGCGCTCGTCGGTCCGAGCGGCGCCGGCAAGAGCACGTCGCGCGCCTCTTGATGCGCCTTGCCGACCCGACCGCCGGGCGGGTCACGTGCGGCGGGATCGACCTGCGCGAGCTCGACGCCGAGCGCTGGCGCGCGCAGATCGCATGGGTGCCCCAGCGCGCGCAGCTGTTCGCCGGCACGTTGCCGAGAACATCGCGCTCGGCGCACCCGATGCCGATGCCGGGCAGATCGCGCAGGCGGCCGCGTCGGTCGGCGCACTCGAGTTCATCGAAGCGCTGCCGCAGGGCATGGCGACGATCCTCGGCGACGGCGGGCGCCGTCTCTCCGCCGGTCAGCGCCAGCGGATCGCGCTCGCGCGCGCGTTGCTGCGCGATGCGCGCCTGCTCGTCCTCGACGAGCCGACGGCGAACCTCGACGAGCGCAGCGTGCGCGAGATCGCGGCGGCGCTGCCGGTGCTGGCGCGCGGGCGCACGACGCTCTTGATCGTCCACCACGCGGTGCTCGCCGAGCACGCCGACCACGTCCTGCGGATCGAGCACGGTCGCCTGGCCGAGCGCGAGCCCGCAGTCGAGGCGGTGGCCGCATGAACGCGATGCGCTCGCTGCTCGCCGTCGGTCGCCTGCAGCGGCGCGAGGGCGCGCGGCTGCGCTGTCGGTCGCGCTGTCGGCGGGCGCGAGCGCCGCGGCGATCGGGCTGCTCGCGACGTCGGGCTACCTGATCTCGCGCGCGGCGCAGCGCCCGCAGATCCTCGCGCTGATGGTCGCGATCGTCGCCGTGCGCGCGTGCGGCCTCGCGCGCGCGGCGCTGCGCTACGGCGAGCGCCTGGCCTCGCACGACCTCGCGCTGCGCCAGCTCGCACGCCTGCGCGTGCGCTTCTACGCGCGTCTGGTCCCGCTGCTGCCGGGACCGCTGCGCCGCGGCAGCGGCGAGCTGCTCGCGCGCTTCGTCGGCGACGTCGACACGCTCGCGGACCTCTACCTGCGTGGACTCGTGCCGGTGCTCGCGGCGCTGCTCGTGATCGGCGGCTCGGTCGCCGCCGCGTGGGTGATCCTGCCGGCGGCCGGCGCCGCCGCGCTCGCGGCGCTCGCGCTCGCGGCGCTCGCGCTGCCGGCGCTCAGCGCGGCGCTCGCGGCGCGCTGCGGACGGCGCCAGGCAGGCGTGCGCGCACGCCTGCTCGGCGAGCTCGTCGAGACGATCGACGGCGCCGGCGAGCTCGTCATGTGCGGGCGCGCCGAGGAGCGCCTGGGAGCGCTCGCGCGGCGCGATGCCGAGCTCGGCGGCCTCGGACGCGGCGACGCGATCGCGACCTCGCTGGCGACCGGCCTCGGCGGGACGCTGAGCGGCGCCGGCCTGCTGCTCGTGCTCGTCGTCGCGATCGGCGCGGTTCACGCGGGCGCGCTCAGCGGCGTGCTGCTCGCGGCGCTCGCGTTCCTGTTCCTCGCGGCGGTCGACGCGATCGCGCCGCTGCCGGCGGCCGCGCGCAGCCTGCGCGCGTGCGCGACCGCCGCCGGGCGCGTGCAGGAGATCGTCGCGCAGCCGGCGCTCGTCTCAGACCCGTTGCGGCCGCGCGCGCTGAGGAGCGGCGGGGCGCTGCGCGCGAGCGGTGTCGGCGTCCGCTACGGCGCCGATGAGCCGTGGGCGCTGCTCGACGCCGAGCTGACGGTCGCGCCCGGCGAGCACGTCGCGCTCGTCGGGCCGAGCGGTGCCGGCAAGAGCACGCTCGGCGAGCTGCTCGTGCGCCTGCGCGACCCCGACCGCGGGCGTGTCACGCTCGACGGGATCGACGTGCGCGAGGTCGGCCAGCAGGAGCTGCGCGGCGCGGTGCTGCTGTGCGGACAGGACGCGCATCTGTTCAACACGACGATCCGCGAGAACCTGCTGCTCGCGCGGCGCGAGGCGAGCGAGCGCGAGCTGATCGACGCGTTGCGCGCGGTCGAGCTCGACGGGTTCGTCGCGGCGCTGCCCGATCGCCTCGACACGTTCGTCGGAGACGACGGCGAGCTGCTCTCGGGCGGGCAGCGCGCGCGCATGGCGCTCGCGCGCGCGCTCGTCGGCGACGCGCGCTTCGTGATCCTCGACGAGCCGAGCGCACAGCTCGACGCGCCGCTTGCCGGGCGCGTGATCGCGAACGTGCTCGAGCGCTGCCGCGAGCGCGGCGTGCTGCTGATCACCCACGACGCCGAGCTCGCGGCGAGCTGCGAGCGGATCGTGCGCATCGACGAAGCGAGGTCTTAGGCTGCCGCAGAGATGAGCTTCGGCATCCTCCTCGTGATCGTGCTCGCCGGGCTGGCCGGCCCGCTGCTGGCGCTCTCGGGGAGGCGCTTCGTGCCGGTCGTCGTCGGCGAGATCCTCGCCGGCGTGCTCGTCGGCGACACCGGGCTGCGCACGGTCCATCCGAACGGGGCGACGCTCGCGTTCCTCGGGCAGGTCGGCTTCGCGATGCTGATGCTGACCGCCGGGATGCACCTGCCGCTGAGCGACCGGCGGCTGCTCGCCTCGCTGCGCGGCGGCGCGCTGCTCGCGGCGTGCGTCGGCGTGCTCGCGATCCCGGCCGGGTTCGCGGCGGCGGCGCTCGCGGGCACGGCGCACGCGGCCGTCTATGCCGTCGTGCTCGCGTCGGGCTCGGCCGCGGTGCTGCTGCCCGCGTTCCAGGAGTCCGGCGCCGACGGCCCTGTCGTGCTCGCGGTGATGGCGCAGATCACGATCGCCGACGTCGTCACGATCGTCTCGGTGCCGATCGTGCTGCAGCCGTCGCGCACGGCGCACGCGCTGCTCGGCGGCGCGCTCGTCGTGCTCGCCGTGCTCGCGCTCTACGCGTTCGCGCGGCTGCTCGCCGGACACGAGTGGGTCGACCGCGTGCGCCACCTCTCGAAGACGCGCCACTGGGCACTCGACCTGCGACTGTCGCTGCTCGTCCTCTTCCTGCTCGCCTGGATCGCGCAGAAGGGCGGCACGAGCGTGCTGATCGCCGGCTTCGCCGCCGGCGTGATGGTCGCCCTCGTCGGCGGCCCGAAACGGCTCTCGACGCAGATGCGCGGCGTCGCCGACGGGTTCTTCGTGCCGCTCTACTTCGTGCTGCTCGGCGCGCAGCTCGACCTGCGCGGGCTGTTCGCGCACCCGGCGATGATCGCGCTCGCGTGCGCGCTCGTGGCGCTCAACGTGCTGATCCACCTCCTCGCGGCCGGCTCGGGCGCCTGCCGTCGAGCGCGGGGCTGACGGCGACCGCGCAGCTCGGCGTGCCGGCGGCCGTCGCCTCGCTGGGACTCTCCGAGCACGTCCTCTCGTCGCAGGTCGCGACGGCGATCGTCGCCTCCTCGCTCGTCAGCCTCGGCGTCTGCACGCTCGGCGTCGCCTCGCTGCTGGCGGCGCAGTCCCCGAAGACGCTCGCCGGCGCCCGGCCGGAGCTCACAGCGTCGCCCTGACCTGGCGCGCGATCTCGAGGTCCTCGCGCGCGGCGACGACGAGCGTCGCGACCGGCGCGCCGTCGGGCGAGATCGGCCCGTCCTGCCCCTCGCCCTGCGCCGTCGCGTTGCGCTCGGAGTCGATCGCGACGCCGAGGAAGCGCGAGCCCGTCGCCGGCCCGCTCGCGGACGGCCGGCGCGTGCTCGCCGACGCCGCCGGTGAAGACGAGCACGTCGAGGCCGCCGAGCGCGGCGGCCATCGCGGCGATCCCGGCGCGCAGGCGGTGCAGGTAGACGTCGAGCGCGAGGCTCGCGCGCGCGTCGCCGGCGTCGCGCGCGCGCGAGCACCTCGCGCATGTCGGCGCTCCCGGCAGGCCGAGCAGGCCCGAGCGGTGCTCGAGCGCCGTCGGCGAGCTCGCGCGCGCGGCACGCCCGTCGCGCTCGAGCAGCCACAGCAGCAGCCCCGGGTCGACGCTGCCCGAGCGGGTCGCCATCACGAGCCCCTCGAGCGGCGTGAAGCCCATCGTCGTGTCGACCGAGCGCGCCGCCGGCGATCGCGCACAGCGAGGCGCCGGCGCCGAGGTGGCAGCTGACGATCCGCAGACCCGGCTCGGCCGTGCCGCCGAGCAGCTCGCGCGCGCGGCGCGCGACCCAGGCGTGCGAGAGGCCGTGGAAGCCGTAGCGGCGCAGTCCCCAGCGCTCGCGCCACTCGGCCGGCAGCGCGTAGGTCGCGGCGGCCGGCGGCGAGCGTCGCGTGGAAGGCGGTGTCGAAGCAGGCGACCGCCGGCAGCGCCGGGCAGCGCCGCGGACACGGCGTCGAGCGCGGCGAGCGACTTCGGCTGGTGCAGCGGCGCGAGCTCGGTCAGCTCGCGCAGCGCCCGCTCGACGCTCGGCGTCGACGCGCACCGGCGCGCGGAAGCGCTCGCCGCCGTGCACGATCCGGTGGCCGACGGCGTCGGCCTCGCCGAGCCCGCCGCGAGCGCGGCGCGCAGCTCGCGCGCGTCGATCCGCGCCTGCGGCGCGTCGAGCTCGCGCTCGGCGAGCGACCGTCGTCGTCGGCGTCGAGCAGGCGACAGCTTGAGGCTGCTCGAGCCGGCGTTGACGACGAGCACGCGCACGTCGACGCGCTAGCGTTCGGGGCCGGGGCGGCGGGCGCGCGCCGGCCAGGTCCAGTCGCGCACCTCGGGCGGGTCGTCGCCGTGCTCGCGCGTGTAGGCGCGGTGGCGCAGCCGCGCGTCGACCATCGTCCTGGCGCAGGTGCGCGGCGCGCTCGCGCGAGGCCCGGGACGCGGTCGATCACGTCGATCACGAGGTGGAAGCGGTCGAGGTCGTTGAGCATCACCATGTCGAACGGCGTCGTCGTCGTGCCCTCCTCCTTGTAGCCGCGCACGTGGATGTTGTCGTGGTTGGTGCGCCGGTAGGTGAGGCGGTGGATCAGCCAGCGGGTAGCCGTGGTAGGCGAAGATCACCGGCCGCGCCGGTCGTGAACAGCGCGTCGAACTCGCTCGTCGGAGAGCCCGTGCGGGTGCTCGCTGTCGGGCTGCAGGCGCATCAGGTCGACGACGTTGACGACGCGCACCTTCAGGTCGGGCAGCTCGCGTCGCGCAGGATCGCGGCGGCGGCGAGCGTCTCGAGCGTCGGCACGTCGCCGGCGCAGGCGAGCACGACGTCGGGCTCGGCGCCCGTCGTCGTTGCACGCCCAGTCCCAGATGCCGATGCCGCGCGTGCAGTGCGCGATCGCCTCGTCCATCGTCAGGTAGTCGAGCGCCGGCTGCTTGCCGGCGACGATCACGTTGACGTAGTGGCGGCTGCGCAGGCAGTGGTCGGCGACCGACAGCAGGCAGTTGGCGTCGGGCGGCAGGTAGACGCGGACGATCTCGGCCTTCTTGTTGACGACGTGGTCGATGAAGCCCGGGTCCTGGTGGGAGAAGCCGTTGTGGTCCTGGCGCCAGACGTGCGAGGAGAGCAGGTAGTTGAGCGAGGCGATCGGTCGCCGCCAGGGGATCTCGCGCGTCGACCTTCAGCCACTTGGCGTGCTGGTTGAACATCGAGTCGACGATGTGGATGAACGCCTCGTAGCAGTTGAACAGGCCGTGGCGGCCGGTCAGCAGGTAGCCCTCGAGCCAGCCCTGGCAGAGGTGCTCGCGAGAGCACCTCCATCACGCGCCCGTCGGGCGCGAGGTGGTCGTCGGTCGGCAGGCAGCTCGGCCTCCCACGCGCGGTCGGTCGCCTCGAACACGGCGCCGAGCCGGTTCGACGCCGTCTCGTCGGGGCCGATGATCCGGAAGTTCGTCGGGGTTGCGCTCGATCACGTCGCGCAGGAAGGCGCCGAGCACGCGCGTCGCCTCGCTGGCGACTCGTCGCCGGGCGCGGCGACCTCGACCGCGTAGTCGCGGAAGTCGGGCAGCTCGAGGTCGCGCAGCAGCAGGCCGCCGTTGGCGTGCGGGTTGGCGCTCATCCGCCGCTCGCCCGCGCGGCGCGAGCGCGGCGAGCTCCGCGCGCAGCGCGCCGCGCTCGTCGAACAGCTCCTCGGGCCGGTAGGAGCGCATCCACGCCTCGAGCTGGGCGAGGTGCTCGGGGTTGCGTGCGCACCTCGGCGAGCGGGACCTGGTGGGAGCGGAACGTGCCCTCGGCCGGCAGGCCGTCGACCTCCTTCGGGCCCGGTCCAGCCCTTCGGCGTGCGCAGCACGATCATCGGCCAGCGCGGCCGCGTCGCGGCGTCGCCGTCCTCGCGCGCGCGCCGCTGGATCTCGGCGATCTCGTCGAGCACCTCGTCGAGCGTCGCCGCCATCAGCTGGTGCATCGCCGCCGGGCTCGGCGCCCTCGACGAAGTGCGGCGCGTAGCCGTAGCCCTCGAGCAGCGCGCGCAGCTCGTCGTCGCGGGATCCGCGCGAGCACCGTCGGGTTGGCGATCTTGTAGCCGTTCAGGTGCAGGATCGGCAGCACGGCGCCGTCGCGCGCCGGGTTGAGGAACTTGTTCGAGTGCCAGCTCGCGGCGAGCGGGCCGGTCTCGGCCTCGCCGTCGCCGACGACGCAGCAGACGAGCAGGTCGGGGTTGTCGAACGCCGCGCCGTAGGCGTGCGACGAGCGAGTAGCCGAGCTCGCCGCCCTCGTGGATCGAGCCGGGCGTCTCCGGCGCGACGTGGCTCGGGATGCCGCCGGGGAACGAGAACTGGCGGAACAGCCGGCGCAGCCCCTCCTCGTCGTGGCCGATGTCGCGGGTAGACCTCGCGTGTAGGTGCCCTCGAGGTAGGCGTTGGCGACGAGGCCCGGGCCGCCGTGGCCCGGGCCCGGTGACGTAGATCGCGTCGAGGTCGCGCGCGCGGATCAGCGCGGTTCAGGTGCGCGTAGACGAAGTTCAGCCCGGGCGTCGTGCCCCAGTGGCCGAGCAGCCGCGGCTTGATGTGCTCGAGCGCGCAGCGGCTCGCGCAGCAGCGGGTTGTCGAGCAGGTAGATCTGCCCGACCGAGAGGTAGTTGGCCGCGCGCCAGTAGGCGTCGAGCGCATGCGTCTCCTCGGCTGAGAGAGGGCCGGGCCGCTCGATCAAGGTGCTCCCATCGTAGGGCCGGCGCTCCCGCTCCGTGGCCTTCCCGCTGCGTAGTTTCCCGCAATTCCTGCCGGGGAGCCTGCGGATACAGCCACACTCCTACGTTCATAGTCTGGCCGGGACACGATCAAGGAGAAGAAGATGTTCGACAACGTGCTCGTCGGAGTCGATGGCAGGCAGAACGGTCGCGACGCGATCGAGCTGGCGCGCCATCTCGTCGCCCCCGAGGGAAGGCTGACCCTCGCGTACGTCCGCGACGGCAAACTGCACCCCGCGCACGCGATCACGCCGGCGATGCTCGACGACGAGCGCAAGGCCTCCGAGGAGCTGCTCGAGCGCGAGCGCGCCGAGGCCGGCGTCGAGGCCGAGCTCGTCAGCGTCGTCGCGCTCAGCCCCGGACGCGGGCTGCACGAACAGGCCCAGACCCAGCACGCCGACCTGATCGTCGTCGGCTCGACGAGCCGCGGGCCGTTCGGGCGGGCGATGCTCGGTGACGACACGCGCGCAGCGCTCAACGGCGCGCCGTGCGCGGTCGCGATCGCGTCGGCCGGCTACAGCGAGGCGCCGACGCCGCTCGCGAAGATCGGCGTCGCCTACGACGAATCGCCCGAGAGCGAGATGGCGCTGAGCGTCGCGCGCGAGCTCTCCTCGCGCACGCGCGCGGCCGTCGACGTGCTCGAAGTCGTCGCGATCCCGACGTACGCATACACGGGGCTGATCGTGCCGCCCGTCGAGGAAAGCATCGACGAGATGCTGACGCGCGCGAACACGCGCCTGCACGAGCTCGACGGCGTCGAGGCGAAAGCGGTCTACGGGCTGACCGGCGAGGAGCTCGCGGCGTTCGGCGACGAAGTCGACCTGCTGATCACCGGCTCGCGCGGCTACGGTCCGGTCCGGCGCCTGGTGCTCGGCAGCACCTCCGACTACCTCCAGCGCCACGCCCGCTGCTCGCTGCTCGTGCTGCCACGCGGCGCCGGCGCGGCCGCAGACGGCGCTGCCGCGCAGGACGACGAGCAGGCGGACGTCCCGACGAGCGCCGTCTGACGACTGCACGGCGAGGTACTGTCAGCCGATATGAGCGCTACCGAGGGAGCACCGACGGGCGGCGAGGAGCAGGCCGCGACTCCGGCGACGATCCGCATCGTGCTCGCCGACGATCACGCGGTCGTGCGCAGCGGGCTGCGGATGCTGCTCGACTCAGAGCCCGACTTCGAGGTCGTCGCCGAGGCGAGCGACGTCGACTCGGCGAAGCGCTACGTGCGCGGCCATCACCCGAGGGTGCTCGTGCTCGACCTGAACATGCCCGGCGGCTCGAGCCTCGAGGCGATCCCGCTGATCCGCGAGGAGTCGCCCGAGACGCAGATCGTCGTGCTGACGATGCAGCAGGAGCCGGCGTTCGCGCGCGAGGCGCTCGGCGGCGGCGCGCTCGGCTACGTGCTGAAGGAGGCCGCCGACGACGAGCTCGTCGAGGCGGTCCGCCGCGCGGCCGCCGGTGAAAGCTACCTCAACCCGCGCCTCGGCGCGCGGCTGGCCTCCGAGCCCCCGCCGGGGCCGCCCGACGACCTCTCGGAGCGCGAGGTAGACGTCCTGCGCCTGATCGCGCTCGGCCACACGAACGCCGAGATCGCGCAGCAGCTCTACCTGAGCGTGCGCACGGTCGAGACGCATCGCTCGCACATCCAGCAGAAGCTGCGCCTCTCGATCGCGCGCCGAGCTCGTCGGCTACGCGATCGAGCGCGGGCTGCTCGAGACGTCCTGAACGGGCTGCTCGAGACGTCCTGAAAGATCGGTCACCTTCCCGATTCTCGGCCGTGCCGCGGGGTCATATCGTGGCGCCTGAGGTACGCGACCCCGGTTTGCGCGGTCGTGACGACGACGCTCAGAAGAATCGAGTTGATGACGACGACGGAGCGGATCGACCAACGAGGCCTGCTCGGTCCCGATAGCTGGAGCGCGCGGATCTACAGCGACGGCTGGGTCGACGCTCCAGCGACGATCGAGACCGTCGAGCCGGCAAGCGGCAAGGTTCTCGGTGTCGCCGGGATGGCGGACCTGGACGCTCTGGCCAGGGCGACCGAGTCGGCGAAGCGGGCGCAGCCGGCCTGGGCGGCTACGTCCTTCGAGGCGCGCGCCCGCATCCTGCTCGAGGCCGCCGAGCTGGTCGAGCGCAACCATGCCGAGCTCGCGATGTGGGTCATCCGCGAGACGGGAGGCACGGTCGAGAAGGCCGAGCGAGAACTGCGCGGCACGAGCGGCCAACTTCGCGAGGCGGCCGCGCTGACATCGGAGCCGTTCGGCTTCGAGCTTCCGTCCGCCAGGCCGGGACAGCGAAGCATCGCCCGCCGCTGTCCGATCGGTGTGGTCGGCGTGATCACCCCGTGGAACGTTCCGCTGGTGCTCGCGATGCGTTGCGTGGCGCCGGCCCTGGCGCTCGGCAACGCCGTGGTTCTCAAGTCCGACCCCAACACACCCGTCGTCGGCGGGGTCGTGATCGCACGCCTGCTCGAGCAGGCCGGACTGCCGGACGGCGTTCTCCACGTCTTCTGCGGAGACGCCGAGATCGGCGAAGCGCTGGTTCTCGATCCGCACGTGCAGATGATCTCGTTCACGGGCTCGACGGCCGTCGGCCGTCGGGTCGGCCGGTTGGCGGGCGGCGCGTTGAAGAAGGTCGCGCTCGAGCTCGGCGGCAACAACGCGCTGATCGTGCTCGATGACGCCGACATCGAGCACGCGGCCTCATCCGGCGCGTGGAGCTCCTACTTCCACCAGGGTCAGATCTGCATGACGGCCGGCCGCCATCTGGTGCACGAGAGCATCGTCGAGGACTACGTCGACGCGCTCGCCAGGAGAGCGGCGAGCCTCACCTACGGCGATCCCGCCGTGGACAGGGAGGTCGGACTCGGACCGATCATCAACGAGCGCCAGATCACCCGTATCCAGGCGATCGTCGACGACAGCGTCACGGCCGGCGCCTCGGTCGTCGTCGGCGGCCGACGGGACGGGCCGTACTTCCCCGCCACCGTGATCTCGTCCGTCGAGCCTTCGATGGACGCATTTCAGGAGGAGATCTTCGGACCCGTCGCGCCGGTCGTGACGTTCGCCGACGATGCCGAGGCGGTGGCGTTGGCGAACGGTGTCGAGCACGGCCTCTCGGCCGCGATCCACTCGGGCTCAGTCGGGCGCGCGATGGAGATGGCCGACGCGGTCCACGCCGGAATGGTTCACGTCAACGACCGGACGGTCAACAACGATCCGCACGCCCCCTTCGGCGGCGAGGGCGCGTCGGGCAACGGGTCGAGCTTCGGTCGTCCTGCGAACTGGGAGACGTTCACTCGATGGCGGTGGCTCACGGCCAGGAGCGTCGCGGATCTCGATGGTTGAGCTGACGCGAGGCGGCGAGCAGCTTTCGGTCGCGATCGAGCAGCTGGTGATCTGCGGCTTCACCGGTCGCAACGATGCGGACGTCCAGGCGCACATCGAGGAGCTTGCCCGCGAGGGCGTTCCCGCGCCTGACTCCACCCCCTGCTTCTGGCCGCTCCCGGGACACCTCGTCTCGAGCGCGACCGAGATAGAGGTCGATTCCGATCGCACCTCGGGGGAGGCGGAGCCCGTGCTGGTGCGCTTGCGGGACGAATGGCTCGTGACGGTCGGCAGCGACCACACCGACCGGGTACGCGAGCGCGACGACATCGTGGCCGCCAAGGCGGGGTGTGGAAAGCCGATCGCGACCGACGCATGGCCGCTCGGGTCCGTCGCGGACGGCTGGGATCAGATGGAGCTGCGCTCCTACGTCCAGACCGACGATGTCTGGAGCCCCTACCAACGTGCGACCTTGGACGCGCTGAGGACGGCCGACGAACTGCTCGCGGCGGCTTCGAGGCGGTTCAGCCTGGAGCCGGGAACGGTCCTGTTCCTCGGCACCCCACCGCTGCTGACGAGCGGCTTCGTGTTCGGCGACGCATACCGGGTCGAGCTGTTCGACGCACGTACGGACCGCACGCTGAGCCATACCTACCGGGTTTCGAAAGCCGGCTCCGAGAGCCGGAGAGGGCGGTGACGCAGTGAACCAAAAGCCGGAGATCGAGTTTCGTCAGGCCGCGGATTTCGCCCGGACGCCGACCGAGAACGGGGTCGCCGGCCTGGAGGAGACGATCCTCGCGCGCGCCGGCGACACGCACGTGGCGACCCGGCTGCTTCATTTCGCACCCGGCACCGACACGAGCCCCGCCGGCGTCCAGGTGCACGACTTCTGGGAGGAGCTCTACATCCTCTCGGGCGACCTCCACGACATCACGCTGAACCAGACCTTCGAGGCCGGTTGCTACGCCTGCCGGCCGCCGGGCATGCGCCACGGGCCCTGGCGCACCGAGCAGGGCTGCACGACCTTCGAGGTGCGCTACCTGCAGCCCGAGGATCGCGATGCCTGAGCAGGACCGGGTGCTGATCGCAGGCGCCGGCCCGGTCGGTCTGACCGCGGCGCTCGTGCTCGCCGGTAGGGGAATCCCCGTGACCGTCTTCGAGGCTGGCGAGGAGCTCAGCCGGGCCTCGCGCGCCTCCACCTTCCACCCCCCGACGCTCGACCTGCTCGATCAGTTCGACGGGGTCACCCAGCAGTTGATCGACATCGGGGTCATCGCCGATCGCTATCAGCTGCGCGATCGCCGGAGCGGCCCGTACGCGGAGTTCGACTTCGCGACGCTCCGCGGCGACACGAGGCATCCCTATCGCGTGCAGTGCGAGCAGAGCCGCTACACGCCGATCGCGCTCGAGCGGCTCGGACGCTACAGCCACGCCGAGGTGCTCTTCGGCCATCCCGTGACCGGCGTGGAGACGCACGACGACCGCGTCGAGGTCCGGACCGGCGGCGCGGCGGACACGACGACCTTCAGCGGCGCCTGGCTGATCGGCGCCGACGGCGCCTCCAGCGCCGTGCGCGAAAGCCTCGGCATCGGGTTCGAGGGCATGACCTACCCCGATCGCTACATCGTCGTCACGACCACGTTCGACCTGCTCGAGGCGCTGCCCGACCTGGCCTACGTCAACTACCTCTCAGACCCACGCGAGTTCGTCGTGCTGCTGCGCCTCCCCGAGGTCTGGAGAGCCCTGTTCCCGCTGCCCGGCGGGATCTCCGTCGAGGAGGCGACGAGCGAGGCCTCGGCGCAGCGGCTGCTGGGGGTCTCGCGGACATCGGGCGCCCCTATCCGGTCGATCACATCTCGCTCTACCGGGTTCACCAGCGCGTCGCGAGCACGCTGCGCCGGGGTCGCGTCCTGCTCGCCGGTGACGCCGCCCACATCAACAACCCGCTCGGTGGCATGGGCATGAACAGCGGAATGCACGACGCCTTCATGCTCGGCGAGTACCTCGCCGCGAGAATCGCGGGAAGCCGCCCGGACAGCTGCCTGGACACCTACGCGCGGTTTCGCCGCGAAGTCGCGACGCGCCACGTCCAGCCGATCAGCCACGAGAACGTCGAGCAGATGCTCGAGGGCGACGACGAGGCGCGCCTGCGACAGCAATCCGAGCTGGCGCGCGTCGCGGCCGACCCCGAGCTGTGCCGGGCGTACCTGCGCGAGCGCACGCTGATCAACAGCTTGGAGGAAGGCGCCGCACTGGCCTGATCGCGGCGCCCGTGACGGACCGTGGAGCTCAGTCCACCGGTCCGCCCAGGACCGCCTCGATCGCGATTCCATACGCGATCGTCGTCGCGTCCTCGACGGCCGTCAGCTGGACGCCGCTCGGTGGTCGCTCCGGCGAGGGGATCGAGATCGCCGGCAGCCCGGTGATGTTCGCGAGCCGCGTGTTCGCGACGATCTCCGGCGTCCGCTCGGCGACGTCCTCCGTCACCTGAGGCGGCAGGATCGGAACCGTCGGACCGATCACGCAGTCGACATCGGCGAGCACCGCGAGCGCCCTGCGCCGCAATGCGGACTTCCGCCCGACGGCGCCGATGTACTCGGCCGCCGGGATCTCGAGCCCCGCCTGCAGCCGGGCGCGGAGGTCCGCGCCGATCGGGGTCGCCGGATCGGCGGCGAGATCGCCGAACTGCGCCGCGGCCTCGGCGAGGAAGATCGCAGTGCCGGCGGCGAAGACGTCCTCACCGTGCGGCCAGGGAACCTCGCGAACCTCGCAGCCCAAGCGCGACACCGCCGCCAGCAGGCGTTCGAGGCGAGCGCCGATGACGGGGTCGGCCGCCTGCGCCTGCGCGGCGGAGTAGCCGATCCGCCCCGGCAGCCGCGGAGCGCTCGCGGCGCCGCCGAGCGCACGATCGGCAGCCGCCACGCACCCGGCCCGGCGCGCGAGCAGACCGACGCAGTCGAGGCTCGGGGCGAGCGGCAGAACCCGCTCGACCGGGTAGCTTCCGAACGCGGGCTTGAAGCCGACGACGCCGCAGAACGCCGCCGGAATCCGGCAGGAGCCGCCGGTGTCGGTGCCGAGCGCCAGATCGGCCGATCGCTCGGCGACGGCGATCGCCGAGCCCGAGCTCGAGCCGCCGGGCACGCACCCCGGCGCCGCCGGGTTCTCGGGCGTGCCGGCGTACGCGTTCACGCCCGTGACCCCGCAGGCCAGCTCGTGCATCGTGACGGTGCCGGCGAGCGTCGCCCCGGCAGAGCGAAGCCGCGCGAGCACCGGAGCGTCGCACGGCTCCACAGGCGCGCCGGCGCGCGAGGCCGAGCCGGCGCCGATCGGCTGGCCCGCGACGGCGATGTTGTCCTTCACCGCGAGCACCAGCCCCGCCAGCGGAAGTCGGTCCGCCAGCGCCCGATCGCGCGCTGCGCGGACCGCGCCGGCGTCGATCATCCGAACATAGATCCCGCCCTCGTCCAACGTTCGCCTCTCGTCAGCCTGCGCTGCTCCGTCGAGCGCGCTTCCCGCTCCGCCGCTCATGCGACCCGTAGGCGATGCCGCGGGTCCGCGCGCGGGTGAGCGTCGAGCAGCTCCTTCGTGTAGGAGTCGGACGGGTGCCTGAAGACGGTCGCCGTGTCGCCGACCTCGACGATGCGCCCGGTGTGCATGACCGCGACCCTGTCGGCGATCTCGGCGATCACCGCGAGCTGGTGAGCGATGAACAGGATCGCGACGCCGAGCTCGTCGCGGAGCTCGAGGAAGAGACTCAGCAGCTGCGCCTGCACCGAGACGTCGAGCGCGCTGACCGGCTCGTCGGCGATTATCAGCTCCGGATCGACGGCGAGGGCGCGGGCGATCGCGACACGCTGGCGCTGGCCGCCGGACAGCTCGTCGGGCTTGCGCCTCGCGAGTCGCGCGGAGAGGTTCACGAGCGAGAGCAGCCGACCGACGAAGGCGTCCTCGTTCGCGCTGCCCGGCCGGCGATGGACCCTCCCGGCCTCGTGCAGCGCCGCCCCCACGGTCATCCGCGGATTCAGCGACGTGTACGGGTCCTGGAAGATCATCTGCATCCGGCGACGCAGCTCGCGCAGATCGGTCTGCTTCGCCGCGAGCACGTCGATCCCATCGAGCTGCACCCGCCCCGCGTCCGGCTCGACCAGTCGGATCAGGCACCGCGCGACGGTCGTCTTGCCGCTGCCCGATCCGCCGGCGAGCCCGAGGACTTCGCCCCGGCGCAGCTCGAAGGAGACGTCGTCGACCGCCTGATGACGGTGCCGGTCGGCGCGGCGCACGCGTTCGAGCAGCCCGCGGCGCACCTCGAAGTCCTTCGCCAGCCCGTCGACACGGAGCAGCTCGCGACCCTCGTCGTTCACGCCTTGCGCTCCGATCCGCTCGCGACGGGGCTGCCGTCCGCGGCGAACGGCTTGACCGGGCAGGCCGAGACGTGCTCGCCACCGACCGGGACGAGCTCCATCGTCACCTGCTTGCACCCCGGCCTCGCGTAGCTGCAGCGCGGCTCGAACACACAGCCAGGCAGGCTCTCGCCCAGTTCCGGCGGCTGGCCGGGCAGCGGGTTGCGCCGCCGCACCCCGCCCGCGTCGTCGAGTTCGGGGACCGAGTCGAGCAGCGCCCGCGTGTACGGATGCTGCGGTTCCCTGTAGATCGTCTCGACCAGCCCCGTCTCCACGATGTGGCCGCCGTACATGACGGCGACGCGGTCGCAGACCTGTGCGACGACGCCGAAGTCGTGCGACACGAGCAGGATGCCCGTCCCCTGCTCGCGCTGCAGGCGCAGCAGCAGCTCGAGGATCTGCGCCTGCGTCGTGACGTCGAGCGCCGTCGTCGGCTCGTCGGCGAGCAGCAGGCGCGGGTGCGAAGCGGTCGCCAGGGCGATCATCACCCGCTGGCACATCCCTCCGCTCAGTTCGTGCGGGTAGGAGCGCGCCCGGCGCTCGGCGTCGGGGATGCCGACGTGCTCGAGCAGCGTCGTCGCCTCGGCCTTCGCCAGGCTGCGGCTCATGCCGCGGTTCGCGCGCAGCGTCTCGACCAGCTGGGCGCCGACGGTGAACACCGGGTTCAGCGAGCCGAACGGGTTCTGGTAGATCATCCCGACCGACGTGGCCCGGAAGCGACGCAGCTCCGCGGCGCTCAGCGCACCGACGTCCCGCCCGTCGAAATGGATCGCGCCGGAGGCGATCCTCCCCGGCGGCGGGATCATCCGCATCACCGCGCGGCAGGTCAGGCTCTTGCCCGATCCCGACTCGCCGACCAGGCCGAGGACCTCACCCTGATCGACCGAGAGGTCGACGCCTCGCACGGCGACGTGAGTCGCGCCTCCGGCGTCGAACTCGACGCGCAGGTCGGAGATCTCGAGCAGGCTCACAGCGCCGTCCGCATCCAGTCGCGGTCGGAGAGCCCCTCCCCGATCAGGCTCACGCCCACGCCGAACAGCACGAGGACGAGGCCCGGGAGCGTCGACACCCACCAGGCGGTGAGCAGGTAGGACTGACCGCTGGCGACGATCGACCCGAGCTCCGCGGTCGGCGGCTGGACGCCGAGCCCGAGATAGGAGAGCCCGGCGAGCTGCAGCAGGTTGCCGACGAGATCGACCGTCGAGTAGACGAGGCACGGTCGCAGCAGGTTGGGCAGCGCGTGCCGGAAGATCGCGCGACGGCGCGAGTAGCCGAGAGCGGTGGTCGCGACCATGAACGGCTGCTCGCGGACGACGAGCATCTCCGAGCGCGCGAGCCGCGCGTACAGGGCCCAGGAGACGAGCGGGACGCCGATCAGGAAACCGGAGAGCCCGGGCCCGACGATCGCGATGATCGTGATCACGAGGACGATCGACGGGAACGCGATCATCACGTCGCCGACGCGCGAGATCACCGCGTCCGCGAAACCGCCGAAGTACCCGGCGACGGCGCCGGCGAAGACGCCGATCGGAAGCGGCACGTAGGTGACGAGCGCGACGACGAGGAGATCGAGGCGCAGCGCGTAGAGCGTGCGCGAGAAGATGTCGCGCCCGCTGTCGTCGGTTCCGAACGGGTGCGCGAGCGACGGGGGCGCCAGCAGCGCGTTGAAGTCGAGGTGATTCGGGCTGTACGGCGCGAGCAGCGGCGCGAGCAGCGCGACGAGCGCGAGCACGCCGACCACGACCCAGCCGACCTTGACAGACGTCGGCAGGCGGCCGATCGTCCCACGCAGGCGCCCCGGCCTCGACGGAGCCGCACGCGCGAGATCGCCGCCGACGATTTCGGCGCTACCCATCGCGGCCGGTCAACCTGATCCGGGGATCGATCGCCGCGTGCACGACGTCGACGAGGAAGGCGGTGAGCACGACGACGGCCCCCGACAGCAGCGCGAGGGTCTGCACGAGGTGGTAGTCGCGTTTCTCGACCGCCTCGACGAGCAGCGAACCGGCCCCGGGGATCTGGTACACGGCTTCGATCAGCACGGTGATGCCGATGATCACCCCCAGTAGCGACGCGAGGATCGTGATCGTCCCGATCACCGAGTTGCGCATCGCGTGCCGGCCGACGACCCGCAGCTCGCTGAGGCCGCGACCGCGCGCCGCCTCGATGTAGTCGCTGCGCAGGACCGAGATCAGGCTCGAGCGCAAGGTCCGCACGACGATCACCAGCAGCGCGAGACCGAGCGTCAGCGCCGGCAGCGTCATCGTCCGCAGGATCCCCGCGAGGCCGCTTTCATACCCCGACACCGGGAAGATCTTCAGCTCGAGGCCGAACAGCAGCGCCAGCATCAGCCCGAGCCAGAACGGCGGCATCGCGAACGTGAACGTCGTCACGAGCCTGATCGCGTTGTCGATCCACCCACCTCGCCTCGTCGCCGCGACGATCGCCATCGGCACCCCGATGATCAGGGCGACGAGCAGGCCGTAGACGATCAGGATCGCGCTCGGCCCGATCCGGTTGCCGATCAGCTCGCCGACGGACGATTCGAACAGCACCGAGTTGCCGAAGTGACCGGTGACGGTTTCCTTCAGGAACAGCCCGAACTGTTCGAGCAGCGGCCGGTCGAGCCCCATCGACTGACGCAGTTTCGCGACCGCCGCGGGACTCGCACGCGCGCCCAGCTCGAGCCGCGCCGGATCGCCCGGGACGAGATGCACCATGAAGAACGTCGCCGCGGCGATCCCGAACAGGACCACGATGCTGAGGGCGGCGCGCCGTAGTACGTAACTCAGCATCGTGGTCCAGTGCGACTGCTCTGCCGACTACCCCTTGGCCGCCAACCAGGTCAGCTCCAACTGATCAACGCCGAGAGCGCTGACGAAGGTGCCACACACGTTGCTCTGGTGCGCGTTGATGAACGGCACGTCGAGCACATTGACCGCCGGGGTCTGTTCGAGGAATTCCCGCTGGATGACGGGCCACTGCTGCGCCCGTGTGACTTCGTTCGGCGTGCTGCGGAACGTCTGCACCTTGCTGGAGATCGTCGGGTCGCTCCAACCGGTGAAGAACCCGTTCGTGCCGGTCGCCTTGAGCGCGTAGAAGCCGGCGAACTCGTCCGGGATCGGGATGTCGCTGCTCCACTGCGGGAACGGGAACGTCATTTCGTAGTCCATTTCGGTGAACTTTTCGGCGACCGTCGCCTGGCTCATTTCGACCAGCTTGATCTTGATGCCGATCGCGGCGAGCTCCTGCTGGATCAGCAGCGTCAACTGCTTGTAGTATTCGAGTCCGGCCGGGTACGTCAGCGTGGCGCTGAAGCCGCTCGGGTAACTCGATTTCGCCAGGTATTCCTTCGCCTTGCTCGGACTGTATTCGTAAGGCGCGATCGCCTTGCTGTCGAGCTTGAGTTCGGGCATGATGCTGTTCGGGATCGAGCCGACTCCCTTGAAGATCTCTTCGTTGATCTCCTTCTTGTCGATCGCGTACTGTATCGCCTTGCGGACGTTGACGTCTGCAAACGGCTTGTCTTTGTGGTTCAGTGAAAGTCCGATCCACGCCGGCACGGGAGCCCGCTGGACGACGACGTTCGATTCACCCTGCAGCGACGCCATCTGCGAGTACGGAACGCCGTCCGCCATCTGCGCCTGACCGCCTTTCAGCGCCAGCACACGGCTGTTGCTTTCGGTCGCGAAGTTCCAGCGAACGGTTTCGAGGTACGGCTGACCGCTTTCCCAGAAGTACGGGTTCCGTTCGAAGGTGATGTGCGAGCCGGAGACGAATTCCTTGAGCTTGAACGGGCCGGTGCCGGCGGGGTGCCGCCAGAAGTTAGCGCCTTCCTTTTCGACGGCCTGCTTCGGAACGATGTCGGCGGGGTAGATCGCGATGTCGTAGAGGAACCCGGCGACAGGTTCGGTCAGCGTGACCTTCACCGTTGAGGGGTTCACGATCGTCGTTTCCTTGTAGCCGAGCGAGAGAACTGCGAACAGCTTGTTGATGTTCGGGTTGCCGAAGCGGTCCAGGCTGAACTTGACGTCGGCCGCCGTCACAGGGGTGCCGTCGGAGAACTTCAGGCCGGGCCGGAGATGGAAGGTGTAAGCCTTCCCGTCGGGCGATACCGTCCAGCTCTGGGCGATCGCCGGGACGATCTTCGCGCCGCCTTCGGGGTCGAGGCGCACGAGGCCCGTGTAGAGCATTTCGTCCGCGAACGAATCGCCGTTCCCGTTCTTCACTTCGATCGGGTTCAGCGTCACGGTTTCGAGCTGTCGCGCATAGACCAGGCTTCCGCCTTTCACCGGTTCTTTCTTGCATTGCGGCGTGGTGTTCGCCGCGTTCTGGATCGAGCCGGAGCTGGAACTGGAGCTGGAACTGGAGCTCGAGCCTCCTCCTCCGCTCGAGCCGCCACACGCACTCAAGAACACAGCCAGGAGAAGACCCCCCAGCCCACACAGCGCCAGCCTAGGCATTTGCTACTCCTCTTCGTTGTGATTGGCCGAGGTCGGCGGTTGAACCGGTCTCGTTTGGAGTCGGTGCGGGGATCTGGGAGTCCCCACGCCAGTCCAGCAGCGCGCCCACCAGGCCCGGGTCCCGTCGCGACGCGATCGTCGCGTAGACGGATCCGATCGTCCCGGCGGGGAACACGCTGCTACGGAGGCCGTCCAGGGAGAGTCGCCCGCGCGCGAGCAGGCCGAGGACGAAGGCGATGTTGCCCTGGATGGTGAAGGCCTGCCGACCGCCGACCTCGTGAGGGACGTAGGGGTCGTTGCTCGTCGACACGAGCGCGAGCTCGCGGCCGTAGAACTCATCGGCGAGGATCGAGCCCAGGGGCTCCGGGTGCAGCGCCAGCACCGCGATGCGACCCCCGGGAGTCGCGAGATCCATCGCCTTTCGCAGGGCGCGCTCGCCGCCCGCCGCCTCGATCACCGCCGGGACGTGCCGAGCGGCCCCCGGATCGCCGGCGTCGATCTCGGCCGAAGGATCGATCACCGTCGCGCCCGGCAGGAGATCCGCGGCGAGCTCGCGTCTGGTCGGGTCCGCCTCCAGACAGGTCAGCTCGGCGCCACATGCATCGGCGATCAGCGCGGCTCCGAGGCCGACGAGGCCGAGTCCGATCACCGCGACCGGTTCCCCGGGGCTCCAGGCGATCCGGCGCAGCGCGTGCAGACCGAGCGTCGGGATGTAGGCCGGCGCCGCCTGCTCGTCGGTGACCGCGTCGGGAACCGGCACGACCTCCCAGTGCTCGACGTCGAAGGCCTCGGCATGACGTCCCATCACGAAGACGCGCTGCCCGACACGCAGCCCGTCGACGCCCGGGCCGACGGCCTCGATCTCGGCGACGTCGTTGTAGCCGATGCTGACCGGGAAGCGATCGTCGCCGATCGCCATCGGTCGTGGCTGCGGGATGCCGCGCGGGGTGAAGCGGTGAAGCTCCGCCATCGAGTTCCACACCGCCGAAGGCATCGTCTCGCCTTCGTAGAGGCGCATCTCCGTCCCGGGGCTGATCAGCGAGACGAGCGTGCGGACCCGGATCTGGCCCGGCCCCGGCTGCGAGGGCAGCTCGAACTCCCGCCAGCCGATCTCGCCGGGCGCGACGACCAGCGGCTGGCGACTCGTCCGCCTGGCCGGACTTGCGTCTAGCACGCGAGGCCCTCGAGCGCGCTCAGCATGGTCGAGACGTGCAGGACGAACTCGACGGTGATGTCCATCAACTGCCCGACGGTCGGGTCGGAGGTTCGAAACGGCGAGTTGTGCCAGCTGCCGTCCGGGTTCTGCGACTCGTGGAACCAGTCGACCATCCGCAGCACCTGCGGCAGGTGGGCGCCGTCGGGGTCGGCTTCGAGCATCGCCGCCGCACCCCAGCCGAACTTGCAGATCTGGCGCGACTCGGAATGGTCGAACTGGGCGGGCGTCCCGTCGATCGAGAGCTCGAGCAGTGAACGCCCGAGCGCGCGAGCGCGCTCGTCGCCGGTCGCGGCGAGGTACCGGCCGCAGAACGCAGCGGCCATGCCGGGGTTGTAGAAGGCCTGCCGGGGTTGCGTCAGATCGGTGACGAGCTCGAACTCCTCCTCGGCGGGGACGTCGAGGATCAAGCCCCGCTCGTCCCAGCCGGTGTAGAGGCGGTCCGGCGGCCTGCGGCTGCGCGTCGTAGAGACGCAGCAGCCAGTCGAAGGCGGCCGTCGCGACGTCCCGGCGCCCGGTCAGCAGCGCCGTGATCCCGAGCTGCATCGTCGGAAAGAGGTCCTGACGCTCGGTGCGCCTGCTGCTCGGACGTTCGGAGTACGCGCCGCCGGTCGTCGGGCTCTGGTACTCGCGAAGGCGATCCAGGAGCCGATTCGCGATCCCGTAGCGTTCCATCAACCATGCGCCGTGGGCGATCATCGCGACCGGGTAGGCAGCCGAGCGATCGCGAAAGCGGGCGCTCGCCGGCGTGTCGCAGAGGTCCGAGCTTTGATCCAGCCCGTTGCGCTCGATCCAGGTCAGCACGCGCGCGGCCAGCGGCCGCGACCGCCCCGCGACCGCGAGCGTCCAGGGAAGCCGGCTGTAGGAGTTGTATGCCTCGGCGTCGGCGACCCGCCCCTCCTCGTCGATCCGCTCGACGATCCACTGCAGCCCGGCGTCGCGGGTCGCCGCGAGCGTGCGACAGGCGGAGTCGACGTCCTCTGAGCGAGCGGAGGCAGCTCGCAGCATCATCATGCGGTGAAACCTTAGGTCCGGCCCAACCAGGCCGCCATCGGGAACATCACCGATTTTCCCGCACGGCTCGTCGCAGCGCCATCGAGTACAAGACGCGATTGTAACGACTGAAAATCGGTGAGTTTCCCGATGGCGGTCGCGGAGAGCCGTGCCTAGAGTCCTCGTCCGCCGCGCCATTCCCATGTCCGAATTCATTCTCATGCTGACGCGCGACGACGTCACCGTCAGCGACGCCGAGCAGGCTGCTCGACGAGGTCCTCGAGACCGACGTCAAGCATGTCGGCTTCAAGGACATCGGCCTCGCGCCCGAGCAGATGCGCAGCCTCGTCGCGCGGTTGCGCGACGCCGGGCGCACGGTCCATCTGGAGGTCGTCTCGCTGAGCGAGGAGGACGAGCTGCGCTCGGCGGCGATCGGACGCTCGCTCGAAGTCGACTACCTGATCGGCGGCAGCCGCTGGCGGCAGGTCGGCCCGCTGATCGCCGACTCCCCGATCAAGTACTTCCCCTATCCCGGTGAGATCTCAGGTCACCCCGCCGAGCTCCGCGGAGATGTCGCGCAGATCGCGGCCGACGCCGCCGAGATGGCGGACTCGGTCGACGGGATCAACCTGCTGGCCTTTCGCCACGCCTCGCTCGACGGGATGGACGTCCTGCGCGGCGTCCTCGCCGACGTCTCCCTACCGGTGATCGTCGCCGGCTCGATCGACTCGGTGCAGCGGGTCCGGGAAGTGACGGCGAGCGGCGCCTGGGCCTTCACGATCGGCGGCGCCGTGCTCGACCGGCGGATCGAGCCGGGCGCCCCGCTGAAGTCTCAGATCGAGACGGTCCTGACGGCCGTTCGCTCGAGCGCGACGAAGCAACCCGGATGAGCGGCGAGGTCGTCCGCGAGCTCGACGCGCGCTCGTTCATGGAGGGACCCGAGCTCTGTCGCGAGTACCTGCGCAACGCGACGATGTGGTTCGGCACCTCGACGGTCCCACCCGGCGCGACCGGCGCGGTCGACAACGGCCATGCGAACTCGACCGAGGTCTTCTTCTGCGCGCGCGGATCCGTGCTCGTCGACCTCGGCGACGTCTGCCATGAGCTTCGAGCAGGCGACGCCCTCGTGATCCCGCCAACCGTCCGGCATACGATCAGCAACATCGGCGCCGACCCCGCGGTCGTCGTCTGGGCGGGAGCGCCGGGTGAGTGACCGCGGCCCCGATACGGTCCTCGCGATCGATATCGGGACGACGGCGCTGAAGGCGGCGCTCTACGACCGCACCGGGGTGCTCCTCGCGGAGACGACCCGCGAGTACGACCTCCTGACCCCTCGGCCGGACTGGGTCGAGATGGGATGCGAGACGTACTGGAGCACGCTCCGCGCGAGCCTCTGCGACCTCTGGTCCGATCCCGCCGTGGACCCGCGTGCGGTGGCTGCGCTCGGGATCTCGGCACAGGGCGAGACGCTGGTTCCCGTCGACGCGAGCGGGCGACCGCTTCGCGACGCGATCGTGTGGCTCGACAACCGCGCCCGGGCCGAGGCGGCCGAGCTCGACGACCGCTTCGGCGCCGAGCGCATCTACGAGGTGACGGGCCAGCCCGAGATGCTCGCCGCGTGGCCGGCGGCGAAGTTGCGGTGGCTCGGAGCCCACGAGCCCGAGATCGCGTCCGCGACGCACAAGTTCCTGTTGATCGAGGATTACCTGATCTGGCGCTTGACGGGCGAGTACGTCACCGAGGCGTCGCTCGCCACGTCCACCTGCTACTGGGACTTTCGCGAGAAGCGCTGGTGGCCGGAGATGCTCGAGGCGATCGAGGTCGACGAGGCGCAGCTGCCCACCCTGGTCGAGCCCGGTTCCCAGGTCGGCCCGATCCTCGCCGGCATCGCCGACGAGCTCGGCCTGCCGGCCGAGACGATCGTCTGCACGGGCGCGCTCGACCAGGCGTGCGGAGCGATCGGCGCCGGCAACATCGCCGCCGGCGGCTTCAGCGAGAACACCGGCGCCGCGATCGCGCTGTGCGCGACGCTCGACGGGCCGCGCCTCGACCCCGCGCGGAAGATCCCGTGTCACTACCACGGGCTTGCAGACACCTACATGTTTCACACTTTCACCGGCGGCGGCGTCGTCTTGCGCTGGTTCCGCGACGCGTTCTGCGCGGACATCGTCGAGGCTTCCCGAGTCGACGGAGTCGACGCCTACGACCGGCTCTCGGAGCTCGCCGCGAACGTTCCGCCGGGCTCGGACGGCGTGATCGTGCTGCCCCACCTCCAAGGCGCGATGGCGCCCGAGAACAACGACGACGCGCGCGGTGTGATCTCGGGCCTGACCTTGCGCCATGGCCGTGCCCACGTCGTGCGGGCGATCATGGAGTCGATCGCCTTCGTCGTGCGGCGCAACGTCGACTCGATGCGCGAGCTCGGCGTCGGCATCGAAAGCGTGCGAGCGCTCGGCGGCGGATCGCGGAGCCCGGTCTGGAAGCAGATCGAGGCCGACGTTCTCGGCGTCCCGGTCACGACGATGGAGCAGAGCGACGCCGGTGCGCTGGGCGCCGCGCTGCTCACGGGCCTCGCGATCGGCTGGTGGGCAAGCGCCGGCGAGGCGGTCGAGGCGGCGGTTCGCGAGTCGCGGACGTTCGAGCCGGACGCCGGCAACCGCGAGCTCTACGACGAGGCGTACGGCACTTACGTCGACGCCTACGAGGCGCTCGAGCCGGTCTTCGCCGCCGGCGGCGGCAGCTGAACGATTCGGCTGACCGGGCCGTCAGGCGGCGCGGGCCGTCAGGCGACGCCGCACCAGTCCATCGCGAGCGCCGCGTACGCGCGCGCCGCGACCATCACCTGGTCGATCAGGACGTACTCGTCGACGGCGTGCGCGACTCGCAGATCGCCGGGCCCGTAGCTGATCGCAGGCGTCCCGCCGAGGGTGAGGAAGGAGGCGTCCTCCACCGCGGCGAAGCCCGCGATCTCCGGCCGCCCGGCGTACGGGGTTCCCGCGGCGGCGTCCTCGTGCGCCGCGCAGCATGCCTCGACGATCGCGTCGACGTCGCGCGGGTTGTTGGCCGGCCAGAGCAGCTTCCACTCGATCTCGGGAGGGTGCTCGCGCAACCAGCCGTCGGTCTGCGCGGCTCGCTCGATGCACGATGCGATTTCCGCGCGAACCTCGTCCGGATCGTCGTCGGGTGAGTACCAGACGCAGTACTCGATCGTCATGAACTCCGAGACGAAGAACGGAACGAGAACGCCGTTCGGGCCTCCGGTGACGACACCCGGGTGGATCGTGAAGTGCCCCGGGGGGAACAGCGGGTGGCGCTTGGTGATGCCCCATTCCTGCTCGAGGCGCGCGATCGCCTCGAAGATCAGCACGCCCTTGTCGATCGCGTTGACACCGACCGCGGCGCCTTCGCCGCCCGCTCGGATCGTCTGCGCGCGCATCGAAGCGTGCGTGGCCTTGCCGCGAACGGTCACGCTGAACCAGATCAGGCCCGGGCTCACGGGAACGACGGCGAGTGGAAACGGAGGCGCGCTCGGCTCCGAGACGACCGCTGCGTCGGCCCGGTATCCGCGCTCCACCGTCGCGGTGACGCCGCACTCGTGATCCATGACCTCCTCGCCGACGACCGACTCGAGGATCAGATCTCCCTGGAGCCTGATCCCAGCTTCGTTCAAGGCGCGCGCGGCGAAAGCCTGGGCAAGGATCCCGGACTTCATGTCGGTCGAGCCACGTCCCCAGATCCGATCGCCGTCGATCTTGCCGGAAAAGGGGTCGCCGCCGATCCAATCCGCCGGATCGCCGGTTGGAACGACGTCGACGTGGCCGTTGTAGATGAGCGACCTGCCTCCGCCCGCCCCACGGACCGTGGCGACCGCGTTGTCACGACCCGGCTCGATCGCGAACACATCGACCTCGGCGCCGAGACCGCGGTAGACGTCGGCCATCAGCGCCGTGACCTCACCCTCGCCGCCGACGACGTCCTCGTACACCTGGCCGTGATATCTCGGGTTGACGCTGGAGATCCTGACCGCCTTGGCGATCGTGTCGACGAGCTCGTCTTTCAATGCATCGACGCGGTCGAACACGTGCCGGTTGGCGCTCGCTGTCGTCCCCACCTCCATAGACACGGCTGCGATCGTAGGGGTCTATCACCAGGCGAACCATCGGCAATTCTCCGGATCTTTCGGACTGCTCTCATTCGGGTCGGCAATATCGGGATTCCTGCCGATGGCGGGATCGCACCTGCGCAACTACGCTGGCCCGCGTGAGCGAGCCGCTTCGCTACGACCCACTCGCCGACGTCGGTTCGCCGGACCCGTGGGCGATCTATCGGCGGATGCGCGCAGAGGCGCCGCTGTACCACTCGGCCGAGCGCGACGTGTGGGCGCTGTCGCGGTTCGCCGACGTGCAGGCGGCAGCGCGTGACTGGCAGACCTTCTCCTCCGAGCCCGGCGTCGACCTCGACGACACGGGAAGCTCGATCAGCACCGGAAGCATCATCGACTCCGATCCGCCGCCCCATGACGTGCTGCGCGGCGTGATCAACAGCGCCTTCACCCCCCGCGCGATCGCCGAGCTGGAGGAGTTCGTCCAGCAGACCGCGCGTGAGCTGCTCGAGCCGCTGCTCGGCGCCGGCGAGGGCGACTTCGTCGAGGCGTTCGCGTGGGCGTTGCCCGTCGCGGTCGCGCGGCACATGCTCGGCGTCCCGGCCGCCGACGAGGAGGCCTTCGCGACCTTCCTGCGGGACGTCGTCACCCGCGTTCCGGGCGAGATCGAGATCCCGGCGTCCGCGCAAGAGGCATCCGCGCGTTACCACACGTTCGTTCGCGAGCGGATCGACGAATGGGCCGGCGGATCGCACCGCACCGGGGTCCTCGGCCTGCTGCTCGACGCGCAGGACGACGGCCGCATCACGCGTGCCGACGTGCTCGGCTCGGCGGCGCTGCTCGGCGTGGCGTTCACCGAGACGACCTCGGGCCTGCTCGGCTCGCTCTGCCGGTTGCTCGCGCTTCACCCGGACCAGACGGAGCGACTTCGCTCAGAGCCGGATCGTATTCTGGACGCGATCGAGGAGGTGCTCCGCTTCGAGCCGCCGAGTCACTACATGGCGCGCCGCGTCACGAAGGACGTCGAGCTGCACGATCAGCGGCTCCCGGCGGGATCGCGCGTCATCCTCCTGTTCGCCGCCGCGAATCGGGACGAGCGGCGCTGGGAGGACGCCGAGGCATTCGACGCGTTCCGCCCGAGGCAGCGCAACCTCGGCTTCGGCGAGGGGATCCACCACTGTCTCGGCGCGCCGGTCGCGCGGCTGGAGGCGCGGGTCATGGTGAGCCTGCTGCTCGACTCGGCGGCGTCGATCGAGCTGACCGGCGACGGTCGCCGGTGGTACCCGACGCACGGCACACGCGGCTGGCTGGAGCTCCCGGTGCGGCTTCGTCCGGCGGTCACCGCCTCCTAGGCGGGGCGTGGCGGCGCAGCTGCACGTAGGGTGAGCGAAGGACGATGATCCCCGACCCTTCGCAAGCGGCTTCCAGCCCGCCGGACGCCGACGGACTCGTGCTCAGACCGATCGCCGAGGACGAGCTTCGCGCCTTCCGCCGCTGCCTCTCCACGGCCTATCACCTCGACCTCGACTGGCCCGACGGCGCACGCCGGCGTGCCCTGCGAATCCTCGAGCTGGACCGCACACTGGCCGCGTTCGACGGCGGCGAGCTGGTCGGCACTGCCACCGCGCTGTCGTTCGAGCTCTCGATCCCGGGCGGCGCGCTGCCGTGCGCCGGCGTGACGTGGGTCTCCGTCCTGCCGACGCACGTCCGGCGCGGCATCTTCGCCCGGATGATGACCGAGCTGATCGCGGAGGCGCGCAGGCGCGAGGAGCCGCTCGCCGCGCTGTGGGCATCGGAGGCCGGCATCTACGGCCGCTTCGGCTTCGGCTGGGCCGACAGCCGCCTGCGCCTGTCGGTCGACACGCGCGACCTCGTCCCGCCCCGGCCGCCCGAGTCGGGCGTACCCTGGCGGATCCGCTTCGCCGAGCTCGACGGTGCGGCCGCGTTGCTCGCGCCGATCCACGCGGCGGTGTCGGCACGCCGCGGCGGTCTCACCTCGCGCAGCCAAGCGTGGTGGGAGGAGCGGGTGCTCGACGACCAGCCGGACACCCGCGGCGGAACCAGCTCGAAGCGGCTGGTGCTCGCCCTCGACGGCGACGGCGTCGCGCGGGGTTACGCGATCTACCGGGTCAGCGGCATCCGCCCGGTTCTCGGCACCGGTCACCCACCGCCGGGGACGATCGAGGTGATCGAGCTGATCGCAGACGCCGACGAGGCCGCGGCCGCGCTCTGGCGATGGCTCGTCGGCATCGACCTGATCGAGCACGTGGACTGCCTCACGCGGCCGGTCGACGACGCACTGCCCTTGCTCTTCGACGACCCGCGTCGAGTGACGCTCGTGGAGCGCTCGGACAGCCTCTGGCTGCGGCTGGTCGATGTGCCGCGCGCGCTGCAAGCGCGATCCTGGGCGTGTGCGGCGAGCGTCGTGTTGAGGGTGCACGACGAACGGTTGGCCGAGAACGACGCAATCTGGCGACTGACAGCGGCGCCGGGGGAGCCGGCACGGTGCGAGCGAACGAGCGCGGCGCCGGAGCTGGAGCTGGACGTGAGCGAGCTCGGGGCCGTCTACCTCGGCGGTACGCCGGTCTCGCAGCTGGTCGCTGCAGGCCGCGTCGCCGAGCACGCGCCCGGCGCCGCGGGCCGGCTCGACGCCGCGCTGCGCGTCGACCGCGCTCCCTGGTCGATCGACCGCTTCTAGGCTCGCCGCCTCGGGCTGGGCTGCGGCCAGGACTTCAGCCGGGAAAGCCGGCGTCCACGAGGAGCAGGCCCTCGTCGATCGCCCGCGCGACGCACGCCGCGCGCGACGCACACTCGAGCTTCGCCAGCAGGTGCTCGACGTGCGTGTTGACCGTCCGGATCGACAGGAACAGCTGCGCCGCGATCGCGCGATTCGTGCGGCCTGCCGCAAGGCAGCTGAGCACCTCGAGCTCGCGCGCCGTGAGCCCGTGGGGGAGCTTCGTCGGGAGCTCGCACGCCAGGCGAACGCCCTCCACGGAGATCAGGCGCACCTTGTGCCATTCGCGATCGTCGTCGCGCCAGAGGAAGCGCATGTCGCGCCTCGGATCGTCGTAGCGCGCCATCAGCTCTGTGATCAGCGCCGACGAGCGGCGCAGGTGCGGCCCCGAGGCGTGGCCGGGGAGATGCAGCATCTCACGCTCGGCGGTGAGCGCCACCGCATGAGCCCCCGGCTCGAGCCAGGAGGCGGCGGCGGCCAGCGAGCGAGTGACGTCGCAGAGCGCGGCCAGGATCGGCTGCAGCCACTCGATCGCCTCGCGCGCGTCGTCGCTCGGATGCTTGACCGTGTCGGTGCTGACGTGCAACGCGCCCGTGTACCTGCCGTCCTGGGTGAACAGGCACGCAGTCAGCCCCTCGCTGTATCCGGCCGGCGTGAAGACCTCCTGGGCGGGATAGGTCCGGCTGTAGTCGAAGCCGTTGTCGCGCCAGCGCGTCGGACGCGGATCCGCGGTCCGCATGATCTGGTACGCGCGGCACCGTCGGTAGTGCTCATCGCCGAGATAGTCGAGGACGTCGAGCGGGTAGCCCGCGTTCGCGAGCGGGAGATGGCGCTCGAGGATCGGATCCCATGAGAACAGCGAGGCCGACGCATACGGCACGACGTGTTGGAGGCAGTCGACCGCCTCTTCTGCCGCCTCTGAGGGCCGACACGAAGAACCGGGCAGCAAGGCTATCCTCGCCGCGGCAGGAGACAGGGAAATCGGTGTCCTCCTCCGAGGGGGAGACTTAGGAGACCACGCTAATTATATCGGACCAACCGGTCTGCCCACCTCCTCGCGATCGAGCGCGGGCCGCTCAAGCCGCCTGAGCCGCAAAGAGGTCCGCGCGAGGCCGGCCCCGGAGCGAGACCGGCCCCAACCGCGGCTGGCGTCATCCCTGCGAGCGGTAGTGCTCGCGCCAGATCAGCTTGTAGACGCGGGATCCAGCGCGGGATGCTGCGGACGCCGGGGATGAACGGGATGCAGACGAACGCGAGGCTGAGCACGCCCATGATCAGCATCACGAGGATGTCGGCGTTTTCGGATGTCTTGAACGGTTCGACCTGGTACCAGAACGCGTAGAGCCACAGCCAGGCCTGCCCGGGGTAGCTGCCGGTCTCGTTCATCATCCCCCACTGCTCGCCGAGCAGGTGCTGGGCTTCGGCGCGCTCTTCGAGCAGGCCGCCGTCGGCCATGAACAGCAGCGGCTTGGTGTAGTCGGTCTGGAAGAACTGGCTGCTGGTCGAGCAGGCTGCCGTCGAGCCCGCCGCTCTTGGCGAGGTCGAGCAGGCTGCCCATCATCGTCGGCACCGGGCCGGCTTCGCCGGCCTTGACCGTCACCGCGCCCGTCGCCTGATCGAGCGCGACGGCGCCGTTCGGCGCCTTTTCTTCTTCGAGCGCCGTTTCGTGTTCTTCGAGCGGCTTGGCGTACGCTTCGGCCCACGCCTTCTGCTGCTTCTCGCGCGGCCGCCGCGTACTGCGCGAGCGCGCTCTGCAGGGTCGGATCGTCGGGGACGGTCCTCAGCGGGCCGACCACGAAGTCCTCGGCCGTGTCGATCGGGTGGCTGACGCCGAGCCATTTCTGCAGGTAGATGAACGCCGCGTGCTGGCCTTCGCCGTTGTGGTTGTACGGGGGACCGTACGTCGCAGTGTCGCTCGTGCCGGCGAGCTCCTTGGCCGCCGTCGCGACGAAGTCGACCGGCTGCTGGCGCGACCACTGGGCGATCGTGCTCGGCTTGTCGTCGGGCGATGAGAAGAGGATCGTCAGCACGATCGCGAGCACGGCGATCACGGCGATCGCGATCGCGAGCCTCCTTGACGAGGTCGTAGGGCGCGTAGCCGCCGCTCCACGGCCGCGTGTCGTCGCGGCCGCGCAGGAAGCCGCCGAGACGGCTCACGAGGATGCCCCCGACGAGACGCCGGCCGGCCCGGGCGACGCGGGTGGCGCGGGTGGCGCCGCCGCGAGCGCGGCGGCGCGCCGATCGAGCTCGAACGGCGGCACGACGCCGTGACGGCGCACGAGCAGCACGTGGGCGGCGACGAGCACGATCACGGCGATCGGCAGCAGCAGCACGTGATAGCTGTACATCTGGCCGAAGTTGGTGACGTTGAAGAAGGCGCCGACGCCGACCGCGTTGAGCCCGTCCTTGGCCTGCGTCGAGATCCACTGCGCGTCGAAGTTCTGCTGTGAGACGTAGCCGGTCAGCGCGGTCGGCACGGCGACGAGGAACGTGATCGCGCCGGTGATCCACACGCGCGCGCGCCCGCCGCGCCAGGCCGCCATCCAGAACTTGCCCCAGAGGTGGACGACCATCACGAAGAAGAACAGCTCGACGGCCCACATGTGGATGCTGTTGAAGAAGTGGCCGACGCTCGGTGAAGTGCCACCACGCCGGCCCCTTCAGCGCGAGGATCGAGCCGGAGGCGACGATCACGACGAGCGCGGCGATGCTCGCGACGCCGAACACGTAGATCCACGAGGCGACGTATGTGGGCTGGCCGTCCGGCAGCAGTCGCTCCGGCGGCAGCGCCTCGACCGCGACTTCTCTCGCGCGGACCGTCCACGAACGCGAGCGTCCCGGCGGTGGCGGTGGCGGTGCGGCTGGGGCGCTCATCGCTTGCCTTCCTGGCGGCGCCGCGCGGCGCCGGGGAACGGCAGCACGAGCGCGGCGACGAATACGACGAGCATCAGGCCGATCACGACGACGTTCGCGACCGACAGGTGGATGAAGCTCCAATCCACGGTGTGCGCCGGGTGGTTCAGGTTCAAGACAGCCGCCAGCACGTACACACGAGCCCCTTCGGTCGAACTGTTCTCAGAAACCGCACAGAACAACTACCGGCGGCGCGCCACGTGGCCTTCAGTAGTTACACGCAGTCTCCGTGAGAGCGTTCTCACAAACGGACCGGGGTTCGCGCAGACGCCCGTTTATCGGGACTTGCCCGTTTTTTCGGATTGACCTCGATCGCCCGTTCGCGGCGGAGGCCTGTTGCCGGTCGAAGCGCGGCCGGCGGCGCGACTACGGGAAGATCTGCACGCCGGTCTCGGCGTCGAACACGCTGATCGCTTCGACCGGACACGCGCGGGCGGCCGTGAGGATCAGCTCGTCGGGCCCCGTGCCGACGACCGTCGCGAAGTCCTCGAGCTGGAACACGTTCGGCACGAGCTCCACGCAATCGCCCTGCGCGATGCAGCCCGCCTCGTCGATTCTCGGGATGTAGCTCATGTCGTCTCCCTTGCGAGCTCCGTCGCTCTCGAGCGCGCCGGAACGAACGACGCGCGAACTGCTCGCGGCTCCACGTGGCGGGCGCGCTCGCCACCGCCCACGTCCGTCGAGCCGTCCGGCAGCGCGACGGCCCGAGGCCGCTCGACTCGCGCCGCGGCACGTGACCTCGCACGCTCGCGCAGGACGCGCAGCGCGAACAGGAACAGGACGGGTGCGATCGTCGCGAGCATCGCGTAGCGCACGACCGGGATCGACGCATCTGTCCCGGCGCCGAGCGCGTGCACGAGGCCGAGCACGTACACGACGACCGTGAAGCGGTGCATCCTGCGCCACAGCCGCGCGCCGATCCGGCGGCGAACGTAGAAGCTCAACCCGAGGATCGCGGCGAGGTAGCCGCCGAGGATCCCGAGGCCTGTCCACAGCGGCCGGTAGCCGATCGCGAACGGCACGAGGATGCCCTTGGCGCCGGCCTTCAGCCACGGGTCGGCCGCCAGCGCCAGCCCGTGCGCGCCGATCGCGCCGAGCGAGAGCAGCGCGAGATGCTGGTGCAGGCGCACGGCCTCACCGCGGCGTCGCGGCGGGATCACGCGCGCGGCCATCGCCAGCCCGAGGATCACCGACGCGGCGACGAGCAGCAGCGCCACGATCCCGGCGGAGCGCCCGGCGAGCCACCAGACGTAGTTGGCCGGCGCCGCCTGGCTCACGCCGCGCTCCTCGGCCGCAGCGAGACGCTCGCTCGCGCGGCGGCGAGTGAGCCGACGAGCTCGACGTCGCCGTCGTCGTGCACGATCAGCCCGCCGTGCTCGGCGAGCGCGCGGCGCGCGCCGGCGGCGCCGCTCAGCAGGGCGAGCTTCGAGAGCGTCTCGGCCTCGAGCGCGCTCGGCGCGAGCGCCGTCGCTGCGATCAAGCCGCTCCAGGCCGGCTCGCCGGTCGCGGGGTCGAGCAGATGGTGCGCGAAGCGGCCGTCGGCTCGACGCCAGATGCGGACGTTGAGCCCCGACGTCGCGACGCCGCCGCCGCTCAGGCGAAGCGTGTGGATCGACTCGCCGCTCAGCGGGTGCTCGACCTCGATCGCGAACGGATCGAGCTGAGCGCCGACGCCGCCGACGGCGATGTCGCCGCCGCAGTCGACGACGAAGCGCGTGTAGCCGCGCAGGCGATGGGCGACGGCGTCGGCCGCGAGCCCCTTGCCGATCCCGCCGGTGTCGATCCTGACGCCGGGCGGACGGCGGACGGTGCCGCGCTGCTCGTCGACCGCGATCTGCCGCCAGCGGGCGGCCGGATCGGGACGCGCCGGGCGCCGGGGCGGCGCGACGGCGAGCGCCTCGCGCAGCGAGACGGCCTCGGCGCCGTCGTGCGAGCGCTCGTAGCCGACGGCCTCGAGCGCTCCGACGAGCGTCGGGTCGACGAGCCCGCCGGAGGCGCTCCGCGGCCCACAGGCCGGCTGTGACCGCGGCGCGCAGCAGCGGCGAGGCGACGGGCTCGGGCAGGCGGTCGGAGTTGAACGCGGACAGCTCGCTCTCCGGGCGAAAGCGCGAGAGCCGCCGCGCGAAGTCCTCGATGTACGCGCGTTCGCGCGCGGCTGCGAGCGGCGGCGCGGGTTCGGCGTGCAGCAGCGGAGCGCTCGACGATCAAGCGGATGTCGCTGCCCATGCAGTGGAACGTCGTGTCGTGGCGGGCGCTCATGAGGTCCGCGTCGCGACAGTCGAGAACGGGATCGCGCCGGCGCTGAGCTGCTGCGATGAGCTGCTCGACTGCGGCGGCGCGCTCGGCGGCAGATGCACGATCACGCGGCGTTCGATCACGCGGCGCACGAGCACCCGGCGAGGCGGCGGCGTCGCCGCCGCGGCGCGGGCGCGCAGCGCGGGGTCGCGCCCGGCGGCCATCTGCAGGGCGAGCAACGCGAGCAGGACGAGGAAGGCCGACACCGCCACCCAGGTCAGGCGCAGCGATCCGCCACGGCGCGCGGCGGGCCGCGGCGGGCGTGCGCCACGGTCGGCCGTCGCGACGAGGAGCGCGCGCTGGTCGCGGTCAGTCGTCACGGCCGACCCCCGTCCCGGCGACGCCGCTCGTGCGGGTCACGATCGCCGGGCTCGTCTGCCCGGCGCCTTCGCCGGCGGCGGCCGGCGCGACACTCACAGCGCCGCCCGTCCCGGCCGCGGCTCCGCTCGCGCGCGTGCGCAGCGAGCCGCCTGCCGAGGTGGTTTCGACGAGCGCGCTCGGCGTGCCCACGTGGAGCGCCGGGTCCTTGCCGGCCGTCAGCCGCGCCATCATCAGCGCGAACACGACGAGGAACGCGGCGAGCGTCATCACCGACAGCGGGAACGCGCCGAGCAGCGGGTGCGAGGCGCGACGGCGGGCCGAGTCGCCCCGGCTCGCCGCCGCACCCTGCGGGCGCGGGTTCCCGCTTCCCGGCGCCGGCTTGGAAGTCCGCTCAGTCATCGTGCCCTCCTCCGTCGTGCCCGCCGTCGCCGCTCGTGCGCGTGCTGAGCGAGCGCGATCCGCCGCCGGGGGAGCCGCCCGAGCGACCGCCGCTCGTGCGCGTCGCGACCGGGCGGGCGGCTTCGGAGGCGCCGCCGGAGGAGGCGCGCGTGCCGCTCGTACGCGTCGTCACGACGGCGCCGGCGACCGGCGCTGCGACGTGCGTGCCGCTCGTACGCGTGCGCGCCACCGCCGAGCCCGCGGCGAGCGTGCCCTGCGCGCCGGTGCCGGCGGGAGGACCGCCGGAGCCGCTGCCGGCGACGTGATGCGGATGCTCGCGGCGGTAGACGTTGACCGTTCGGCGGACGACCTCGGTGCGAACCTCGACCGCCGGCGTTCGCTGGGCGATCAGCTTCTGCGAGCCGTCGCCGGAGCCGAGCGCGAGGCCGGCGACGGCGCCGAGCCCGGCGAGGGTCACTGCTCCTGCTGTCATCTCGATCCGTCGCATCGGCGCTCCTAGGTTGGATGCGACAACTGTTCCGCGCGGCGCGCCAGCGGCGGGTCAGGCGACGGTTAAGACTCGGCAAAGAAGACCGCGCAGCGGGCGACGGCTTCGGCGCGCCACGGGGACGCGGGCGCGACGTCGGGCGCGGCGAGGCTCAGTCGTCGCCGCGCGCACGCGAGTCGCCCTCGCTACGCGATCGTCCTTCGCCGGCCGGTGCTTCACCACCGCCTTCGCCCGGCTGTTCGGACGCGCTCGTCGTCGGCTGCGTGTAGCTGGGCGACGTCGTCGTCGGCACCGCGCTCGGGGCGGTCGTGCTCGGCGCCGTGACACCCGGCGCCGTCGTGCTCTTCGTGCTCAGCGGGCGCGTGCTCGTCGAGCTCGTGCGCGATCGTTCGCGAGCGGGCGGCGGCAGCAGACTGCGCCCGGCCGTCAGCGGTTCGGAGCTGAGGCCGATGTGCTGACGCACGAGCTGGCTCGTCCCCCACGTGATCGCGGCGGCGAGGACGATGCCAAGCAGCGCGAGCAGTGCGACGAGCACGGTACGGCGCGCCGGCGTCATCGCGCACCCACCGCGAACGCTCCCGCGGGACGCTCGCTCGGCGGTAGCTCGAGCACCGCGACGGCGCCGCCGCCGGGCCGGTTCTCCAGGCGCACGTCGCCGCGCCAGGCGCGCGCGAGCGTACGCGCGATCGCGAGCCCGAGGCCCGTGCCGGCGGGACCGCTCTGGCCGGCGCTGCCGCGGTGGAAACGCTCGAACACGAGCTCCTCCTCGCCCGCAGCGAGGCCACGTCCGCGGTCGCGCACCTCGATCCGTCCGTCGCGGGCGTGGAGCGTGATCTCGCCGCCAGGCGGGGAATAGGCGATCGCGTTCTCGATCAGCGCGTCGAGCGCCCGGTCGAGGTCGGGACGGGCGCACCAGGCGCCGCCGCTCGCGTGCGGGGCAAGCACCAGGCGAAGACCGCGAACGTCGGCCGCGGCGCGCCAGCGCCCGACGGCGCCATCCAGCGCATCGCGCAGCTCGACGCGCTGCGCCTGCAGCTCGCGATCCTCGGCGCGGCTCAGCACGAGCAGCTCGTCGACGATCACGGCGAGGCGATCGACCTCGGCCATGCCCGCGTCGAGCTCGACGGCGAGCGGCTCGCCGGAGCCGGCGACGCGCGCCTCCTCGAGGCGCAGTCGCAGCGCGGTCAGCGGCGTGCGCAGCTGGTGCGAGGCGTCGGCGACGAACTCACGCTGGGCGGCGACCATCCGCTGCACGCGTTCGGCCATCTCGTTGAACGACGCGCTCAGCGAGCGCTGCTCGGAGCTGCCCTCGACCTCGGCGCGCGCGGCGAGATCGCCGCCCGCGAGCCGCCTCGCCGTCGCCTCCAGGCGGCCGAGCGGCAGCGCGACCTGCCGCGCGATCACGCCACCGGCGAGCAGGCCGAGCAGCAGCACGACGGCAGCGATCAGCCCGAGCTTGGCGACCGTCGCGGTGACGGCGCTCTGCACGGCGGCGACGCTCTGCGTGATGCGAATCGCGCCGATCGCGCTCCCGCGACGCAGCACGGGGACGGCCGTCGCGAGGATGTTCTCGCCGAGGCTGTGGCTCGTGCGCTGCGTCTGCACGGCGCGCCCGCGCAGCGCCGCGGCGATCTCCGGGCGGCTGGCGTAGCTCACACCCCGCGTGCCCGCGCCGGCGCTGTCGGCAAGCACGCGTCCGCGCGCATCGACGATCAGCACGCGCCCGCGCACCGAGCTCGCGCTCGAGCGCGCGAGCGCTTCGAGCGAGAGCGTCGCCGGCGGGCTGATCAGATCGGCCGAGCTCGCCGCGACGACGTCGGCCTGACTGCGCGCCTGCGAGTGGACCTCGGCGTCGACGCGGTCGCGCAGGCTGACCGCGAGCGGGATGCCGAGCGAGACGACGGCCAGCACGAGCACGTAGGCGAGCGCCAGCAGCAGACGGATGCGCAGGCTGATCGCTCACTCCTCTCGCGCGGGCGCGAAGCGAAAGCCGACGCCGCGCACGGTCTCGATGTGACGCGGCGCCGCCGGATCCTCGCCCAGCTTGCGCCGCAGCGCGGCCATGTGCACGTCGAGCGTCTTCGTCGAGCCGAACCAGTTCTCGTCCCAGACGTCGCTCATCAGATCCTCGCGGGAGACGACCTCGCCGGCGTCGCGGGCGAGGCGGACGAGCAGGTCGAACTCCTTGCGCGTCAACGCCAGCTCCTCTCCCGCGAGCCAAGCGCGGCGCGCGGGCACGTCGATCGTGACGTCGCCGGCGGCGAGCCGCTGCAGCCGCTCGCCGCGTTGCGCGGCGCCGCCGCTGCGCCGCAGCACGGCGCGTATCCGCGCGATCACCTCGGCCGCGGCGAACGGCTTGACGACGTAGTCGTCGGCGCCGAGCTCGAGCCCGACGACCCTGTCGACCTCGCTGCCGCGCGCCGTCAGCATGATGATCGGCACCTGCGAGCCGGCGCGCAGCTCGCGCGCGAGCTCGCGCCCGTCGCCGTCGGGCAGCCGCAGGTCGAGCAGCACGAGATCCGGCGCGCGCTGCTTGAACGCCGCGCGCGCCTGTGCGAGCGTCTCCGCGAGCACGGGCTCGAAGCCCTCGCGCGCGAGCGCGCGCGAGAACGGCTCGGAGATCGAGCGCTCGTCCTCGACGAGCAGCACCCTCCCGGCCGGAGCCCCACGCGCTGCGGCCGAGTCGATCGGCACGCCGGTCGCGCTCATCTCAGCCCTCCTCGGGCACCATCTCGATCGCGCCGCATGGGCACTCCTGCATGCAGATGCCGCAGCCCTTGCAGTAGTCGAGGTCGAACGCGTAGCCGTCGCCCTCGGGCACCTTCAGCACGGCGTTGTCGGGGCAGACGCCGTAGCAGTTGTCGCAGCCGAAGCAGTTGCCGCACGACAGGCAGCGCCGTGCCTCGAACAGCGCGTCGCCCTCGTCGAGGCCGAGCGTCACCTCGGCGAAGCTCGACTGGCGACGGACCGCGTCCAGGCGCGGCGCGACGGTCTTCGGCGCGTCGGCGTAGTACCAGACGTTGAGCTCCTGCAAGCCGATCGGCTCGCCGCTGTCGGGGTGCACGTACTCGCCGGCGCGCAGCCACGCGTCGATGTTGCGCGCCGCCTGCTTGCCGTGGCCGACGCCGACCGTGACCGTCCGCTCGGCCGGCACCATGTCGCCGCCGGCGAAGATCCCCTCGTAGCCGGTCATCATCCGCTCGTCGACCTGCACGACGCCGTCCTGCACGACCAGCCCGGGGACACCGTCGAGCAGCGAGAGGTCGGCTTCCTGGCCGAGCGCGAGCACGAGCGAGTCGGCCTCCAGCTCCTCGAGCTCGCCGGTCGGCTGCGGGAAGCCGTCGCCGTCGAGCTCCATCTTCTCGAGCACGAGCTTGCCGCCGTCGGCGCGCTTGATCGTCGAGAGCCACTTCATCATCACGCCCTCCTGCTCGGCTTCCTCGACCTCGACGTCGTGCGCCGGCATCCGCTCGCGCGTGCGCCGGTAGACGACGATCGCCTCGCTCGCGCCGAGCCGCCGTGCGGTGCGCGCGGCGTCCATCGCCGTGTCGCCGCCGCCGTAGACGACGACGCGGCGACCGAGCAGCGGGCGCTCCTTGCCCTCCATGCCGCGCAGCAGCGAGACGGCGTCGAGCACGTGCGCGGCCTCGCCGGCCGGGATGTACGCGCGGCGGCCGATGTGCGCGCCGACGGCAAGGAACGCGGCGTCGAAGCCGCCGTCGCGCATCGTCTGCAGGATGTCGGTCACCTTCGCGTCGCACTCGAGCTTCACACCGAGGTCGAGGATCCGCTGCACCTCGGCGTCGAGCACGTCGCGCGGCAGGCGGTAGCGCGGGATGCCGAAGCGCATCATCCCACCCGCGATCGGCCCGGCGTCGCGGATCGTCACGGCGTGGCCGCGGCGCGTCAGCTGGTAGGCGGCCGACAGCCCCGAGGGCCCGGCGCCGACGACGAGCACGCGCTTGCCGCTCGGCTCGGCGTCGAGGTGCAGGCGCCAGCCGCGGCGGATCGCCTCATCGCCGAGGAAGCGCTCGACTCCGTGGATTCCGACCGCCTCGTCGAGCTCGGCGCGGTTGCAGCCGCCCTCGCACGGGTGGTAGCAGACGCGCCCCATCACGGCCGGCAGCGGGTTCTCGCGGACGAGCTCGCGCCACGCCGCCTCGTAGTCGCCCGACTCGGCGTGGTAGAGCCACTGCTGGATGTTCTCGCCGGCCGGGCACGCGTGGTTGCACGGCGGCAGGCGATGGACGTACTGCGGGCGCTCCACGCGCCAGGAACCGGTCTTGTTCGCGAGGCTCGAGCCGGCGTCCAGCGTGATCGCGAACGGCTTGTCCATCACGACCGGCTCCCGTCATCGTCGATCAATCCAAAACGACGGATGTTGCGATCCGCGCCGGCCTGGATCCGCGCGATCACGTCGCTGCGCAGCTCGGGCTCGAACAGGTGCGCAAAGCGCCTCTGCGGGCGCAGGTACTCCTCGACGGGCACCTGGCGGCGGATCTTCGAGACGTCCGAGACCTCGCCGTCGCGCGCCTCGAACACGGGGAAGATGCCCGACTCCTTCGCCAGGCGCGCGATCCGGATCGTGTCCTTCGACGCGCTCCCCCAACCGAGCGGGCAGGGCACGAACACGTGGAGGTAGCGCGGCCCGCGCAGCTCCATCGCGCGCTGCACCTTCGCCTCCAGGTCGCGCAGCTCGGCGACCGTCGCGGTCGCGACGTAGGGGATCTCGTGCGCCATCGCGATCAGCGGCGCGCTCTTGCCCTGGCCGAACACGTTGCCCGGTTCGGGCCCGACGGCCTGCGTCGTCGCGGTGCGCGCGGCCGGCGGCGTCGCGCCCGAGCGCTGCACGCCGGTGTTCATGTAGGCCTCGTTGTCGTAGCAGATGTAGAGCACGTCGTCGCCGCGCTCGAACATCCCCGACAGGCACGCCATGCCGATGTCGACCGTGCCGCCGTCGCCGCCCTGGCCGACGACGCGGATGTCCTCGCGTCCTTTCGCGCGCAGCGCCGCGGCGATGCCGGTCGAGACCGCCGGCGCGTTGCCGAACAGCGAGTGGATCCACGGGATCCGCCACGAGGTCTCGGGGTACGGCGTCGAGAACACCTCGAGGCAGCCGGTCGCGTTCGCCGCGATCATCCGCCCGTTCGTCGCGCGCATCGCCGCGTCGAGCGCGTAGCGCGCACCGAGCGCCTCGCCGCAGCCCTGGCACGCCCGATGCCCGCACGTGATCGAGTTCGTGCGCTGCTCGTCGGCCTGCACCGCGCGCTGCTCGGCGTCGAGCAGCCGGTTGCCGACCGCGAAGCTGCCGGTCTGGTAGAAGCGGATCGCCGGCGCGTTCATGCCCGTGCCCCCTCAGACCGGTCCGGCCGCGACGGTGCCGATCTCGCGCAGCATGTTCTCGGCGTGCGGCCCGGACGTCGGCGAGGCGCCGATCCGCGCGAGCTCGCCGTTGACGAGATCCCAGTCCATGTCGAGGAAGCTGAGCGCCTGGAGGCGGTCGGCCGCCGCATCGAGGAACAGGCCGTGCAGCGAGGCTTTCGTGATCGGGCGGCCGCCGAGCCCGGCGATCACCGTGTAGCCGTGCAGCTGGATCCCGGCGAGCGCCATCCGCACGTTCGCCGAGACGATCCCGCCGATGCCGACGGCGAGCGCCTTCTCGAGCACGACGACGCGCTCGGCGTGCGCGAGCGCGTCGCGCACCTCAGCCAGTGGGAACGGCCGGAACGACTTGATCGCGAGCACGCCGACCTTGACGCCCTGCTCGCGCAGCTCGTCGACCGTGTCCTTGATCGTCCCGAGCACCGAGCCAAGCGCGACGACGATCGTCTCGGCGTCCTCGGTGCGGTACGTCGAGATCAGCCCACCCGACTCGCGTCCGAAGGCCGCCGCGAACTCGCCGGCGATCTGCGGGATCAGCTCGAGCGCCCGCATCTGCTTGGCGTGCGCGAGGTACTTGACCTCCATGAACGCCTCCGGGCCGACCATCGCGCCGATCGAGACCGGCTCGTCGGGGTCGAGCACCTGGCGCGGCTCGAACAGCGGCACGAACGCGTCGACCTGCGCCTGGTCGGGCATCTCGACGCGCTCGACGGCGTGCGTGAGGATGAAGCCGTCCATGCAGACCATGACCGGCGTCGAGAGCCGCTCGGCGAGGACGAACGCCTGCAGGTGCAGGTCGACCGCCTCCTGGTTGGTCTCCGCGTAGAGCTGGATCCAGCCGGAGTCGCGCTGCGACATCGAGTCGGAGTGGTCGTTCCAGATGTTGATCGGCGCGCCGATCGCGCGGTTGGCGACGGTCATCACGATCGGCAACCCGAGGCCGGACGCGTTGTAGAGCGCCTCGGCCATGTACAGCAGTCCCTGGCTCGCGGTCGCCGTATAGGCTCTCGCGCCGGTCGCCGACGCGCCGATCGCGACCGACATCGCGGCGAACTCCGACTCGACGTTGACGAACTCGCACGGCGCGAGCGCGCCGACCTTGACGAGCTGCGAGAGCCCCTCGACGATGTGCGTCTGGGGAGAGATCGGGTACGCGCAGACGACCTCCGGCCGGCACAGGGCGACGGCCTCGGCGACGGCGCGCGAGCCCTCGACCTCACGCAGCACCGCGCACCTGCACGATCTGCGCGCTTGTCCAGGCGTGCGCGGCGCGCGCCGTCGCGAGGTTGCCCGCGACGAGCTTCTCCGAGAATCGCTCGGCGATCGCGCGCTCGACTGCGTCGAGCGAGACGACGCCGGTGAGCGCGGCGAAGCTCGCGAGCAGCGCGACGTTGACGGCGGCCGTCGCGCCCGCGTACTGGCGGGCGAGGCTCATCGCCGGAACGGTCAGCAGGCGCTCGTGCCGCAGGCGCCGCGCTAGCTCTCCGACGCCGAGCTCGTCGAAGCCGCGAATGCTGTTGATCAGCACGTAGGCGTCGCCGCTGCAGCCGTCGAACACGTTGACCTGGTGCAGCAGCGTCGCGTCCTGGACGATCAGCGCATCCGGCGCGACGACCGGCTCGCGCGTGCGGATCTCGTGGTCGTCGATCCGGCAGAACGAGACGACCGGCGCACCCATCCGCTCGGAGCCGAAGCTCGGGAACGCCTGCGCCCAGCGCCCCTCGTCGAACGCCGCGAGCGCGAGCAGCTCGGCCGCCGTGACGACCCCCTGCCCCCCGCGCCCGTGGATGCGAACCTCGAACACGACTACGCCCGCTACGCCCGCGCCGCGTCGAGCAGCACGCGCCGCTCGGCCGCCGCGACGAGCTCGCGCGTGCGTGCGACGACGTCGACGTTGACCGAGATCGCGTCGATCCCGGCGCGCACCAGCAGGTCGGCGTACTCGGGGTGCACCGACGGCGCCTGCCCGCAGATCGACGTGCGCAGCCCGAGCTCGCGGGCGCGCGGGATCAGCTCGCGCAGGTACGCGGTGACGGCCGGCGAGCGCTCGTCGAACGTCTCGGCGAGCACCTCGTTGTCGCGGTCGGCGCCGAGCAGCAGCTGCGTCAGGTCGTTCGAGCCGATCGAGATGCCCGTGATCCCGAGCGCGGCGTAGTCGGCGAGGTTGAACAGAACCGACGGCACCTCGGCCATCACCCACAGCTCGAAGCCGGCACGGTCGAGCAGCCCGGAGGCGGCGATCAGCTCGCGGCAGCGGCTCAGCTCGCGCGCGGTGCGCACGAACGGGAGCATCACGTGCAGGTTGTGCTGCCCGGCGTCCCACACGCGGCGGATCGCTTCGAGCTCGAGCGCGAAGACGTCGGGCTCGCGCGTGTAGCGCAGCGCGCCGCGGTAGCCGATCATCGGGTTCGACTCGTGCGGCTCATAGCGCTCGCCGCCGCGCAGCCCGGAGAACTCGTTCGTGCGGAAGTCGATCGTCCGGTAGGTGACCGGCCGCGGCGCGAAGCCGACGGCGAACGTGCTCAGGCCCTCGGCCATGCGCGCGACGAAGTCCTCGCCGCGCCCCTCCTCCAGCAGCGTGCGCGGATGATCGCCGGCGAGCGCCTCGAGCACCATCAGCTCGGCGCGCAGCAGCCCGACGCCGTCGACCGGCAGGCCCTTGACGCGCTCGACCTGCGAGGGCTCGGACAGGTTGACGAGGATCTGCGTCCCGGTCACCGGCGGCGCGGGTGCCGCGCCGACGGCCTCCGACGCGGCCGCGGCGTTCGCCGCCTGAGCCACCTGCTCTGGCGCCGGCGCGCCCTCGAGCACGATCCCGCGCGTCGCGTCGACCGTGACGAGCTCGCCGTCGCGAAGCTTCTGCGTCGCCTCGCCGGTGCCGACGACGCACGGGATGCCGAGCTCGCGCGAGACGATCGCCGCGTGGCAGGTCATCCCGCCGGAGTCGGTCACGATCGCCGCAGCGCGTCGCATCAGCGGCAGCCAGTCGGGCGCGGTCATGTGCGTGACGAGCACGTCGCCCTCGGAGAAGCGCTCGGCGTCGGCGAGCGAGCCGAGCACGCGTGCGGGCCCGCTTGCGAGCCCCGGCGCACCGCCGAGCCCGCGCAGCAGCACGGTCTGCGGCTCGGCCGTAGGCTTCTCCCCGCCGTCCTGCGACGTCGCGGTGGGCTCGTCGTGCAGCGTCGTGATCGGCCGGCTCTGAAGCATCCACAAGAGGCCGTCGGGGTCGAACGCCCACTCGGTGTCCTGCGGCGAGCCGTAGTGCGTCTCGATCTGGCGGCCGAGCGCGGCGACGGCGATAACCTCCTCGTCGGAGAGCACCGGGCGCACGGCCTCCTCCTCGCTGAGCATGCGCTGGCGCGTGCCGCCGTCAGGCGCGTATTCGATCGCGAGCTCCTTGTGGTGGACCTCGCGGCGGCGGATCGCGAGCGTGCGCTTCTCGACGATGTAGCGGTCGGGCGAGACCGAGCCCGAGACGACGGCCTCGCCGAGCCCGAACGAGCCCTCGATGACGAGCTCGTCGCGCCGGCCGGTCGCCGGGTTGACGGTGAACATCACGCCGGCGCGCGTCGAGGCGACCTGTAGCTGGACGACGACGGCGATGTCCATGTCGGCCTGCGAGAAGCCGTTGACGCGGCGGTAGTAGATCGTGCGCGCGCCGAACAGCGAGCGCCAGCAGCGGCGCACGGCGTCGACGACGTCCTCGGCGCCGCGGATGTTGAGGAACGTCTCGTTCATTCCGGCGAACGACGCCGCGGCCGTGTCCTCGGCCGTCGCCGAGGAGCGCACGGCGACCGGCGCGTCGCGGTCCTCGCCGACGAGCCGCTCGTAGGAGGAGCGGATCTCCGTCGCGAGCGCGTCGGGAACGGGCGTCGAGTCGAACAGCGCGCGGGTCGCCTCGGCCGCCGCTTCGAGCTTCGCGGTGTCCTCGACGTCGAGCTCGTCGAGCAGCTCGGACAGTCGTTCGCGCAGGCCCGTCTCGGCGCAGAACGCCGCGTAGGCCGGAGCGCCGACGACGAAGCCGGCCGGCACCGGCAGCCCGGCGGCGGTCAGCTCGCCGAGGTTCGCGCCCTTGCCGCCCGCGAACTGAACGTCGGTGCGCGACAGCTGCGCGAAGCCGCGAATCCGCTCGCCCGCGCGCGTCCCGTCGTTGGTCTCAATCGCGGCTGCCATCAGATCGTCGCTCCTCGCTCGTCGCCTGCTTTGCACATGCAGGGAACTCAAGCGAGCCGCGAGCCGCGCCACCACCGCACTGCGCACGGAGCGAGCTACGTAGTTCTCACCACGTCGAAGCGTGCTCGACACGCATGACGCGCGGCGAGCGCGCGCGTAGCGTGGCGACGACTGCGAACGAGCACGAAAAGGAGCAGCGAGATGTCCACACGAGTCGCCATCAACGGTTTCGGGCGCGTCGGCCGCAGCGTCCTGCGGACCGCGCACGAACGCGACCCCGACCTCGAGATCGTCGCGATCAACGATCTGACCGATGCGGCCACGCTGGCGCAACTGCTGCACTACGATTCCGTCTACGGCCGCTTCCCGGGCGTCGTCGAGCACGACGGCGGCGAGCTGCTCGTCGACGGGCGCGCCGTGAGCGTGCTCGCCGAGCCGGACGTCGCCGCGCTGCCGTGGAACGAGCTCGACGTCGACGTCGTGATCGAGTCGACCGGCCGCTATCGCACGCGCGCCGCCGCCGCCGAGCATCTCGACGCCGGCGCGAGCAAGGTGATCATCTCGGCCCCCGGCAAGGGCGCGGAGCCGATCGACGCGACCGTCGTGCTCGGCGTCAACTTCGAGCACGTCTACGACGCCGAGCGTCACCACGTGATCAGCAACGCATCGTGCACGACGAACTGCCTCGCGCCGGTCGCGAAGGTGCTGCACGAGGCGGTCGGCATCCGCCACGGGCTGATGACCACGGTGCACGCCTACACGGCCGACCAGAACCTGCTCGACGGACCGCACAAGGACATGCGCCGGGCGCGCGCGGCGGCGATCAACCTCGTGCCGACGTCGACGGGCGCCGCGAAGGCGCTCGGCCTCGTGATCCCCGAGCTCGACGGCCGGCTCGGAGGCTCGGCGATCCGCGTGCCGACGCCGACCGGCTCGCTCGTCGACCTGACCGTCGAGGCCGAGCGCGCGACCAGCGTCGACGAGGTCAACGCGGCGTTCAGCGTCGCGGCCGAGCACGGGCCGCTGCAGGGGCTCCTCCGCTTCAGCGAGGAGCCGCTCGTCTCGAGCGACATCGTCGGCGATCCGCTATTCGGCGATCTTCGATGCGCAGCTGACGAGCGTGATCGACGGCTCGCAGGTGAAGGTGATCGCCTGGTACGACAACGAGTGGGGCTACTCGAGCCGCCTCGTCGAGCTCGCCGCGCAAGGTGATGGCGCGCGTGCCCGCCGAGGCATAGGTGCGCGTCGTCTCAGAGCAGCAGCTCGAGCGCGCGCTCGCGGCGCTCGCGACGGACGAGCCGCGGATCGTCGCGAGCGGCAACCACGCGACGCCGCGCGTGCTGCTGCGCGCGCTCGAGCGCGGCGGTCGAGCGCTACCGGCTGTTCATGCTCGCCGCGCAGGCGCCGCTGCCCTCGCGCGAGGGAGTGATCTTCGAGACGCCGTTCGTCGGGCCGGGCATGCGCGACGCCGGCAATCGGCTCGACTACCTGCCGATGCGCCTGTCGCTCGTGCCGCGGCTGTTCGCGACGCTGCGCCCGCCGGACGTCGTGCTGCTGCACACCTCGACGCCGCGCGCCGGCAAGGTCTCGCTCGGGATCGAGGTCAACGTGCTCGCGGCCGCCGTCGAGCACGTCCGCGCGCGTGGCGGCCTCGTCGTCGCGCAGCTGAACCCGCGAATGCCCTACACGCTCGGCGACGGCGAGCTGGACGAGGAGCTGATCGACCTCGCGGTCGAGGTTGACGAACCGCTCGCCTCGCCGCGGGCGGGCGAGACGCACGAGCACGCGGAGTCGATCGCGGCGCTCGTCGCCGAGCTCGTCGAGGACGGCGCGACGCTGCAGCTCGGGATCGGCCAGGTCCCGGACGCGACGCTGCGCGCGCTGGCGCGCCGGCGGCGGCTGGCGATCTGGTCGGAGATGATCAGCGACGGCGTGCTCGCGCTCGAGCGCGACGGCGCGCTCGACCCGGCGCGCGAGCTCGTCTGCTCGTTCCTGTTCGGCTCGCCCGAGCTGTACGAGTGGGTCGATGCGAACGCGCGCGTGCGGATGCGCCGGACGGAGGTCACGAACGACCCGTCGCGGATCGCGGCGCACGCGCGGATGGTCTCGGTCAACACGGCGCTGCAGGTCGACCTGCACGACCAGGCCGGCGCGAGCCACATCGGCGGCCGGCTCTACTCGGGCTTCGGCGGCCAGCCGGACTTCGTCGAGGGCGCGCTGCACTCGCCCGGCGGGCACGCGGTGATCGCGCTGCGCTCGTGGCACGAGCCGAGCGACAGCTCGACGATCGTCGCGCGCCTGAGCGACCCGGTGACCTCCTTCCAGCACTCGGCGATCGTCACCGAGCACGGCCGCGCGGAGATCTTCGGCCGCAGCCAGCGCGCGCAGGCGCGCCTGATCATCGACCGCGCTGCGCATCCGGACGCGCGCGAGCAACTGCACGAGGCCGCCGCGCTGGTCGCGGCGTAGTCTGTCGATCATGAGCACTCCAGAGACCACCCCACAGAAGCTGCGCGTGCTGATCGCCGGCGGCGGCGTGGCCGCGCTGGAGACGGTCCTCGCGCTGCAGGACCTCGCCGGCGAGCGCGTGCAGATGCGCGTGATCGCACCGAACGAGGAGTTCGTCTACCGCCCGCTGACCGTGCGCGAGCCGTTCGCGTTCGCGAGCGCGAGCCACTACGCGCTCGCGCCGATCCTCGAGCAGGCCGGCGCCGAGCTCGTGCGCGACGAGCTCGCGTGGGTCGACCCGGACGAGCACGTCGTGCACACGACCTCCGGGCAGGAGCTCGGCTACGACGCGCTCGTGCTCGCGCTCGGCGCGCGGATCAGCCCGCGCTACTCGCACGTGCTGACGATCGACGACCGCAAGATGGACGAGACGCTGCACGGCCTGATCCAGGACGTCGAGCTCGGCTACGTCAAGAGCATCGCGTTCGTCGCGCCCGGGCGGATGGCGTGGCCGCTGCCGCTGTACGAGCTGGCGCTGCTGACGGCCGGCCGCGCATACGACATGAACGTCGAGCTGCAGACGACGATCGTCACGCCCGAGGACAGCCCGCTGGCGATCTTCGGCACGCAGGCGAGCGAAGGCGTCGCGGCGCTGCTGCAGAAGGCGAAGATCGACATGATCACCTCCGCCTACGCCGAGATCCCGGCGCGCGGCGAGATCGTGATCAACCCCGGCGACCGCCGCCTGCAGGTCGAGCGGATCGTCGCGCTGCCGGAGCTCTACGGCCCGTCGATCCGCGGCATCCCGCTCAGCGAACACGGCTTCATCCGCGTCGATCGCTTCGGGCACGTCGACGACCTCGCCGACATCTACGCCGCCGGCGACGCGACCGACTTCGCGATCAAGCAGGGTGGGATCAGCGCGCAGCAGGCCGACGTCGTCGCCGAATCGATCGCGGCGCGCGCCGGCGCCGAGATCGAGCCGAAGCCGTTTCACCCGATCGTCCGCGGGATCCTGCTGACCTATGACAAACCGCGCTACCTCAAAGCGCAGGTGACCGGCGGGCAGGGCTTCAGCTCCGAGTTCGGGACCGAGCCGACGTGGACGCCGGTCAGCAAGATCGCCGCGCGCTACCTCGCTCCGTACCTCGACGAGCTCGATCGCAAGGACACCGCGGCGTGAGCGAGTGCGTCGTCGTCGGCTACGACCGCACGGCGAGCTCGCGCAACGCGGTCGAATGGGCCGCCGCGCACGTGCGCGGCGGCAAGCTCGTGCTCGTCTACGCCTGCCGGCCGCTGCACGCGCCGCCGTCGCCGCTGCAGACGGCCGAGGAGCGCCGCGCGTTCGCCGGCGCGGCGATCGACGAGCTGCTGCTCGAGGGCGGCGAGGCGCTCGTCGAGGCCGACGTCGTCAGCGAGATCTCCGTCGCGGACCCGGTCAGCGCGCTGACCGAGGCGGCGCAGCGTCACAACGCCGAGGCGATCGTCGTCGGCTGCGATCGGCACTCGCGCCTGCACAAGGCCGTCGGCACGGTCACGAGCGAGCTGCTGCAGAGCTCGCCGGTCGCCGTGATCGCGGTGCCGAGCGCGGCGTAGCCGGCTATTCGGCGCGCACGCGGTTGACGAGCGTGCCGTCGCGAGCGTGCTCGCGCACGGTCCGCTATCGTCCGCTCCGCCAAGCGGCGAGGGAACCCGGTGAGAATCCGGGACTGACGCGCAACGGTATGGCTCGCGAGCCCGAGGGCACGCGCAGACCGAGTCCGAGTACTCACTGCATGGCGCAGACATACGGACCCTGTTCTCGCGAATGGACGGTCGGCCGTGACGCCTCTGACTTCTGGTGAAGCAGCGACGGTGCGCCTGCCCGTCTGAAACCAGAAGGAGATCCACCCCATGCGAATAGTCACTCGCCGGCCGGCGCTTGCCGTGCTGGCCCTCAGCGCCGCGCTCGCGGCGTCGGCAGCGAGCGCGCCGGGAGCGCTCGCGACATCCTCGGCGGCGCAGGTTCAGGCGGCCGAGCAGAGCGCGGTCGGATATGTGCGCTCGCTGCAGCAACCGAACGGAGAAATCGCGGGCTTCGGCGGCGACTGGTCGCTGACGGCGCTCGCGGCGGCGGGCACGGCGGCGGCGAACGTGCGCGCGGGCGAATCGTCGACGGACGCGCGCTCGTGGTACCGCGAGCTCGTCGGCGACACGGCGACGTGGCCGGCGGAAGCGAACGCGCCGGTGACCGAATACGAGAAGGCGGCGCTTATCGCGAACGCGGCGGGGATCGACCCGGCGCGCGTGTCGCAGTCGCAGAACCTGATCGCGCAGATCGTCGCGCGCTACCAACCGTCGGCGCCGGGCTACTACGGCGCGCCGTCGCTGTTCAACGGCACGGTGTTCGCGCTGCTCGCGCTCGATGGCGCGAAGACGCGCAGCGGGACGCAGCGAGTGCCGCAGGCGCTGCTCGAGCAGTCGGTGGAAGCGATCGGCCGCAACCAGCACAGCGACGGCGGCTGGAGCTTCCAGAAGGTCGAAGGCAACGAAAAAGCGATCGCGTCGGCGGCCGAACCGGACATGACGGGAGCGGCGCTGGCGGCGCTCTGCGGTGCGGGCGTCGCGAGCAGCGAAGCGACGGTCGTGCGCGGGACCGAATACCTGCGCTCGCTGCTCGTCGCGGCGAGCGGCGCGTTCGGCTCGCCGTTCGGCGTCAACACGGACTCGAACGCGTGGGCGGTCGAGGGGCTGAACGTGTGCGGGATCGATCCGCAGGGCGCCGGGTTCACGACGTCGGCCGGCAGGACGCCGATCGACTTCCTGCTCTCGCAGCAGCTGCCGAGCGGCGCGTTCCGCTACGAAGCGAAGGGGGCGACGGCGAACGAGTACGCGAGCCAGGACGCGCTGCGCGCGCTCGCCGGCGCGGGCTTCACGGCGGCGCCGCCGAAGCCGAAGCACGCGCCGCGCTGGCTGTTCGAGAAGGACTTCGACGCGAGCGGGGCTACGACGAGCATGCTGACGCTGATCGTCGACACGGGCACGGGCACGCCGAGCGCGTGCGCGGTGAGCATCGCGCCGGCGACGACGAAGACGAAGCTCGCGCGGGTGCTCGAAGCGGCCGAGAGCACGGCCTCGCCGGCGGGCTGCGTGACGTCGTTCGCGCCGAGCGACGGCAAGGGCGCGGTCACGCAGATCGACGGCGCGCCGAGCCCGGCCGAAGCGAAGTGGACGGTGACGATCGACGGCGGACCGGCGAAGCCGGCGAAGGGCGGAACGTCGATCGAGCTCGGCGACACGATCTACCTGCGACTCGGCTAGATCGGTCGCGCGGAGCAAGGGAGCGAGATGAGAAGCGTCGCCGCCGCCTGCCTGACCGCGATCGTCTGCGGCGCGCTCGCGGCGGCGGCGCACGCCGCGCCGGTGCCGGTCGAGGTTCGGATCGAGGGTCGCAGCAGGACGCTGTTCGAAGGGCCGATCCTGACCGACGGCCACGATGTGCGCTCGTACAAGGCCGATGGCGGCAGCGCGAGCGAAGATCTCGAAGAACATCGGTGTGACGGAATCGACCCGATCGACGCCGGCAACACGGCGCCGGGTCCGACGCCGACGGCGGCGGGTGTCGACGCGTTCGCGCTGATCGGCGAAACGGACGCGTTCGCCGGGCAGTGGTACGCGGGGCTCGACGACTACTTCGTCAAGCAGTGGGGGTCGCAGCCCGAAGACGCGGAAGTCGAAGGTAGGTCGTGGGGGCTGCTCGTCAACAACGTGTTCACGGATGTCGGCGGCTGCCAGTACGAGCTGCGCGAAGGCGCGGAAGTGCTGTGGGCGTTCGATGCGTTCGCGTCGCGACCGTTCCTGGCGCTGCTGCCGGTCGCGGACGGCTACAGCTCGGGCGAGCGCCCGTTGACGGCGACGGCGCGGCTGGACGTTCCGTTCGAGGTCGAAGCGATCGCCTACGAAGACCTAGGCGAAGGCAGCCCGCCGCCAGTCCCCGGGCGCGCGGGCGCCGAGCCGTACGCGAACGCGGTGATCGCGCCGGTCGCGACGAGCGAACGCGGCGTCGAGACGCCCGAGCTGGACAGCCCGGCGAGCGTCGCGACGGACGCCGAGGGCGGGGCGAGCATCACGTTCACGACGCCCGGCTGGCACCGGATCATGGCCGGCTCGGCGGAGGTCGAAGGCGAGGAAGCGGCGGTCCGCTCGAACCGCCTCGACGTCTGCGTACCGGCGGCCGGCGAAAGCGGCTGCGGCTCGCCGCCGCTCGAAGACGACGTGCGCGTGCTGCCGCAATACGAACGCGAGCTCGAGGCCGAACGCGGGACACCGGAAGGGTCCGGCGGCGAAGCCGGCGACGGCGGAGCGGCGACGAACGGAGAGCCACCCGTCGTCGGCGACTCACCGGTGCAGGCACCCAACACGGGCGCGCAGTCGACGGGACGCGCGCCGTCCCCGGCAGGCGCCGTCGCGCGTGCGCGGATCCTCGCCGCAAGCGTCACCGCGACGCGGCTCCGGTTGCGCTTGAGCGCCGCGACGCTCGTCACGGTGAAGATCGAGCGCAGCGCCGGACGGGCTCGGCGCGCGCGGCTCGTGAAGACGCTGAGCGCCCGCGCGCGCGGCGCCGGAGCGCTCGTGATCCGCCTGCCGCGCCTCGCGCCGGGCCGCTACCGGTTGACGATCGCCGTCGCACACGGCGCGAGCGTCGCGAGGTCGCTGACGGTCGCGGGCAGGACGCGATGAGACGCGGCGCGGGCACGAGGCGGCGCCTCGCCTCGACGGCTCTCCTCGCGGCCTTCGCAGCACCCGCGACGTGCGCCACGCCGGTCGCGCGCGCGGCCGCGCCGCCGGCGCACGCGGGCCCGCTCGACGCGACGGTGCGCTACCTGCAGGAAGATCAGAACGCCGACGGCGGCTTCGGCGGCGAACCGAAAGCGACGTCGAGCGCCGACTTCACGGCGTGGGCGGCGCTCGCGCTCGCGGCGGCCGGCGTCAACCCGCGAAGCCAGGCGAGGCCGGGCGGCGCGAGCGCGTACGCGTACCTGAGCTCGCATGCCGGCGAACTGTCGCTGAGCACGGACTACGAGCGCGAACTGCTCGTCGTCGACGCGACGGGCGTCTCGCCGGCGGACTTCGGCGGTGTCGACCTCGTCGGCGAGCTGCTCGGCCGCCGACTGACGGCGGGCGCGGAAGCGGGCGCGTTCGTGCACGAAGCGGGCTCGGCGCGCGCGGGCGTGAACGACACGATCTTCGCGATCCTCTCGCTGAGCCCGCTTGCCGAGCCGGCGGCGCACGAAGCGGTGCAGGCGGCGGCGACGTGGCTCGAACGCGAGCAGGACGCCGACGGGAGCTGGCCGGCGACGTGCCTGAGGACGATCGCGGGATGCGGCCCACCGGGCGGCGAACCGCAGGGCGAAGTCGACATGACGGGCGCGGCGATCCAGGCGCTCGGCGCCGCCGGTCGACGCGGCGGCGCCGCCGAGCAGCGGGCGCTCGCATACCTGCACGCGGCGCAGAGCGCGAGCGAAGGCGGCTTCGCCGAGCACCCTGGCGAAGCCGAAGCGAACGTCGCGTCGACGGCATGGGCGGTGCAGGCGCTGTGGTCGGCGGGCGTCGACCCCGAAGCATGGTCGCCGCGCGCAGGCGTCGACCCGCTCGACTACCTCGAAGCGATGCAGCAGCCCGACGGCCACGTCCGCTGGAAGCGCGGCGCGGACGTCAACGGCGTGTGGATGACCGCGTACGTGACGCCGGCGCTCGCCGGCGACGCGTGGCCGATCGCGGCGCCCGCGTACACGCCGCCGCCGCAGGCGCAGCCGCCCGCGCCGCAGGCCGACGGCGGCGAAGGCGGAGACGCGGGCAGCGGCGTGATCGCGGGCGGCGGCGGCGACGGCGCGCCGCTGTTCAGCCGCCCGCAGCCGCAGAGCACGGGCACGACGCCGGGCGGCGCTCGCGTGCTCGCCGGCAGGAGCGCGCGGCGCCGGCGTGCGACGCGGAACCCCGGCGCCGCGCGCCGCGGCCCGGTCCCGACGATCGCGGCGGCGCCGGCGCGCGCGGCGGCGAGCGCGCGGCATGGCGGCGCGCGGCCGCATGGCGGCGGGCGAGAGACCGACGGCGAGAGCCGCGGGCGGACCGGCCCGCGCAAGGTCAGGGGCGTGCTCGTCGACGCCGCCGCCGCGAACGCGTCGACGGGCCGATCGGAAGCCGGAGCGCCGGGCCTGCGCAGCGCCGCGGCGGGCACGCGCGAGGCGGCGTCGATCGCACTCGGCATCGCCGGCGCGGGCGCCCTGCTCGCACTGCTCGGCACGCAGCTCGAGCGGCGTCGGCCGGGGCTGCCGTGCTGAGTGGGCCGCTCGCGGCGAGCGGCATCGCCGAAGCGCTCGCGCAGATCGCCTCGGCGCTGCGCGTGCCGGTGCTCGTGCTCGCGCTGCTCGCGCTGCTCGTCTGCGCGCTCGAGTGCGGCCGCTTCGCGGCCGAGCTGTGGAAGCGCGGGCGCGCCGGGCGCGGGACGCTGCGCGTGCTCGCGCTGCGCACGGCGGCCGACCCGGCGGGTGCACCGCTGATCGCCGGGCGCGCGCCGAGCGCGGCGGCGGCAAACGCGCTCGTCGCGATCGCGGCGGCGCGCACGAACGGCGATACGTCGGCGGGCGAGCACGCGCTCGCCGACTACGAGCTGGCGGTCCAGCGGCGCCTGGAGCGTACGCGCATCCTCGTCCGCGCCGGGCCGGCGCTCGGCCTGATGGGAACGCTGATCCCGCTCGCACCGGGGCTCGCGGCGCTCGGCCACGGCAACGTCGCGACGCTCGCGGGCGACCTGCGCACGGCGTTCGCGGCGACGACGGTCGGCCTGCTCGTCGGCACGGTCGCGTTCACGCTGACGACGGTGCGCGCGCGGCTGTACGGCGAAGACCTGACGGCGCTCGAGCGCGCTGCGGCCGTGCCGGTCGCGATGGAGCGGCGATGAGCCGCCGCGCGGGCCTCGGCCGTCACATCACGCTCGACGACGCCGCCGGCGACCCGCTCGACGGCCTCGTGAACCTGTTCGACATCGGGATCGTGCTGGCGGTCGCGTTCCTACTCGCCGGGCTCGGCCTGACGCTCGGCGAGCAGGGTCGCGCCACCGGCGCCGACGGGGTCGCGACGGGCGCGCCGCGCGGCGCCCGCGCGCTCTCCTCCCCCGCGAACGCGCCGCAGCGAAGCGGGCGCGGTGCGCCGGTCGGCACCGTCTACCGCCTGGCGGACGGGCGGCTCGTCTACGTCGCGAAGCCGGCGCGCTGAGCGCTCGGGTCGCAGCAGCGCGAACGCGACGATCGCGCCGAGCAGGCTGAACGCGGCGCTGACGCCGAACGCGAGCTGGAAGCCGCTGGTCAGCGCCGACAGGCTCGACACGGCGCCATGCACGTCGGCGTGGGTCTGCGAGGCGGCGATCGTGCTGAGCACGGCGAGCCCGAGCGCACCGCCGATCAGCCGCGAGGTGTTGAGCAGGCCCGAGGCGAGCCCGCTCTGCGAGCCGGGCACGCCCGAGACGGCGGCGATCGTCGAGGGGATCAACGCGAGGCCGAGCCCGAGCGCGGAGAGCACGCCGCCGGGCAGGACCTGCGCGACGTAGCTGCCGCCGGGGTGCACGCCGGTCAGCAGCAGCAGGCCGGCGGCCGAGAGCAGCATCCCGAGCACGATCGTCGAGCGCGTGCCGATCCGCTGCACGACGCGCCGCGCGAACGAGGTGGCGAGGACGACGCCGAGCGTCATCGGGACGAACGCGAGGCCGGCCGAGAGCGCATCGAAGTGGAGCACCTGCTGCAGGTAGAGCGAGACGAAGTACCACATCGCGAAGACCGCGGCGTAGAGCAGGAAGACGACGAGGTTCGCGGCGCGCAGCGTGCGCATGCGGAAGATCGGCAGCGGCATTAGCGGGGCGCGCGCGAAGCGGCCCTCGACGAGCACGAACAGCGCGAGCAGGACGAGGCCGGCGGCGAGCGGGCCGAGCACGCCGGGGGCGCCCCAGCCGAGCGTGTCGGTGCGCACGATGCCGTAGACGAACGCCGTCAGCGCGCCGGTGACGAGGCCTGCGCCGAGCACGTCGAAGTGTTTGTGCTCGACTTCCGAGCGCCCCTCGGGGATCAGCGCGGGGCCGATGAGCAGCACGAGCAGGCCGATCGGCACGTTGACGATGAAGATCGCTGGCCAGCCGAGGCTCTGCGTCAGCACGCCGCCGAGCAGCGCGCCGAGCGAGGCGCCGATGCCGCCCATCGCGCCCCAGATGCCGAGCGCACGGGCACGCTCGCCGGGCTCGGAGAACGACGTCGCGATGATCGCGAGGCTCGCCGGGGAGATCACGGCGCCGCCGACGCCCTGCAGGGCGCGCGCGCCGACGAGCATCGTCGAGGAGTCGGCGAGCGCGCAGACGAGCGAGGCGATCGAGAAGAGCGCCGTGCCCGCGAGGAACACGCTGCGCCGGCCGAGCAGGTCGGCCGCGCGCCCGCCGAGCAGCAGGAAGCCGGCGAACGTCAGCGTGTAGGCGTTGACGACCCACTGCAGCCCGGTCGTCGAGAAGTGCAGACCGCCCTTGATCGAAGGCAGCGCGACGTTGACGATCGAGACGTCGAGGATGACCATCAGCTGCGCGAGACAGACGAGTACGAGCAGCGCGGTCGGGTTGCGGCGCACGAACGCGCGCGATGCAGCGATCGGGCTCACCGGCTGCGCGCCTCCAGGATGTAGGCCGCCTGAACGACGGCGGCAACGCGCGCGTCGGACGTGGGCCGGTGGGTATTGGCCGCGCTCGGCGCGGTTGTGGTGATGATTCTGTTCTCGTAAGTCGTCGGCATCGGCGCTATCCTTCGTTCGTAAGTTCGATGATCATCGTAGCAGAAGTTCGATGATCGTCGTACAATGGGAGGAGAACCGAGATGACCCTGTACCACCCCGACACCGATGCGATCGAGCTCCCGGCCGTACTGCACGCGCTGAGCGACCCGCAGCGACTGTGCATCGTGCGCGAGCTGAGCGCCGACCCCGAGCCGGTCCCGTGCGGGACGCTGCAGCTCGAGATCAGCAAGTCGACGCGCACGCACCACTTCCGCGTGCTGCGCGAGGCCGGCGTCGTGCACCAGGAGGTGCTCGGCACCTCGCGCTTCACGTCGCTGCGCCGCGAGGATCTCGACGCGCGCTTCCCGGGCCTGCTCGACGCCGTGCTCGCCGCGGCGCCGGCCGCGCCGGTTCCCGCCTAGCGGCGGCGCCGGCGCTAGGGCGCCGCGGTGTGTTCGACGCCGGCGTTCGTCCAGTGGACGACGCCGCCGACGAGCCTCAGCGACGAGGTCGGGATGCTCGCCGTCGGAGCCGTGTCGAGCACCTGACGCTTGCCGTTCGGCTCGACACCGAGGACCTTGCGCGTAACGGTCGGACCGATTTCGCCTTCGACTGCCGGCTTGCCTTCGACGCCGGTGATCAGCGCGAGCCGCCCCTGCGAGTCGAGCTTGACGGCTTCGATCGAGTTGCCGAAGTACGAGCCCATCCCGCCGCTGAGAGACCAGTACTGGAAATGCTTGCCCGTGACCGCGTTCACGGCCGACTCGCTCGAGCTGAACCCTTCGCCGATCGCCGACTGATAGAGCAGCGCGACCCACTCTCCGGCGCCGGTCACGACGGCGATCGTGGGCGTTTCCGGGGGCCCCGACATGACCGAGCCCACCCGCCACGCGCGTGCGTGCGGCGAGGCGCAGACGTACGCGACGCGTTCGATCCCGTTTCTTTCCGATTCCTTGTTGAGCAACTGCGTGACGACGACCGCACGGCCACCGGTCTTCAGGTGCTTGCCCTTGAGCGTCGCGCACGTCTGAAACGACGCCGCATCCGCGCTCGCGCCGACCGACGCGAGCACCACACCGGCGATCAGCGCGAGCAGGAACACGCGAGCGCGTAGCGCGCGCGGCACCCCCGGTCGCTCGGCCCCCGAGTCGCCCATCGCGCAGAACGGTACACGACGAACGGCGAGCACAGGTACGATCGGCGCAGTGCCCGACCGCCTGTACTTCACCGACTCCGACGAGGCGAACGCACTGATCGCGTCGGACCCGATGGCGCTGCTCGTCGGCTTCGCGCTTGACCAGCAGGTCAGCGTGCAGAAGGCCTTCTCCGGGCCGCTCGCGATCGAGCAGCGGCTCGGCTCGCTCGATCCGAAGAAGCTCACGAAGGCCGACCTCGACCCGATCTTCCGCGAGAAACCGGCGATCCACCGCTTCCCCGGGAAAATGGCCGAACGTGTTCACGATCTCGCTGAGCATGTCGTTCGTCAGTACGACGGACGGGCCGAGCGCGTTTGGACAGGCGCAGCCGACTCAGACGCGCTGCGCGCCAACATCGAAGGGCTGCCGGGCTTCGGCGAGATGAAGGTCAAGGCGCTCGGCGCGGTCCTCGCCAAGCGCTTTGGCGTCAAGGCGGCGAAGGGGCTCGTCCCCTGGCACCCGACGCTCGGCGACGTCGACTCACCGCAGGCGCTGCTCGACTACCAGGCGGCCAAGCGGGAGCACAAGGCCGAGTGGTCGAAGACGAAGGCGAAGGCTTAGGACAGCGCGCCGAGCGCCGGCTTGCCCGACGGCGCGTCGACCGGGCGCGTCGGCGGCGTCTCGGCGCGTTTTGCGACCGCCTGGCCGCGGCGGCGCGGGCGCCACACGCGCAGGTACTGCGCGGCGACGTAGGAGCCGAGCACGAGCGCCAGCGCGATCGCCTGGCCGATGAACGTCTCCCAGTTGTTGAACAGCGAGAACCATGTGCCCATCCAGCCGGGGATGTGCAGCCAGGTGATTTCGCTCGTGCCGATCCAGCCGGCGAGCTGCATCTCGTTGACCTGCTCGCCGACCGAGACGACGAGCACGAACAGCAGCATCACGCCGGTGATCACGAGCAGGCGCTTGTACGGCAGGCGCTGGTGCAGGCCGAACGTCAACACGCCGGCGGCGCTCGTGAACAGCAGGCCGACCGCGACGCCCTCGAGCACGACGCTCGACCCGTACAGCTCGCGCAGGTTCTGCAGGAAGATGACGATCTCGAAGCCCTCGCGGTAGACCGACGTGAAGCCGAGCAGCGCGAGGCCGAGCAGCATGCGCCGCTGGTTCGTCTCGGGGTCGGCCGCGAGCAGGCTGCGGCGGCGCTTGTGGTGGCTCGAGATCCAGCCGGTCCAGTAGACCTTGTGGAAGAACCAGTTCATCACGATCAACAGCACGATCAGCGCCGGCAGCCCGGTCGCCGCCTGCACGTCGAACTCGCCGCCGTGGAACTGCCCGATGAACCAGATCACGGCGAACCACGTCGCGACCCGACGCGAGCACCGCGCCGGCGCCGCCGGCGACGACGGGGCGTCGGTAGAGCCTGTTCGCGCCGAGGAAGCTCGCCGTCACCGCCGCCAGCACGAGGATCGTCTCGAGGCCCTCGCGGAACACGAGGATCGCGCTGTTGACGACGACCGTCGTGTGACTGAGGCTGCGGCCCGGGCGGCAGGTCGGTCGGGTCCGTCGTGCCGCCCGACGCGTGCCAGCCGAGCACGACCGCCGTGACCGCGACCGCGAGCACGACGACCGTCCATACGTAGAAGCTCGTACGCTCGTGGAGACGTTTGCCGGGAGCCGCCGCTTCGCTCATCGGGCGGGACGCTACCACAACTTAGGGAACCCTACTTAGGCGACCCTAACTCCCTCCCGTCCCCGCTCGTCGGAAATCCTACTCCCGCGATCGGAATCGCGCTCCGGCCAAGCCGGCGTAGCGGTCATCCGGTCCGAAAGAAGGCGCGAATCAGCTCGGCGGCTCGTCGAGGATCCGCCGCGTCCTCACCTCGAGGCTGTCGTCGATGTGGACGAGCTCGCCGGCCGCGAGCCCCCGCCACCCCGGATTCGCGTCCATCGGCTCGCTGGCGACGACGACGAGCGGCCGGTCGACCGCCTCGTCGCTGTGGACGCGGGTGCCGAGGTGGCTGGCGTGCTCGAGTGGCTCGCCGGCCTCGCGCTCCAGGAGATAGAGCGTGTCCTTCTCCGGATAGCGAAGCGCCCAGACGCCATCCGCCGTCGCGAGCACGAAGTTGATCGAGACCAGCGGCAGGTTCGTCGCGACCCAGCCGCAGGCCGCCTCGATTCCCGCCCCGACGTCGCCTCCGCGAGCCGCGATCTCGCGCGTGATCAGCGCAAAGAAGCGCTCGGAGTCGGTGTCGCCTTTGACGAGCCGGCGGTCCTCGCCGAGGTGAGCCTCGAGCTCGGGCAGGTCCTCGATCACGCCGTTGTGCGCGAACAGCCTGCCGTCCTGCTCGAACGGATGCGTGTTGAGCAGGCTGTGCGCGCCGGTCGTCGCGAAGCGCACGTGCGCGACGAACGTGCTCGCGCGAACCTCGCGTGCCTCGCGGCCGAAGTCGACGTCCTCGTACGCGGCGATCGACTGCTTGCTGACGTGCGGAGCCCCGTCGGCGTCGAACCAGCCGAGGCCCGTCCCATCCGGGTCATGTCGACTCTGCTCGGCGAAGCTGTCCGGTGCGTCGAGCAGCCAGAACGTCGCCCGCGTGGGCCTCGACCCGGCGCTCATGCCGAACAGGCGACACATCTCGACCGAAGGCTAGCTTCGGCTGCCGGCTGTGAGCTTCGCCTGCTGCGCGCCCGGCGTGATCCGTACGACGTCCCACGCGAACCCGAGCCGCTCGAGGCCGTCGATCAGCCAGCCGCCCGGGTCGAGTTGCCGGCGCGTGAGGCCGTGGTGCGCCGACGTCGGGAAGGCGTGGTGGTTGTTGTGCCACGCCTCGCCGAACGTCGGCAGCGCGAGCCACGCGAGGTTGCGCGACTCGTCGCCCGTCGCGAAGCGACGCCGGCCGAAGAAGTGACAGAGCGAGTTGATCGAGAACGTCGCGTGGTGTAGGAACAGGATGCGAACCGCCCCGCCCCACAGCAACCCGGTCAGCCCACCGACGAGCGTCCCGGTCAGCGCGACGCCGAGGCCGAACGGGAACGCGAGCCCGAGCAGGACCCAGAGCAGGAACGTGCGATCGACCGCGCGCATCATCGGATCGGCGAGCAGGTCCTTCGCGTAGCGCTCCTCGCTCGCGCGATCCTCGCCGCGGAACATCCAGCCGACATGCGCGTGGAAGAGCCCGCCCACAGCCCCTCGCCAGCCGACGCCGTGTCCGGTGTGAGGGCTGTGCGGATCGCCCGGAAGATCGCTGAAGCGGTGGTGCTTGCGATGGGTCGCCACCCATTCGATCACCGGCCCCTCGACCGCGGCCGATCCGAACACGGCGAACAGCGACCGCAGCGGGCGGCCGGTCTTGAAGCTGCGATGCGTGAACAGGCGGTGGAAGCCGACCGTGATCCCCGCGCCCGTGATCGCGTACGTGACCGCCATGACCACGAGGTCCTGCCAGTGCAGCGCCCCTCCCCACGCCAGCCAGATCGCGAAGCCCAGGAGCGCGACGGGCACGACCGTCACGACGACGTTCGCGACGCGATCTACGGTCTCGTGCTCGATCGCCTGCCCGTCATCGCTGACGGGCGCGGTTCCTGCAGCCATTCGTCTTCCTCCGGCTTCGACGCATGCTGCGAACGCGGGAGTTGCTGCTTGAGCAAAGGCTACGAGCGCTGGCACTGGGATGTTGGATCAATCAACATCCAACCTGATCCACCCAATTTACCAGGGCCGGCACAGCCGGGGGCCACGGTACGCGGGCGCCTCGCGTGCGAGAGGCGCCTCCTTGCACGGCGGCCGAGAGCCGTCACGGCATCGGTTCGTGGAGACTGCGGAATGCAACTCGGCCCCGGCGTAGCCGTCATCGCGTTCACGTCCGTCGCCGCCAACGTCGCCGCGATCATGGGCGGCATCCTCGTGATCCGCGACCCGATCGGGATCGGCGCGCACCTATAGGCCGAACACGAGAGCAAGCGCGTCATCGACGCTCTGGAGCTCATCGGAATCGAGGCGTCCCGCAGATCGCCCCAAGCGCTCCGGATCGACAACCGTCGTCTGCTCGACCAGGACGCGGGTGACAGCACCCTGGAGCGCGATTGCCGGTCGGAAACTCGCCGCTTGGGCGCTGGTCGAGGTTGGCGAAACGAGCACGGTGCTAAGCCCGAGGAACTCGTCGGCTTGGACGATCACTGCGAATCGAGCACCACGCTGCTCCCGGCCGCGCGCTCCACGCGAAGACGGCAGACGAAAGACCTCACCGCGCACCACGTCAGTCGTTGGATTCTGGTGCTAGGTCCGCCATCTGTTCACGGATCGCCCGCATCTCCGCCCGATCGACATCGTCGTCCGCGAGTCGTTCAACCTCGGCGATGATCGAAGAGCGAACCCGGCGCCTCGCCGCCGCCTCACGGAGAGCGGTGCGAACGGCCTCGGAGTCGCTCATCCCTCCGCTGCTGATGATCGAAAGAGCTACAGCCGAGCTGTCGTCCAGTCGCACGTGTAGGGAGCGACTCACGCCGTCTGTTGTAGCACAAGACGTGCTACCGGCACCAGCGCGTGGTTTGCGCACCAGGCGGTCTCGCCCCCTCAGCAGGGTTCGAACTTGCGCCCGTCGAGGCTCAGCGCGTAGCGCACGCCCATGATCCCGGCGGCCTCGTCGGCAGCGCAGAACTTCTTCGTCGACTCGTGGTACTCGGCGTTCAGGACCGGCTCGCCGGCTGCGAGATACGGCTCGAAGTCGGCGCATTCGCGGTACTGGTTGCACTGCTCGGAGAGCGCGCCGTCGAAGTACGGCTGCAGCTGCGCCGCCTGTTCGCCGTCGTTCTTCTGCAGCACGGCCATCCCGAGCGAGTGCACCGCGGCGGCGACCCACTCGTTGTAGGTCAGCTGCTGCTGCGCCGTGATCGGGAAGCCCGACTTGTTCGAGAACGCTTCGATGTTGTCCGGCTCGACCGCGTCGAAGCCCTTTTCGCGGCACATGCGAAAGCGCGCCTGCATGATCGGCTCGATCGTGCCGAGCTGGCGGATGTCGATCCACTTCTCGCCCGGCCAGCCGTTCGAGCGGCCGAGGACCGACTTCGGGAACGACGCGTAGTCGGGGCGGAACTTCTCGGCCGTGCCGGCGTCGATGTAGCAGATCACGTGCTTGCCTTCTCCGTGCAGCGCCGCGACCTCGCCCGCCGACGTTTCGAAGCCGTCGATGTCGTAAGCCGCAACCGCGTGCGCATTGCTGACCGTGCCCTGCAGCTGCCAGAACCACGTCAGCTCCTGCGGCGGCTGCCACCACGCGCCGCTCTCGGCGCCGGCCGACGGCGCGAGCGCCGCGCACGCCAGCGCGAGCGCGAGCAGAAGGCCGGTCAGCGCGCTACGCCGCGGCATCGCCACGGCGGCGCGACGGCGGCGAGCGCCGCGCGAGGATCGCGCCCCAGTCGCCGTCCTCGATCACGCCTGGGCGCGTCGAGCGCACGAACTCGCGTAGCAGCTCCGACAGGCCGTCGGGGTCCTCGAGGTGCGGGAAGTGCGCCGCACGCTGCAGCGTGCGGAAGCTCGAGTGCGGGATCGCCGCCTGCGCTTCGCGCCCGTGCGCGAGCGGGATCGTGTTGTCGCGCTCGCCCCAGACGATCAGCGTCGGGATCGACTCGAGCAGGTACAGGCGGTCGGTCGCGCTGACGCGCTGCCCGCGCGCGTCGATCACCGCGCGCAGCGTCTGCAGGAACGCCTCGCGCGAGGCCGCGCTCTGCAGCGGGCGCAGCGCGCGCGCGGCGGCCTGCAGGTAGACGCCCCACTCGACGCCGCGCTCGCGCAACCGCGCGCCGGCGAGCGCGAGCCCGCCGAGCAGCCGCGGGCGGATCGTCATCGCGAGCAGCGGCGAGACGCCCGGCAGCGCCGCGCTCCGCAGCGTCGCCTTGACCTCGTGGCCGAGGCCACCGCTCGAGATCAGCACGAGGCGCTCGACGCGCTGCGGGAACTGGTAGAAGAACTGCATCGCGACGCCGCCGCCGAGCGAGTGCCCGACGATCGTCGCGCGGTCGACGCCGATCGCCGCGAGCAGGTCGCGGATGCTCGCCGCGTGTGCGCCGAGCGAGTAGTCGCCGCGCGGCGCCGCCGAGTCGCCGTGGCCGATCAGGTCGGGCGCGATCACCGTGTACTCGCTCGCGAGCGCGAGCGCGACCTGGCGCCAGTGGCTCGAGGAGTTGAGCATCCCGTGGATCAGCACGATCGGCGGCCCGCTGCCGGCGACGCGGTAGATCACGCGCCGTCCGTGCAGCTCGATCTCCCACTCGTCGAACTGCGCCGGCAGCGCTGTCACCGACGCCGGTCTGCGCGTGTCGCTCACGCCGTCAGCCACCGCTTCGGATTCTCGACGAAGATCGTCTCGAACGCGGCGTCGTCCATCGCGCCATCCTCGCGCAGCGCCGGGACGACCTCGTCGAAGACGAGCGTCATCGACCAGTTGCGGATCGCGCCCTGGCCTTCGAAGATCTCGGCCGCCTCCGGCGGGAACCAGTCGATCGTCGCGCAGAAGTCCTGCGAGATCATCAGCCGCTCGGCGTGACCCGCGCGCAGCAGCGCCGCGGCCGTCGCGTTGCGCTGCCCGATCGGCAGGTACATCTCCAGGCCGTAGCGGTCGAGCCCGACGTACACGCCCTTCTCGAGCAGCCCCTCGATGTAGGCGACGTCGTCGGTGTCGCCGCAGTGCGCGATCTGCACCTTCGCGAGGTCGACGCCCTCCTCCTCGAAGATCTCGACCTGGCGCGGGCCGGTGCCGACGGCCGGCATCGAGTGCGCCATGATCGGCGCGCCCGTCTGCACGCTCGCGCGCGCGATCGCGCGGTGGATCTTCTCGACGTTGTCGGTCACGCCCGCCGCGTCCGCCGCGCACTTCAGGAACGCCGCGCGGATCTCCGTGCCCTGCACGCCGGCTTCGATGTCCTCGACGAAGTGGTCGGCCATCACGTCGACGTCGCGGTTGGCGAAGTAGTGCGGCAGGTAGTCGTAGCTGTAGATCCCCGTGCACGCGACGATCCGCACGCCGGTCTCGTCGGCGACGCGCTTCATGAAGCGCACATCGCGCCCGCCGAACATCGCCGTCGGGTCGACGATCGTCGCGACGCCGTGCGCCTTCGCCGCGTTGACGTGCAGCAGCGCCGCGTCGAGCTCGAGCTGCTCGTCGTAGCGTCCTGGCCACTGCTCCGCGACCGCCTCGTCGCGGAAGCGCACGTGCTCGTGCACGAGCGTCAGGCCGAGCTCGTCGGCGTCGACCGCTCCCTGGACCGTCTGCACGTCTGCCATCGACAACCTCCCTCGCGTTTCCCCTGTTGCTCGGCCGAGGCCAGCTTACGCGGATTCCCCGCCCGTCCCGGCCGAGCGCCGCGCCGACGAGCCGATCGCTGGAAAGATGCAGGAGTGCTCTACGAAGACCGCTCGCGCGCCGAGTCGTTCGGCAACGTCGCCGAGCTGTATGACCGCGCCCGCCCGTCCTATCCGCCGGCGCTCGTCGACGCGCTGCTCGATGGCGATCCGCACGCCGTCCTCGACATCGCCTGCGGCACGGGCATCGCCGGCGCGCTGTTCGCCGCGCGCGGCTGCGCCGTGCTCGGCGTCGAGCTCGACGCGCGCATGGCCGAGCTCGCGCGGGCGCGCGGTCTCGACGTCGAGGTCGCCCCGTTCGAGGCCTGGGAGCCCGCCGGGCGGAGCTTCGAGCTCGCGATCTGCGCGCAGGCGTGGCACTGGCTGACGCCGCGCGAGGCGCTCGCGAAGGCCGCCTCGGCGCTCGTCCCCGGCGCGCAGCTCGGCGTCTTCTGGAACTTCGGCGACCCGTCCGACGAGCTTGCCGAGCGCCTGCGGCCGATCTACGCACGCCTGGAGCCCGAGCTCGAGAACTACTCGGTGCTGCTCGGCCACTACGAGGGACGGATCGAAGGCGCGCTCGACGGCATCTCCGCCGCGCCGGACTTCGAGGACGTGCAGACGCGCCGGTTCGAGTGGAGCAAGCGCTACGACACGGCCGCCTGGCTCGACTTCCTGCAGACGCACAGCGACCATCAGACGCTTTCGCCCGAGCGCCTGCGGCAGCTGCTCGACGCCGTCGCCGTCGCGATCGACGAGCTCGGCGGCGCCTTCGAGGTGTCCTACGCGACGATGCTCGTCAGCGCGCGCCGGCGCTGAACGTCACGGCGACAGGCGCGTCAGCCGCCAGCCGTCGCCCTCGTCGTCACGCTCGTACAGCAGCCGGTCGTGCATCCGATCCTCGGCCTGCGACCAGAACTCGACCGCTTCGGGCACGACGCGGATCGCGCCCCAGTCGGGCGGGCACGCCGGCGGCGCCTCCATCGCCTCGAGCAGGTGCGCGTGGCGCTCGCGCAGCGGCCGCAGGTCCTCGATCGGCTCCCCCTGGCGCGAGACGATCGTCTGCAGCCGATGCTCGATCGGGCGCTCGTCGTAGAGCTCCTCGGCGAGCGCGCGCTCGGCGAGCGACGCGCGGGCGGCGACGTGCACCTGGCGGCCGAGCGACGGCCAGTAGAACAGCAGCGCGACGTGCGGGTTCTCCTGCAGCTCGCGCGCCTTGCGCGTCCACAGCGCCGAGCTGAACAGCAGCGCGTCGCGCTCCAGGCGCTTCAGCAGGACCGTCCGCGCGGTCGGCCGCGCGCCCTCGCCGACCGTCACGAACGCGACCGACTCGGGTTCGCTGACTCGCGCCTCGCGCGCGTCGCCGAGCCAGCGCTCGAGCAGCGCGAGCGGCTCGCCGGGGACCGTCGCGGCGTCGAGCGCAGCGCTCACGGCGTCACTCGGTCAGGCACGTGTCCTCGTCGGAGTACGCCGGCGCGCACGCGCAAAGCACGCGCAGCGGCGCCTCGCCGACGTTGAACAGCTTGTGCCGCGCGCCCGGCGCGATCAGCGCGCAGTCGCCCTCGCCGACCAGTCGCTCCTCGCCGTCGATCACGAGCCGCCCGCGGCCGGAGGTGACGAGGTAGAGCTCCTCGGTCGTGCGGTGGTAGTGCTCGGTCGTCGCGCCGCCGACCGGGATCGTCGCCTCGGCGAGGCTCTGGTTGCGCGCGGGCATCGACACGGCGCCGGCCCACTCGCGGATCTGCGAGCCGTCGAGCGTCGTGAACGGCTCGATCCGCTCGTACGCGCGCACGTCCATTCGCCCGAGGATATTGCGGCGGACGGGCGCTTGACCGATCCTGCACGCCGCTCGTCCTCGTGTCCAGCGCCGCCCGTCGGCGTCGGCATGTGCAGGTATCTTGCGCGCGACGGTGGCGACGACTACGGCTACGGCGAGCAGCCCCGGGGATTCGATGGACCGCAAGACGATCCTCGCGCTCGTCGCGATGGGCGTCGCCGTGTTCATCATCGCCAACGACTTCACGGCGCTCGCCGTCGCGCTGCCGGCGATCGAGAAGCAGTTCGACACCGACGTCGGCACGGTCCAATGGGTGATCAACGCCTACGCGCTGACGTTCGGCGTGCTGATCGTCGTCGGCGGGCGCCTCGCCGACATCTTCGGGCGCAAGCGGATCTTCATCGTCGGCGCGGCGATCTTCGCCTGCTTCTCGCTGCTCGGCGGCGCCGCGCAGGACACCGCCTGGCTGATCTCCTGCCGCGCGCTGATGGGGATCGGCGGCGCGCTGATGTGGCCGGCGATCCTCGGCATGACGTTCGCCGCGCTGCCGGCGAGCCGCGCCGGGCTCGCCGGCGGGCTGATCCTCGGCGCGGCCGGCATCGGCAACGCCGTCGGGCCGATGTTCGGCGGCGTCCTGACCGACGCGCTGAGCTGGCGCTGGATCTTCTTCGTCAACGTCCCGATCGCCGCGCTCGGCGTCGCCGCGACATGGCTCGCGATCCACCAGCAGGAGCCTGAACCGACCGATCGGCGGATCGACTACGGCGGCGTCGTGACGCTATCGCTCGGGCTCGTCTCGCTCCTCGTCGCGCTCGACCAGGTGACCGACTGGGGCTGGGGCGACGCGCGGATCGTCGCGCTGCTCGTGATCTGCGCGGTCATGCTCATCGGCTTCGGCTTCGTCGAGCGGCGGATGAACGAGGCGGCGTTGATCCCGCGCGACGTGATCGCCAACCGCGACTTCGCGACGGCGTGCCTCGCCGTGCTGCTGATGTCGGCCGTGTTCTTCGCCTCGCTGCTCTACCTGCCGCAGTTCATGCAGAAGATCCTCGGCTACTCGCCCCTGAAGTCCGGCGTCGGGCTCGTGCCGATGATGGGCACGTTCGCGCTGACCTCGTTCGCGGCCGGCCCGCTGTACTCGAAACTCGGGCCGAAGCTGATCGTCTCGGTCGGCTGCGCGGCGATCTCGGTCGGCATCCTGCTGCTCTCGCTGATCGGGCGCGACTCCGGCTACGGCGGCCTCGTCGCCGGGATGCTCGTGCTCGGCGTCGGCATCGGCCTGTTCTACTCGTCGATCACGACCGCGAGCGTGACCGCGCTCGACGCCTCGCGCGCCGGCCTCGCCGGCGGGATCGTCTACATGTTCCAGATCGCCGGCGGCTCGGTCGGGCTCGGCCTGAACACGACGATCTTCACGTCGAGCTCGAAGAGCAACCTCAACAGCCACCTGCACGAGGTCGGCGCGAAGGTCAGCGCGACGCAGTCGGACCTCGTGCACGGGATCCTCGCCGGCACGGCCTCCGGCAAGCACGTGCTCGCGCAGTTCTCCAGCGGCGTCGCCCAGCGCCTCTCCTCGCTCGTGCGCGACGCGTTCGTCGCCGGATTGCACACGGCGTTCCGCCTCGACACAGCGCTCGCGCTGTGCGCGCTGCTCGTCGCCGTCGTGTTCGTCGGCGGGCGCTTGGGCTCCTCGACGGCCGGGCAATAGAATCGCCGCAGGCGTCGCCGCACCCGCGCCGGGCGATCGCCGGCCAAGCACAAATCTCCCAGGAGGCCGCGATGGGTTTCGACCAGTACCACGAGCCGCCCGACGAGCTCCCCGAGCAGACGCGCACGTTCGCGCGGCTGTGCGCCTCGCTGACCGAGGAGGCCGAAGCGATCGGCTGGTACGAGCAGCGCCTGGCGATCGAGCAGGACGCCGAGGCGCGCTCGGTCATGGCCGACGCCGTCGGCGAGGAGTACAAGCACTTCAGCATGGACCTCGAGTTCCTCCTGCGGCGCACGCCGAAGTGGCGCGAGATCGCGCGCGGCGTGCTGTTCCAGGACGGCGACATCGTCGAGCACGGCGAGGCCGCCGAGGCGGCCGCCGACGACGACGGAGACGACGACGGCCCGACGATCGCGGGCGCCGTGACGCCCAGCGGCGGCTCGCTCGCGATCGGCAGCCTGCGAGGGGAGGGAATGTGAGCTCGACACACCTGCTGCGAGAGCACGCGCCGATCACCGACGCGGGCTGGAAGCTGATCGACGAGGAGGCGCGCGAGCGCCTGCTGCCCGGCCTCGCCGCGCGGCGCCTCGTCGACTTCTCCGGGCCGCACGGCTGGGAGCACTCGGCGACGAACCTCGGGCGCGTCGAGCGCGCGAACGTCAGCGAGCTGAAAGGCGTCGAGGCGAACCGTCGCGTCGTGCTCCCGCTGCTCGAGCTGCGCTCGCGCTTCACCGTCTCGCGCGAGGAGCTGCGCGCCGGCGACCGCGGCGCCGAGGACGTCGACTTCGCCGCGCTCGACGCCGCCGCCCAGCGGATCGTCGACGCCGAGAACGTCGCCGTCTTCCACGCCTGGCCGAAGGCCGGCATCGAGGGGATCACGGCGAGCACGCCGCACAAGCCGATCGTGCGCAAGCGCAGCTTCGAGGACTACCCCGGATGCGTCGCGCGCGCGGTCGAGCTGCTGCTGCGCAACGGCATCGCCGGCCCGTACGGGCTCGCGCTCGGGCGCGAGGACTACACGAGCGTCGTCGAAACGGCCGAGCACGGCGGCTACCCGCTGCTCGACCACCTGCGCAACGTGATCAAGGGCCCGATCGCCTGGGCGCCGGGCGTCAACGGCGCCGTCGTCCTCAGCATGCGCGGCGGCGACTTCGCGTTCGAGTCCGGCGAGGACCTGTCGGTCGGCTACGAGTCACACGACGCCGAGGCCGTCTCGCTGTACATCGAGGAGTCCTACAGCTTCCGCGCGCTCACGCCCGAGGCCGCCGTCGCGATCACGCCGCCGAAAGGACGCTAGGCCGTCGCCGCCTCGCCGGCGGCCTGCGCCGCCGCCGGCGCGGGCTTGACCTCCGGACGCGCGAGCAGCACCGCGCCGACCGTGACGGCGACGAACGCGAGCACGCGTAGCGCGCCGAGCGCGCCGCCGGGCACCGGCTCTTCGAGCACGATCGTGCCGGCGAGGATCGGCAGCACGTTCGTCAGCAGCGTCGCCAGGCCGGCGACCGTCAGCGCCGCGCCGGCCTGGTAGCCGAGCTGCAGCAGCGTCGTGCCGAGCGTGTAGCCGGCGATCAGCGTCAGCACGAACGCGACGCGCGCGCCGCCCTGCGTCGCGAGCTTCGTCGAGATGTCGCCGATCGAGAAGCACAGGCCGCCGGCGAGCGCGTTCGCGACGGCGACGTCGAGCAGGCGCCGGCCGACGACGATCACGAGCGCCGCGAGCACCGCCGTCGCGCCGAGCCAGACGAGCACGGCGAGCGTCGAGCCGCTGTGACCTTCGTGCGTGCCTTCGGCGAGCGAGACCGCGAGCGCGACGAGCCCGACGACCGAGATCGCGACGCCGAGCAGCCGCCGGCCGCCGAGATGCCCGCCGTCGAGACGCACCGTCAGGAACGCGAGCAGCCCGATGCCGCCGGCCGCGACGCTCTGCACGAGCGCGAGCGGCGCTAGCGCGAGCGCCGCCGCGTAGAGCGCGAACGCGCCCGACTCCATCGCGAAGCCGAGCAGCCAGCCGCGGTCGCCGAGCAGCAGCGCGAGCGAGTGCAGCGGCCGGCGCATCGACAGCGCCGGCATCGCCGCCGCGGCGTCGTGCTCGCGCAGGTACGCGAGGCTCGCGAGCATCGTCGAGAGCAGCGCGAGGACGAACGCGACGACGATCTCGGCGCTCAACGCTCAGCGCTACCGAATCGATGCGTCGTCCATCCGCGCAGCGTAGCCGAGTCGCGCGCTGGCGCGCGCGAGGCGCGCCGTCGCATCGCCGTCGAACAGCTGTGGAGTTCCATTTGTTGACACCGTGCGGCGGCCCGCATAGGCTTGCGTCGTCCGGGGGTCGGATCGCGAGGAGCTCGCATGTGGGGGAAGGCGACGAGCGGTGGCTGCTGAGCCTGATGCGGGCCTGCGCGAGTGCGTGCCGGCGAAGGACCGCTGGGATGCCTCGCCGCTGAACGGCGGCGAAGCCGAACGGCTGCGGCTGCGCCGCCGCTACCTCGTCTCGGGCTACAGGCCGCAACCGCTGCCGTCGTATCGCGACACCGTCGAATCGCCCGCGGCGGGCCGCGTCGGGATCTGCTGCTCGGGCGGCGGCATCCGCTCGGCCGCGTTCAACCTCGGAGCGCTGCAATCGCTGCAGCGCGCGAACAAGCTCGAAGGCGCGAGCTACCTCGCGGCCGTGTCCGGCGGCTCGTACATCGCCGCCGCGTTCGCGATGGTCTGCAAGGCATGGGTTCCCGGCACGCTCGGTCCACCCGCCGATCAGGAGGAGCCCGACTCGCGCGACTACTCCAACGCGCGCGACAACTCCGACCCGCGCCTGTTGCGCGAGCAGCCGCCGTTCGCGCCGGGCTCGCCCGAGGAGCAGTACCTGCGCAACCGCTGCGACTACCTCGCGCCCGACGGCATGTCGAAGCTCTACCTCGTCTACCGCGTCGTGCTCGGCATGCTCTTCAACATCGTCTTCATCGGCCTGCCGCTGGTCGGCGCGACGATCGTGCTCGGCGCGACGATCTACTGGAAGGCGTTCCCGTCGCTCGTCGGCGGGCTCTGCGAAGGCGCGAAGGCACCGGGCGGCTGTGCGCGCGGTCTGCTGCCGACGTGGAGCTGGCTCGCGCCGACTGCGCTGCTCGGTCTCAGCGCGCTGCTCGGACTGGTCGTGATGGTGCGCGCGATCCGGCACGAGGGCGTGCGCCGCACGCTGCAGGTCTGGGCGACGCGCCTGCTCGTCGGCGCGCTGCTGCTCGCGCTGCTGACCGTCGCGCTGCCGGAGATCGTCTCGCTGCTGCGACCGCACGCCGAAACGAGCACCGCCGCGGGCAAAACGACTAGCCTGCTCGCGCCGGCGAGCGGCGGCGGCGTGCTCGCGCTGATCGCCGCGCTCGCGGCGCACCTGCGCTCGGCCTTCGCGACCGCCCAGGCAGACGCCACCAAGGTCAAGGAAGACGTCGGCAAGTTCAAAGAACTCACCCCGAAGCTCCAGCGGATCTTCGCCTACGCCGTCGCCGCGATCGTCGGGCCGCTGCTGTTCTACGGCATGATCGTGATCGCGATGTCGCTGACGCTCGCCGACGCGGCGTCGGTCGTGCACCGCGAACGGCTCGTCGCCGCCGGCGTCGGCGCGGTTGCGCTGTTCGGCGCGCTCTACCTGCTGGTCGACATCGGGGCGCTGTCGCTGCACCACTTCTACAAGCGCCGGCTGTGCTCGGCGTTCGCGCTCAAGCGCGTGCCGCCGAAGCGGCGGCCGGACGCGGCGCCGGCCGGGCCTCCCGCCGGTGAACCCACCCAGGCCGAACGAGAATTCGACGAGGAAATCGAGGAGTACGTCGTACCGCCGCGACCCGCCGCCGACGCGCAGGAGGAAGCCGACGGCATCGCGGTCGAACGCGACTACGACAACCTCACCCCCCTGTCCGGGACGAAGGTCGAGGAGCAGGGGTGGCCGACGCTGCTCGTGTGCGCGGCCGCGAACGTCTCCGATCCCGGCGCGACGCCTCCCGGGCGCCACGTGACGAGCTTCACGTTCAGCCCGTACAGCGTCGGCGGCCCGCTCGTCGGCGCGATCAAAACGGACGAGTACGAGCGACACTTCGAGGAACGCGACTACCGCAGCCGCCAGCGCGACCTGACGCTGCCGGCGGCCGTCGCGATGTCCGGCGCCGCGATCTCGCCGTCGATGGGCAAGCTGACGAGGCGGCCGCTGACGTTCCTGCTCGCGCTCGGCAACGTCCGTCTCGGCGTGTGGGTGCCGAATCCGGTCTGGGTCGCCTCCGGCGCGAAGTGGATCGGCCGCTGGCGCCCACCGCGACCGTCGTACCTGCTGCGCGAGCTGTTCGGGCGCAACCGCGTCGACGGGCGCTACCTGTACGTGACCGACGGAGGGCACTACGAGAACCTCGGCCTCGTCGAGCTGCTGCGCCGCGGCTGCACCGAGATCTACTGCTTCGACGCCAGCGGCGGCGAGAGCTTCTCCGAGCTCGGCGACGCCGTCGCACTGGCGCGCAGCGAGCTCGGCGTCGAGGTCGTGATCGACCCGACGCCGCTCACGCCGGGCGCCAAGGCCGTGCAGCAGCCGAGCGGCCAGGGCGACAGCAGCGCGAGCGAGCCGGCGCCCGACCCGTGTGCCGGCAACCAGGCCGAAGCGCCGAACGAAACGGACGTCGCGCTGCGCAGCGTCGTGTGCGGGAGGTTCCGTTACCGCCCGACCGGCGAGGGGAAGGAAGGCGTCGCCGGCGTGATCTACTACGCCCGCAACGTCATGACCAAGGAAGCGCCGTGGGACGTGCGCTCGCGCCACATCGAAGACCCGACGTTCCCGCACGACCCGACCACCGACCAGCTGTACACCGACCAGAAGTTCGAGAGCTACCGCCAGCTCGGCGAGCTGGCGGGAGAACAGGCGCTCGCGCTCGCCGCGCGCGTCTGACCGGGGACAGCGCTCGCGCTAGCGGCTACCCGGGCTACCCGCGCTAGCCGCTGTACACGCGCGCGAGCGACTCGGCGACGCAGACCGGCTTCTCGCCGCCCTCGTGCTCGAACGTCAGCTCGGTCGTGATCTGCGCGCCGCCGGGGATCTCCTCGACGGAGGCGAGCTTCGCGCGCATCCGCACGCGGCCGCCGACCGGCATCGGCGCCGGGAAGCGCACGCGGTTGAGGCCGTAGTTGATCCCGAACGCGAAGCCTTCGAACGTGAACATGTCGTAGGAGAAGCGCGGCGCGAGCGACAGCGTGAAGTAGCCATGCGCGATCGTGCCGCCGAACGGGCTCTGCTTGGCGCGCTCGACGTCGACGTGGATCCACTGGTCGTCGCCGGTCACCTCGGCGAACGCGTCGATCTTCTCCTGCGTCACGAGCAGCCAGTCGCTGACGCCGAGCTCCCTCCCGACGTACGCCTTCACCTCGTCGAGGCCGTTCAGTGTCAGCATCCGCGTCCCTCCGTCGTCGTGTTCGTCCCTCGCCGGCGCGGCGAGGCGACGGCATCCTACCGCTGACCCTCGGCCTCGACCGCCGACTCGCGTGGCGTCGACCGGCTGGTGCCAGCGAACAGCACGCGATGGACGCCGCGCGGCGAGCGCGCCGCCGAGCAGCGGCGCGACGATGAACAGCCACAGCTGGCTGATCGCCCACCCTCCGACGAGCATCGCCGGGCCCGATGCTGCGGGCGGGGTTCACCGACGTGTTCGTGACAGGGATCGCGCGAGGTGGATCAGCACAGCACGAGCCCGATCGGGATGCCGGCGAACGCGACGTTCGCGATCCGGTCGGTGGAGGCGAGGACCGTGAAGACGAGAAACGCCGTCAGGATCACCTCGATCGGCGAACCCGGCGCCGAGCGCGAAGCCGGCGGCGAGTGCGAGCCGTAGCCGTTCGCGGCCAGCCCTTCGGCGCCGTCGCTGTAGCCGCCTTTGCGCCCCGAGACGACCGCGAGCACCGCCGCGGCGGCGGCGATCGCGCCGAGGATCTGCGCGACCCAGTAGCGCACCGTCTCGGCCAGCTCGACCCTGCCGCTGGCGAACAGCCCGAGCGTCACCGCAGGGTTGATGTGACAGCCGGAGATCGGCCCGATCGCGTAGGCCATCACGAGCAGCGAGAGACCGAACGCGAACGCGATGCCGAGGTAGCCGACGTGGCTGCCCCGCGATCACCGCCGTGCCGACGCCGCCGAAGACGAGCACGAACGTTCCGATCAACTCCGCGCCTGCTCGCTTGAGCGCCATACCTCGCTCCTCCACCAGTCGTCGTCCGACAGAAATCCCTCGCTGGGATTCGTGTCCCAGCGGCAGAATCCTGCGCGCGCTCTCAGCGCGGGAGCTTCGTGCGAATCATCCGGTACGCCTTCAACCCGAGCCCGAGGCGCTCGCGATCCTCCGAGCGCGCCGGGTCGAGGCCGGTCAGCTCCCTGATCCGCTCCAGGCGATAGGCGACCGTGTGGCGGTGCGCGAAGATCGCGCCCGCCGTCGCGTTCATGTTGCAGTTGTTCGCGAGGTACGTCTGCAGCGTCGTCACGAGGTCGGTCGCGTACTGCCCGTCGTAGCCGACGAGCGGCGCGACCGTATCGTCGTAGAGCAGATGCACCTCCTCCGGGTGCGAGGAGAGCACGCGGAACAGCAGCCGGTAGGTGCCGCTCGAGCGATCGACCTCGCACGCGATCGGCGCGCCCGACTGGACGACCATCTCGAGCATCAGCTCCGCCTCGCCGACCGCGCGCGCGAGCTCGCCCGGCGCGGCGCAGCTCGAGGACATGCCGACCGTGCCGCTGCGCCCGAGCCGCACGGCCAGGCGGCGCGCGAGCACGAGCGTCGCCTGCGCCGTGCGCGCGCGCGTCGCCGGCACGAGCGCGTACAGGCGACGCGTCTGCTCGCCGGCGACCGGTTCGTCGTACTCGGCGAGCGCGCCCGGGGACTCGCCGGCGATCACCGCGAGCACGCGCGCCGCGCGCTCGGCCGGCAGCTCGGCGCACAGCGCGACGGCGCCGTCGGCGAGCTCGCAGCCCAGGAGCGCGGCCTCGCGCACGAGCTCCTCCGCGTCGAGCTCGTCGGCGCCGCGCAGCTTCTGCAGCAACGAGCCGCGCAGCTTGCGCTCGGCGTCGTGGCGCGCCTCGGCGACCGCCGCGCCCGTCAGCGCGGCCATCGCCGCGAGGTGCACGATCTCGGTCGTGTACGGCGCCGGCGCCGTCGCGCGCCCGTCGCGCAGCAGCGCGACGATGCCCGCGACCTCGCTGCCGATCGCGATCGGCTCGCCATGCACGAGCTCGGCCGGCGCGCCGCCGCGCGAACGATCGCTCGCGTATTCGAGCAGCTGTGCGCCGAGCGTCGCGAGCTCGGCGTGCGAGAGGCGCTCGTCGGGCACCAGCCACGGGCCGCCGAGGCGCGGCGCGACGATCGCGATCGGCGCGCCCGCGGCGTCGGCCGCGAGCCGCGCGACGCCGCCGAGGCCCTCGCGCCCGAGCACCGCGTCGACCATCTCCATATGCAGCTGGCGCAGCGACCTCGACGGGTCGGCCGCAACTCTGCTCGCCTCCATGGCGTCGTCCTTCACCCTCGTCGCTTACGCATCCGTGCTCACATCTCATGAGTTTGAGCCCGCTCCGTGCGTACGTCTTTGTGCGTATGTCGAAGCGTCGCGCGCGTCGCGTTGGACAGTTGGTCCCCACGTCGTGCCCCCACTGGACCACTTGTCGATTGGTTCGGAGATATCTGGGACCGTCAGGCCATGGTGCGCCGGTCGGCCGCTTGTTTGACTCCCCGGCCATGTCGAACGGAGGGACAGCCATGCCGCCCGAGGCGCAGCCGCGCCGCTTCTCGCACCCCCTCAGGGCGCTCGCCGCGGCCGCGCTGCTCGCCGGCGCGATCGCGCTCGCGCTGCTCGTCAGCACCGGCTCGACGAAGGCAGCCGAAGCGAGCTCGTCGATCCCGAACCCGACCGAACTCGGATCGCACACGGTCACGAAGGTCGAGTACTACGGCGGCTCGGTGATGATGGACGCGCCGAACATCAACGGCACGGCGACGGCCGCCTTCCAGCAGCCGCTCGACGGCGCGCTGTTCTTTCCGAACGGCGGCGGCCCGTTCCCGCTGATCGTGCTGCTGCACGGCAACCACGCCGACTGCCTGACGGCGAGCGGCAGCGAAACGACGACATCCTCGGCGAACTGCGCCTCGACGCCCGGCAACACGCCGCTGCTCAACTACGAGGGATACGACTACCTCGCCGAAAACCTCGCGAGCCACGGCTACATCGTGATCTCGCTCGACGCCGACGCGCTGACGAGCTGGCAGACGGGCCAGGACAACGGCACGTTCCTGCGCGACCAGCTGCTCTCGGCGTCGCTCGACATGGCGTTCGCGTGGCAGGACGGCGCGCCGCTGTACGTGCAGACGGCCGCCGGCCAGGTCGAGGAAAAACCACCCGAGTACTCGACGCCGTACGCGCTCGCCGGGCACATCAACCTCGAGAACGGCGTCGGGCTGTGGGGCCACTCGCGCGGAGGCGAGGGCGTCGCCGACTTCGTCGCCTACAACCGCACGCGTCCGTCGCCGGGCCGCCACTACAAGCTCGCCGCGGTCATGTCGTGGGCGCCGGTCGACTACGAGCGCACGGCCGTGATCGGCACGACCGCGGCCGGCACGAAGCCCGCGTCGATCCCGTACGCCGCCGTGCTGCCGCTGTGCGACGGCGACGTCTCGGACATCCACGGCGCGCGCATCTACGAGAAAAGCCTCTACGCCGAGCCCGGCGACCCCTCGCCGAAGATGCAGTTCGCCTTCCAGGGCGGCGACCACGACTACACGAACACGCTGTGGTCGTCGTCGGGCAGCGAGGACGGCCTCACCTACCTCTCGACCGCGACGCGCCCCGACGCCGCGTGCGGCGAGGACGAGCCCGGCAACATCCGTCTGAAACCGGCCGACCAGCAGAAGCTGACCGTCGCGCTGACGGCCGCCTTCATGCGCCGCTACGTCGGCGGCGAAAAGGCCTTCGAACCGCTGATGACCGGCGAAGCGAGCCTGCCGGCCGCCGCCTGCCCGGCCAGCGGGCTGCCGTGCGACGAAGAGGTCAAAACGACGTACTTCGCGCCGGCCGAAGAACGCCGCGACGTGCTGATCCCCGAAATCAACGCGACCGCGCTGACGACGGACGCGCTCGGCGGCTCGCTCTCGGGCGAAGGCTTCAAGAACCCCTACCAGCCCGAATACTGCGTCGGCGGAAAATGCGAGGCTGCGGGCACGCCGATGCCGGCGACGACGGCGCAGGGCTACGACTGGTGCAACCCCGAGCCGATCGAGTTCAAAGCGTCGAACAGCGGCACGCCGCTGCCGACGGCCGCGAAGCCCTGCCCGCTGCCCCCTGCCGGCACCGCCGGCGTGTACGACCCGGTCGCCTTCGGCGGCCAGGCGAACGAGCGCGAGAACGACCCCGTCAACCGCTCGTTCGGCCCGCAGCTCTCGCTCGCGTGGGAAGGCAAAGCCGAACTGAACGCCGAGATCCCGGCGAGCTCGGGCGACGAGAGCCACTACAAGGTGCTCGCGCTCGACGCCGCGATCAACTACTTCGACTCGCGCAACCCGCCGTCGGGCCCGAACAACCCGATCGCCGAGACCGACCCGCGCGCGGCGATGCAGGACTTCGAAATCGAGCTGACCGACCGCGCCGGCCACACGGCAAGCGTCGACGCGGCCGACCCGGCGTACGGCACCGCGCTCGAGGCGCCGCTCGGCAGCGCGCGCCGCAACGAGGTGCTCAACGAGATCCGCGTGCCGCTGAGCGCGTTCGCCGACTCCGGCGTCGACCTCGCACACGTCGCGAAGGTCTCGCTGATCTTCGGCAACCGCACGCCGAGCGGCTCGATCCAGGTCGCGAACATGCGCTTCCAGGAGGCCGCCGAAAGCGCCGAAAGCGGCAGCTCGACCGCCTCCTCGACGAGCGCTCCCGCGGCGCCGTCGAGCACGGGCAAAGCGCTCGTCGAGAGCGGTGAAGCGATTCCGCTGAACGGCACCGGCGCGGTGCCGAGCAAGACGCCCTGCAGCGACACGACGGCGCCGATCACGACGCTCGCGAAGCTCTCGCTGAAGGGCGGGCACCTGCTCGCGAGCGGCACCGCGAGCGACGCCGGCTGCACCGGCGCCGCAGGGACCGCCGGCGTCACCGGCTCGGTCAAGCGCGTGCTCGTCTCGGTCGCGCGCGTCAGCCACGGCGCCTGCAACTTCATGGCGCTGAGCGGCGCGCTGCAGCACGCGCGGACCTGCACGAAGGCGTTCTCGCTCGTCGCCGGCGGCACGACGAGCTTCCGCCTGAGCATGCACGTGCACCTCCCGGCCGGCGTCTACCGCGTGCAGGTCCAGGGCATCGACGGCGCCGGAAACCTCGAGCGCGCGCACGGTGAGACCGTCGTCGTCTCGGGCGACTCGATCGTGAAGGTCTCGAGATGAAGACGAGGACCCTAAGCCGGCGCACACGCGCGCGGCGCACGCTCTCGCGCGCGGCGGCGCTCGCCGCGGTCGTCTCGGCGCTCGCGCCGCTCGCCGCGCACGCCGAGACGCTCGTCGTCGACGACGACCGCGCGCAGTGCCCCGACGCCGGCTACACCTCGCTCGCGACGGCGATCGAATTCGCGCAGAGCCACGACACGATCCGGATCTGCGCCGGCACCTACGTCGTCGGCCCGACGGCCGGCGCGCTGCCGCAGAACGGGCTGAAGATCGAAAAGAGCCTCAACATCGTCGGCGCCGGCGCGAGCAAGGTGACGATCGAGCCCGGCGGCGCGCTCGAGAGCGCGCCGACCGACGTGCGCAGCAACCTCGGCAACATCATCACCGTCCAGAACACGGCGCCCGGCAGCACCTCGAACGTCGACGTCAACGTCCAGATCTCGGGCGTGACGATCAAGGACAACGGGCACATGGTCAACGCCGGCGTCGCCTTCCACGACGCCGTCGGCTCGGTCGTGAACAGCCAGATCGGGCCGTTCACCGCGAGCCCGTCGCCGGGCGCCGGCTGGGGCGTCGTCGCCTCCAACAGCGAGGCCGTCACGCCGTTCGGCGCGTTCGAACGCAACATCGCCGTCAGCGGCGATCTGATCACCGGCTACGGCGCCGGCGGCGTGCTGATCGACGGCTCGGACTCGAGCGTCAACACGACGACGAAAGCCGCCAACGCCTTCTACTTCCGCTCCGGCGTCGCGACGACCGGCGCGATCACGAACAACGTGATCAAAGGCAACGCGAGCGCCGCCGAACCGAGCCAGTACGGCGTACAGGTCAACGCCGGCGCGCGCGCGACGATCAGCGGCAACCAGATCACCGGCAACCTCGGCGCGACGGCCGGCACGGCGAACACACCGGGAACGGGCGTCGCGATCCTGCTGACCGACGCCGACGACACGACGACGCTGCCCGGCTCGACGACGTCCTTCTACACGACGATCGGCTCGAACGACCTGACCGGCAACGGCTACGGCATCTTCAACGGCACGGCCGACTTCCCGCCGCTGCACGAAATCTATGTCAACGGCACCGCCTACACGCCGACCTCCGCCGAACTGCCCGAATCGCTGACGAACACGGCGATGAGCACGGCGACGGTGCCGGTGACGGTCAACTACGACGTGTCCGGCGTCGCCGTGCACGGCGCGACGCCGAAAGCCAACTGGTACGGAGCGGCGACCGGCCCCGTCGTCGGCGGTCCGAGCGCCGGCGGCGTCGACGGCGTCAGCGCCGCGACCGTGCCGGGCTCGGGCAAAACCGACGAAGACAGCGTGCTCTACGGCGCCGCCGCGAAAACCGCCTACGCCGTGCCGACCGCCCCGGCCGCGATCGTCGACGCGCCGCCGAGCGCCGCCTGGGGCACGCCGATCGCCGACGAATCGCTGATCGCCGAAGCGCCGAACGAGCTGCTCGCGCTCGCGAGCGACGACTTCGGCGTGACGTCCGTCGACATCACGGCCGGCGCGACCGACCTCGGCACGATGGCGAGCGCGCCGTACGAGACGACCTGGACGCCGCCCGCGTCGCTGATCGGCCAGACGGTCACGATCACGGCGACCGTCACCGACGAGTCGGGCCAGACGAGCGTCGCGAGCGAGCAGCTGCCGGTGATCGCCAAACTCGTGCCGCCGCCCGAAGAAAAACTCGGCGAAGAACCGCACGTCGAACCGAAAACCGAAGTCGTCATGCCGCTGAGCCTCGCCGCGCCGGCGCAGGGCGCCGCAGCGCCGCCGGCGATCGCGATCCCGGCGAGCTTCGCGCGGTCCTCGCTGCGCAGCCTCGACCTGACGCCGGCCGTCACCGGCTCCGCGCCGATCGTCGGCGTCGAGTACCTGCTCGACGACCGCACGATCTGCAAGGCGACGGCCGCGCCGTTCACCTGCCACTACCTGCCGAGCGGCGCCGACGTCGGCCTGCACACGCTGAAGATCATCGCAACCGACTCGAGCGGCCAGACGACGCAGGTCTCCGAGATGATCCGCTTCGCGCGCTTCGCGCTTCGCGCGCTCGCGCTGCACGTCAAGCACAGCGGCTCGCTGCTGAAGGTCAGCGGGACGCTGACGCTGCCCGCGCGCGTGACGAGCGCCGAGGGCTGCGCGAAAGAGACCGTCCACGTGACGTTCACGCGCGGGCACCACAAGGCCTCCGCGATCGGCACCGTCAGCGCGCACTGCACGTTCAGCGTCAGCCTCGTGCACGCCGGCGGCGCCGGGACGCTGAGCACAAGCCTGTCGGGCAACGGCGTGCTCGCGCCGCTCAGCCACAGCGCGCGGATTCACTGACCCAGCGACAGCGCCCGCCCGGGTGTCAAGCTCGCGCGCCGTCCTGCCGAAGACGCCGGCGTGAGCCTCGATACGACGATCAGCCGCCGCCGCCTGCTCGCGGGCGCCATCGCAGCCGGCTCGGCCGGCGCGCTCGCGCGCGTGCCGGGCGCACGAGCTGCGGGCGCCGGCCCGATCAGCCCGCAGCCGGCCGCCCCCGGACAGGCGGCGATCACGTTCTTCAGCGACCCGGCAATCAACTTCCAGCTGCTGTTCACGCTCGGCGCTGCCGGCTACGGCGCAGCGGAGACCGGCGAGGTGCTCGCCGCATTCAACCGCATCCACGCGCGCGGCGACAGCTACCGCGCGGTCTTCGAGGAGTTCCTCGCGCTCGGGCGCTCGCTGCGTACGCGCGGCGAGGAGCAGCGCGCGGCCGGACGCGTCGCGAGCGCGCGCGGCTCGTACCTGCGCGCCGCGAGCTATCTCGACCAGGCGCTCTTCTACACGCTCGCCTCCGCACAGCCGACGCGGGCGCACGAGGGCGCGGTCTACCGCGAGATGGAGGCCGCGTGGTCCGCGGCCGCGGCGCTGTTCGAGCCGCGCTTCGAGCGCGTGCGGATCCCGTACGGCCGCTCGTACCTGCCCGGCTGGCTACTGCGGCCCGGCGGGAGCACGCGTCGCCCGACGGTCATCCTCAACAACGGCAGCGACGCGCAGAACATCGACATGTACGTGCTCGGCGGCGCCGCCGCGCTCGAACGCGGCTGGAACGCGCTGATCTTCGAAGGTCCCGGCCAGGGCGGCAACCTGTTCCTGCGCAACATCGGCTTCCGGCCCGACTGGGAGCGCGTGATCACGCCGATCGTCGACTGGCTGCACCGCCAGCCCGGCGTCGACACGAAGCGGATCTCGCTCGCCGGCGAGAGCTTCGCCGGCTACCTCGTCACGCGCGCCGCCGCCTACGAGCACCGCCTCGCCGCCGTCGTCGCCGACCCGGGCGTCGTCGACGCGTTCATCAGCTGGAGCGAGGGGCTGCCGAAGCCGCTGCTCGAACTGCTGTACGCAGGCAACCACAAGGAATTCATGGCCTACTGGAACGAAGGGCAGAGCTACGTTCCCGAAGCGGAACGCTTCCAGCTCGCCAAGCGCCTCGAGATCTACCCGGGCCGCGACGTCTTCGAGCAGCTGACGCACGCGCGCAAGTACGTGCTCACGCAGCGACAGGTCGAGCGCATCAAATCGCCGATGGCCGTGCTCGATCCGGAACTCGAGCAGTTCTTCCCAGGGCAGTCGCAGACGCTGTGCGACTGGCTGCGCACGCGCCAGAAGGCGCTGTTGAAGTTCACCGTCGCCGAGGGGGCGCAGTTCCACTGCGAGCCGATGGCGCCGCAGCTGCATTGCGAACGGGTGTTTGACTGGATGGAGGGGAACGCACGACCGCGCGGATGAGCGCCGTTAGCATTTAGTGCATGACGGCAAAGGAGAAGCTGCGCGCGAGGGTCGAGGACCTGACCGAGCAGGAGGCCGAGGCGGCCCTCGCCTTCATCGCCTCACGCGGGCAGAGCTTCGGCGAGTGGCTTGACTCGCGTCCCGAGGACGACGAGCGGTTGACGCCCGGTGAGGAGACTGCGCTCACTGAGAGCGATGCTGACATCGCGGCGGGACGCACGATCTCCTACGAGCGGCTCAAGCAAGACCTAGAGTCCACGACCGAGTGAGCGACGGGCGCCCGCTCCGCTTCACGCGCAGCGCCGAGAAGGAGCTGCGCCGTCTCGACCCGCCGATCCGCTCGCGTGTGCTTGGCGCGCTCGATCACCTCGCGGCCGAAGATCGCTCGCTCGACGTCAGGCGGCTGACGGGCAGCGAGCATTTCGCCTTCGCGTAGGCAACTGGCGGGTGATCTTCGACTACGACCGCGACACGCAGAGCGTGCTTGTTAGGCACGTCCTGCCGCGCGGGCGGGCGTACGAGCGTTGACACAGGGATGGCGCCGCTGCGCCTACGCGGCCTGTCTCCACCTGTTGACCGCGTCCCCCACCGTCAGTCCGAGTGCACGGTGTCTTCGCTCAGATAGGATCGAGACGCGATGGCAACCGAGGAGTCGACAGATCAGAGAGGCGTATCGCTGCTGATCGACCTCGACTCACAACAGGCCACGCAGATGCATGAGATGACCTTGGCGTCCGCCGGACTGCGAGAGCGCGATCATCTGCAGCGCTGGGTTACCGAGTATCCCGAGCTCATCGGCCCGGGCCTGCTGCTGATCACGACTGAGTTTGACCACTGGCAGGTGCGCGACCACAAGGTCGCAGATAGACTCGACGCACTGTTCCTCGATACGACAGGCGCACCGGTCGTAGTCGAGTTCAAGAGAGACCGAGCGACTGACACTGTTGAGCTTCAAGCGCTGAAGTACGCCGCGTACTGCTCACAGCTGACGATTGACGAGCTCGCCGAGGAGTTTGCGGCCACCCATGAGACAGATAGGGAAGCGGCACGGCAGCGCATCCTCGACCATTCGCCGGCGATCGACGAAGGCGGCTTGCAACGTGTAAAGGTGCTATTGGTCGCCGGCAGCTTCGGGCCGGCCGTCACATCGGTCGTGCTTTGGCTCCGGGATTACGATCTCGACATCGGGTGCGTCGAGGTTTCCGCTCGCGCGATCCCCGACACCCGTCAGGCCATCCTCGTTGCACGGCAGATAATTCCCCTTCCAGAGGCGGAGGACTACCTCGTCAGGCGCAGACGCAAGGAGCAAGAAGAGGATGTCGTGCGCAGACAACCAGCCGAAGCAAGCTGGGATGGCTACGAAAAGCAGTTCCCACCCGAGCACGTAGCCGTGGCTCGCCGGATCTTTGAGGGGCTCACGCGATACGTCGAACAGCACGACTTGGCGTGGACACCAGTGCTTCGGTCTTGGTGGCTCGGCTACAAGCGTCCAGGCGGGTACTACGTGCCGATCATCAATCTGCGTGTCGAAAAGCCGATCGAGTTCATGGTCAAGCTGCCCGCGAGTCCTGACGTACTCGGGCTCCAGAACCCCTATCCACAACTCGCCAGCAGGTGGGAGCAATCGACTCGGCAGTGGGGCTGGCTCATTCCATCGGTCGAGGACCTGCCCGATGTCGCGCTGGCGGTTGATCTCGCGCGAGAGCACCAACCCGAAAAGGGGCCGATGCCCGCCGTGGCGTAGATCGTCACAGCTACATCAGGTCTCCGGCTCCTGAGCGAGGTAGAACACCGGCTTGAGCGGAAGCAACGCCCGTCGCGCATCTGGAATCCGCTCGTAATTCTCGGACCAGAGATCCAGCAACCTGTTGCGATTTATGAGCGTCACGGGTGTCCGTTCGGATGTTCGAGCCTCGACTTCAGCGTCGGGAGTGAACCCACCAAGCGATACGAACACGCCGACGTCGTTTGGGCCGAGCACGGACATGAATGCGCGCAGACCTTTAGGGTCCGTCTTGCTCTGCTCTCGCTTGACCTGGACCTTGATCCGCGGCTGCTCCGCGCCAAGCGGATCACGAAAGGCGACGATGTCGATTCCTCTGTCCTTACCAGGTGGCGCAACCCAGTTGATGTGGTAGCCCATGCCCTGAAGCAAGCCGGCGACGAGCTCTTGGAAGTCGTATGGATTGATCGCCGCGAGATACGCCCAGATCTCCGCGGCGGCCGTCTCCTCGGCCTTCTCGGTAGTTATCGAGCCCGGTGACCCAGCGACTTCGTCATCGTCCGATAGGGCTGGGTCGGCGTCCCTCGCTCGTTTATTAGCCTTGTCCCACGCCCGATAAAGCACGCGTGCCTCGTCGTAGAACTGTTGGGGATCGTTGTAACGCTTGAAAGCTGCCTGTCCCGCCTCGGTGATCAGCCAGCTCCCCTTCTCCTTCAGCATCCAGCCGGCCTTGACCGCGTTGATCGTCTGGAATCGCACGGTCTTCTCGAACCGACGGAGGTCGGTGCCCGGATAGTTTTCCCTCTCGTAATCCGTCAAGCCAAGCGTCGCCTCGACCGCGGCAAGCGCATCGCGTGCAGCGATTCCTTCGCGGTGATCTTCGAGGACCTCGAACACCGCGAAGAGGAGTTCGGCGCGACGTTTCTTATCGAGCGGCGTATCGATCTTTGGAATATAACCGGGGCGCCCGAGGTCGAGGATCCATCGCTAGACTCCCTCTCCCGTGGTGGGCGTAGCTCAGTTGGTAGAGCTCCTGGTTGTGGTCCAGGCGGTCGGGGGTTCGAGTCCCCTCGCTCACCCCTCCTGATCTCCGGCCGGCGCGGTCGGCTCAGACGCGCCGCACGACCCTGAGCTCGAGAGCGCCCATCCAGCTCTCGCCGCTCCGCAGCGCCGCCCGCGCATCGTCCTCGCCAAGCGGCTTTCCGTCGCGCGTCAGCGTCGCGAGGCCACGGTCGAGCAGCGACTCGATCGCGCCCTGCGCGAGCGCGATCGTCTCCGGCGCCGCGCGCTCCGGCGCGCGCTGCTGCGCGAGCTCCCACGCGCGCGCCGGCGTCAGCGCGCCGTCGGCGAGCAGCGCGACGAGCTCAAGCGCGAGCGAGTCGACGAGCAGGCCGGCGTCGACCGCGTCCGGTTGCGGCGCGCCTGTCGGGCCGACCTGCGGCCCACTACCCCCCGCGTCCGTCGCCGCGGTCGGTGGCCCGCCCGATGCTGCCGCTGCCGCGGCTGGGCTGCCTGCGCCCGGCGCACCGCCCGCGACCGGCGCCTCCCCCCGCCGCGCCGCGCCGCCTGATGCTCGCGCACGGCCGTGAGCACGCGCTCGGTCACGTCGTCGCTGCGCCGCAGCGCGTTGCGCCAGCCGCGGTTCATCGCCATTTCCTGGAGCGACAGCTCCGGGCCTTCGAGCACGGTCAGCTTCGTCTCGTTGACGTTCCACTTGCGTTCGCCGACCTCGACCCATTCCTCGCGCGTCCACGGCATCACGAGCGCGAGCACCTGCCGCTCGCTCTGGTTGAAGCGCGAGACCGTGTGCGGGAACTTGCGCAGCTCGAAGTGGTACATGCGCGGAAGGCTTTCACGTCGCGCCTCGGCGCGCCGCGCCCGCTCGGCGCCGCGCCGCCCGGCGTCTCCTAGCGTGCCTCGCGCGCCTTCGTGCCGGCGCCAGCCATACCGACCGCGCCCAACCGCTCGCGCATCACACGCACGGCCTCCGGGTTCGAGTCGATCAGCACGTAGCGCCGTTCGAGCTTCGCCGCGACCGCGCCGAGCGTGCCGCTGCCCGCGAAGAAGTCCAGGCACCAGTCGCCCGCGCGCGTCGACGCCTGCACCATCCGCCGCACGATGCCCTCCGGCTTCTGCGTCGGGTAGCCCGTCTTCTCGGCGCCGCTCGTCGGCACGATCGTGTGCCACCAGACGTCCGTCGGCAACTTCCCGCGCGCGGCCTTCTCGGCGCCGACGAGCCCCGGCGCCATGTACGGCTCGCGATCGACCGCGCGCGAGTCGAAGTAGTAGGAGCCCGCGTCCTTCACGTAGACGAGGATCGTGTCGTGCTTCGCCGGCCAGCGCCGCCGCGCGCGCGCGCCGTAGTCGTACGCCCAGATCAGCTCGTTGAGGAACTGCTCGCGCCCGAAGATCTCGTCGAGCAGCAGCTTGCAGTGGTGCGCCTCGCGGTAGTCGATGTGGAAGTACAGCGTCCCGTCCTCACGCAGCAGCCTGTGTGCGTGCTCCAGGCGCGGCGCGAGGAAGCCGAGGTAGTCATCGAATGAGTCGATGAACGACGCCTGCGCAAGCAGCCTTGTGCGGTAGCGCCGGCCACCGAACCCCGTCCGCTCGCCCTCCTCGTCGCCGACGACGGACAGCGTCTTTCGCACCTGCGCGCGCCCGGTGTTGAACGGCGGGTCGATGTAGACGAGCTGGAACGACGCGTCGTCGAACGACGGCAGCAGCCGCAGGTTCTCGCCGAGCAGGATCTGATCCTCGCGCGCGCTCATTCGCGCGCAGCGTATGTTCAGCCCCCGATGGAGCCGCTCGCGGCGAGGCCCGCGCGCGGCGCCCCGGCCGTCAGGAACGCGCCGGCGAGCACCGCCGAGCCGCCGTTGCCCGGCGCGAGGCTGAAGCCCGCGCGCGCGACGCGCAGCACGTGCTCGCCCGCGCCGAGGCTCAGCGCGATCGGCGGCGCGGTGTCGGGCACGAGCGAGTTGCCCGCGAGCTGACCCGCGATCGCGCCGACCTCGCGCCCGTCGACGGCGATCGTCACGCGCGGCATGAACTGCCCCTGCAGCCACAGCGTCCACGTACCCGCGTGCGGCAGCGCGAAGCCGACCGACAGCGCGCCCGGGCGCTTCATCGCCCAGCCGCCGCGCTCGCGCCCCCAGCCGGGCGGATGCGACGCGACGCGCAGCGCGACGTGGACGAGCCGCGCCGGGCGCGCACGCGGCGCCGAGCGCGGTTCGCCGCGCCCCGCCGCCTGTCGTGCCCAGACCTCGTAGTACACGCCTTCCCACGCGAGCGCGAACGGCGCCGGCGGCGGCGCGAGGCTCGGATCGCGGCGCGTGACGATCAGCCGGTAGGAGCCGAGCGCCGCCGGCGTCGCGCGCGCGAGGTCGACCGGCTGCCCGTAGCCGCCGGCGAGCGACGCGAGCGCCGGCGGCGGGTAGACGAAGTCGGGACCGCCGACGTCGAGATCGCGCAGCACGTACATCGAGTATTCGTCGAAGTCCGTGAACAGCGTCGGCCCGCCGTGCGCCGGAGCGTTGCCGCCGACGCCGAAGCGGCGGTTGATCGACGCGAGCTCTTCGTAGCGCGCCGTCGGCGCGAGGTTCGAGCTGTGGTACTGCGCCGCATCCGAGCCGACGACGCCGGCGCACAGCGCGAGCGCGAGCAGCGCCGCCGCGATGCGGCCGCCGAGGCCGGCCCAGCGCGCCTGCTCGGAGCGGCTGCCCTGCAGCCACGGTCGCGTGCGCAGGCGCCGCGCGCCGCCGCGCGAGGGCGCGCGCAGCGCCGCGACGCCGCCCCACGCGAGCAGCAGAAGCACCGGCGAGCTCAGCACGAGCGCCTTCGCGTCGACCCACGTCGTCGCCGTGCGATCGAGCGCCGCCCAGACGACGACGCTCGCCGCGATCCAACCGGCGAGCGCGAAGCGACGCCGCGCGAGCAGCAGCGCCGCGCCGAGCACGCATGCGGCGAGCGCGCAGCCGATCAGCACGTCGCTCAGCACGAGCCAGGCGCCGCTCGGCGGCTGCTTGTAGCTGCCGCCGAGCCACACGCCGAACGCCTGCGTCCATCTCAGCGGCGACTGCAGGTTGCCCGAGTTGCCCGTCGACGCGATCGTCTGCGCGACGTGCAGAGACGCCGAGACGTGCCGCCACGTCGGCCACGCCGCGACGAGCAGCACGAGCGCGCCGGCGACGATCGTCGCGAGCGCCGCGCGCGCCGTCAGCCGCCGCACGCGCAAGCCGTCGAGCAGCGCGACGAGCAGGACCGCCGCGGCCGCGAGCCCCCATGCGCCGAACCCCGCGCCGAGCGCCGAGATCCCGGCGGCGAGCGCGAGCGCGAAAGGCAACGCGCGGCGCGCACCGCGCGCGAGCCAGCTGCGCTGCACGGCGACGAGCGCGCCGAGCGTCAGGACCATCGTGATCGAGACGATCTCCTTGACCGAGCCGATCAGCTCATAGCCGTAGACGAGCGCCGGGATCGTGACGACGAGCGCGGCGAGCGCCGCCGAGGTGCCGCGCAGCCCGACACGCCGCGCGAGCTCCCACGCCGGTCCGCTCGCGAGCGCGAGCATCAACGTGTTGAACGGCTGGAACGTCCAGATCAGCGGCAGCCCGAGCAGCAGCGAGCTGCCGCCGAACAGCGTGTCGGCGCCCGACGGGTAGCTCGTGCCGTAGTAGCTCTCGATGAAGCGCCCGTACGAGTTGCGCACGTCGAGATGCGCGTAGTCCTGACCGTGATGGATCAGGTAGTCGGCGCCGACCATGTGCACCGCCGAGTCCGACAGCGCCATGAACGACGAGAAGCTCGCGCGGCCGGCGAGCAGCACCGGCGCGATCGCGAGCGCGTACGCGAGCGGGCCGACCGAGACCGCCGCCACGAGCGACCTGCGCCCGGCGACGCCCGGGCCGCGCGCGCCGTCGGCGCCGCGCACGAGCAGCGCGCCGCACAGCGCGCGCACGCGCGCCCTGCCGAGCGCGAAGCCGGCGAGCGCGAGCGCGAGCAGCAGGTACGGCGTCGCCGGCGCGATCCGCGAGGCGTACGTGCTCAGCTGCGAGAGCGCGATCAGCGCCGCCGCGCCGATGCTCGCGAGCAGCCCCGCCGGCAGGAAGCGGCCGCTGAGGCGGTCGACGAGCAGGCCGGCGCCGAGGCAGAGCAGCGCGAGCGCCAGCGGGTAGACGAGCACCGTGAGCGCGAACAATCGCGCCATCATCGCAAGCGGCCGCGTCGGCGGCGCATGTCTGCGCGCAGGGCTCCGCACCCGTCGCGGGCGGATCTCACGGCGCGCTTGGCGTCATGCCAAGCGCGCCGCAAGCTGATCCAGGACCGCTCCGCCGCCTCCGGCAGCCCCGCGCGGGGGATTGGGGCTGCGTTTTTTGAAAGCGGTCGGAAACGGTCCCGTCCCCATCGGGGGCCCCATTGCCGGGGTGAGCGAGGCCCCGGTTCGTCCTCTACCCACTGCGCGCGCGCGGAAACGGCACTTCTCGCGAGGCGACGCGCGCGCGTTCTCGGCTGCGGAAGCGCCCCCGGCTGGACTCGAACCAGCAACCCCCGGCTTAGAAGGCCGGTGCTCTATCCAGTTGAGCTACGGGGGCGTGTGCGTGCGGCCGGGCAGGCCGCTTGCATACTCGCGCGCGAGGCGCGCTTGCGCTCATCGTGCCACGCGCCGGCGCGGATGCACAAGCGATCCTCCTGCACACGTGCAGATCTCGTCTCGAACTTAGGCACGATTGAAGCGAAACCTCTATAAGTTGCGCATATGAGCACGGTCGAGGACGACGAGCAGGACCTCACGCGCAAGCAGCGCCGCGAGCAGGCGCGCGAGCAGCGCAAGGCGCTCGAGGAAGCCGAGGCCGCCGGCCAGCAGCGTCGCAAGCGCCTGATCCAGCTCGGCTCGGTGATCGGCGTCGTCGTCGTCATCGTCGTCGTCATCCTCGTCGCGACGGGCGGCGGCTCGAGCACGAACAACGTGCCGACGACGAAAAAGGCGAAAAACGAAAATGTCGCGACGGTGACCTCGCTGCTCGCCGGCATCCCGCAGAGCGGCAGCACGCTCGGCAGCCCGACGGCGCCGGTCACGCTTCAGTACTTCGGCGACCTCGAGTGCCCGATCTGCCGGGAGTTCACGCTCGGAGCGCTGCCGAAGGTGATCGAAAAGTACGTGCGCACGGGCAAGCTGAAGATCGAATACCGCAATCTCGAGACGGCGACGCGCGAACCGGAAACGTTCCGTACGCAGCAGAGCGCGGCGATGGCGGCCGGCAAGCAGAACAAGGCGTGGGACTTCATCGAGCTCTTCTACCACGAGCAGGGCCAGGAGGACACCGGCTACGTGACCGAAAAATACATCGAGGAACTGGCCCAGCAGGTGCCGAGCATGAACCTCGCGACGTGGACGTCGGATCGCAGCAACCCGGCATGGACGAACACGATCACGACCGACGCACAGGCGGCGAACAACGCGGGCTTCAACGGCACGCCGTCGTTCCTGCTCGGCAAGACCGGCGAAACGCTCTCGAAGTTCGAAGCGTCGTCGCTGACCGAACCGGCGCCGTTCGAATCGGCGATCGACAAGCTGCTCAAGTAGGCGTCCGATGAGCGCGCGAACCCTGCGCATCACGATGATCGTCATCGCGACGATCGGGCTCGGGGTCGCGACGTACCTCACGTACATCCACTACGCCGGCATCAAGCCACTGTGCGGCCGCAACGGCGGCGGCTGCGAGATCGTGCAGACCTCCGAATACTCGAAGCTCGCGGGCGTGCCGGTCGCGCTGATCGGCCTGATCGGCTACATCACGATCCTCGGATCGCTGCTCGCGCCCGAAAACGAGACCTCGCGCTTCGCGACGGTCGCGTTCACGCTGATCGGCTTCGGCTTCAGCTGCTACCTGACCTACCGCGAGCTGTTCTCGATCCACCACATCTGCGAGTGGTGCGTATCGAGCGCCGTGATCGTCACGATCCTGATGTGCCTGGCGATCTGGCGGTTCCTGCGAGGCGACTCGCAGATCCACGGCACGCGCGCCGAGCTCGCCGCAAGCGAGCCCGCCGCGCCGCTCGGCGCCGCGCGTTAGCGGCATCCGGGAAATCCCGAAGCGCCCCAGCAAACACGGGCCGACCCGTAGTCAATCCGTCCAGACGCGCCCCTTGACCGCGCGTTGGCAACGGCGCCGGCCGAGGGGATGCGCAGGAATGCGTTCATCGATCCCTGGCACCCAGGCCGAGGCGGTCCCCGACCTCGCCCCGCTGCGCGTCGATGACGCGCGCGGCCCGGGCGCGCCCGCGATCGAGCCGTTCGCGAGCGTCGAGTCGCGTACGCCGGTCGATCGAGGCGAGCACGCCGGCCCGAGCGAGCCGCCGGACACGACGAAGAGCGGGCAGGACGCCGGCGATCCGCGGATCGCGCGCCTGTTCGAGATGACGAGCGACCTGCTCGCGACGATCTCGCTCGACGGACGTTTCACGCTCTTGAACCCGGCCTGGGAACAGGCGCTCGGATGGACGCGCGAGGAGCTCGAAGCGAATCCGGTCCACGAGCTGGTCCACCCCGACGACGTCGAGCAGACGCTCGCGCTGCTGCTCGCCGGCAACCACCGCCCGGCGTACCTCGAGAACTTCACGAACCGCTACCGCCATCGCGACGGCTCGTGGCGCTGGCTGCTGTGGAGCGCTCGCTGCGACGGCGACGTCTGGTACGCGGCGGCGAAGGACGTGACCGACCGCATGTGGCTCGAGCGCCAGGCGCTGCGCGACCCGCTCACGCGGCTGCCGAACCGCCTGCTGCTGATGGACCGCACGCGCCAGGCGCTCGCGCGGCTGACGCGCGGCGGCGGCGTCGTCGCGCTGCTGTTCGTCGACCTCGACCGCTTCAAGGCGATCAACGACAACTTCGGCCACGACGTCGGCGACCGCCTGCTGATCGCCGTCGCCGAGCGGCTCGCCGAGATGATGCGCGACAGCGACACGGTCGCGCGGCTCGGCGGCGACGAGTTCGTGATCCTCGGCGACGAAATCGAAACCGAGAGCGAAGCGCTCGCGCTCGCCGAGCGCGTCGTGCAGACGCTGAAGGAGCCGTTCCACGTCGGCGCGACCGAGGTCTCGATGCCGGCGAGCGTCGGCGTCTCGCTGACGACCGACGCGAGCGCCGACCCCGAGGCGATGCTGCGCGAGGCCGACGTCGCGATGTACCGCGCGAAGGGCGCCGGCGGGCGCCGCCAGGAGGTCTTCGACGAGAGCCTGCGCGAAGAGCTGACGGCGCATCTGGAGATCGAAGAACGGCTCCTGCGCGCGCTGCCGCAGGACGAGCTGCTGCTGACCTACCAGCCGATCCTGCCGCTCTCCGGCGGTCGCGCGGTCGGCTGCGAGGCGCTCGTGCGCTGGCACCCGCACGGCGAGGAGGAATCGAAGATCGACGACCTGCTGCCCTCGCAGTTCCTGCCGCGCGCCGAGGAGAGCGACCTGATCGTGCGGATCGGCGACTGGGTGCTGCAGACGGCGTGCGCGCAGGCCGCCGCATGGCGGCGCCAGGGCATCTCGATGCCGATCTCGGTCAACATCTCCGCGCGCGAGCTGAGCGAGCTCGATCTCGCCGAGCGCGTGCGCCGCGAGCTCGCGCGCTTCGAGCTGCCGGGCCGCGCGCTGTGCATCGAGGTCTCCGAGGACGCCGTTCTGCGCGACCCCGAGCGCGCGCGCACGACGCTCGCCGAGGTTCGCCGCCTCGGCGTCGCGATCGCGCTCGACAGCGTCGGCGCGCGCGACGCGTCGATCAAGCTGCCGCGCAGCCTGCCGCTCGACATGCTCAAGCTCGACCGCCGGCTGATCCAGACGTTCGAGCGCGACCGCGAGACGCGCGCGATGGTCGCGGCGATGATCGCGCTGTCGCACAAGGCGGGCTTCAAGGCGGTCGCGGTCGGGATCGAGACGAAGCGCCAGCTCGCGCTCGCGCGTGAGCTCGACTGCACGTACGGCCAGGGCTTCCTGCTGCACCGCCCCGAGTCGCCCGAGCGCCTGCGCCTCGCAGGCGGCGCCGGGACGGTAACGTCCGCGCCGTGGCGTCCGCACGTGCGACTGGGCCAGGGCAGCCGCCGCTGAGCGACGCAGAAGCGGAGGCGATCGCACGGCACAAGCGCGACGCCGCGTACGCGGCCGCCGAGGAGGTGCAGGCGGGCATGCGCGTCGGGCTCGGCACGGGCTCGACCGTCGCGTACTTGCTCGACGCGCTCGGCGAGCGCGCGGCGCGCGACGCGCTCGACGGCGTGCGCTGCGCGGCGACGTCGCCGGCGACCGAGCAGCGGGCGCGCGAGCTCGGCTTGACCGTGCTCGCGCTCGACGAGCTCGGTGAGCTCGACGTCGCGATCGACGGCGCCGACCAGGTCGCCGCCGACGGCTGGCTCGTCAAGGGCGGCGGCGCGGCGCACACGCGCGAGAAGATCGTCGCGGCCGCGGCGCGGCGCTTCGTCGTGATCGTCTCCGGCGAGAAGCTCGTGAGCGAGCTGCACGCGCCGATCCCGCTCGAGCTCGTGCCGTTCGCCGTGCACACGACGCTCGCGAAGCTCGCGCCGGCCGAGCTGCGCGACGTGCCGCGCAGCCCCGACGGCGGCCTGATCGCCGACTACGTCGGCGCGGTCGAGGACGCGCGTGAGCTCGCCGCGCGGCTCAGCGCGACGCCGGGCGTCGTCGAGCACGGGCTGTTCGCGCCCGAGATGGTCAGCTCGATCGTGATCGCCGGCACGGCCGGCGTCGAGCGCCGCGCGGGCGCCAAGCGCTGACGCGGCGAGGCGCGGGGCGCGGTCCAGCGCCGCACGGCCGGGTCTTTCGCAGCGCGGCGCAGCGCGCTACGCGACCTCGGCGAGCGGGCGCAGCTCCTCCGAGGACGGGATCGAGTGCCGCGCGAGCACGCCGTCCTCGCCGATCAGTACGCGCCCATGCGCAGCAGCGGCGGCGAGTAGACGTGCAGCGTCACCGCCGGGTCCTCGCCGCGATGGTGCACACGGTGGATGTCTGCCGGCGTGAAGTGGAAGCCTCGCCGGCGGAGAACGTGCGTCGCGCTCGGCCCGCGCCGATCGCGAGGCGCTCCTCGCGCACGGCCCGCCGACGACGGCGACGGCGCCGCCGGAGACGTCGTGATCGTGGAAGCCGGTGTCGTGCTCGTCCATCCAGCAGATCAGCCACGCCGTCAGGTGTGCGTCGCTGAGCAGCTCCTCGTAGACGCGCTGCGTCGGTCGTGCTTGACGCGGTCGATCCACAGCTCCGGGCGGTCGGCGAGCTCGCCGACGAACTCCTGCGAGCTCGGGCGGCGGACAGATCGCGCCCGCGCGGGCGCGAGAGCATCGCCGAGGCTCGCGCGGCGCTCGATCGCGGGCGAGCTGCCTCCTCGCGCCGGCGCCGTGCGGAAGCCGGCGCCGGCGCGCTCGCCGAGCGCGCGGCGCGTGCCCTCGACGATCGGCGTCCCAGTCGCGCCCGGCCGGCATGCCGTGCTCGGCGGGCTCGACGACCGGCCGGTCGAACCGTACAGGAGCTGCTCGGCGCCGACGATCTCGCGACGCGCCGGACCGTCGCGGCCGTAGGAGGACGTCTCGTAGAACATCGAGCGGGTCCGGCGCAGCGGCGCCGGGCCGCCGCGCGAGCACGAGCCGCTCGGCGTGCAGCGGCGCGAGGCCGGCGAGCATCGAGAAGATCACGCGCAGGCGCGGGTGGCGCGGCGCGTCCGGCCGCGACGAACGTCGAGCCACGCGGCCTGCATGCCTGCGAACGTAGCGCGTCAGCGCCGGCCACCACAGCGGATCATGCGAGCGAGGCTCGCTCCCCGCCGAGCCGCGCGGCGCGCCTCGGCGAGCCCGGGGCCGGGATGCACGAGCAGCGGCGCGCCGTGCGGCCTCGAGGCGCGCGAGCAGCGGCGCACACGGCGCAGCGCCTCGACGCCGGCGAGCGCGCCGGCGGGCAGCGAGACGCCGACGCAGCCACGCTCGAGCGCCCGATCGACGTCGTCGGGGTCGGCGCCGTCGAGCGCGACCGCGCCCCACACGCCGAACGGCGCACCGAGCGCCAGCGCGCCGGCGTGATAGGCGTCGATCAGCGCGCAGCGCCTGCTCGCGCGGCAGCCACTCGATGCCGAGCGGGCTCGACAGGCACACGAGCGCGCGATCGAGGCCGTCGTGCGCGACCAGCGCGGCGCGATGCGCGACAGCCTCGCCGGCCAGATCGATCACGTACGGCCGCTCGCCCGCTAGGTACAGCACCGTGAGACCGTTTCGTCGCGCACGAACGGCAACTCGGCGCGCCGGCGAGCGCCTGCTACGAGCGGCTCGGTCCAGAGGTGCTGGTGTACGTCGACGCGCATCGCTCAGTCGCGCCTTCCCGGCCTAATAAGTAGTTTGTCGATCATTTTTATCAAGATTAGCAGATTACCGCACCCAGCCGGGGCTTCTCGAAAGCGGGGGACCCAGGAATCGAACCTGGCGTTGCGGTTTTGGAGACCACCCGCTAGCGGCCATTTGGCCAATAAACACGGGGGAGCAGCCGCCCGAAGGATAGTCCTATGGATGGATAGAAGCCCTTAACCCGAGCGGTGGCTCATTTGTCTCGAGCTCCGCATTCAGCCGCCGTGCGCCGAAGGCAGCCCCGCCCTAGGGCTGAAACATAACTCGTCCAAAGATAATCTGCTATCGCATTATGTCGCGTACTATGATTATCAGTGACCTTAGAGAGTTCAACAACATCAGGGAGCTTGACATCATGGTTAACGAAGGTTTTGAGAAAATACGCAGCGAAGTCGTCGAAGCTGGCGGTATCAAGTGCTTCAAGATGCTGCGCCTCCGCGAGGCGAGCCCATACAAGAAGCTAGGCCCCGGCGTGAACGAGGAGATCAGCACTGCTCTACAACAGAAGGGGCTCGGGCACACCGAGCTCGGGATGTACCAGGAGGAAAGCGTCTATGTCTTCGAGCAAGGGTCGAAGGCGGCGGATCTGATCAACTCGATCATCGGCGGAGCGTCGGATGACGGCGCAAAGGCGATCCTCGACGCAGTCGCCCCGGACACGAAGAAGGGTGCTGCCGAAGCGAAACTGGCCGAGGCGAAGGCGCTGATGATCCAACTGCAGGACGTGTTCGACGAGCCGGAGGCGGCGTAGCGCATTTGACCGGCACATCAGCACGCCGCGCTTGTAGTCGATTGCCGGGCACTCAATCCCGGCGCGCCGACGGTGCCAGCGTCAATCTGCTGCTACTCGGTACGACATGAGTTCGAGCGCTCGGCGAAGGTCGGTGCGGTTGTGGCCGGCCATTAGCCTGACGAACGCCACAGGGTCGTCCTTCTCGCTGAGTTTGTCGAGCAAACGATCCGTGCGGTAGGCGACCCGCTCGACGAGCATCAAAGGATCGTCGATCTCGGAAGCCTTGGCGCTCATGTTCGGCATCGCGGTGGTCTCCCTCCTGTTGTTGAAACTCGCAACTTGCGAGGATAGTTCAGAAGGCGGCTCTGCCTCTTGACGGCCATGCTGCTCATCGGCTATAACAGACGGGTCGCATCCGATTTTCGACTGCACCACCCTTCGGGGTGTCCCAGGAAAGGAGGAAGCAAGCGGCCGCCGATCGCGAGCCGTCGAAGTAGTACCGACCATCGGGTCGGATTTCTTGAATTCCATGCTGCTCCAGCGTGACCTTCGTGTTCACGCCCGCCAGCAAAAGGAGAAGACGCCAAATGGCTATTCCAGCCACCAACGAAATGACGCTTCCGAGCGTCGTCAAGAGAGAGATCGAGGACCGCGTCGACCAGGCGTGGGAGGCAGCCGGCTTCATGACCGAGGACGGCCTGCGTGACAACAAAGCGATGCAAGAGGCCGCCTATGAGGAGGTCATCCACCACGTAGCGAACACCAAGGAGGAGGTCGCCGAGAAGGCGATCACCCGCGGAGAGCTGTACGCCAAGGTGTTCCCGGACGGTCCCGGTACGGACGGTTCTGACGAACCGCTCGACGAGTTCGAAGAGGCCGTCCGCCAGCAGCTCGAGCGGGACGTGTGGAGCCTCACGCAGCCGAAGGCAGAGGGCGCCCTGCAGAAACGACTCGGCGAAGAAAACTCGTCGCTCGTGCTCGTGCGCGAAAACATCCGTCGCGGGCTCGACCCGGCAGCGGCGGTGTTCCTCACCGACAACCCGACGCTGATCATGGAGGGCGTCGTTGACAAGGAAGTGAAGGCCTACGAGCGCAAGGCCGCCAACCTCCGCAAACAGCTGGAGATGGTGACCACGAGGCACGACGAGCTGTCGGCGCAGGTGAACTCTCGCGTCCGGCTGGCCCAGAGCAAGACCAAGGCCGAGCTCAACCTCGCCAAGTCCGGCGCCGGCGAGCTGACGGAGTCCGCGACGGAGTAAGACGATCGGCGGACAGCCGGCGCCGGGCGAGCACTCGGCGCCGGTCCGCCCCGCCGCCTAAGGAGACCATGGCCACTCAGACATCCACATCGAGATCAGACCAACTGCTCGCGGTGCTCGGCACCGGCGACGAGCTGACCGACGCCGAGATCGTCGTGCGCATGGCCCCGCTTCACCGTGGACAGGTCGTGCCCGCGAGAGTCCGCCTAGAGAAGCTGGGGCTCGTCGAACTCGCCGGGCAGAACGACGCTGGCCACAAAAAGTGGCGCCGTACGCCTCCAGAGCGGGTCGCCGACGCGAAGGAGGAGGCTGCTGTTCGCCGGAAGCCTCTCGGGAAGAAGCTCGCCGGGCGCGGGGTGAACGAGCGCGTTCAGGCCGTCGCCGAACTCTTGGAGGACGAGCAGGTGAACAGGGAGCTGCGAGAGCAGATGGAGCGCGCACGGAGCTGGCGGGCAGCGCGCGCGCGGGCGCAGGAAGCGCACGCCGAGACCGAGGCGCAGCGGCGCGAGCGGAAGCGCGAGCTGCGAAAGGCGGAGGAGGAAAAATCGGCGTACCTGAACTTGCTTAAGGTCCACGACGGCCTTCGTGAGTCGGTCAACGCCCTGCTCGACATCAGGGCATTCATCCGAGAGGAGCTCGACCGACAGGAACGGGGAGAGGAGCTGCGCATCCCGATGGACCGCTGGCCAGAAGTTGCGACGAACGTCGGCGAGGTGCTGATCGTATCCGGCGGTGTGTGGTACGACCTCGCTTCGGCCGGTGGCCACGACCCAGAGCACTGTCCGCTGTGTGGCGCCCGCACCAAGCGCGAGCCGAAAGCGCTCCCCGAGGGGATTGTCGACGCCGAGGTCGTTCCCGACGACCCCGACGATGTGCGACATTTGGAACTGCTCGGCGACAGGGAGGACGGCTAAGCAGTGTCTTCCCCGGAATAGTAGTTCGTCGATTGCAGAGGGGTCTCGTACTCCCGAGGTGCGCCAGCAGATCCAACCTGCTGTTCCCACCAGATCGGTACCGGACCCGTCGCGGCGGGGGCCTTAGCCGCCCCCGCCGCATTCTGTTTTCGACGCAGCGACGTCTGCCACCTGCCGTAGGATCACGAGTTCGTCCGCTGATCCCCACGTCACCATCGCCATCTCGCCGTCAACAGCCCGCGTCACTGAGCGCCCCGAGGTCGCGTACGCAACCGATCTCGGCACCATGTACCGCTCGACTGTCGAGACCTTCCTCGCTTCGGACGTCGCGCGGGCGGTCAGAGGAGGAAGTGCAGCTGGCGTTCACGTCGCCGCCGTTCCCCCTGAACCGGAAGAAGCGGTACGGCAATCGAACCGGCGAGGAGTACCTTGACTGGCTGGGCGATTTGGCCGAGCCGCTCGGAGATTTGCTCGCCGAGGACGGCTCGCTCGTAGTAGAGCTCGGCAACGCCTGGGAGCCCGGCGAGCCGGTGATGTCGACGCTCGCGCTCAGGGCACTGCTAAAGCTGCTGGAGAGCGGCGGCCTGTACCTGTGCCAGCAATTCGTCGTGCACAATCCGGCCCGGTTGCCGTCACCCGCGCAATGGGTGAACGTTGATCGGATCAGGGTCAAGGACGCGTACACGAACGTCTGGTGGATGAGCCGCACCCCACGCCCGAAGGCAGACAACCGAAAGGTGTTGTTGGAATATAGCCCCTCCATGAAGAAGCTGCTCCACCGCCAGTCGTACAACTCGGGCGGCCGACCTTCACAGCACACGATCGGAGAGACGTCGTTCCTTACCGATCACGGTGGCGCGATCCCGCCCAACGTGTTGACTATCAGTAACACGGTCTCCACCGACGAGTACCGGCGTTACTGCCGCGCCAGAGGGCTGCGGATGCACCCCGCCCGTATGTCGCCGAAGCTCGTTGAATTCTTTCTGAAATTCCTCACCGACGAGGGCAACCTCGTGCTCGACCCGTTCGCCGGCAGCAACACGACAGGCGCCACTGCAGAGGCGCTCGGCCGCCGCTGGCTTGCCGTGGAGCCCGAGCCCGACTACATCGCCGGATCGATCGGACGATTCGCGGACACGCAGCTTCAGATAGGCGAGTAGCGCTCGTCTCGCCTCACGCTCGGTAAGCGTTCTAGATTATCGGCCGCGGCAGCGAGTTCGCTGTGCCGGCGTGCTAGCTGCGATGCGTGCCTCGGCTAACTGGATCTGCATTTTGCGCGAGCCACCGGTCTACCAAGTCCCGCGCGTCAGTCATCTCCCCTGGCAGGGCATGCGTGTAACGCTCCTGTGTGATCCGAGCGGCGCCAGCCTGATGAGCAGGAGCGGCGTGCCCGAGAAGCTGGGAGACGACGACCGGACGGATTCCCGCAGCGTCTAGCCCCGAACGTGCAGTAAGCGCGGCGAATGTGACCGCGAGCTCGCGCCCGGGGCCTGCTCCAGGCACACGAGCGTGACGTCGTTGTGCGTGATCGTGCCGGCGCGCGTGGTCTGGGACCACGGCGGCCGTGCAGCCGGGTTTGCAGGCAGCCGTGATCGCGGCCGTGGCCGGAGGGGCTGCTTGATGGTGTGAGCCGGACGCTTGAGGCTCTCAGCCGGCGGGAGCGGGCGGCGCTTTGAGCCTCGCGAACGCTTCGGCGAGATCGGTGGCCCACGGCCAACTCTGCTGTAGGTGCAGCTTGGCGCGCCGCCCGGAGAACGCAAGGCGAGCAGCGACGTGCAGCAGCCGGTAGCGCAGCCGCTTGGGCTCGGCCTTGGCGAGCTCGCCTTGTAGCGCCAGCGCCTGGGTCCAGACGATCAAGTCGTGCGCGAGCATGACGATCTGAAGCCACACCTCGTTTAGCGCGAACCCTTTGAACGGGAACTTCGAGAGGCCGGTGTCCTTGTCATCGCGGATGCGATCCTCGACGTGGGCGTGCTGGCGGTGGCGGCACTCGAGCACCGCGATGTCCTTTCCGTCCTGGTCGGTGAGGATCGCCTGAAAGCGGTAGCCGCCCTGGTCGGTGAAGGAGAGCTGTGCGCCCGGGTGCGGGCGCTCGCGGCGCACGATCAGCCTGCAGCGCTCAGGCCATGAGGTGAGATCCAGGCAATCGGTGATCTCGGCGACCTGTCCGTTCTCGCGCACCGAGCCGTCCTTCTGAAGCGCCGGGACCCAAGCGTCCTTGGGGACCTCGAGGATCGCGGAGCGGACCGGCTCGCTCAGCTCGTAGCCGATAGAGAAGCGCATGCCGTGCTCGCGGCAGTAGTCGGTGAGCCCGTGCGTGGCGCCGGCGCAGTCCGCGCGCACGAGGATCTCGATGCCCTCGATCTGCTCGGGTGGGATCTGCTCGAGCGCCCGGTCGAGCACCGTCTCATGGTCGGCTGCGGTGTTCGAGCCGGCGTTACCCGCTCTGAGCAGTGCGCCGAGCGCCTCGCGGGTCTCATCGGCGTAGGCCAGGAGCGGATGGAACCCGTAGCCGCCCTTGTAGTTGCCGGCCGCCTTCTCCTTCTCGGAGTGCGCCGTGACGAGCGTCGCGTCGACGTCGATCGTCAGTGACTCGGGCGCACCGTGGCGCGCCCAGAAGCGCTCGCGCGCCCTGGCGTGCGCCGAGCGCAGCGCCTGAAGCAGCTCAGGCTCGGCGGCGATCTTCTCGATCACCCGGAACGCCGTGGAGTCCGATGCCACCGAACCGAACAGCGCCTCTTGCTCGCGCACCGTCCCGAGGTCTGAGACGCACTCCCCGCCGTCGGCGAGCATCACCGCCAGATCATGGATCACCCGCCCCGGATCATGACCGCGACGGCGCGCCTTCAGGCCGGCCAGCCGCAGCGAGAGCGCCCTCGTCAGCCCCAGCTCCCCGGCGACCTGGGCCAGCAGCGCGCTGCCCGCGTGGGAGACCAGCCCCGCTCCGTCCGCGCTGACTTCTACGGTTACCGAGCGTCCGTCGCGCATCACCTTCATGGTGAACCTCCAGACTAGGGATTCCAGGATCTGAACAACCCAAGAATCCCCGCTGCACCGGACGTTCCGCGCCCCCGGCTTACCCCGGGGGCGCGGTCTTTACTGCATGCTCGGGGCTAGCCAGGAGGCGCAGGTATGCCGGCACTCGTGCGCCGTAATCCGCTCGCCGATCTTCCCACGGGCCGGATTGCCCTCCGCGTCCTTCGGTTCCCAGATGTCGTCTACGCGCTTCTGTAGTCCCTCGAACGACAGCATGCCGCTGTTTCGGCCGCCGGGCTTGCGGCCGGGGCAAAGCAGCGCCGTCGGATCGGGCCGCCCGCGACGCATGAACTCCCGGCGCAGCAGGACCGCGAGCGGCTTGACGATCGGGACTGCACGCTGCGCCGCTCGCGACTTGCGTCCGCGCTCATCGGCGCCGAGGTAGATCACGCCGACGTCGAGGTCCACGTCGCCGACTCGCGCGTGCCGGATCTCTGCCCTCCGAGCGGTCGCGTAGACGGCGAGCGCATATGGCAGCGCGTCGGCCGGGTCGAGTGCATCAAGCAGTTTCTGCATCTCCGCGACGGTCGCCACACGATCACGCGGCGTTGCGTTCATTGCCGGCAGCCGCACACGCGAGGCCGGGTCGTTCTCTACGAGTTCCCGATCCAGCGCCCAGGCATACAGGCTGCGGATCGCGTTTACGACCGTGCGGACACGACTGCCGGACTTCTCTGGGGTCATCGAGTCGATGAGCTGCTGAATGTCGCCGCGCCGCACGTCGCCCAGACGATGCCGGCCGAGCGCCGGTACCACGTAGGTCTCAAGCGCACCTCGAAGGTCGCGGATCGCCGATGGCTTGTACGGGCGTCCGTGCTTGTTGAGCGCCCGACCGGCCTCGATCGCGTTGAGATACGCCTCGATCGCCTTCGCGACGCGCATCGTGCTCGCAGCCGGGAGCATCCCGGCGCGCAGCGTCGCTTCGAGATCGATGCGGGCGCCTCGAGCCTCGGCGACAGACGGAAGCGTGATCGTTTTGCGCGGCTTGCCCGCCGCACGATCCCAGACCTGGCCCCAATAGGACGGCGAGCAGTTGCATGCCCGCCCGTGCTCGAGCGCGCACCCGAGCTTATGGCGGGCGTAGATGCCCTGGTAGCGCGTCTTCGTGTCCTTCGGCATTGAAACGTTTAAGCTACACGCCTGCCACGCTGGATCGTGTTGATCTCGAGCCATCGCTCCAGCACTTTGCGGGGATATAGGCGGAGCGATCCCGAGTAGACGACCGGCAGCTCGGGCTTGACATGCCGCGCGAAGTGATCGACCGAGACGCCGAGCGCTTCGGCGGCCTCCTGCTGGTTGAAGGCCAGGCGCGGCACGCTGCGCCGGACGCGCTTCTCGCTCATCAGCGTGTCCGCTCCGGCGCCGGCGGCTCGACCGCACGGCGGAGCGCGTCGAGAGCGCCCCGGAGACGCGGGAAATAGCGCTCTGGCCCGAGCCGCTCGATCGCACGCTCGACGCCCGGCGCCCGGTGGAGATCGAGCATCTCTCGGCGCGTCAGCGACGGCGCTTGCACGCGACTGCGCCCCATTGCCTCCGCGAGGCGCTTGATGCGATCGCTGTCCTGCCCGCCCTCGCCGAGATCCTGCCGGTTGACGTACCAGTCGGTCCCCTCTCGCGCGCGCGACGCCTCCACGTAAGCTGGCTCCTTGCTCGTCTGCCAGCCGCCGGTGAGGACGAGCGTGCGGGTAACGGTGGCACCCTGCGCGCGGTGGATGTGCTGCGCGTAACCGAGCCGCACACGCCCGAGCTCCTCGCCGGCGAGCGTGCGCCACTGGTGGGTCACGTCGAACTGGATCAGCGCCTCGCCCGCCTCGTTGACGTCGAGGACTTCGCCGCGGGCACCGTTCTCGATGCGCTCAGCGCCGGCGTGGTGGAGCTGGTCGATCATCGCGACACGGTCGCCGGCACGAATGCCGTAGTGAACACCCGGCAGCTCGACCTCGATCTCGCCGAGTTCGCCGCGCTCCGCTCGGTAGTGCTGGGCGCGGGCGTTCAGCCGGCCGATCTCCATGTTCGACGCGTCGGAGATCAGCGCGACCTGCTCGATCGGGACGGTCTCTGTCAGCTTCGCCCAATCGCGGGCGGCGCGCTCGACGGCCTGGTCGCGCGTGTCGGTCATGTGCAGCCGGCCGCGACGAAGGTAGTGCGCCATCGCTCGGTCGGAGCGGCCAGCGCGAAGGTCGGCCCACGCTCTCTGCTCCGTCGGGTCGAGCGTGCGCCTGACGTTCGACAGGGCGGCGCTCGGCGCGATGTCCGCGACCCGGTCGAACATGCCGCCAGCGCCGATCGACGGCGAGCTGCGCACCGTCGCCGATCGCCACGAGCTTCGCCCCCGTACGCTCGACTTCGCGTGTGAGCCGACCGAGGCGGTTGGTGTCGGCCATGCCCGCCTCATCGAAGAAGATCGTCGTCGACGCGTCGAGCGCGAGCCGGCCGTGCTCGGCCCTGGCGACGAGCGCGTCGAGCGTCAGCGTCCGGCCGGCGAGCGCGGGACAGTCCTGGCCGAGTCGCTGCGCGGTCGAACCGGACACCGCGATCCCGAGCGTCGCGTGCCCGCTCGCCTGCTCGGCGCGGGCAGCGGCGTCGATCACCACTCCCTTGCCGGTGCCCGCCGGCCCGATCAGGATCGCCACGCGCTCGGGCCCGGTGACGACCTCGAGCGCACGGAGCTGCTCGTCGCTGAGGCGCGCGCCGAGCCGCTCGGCCAGCTGGTCCCCCGCGGCCGAGCGCGCCCCATCCCCCACGTCCCGGCCGTCAGGCTGTGCCAGCCGCGTGATCGTGCGCTCGATCGCCTGCTCCTTCCCTCGGACGGCGAGAGTCGTCATCCGCCCACCCTCGAGCGGGAGCACCCGACGCTCGGCGATCATCTGCTGTGCCCTCGCGAGCGCGTCGGCCGGCGCGAGCTCGCCGGCAGACTGCTCGAGCACCACGGCGCGCAGCTCGCGCGGCTCGAACGTGGCGGCGCGCTCGGTCAAACGTTCTTCGACGCGATCCTCGAGCTCGCGCGTGCTGCGCGGGGCGATGTCCGCCGTGCGACCGGGACGCTCGCTCCGAGCACCGAAGCGGGCGGCCGTCTCACGCCACACGCGCTGCAGGTCGGCACGGGTGACGGGAAGCTTGGCCCTGCGGTTCTCGAGCTTCAGCCTGCGCAGCTCGCCAGGCTCCGGCGCTCTCCCCCATTTCGCGCGGAAGCGCTCGGCCGCGGCGGCGACTTCGCGGCTGCGCGCCGAGAACGCCTCGATCAGCTCACGCGAGACACCGGCGATCTCGAAATAGCGGCCGTCGTTGCCCTTGCCGACGTCGATCGCGTAGCCGCGCCGCGAGAGCTCGTGCGCGAGAGCGGAGCGATAGAAGGCGCCAAGCTCTCTCGAGGAGCGGAAGATCGGCCGGGAGGCGACGGCGACGATCTGACCGTCATCGCGCACGGCGCTCGTGATCACGACGTGGCTGTGCAGCTGCGGGTCCGGTGCGTCGCCGTCGATCACACCACGCGCGGTCGTGTGCAGGTACTCCGCGGCGATCAGCTCGCGCGCGGGCTCCTCGACGACCCCTGCGCCGTAGCGACGGCGGATCGTCGGCACCGTCTCGCTCATGTGGCACATCGCCTCGCTTACCGCGCGTGTGTGCGCCTGCTCGATGTCGATGCGCCGGGACTCATCGCCGAGCGCCCACATCACCGAGACCGACTTCGGCGCGCTGAACGTCACGTCGATCCCGCCGCCTCGACTCCCGTCGGCGCCGGCGCGTCGGAGCCAGCCACCACTCGGGTGCCGTCCCTCCATCAAGGCGATGAAGTCCGGGCCGTCGACGGCGGTGCCCTCGATGCCGAGGCACGCGAGCGTCTCCGGCGAGGCGAGCCAGCGACCGGGTGCTTGCACCAACTCGCCGCCTGGCGTCAGGTAGTAGTCGCCGCGCTCGGGCGCGAGCGTCTTGCCCTCCAGGTAGCGGGCGTAGCCGCCGCCCTTCGCCGCGCCGATGCTCGATGCAGTCATCACAGCAAGTGATGACCCTGAGCGAGTCGATTCGGCCAAAGGATTCATGCGGTACGCAGAGGAGCGCTCCGCCGGATTGGAGTGTCTCGCAAGACACCAATCGCACACCCGTGCATAGGGTCTGTACGAGCAGGGGCGCCCGCGGCACCGGGTTCAGTGGAGCAACGCGGAGTCGTGTCAGAGTGCTGCTCTAGCGTCGCGCGCCGTGGCCTCAAGGGCGCTCACGAATGGCGATCAGACGCGTTGTCCGGCGTTTGATGAGATCGCGAACGCGCCGTGGCCATCGAGGCCACGGCGGGATGTAGGTAGTCGATGCTGAGGCTATCTGTCTGTGGTAGTTCCATCAGGGTCAGTCGCGGGGTTGCCCATAGCCTTTGTTCGCCGGCCCGTTGAGCGGCCACTCGGCGCGTTTGCTGATGGTCGTGGGCTCCGGCAGGCCGCACCCAGGAGCCTGAGAGCAGCGCCGGGTCGGCGAACCGGTGAAAGTCGCCGATTTGTGCGTATCGTCACGATGCCCCATCCGGGCGAGGCTGTTGATATGCGGTTTCCGACTATTCTTACTTGCCCAACAGAAGCGCTACTCGGCGATCTTCAGGCACCTGCGACAATGGGCAGAATGTATGGTGCAATGGGGGGCCTATCGCGGTGAGCATTGAAACCGCGCCACAGTCTGTGCCCGAGCGGGCGAGACACAGCCACGACGATGTGCGGAGGGCAGCAGTTGCCGGGGCCATCGCGGTTCTGTTTGGCGCAATCGCCGTACTGTTGGACAGGGTTCGTGCCAGCGACGAGGTGGTTACCCCGTTCTACGTGGCTGCGGCGGTCCAGGCGGCGCTAGCTGCGGCGGCGACCGGGACCGTCGGACGGCGGCGTTTGCGCCCCGTGGACCTTGCCTTGAGCTACGCAGGTGTGCCCCTGGCCGCTCTCGCTGGCGTCGCGTGTGTTGCAGTAGAGCTCGACCCGTGGGGCGGAGGTCATCGGGCCGCTCGGCTCTCAACGAGGCCGCCGCGGATTTCGGCGAGCCTTAGTGCCAGAGTCGACGTGCCGGAAGGTACCTACATCTACGCGGCCTCGAGGCAGAGCGCACGCGCCGTGTCGCACCTCGAAGGCAAAGACATTGTCAAGTTCACGGGCGTATGCATCGGCACGGCTGTCGGCAGCCCGACCAACGGGGTACCGGATGCCAGATGGCTGATCCTCGGCCAGGGGCGCTTCGCCCCGGCCGCACGATTCTCCGGCGCACCGCTTACCGATGCGCATCCGAGCACCCTTTGCCCAGGCGAAGCGGGCACGCTTCACGACCGTGCAGTCTCGAGGCTGGTGCCGGTGCGGGAAGCTGCGCGTCGAACCTGGCGCGTCCAATCTTTCGCGCCCCGGGCGACGTTGGTCGGATTTGCGTTGCTCCGCTCCCCGCACGGACGCTGGGTCGCGCTCGGGCTGGGCGAGCACTCGGGTGGCTCGTGGTCGGTCAAGTACGTCAAGCCCCTCAGGGGCGTTGTGGTCGCACAGGCGTGCTGGGCGCTCGGTGTGCCCGCCGTGGCGTTTCCCGGTGTGGGCTCGCCCGTCGCGAAGCGTCTACCCGGTACGCGCTTCTCGCGCCCCGCGCTCGGCGTCCCGGCCTCGGCGGCCGCAGAGGCCGCCTGTAGCGCCACGACGGGGGATCCAGCGGTCGTTTCGCGGACTCCCCCGCCCGTGATCGTGAAACCAAACGGGCTGCCCGCGCCGTCGCCTGAACCGCAAACAGTCCGCCAGACCACGACGACGCAGCCCACGACGACGGTTACCGAAAAACGATTCAAATTCGGCGGTTGACATGACCCGATCACGCATCTTCCGAAAGCGGCGTGAGACCCGACGACGGGTGCTCGTGGCAGCGGCCCTCGCCACCGCTCTGTTTTGGCATGCGGCTTGCCCCTCCGAGCCGGTGCTGGCCGCAACGCCCATACACTCGCGTCCGATCAAGGAAGTGCCGGTCGAAATGACCGTCACGACGGTGTCTTCCGCGGGGGTGTCGAGCTCGACGATCAGCGAATTCGTCGTGCATGCGCCCCGGGGTGCGCAGCTGCGCGTGCGTTGCGGTGCATGCGGGACCGCCGCCCTCGCGCGCGGCGTAGGCGATCCCGAACAGATCAAGGGGGTACGTTGGAGCCCATCGCTGGCCATAACCGTCGCCGTGAGCCTGCCGCGCCGCTACGGACGGTTCATCGAAATCCGCGGCGGCAGATCCCGTCGGCCTCAACTATGCGTGGCGCCCGGTCGCTTTGTCCGGAGTAAGTGTCCCCACGGGACCGCCAACGAACGGAAGAACGCGATCAAGGGCCTTGTAAACAAGGAAGCGCCCCAAGTCCATGGATCACCCGTGCCCGGAACGCTGCTGGCGTGCTCAAAAGGGGTCTGGGGCGGCGCACCGTTCATCAGGTATTCCTACACATGGCTGCGCGATGAAGCACCCTTGCCCGACACGCAACCGACGCACATCCTCGACGGCGCCGACGAACACCATGTGATCGCCTGCGAAGTTACCGCCGAAGACGGCTCCGGCGGACAGAAGACGGCCCGCAGTCTTCCCTTGAAAATTCACTACTCCCCCGTATCGCTTGCCCTGCCGATCGTCGTAGGCGTCCCAGTGGCCGGCAAGACGCTCCGGTGCGTCCCTGGAGAATGGGACGGCGAACCCGCTCCCGCTGTGACCGACACGTGGGTGAGCAACGGGGTGGTCGTCGAAAGTGGCAGCCTGACTTATAAGATCCGCCCGCAGGATGAAGCCAGGCTGATCGCCTGCGAAGAGACGGCCAGCAACGGCATCGGCAAACCCCGAGCAGTGATAAGCGAAGCCGTTCAGATCTACCAGCAGCCCCAGAGCACGCGTGCGCCGACGATCTCCGGGGAAGCCCGCCTGGAAGGAACGTTGGCTTGTGGCGAAGGAGCGTGGGAAGGCATGCCTCCGCCGACCGTCACGGTCTCGTGGCTGCGCGACGGAGTACCGATCGTGTCCGGTGCCTTGCGTAGCTACCAAGTGCGGCCCGAAGACGAAGGCCACTCGCTCTCGTGTCTGGAGACCGCGACCAACGAAGCCGGGACGAACAGCCGCGAAAGCCTGCGACTGGCGATCCCGAAGCGCCCGCGCAATATCGCGCCGCCGCAGGTGACCGGCTCGTTCGTGGTCGACGCCAACGTCGAATGCCACAGCGGCGAATGGGAAGGCACAGGGAAGATCTCTTTCACCTACCATTGGCTGTCGAACGGCGTCCAGATCCTCGGTGCCGATCACCAGGTGCTGACGATCGAACCGTTCCTGGAAGGCACGCAGGTCTCATGCGAAGTCACCGCGATCAACGAAGGGGGTCGGTCGGTTGAATGGAGCGCACCCAGGACCGTTGTCGGTGTCCCCAAGCTCGTTGCGCCACCGCAGCTTGCGGGCGTGCTCGTGGTCGGCGGCACCGCTGAATGCGAACACGGGACCTGGGACGGTCTCGAACCGATCAGCTACTCCATCAAATGGCTCCGCGACGGCGTCCCGTTGGCCGGACGTAGCGGCAAGACCTATTCCGTCGGCTCACAGGACGGCGGGCACACGCTGCAATGCGAGGTGACGGCATCGAATCGGCTGGGCGAAGCCAGCGCTTTTAGCGGTGAAGCAACCGTCGCGGCCGTCCCGTTCGACATCGAGCCACCGGAAATCTCGGGTATCGTTCACGCCGGTGAAACGTTGTCCTGTGGCGAGGGCGAATGGATCGGTGAAGAGCCGATCTCGTTCTCGGTGCACTGGCTGCGGGAAGGTGGGCGCATCACCGGAGCTGTGGGGACTAGCTATGTCCTTCAGGCTGGTGACGAAGGCGCGAGCGTCTCCTGCGAAGTGACCGCGACCAACCTGAGCGGTTCGATAACCGTGATCAGTCCCGCGGTCCGGGTTCAGGCGAGGCCGCGCAACACCGCGCTGCCGACGATCAGCGGCGGCCTGCGGACTGGCGACAGCATCACCTGCAAAACGGGAACCTGGGTCGGGGATGAACCGATCGAATACGCGTACCGGTGGCTACGAAACGGCGCTCCGATCGCCGGAGCAACACACTCCAGCTACGTACTCGCGTCAGTCGATGAAGGCGAACCACTGGAATGCGAAGTGACGGCGTCCAACGATGTTGGCGTTGCGCACGCGTTCAGTCCAGAGCTTGACGTGCCGGCCCTCCCCGTCAATGAAGTCCTGCCGTCGATCAGCGGCGAACCAGCCCCCGGGGAAATACTGAAATGCGCGGCGGGCACTTGGCGGGGCACGGAACCGATCGGTTTCGCGTTTCGCTGGCGACGAAACGAAGCCCCGATCGCCGGCGCGAAAGAAAGCTCGTACCGGCTAGGCGCCGCGGATGAAGACAGCATGATCAGCTGCGAAGTGATCGCGAGCAACGCTGCCGGCTCGGCCGTCGTCTTGAGCCCGGCAGTGTCGGTATCAGCGAAAGCGCGTGAACAGAAAGAAAGCGAAGTGATCACCAGCTTCGACACGACAAAAGGTGACTTGGCGCCTTATAGCGGAGTGTTCACGAAGGCACAGCAGCCGTTTACTGCGCGCTTTACGATGGCTACCCACGTCGGAGTGACGATCGGCAACCCGGGGATTCCCGATGGTGCCTCGGCTGACACGGTGACGATCAAACTGTGCTCCGAACCGTTCTGCAGGGAAGAAAGTGAACTCGGCAATTCACCTGTCAGAGCGCAGGTCAACAACTACGGTCTGAGCTCGGGCAACTTCGCCGAGCCGGTCGACCTGCAGGCAGGCGAGACGTACTATCTGGTCTGGACGCCGCCTTCGGATACTCACGGAAGTCACTGGTTCACGTTCTGGCACGGCGGAACGGCTAGCATCGGCGGCGCGACTGGTATGGAGGCGGTCGTGCGCGGTTTTGAATTCTTCGCCGAGGAAAACGGTGGGGACAAGCTGATCAGCTACCTCGGCACCGCCCCTCCCCCTGCCCCATTCGCCGGTGCGTTCGCGAAGGCCACGCAGGCGTTTGAAGCGCGCTCCAATCGGATCTCGAAGGTCGGGGTGGTGCTCGGCAACCCGAAGCTTTCTCGAGGCAAACAAGCGCCCGAGTCCGTCCACGTTCAGGTGTGCTCGAGTCCGAGCTGTGGGGCGACCGAACTAGGGAGCGGCGAAGCCTTGATCACGAACTACGGTGTGACAACTGTAAGCCTCGGCTCGATCCCTGTCACGATCGGCGGCACCTACTACGTTGTCTGGTCAACGCCCGCCGCATTCGAACTTGAACCGTGGCAGGCGTTCTGGCAAGGCAACGGGGCAACGCCGGAACTGGCGACCGCCTACGAGATGATCGTACAGGGCTGGGATGAAGGTTCGGCGTCGTTCCATCCGCACTACGTCGAAGAGCAGGCGGGTTCGAGTTCGGTCAGCACGTACCGGGCGCACGAAGTCGGCGCTGGCGAAGGGGTCCACATACCCGCCAGCGATTTCGTCGAAGTATCGTGCAAGGTATTCGATCCGGCGGCGAGCTTCGTCGAACCCGACGGCTACTGGTATGAGATCCACTCCCCGCCGTGGAAGGACGAATACTTCGCGCCGGCCAACGGGTTTCGAAATGGCGCCCTAAGCGACGAAACGCTGTCAACTGACTATGGCGTTCCCGATTGTTGAAAGGTGCTCGCCGGCCCCCACAGGTGCGCGAGAACTGCACGCCTGGACCGCGACCATCGAGCGGACGAAATACTGCACTCGGAGCCATTCATCGGAACCGAACGAATGGGACCGTCGGCGGCGACCCGGCGCCGTATGTGTTCCTGCGCGGGTTGGCGCGCTAAACCCAGAATCTGCTTGAGATCGTCACGAGCATTGGCATTCAGGACGGTGGCAGCAGGGAAGCAGGCATTGTGACAGGACGCTACGACGTAGCGATCGCGCTGACAGACATCAGTCGCGACGAAGCATGGGAGCTCGCCAACGAGATCGTGCAGGAGGCGATCAAGCTCCTGGTCTGTAAGGACTGGCCCCGATCCCCGTCGCTCCCGCTTGCGCGCGGACGTTCTAGTGCGCAGCGGCCGAGGGAAGGGCAAGCTCGGCATGCTCGGCTACGGATAGCGGCCATGCAGACGCTTGTGGGCTCTCTCGTAAACGTTGCGGGTTCTCTCGTTGGTGGGATGACGCTCGCCGAAGGCGATCAAGTTCCAGACAAGGCTGTCGTCGGGCTTCTGGATCAGCTGGAACACGAATCCGTACGGCGCTTCCGAGGCGCCCTCCTTGCCAAGCGGGACATAGAGCTTGCGGCAGCCTGGCAGTTTGGTCCCGCCCGGCCCGTCGGCCTTGCAGCGCCGCCAGTCGAGGTTCGCCGTGCCAACCGCGATCATCCTGCGAGCGCTCTGCGCCTTGCGCCCGAGCAGGCGAGCGGGGCCGTAGCGCTCGACCTCCTCTGCCCACTCGAGCGAGCCGAACTCGATCGCAACGGGTGGCAGGCCGCCCGCCGGAGTGTCTGACACCGTCAGCCCTCGTCGTCGTATGGCACGTCTGCCGAGAGGCGCTCGAAGTCCTCCGCGGAGGCAGGCTTGGTCCCTCGCTGCGCATGCAGTTCTGTCGCGGGGGTGATCGAGGGCTCGATCGTCACGCCACCCTCGCGGTCTGGGACAACCTCGTAGCGGCGTCCTCCGATCTCCACGAGCTCACCGACAGTCAAGTCGAGCCTCTTCGCAGCAGTTGCCATAGATCAATGGTAGCTCCGCAGGTCGGCGGGCACGCGGACACAGACGAGCAACCGTGCTCGCCTATACCGCGGGACGCCTTACCCGCCGGCCGACCGACGTGTCGGCGACCGCAGCTCCCAACCGCTCCAACGCCCGAAGCTCCTCGGCCCGCTCCCGCCTGCACGGGTCGTCGTGCTCGAGCTCGCTCACCCAGACAGCCATCATCGGCTGCATCGCCTCGATCACCGCGAGCAGCGCCTCGCCGTGCTGCAACACGTCGACTCGGACAGCGGCGGAGTTCTCGCGCGCAGTCCAGCCGACGACGTCGAGCAGCGACCAGGCGCCCTCGAGGCGCCGGCGAATCTCGCGATAGGCCGAAGGGTCGATTTCCCGGTCCGGATCGCCGGCCGCGTGATCGGCCGTCTCGCAGATACTCGCCACCAGCGTGTAGAGACCCTCACGAACACACGGCAGGAGCGTCTCGGAAATAGTCGTCTGGCTCATCGGTTCCTCCTTGGTCGGAGGCCCCGGGAGTACGGGCTCTAGCGATGAAGGCACCCACGGACTGCCGGTAGGGTGCCTGTGCGCTGGGAGCTTGCTCTCTCGGCGCCACGCCCCCGGCAGCTCCAACTGCGCGGGGGCACCTTGTTGATATTCGTCGGGCATTATATTCCGTGGCCATCCACTCGTCAATGAGCGAGCCTCTTTGTCATGCCGAAGGGCAACCCGCCGGTCGCCACGCAGTCCGCCCTTGGCGCGGCGATGCGCGCGGTGCGAGAGAAGCAAGGCGTATCGCAGGAACAGCTCGCGCACAGCGCAGGGATCGATCGCAGCTACTACAGCGCGATCGAGCGCGGCGAGTTCAACCTGACGCTCGCCGTCCTGCTGCGGGTCGCTGCGGCGCTCGATGTGCCCGCATGGGAGCTGCTGCGCCGAGCCGACCTGTAGGTCGACCGGGCACGCCCAGGCCCGGCACTGGATAGGCGACTCGCCGCGCCGGCTCAGTGGATAGCCCTGTGGATAGAAAGGGATCGAGTCGAGCGGATTCCAGCGGATCGATGCGGATCGGCGCCCGCGCCGCCACCACCCCGCAATCGGCTCCACAAAGCGAAAAACCCCGGCAAGCCGGGGCTTCTCGAAGGCGGGGGACCGAGGAGTCGAACCTCGCGTTGCGGTTTTGGAGACCACCGTGTTACCGATACACCAGTCCCCCGGGGAGCCGCAGATTCTAGGCGCTGAGCGAGAACCGGCGCGAATCGCACGGCGCCGCCTCGCTTTGCGCCGGTCCGAGCACCTCTGACCAGCTACGAGCGGGCCGCCGTTATTTGGATGGACGGCCGTTCGTCCGCTCAAGGCGCATCGTGCGAATGCCGACACGAAGCAGGGGTAGCTGAACGATGCATATTCGTCCCGACCTGCTTTGCCGAAGCCGCGCCGCACGCGGCTGCGAGGCCCCTGCGCGCGACGAGACGCATTCGCAGAGCGCCGACGATCGACACCAGCCGGGCAACCGACGCCTGCCGCGTCGGTTCCTCGCGAAGCTTGCCGACGACGGCTCCTCGGACTCGGGCTTTGCGCTGATCGAAGTGATCATCAGCGCGCTGCTCGTCGGGCTGATCGTCGTAGCGACGTTCGACGCGTTCGTCGTCGCCAACCGCGCGAGCGCGAACCAGCGTTCGCACAACCAGGCGACGCTGATCGCCGCACAGGATGAGGAGCGACTGCGCGGGGATCAGCTGACGAAACTGACGCAGACGGGCCACGAATCGAACACGATCAAACAGAGCGGCACGACATACACGGTCGAATCGCTGGCCGAATACATCAGCGGGGGCGCAACAGGAGACGAAGTGACGTGCAGCTCCTCCTCCGGCGCGGCGGAATCCATCAAGACGACGTCGATCGTCAGCTGGTGGGAATACGCGCGCAACCCGCCCGTGCACAAGTCGATCAAGCAGTCGAGCATCGTCTCGGTTCCGCCGAGTACGACGGTCGAGGCGCGGGTCGTCAACCAGGCGGGCGAACCGGTCTCGGGCGCGACGATCACCGTCAAAGGGACGTCGACGAACCTCAGCCAGACGACGCTTGCGACCGGGTGCGTCGTGCTCGGCTCGATCGCCGACAAAACGGTCGAACTCGGCGCATCGAAGTCGAACTGGGTCGGGCACAACGGAAGTCCCCCGGCGCCGAAGACGGTCACGCTCTCCTCGTCGGCAACGACGCCAGAAGTGTTCACGCTCGCCGAACCGGCGACGCTGACGGCCGAATTCGATACGAACGGCGGGGCGACGCGCGGCCTGCCGGGCGACACCGTCTACATCGGCCAGTCAGGCGTCGGCACGCCGCCGAACTTCATCGCCGGTAAAGCCGGCACGTACCAGACCGCGACGTCGCTCGGCAACCTGTTCCCGTTCGTCTCGCCTAACACGTACACGGTGTTCGCCGGCGATTGCGAAAAGAACAACCCCGAAACGACCGTCAGCGGCGGCTCGGTGAAAGACGAAAAAGTCCTACTCGAACCGGGCGCGACGAAGACGGTGACAGTCGAAGAGCCGCAGATCAACCTGCTCGTGATGAGCGGCACCGCGGCCGGCGCGGGCAAAGAAGGCTCACCGATCTCGAGCACGTCGGCGAAGCTGATCAACAAAGAATGCGCGTCGACATCGGCGCAGAACTACACGACCGTCCCCTACGAACACACGATCGAAGTCGTCGCTGGGCGTCTCAAACCGCGTTACGCACCGTACGCGAAATCGCTCGAACTCTGCGTCGCGTGGCTCGAAGGTGGCAAATACTACAAAAACAAAACGACCTTCGCGAACACGGCCAAGGCCGGATCGACGGAAGTCGCCTTCTACGCGAAAGGGGCCGGCGTCTCCTCACCGAGCAGCACGCCGTTGACCTGCTGATGCTGGGCCGACTCGCAAGCAACCTTCGCTCCGAGCGCGGCTTCACGCTCATCGAACTGCTCGTCGCGATGACGAGCGGCATCATCGTCGGCGGCGCGCTGCTGGCGATCATCGTCGTCGCCCAGCACCAGGAGACGACGATCACCGACCGCGTCCAGGCAGACCAGATCGGGCGCAACTCGCTCGAACGGATTCAGGACGAGCTGCACTCGAGCTGCGTCGGCGGTCCGCAGATCCCGATCCAGAAGCCCGAAGGCACGCTCACGGGGCTCGAAACGACAAACGGCCGCAACCTCTGGTTCGCGAGCACCTACGGCGTCACGGGCAGTGGCGAAGCGATCCTCGAAAAGGGCCGTCTGCACGACATCAACTGGACGGAAACCGGGAAAAGCAACAAGGGCGCGAAAGTCGGCCGCCTGACCGACTACTGGTTCGCGAACGAACCAATCTCCCCGTACTTCCCGCCGGCGGAGCCCTGGAAATTCCAGACGAGCCTGTCGGCGACAGGAGCCGAAAAGAAGGTTCTCGCGACGAACGTCACGCCATTGGAAGAAGCCAAAGAAGGCACGACGCTGTTCCGCTACTACAAGTACGACACGACGACCGGCGACAGCACCTACGGCGAACTCGTACCGCTGACAAGCACTGAACTCTCAGGTATGAGCGAAACGGTCCGACGCAACATCGCACAGGTCAAGATCGAATTCCAGCAGGCGCCCGAAACGCACAAGGGCCCACCCGACACGCGCCCGGGGCACACGACGACAGTCAGCGGGTCGGCCGTGCTGCGCTTCACGCCGAGCGAAACCACCGAAGAAGGAACGGGCACATGCGGATGAGCACGACACGCCGTCTACGCCGGATACTCGCCGCCGAGGACGGGTTCACGATCACGATCGCGCTGCTCGCGCTCGTCGTCAGCGCGTTCCTCGTCGCCGCCGCGCTTGCGGCCGTCAACGGCGACATCGAACTGAGCAGCAAGTCGACGGCGCGCGCACGGGCGTACTACGGCGCGTCGGCCGGCGTCGAGCGCTATCTCCAGGAACTGCAGAAAGACCCCAACTACTGGGTCAAATGCCCGACGATCGCGAGACGACTCGTGCCGGGCAGCAAAAACGAAGGCAAAGAAGGCACCGAAGAGGAATACATCGTGCAGACTCTTCCGGCCGCCCCCTACTCGCACTGCATCGAAAACAACCAGGCCTCGGTGATCGAGACCAGCGGCCTCGCACGCGGGACGTTCAGGATCCTGATCACGTCGATCACCGGCTCGGGATCCACGCGAACGGTGCACAAGACCGTCGCGGCCTTCAAGCACCCCGGCTTCACGCAGTACGTCTACGAGTCCAACTACGAGGTCGAGGATCCGACTAACTTCAGTCCTGAACCGACCGAATGCGAACACTACTACAACGAACGAAAAGAAAAAAACCTGACGTCGAAGTGTCCGCCGATCGAGTTCGCGCCCGAAGACAAGGTCAACGGCCCGATGCACACGAACGACGCCGCCGAGCTCTGCTCGGAAGGGACGACGAAGCCGACCTTCGGGCGCGAAGGGCACGAAGACGCGATCGAGATGCTGCAAGGCCACTACGGTGCCGGGGGCAGCTGCGGCAACGAACCGAAGATCAACGGCAAGTACACGACCGAAGCTGAATCGCTGCTGCCGCCCGAAACCGACAGCGAACTGCTCGAAGCAGCCGGCCTGAAGCTCAGCGGTCGCACGGAAATCGAACTGAAAGCCGGGACGCCGAACACGATGGCGATAACAAACAACGGCACCACGAAAACCGTCGAATTCCCGAAAAACGGGGTCGTCTACGTCGAAAACTCCTCCGCTGGCTGCACGGTGACCAAATACAGTCCGTTCGGCACCGACACGACGCACGACACCGGCTGTGGCAACGTCTACGTTCACGGCACGTACACCGAATCCCTGACGATCGCGTCGGCCGACGACGTGATCGTCAACGGCAACCTGACGACGTCAGGCGGTACGGCCGGCGGCGAACCGACGGGCAACGCCGAGCTCGGGTTGATCGCCGAAAACTTCGTCCGCCTATATCACCCCGTCAAACAGGGCTACGAAGTCGAAAACTACAAACCGAAAACGGCGAGCGCGACCAATGGAAAATGCTCCGCGACGACGACGGTCAACATCAGCGGCAAACCGAAAAGCAGCTCGAAAACGGTGACTGGGCTGTCCTCGACCGAAGAACTGGCTCCCGGCGATGCGGTCACGGGCAACGGCATCCCGAGCGGGACGACCGTCGAATCGATCTCGAACAGCACGACGATCGTTCTCAGCAAAAATGCCACGTCGGGCAACGGCACGACATCGGTGGCACTGACGTTCACGCTTCCATACACGTACCGGAGCGTGATCAAACTGTGCGTCGAGCAGACCAAAACAGGGTACACGTTCCACGAATCGGAAGTGCTCGACGCGAAGTCGTGCGAATCGAAAACGACGTACTCGACCAACGCCCAGTGCGAATACGAAAACAACTCGAGCACGTGCTCCTCGAAAGCGACGAACCTGAGCGCCTCCGAAGACCCGAACGAATGGGGCGCGATGGAAAACCCGATCATCGACGCCGCGATCCTCAGCACGAAACATTCCTGGATCGTCGATAACTACAAATGCGGCGCGAAGCTGGGCAAACTCACCGTCTGGGGATCGATCGCGCAGTACTGGCGCGGTCCGGTCGGCACGGGCGGCGGGGGCGGCACGGGCTACATCAAGGACTACAACTACGACCAGCGCCTGTTCACGCAGGAACCGCCGAACTTCCTCAGCCCAATCTCGACCTCCTGGAAACTGAGCCGCGAGAGCGAAGTCTCCTGCAAGTACTACGAAGAACCGCCGGGCAAATGCTGATCTGGCAAAGTGCCTGAGGGACGTGCGCCGGATGGAGCGGACGAGCCGCCGCGGCCGCCGCGACCGCTGACCGGCAATGCAGGCGGAGGGACTCGAACCCCCACGGGCTAGCGCCCACCGGCTCCTAAGGCCGGCGTGTCTACCAGTTCCACCACGCCCGCACGCTTGCGCCGACGCCAGATTGTATGGTTGAGGGCGCTATGTCCTCGGCTTCCGGGCACCAGCCGGACGACCGCCCGTCGGCCGGCGTGACGATCACGCACCCCAACCGCGACAAGCCGATCGTGCAGGCGACGCGCGCGACGGTCGTGCTGCTGCTGCTCGCGAGCGCTGCGCTCGTGCTGATCGTGACCGTCGGCGGCTGGAGCGTGCTCGAGGCCGCCGATCCCGGTCGCAGATCGCCTACGTGCTGATCTACCTGACGCTCGCGTTCTTCGCGCTGCGCTGGAACCGCGGCGTGCTGCCTGTCGCGGCGGTGCTCGCAGTGCTCCTGCTGATCTTCGCGCTCGTCGCCGGCCCGGGCTGGTTCGCGCGCGACAAGTCCGGCTTCGCGCAGCCCGAGCTGAACGCCGGGCTGCTCGGCGTGCTGACGCTGCTGATCGTCCCCGTGCAGATCCTGCTCGTCGCGTTTGCGATGCGCGGCTTCAAGCAGGGCTGGAACGTCGAGCTCGAGCGCCGCGACCCGTCGGCCGGGCCGGACGTGTTCGCCTCCGCGCCGCCGCATCCCGCCTGAGTCGGGCTCTCCTCGCCAGCTTCGACCACGTTGCGGCGGTGGCGGAACGGTAGACGCGGGGCCCTCAAAAGGCCCTGTCCGAAAGGGTGTGTGGGTTCGAATCCCACCCGCCGCATCTATTTGGTCTCGGAGCGGGCCTATCCCGTCACCGTTGCCTGTGCGAAGGCATGGCAGTCTTCGTCACGCCACGTGTTCTCGCCGACATAGGTGCCGAACACTGCGTCTGCGTACACCTCGACAACCTTCGCGCCGCCCCCGACATGGATGAGGATCGGGTCGGCGCCGTTGTCGGGTGGGACAAACGCGACCTTGAGCGGTAGACCTTCCAACCACGTGATCGAGTAGCTCGACGGCAATGCCCCGAGGAACTCTGTGCCGGGAGGCCTGTCGAAGAAGCTGGAGTACAGATAGGCCCCGGACGTATTGACGATCGCGACAGAGAAGCCGGACCCACCACCCACGCCGCAAGACAGTTGGAGTTCGAGCACTCCGGGCACCGACAGGAGCGTTTCCTTGGTGCCCTGGTGGACGTCGAGCGCGTTGCCGATCGTGTCACCGGCACCGGCCGGTCCCTGCGGTCCTTGTGGTCCCTGTGGTCCTTGTGGTCCCTGTGGTCCTTGCAGTCCCTGCGGCCCCTGCTGCCCGGACTGGCTCCACGACAGCGACGTTTCCTTCGCGCCGCACGCAACGCCTCGTTCGGCATCGACCACCCGAACCGCGCCGTTCTTGTCCTTGAAGCAGCCGTGGATCGTGCCGCCCTGGCTGGGAACACTCGCCCAAGCGGCGCCACCAGCGGCGAGCGCAGCACCCGCTGCGAAAGCGAGTGCCGTCGTGCCACCAACACGCATCACAACCCCCTCGATCGTCGGCTCTCGCCCGGGGTCAACGTCAAACCGGACTACGTCGGCTTCGGCTCGATACCCGATGACATGTCTTCGTTCGCCGCCGTCGCGCAGCCCCGCGCTCAGCCGACCACCTGCTCTTCGACGACCCCCGTTTCAGACTGGTCCGAGCCGAGCGAGAGCGCGACTTCGGCTTTCCTCGGACAGATGCGTTTGGCGTTTTCGCTGCTCTGCGAGGCGTCGAGCGCGAAATCGCCTTCCAGCTCGACTCCGAGCTCGTGCGGGGTGGTCGTGGCGGCGTTGGTCCCCTTCAGCGTCTTGTTCGTGTAGATGCATTCGACACCCAGATACCGCACTTCTTCGCCGTGGCGGTTCAGGTAGGTGAGGTGTTCGTACTCGATCCGCAGCCCGACGGGCCCGGTGCTCGCTTTGCCGTTGGCGCCGACCTTCAGCGGCCCCGCGAGCGAGAACGACACCTCGGCATTGCCGGTGAAGCTACGGCAGGGTCCGAAGTCGGCGCCGAACAGCCGGGTGAGCTGAAGTTGATCCTTCGAGGCCGAGTTCGTGCTAACGCTGACTTCGATGCCGGTTTCGTGGAACTCCTCACATTCGACTTCACCGTCCGGCGGAGTCGTAACGCTGAGAGCGTTCGCGCCGTAGATTTCGAAGCTGGCGCCCGGCGCGAGCGCGACGCCGTCTTCACTCAGGACGAGCTTCTTCGCCGATGCCGTGGCGGCCGTCGTTGCGCCAGCCACCAGCAGTGCGATGAGCGCGAGAAACGCTGCTCCGGTCCGATGCATGCCTGCCCGGCTCGCCGG
>CAVTBW010000003.1:0-863739 GCA_963733115.1 uncultured Solirubrobacteraceae bacterium | reverse complement strand
CCCGCCGTTCGCGCGGATGAAGTCGCGCGCCGCGCGCATGTGCGGCTCCTCGGGCGAGTCGCCCGCGAGGCGCAGCGCGCAGTAGGCCTCGATCGTCGTCGAGAGCTCACCCGGGCCGCCGTGGAAGTTCGCCCACGTGCCGTCGGCGCGCTGCTGGGAGCGGATCCACGCCGCCGAGCGCGCGGTCTCGTCCTCGCTTTGCGGACGCCCAGAAACTCCCGCAGGAGCATGTCCTCGGCGTCCATCGTCACGTTCGTCTGCAGCTCGCCCTGCCAGAAGCCCGCGCGTCCTGCAGCGAGAGCAGGCGCTCGCAGGCGAGCTCCAGCGCCGCCTCCGCCGCGCTGTGGGTCTCCATGGTCGACGATTCCATGCCGGAAAGCTAGATCCTTTTGACGTGACGACATGCGCCCGTGTCATCGGAGCGCACCGGCGACGGTGTGCCGCGAGGCACCGAGCACCTCCGGGTGGGCGAGCGTGATCACGTGGCGGCGCAGCGTCGCCTCGGAGACCGCGCGCGGCACCGGCGAGACGAAGCGGTAGACGATCAGCCCGTCGACGTCGAGGCGGTCGAGCAGGCGAAAGCCCGGCGCCGGCGGGCTGCCGGCGCCCGGCGCAGCGGCGCGTAGCCGGTCTCGTCGATCTCGCTCAGCGTAGCCGACGCGCCGCGCGGGAGGTTGTGCAGCGGCGGCAGGTAGTACTCGAGCGGCGCCGCGCCGAGCTCGACGGTCGTGATCGCGCGCGCCGGCCGGTGCGCCGCGCGCCGAGCGACCTCGGCGACGCCGCGCCAGTTGCCGCGCTGCAGGCGCGGGCTGAGGTCGACGTCGATGCGTGATCGCGAGGAACGCGAGCGCGATCACGCCGCGCCGAGCGCCAGGCCCGCGCGCCCGGTGCTCGGCGAGCGCCGACGACGACCGCGATCAGCGCGCGTCACGCGGGATCATCGCGGCGACGAGGTTGCGCGGCGCCAGATAGTCGGCGCCGAAGGCGACGAGCACGATCGGCAGCAGGATCCCGCCCGCGGCGATCGCCAGCGCGATCAGCGCGCCGCGCTCCTCGCGCGGCGTCGAGCACCGCGCCAGAGGCCGAAGCCCGACGCCGGCGAGGATCGGCAGCGCCACCAGCAGCTCGACGCCATGGCCGAGCGGCGCGCCGAGTAGCCCGTGAGGTAGTACTGCGGGATCGCCTGCAGGCGGCTCGACAGCGCCCAGCGGCCGATCCACTGCGTGCCGTGGCCGCCCTGGGCGGAGATCAGCGGCAGCAGCGCCAGGCCCACGACCGCGAGCGCCGCCGATCGCCGGCAGCGCCGCGCGGCGGCGATCGCGGTCGCGCGCAGCAGCCACAGCGCCATCGGCACGAGCAGGAACACGGCGAAGTAGTGGGTGAGCAGCGCCAGCGACGCCGCTGAGCGCGAACGCCGCGAGGCGCGCCGCGGCGTCGGCTCGCGCTCGGCGCGCAGGAAGCACAGCATCGCCAGCGCCGCGAGCAGCACGAACAGCGCATACGCGCGCGCCTCCTGCGAGTACCACACGAACAGCGGGTTGACGGCGACGAGCGCCGCGCGACGCGAGCGCGGCGCGGCGGCCGGACGAGCTCGCGCCCGATCGCCCACGCGACCGGCACGGTCGCGACCCCGGCGAGCGCCGAGAGCAGGCGCAGCGCGACCGCGCCGGTGCCGAGCACGCGCGAGATCGCCCACTCGAGCACGTACCACAGCGGCGGCGTGTTCTCGGTGTGGACGACCGCGTGCAGCGTCGCGCCGAGGCCCGCGTGGAGCACGTGCACGGGCGTGAAGGCCTCGTCGTACCAGAGGCTCTGCAGGCCGAGCGTCGAGAAGCGCAGCGCCGCCGCGAGCACGCGTCAGCGCCGCGAGCGGCCACCACGCGGCAGCAGCGCGCGCTCGTCGCGCGGCGCGCGGCCGCCGCGGCGGCGAGCACTGCCGCGGCGGCGCTCATCGCGGGCACGACTTGCCCCCGACGGCGGGCCCGAAGCAGCCGTAGCGATCGCGCGCGCAGGTCTTCGGCCTTCGGCGGCAGGTACCAGCCGCCGTGGACCGTGCGCCGCCCGTCGCACCACCGGCCCCGCAGATCGCAGGCACAGCTGGATCGCGCTTTCGGCGGCCCCGGGGCTCGTGTTGCCGCAGACGACCTCGCGTCGGCTCGTGTTCGCCGAGCAGCTCCTGTTCGATCGAGAGGTTGTGGTAGTCGTGGCCGGTGTAGGCGCGCCACGTGCGCAGGTCGGCGATCAGGCGCTGGTTGACGTGGGTCTGGCGGACGACGTCGTTGACGGTGGCGATCGCGAGCAGCAGGCCGGCGAGCACCAGCAGCGTCGTCTCGACGAGCCGCGTGCGCCCCGACCGCGGCCGCTCGACCGCGCGCGGGCGCAGCCACGCGGGCAGCCGCTCCCAGACCGATCGCGCCGACGCGGTGTCGAGGCCTCGCTCATTGCACCGGCGCGAACAGCGGCGAGATCTGGTGGACGATGAACAGCGCCTGGACGAACAGCGTCGCCGACGAGCAGGCGGCGGTCGCGCGCGACGACCGCGAGCGGCAGCGGCCACAGGATGTACCAGGCCAGCAGCCAGGTGCTCGTGACCGAGATCGCCAGCAGCGTCCAGCCCGAGGCCGCGACCCAGTCGTAGCCGCGCCAGGTGCGCCACAGCAGGTGCAGCGACGATCAGCACGAGCGCCGCCTTCAGCAGGTCGTGGTCGACCGGGAACACGCCGGGCTTGCCGAACAGGTGCGCGATCTCGGTCGGCGAAGCTGTCGGTCGAGACGAACGCGGCGTCGCGGTTGAGCGCGGCGACGACGTTGATGCCGTGTATGCCGAACGCGGCGTAGCCGACCAGCGCGCCGACGCGCGAGCGCGGCCGAGCGCGCCGAGCATCGGCGCGCAGCTGCGCCTGCGCGAGGATCATGAACGGCAGCAGCACCGCGACGCGTCGCCTTGACGAGCGCGCCCGCCACGACCGCGGCGCCGCCGCCGGCGGCGTCCCTGCCCGGCGAACGTGAGGCTCACGGCGGCCATCATCAGCAGCAGCATGATCAGGTCGTTGTGGGCGCCGCCCAGCCCGTAGATGACGTACAGCGGGTTGGCGCCGACGACCAGCAGGGCCATCACCGGGTTCAGCCCGCGCACGCGCGCGCAGCGCCAGGTGAGCGCGAGCGTGCCGACGCTCGCGAGCAGCGCCTCGACCTTCATCCCCCACAGCGCGCCCTTCACGCCGAGCGGCGCGAGCGGGTAGGACAGCAGCGTGTAGAGCGGCCCGTACGCGGTGGCGACGTGCTTCCAGTCCTGCCCGACGTAGGGGTAGACCGGATCGTGCGCGATCGCGATCGGGCCGTGCAGGTACGGGTTGAGCCCGTGCTCCACGCCCATGCGCGCGTAGGCGATGTAGCTGAAGACGTCGGTCGAGAGCAGGATCGGCCCGACGAACACGATCGCGTGCAGCGCCGCGACGAGGATGATCGCCACGCGTTTGGAGATCGCGCGCGCCGCGAGCGGCGCGCCAGCGCGAGCAGCCGGCGTAGGCGCCCGTGAAGGCGAGCAGCGCGATCAGGAAGACGCGATAGCCCAGCCGCTCGCCGATGCCCTGCGAGCCAGCCGGCGATCGTGCGGCGATTTCGGGATCAGCGGCGAGTGCCCGAGCGCGCCGTCGAGGACGATCTCGGCGGTCGCCGCGACGAGCAGCAGCGCGAGCACGCTACCGAGCAGCGGCGCCCACTGCTCAGGCGCGCGTGCGAGCAAAGCCGAGCTCGCCCCCGGCGGCGACGCTCACGCCGCAGGGCTCACGCCGCGGGCGCTCACAACGCCGTCCAGACTGTCTTCGTCTCCAGGTATGCGTCGAGGCCCTCGTGGCCGTGCTCGCGGCCGATGCCCGAGGCCTTGAAGCCGCCGAACGGCGCCGCCGGATCGACGACGCCCCAGGGGTTGATGTAGACCGAGCCGGCGCGCAGCATCGCCGCCAGGCGGTGGGCGTTGCCGACGTCGCGCGTCCACACGCCGGCGGCCAGCCCGTACTCGTTGTCGTTCGCGCGCGCGGCGACCTCCTCGAGCGTGTCGTAGGGCGAGGCGACGAGCACCGGGCCGAAGATCTCCTCGCGCGTGATCCGCAGCTCGTCGGAGGTCGCGCTGAACAGCGTCGGCGCGACGAACTAGCCGCCGCTGTCGCTCGAGCGCCGCCTCGCCGCCGGCGAGCAGCTCGGCGCCCTCGCTCGCGGCCGGACTCGATGTAGGACATCACGCGGTCGCGCTGCTCGGCCGAGACGAGCGGCCCGAGCTGGGTCTCGCGGGTCGAGGCCCGGCGCCGAGCCGCGTCGCGTTCGGCCGCGTCGGCCAGCGCGCTCACACCTCGTCGAAGCGCTCGCGCCGGACGAACAGGCGCGAGCCGGCGTTGCAGGCCTGGCCCGAGTTGAAGTAGATCGCCTGAAAGGAGCCCTTCGACGGCCGCCTCGATGTCGGCGTCGGGGAGGATCATGTTCGGCGACTTGCCGCCGAGCTCGAGCGTCACGCGCTTGAGCGCGCGCCCGGCCTTGGCGCCGATCTCGCGCCCGACCTCGGTCGAGCCGGTGAAGGCGATCTTGTCGACGCCCGGGTGATCGACGAGCGCCGCGCCGGTCGCGCCGTCGCCGGTGAGCACGTTGAGCACGCCCGGCGGGAAGCCCGACCTCGAGCGCGAGCTCGCCGAGGCGCAGCGCGCTCAGCGGCGTCTGCTCGGCCGGCTTCAGCACGATCGTGCAGCCGGCGGCGAGCGCCGGGCCGAGCTTCCAGGCGGCCATCAGCAGCGGGAAGTTCCACGGGATGATCTGCGCGCACACGCCGACCGGCTCGCGGCGCGTGTAGCAGAGCATGTTCGGGCGCGCTGACCGGCAGCACGCCGCCCTCGATCTTCGTCGGCCAGCCGGCGAAGTAGCGCAGGTGCGCGACCGTCCCGGCGCACGTCGACGATACTGGGCGAGCTTGACCGGCTTGCCGTTGTCGAGCGACTCGATCTGGGCGAGCTCCTCGGCGTGCTCCTCGATCGCGCCCGGCGAGCGCGAGCATCAGCGCGCTCGCGCCCGGCCGCGGGCATCGACGCCCACGGCCCGTCCGCGAACGCCGCGCGCGCGGCGCCGACGGCGCGCGTCGACATCCTCGGCGCCGGCCGTGGCGCGACCTGGGCGATCTCGCGTCCGGTGGCGGGTCGAGCGTGGCGAACGTGCGCCCGTCGGCCGCCTCGAGGCGCTCTGCGCCGATCAGCAGCGCTGTGGGCTGGGAGAAATCGCGCGCGGCGGCGCCGAGCGCGTCGGGGAGGGCGGCGGTCGTGTCGGCGGCGGTGGTCATGGCGGCTCCGCTCTCTGAGAGTCTACGGTCTACGGCTGCAGCACGATCTTCAGCGCCTCGCGCCGGTCGTACAGCGCGTACGCCTCGGCGGCGTCGCTCGAGGCTCATGTGGTGGGTGACGAGCGGCGCCGGGTCGAGCAGGCCCGCCGCCATCATCGCGAGCACGCGATCGACGTGGGCGATCACGTTCGCGAGGCCCGTGCGCATCGTGAGCGCCCTTGAGCCAGCCAGGCCCATGTGGCACCTCGCCGCGCCCGGCGTAGGCGCCGATCGCCGAGATCGTGCCCGCGCTTGCGCGTCCAGGCTGACCGCGAGCTCGAGCGCGCCGCGGGTCGCCGACCGCGTCGACGCACGACGTCGACGCCGCGGCCCTCGGTCGCGGCGCGCACGACCGCGCTTGGGCTCCTCCTCGCTCAGGTGGACGGGCGTGCGCGCCGAACGTCTCGGCCATCGCCAGGCGCTGGGCGACGGTGTCGATCGCGAACACCTGCGTCGCGCCGAGGCGCGCGCGGCCTGCACGGCGCACAGCCCCACCGGCCCGAGGCCGAGCACGGCCGACGGTGTCTCCCGGCGCGCATGCCCGCATGGGCGACCGCGTGGTAGCCGGTGCCCATCACGTCGCCGGCGAACAGCGCGACGTCGGCGGACATCCCCTCGGGCACCGCCGCAGCGTCAGGTTCGGCGTGCGGCACGAGCAGCGCTCGGCCTGCGCGCCCTGCAGATCGCCGAGCTTCGCGCCGTGGCCGAACGTGCGCCCGAGCACGCAGCGGTGGATAGTCGCCGCGGATGCAGCAGAAGCACGTGCCGCAGGCGGTGTGGAAGCAGCCGAGCACGCGGTCGCCGACGGCGACGCGCTCGACCTCGTCGCCGACGGCGAGCACCGTGCCGACGAACTCGTGGCCGATCGTGAAGCCGGGCTCGACCGGCACGCGGCCGTGGTAGATGTGCAGGTCCGAGCCGCAGATGCCGCTCGCCTCGACGCGCACGATCGCGTCCGTCGGGATGCTGCGAGCTCGGGCTCGGGGACCTCCTGCACGAGCACCTCGCCGGGAGCCTGGAACGTGACGGCGCGCATCGGGCGCCCACCATAGACGACCGCGGCGCAGCGCGGATCCGCGCCGCGGCGCCGGCGTCGCACGCGAGCGAGGCGAACGCCATATGCTGCGCGCGATGCCCGAGCCCTCCAAGGCGGTGCTGATCACCGGCTGCTCCTCGGGCATCGGCCGCGCGACCGCGCTGCGGCTGCCGCGCGCGGGCTGGCAGGTGTACGCGACGGCGCGCCGGCCCGAGTCGATCGCGGACCTGAAGCGACGCCGGCTGCGAGACGCTCGCGCTCGACGTCACCGACGAGCAGTCGATGCGCGCGGCCGTCGAGGCGGTCGAGCAGGCCGAGGGCGCGGTCGGGGTGCTGATCAACAACGCCGGCTACAGCCAGAGCGGGGCGATCGAGACGGTCCCGCTCGAGGCCGTCCGCCGCCAGTTCGAGACGAACGTGTTCGGGCTCGTGCGCTCACCCAGCTCGTGCTGCCGAAGATGCGCGCGCAGCGCTGGGGCAAGATCGTCAACGTCGGCTCGATGGGCGGGCGGCTGTCGTTCCCCGGCGCGGCCACTACCACGCGACCAAGCACGCGCTCGAGGCGATCTCCGACGCGCTGCGCTTCGAGCTGCGCGGCTTCGGCATCGACGTGATCCTGCTCGAGCCGGGCCTGATCACGACCGAGTTCGGCGAGGCGGCGACGCGAGCATGGCGCAGAACCGACGACACGGCCGGCCGAGGCGAGGATCCCTACGCGCAGTTCAACGCCACCGTCGGCGCGATCACCAAGGGCGCCTACGAAGGCCCGATGCGCTGCTCGGCGGCGGCCCGGATCGCGTCGCGAAGGTGATCGAGCGGGCGCTCACGCGCAGGCGCCGCGCCCGCCGCGCATCAAGATCACGCCCTCGGCCAAGCTCATGATCGCGACCCGCCGCCTGCTCCCAGACCGGGCGTGGGACGCGGCGATGCGCAGCGCAGTTCCCCCAGCCGCAGCTAGCAGCGCGGCGGCGACTCACCCGGCGAGCGCCGCGGCGCGAGCCGGCTGCGGGCGGCCGACCTCGAAGCCCTGCGCGTAGTCCACGCCGTAGCTCGCGCAGCAGCTCGATCGTCGCGCTCGTCGCCGACGAACTCGGCGATCGTCTGCCTGCCCATGCCGCGCGACCAGCCCGACGAGCGCCTTGACGACGAGCTGGTCGTTCGGCGAGTCCGGCAGCCCGCGGATGAAGTCGCCGTCGATCTTCAGGTAGCGGAAGGCAGGTGCTTGAGGTACTGGAAGGAGCCGAAGCCCGCGCCGAAGTCGTCGAGCGCGACCGCGCAGCCGAGCGCCTGCACGCCCGCGCAGAAGGCCTCGCGCGCGTCCATGTCGGAGATCGCCGCGGTCTCGGTGACCTCGATCACGAGCCGCGCGGGGTCGACGCCGTGCGCGCTCGAGCGCGCGCTCGATGTGGGCGAGCATGCGCGCGGTCGGTGACCGACAGCGCCGACAGGTTCACGGCGATGCCGCGCGATCGTCGGCTCGCCGGCGTCGCCGCCCGAGCAGCGCGGCGACCTTGTCGAGCACCATCCGGTCGATCTCGCGGATCAGCCCGTAGCGCTCGGCGGCCGGCAGGAACCTGCCCGGCGCGACCAGACTCGCCGTCGGGCTCGTCGGCCAGGCGCACCAGCGCCTCGTAGTGGGAGACGCGCCCGTCGCGCGAGCGAGACGATCGGCTGGTAGTGCAGCACGAACAGGTCCTCGGCGAGCGCGCGGCGCAGGCGCTCGAGCCAGGGCCGCCGGTGCAGGCCCGCCGGCGAGCAGAACCGCTCGGCGCCGAGCGGGCGTCGCCTAGCGCCGCGGTAGCGGCTGTGCGCGGCGGGCGCGCGGCGCGCGCAGCAGCATGCGCGTGGCGTCGCGCAGGCGATCGTCGAGGTCAGCATCTGCGCGACAGGTCTTCGACGGCTCCGCAGTCACCTGCGCCGCTGCCGACTGAGCCCGCTCGACGGCTCGCCGAGCCGGCGCGCGCTCAGGCGCGCGCCGCGCCGCGCTCGATAGGGCCGCCGCGCGCGGTCGGAGATCACCAGCAGCAGCGCCAGCAGCACGAAGTTCATGACCACCGAGGAGCCGCCGTAGGCGACGAACGGCAGCGTGACGCCGGTCAGCGGGATCACGCGCGTGACGCCGCCGACGATCACGAACACCTGCATCGCGACGACGAACGACAGGCCGGTCGCGAGCAGCTTGGAGAAGGAGTCGCGCGCGAGCACGGCCGTCTTCAGGCCGCGCGCGACGAACAGCAGGTAGACGAGCAGCAGCCCGGCGGCGCCGGCGAGGCCGAGCTCGTTGACGATGACGGCGTAGATCGTGTCGCTTTCGGGCACCGGCAGGATCGGCCGCCGCTGGTGCGGCAGGCGCAGCAGCGACTGGTCGAAGCCCGTGCCCGAGCAGGCCGCCGTCGGCCTGCGCGAACAGCGACTGCGCGAGCTGGTAGCTGCCGCCGACCGGGCGGTTGTAGAGCGCCGGGTCGAAGGGGTGTTCCCAGGCGAGCACGCGCGCGTGCACGTGGCTGACGTGCGCCGCCACGAACCACGCGCCGAGCGCGAACAGCACGAGGCCGATGAGCGGGAACGAGAAGCGCCCGGTGGCGACGTACAGCAGCGCGAGGAAGGCGCCGTAGAACATCAGCGAGGTGCCGAGCTCGCGCGTGAGCAGCAGCGTCGCCATCGCGGCGCCCCAGACGATCAGCATCGGGCCGAACTGCTTCATCGGCGGGATCGTCAGCCCGAGCACGCGCCGCCCGGCGGTGACGAGCGATCTGGCGGTTGTCGTGCAGGTAGCTGGCGAGGAAGATCACGATCGCGACCTTCGCGAGCTCGGCCGGCTGGAAGGAGACGCTGCCGACGTGGATGTCGAGGTAGGCGCCGTTGACCTGCTCGCCGATGCCCGGCAGCCGCGGCAGCACGTCATGCCGATCGCCGATCGCGGCGATCGTGTAGCGGTAGCGCTCGAGCACGCCCACGCCGCGCCGGCGCAGCGCGAGGATCGTCGCCGCGAACAGCACCAGCCCGAGCACCATCCACTGCGCCTGCTGGCGCGCGAGCGTCGGTTCGATGCGGTAGACCATCACGATCCCGACGCTCGCGAGCACGGCGGCGAGCGGGAACAGGTACGGGTCGGCGTACGGGCAGCGCGAAGCGGATCACCAGGTGGCCGGCGACGCACAGCGCCAGGAACAGCGCGCCGTAGGTCAGCGAGACGCTCGAGGCGTGGTTGAGCGTGAGGTTGGTCGAGGCGCCGGGCGAGTTGTTCTCCGCCTGGATGAAGATCGCCGTGAAGCCGGCCGTCACGAGCAGCGCGGCGGGATCGAGGCCCAGCAGCTCGCGGTTTCGGGGGCTGAGCACGCGCAGCGAGCGTACCTCGCCGGCCGGCGCGGGCACGCCGATGCCGATGCGGGAACGCCGCTAGGCTTGCGCGGACAGCCGGGCGCCCCGGTACGCTTGGCGGGCGTGCATGCCACGGCGGGCGGCGCATGTCCGCTCGGCCGTATGAGCGGCTAGCGCGTCGACAACCGATGGACGACGAGCGCCCGCCGTCGCCGCGGTGGGGCATGTGGAAGCGCTTCTTGCTCGCCGCGCTGCTGATCGTGCTGCTCAGCGGCGGCGCGACGGCCACGGTGGCGCTGAACAAGATCGAGCAGCATCGCCGCAGAGGTCTTCCCGAAGCTCAACCAGATCAACGCGCCCGAAGGGCGTTGATCACGCCGAATACAACGGCGGCCCGCAGACGTTCCTGATCCTCGGCTCGGACCGGCGCGCGGGCTCGAAGGACACCGACGACCGCATGGACCCGCCGCACAGCGACACGATCCTGCTCGTCCGCTTCGACCCCGAACAGGGCCAGACCTCGGTGCTGTCGATCCCGCGCGACCTGATGGTCAACATCAACAGCCGCAAGCGGCGCGTAGCTACCCGCAAGGAAAAGATCAACGCCGCCTACACGATCGGCAGCAAGCTCGGCGGCACGAAAGGCGGCGATGGTGCTCGCGGCGGAAACGATCGAGCGCGAAGTCTTCCCGGGACTGAAGCTCAACGGCATCGTCGACGTCAACTTCGCGGGCTTCATCAAGGTCGTCGACACGCTCGGCTGCGCCTATGTGAACGTCGACCACCGCTACTACAACGAGAACGTCGGATCGACCGAAACCGACTACACGAGCATCAACCTGCAGCCCGGCTACCAGAAGCTCTGCTACGAAAACGCGCTCGACTACGTGCGCTACCGCCACACCGACTCGGACTTCGTGCGCGTCGCGCGCCAGCAGGACTTCCTGCGCGACCTGCGCGAGCAGATCTCGCCCGACAACGTGCTCGGCCAGATCGACACGTCGCCAAGGCGGTCGGGCACGCGATCAGCACGACCTTCCACCGTCGGCGAGCGAGCTGATCGAGCTGGCGAAGCTGATCGCCTTCTCGCAGACCAAGCCGCTGCGCCAGGTCAAGTTCCGAACCGACGAACGTCGACTACCAGCTCAACGGCGGCTCCTACGTGACCACCACCCCGGAGCTCGAGCACGCGACGCTCGAGGACGTTCCTGCACGGCGCAGGAACAGTGGTCACCGAACCGGCGCCGCCGTCGCGCACGCGAGCCACGGCCATCACCACGCGCACGGCGCCTCGACGCCGTCGGCCGCGTCGCTCGGACCTCGACCCGATCGCCGTCGACGGGCGAAAGCGAAGTCGGCGAAGCCGCCGCTGAGCGTGCCCTTCCCGGTGCTCTACCCGTCGCTGCAGACCGGCCCGGCCGAACAGCAGACGGCGCGCGCCTACGACGCTCGCGCGACCAGCAGGGCAACCTCCACCACGCCTACGTCGTCGTCTGGCAGCAGAACACGCTCGGCGGCTACTACGACTTCGAGGGCACCGACTGGCTGAACCCGCCGCTGTTCGCGCACGCGCGCACCAGCAGGTAAGATCGGCGGCCGCACCTACAGGCTCGTCGACGACGGCTCGCACATCCACGTGATCGGCTGGCGCTCAGGGCACGATGTCCTCTACTGGCTGACCAACACGCTGCTCGAGGAACTCTCAAACGCGCAGATGCTCGCGATCGCCAGCTCAGCGCAGCCGCTGCACTGAGACAGCGCGCTCAGGAGCCGGCTGGCGCTCGCGCTGTCGCCGTCGAGCGCGGCGTTGACGAGCGCGTCGGCGTCGCGCGTTCTGCGCGCGCGGCACGGTCCGGATCGACCAGCGCTCGAACCCGCGCAGCGCGGCCATGGCCTCGCGGTGCAGCGGCGCATCGCCTCGTGCTTGACCTTGTAGAGGCCCTGCACCTGCTTGGCGATCAGCTCGGAGTCGCCGACCACCTCGACCTCGCTCGCGCCGAGCTCGCGCGCGCGGCGCAGGCCGAGCAGCAGCGCGCGGTACTCGGCGACGTTGTTCGTGGCGCGACCGAGCAGCTCGGGTGCTCGCCCAGCACCTCGCCGTCGGGCGAGCGCGATCACGCAGGCCGCCGCCGCCGGCCCCGGGTTGCCGCGCGCGCCGCCGTCGACGTGCACGATCACCTTCATCGCAGCGAAGTATCGCGGCGGGTCAGGCAGACGGATCCGCGCGACGGCTAGACGGCGCGGCTCAGGAGCGCGCGCCAGCGGCGGGAGATCGCCGGGGACGCGCGCCCGGCGGCGGTCGCGCACGACGCGCCGCTGCGCGTACTCGCCGGCGGCGCTCGCCGAGGAGCGCCGCGGCGGGCGCGCCGGTCGAACTCGCGCCGGTCGACGATCACCGTCACGTTCTCCTCGTCCTCGTAGTGCTCGACGAGCTTCGGGTAGAGCTCATCGGCCAGCGGCTTCGGTACCACGCAGTAGATCATCGCGGCACGATGTTACTGCCCGGCCCGCCGGATAGCAAGGATCTGCAGCGAAGCCGGCGTCGCGCGAGCGTGTGGCGGCCGGCTGGCGCGCCGGTCGGCCGGGGCGGGCAGGACGCGCTCAGGCAGCGCGAGCGCGCCGCGCTCGTCGGCGAGCGCGTTCGCGAGCCGATCCTCGCGCGCGAGCTCGGCGAGCTCGGTGCCCTGGGCGAGCAGCCGCACGCCGGCGTCGCTCAGTCGTCGAGATCGACCTCGTAGCGATACCAGCACAGCTCCCAGGCGACCACGATCGACACGAGGCTGCGCGACGTCCTCGTCGGGGCGGACGCTCACGCCGGGGCGCCCAGCGAGCGCGCGACGCCGGCGACGCGCGCGGGATGCTCGCCCGCGTTGAACACCTCGATCGCGCGCTCGGCAGCCGACCGCCTGCGTCGACGCCGGCAGCGAGCTCGACGGCACGCGCTCGGACGCGGCTCGCCTCGCCGGGCGCGCCGGGCGCGCGGACCGGCCGCGGCTGGCTCCGGCGCCGGCGCGAGCGCGGCGCCTCGGCGACGGGTCGTCGAGCGACGTCGTAGACGCGCGCCTCGCGCGTCGTCGGCGCGGCCGCTCGCTCGACGCGCCTGCGGCCGCGGCGCCGCGCGGGCCTGCCCGCCTGAGCGCAGCCGGCCGAACAGGCCGCGCCCGCGCCGCGGGCGCAGCGGAGCGGCGCTCACCGGATGCTCGCTCGGTCTCGCGCAGCCAGCCCTCGTGCGTGGCGCGCGGCGCGCACAGCTCGCACACCATCCGACGCTCGCCGGCCGCCGAGGAACACCTCCGGCTGCTCGCCGCGCAGCAGCCGCCGCTCGCACACGTCGCACGTCGACATCGGGCTGGGAGGTGACGATCGACCGTGTTGCCATCAACCGAGGGTAGCCGGAGCGCGCGCACGGCGCGTCGCGGTCGCGCTCACGCGTGGCGTGGCCGCGCGCTCGCTCGGTGGCCTGCTCGACGACCTTCTGCGCGAGATGGTCGGGCACCTCCTCGTAGCGCAGGAACTCGAGCGTGTAGTCGCCCTGGCCGCCCGTGATCGAGCGCAGGTCGGGCGCGTAGGTGAGCATCTCGGCCATCGGCACCTCGGCCCTGATCTCGGTCATCGTGCCCACCGGCTCCATGCCCTGGGGCGCCCGCGGCGGCTGTTGAGATCGCCGATCACGTCGCCGACGTCAGGCCTCGGGCACCGACAGCGTGACGAGCATGATCGGCTCGAGCAGCACCGGGTCGGCCTGCTCGAGCGCCTGCTTCATCGCCTGCATGCCGGCGAGCTTGAACGCGATCTCCGAGGAGTCGACGCGTGTGGTGGGCGCCGTCGAACAGGCGCACGCGCACGCCCTTGACCGGGTAGCCGGCGAGCACGCCGGCGTCCATCGCCTCGCGCACGCCCTTCTCGACGGCGGGGATGAACGAGCTGGGGATCACGCCGCCCTTGATCTCGTCGACGAACTCGAACCGCCGTCTCGGCAGTCGTTCAGCGGCTCGATCTCGATGTGGCAGTCGCCGAACTGGCCGCGGCCGCCGGACTGCTTCTTGTGGCGGCCGTGGCGCCGTGGCGCGCGCTGCGGATCGTCTCCTGGTAGGGCACGCGCGGCGGCTTCAGCGTGACCTCGACGCCGAAGCGCTCGCGCAGGCGGTCGACGATCACTTCGACGTGCACCTGCGAGAGCCCGGCGACGATCTGCTCGCCGGTCTGCTGGTCGCGGTGCAGGTCGATCGTGGGGTCCTCCTCCTGCAGGCGGCGCAGCGAGGCGAACACCTTCTCCTCGTCGCCCCTGCTCTTGGGCTCGATCGCGAACGCCATCACCGGCGCGGGCAGCTTCAGGCGCGGCATCTCGATCGGCTCGTCGCGCGCGGCCAGCCAGTCGCCCGCGCGCGTCTCCTTGAGCTTCGCCACGGCGCCGATGTCCCCGGGGCCGAACTCGCTGCACGTGGCGCGACCTCCTTGCCGGCGAACACGCACGCAGCTGCCCGATGCGCTCCTTGACGTGCGCGCGCGTGTTCAGCACGTGGCTGTCGGCCGGCATCACGCCCTGGTAGACGCGCAGCAGGTTGATCCGCCCGGCGAACGGATCGGCGCGCGTCTTGAAGACGTAGGCGAACAGCTCGCCGTCCTCGGAGGGCCTCGAGCTCGATCTCGCCGACCTGCAGCGCGCCGTGCTTGACCGGCGAGGGCAGGTCCTCGACGATCGCGTCCAGCAGGCGCGAGGTGCCGAGGTTGCGCGGTCGCGACGCCGCAGACGACCGGGAAGATCTTGCCGTGGTTGGTGCCCTCCTTGAGCGCGTCGACGATCTCCTGGTGGGAGATCTCCTCGCCCTCCAGGTAGCGCTCCATCAGCGCGTCGGAGACTTCGCAGACCTCGTCCATCAGCTTCTCGCGGTACTCCTGCGCGCAGCTCGGCCTGCGCGTCGGGGATCGGGATCTCGCTCCAGCCCGCGCGCTCGGCCGGAGTCCTGGCGGAAGGCCTTCATGTCGACGAGGTCGATCACGCCCTCGCATGCTCGTGCTCGGAGCCGATCGGGATCTCGGTCGCGACCGACGTGCGGCCCGAAGGCGCTTCTTGAGCTGCTCGAGCGTGCGGAAGAAGTCGGCGCGCTCGCGGTCGAGCATGTTCACGAACAGCATCCGCGCGATGTCGAGCTCGGCCGCCCGCGCCCACAGGCGGCTCGTGGAGACCTCGACGCCCATCACCGCGTTGACGACGAACACGGCCGACTCGCACACGCGCAGCGCGCCGAGCGCGTCGGCGACGAAGCTCGGCTCGCCGGGCGTGTCGAGCAGGTTGATCTTGCGCTCCCTCCACTCGAACGAGCTGAGCGACGCCGAGATCGACATCTGCCGCGCCTGCTCGTCGGGGTCGGAGTCCGACACGGTGCGTGCCGTCGGGCACCGAGCCCAGCCGGCTGGTCGCGCCGGCCTCGAACAGCAGCGCCTCGTGCAGCGAGGTCTTGCCGGCCCCGCGATGGCCGACGAGGGCGACGTTGCGAATCCGGTCCGCCGGCGGGCGGTCTCCGTTGGATCGCATGCGATCTCCTTCTTAGCTGTGCGATGACCATACCGCCGTTCGCGCTCGCGCGCCAGAGCCGGCGCGCGCGGATCGCCGCCGTGGGTTCTCCGCCGGACGCCGACCGTAGAAGCCACGCAGCGGCCTGTGGTGAAACCCAGTTTCCGCCCGTCACGCGGCCGCTTAGGCTCGCCGTGATCGAGTGAAACGCCAAACCAGGCAGGTGAGCCAGATGAGCGCCCACGTTCGAGAGCCGAGGCCGGACAGAGAAGCAAGAGACCAGCGCGAGTTCGACGACGCCGTCGAGCGCAAAGGCAAGGTCGTGCTCGAGTGGCTCGCCGGCGCGGGGATCCTCGCCGCCGTGCTGATGTCGGCGATCGCGCTGATCCAGAGCGGCGAACGTCACGAAGGCACGGTGGTGGGTCGCCAAGCGGTCACACAGACGGTGTCGAGCGCGAACGTGTCGAGCGCGCCCGCGCTGAAGCCGCTCTCGTTCAAGATCATCCCGTCGTCGAAGCCGGGCCCCGACGGCAAGAAGCACGACGCGTTCACGCAGACCGAATTCGCCGTGCACGTCGGCCAGCCGCTGAAGCTCGTGATCGACAACACCGACAATCGCCGCACAGCATCACCTCTCCGCAGATCGGCGTGAACATCACGATCCAGCCGGGGATCCACACCTACGTGCTGACGGTCAAGGAAGCCGGCCGCTTCCAGTGGTTCTGCATCATCCCGTGCGACACCGACGCCGGCGGCTGGGCGATGCAGCACGCGGGCTTCATGAGCGGCTACATCACAGCGACGTAGCGCTCCGGCGCGCGAGCGCCAGACGACTTGCTGCTCCCGACCGCGCGCCCCGGAGGTCCCGGGGCGTCGGTCGTTGCGCTCAGAGCCCGAACCAGCGCGCGCGGCGGCTCGAGCCGAAGCGCTGCTTCTCGGCCGACGAGCGCCTCGCGCGGCGCCTGGAAGGCGCCGCGTCGGCTCGGGGCCCGAGAGGAAGTCGACGTCCACGCGCCCGACCCGCCCGTGCGCCGAACTCGATGTAGCACGGTGCCGCGGCCCGTCGTATGCGGCGTTCGGACGCTCGCCGCCGCGCAGCCTGCGCGATCAGCGTCTGCGCCGACGATGCGTCGCCGCGCCCTCGGCGAACACGCCGGCCTTCGGGACGCCCGACCGTGCGCGACGTCGCCGATGGCGTAGACGCCCGGGAAGCGCGTCTGCGAGCGTGGCCGAGTCGACCGGGATGTAGCCGTCCTCGGTCATGCCGCTCGTCGATCACGACCTCGGGCGCGCGGTGCTTCGGCACGCCGAGGAACAGGTCGCAGGGCAGCTCGCTGACCGTCGTCGAGCATCGACCGCGCCGCGCGCGCCGTCGAGCGAGGCGACGCGACGTCCTCGGGATGAACGCGATGTCGCGCTCGGCGAACGCCGCTACCAGCGCGCTCGAGGTCTCCGGCGAGGGCGGTACCGGCGTGCCGAGCGGGATCACGAAGGAGATCTCGCACTGCTCGCGCACACCGCGCGCCGATCAGGTAGTCGTGCAGCAGCAGCGCGCGTCTCGCTCGGCGCCGGCGGGCACTTGAACGGCGCGCCGCACACGCCGATCACCGCGCGGCCGCTCGTGAACGTCGGCAGCACCTCGGCCGAGGCGTTCGGCGCCTGCGACCGAGTAGAACTCGTTGCCCGCCCTCGGCAGCCCCGGCGTCGCGTCCGTAGTCGTAGTCGGCGCCGAGCGCGACGACGAGCACGTCGGCCTCGTGCGTGCCGGCGTCGGTCGTCACCCGCCGCAGTGCCTCGGGATCGATCGCGACGATCGTCTCACGCAGGAAGCGCACCCCGGGCTTCGCGAGCTCGCGCGTACGGCAGCCGCACCGACGTCGGCGTTCGCGCGGCCGAACATCACGTCGAGCTTCGAGAAGCCGAAGACGAACGCGTCGCCCTTGTCGATCAGCGTCACCTCGACGCCGTCGCCGAGCGCGTCCGAGAGCATCGTCGTCAGCTCGAGGCCGCCGAAGCCCGCCCCCAGGATCAGTACCCGCCGCCCCACGCAGCGATCCTACGCGAAAGCCACGGCGCGCCGCTCAGTCGTCGAAGGACTCCTCCTGCATGCGCGAGCGCAGGCGCAGGACGGCCTTCGTGTGCATCTGCGAGACGCGCGACTCGGTCACGCCGAGCACCTCGCCGATCTCGCGCAGGGTCAGGTTCTCGTAGTAGTAGAGCGCGATCACGAGCTTCTCGCGCTCGGGCAGCTTCGCGATCGAGTCGGCGATCCGGTCCTTCAGGTCGCCGACGTCGAGCGCGCGCGCCGGGTCGGGCGCGCTCGGGTCCTCGATCGTGTCCATCAGCGAGACCTGGTCGCCGCTCGAGTCCGACACGCTCCACAGCTCGTCGAGCGCGACCATCGAGGAGTGCGAGATCGCAAGCAGCGACTCGTTCAGTTCCTCGACGGTGATGCCCAGCTCGTCGGCGATCTCCTTGTCGGTCGGCGCGCGCTGCAGCGAGTTCTCGAGCTTCGCGTTCGCGCGCTCGACTTCGCGCGCGCGCGCGCGCACGCTGCGCGGCACCCAGTCCATCGAGCGCAGCTCGTCGATGATCGCGCCCTTGATGCGCATGATCGCGTACGTCTCGAACTTGATGTCGCGCGACAGGTCGAAGCGCTCGATCGCCGAGATCAGACCGACCAGGCCGTAGGAGATCAGGTCGGCCTCCTCGACGTGCGGCGGCAGCCCGGCCGCCGTGCGCCCGGCCACGTACTTGACGAGCGGCGAGTAGGCGACGACCAACCGCTCGCGCGCGCTTGCTGTCGCCGTCGGACTTGTATCGACGCCACAGTTCCCGCAGCTCGATCGGTTTGACGTTCGTCTCCAGGGTCCTATCCCCTTGTAATCAGGCCCGAGGGTGGCTGCGCGCATAGGCGCTTTTGAGTCGGCGGACTCTACCCGAGTGTAAATCTGGGTGCTCGACACGCTCGCGTGCCCGAGCAGCTCCTGGATGCTGCGCAGGTCGGCGCCGCCGTCGAGCAGGTGCGTCGCGAAGCTGTGGCGCAGCGCGTGCGGCGAGATCGGGCCGCTCCGTCCGCGCTCGCGCCCTGCACGCGCGCCGTCCACGCGCGCAGGCGCCGGCGCACGTCGCTCGTGCCGAGCGCGCGCCCGGTCTTCGAGAGGAACAGCGCCTCGCGCGAGCGCGCCTCGAGCCCGGCTTGCGCGCTGCCGCGGTCGGCTGCCGGCGACGCCGGCGGCGCCGCGAGCGCGCCGCGAGCACGGTCGAGATAGCGGCGCAGCGCGCTCATCGCCGGCTCGCCGACCGGCACGAAGCGCGTCTTACGCCCCTTGCCCTCGACCCGCAGCTGCTCGTCGTCGTGGTCGACGTCGTCGAGGCGCAGCGAGACGAGCTCCTCGGCGCGCAGCCCGCAGGCGTACGCGAGCTCGAACATCGCGCGGTCGCGCAGCTCGAGCGGACCGTCGCCGGGGATCCCGTCGCAGCAGCTCGGCCGCCTCGCGCGCGCTCAGCACGCGCGGCAGCGTGCGATGAGCGGCGCGGCGTCGACACGAGGTCGGCCGGGTTCTGGGCGATCTCGCCGTGCTCGCGCTGGCTCGGGAACAGCGCGCGCAGCGCCGCGAGCTTGCGCGCGCTCGTGCTCGGCGCCGCGCCGCGCTGTGACAGATGTGCGATGTAGCGGCGCACCGCCTTCGACGAGACGTCGCCCGGCGCCTGCCCTTTCGCCGCCGCCCACTGCGCGAACTGCTCGAGGTCGACGAGGTACGCGCGCCGCGTGCGCGCGGCCGCGTCGCGGCGGACGAGATCGTCGAGCAGCAGGCCGATCGCCGCGCGCCAGGCCTCGCTGCGCGCGCGCTGCCGGCGCTCGCCGGACGCCGCGGCGCCGCTCTCCCCCTTGTTCGCGCTCATGACCTCACGTAATTCGCCACGAACGCCCCCGCGCCCTGCCGTGCGCACGCCACGCTACATTCACGCATATGACCGTAGCCAGATCGTTCCGCGGCGCCGGCCGGCGCTGAGGAGGAGGGCGCAGTGTTCGAGGCCGCCGCGCGCCGGCGCTGGCAGGACGTCGACTGGCGCGAGCACCAGCGCTGGGTCGACGTCGACGGCTCGCCCGTCAACGTGATCGAGCTCGGCCCCGAGGACGCCGACGACGCGTCGCAGCCGCTCGTCTTCGTGCACGGCCTGTCGGGCTCGTGGCCGAACTGGCTCGAGCAGCTGCCGGCGTTCGCCGCCGAGCACCGCGTGATCACGCTCGACCTGCCCGGCTTCGGGCACTCGCCGATGCCGCGCGCAGACGCTCTCGATCTCGGGCTACGCGCGCACGCTCGACCGCCTGCTCGACGAGCTCGGCGTCGACGCCGCGGCGGTCGTCGGCAACTCGATGGGCGGCTTCATCGCAGCCGAGCTTGCGATCTCCTTCCCGCAGCGCGTCGAGCGCCTCGCGCTCGTCTCGGCCGCCGGGCTCTCGCACCTACAACCACCGCGGCTCGCTCACCGTGCTGCCGGCGATGCGCCGGCTCGAGCGGATCCTGCTTGCGACCGGCGCGTGGACCGCGTCGAAGTCCGACGTCGTCGTGCGGCGCGCGCGCCTGCGCGAGGCCGCGCTCGGCGTCGTCGTGCGCCACCCCGACCGCCTCGACGCCGGGCTCGCCGCCGAGCAGGTCCGCGGCGCCGGCAAGCCCGGCTTCATGCAGGGGCTCGAAGCCGTGCTCGACTACGACATCCGCGAGCGCCTGCGCGAGATCGCCTGCCCGACGCTGATCGTCTGGGGCGAGCGCGACCGCCTGATCAGCGTCCACGACGCCGACGTCTTCGCCGAGCTGATCCCGAACTCGCGCAAGGTCGTCTTCGGCGATACCGGCCACATGGCGATGCTCGAGCGCCCGGAGGCGTTCAACGCTCTCTTGGAGGAATTCCTGGACGAAGGCCCTTAGAGGGCCACGGCGCCTTCGGAGGCGCTGCCTACCAGCTTCGCGTACTTGCGGATCGCGACGTCGATGTGCTCGTCGGCGCGCGGCGGGCGCTCGTAGGCGGCGGCGCGCGCGGCGATCTCCTCGTCGGACAGCGCGACGTCGAGGCGACCGGCGTCGACGTCGATCGTCAGCTCGTCGCCCGTCTGCAGCGCCGCGATCGGGCCGCCGCGGACGGCCTCTGGCGCGACGTGCGCGACCATGAAGCCGTGCGTCGCGCCGGAGAAGCGCCCGTCGGTGATCAGCGCGACCTCCTCGCCGAGCCCCTCGCCGACGATCGCGGCCGTCACGGCGAGCATCTCGCGCATGCCCGGGCCGCCGGCCGGACCCTCGGCGCGGATCACGACGACGTCGCCGGCCTCGATCTCGTGCGCGAGCACGGCCGCCATCGCGGCCTCCTCGCCGTCGAACACGCGCGCCGGGCCCGTGTGTTTGCGTCGCTCGTGGCCCGAGAGCTTGACGACGCAGCCGTCCGGCGCGACGTTGCCGCGCAGGATCGCGAAGCCGCCGGTCGGTTTGATCGGCTGATCGAGCGGCTTGACGACCGGCTGGCCCTCGGTCTCCTGCGCCTCCGCCGCGTGCTCGCCGATCGTGCGCCCGGTCACCGTCACCGCGCCCGCGTTGAGGATGCCCGCGTCGTCGAGGCGCTTCAGGACGAGCGGAACGCCGCCGGCCTCGTAGAGGTCGGTCGCCGCGTAGCGGCCGCCCGGCTGCAGGTCGCAGAGCAGCGGCGTGCGCTCGGAGATCGCCTCGAACTCGTCGATCGTCAGCGGCACGCCCATTTCGCGCGCGACCGCGAGCAGGTGCAGCACGCCGTTCGTCGAGCCGCCGCTCGTCGCGACCGCCGCGATCGCGTTCTGCAGCGCCGGCTTCGTGATCACGTCGCTCGGGCGCCGGCCGGCGCGCAGCACGTCCATCACCAGTTCGCCGCACTCCTTCGCGACCGCCAGCTTGCGCCCGTCCTCGGCCGGGACCATCGCCGAGCCGGCCGGCGAGATGCCGAGCGCCTCGAACGCCATCGCCATCGTGTTCGCCGTGAACTGCCCGCCGCACGCGCCGGCGCCCGGCGAGGCGGCCTCCTCGAGCTCGTGCAGCTCGGCCTCCGTGATCTTGCCCGACGCGAACTCGCCGACGGCCTCGAAGACCTGCTGGATCGTCACCTCGACGCCCTTGAACCAGCCCGGCCTGATCGAGCCGCCGTAGAGCATCAGACCGGGGATGTCCAGGCGCGCGAGCGCCATCACGGTCCCCGGGATCGTCTTGTCGCAGCCCGAGATCGTCACGAGCGCGTCGAACGCGTGCGCGCTCGCGATGAGCTCGATCGAGTCGGCGATCAGCTCGCGTGAGACGAGCGACGCGCGCATCCCGGCCGTGCCCATCGTGATCCCGTCGGAGATCGCGATCGTGTTCAGCTCCATCGGCGTGCCGCCGGCCGCGCGGATGCCCTCCTTGACCTTCGCCGCGAGCACGCGGTTGTTGAAGTTGCACGGCATCGTCTCGATCCACGAGTGCGCGACGCCGACGATCGGCTTCGCGAGATCCTCGGCCGAGTAGCCGATCCCGTGCAGGTACGCGCGCGCCGCCGCGCGCTCGGGCCCCTCGGTCAGGGCGCGGCTGCGGTGCTTTACGTCGAAGGCGGTCTGCGTGCTCACGCGGCGCGCACGATATCTGTTGCAGCGCCGCCGGCATGTCCGCCGCGCGGCGCCGCGCCGCCCTGGCGCTCGCGCTCCCAGCGCTTCAGCCGCGCGAGGTCGCGGCGGATCTGCTCGGGGTCGAGCTGGCGGCCGGGCAGGTGCATGTTGGCCTCCTCGATCAGCCGCCGCTCGTCGGCGTGCAGCGCCATCCACTTCGCGAGCACGTCGTCGGCGTCCGGCAGCCGCGCGCTGCCGTACGGGCGCGTGTTGTCGGGGAACGCGACGCAGTACTCGTTGAGCAGAGCGTCCGTCTGCGGCACGTACGCGACGATCGGCCTGTGCGGGTAGACGAGGTAGGCGTAGGACGCACCGGCGGCGTGCCGGCGCTCGCCGAGCCCGCCCCACACGCGCACGAAGCCGAGGTCGCGGTACATCTCCCAGTCCTCGGCCTCGACGCACGAGCGCAGCAGCTCGCGCGCGCGCTGCTCGGCGCGGCGTTCGCGGCCCGGGTCGTAGCTGACCTGCGACGCGTCGCGCGCACGCGTCCGCGCGTGCAGCGCCGCGGCCGCGGCGCGATCACGCGTGCTCGTGAGCACGCCGAGCACGCGTGTGCGCGAAAGCTCCCACAGCAGCACGACGAGCACGAGCGCCGCGGTGCCCAGCGCGAGCGGCATGCGCCTCAGCGAGTCCGCGGAGCGCCGCCGGCGGCGCGCGGGAAGAAGATCACGCGCTCGGCGTCGCGCGGCACGTCGTCGAACGTCTTGACGAGCTCGGCGCGGCGGCGACCGTCGCTGCGCTCGCTCGGGACCGCCGCCCACATGCCGGCGTCGAGCTCGCGGCGAAAGGCCTCGATCAGCTGCCGCTCGTCCTCGGCCACCTCGATATCGCCCTCCGCGAGCAGGATCTCACCGTGACCGGGCTTCATCCGCAGCAGCCGCATCGTCTTCGGATTATGGCAAACAGCGGAGAGCCCGACTACGACTCGCCCGCCGGGCCGGCGGCGCCCGCGTCGGTGCCCGCTTCGGCACCCCCGCGCGCGGCTCTGATTCGCGCCAGGCCGAGCACGTCGACCGGCCCGGCGCCGCCACCGACGTCGCGCAGCCCGTCCCTGACCGCCTCGCCGGCGAGAACGCGCGCGACGCGCGCGGCGGCGAGCGCGTCGAGCCCGAGCGCGAGCTGCGCCGCGAGCAGCGAGGAGTGCGTGCAGCCCGAGCCGTGCGCCGCGCCGTCCGGATGGCGCGCGCCGGCGATCTCGACCGCGCGCGCGTCCGCGCCGACGGCGAGGAAGACGTCGACGGCGCTTGCGCGGTGACCGCCGGTGACGACGACCGCCGCCGGCCCGAGCGCGAGCAGTTCGCGCGCGAGCTCCTCGGCCTCGGCGCGCTGCTCCTCCTCGCCGCCCGAGGACTCCGCCGCGCGCCCGAGCAGCGCGCGCGCCTCCGGCAGATTCGGCGTCAGCACGCTCGCGCGCGGCAGCACCTGCTCGACGAGCACGCGCTCGGCGCCCGCGTCGAGCAGCCGCGCGCCGGACTCGGCGACCATCACCGGGTCGACGACGACCGGCGTCTCGCGCGGCAGCTCGCCGAGCGCGCGTGCGACCGCGCCTGCCGCGTCGGCCGAGCCGAGCATCCCGACCTTCACCGCATCCGGCGGCATGTCCGCGCAGACGGCGCGCACCTGCGCGAGGATCGTCGCCGCCGGCACCGCGTGGATCTCGCTGACGCCGAGCGTGTTCTGCGCCGTGATCGCCGTGATCGCGCTCGTCCCGTGCACGCCGCAGCGCGCGAACGCCTTCAGGTCGGCCTGGATACCCGCGCCGCCGCCCGAGTCCGAGCCGGCGATCGTCAGCGCGACCGGCGTGCGCTTCTGCGCCATCGCCTTCAGGACGCGGGCGCCGCCGGCGCGTCGGGGCGACGCGGCGGGAAGATCGTGTAGCTGCCGATCGCCGTCACGAGCAGCCGGCCGTCCTCGTGGACGACCTCGCTGCGCATCACCGCCGTGCGCCGATTGCGCCTGTCCAATGTCGTGCGGCAGATCGACGTCTCCCTCGGTCGCCGTCTGCACGTAGTTGATCGAGATGCTGATCGTCGCGATCCGCTCCTCCGCGGTCGTCTGCGCCCACAGCGTCGAGCCCATGCAGTAGTCGACGAGCGCGTACGTCACGACGCCCGACAGCAGCCCGCCCCCGTTGATCAGCTCGGGGCGGATCGTCAGGCGGACAGTCTGCGGGTCATCCCAGCGCATGCCCATGAAGCTCGTCACGCCGTCGATCGAGCCGGGGGTTTTCGGAGCGTCGCTGCACGCGCACGCAGGCTATCGACCCGCGTGCGCTCCTCGCCTCCGCGCGCGCCGCGCATCCCAAGCCGGGCCTAGCGTTCGACGCGATGAGCGACGATCGACGCCAAGCGGCCGGCCGTCGCGGCGAGCAGCTCGCCGCGAGCCACCTGCGACGCCGCGGCTACGCCGTGCTCGCCCGGAACGCGCGCACGCGCCACGGCGAGATCGACCTGATCGCCCATCGTGACGGCGACGCTCGTGTTCGTCGAGGTCAAGACGCGCCGCGTCGGCGCGCGCCAGGCCGCGCCGCGCGAAGACCAGCTGCCGCTCGCCGGGCTCGGCGCACGCCAGCGTGCGCGCCTGCGGCGTCTCGCGCTCGCCTGGCTGCGCGAGACCGCGGCGAGACCGCGAGCCGCGACGATCCGCTTCGACGCGATCGGCGTCGTGATCGACGCGCACGAACGGCTGCGCCGCCTCGATCACGTCGAGGACGCGTGGTGAAGCGCGAGCGAAGGTAGCGGCACGCGCGATCGCTCGGCGAAGAGCGGGCGCTACAGCGCGAGCTGCTGATAGGCGAGCGACTGGAACGACATGCGATGCAGCGGCGAGACGCCCTGGCGCAGGATCGCCTCGCGGTGCTCGGGCGTCGAGTAGCCGACGTGCTCGGCGAAGCTCCAGCCGGGGTGCTCGCCGTCGGCGTGGCGCATGTAGCGGTCGCGCGTCACCTTCGCGACGATCGACGCCGCCGCGATCGCGGCGCTCGTCGCGTCGCCGTCGACGATCGCGCGCTGCGGTCGGCCGACATCGGGTACCGCGAAGCCGTCGACGAGGCACAGCACCTCGCCCGAGACATCGCGCGTGACCGCCGCGCAGCGCGTCGCGGAGCGCCGCGAGGTTCGTCTTGTGCAGGCCGCGCGCGTCGATCCCGCGCACGCAGCGCGAGACGACGACGACGCGCGCCGCGTGCGCAGGACGATCGGGAACAGCTCCTCGCGCGCCTCGGCGCGTGTGCTGCTTGGAGTCGTTCAGCGCGCCCAGCGCGCGCAGCTCGCGCGTCGTCAGCGCGTCGTAGTCGAACAGCACGCCTGCCGCGACGAGCGGCCCCGCGAGGCAGCCGCGTCCGGCCTCGTCGGCGCCGGCGATCAGCGGCACGCCGAGGCGGCGGTCGAAGGCGAACAGGCGACGCCCGCGAGCCGCGCGCGACTGCGGCGCGCGCGGCGACGCGAGCGCGAGGATCGCGCCGGCGACGCTGCTCAGCGGCAGCGCGCCGGCTCAGAAGATGCCGATGCGGTCGGGCGGCCAGTAGGTGGCGAAGGCTCCGCCGATGATCCATGAGGTGGGGACGGGTCCCCAGAACCTGCTGTCGTCGGATTCGCCACGATTGTCGCCCATCATGAACCAGTGTCCGGGCGGAATCCTGATCGACTCGGGAAGTTGCACTCCGAGACGCCGGGGCACGGGCGGATGTAGGAGTCCTTCTCGGCGCTTGCCGTTGCGGATCACGTGCCCTTCGATCGATCGTAGATCCTGTCGCCCGGGCCCGGCGACGATGCGCTTGATGAAGTTCACGCCGGTGTCCTCCTTCTCGATCGGCTGCGAGCACGCGAGCGCCACCCGGCGTGACGCGCTGAGGGCTCGGCCGCACTCCTCCTGCGTCGGCGCCTTCGGGCGGGTGGAAGACGGCGATCTCGCCGACGTGCGGTTCGCTGAAGTGCATGCCGATGCGATCGACGAGCACGCGCTGGCCGATCGACAGCGTCGGCTCCATCGAGCCGCTGGGGATCCGGTAGGGCTTGACGATGAACGCCTGGATCGCCAAGCGCGAGGCCGAGCGCGACGAGCGACGATCACGACCAGCTCGACGATCGAGCCGACGGTCGATTTCGACCGCCTCCTTCGCGCGAAGTCTTCACGCCGGCTCGTCGCCGGCGGCGACGTTCCCCCCGTCCGCATCGCGGCGTCGGACGCCGGAGCGTCATCGCCGGCGGCTCGCGTCGGGCGCCGTGGTCCGGCGTCGGGTGCGCATCCTCGGCACGCGCCTCCGGACTCGGCTGTCGTCCGTCGACTCCGACGACGGCTCGGCGGCGCCGGCGGACGCCTCGGCGCCGTCGCCGGCGGCGGGCGTCGTCCTGGCCGCCCTCCTGCTCGGGCGCCTCGACGGCGGCATCCGTGCGCGAGGACCGTCTCGTCGGCGGTCATGCCCGTCCGCGTCGGTCGCGCTCTCGGCTGCTCGTGCAGCAGACCCGGCTCGACCATCTCCTCCGGGCCGCGTGTAGCGGCGCTCGCGCACACGCGCGCGCTTGCCGACGCGGTCGCGCAGGTAGTAGAGCTTCGCGCGGCGCACGTCGCCGCGCGCGGCGAGCTCGATCCGCTCGATCTTCGGCGAGTGCACCGGGAACATCCGCTCGACGCCGACGCCGAAGGACTGCTTGCGCACGGTGAACGTCTCGCGCGCGCCGTGGCCCTGGCGCTTGATCACGACGCCCTCGAAGACCTGCATGCGCCGGCGCGAGCCCTCGATGACCTGGAAGTGCACCTTGACGCGGTCGCCGGGCGCGAAGTCGGGAACGCGGCGCAGCTGCGCGCGCTCGATGGTTTCGATGACGCTGCTCATGACAGTGAGGAGGTGGCGCCTGACGGCTGGAGCCGAACCCCGATCGCGGAGCTGCCGGCCGGCGCGGCAGCAATGGTAGCGGACGGCCGGCGCCGGCTGCTTCAGTCGGCTGCTCCCCGCCCGCCGGTCTCGGCCGCTCGCTTTCTCTCGCCGCGCTCGCGGCTGCGCTCGCGCCGCCAGCGCTCGATCTGCGCGTGGTGCCCGGAGAGCAGGACGTCGGGCACGCGCCAGCCGCGATACTCGGCCGGGCGCGTGTAGTGCGGGTACTCGGGGTCGCCGTCGAGCGCGGCGCTGAAGGACTCCTCGACGGCCGAGCGCTCGTCGCCGAGCGCGCCGGGCAGCTTGCGCAGGACCGCGTCGCACACGACCATCGCCGCCAGCTCGCCGCCCGAGAGCACGTAGCGCCCGATCGACAGCGACGTCGCTGCGAAGTGCTCGACGATGCGCTCGTCGAACCCCTCGTAGCGGCCGCACAGCAGCGTCAGCGCCGGCTCGGCCGCGAGCTCGTCGACGAGCGCGTCGTCGAGCAGGCGCCCGCCGGGCGCGAGCGCGATCACGCGCCGGCGCTCGCGCAGCTCGCACCGGGTCGAGCCCGTAGTGGCGCGCGCAGCGCGTCCGTCGACGACGTCGACGCGCAGCACCATCCCGGCGCCGCCGCCGAACGGCGTGTCGTCGACCTGGCCAGCGCTCAGCGGCGTGTGGTCGCGGAAGTTCGACGCACGTCAGCCGCGAGCCGCCGCGAGCGCGTTGCGCGACGTGGCGCTGGCGCGAGAGCCACTCGAACCACTCGGGAAACAGCGTGAAGACGTCGATCTTCACTCGTCACCGTCCGGCAGGTCGAGGAACGCCAGCGTCGACCTCGATCCGCGCCGCGCGCTCGACGTCGACGTCGCGGATCGCGTCTCTGACCATCGGACGAGCAGCGGCTCGCCGCCCGCCGCGCCCACGACCTCGAGCGCCTCGCACGACGGCAGCCCGATCAGCCGCGCGACCGTCCCGAGCACGCGCCCGCGCCGTCCGCGACGGCACAGCCCTCGAGCTCGTGCGCCCACCACTCGCCCTCGCCGAGCGGCGGCGTCTGCGGCCCGCGCGACCGTCAGCTCCTGGCCCCGCAGCGCCTCGGCGCCGGCGCGATCCTCGACGCCCTTCGACGCGCACGATCGGGCGCTGCTCGGTGCCCGCGCGCCGCACGATCTCGGCGCTGCGGCCGGCGACGCGTCACGTCGTCCCGACCGTCAGCAGACGCGGCAGCGGACCGCGTCACGTAGAAGCTCCCGTCGAGGCCGTGCGGCCGGCCGACCCGGCCGCGGCCGTGAGCGCCTGGGCGCTCGCCGGCCCGTCGCTCAATCGACGATGTCGACGAGCACGCGGCAGCCCTCGCTGGTGGCGGCCGCTTTGACGACCGTCCGCAGCGCCTGCGCCGTGCGCCCGCCGCGGCCGATCACCCTGCCGTAGTCGTCGCTCGCCGACGCAAAGCTCGAGCACGAGCGTGCCGTCGTCCTCCTCGAACTGCTCGACCGTGACCTCCTCGGGCTCGTCGACGAGCCCTTCGGCGAGGTACTCGAGCAGCTCTTGGACTTCGCTGGCGCTGTGCTGCGATCGTTCATCGCCATCGCCGGCGGCTCGTCCGCGAGCCGGCGGGCTAGCTGCCGCGCGACTCGATGCCCTGGATGCGCAGCAGCTTGCGCACCGTGTCCGTCGGCTGCGCGCCGCGCGCGAGCCAGCTGCGCGCGCGCTCCTCGTCGATGCACGATCGTCGACGGGTCCGTCTGCGCGTTGTAGTGGCCGATCGTCTCGATCACGCGGCCGTCGCGCGGCGAGCGCTGGTCGGCGACGACGACGCGCCAGATCGGGTCCTTCTTGCCGCCCACCCGTGTGAGCCTGAGCCTTACCGACACTTTGTCCTCTCTGCCGTCCGCCGGCGGCCGGCCGTGCGCGTTGCGCAGAGAGCTTAGACGGTGCTGCGAGCGCTTGCGCAGGCGTCGGCTCAGCGCGCCTCGCGCATCAGCGCGCCGATGTCGGGCATCCTGCCCCGGCCGACCTGCGCGCATCACCTTGCGCATCTGGCCGAACTGCTTGATCGAGCCGGTTGACGGCTGCACGTTCGTGCCCGAGCCCCGCGCGATCCGCAGCCGGCGCGAGCCCTTGATCAGCTCCGGGTCGGCGGCGCTCCTCGGGCGTCATCGACAGGATGATCGCCTGGATCGCGGTCGAGCTCGCGCTCGTCGACCTTCAGTTCTGCAGCTGCTGGCCGGCGAGCCCGGGGATCATCCCGAGCAGGTTCGTCAGCGGCCCCATGCGCCGGATCGTCCGCAGCTGCTCGAGGAAGTCGTCGAGGCCGAATTCGTTGCGGCGCAGCTTGCGCTCGAGCGCGGCGCGCGTCGTCCTCGTCGAACTCGCGCTCGGCGCTGCTCGATCAGGCTCATCACGTCGCCCATGCCGAGGATCCGCTGCGCCATGCGATCGGGGTGGAAGCGCTCGAACTGGTCGAGCTTCTCGCCGGTCGAGGCGAACAGGATCGGCTTGCCCGTGACGGCCTTGACCGACAGCGCCGCGCCGCCGCGCGCGTCGCCGTCGAGCTTGGTCATCACGACGCCGTCGAACTGCGACCGCCTCGGCGAAGCTGCTCGGCGACGTTGACGGCGTCCTGGCCGGTCATCGCGTCGACGACGAGCAGCACGTCGTGCGGCTTGACGCGCTCGCGGATCCGCACGAGCTCGGCCATCAGCTCCTCATCGACGTGCAGGCGGCCGCTCGTGTCGACGATCAGCACGTCCTTGCCGTCGCTCGCGCGGCGCGCTCGAGCGCCCACGCGGCGATCTCGACCGGGTCGCGCGTCGGTGCCCTGCTCGTAGACCTCGGCGCCCGCCTGCGTGCCCGACCTTGACGAGCTGCTCGACCGCCGCCGGGCGGTAGACGTCGCACGCCGCGACGGCGACCGAGCGCCGTGCTCGCTCGCGCAGCTAGCGCGCGAGCTTGGCCGTCGCGGTCGTCTTGCCCGAGCCCTGCAGGCCGGCCATCAGGATCACGGTCGGCGGGCGCGGCGAGAAGCGTCAGCTCGGCGGACGCGCCGCCCATCAGCTCGGTCAGCTCGTCGCGCGACGATCTTGACGACCTGCTGGCCGGGGTTCAGCCCGCCGACGACGTCGGCGCCGAGGCAGCGCTCCTTCAGCTGCGTCGTGAAGCTCGCGACGACCTTGAAGTTGACGTCCGCCTCGAGCAGCGCGAGGCGGATCTCGCGCATCGCCGCGTCGATGTCCTGCTCGGTCAGCGTGCCGCGGCTGCGGACCTCGGCGAGCGTGCCCTGCAGCTTCTCGGCGAGCGAGTCGAACATCGGCTCAGGCGCTTCTCGGTGCGTGCCGCGCCGTGCGCCCGCGCGTCGCGGCGCGCGCCGGCGCGGCCGGCGCCTCGGCCGCGGCGGCGGCGCGCCCGGCGTCGGCTCGCCGGCGCCCGCGCCGCGTGCCAGCGCCTCGCCGATGCCGCCGAACGCCTGCGCGAACTCCGACGGCACGACGAACACCTTGTTGGCGTCGCCTTCGGCGAGCTGCGGCAGCATCTGCAGGTATTGGTAGCTGAGCAGCTCGCGATTCGGGTTTGCCCTCGTGGATCGCGTTGAAGACCGTGTCGATCGCCTTCGCTTCGCCCTCGGCGCGCAGGATCGCGGCCTTGCTCTCGCCCTCGGCCGTGAGCACCGCCGCCTGCTTTTCGCCCTCGGCGGTCAGGATCTGCGCCTGCTTCTCGCCTTCGGCCGTGAGGATCGCGGCGCGGCGGTCGCGCTCGGCGCGCATCTGCTTCTCCATCGCCGTCCGGATGTCCGGCGGCGGGTCGACCGACTTGATCTCGACGCGGTTGATCCGGATCCCCCACTTGCCGGTCGCCTCGTCGAGCACGGTGCGCAGCTGCGTGTTGACGTTCTCGCGCGCGGTCAGCGTCGTCCTCGAGCGTCAGGCCGCCGATCACGTTGCGCAGCGTCGTGACGGTCAGCTGCTCGATCGCCTGCAGCGGGTTGGCGATCTCGTAGGTCGCCGAGCGCGGGTCGGTGATCGTGAAGTACAGGACCGTTTCGATCCCGACGACGACGTTGTCTTCGGTGATCACCGACTGCGGCGCGAAGTTGACGACCTGCTCGCGCAGGTCGACGAGCGGCTTCACGCGGTCGATGAACGGCGTCACGATCGTCAGCCCCGGCTCGAGCGTGCGGCTGTAGCGGCCGAGCCGCTCGACGACCCCCGCCCGCGCCTGCGGGATGACGCGGATCGTCCGCGCGACGCGACGAAACAGCAGGAACACGAACACCACGGCTGCGACTATCAGATCGATCCAGCGGCTACCATCCATGCGGTGCTCGCATCTAGCGCCGCGCAGCTGCGAGCGCCTGCTCAGTGCATCACGAGCGCGGTGGCGCCCCTGATTTCGACGACCTCGACCCGCTCGCCGGCGTCGATCACCTCATCGTCGTCGAAGCTGCGCGCGGTCCAGACCTCGCCGCCGTCGATCTTCACGCAGCCGACGCCCTCGTCGTTGGCGATCCGCTCGAGCACGATCGCCGGCCGGCCGACAGCGCCGCCGCGCCCGGTGCGGATCGCCGGCGGCAGGCGGCGGTGGCGCGCGCGATCGGCCGCAGCGTCGCGAACGACGATGCGCCGAGCGCGAGCGAGGAACACGACGCGCGGACAGCAGCGCGCCGCACGCCGAGCAGCCGCGACGATCGCCGCGAGCGCCGCGCCGAGCGCGAACGGCGCGCAGGTAGAAGCCGCCCTGTGTGCATCTCGCCCACGCCGAAGACGCAGGCCGCGACCAGCCAGACGATCCACAAGTCCATGCGCTCAGAGTATCCCTGCTGCTGAGCCGTCCGCGCCCGCATGCGCTCACGGCGCGATCAGCGCGCGCGCGAACTCCTCGGCGTCGAACGGGCGCAGGTCCTCGAGCGTCTCGCCGACGCCGATCAGCTTCACGGGGAGCCCGAGCTCGCGCGCGATCGCCAGCGCGATGCCGCCGCGCGCCGTGCCGTCGAGCTTGGTCAGCACGACGCCGGTGACGCCGGCCGCCGCGGCGAACAGCTGCGCCTGGCGCAGGCCGTTCTGGCCGGTCGTCGCGTCGATCGTCAGCAGCGTCTCGTGCGGCGCCCCGTCGAGCTGGCGCGCGATCACGCGGCGCACCTTCGCCAGCTCGCCCATCAGGTCGTCCTGCGTGTGCAGGCGCCCGGCGGTGTCGACGATCACGACGTCGACGCCCTCGGCGGTCGCCTTCGCGACCGCCTCGAACGCGACCGCGCCGGGGTCCGAGCCGTCGGCGCCGCCGTCGACGATCTCACAGCCCGCGCGCTCGGCCCAGCCTTCGAGCTGCTCGCGCGCCGCGGCCCGGAACGTGTCGGCGGCGCCGAGCAGCACGCTGCAGCCCGAGCTCGCGCTGAGGTGCCACGCGAGCTTGCCGATCGTCGTCGTCTTGCCCGTGCCGTTGACGCCGACCGACCATGATCACGGTCGGTCGGTGCGCGCAGGTCGATGCTGCCCGTCGCCGACGCGCGTCGTCTGCGCGAGCAGCTCGACCAGCCGCTCGCTGAGCGCCTCGCCGCCCTCGAGCTTGCCCTCGGTCGCCTCCGCTTCGAGCTCGCCGACGACCGCGCGCCGTCGTCGCGCGCGCCGACGTCGGCCACGATCAGCGCCTCCTCGAGCCGTTCCCAGGTGTGCTCGTCGAGCTCGCCCGAACAGCGTCGCCTGGATCTCGCGGCCGAGCGCCTGGCGCGTCTTCGCCATGCTCTCGCGCAGGCGGCGGAACAGGCCGCGGCGCTGCGCTCCGGCGCGTCCTCCGCCGTGCCCGGCGACGCCGCGCCCGCGGCCGCGCCGTCGTCGTCGAGATGAACAGCTCGCTCCAGTCGCGCGCCACGGGCGACTCAGGCCGCTCAGGCGACCTCGGCCACGCTCGCGCCTGGCCTCGGCGGGCAGGCGGCGCGAGAGCACCTTGGAGACGCCGTCGCCGCCCATCGAGACGCCGATACAGCCAGTCGGCCGCCTCCATCGTGCGCTTCTGGTGCGTGATCACGATGAACTGCGCGCGGTCGGCGTAGCGGCGCAGCAGCTCGAGGAAGCGGTCGAGGTTGAGGTCGTCGAGCGCGGCCTCGACCTCGTCGAGGATGTAGAACGGGCAGGGCCGCGCGAGGAACACGGCGAACAGGAACGCGAGCGCCGTCATCGACTTCTCGCCGCCGGAGAGCAGCGACAGCCGCCTCGTCGACTTGCCCGCCGGCGTGATCTCGATCTCGACGCCGAGCTGGCATCTCCGAGCCGTCGTGCTGCTCGAGCTCGTCCTCGTCTCGGCCGCCTGCTCGGCCGCCTCGGCCGCGCCCTCGGCGTCCTCTGCCGCGGCGCCGCCGACGACGCCCGTGCGTCGGCGTCCGTCGCCAGCCGCTCGCCGCCGAGCACCGCGCGCGGCGGCTGCTCTTCGCTGACGAGCCGCAGCCGTCCCGGCCCCCCGGGAAGACGTCGCCGGCCAGCTCCTCGAAGTTGCGCGCCGCGGCCGCGAAGGTCTCGCTCGAACGCCTCCTGGATCTGGCGGTCGGTGTCGCGGATCACGCCGCGCAGCTCGCGCAGCGCCGTCTCGAGGTCCTCGCGGCGGCGCTCCAGCTCCTCGACGTGGGCGATCGCCTCGGCGTACTCCTCCTGCGCCAGCGGGTTGACCGGGCCGAGCTGCTCGCGCCGGCGCTCAGGCGCTCGAGGCGCGTGCGCAGCGCCGCGAGCTCATCCTCGCCAAGCTCGGCGCGCTCGGCCTCGCCCGGCGTCGCACCCTCGCCTGGCGACGCGGCGTCCTGCGGCGGCGCCGCCTCGAGTCCGAGCCGCTCGCAGAGGCCCGCGAGCTCCAGCTCGGCCTCGGCGGCCTGGTCGCGCAGGCGCTGCGCGCCGACCTCGGCCGCGGTCACCGTCTCGCCGGCGCTGCGCAGCGCTGCCTGGATCTCGGCCTCGCACGCGGCGCACTCGCGCAGCTCGCCGGCCATCGCCTCGGCCGCGAGCCGGTCGGCGGCGAGCTCGCGCTCGAGCTCGGCGAAGCGCGCGTCGACCGCCTCGGCCGCGCGCGCGAGCGCCGCGCTCAGCCGCGCTCGCGCGCGGCGCGTTTCGCCGTCGGCCGCGGCTGTGCGCGCAGAGCGCGATCCGCGCGCGTCGCTCGGCTGCTCGCGCGCGACGCGCTCCGCCTGCGAGCGCTCGGCCGCGAGCTCGCCCTCGAGCTCGGCGCGGCGCACCGCGAGCGGTCCCTCGGCCGGCGCCGCGCGGCGCTGCTCGATCAGCCACTCGGTCCGGCGCACGCCCTCGAGCGCCTCCGCGTGGTCGCGCTCGCGCTCGCGCAGCGCTCCTCCGCGCTCGCGCGCGCCGCTTCGGCGGCCTGCAGGCCGCGACGCGCCTGCTCGGCGCCCGCGCGCGCGGCCTGCTCCTGCTGCGCGATCCGCTCGGTCTCGGCGATCAGCCGGTCGCGTTCGTTGCGTCGCGCGAGCACGCGCTCGGAGCCGCCCTCGGCTGATCTGGCGTAGCTCGCCCCAGGCGCCGAACCAGACGCGCCCGCCGCGCGTGACCGCGATCCCCGCGAAGTCCGGTGAGATCCCCTGAGCCGCTCGACGACCCAGGCGTCGGCGAGCAGGCGCTCGGCGAGCTGCGAGCGCGCGCGGCGGGCCGCTGACCAGCTCGAGCAGCCGCTGCGCCCCGGCGATCGGCGCCGCCGTCGAGCCCGCGCCGCCCGCCGCGCGCGCGGCGCGGCGCGAGCAGCGCGCGCGCCGCCGTCCGGCCCGGCGCGGTCGAGCAGCGACTCGGCGCCGGGCACGTCCTCGACGAGCGCCGCGTCGAGCCGGCCGCCGAGCGCCGCCGCGAGCGCCGCTCGTAGCCGTCGCGCACGCGCAGCTCCTCGCTGAGCGCCTGCGGCGCGTCCTGCACGCCGGCGCTGCGCACGCGCCGCGTGCCCGCGCAGGAACTGGTTCGCGGCCGCCAGCTCCGCGCCCACGCTTCGCCGCCTCGCGCCGTGCCCGCTCGGCTCGCGCTCGGCCTCCGCGACGCGCTCGCGCGCGCTCGCCGCCGCCGCGTCGCGCCTCGCCGCGCGTATCGCGCGCGGCGCCCAGCAGCGCGTCGCGCTCGAGCGCGAGCGCGCCCGCTCCTGCAGCGTCTGCTCGAGCCCGCCGACGGCGCTCCGCAGCTCCTGCTCGCGTTCGATCTCGACCTCGCGCGAGCTCCGCTTCGAGCGTCGCGATCGCGCTCCTGCCCGCCGTCGCCGACGGCCTGCTCGCCGGCGCGCGTGGCGCTCGCGTCGAGCTGCTCGAGCTCGGCGCGCAGAGCTCGGCGCGCTGCGTAAGCCGCTCGCACGAGGCCGTCGACCTGCTCGCCGCGCAGCGTCAGGCGCTCGCGCGCCGAGCGGCACTCGTACGCCCGGCGCGCGAGCGCGTCGCGGCGCTCGGCGCGCTCGGCCAGCGCGCGCTCGGCGTCGCCGCGGCGTGCGACCGTCTGCTGCGAGCGTCGACTCGACCTCGCGCGCGCGCCGCGCGCGCGCCCGCGACCTCGCGCTCGGCGGCCGCGAGCTCGACGCGGCAGCGGCGCACCGCGTCCTGCGCGAGCTCCCAGCGCGCCTGCAGGATCTGGCGCTCGAGGCGCTCGTGCAGCTCGGCCGCCTCGGCCTGGCGCTTGAGCGGGCGCAGCCGCGTGCGCGCCTCGCGCTCGACGTCGAGCGCGCGGTCGAGGTTCTCCTGCGTGCGCTCCAGCTTCAGCTGCGCGCGGCGGCGGCGCTTGCGGTGCTTGCCGAGGCCCGCCGCCTCCTCGATCAACAGGCGCCGGTCGCGCGGCTTGGAGGTCACGATCTGCTCGACGCGTCCCTGCGAGATGACCGTGTGGTTCTCCTTGCCGAGACCCGTGTCCGAGAGCAGCTCGATCACGTCGGCGAGCCGGCAGCGCGCGCCGTTCAGGCGGTAGCCGCCCTCGCCCGTGCGGTCCAGGCGTCGCACGATCGAGATCTCCCAAAGCGGCAGCTCGACCGTTCCGTCGGAGTTGTCCAGCACGATCTCGACCTCGGCCGCGCTGCGCGCCTGCACGCCGCGCCCGCCGCCGAAGATCACGTCCTGCATCGACTGCCCGCGAACGGCCAGCGGCGACTGCTCGCCCATCGCCCAGAGGACCGCGTCGGTCACGTTCGACTTGCCCGACCCGTTCGGCCCGACGACGACGCTCACGCCCGGACCGAAGTCGAGCGTCGTGCGGTCGGGGAACGACTTGAACCCCTTCAGCGTCAGCGACTTCAGGCGCATCGCGCGCTCACGTCTCCAGCGCGCTCGACGGCCTCGCGCGCCGCCTCCTGCTCGGCGTGCTTCTTGCTGCGCCCGCTCCCCGAGCCGAGCGCCTTCCCGTCGACGCTCGCCTCGACCGTGTACGTGCGCTCGTGCGGCGGCCCCTCCTCGGAGGTCACCTCGTAGCTGACCTCCTCGCCGCGGCGCGCGAGCAGCTCCTGCAGCGCCGACTTGAAGTCGACCGGGTGCTCGAGCGCCTCCTCGATCTCCGGCGCAGAACGCCTCGACGACGGCCTCCGCCGTGCGCTCGTAGCCCGAGTGCAGATAGCACGCGCCGATCACGGCCTCGATCACCGACGCGAGCACGCGCTCGGTCTCGACGAGCGCCGCCGCGCTCCCCTGCACGCCGACCGGCGCCGCCGCGCGCAGGCGCTCGGGCAGCCCGAGACGCTCGGCGACCGCGCGGCACGACGGGCCCGAGACCGCCTGCGCGCGGATCTTCGTCAGGCGCCCCGCGCCGAAGCGCTCGGCCTCCAGGCGCGGGTACAGGTGCGCCGTGACCGCCAGCGCGAGCACGCTGTCGCCGAGGAACGCCAGCCGCGCGTAGGAGTCGCCGCGGCGCTCGCTCCACGACGCGTGCGTGAACACCTGGCGCGCCAGCTCCTCCGGCAGCTCGTCGAGCAGCTCCGCGAGCAGCCTCATGACCCATCGAGCGCCCCGTTTTGCGGCTGGTGCGCGAGCACGAACTCGACGGCCTGGCCGACCGTGAGGATCCGCGCGGCCTGCTCGTCGGACATGCTCACGCCGTAGGTGTCCTCGAGCTCCTGCACGAGCGTGTAGAGGTCGAGCGAGTCGGCCTCGAGGTCCTCCTTGAAGCGCGTCTGCTCGGCGATCGGGCCGGGCTCGACGTCGAGTTCGTCGGCGAGGTGGTCGCGGATCAGCGCGAACACATCCGCGCGCGTAAGGATCGAAGAGCTCGACTCAGTCGCCGGCAGGCTAGCCGCCGCCGCGGACGCGGGCGCGCTCCCGCAGCGCGCCGGCGTCGGCGAGCGCACGCTCGGTGCGCGCGACGATATCCTCGCGCGCGCCGCGCTGCGCGCGCAGGATCGCCTGCGCGAAGCCGCTGCGCGTGAAGCGCCCGTGCGGCACGACGCCGAGGCGGCGCAGCCCGAGCAGGTAGGCGCCCCCCTGCAGCTCCGGGTCGATCTCCTCGCGGAAGCCGCCGAGCGCCGGTCGCAGCAGCAGGCCGCCGAGCTTCGCCCGCGTCGAGGACATCGCCGCCTCCCTGACGGCGCCGAGGATCGTCTGCGACACGCCCTCCATCAGCTTCAGCGCGATGTTGCCCGTGAAGCCGTCCGTGACGACGACGTCGGCGACGCCGCTCGTCACGTCGCCGCCCTCGACGTTGCCGACGAACTCGAACGCGCCCGCGCCGCCCGCGAGGCGCGCGGCGAGCTCGGCGCCGGCCTCGACGACCAGCGTGCTGCCGCGCTCGGCCTCCTCGCCGTTGGAGAGCAGCCCCACGCGCGGGCGCGCGACGCCGAGCACCGTGCTCGACAGCGCGGCGCCCATGAACGCGAACTGCACGAGGTGCTCGCGGCGCGCGTCCGCGTTCGCGCCGACGTCGAGCAGCGTCACGGGCGTGCCCGGCACCGGCAGCGGCAGCGCGAGCGCGGGGCGGTAGATGCCGCGGGCGCGCTTGATGTTGAACAGCCCCGCCGCGAGCGCCGCGCCGGTCCCGCCGGCGCAGACGAGCGCCTGCGCGCGGCCCGGCCGCGACCGCGCGCGCCGCCTGCACGATCGAAGCGCTCGGGTTCGCGCGTACCGCGCGCGCCGGGTCGGCGCTCTTGGCGATCGACACCGGCGCGTCGACGACCTCGACGCCGTCGCGCGGCTCGCCGAGCTCGGCCGCCGGCCCGAACAGCAGCACGCGCGCGCCGCGCTCGGCGGCGATCGCCGCGCCCGCCGCGACCTCGCCCGGGCCGAGGTCCGCGCCGTTGCAGTCGACCGCGATCACCGGCGCCTCAGCCGAGCCGGCGGCACCGTTCGCTGCGGCGGCGGACAGCGGCGTCGACGCCACCGCGCCGCTACTCGTCGTGCTCGTGCTCGTGATCGTGGTCGTGGCCGGCGCCTCCCGGCGCGACGACCTCACGACCAGCGTAGGTGCCGCAGACCGGGCACACGCGGTGCGGGCGGCGCGGGCTGTGGCACTGCGGGCACGCGTTGACCGCCGGCGTGCCGATCTTGTGCTGCGCGCGGCGCTTCGCCGTGCGGCTGTGCGATTGCTTTTTCTTCGGGACCGCCATGCGACGCAGAAGGCTACCAGCCGCGCGCCGGCCTCCGGGCCTACTCGAGCTTCAGCTCGCGCAGCTTCGCCCAGCGCGGGTCAGGCGGCGCTCGTGGTGGTGCTCGGGCCCGGCCTCGTTGAGGTCGGCCGCGCAGACCGGGCAGAGGCCGGCGCAGTCCTCGCGGCAGAGCACCTTGACCGGCGCCGCGAGCGCGAACGCGTCGCGCGCCCACGCGGCGAGGTCGAGCACCTCGTCGTGCACGTACGGGCTTTCGAGCTCCTCGCCTCCACCCGGGCGTCGACCTCGCGCGCGTCGACCTCGACGAGCGGCTCGGCGTGCTAGGCAGCGCATGCACGGGCCGTTCAGGCGCGCCGCGAAGCGCAGGCGCAGCGCGTAGCCGCCGCCCATCATCCGCGAGACGTCGAGCACGACCGGCACGGCCGCGGCGGCGCCCTCGGGCGACTCCGCGCTGTACGGCTCGCCGCCGAACAGCAGCGGCTCGATCGGCGCGTCGAGCTCCAGGCGACGGCCCTCGCCGGAGCTCAGCCGCAGCGCGCCGAGGTCGAAATCGTGCGCTTTCGCGGGCATCCCTGAAGGCTAGCGAGCGCGTTCGCGAGCGCGGCGACGCCTACTGCCTCGTAGGCGGGCTACGCGGTCTGCAGGTCTCGCTTGAGGATCTTGCCGGTCGCGTTGCGCGGCAGCTGCTGCAGGAAGACGACGTCGCGCGGCACCTTGTAGCGCGCGAGGTTCTCCTTGACGTACTCGCGCACGTCCTCGTCGCTCAGCTCGGCGCCGTCGCGCAGCACGACGAACGCCTTCAGGCGCTGGCCCAACTCCTCGTCGGGCACGCCGACGACCGCGACCTCCTCGATCGCGGCGTGGTCGGCGAGCAGGTCCTCGACCTCGCGCGGGAAGACGTTCTCGCCGCCGGAGACGATCATTTCGTCGTCGCGCCCGTCGACGAACAGGCGCCCGCCGGCGTCGAGGTGCCCGACGTCGCCGGTGCTCATCAGCCCGCCGACGATCTCCTTGCCGCCGCCGCCGGTGTAGCCCTCGAACATCATCTCGTTGGCGACGAAGATACGCCCGCCGTCGCCCGGCGCGACCTCGCGCCCCTCGCCGTCGAGCAGCTTCACGACGGTCCCGAGCGGCGGGCGCCCGGCGGTGCCCGGCGCGGCGCGCAGGTCCGCCGGCGTCGCGATCGTCGCCCACGCGACCTCGGTCGAGCCGTAGAGGTTGTAGAGCACGTCGCCGAACGCGTCCATCACGCGCGTCGCGAGCTCGCCGGGCAGCGCCGAGCCGCTGACGGCGATCACGCGCAGGCAGCTCGTGTCGTAGCGCGCGAGCGTCTCCTCGCCGAGGTCGAGGATCCGCTGGAGCATCACCGGCACGACGGCGAGCGCGCTCGCGCGGTGCTGGGAGACGGCGCGCAGCGTCTCCTCGGGCTCGAAGCGCCGGCGCAGCACGAGCGTCGAGGAGAGCGCAAGCGCGAGCGTGAAGTGCGCGTAGCCCCACGAGTGGAACATCGGCGCGGCGATGACCGTCGTCTCGCGCGCCTTCAGCGGGATCTTCGAGAACAGCGCCGCGGCCGGCTCGAGCGTGTCGGGCTGCTTGCGCGCGGCGCCCTTCGGCGTGCCGGTCGTGCCCGACGTGAGGATCACGACGCGACCTTTCTCGGCCGGCGGCGCCGGCTCGGATGTCGAACCCGAGGCGATCAGCTGATCGAGCGTCCGCTCGGAGCCGCCGTCCGCCGGGTCGCTGCGCACGACGTAGCGTTTGCGCCCCTCGGCGCCGTCGCCGACGAGCCCCGCGAACTCGTCGTCGTAGATCACCGCGACCGGGTCTTCGCGGCGCAGCACGTCGGCGATCTGCGGACCGGCGAACGCCGTGTTCAGGTAGAGCGCGCCGGCGCCGAGCTTCGCGCAGGCGACGGTCGCCTCGACGAAGCCGCGGTGGTTGCGGCACATGATCGCGATGTCGTCGCCTTCGCCGACGCCCGCCGCGCGCAGTGCGTTCGCGAGCGCGTTCGTGCGCTCGTCGATCTCGCCGAACGTCACCGCGCCGCGATCGTCGATCAACGCTGCGCGGTCGGCAAAGCGCACGGCGCCGCCCTTGTACGCGGCCGGCGGGCTCGGCCCCCAGCGCCGCAGCGCGGCGAGCACGCGAACGGTCTTGTCGATCCGCTCCGGATGCACGATCCCCGTGCCGAGCAGCGCACGCGCGACCTCGAGCTTGTACCTCACCTCCTTCGCGTCCACGGCGCTGACCCTACCCCAACCAAGGCGCCCGCAAGCACCGGGGTTTCTGAGCGCGTCCCCGGCCGCTCAGCCGACTTCGGCCGGTTCGTCCTTGCCCTGCAGGCGCTCGCGGCCGCGCTGGACGGCGGCGATGAACTTCGAGAGGTTGATCTCGAGCGTGTTGAGGATCTCGTCGGCGTAGTCCTCGGCGCCGAGGCGGATCTCGCGCTCGCGGGCGCGCGCGTCCTCGACGATGTCCTCGGCGGCGCGCTCGGCCTGCTTGGTGACCTCCTCCTCGCCGACGAGGCGCTCCTGGCGCTCGCGCGCGTCCTTGATGATGCGCTCGGCCTCCTTCTTGGCCTCGGCGAGCATCTCCTGGCGCTCCTTGACGATCCAGCGCGCCTGCTTGATCTCCTCGGGGATCGTCGCGCGCATCTGGTCGAGGATGTCGTAGATCTCCTCCTTGTCGACGCGCACCTGGTCGGTCAGCGGGACGGGCTTGGCGTTGTGCACCAAGTCGTCGAGCTTGTCTATCAGTACGAGGACGTCCATCAGCGGCCTAGCGAAGCACGGTCTGCGGCCCAATCGGGCCGCCGGTGAAGTTCGAGATCACGTGTCACGTCCCATTCGTCAGCGCCTGAGCTCTTCCTGCAAGCGGCGCGCGACCTCCTCGGGCACGAGATCGTCGATCCTGCCGCCAAACGTCGCGAGCTCCTTGACGCCGCTCGATGAAAGGAAACTGTACTGCGGGCTCGCCATCAGGTACACGGACTCTATCTCGGGGTCCTGGCGGCGGTTGAGCTGGTTCATCTCGAGCTCGTACTCGAAGTCTGAGATCGCGCGCAGGCCCTTGACGATCGCGCGCGCGCCGACGTGCCTGGCGAACTCGACGACGAGCGTCGAGAACGGCTCGGCGCGGACGCCGTCGAGCTCGGCGATCGCGCCTTCGATGAAGCGCATCCGCTCGTCGATGTCGAACAGCGCCGTGCTCTTGCGCACCGAGCGGTTGACGACGGCGACGATGACCTCGTCGTACAGCCGCGAGGCTCGGCGGATCACGTCGAGGTGCCCGTTCGTGATCGGGTCGTACGAGCCCGGGCAGACGGCGATCGACTTCGTGGTCGGCGTCATCGGTGGAGGTGGATTCTGATCGTGGTGTCGCCGTAGCGCCGCTCGCGCTCGAGCTCGAGCCCCAGCTGCAGCGGGGCGCGCCGATCGCTCTCGACTACGACGCGCGCCGCCGACCGGAGCAGCGGCGGCAGCGCCGTCGAGAGCTCCGGCCCCCAGTCGCGCGCTTGGCTGTACGGGGGGTCGATGAAGAGGAGATCGTATGTCTCTTTGCGTCGCCGTGCGCTCCGGAGGGCCGCGAGCGCCTCGCCGCCGCGCACGATCGCGCGCGGCGGCTGCAGGTCGAGCGCGTCGAGATTCGCGCGCAGCGCCCGCAGCGCGGGCGCGTCGCGCTCGACGAAGACGGCCTCGGCGGCGCCGCGCGAGAGCGCCTCGATGCCGAGCGCGCCACTGCCGGCGAAGAGGTCGAGCACGCGCGCGCCGGCGACGTCGTCGAGCATCGCGAAGAGCGCCTCGCGCACGCGGTCGGACGTCGGGCGCGTCGCGCGCCCGCGCGGCGCCTGCAGGCGCCTGCCGCCGAGCTCGCCGGCGATCACGCGCATGCTCAGGCCGGGATCGGCTCGAGCGCTTCGGCGCCGAACGCGCGCAGCAGCGCGTCGGCAAGCAGCGCGTGCTCGGGCGCGCGCAGCTCCGGGTCGGCGCCGACGATCTCATGCGCCCAGGCGCGCGCGCGCTCGAGCAGGGGCGCGTCGTCGGGCAGGCGCGCGACGTCGAACTGGCCGACGCCCGACTGGCGCGTGCCGACGAGCTCGCCCTCGCTGCGCAGCTCGAGGTCGATCTCGGCGAGGCGGAAGCCGTCGCCGTGCTCGGCGAGCGCGCGCAGCCGCGGCGAGCCGGGCGGCCCCATCAGGATGCAGCTCGCGCGGTGCTCGCCGCGCCCGATCCGCCCGCGCAGCTGGTGCAGCTGCGAGATGCCGAAGCGCTCGGCGTTCTCGACGAGCATGACGGTCGCGTTCGGCACGTCGATGCCGACCTCGATGACGGTCGTCGCGACGAGCACGTCGGCGGCGCCGGAGGCGAACGCGGCCATCGCCTCCTGCTTCTCGCGCGTGCGCATGCCGCCGTGCATCAGCACGAGCTCGTGGTCGCGCAGCTCGCCGGCGCGCAGGCGCTCGAGCTCGTCGGTCGCCGCGCGCAGCTCGCCGAGCGCGCCGCGCGCGGGCGTCGCGGCGCCGTCGACGGTCTCGTCCTGCTCGATCAGCGGGCAGACGACGAACGCCTGACGTCCGGCGCGCAGCTGCTCGCGCAGCAGCTCGTACGCGCGCGCGCGGCCGCGCTCGCCGGCGACGACGCGCGTGTCGATCGGCTGGCGCCCGGCGGGCAGCTCGCGCAGCGCGCTCGTGTCGAGGTCGCCGTAGCCGGCGAGCGCGAGCGTGCGCGGGATCGGCGTCGCGGTCATGTGCAGCATGTGCGGCGCGCCCTTGCCGTGCAGCGCCGCGCGCTGGCGCACGCCGAAGCGGTGCTGCTCGTCGACGACGGCGACGGCGAGCGAGCGGAACGCGACGTCGGGCTCGATCAGCGCGTGCGTGCCGACGAGCAGCGAGAGCTCGCCGCTTGCGAGCTTGCCGAGCGTGTCGCGGCGCTTGGCGGCCGACGTCGAGCCGGTCAGCAGCGCGCACGAGACCTGCTCGCCGCCGAGCAGCCGCTGGATCGTCGCGAAGTGCTGCTCGGCGAGCGTCTCGGTCGGCGCCATCAGCGCCGCCTGACGGCCGTGCTCGACGGCGCGCAGCATCGCGTAGAGCGCGACGACGGTCTTGCCGCTGCCGACCTCGCCCATCAACAGCCGCTGCATCGCGCAGGCGCCGGCGATGTCGGCGTCGATCTCGGCGAGCGCGCGCCGCTGATCGCCGGTCGGCGCGAACGGCAGCTCCTCGGCGAGCCAGCGCGCGCTGAGCGTCGGCGGCTCGGGCAGCGGCGTCGCGTCCTCGCGCGCGCGCCGTCGCGCGCGGCGGCGCAGGAACGCGGCCTGCGCGAGCAGCAGCTCGTCGAACGCGAGCCGCTCGCGCCCGCGCTCGGTGTCCTCGCGCTCGCGTGCGAAGTGCATCGCGGCGAGCGCGCCGGCGCGCTCGGGCAGCCGCTCGCGCACGCGCGCGGCCGCCGGCAGCGGCTCGATCACGTCGGCGAGCCGCTCGCGCACGCCCTGCACGAGCGTCAGGATCTGCGTCGAGCTGACGCCGTCGGTCGCCGGGTAGTGCGCGACCGAGCGCGCCTGAGCAGCCGGCGCGGCGGTCTCGGCCTCGGCCGGACGCGCGGCGGCCTCGCCGAGCGCGAGCTGCGCCTCGGGCGCGTGGTGCGAGACGCGAAAGCCGCCGCGCACGTCGGCCTTGCCGTGCAGCAGCAGGCTCGTGCCGGGCGGGTAACGCTCGACGAGCCACGGCTGGTTGAAGAACGTCGCGCGCATCGTGCCGGTCGCGTCGAAGACGCGCGCCTCGACGAGCGGTCGCATGCCGCGGCGGCGGACCGGCCGCGCGGAGATCGCGCGTACCTGCACGGCGACGGTCGCCTGCTCGCCGTCGCGCAGCTCGGCGACGGTGCGCGACTCGCGGCTGTCGCGCGGCAGGTGCTCGAGCAGGTCGCCGACTGTGTCGAGCCCGAGCGAGTGCATGCCGTCGGCGAGCTTGCCCTTCGGCAGCTGCAGCGGCTCGGCGAGGCGCTCGGGCCGCGGCCAGCGCACGCGCGCGTCGAGCAGCTCGGCGCGGCTCAGCTCGCGCTCGCCGGCGAACGCGCGCATGCGCGCTCCAACGCGCCCACCGCCGGCCGGCGCAGGCGACTCGCGGTCGGCGATCTCGGTGCTCGCGGCGACGGCCATCGACGCTCCATGATGATCGCCGCGCCGGTCGTCGACCGGCGGGCGCTCACTCGGCGGCGATCAGCCACCAGTAGGCGGGCTGGCCGCCGTCGCGCAGCTCGAGCTCGACGCCGCCGTTGACCATGCCCTCGATCTCGCCGAGGTGCAGCGGTGCGTCGAGGCCGGCGAGCACGCTGATCAGCTCGGGCTCGTGCCCGTCGCGGTCGCGGCCGCCGAGCTCGACGAGCACGGCGCGCAGCGTCTCGCGCGGGTCGCCCCAGGCGCGGACCTCCTCGCCGACGAAGCCGACGGCGTCGCCGCGCGCGAAGCGGCCCTGCGCGTCGTCGCGCGCGGCCGGCGCGACGGCGCCGGTGCGCACGCGCGCGAGCGCCTCGTCGATCGCCTGCGCGTTCTGCTCGACCGAGCGATCGGGCGCGAGTACGACGGCGGCGGCGAGCCCGGCCTGCTGGCTCGTCGTGCGCGCGACCTTGACCTCCTTGTCGGAGAGCCGCGCGGCGTGTTCGGCGGCCATGATCACGTTGGCGCTGTTCGGCAGCACGACGACCTCCTCGGCCGCGACCTCGTGGATCGCGGCGAGCAGGTCGTACGTCGAGGGGTTGAGCGTCGGACCGCCGTCGAGCGTCTGCACGCCGAGCTCGACGAACAGCTCGGCGAGGCCGGCGCCGCTGACGACGGCGACGGCGCCGCAGCGCACGACCGGTCCCTCGCGCGGCGCGCCGTGCGGCGCGTGGCCGTTCGGCGCCTGCCCGTTCGCCGCGGCGGCCGCGGCGCCGTTGAGCGCGACGGCGTCGTCGCGCGTGCCGCCGCCGGCGCCGGCGGCGAGCCGCGCGTCGCGCTCGTCAACCTGCAGGTGCATGTCGGCGACGTCGAGTCGCGAGACCTCGCCGGCGCCGTCGAAGACGTGCGTCGCGCGCTCGGGGTCGTCGGTGTGCAGGTGCACCTTGAGCGTGCTCGAGTCGCCGACGACGAGCACCGAGTCGCCGAGCTGCTCGAGCGGTGCGATGAAGCGGCCGGAGCTGAGGTCGCTGCCGGTGACGGCGAAGTTCGTGCAGAAGCGGTACGTGCTCGAGCTGTGCTCGGGGTGCGTGATGCGCGCCGGCGCGTGGTGGTCGAGCTCGGGCGGCTCGTCGCCGCGCAGCGCGGCGACGACGCCGGCGAACATGATCGTCAGACCGTAGCCGCCGGCGTCGACGACGCCGGCGTCGCGCAGCGCGGCGAGCAGCTCGGGGCCGCGCTTGACCGAGTCCTGCCCGGCGATCACGGCGCGCTCGAGCGCGGCGGCGATCGCGGCGTCCTGCTCGGAGCGCTCGGTCGCCGGGCCGAGGCGCAGGTTCTCGTCGCTGTGCGCGACGTCGGCGACGATCTTGTGCGCCATCTCGCGCGCGACGGTCAGGATCGTGCCCTCGGCGGGCTCGCGCACGGAGGAGTACGCGCGGTCGGCGGCGTTCGCGAGCGCGGCGCCGATCAGCGTCGCGTCGATCAGCTGCCCGGGTCGCGAGACGAGCTCCTCGGCGGCGCCGCGGATCAGCTGCGAGAGGATCACGCCGGAGTTGCCGCGCGCGCCGAGCAGCGCGGCGCGGGCGACCGACTGGACGATCTCCTCGCGCCCGATCTCGTCGATCGTGCGCTCGCCGTCGGCGCCCTGCAGGCGGTCGAGCTCGTCGAGCACGGCGCGCAGCGTCAGCGCCATGTTGTCTCCCGTATCGCCGTCGGCGACGGGGAAGACGTTCAGATCATTGACCTCCTGGCGGCGCGATTCGAGATGCGCGAGCGCGCCTGCCACGGCCGCGCGAAAGCGGCCAAGGTTGGTATCCGTCACGCCGACACGTCTATCACTTGCGGCGGGTGCCTTGCCGCCCGCTCGCGCGCCGCGTGGACGCTCGACCGATCAGACCGCCTTCAGAACCTTGCCCGCCTTGAGACAGCGGGTGCAGACGTAGACGCGCTTGGGCGCCTTGCCGACGAGGATCCGCACCTTCTGCAGGTTCGGGTCGAAGCGGCGCTTGGTCGCGACCATCGAGTGACTGCGGCTCTGACCGAACGCCGGCCCCTTGCCGCAGCTGTGACACACCTTTGCCATCGCGCGCAGTCTAGATGGTTTTCGATCGAGATCGGATGATCGCTACGCCGGCGCCTCAGCGCGGCGCGAGCTCTCGCCGCAGCGCGGCCATCCGCAGGACGGCCTCGGCGGCGTGCGCGCCCTGGTCGCGCTTGCCGCCGCCGGCGCGCGCGAGCGCCTGCTCCATGCTCTCGACGGTGAGCACGCCGAACGCGCACGGCACGCCGGTGTCGAGCTGCACGCTCATCACGCCGCGCGCAGCCTCGGAGCAGACGAACTCGTAGTGGTCGGTCTCGCCGCGGATGACGGCGCCGAGGCACGCGACGCCGGCGAAGCGTCCGCTGCGCGCGGCGTAGCTCGCGCCGAGCGGCAGCTCGAAGGCGCCGGGCACGTCGAAGACCTCGACGGGATGATCGCCGTCCTGCGCGAAGACGGTCTTCGCGCCGGCGACGAGCCGCTCGGCGAGGTCCTCGTAGAAGCGGCCGACGACGATCGCGTAGGCGTCGGCGCTCATCGGGCGGGCGGCTCCTCGCGCGCGGCGTCGCCGGCGGGGCGCTGCTCGTCCTTCAGGCGCTGCTCGGCGCGGTCGTGCTCGCGCTCGGCGTGCAGCAGCTCCTCGTCGAGGTTCAGGCCCTGGTGGTGCAGCGTGTGGCCCATGCGCTGCGCCTTCGTGCGCATGTACGCCTCGTTGTGCGCGTTCGGCGCGTGCTCGAGCGGGATCTGCGCGCTGACCGACAGGCCGTAGCCCTCGAGGCCGCGGATCTTCTTCGGGTTGTTCGTCAGGATCCGGATCGAGGACAGGCCGAGGTCGGCGAGGATCTGCGCGCCGATCCCGTAGTCGCGCAGGTCGGCCGGCAGCCCGAGCCGCTCGTTCGCCTCGACCGTGTCGAGGCCGTCCTCCTGCAGGCGGTAGGCGCGCAGCTTGTTGAGCAGGCCGATGCCGCGGCCCTCCTGCGCGAGGTACAGCAGCACGCCCTGGCCCTCGCGCTCGATCATCGAGAGCGCCGACTCGAGCTGCTCGCCGCAGTCGCAGCGCAGCGAGTGGAAGACGTCGCCGGTGAGGCACTCCGAGTGCACGCGCACGAGCACGTCGGACGCGCCGACGACGTCGCCCTTGACAAGCGCGACGTGGTGCTTGTCGTCGACGAGCGAGCGATAGCCGACGGCCTCGAAGTCACCGAACGAGGTCGGCAGGCGCGTCGCGACGACGCGTTCGATCAGGCGGTCGTTGCGCCTGCGGTAGGCGATCAGATCGGCGATCGTGACCATCTTCAGGCCGTGGCGCTCGCAGTAGGCGGCGAGGTCGGGCACGCGCGCCATCGAGCCGTCCTCGTTCATCACCTCGCAGATCACACCGGCGGGCGTCAGGCCGGCGAGGCGCGCGAGGTCGACGCTCGCCTCGGTGTGCCCCGTGCGCTCGAGCACGCCGCCGGCCTTCGCCTTCAGCGGGTTGACGTGCCCCGGCTGGCGCAGATCGTCGGGGCGCGAGCTCGGATCGACGGCGACGCGCATCGTGTGCGCGCGGTCGTGCGCGGAGACGCCCGTCGTGACGCCGTCGCGCGCCTCGATCGTGATCGTGAACGGCGTCTGCAGCGCCGACTCGTTCTTCGCCGTCATCAGCTCGAGGCCGAGCTCGTCGCAGCGCTCGGGCGTCAGCGCGAGGCAGATCCAGCCGCGCGCCTCCTTCGCCATGAAGTTGATCGCCTCGGGCGTGACGAACTGCGCGGCCATCACGAGGTCGCCCTCGTTCTCGCGGTCCTCGTCGTCGCAGACGACGACCATCCTGCCCTGGCGGATCTCCTCGATCGCCTCCTCGATCGTCGCGAACGGCGTCGTCGTGCTTGTCGTGCTCATCTCGCTGCTCCTTCGGTCGCAGGCTCCGGCACTTGCGACTGCATCAGGCGCTCGACGTGCTTTGCGAGCACGTCGACCTCGACGTTGACGGTCGCCCCCTCTCCCACTCCTCCAAGCCTCGTGCGTTGCAGCGTCTCGGGGATCAGCGAGACCGAGAAGCCGCGCTCGGACAGCGCGCTGACGGTCAGGCTGACGCCGTCGAGCGCGACCGAGCCCTTCTCGACGAGATAGCGCGCGAGCGCCGGCTCGACGGCGACGTCGAGCACGCGCGCGAAGCCGTCCTCGCGCACGCCGGCGATCGTGCCGGTCCCGTCGACGTGGCCCTGCACGACGTGCCCGCCGAGGCGGTCGCTCGCGCGCAGCGGCAGCTCGAGGTTGACCGGCGAGCCCTCGCGCAGCTCGCCGAGCGAGGATCGGCGCAGCGTCTCGCCCATGACCTCCGCCTGAAAGCCGCCGTCGCCGACGCTCGTCGCCGTCAGGCAGACGCCGTTGACGGCGATCGAGTCACCCTCGCCGAGCTCCGGCGCGAGCGCCGTCGCGATCCGAAGGCGCGCGCCGTCCGCGTCGCGCTCGATCGCGCGCACGCTGCCGAGGTCGCTGATCAGGCCGGTGAACATCAGCTAGCTCACCACTCACGCAGGCGGGCGGAGATCAGCAGGTCCTCGCCGACGCGCTCGCAGTCGAACGTCAACGCGCGCATCGCCTCGGAGATCCGCTCGACGCCCATCCCCTCGAGTGGGTCGCGCGCGGAGCTGCCGCCGAGCAGCAGCGGCGCGAGGAACAGCCTGAGCTCGTCGATCTCGCCGGCGTCGAGGAACGCGCCGGCGAGATGCGGGCCGCCCTCGAGCAGGACCGAGGAGACGCCGAGCGAGCCGAGCTGCTCGAGCGCCGAGCGCACGCGCGCCGGCTCGTTCTCGCCGGTCGCGACGAGCACCTGCGCACCGGCCGCTTCGAGCGCATCGGTCTCCGAGCGCGCCGCCGCGCGCGAGACGACGACCGTCAGCGGGATCTCGCTCGCCGCCGCGATCAGGCGCGAGCTCGGCGGCAGGCGCGCGAGCGTGTCGAAGACGACGCGCCGCGGCTGGTGCGAAGGCTCGGCGAGCTCGCCCTCCGGGCGCGCCGTCAGCTGCGGGTCGTCGGCTAGCGCCGTGCCGATGCCGACGACGACCGCGTCGACCGACGCACGCCAGCAGTGCGCGAGCGAGCGGCTGTCCTCGCCGCTGATCCACTGCGAGTCGCCGGTCCGTGTCGCGACCTTGCCGTCGAGCGTCATCGCCGACTTGAACAGCACCCACGGGCGCCCGACGCGCGCGTGCTTGCGAAAGGCCTGGTTGAGCAGCCGCGCGCGCGTCGCGAGCTCGCCGTCGGCGATCACGACCTCGACGCCGTCGTCGCGCAGGATCCCGAGGCCGCGCCCAGCGGCCTTCTCGGTCGGGTCATCCGAAGCGACGACGACGCGCCTGATGCCCGCCTCGATGATCGCCTCCGTGCACGGCGGCGTCTTGCCCTCGTGGCAGCACGGCTCGAGCGAGACGTACAGCGTCGCGTCGCTCAGGTCCTCGAGGCCGCACGCCTCGATCGCGTTGACCTCGGCGTGCGCCGCGCCGAACGCTTCGTGCCAGCCCTCGCCGAGCACCTGCTCGCCGCGCGCCACGACGGCGCCGACGACCGGATTCGGCTTGACCGCGCCCGTGCCGTTGCGCGCGAGCTCGATCGCGCGCGCGAGGTGCGTCTTGTCGGTGTCTGTGCGGACCGGCATCTCGACCATCCAGGATAACCTCGCTCAGCGCGCGCACCGGCCTTCGTGCAGGCGGTACACGGTCACGTACGGACCCGGCCGCGCGTAGGCGAGCGGGTAGTAGTCGAAGCTCCAGTCGAAGCCGAACGCGACCGGGCCGGCGCCGCGCGCGTACGGCGAGGAGCGGAAGATGACTTCGCCCTCGCGCGCGAGCGCCCGGTAGTAGGCGACAGCGAGCGGCACGGCCTTCGGATCGGCGAACGCGCGGCCCGACTCGATCGAGCCGCTCAGAACCGTGCAGTAGCCGTGCTGCTCGTAGTAGCCGATCAGCGCCGGGCTCAGCGTGCGCACGTAGTCCTCGATGCCGACGACGCTCAGCTGCTGCGTCAGCGTGCCGTCGGGCGCGATCCGCGAGACGAGCCCCGGGTACTTGTTCCAGCGATAGGGGTTCGTTTCGCCCGGCAGGCTGCCGGTGCGTTCGCGCGCCCAGACGTCCGGAGAGATCGGCTCGGCGACGATCTTCGTCCCGCTCGGGACGTTCGCGAGCATCCATTCGCGCGTGACGTTGCGCGTGTCCGCGCGCGCGAGCACGAGCCCCGAGTGGACGCTGTAGAGCAGCCCCTGCGCGAGCACGAGCGCGACGAGCAGCGCCGCCGGCACGAGCGCGAGCGCGCGCGGGCGCGTCGGCCCGCGCAGGAACCGCGCGAGCGCACCGGCGAGCTCGAGCACGAAGAACGCCGCGAGCAGGCAGACGATCGGGAAGATCGGCAAGAGCCAGCGCCCGAAGTAGCGGCCCTGCAGCCCCATGAACACGAGGAACAGCAGCGGCGCCGGCACGAGCAGCCAGCCGAGCGCCGGCCGCCGCCGCCAGATCGCGATCGCGCCGCCGAGCGCCGCGAGCGCCGGCGCCCAGCCGAGCCCCCACGTGAGCGTCCACAGGTAGTACGCGAGGCCGCCGTTGCGCGGCGCGCCGAGCTTGCCCTGCGCTTCGGCCGACAGCGTCGACTGGTGCACGAGTTCGGCGTGGAAGCTCGAGTAGTCGAGCAGCGAGTACGGGTTCGCGACGAAGAACGCCGCGAGCGCGAGCGCGCCGGCGAGCAGCAGGCCGAGCAGCGCGCGCACGCCGGCGTTCCTGCGTTCTGCGAGCCGTTCGTCCTCGAGAAAGCGCACGGCCGCGGCGGCGGCGAGCGGGAGCAGCACGATGCCGGCGGTGTACTTCGTCGCGCACGCGAGCCCGAGCCCGATCCCGGCGAGCGCGTAGTCGAGCATGCGTCCGCGACGCACGACGCCGGCCGTGCCGAGCAGCGAGAGCGTCGCCGGCGCGAGCGTCGGCACGTCGTTGAGCGCGAGGTGCGCGTAGAAGACCGGCAGGAACGCGACGGCCTCGATCGCCGCCGCGAGCAGCGCGACGGCGCGCCCGAACAGGCGCGCGCCGGTCGCGTACAGCAGCCACAGCGCCGCGACGCCGAGCACGGCCGCGGCGACACGCGCGAGCGTGTACACCTCGGTCGGGTGCAGCGCGAACGCTTCGCGCACGCCGTTCGTGCCGCCGTAGGCGATCGCGAAGAGGAAGTGCAGCACGTACGTGAACGCCGGCGGGTTCGCGAAGTAGTGCGGGTTGAGGTCGTGCCCGAACATCGCGACCGCGTGCGGCACGAAGTGGTCGGCCTCGTCCTCGTTGTACGCGTAGGGCAGGCCCTGCTGCACGCCCCACAGCCGCAACCCGAGGCCGCCGGCGAGCACGAGCGCGAGCGCCGGCCACGCCCAGCGGCGCGCGAGCGGCGCCGGCTCAGCAGTTGCCATAGACCGCGTAGTAGCGGCTCGTGAAGATCCGGTGGTAGCCGTCCTGCGGGATCTGGTCGCGCGGGTCGTCGCCGACGTCGACGATCGCCTCGTAGAAGACGGCGCTGCCGAGCGGGTAGACGGCGACGCTGCCGCGCTTGATCCGGTCCTCGAGCGCGTGCGAGCCCTTATCGACGTCCGCGCGCGCCTGGCTGCGCGCGACGATGTCGTGCTGGTTGTTCGTGTCGAGGATCCAGCGTGCATCCGGGATCAGCTTGTTGTTCGGCAGCGTCAGCAGCGGGCAGCGCTTCAGTTCGCGCGCGACCGCCGGGTCGTGCAGCGCGACGGCGAGGCCCTTGTGGAAGTCCTCGTGGTAGGCGAGCGTGTTGCGCAGGCTCGACAGGCTCAGCGTCGTCGCCGCCGAGAAGACGCCGTAGACGACGAGCACCGCCGCGCCGGCCATCCACACGCGCCGCATCAGCGTGCCCGATCGCAGCATCGCCCAGCCGCCGACCGCGACGGCGCAGAACAGCAGCAGCATGACCGCCGCGCCGAGCAGGTAGCGGTCGATCACCGACGCGCCGCCGGCGCCCTCGAGCACGAACACGGCGAGCAGCAGCACGAGCGCCGCGAGCGGCGTGCGCGTGCGGCGCGGCGTCAGCCAGATCGCGAGCGCGATGCCGGCGATCGCGCCGATCAGCACTGGCAGCTTGTCGATCCGCACGGCGAACGTCCCGATCGAGCCAACGACGCTCGCGAGACCCTGCGTGCGGCCGAGTTCCTGCGCGAGGCCGGCCGTCGAGTTCAGCGAGTAGAACGGCTTGCCGGTCACGATCAGGTCGACGAGCACCCACAGGACCGGCCCGATCGCGGCGATCGCCGCGTAGCGCACGCGCGTCGCGTTCGCGATCCGGTTGGCGCGCGTCGGCCAGACGCACCACAACCAGTACGCGGCGCTGAGCAGCCACGCGTCGGGGCGCAGCAGGCCGGCCGCCGCGAGCGCGAGCAGCACGGCGGCGCCGCGCCGCGGCCGTTCGACCTCGAGCACGACCGCCCAGACGATCAGCGCGACGTAGGAGATGTCGAGATAACCCTGCGCGGCGAGGTTCTCGAGGAAGAAGCGGCTGAGCACGAGCAGCGCCGCGACGACGCCGACGGCCGGGCCGAAGCACAGGCGCCCGAGCCGGTACAGCGCGGCGACGAGCGCGACGAACGACGCGATCGAGCCGAGCACCATCAGCCGCGCGCCGCCCTGGCCGAAGATCGAGCAGAACGCGCCGAAGGCGATCGCCAGCGGATGCTCGGTCGGCCCGCGGTAGACGCGGAAGTCGGGCAGGTGCAGGTGCAGCAGGTCGCGCCCCCACAGGAGCGCGTAGAACGAGTCGTACGTCGGGTACGTCGGGTAGGCGAAGTAGCCGAACAGCGCGACCGCGCACATCGCGACGAACGCGATCCGCGCCCACGGCCACTCGCGCGCCGCGCGCAGCCGCTCAAACCGGATCGAGCCCGGTCGCCGCCGGGTGAGCGTCGCGCTTTCCATCGAGACTCGCCGGCAGTCGCCGGCGCGTGGCGGGCAGCCCGCACGGCTCCTGTCGGGACCGCCGCCGCGCTTTGGGATACTGCCGGAAGCCAAGTCTAGGCAATCGCGCCGATGAAGCTCATCATCCAGATTCCCTGCTTCAACGAGGCAGACCAGCTCCCGCAGACGCTCGCCGACCTGCCCAGGCAGGTCGACGGCTTCGACGTGGTCGAGGTGCTCGTGATCGACGACGGCTCGACCGACGCGACGGTCCAGGTCGCGCGCGAGCACGGCGTTGACCACCTCGTGCGCCTGACGAACAACAAGGGCCTCGCGACCGGCTTCCAGGCCGGCATCGACACGGCGCTGAAGCTCGGCGCCGACGTGATCGTCAACACCGACGCCGACAACCAGTACTACGGCGCCGACGTCGCGCGCCTCGTGGAGCCGATCCTCGACGGTCGCGCCGACATGGTCGTCGGTGACCGCGAGGTCACCGGCATCGAGCACTTCTCACCGCTGAAGAAGTCGCTGCAGCGACTCGGCTCGTGGGTCGTGCGCCAGGCCTCCTCGACGTCGGTCCCCGACACGACGTCGGGCTTTCGCGCCTACAACCGCGAGGCCGCGATCCAGATGCTCGTCGTCTCGAAGTTCACCTACACGCTCGAGACGATCATCCAGGCCGGCAAGCAGCTCGTCGCCGTCGACCACGTCCCGGTGCGCACGAACCCGAAGACGCGCGAGTCGCGCCTGTTCCCGTCGATGGGCGCCTACGTGCGCCGCAACGCGGTCTCGATCTTCCGCATCTACGCGCAGTACGAGCCGCTGCGCGTGTTCTGGAGCCTCGCGCTGCTCGTCGGCCTCGCGGCCGCGGCCGTCTGGATCCGCTTCATCGTCGCCTACGCCGAAGGCAGCGGCAAGGGCCACGTGCAGTCGCTGATCCTCGGCGCCGTGCTGTTCATCGCCGCGGCGTGATGTGGGCGCTCGGCGTGATCGGCGACCTGCTCGCCGCGCAGCGCGTGATGACGCAGCGCACGTTCGAGCGCGTGCGGCGGATCGAGCTGGAGCTCGGCGTCGCGCCGTCGCACTACGAACCGGGCACGCCGCAGGAGCAGCGCGAGGCGGTTCGCGCTGTGAGCGGCGGCGTCACGGTCTCCGACGAGGGGGTCGTCACCGGCAACACCTACGACAAGTACGGCTCGAGCAACCCCGTCGTGCGGCGGCTGATGGCCGGCTTCGAGCGCGCGCTCGACGAGCTGCTCGCGCGCGCCGCCCCGCGCTCGCTGCTCGACGTCGGCTGCGGCGAGGGCGTGCTCGTGCACGCGCTGGGCGCAGCGCATGCGCCGACGCGCGGATCGTCGGCATCGACCTCGAGGAGGAGTCGATCCAGGCCGGCTGGGCGCAGCGGCGCGCGCCGAACCTCGAGTACCGCACGATGCCCGCCGAGAACCTGCCGTTCGCCGATGGCGAGTTCGAGCTCGCGAGCGCGATCGAGGTGCTCGAGCACGTCCCCGACCCCGAGCACACGCTCGCCGAGATGGCGCGCTGCGCCGAGCGCCACCTGCTCGTCTCGGTCCCGCGCGAGCCGCTGTGGCGGGTGCTGAACATCGCGCGCGGCGCCTACCTGCGCGCAGCTCGGCAACACGCCCGGCCACCTCAACCACTGGTCCAAGCGCTCGTTCGTCGGCCTGCTCTCGCGCTACGGCGAGGTCGTCGAGACGCGCTCGCCGTTCCCCTGGACGATGTTGCTTGTCCGCCTCTAGCGCCGGCGTCGGCGCGGCGGCAACGCGCTCCTACGGGAGCGGCGCGCGCATCCTGTCGCTCGGCATCGCCGTCGACCGGCCTGCTGACGTTCGCGTACTTCTCGATCGCCAGCCACGTCCTCGGCGAACAGCCGGCGAAGCGGATCGACCTGCTGTGGTCGGTCATGTTCGTGATCATCTCGGTGATCTACCGGCCGATCGAACAGCTGCTCTCGCGCACGATCGCCGAACGGCGCGCGCGCGGGCACGCCGCAGCACACGCTGCGCGTGCCGATGCTGATCCAGGGCGCGTTCGCGCTCGTCTTCCTCGTCGCTCGCGCTCGCGCTGCACGGCGAGCTCGTCGACCACGTCTTCGAACACGACGAAGCGCTCTACGATCGTGCTCGTCGTCGGCACGCTCGCGTACGCCGCGAGCTACTTCGCGCGCGGCTGGCTCGCGGGGCACGAGCGCTTCGGCCTGTTCGGCGGGCTCGTGCTGATGGAGTCGGTCTCGCGCGTCTGCTTCGCGCTCGCCGTCGCGCGTCGGCATCGCCGAGCGGCCAGACGGCGGTCGCGCTCGGGATCGCCGCCGCGCCGTTCGTCTCGCTCGTCGTCGTCCCGCTCGCGTTCGCGCGCACCGGCGGCTCGCGGCTCGCGCACGACGGCGCGCCGATCACGGTCGACGAGGCCGACGCGGCGCTTGCCGGGCCGGGCACCGAGGGCGTGCAGGAGACGGCGGCGCACGACGAGCTCTCGCTGCGCCGCGGCGGCGGCTTCGCGGCGTCGGTCTCGAGCGATCATGCTCTCCGAGCAGACGCTGCTGAACGCGGCCGTGCTGACCGTCGACGCGACCTCGCCGAACCGCGCGCTCGCGGGGATCGTCTTCAACGTGCTGCTGATCGCGCGCGCGCCGCTGCAGCTGTTCCAGGCGATCCAGACCTCGCTGCTGCCCCACCTGACCGGCCTCGAGGCGACCGCCGGGCACGACGCGTTCGCGCGCGCGATCCGCATCGACCGTGCTCGCGATCGCCGCGTTCGCCGCGTTCGTCGCGCTCGGGCTGCTGCTCGTCGGCCCGTTCGCGCTCGAGCACGTCTTCTTCGGCCAGCACTACAGCTACGAAGCGCTTCGGCCTCGCGCTGATCGGCGTCGGCATGGGCCTGCACCTCTGCTCGGGCGCGCTCAACCAGGCTGCGCTCGCGCGCGACCGCGCACGCGCAGCCGCCGGCTGCTGGCTGCTCGCCGCCGCCGTCTTCCTCGGCTGGATGCTGCCGCCGGCGATCTCCGACCAGCTGCTGCGCGCCGAGGTCGGCTACGCCGGCGCGACGGCGCTGCTCGCGCTCGCGCTGACGCTGCTCTACCGGCGGGGACGCGTCGCATCGAGGCGCGCGAGGCGCTCCGCACCGCCTGAGCGGCGCGGCGGCCGGCCGCGGCTCAGCCGGCGCCGACCGACGCGGCGATCGCGCGATAGGCGGCGCGCCGGGTCGGCGGCGCCGAAGATCGCCGAGCCCGCGACGAACACGTTCGCGCCGGCCTCGCGGCAGCGCGGAGCCGTCTCGGCGTCGATGCCGCCGTCGACCTCGACCGCGACGCCCTCGCCGACGATCGCGCGCACGCGCGGGAGCTTCTCGAGCGAGTGCGCGATGAACGGCTGCCCGCCCCAGCCCGGGTTGACCGTCATGCAGAGCGCCATGTCGATCGCGTCGCCGATCTCCGAGAGCGCGCCGACCGGCGTCGCCGGGGTTGATCGCGACGCCGACGCACGCGCCGCGCTCGCGCATCGAGGCTCGCCGCGTAGGCGACGTGCGGCGTCGCCTCGGCGTGGAAGGTGATCGAGTCGGCGCCGGCCCTGACGAAGTCCTCGACGTGGCGCTCGGGGCGCTCGATCATCAGGTGCACGTCGAGCATCGCGCCGGCCTCGCGCGCCTGGCCCGCGATCGCCTCGACGACGACCGGCCCGAGCGTGATCGGCGGCACGAAGTGCCCGTCCATCACGTCGACGTGGATCACGCGCGCGCCGGCCGCGAGCACCTCGCCGACCTGCTCGCGCAGCCGCCCGAAGTCGGCCGACAGGATCGACGGGCGCGAGCAGCTCGTGCGCCGCTCAGTACTCCGGCAACCCGGGCCATGGGCACGCAGGGCAAGCCGGGCAAGGACGCGGGAGCGTGCGTGCTCTGCACGCGAGCGACCGAGGACGCAGTCCGCGCCGGCATGCGTGCTCATATGGGCTGCAGCATGCTGTCGCCGCAGTGGTTGCACTTCAGGATCGCGGTCGAGGACATGCGCACGATCGTCGAGTGCTCGCCGCAGTTCGGGCAAACCGACGTCAGCTCGAAGCGGTGCAGGCAGTAGACGCAGCGATAGCGCCCGGGCGAGGTTCGTCGGGCGCAGCCACGGCTCGCCGCAGTTCGGGCATTTCGGCCCGAGCTCGACCGCCGGCTTGGGCGGAGCGTCGTGCTCGCCCTCCACGTCAGCTCCTGCGCAGGCGCGCGATGAAGAACCCGGCCGTCCGATCGCGGTGCGGCAGCGTCAGCACCGTTCCCACGAGGCCGCCGTCGCATCGCCGTCGCGTCGGCGGCGACGGGCTGACGATCCTCGATCTCGCCGTCGAGAGGTCGTCGAGGGTGAAGTCGGCGTGGGAGTCCAGGAAGTTCGGCGATCAGGCGCTCGTTCTCAGTCGGGGAGATCGTGCACGTAGAGTAGACAAGCACGCCGCCCGGACGGAGCGCCCGCGCCCCGGCGGCCAGAATCGCGGCCTGCGTCGCGCCATCTGCGTGATCGCGGTCCGGCGTGACGCGCCAGCGCAGGTCGGGGCGCGCCTGCAGCGTCCCGAGCCCCGAGCACGGCGGGTCGACGAGCACGCGGTCGAACGCCGCTCGCCCGGAGCGCTCGCGCGCCGCGTCGCCGACCTCGACGCGAACGTTGCCCGCGCGCAGCCGCCGCGCCGTCGCGACGAGCGCCGCGGCGCGGCGCGGGTTGCGCTCGACCGCGAGCGACCTCGCCCTCGCCGCCCATCAGCGCGGCGAGGTGCGTGCGTCTTGCCGCCCGGCGCGGCGCACAGGTCGAGCACGCGCTCGCCGCGCTGCGGGTCGAGCGCGCGCGCGACGAGCATCGCGGCGCGCGACTGCGCCAGGAAAGCCCCCGCCGCCCACAGCGGCGAGCCGTGCACGTCGAACGGGCCGTCGAGCACGAGCGCCTCGGCGAGCGACGGATCGCGATGCAGCGCGACCGGCACGCGTGCGAGCTCGGCGGCGAGCGCCGGCGCGTCGGTCACGAGCGTGTTCGCGCGCAGCGCGAGCTCGCCGGGCTCGTTGTCGTGCGCCATCAACGCGCGCGCGTCGGCGGCGCCGAGCCGCTCCCACCACATCCGCGCGAGCCACTGCGGATGCGAATGCGCGATCGCCGCCCGCTCGGGCGTCTCCTCGCCGAGCGTACCGAGCAGACGCGCGGCGCCTTCGCGCGCGGCGCGGCGCAGCACGGCGTTGACGAGTCCGTGACTGCGCCCGTCGCCGGCCTTCGCGAGCTCGACCGCGTCGGCGACGACAGCGCGGTCGGGCGCGCCGGAGAGGTACAGCAGCTCGTACAGGCCGAGTCGCAGCGCGGCGAGCACGGGAGCGTCGAGGCGGCCGACCGGCCGGCCGGCGAGCTGCTCGATCAGATGGTCGAGCGTCCCGCGCGCTGCACCGCGCCGTATGCGAGGCGCATCGCGAGCGCCCTGTCGCGCGCGTCGAGACCGGCCGCCTCGGCGTGCAGCGCGAGGTCGGCGTACGCGCCGCGCTCGAACACGCGCCGCACGACCGCGAACGCGCAGCGTCGCGCCGGAGCGATCGCTGCGCCCGATCTCCGTTGCGAGACGCCTGGCACGATGACCATGATCGACTACCGCGCTAGCCGGCGCGCGCGGCGCGGGCCGGCGCGCAGACCTCGGCGACATCGGCGGCAAGCCGCGTCGACTCCGACTCGGCGAGCGTAGCGATCGTGATCCGGATCGCCGGCGGGCTCGCGCCGAGCCGAAACGGCGCGCCCGGCGCGACGACCCAACCGCGCGCGGCGAGCGCGCCGACGACGCCCGTCTCGTCCTCGACCGGCACCCAGACGTTCAGCCCGGAGGCGCCGGTCGCGGCGATCCCGCGCGCGGCGAGCTCCGTCAGCAGGCGCTCGCGACGCGCCGCGTACGTCGCGGCGGCGCGATCGACGAGCTCGAGCACGTGCGGGTCGCGCCACAGCCCGAGCACGAGCCGCTGCAGGATGTGGCTGACCCAGCCCGGCCCGCACTGCTGGCGCCCCTGCACGCGCGCGAGCGTCTGCTCGTCGCCCGCGAGCACGGCGAGGCGGAGGTCCGGTCCGAGCGCCTTCGCGACCGAGCGCGTCGCCGCCCAGCGCTCGCGGCCGGCGATCGTCGTGTGCAGGGCGAGGCCGGCGACCTCGCCGAGGTGGTCGTCCTCGATCACGAGCGCGCGCGGCGCGCGCGCGAGCACGACGCGGAGCTCTCGGCGCGGCGCGCGTCGAGCGCCGCGCCCGTCGGGTTCTGCCCGCGCGGCGTCAGCACGACGGCGCTCGCGCCGCGCGCGAGCGCCGCCTCGAGCTCGGCGGGGCGCATCCCGTGCTCGTCGAGCGCGACCGGCTCGAGCGCGAGGCCGCGCGCGCGCAGCAGGTCGAACAGCGCCGCATAGCCCGGGTTCTCGACCGCGACGCGGTCGCCTGCGCGCAGGTGCGCATCGAGCACGCGCTCGATCCCGTCGAGCGCGCCGCTGACGATGCACGGCGCGGTGGCCTCGATCCCGTCCACGGCGAAGCGCTCGCGCGCGAGCTCGGCGAGCTCGGGCAGCGTCGCCGGCTCGCCGTACAGCCGCACCGGCAGGTTCGTCCCGGCGAGCGCGCGCTTGAGATCCGGCAGCAGCCCGGGGTCGGGGTTGCCCTGCGAGAGGTCGCGCGCGCCCGGCGGCACCGGCAGCGGCGCGCGCATCGAGCCGATCGGCGGCCGTTCGCCGATCCGCGAGCCGCGACGCGGCTCGCTGACGACGACGCCGCGGCGGCGCAGCTCGGCGAGCGCGGCCGCCACCGTCACCGGGCTCAGCGCCACCTCGACCGCGAGGCGGCGCACCGACGGCAGCCGCTCGCCCGGCCGAAGCTCGCCGGCGGCGACCGCTCGCTCGATGCCGTCGACCAGCTCGGCCGCCGTCCTCGCCGTGATCCGATACTGTTTCAGATCAGTCATCAATCTGTACTATTACAGATCAGGAGGGACACCGTGCCGCAAGCGCATCTCCGAGCGTGTGCGCCTGCGCCGCAAGCGCGAGCGCGGACAGCCATGACCGCGCGACGATCGACGCGATCCTCGACGAGGCGATCTACGCGCACCTCGGCTTCGTCGACGACCGCGGCCAGCCGTTCGTCATCCCCACGCTGCACGCGCGCCGGGACGACGTCGTCTACGTGCACGGATCGAGCGCGAGCCGCGCGCTGCGCGTCCTGCGCGCCGGGACGCCGGCGTGCCTGACGGTCACACTGCTCGACGGCCTCGTGCTCGCGCGCGCGGCGATGCACCACTCGGCGAACTACCGCTCGGTCATGCTGCTCGGGACCGCGCGTGCGCTCGAGACGCCGTCCGAGAAGCTCCTCGCGCTGGAGGCGATCGTCGAGCACACCGTGCCGGGACGCTGGGCCGAAGCGCGCTCGCCGACCGAGAACGAGCTGAAGGCGACGGCCGTGCTCGCGCTGGGAATCGACGAGGCGTCGGCGAAGGTCCGCACCGGGCCGCCGGTCGACGACGAGGAGGACTACGCGCTGCGGTCTGGGCCGGCGTGATCCCGCTGAGCACCGAGTCGCACACGCCACTCGCCGATCCGCGGATGCGCGCGGAGATCGCGCTGCCGGGTTCGATTGCGGCCTACGGGCGCCCCGCGAGCCCGCGGCCGCGCAGGTAGGCCTCGGCCGGCATCGGCCGCCCACCGGGCGGCTGCACGACGAGCAGCTCGCAGCGCGCCGTCGGCGCATCGAGCAGCAGGCGCCCGTCTGCGCGCGAGCACGCCATCGTCGGCCGACCCCGCGCCTGACGCCGCCGGCGCCGGCGCCGCTCGCGCACGCCGAGGAACGTCCCGTCGGCGAGCGCCGCACGCGCGCCGATGTGCGGGTGCAGCGCGCGCACGACGCGGTCGAGCTCGACCGCCGTCCGCGCCGGGTCGAGCGTGCGGTCGTCGGACTCGATCTTCTCCGCGTAGGTCACGCCGTGCTCGTCCTGCTCGACGAAGCGCGGCGGATCGCCGTCGGCTTTCGCGTCGCGTACGCCGAGCAGCAGTCGCGCGCCGAGCTGCTCCAGGCGCGGCGCGAGCGTGCCATAGGTGTCCTCGCGGCCGATCGTCTCCGGCTCGGCAGCGCACACCGGGCCGCTGTCGAGACCGGCGGTCAGGCGCATGATCGAGACGCCCGTCCGCTCGTCGCCGGCCATGATCGCGCGCTCGATCGGCGCCGCGCCGCGCCAACGCGGCAGCAGCGACGGGTGGACGTTGAGCAGCTCGTGCGCCGACAGCAGCGGCTCCTTGATCAGCGCGCCGAAGGCGCAAGACGACGACCGCGTCGCCGCGGCGCACCGCAGTCGATCGCCGCGGAAGCGTCTCGGCGTCGTTGACGCTTACCGGCTGCGCGAGCGGTCAGGCCGAGCTCGCGCGCGCGCCTCTGCGACCGGCGGCGCCGCCAGCCTGCGCCCGCGCCCGCGCGGGCGGTCGGGGCGTGTGAAAACAAGCGCGGTCGGTGGCGCTCGTCCCCGGCGAGGCGCTCGAGGATCGCCGCGGCGAAGTCGCACGTGCCGAGGAAGACGACGCCCAACGCGCGACGCCGTGCCGCTAGGCGGCGCTCGCCGTCTCCTGCGCCTCGCGCATCGCGCGCATCGCCTCCTTGCGCGCCTCGCGCGAGATGCGGTCGAGGATCAGGACGCCGTCGAGATGGTCGACCTCGTGCTGGATCACGCGCGCCTCGAGCCCCTCGGCCTCGATCTCGAGCTGCTTGCCGCGCCGCGTCCTGCGCGCGCACCCGCACCTGCGCCGGGCGCTCGACCTCGACGTGCACGCCCGGCAGGCTGAGGCACCCCTCTTCGGCGACCTCGAGCTCCTCGCTCGTCCACTCGAGCACCGGGTTGACGAGCGCCGTCAGCGGGTCTTCGGGTAGGCGCGGTAGACGAGCACGCGATGCAGCACGCCGAGCTGGGTCGCGGCCAGCCCGACGCCGAGCGCGTCGTGCATCAGCTCGCCCATCCGCTCGACCTCGCGCAGCAGCGCCTCGTCGAAGCGCTCGACCGGCAGCGCGCTGCGCGCGCAGGACTGGGTCGCCGAGCTTGCGCACGAGGCGCAGCGCGTGCGTCGCGCCGCGCGCGCGTCTCGGCGTCGAGCTCCTCCGGCTCGGGTGCGTCCTCCTCGCGCTCGACCTCGACGTCGGCCGTCCTCGGACGCCGGCGTCGGCAGCTCTTCGAGCGTCGTCCGCCTCGGCTGTTGTCGTGCTCTGCCGTCACGCCGCTCAGTCTATGAGGAGCGGGCTCTTCGCACCTGTGCGTGCGAGCCGTAGGGCCTGCCGCGCGTCCCGGTCAGTGGGTGCCGTGCCTGGACGGTGCCTCGCGCAGCGTCACGGTCGACTTGGTCGTGTGCGTCTGGCCCGCGGTGTCGTGGGCGACGATCGTCGCCGCAGCGCGCAGACGTGCGCAAGCGAGCGAGCAGCGCGCGCGCCTGAGCCGTCAGGTGCAGCGTCACGGTTTCGGTCTTGCCGCCGGCGACCGAGAACGAGCCGCTCGCCAGCGTCAGGATCGCCTTCTTCCCCGCCGTCGATGAAGGCTCGCGCTGACGGCGGTCAGCGTGCGCAGCGTCACCGTGCCTTTGCAGCTCGTCTGCTCCGCCGGGCAGCTGATCCTGAGCTTCAGACGCCCGTCGCGCTCGCCACGAGCGCCGTGCGCGCGAGCCGCGCGTCGGGAACCGAGACGCTGCTGTGGAAGCCGCTCACCCCCTGCCCGCTCGTCGTCGTCGGGAGTTGTACCGTCGGAATCACGGCGAGCGCTTCTTCGTGTTTTCTGCCGGCCGCCGCTTCTTCTTCCTGTTTGCGTTTCGCAACTTCTTCTTCCTGCTTGTCCTTGGCCACTGCGGCTTCTTCTTCCCGGCGTCGTTCGGCCGCCGCTTCTTCTTCCTGTTCGTCTTTGGCCGTCGCTTCTTCTTCGTGCTTGCGTCTTGCGGCTTCTTCTTCCCGGTGCTGTTTGGCGATCGCTTCTTCTTCAGCCTGGGTCTCGCTGAGCCTTCGACCGATTTCGTGCTCGAGGCGCTGGTCAGGCCGTAGCTGTCGGTCACCGTGAGCGTCACGATGTAGGTGCCGGCGGCTGCGTACGTGTGCGACGGCGAGCCGCCGCTGCCGGGCGCCGTCGCCGTCGCCCCAGCTCCACGAGTAGCTCGCGATCGAGCCGCCCGGATACGGGTCGCTCGATGCGCCGCCGCTGAAGCTCGCCGCGGGACCTGCCGTCGAGCGAGCTCGGCGGCGTGATCGACGCGCGGTCGGCGAGCTCGGGCTTGAACAGGCCCAGCCGTTCGGCGTGCCGACGCCCGACGGGCCATCGAAGCCGGGGGCCGCGTTGCACGCGGTCGTGCCTTCGCAGTCGACGAGGCCGCCGAATTCGGTGTTCGGGATCGCCGCAGAGCCGGCACGGCTCGCCGTCGCAGTAGCCGTTGCCGCCCTGGTCACGTCGAAGCGCGAGGAGGCGTCGGCGGCGTGCCCGTACAGCGTGAGCGCCGGGTACTGACGCCGTCGCCCCCGCCCGCGAGCGCGTACAGCGCGGCGATCATCGGCGCCGACAGCGACGTCCCGCCGAACGTCGCCCAGCCTTCTTCGACGCGTTGAATTCGCATTCGCGTGCCGCAGTTGTAGCTGTCGTAGATGTCGAAGCCGGTCAGCGGGTCGCCGACGGCCGAGACGTCGGCGTCAAGCCGTTTGCCGTCCCGCATCCGGTCGCCGCGAAGCCGGCGACGTCGCGCTGCCACGGCTGCGGCCGTGAACAGCGCGCTGCAGCCGCCGCCCGTTGCGCCATCCGGTCGAACCGCGATTCGTCCTTTCGGGCCGTTCGTCCGTTCCACACGGTCTCGCTGGCGCGCGTGCCGTCGGCGTTCAGCTCGAGCGAGGTGCCGCCGACGGCGACGACCGTCGGCAGCGACGCCGGGCGCGTTCGGCATTTCGGGCCCGCAGTTGCCTTCGTTCGAGAAGTCCAGTCGTCGTAGCCGTCATCGCCGGTCGGCGGCGACGATCGGCACCCCGGGATGGTTGTAGGCGCCTGCTTCGGCTCGTCCGAGCCGGCCTCCGGCGCCGCCGTAGGAGTTCGACACCTCGGTCGCGCCGAGCGCGACGGCCTCGTTCGCGGCCGTGGCGAGGTTCGAGTCCGCCGCGCTGTTCGGCCTCGACCAGCAGGATCTTGCAGTTCGGGCAGACCGCGTGGACCGTCTCGACATCGAGCGAGATCTCGACAGACCAGCCGCTTGTGTCGGCGGCGGGCAGCGCGGGCTCCCGGTCTGGCCGACCTTCTTGAAGCAGCCGTTCGCCGTCGTGCATTCGGGCAGACCGTAGTGCGCGTCGAACGCGCCGAGGTCGCTCTTCGATTTCGGGTCGTCGAAGGCGTCGACGATCCCGACCGTCTGCCCGGCGCCGCCGAGCTGAGGTTCGTATCGTACGCGCTGGCGAGTCTGTCCGGCGTCAGCCCGCCCGCCGGCCCGGGCGGGGAGGCGCCGCTGCGACGCCGTAGGCGGCCGGCAGCTCGGCTCGCGGCCGGCCACGCCGGCGACCGGGCTCCGCACGAGCGCGAAGCAGCGTCGCGTACCCGGGCGCCGGCGGCGGCGCACGCTGGCGCACCGTGCGCGAAGCCGCCGGCTGCGCATGCGCCTGAGCGCTCGCGAGCGTCGGAGCGAGCGCAGGGGATCGCGCCGATCGCGCTCGCGACGAGCGCGCGAGCGCGACGGCAGCGCCAAGCCCCGACACGGTTGCGATCCCTGCGAGACCTCGGTCCTCCATTGCATCCCCTCGTCGTTTGAGAGCGTCGGATCGTAGCGACGGGTCGAGCTGGCGCAAGCCGCGCGCAACGACGATTCCTACTGCGGGTCGACGTCGACGCTGAAGTTCACCCCGGCGTGCCCGCGCGCCGGCGACGCTGCCGACAGCCGCGCCCACGGCCGCGCACCGCCGAGCGGCGCTCGGCGGCCTTGACGACGAGCACCTGCGCGCTCGCGGCCGCGCAGGCGAAACAGCGCCGCCGGGCCCGAGCACCGAGCCGTGCTCCCTCGCCCGTCGCGCGCGATCGGCCGAGCAGGCGCGCACGCACCGCGCTCGCGGCCGCGCGCGCGCGGCGGAGTGCTCGTCGGCCGAGCAGACGATCCTGATCAGGTGCGAGAAGGGCGGGTAGCCGAGCGCCGCGCCGGCGGTCGAGCTCGCCGGCGAGGAAGCCGTCGCTGTCGTGCCGGCGGCGTGGACGATCGCTCGCGCCTGCGGTGCGATCGTCTGCACGAGCACGCGCCCGTCGCGTGCCGCGCCCGACGCGTCCGGCGAGCTGGGCGATCAGCGCGAACGTGCGCTCCTCGGCGCGGAAGTCGGGGAAGCGCAGGGTCGCGTCGGCGTCGAGCACCACGCCGAGCGTCACGTCGGGGAAGTCGTGACCCTTGGCGACCATCTGCGTGCCGATCAGCACGCCGCAGTCGGCCGCCTCGAACCGGCGCAGCAGCGCGCCACGGCGCGCCGCCTCGCGCGCCGACGCACGTCGGCGTCGAGCCGGAAGACCGGGAAGGCGCCGTCGTCGAGCACGCTCGCGAGCTCGTGCTGCAGGCGCTCGGTGCCGGCGCCGTGGCGCGCGACCGACGTCGAGCCGCACTCGCCGCAGCGCTCCGGCGCGCGCTCGCGGTGGCCGCAGTGGTGGCAGGCGAGATAGCCGCCGGCGCGGTGCAGCACGAGCGCGACGTCGCAGTGCGGACAGCTCCAGACCCGCCCGCAGGAGCGGCAGGAGAGGAAGTTCGACCAGCCGCGGCGATTGAGCAGGACGATCGCCTTGCCGCGCGCGTCGCGGACGTCGGCGAGCGCCTGCGCCGTGATGCGGGTGCAGCCCGTGGGCCTCGCCGCGCATGTCGAGCACCTCGACCGCGCGGCAGCGGGCGCCCGTCGACGCGTCGCGGCAGCGTCGAGGCGGCGAGGCGCTGCGACGCTCTCCGGCGCGCGGCGTGGCGCTGCCGGCGAGCAGCAGCGCGCCGACTGCGCCGCGCGCGCTCGGCGGCGACGTCGCGGGCGTCGTAGCGGGGGTCGCCTTCGTGCTTGTAGGAGGACGTCGTGCTCCTCGTCGATCACGATCAGCCCGAGGTCGCTCGATCGGCGCGAACACGGCCGAGCGCGGGCCCGACGCAGACCCTCGCCTCGCCCTCGCGCAGCCGGCGCCACTCCGCGTAGCGCTCGGCGCCGCGCAGCTGCGAGTGGAGCACGGCGACGGTCTCGCCGAAGCGTTCGACGAAGCGCCCGACGGTCTGCGGTGTCAGCGCGATCTCCGGCACGAGCACGATCACGCCGCGGTCCTGCGCGAGCGCGGCCTCGGCCGCGCGCAGGTAGACCTCTGTCTTGCCCGAGCCGGTCACGCCGTGCAAGCAGCCGCGCATCTGCGCGTCCTTCCTCGAGCGCGGAGCGCACGGAGGCCAGCGCGGCGTCCTGCTCGGCGTTGAGCGTCGGCGGGCCGGACGTCCGCGCGCCGAGCGCCGCGTGCGCCGAGGGCTCCACCGCGCGGCGCCGGCGGCCGCTGAGGCGTCGCGTCGCGCCGGGCGGCAGCACGAGCGTCAGCGCGCGCGCGAGCGTCGAGCAGTACTCCTCGGCGATCCAACCGGCGAGCTCGACCATCTCGGCCGGGACGCCGAGCTCGAGCGCGCGCAACGGCGCGAGCAGCCGCTCGGAGGCGACCTCGCTCGAATCCGACAGGCCGACGACGACGCCGAGCACCTCGCGGCGTCCGAACGGGACGACGAGCATCGAGCCCACGCCGACCGCGCCGCCGCGCAGCTCCTCGGGCAGCTTGTAGTCGAACGGGCCGCGCAGCGCGCGCGCCGTCGTCATCGGCTCCACCTGGGCGATGCTGGGCATCGCCCTGACGTTAGGTCAGAGCCCGGCGGCAGACCGCAGCGCCTCGGCCTTGTCGGTCCGCTCCCAGGTGAAGTCGTGGTCTTCGCGCCCGAAATGGCCGTACGCGGCCGTCTTCTGGTAGATCGGACGGTGCAGGTTGAGCTCCTCGCGGAACGCGCCCGGGCGCAGGTCGAAGACCTCGTCGACGGCGCGCGCGATCTGCCCGCGCGTGCGGCCCTCCAGCTCCGTGCCGAACGTCTCGACCATCACCGAGACCGGGTGCGCGACGCCGATCGCGTACGCGACCTGGACTTCGGCGCGTTCGGCCAGCCCGGCCGCGACGATGTTCTTGGCGACCCACCGCGCCGCGTACGCCGCCGAGCGGTCGACCTTCGACGGGTCCTTGCCGGAGAAGGCGCCGCCGCCGTGACGGGCCATGCCGCCGTAGGTGTCGACGATGATCTTGCGCCCGGTCAAGCCCGCGTCGCCGACGGGGCCGCCGATCACGAAGCGGCCGGTCGGGTTGACGAGGAAGTTCCGGCGCAGCTTCGCCGGGTCGTAGAGCTCCGCCGGCAGGATCGGCTCGACGACGTGCTCCCAGAGGTCGTCGGGGATCAGCGACTCGGCGCCCTCGCCGTGCTGCGTGGAGATCAGGAGCTTCTCGATCTCGACCGGTTTACCGTCGAGGTAGCGGACGCTGACCTGCGTCTTGCCGTCCGGGCGCAGGTAGCCGAGCGTGCCGGCCTTGCGGACCGACGCGAGACGCTCGGCGAGGCGGTGCGCCAGCGAGATCGGCAGCGGCATCAGCGTGGCGGTCTCGTTCGTCGCGTAGCCGAACATCATCCCCTGGTCGCCGGCGCCGGCGACGTCGAGCTCGTCGTCGTCGCTCGCGTCGGTGCGCGCCTCGTAGGCCTTGTCGACCCCCTGCGCGATGTCCGGCGACTGCTTGTCGATCGCGTTCAGGACCGCGCACGAGTCGGCCGAGAAGCCGAGGTCGGCGTCGGTGTAGCCGATCTTGCGAACGGTCTCGCGCGCGACCTCCTGGATGTCGACGTACGTGTTCGGTCGAGATCTCGCCCGAGACGACGATCAGGCCGGTGTTGACGAGCGTCTCGCAGGCAACGCGGCCGTATGGATCGTCGCTCAGCACGGCGTCGAGCACGCCGTCGGAGATCTGGTCGGCGATCTTGTCCGGGTGCCCCTCCGTGACCGACTCGGAGGTGAACAGGTATTCGTTGTCTGAGTACTCAGTCATGGCAGCGGCGGTTCACTCCAGGTTCGTTTTCGGGCAGGGACCGGCGAAAGCCGGGAAAGTCTAGGCGAACGAGCGTACGATCAGCGCGATCCCGCGCCCGCCTTCGCGTCGCGCACTCCGCGCCCCCGTTCGCCGCGCTCGACGAAGTCGACGATCAGCGGCACGCCGTCCATCCCGTAGCGTGCACGCAGGCGGTTCTCGACGAAGTAGGCGTAGTCGCGCGTCACGCGCGTGCGCGAGTTGACCTGGATCGCAAAACGCGGCGGGCGCTCATCGATCTGCGTCATGTAGATCAGCTTCAGGCGATGACCGCTCGCGCCGCGGCGCGTGCCGACGGGCGGCTGGCGCGCCTGGACGGCCTCCGAGAGGAAGCGGTTGAGCTCCGGCGTCGGGATCCTCGTCAGCATCCGGTCACCGAGTGCGATCACCTCGGTCAGCAGGCGCGCGACGTGCCGTCCGGTCTTCGCGCTCACCGTCAGCACGCGCGGGCGCAGCCGCAGCTTCTCGGCGACGCGCGCGCGCTCGTGCAGTCAGATCGTCCTCGTCGCCTTCGTGCAGGTCCCACTTGTTCAGCACGATCGCCGTCGCGCAGCCGGCCTTCATCGCGAGCTCGGCGACGCGCAGGTCCTGCGCGGTGACGCCGTCGTTCGCGTCGCAGACGACGAGCGCGACGTCGGCGCGCTCGGCCGCGCGCTGCGAGCGCAGCGCCGTGTAGTACTCGACCGAGTCCGGCGACCTTCGACTGGCGGCGCATGCCGGCCGTGTCGACCACCGTCAGGCGCCGCTCGTCGACGAGCAGCGGCATGTCGATCGCGTCGCGCGTCGTGCCCGCGTGCTCGGAGACGATCACGCGCTCCTCGCCGAGGAAGCGATTGACGAGCGAGGACTTGCCGACGTTCGGCCGCCCGATCACCGCGAGGCGGATCGTGTCGTCGTCTTCAGGCGCTCGCCCGTCGGGCAGCAGCTCGACGATCCGGTCGAGCAGGTCTCCCGACCCGAGTCCCTGGGCGGCGGAGACCGCCACCGGCTCGCCGAGGCCGAGCCGGTGGAACTCGGCGGCCAGCGGGATGTCGCCGGCGCCCGTCGCACTTGTTCGCGGCGACGATCGTCGGCAGCGGCGAGCGGCGCAGCAGGTCGGCCATCTCCTCGTCGCCCGGGCGCACGCCGGCGCGCGCGTCGACGACGAGCACCGCGACCTGCGCGTCGGCGAGCCCCGCGCGCGCCTGGTCGCGGATCGAGCCGGCCAGCGGGTCTTCGTCCTGGAAGTCGACGCCGCCGGTGTCGATCAGCGTGAAGCGGCGACCGTTCCACTCGCAGTCGAGCTCCTTGCGGTCGCGTGTCACACCCGGGCGCTCGTGCACGACCGCCTCGCGCGAGCCCGTGAGGCGGTTGATCAGCGAGGACTTCCCCACGTTCGGATAGCCGACGACTGCGACCTTCATCAGGGCAGTATGCCGCGCAGGGGGCCCTCAGCCTGCGGCCGACGCGCGCGCGAGCGCGGCGATCCGCTCGACGACCTGCTCGACCGCTGAGCCCGGTCGTGTCGAGCATCGACCGCCCCCGCGGCCGCGCGCAGCGGGCTGTGCTCGCGCGCCACGTCCCGCGCGTCGCGCTCGGCCTGCTCGGCGAGCACCTCGGCCGGATCGGCGCCGAGCTCGTCCGCGCGGCGCCGCGCACGCTCCTCGGCGCTCGGCCGTCAGGAAGACCTTCAGCTCGGCGTCGGGCGCGACGACCGTGCCGATGTCGCGGCCCTCGGCAACCCAGTCGCCGCTTGCGAGCAGCGCGCGCTGCTTGGCGACGAGCGCCGCGCGCACGCCGGGGTCGGCGCGCGACGCGCGAAGCCGCCTGCGAGACGGCCGGCTGCGCGGATCTCCTCGCTGACGTCGCGCCGTTCGAGCAGCGTGCGCGCGCCCGTCGAGCTCGATCCGCGCCGCGCGCGCGAGCTCGGCCGGCGCGCGCGCCGGGCGCGCGCAGCGTCAGCAGCGCGACGCAGCGGTACATCGCGCCGCTGTCCAGATAGGTGAAGCCGAGCTCGCGCGCGACGCCGCGCGCCACGGTCGACTTGCCCGCTCCGGCCGGGCCGTCGATCGCGACGAGCACAGCGCCGCCAGGTCGTCGACGAACCCCGGGTAGGAGACCGCGGCGGCCTCCATCCCCCGGACCTCGACGCCCTCGCGCGAGGCGAGGCCGGCGACCGCGCCGAGCATCGCCATTCGGTGGTCGCCGTGCGCGTCGATCACGCCGCCGCGCAGGCCGCCGGCACCGCGCACGGCGAAGCCGTCCTCGGTCGCCTCGATCTCGGCGCCGAGGCCGCGCAGCCCGTCGACGACGCCGGCGATCCGGTCGGACTCCTTCACGCGCAGCTCCTGCGCGCCGCGCACGAGCGTCTCGCCCTCGGCGAAGCACCCGAGCAGCGCGACGAGCGGGAGCTCGTCGATCGCCAGCGGCACCTCCTCGGCCTCGACGACCGTGCCCTCGAGCGCGCCGTGCGCGACGTCGAGGTCGCTGACCGGCTCGCTGCGCGGCGAGCTCGCCGGTCTCATCCTCGAGGTCGCCGAGCACGATGCCCTGCATCCGCCGCACGATCCGCAGGAAGCCCGTCCTCGTCCAGTTGACGCCGACGTCGCCGATCAAGAGGCGCGAGCCCGGCACGAGCACGCCGGCCGCGACCAGGAACGCCGCCGAGCTCGGATCGCCGGGCACACGCACGCCGTCGAGCGCAGCTCGTCGGCGTTGACGACGCGTCACGTGGCGACCGTTGCGGTGGATCGCGACGCCGGCCGCGCAGCAGCATCCGCTCGGTGTGGTCGCGGCTGCGCGTCGGCTCGCCGACCGTCGTCGCGCCGTCCGCGGCGAGCGCCGCGAGCAGCACGCACGACTTGACCTGCGCGCTCGCGACCGGCGAGCTCGTAGGAGATCGCGTGCAGGTGAGCGCCGCGCACGCGTCAGCGGCGGAAAGCGCTCCTCGCGCGCGCTCAGCTCGGCGCCCATCAGCCGCAGCGGCTCGGCGATCCGGTCGACCGGCCGCCGGCGGATCGACTCGTCGCCGTCGAGCGTGAACGAGCGCCCTCCTGCGCCGCGAGCCAGCCCGGCAGCAGGCGCAGCAGCGTGCCGGCGTTGCCGACGTCGATCGGCGCCGTCGGGCTCGCGCGCCTCGCGCAGGCCGGTGCCGCGCACGATCACCGTATCCTCCTCGCGCAGCTCGACGAGCGCGCCGAGCGCCTGCACGGCGGCGAGCGTCGAATCGGTGTCGGCGGCGTGCAGGTAGTGCTCGATCCGCACCGGCTCCGAGGCCATCGCGCCGAGCAGCGCCGCGCGGTGGGAGATCGACTTGTCCGGCGGCGCGCGCAGCTCGCCGCTCGAGCCCGCTCGCGGGCTCGAAGCGCATCTTCATGCCCTCATCATGCCTGCGCGACGGGGAAGCCGAGCTCCGCGATCAGCTCGCTCGCGCGCGCGACGTCGGCCTCGCCGTCGAGCCACAGCGCGACGACGCCCTGGCTGTTGTCCTGCGAGGGCGCGAAGCGCGAGGTCGACGATGTTGACGCCGGCGCTGCCGAGCGCGAGCGCGATCTCGCGCGATCACGCCGGGGCGGTTCGGCACCGCGACGCGCAGCTCGTGCGGCCGCGCCGCCGCTCGGCCCGGCGCCGAGCAGTCGCTCGCGCTCGGCGCGCGCCACCTCGTTCCACTCCGTCACGCCGACCGCGTCGCCGGCGGCGAGCGCCGCGCGAACCTCGCGCGACGCGCTCGCTCAGCTCGTCGATCGCGCGCGATCAGCGCGTCGCGGTTGGACATGTAGATGTCCGTCCAGATCGCGCTGTTCGCGCCTGCCACGCGCGTCGCGTCGCGAAAGCTCGGCCCGACCGCCGGCACGCGCCCCTGGGCGCCTCGCCGAGCGCGCTCGCCGCCTGGGCGACGAGCACGTTCGCGAGCACGTGCGGAAGGTGCGAGACGACCGCCAGCAGGCGGTCGTGCGTCTCGGCGTCGATCGCCGTCGGCTGCGCGCCGATCGCCGCCAGCAGGCGATGCAGGCGCTCGTAGAGCACGCCGGTCGTTGCCTGCGCCGGCGTCAGGTACCAGGTGGCGCCGTCGAACAGGTCCTCGCGCGCGTGCTCGACGCCGGCGGTCTCGGCGCCGGCGAGCGGGTGGCCGCCGACGAAGCGCTCGTCGGCGCTCGGCGTCGGCGAGCGCGCGCTTGGTCGAGCCGACGTCGCTGACGACGCAGTCGGGCCCGGCCGCGGCGAGCGCCGCGCGCACGGTCTCGCCGAGCGCGCCGACCGGCGCCGCGACGAACACGACCTCGGCGTCCGGCGACGGCCTCGGCGACGCTGCCCGCGGCGCGGTCGATCGCGCCGAGCTCGAGCGCCTGCTCGAGCACCTCGCCGATCGGCGTCGTAGCCGCTGACCGACGCGCCCGCGCGCTGCGCGGGCGGCCAGGCCGATCGAGCCGCCGATCAGCCCGACCCCGACCACCGCGACGTTCATGAGCCGCCCCGAGCCGCGCATCAGACGGCGCTGAGCGCCTTGCCCGCGAGCGCGCGGCCTGCTCGACGGCTGCCGCGTAGCTCCGCGAAATCCTCCGCGCGCAGCGCCTGCGGACCGTCGCAGATCGCCTCGTCGGGGTTCGGATGCACCTCGACGATGATCCCGTCGGCGCCGACCGCGGCGGCCGCGAGCGACAGCGGCCCGACGAGGTCGCGCCGCCCGGCCGCGTGGCTCGGGTCGACGATCACCGGCAGGTGCGTGAGCTCCTTCAGCACGGGCACGGCCATCAGGTCGAGCGTGAAGCGGTAGGCGGTCTCGAACGTGCGGATGCCGCGCTCGCAGAGCATCACGTTCGGGTTGCCTTCCTTGAGGATGTACTCGGCGGCCATCAGCAGCTCGTCGAGCGTCGCGGAGAGCCCGCGCTTGAGCAGCGCCGGGCGCCCGGAGCGCCCGATCTCGGCGAGCAGCGGGTAGTTCTGCATGTTGCGCGCGCCGATCTGCATCGACGTCGGCGACCTCGAGCACCGCGTCGAGGTCGCGCATGTCCATCAGCTCGGTGACGATCGGCAGGCCCGTCTCGGCCTTCGCCTCGGCGAGCAGCCGCAGGCCCTCCTGCCCGAGACCCTGGAACGCGTACGGCGAGGTGCGCGGCTTGTAGGCGCCGCCGCGCAGCAGCGTCGCGCCGGCGTCGCGCACGACGCGCGCCGTCTCGAGCATCTGCTCGCGCGACTCGACCGTGCACGGCCCGGCGATCAGCGCGAAGTTGTCGCCGCCGATCTTGCGTCCGTCGATGTCGAGCACGGTCCGCTCGCCGTGCGTGATCTGCGCGGAGGCGAGCTTGTAGGGCTTGAGGATCGGCACCACGCGATCGACGCCCGGCTGGCCCTCGAGCCCGAGGCTCTCGACGGTGACGTCCTGCTCGACGTCGCCGATCGCGCCGATCACGGTCACGCGCGCGCCCTTGCTGCGATGGGCGAGCGCGCCCGCTCGCTCGATCTTCTCGACGACCGCCTCGACCTCCTCCTCGGTCGCGGTCTCCTTCATCACGATCATCATCGACTCATCCTTTCACTGTAGCCTGGAATCTTAGGGTCTGGGACGCTGGCGCGCCAGCGCTGCGGGTTTCGTGAAGGTCTCGTGACGTCGTGGACGATGCTCGCGAGCGGGCTGCAACCCGCGTGAACAGGCGCTCGGCCTCCGCGACGGAGACCCGGTGCGGCCTCGTCGGGCCCGCTCACGCACGGGCCCAGGTCGAAGCGCCTAGCTAAATCGCCAGGCGAGCGTGCAGATACGACCATGCGACGCAAGCGGGCTGGGTGTGGCTCGATGAGGTTGCGGGCGAGGACATGGTCGTTCTCGCAGCGTTGTAGCAACTTCAGAGGACCTCGGCAAGCGCCGTCGAGGAAGCGCCCGTTCTCCTCGGCGTGCCGTAGGTGACGCGCAGCGCCCCGTCCTCGCCGAGCGCCGCTCCGGCGCGCACGAGCACGCCGCGCCGCTCGAGGCCCGCGCATGACCTCGGCCTCGTCGCGCCCCTCGCCGAGCGGAACCAGCAGAAGTTGGCCTGCGACTCGGCCGGCTCGAGCCCGAGCGCGCGCAGGCCCTCATCGACCGAGATCCGCTCGGCGACGCGTGCGCGTCGACGCGGCGAGCGACCTCGTCCTGGTGCGCGAGCGCCTCGACCGCGGCGGCCTGGGCGAGCGCGTTGCAGAAGAACGGCTGGCGCACCTGGTCGAGCGCGCGCGGCAGCTCGCGCGAGCCGCACAGCGCGAAGCCGACGCGCAGCCCGCAGAGGCCGTAGACCTTCGAGAAGGTCCGCAGCAGCACGAGGTTGGGGTGGCGCGCGAGCAGCTCGATCGAGGCGTCGGGATCGTCGAGCAGGTTGAACTCGCAGTAGGCCTCGTCGACGATCACGCAGACGTGCGGCGGCACCTCGCTCGACGAAGTCCGCGATCTCGCGCGAGCGGGAGCGCGGTGCTGGTCGGGTTGTTGGGGTTGCAGACGATCACCAGGCGCGTCGCGACGGTGATCTCGGCGGCATCGCGTCAGGTCGTGGCGCTCCTCGCGCGTCGAGCGCCACCGTGATCGCGCGCGCGCCCGAGGCGGCGTCGAGCTGCGGGTAGACCGAGAACGACGGCCAGGCGTAGACGAGCTCGGCGCCCGGCTCGAGCAGCGCCTCGCCGGCGGCGAGCAGGATGTCGCAGGAGCCGTTGCCGACCGCGATGCGCGCGGCGGCACGCCGTAGCGGTCGCAGAGCGCGCCGCGCAGCGCGCGCTGGTCGGGTCGGGGTAGCGGTTGAGCGTCGCCGAGCGCGCGCTCGACGCCTCGCGCACGACCGGCAGCGGCGGGTAGGGCGACTCGTTGCTCGCGAGCCGCACGAGCGGCGCCTGCTCGGCGTAGCCGCCCGCGACCGGGTAGGCGCGGGATGCGCCTGACGCGCTGCTGTGAACTCGAGCGCCACTGCGCTCCTGATTGTGCCGCGCATCGAGGTCGGCGCGCAGCCGCTGCGCCTCGCCGAGGTAGACGTGCCGGGCGACGTGGTCCGTCCGGCGGCGTAGTAGTGGACGAGCACGCGGATCACGCGCGGCAGCGAGCCCGGCACGTCGATCTCGCGCGCGCACAGCAGCGGCACGCGCTCGAAGCCGATGCGCCGCGCGGCGAGCGCCGGGAACTCGGCGTCGAGGTCGTCGGTCGCGGTGAAGATGCAGCTGACGAACTGCTCGATCTCGAGCTCGTTGCGCGCGATCATCTCGCTGCATCAGCTCCTCGGTCGCGTCGAGGATCGCCTCGGCGTGTTGCGCTCGACGCTGGTCGCGCCGCGCAGCGCGTACAGTCGTCATGGCGCGGCGATTCTGTCAGAGCGCGCGCGCCGCGCAGCGCGCGCGACCTCGGCCGCGCTCGAGCGCGCGGTGCGCGCCCGCGGCGCGAGGCCGCCGAGCGCGAGCGGGCCGAAGCGCGACGCGCTGCAGCGCGAGCACCGGATGGCCGACCGCCTCGCACATCCGCCGCACCTGGCGCTTGCGGCCCTCGCGTCAGCTCGAGCTCGATCCGTCGCGCCGAGCGGCGCACGCGCGCCGGCGCGGTGCGGCCGTCCTCGAGCTCGACGCCGCTCGCGCAGCGCCGCAGCGCGGCGCTCGCGCGACCGGCGCCGCCGCCGACGCGCGCGCGGTAGGTCTTGGGCACCTCGTAGCGCGGGTGGGTGAGCAGGTTCGCGAGCTCGCCGTCGTTGGTCAGCAGGATCAGCCCGCTGGTGTCGGCGTCGAGGCGCCCGACCGGGTACAGGCGCCGCCCGCGTCGTCGCACCAGCTCGAGCGACGGTCGGCCGGCCGTGCGTGTCGCGCGCGGTCGAGACGACGCCGGCGGGCTTGTTGAGCGCGTAGACGACGCGCGCCTCGGGCCCGCTCGAGCGCGCCGGCCGTCGAGCTCGACGCGCTGCGCTCGTCGACCTCGCGCGCCGGGTCGAGTCGCGCTCGCCGTCGACGCGTCACGCGCCCGGCGGCGATCTCGCCTCGGCGGCGCGGCGCGAGGCGACGCCGGCGTGGGCGAGGTACTTGGCGAGGCGCATCGGCGCTGCCGGTAGCAGGCTCATCGGCTGCAACCATAGGACGGCCGCTGCGCGCCGCACCGCCGCGGACTCCGAGCCGATCGACGATGGACCTGCAGCTGCTCGAGCAGACGCTCGCCGAGCCGCGGCGAGCCCCCCTACCGCGCCCGCCAGGTGTGGGCGTGGGCCGCGCGCGGCGCGAGCTCCTACGCGGAGATGACCGACCTGCCGGCGCGCGCTGCGCGAGCGCGCTCGCGCGCGAGCTGCCGTTCTCGACGCTCGCGCTCGAGCGCGAGGCGCGCGCGCGCGACGGCACCGTCAAGGCGCTGTTGCGACCGCGCGACGGCACGCCGGTCGAGGCCGTGCTGATGCGCTACCGCGACGGCCGCCGCTCGCTCTGCCTCTCCTCGCAGTCGGGCTGCCCGCTGACGTGCACGTTCTGCGCGACCGGGCAGATGCGCTTCGCGCGCAACCTCAGCGCGTCGGAGATCCTCGACCAGGCGCTGCACTTCCGCCGCCGATGCGAGCCGGTCGACCACGCGTGTTCATGGGCATGGGCGAGCCGATGCTGAACCTCGACGCCGTGCTCGCCGCGTGCGAGCGGCTGCCCGACCTCGGCATCGCCAACCGCCGCACGGCGATCTCGACGGTCGGCTGGATCCCGGGGATCGAGCGGCTGGCCGAGTCAGGCATGCCGCTGCGCCTGGCGCTCTCGCTGCACGCCGCCGACGACGCGCTGCGCTCGGAGCTGATGCCGGTCAACGAGCGCTACCCGCTGCGCGACGTGCTCGACGCCTGCCGCGCCTTCTACGCGCGCAAGCGCCGGCGCGTGTTCGTCGAGTACGTGATGCTCGCCGGCGTCAACGACCGCTACGAGCAGGCGCTCGCGCTGCGCGCGCCTGCTCGCGCCGAGCGCGCCGGCGAGCGCTGATCTTCAAGGTCAACCTGATCCCCTACAACCCGACCGACTCGCCGCTACGGGGCTCGAGCCGCGAGGCGATCGCGGCCTTCCGCGCGCGCGCTCGAGTCGCGCGGCGTGCGCGCGACGGTGCGCCTGACGCGCGGGCGCGACATCGCCGCCGCCTGCGGCCAGCTCGCGGCGAAGGCCGCCACCGTCTAGGGAAGCGCGGGCCAAGCAGGCCAAGGACGCAGGGAGCGTGGCGTGCGAACAGCACGCGAGCGACCGAGGACGCCGGCTGCGCCGGCCCCGCGCTTCCCTAGCTCGCGCGCGCCTCGCCGGCGGCAGCAGCCGCTCGCGCAGCTCGGCCTGCTCCTCGGGCGTCGGGTCCCAGCTGCGCGACGTCGGGCAGCTCGTCGAGCGCGCGCAGGCCGAACAGCTTCAGGAACAGCGTGCGTCGTGCGGTAGAGGACGGCGCCGAACTGCGAGCGCCCGGCCTCCTCGATCAGGCCGCGGTCGAGCAGCGTGGCGACCGGCGAGTCGGCGTTGACGCCGCGGATGCGCGCGATCTCCGGCCGCGAGACGGGCTGCAGGTAGGCGACGATCGCGAGCGTCTCGAGCTGCGCGGGCGTCAGCGTCGCCGAGGCGCGGGCGGCGAGCAGCCGCCGCGCCGCGTCCTCGGCGGGCGGGTCGCTCGCGAGCGTGTAGCCGCCGGCGAGCTCGCGCAGCAGGAGCCCGCGCCTGCCCGGGGCGTAGCGCTCGGCGAGCTCGCGAGCGCCGCCGCGACGGCGCCCTCGCCGGCCTCGCGCGCTTCGGCGAGCTCGTCGGCGCTGACCGGCTCGGTCGAGAGGAACAGCAGCGCCTCGACGGTCCGCGCGAGCTCGCTCCTCGGAGGGGCGCTCGCCCGGCCAGCCCCGCCGTGGCGTCGAGCCCGCCGCGGCGACGCCCGCGGCGACGGCGCCACCGGCGCCGGCGAGCGACAGCGCGCCGGCGGCCGGGTGCCGCGACGGCCGGTGCACGTCGATCTCGCCGAAGGGCTCGCGCTGCTCCCAGTCGGCCTCGCCGCGCTTGTGCAGCTCGAGCAGCGCCAACAGCGTGACCGCGACCGTCATCCGGTCGGCGCCGCGCACGGCGTCGTCGAAGCTGAACGCGCCCGCGCCGCAGCAGCCCGCGCAGGTGCGCCAGGCGCTCGGCGACGGCGACACGCGCGACGCCGATGTGGCGCAGGCGAGCTTCGGCGGCAGCGCCAGCAGGCCGCCGATCGCGCGCCGAGCGCCTCGCGGGTCCTCCGAGCCGGCAGCCGGCGCGAGCACCGTGCGGCGCAGGCTCGGCGGCAGCGGCGCCTCGCGGAAGCGCACGTCCGGCTCGCGCGCGAGCAGCTCGCCGAGGTGCGCCGGCGGCGGCGCGGTAGCGGCGCGCGTCGAGCATCCGCGCGAGCAGCTCCTCGGCCGCCTCGCTCGGGCTCGAGCTCGAGCTCCTCGTCCTCCTCGCCGGGCAGCAGCAGCCGCGACTTCAGCTCGAGCAGCGCGGCGATCAGCACGATGAACTCGGTCGCGCCTCGAGGTCGAGCTCGCCGCGCGCTTCGAGGTGGTCGAGGTAGGCGACCACGACCTCGGCGAGCGACAGCTCGAGCAGGTCGACCTCCTCGCGCAGGACCAGCGTCAGCAGCAGGTCGAAGGGCCCGCTGAAGACGTCGAGGTCGAGCTCGAGCTCGGCGAGCGCCACGCGCGAACGCTACAGCGCCGTCCCGACGCGGAGCGCCGACGCCCATCGCTCGCGCACGTCGGCGAGCGTCTGCGCGGCGATCGCTGCGCGCGCGCGCGGCGCCGTCGGCGAGGATCGCCTCGAGCGCGCGCTCGTCGGCGCGCAGCTGCGCGTAGCGCTCGCGCACGGGCGCGAGGTACTCGACGACGGCGCTCGCGACGGCGCGCCTTGAACTCGCCGTAGCGCGCCTCGCGAACTCGGCTCGATCGCCGTCGGGCCCGACGCCGCGCACGGCGGCGAGGATGTCGATCAGGTTGGTGATGCCGGGCTTCTCGGCGCGCGGCGCACCTCCGCTGCCGGAGTCGGTCACGGCGCGCTTGAGCTTGTGCTCGATCGCCGCCGGCTCGTCGAGCACGTAGACCGTTCCCTGCTCGCTGCCGCCGATCGTCGACATCTTGCGCGTCGGGTCCTGCAGGTCCATGATCCGCGCGCCGACCTCGGGGATCCGGTGCTCGGGCACGACGAGCACCTCCCCCGTCGCCGAAGCGCGCGTTGAAGCGCCGCGCGACGTCGCGCATCAGCTCGAGGTGCTGGCGCTGGTCCTCGCCGACCGGCACCTCGTGCGCGCGGTAGGCGAGCACGTCGGCGGCCATCAGCACCGGGTAGAAGAAGAGCCCGGCCGAGACGAGCTCGCGCTGCTCGGGCGACTTGTCCTTGAACTGGTGCATGCGCTGCAGGTCGCCGTAGCTCGGTGACGCTCGAGAGCAGCCACGCCAGCTCGGTGTGCTCGTGCACGTCGCTCTGGCGGAAGAGGATGCAGCGCTGCGGGTCGAGGCCCGCGGCGAGCAGGATCGCGGCCGTGTCGTAGAGGCGCTCGCGCAGCTCGCTCGGGTCGAACGCGACCGTGATCGCGTGCAGGTCGACGATGCAGTAGATCGCCTCGCCGCGCTCCTGGCCGGCGACGTACTGGGTGATCGCGCCGATGTAGTTGCCGAGGTGCTTGCGCCCGGTCGGCTGGATTCCGGAGAAGATGCGCATCCGGCCTAGCGCCGCCGCTGCGCCGCGTCGGCGAGCCACGGCGGGTCCCAGCCGCGCTCGTCTGCTTTGACGTTGACGCCGGGCGGCACGATCTCGTCGATCGCGTCGAGCACGTCGGCCGCGAGCGTGCGATCGAGCGCCGGCAGCTGGCCTTCGAGCTGCTCGAGCGTGCGCGGTCCGATGATCGCCGCCGTCACGGCCGGGTGCGTCGTGACGAACGCGAGCGCCAGCTCGATCAGCGTCATCCCGTTGCGCTCGGCGAGGTCGCTCAGCTGCTCGACGGCCGCGAGCTTGGCCTGGTTCGCGGGCAGCGACATATCGAAGCGCGTCGGCATCGCCTGCGCGCGCCTGCTCGACGCCGGCGAGCCGGAGCGGCCCTTGCCGTATTTGCCCGACAGCCATCCGCCGGCGAGCGGGCTCCACGGGATCACGCCCATCCCGTAGCGCGCGCAGACCGGCAGCACCTCGGCCTCGACGCCGCGGTGCAGCAGCGAGTACGGCGGCTGCTCGCAGACGAAGCGCTCGCGGCCGCGTCGCTGCGCGACCCACTGCGCCTCGACGATCTGGCTCGGCTGGAACGTCGAGCTGCCGATCGCGCGGACCTTGCCGGCGCGCACGAGGTCGCTGAGCGCGCCGAGCGTCTCGTCGATGTCCGTGCCCGGCTCGGGGCGGTGGATCTGATAGAGGTCGATCCAGTCCGTTTTCAGCCGCCGCAGGCTGTTCTCGAGCTCCTGCACGATCCAGCGGCGCGAGTTGCCGAACTGGTTCGGATCCTCGTCGTGCATCTTGCCGTGGACCTTCGTCGCGAGCACGACCGAGTCGCGGCGCCCGCCGGCGAGCGCCTTGCCGACGATCTCCTCGGACTCGCCGCGCGAGTAGACGTCGGCCGTGTCGATGAAGTTGATGCCGGCGTCGAGCGCCGCGTGGACGATCCGCACCGACTCCTCGTGGTCGCCGTTGCCCCACGCGCCGAACATCATCGCGCCGAGGCACAGCGGGCTGACGATCATGCCGGTCGAGCCGAGCTCGCGATAGTCGATCGCCATCGTCGCGACCCCTAGTCGAGCGCCTGGCGCAGCACCGGGCGCTTCGCCGCGGCGGCCTCGTCGAGCCGACGCACGGGCGTCGTGTAGGGCGCGCCCCGCGCGATCTCCGGGTCCTCGCGCGCCTCGGCGAGGATCGCGGCGATCGCCTCCGCGAACGCGTCGAGCGTCTCCTTCGTCTCGGTCTCGGTCGGCTCGACCATCAGCGCCTCCTCGACGAGCAGCGGGAAGTAGACGGTCGGCGGGTGGTAGCCGTAGTCGAGCAGGCGCTTGGCGAGGTCGAGCGTGCGGATCCCGAGCTCGCGCTTCATCGGCGCGCCGCTGAGCACGAACTCGTGCATGCAGAGGCGGCCGTAGGCGGGCGGCAGGAGCTCGGCGACGGCCCGAGCGCGTGCGAGCGCAGCCGCGCGAGCAGGTAGTTGGCGTTGAGCACGGCGGTCTCCGAGACGTCGCGCAGGCCGCGCCGCCGAGCGAGCAGATGTAGGCGTAGGAGCGCACGAAGCAGCCGTAGTTGCCCTGGAAGCCGCGCAGGCGGCCGATCGACTTCGGGCGCTCGTAGTCGAGGTCGAACTCGGCGCGGCGCCGTCGACGCCGCCCTCGCGGACGACGCACCGGCCGCGGCAGGTACGGCTCGAGCGGTCGGAGACGGCGATCGGGCCCGAGCCGGGGCCGCCGCCGCCGTGGGGCTGGGTGAAGGACTTGTGCAGGTTGAAGTGGACGATGTCGAAGCCCATGTCGCCGGGGCGCGAGATCCCCATCACCGCGTTGAGGTTCGCGCCGTCGTAGTAGAGCGTCGCGCCGACGCCGTGGACGATCTGCGCGATCTCCTCGATGTTGGGGTCGAACAGGCCGAGCGTGTTCGGGTTGGTCAGCATCAGGCAGGCGACGTCCTCGGCGGCCTTCGCGCGCAGGTCGTCGAGGTCGATGCCGCCGTCGGCGTTCGGTCCCGAGCTTGACGACCTCGAGCCCGGCCATCGTCACCGTCGCCGGGTTGGTGCCGTGCGCGGTGTCGGGCGTCAGCACCTTGTGCGCGCTGCTCGCCGCGGTCCGCGTGGTAGGCGCGCGTCAGCAGCACGCCGGCGAGCTCGCCGTGCGAGCCGGCCGAGGGCTGCAGCGAGACGTGCGGCAGGCCGGCGATCTCGGCGAGCGCCCGCTCCAGGCGCCACATCAGCTCGAGCGCGCCCTGCGCGCGCTCGGGTCCTGCAGCGGGTGCAGGCGGGCGTGGCCGGGCAGCGCCGCGACGCGCTCGTGCAGGCGCGGGTTGTGCTTCATCGTGCACGAGCCGAGCGGGTAGAAGCCCGAGTCGAGGTCGAAGTTGCGCCGCGAGAGGCGGACGTAGTGGCGCACCAGCTCGGGCTCGGAGACCTCGGGCAGGCGCGCGCGGCTGCGCGCGGCGCAAGCGCGCCGGGATCAGCTCGGCGTCGGGCGCCCGGCACGTCGAGCGCCGGGCAGCGAAGGCGCGCCGCCCGCGCGCGCCCTTCTCGAAGATCGTGACCGCGCGCTCGGCGCTGCAGCGGGCTCGCGGCGTCGCCGCCGCGAGCCGGCGGGGACTCGAGGCCGTGTGCGTGTGGCCGTCGATGCCGGGTCAGCGTGCAGGTGGTTCTCGTCGCTCGCGCTCCGCCGGGGCCGCCGCGCGCTCGGCGGCGAGCGCCGCGCCGAGCACGTCGACGAGGCGGTCGATGTCGGCGCGCGAGCGCTGCTCGGTGATCGCGACCAGCAGCCGCCGCGGTCCTGCTCGCGGCCGTCAGCGCGTGCACGTCGACGCCCGGGTTGACGCGCTCGGCCGCGCAGCGGCGGCGCACGGCGGCGACGTCGGCGTCGAGGCGCAGCGCGAACTCGCGCACGACCGGCTGCTCGTGCAGCGCCTGCACGCCGTCGATCGCCGCGAGGCGCTCGCGCGCGTAGTGCGGTGCGGGCGAGCAGCAGCTCGCCGAGCTCGACGAGCCCCGCGCGCCCGAGCCAGGACAGGTAGACGACGCCGGCGAGCGCGTTCAGCGCCTGCGCGGTGCAGATGTTCGACGTCGCCTTCTCGCGGCGGATGTGCTGCTCGCGCGTCTGCAGCGTCAGCACGAAGCCGCGCCGGCCGTCGACGTCGCGGTCTCGCCGGCGATCCGCCCGGGCATCCGCCGCAGGTGCTCCTCGCGCGCCGCGAAGAAGCCGAACGACGGGCCGCCGAAGTCGAGCCGGTTGCCGAGCGTCTGCCCCTCGCCGACGCAGACGTCGACGCCGATTCGCCGGGCGGCTCGAGGATGCCGAGCGAGATCGGGTCGGCGCTGCACGATCACGACGCGCGCCGCCGTCGCCGGCGCCCTTCGCCGCGGCGATCAGCGGCTCGAGGTCCTCGACGGCGCCGAGGAAGTTCGGCTGCGCGAAGAACACGGCGCTGACTCCTTCCCTTCATGCGCCCCAGAGTTGTCGTCGCCGATCGCCGCGCGCCACGCCTCGGCGTCGGTCACGCCGTCGCGCAGCCCGACCTCCTCGACGTCCGTGCCGTAGCCCGCCGAGAGCGTCGCGAGCGTCTCGCGGGCGTGCGGATGCACGCCGCGCGAGACGACGAAGCGCGGGCGGCCGTTGGTCAGCTTCGCGAGGTAGCCGGCGGCGCCGAGCGCCGACGGGCCCTCGTAGACGGAGGCGTTCGAGACGTCCATGCCCGTCAGCTCGCAGATCGCCGTCTGGTACTCGAACATCACCTGCAGCCCGCCCTGGGAGATCTCCGGCTGGTAGGGCGTGTATGGCGTCAGGAACTCCGAGCGCCCGAGCAGCATGTCGACGACCGCCGGGACGTAGTGGTCGTACATGCCGGCGCCGAGGAAGCAGAGCTCGTCCTCGGTCGAGCTGTTGCGCGCGGCGAGCGCGCGCAGGTGCGCGTAGACCTCGGCCTCGCCGAGCCCGTCGGGCAGCTCGAGCGCGCGGTCGAGGCGCACCGCCGGCGGGATCTCGGCGAACAGCTCCTCGACGCTCTCGACGCCGATCGCCTCGAGCATCGCCGTCGCGGTCCGCAGGCGGTGACGGCCGTGTAGCGGCTCATCCGCGCTCAGCCTAGCGCCGAGCGGGCGACGTAGGCGTCCGCGTCCAGCAGCGCCGCTCGCCTCGCCGGGGTCCGACAGGCGGACCCTGACCATCCAGCCCTCCCCGTAGGGGTCCTCGTTGATCGCCTCCGGGTTGTCGGCGAGCGCCTCGTTGACCTCGATCACCTCGCCCGAGAGCGGCGCGATCACGTCGGAGACGGCCTTGACCGACTCGACCTCGGTGTAGGGCTCGTCCTGGCCGACGCTCGTGCCGACGGCGGGCGGCTCGAAGAAGACGACCTCGCCGAGCGAGTCCTGGGCGTGCCAGGTGATGCCGAAGGTCGCGACGTCGCCTCCTCGATCCGCGCCCAGTCGTGCTCGGGGTGGTAGAGGAGGTCGTCGGGGTAGGCTCGGCCATCTGCTCGCCATTCACGCTGGCACTTTTCGGTTAGAGCGGCCGCTGCTTGACGCGCGCGCGGCGCATCTTGCCGCGCACGTCGATCTCGAACTCGCTGCCGACCGGCGCGCGAGCGGCCGGCAGGTAGGCCATCCCGATGCCGACTGCCGAGGCTCGGCGAGAAGGTCCCGCTCGTGACCATGCCGCCGCCGACGACGGGTCGCCCGGGCGCGCGACCCGCCGCGGTCGATCGACGAACGGCACGAGCCGCTCGCTCGGCGCCGGCTCGCGCACGGCGCGCACGGCCTCGGCGCCGATGTAGCCGCCGCCTGCTTCGGCAGCACCAGCCGAGGCCGGCCTCGATCGGCCCGCGCTCGGGCTGAGGTCGTTGCCGTAGAGGTGGTAGCAGACCTCGGTGCGCAGCGTGTCGCGCGCGGCGAGCCCGGCCGGGCTCGCGCCGCGGCGCAGCAGCGCCTCCACAGGCCGGCGCGAGCGCCGGGCGGCAGCAGCAGCTCGACGCCGTCCTCGCCGGTGTAGCCGGTGCCGCGACGAGCGCCTCCGCGCCGTCGAGCGTGCGCGTCGCGATCGTCATCCGCTCCGGCAGCGGCGCGTCGGGATCGCCTGCACGATCTCGCGCGCGAGCGGCCCCTGCACGGCGATCATCGCGTAGTCGTCGGCGCGGTCGATCACCTGGGCGTCGAATCCGCTCGCGTGCTCGCGGAACCAGGCGAGGTCGCGCTCGTGGTTGGCGGCGTTGGTGACGGTCAGGAAGCGCTCGCCGTCGAGGCGGTAGGTGAAGACGTCGTCGAGCACGCCGCCGTCCTCGCGGCAGCAGCACGCTGTACTGGGCGCCGCCGACCGCCCCCGATCGCGATCTGCGCGACGTCGTTGGAGCACGCGCTGCGAGCAGCTCCTGCGCCTGCGCGCCGCTCGTCTCGATCTCGCCCATGTGCGAGACGTCGAAGACGCCCGCGGCTCGCGCACCGCGAGGTGCTCGGCGATCACGCCGTCGTAGCAGCACCGGCATCTCCCAGCCCGCGAAGGCGACCATCCGCGCCCCGAGCGCGACGTGGGCGTCGTACAGGGACGTGCGGCGCAGTGAGCTCGTCACGGCCCGCAGGCTAGCGGGCGGACTCACCGCGAGCCGGTCGGCGTGGTACTCCGAGTTGCCCACAGATCCGACGGGCGAGACGGAAGTGGATCTCGCGATGTCGCGGCACGGTAGATCGCCGACCCGAAGGGCCGATCTAGCGCGTGTGACTACCGCCCTCGTCGAGAGCACGACACCCGTAGGAGCGGAGATGCCGCTCGAGGTCTCGTCGCCTCAAGCAGCGATCGTCAGGTGGAGCGCCTCGCGCTCGCGACGATCGTCGGTCGACAAAGGCTCCGGCGAGAGCATCAGGCGCAACGCATCGATCACGTTTGTGCGCGCCTCCGCTCGAGTGCGGCCCTGCGTCAACACGCCGGGAACCTCAGGGATCGAGGCCAGGATCCAGCCTTCCTCCCCCGGCTCGTAGACAATCGTCAGATCGAGCTGCTCAGGCACTAGGGACACGATACCTCCCATTCCGACGCCGAATCGCCTGGCGGGACAGATCGATCGGGTTCTTTCAGTCAGGCACATGCGCCGCCGAAACGCGGCCACTAACGCTCGTACTTCTCTTCGCCGCGATGAATCGACGGGAGCTTCGACGCCTCCGGCGGCGCCGGCGGCTCGAACTTCTCGCGTCGGCGTGCTCGACGCAGAGGATCAGATATCCGCGCCGATGAGCGTGCGGCGACTCGGGGTCATAGCGCGTGATCCCCTCATTCGCGCCCACCGCGGCTCCACAGACGCTGCAATGCCCGGCATAGGAATTCCGTTTTGCCATGCCGTTCCGAAGGTTAGATGACCCCCGAACGATGATGCAACCCTCAGCGCAGGAACGGCGGGACGTCGATGTCCTCGTCGCGGATCTCGAGCGGCTGCGCTGGCGGTCGTCGATCGACGGGCGGCGGTCGCGGCCGCGCTCGCCGGCTCTCTTCGGCGCGCGCTGCCGCGCGCGCGGGCGGTGGTCGAAGCCGGTGCCGATCACCGTGACGCTGACCTCGTCCGCCTGCTGCTCGTCGATGACGGCGCCGAAGATGATGTTGGCGTCGCGGTCGGCCGCGGTCTGGATCGATCTCGGCCGCCTCGTTGACCTCGAACAGGCCGAGGTCGCGCCCGCCGGTGATGTTGAGCAGGATGCCGGTCGCGCCGTCGATGGCCTCCTCGAGCAGCGGCGAGGCGATCGCGGCCTGCGCGGCGTCGGCGCTGCGGCTCTCGCCGGTGCCGGTGCCGACGCCCATCACCGCGGTGCCGGCGTCGGTCATGATCGTGCGCACGTCGGCGAAGTCGAGGTTGATCAGGCCGGGGATCGTGATCAGGTCGGTGATCCCCTGGACGCCCTGGCGCAGGACGTTGTCGGCCTCGCTTGAAGGCGTCGAGGATCGAGGTGCGCCGCTCGACGACGGCGAGCAGCCGCTCGTTGGGGATCACGAGCAGCGTGTCGACGACCTCGCGCAGCTTGCGGATGCCCCTCGGCCCTGGCGCCGCGCTGCGAGCCCTCGAAGTCGAACGGCCGCGTGACGACGCCGACGGTCAGCGCGCCGATCTCGTTCTTCGCGATCTCGGCGATCACGGGCGCGGCGCCGGTGCCGGTGCCGCCGCCCTCGCCGGCGGTGACGAAGACCATGTCGGCGCCCTTCAGCGCCTCCTTGATCTCGTCGCGCGACTCGGCGGCCGCGCCGAAGCCGACCTCGGGGTTCGCGCCGGCGCCGAGCCCCTTCGTCGAGCTCCGTGCCGATGTGGAGCTTGACGTCGGCGTCGCACATCGCGAGCGCCTGCGCGTCGGTGTTCGCGGCGATGAACTCGACCCCGCGCAGGCCCGCGTCGACCATCCGGCTGACGGCGTTGGTGCCGCCGCCGCCGACGCCGACGACCTTGATCACCGCGAGATAGCTGCCGCGCTCTCCATGATGGTTCTATCCGAACCCTTCGAGTAGAAAATTAGGGTTCGGAGCTACAAGCTGCCGACCCGCCGAGATGTGCACGTTATGCAGGGAACTTCGCGCTGTCAACGACGGCGTCCAGTTCCGCAACGTACGTTGCAGAACGGCCAACTCTCGACCGACGGCTGAGGAAGCCCCTCGACCCACCATCAACCTCGAGTCGAGGTTTAGATCGATTGAGGACCGCCCGACGCCGGCTCGGCCGCCGCTCAGTGCGACGGTTCGGCGGTGCTCGCTTCGCCCGTCGCGCCTGTGCTCGATTCGGCGCTCGAGGACGTTTCGGCTTCGCCCGTCGACGTTTCTTCGTGTTCGCCGCTCGACGCAGCCGGCGACGCCGGCGAGCTGCTCGCGCCGGCGACCGAGCTCAACCCTTCGGCGAGCGCCTGGCTCGATTCCGAGGACCCCGGCGCCGTCGCGCTCGCTTCGGATTCGCCGCCCGACGCGCCGCTCGCCGGCGGCGTGACACCCGCGGGAAGCCGGCGGCCGGGCGTTCGGGCACGCGCACGTCGACGTACGAGGCGCCTGCCGAGCTCGCGTCGGCGAGCACGCGCGCGAGCGAGATCCACTTGGCGTGCGCGCGCGTCGCGTCGCCGAAGTACGCGAGCAGCCCGCCCTTCAACACGACCGTCAGCCCCTTCGCGCCGCCGTATGCGCGCGTGACGTCGTTTGCGAGCGGCGACGGCGCCGCGCCGAGCACGGCGAGCGCCGCGAGCATCGTCGGGTCGCGCACGCGCTCGCCCGTGCTCAGCGGCGTCGTCCCGACGAGCGACGGCAGCGAGCCGCTGACGTGCGCCGAGCCGAGCACGACGCCGTCGGCCGCGACGGCCGTCTTCGCGCCGGCGACCGTCACGCTCGCGACCGGCGGCTGCTCGATCACGCGGATGCTCAGCGAGTGCGGGAAGCTCGCGTGGACCTCGATCGCGCCGACGACCGGGTAGGCGGCGACCGCCGCGCGCAGCTCGCCCGACTTGAAGTCGAGCGTGCTCATCCGCCGCGCGGCCGACGTCAGCGCCGCGTCGATCGCCGACGCGTCGGCGCCGTGCGCGCCGAGCACGTGCACGTGCTCGACCGCGACGAGCGGCGAGTTGCGCAGCCACAGCCAGCCGCCGCCGAGCAGCGGCGCCGCGAGCAGCGCGACGATCAGCGCGATCCGCATACGCCGGTGCGCGCGCACGCGCGACCACCCGCCGCCGAGCAGGCGCGCGAGCGCCGCCGGCAGCCGCCACAGCGACGCGATCGCCCGATCGACGCCCTTCGCGGAGCTCGGATGCGCCGCGTCCGCGGAGCGGCGCGGTCGGCTGCCGGCGCGGGCGGGACGTGGTGTGGCGCCGCCAAATCCGAGGCGGCCGGCAAACGAGCGATCCATCGGCCTTGACCTTCGACCTTCGCGCGCGATTCCCTACCGCGCGCCTACCGCCACGGGAAGCGAACGTCGCCGAGCAGTCTGCACCTCGGGCTCGAGCTCGACGCCGAAGCGCTCGAGCACGCGCCGGCGGCCCTCGCGCCATCAGCGCGAGGACGTCGGCGGTGCGTCGCGCGCGCCGGTGTTCTCGACGAAGTTCGCGTGCTTGCGCGAGAAGCGCGCGCCGCCGACCGTCAGGCCGTTGCAGCCGGCCTGCGGCCAGCAGCAGCCCGCCGTGCGTCCCTCGGCGCGTGCGTCGGCGGGGTTCTTGAACGTCGAGCCGAACGTCCTGATCCCCTTCGGCTGCGCCTCGTGGCGGCGCTCGCGCATCGCCGCGAGCGTCGCGCGCGACGCTCGCCGGCGTCGGCTCGGCGAGCGCGAAGCGACGCGCGCGTCACGATCTCGCCCGGCGCGCAGGCGAGCTGCGGTAGGCGAAGCCGAGCTCCGCCGGGCGCGCGCCGCGCGACGCCGCTCGCCGGTCACGATCTCGACCCACTCGAGCACGTCGGCCAGCTGCGCCGCCGTAGGCGTTGGCGTTCATCCGCACGGCGCCGCCGACCGTGCCCGGGATGTTGACGGCGAACTCGATCCCCGCCGAGGCCCGCGCGCCGCCGCCCGCGCCGCGACCGCCGGCAGCCGCGCGCCGCCGCCGCAGCGAGTCCGCGCGCCGTCGCGGCTCGATCCGCGCCAGCTCGCGCTCGAGCTTGAGCACGAGCCCGCGCACGCCCGTCGTCGGCGACGAGCAGGTTCGAGCCCGAGCCGACGACGCGCACCGCGCGCCGCGCTCGCGCGGCCCACGCGAGCAGCTCGAGCAGCTCGCGCCTCGCAGCCCGCGCGCGCGAAGCGCTCGCGCCGTGCGCCGCCGGTGCGCGACGGTCGTCAGGCGCGCGAGCGGAAGCGTCGGCGCTGACCGCGCGTCGGAGCGGGCTCGGCGCGCCGACCGGGCGCATCGCGCTCACGCAGCCTGTCCGCCAGCGCGCGAGCGAGCTCGTCGACGTCGCCCGCGCCCATCACGACGCACAGATCGCCCTCGCCGAGCAGCCCGCGCAGCGACCGGCTCGGCGTCGGCGAGTCGGGCAGCCAGTAGACCGGCCGCCCGCCGGCCGCGTCGGCGGCCGCCTCGGCGACGAGCAGGCCGCTGACGCCCGGGATGGTCCTCGGCGCGCTCGCGCGCCGGGTAGACGTCGAGCACGACGACGACGTCGGCGGCGGCGAGCGCCGCGCCGAACTCGCGCGCGAGCAGCGCGCGTGCGCGAGTAGAGATGCGGCTGGAAGACCGCGACCAGCCGCCGCGGCGCGAGCGTGCGCGCGGCCGCGAGCGTCGCCGCGATCTCGGTCGGGTGGTGCGCGTAGTCGTCGTACACGCGCGCCCCGCCGGCGGCTGCGCCCAGCACGCTGGAAGCGCCGCCCGGCGCCGCGGAAGCCGGCGAGCGCCGCGCGACCGCGCGCGCCGGCGTCCGCGCCGGCCAGCCGCGCGGCCTCGAGCGCCGCGGCGGCGTTGCAGCGCGTTGTGCGCGCCCGGGCACCGCCGAGCTCGACCTCGTGGCCCCGCCAGCGCAAAGCGCGAGCCGCCGGCGTCGAGCAGCTCGAGCTCGCGCAGCGTCGTAGGGCGACGACGCGGCCCGTCGGCGCAGCGCGAGCAGCTCGGGGCGGTCCCAGCACGACCGCCTGCGCCGCGCCCGCGAGGAACTCGCGGAAGCGCCTCGCGCAGCTCGGCGAGCGAGCCGAAGGCCGTCGTGGTGGTCGAGCTCGACGTTCGTCAGCACCGCGATCTCGACCTCCAGGCTCGAGCATCGAGCGATCGGACTCGTCGGCCTCGACCACGAGCCACTCGCCCGCGCCCCAGTCGCGCGTTGCGCCCGGTCTCGCGCAGCGATCGGCCGCCGATCAGCCAGCCGGGATCGAGGCCGGCCGCCGCGCAGCGCGTGCACCGATCATGCTCGCCGTCGTCGTCTTGCCGTGCGTGCCCGCGACCGCGATCGTGCGCCGCAGCGCGCTCAGCTCGCCGAGCAGCTCCGCGCGCGCCCGCACGCGCAGGCCGCGCTCGCGCGCCGCCGCGCGCTCGGGGTTGCTCCGGCGGCGACGGCCGCGCGAGTAGACGACCTCGACGCCCTCGCCCGCCGGCACGTTCGCGGCGGCGTGGCCGATCGCCGCGCTGCGAGCACGCCGTCGGCCGCGCAGCGCGCGCGAGTACGGCGCGCTCGGCCGCGGTCCGAGCCGCTGACGCTCGCGCCGAGCGCGTGCGCCGCGCGCGCGTAGCGCGCTCATGCCGGCGCCGCCGACGCCGACGAAGTGCAGCCGCCGCGCCCGCCCACGGCGCGCTCGGCCGCGCTCATCGGCGCGCCGCCTCGCAGCAGCTCGCTCGGCGACGACGTCGCGCCGCGTCCGGGCGCGCGAGGCCGCGCGAGGCCGCCGCCATCGCCGCCAGCCGCGCGCGATCGCCGAGCAGCGTCGCGACCTCGCGCGCGAGCCGCGGCCCGCTGAGCTCGCTCGTCGGCGATCACGACCGCCGCGCCGGCGTCGACCATCCAGCGCGCGTTCGCGCTCTGGTGGTCGCCTGCCGCGTGCGGGTACGGCACGAGGATCGCCGGCACGCCCGTGCGCGGCGATCTCGAACACCGAGCCGCCGGCGCGCGCGACGACGAGGTCGCCGCCGCGAGCGCCGTCGGCGAAGTCGCTCGCGGTCCAGGTACTCGCGCAGGTCGTAGCCGCGGCGGCAGCTCGCGCGCGAGCAGCTCCGCGTAGTCGCGCCGCCCCGAGCACGTGCAGCACGCGAAACGTACCGCCCGTCGAACGCCGTCGAGCGCCGCCAGGTTGATCGAGCGCGCGCCGAGCGAGCCGCCGAAGACGAGCACGCACGTCTCCTCCGCGGCGATCCCGAGGCGCGCGCGCGCCGCCTCGCGGTCGCGCGCGCCGTCATCGGCACCGGCCGCCCGGTGACGAGGTAGCGCCCCGCGCACGCGCGACTCGCGCGCCGCCCGATCGGGAACGCGAGGCAGACGCGCGCTGCGAGCGGCGCGAGCAGGCGGTTGGTCAGCCCCAGGTGGCTGTCGGCCTCGGTCAGCACGAGCGGGATGCGCAGCGCGAGCGCCGCGAGCGCGACCGGGCCCGGCGACGTAGCCGCCGCCGCCCATCACCGCGTCCGGCGCAGGCGCGCGCAGCAGCGCCGACGCCGCGGCAGCGCGAGCGCCGCGCGCAGCAGCGCGCGCAGCGCGCGCAGCGGGTTCGTGCGGCTCAGGCCGCGACCGAGATCGCGTGCAGCGCGGTAGCCGGCCGCCGGCACGAGCGTGCGCCTCGGCGCGGTCGCCGCCGATGAACGAGACCTCAGCGCCCTCAGCCCGCAGCGCGTCGGCGACCGCGAGCGCCGGCACGACGTGCCCCGCGGTCCCGCCGGCCGCGATCACGATCCGTCTGGCGCTCGCTCACCGCCCAATCCTGCCGTTTCGCGCGGCCGTACGTCGCGCGAGCGCCGCTCGCGCGACGGCACCGCGCGCACGTGCGCCGTCCCGCCCGACGCGACGTTGAGCAGCAGCCCCATCGCCGCGAGCATCACGATCAGGCTGCTCGAGCCGTAGGAGACGAACGGCAGCGGCACGCCCGTCAGCGGCGCGAGGCCGAGCACCGCGAAGACGTTGAGCAGCGCCTGCGAGACGATCAGCGCCGTCACGCCGACGGCGATCAGCGCGCTGTGCAGGCTGCGCGCGCCCGCGCGCGCGCGCAGGCCCGCGTACGCGATCAGGCCGTAGAGGAACAGCAGCGCGCAGACGCCGACGACGCCGAGCTCCTCGCCGATCACCGCGAGGATGAAGTCCGTCGGCGCCTCCGGCAGGTAGAAGATCTTCTGCACCGACTGGCCCGGGCCCGACGCCGAACAGCCCGCCCGAGCCGATCGCGATCTGGCCCTGCACCGCCTGGAAGCCGCTGCCCGAGGCGTGCGCCCAGGGTCGAGGAACGAGGTCAGGCGCGCGCGCGCGTAGGGCTTGCGAGCGCGTAGAGCACGACCGCGGCCGAGCGCGCAGCCGGCGAGCGATCGCGAGCTTGCGCAGCGGGATCCCCGCCGCGACCAGCAGCGCCGTCGTCGTGAACGCGATCACCATCGCGGTGCCGATGTCCGGCTGCGTGGCGACGAGCAGGCATGCGCCGCCGCGACGACGAACAGCAGCGGTTTGAGCAGCTCGCGCAGGTCGTGCACGCGCTGCGGGCGCTTCGCCAGCAGCGTCGCGCCGTAGAGCACGAGCGCGAGCTTCATCAGCTCGGACGGGCTCGAACTGGAGCGGCCCGGCCCCGAGCCAGCGCTGCGCGCCGTTGACGCTGACGCCGACGTGCGGGAGGTGCACCGCGAGCACGAGCACGAACGAGGTCGCCAGCAGCGGCCCGTGAGCGCTGCGACCTTCTCGACGCCGTCGCGCGCGAGCACTTGCATCACGACGAGGCCGACCGCGCCGTAGACGACGAACCTGACCAGGTAGCCGCTGCCGTTGCCGCTGCCCTGCAAGAGCGCGTCGCCGAGGAGGCGCTGTAGACCATCACCGCGCCGAACGCCAGCAGGCAGAGCGTCGCGGTGAGCAGGATCCGCTGCTCGAGCGGTTGGCTTCGCCGCCGCCAGGCCCCTGCCGCGCCCGCGCTTGCGCTGGGGACGAGCCGCCCTTCGACGGGCGCGCGCGCCAGCTGCGGCCGATGGCATCCTCGCTGCTTCGACGCGCGAGCGGCCAAGCCTCCATTCTGTCGACGAGCTCGCGAAAGCGCTCGCCGCGCGCTTCGAAGTCCGCGAACTGGTCGAAGCTCGCGCACGCCGGCGAGAGCAGCACGACCTCCCCCCTCCGCCGGCGCCCGCGCGGCGCCTTCGGCGACGTCGCGCGCGTCGCCGCGAGCGCCCGCTCCAGGTCGCCGCAGTCGGCACCGGCGGCGCGACGCTGCGCAGCGCCGCCGCGATCGTCGCCGCGTCCTCGCCGATCAGGTACACGCCGCGCGCACGTCTGCGCCGACCGCCTCGCGCAGGCCCGCGAAGTCCTGGCCCTTGCCCTGGCCGCCGAGGATCAGGTGGACCGCGCGCCGCGGCGAAGGCGTCGAGCGCGACGAGCGTGCTCGCGACGTTCGTCGCCTTCGAGTCGTTGACGTAGAGCACGCCGCCGAGCTCGGCGACCTCCTCGAGGCGGTGTGCGACGCCGCGGAACGACGCGAGCCCGGCGCGCACCGCCGCCGGCTCGACGCCGCGCGCCAGGCACACCGCCGCCGCCGCCATCGCGTTCTGCGACGTTGTGGCGCCCGCGCAGGCGCAGCTCGGCCAGGCCGATCAGCGGCTGCGCCCTCGCCACCACAGCGCGCCGTCGCGCTCGAACAGCGCCGCCGAGGAGTCCGCAGCCGAACTGCACGCGCCGCCGCGCGCCCGGGATCTTGCGCCGCGTGCGCCGCCGCGCTCGCAGGCGCTCGGCGAGCTCCGCCGGGACAGCACCGCGACGTCGTCGGTCGTCCTGGCGCGCGAACGACCTGCAGCTTCGCCGCGCGCGTACGCCTCGAGCGTGCCGTGGCGGTCGAGGTGGTCGGGCGTGAGGTTCAGCAGCACCGCCGCCTCGGGCGCGAACGCGAGCGTGTCCTCGAGCTGGAACGAGGAGGCCTCGCAGACGATCGCTCGCGCTCCGGCCGAGCTCGCCGACGAGCCGAGCTCAGCGCAGCGCCGACGTTGCCCGCGACCGCGACCGGCAGCCCCGCCTCGCGGTGGATGTGGCCGATCAGCTCGACCGTCGTCGTCTTGCCGTTCGTCCCCGTCACGGCGATGAACTCGTTCTCGCAGCAGCCGCCACGCGAGCTCGAGCTCGCCGAGCACGTCCAGCCCGCGCTCGCGCGCCGCGACGATCATCGGCGCCTGCGCCGGCACGCCCGGGCTCTTGACGACCGCGCGCACCCGCTCGAGCAGCCCGGGCATGTCGTCGTCCTCCAAGATACACCTCCACCCCCGCGCGCGCGCAGCGCCTCGGCCGCCGGCAGGCGCGGCGGCGTCGAGCCGATCGACCTGCTCGCCGCGCGCCCGCAGCGCGCGCGCCGCCGCGATCCCCGAGCGCGCGAGGCCGACGACCAGGTACGGGCCGGCGGGGATCGGCGGCCGGCGCTTCACTCAGCCGATGCTCTGGCGGTAGATCGTGAAGCCGATCGCGCAGCAGATCGCGGCGACGATCCAGAAGCGCAGGATGATCTTCGTCTCGACCACGCGCGCAGCTCGAAGTGATGGTGGATCGGCGCCATCAGGAACACGCGTTTTCGGGTCGTCTGGAAGGAGATCGACCTGGATCGCGACCGACAGCGCCTCGATCACGAAGATCCCGCCGAGCAGGATCAGCAGCAGCTCCGTCTTCGTCATCACCGCGAGCCCCGCGATCGCGCCGCCGAGCCCGAGCGAGCCCGTGTCGCCCATGAAGATCGTCGCCGGGAACGCGTTGAACCAGAGGAAGCCGATGCAGCCGCCGACGAGGCAGCCCGCGAGCATCGCCAGGTCGTCCTCGCCGGTGATGAAAGTGATCCCGATGTACGCGAGCAGCACGATCGCCGCGCAGCCCGCCGCGAGGCCGTCGAGGCCGTCCGTCAGGTTCACGGCGCTCGTCGTGCCCGCGACGACGAAGTAGATCAGGATCGGATACGCCGGGCCGAGATCGATCTGGTAGTCGACGAAGCGCAGCCGCAGCGTCGGCGCCAGGTGCGCCTGTAGCGCGCGACGTACCACAGCCCGAGCGAGATCGCGATCGTCACGATCAGCTTCGTCCGCGCGCGCAGACCGAGCGAGCGGCGCTTGACGAGCTTCGTGTAGTCGTCCGCGAACCCGAGCAGCGCGCACGCGATCGTCGCGCCGAAGACCCCGACCGAGCGCCAGTCGTAGTCCGTCAGGATCAGGAACGGCACCGAGATCGCGATGAAGATGATCACGCCGCCCATCGTCGGCGTCCCCGCCTTCTGCTGATGGCCCGCCGGCCCATCCTCGCGGATCTGCTGGCCGAACTCTCGCGCGCGCAGGAACTCGATGAACTTCGGGCTCAGGAAGAGGCAGATCAGCAGCGCCGCCGTGCCCGCCGAACAGGATCCGCCCCATCAGGCGACCCGCGCCGCGACGAGCTTCTCCGCGACGCGCTCCAGGCCGACGCCGCGCGAGCCCTTCACGAGCACCGTGTCGCCGTCGCTCAGCAGCGTTCCGCAGCAGCTCCGCTGCCGCCTCCGCGTCAGGAGTCGTGTACGACTCGCCCTCGAACTCCGTGCGCATCTCCGCCGCCAGCGCGCCGACCGTGATCAGCACGTCGACGCCCGCGTCTGCCGCGTACAGCCCAACTTCGCGGTGCAGCCGCGGCGCCTGCGGGCCCGAGCTCGAGCATGTCGCCGAGCACCGCGACGCGCCGCGCCGGCGCCGTCTCGGCGAGGTCGTCGATCGCCGCGCGCATCGACATCGGGTTGGCGTTGTAGCAGTCGTTGATCAGCGACGACGCCGCCCGACAGCGTCGACGTCGCTCGCCGCGCAGCGCCGAGAAGCGGACCTCGAGCGCGCCCGCCGGGTCGACGCCGAGCGCCAGCGCCGCCGCGACTCGCCGCGAGCAGGTTGCGCAGGTTGTGCGCCTGCGCGAACGACGGGCGCAGCTCGATCGTCTCGCCGTGCGCCGCGATCAGCACGCGCCCGTCGCCGCCCGCCTGCGCCAGCGCGACGTCGCCGCCGTCGCCGAACGTCACCGTCTGCACGTCCTCGCGCAGGTACGGCGCGAGCAGCGGCTCGCCCGCCGGGATCACGACCGTCGCGCCCGCCTGCAGGCCCGCGATCAGCTCCGCCTTCGCCGCCGCGATCGCCTGCAGCGAGCCGAGCATGCTCGAGGTGCACCGGCCCGACGTTCACGATCACGCCGACGTCCGGCTCGCGCGATCGCCGCGAGCTCGGCGATCTGCCCGCTGCCGCGCATCGCCATCTCGAGCACGAGCGCCTGCGTCCCCGGCGGCGCCGCGAGCACCGCCAGCGGCAGCCCGATCTCGGTGTTGAAGTTCTCGACGCTCGCGACCGTCTCGAGGCCCCGTGCCGGCGAGCAGCGCCGCGAGGATGTCCTTCGTCGACGTCTTCCCCGTCGAGCCCGTGATCGCCACGACCCTCGCGCCGTGCGCGCCCAGCTCGCGCCGCCACGCGCGCGCGAGCGCCTGCAGCGCCTGCAGCGGCTGCTCGTGCACGAGCACCGCGCCGCCCGCCCCCGCCTCGCGCGCCGCCGCCGACGCCGCAGGCGCGTGCTCCGGCGCGACGAGCACGCCCCACGCGCCCGCCTGCGAGCGCCTGCGCCGCGTGCTCGCCGCCGTCGACGTGCGCGCCCGGCAGCCCGACGAACAGCTCGCCCGCCGCCAGCCGGCGCGAGTCGATCGCCGCGCGCAGCGGCCCCGGCCGGACGCGCCCGGCGAATACGCCCCGTCGAGCAGCGTCGCCCCGGCCGCCTCCGCGATGCGCGTCGCGTCCCACGACCTCATCGAGCGCCCGCCGTCATCGGTGCGACCCGTGCGCGCGCAGCGCCTCGCGCGCGACCGCCGCGTCGTCGAACGGCACCTTGCGCCCGCCCGCGAGCTCCTGCCCCCGCTCGTGCCCCTTGCCCGCGATCACGACCACGTCGCCCGCCTGCGCGAGCCAGATCGCCTCGTCGATCGCCCGCGCGCGGTCCGCGATCGAGCGCACCGGCGTCGCCACCGCCGCGGACACGCCCGCGCCGCTCGCCGCTCGCGCGCCTTCGGCCCCGGCGACGCCGGCCATGATCTCGGCGATGATCTGCTCCGGATCCTCCGAGCGCGGGTTGTCCGACGTCACGATCACGACGTCCGCGAGGCGCGTCGCGATCTCGCCCATCAGCGGGCGCTTGCCGCGGTCGCGATCGCCGCCGGCGCCGAACACGCAGACGACGCGCGCCGGCCGCCGCCCGGCCCGACTCGACGAGGCTCGCGCGCCGCCGCTAGCACGTTCTCAAGCGAGTCCGGCGTATGCGCGTAGTCGACGAGCACCGCGAAGTCCTGGCCCTCGTCGACCGGCTCGAAGCGCCCCGGCACGTGCACGCCGAGCTCGAGCGCCGCGATCAGCTCCGCCAGGCGCTCGCGCCCGAGCAGCTCGTGCGCCGCGAGCAGCGCGCCGAGCGCGTTCGCGACGTTGAAGCGCCCCGGCATCGGCAGGCGCAGCTCGCGCGTCAGCCCCGCCGCGTGCAGCGTGAACGTGCAGCCGCCGAGGTCGCAGCGCAGATCGCTCGCGCTGTAGTCGCGCCGGCTGCTCGACCGCGAACGTGCGCGCGTCCGGTAGCGTCGCCTGCCTCGAGCTCGGCCGCCAGCCGCCGCCCGTAGGAGTCGCCCACGTTGACGACGCGCGATTCCGTCGGCGCCGTGCTCGACGAACAGGCGCCGCTTGGCCAGGAAGTAGTCCTCCATCGTCGCGTGGAAGTCGAGGTGGTCCTGCGTCAGGTTCGTGAAGACCGCCGCAGCGAACGCGACGCCGCCGGCGCGTCCGAGCTCGAGCGCGTGCGAGGAGACCTCGATCGCGCACGCGCCGTCGCCGCCGTCGAGCATCGCTCGGCAAGTCCGCCTGCAGGTCGATCGCCTCGGGCGTCGTGCGCTGCACCGCGCGCTGCTCGCCGCCGACGATCGACTTCACCGTGCCGAGCAGCCCGCACTGCACGCCCGTCGCCTCGAGCAGCGCGCGCACGAGATACGCGGTCGTCGTCTTGCCGTTCGTGCCGGTCACGCCGACGACGCGCAGCTCGCGCGTCGGGTCGCCGTAGAAGCGCGCCGCGATCGGCGCCATCGCCGCGCGCGCCGACGCGACGAGCACCTCCGGCACGCCGAGCTCGAGCGGCCGCTCGACGACGAGCGCCGCCGCGCCCCGCGCGACCGCCTGCGCCGCGAACTCGTGCCCGTCGCTGCTCGAACCCGCGACACGCAGAAGAACAGCTCGCCGGCCGCGCACCGCGCGGCTGTCGTACGCGAGGCCCGTGATCTCGACGTCGCCGTCGCTGCGTCGCGGCCGATGCCCGGCGGCGTCAACTCGTCGAGCCTCATCGCGCGGATGCTACCCCGGCACACGCGCACTCCCCGCGCGCGCGCCCTATCCCGGCGCGATGCGCAGGTAGGGCAGCGCGAAGCTCATGATCTCGCCGAACGCCGGCGCCGCGACCGTGCCGCCGTAGATCGAGCCGGCCTGCGGTTCGTCGACGATCACCGCGCACAGCAGCTTCGGGTGCGACGCCGGCGCGAAGCCGATGAACGAGGCGACGTACGCGCTTTTCGAGTATTCGCCGGTCGCCGGGTCGATCTTGCTCGCCGTGCCCGTCTTGCCCGCGAGCTGGTAGCCCGGGATCGAGACCTCGCTGGCCGTGCCGCCCGGCGCGAGCACGCCCTCGAGCATCTGGCGCAGCTCGGCCGCCGTCTGCGCCGAGATCACGCGGCGCCCGGCCGGCGCCGCCTGCGGCTGGCAGCCGATCGACCCGACGATGTGCGGCGGGCGCAGGATGCCGCCGTTGGCGATCGCCGCGTACGCGCTCGCCATCTGCATCGGCGTCACGAGCTCGCCCTGGCCGATCGGCAGGTTGCCCATCGAGGAGCCCGAGTAGTTCGCGACCGGCAGCACGTCGCCGATTTCCTCGCCCGGCAGTTCGACGCCGGTGCGCGCGCCGAAGCCGAAGCGGCGCACCCAGTCGTTGAAGTTGCTCGGCGCCCTCGAGCGCGCCGATCTTGATCGCGCCGACGTTGCTCGACTGCGCGAGGATCTGCGCGGTCGTCAGCGTCTCTTCGGCGTGTTCGGTGTCGTCGTGGATCGTGCGGTCGGCGACCTGGATCTGGTCGGGGATCGTAGAAGCTCGTGCTCGGCGTGATCAGGCTCCTGCTGCAGCGCGCCGGCGACCGTCACCGCCTTGAACGTCGAGCCCGGTTCGTAGTCGAAGCCGACCGCGCGGTTCTCGCAGCGCTTCGGCGACGATGCGCCCGGGGTCGTTCGGCGTTCGACCTGCGGCCAGTTCGCCATCGCGAGGATCGCGCCCGTGCGCGGGTCCATCACGATCGCCGTCGCGTCTTTCGGGCTGAACACGCGCCCGACCGCGCCGAGCACGTCTTCGGCGCGCTGCTGGATGTTCGCGTCGAGCGTCAGCGACAGCGGCGTGCCCGCCGCCTCGCGGTGGGCTTCGCTGATCGACACCGGCTGGCCGATCGCGTCGCTGACGACGCGCCGCTCGCCGGTGACGGCCGTGCAGCAGCGCGTTGCTCGAGTACTCCAGGCCCGACAGGCCCGTCGCCTTCGGTCCCGACCACGCCCAGCACCTGCGCCGCGAGCGTCGCCGCGCGGGTACACGCGGCGCATCGACCGGCGTGCCCGTGATCCCCGGGATCTTCAGCGCGAGCACCGCCTTCGCCTGCTTCGGCCGGCAGCGCGCGCGCGAGATAGACGAAGCCGCTGCGCTCCGTGAGCTCGCGCAGCGACCGCGCCTGCGGCACGCCGAGCAGCGGCGCGAGCTTCTGCGACGTCGCGAGCGGGTCGCGTGACCAGGTACGGGTCGGCCGAGATTTCCTGCGCCGGCTCGGAGACCGCGAGGTCGACGCCGTTGCGGTCGGTGATCGTGCCGCGCTGGCGCGGGCACCGGTTCGTAGGTCAGCTGCTGCGTCGCCGCCGCCTTGCGCAGGGCGCCGCCCTGCAGCGCGCCGAGGTACAGCGTGCGCGCCGCCGGCGAGCACGAGCAGCAGGAAGAACAGCGCGAAGATCGCCCCGATCCGGCGCTGGACGACCGCCACCCGCCTAGCCCCCGCGCGGTCGGCTGCGTGCCGCCGGCCGGTTCGGCTTCGCCGCCGGCGACCGCCGGCGCTTCGGCGCCCGCCGCCGGCGCTTCGGCGCGCGCGCTCGACGATCCCGCTTCGCTCGACGACCCGCTCGTGCTCGACGGCTTCGCCGCTCGCGCTTTCGCTCGGTCGGCGCGCTGCGGACGCTTCGCCCGACGCTTCCGCCGTTTCGCTCGAAGCTTCGCCCGAGGCCGGCTCGAGGACGACGATTCGGATTCCGACGTCGAAGCTGCGGCGGTCGACGATGCGCCGGATGCCGAGCCCGACGATTCGCTCGCGCGCGCCGTCGCCGCGCGCGCCGCGCTGCGTCAAAGCCGCCGCCGCCTGCGCGACGTCCTCGGCCGGGCTTGCGCCGAGGAAGCGCAGCGCGCGACGTCGACGCGAACGCCATCCCGCGCTGCGCCGCCAGCGCCTCGACCGTTCGGACCGGCCGCCATTTCCGAGTTTTCGATGCTCAGCGCCGCGTTCTGGCGCTGCAAGAGCGCCTCACGCTCGAGCGCGCGCCCGATGCCGCCGTTGAGCTTCAGCAGGCCGAGCTGCAGCGCGACGATGCCGATCAGCGCGAACGCGACGATGCCGATCCACGTGCGCCCGCGGATCGCGCGGTCGAGCAGCCGGTGCTGCGCGAGCGCCTCGACGGCCGAGACAGCCGCGAGCGGCAGGCCGCCGGCGCGCGTCGCGCTGCGCGCACCCGTCGGGCGCGGCTTCGTCGCCGGGCGCGAGACGCGCGCCGGGCGAGCAGGGCCGGATACGCGTCGCGGCTTGCGCGGCGCGGGCGCGCGGCGCGGGCGAACCGCGGGAGCCGGAGCGGCTGCGGCGGCGCGGCGGCGTCATCGCTCCGAGTCCTCGTCGTCGATCAGCTTCCTGCGCCGCGCGCAGGCGCGCCGAGGACGCGCGCGGGTTGCGCGCGATCTCCTCCGGCGACGGCACGATCGAGCGGCGCGTCAGCAGCGCCGCTTCGGGCTCGCGCCCGCACGCGCAGACCGGCAGGTCGGGTGGGCAGATGCAGCCCTGCGCGCGCGCCGCGAGGAAGCGCTTGATCCGCCGATCCTCGAGCGAGTGGAAGGAGATGCCCGCAAGCACGCCGCCCTCGCGCAGCAGCGACCACGCGAGCGGCAGCGCGCGGTCGAGCTGGCCGAGCTCGTCGTTGACCGCGATCCGCAGCGCCTGGAAGGAGCGCTTCGCCGGGTGCCCGCCGCCGAAGCGCGCCGGCGCGGGGATCGCCGAGTTGATCGTCTCGACGAGCTCGAGCGTCGTCTCGATCGGCGCCTGCGCGCGGCGCGCGACGATCGCGCGCGCGATCGCGCCGGCGTGGCGCTCCTCGCCGAAGTCGCGCAGCGCGCGCGCCAGCCGGCGCTCGTCCCACGTGCCGACGATCTCCCGCGCGCTCAGCTCCTGCTCGGGATCCATGCGCATGTCGAGCGGCGCCTCATACGAGTAGGAGAAGCCGCGCTCGCGCGTGTCGACCTGCATCGAGGACATCCCGAGGTCGAAGTACGCCGCGTCCGCCCGGACTCCCTCCTCGTGCGAGCTGCTCGAGCGCCTCGGCGTAGCCGGCGCGGATGAAGCGCAGCGAGCACTCGACGTCGTCGGCCAGCGCCGCGAAGCGCTCTTCGGCGAGCGGGTCGCGGTCGATCGCGATCAGCGTCCCGCGCGCGCCGAGCCGCTCGGCCACGAGGCGCGCGTGACCGCCGTCGCCGAACGTGCAGTCGATCGCCGTCTGCCCCGGCTGCCGTCCGAGCTTCGCGCGATCGAGCAGCCCGACGAGCTCGCTCGGCGAGAACCGGGACGTGGCCGCCCGGCCCGTTCGCACCGTTCGCCGCGCCTGCGGCGCCGTCCGCCGCACGTCGGCGCGCGCGCTCACGCGCGGCGGGCGACCCGGCGGCGCGGGCCGACGTCCGCCGGTGGGCGGCTCGGCGCTCGGAGCGTTTCATCTCAAGCAGTGTCGTCGACATGAGCGGTGATCTCGGCGACGCCGCTCAGCAGCGCCGGCCGGTGGTCGTTCCAGGCGTCCCTGCTCCACAGCTCCAGGCGATCGCCGGCGCCGACGACGACGACCTCCTTCGCGAGCTTCGCGTGCTCGCCGAGGAAGCCAGGCACCATGATCCGCCCGGCCGCGTCGAGCTCGGCATCCTGCGAGCTGCCGTAGAAGAAGCGCTCGAGCTCGGTCCGGCGCGGCGACAGCGGCGGCAGCTCGGCGAGCGCGCGGCGGCTGTAGCGCTCGTACTCCTCCGGGTGCCACACGCCGACGCACGGCTTCAGGTCGACCGGCATCGCCATCACGACGCCCTCCGCGAGCGCCGCGCGGTAGCGCGCCGGCACCGTGAGCCGGTTCTTCGCGTCGAGCGTGTGGTCGAACGTGCCACGGAAGGGGGCCACTTGTTTGAGCTCCGAAGTCGAATACCGAGCCGAGGTGGAGGAGTGGGAGGAGCCCCTCCACCCCGGCTCGCTGTCGCGAACTTACCCCACTTCCTCCCACAACGCAACCCTAATTGCACATTTTCTCCCACCTCGCCACCCCGCGGTCGACGTTTCTGGGAAAGCGCCTGCTAACGCGGCACTTACGCCGGGGGGCGCGAACCGGCTCGAGGACGCGCGAACGTGCAACCGTGCGTGCAGATCGGCTCAATGGGAAGACGCTTGCAAGCTGCAAGCGGATCGAGACGGCCACGGCAGCAGGTACGATCGCGCGCAATGTCCGGGAATCGCACGGTGCTCGCCGCTGCGCTCGCCGCCGCACTCGCCACCGGCTCGCTCGCCGCAGCGGGCTGCGGCTCGAGCGCGCCGGGCACGTCGATCGACCCCGCCAGGGCCGTTCCTGCCTCGGCGCCGCTGTATGCCGGCGCGACCGTGCGCCCGACCGGCTCGCTGCAGAGCTCGGCGCGCGCCGCCGCGAAGGCGCTCACGCACCAGGCCGACTCCTACCTACGCCTGCTCGCCGCGCTGCAGACCCCCGGCTCGCCGGCGCCCGACTTCGGCAAGGACATCGCGCCGTGGCTCGGCCCGCATGCGGGCGTCTTCCTGACGGCGACCGGCAACTCCGAGGAACGCGCCGTCGAACGCCTGCTCACGCTGATCGAGCACGGCATCCTCGGCAACTCCTCGACGGGCGCCGCGTTCCCGTTCGTGGCACACGCGGTCGAAGGCGCGATCGTGCTCGACACGCGCGACACGGCCAAGGCGCGTTCGTTCGTGCAGACGCTCGCGACGCGCGCCGGCGCCCACACGGCCGACTACCGCGGCGTCTCCTACCAGGCGAACGCGAGCGGGATCGCCTTCGCGATCGTCTCGCGGCTCGTCGTGATCGGCACCGAGACGGGCGTGCGCGCGGTGATCGACACGACGCAGGGCGGCCCGTCGCTGGCCGCGGCGCCCGCCTACGCGAAGCTCGCCGCGGCGGCGCCGGGCGGCGCGCTCGCGAACGTCTACGCGAACGCCGCCGCGTTCGGCGGCGGCGCGCGCGCCTCGCTCTCGGGGCTGTCGCTGCTCGCCGGCGGCGGCTACGTCAACGTCTCGCTCGTCCCGTCGGCGTCGTCGATCGCCGTCGATGCCGACGCGCTCGCGCCGGCCGGCGGCGCGGCCCCCGGAGGGTTGTTCTCGGCGAGCGGCGAAGCCGCGACGGCGCTCGGCGAACTGCCCGGCGAATCGTGGCTGGCGGTCGGTCTCGGCGACGTCGGGCGGTCGCTCGGCGCCGACATCGGCGCGCTCGACGGGCTCGCCTCGATCGGCGGCTCGCTGTCGGGCGCAGGCACCGAACCGACGAGCGGGATCAGCGTCAAGGGACTGCTCGCCGGCATCCTCACGCCGCTGCGCGCGCTCGGCGGCGAAAGCGCGACGATCAGGCGTGAGTTCTCGAGCTGGATGGGCTCGGCCGGCCTGTTCGCCTCCGGCACCGGGCTGCTCGAACTGAAGGGCGGCGTCGTGATCGACTCCAACGACGGCGCTCGCTCGCGCGCCGCCGTCGGCGAGCTCGGCTCGCTCCTGCGAAGCGGCGGCGCGTCGGTCACGAGCACGAAGGTGCCCGGCGCCGAAGCGGCCGTCGCGGTGCGCGTCAGCGGACTGCCCGTCGTGCTCGACGTCGCCGCCGGCAACGACTCGAACGGCCACGCGAAGTTCGTCATCGGGCTCGGCGAACAGTCGGTGCAGGCCGCACTGAGCCCGACGAGCACGGTCTCCGGCTCGGCCCCCTACGGCGCGGCCGCCTCCGCGCTCGGGCAGGGCTTCCAGCCGAGCGTGATCGTCGACTTCCCGACGCTGCTCGGGCTGCTCGAAGGCGTCGGGCTCAGCGAAGACCCGTCCGTCGCGCCGTTCGTCCCGTACCTGCGTTCGCTCAACACGCTGTCGGCCGGCGGCCGCAACCTCGGCGGCGGGATCGAGCGCCTGCGCCTCGTCCTCGCCCTCCAGGGCTAGCGAACCGTCGACGCTGCGCGGAGCTGCGTCCTCGGTCGCTCGCGTGCTAGCGCACGCCACGCTCCCTGCGTCCTTGCTCCGCTTGGTCGACGGCCCGCTAGCGGCGCCGTCAGCTCAGCCGACGTCGAACGCGCGCATGAACTGTGCGCGGCCGTCGACGACGCGATCGACGCCGTAGCGTTTGAACGTCGGTTCGCCGTCGCTGCGGATCGTGTAGCGCTCGAGCACCGATTCGTGTTCGGGCATCGCGAAGAACGCGTCGATCACCGACTGACGTTCGTTGCCACGCGAGCCGGCGCGGCGGATCGCGTCGAGCACGACGTTCATCGCCTCGTAGCCGTACAGCGCGTACGCGCCCGGCTGGCCGCCGAACTTCTGCCGGTAGGCGGCGAGCACGTGCGTCGCCGATGGCGGGTAGTCGCCGAGCGCAAGGATCGGCGTCGTCAGGTACGTCTGCGCCGCGGCCGCGCCGATCGCGCCCGTGAACGCTTCGGCGGCGAGGCTGCTCGAGCCGAGCAGCAGCAGTTCGGGGTCGGCCGCGTGCAGCGCGCGCCACAGCGCGACCGTCCCTTCGCCGGCGCCGCCGGCGAAGAACACGGCGTCGGCGCCGCTGTGCACGATCTTTTCGATCTCGCCCGTGTAGACGCTGCCGGGCGTCGTGACGATGCTGTCGTGCGCGGCGAGCGCGATCCCGGCGTGTTCGGTTTCGCCGGCGACGAGTTCGGCGAGCGGCACCTCGAACGGGTCCTGGTCGTCGAGCACGTAGAGCTTGTGCACGCGCAGGCTGCGCATCAGCTCGACCTGCGCGAGCGCCTGCGCCGGGTCGCCGAGCTGCAGGCGTCCGAAGCTGCGTTTGCCGGTCGGGTAGAAGCGCTCGGGCTCGTCCTGCCCGGCGTCGCGCGAGGAGGTCAGGCCGACGTACGGGCTGCCGGGGCTCAGCTGGAGGATGCCGGCGGCGTTGATCAGCGGCAGCGAGACGGCCGTAGCCTGTGAGCTGAGCTCGCCGAGATAGGCGATCGTGCTCGTGTCCTGCGCCGCCATCTTCGCGTCGGTCGCCGTCGCGCTCGGGTCCAGTTCGCCTGTCTTCGGGTTGGCGTCGTCGAGCGAGACGTAGCCGATCTTGAGCGCGCCGATGTGCCCGCCGGCCTGCGACAGCGCGAGCCGCTCGCCGTCGACGATTTCGTCGGAGACCGGCGCGCTCGGCCCCTGCAGCGGCAGGCTCGAGTAGATCGCGAGCTGGTTGCCCGCCGTTTCGGTCGCGCCCGAGACGCCGACGCCGCCGCAGCCGGCGAGCGCGGGCAGCGCCGCGGCGAGCGCGGCCAGACAGAGCCAGCGCGAGCGCACCGCTCGGCTAGCTGCGGCGGCCGGGAAGGTAGCCCGTAAGGATTCGGAGCGTAGCGCCGACGACGATCATCGCGGCCGCGAGCAGGAACGCGTCGAAGCCCGTCGCGCCGAGCGCCCACAGCACGATCCAGACGATCAGCCCGGCTGTCACGGTGAGGATCAATCCCATGCCGGGCGAATCCTAGCTGGCCGCCCGACGATCGGTCGACGCCGGCGCCCGCGTGAGACTCCTGCGACGCTAGGCGAGACCAGCCGCGAGCTCGGCGACGACCGCGCCGACGGCGCCCGCCGGATCCTCGCCCTCGCCGGCGGCGCGCACGAGGCGCGTGCCGACGATCACGCCGTCGGCGCCGGCGTCGGCCGCCTGGCGTGCGTGCTCGGGCGTGCTGATGCCGAAGCCGAGCGCGACCGGCACCTCGGTGCAGGCCTTCGCGCGCACGATCACCTCGGCGAAGCTGTCCTGCAGCGCCGTGCGCTCGCCGGTCGTGCCGACGACGGAGACCGTGTAGAGGAAGCCGCGCGCGCGCGCGCCGATCGCGCGCAGGCGCTCGGGCGGCGTCGTCGGCGCGACGAGCGGGACGAGCGCGACGCCGTGCGCCTCGCACGCCGCGAGCACCTCGCCGGCCTCCTCGTAGGGCAGATCGGGGACGATCAGCCCGCACGCGCCGGTTCGCGCGAGGCGCTCGACGAACGCGTCGACGCCCGGCGCGAGACCATGTTCGCGTAGCACATCAGCACGACCGGCACGCTCGGCGCGAGCGCGCGCGCGACCTCGAGCACGCCGGCGACGCTCGCTCCGGCGGCGAGCGCGCGCGTGCCCGCCTCGTGGATCACCGGGCCGTCGGCGAGCGGGTCGGTGTATGGCACGCCGAGCTCGAGCAGGTCGGCGCCGGCGCGCACATACGCCTCGCCGATCGCCTGCGACTGCGCGAGCGTCGGATAGCCGCCCATCAGGTACGGCATCAGCGCGGCACGTCCCGACGCGTTCGCGAACGCGTCGGCGATCCGCTGCGCGCCGGTCACGGCCTGCGTGCTCATGTGCTGCCGAGCACCTCGGCGAGGTCCTTGTCGCCGCGGCCGGAGAGGCAGACGAGGTCGAGCTCGCCGTCGTCCTGCGCGAGCACCCAGGCGAGCGCGTGCGCGGTCTCGAGCGCCGGGATGATGCCCTCGGTCCGCGCGAGGCGCTGAACGCGTCGAGCGCCTGCGTGTCGGTCACGGCGACGTAGCGCGCGCGGCCGCTGTCGCGCAGGAAAGCGTGCTGGGGCCCGGCGCCGGGGTAGTCGAGTCCGGCCGAGATCGAGTGCGCCTCGACGATCTGGCCCTCCTCGTCCTGCAGCACGGCCGAGCGCGAGCCGTGCAGGATCCCGGCGCGCCCGCCGACCGTCAGCGGCGCGCCGTGGCGCGGCGTGTCGATCCCCTCGCCGCCGGCCTCGACGCCGACCAGCTCGACGCCCTCGTCGCCGATGAACGCCGCGAACGTGCCGATCGCGTTCGAGCCGCCGCCGACGCACGCGACCACGCGCGCCGGCAGCCTGCCCTCGGCGTCGAGCAGCTGCGCGCGCGCCTCGTCGCCGATCACGCGCTGCAGGTCGCGCACGAGCGCCGGGTACGGCGCCGGCCCGACGGCCGAGCCGATCACGTAGTGCGTGCTCTGCACGTTCGTCACCCAGTCGCGGATCGCCGCCGAGGTCGCCTCCTTGAGCGTCTTCGCGCCGGCGTCGACCGGCTGCACGCTCGCGCCGAGCAGCTCCATGCGCTGCACGTTCGGGCGCTGGCGGCGCATGTCCTCGACGCCCATGTAGACGACGCACTCGAGGCCGAGCAGCGCGCAGACCGTCGCCGTCGCGACGCCGTGCTGGCCGGCGCCCGTCTCGGCGATGATCCGCCGCTTGCCCATCCGCCTGGCCAGCAGCGCCTGCCCGAGCGCGTTGTTGAGCTTGTGCGAGCCGGTGTGGTTGAGGTCCTCGCGCTTGAGGTAGATCGGCCGCCCGAGCTCGCTCCGAGAGCCGGCGCGCGCGATACAGCGGCGTCGGGCGGCCGCCGAAGTCGCGCAGCAGCACGCCGAGCTCGGCGCGGTAGCCGGCATCCGCGCGCGCCTGCGCCCACGCCTGCTCGAGCTCGGCGAGCGCCGGCATCAGCGTCTCCGGCACGTACTGCCCGCCGTAGGGGCCGAAGTGATGCTCGACGAGCGGCGCCTCGCGCGCGTTCGCGCTCACGGACCGTCCTCGCCGATCGCCGCCGTCGCCGTCGCCCCCGCGAGATCGCTCGGCGCCGCCTCGGCTTCTGCCGGCTCGGCCTGCTGCGGAGCGCCGGCCGTTGCCGGCTCGGCCTGCGCGGGTCCGGGCGTTGCGGGCGCGGCCGTCCGCGCGACGGCGTCGAAGAACGCGCGCAGCTTGTCGGGGTCCTTGCGCCCGGGCGCGGCCTCGGTGCCGCTCGCGGTGTCGACCGCGTACGGGTGGACGGTCGCGATCGCGGCGCCGACGTTGCCGGCGTCGAGACCGCCGCTGAGGATCAGCGGCACGCGCGAGCGGCGTGCGCGAACGAGCTCCCAGTCGAACGTGTCGCCGGTGCCGCCGCGCAGCGCGCTCCTGCTCGGGCCTTCGCGCGCGCGTCGAGCAGGTGGAAGTCGACGTGGAAGCGCTCGAGGTCGCGCACGTCGCCGGGGCCCGCGACCTGCGCGGCCTTGATCACGCGCGCGCCCGTTGCGGCGCGCCACCTCGGCGCAGAACGACGGACCCTCGTCGCCGTGGAGCTGGACCAGCGTCAGGCCGAGTCCTCGCTCAGCGCGACGACGCGCTGCAGCGGCGCGTTGACGAAGACGCCGCACAGCTCGACGCGCCGGCGCAGCGTCGCCGCGATCCGCTCGGCCTCCGCCAGCGCGCAGCGTCGCGGGCTCTGCTCGTAGAAGACCATCCCGACCGCCCACGCCCCGAGCTCGGCCGCGAGCTCGGCGTCGGCCAGGCGCGTGAGCCCGCAGATCTTGACCTTCACACGGCGCGTTCGACACGCCTCCAACCGTAGCGGGCGGCTAGCCTTCGGGCGTGCTCGCGTTCGGCACAGAGTTCGGCCGGCTCGCGAGCGTGACGCTGACGGTCTTGTGTTCGTAGCCGCCGTTGCCGTTCGCGCGCAGCAGGCCGATGGTCACGGTCTCGCCGGGTTTCTTCGACGCGATGTCGTTGGCGAGGTCTTCGGAGCTCGTTGACCGCCTTGCCGTCGATCGAGACGATGATGTCGCCGCCGACCTCGACCTGCCGTTTTCGACGCTGCCGTTGACCGTGCCGCCGCGGATGCCGGCCTTTTCGGCGGGCGTGCCCGTCTGCACGCTCTGCACGAGCGCGCCGCTTCTTGACCGGCAGGTTGAGCGCCGCGAGCGAGCCGTCGATCGTCAGCGATGTCGACCCCGAGGTAGGCGCCGCGGACGGTGCCGCCCTTCTCGAGCTGCGGGATCTCGGCCTTGGCGGTGTTGATCGGGATCGCGAAGCCGATGCCGACGCTGCCGTCGCCGGAGCCGCCGGTCTCGATCTGCGAGTTGATGCCGATCACTCGCCCGCGGGCGTTGAGCAGCGGACCGCCCGAGTTGCCGGGGTTGATCGGCGCGTCGGTCTGGATCACGTTGTCGATCGTGAAGCCGTTCGGCGCCGTGATCTGGCGCTGCAGCGCCGAGACGACGCCGGTCGTGAGCGTGCGGTCGAGGTCGAACGGGTTGCCGATCGCGAGCACCGGGTCGCCGACCTGGACGGTGCTCGAGTCGCCGAGCGTCAGCGGGTGCAGCGTCAGGCCGTCGGGGGGGATGTGCAGCACGGCGAGGTCGTTCGACGGGTCCTTGCCGACGACCTGCGCGGCGACGGTCTTGCCCTTTTCGAAGCTGACGGTGACCTTGATCGCGTTCTCGACGACGTGGTAGTTCGTGAGGATCGTGCCGTTCGCGTCGATCACGAATGCCCGAGCCGGTCGCCTGCCCCTGACGCTGCGTTTCGCCGCCGCCGAACAGGTTCGAACGGCGATTCGGTTTTCTGCACGATCGTCGAGGTCACGAAGACGACGCCCGGGCGCGTCGCGTTCGTAGATCTCGTGCGGCGTCAGCCCGCTGCTCTGCTGCGAGGCGTTCGACGGCGCGATCGGCGCGGCCTGCACGATCGTGACCGTCTGTTCGCGTCTGTAGCCGAGGCCGCCGGCGGCGGCGACGATCGCGACGACGACGCCGCCGCCGATGAGGGCGGAGATGAACGGGATCAGGAACAGGCGTCTCATTGCGGAGGATCATGATGAGCAGGAGCGATGAAGGCGATCTAAAGCCTATCCGCGGTAGCTCCGACCGCCCGCTTCAGCGGCGAGGGCTGAAGTGCCTCGACCGCCGGCTCAACGCGCGCGAGCCTCGCCGACGCCGCCGAGCAGCGCGCGCAGTGCCGCGGCGGGGTCGTCGGCGCGCATCAGCGACTCGCCGACCAGCACGGCGTCGACGCCGTCGCGCTCGAGCTCGCGCAAGCTGCTCGGGCGCGCCGATCCCGGACTCCGAGACGACCGCGACCCCGGCCGGGATCGCGTCGCAGCAGCGCGAACGTGCGCTCGACGTCGACGCTGAAGTCGCGCAGGTCGCGGTTGTTGATGCCGATCAGCGTCCGCGCTCGACCGCGAGCGCGCGCGCGAGCTCGCCGCGCGTCGTGCACCTCGACCAGCGACGTCGAGGCCGAGCGCGCGCGCCTGCCGCGTGCAGCGCGGCGAGCTCGGCGTCGTCGAGCGCAGCGACGATCAGCAGCACCGCGTCGGCGCCGGCCGCGCGCGCCTCGAGCAGCTGGTAGCGGTCGACGATGAAGTCCTTGCGCAGCAGCGGCAGCGCGCAGGCGCGCGCGCGCGGCGCGCAGATCCTCGAGCGAGCCGCCGAAGTGCGGCTCCTCGGTCAGCACCGAGATCGCGCTCGCGCCGCCGCGCTCGTAGGCGGCGACGACCTCCTCGCGACGTCGCGCCCTCGCGCAGGACTGCCCGCCGAGGGCGAGCGGCGCTTGAACTCGGCGATCACCGCGATCCGCGCGCCGGCGAGCGCGGCGCGGAAGGCGCCGCCGGAGAGCGGCGCGGACGCTCCGGCTCGCCGCCGGCGTCGGCAGCGCCTCGAGCCGTCCGCCGGCGGCTCGCGCTTGCGCCGCTCGAGCTCCTGCGCGCGTGCTCGCGAGGATCCGCTCGAGCACGCTCGGCCGGTCGTCGCGCCGCGCTCACGGCCGGCGCTCCCCGCCGCGAGCATGCTCGCGGCTCGCGCGTCACGTAGCGCTCGAGCGCCGCCGCCGCGCGGCCGTCGGCGACCGCCGCGCGCGCGGCCTCGACGCCCTCGGCGATCGACTCGGCGGCGCCGGCCGCGTAGATCGCGGCGCCGGCGTTGATCGAGCGCGAGCTCGCGCGCGCGGCGCCCTGCTCGCCCGCGAGGATCGCGCGCGTGACGGCGGCGTTCTGCGCGGGCGTCGCCGCCGCGCAGCTCGCGCTGGAGCTGCTCGACGCGCGACGCGCTCGATGCCCGACGTCGCTGCGGGCGCGAGCGTGTAGCGCTGAGCTCGCTCGCCGTTGACCTCGACGACCTGCGTCGGCGCGCTCGCCGAGATCTCGTCGAGCCCGTCCTCGCCGGCGACGACGAGCGCGCGGTCGACGCCGAGCCGCGCGAGCGCGCCGGCGATCGTCTCGAGGAAGCGCGGCGTCGGAGACGCCGATCAGCTGGCGCCGCGCGCCGGCGGGGTTCGTCAGCGGGCCGAGGAAGTTGAAGATCGTGCGCACCGCGAGCTCGCGGCGCACGGGCACCACGAAGCGCGTCGCCTGGTGGTGCGCGGGCGCGAACATGAAGCCGAAGCCGGCCTCCTCGATGCAGCGCGCGACGGCGTCCGGCGTCGAGGTCGATGCGCGCGCCGAGCGCCTCGAGCACGTCGGCCGAGCCCGACAGGCTCGTCGCCGAGCGGTTGCCGTGCTTGGCGACCGCGCAGCCGGCGCCGGCGGCGATCAGCGCCGCGGTCGTCGAGACGTTGAAGCGTGCGCCGCCCGCCGCCGGTGCCGGCGGTGTCGAGCAGGTCGTCGCGCTGCGATCGGGACGTGCGCGGCGAGCTCGCGCATCGTGCGCGCGAGCCCGGCGAGCTCGTCGACGGTCTCGCCCTTCGTGCGCAGCGCGATCAGGAAGCCCGCGATCTGCGCCTCGGAGACGTCGCCGTGCATGATCTCGGCGAGCACGTCCGCCGTCTCGTCGGCGCTCAGGTCGCGGCCCGAGGCGAGCGCGTCGATCGCGCCGGTGAGGATCGTCGTTCGGCATCGCGTCGCCATCGGCGCCTCAGCCGCGCAGGAAGTTGCGCGAGCAGCTGCCTGCCCTCGTCGGTCAGCACCGACTCGGGATGGAACTGCACGCCCTCGGCGGGCAGCTCGCGGTGGCGCAGCGCCATCAGCACGCCGCCGCCGTCGCGCCGACGCTTCGAGGCAGTCGGGCAGCTCGCGGTCGACGACCAGCGAGTGGTAGCGCCCGACGGTGAGCGGCGAGGCGCAGGCCGCGGAAGATCGTGCGGCCGTCGTGCTCGATCACCGTCGCCTTGCCGTGCACCGGCGGGTGGCAGGACGACGCGCCCGCCGAACGCCTGCGCGAGCGCCTGGTGGCCGAGGCAGACGCCGAGCGTCGGGATGCCCGCCTCGGGCATGCGCGCGCACGACCTCGAGCGAGATGCCGGCCTCGTCGGGCGTGCACGGGCCCGGGCGAGACGACGCACGCGCTCGTAGCCGCGCGTCGAGCAGCTCGTCGACGCTCGCGCGGTCGTTGCGCACGGCCTCGACCTCCGCGCCGAGCTCGCCGAGGTACTGCACGAGGTTGTAGGTGAAGGAGTCGTAGTTGTCGATCACCAGGACGCGCGAGCTGGCACCTTGTCTCATCGGCCACTCCGGCTGGCTGCACGGCGAGCTCGATCGCGCGCATCACCGCGCGTGCGACTTCGCGATCGGACTCCGCGTAGCTCGTACGCGGGCTTCGCGTCGGCGACGGTGCCGCCGCCGGCCTGGATGTGCGCGACGCCGTCCTTGACGACGACCGTGCGGATGTGGATCGCACGTGTCGAGGTCGCCGCCGTAGCTGAGGTAGCCGATCGCGCCGCCGTAGCCGCCGCGCTTGACCGGCTCGAGCTCGTCGATGATCTGCATCGCGCGCACCTTCGGCGCGCCCGAGAGCGTCCCGGCGGGCAGCGCCGAGCGCAGCGCGTCCATCGCGCCGACGCTCGTCGCGCAGCCGTGCCGGACGACCGAGGAGACGATGTGCATGACGTGCGAGTACGTCTCGACCGCCATCAGCGTCTCGACGTCGACGCTGCCGTACTCGCAGACGCGGCCGAGGTCGTTGCGGCCGAGGTCGACGAGCATCATGTGCTCGGCGCGCTCCTTCTCGTCGGCGAGCAGCTCGTCGCGCGATCCGCGCGTCCTCCTCGAGGCGTCGCGCCGCGCGGGCGCGTGCCGGCGATCGGCCGCGTCGTCACGTCGCCGGCCGGTGACGGTGATCAGCGGCTCGGGGCTCGCGCCGGCGACCTGGAAGTCGCCGAAGTCGAGGAAGTACATGTACGGGCTCGGGTTGACCGCGCGCAGGCCGCGGTAGATCGAGAACGCCTCGACCGGGACCGGCGCCGACCAGCGCTGCGAGGGCACGACCTGGAAGGCGTCGCCGGCGTGGATGTACTCGACGATCCGCGCGACGATCGCTTCGAAGCGCTCGCGCGTCATGTTCGACCCGAACTCCGGCAGCTCGCGCCGCGCCGGCGACGCGCTCGGGGCGCGGCACGGTCCCGGCGAGCCGCGCGCGCACCTCGGCGATCGCCTGCGCGGCGCTCGCGTATGCCCGCTCGATGTCATCGTCGGCGTCGAGATCGACGTTCGCGAGGATCGTGACGGTGTGCTTGAGGTGGTCGAAGACGACGAGCACGTCGGTCAGCATCAGCGCCATGTCGGGCAGCCCGAGCGGGTCCGGGCCGGGCTCGCCGAGCGGCTCGACGGTGCGCACGAGGTCGTAGCCGAAGAAGCCGACGGCGCCGCCGGTGAACGGCGGCGCATCGTCGAGCGGCGCCTGGCTGATAGCGCCCGACGCTCGGCGGCGGCGAGCGCGTAGGGGTCGCCGCCGTCGCCGAGCGACCAGCGGAGCACCTCGCGCGGGCGCAAGCCGATGAACGAGTAGCGCCCGAAGCGCTGGCCCTGCTCGGCGGACTCGAGCAGGAACGCCGGCTCCTCGGGCGCGAGCTCGCGCAGCTTGAGGAACGCCGAGACCGGCGTCTCGCAGTCGTCGATGAAGTCGTGGCACAGCGGGATCAGGTTGTGCTCGCGCGCGAGCTCGCGCGCCCGCTCGAGGCTCGGCTCGATTCCCGGCGCGCCGGTCAGCTGCTCAGCGGCGACGGTCATCGAGCACCCGCTCGGCGTCGGCGAGCGAGCGGCCGCGGCCGCGCATCAGCACGAGCAGGTGGTAGAGCACGTCGGCGGCCTCCTCGTCGACGCGCTCGTCGGACTCCTCGCGCGCGGCGCGCGCGACCTCCTCGGCCTCCTCCATCACCTTCGCGCCGACGAGCGGCGGGTCGTCGAGCAGCTCGACCGTGTAGGAGCCCGCCGGCCGCTGTCGCGCGCGCTCGACGAGCGTGCGCTCGAGCGCCGGCAGCGCCTCGTTCGGCGCCCTCGCGTCGAGCTCACCGGCGTGGAAGCAGGTGCGCTCGCCGGTGTGGCACGCCGGGCCGGCCGGCTCGACGAGCGCGAGCAGCGCGTCGCCGTCGCAGTCCAGGCGCAGCGCCTTCACGCTCTGCACGTTGCCGCTCGTTTCGCCCTTGTGCCAGAGCTCTTCGCGCGAGCGGCTGTAGAGGTGCAGCTCGCCGGTCTCGCGCGTGCGCGCGAGCGCCTGCGCGTTCATGTACGCGAGCGTCAGCACCTCGCCGCTGTCCCAGTCCTGCACGATGCACGGCACCAGACCGCGCTCGTCGTAGACGATCTGGTCCTCGATCTGCGCGCGTGCGCTCGTGGAGCTCATGCAGACGATTGTAGGTCCACCCCGCTCGCGCCGGTTTGAGGCAGACTGGCCGTGGATGCCAGCGCCGCTCGAACGCGAGCTGATCGTCGTGACCGGCAAGGGCGGCGTCGGCAAGACGACGCTCGCGAGCGCGCTCGGGCTGCTCGCGAGCGAGCGCGGGCGGCGCACGATCGTCGTCGAGGTCGGAGAGCAGGCGCGCCTGCCGGCGCTGTTCGGCGCCGGCGCCGGAGCCTGGTGTCGAGACCGCAGTCGACGACGGTCTCTGGAGCACTGACGATCGACCTCGACCGGGCGCTGATGGAATGGCTGCAGGCGCTCGGCGGACGCGTCTCCGGCCGGCTGCTCGCGTCGAGCAGCACGTTCCAGTACTTCGCCGCGGCGGCGCCGGGCGCGAAGGAGCTGATCAGCATGGTCAAGATCTGGGAGCTGACGCAGGGACGGCGCTGGCGCGGCCACGGGCGCGGCTACGACCTCGTCGTGCTCGACGCGCCGGCGACCGGCCATGCGCTGGCGATGCTCGGCTCACCGGGCACGTTCGGGCGGATCGCGCGCGTCGGGCCGATCGCCGGCCAGGCCGAGCGCGTGCGGGCGCTGTTGCGCGATCCGCGGCGCTCGAGCTACCTCGCGGTCACGCAGGGCACCGAGATGGCGATCAGCGAGACGCTCGAGCTGCAGGAGCGGCTGCGCGAGCAGCTCGGGCGCGAGCTCGACGCTGTGCTCGTCAACGGCGTGCTGCCGCAGCGCTTCAGCGCCGCGGACCTACGTGAGCTCTCACCGATCCCGCGTGCAGGCGACGGCGCGGCGGTCAGGCGCTCGGCACTGCTCGCGGCGCGCGCCGTCTCTGAGCGCGCGCGCTTTCAGCGCAATCAGCTCGCGCGCCTGCGCCGGCGCGGTCTGCCGGCGGTCGCGGTGCCGTTCCAGTTCACCGCCGAGCTCGACCTTGCGGGCGTTCGACGAATCGCCGCCCAACTGCGGCGCACGCTCTGAGCGGACGCTCGCGCCTGCGGCGACAGACCGGGCGCCGCCAGTCGGCCGCGCTACTCGGCAACGAGGCGGTACTTGCGCGTGCCCGGGTCGCGTTCAAGCAACCCGACGGCGAGTAGCGTCGTGACATAGCGATGGGTTGTGCTCGTGTTCATGTCGAGCATTCGCGCCAGTTCGGCGATGCCCAGGTATCCGCCGTCGGGCGGGAAGCAGGAGAGTACGAGCAGGCCCGACAGCAACGAGCGCGAGAGTCGCCGGTCGTCCATCTGCGTCGGGTAGGCCCACTCGCCCGAGTCGAGCGAGAGCGGCCACTCGGGGTCTCTGACGGCCGAGAGCAGCACAGACAGCGTGCCGCCCTGACCGGCGCTGCGCACGACCTGGTCGACCTGCGCCTTGGACAGCTCGATCAGCACAGCCCCCTCGCGCGGCTCGGCTTCTTTGCGAGCCGAACGCCGCGAAGGACGTCCGGCTCGCTGCCACTGGCGAGACGACGACGATTTCGACGCCGCACCGGAGCCGCCGGATTTCGCGCGCCGCGAGCGGCGCGGCTTCTCTCTCCTGGTCGGCAAGACCCCGGTTCCGTTGTCATCGATCATCGTGTGCGTCCATCATGGCGGGCGCGCGCGCCCGCGCAAAGAGGGTTCTGAATATTCAGTTCTGACTAGTCCTCGCAACGTGCGACGACATCCTCGCAACGTGCGGAGTTCGGATGCTTCGAGCCGGACGACTACGACGCTAGGCGCCCTGCTGTGCGAAGGCGATCCGCCAAGTACGCAGGATCGGCAGCAGCATGCGCGTGAGCGACCCACCGGCGCGCACCAGATCGGCGGTGTCCGCACGCATCTCCGGTGTGCGCGCGCTGTCCTTCGACAGGTACATCGCAGTCATACACGCCGCGATCACCGCGTGCCGGTGGCCGTCGCGCAACCGTCGGGCCTCGCTCGCCGAGCGCGCAACCAGGTCAGCCAGCCGTTCGCCTGCAGCTGCAGGACTCGCGTAGTGGCCGACGTAGCGATGATCTCCGTTGCGCTCGTCTTCGACCTGATCGACGTAGCTGTCGAGCATCGTCGCGGCGGCTGAGATCCACGGGAAGTAGGCGGAGCAGATGCGGCGAAGCTCGACCTCCGGGCACGGCGGCTGCGCGGCGAGCGCGAGCGCGGCGTGGACGGTCAGCGAGGCGCTCGCGGCGCTCGAGAGCTCGAACCAGCTGGCGCGACGCTCACCGTCGAACTCGCGCCGCGCCCAGTCCTGGAGCGCCGCGTCGCGCGCGGCCGGATCGGTGTCGTGGTTGAGCGCGAGCACCTGCGCGCGATGGGCTTCGCGCACGACGAGCGGTTTGACCTGTCCGTAGGAGGGCAGCCGCGCGCAGCCGCGCCGGCACGCGTCGACGAGCGCGCGGAGATAGCCGCCGTCCTCGCTCCAGGGGTGATAGCGGTAGTAGTCGGAGATCGGCAACCCCGGATCGAGCGCCTCGACCAGCGCCAGGTGCAACTGGCGCCCGTTGACGGTCCCGGCTTCGGCGCCGCGCTCGTTGACGGTGTCGAGGAAGTCCCAGATCGTCTGGTAGGCGACGAGCACGCGCAGCAGGTTCGGATCGCGCCGGCGCGGGAGAATCGAGAACAGCGCCGCGCCGTCGGCGTGCCCGCGCTTGCTCGCGATCGCGCTCAACGCATCCTCGCGGATCGCGGGATCGGGGATCGCCTGCGCGCGGTCGATCCACGTTTCGATCTCGGTCGATGCGGCGCGCAGACCCCAGAACAGCTCGCGAGAAGCGGCGTTCAGCAGGGCCCAGACTTGCCGCGGAGAGAGTGGAAGCGGGTCTGGCATCTATCCATGCATCAGAATTCTCCCGGATAGTAGAGGGGGTATCGGTCGTCTCTTTTTGCATGACCGGCCTCACTCGGGCAGCGCGATCGTCGGGCGCACGCGCGCCGCGAAGTAGCCCGGGACGGCGGCCATCGCGACGGCGACGGCGGTGATCAGCGCGAAGCTCCCGAGCGCGACGAGCAGCGGCGAGGATTCGATCACGGGGAAGCCCGTCACGCTCGACAGCGCCCGGCTCGAGGACGAGCTGCCCATAGGCACCGAAGACGGCGCCGAGCGCGCAGCCGAGCCCGAGCAGGACGGCGCTCTCCCACAGGAGCGCGCGCCACAGCACCAAGCGGCTGAAGCCGTCGACCTTCATGTCAGCGAGCCGAACACGACGTTGCCAAATCATCGCGCCCATGGCGGCGGCCATCGCGAGCACGGCGGCGATCAGCACGAGGCTGCGGATCTGGGTGAGCCGCGAGAGCCCCTGCGAAGCCGTCCCGTAGTGCAGCTTCTGGCGTTCGGCCTGAGTTTCGACACGCAGTCCCGAGCCCGGGCCGATCGCGTGCCTGACCTCGGCGACGACGACCTCCGGCGAGGCGCCGGCGTCGACTTCGACCTGATACGCGCTCGGATCGAGGCTCCCCCACGCGCGCGCGTAGTCTTCGGCGTTGAGCACGAGCGCTCCGGGCGGCCACCCGAGATTCGTGCTGAGCGCCGCGACGCGCAGGCGGATCGGATGCGGCGTCGGCACGAGGAACGACTCGCCGATCCGCAGGTGGTGTTCTTCGGCGATCGCGCGCGAGACGACGACCCAGCCGTTCGCGCGCAGCCGCGCGTCCGCGAGCGCCGGGTCGCCGCTGACGATCTGGCTCCGAGCGATCGGCTGCGTGTCCCTGCGTGGCTGCGCGATCACCCAGGTCCGGCGGTCCTCCCAGTCGAGGAAGCTGCTGCGGTACAGCGCGACGCCGGCGACGCCCGGAAGACGCGCGATCGCCGAGCTGAAGCGATCGGTGAACGGAGTCGTCGCCAGCGAGTTCGAGCTCCCCTCGAGGCTGACCCAGATGTCCCCGACGCGAGTCGATCCCGCGCGCCGACGCATCGAGTCCGTGCTGCAGGTTGTCGCGCGCGGCTCTGGATCGAGACGCTGCCGAACACGGCGATCGCGCCGGTCGCGGCGATCGCGAGCGAGCGCGGCCGGTTGGCGCGCGAGCGCAGCTCGACGAGCGCGAGGAACGAGGCCGCACCGCTCAGCAGGCGTTGTGCGCGATCGCTGGCGCGCACGGTCAGATCGAGCAGCGCCGGCAGGCACAGCAGCAGCGCGAACGTGAGGCTGACGACACCGACGATCGCCGACTGCGGCGCGGCCAGCAGGATCGCGGTCGTTGCGACCAGGCATGCGAGCGCCGCGAGTAACAACCAGCGCGTGCGATCGCGCCGTGCCGGGCTCTGGACGAGTCCGGCACGGCGTTGCGCGATCTCGGCGCGCAGCGGCGCGAGCACGCCGACGCCCGCCGCGAGCATCCCACCGGCGACGGCGAGCACGACGGCCGTCGCCGTGACGATCCGCTCGGTTCCGATCGGAAACGCGAACGAGAGGTAACCGGGGCTCGCGCTGAACAGGGCGACCGACAGCTCCTCGCCGAGTAGCAGCCCGAGCGCCGAGGCGACGGCGCCGAGGACGAGCGCGTCCAGCAGCAGCACCTCGACGATCATCCGCCGCGTGTAGCCGTCGAGCCGGAGGTCTTCGATCAGGCTCCGGCGCTGCGGGACCGTGAGCAGCAGCGCGTTGAACGCGAACAGGAACCCGACGAGCGCGCTGAGCGCGGCGAACAACCCCGTCGACTGGTCGACCGGACCGGCGGCGCGGCGGAACAGCAGCGTGCTGATGTCGGCCGGGCGTACGTCGAGCCGTCCGTCGGCGACGCGCTCGAGCTCCGCGTGTACGAGATGGTCGAGGTGCGGCGGCGAGCGGACGTAGATGCTCGTGACCCGTCCGGGCAGGCCGGCGAAGCGCTGGACCGTCGTCAGCGGCGCAAGCGCGATCGGGCTGGCGCCGAGCGCTTCGCTGCCCGGCCCGAGCAGGTCGGGCACGAGCAGGACCCGCGTCGTCCCCGAGCCGAGCTGCAGGGAGACGGGCCGGAGCGAGACGGCGCCGACCTGCTCGGCGACCTCGTTCGAGGCGGTCACGACGTTTGCGCGGGCGATCCCGATCAGGTTGACGCGCCGTGCGATCGGGCCGGCGAAGGGCTCGAGGCGCGGGTCGACGCCGATCAGGTCGACCGACTGCTGTCCGGTCGGCCCGACGATGTTCGCGTCCTGCTCGATCACGGGCGCGGCCGCCTGCACTCCCGGCAGCGCCTTGACCTCGCCGAGCAGACGTTCGTCGAAGCCCCGACCGTCCCGCGCGGCGAGCTGGAAGCGCATCTGCCCGACGATCCCGTTCGTCAGCCGTTCGACCGACCCGTTGAGGCTCGTGTTGACGACCTGCGAGGCGAACAGCAGCGACACGCCGATCGCGATGCCGAGCACCGCGAACAGTTCCTGGGTGAGCCGCGCGCGAATGCGGACGCGGTAGAGACGCAGGATGCTGGAGAGCTTCACGCCGGGCCTCCAGCGAGCGCTTCAGTCGGCATCGACGGCCGCGTGCCCCCTGCTCGCCTGGTAATCGGTGAGGCGCCCGTCACGCAGCGCAAGGACGCGATCGGCGAACGCTGCCGCCTGTGGATCGTGCGTCACCAGCACGACGGCGATCTCTCGCTCGCGGCAGAGCTCGGCCAACAGCGCGAGCACCTGCGCGCCGCGCTCGGTGTCGAGGCTCCCGGTCGGCTCGTCCGCCAGCAGCAGCGCCGGCTCCATCGACAGAGCGCGGGCGATCATCACACGCTGACGCTCGCCCATCGAGAGCTGCTCGGAGCGGTGACCCATGCGCTCGCCGAGCCCGAGGCGCTCGAGCAGCGGCTTGATCCGCCGGCGCGCCTCGCGCGAGCCGATGTCGGCGCCCATCAGCTTCAGCGCCGCGTTGTCGAGCGCGCTCGCGCCCGGAATCAGGTTGAGCGACTGGCGCACGAAACCGAGTTCGTGCAGACGGTAGTGCGCGGCTTCCCGGTCGCTCAGCTGCGAGATGTCGCGGCCGTCAACGCTGACCGAGCCGGCGTCCGGCCGCAGGAGCGCCGCGATCAGCATCAACAGCGTGCTCTTGCCCGACCCACTCGGTCCGTACAGCGCGAGGAACTCGCCCCTCGCCACGGACAGCGAGACACCGTCGACCGCGCGCACCGGCGGCGCCGCGGCGGCCGGGAAATGCTTGACGAGCTCGTTCAGCTCGAGCACTGGGGCGCCCCCACGGGCATCTAGGCAGAGCGCTTGTAACCGGGGAACTCGATCACGTTGTCTTCGTCGTCGGCGGCCGGCGCGGCCTCGCCGTCGCCGTCGCCGTCGGAGCCGACTGGCGGTGTGATCAACCGCCCGCCGCTGAGCGCCCTGAGCTGGTGCGAGCCCATCGCCGCGGGCATGTCGGGCACGGTCATCAACACGGCGACGTCGGTCTCGTCGACGAGCGAGCGCAGCAACAGCAGGATCTCCTCGCGCTCGCGGACGCCGAGGTTCGCGGTCGGATCGTCGATCAGCAGCAGGCGCGGCGAGCGCGCGATGCCGTGTGCGATCGCGACGAGCGCGCGCTCGCCGTCGGACAGGCTCTCCCAGCGCTGGCCTGAGCACTGCCCCATGCCGACACGCTGCAGCGCACCGTCGGCGCGCCGGTTGGCCTCGCGCCGGCCATGCTCGATCAGCAGCGGCAGCGCGACGTAGTCGAGCATCGTCAGATCGCTGCGCGGCCCCGAGCGGCGCACCCAGCCGATCTCGCCGCGGCGCAGACGGGCGTGGCCGCGCTCGGAAACCGTCGCGAGATCTTCGCCGGCGAAGCGCACGACGCCGCGATCGGGCGTTTCCAGGCCGGCGGCGATCCGCAGCAGCGTCGTCTTGCCGGCGCCGCGCCGTCCCCACACGCCGATGAACTCGCCCGCGCCGAGATCGAGGCACGCATCGGTGAGGACGCGCACCTCCGACGGTCCGCGCCAGTAGCTCTTGCTGACCTGCTCCAGCGAGAGCAGCGTCTCGGCCATCAGACCTCTCGCAGGCGGCTCGACCCGGCGTCGAGAGCGGTGCCGCCCGCACGCGAGGCTTCGTGCTCGTCGCGGAGCTGTTCGAGCAGCTCGCGGGCGTTCTGCAGCCATTCGATTCGCGCGTTCCAGAACGCGACCTCGGCTTCGGTCGCGAGCGTCCCCATCAGGCTCGACCAGTTGCGCGAGGAGACCGTCTCCTCGCCGCGACGCTTGAGGTCTTGCAGGCGCCCGAGGCAGACGACTTCCTGGCCGCTGACGACTTCGATCAGCCGCGGGACGTTGCGCGGTCGGCACAGCGCGATCTTCATGTGCAGCTCATCGCGCAGCGGCGGTGCCGGCGACGGGTCGAGCATCCACGACTCGAAGTGCTCGACGCCCTCCTCGGTCGCCTCGTAGATCGTACGCGGCGCGGCGCGGCGCGCCGGTCCGGCTCCGAGCTCGCCGGCGCTGCGAACGAGCTCGTCGCGACTCAGCTGGTCAAGCGCCGAGTAGACGCCGGACGGTGCGAATCCGGAGGAGCCGAAGCGCTCGTCGAGGCGCTGCGCGAGCTGATACCCGTACCCGGGCCGTTCGATCACGAGCCCCAACACCGCATGCTTGGCCGACATCTTCGCCCTTCCTCGTCAACGGTCTCCTGCGCAGAAGGTACTCGAATTGCCGACCGGCTGCATTCCAATCATGCCATGAATCAGACCGAGTGGAATTTTTGGGCCAGTCGAGATCGTATGTATATGCCGACGGCGCATTGACGGGGCGTTTGGGGGGATCCGAGCGTTTCGCGAAATCAACCGCGCCTGCCCCGCACCCGCCGCGAAAGCGCTCTGCGACGACCCTGCCGCGCCGGTCCGATCGAGCTCTCGCAAGCGCCTCGAGCGCTCACCGGCGCGGCTCTTCGCGCGCCCGGACGCAGCTTGACTCCGGCGTCTCTCATGTGATGCCGAGGCGGTCGAGCAGCGCCTCGTCGGCGCGCCAGTCGCGCCGCACGCGCACGGAGAGGTCGAGGTAGCACGCTGCGCGCCGAGCTCGCGCTCGAGCTCGCGCCGCGCGGCCGTTCCGATCGCCTTGATCATGCGCCCGCCGGCGCCGATCACGATCGCCCTTCTGCGAGTCGCGTCTCGACCCAGATCAGCGCGCGCACGCGCGCGAGCCCCGGCGCGCGGCCACTCGATCGTCCTCGACCACGACCTCGACCGCGTGCGGCAGCTCCTGGAAGGTGCGCCGGATCACGGCCTCGCGGATCGAGCTCGGCGAGCAGCAGCTCGAGCGGCTGGTCGGAGCGTCGTGCTCGCGGCGAACAGGAACGGCCCCTCCGGCATCAGCGCGCCCAGGTGCTCGACGAGCGCCGCGACACCGGTGCCGGTGCGCGCCGAGATCGGGAAGACCTCGTCGCCGACGCTCGAGCTCCGCGGCCTGCGTCGAGCGCCGCGGCGGTCGCGGCGCGCGAGCAGCCGGTCGATCTTGTTGACGGCGATCGTCACCGGCGCGCCGCGTGCCGGCGAGCGCGTGCGCGATGAAGCGGTCGCCGGGGCCGACACCCTGCTCGCCGTTGAGCAGCAGCAGCGCGGCGTCCGCCTCGGCGAGCTCCTGGCTGCACGCGCCCGGCCATGCGCGCGGTCAGCGCGTCGCGCGGACGCTGAACGCCGGGCAGGTCGACGAGCACGATCTGGCAGTCGCCGCTGCGTGCGGACGCCGCGGATCGCGCGGCGCGTCGTCTGCGGCCGGTCGGAGACGATCGCGACCTTGCCCCCGACGATCGCGTTGACGAGCGTCGACTTGCCGACGTTCGGCCGGCCCGGCGAGCGCGACGAAGCCGCTGCGCGTCATCCCGCGCTCCGCGCGCGAGCAGCTCGCGCCTGCAGCGCGAGCATCTCGCCGTCGTCGCTCTCGTGGTCCATGCCCGAGCAGGTGGAGCACGCCGTGGACGACCGCCTCGCGCAGGTCGGCCGTGTGCTCGGGCAGATCACGACGTCGCCGAGCTCGCGGCCGGCTCCCGACGGGCGGCTCGGCGCCGTCGATCGGGAACGAGAGCACGTCGGTCGGCGCGCGCCGTGCCGCGGTGAGCGCGCGTTGAGCTCGCGCGATCCGCGCGCGCGTCGACGAACTCGATCGCCGAGGTGCCCATCGTCGACGCCGCGCGCGACGCCGTCGCCGCGAGCACCAGGCGCCGACGATCTCCGGCGCAGCGGCGCGCCGGCGACCGAGCGCTCGTGCGCCGATGACCTCGACGCTCGAGCATCGCGCGCGCTAGCGCTGCAGGCGGGCGGCGCGTCGGCCGGGCGCAGCTCGCGCGCGCTGCGCGCTGGGCGTGCGACGTCGTAGGCCTCGACGATCCGCTGCACGAGCTTGTGGCGCACGACGTCCTCGCCGCCGAAGCGCACGAACTCGATGCCCTCGATCGCGTCGAGCACGTCGCCCACGACGATCAGGCCCGAGCGCTGCTCGCGCGGCAGGTCGACCTGCGTGATGTCGCCGGTGACGACCATCTTCGAGCCGAAGCCGAGCCGCGTGAGGAACATCTTCATCTGCTCGGGCGTCGTGTTCTGCGCCTCGTCGAGGATCACGAACGAGTCGTTGAGCGTGCGCCCGCGCATGAACGCGAGCGGCGCGATCTCGATCACGCCGCGCTCGATGTGCTGGGAGACCTTCTCCGGGTCGAGCATGTCGTGCAGCGCGTCGAACAGCGGCCGCAGGTACGGGTCGACCTTCGCCATCAGGTCGCCCGGCAGGAAGCCGAGCCGCTCGCCGGCCTCGACGGCGGGCCGCGTGAGGATGATGCGGTTGACCTCGTGGCGCGAGAGCGCGGCGGCGGCCATCGCGACGGCGAGGAACGTCTTGCCGGTGCCGGCCGGCCCGACGCCGAAGGTGACCGTGTTGTCGCGGATCGAGTCGACGTAGCGCTTCTGGTTGACCGTCTTCGGCGCGACGCGCAGGCCGCGATGGCGCCAGACGACGTCCTCGAGCACGCGCGCCGGCGACTCGTGCGCGTCGAGCGCGCCGGTCACCGCGGCGATCGTGCCCGGGCGCGATCTGATGGCCGCGCGCGATCAGCTCGGAGAGCTCGTCGCACGACGCGCTCGCCGGCGCTCGTCTCGCTCTCCTCGCCGTCGAGCGTGAGCAGGTTGCCGCGCAGGAAGACCTTGCAGTCGAGGTGCGCCTCGAGCGCGCGCAGCACGGCGTCCTGGCTGCCCGCGAGCTCGGCGGCGACGTCGTCGGGAAGCTCGATCTGCGTCCTCATCCGCTGCAGCGCCGCCCGCACCAGCGCCGGAGACGCGCTTGCCGTCGGCGCGTCCGTCGACGGCCGCCATCGCCTGCTTCATCGCCTGGCCCATGTCCTTGGCCGAGCTGCGCGCCGCTGTCGCGCACGGCCTGCTCGACGATCGCCTGCAGCTCCGCGTCGGAGAGCTCGGCCGGCAGGTAGCCGCCGATCAGCTCGCGCCTCCGCCTCCTCGCCGCCGGCGAGGTCCTCGCGCCCGCCCTCGCGGTAGGCGCTCGGCGGCCTCCAGGCGGCGCTTGCGCTCGCGGCGCAGCACCGCGAGCTCGTCGTCGGCGCCCTCCTTGGCCGCCTTCTGCAGCTCGGAGAGCACCAGCCGCAGCGCGCCGACGCGCTCGCTTCTCGCCCGCGCGCATCGCGCTCCTGCAGGTCGGCCTTGATCTGCTCGACGTATCGCCATCCTCGACTCAGGATACGCCGCCGCAGCGACGTTCGGGACGTGCGCTCGCGCGGCTCGCGGCTGCACAGTCGAGGCGTGCCAGGCGAGCTCGCCGCATGCCGCGGCGATCGGCCGGAGGTCGAGCGAGCGACGTGCGCGCGATGCTCGCTCTACGCAGAAGCGCTCGCGCCGTTCCTCGCGGAGGCCGAGCGGCTGCGCCCGCCGGGCGCGCGAAGTGATCGACGCCCACACGCACCTCGGCCTCGACGAGGACGGCCGCTCGCTGACGCTCGAGCAGCTGCTCGCGCAGCTCGACGCGGCCGGCGCGCGGCGCGCGTGCGTGTTCCCGCTGCACGACCCCGAGCGCAAGCCCGCCTACCGCGTGCCCAACGACCGCGTGCTCGCATGGGCCGGCGAAAGCGACGGACGGCTGGTGCCGTTCTGCCGGCTCGACCCGGCCGAAGACCCGCTGCCGAGGGCGAGCGCTGCCTGGCGGCCGGCGCGCGCGGCATCAAGCTGCACCCGCGCGCGCAGGACTTCGCCTTCGACGGCGACGCCGAGATGGCCGAGCGATCTTCGCGCTCGCCGAGGAGGCGCGCGTGCCGATCCTGATCCACGCCGGCCGCGGCCTGCCGCCGCTCGCCGACGGGCTCGTCGACCTCGCGCTGCGCCATCCCGGACGCGGTGCTGATCCTCGCGCACGGCGCGATCTGCGACCAGGGCATCCTCACGACGCGCCTGGCCGACCACCCGGGCGTGCTCTACGACATCTCCTGCTTCTTCCCGCTCGACGTGATCGAGCTGTTCGCGCGCGTGCCGGCCGAGCGGATCGTGTTCGCCTCCGACCCGCCGTACGGGCTGCCCGCGAGCGACGCTGTACCTGGCGCTGCGCGTCGCCGCGCCAGGCGGGCCTCGACGAGCACGCGACGCGGGCGGTGCTCGGCGGGACGATGGCCGCGCTGCTCGACGGCGCGGGCTGCCGCGCCGTCGCAGCCGCCGCGCGGCGCGGCGCCTCGATCACGCTCTCGGGGCGGCTCGCGCGCGTCTACGGCTACGCGAGCCTCGTCGGGCCGGCGCTGTTCGCGGGCGCCGCTCGAGCAGGCGCACGCGATGCTCGACATGGCGCTCGCGGCCTGCCGCGACCCGGAGCCGGGCGACGACGGCGAGGCGCTCGAGATGATCGGCGCGGCGCTCGAGCGCCGCCGATGCGCTGATCGAGCGCGGAGGACGGCGTGCGCGCCGGCGATCGACCTCGTCTACCGCGCGATCGTGCGCGCGGCCACCGAGATCCCGACGACGCGCGCCTGACGCTGCGCTGCGCCGCGCACGCCGAGACGCGCCGCACGCTCGACTCAGCTCGGCGCCTAGCCGGACAGCCGCGGCGCCCACTCGCCGCTTGCGCCGCGCGCTCGCGCAGGCCGAGGCGCTCGGCGAAGACCTCCGCGACCTCGTCGGCCTCGCTCGACGAGCAGGCCGCCCGGCGATCAGCTGCGCCGGCGCCGTCGGAGATCGTGCGCGCGAGCTCGAGCAGCAGCGGGCGCAGCAGGTTGGCGAGCACGAGCGGTCCGTGCGGCGCGTCCGCCGAGGCGAGCCACGGCAGCGTCTCCGCGCGCAGGTCGAAGCGGCGCACCTCGAGCTCGACGCCGTTGACGCGCGCGTTCGCGCGCGCCGCCTCGACGCTCTCGCGCTCGTTGTCGAGCGCGAGCACCGGCGCGAAGCCGAGCTGCGCGGCGGCGATCGCGAGCACGCCCGAGCCGGTGCCGACGTCGAGCAGCGCGCCCGCGGCGCGCTCGCTCGGCGGCCAGCTCGAGCAGCAGCTCGAGGCACAGCGCGTCGTCGCGTGCGCGCCGGTGCCGAACGCCTGCCCGGGATCGATCACGATCTCGTAGCCGCGCTCGTCGCGCTCGGCGCGCGCCGCCTCCCAGGGCGGGCGCACGTGGAGCGCTGGCGCGACCCTGCGCCCGTCCGCGACGCCCGCGGCCGGCGGCTCGATGAGGATCGGCCGGTGAAAGCGCTTCCAGCGCTCGTGCCAGTCGTCGGCGATCTCGCTCGTGGAGACCTCGACGAGCGCGTCGCCGACGGCCGCCCGCAGCTCGGGCAGCTCGGGCAGCTCGCCGGGCGCGCCGTAGAGGGCGTACTCGACGACGTCGCCGCGCCGGCGTCGATCTCCTCGACGCCGCCGGGCGCGAGCTCGAGCAGCTCGGCGAGCACGAGCTCGGCGTGCTCGCGCGCGCACGCGCGACGGCGAGCGCGGATCACGCAGCCTGGCGGTGCCGCAGCGCGCGGCGCAGCTTCGCGAACATCGACTCGTCGCGAGCGCAGGTTCTCCTCGGTGAGCGTCGCGTTGAGCTGCTCGAGCAGCTCGCGCTGCTCGTCGCTGAGCCGTCGCGGGATCACGACGTTGACGACCACGCGCAGGTCGCCGCGCCGTCCGCGGCCGAGCGACGGCATGCCCTCGCCGCGCAGCGTGAGCGACCTCGCCCGGCTGGGTGCCGGCGGCACCTCGACCGTCGCGCGCGCCCTCGAGCGTCGGGCACCTCGAGCGTCGCCGCCGAGCGCGGCGAGCGGCGCCGGCGACGTCGAGCGCGGTGATCAGGTCCTCGCCTTCGCGCACGAAGCGCTCGTCCTCGCGGACGCGGACGAGCACGTAGAGGTCGCCGGCGGCGCGCGCCGCGCTCGCCGGCGTGACCGCGGCCGGCGAGCGCGGATGCGCTGGCCGTCGGCGATCCCGGCGGGCACGTCGACGTCGAGCTCGTGCGCTGCGCGGCACGCCGCCCGCGGCCGCGGCACTCGCCGCACGGCTTGCTCGGGCACGCGGCCGTCGCCGCCGCAGACGTCGCAGACGACGGTGCGCACCATCTGGCCGAACGGCGTGCGCGTCGACCGCCTGCAGCTGGCCGGCGCCGCCGCAGCGCTCGCAGGTCTCGATCGGCGTGCCCGGCTCGGCGCCGTTGCCGTGGCAGTGCTCGCAGCGCTCGATCGCCTCGTAGGCGACCTCGACCGTCGCGCCGCGCGCGGCCTCGAGCAGGTCGATCTCGACGGTCGACGCGCGACGTCGCCGCCCGGCGCCGGGCCGCGAGCGCCGCCGAAGCGCGCCACCGGCGCCGCCGCCGAAGAACGCGTTGAACAGGTCGCTGATCGAGCCGAAGGCGTCGAAGTTCGGCGCGTAGCCGCCGGAGCGCAGGCCCTCGTGGCCGTAGCGGTCATAGGTCGCGCGCCGCTCGGGGTCGGAGAGGATCTCGTACGCCTCGGCCGCCTCCTTGAACTTCTCCTCGGCCTGCGGGTCGTGCGGCGTTGACGTCCGGGTGCAGTTCGCGCGCGAGCGTGCGAAAGGCCTTCTTGATCTGCTGCTCGGAGGCGTCGCGAGCGACGCCGAGCACCTCGTAGGGGTCGCGCGGCATCGCCTGCGCGCGCTCAGCCCTCGGCGTAGGCGTCTTCGACGAAGCGCGAGAGCTCGTGCGCGGCCTCGCGCACGGTGGCGATCGCGCCGGCGTAGTCCATGTGCACCGGCCCGATCACCGACACCGCGCCGAGCTTGCGCTGCGCGCATCCCGTAGCCGGTCGCGACGAGCGCCAGCGAGCGCATCGCCGGGATCTCGTTCTCGTGCGCCGATCCGCACGTAGACGCCGGGCTCGGCCGAGCGCCGCGCGCAGCACGCGAGCAGCGCGACGCGCCGCTCGAGCAGGCCGATCGAGCTCCTCGACCTCGGTCGCGTCGTCGATCCGCCGCGCGTCGAGAGCAGGCGCGCGGTGCCGTCGACGTAGAGTGCGTCCTCGCGCTCGTCGCGAGCTCGCCGAAGGCCGGTGCGAGGCGCTCGAGGAACGCGCGCTCGCGGCCGGCGAGGCTCGGGTCGAGCAGGCGCTGCTGGAGCATCCGCGCGCCGAGCCCGAGGCCGACGAGCGCGCTCGTCGAGGTACTCGCCGGCCCACGCCACGAGCCCCGGGTCGACCGGGCCCGTCGAACGTCGCGAGCATCTTCGAGACGCCGCCGGTCGAGGTGATGATCGACGACCACCACGACCTCCGGCTGCAGCGCGAGCACCTCGACGTGGCGGATCGTCGCCGTCGTCGAGCGACGGCGCGGAGACGACCGCGAGCAGGTTCGTCATCTCGCGAGAGCGTCTCGGTGGTGATGCGCATCGCCTCCTCGACCTCGCGGCGGATCAGCGAGAGCTCGACATGCGGCGCTGCACCGCGAGGCCCTCGGCCCGAGGCGAGCATGCGGTCGACGACGTAGCGCTGGCCGGCGTCGGTCGGCACGCGCCCGGCGGAGGTGTGCGGGTGCGCGAGCAGGCCCTGCTCCTCGAGCAGCGCGAGCTCGTTGCGGATCGTCGAGGGGCCGCAGTCGAGCTCGGGGTCGGCGGCGATCGCCTCGAGATGCGACCGGCTGGCCGGTGCGCAGGTAGCCCTCGACCACCTTGCACAGGATCCGCTCCTGCCGCGCGGTGAGCATGGCCTGATTGTAGGCGCGCGAGCCTCGGCGGGCAGCCCTGGCCCGACGGCTCAGATCTCGAGCTCGGCCTCGGCGTTGCGGATGATCTGCTTGCCCGCCTGCTCGGCGACCGTGTCGACGATCGCGCGACCGTCGCGGACCTCGCGGACGGTGCCGCGTCACGACGACCTCCTGCTCGGGCATGCCCATGCCGCGGAACTGCACCGACAGGCGCTTCAGATGCTCCGGGCCGCCCGCCGCCTCGGTCTGGGCGCGCGCCACCTGCGCCATCGTCCAGAGCCCGTGGAGGATCCGTCCGGGCAGACCGACGGCCCGCGCGAACTCCTCGTCGATGTGGATCGGGTTGAAGTCGCCCGAGGCGCCGGCGTAGCGGACCGTCAGGTACTTGTCGGGCGTGACGCGCAGCTGCGGGATCTGCTCGCCGGCGCTCGAGCTCGGACATCTCTCACACCCCTCTGACGATGTTCGTCCATGTGCCGCGGCAAACCTGCTCGCCGCGCTGGTTGATCGAGATCGACTCGAACACGTAGAAACCGCGCCCGTCGGCTTCGGAGATGTCCTTGACGCTGGCCGTCGTCGAGATCTCGTCGCCGGCGACGACGAGCGGCCCCCACTCGAACTCCTGACCGCCGTGCACCATCATCGCGAAGTTGAGCTCGATCTCGGGATCGAAGATCGGCGGGCCGACCGCCGGAGCGCTGTAGACGACGGCGAACATCGGCGGAGCGACGAGATCGGCGTACCCGGCCGCACGCGCCGCGTCGAGGTCGAGGTACAGCGGGTTGCTCTCGCCGACGGCTCGCGCGTACTCCCTGATCTTCTCGCGGCCAACCGCGTAGAGGACGGGGTCGTAGGTCTTGCCGATCGCTTGTGTGTTGACGGGCATCTTCTCGTTCGATCGCAGCCGGCCGAGCGGTCCGCGCGGCGCGCCAGTTTACGCACTGGCGCGCATGCGCGCCCGTCGGGTCCTCGCGAGCTCGACTAGAAGGTCACCTCGAGCTCCTCGGCGCCGACGCCGACGAGCTCGCCGTCGGCGTCGTCGGCGCCGTCGGTGGACGGATCCTCCGAGCCCCCCGGCCCCCGACCCGTCCCCGGGGCGTCGAGGAATTGGACGACGTCCGAGACGACGCTGACGGCCTGACGGCGCTCGTGCTCGGCGGTCTCCCACTCGCGCCACTCGAGCCTTCCGTCGACGCCGACGCGGCTCCCGCGGTGGAGGAAGCGCGCGACCGACTCGGCGGTCGCCCCGAAGGTCGACACGTCGAAATAGCTCGGTCGCTCGTGTCGCTCGCCGTCGGCGTCGATGCGGCTCCCGTTGCAGGCGATCCGCAACGTGCAGACACTGCGTCCGGAGGGCAGGGCGCGCAGATCGGGATCGCGCGTCAAGCGGCCGACGAGAACAACTCGGTTGATCGAAAAGCTCGACATGTGGGACTCCGTTTACTCGATGGTTGACCCCCGTCGGCCAACCTACGGCGCACTTGGGACGGTACTCGCGATCGACGTACCTGCACCGCCGAGCAGCGCGAGCGACTCAAGCGGGAGAACGACGATTCGCTCCGCGTCGGCACGTGCGACCACACGCTCGAGCGCCCTGCGCACGGGGCGTGGCGCGAGGTAGACGACACCGGCGACCTCGCGCGAGCGACCCCACGCCCGGCAGATCTCGGCCAGACGCGCGGGCGCCTTCACGGTCAGCTCGATCTCGACCGCGACCGGCAGGCGTCCGGGCGCGCTCGGCCAGAGCACCAGGTCGGGACGATGCAGCCGCCACGCCCCAGCGCCGCCATCGCCGGCACCGGCGCCGGCGCCGGTACGCGCAAGCCGAGCGCTTGCGAGCGGGCCGCCGGCGGCGCGCTCGCGGTCGCGCAGCTCGCGCTCGCCGGCGACGACGTGATCGGGATAGGAGCGCTGCAGCGCCGCGGCCGCTCGCGCGCAGGCGAGCGTGTGCGTGGCGTTGGCGACGCTCACGCGGGCCGGCTCCAACGCGGGCAGGCCCACCTCGCGCAGCCCGCCGCGCGTGACCGTGTACAGCGAGGGCTCGTCGTACAGCAGCCGCGATGCCGAGAGCAATCGTGCACGCACCAACCACCCGAGACGGGAGCGCGCGGTCGCGATCGACACTTCGTCGAGATGCGCGAGCGCATCCGCGGTGATCGCGCCGACTCGCGCGGTCCACCGCAGGAGCGCCACCCGCTCGGGCGACAGCGCGACGTTCGGGCGCGGGGACTTCGGGCGCGGGCTCATCGACGCTCCTTCGACTCGAGCGAGAAGACGCGCGTGATCCGCGCGCCCGAGCCCCGGCCGAGCACGATCGTCGCGGCCACTCCGGCGCCGAGCCGCATCACGTCGTCGGCGGTGAGCACGCTTTCGCGCGTCCGCGTCCTCGTCAGACGTCCGTCGCCGTGGCGTGAGGTCCGCCAGGCGCCGACCGTGCCGGTCAGCGCGGTGATCAACTCGGCCGATCGCGGGACGACCTGGCGGTGGGCGACGAGCACGGCGAGGTTGCCGAGCACCTGCTCGAGCAGCGACTCGCGTCCCGGCAGACGCAGATCCGCGAGCTCCTGCGTACCGAGCACGAGGCTGACGCCGGCCGAGCGTGCACGGCCGAACAGCCGCACGATCTGCTCGGCGGCGATCGCAGCGAACTCGTCGATCACGACGACCGTCGGCACCGGGCCGCGCTGCAGCGCGGCGATCGTCGTCGTCAGGTCCTGCACGATCGCCGCGCCGAGCATCTGCGTCAACAGCGGCCGGCTGTCGGCGGCGAGGTCGAAGTAGACGACGGCGCGCGAGCGAATCGCCTCGCGCAGATCGAACCTGTGCGCACCGCACACGCTCGGGTCGAGCCATCGCCCGACGTCGGACTCGGCGACGATCGCGAGCCTGTCGCGGACTCCGGCGAGCTCTGCGACCTGACGCGCCGACAGCGAGTCGAGATAGTCGAGCGTCGACTGCGCCTCGGAGGACGGCAGCTCGCGCGCGAGCAACTCCAGACGATGCGGGTCGAGGTGGTAGGCGACGGCCTGCAGGCTCACCTCGTAGCCGGCGGTGCGCAGCGCGCGGACGACGTGCCCGAGATACCGCTGCGCCTGACGCAGGTAGTGCGGCTCGCTGAAGCGCTCGCCCGCGAGCAGCTTGTCGGCGATCTCGGTCTCACCGCCGCTTGCGTAGGGGTTGTAGATGCTCGGCCCGGCGGGTGTCCACTCGATGAACGTCCGCGCGCTTCGCGCGGCCGCTCGTGCCAGCTCTCGGCGCATCGCGCGATCGCCCTTGGGGTCGACCACGACGGCGCCCATGCCGCGCTCGATCGCCCGAACCGCCGTCCACGTCTCGGTCACGGTCTTGCCAGAGCCGGTCGCGCCGACGACGAGCATGTGCGAGCCGCCGCGAGCGCCGCCGAAGGGAATCGAGACGAGCGCGCCGCGGTCGTCTCGACCGAGGATCAGCTCGCCGGCACGAAACCACTCCTCGCGCGAGGACCTGCGGCGCACGGCGAGCGCGCCGACCGCGAGGCGGACCGCGTCGGTAGGCGCGAAACGGCCCGCGGCGCGCGCCGCCAGGTCGGCGCCGGCGTCGAGGTCTTCGAGGTGGCGGCGACGACTGCGAACCGTCGCCGTGAGCGTCGCCGTGGCGAGGACGGGTGTGAGCGGACCGAGCGCCGAGCGAAGCAGGAAGGTCGCGGCGAGCGCGATCGCGCTCCAGCTCCAATGCAGGCCCAGCGACCGGATGGCGCGGGCGGCGAGCGCGCCGACGGCGAGGCCTGCGACGCCGGCCGTCGCGGCGCCGGCGAGCGAGTGCACGAGCGACCCGGGCGAGAACGGCGGCGAGGCGTGATCGGTGGTGAACGGCGAGTAGGAGCGGGACATTTCGTCCCTCCTTTCGTTGATCTGCCGCACGGCCGCACGGAGGCTGGCCGATGCGGGCGTTAACGAGCGACGGCGGACCCGCGGGTCCGCCGTCGTCGGGGGCTATGTGCGACGGGTCGGTAGACCCGCCCGTTGTGAGCGGAGCGCCGCTACGGTGCGCCGCTCAAGAGCTTGGCCGCCTGCCCTCGCGCGTCGCGAGCGCGGTCGGCCGTGTCAGCCGGCTTCGACCTCGCACGGGTTGACGCCGAGGCCGTCGCGCGCGATCAGCGCGAGCACATCGGTGTGGATCCAGCGCGTCGGCCTGTCGCGCCCACCCTCGGCCAGCAGGCCGAGGCGCCGTGCGAGCCAGCTCGTCTCGCCACTCTCGTGGCCGGCGGCATCGCGCTTGACCCGCCCACAGCGGATCGCGATCTCACTCATGCTGAGCGCGTCGCGCTCGATCGTCGCGAGGACCGCCTCACGCAGCGCACGGTTGAGCACGATCGGGCTCGCTTGGACACGCGCGAGCTCGGCACGCAGCACGGCAACCGACACGGCGACGTCTGTCCGATGCCGATGGATCGCGCGCATCGTCTGCGAGCGGATCGGCTCGTAGCTGTCGAGCGCGGCGATCGCCTCGCGGACGCTGACCGGCTCGGCTTGCTCGATGTCCCGAGCTCCCGCGCCACGACACCAACGGAGCTCGGGGATCGACATGCCGGTCGGCAGCCGCGCGATGCGGTAGTGGCGACCGTCCGCGTCAGTCGGTCGCTCACCGAGCAGGTGGGCGCCGCCGGGCGCACCACACCCTCCGGAATCGTCGGCGTCCTCGCCGGCGAACGGCACCGCGAGGAGGTCGTCGCCGGTCAACAGCCGGCAGCGACAACGGCCGCGACGTGCCTGATCGAGATAGCAGCGCGAGGCGAGGTCGGCGTTCCCGGTCGGCTCGTCGGGCGCGAGGTGCGCGACGAGACGGCAATCGCCGTGCGAGTCGGCGTCGCGGTCGAGCACGAGCACACTGCCGCCGGCGCCCGGTCGAGCGACGAGCTCACGTGCGTGCCCACGCCAGTCGACGTACCGCGCGAGCACGCGGCCACGACGCGCGCTCGAAGGTTTGCGAGCGCGATGGCCGACGGCGGTCCGTCGACGCGAGCGCGAGCTCGACGCGTGGTGGCGAGGAGCCCGAGCTCGGATTGCGGTGCGAGGTGCGGATGACGGGGCCGATGCCATGTCTGCTCCTTGGGGGTCGGGTGATGAGCGCGGAGTGCCGTCGCAGGTCGCGGCGGACGATGGCGCGCTTGTAGGAAGCGGCGAGAGGCGCGTCAAGCGCTCGGGAGCGTCGATCCGGCGCGTGTCGCGAGGTCCGAGAACCCCTTAAGGGGTCTCGGAGGAGCGCGGCGCTGAGACCGGCGAGGCGAAATCTGGCGCGCAAACGCGCTGAGCTGCGCACGCGTAGACGAGCGCATCGACAGCGTGCATGCCGGCGCCGAGCTGACGCTCGAGACGGGTACGGCGAGATGACGGCGGAAGATCGAGTGAGGAGAAGCTGAGAGTGAACGTCGAGCGTACCCGCGCGCGGGGAACGACCGGCGCGGAACGGCCTCGACGACCTGCCGCGGCGTGCAGTTGGGCCCGCGCGCGGCACGCTTCGATGGCTTCGCTGCCCTGTTCAGGGGGATCGCGGCGTGCAGTCGCCCGCTCGCGGCGCGCGTGGGCAACTGCGCAAGCCGTGCCGTGCGGCGCCGGGCGACTGCCGTGCAACAGCGGGCGACTGCACCGATCGACGGGCAACGCGCGAGCGTCCGCGCGCCAGACGCTCAGTTCAGCAAGGAAGCTCGCGCGGCTCTGCGCACGTCAGCCCGGCCGTCGGATCGCCGTGCGCAGCGGCGACGCGCACCGACGGCGGCGATCGAGGAACGCCATAGGCGCCGAGGGCGCCCTCGTGGACATCGCGCTCGGAGAGGAACAGGATCCGCTCGCGACCGGGGTATTCCCAGTCGACCGGATACTCGCCGGCGTAGGCGCGGCATGCCACCAGTTGTGCGTCGGCGATCCGAGCGCAGTCGCGCGCGCGCTCGCGGCTGCGACAGACGAACAGGACGAACGGGGTCGCCTCGTGGCGCTCGCCGTAGCGACGCGTGTGCAGTGACCAGCCGGCGAGGAAGTGGTCGTAGCGCAGCAGCTTCGCCGCGCCGCCGGTGCTCGAGAGCCGATCGTCGCGCTCGACCAGCAGGTCGACGGCCTGCTCGCGCAGCTCGATCAGCGCATCCGGGCGCAGCGTCTCGAAGCGATCGACTTCGCGCTCGCCGTCGGCTCGGTCGAGCCGCAGGAAGTCGTGCGGCACGCGCCCGCCCGGCAACCGCAGATCGTTCGGGCCGAGCGCGGCGCGCTCGCCGCCTCCCGTACGTGAGGGCGGGTCGATGATCGCTTCATTCGATCCGCGCAGGATCGCCCTGGAAGGGTCGAGCGCGTCGAGCAGCGCCAGCACCCAGCCGGCGACGTGAACGTCGTGACGTGCCCGGCGCAGCCGCAGCTCGGCGCCGCGCGGCGGCGCTTCCGTGCGCCCGGATCCGGCTCGCTCGCCGGCGCGGCCGGCGGCTTGCAGCGCCTCTCTGCCACCGGAGCTCAGCACGTAGCACATCGGCACGCCGCCGCCGTCGCGGCGGTGGAACTGGAAGCGTTCGACGAGTCCGGCGTCGGACAACCGCTTGAGGCGGCGTTGCGTCGTCGTCATCGCGCGACGACGGTTGAAGCGGCGGTGCAGCTGGCTGCTGAGCACGTGGTCGAAGCGAGCGATCAGCTCAAGCATCGCGAGGTCGAGCGCGTCCGGCTCGATCGCGACCGGCGTCGCGGCTCGCCTGGCCCAGCGAACGCTCTGCGCGAGGTCGAGCTCGATCAGCTCGCGGAAGCTCTCGCACGGCGCCTCCGGCAGCGACGCCAGCGTGACGGCCGTCCCTGCACCGGCCTCCGTAGCGACAGCGCGGCCGGGGCCTTCGGCGAGTTCGGGGCGAGCGTCGGCGACGCCCTCGCGTCCCGCCTCCGACCGATCCGCGGAATCCGCACCCCGTGTCGGCACCGGCCGCTGCCAGTGCGGCTGGCGCAGATCGACGCGTCGACGACCGCCCCGTTGCGCCTGGCGCTCGGCGTGCAGCGCGAGCCGTGCACGGTCGACCTCGAGCGGGATCGTCTCGCCGATGAACGGCGCCTGGCGCCCGAGCGGCGTCGTCCAGCTCGCGATCGCGTGGTGCTTCGGCAGGTGCAACCGGGCGTCGGGACGCCCGAGCGCGCCGAGATGCGCGACGCCCGGGCGGATCGTGTCGGAGAACTCGGCCATCGTCAGCTCGCTTGACGAGCGCGCCTCGCGGGTGGACGCCGTGGCGAACAGGACGCGGTGCGCGAACAGCGCGTCGAGCTGATCGCGCACCTCGCGGTCCGTCCATTGGGCGTCGGTTGCCAGCAGGCGACTGTCTCGAGGCCCGCCGAGCGCTTGAGGGCGAGCGTCGCCGCGAAGCCCCGGTTCAGCACGAGCGGCGCCTCGTCGACCTTCAGCGCGACCGCCACGCGGTCCGCTCCGATGACGAGATCCTGCTGACGGGCAAGTGCGGCGTCCAGCATGCCGACGAGCAGCTGCATCAAGTACGGACGTGTTCCCCGCTCCCATCCCGCCGAGCGCGCCCTTGACGACGAGAACCTCGCACCCGGCGATCACGCGCTCGAAGTCGACCGCGAGCGATTCGTTGAGCAGGACGCGCTTGATCGAAGCCGAGTTGAGCAACCGCGCGAGCTTGTTGACGGGCGCGTCGAGCTTCGCGGTCGTCGTGCTGCGCGCGTCGGCCAGCTGCGCCGTCAGCTCGGCGGTGAAGAACTCGCTGATCTCCTTGAAAGCCGGCAGCGCCCGCACGCGCGATCCGACGGCGCGCCGGTAGGCGTAGCCGTCCTCGCCGACCGACAGCAGGCGCGCCGCGTCCCACAGCGTCGAGCTGCGGTCGTAGGCGAGCACGGCGATGATCGCGTTGCGCAGGTACCGATCGGAGGAGGCGCGGATGTCGGCGTCGGTGAACAGGCACTTGAGCGCTCCGACGACGTAGTCGGCGATCACGTCGGCCGGCGCGTCGACCGCGAGCGGGTTGAAGCCGCACGTCGGATTGGCGAAATCGAGCAGCGTGCACGTCCGGTCGGGCGCTACGAGGCTGACGGCCGCGTCGGCCGCGTCGCCCTTCGGATCGAGCACGATCACCGCGCAGCGCTCGCGCCGGAGGTCCTCGGCGACGGTCGCGACCAGGTAGCTCGACTTGCCCTGCTCGACCGTGCCGGGGACCGCCGTGTTCTGGCGGCGCAGCTCGGGATGGATCGAGACGGGCCCGATCGCGTCGCGCAGCGTTCCGCGACCGTCGCGCGGACGGTAGATCGAGGGCGGCGCCGGCGCGCGCGGCAGTGCATCGCGCGCGAACGGCACGGTCGACGTAGTCGACCGACGGCAGATGCCACAGCGACGCGAGCTCGCTCGTGGCGAAGACCCCCTTTCGGAACGCCGGCAGCGGGTTGCCCTCGCCACGTTCGATCCGCCGGCGGTAGAGCGCAGAGCAGGCCGTGGCGAATCGTCGGTGCCACGCTCGACGAGCCGGTTCTCGGCGCCGTCGGCGCGCAGCTCCGAAGCGATCCGCTCGCACGTTCGCCGCTCGGCCGGCGCCGATCACGGATGTCGGCGAAGAACAGCGGCCGGTGCTGGACCTCGAGCCCGCCGCGCAGCTCGGCGTCCTCGACCATCGAGCGGTCGCGCATCGTCGCGAGCGCCGCGGCGCTCGCGCGAGAGACGCGCCTCGTGGCGCTTGAACAGATGCCTCGCGAAGCGCTCGAACAACGCCGGGGCGGGCGTCAGCGCGAGCTGCACGAACGCCGGCTCGATCGCACGCGCCGATCGCGTTCATCAGCCGGTTGACCGGCGGCTCGCGCTCGTGCTCGAAGCGGTCGAGCGACTTCACGCGCCTGATGAACTGCGCGCGCTTCTTCAGGCGCAGCACCGCGCGGCGGCAGCCGCGGCCTCCTCGCGAGCGCCGTCAGCGCGCAGTTGCGGGTAGGCGCCACGCGCAGCGCCGCCTCGACCATCGCCGCAGCCAGCTCGGGCAGGTCACCGCAGCCCAGGCCGCGGAGTCATCCGACCGCGCGTTGCGGCTCGCGCGCGCCTGTGCCGCCACCGGCCCGTGTGATGCACCTCGAGCGCCACCGACGGCTGCCCGGCACGAGCCTGCCGCCACCAGCGCGCAGCAGTCGCTTGTGCAGCGCCTCGTACATGCGCACGACAGCCTCGGCGCTCGCCCGGTCGGTGCGGTAGACCTCGAGCCGCAGCGCGGACGTAGCGCCGCCGCGCGCGGGCGATCCGACGCGCAGAGCACGATCGCGAGACGAGCGCGAGCCCGAGCAGCACCTGCCGAGCGCGCCGCGCCGGCGTCCAGCAGCGATCGCGTGAGCGACCGTGCCGAGAGCGTCGCGGCCGAGCCTCGACAGCGCCGCGAGGGCGAGTGGAAGCTCGCGCCACGGAGCAGACGTCCGGGGCCGCCGCGCAGACACCACGCGACGAGCGCGAAGCCCGCCAGCACGGCAAGCACGCCAAGCAATCGCCACAGCAGGAAGCGCAGCACCGTCGACCCCACTCCGACGAGGCGCAGCCGAACAGGACGCGCGAAGAGTCGACCGCCCGCGCGAGGTCGACGCAAGCGCGTAGGCCGCGGGCGCCTCAGCGCCCGCAGCTCGGCTCGGCCGGCGTCAGCGGCGCTCAACGCGGGCGCGTCGCGCGCTCGACGCGGGCGCCGCGCGGCGTGAGATGCCAGGCGTTCGACGCGCCCTTCTCCTGGCCGTCGCCCGTGTTCTCGACGAGTTCGAGGCGCGCGAGGCGCGTCGAGCAGCTTCGAGATCTGACCCTGGTCGGTCGATGCCCGAGCGCTCCGGCGATCTCGCGGTTGCTCGCGCCCGGGTGCTCGGCGATCACGACAGCACGCGCACCGTCCGATACGTCAGGCGCATGTTCAGACCCGTCCAGCGGGTCGCGGCTGTGCGTGCGCGCGCGCGACCTCGCCGTCGCGGCGCGCGTTCGGGCGCCGGCCGGCTCAGTTCCCTGCTCGCGGCGCGAGCTCCGAGATAGGGCAGCACGACATGCTCATCAGCGAGCCGAGCAGGCACGTGAACCGGCTCGGCGTCACCCTCGAGCAGCGCGCGTGTGCAGCACCGCGAAGCACGGCTCCGACGACCCCTTCGGCGGTGACCTCGGGCGGCTCGCTGGCCGCGCTCGTCGCGAAGCGCCCCGGTCGACGATCTTCGGCCAGCTCCTCGAGCACTTCGGCGCGACGCTCGAGCACCTGCGGTCCGGCGCCGAGCGCCTCGACCACGCAGAGCCGTGCCAGCGCCGGCTCTTCGTCAAGCAGCACGAGCAGCCTGGCAGAGCCCGCGCGGATGCCCGTCGCGCCACGCCGGCTCTCGCCCGCATATGCCTGCTTGACGAGCCTGCCGGCCTGACCGATCGCCTGTTCGAAGCGCCGCCAGGAAGCAGTCTTCGCGATCGATGAACACGTCGTAGAACGTCTTGCGCGAGACTTTCGCGCGGCTGATCACCTGGGCGACGGTCATGCGCGCGTAGCCGACCTCCTCGACCGCCTCAATCGCCGCGGCGAGCATGCGGCTGCGCTGGATCTCGGTGACGCGCCCGCGTGAGAGTCCGCCTGATCTGGGGCGTCGCCGAGTCGCGCCGGTCGCGCGTTTCTCGTGGACAAAGGCCATTTTCTTCCTCGCGTTCTTGCTTTCGACAGTAAGAAAAGGGGTTTCTCTTGCCCACGTATTCCGGTGCCGCGACCGACGCTCCATCCCCAGAAAAGCGTCACGACACGCGATGTCAATCACGAAGATTCGTAGATCTCAAGCCTTAAGTCGAGGCGCGTCTCCCACTATTTTTCCGGTCATTGGAATCTAGACCGATCCGCAAACGTGCTCGAAGATCCGCACAATGCGACTTTCCTCTAGCCTCAACGCGGTGGTATCGCCCACTCGACCGCGAGGGCATGCGCCGCTGATCGCCGTGGCGATCGTCGCCGGCGCGCTCGGCGCGGCCGCGCCGACGAACGCCGGCGCGCGCACCTACGGCAGGTTGATCGTGCGACACGCGGCCGCGCCTTCGACGTCATTGCAGACGAGCTTCGCCGCCGTGCGGCCCCCCGGCTCGTTCCTGCTCGTCGTGACCGAGCCCACCGAAGCCCCGCTCGAATTCCGTTGGTCGCTTCGCTGCGCGAGCGCCTCACACCGCGAAAGCGGTGGCGCCGAGGGCGCCGCGAACGTCTCCGGCGGGCACTGGGTCAAGCGTGTGCGCGTCGATTGGATCAAGCACCCGGCCTCCTGCACCGGGAGCATCTCGGGCTCCGCCGGCACGAGCGCCGCGCTCGTCCGCGTGTTCGCCCAGTAGTCGCTCGCGAGCGCCGAAACCGCGCCTTCTCCGCCCGAATCGAAGCAGGCGGCCGCCGCAGATCCTGTCAAGCGCACCGGTACGCCGACGCGCGGAGCCTGCGAGAACCCGACGTTTCAGAGATCTCCGGAGCACAGGCGTGAAAGGATCGGGCTCGTGGGATTCCTGCGTAGACATCTCAGCTACGCGAACGTCGCCTCGACGCTGGCGCTCGTGCTCGCGATGAGCGGCGGCGCCCTGGCAGCGACGCACTACCTGATCAACTCGAGCAAGCAGATCAACCCGAAGGTGCTGCGAGAACTCAAGGGCAACGTCGGAGCGCGGGGTCGCCGCGGCGCAACCGGCCTGCAGGGTGCGACCGGCGCGACCGGCCCGCAGGGCAGCCAGGGCAACCAGGGAGTCCAGGGCAACCAGGGGATCCAAGGCAATCAGGGCCTGCCCGGCACGACGGGCGACACCGGCGCAGAAGGGCCGCGAGGGCCGGAAGGCCCTTCCGGTCGAGAAGGCCCTCCAGGGCCCGAAGGCGGCGGCGTCGGCGCCTGGACCGCGGTCACGCTCGGCGCCAAGGTCAAACAGGTCTCCGGCTTCGAAGAAGCCGCCGTCAGGACCGAAGACGGCGGTTCCAGCGCGCGCCTACGCGGCGTGCTCGAAGTCACGAGCGAAATCAAAGCGGGCGAAACCGTGCTCACGGTGCCAAGCGCCTTCTGGCCGAAAAGCAAGCTCGACTTCGGCATCGGCGTCTCGACCGCATCGGGCGCGAACCACGTCGGCAGCTTGATCATGTCGACCACCGGCGTCGTGATCGATCCTGAAACGCCGGTCCCGCCCGGCGTCTACTACCTGCTCGACGGAATCACCTGGAATCTCAACTAGCGCGTGCCCGCGCGCGGCGAGCGGTTACGCGGCTGGCGCGCGCCGGACAACTCGGCGTAGGCGATACCGCTACCGGGATTCGAACCCGGGTTTCCGCCATGAGAGGGCGGCGTCCTAGTCCCCTGGACGATAGCGGCGCGTTCTTGCCGGTCGAGGCTAGCAAAGCGCTCGGAGCGAGGGCCATGGCGCAAGCGCCCGCGTCGGCGGGTCGTGCCGCTTCGAGGCGCCGCGCGCGTCCGGCGCCGGCGCGCCGTCGCCCGCTGCACGTGCGATATCTTCGCCGTTCACCGCACGCGGATGTGGCGGAATTGGTAGACGCGCACGGTTCAGGTCCGTGTCTGGGAAACCAGGTGGAGGTTCGAGTCCTCTCATCCGCATTCAGCTCGTCGCTCAGACGACGCGCACACGAGCTCGCGCCCGCCGCGTCGAGCAGGCGCGTGACGTCATCGGGATCGCTGGTCACACGACCGTACCTGCGATCCGCCCGCGCGCCGAAGCCCCACCCGCGGCCTCGGCCCGGAGCGCGATGATGCCCGGCGCCGCCCGACCTGGCCCCAGGAACGAGAACGGCCGCCGGAAACTCCCCGGCGGCCGTCGTCGACCAGCTTGCAGTCGAGCTCGTCAGCTCAGAGGCTGTCGTCGCGCCGGCGCGGGCGGCGCTGCGCGACCACGATCGCGACCCCCATCGCCAGCAGGAGCAGGCCGAGGCCCACCGTCCAGCGAAGGTCGAACCCGGTGAACGGGAGCGACGTGGCTTTCTTGGCCGTCGTCGCCGTCGGTTCGGTCGTTTTCGTCGGTTCTTTCGCGGTCGTTTCAGGCGCGGTCGTTTTTTCCGGCGTGCTGCTTTCTTTCGACGGAGACGTGCCCGTCGTCGGCGTCGGCGTGGTCGCCGGCGCCGGCGTCGTAGTCGTAGTCGTGGTCGTCGTCGTTTTGCTGTAGCCCGAGAGCCCTTCTTCTGCCGCGAGCGCGGCCGCCGGCAACACGAGCGCCACCGTCAGAGCGAAAGCGACCGGCACCACGACGAGCCTGCGCAGCAGGCTGGACGATCCTCTCGTCGTCGGCGCTGTGACTGCTTTCCGCGGCCTGCTCGAGGCCACGACATCGGTCCGAGTCATGCCAACCTCCCGTTGATGAATTGGTGTGTGCTCGAGTCCTGCGAGGGCCTCGTGCCCATATAAGCGAGCGATTCTACGCAAAATTATCCCGTCTAGTTCGTCGTGCACTGGCTGTGACCTGCCTGCACTGCAACGTTTACCAGCAACGCCGGTCGGCCAAACCCCGAGCTTCGCCTTCTCTCATCGGCGCGGAGCGCGTGTCGCTGAAGCCCGGTTGTCGAGATCACGCTCGATCGAGACCAGCGCCGGACGCGCGAGCGACGACGCCTACAGCCGCACGCGACCTTCGAGCTCGCCCTCGCCCAGGCGCCCGCGCAGCACCTTCTTGTCGAACTTGCCGACGCTCGTCTTCGGGACCTCCGCGATGAACGCGAACTCGTCCGGCAGCCACCAGCGCGCGACGCGCCCGCTCAGGTGCTCGACGAGCTCCGTCGGCGCTCCGTGCCCGCCCCGCTCGCGCAGCACCACGCAGCACAGCGGGCGCTCCGCCCAGCGCTCGTCCGGCTTCGCGATCACCGCCGCCTCGACCACGTCCTCGTGCGCCATCAGCTCGTTCTCCAGCTCCACCGAGGAGATCCACTCGCCGCCCGACTTGATCACGTCCTTCGCGCGGTCCGTGATCTGCACGAAGCCGCGCTCGTCGACCGGCCGCGATGTCACCCGTGCGCAGCCAGCCGCGGTCGAACTTCTCCTCGTCGGGTCGTCCTCGAAGTAGCGCGCCGCGACCCACGGGCCGCGGACCTCGATCTCGCCGGTCTCTCCGCCGTTCGCCATGCGACCTCCGCCGTCGTCGTCGATCAGGCGCAGCTCGACCCACGGCAGCGGCTGGCCCTGCTTCGCGCGGTCAGTCCCAGTAGGCGTCGTCGTGCGGGCGCCCTCCGCGGGCCGCGAGTAGCGTCGCGACGGGGCTCGTCTCGGTCATCCCCCAGCCCTGGAAGATCCGCACGCCGTGGCGCGTCTCGAAGTCCCTCGATCAACGCTCGCGGCACCGCCGAGCCGCCGCAGCCGCGTTCTTCAGCGAGGAGAGGTCGACGTCGGGATGCGTATCGGCGTAGCGCAGCAGGTCGAGGAAGATCGTCGGCACGCAGCCCATCATCGTCGCGCGCTCGCTCTCGATCAGCTTCGCGAGCGGCTCGGCCTGCAGGAAGCGGTCGGGCAGCAGCAGGTCCGCGCCCGTCAGCGCCGCCGCGTGCGGCATGCCCCAGGCGTTCGCATGGAACATCGGCACGACCACGAGCACGCGATCGTCGTGACCCACGCCGAGCGCGTCCGCGCATCAGCGTCGCCGAGGAGTGCAGGCTGATCGAGCGGTGCGAGTAGAGCACGCCCTTCGGGTTGCCCGTCGTCCCGCTCGTGTAGCAGAGCGCCGCCGCCTGGCGCTCGTCGAGCTCGGGGTACTCGAACGGGCCCTCCCCCGCTTCCTCGAGCAGCTCCTCGTAGCTCAGCGCGCTCGGGCAGCTCTGCATCGCCTCGAGCGCTCGCCCTCGCCCATCACGACGTACTGCTCGCGGCGAGCGCATCTGCGGCGCGAGCGGCGCGAGCAGCGCCACCAGCGAGTCGTCCACGAACATCGACGCCGTCCTCGGCGTGGTCGACGATGTACGTGAGCTGGTCCGCGAGCAGCCGGATGTTGAGCGTGTGCAGGACGGCGCCGACGCACGGCACCGCCATGTAGAGCTCGAAGTGGCGCTGGTTGTTCCACGCGAACGTGCCGACGCGGTCGCCGGCTTTCACCCCGAGGCGCTCGAGCACCCGCGCCAGCCGGTCCACGCGCCCCGCGATCTCGCCGAAGCTGGCGCGCCACGGTGCCCGGCTGCGTGAGCGTCACCACCTCCGCGTCCGCGTGCGGTGAGCGCATGCGCCGCAGCATGTGCTGCACCGTCAGCTGAAAGTCGTCCTGCATCAGACCCGTGAGCACTGGCAACTCCCTTCGCGGCTCGTCTCCCGTGCGAGCCTGTTCACTTCCATTAGAGCGCTCCGCGGCGCGACTCAACCGCTCCGGGACGAGCTCGGCGTAGATGCCGCGCGTGCGCTGGCGCGCGATGTCGTCCCAGTCGAAGCGCAGGACGTGCTCGGAGGCCTCGTCACGAGGCGGTCGCGCAGCGGGTCGTCCGTCAGCAAGCGATCGATCATCACGCCGAGATGGTCCGCGTCGCCGCCGTTGAAGCGCAGCCCACGCGCTCGCCCGAGGGCACCACCTCGCGCAAGCCCGCCCGTGTCCGCGACGATGCACGGGCAGCCCGACGCCATCGCCTCGAGCGCGACGAGCCCGAAGGGCTCGTAGATCGAGGGCACCACGCACAGGTCCGCGATGCGGTAGAGCGAGTGCAGCACGTCGTCGCCGATCCAGCCGAGGAACATGCCGTGCTCGATCAGCCCCGAGCCGCTCGGCCTGCTGCCTTCAGCTCCTCCTCGTGCGTGCCCGAGCCCGCGACGAGGAAGCGCACGTCCCCGACCCGCTCGTTCACGATCGGCGCGAGCGCCTCGAGCGCGAGCTGGAAGCCCTTCTCGTAGACGAGGCGGCCGACGAGCAGCACGAGCTTCTCGTGCGGCGCCGCGAAGCTTCGCGCGCAGCGCGCTGAGGTCCTCCGCCGGGCGCACGTCGATCGGGTCGATCCCGTTCGGGATCACCGCGATCCGCCGCTCGTCGATGCCGAAGATGTCCGCGACGTGGCCGCGCATGTAGTGCGAGCAGACGATCACGCGGTCCGCGCGCTGCGCGATCCAGCGCTCGATGCAGTGGATTGCCACTGCGGCGGATCCGCACCCAGCCCTGGTGGCGCCCGTACTCCGTCGCGTGGATCGTCATCACGAGCGGCAGCGGAAGCGGTCGGCGAGGTGCTCGCCGGCGCCGCGCCACGAGCCAGTCGTGGCCGTGCGATCAGGTCGCCGTGCTCCTCGGCGAGTCGCCTCGCCCGCCGCGAGCATGTCGCGTTCATGTGCTCCACCCACGCGACGAACCGGTCAGGTCGCGCGGCCGCGCGGCTCGCGCACGCGGTGCACCGCACGCCGCCCTGCTCTTCGACCCCCGGCTGGCCCGTCGCGGGCCGTCGGCCACGCCGCGCGTCAGCACGTCGACCGCGACGCCCTGGCGCCACGAGCGCCTCGGAGAGCTTGCGCACGTGGCGCGCCAGCCCGCCCTCGACCACCGGCGGGTACTCCCAGGAGAGGATCAGCACGCGATTCGCCATGCCGCAGACCCTATCTCGCGCGCGAACCGGCGGACCCCCGCTGCGCCGCCGCGCACGCCGGCGTCGCCGCGACGCGGCGAGACGCAGAGCGCATCAGATGCCGATCAGCTCGAGCTCGTCGAGCCGCCGCGTCGCGGCCGACGCCCATACGCGCTCCTCCGAGCCGTCGAGCACCCCGACCTCGTTGAGGTCGCGCAGCGCCGTCGTGAGCTCGCCCTCGCTCGCGCCGAGCTGCGCCTCCAGCTCGGCGACCGAGCGACTGCGCTCCCCGTCGTCGCTCAGCAGCTCGAGCACGATCGCCCGCTCCAGCCGCGATGAGTCGCCGTCGCGCGAACCGCTCGATTGTGTATGCATGGGAGCCATTCCTTCCAAGTGCGCGGCGCCGGCTGCCCCGCCTCGCGCCCGGGCGCCCGATTTCCGATCGCAGGGAAGATACACACAGCTTGGAACGCTTCAGCGCGGCGCGCTCGTCGATCGGCGGCCGTCCGCGACCTCCGGACGATCGGCCCGCGTACCCCTGCGGGGTATATTGGGGCGATGGACGCGCCGCGCACCCTGCACGCCGCACGCCGTCGGCGATGAGCGTGCTCGCAACGCTCTGGGAAGGTGTCTCGAACGCGCTGCTGATGGCGTGGACCGTCTGGTGGGCGCTCGTCTTCGGCTTCGCGATCTCGGCGATCGTGCAGGCATGGGTGCCGCGCGAGCGGATCGAGCGTGCGCTCGGCGGAACGGGCGCGCGGCCGCTCGCGCTCGCGACCGGCCTCGGCGCCGCATCGTCCTCGTGCTCCTACGCAGCGATCGCGATCGCGCGATCGCTGTTCGCAGGCGGCGCCTCCGCCGTCAGCGCGCTCGCCTTCCAGTTCGCCTCGACCAACCTCGTCGTCGAGCTCGGCATCGTCATCTGGATCCTGATCGGCTGGCAGTTCACGCTCGCCGAGCTGATCGGCGGGCTGCTGCTGATCGTGATCATGTCGATCCTCCTGCGCGCGTTCGTCTCGCGCCGGCTCGAAGGTCAGGCGCGCGAGCGCGCCCGGCAGGTCGAAGGCGATCACCAGCATCACTCGGCCGGCACGTCGATGCCGCTGCGCGAGCGGCTCTCATCGATCGACGCGTGGTCGGACGTCGCGCACAACTTCCGCAACGACTGGGCGATGGTCTACCGCGAGGTCGCGATCGGCTTCTTCCTCGCCGGCTTCGTCGGTCTGCTCGGCAACGGCTTCTTCAACAGCCTCTTCATCGTCCACGCCGCGCCAGCGCTGCGGCTGATCGAGAACGTCCTCGTCGGCCCGCTGATCGCCGTGCTCAGCTTCGTCTGCTCGGTCGGCAACATCCCGCTCGCCGCCGTCCTCTGGTCGGGCGGCATCGGCTTCGCCGGCGTCATCGCGTTCATCTTCGCCGACCTCATCGTGCTGCCGATCGTCGCGATCTACCGCAAATACTACGGCACCGCGTTCGCGCTGCGCATCGTCGCGCTGATGCTCGTCACGATGATCCTCGCCGCGCTCGCGATCGACGGCCTGTTCGGCGCGCTCGGGCTGATCCCCCACGTGCGGCCGACGCGCGCCGACATCTTCGGCAGCGTCAAGCTCGACTACAAGCTCGTCACCAACGTGCTCGGCGCCGCCGTCTTCCTCGCGCTGTTCGCGCTGACGATCCGCCGCGGCGCGACCGATCCCGTCTGCGGCATGAAGGTCGACCGCGCCCACGCGATCACGCGCGAGCGCGACCGGCGCACGCTGTACTTCTGCTCCGAGCACTGCGCCGCGCGCTTCGACGCCGGCGAGACGGCGCCGGCCGGGGAGGCCGGCGCGCACGCCCACGGTGCGCGATGATCCCCGCGTGCCCGTGAGCGATCTGCGACGCCTACCGCCCCGGCGACAGCCCGCGCCGTGAGCGACGCGCCGCGCTTCTACTTCGGCGCGATGTCGCCGTACTCGTGGTTCGCCGCCGAGCGGATCGAGCGGCTGCTGCCCGACGCGCGCTGGCGGCCCGTCTTCGCCGGCGCGCTCTTCAAGCAGAACGGCCGCGTCTCCTGGGGGCTGACCGACGAGCGCGAGCAGAAGCTCGCCGACTGCGACGCGCGCGCCGCCGCGCACGGGCTCGGCCCGATCCGCTGGCCCGATCCGTGGCCGACCAACGACCTGCTCGTCGCGCGTGCAATGACCTTCTGCCGCGAGCAGCCGCTGATGCGCTCCTACTCGCTCGCCGCGATGCGGCTCAGCTTCCTCGAGGGCGTCGACCTCGGCGAGCTCGACGCCGTGCTCGAGGCCGGCCGGCGCGTCGGCCTCGACGAGCGCGAGCTGAGCGCCGCGCTGCAGGCGGACGACGTCAAGGATGCGCTGCGCGCCGCCAACGACGAGGCCGTCGCCGCCGGCGCCTTCGGCGTGCCGACGATCGTCGTCGACGGCGAGCCCTTCTGGGGCGATGACCGTCTCGAAGACGCCGCGCGCCGCGCAAGCGGCGAGACCTCGTAGCCTCGCCGCGCGCCGCGCCGGCGCCGAGCCGGCCTAGAGCTCGAGCTCGAGCTGGCGCGGCGAGGGCAAGAGCGGCTCCGCGCTCGCGCGCGGGCGCCCGCGCTTGACCCAGTGGCCGACGACTTCGCGGCTGCGGCAGCTGAAGTAGCCGACACGGCGATCGAGCGGCGCCAGCGCGAGGCCGCCCGGCGCCGGCGCCGTCACGATCGCGTGGAAGCGCCGGCCGCCGCGGTCGACCTCGACGATGTCCCCCGTCTGGATTCCCTCGAGCCGCATCGCGCACCAGTCCAGCAGATCCAGCCGTCGCCGCCGGCTCGGCGCGGCTCGCCCTTCGGGGCTCCCGCCACGCGCTCGGCTGCGGCAGGCTCGCCGGCCGCTCGCAAAGCGCGACCACGTACGCTCCCCCCGTGCGCTGGTTCATCGACGGGATGAACGTCATCGGAACGCGGCCCGACGCGTGGTGGAAGGACCGGCACGCGGCGATGGTCCGCCTCGTCCACCTGCTCGAGCACTGGGCCGCGACGAGCGGCGAGGACGTCATCGTCGTCTTCGAGCAGCCGCCGCGCCCGCCGATCTCCTCGACCGTCATCGAGGTCGCCCACGCGCCGCGCCCGCGCCGCGACTCGGCCGACGACGAGATCGTCCGCCGTCTCGCCGCCGACGCCGAGCCCGGCGCAGATCCGCGTCGTCACCTCCGACCTGTGGCTCTGCCGACCGCGTGCACGCCGCCGGCGCGAGCGTGCAGCCCTCCGACTCCTTCCGCGCGCTGGCTCGAGGAGCTGTGAGTGCCCGTCACGCGCTACGCGCGAAGCGGCGACGCGAGCATCGCCTACCAGGTCGTCGGCGACGGCGCGCTCGATCTCGCTCTTCATGACCGGCTGGATCTCGCAGGTCGAGCAGCTGTGGGAGTCCGCCGGCCTGCGCCGGTTCATCGAACGGCTCGCCGTCTTCGGCCGCCTGATCCTGTTCGACCGCCGCGGCACCGGCCTCTCCGACGGCGCCGGCGAGCCGTACTCGCTCGAGCAGGAGGCCGCGCGACGCGCTCGCCGTGCTCGACGCCGTCGGCAGCGAGCGCGCCGCGCTGTTCACCTACGGGCTCGGCGGCCCCGTCGGCGCGCTGCTCGCCGCGGAACATCCCGAGCGCGTCGGCGCGCTGATCATGTACGCGTCGATCGCCCGCACGCTCGTGGGCGCCCGACTACGACTGGGCGATGACGCGCGAGGAGCGCGACCGCCTGGATCGAGCGCGCCGTCGACTCGTGGGGCGACGCCGACCAGCCCGGCGATGCCGCCGTGATGGCGCCGTCGATGGCCGACGACCGCGCGCTCGTCGACTGGTTCGCGCGCCTGCAGCGCCTCGCCGCGAGCCCGAGCGAGGCGCGCGAGCTGCTGACCGCCGCCGCCGACCTCGACGTCCGCGAGCACCTGCCGCGGATCGCCGTGCCGACGCTCGTCCTGCACCGCGCCGGCGACACCGCATGGGACCCGCGCCACTCGCGCTACCTCGCCGAGCACATCCCGCGGCGCGCGCTACGTCGAGCTCGACGGGACCGACTCGCTGCCGTTCCTCGGCGACAGCGACGCGATCGTCGAAGAGATCGAGGAGTTCCTCACCGGCGGCCGCGCCGGCGGCGAGCGCACGCGCGCGCTGCTGACCGTCATGTTCACCGACATCGTCGACGCGACCGCGCGCGCCGCGCAGCTCGGCGACAGCCGCTGGCGCGACCTGCTCGCGCGCCACGACGAGGAGCTGCGCAAGGAGCTGCGGCGCTTCGACGGCGCGCGAGGTCAAGACCGTCGGCGACGGCTTCCTCGCGACGTTCGACGGACCGCCCTCGCGCGCGCTGCGCTGCGCGCTCGCGATCATCGCCTCCGCGCGCGAGCTCGGCGTCGAGGTGCGCGTCGGCATCCATACCGGCGAGTGCGAGCTGATCGGCGACGACGTCGGCGGCATGGCCGTGCACATCGCCTCGCGCGTCGGCGCGCTCGCCGGCGCCGGCGAGGTGCTCGTCTCCGGCACCGTCTTCGGCACCGTCGTCGGCGGCCCGTTCACGTTCGACGATCGCGGCTTCCACGAGCTCAAGGGCGTCCCCGGGCGCTGGCCGCTGTTCGCGCTCGGTCGCTGACGCGCCCGCCGGCGATCGAGCCGCCGCGCGCAGCCCGAGCAGGCGTCGATCGTCTCCTCCAAAACAAATACGATCGTCGTGATGGGACGAGGAGGGACGAGATGAAGGTTCGCGCCGCGGTGCTCGAGGAGTTCGGCCGGCCGCTCGTCGTGCAGGAGCTCGACCTCGCCGATCCGCGCGCCGGGCGAGGTGCTGGTCCGGCTCGTCGCCTGCGGCGTCTGCCACACCGACATGTACACCGCCTCCGGCGTCGATCCGTCCGGCTACGCGCCGACCGTGCTCGGGCACGAGGGCGCGGGCGTCGTCGAGGCCGTCGGCGAGGGCGTGCGCTCGCTCGCGCTCGGCGACCACGTCGTCACGCTGTTCTCGCCGCAGTGCCGCGAGTGCATCCACTGCCTCAGCCCGCGCACCAACCTCTGCCTGGCGATCCGCGAGCAGCAGAACAAGGGCTACCTCCCCGACGGCACGACGCGGCTGTCGCGCGACGGCGAGCCGATCCGCCACTTCATGGGCACCTCGACGTTCGCCGAGTACGCGGTCATCCCCGAGATCGCGCTCGCCAAGGTCAGCCCGCGAGGCGCCGCTCGATCGCGCCTGCCTGTTCGCCTGCGGCCTCTCGACCGGGCTCGGCGCGGCGATGTTCACGGCCGAAGGTGCAGGCCGGCTCGACCTGCGTCGTGTTCGGCGCCGGCATGGTCGGGCTCGGCGCCGTCGCCGGCTGCCGGCTGCAGGGAGCCGAGCGGATCATCTGCGTCGACCTCTCCGAGGAGCGCCTGCGAGCTCGCGCGCGGCCAGGGCGCGACCGAGACGCTGGCTCGCCGACGAGCACGCCGTCGAGCGCGTGCTCGAGGAGACCGGCGGCTTCGGCGCCGACTACACCTTCGAGGCGACCGGCCTCGTCGCGGTCATGCGCGAAGCGGTCGAGGCCGCGCGCATGGGCTGGGGCCTCTGCACGGTCGGCGGCGTCGCCGGCAAGGGCGAGACGCTCGACGTCGTCCCGCGCCTGCTGATCACCGGCCGGCGCGTCTGCGGATCCTCCTTCGGCGGCGTCAAGGGACGCGACCAGGTGCCCGAGCTCGTCGAGCGCTACCTGCGCGGCGAGATCGACGTCGACCCGTTCATCTCGCATCGCATGCCGCTCGACGAGGTCAACCGCGCGTTCGAGCTGATGGAGGCGCAGGACGGCATCCGCTCGGTGCTGGAGTTCGGGTAGGCTCGCCGCGAATGGCCGCGCCCGAGCCCACGCTGCCCGCACTTCAGCTCGCCGCCGCGCTGCGCGCGCGCGAGCTCTCGGCCGTCGAGCTGCTCGACGCCTGCCTCGCCGCCGTCGACAGACTCGACCCTGAGCTGGGCGCGATCACGTGGCGCAACGACGAGCAGGCGCGCGCCGCCGCCGCCGACGCCGACCGCCGCCTCGCCGGCGGCGACGAAGCGCCGTTCCTCGGCGTGCCGCTGCCGATCAAGGACCTCACGCCCGTCGCCGGCTGGCCCGTCACGTACGGCTCGCACGGCGCGCCCGAGGGCCCGAGCGAGCAGAGCGAGCTCGTCGTCGACGCGCTGCAGCGCGCAGGCTTCGTGCTCTGCGGGCGCACGAACACGCCCGCCTTCGGCGTCATCACCGCCGCCGAGAACCTCCGCCACGGGATCAGCCGCAACCCGTGGGACACGAGCCGCACGCCCGGCGGATCGAGCGGCGGCGCCGCCGCGGCCGTCGCCGGCGGCATGTTCCCGATCGCGCACGCCAACGACGGCGGCGGCTCGATCCGCATCCCCGCCTCCTACTGCGGCCTCGTCGGGCTGAAGCCGAGCCGCGGGCGCGTCCCGCGCCTCGCGCAGAGCTGGCTCGGCGCCGTCGTCGAGGGCGTCGTCGCGCACACCGTCGCCGACTCCGCCGCCGTGCTCGACACGATCGCCAACTTCGACCCGCTCGCCTGGTACAACGCGCCCGCCCCCGCGCGCCCGTTCGCCGAGGAGGTCGGCGTCGCGCCCGGACGGCTGCGCATCGGCCTGATGGCGCAGGCACCGCTCGGCATCCCGACCGACGAGCAGTGCGTCGCCGGCGCGCGCGCCGCCGCCGCCGCGCTCGAAGACCTCGGCCACGCCGTCGAGGAGGTCGAGGTGCCGACCGTCTCCGAAGCGATGATCCCGTCGTTCATCGTCCTCACGCAGGGCGGCCTCGCCGACTACGAGGGCGTCGACTGGAGCGCCGTCGAGCCGCACATCGCGCACCAGCGCAAGCAGAGCTCCGAGACCGGCGCCTACGACTACGTGCTCGCCGCGCGCACGCTCGAGCTGCTCAGCCGCCAGGAGGTCGCGCGCTGGGGGCGCGACTTCGACGTCCTCTTGACCCCGACCTCCGCGATCCTTCCGCCGGCCGCCGGCGCGACGCTCGAGGCCCAGCACGCGACGCCCGACGCGCCCGTGCTCGACGTCGTCGCGAGCGTCTCGTTCACCGCCTTCGGCAACGTCACCGGCCTGCCCGCCGCGAGCCTGCCGCTGCACCAGAGCGACGACGGCCTGCCCGTCGGCGTCCAGCTCACCGCCGGCCCGTGGGACGAGGCGACGCTGATCCGCCTCTCCGCGCAGCTCGAAGACGCGCTGCCGTGGGACGAACGCCGTCCGACGCTCACCGGCATCGCCTAGCAGCCGACGCCCGCACGCAGAGACGCAGAGACGCAGAGAGACACCATGGCCTTCGAGCAGATCACGACCGCCCTCGACGACGGCGTCCTCACGATCACGCTCAACCGCCCCGAGCGGCTCAACGCGTGGACCGCGACGATGGGCCGCGAGCTGATCGAGGCGTTCGACGAGGCCGACGCGAACGACGACGTCCGCGCGATCGTCATGACCGGCGCCGGGCGCGGCTACTGCGCCGGCGCCGACCTCGCCGCGGGCGGCGAGACGTTCGACTACAAGGCGCGCGCCGAGGAGGCCTCGCTGCTCTCGCCCGGCGTCGACGGCGTCCCGCGCGACAACGGCGGCCAGTTCACGCTGCGCATCTTCGCGTGCACGAAGCCCGTGATCGGCGCGATCAACGGGCCCGCCGTCGGCGTCGGCGCGACGATGACGCTGCCGATGGACGTCCGCCTCGCCGCCGACGACGCGCGCATGGGCTTCGTCTTCGCGCGCCGCGGGATCGTCCCCGAGGCGTGCTCATCCTGGTTCCTGCCGCGCGTCGTCGGCATCAGCCGCGCGATGGAGTGGGTCTCGACCGGGCGCGTCTTCTCCGCACAGGAGGGCCTCGACGCCGGCCTCCTGCGCAGCCTGCACTCGGCTGAGGAGCTGCTCCCCGCCGCGCGCGCGCTCGCGAGCGAGATCGCCGAGAACACCGCGCCCGTCTCCGTCGCGCTCGCGCGCCAGCTGATGTGGCGCATGCTCGGCGCCGAGCACCCGATGCTCGCCCACCGCGCCGACTCGCGCGGCATGCTCGCGCGCGGGCAGTCAGCCGACGCCGCCGAGGGCATCACCGCGTTCCTCGAGAAGCGCCCCGCGCGCTTCCCCGACCGCGTCTCAGACGGCCTGCCCGAGATCTTCCCAGACTACGTCGAGCCCGATTTCCACTAGCCGCCGTCAGGGCGAGGCTTGGATGATCGCTTCGCGCGGCACCTTGTTGCGCGGCACGCCGAGCCCGTCGCAGAGCTTCACGCACGGCTCGAAGATCGGACGGAAGCCGAGCAGCTGCGGGATCGTCACGATGCCGTAGCCGCGGCGGCGCAGCGCGGAGATGATCTGCGGGTAGGCGGCAAGCGTCTGGCCGCGAGGGCCGCCGCCGTCGTGAGAGATGATGATCGACCCCGGCTGCACCTCGGCGAGAACGCGACGGACGATCGCGCTCGTGCCCGGTTGCGCGTAGTCGCTCGGGTCGACGTTCCACCCGACCGTCGCGAGGCCGAGCGAGCGCGCCGTCTGTACGACCGACGCGTCGACGTCGCCGTACGGCGGGCGGAAGACGCACGGCGTGTAGCCCGTCCGCGCGCGGATCACCGCGATCGTGCGCAGCAGCTGGTTGCGCACTTCGCGCGACTGCACGAGGTCCGGGTGCGTGAACGTGTGGTCGCCGAGCACGTCGCCTTCGCGCAGCTCGCGCAGCATCGTTTCGCGGTACGTGCCCGTGACCTGCTCGCCGATCATGAAGAACGTCGCCGTCGCGTGGTTCGCCGAGAGCATCCGCACGAACGCCGGCGTGTCCGGGTACGGCCCGTCGTCGAAGCCGATCGCGACCTCGTAGCGGTGTGGTCCGTGCGTGTAGAGAGCCGTCCCGCTGCTGCGGCAGCCGACGATCCGGTAGAGGCCGCCGGCCGCGGCCGGCGGGTCGCCGATGCTCGAGCTCAGCAGCGACAGCGGCGTGCGGATCTGCGCCGGCGGCGCGAGCGTCCCGCCGCCCGACCCGCAGCCCGCGAGGATCGCGACGAGGACGGCCGTGAGGCCGCCCACGAGCATCGCTTTCGCCGCGGCGCGCACCAGGCCAACCTTACCCAGCGCGCGCTGCCGCCGGCTACCGCCCGAGACGATGCGCCCGGACGAGCGTCCGAGGCGCCGCTCAGCCGAGGACGAGCTCGGCGACCGTGCCCAGCGTCTGCGCGTCGCCCGAGACGAGCAGCGTCGTCACGATCGACTCGCGCCACTTCTCGAGGTCCTCGCGGATCTTCGCCGGCGGGCCGACGAGTGAGAGCTCCTCGATCAGCCCGCGCGGGATCCGCGCGCCGGCCTCGTCCTTCTTGCCGCCGAGGTAGAGCTCCTGGATCTCCTCGATCTCCTTCTCGTAGCCCATCCGGATCGCGACGTTCGCGTGGAAGTTGTTGCCTTTCGCGCCCATCCCGCCGAAGTACAGCGCGTAGAACGGGCGCAGCGCGTCGATCGAGCCCTCGACGTCGTCGGAGACGACGAACGGCACCGTCGCGCAGACCTCGAACTGCTCCTGCGTGCGCCGCGCGCCCTCGCGCGCGAAGCCCTCTCCGAGCGCCTCGACGTACGGCTGCTGGTGCGTCGGGCTGAACAGCATCGCCAGCCAGCCGTCGCACAACTCGGCGCACAGCGCGATGTTCTTCGGCCCCTCCGCGCCGAGATAGATCGGGATCTCCTCGCGCAGCGGGTGGATCGAGGACTTCAGCGGCTTCGCCAGGCCCGTCCCACCCGGCAACGGCAGCTTGTAGTGCTCGCCGTCGGCCGTCACCGGCCCCTTGCGCGCCCAGATGTCGCGCAGGATCCCGATGTACTCGCGCGTGCGCGCAAGCGGCTTGGAGAACGGCATCCCGTACCAGCCCTCGACGACCTGCGGGCCCGACACGCCGAGCCCGAGGACGAAGCGCCCGCCCGACAGGTGGTCCATCGTCATCGCCGCCATCGCCGTCGCCGCCGGCTGGCGCGCCGACATCTGCACGATCGCCGTCCCGAGCTTGACGCGCTGCGTCGAGGCGCCCCACCACGCCAGCGGCGTCAGGCAGTCCGAGCCGTAAGCCTCCGCCGTCCAGATCGAGTCGAACCCGAGCCGCTCGGCCGCGGCGATCGCCTCCGCCGCGCCCGGCGGCGGGCCACCGGCCCAGTACCCCGTGTTCAGCCCCAGCTTCAGCTCGTTCGCCATCGCTCGCCACCGCCTCCCGGCGCGAACCCTATTCGATCGCCATAAGGTGGGCCTATGCCATATGCGACCGCCGAGGCGCGCCAGAGCCTGCTCGACACGATCGCCGAGGCGATCGAGCAGCTCGGCCTCGCGCTCGCCGCGCTCGGCGACGCCTACGACCAGCTCGACGAGCAGAGCGCCGACCGCCTCGAGCAGGAGCTGTTCCGCCCCGCCCAGGTCGCCTACGGCCGCGCGCAGCGCACCTATACGGCCTTCGCGCGCCGTCACGAGCTGCGCGCGCGGGCGTTCGCGCCCGCGCCCGCCGGCGCGCCGTCGGCCGGCGTGCGCATGTTCCTCGACCGCGCCTCCTCGGAGATCGCGAGCGCCGATCAGATCCTCGCCGGGCTGCAGGACACGATGCTGCCCGTCGAGGTCGGCGACGCCGAGCTGCGCGAGGGGCTGCGCCAGGTGCGCGAGCTGCTTGGGCCGCTCGGCGCGCGCTCGCGCGAGCTCGTGCGCGTGCTCGGGCGCTAGGCGAGCGCCGCCGCGTCGAGCTGCGCGATCGCCGTGTAGCCGCTCAGCGCGAGCGTCAGGTCGAGCTCGGCCAGCAGGCAGCGCAGGACGTGCTCGACGCCCGCCTGCCCGGCGAGCGCGAGGCCCCACATGTACGGGCGCCCGATGCAGACCGCGTCGGCGCCGAGCGCGAGCGCCTTGAACACGTCGGCGCCCGTGCGCACGCCGCTGTCGAACAGCAGCGCCAGCTCGCCGCCGACCGCCTCGACGATCCCCGCGAGCGCGTCGAGCGCGCCGATCGCGCCGTCGACCTGGCGGCCGCCGTGGTTCGAGACGATCAGCCCGTCGACGCCCGCCGCGACCGCGCGCGCGGCGTCCTGCGCGTGCACGATCCCCTTCAGCACGATCGGCAGGCTCGTCTGCTCGCGCAGCCAGCCGATGTCATCCCACGTGACCGTCGGGTTCGCGAACTGGTAGGCCCAGTGCCCGATCGCCGGCCCCGGGTCCTCCTCCGGCGGCTTCTCCAGCGCGCCGCGGAAGACCGGGTCGCTGAAGTAGTTCGCGACGCCCTCGCCCTGCAGGAACGGCAGGTACGCGTTCGTCAGGTCGCGCGGGCGCCAGCCGAGGAACCACGTGTCGAGCGTCAGCACGATCGCCCCGTAGCCGGCGCGCTCGGCGCGCGCGACGAAGCTCGCCGCGAGCTCGCGCTCGCGTGGCCAGTAGAGCTGGTACCAGCGGCTCGCCGCGCCCATCGCCTCGGCGACCTGCTCGATCGTGTGCGAAGAGGCCGTGCTGAGGATGTACGGCACGCCGAGCGCCGCCGCCGCGCGCGCCGAGGCGAGCTCGCCGTCGGCGTGGACGATCGACTGCACGCCGACCGGCGCGAGCAGCAGCGGCGCCGGCATCGCCATCCCGAGCACCGCGCAGCTGAGGTCGCGCCGTGAGACGTCGCGCAGCATCCGCGGGACGATCCGGCGGCGCGCGAGCGCGTCGAGGTTCGCCTGCATCGTGCGCTCGGCGCCGGCGCCGCCCGCGACGTAGCCGTACGCCTCCTCGCTCAGCGCCTCGCGCGCGCGCTCCTGCAGCTCGTCGATCGAGATCGGCAGGCGCGGCTTCTCGCCCGCGAGCGAGCCGGCGTAGATCAGGTTCTGGAACGCCGCCGGATCAAGCGGCGGCGCCGTCTCGTCGAGCTCGGCCATCGCCGCGGACCCTATCGCGGCGCTAGCCGCACTCGCCGGCGTCGACCTCGCGCAGCGCGTGCGTGTCGACGTCGTAGACGAAGCCGCGCACCGCGTCGCGGTGCAGCAGGAACGGCGAGCGGCGCACGCGCAGGATCGACTGGCGCACGTCCGCGTCGAGGTCGTCGAACGACTCGATCGCGAACGACGGCGCGATCCCCGCGTCCTCTTGCAGCTCGGCGCGAAAGCCGTCGTCGGTCAGCTTCATCAGCCCGCAGTCGGTGTGGTGGATCAGCATCACTTCGCGCGTGCCGAGCCTGCGCTGCGAGACCGCCAGCGAGCGGATCACGTCGTCTGTGATCACGCCGCCGGCGTTACGCAGCACGTGCGCCTCGCCCTGGCCGAGGCCGAGCGCCGCGAACACGTCCAGGCGCGAGTCCATGCACGTGACGATCGCCAGCTGGCCGGCGCGGGCGGACGTCGAGGTGGCGCGGCTCCAGGCCGGCCGCGAACGCGCGGTTGTTCCCCAGCAGCTCCTCGATCGCATCCACGCGCCGCAGCCTAGAGGGTGCACGGGCGGGCGGCCCGCACCGCGTCCGACCGCTACCGCACGACGTCGAGCGTCGCGCGCATCCCGCGCGCCGCGTGTTCGGGCAGCGAGCACCACAGGTGGTAGACGCCCGGCTTCAGCACGACCGTGCCGGCCCAGCGCTCGCCGGACGTCAACTGCGGCGCGCCGAGTTCGCGCGTCGAGCCGAGCGCGCGCAGGCGCAGGTCGTGCGGGTCCATCCCGCGGTCGAGCGCCTCGAGGTCGACCGGCCCCGCCTTGACGACGCCGCGCGAGAGCAGCAGCCGGTACTCGATCTCCGTCACCTGCAGGTGCGCGGCGCCCGCGGCCGACGACGCGCCCGTGAGCGTGAGCGCGATCGCCGACCCGACCAGGGCGAGAGCCGCAAGCGACGCGAGCGCCCTCACCGGACGACCTGCGTGCGCGCGAGCGCCGACGCGCCCGGGACGACGTCGGCCGCTTCGTGACCGAGCCACTGCTCGAGCAGCGAGCAGTACAGCCCGCGGAAGTCCGACGTCGCGCGCAGATTGCCCAGTTCGTCGAGGCCCGAGGCGAGACCGGGCCACTCGCCGATCATCGAGCCCGCCGCGCGCGTGCCGATCACGAACGCGCAGCCGGCCGCGCCGTGGTCGGTGCCGCCCGAGGCGTTCTCCTGCGGGCGGCGGCCGAACTCCGACCAGACGAGCGTCAGCACGCGGTCGGCGAGGCCGCGCGCTTCGAGGTCGCGCTGGAAGGCGAGCAGCGTCTGCGCCGCCTCCGACAGGCCCGTTTCGAGCGCGCTGACCTGGTCGTCGTGCGTGTCGAAGACCGATTCGCTCGAGACGCTCACGCAGCGCAGCGGCAGGCCGGCGGCGAGCATCTGCGCGACGCCGGCCATCCGCGCCGGCAGGCGATCGGACGCGCTCGGGTAGCCCGGCGGCAGCGCCGGCGCCGACTGCCCGTCGGCCGGCTGGAACGGCAGCAGCTGCTGGCGCAGCGTGCTCGACATCAGCGCCGCCTGCCCCGACTGCATCATCGCCGGGTCGCCCGAGCCCGCGCCGGCGCGCCCGAGCGCGTCGAAGTACTCGTACATGATTTCCTGCGGCGGACCCCACACGTCGCGCGCGTAGAACGAGTACGACGAGGGCGTGTCGATCGCCGCGACCGGCATCTTCGCCGTCGCCAGCGACGGTTGCAGCGACTCGTCGAGGCAGAGGCCCTGCAGCGGGTTGTCCGGCGTGCCGACGAGGTCGAGGTAGCGCCCCATCCAGCCCGTCAGCAGCTCGGCCTGCGTCGCGCCGACCTCCCAGAAGTGGCGACTCGTGAAGTGCGACTGGTCGGGGTGTTCGTAGCCGACCGCCGGCAGCACGCTGACCTTCCCCTCTTCGTGCAGCTGCGCGAGCGGTTGCGCGAGCGGATGCCAGTGCAGCCGCGGGTCCTCCGAGAAGGACGGCCCGGCCGAGTCGGGCAGCGCGAGCACCGGGCGCAGCTTCGCGTACAGCGGGTCGCCGGCCGGGTAGAGCACCGACATCGCGTCGATCCCGCCCTGCAGGTAGACGCTGACGAGCACCGGCTGCGCCGGCGCCGCGGCGGCCTGCGCGATCCCCTCTTCGAACACCTGCGGGTCGAGCACGCGCCCGGCGCCGTAGACCGACAGCGCGAGGCCGGCCGAGGCGAGCAGGAAGTTGCGCCGCGACAGCCCCGTGCCGGCCGGCGTCGGCATCCCGGGCTCGATCGCCGGCAGCCCGCGGCCGGCGCGCGCCGCCGCGTCGCGCAGCAGCTCGGCGCGGTTGAAGTCGCGGCAGGCACAGGCGATCCGGCGGTCGGGCGCGCTCATCAGGCGGTCTGGTAGTCGGGGCTGGCGACGACGAGCGCGCGCAGCGCACTCTGCGCGAGCAGCGGGTACTGCTCGCGCTCCCACTGCGCGCTCGCCGCGTCGACGGCCGCCGATTTCGCGTAGGCGACGAGCGCCGCGCGCGTCGCCTCGCTGACGTCCGGGTTCCCCCAGAACGCGAGTGCCTTGCGCGCGATCGCCTCCGGCGCCGGCGGCGGAGCGTGCCCGCCCGCTTCGGGCTTCAGTGCCCGCGAGTCGTCGATCATCTGCGCGCAGAGGTTGAAGCGCGCCAGCCACGTGCCCGTGTTCAGCCAGCGGTCTTCTTCCCAGCCGGCGACGTTCGGCGGGTAGAACGGCATCTGCCCTGCGAGGTTCGACTCCCACGCCCACGCGTCGGTGTCGACGTAGCGGTCGATCGCGCGCAGCATCCCCGCGATCTGCACGATCGGCGGCTTGACCATCCGCGCGCCGGCGTGCACGAGCGGGTGCGTCAGCATCGCCTCGAGCACCGGGCGGATCTGCTTGCCGCTCGCGACGTACAGGCCCTCGGCCGCGCGCGCGTCGCGTCGCGGCAGCGGCTCCGGGCTGAGGTAGGACCAGAGCTTCGTGACGAAGTGGCGCGGGTGGTCGGGTTGCGCGAGCACGAGGCGCACGCTGTCGCGCCAGGAGAAGCGCCCGCGCTTGCCGTAGATCGTCTTGACGCCGTCGTCGTGCAGCTTCGCTTCGAAGCGGAAGCCTTCCTGCTGCCCCGTCGCGTCGTTCCAGCTGCTCGTCCAGCCGGTCAGCGCGCGCGCGTGTTCGCGCACGTCGCGCTCGCTGTAGCCGCCGCCGGCGCCGAGCGCGAACAGCTCCTGCATCTCGCGCGCGTAGTTCTCGTTCGGCGCTTCCTTCGTGCTGCCGGCGCCCGACAGCCAGATCAGCATCGCCGGGTCGATCGTCATCGCCGTCAGCATCCGCGGGAAGCTGCTCAGCCCGAGCGCGCGCTGCGTCTCGTTCTGGGCGATCATCAGCCGCTGCGAGTCGACGAGCTCGTTGCTCGTCGCGAACCAGTCGTGCCAGATCAGCGTGATCCGCTCGAGCAGCGGCGCGCGCGAGCGCACCATCCGGTCCAGCCACCAGAGCACGTCGTTGCCCCAGGCGTCGTACGGCGCGATCGGTTCGCCGTTTTCAAGGCGCGGCGCCGGGCCGTGCAGCGAGCGGTCGGCCGGGCGCGTCAGCGACAGCACCGCCGCGCGCATGCCGCCGCGCGCCAGGCGCTGCGGCTCGCCGGCGCGCGGGCCGAAGCCGGCGCGCCACAGCAGCCGCTCGGCGTGCGCCGTCGTGAAGCGGCCGCTGTAGAGCGGCAGCGGGTCGCGCGTCACGACCGGCGCGAGCTGTCGCGGCCGCCCCCGGGGTCGCGATCGTCGGCGCATGCGGGCATGTGCCATCGGCGAATGCTCCGCGCGCGGGCGCGCCGGTGCAATCGGGCATCCGTCCATCCCGCGCCCGGGCGCGGCGCCGACTCCTGCTAGCGCGCGCCGCGCTGCTCGCGCTTGCTCAGGTGGCGCGCGAGGCCCTGGTAGCTCTGCCCGGCCGGCAGCGCCTGGCCGTAGGAGCCCGACGCGCCGCCGGCGACGCGCGCGCGCATCCGTGCGACGAAGCTCTCCTCGTCGCCGTCGGCCGCCCAGGCCTCGACCTCGTCGAGGTGCGCGCGCAGCGCCGCGAGGTGCGCACCGACGTCCTCGTGCGCGCCGAAGTGCGTCACCGCGATGCTGCGCGGCCGCCACGCCTCGATCAGATCGAGCGACGCGCGCCACGCGTCGAGGTCGATGTCGGGCGGCGGCGTCGGCGCGATCACCGGGCCCTCGCCGATCCGCACGCCGGCGACGTCCCCTGCGAACGCGCGCCCACTCGGCTCATGCAGGTAGGCGACGTGGTGCGAGGCGTGCCCGGGCGTGTAGGCGACCGTGAACGGGCCGATGCGCTCGCCGCCGCGCAGCACGCGCAGGCGCTCGGCCGGCACCGGCTCGCAACTCGCCCCACAGCCGCTGCATGTCATCGCCGTACAGCCGCCCGGCGCTCGCGAGCAGCCTGCCCGGGTCGAGCATGTGCGGCGCGCCGCGCTCGTGCACCCAGACCTCGGCGTCGGGATAGCGGCGCGCGAGCGTGCCGGCCGCGCCGGCGTGGTCGAGGTGGATGTGCGTCAACGCGATCACGCGCGGCGGCGCGGCGTCGAGCGACGGCAGCAGCGCGCCGAGCGCGCTGCTCGGGCCGGGGTCGATCAGCACGTCGCCGACGCGCCACGCGCCGATAACGCGCGCGCGGCCGAGGTGCATCACGTCGATCAGCTCGTGCTCTTCGCTCATCGGCCCGGATTAGAACATGCGCGCAGCGACAGCTCGATCTCAAAGCGCGCGTCGGCGTCGTCGAGCGCCTCGCCGAGCAGCTCGCGCAGACTGGTTCATCCGGTAGCGGACCGTCTGCTCGTGCACGCCGAGCGCGCGCGCCGTCGCCGCACGGTTGCCCTGCTCACGGCACCACGTCAGCAGCGTCAGCTGCAGGCGCTCGCGCGTGCGCTCGCCGAGGCCCTCGAGCGCGCCCAGGCGCGCGCCGCGCAGCTCGGCGAGGACGCCGTCGGCGTCCTCGAGCGCGAGCGCCGCGAGGTGGTCGGCGACCCAGCGCGGCTCCTCCGGCGCGCCCGTGCGCCGGCCGATCTCGAGCAGCGCCCGCGCGAGGCGCAGCGAGCGGCCGGCCTCGCGCCAGGAGACGGCCGGGCCGACCGCGGCGCGCCGGCGTACGGCGCGCGCCACGAGCGAGCGCGCTCCCGGGCGCAGCGGGTCGGGCCAGAGCGCGAGCGTCTGCCCGCCGTCGACGATCGCCACGGCGTCCTCGCCGAGCGCACCGGCGACCTGCGCGCCGCCGCTGCCGTGCACGGCGAGCGCCGCGAGCGCCGCCGGCAGCGACCAGCCCGCGGCGGCGGCCGCCGCGCGCACCGCCTCCTCGTCGACCGGCTCGGCGACGAGCGCCGCGAACAGCCGCCGCGAGCGGCGCTCGCGCTCGCCGGCGAGCTCGGCCTGCGCGGCGGCGTAGCCCGCGACCGACTCGGCCGACAGCTCGTCGATGTAGACGAAGATCGACTCGGCCAGCAGCTCCAGCGCCGCTGCGTCGAGCCCCGCCGCGGCGCCGGCGCGCGCCCAGCGCCGCCAGGCGACGCGCGCGCCGATCCGGTAGGCCGACTGCAGCGCGTCGAGGCTGCGCCCCTGGCGCAGCTCGCCGCGCCCGAGGTCGCGGTAGACCGAGCGATCCTGCGTGCGCCCGGCGACCGGGTCCTCGATCGAGCTGCACGAAGTGGCGCAGCGCCTCGCGCACGCCCCGGCGCAGGCCGCGCTCGAAGCTCCGCTCCAGCGGCCGCGCGTACTCGCGCACGTCGAGCACGATCGTGTCGATGATCTCGTCGGCGAGCCCATCGAGCTCGGGGCGCAGTGCGACGGCGACGTCCGCCGAGAGTCCCTCCCACGGCCTCTCGGCCAAGCCGGTCGTCGTCGTCATCATCTATTCAAAACCTATAAGAATCGCGCTCGGATCTCGTCTATAGAAGTCAAGAAGCGCTCATATCTCGCGTATTAGGGTTGCTGCGTGACCCGCTTCGAGCGCTCCGCGAACATCGGCGCCGTGCTGCTCCCGTTCCTCGCCTTCTGCGCCGCCGTGACCGTCTTCTGGGGCGACGGCGTCGGCCTCGCCGACCTCGGCGTGCTCGTCGCGATGTACCTGCTGAGCGGCTTCGGCATCACGCTCGGCTACCACCGGCTGTTCACGCACAACGCGTTCCGCGCGAGGCGGCCCGTGCGCTACACGCTCGCCGTGCTCGGCTCGATGGCCGTCGAGGGGCCGCTGTCGGACTGGGTCGCCGACCACCGCAAGCACCACGCGCACACCGACGTCGACGGCGACCCGCACAGCCCGCACGTCGGCGACGGCTCGGGTCTGTCCGGCCTGTGGCACGCGCACATCGGCTGGCTCTACCGCACGCAGGGGCAGGCCGCCACGCGCCGCTACGCGCCCGACATCGTCGAGGACCGCGGCCTGCGCCTGATCAGCCGCTCGTTCGGCGCGCTCGTGCTGCTCTCGCTGCTGATCCCGTTCGCGCTCGGCTACCTGATCCACGGCACGCTGACCGGCGCGCTGCTGACGCTGCTGTGGGCCGGCCTCGTGCGGATCTTCCTGCTGCACCACGTCACCTGGTCGATCAACTCCGTCTGCCACTTCTTCGGGCGGCGGCGCTTCGACGTCGAGGACCATTCGACGAACGTCTTCTGGCTCGCGCTGCCCTCGCTCGGCGAGTCCTGGCACCACAACCACCACGCCTTCCCGCGCTCGGCCGTCCACGGCCTGCGCCGCTTCGAGCTCGACCCCTCGGCGTTCGCGATCGCCGTGCTCGAGCGGCTCGGGCTCGTCTCCGACGTCGTGCGGATCGCGCCCGAGCGCCAGCGCCAGCGCGAAGCCCCGCCGCCGGGAGCCGCCGCGCCGCTCAGCCCGCCGACAGGCCGAGACGCTCAGCCCGCCTGCACCGCGTCGGCGCGGTTGCGTCGCGCCGAGCTTGCGGTAGAGGCGGCTCGTGTGCTCCTGGATCGTGTGCGGCGAGAGGTGCAGCGCGGCGGCGATCTCGCGGTTGGTCGCGCCGCGCGGCGATCAGGTCGAGCACCTCGCGCTCGCGCGGCGAGAGCGGCGTCGCGCTCGCGCTCGGCCTGCGGCTGGAAGACGGTCATCCCGAGGCCGACCATCCGCACCGCGCGCGCGATGTCGGCCGCGCCCCAGTCCTTGGGGATGAACCCCGACGCGCCCGCCGCCTTCGCCGCGCCCGGCGAGATCCGCCCGGCGCCGCTGATCAGCAGCACGTTCGTGATCGGCGAGCGCTCGCGCAGCTGCTGGCAGATCTCGGCGCCCGACTCCTCGCCGATGAACAGGTCGACGAGCGCGACGTCCGGCTTGTAGCGCTGCGCCAGCGCGTAGGCCTCCTCGCCGCTGCGCGCGCTGAGCATGCGCTCGACCCACGGCTGGTTGCCGAGCATCAGGCGAAAGCCCCAGTGCACGACGTCGTGGTCGTCGACGATCGAGCACGCGCAGCGGCCGCGTCACCGACTCGGCGCCGGCCGCGCGCTCGGTCGAGGCGCTCATCGCCGGGCGACCTCGCACGGGACGACGAGTCGCACCCGCCAGCGGCCGCGCTCGCGCTGGCCGAACTCGAGCAGGCCGCCGGCCTGCAGCGCCTCGAATCGCGGCCAGGCGCAGGCCCACGCCCGCGCGGCGCCCCGACGCCCACCGCGCCGTCGTTGGTGACCTCGAGCACGAACGTCGCCGTCGCTCGTCTCGGTGCGCACCGCCACGCGCGTCGGCCGCGCGTGCTTGTGCGCGTTGCGAATCGCCTCGGCGAGCACCGACTGCGCGAGCGGCTCGAGCGCCGCCGGCACCTGCAGCGGCGCCTCGCCGTCGAGCTCGATGCCGAGGTCCGGATACTCGTGCGCTGCAGCCGGCGCACCTCCTCGGCGAGCGTCGTCTGCGTCGCGGCGCCGAGCGCCCGAGCGGGCGCTGCAGCGCGGTGCGCAGCTCGCCGAGCGCAGCGCTGCACCTCCTCGGCGCAGCGCCGGCGCGTCTCCTCGTCGAACGGCTGGTCGCCGCGAGAGCGCGAGCGAGACGCCGAACAGCCGCTGGACGACGCCCTCGTGCACCTCGCGGGCGAGGTCGATGCGCTGCTCGAGCGCGACGCGCGCTGCTCGTGCTGGCGCGTCGCGGCGCGCGCCATCGCCGCGAGCGCCGCCATCTTGCCGAGGATCCAGAGGACCTCGCGCTCGGCGTCGGTCGAGCGGCAGCGTCGTCGCCGCCGCGGTCGCCGAGGATCGCGCCGAGCCAGCGCCCGCGCGCGCGACATCGGCGAGCAGACGACGGCGCCGAGGTCGAGCAGCTCGACGTATTCGGCCGGCAGCTCGCGCTCGAGCCCCTCGGTGACTTCGATCACGCGGTCCTGCTCGAGCGCGCGCTTGCGCGAGCGGCGCCGACTCGAGCGTGAAGAAGTCGCCGGCGAACAGCGCGACGTCGACCCCGAAGCTGCCCGCGGCGAGGATCGCGCCGCCGCGCCGAGTCGTAGCGGAAGATGATCGACGCGGCGCAGCGCGCGTGCAGCGCGTGATCCCCTCGCAGAGGCGGCTGTAGAAGTCGTCCTCGGCGGCCGTCGCTCGCCCTGCGCCAGCACGTCGGCGAAAATCTCGATCGCCGTTGCGTGAGCCGCCGAGAGCACTTCCTCGCGCATCTCACTCGGGGACACGGGTTGACAGTACCGGAGCGCCGCCCGCCGCCCGCCGGCTGCGGACGCGAGTACCCCCGATCGGGGGGTCGCCCGCCGGCGCGATCCCCCCATTCGTCGCCTGCGACACCCGCGCCCGGGGGCGATCCGCCCGAGCCGAGCCCTCGTCGCGACGCGCGCCGAGCACGCTGGCGGCGATGACGTCTCCAGCGGGCGGCCCGCGATGACAGCGCCGAGCGCGATCGACGACGCGACCGTCGTCCTGTTCCCGGGCCAGGGCGTCTCGCTCGCCGGCGCGCGCGAGCCCGTGCTCGAGCGCTGCCCGAGCCTGTTCGAGCGCTGCTGCGAGCTGATCGGCGACGACCCCTTCGCGCGCGCGGCCGAGAGCACGCGCTTCGCGCAGCCGGCGATCTTCCTCGCCAGCCTCGCCGCCTGGCTCACGCTCGCCGAGGACGCGCCGCGAGCGCCGCTCGCGTTCGCCGGGCACTCGCTCGGCGAGCTGACCGCGCTCGCCGCGGCCGGCGCGCTTCGAGCTCGAGGACGCGCTCGCGCTCGTCGTCCTGCGCGGCGCGCTGATGGACGAGCCGCCGCGCGCCAGGGCGACGGCAGGATGCTCGCGCTCCTGAAGGGGACGCCGGAGGTCGCGCGCCGAGGTCGCCGCCGAGCATCGCGCCGAGATCGCCAACGACAACGCGCCCGGCCAGATCGTGCTCGCCGGCCCGCGCGAGGCGCTCGACGCCGTCGCCGCCGCCGCGCGCGAGCGCGGCGTGCGCGCGCTGCGCCTCGACGTCACCGGCGCGTTCCACTCCCAGGCGATGGCGGCGCCGCGCGCCGTTCCGCGAGGCGCTCGCGCACGTCTCGACCTCCGCGCCCGCGCGCCGACGTCTTCTCGGGCATGACCGCCGCGCCGTTCAGCGACCTGCGCGACGAGCTCGCGCAGGCGCTCGTGCGCCCGGTGCGCTGGCGCGAGACGATGCTCGCGCTGCGCGCCGCCGGCGCGCAGCGCTTCCTCGACGTCGGCCCCGACCAGGTGCTCGCGCGCCTCGTCGCGCGCAACGTCGACGGCGCAGACGGGATCGCGTTCGCCGGTCTCGAGCACGCGGAGGCCGCCGATGGCGTCCGCGCTTGAGCCGCGTGAGGCCGTGAGCGCGGTGCAGGGCGTGAGGCGCGCCGACGGCGCCGCGGCGCCGGCGCGCGAGACCGGCGCCGGCCCGGGCGCGATCGGCCTCGGCGTCGCGCTGCCCGACCGCGTCGTCCCGAACGCCGAGATCACGCGCGATCGGCGTCGACGCCGACTGGATCGTGCGCCGCACCGGCATCCGCGAGCGCCGCTACGCGGAGCGCGGCGCGCGGCTCGCCGAGCTCGCCGCCGCGGCCGGCGCGCCGCGCTCGCCGACGCCGGCATCGACGCCGCCGAGCTCGACCTCGTGCTCGTCGCGAGCTGCAGCCAGGACTCGGTCATGCCCGCCGCCTCGCCGCCCGTCGCGCACGCGCTCGGCGCGCGGCGCGCGGCCTTCGACGTCGGCAGCGCCTGCACCGGCTTCCTCGCGGCGCTCGCCGCCGCGCGCGCGATGCCGCTCCGGCGCCGCCGACGCGCGCTCGTGATCGGCGCCGAGATCATGTCGCGCCACGTCGACCCCTCCGACCGCAACACCGCGGCGCTGTTCGGCGACGGCGCCGGCGCGATCGTGCTCGGCGGCGCGCGCCCGGCGGCTTCGGGCCGGTCGTGCTCGGCGCCGACGGCGCGCACGCGCAGCTGATCGTCGCCGACCGCGACACGCAAGCTGCGCGATGGACGGCCACGAGACGTTCAAGCAGGCCGTCAAGCGCCTGCAAGAGGTCTCGCTCGCCGCCTGCGCGGCGGCCGGCGTCGCGCTCGCCGAGCTCGACCTGTTCGTCTACCACCAGGCCAACACGCGCATCCCCGCTCGCTGGCCGAGCGCCTCGCGCTCGACCCGGAGCGCGTCGTCGACTGCATCGCGACGCTCGGCAACACCTCCGCCGCGAGCGTCCCGCTGGCGCTCGACCACGCGCGCCGCGAGGGGCGCCTGCACCGCGGCCAGCGCGTGCTGCTCGCCGCCGCCGGCTCCGGCTTCACCTGGGGCGCGAGCGTCGTCGACTGGGGGCTCGCGTGAGCGCCGTCGAGCAGCGACGACGCACGGCGGCCCGCACGCACGCCCCCGGCCGCGCCCGCCGGACTTCGGCTGCGCGCTCGTCACCGGCGCCTCGCGCGGGATCGGCGCCGCGATCGCCCGCGCGCTCGCCGGCGACGGCTGGCCGGTGCCGTCAACTACCGCAGCGGCGAGGACGCCGCGCGCGCGACCGTCGCGGCGATCGACGCCGGCGGCGGCCGGCGCCGCGCGTGCGCGGCGACGTCGCCGACGCGCGCACCGCGCGCGCCGCTGCTCAGCGCCGGCGAGGCGCTCGGCGGGCCGGTCCTCGCGCTCGTCAACAACGCCGGCGTCCGCGCCGACGGCCTCGCGCTGTCGCTGAGCGACGAGGACTGGCGCGCGTGCTCGACACCAACCTCGGCTGCCACCTTCCGCCTGACGCGCGCCGGCGCTGCGCGCGATGATCCGCGCCCGCTTCGGCCGCGTGGTCAACATCGCCTCGGTCGTCGGCCCGCGCGCGAACGCCGGCCAGGCCAACTACGCCGCCTCGAAGGCCGCCGTGATCGGCTTCACGAAGACCGCCGCGGTCGAGGTCGCGCGGCGCGGCGTGACGGTCAACGCCGTCGCGCCCGGGCTGATCGCGACCGACATGACCGAGGAGATCCCCGACCGTCCTGCTCGAGCGCGTGCCGGCGCAGCGCGCCGGCACGCCCGAGGAGGTCGCCGCGGCGGTCGCGTTCCTGGCCTCCGAGCGGCCGGCTACATCACCGGCACCACCCTCTACGTCGACGGCGGCCTGTCCGCCTGACGCGAACGAAAGGACCCAGCATGGCCACCGACACACCGAGCAGATCGAGAAGGTCATCACCGACTCGCTGATCAGCTTCGGCGCCGACGCCGACGACGATCAACCGCGACGCCGAGCTCGAGGCGCTCGACATCGACTCGCTCGACCTCGCCGAGCTCTCGCAGATCATCGAGGAGCAGTTCGGCGTCGAGCTGACGAGCGCCGACGTCGCCGAGATCACGACCGTCGGCGACGCGATCGACCTCGTGGCGGAGCGCGCCTGAGGAACGGTGCCGTCAGCGAGGTCGTCGTCACCGGCGTCGGCGCCGTCACGCCGCTCGGCGTCGGCGCGCGCGCGCTGCACGAGCGCTGGGCGGCCGGCGTCGTGCGGCATCGCGCGACGGCGAGGGCCGCTGCCGCGAGTTCGTCGCCGACCGACCACCTCTCGGTCAAGGAGGCGCGGCGCGCCGACCGCTTCACCCAGCTCGCGCTCGTCGCCTCCGACCGAGGCGCTCGCCGACGCCGGCTGGGACGACGAGCTGCCCTACGACGCCGAGCGGATCGGCTCGATCGATCGGCACCGGCATCGGCGGCATCGGCACGATCGAGGCCAACGACCGCGCGATGTTCGAGCACGGCCCCAAGCACGTCTCGCCGCTGGCGGTGCCGCTGATGATGGGCAACGCCGCGGCGGCCGCCGTCAGCATGCGCCACGGCCTGCGCGGCCCGCGCTTCGGCACGTGTCGGCCTGCTCGTCGGGCGCCGACGCGATCGGCACGGCGATGCGCGCGATCGCGCTGCGGCGACGCCGACGCGGTCGTCACCGGCGGCGCCGAGGCGGCGCTGACGCCGCTCTCGCAGGCCGCCTTCGCGGCGCTCGACGCGCTCTCGGCGTGCGGCGTCTCGCGGCCGTTCGACGCGCGCCGCGACGGCTTCGTGATGGGCGAGGGCGCCGGCGTGCTGGTGCTCGAGGACGGCGAGGCGGCGCGCGCGCGCGGCGCGCGCATCCTCGCGTGCTGCGCGGCTACGGCGCGACGCGCCGACGCGCACCACGTGACCGCGCCCGACGCCGGCCGGCGAGGGCGCCGCGGCGGCGATCGCGCGCGCGCTCGACGACGCCGGCGTCGACGCCGGAGCGACGTCGTCTACGTCAACGCGCACGGCACCTCGACGCCGCTCAACGACCGCGCCGAGACGATCGCGCTGAAGGCCGCGCTCGGCGAGCACGCCGCGCGGATCCCGATCTCCTCGACCAAGTCGGCGATCGGCCACCTGCTCGGCGCCGCCGGCGCCGTCGAGGCGGTCGCGACGATCCTCGCGCTGCGCGCGCGGCTGATCCCGCCGACGCTCGGGCTCGAGCAGCCCGACCCCGACCTCGACCTCGACTACGTGCCCGACTCGCGCGCGCCCGCTCGAGCTGCGCGACGGCCAGCGCGCCGCTCGCGATCTCCAACTCGTTCGGCTTCGGCGGCCACAACGCCGTGCTCGTGTCTGGAGGGCGCGCCGGCGCCGGTCGGAGCGCCCGCATGAGCGACCGCGACATGAGCGTCGCCCTCGCCTCACCGTCGACCCGACGAGCGGCTGACCCCGCTGCGAGCGCCTGGAGGTGCTCTGCGACCCGGGCTCGCTCGACCTGCTGCGCACGCGAGGTGCTGCTCGCGGCGGATGGGCGAGAAGGCGCGCCCCGGCGACGGCGTGCTCGGCGCGAGCGGGCGCGTCGACGGCCGCGCCGTCGCGGTGTTCGCGCAGGACGCCTCGTTCGCGGGCGGCTCGCTCGGCGAGGCGCACGCCGAGACGGTCGTCGCCGTGCTCGAGCTGGCCGAGCGCTCGCGCGTGCCGGTGATCGGCTTCGTCGAGTCGGCCGGCGCGCGCATGCAGGAGGGCCTCGCGGCGCTCGCCGGCTACGCCGAAGATCTTCCGCAAGCACGTCGCGCTGTCGGGGCTGCGTGCCGCAGATCTCGGTGATCTGCGGCGCCTCGGCCGGCGGCGGCTCCTACGCGCCGGCGCTGACCGACTTCGTGATCATGACCGAGCAGCGCGAGCATGTTCCTGACGGGGCCCGGCGTCGTCGCGCAAGGTCACCGGCGAGGACGTCGACGCCGCCGCGCTCGGCGGCCCCCGCGTGCACGAGCGCAACGGCGTCTGCCAGCTCGTCGCGCCGACCGACGTCGACGCCGCGCTGCTCGCGCGCGACCTGCTCGACTACCTGCCGCAGAACTGCCGAGCGAGCGGCCGCTGCCGCTGGCCGGCGGTCGACCCGCCCGGCTACGCGCCCGACCGACGCGTGCCGGCCGAGGACCGCAAGGTCTACGACGTGCGCGACGTCGCGCGGGCGCTGCTCGACGGCGGGCGGCATGCTCGAGATCTCGCCGCGCTGGGCGCGCAACGTCGTCTGCGCGTTCGGCCGCCTCGACGGCCGCTCGGTCGGCGTCGTCGCCAACCAGCCGCGCTACCTCGGCGGCGTGCTCGACGTCGACGCCTCGCAGAAGGCGGCGCGCTTCGTGCGCACCTGCAACCTGTTCGGCATCCCGCTGCTCGTGCTCGTCGACACGCCCGGCTTCCTGCCCGGCGACCAAGCAGGAGCAGCGGCGGCGTGATCCGCCAGGGCGCGAAGCTCGTCTACGCGTTCTCCGAGTGCACCGTGCCGCGCGTGACGGTGGTCCTGCGCAAGGCGTTCGGCGGCGCCTTCATCGCGATGAACAGCAAGGAGCTCGGCGCCGACTTCGTGTTCGCCTGGCCGTCGGCGCAGCTCGGCGTGATGGGCGCGCCGCAGGCGGTCGAGATCATCAACCGCCGCGAGATCGAGGCCGCCGAGGACCCGGCGGCGCGCGCGACGCGCTCGCCGCGCGCTACGCCGCCGAGCACCTGCACCCGGGCGCCGCGACCGCCGAGGGCTACGTCGACGAGGTGATCGCGCCCGGCGAGACGCGCGCGCGCGTCGCGGACGCGCTCGCGACGCTCGACTCGGCGCCGCTGCGCGCGCTGGCCGGCCGGGAACATCCCGCTGTGAGCCGCCGGCGGCATCTCAGCGCGCAGCGCGCCGAGCGCGAGCGCGTCACTGGTCGCGCCGTTCGAGCGGCTGCAGCTCGTCGCGCCCTCGACGCCGCCACGTGACCGAGACCGACGTCGTCAACTCCGGCGCTGACCGGCGACTGGCACCCGCGCCCCGACGCCGTCTGGCGCGCAGAGCCGCTTCGCAGCGCACGCGCCGGCTGCTGATCGTCTCCTACGCCGTCGGGCTGAGCCGTTCGACCCCGAGCGCGTCGTCGCGCTGCGGCGGATCGCCGACGTCGTCTTCAAGCGCCGCTGAAGCTCGGCGAGCGATCAGCGTCGACGGCCGGTCGCCGAGCTGACCAGCTCGACGAGGAGCTCGGGCTCGTCGGCTGCGCGATCTCGGTCCACCAGGACTGCGCGCTCGTCTGCCGCGCGCGATCGCGGCTGTGCGGCGCGCTGCTCGAGCGGCAGCCGGCTGCTCGTCACCGGCGTGCTGACGCGCGGCTCGATCGCGTTCGAGGTCGCGCGCCAGGCGCAGGAGGCCGGCGCCGAGATCGTGCTGACCGGCTTCGGCCGCGGCATGCGCCTGACCGAGCGCGCCGCGAAGCACCTGCCCGACGCCGCCCGACGTGCTCGAGCTCGACGTCAACGCGCCCGAGCACCTCGACGCGCCGTCGCGGCCGAGCTGCGCTCGCGCTGGGGCGCGCTCGACGGCGTGCTGCACGCGATCGCCTTCGCGCCCGCCGACGCGCTCGGCGGCGGCTTCCTCGACGCCCCGCGCGAGAGCGCGATCACGGCCTTCCAGACGAGCGCCTTCTCGCTGAAGGCGCTCGCGGCGGCGCTCGCGCCGCTGCTCGAGGCGGGCCGACGGCCGGCGGCTCGGTCGTCGGGCTCGACTTCGACGCCACCGTCGCCTGGCCGGTCTACGACTGGATGGGCGTCGCGAAGGCGGCGCTCGAGAGCGTCTCGCGCTACCTCGCGCGCGACCTCGGCCCGCGCGGCATCCGCGTCAACCTCGTCTCGGCCGGCCCGATCGAGACGATCGCCGCCGGCGGCATCCCCGGCTTCGAGGAGCTCGCCGGGCTTGGCGCGACGGCGCGCCGCTCGGCTGGGACACGCGCGACGCCGGCCCCGTCGCCGCGGCGGTCTGCTTCCTGCTGATCGACCTCGCTCGCGCGGCATCACCGGCGAGATCCTGCACGTCGACGGCGGCTTCCACGCGATGGGCGCGCCGCTCCGGTGAGCGGCGGCCCGCGGACGCCCCATTCGAGCCCGCGCATCGTCGTCGTACGATGACCGAATGGAGGGCTCTGCGGCGACCGCCACGCAGGACTTCGACGAGCTCGATCGCCACCGTCGCGAGCTGACGGCGCACTGCTACCGGATGCTCGGCTCGCCGTTCGAGGCCGAGGACGCGGTGCAGGACACGCTGCTGCGCGCGTGGCGCTCGCTCGACCGCTTCGAGGGGCGCGCCTCGCTGCGCTCGTGGCTGTACCGGATCGCGACGAACGTGTGCCTCGACATGCTCGACGCCAAGCAGCGCCGCGCGCGGCCGATGGACCTCGGCGAAGCGCGCGCGCCGGACGGTCCGATCGGCGAGATCCTGCCGGAGACGACGTGGATCGAGCCGGTCCCCGATGCGCTCGTGCTCGCTGACGAGGGCGATCCGGCGGCGGTCGCGCAGTCGCGCGAGCAGATCCGCCTCGCGTTCGTCGCCGCGCTGCAGCATCTGCCGCCGCGCCAGCGCGCGGCGTTGATCCTCTGCGAGGTGCTGCACTGGAAGGCGTCGGAGGTCGCCGAGCTGCTGCAGACGAGCGTGCCGGCGATCAACAGCGCGCTGCAGCGGGCGCGCGCGACGCTCGAGCAGACGCCGACGCTCGACGCCGGCTACGGCACGCTCAGCGAGCACGACAGCGCGCTGCTGCAGCGCTACGTCGACGCGTTCGAGCGCTACGACATGGACGCGCTGACGAGCCTGATCCACGAGGACGCGACGCAGTCGATGCCGCCGTACGAGCTGTGGCTGCGCGGGCGCGAGGACATCTTCGCGTGGTGGGTCGGTCGCGGCGCCGGCTGCCGCGGCTCGCGCGTCTTCGCGACGCAGACCGCGAACGGCTCGCCGGCGTTCGCGCAGTACAAGCCGCGCGAGGACGGGCAGCCGGGTTACGAACCGTGGGCGCTGCAGGTGCTCGAGGTCGCCGGCGGGCGGATCGTCGAGATGACGTTCTTCCTCGCGACCGACACGCTGTTCCCGCTGTTCGGCGTGCCGCTGGAGTACCCGGGCGACTAGCCGGCACTAGCCGAGCAGCACGCCGGCGAGCCCGGCGAGCGCGACGAGGCCGCGCAGCTCGGGCGAGAGACCGCGCAGCCGCACGCCCGCGCCCTCGCGACGTGCGGCGAGCGCCAGGCGCGCGAGCGCGTCGAGCGCGACGGCGTCGGCGGCGACGCCGCGGACATCACATAGGAGGAAGGCGGGCGCCGGCCCGGCGCGCAGCAGTGCGCACGTGCGCCGGTAGAGCCCGGGCAGGTCCTCGCGCAGCAACGGCGCGTGGATCACGATCGTGACGACGCTGCGCCGGGCGGCCGCCGAGCTCATCGCCCGCGCCTCCACCCCACCCCCGCTCGTTAACCGGCCTCCGAGCCCTGTGGTTCGCCTTGATGGCGTTGACCGGCCGGTGCGACGCCGCCGCCCGCGTCGGCCGCCTCGGCGATCACCTCCCGCCCGGGCGCCACCGCTCCACGGGGCGTTCGCAGCGCGAGGCTGAGGACGATCGCGAGACCGACGAGACCGGCGGCGACGACGAACGCGACGTGGTAGCCGCTCGTCAGCGCGTCGGCGAGCGGCTTGCCGGCCTTCGTCAGCGAGCTCGAATGCGTCGCGGCGCTCGTCGCGAGCACGGCGAGCCCGAGCGCGCCGCCGACCTGCGCCGAGGTGTTCACGAGACCCGAGGCGAGGCCGGCGTCCTGCGGCGCGACGTCGGCCATCGCGAGCGTCATCAGCGCGGGGAAGGTCGAGCCGACGCCGACGCCGAGCAGCAGCATCACCGGCAGCACGTCCGAGACGTAGTGGCCGTGCACGGGGACGCGCGCGAACAGCAGCAGGCCGACGGCGACGAGCAGCATCCCCGGCGCGAGCAGGCGCTTGGCGCCGAAACGCATGATCAACCTTTCGGAGTAGCGCAGCGAGAGCGTGCCCATCACGACGGTCGTCGGCAGGAACGCCAAGCCGATCTTCAGCGGGTCGTAGTGCTGCACGCGCTGCAGGTAGAGCGAGCCGAGGAAGAACGTGCCGAACATGCCGGCGACGAGCAGCGCCTGGATCGCGTTCGCGCCGGCCGTGTCGCGCGAGCGGAACAGGCGCAGCGGCATCAGCGGCTCGCGCGCGACGGCCTCGCGCCAGACGAACAGCGCGAGCAGCACGAGCGAGCCGGCCGCGAACGCAAGCGTCGTGCCCGAGCCCCAGCCTTTTTCGGCGGCCGGCGAGACGATCGTGTAGACGCCGAGCATCAGCGCCGCGACGATCAGCGCCGCGCCGGGCAGGTCGGCACCCTTGCCGGCGCCCGGCATGCTCGACTCCTGCAGCAGCCGCACCGCCGCGAAGCCCGTGGCGATGCCGATCGGCACGTTGATGAAGAAGATCCAGTGCCAGTCGATCGCCTGCGTGAGCACGCCGCCGGCGAGCAGTCCGACCGACCCGCCGGCCGAGGCGACGAAGCCGTACACGCCGATCGCCTTCGCCTGCTCGGCGGGCTCGGGGAACATCGTCACGATCATCCCGAGGACGACCGCCGAGGTCGCGGCGCCGCCGGCGCCCTGCACGAAGCGCGCGATCACGAGCATCGTCTGGCTCTGTGAGAGGCCGCAGACGAGCGAGGCGAGCGTGAAGACGACCAGGCCGCCGAGGAACACGCGCTTGTGCCCGACCACGTCGCCGATCCGCCCGGCGAGCAGCAGGAGGCCGCCGAACGCGATCAGATACGCGTTGACGACCCACGCGAGGTTCGAGCCGGAGAAGCCCAGCGCGGTCTGGATCGACGGAAGCGCGACGTTGACGACGGTCACGTCGAGCACGATCATCAGCACGCCCGTGCACAGCACGTACAGCGCCAGCCAGCGCTTGCGATCGTCGTCGATGCCCGTCATCTCAGTCACTCCTTGCCGGTCGAGTTCGCCTGCTGTGCAGACGACGCCCGCCGGCGGAACTCATCGCGCCGGGCCTCCGGCGCTCAGTTCTACCGCTGCACACCGTCTTAACAGCAACAGCACACAAACACGGCAACGAGAGGAGTCGAGATGTTCGGCACGACAGAGGCGTTCAGCGGCTTCGCCGTCGACGACGTCGCGAAGGCGAGGGAGTTCTACGGCGAGACGCTCGGGATCGGCACCTCCGAGGAGCACGGCATCCTCACGCTGCAGCTCGCCGGCGGCGCGCGACCGACGATCGTCTACCCGAAGCCGGAGCATGCGCCGGCCGAGTACACGATCCTCAACTTCCCGGTCGAGGACATCGAGGCCGCCGTCGACGAGCTGACCGCGCGCGGCGTGGCGATCGAGCGCTACGAGGGCTTCGAGCAGGACGAGCGCGGGATCATGCGCGGCGGCGGACCGCTGATCGCGTGGTTCAAGGACCCGGCGGGCAACGTGCTCGCCGTGCTGCAGCAACGCTGAGCGAGAGCACTCAGTCGCTCGCGAGCGGGGCTACGTAGCGCAGGAACGGCTCGACCGCGAGCGGCTGCCCGGTCGCGCGCTCGACGAGCGGCAGCGTGTCCAGGCGACGCCCGAAGCGGTGCACGTGCTCGGCGAGCCACATCTGGATCGGTGCGACCTCGCCGCGGCGCAGGTCCTCCTCGCGCGGGCCGAGATCACGCTCGATCGCCTCCCACAGCTGCGCGGCGATCAGGCAGCCGAGCGCGTAGCTCGGGAAGTAGCCGAGGCTGCCGGCGCCCCAGTGCACGTCCTGCAGGCAGCCGAGCGTGTCGGACGGCACCTGCACGCCGAGCAGCCGCTGCATGCCCTCGCGCCACGCGCCCGGCAGGTCGAGCACGTCGAGCTCGCCTTCGACGAGCGCAAGCTCGAGCTCGAAGCGCAGGATGATGTGCAGCGGGTAGGTCAGCGGGTCGGCCGAGACGCGGATCAGCGAGCGTTCGACGCCGACGAGCGTCGCGTGCAGGTCGGCCGCCGAGACCTCGAAGCCGCCGGCGGCGAGCTCGGCGACGAGCACCTCGGCGAACGCGGGACTGCGCGCGACGTGGTTCTCCCACAGCTTGCTCTGCGACTCGTGGATAGACATCGACGTGCCACGGCCGAGGTTCGTGCGGTCGAGCGCCGGGTCGATCTGGCGCTCGTACAGCGCGTGGCCGAACTCGTGCAGCGAGCTGAGCAGCGACTCGACCTCGCCGTCGCCGTAGCGCGTCGTCAGGCGGCTGTCGCGCTGGCCGACCCAGGCGGTGAACGGGTGCGCCGAGACGTCGACGCGCCAGCTCGCCGCGTCGACGCCGACGCGGCGCAGCGTGCCGGCGACGGCCGCTTCCTGGGCGGCGACGGGCACCGCGAGCGTGCGCCGCGGCGAGCGCTGCTCGGCGGCGGCCACGAGCGGCGGCAGCTCCTGCGCGAGCGCGCCGAACAGCCGCCTGATGTCGGCCGTCGTCAGCCCGAAGTCGAAGTCGCCGAGCAGCGCGTCGTAGGGCCGCTCGCCGGGCTCGGCGAGGCACTCGCCGTAGGCGCGCGCGAGCTCGACGTTGCGTTGGAGCGCCGGGGCGTACGCCGCGAAGTCGTCGTTCTCGCGCGCCACGCGCCAGCTCTCCTGCCCCTGCGCGGCGGCCTGCGCGCGCTCGACGGCGAGCTCGGTCGGGACGCGCCGCGCGCGCTCCCAGTCGCGCCGCGCGATTCGCGCGACGTCGGTGTCGAGCTCTGAGAGCGTCGCCGCGTCGAGCTCTGAGAGCCAGCGACCGACCTCCTCGCTCGTCGCGCGTTCGTGTGTGAGCCGTGCGAGCGTTCCCAACTGATGGGCGCGAGCGGGCGCGCCCTCGCCGGGCATCATGACGAGCTGATCCCAGACGGCGAGCATCTCGACGGCCGACAGGTCGGCGAGCTCGGCCATGCGGTCGCGGAGGTTCTCGAGGGCCTGCATGAGGCGAGCAATCGTATGCGTGCGGGTGGATGCGCTCTATAACATTGCCGCGATGCCGCGTGCTGATCGGTCCATGCGTCCGGCCTTCGGTCGATGACGAACGGCGGCAGCCCGGCGGTCGCGCGCGAGGAGATCGGCGTGCTGCTCGTCGAGGACGACGACGGCGACGCGCGCCTCGTCGAGGACGAGCTCGCCGAACGTCTCCCACGTGCGCGCATCGCGCGCAGCCACAGCCTCGGCGATGCGCTCGCGGCGCTCGCGAAGCCGACGGACTGCGTGCTGCTCGACCTCGGCCTGCCTGACGCATTCGGCCTCGACGCCGTCGCGCGCGTGCGGTCGCAGGCGCCGGCGATCCCGCTGATCGTGCTGACAGGGCTGAACGACGCGGACGCCGGGCTCGCGGCCGTCGAAGCCGGTGCGCAGGACTACCTCGTCAAGGGCCACGTCGACGGCGAGCAGATCGCGCGCTCGATCCACTACGCGATCGGGCGCCGGCGCGCCGAGGCGGCCGAGCGCGCGCTGATGCTCGCGCAGGCGCAGACGCGCGAGGCCGACCGCCTCGAACGCGGCCTCGCGCCGCGCCCGCTCGTCGAGGACGCATCGCTGTGGGTCGCCTCCTGCTATCGCGCCGGGCGCAGCCGCGCGCTGCTCGGCGGCGACTTCTTCGACCTCGTGCAGATCGAGGACGGCAGCCTGCACGCGCTCGTCGGCGACGTCTGCGGGCAGGGGCCCGACGAAGCCGCGATCGGCGTCAGCCTGCGCGCCGCCTGGCGCGCGCTCGCGCTCGCGCGTCAGGCGCCGGCGCTCGTCGTCGAGACGATGCAGCGCGTGCTCGAGCGCGAGCGCCACGTGCCGGCGCTGTTCGCGACGCTCTGCACCCTCGCGATCGAGCCGGGCAGCCGCGTGCTGCAGCTGACGCGCGCCGGCCATCCGCAGCCGGTGCTGATCGCCGACGGCGAGGTCTCGGCGCTCTCCGCCGCTCAGCCCGGCGGCGCCGCGATCGGCCTCGCGCGCGGCGAGTGGCGCACCGAGGAGATCGCGCTGCCGGGCGACTGGACGATCCTGCTGTACACCGACGGGATCATCGAGGGGCGCGTCGGCGAGGGCTCGCAGCGGCTCGGCGAAGCGGGGCTGCGCCGGCTCATCGGCGAACGGATCGCGCGCGAGCCGGACTGGCGCGCCGAGCCGCAGGCGCTGCTCGAAGCGCTGATCGAGGAGGCCGAGCGCCTCAACGGCGGCGCGCTGAGCGACGACGTCGCGATGCTGCTCGTCGGCGCGAAGCCGCCCGAGCGCGCGCAAATGGCGTGAGCCTGCCGCGCCGAGCACGCGCGCGGCTCGCGCGGCGCACGGCGGCGATGGGCGTCGGCGCCGTGCTTGCGGCGACGATCGGCGTGCTGCTCGTGCTCGCCGTGCTCGGCATCGGCCTCGCGCTGATCGCCAACGGCACGGTCACGCACAGCCGCCACGTGCTGCTCGACGAGGTCGGCCCCGCGCGGCGCACCGCGCTCGTGCTCGAAAACGCGCTAGTCGACGAGGAGACCGGCGTGCGCGGGTATGCGCTGACGAACGAGTCGAGCTTCCTCGAACCGTACGACGCCGGCCTGAAGACCGAGCGCCGCGCGTACGGCGAACTGGAATCGCACGAGGCGGCCGTCAGCCGCTCGCTCGCCGCCGAGGTCGCGACGGTCCGCATGCGCGCTGACGAGTGGCGCGCCGGCTACGTCGCGCCGACGCTGATCCGCCCGCACCCGCCGCACGCGCAGGCGATCGCCGAGGACCTCGCCGGCAAGCGCCTGTTCGACGAGGTCCGCGCCTCGCTCGCAGGTCTGCGCGGCGAGCTCGAAGCGAGCGAAGCGCGTTCGCGCAACAGCCTGCAGAGCGCGGCCGGCACGCTCCAGGCGCTGCTGATCCTCGCCGGCGTGCTGATCGCCGCCGGCGTGCTCGCCGCCGGGTTCATCCTGCGCCGCACCGTCACGCGCCCGCTGCGAGAGCTCGGCGCCGAGGCGCGCCGCGTCGCCGGCGGCGAGTTCTCACGCCCGCTCGCGCCGACCGGCGGACCGCGCGAGGTGATCGAGACCGGCGCCGAGATCGACGCGATGCGCCGGCGGATCGTCGAGGAGCTCGCGACCGTCGAAGCCGCGCGCGCGCAGCTGGAGACGCAGGCCCTCGAGCTGACGCGCTCGAACGCCGAGCTCGAGCAGTTCGCCTACGTCGCCTCGCACGATCTGCAGGAGCCGCTGCGCAAGGTCGCGAGCTTCTGCCAGGCGCTGCAGAGCCGCTACGGCGACCAGCTCGACGCGCGTGCCGAGCAGTACATCGAGTTCGCCGTCGACGGCGCCAAGCGCATGCAGGTGCTGATCAACGACCTGCTCGCGTTCTCGCGCGTCGGGCGCAGTGGTCGCGAGCTCGAGCCCGTCCCGCTCGAGGACGCCGTCGCCGCCGCGCGCGCGGCGCTCGCCGAGCAGCTGCGCGACAGCGGCGCGCGCGTCGAGGTCGGCGCGCTGCCGACCGTGCGCGGCGATCGCGCGCAGCTCGTCTCGCTGTTCCAGAACCTGGTCTCCAACGCCGTCAAGTTCCGCGGCGAGCAGCCGCCGCTCGTGCGGATCGCCGCCGAGCGCCGCGACGGCGTCTGGGAGCTGAGCTGCTCCGACAACGGAATCGGGATCGAGTCCGAGTACCTGGAGCGGGTGTTTATGATCTTCCAGCGGCTGCACTCCAGGGAGGCCTACGAGGGCACCGGCATCGGGTTGGCGCTCGCGCGCAAGATCGTCGAGTATCACGGCGGCGAGATCTGGCTCGATCCGAGGTACTCCGGCGGAGCGTGCTTTCGCTTCACCTTTCCAACCCTGGAGGAGGCCACGCAATGAACGCAGACCTGATCTCGGTGCTGCTCGTCGAGGACGACCCCGGCGACGTGATGCTCGTCCGCGAGGCGTTCTCCGACAACAAGGTCGGCAACGTACTGTCGGTCGTCGGCGACGGCGTCGAGGCGATGCGGTTCATCCGCGGCGAGGGCGAGTACGAGGACGTCGGGCGGCCCGACCTCGTGCTGCTCGACCTCAACCTGCCGCGCAAGGGCGGCGCCGAGGTGCTCGCCGAGATCAAGGGCGACCCGAAGCTGACGACGATCCCGGTCGTCGTGCTGACGACCTCGCAGGCCGAGGAGGACATCCTGCGCTCGTATGAGATGCACGCGAACGCCTACGTGACCAAGCCCGTCGACTTCGAGCGCTTCGGGGAGATCGTCCGTCAGATCGACGAGTTCTTCATCGGCATCGTCAAGCTGCCGCCGCGCCAGCCTCGCTAGTCCCCGTCGAGCTGGAACTCGCCGTCGCGGTAGATCACGCGCTGCTCGCCCGAGCGCAGCGTCGCGGTGACGACACGGTCGGCCGTCGAGACGACGTCGGTGTGCACGGTCGAGTCGTTGAAGCCGAGCTCGCGCCAGCGCTCGGGCGAGACCCCGCTCGGGTCGCCGTCGTAGGCGTCCTGGTAGGAGCGCCCGAGCGCGATGTGCGTGTTGCCGTAGCGCCCGCCGACGTTCTCGTCGTAGAGCGTGTGCGCCATGAAGCGCGTGATCCGCGAGACGCGCCGGTCGGTCAGCGAGAACTCGCCGATCCGGTCGGCGCCGTCGGTCGCGATCATCTCGGTCAGGACGGCCTCGTTCTCCTCGGCGCTCGCCGCGCTGACGCGCCCGTCGACGAACTCGAGGCGGATCCCCTTGACGAGGTTGCCGTAGCGGTAGAGCGGCTGGTTGCAGTAGATCCAGCCCTCGGTGCCGCGCCAGTCGGGGCTCGTGAACAGCTCGAAGCTCGGGATGTTGCGCCCGCGCCCACCGAGCCATCTACGGTGCTCGCCGAGCGTCACGCGCAGGTCGACGTCCTCGCCCTGCACGTGCACGCGCTCGATCTGCAGCGAGTCGAGCCAGTCGCGCGTGCGGCTGACGCGCTCGCCGATCTCGCGCCAGCGCGCGATCGGGTCCTCGGCGTCGAGGAAGCACGCATGGACGATCTGCTCCCAGTACTCCTCGAGGCTCATCCCCGCCTCGGCGGCCATCGCCGGCGTCCCGTACAGCCCGAGCGTCCAGCTGAAGCGCCCGGCGTTCTCCTTCTCGCCGCGCCAGTCGAGCAGCGGTCGCATCGCCGCGCCCTGGCGCATGATCTTCGCCGGGTCGACCGTGTCGAGCGCGTGCGGGTCGGCGTCGGCGAGCACCGTGATCTGATGGTCCATCTCGTCGACGAGGCCGCGCATGTAGCGCGCGTTGAAGTGGTCGAGCTGCTCGTCGCTCGCCAGCTCGAAGAAGTCGCGCGAGACGTTGACCTGCGCGTCGTCGTCGGGACGGTAGGCGCTGATCACGTGTCCGCCGCCGCGCCAGACGGCCTTCGCGAGCTCGGCGTACAGCGGCTTCGCGCTCTCGGCCGCGGCGATCCGCACGACCTCGCCCGAGCGCATCCCGCGCCCGCCGCCGAGCGCGAAGTCGACGAGCACGTGCGCGTAGCGCTCGAGCACCTCCTGGGGCGGCGTGTACGTCGGCATCCGCGAAGGCTACCCGCGCGAGCCGCGGACCATTCCCGGCGCGACCGGGACGGACCGTATCTTGCGGGTCATGGCCCACACGCGCCTGTATCGCGACGGCAAGCTCGAGCTCGAGGACTTCCCCCCTTCGGACATCTCCGAGCACGTGCAGGATGCAGGCGCGACGGTCTGGCTCGACTACTGCGAGCCGACGCAGGACGACCTGCAGACGATCGCCAGCGAGCTCAGCCTGCACCCGCTCGCCGTCGAGGACGCCGTCAACGAGCACCAGCGCCCGAAGCTCGACCGCTACGAGTCGCACCTGTTCATCAACGCCTACGTCGTCCACCTCGACAGCGCCAGCGGCGAGCTGAGCACGAGCGAGATCAGCATGTTCGTGACGCCGCGCGCGCTCGTCACCGTGCGCAAGGACGAGGGCGTCGAGATCGCGGGCGTGCTGCGACGCTGGGACGAATCGTCCGATCTCGCCGGCAACGGCGTCTCGTTCCTGTTGTGGGGCGTGCTCGACGTGATCGTCGACGGCCACTTCGACGCGGTGCAGTCGCTCGACGCGGAGATCGAGGAGCTGCAGAACGCGCTGTTCGACACGACCTCCCGCGAAGTCGAGGTCCAGCGCCGTTCGTTCGAGCTGCGCAAGAGCCTCGTCCTGCTGCGACGCGTCGTGCTGCCGATGCGCGAGGTGGTCAACTCGGTGATGCGGCGCGACCTGCACGTGATCGACCCGGAGATGACGCCGTACTACCAGGACGTCTACGACCACGTGCTGCGCGCGACCGACTGGACCGAGTCGCTGCGCGACCTCGTCACGACGATCCTCGAGACGAACCTCGCGATCCAGGGCAACCGGATGAACCTCGTGATGAAGAAGGTCACGAGCTGGGCCGCGATCATCGCCGTGCCGACCGCGATCACCGGCTTCTACGGGCAGAACCTCCCCTACCCCGGCTTCTCGACACACTGGGGCTTCTGGTTCTCAAGCGCGCTGATCGTCGTCATGTCAGTCGGGCTCTACATCGCGTTCAAGAGCCGCGACTGGCTGTAGCTGCGGCGCGCGTCAGCGTTCGAGCACCCGCTCGGCGCCGGTGTACACGTTCACCCGCCCGCCCCGCGCGAACCCGCACAGCGTCAGCCCCCGCTCGCCCGCGAGCTCGACGGCGAGCGAGGTCGGCGCGCCGACGCCGACGAGGATCGGCGCGCCGGCGACGGCGGCCTTCTGCACGAGCTCGAACGACAGCCGCCCGCTGACGCACAGCGCGTGCTCGCCGAGCGGCACGCGTCCGGCGGCGAGCGCCCAGCCGAGGACCTTGTCCATCGCGTTGTGGCGCCCGACGTCCTCGCGCACGCAGAGCAGCTCGCCGCGCGCGTCGAACAGCCCCGTCGCGTGCAGGCCGCCGGTGCGCGCGAAGCCGGGCTGCACGAGCCGCTCGGGCAGCGCCGCGAGCAGCTCGCGCGCGACGCGCGGCCCGGAGGGCAGCGGCGCGCTCGCGACGGCGACCTGCTCGATCGCACCCTTGCCGCAGACGCCGCACGAGGACGTCGTGTAGAAGCGGCGCGCGCCCGGGTCGCGCAGCAGCGGCCCGCGCACCTCGACCGTGTTCGCCGCGAGGTCGTCGGTCAGGCCGACGTCGACCGCGTCGGCGATCAGCCCCTCGCCGAGCAGGAAGCCGAGCGCGAGCTCCTCGTCGTGGCCCGGCGTGCGCATCGTCACCGCGAGCGGCTCGCGGTCGACGCGGATCTCCAGCGGCTCCTCGATCGCGACGAGGTCCTCCTCGCCGTCGCGCACGACGCGGCGGTGCAGCACGCCGGCCGCGCCCGGGAGCACGCCGGCCGGCGACGCGTCGCGCGCGACGCTCATCGTCCTTCGCGCGCGAGCCGTTCGCGCTGCGGCTGCACCGTGTAGCGCGGGTCCGCCGCCGACTGCCGGCCGGCCTCGAAGATCCCGAAGCGCGCGCACGCCGAGGCCGCGAGCAGCGCCGCGCCGCTCAGCGCCGCGCCGAGCCGGCTGCGGCGGCCGAGCGTCAGCGCGCCGGCGACGCCGGCGACCGTCAGCGCCTCCGCGGCTCGCATCAGCCTGCCAGCGCGGCCATGGTGGTAGTTCTCGGCGACGACCCCGATGCGGCGCTCGAGCACCCTCACGGCCGTCATCTCGGCCGTCGCGCCGATCACGGCGAGCCGTACGGCGGGGCCGTTCTCGGCGAGCGGCGCGCCGAGCAATCCCAATCCCGCTGCGGCGCTCGCGGCCGAGCCGACGAACACGAACGGCATCTCGCGGTGGCCCTCGTGCCAGGCCGGCGTCGCCGTGTTCGCGATCAGCGCGGCCGTGTAGGAGGCGACCGCCGGGCCGAGCAGCGCCGCGCCGGCGGTCCCGGCGCCGGCGAGCGCGCGCAGCGGCACACGTCGCGCGAGCGCGCTCCCGCCGAGCAGCTCGCCGGCGGCGGCGGCCGTCGCGGCGGGCGCGTACGCGGTGAGCACCCAGACGCCGACGCTCATCGGCGAGGTCGGCTTGAACACGCGCAGCATGTTGAGGAAGCGCGCCGGGCGCCCGAGGTCGTGGACGAGCGCGACCAGCGACACGTGGATCGCGCCGGCCGCGCCGAGCTTCAGCGGGCGCGCGAGGCCGGGTCGACCGGTCAGCTGCGCGCCCGCCGCCGCGACCGAGGAGGCGCCGGCGAGCCCGCCGAGGAACAGGTAGCCGGCGATGTCGAGCGCCTGCCACGTCGGCTGCTTGACGATCGGCCGCCCGTAGTAGGAGGTCGGGCGCTCGCGCCTGGCCCCCTTGCGCCGCCCCGCGGTCGCGCTCATCGCCACGCTCCGCCGAGCTTGCTCATCGCCGCGTCCCGGCGAACGCCGTGACGGCGCCGGCGACGAGCGCGCCGGCGGCGAGCGCGACGTTGCGCCACATCCGCGGCAGGTCGTGCGTCGTCGCGAGCGGATCGGGCGGCAGCCCGTAGACCTCGGGCTCGTCGAGCAGCAGGAAGAACGCGCCGTCGCCGCCGACGCCGTCGTCGGGGTCCTCGCCGTACAGCCGCGCCTCGACGAGTCCCGCCTCGTGCAGGTGCTCGACGCGCCCGGCGGCGCGCTCGCGCAGCTCGTCGAGCTCGCCGAACTGGATCGAGTCGGTCGGGCAGGCCTTCGCGCACGCCGGTTCCTGCCCGGCGCCGAGGCGGTCGTAGCAGAGCGTGCACTTGAACACGCGCCCGTCGCCCTCGCGTTTGTCGATCACGCCGTACGGGCACGCCGGCACGCAGTAGCCGCATCCGTTGCAGACGTCCTGCTGCACGACGACCGTGCCGAACTCGGTGCGGAACAGCGCGCCGGTCGGGCAGACGTCGAGACACGCGGCGTGCGTGCAGTGCTTGCAGACGTCCGAGGCCATCAGCCAGCGGAAGCCCTCGCGATCCTCCTCGCCGGCGGCCGGCGCGCGCTGGAAGTTCGCCTGGTGCTCGCCCGGCTTGACACGCTGCTCGATGAACGCGACGTGGCGCCAGGTGTCGGCGCTGAGGCCGCCGGTGTTGTCGTGCGACCGCCCCGTCCAGTCGAGCCCGTCCTCGGGCACCTGGTTCCACTCCTTGCAGGCGACCTCGCACGCCTTGCAGCCGATGCACAGCGAGGTGTCGGTGAAGAAGCCCATCCGCGGCGGGTGCTCGCTCCAGCCGGCGCCACCCGCCGGATCGCCGCCGCCGAGCAGGACGTTCAGCACGCCGTCGTGCGAGCCGTTCGCCGAGCCCGCCTCGGCGCTCACGGTGCCATCCCCGTCTCGGCGGTGATGCCCGCGCGCTCGCCGGTACTCGCGCACGAGCTCCTGGCGCGCCGCGCCGCGCGGGCGCCGGCCGGGGCCGATCTCGACGCGTGAGCGCCTTGACCTCCTGGATGTGCGAGCTCGGGTCGAGCGACATCGAGGAGAGCTCGTTCATCGAGTCGCCTTTGGCGTAGCCGTTCGGGCCCCAGTGGTAGGGCATCCCGATCTGGTGGACGGTGCGGGCTCGGTGGACCCATCTGCAGCGGCGTCATCCGATCGGTCACCATCACGCGCGCCTCGACTGCAGCCGCGCGCGCTGACGAGCGTCGCCCAGCCGGCGTGCTCGAGGCCGCGCTCACGCGCGAGCTCCGGCGAGACCTCGCAGAAGAACTCGGGCTGCAGCTCGGCGAGGTACGGCGTCCAGCGCGACATGCCGCCGGCGGTGAAGTGCTCGGTCAGGCGGTAGGTGGTGACGACGATCGGGTAGACCTCCGCGCCCGGCTCGTCGCGGGTCGGGGTGGTAGCGGTTGTCCTCGTGCTCGAAGACCTGGCGCGCCGGGTTGCGCTGGCGCTCGGGATAGACGGTGTTCGCCACCGGCGAGTCCTGCGGCTCGTAGTGCGTCGGCAGCGGGCCGTCGGCGACGCCGGCCGGCGCGTACAGCCAGCCGCGCCCGTCGGCCTGCATGATGAACGGCGTCGTCGCCGGCGATCGCCGCGGGCCCCTCGGCGCCCTCCGGCGGGCGGTAGTCGGGCGGCTTGTCGGCCTCGAAGTCCGGCGTGTCGTGCCCGGTCCACCGCGCTCTGCCCTGCGTCCCACCAGACGAGCGCCTTGCGCTCGCTCCACGGCCTGCCCTCGGGGTCGGCCGAGGCGCGGTTGTAGAGGATCCGCCGGTTCGCCGGCCACGCCCAGCGCCCACTCGCCGCCGGTCCAGTTCTGCTGCTCGCGTCGGCTTGCGCCGCGCCGTCTGGTTGACGCCGTCGGCGTAGCAGCCGCAGTAGATCCAGCAGCCGCACGAGGTCGAGCCGTCGTCCTTCAGCTGCGTGTAGCTCGGAGATCAGCTCGCCCGTCGGCGTCGCGGCCCGTTGATCTCCGGCAGCACCGCCTCGGCGCTCGGCTCGTCGTGCTCGCCCGCCGTCGGGTAGTCCCAGGTGAGCTCGAGCACCGGCCGGTCGCATCTCGTCGGCCGACCCGGCCAGCCGCTCGCGGATCGCGCCTGCCCGAGGTGGTACATGAACCACAGATCGCTGCGCTGCTCGCCCTCGCGGCTCCTGCGCCTTGTGGTGCCACTGCACCATCCGCTGCGTGTTCGTGAACGTCCCGTCCTTCTCGATGTGCGCGGCCGCGGGGAAGAAGAACACCTCCGTGGCGATGTCCTCGGTGCGCATCTCGCCGGACTCGATCTCCGGGCCCGTCCTTCCACCACGTCGCGCTACTCGATCAGCGAGAAGTCGCGCACGACGAGCCAGTCGAGCTTCGCCATGCCGAGTCGCTGCATGCGGGTGTTGGCCGAGCCGACCGCCGGGTTCTGCCCGAACAGGAAGTAGCCCTTGACGTTGCCCTTGATCTGCTCCATCACGGTGTCGTAGGTGCCGTGGCTGCCGGTCAGGCGCGGCAGGTAGTCGAAGCAGAAGTCGTTCTCGGCGGTCGCGGCCTCGCCCCACCAGGCCTTCAGCAGGCTGACCATGTAGTCGCGCATGTTGCCCCAGTAGCCGCGCCTGGCCGAGCGAGCCGGCGATGTACTCCTCGAGATCCTCGTGCCGGCGGGCATGCGGCATCGGGATGTAGCCGGGCAGCGTGTCGAACAGCGTCGGGATGTCGCTCGAGCCCTGGATCGACGCGTGCCCGCGCATCGCCATCACGCCGCCACCGGGCCGGCCGATGTTGCCGAGCAGCAGCTGCAGGATCGACGCCGCGCGGATGTACTGCGAGCCGATCGTGTGCTGCGTCCAGCCGACGCCGTGCACGAACGCCGTCGTGCGCTCGCGCCCGGAGTTCTCGACGAACAGCTCGCAGACCTTCGCGAACAGCTCCTGCGGCACGCCGCAGACGCGCTCGACCATCTCCGGCGTGTAGCTGCGCGTAGTGGCGCTTGAGGATCTGCCAGACGCAGCGCGGGTGCTGGAGCGTCATGTCGAGCTTCGGCTGGCGCCCCGCGCCTCGCCGCGCCTCGCCGCTCGCCGCCGGACGGCGCTCGGTCTCGTCGCCCTCCTGGTCGCGCTGCCCGGCGGCGGCGGCGACGAGCGCGCCCTCGTACTGCCAGCTCGATGAGTCGTAGCCGCGCCTGCCCTCGGGTCGAAGCCGGAGAACAGGCCGTCGGCGCCGGCGTCCTCGAACTCCTCGCCGACGATCGTCGGCGCGTTCGTGTAGGCGAGCACGTACTCGCGGAAGTCCGATTCGGTGCCGAGCACGTGGTTGATGATGCCGCCGAGGAAGGCGATATCGGTGCCGGCGCGCAGCGGCACGAACATGTCGGCGAGCGCGCTCGTGCGGCTGTAGTGCGGGTCGACGTGGATCACGGTCGCTCCGCGCGCCTTCGCCTCCATCACCCACTGGAAGGCGACCGGGTGCGCCTCGGCCATGTTCGAGCCCTCGAGCACGATCAGGTCGGAGTTCTGCAGGTCGCCCGGCAGCGTGCGTCGAGGCGCCGCGGCCGAACGACGTGCCGAGGCCGACGACGGTCGAGCTGTGGCAGACGCGCGCCTGGTTCTCGATCTGCACGATCCCCGAGCGCCGTCAGGAGCTTCTTGATCAGGTAGTTCTCCTCGTTGTCGAGCGTCGCGCCGCCGAGCGCCGCGATGCTCATGCTGCGGCGCGTGCGCGCGCCCGTCGCGCTCCCACTCCCAGCCCTCGCGCGCGCGTGCGCACGAATTTCTCGGCGACCATCTCCATCGCCGTGCTCGAGGTCCAGCCGCTCCCACTCGCGTCGCGTACGGGCGGCGGTAGAGGACGTGCTGCTCGCGCGAGGAGCCGGTCGTCAGCTGCAGCGTCGCCGAGCCCTTCGGGCACAGCCGCCCGCGGCTGTGGGGCGCGTCGGGGTCGCCCTCGATCTGCACCACCCGGCCGTCCTTGACGTAGACGTTCTGCGCGCAGCCGACGGCGCAGTACGGGCAGACCGACTTGACGACGCGGTCGGCGTCGACCGTGCGCGCGCGCAGCGAGTCGCTCGCCGCCGACTTGACCGCGGCACCGCGGCCGAGGGAATCCGCACCGCGCAGCTGGCGCAGCAGCGGCCAGCCGGCGAGCAGCCCGTTCAGATGCGCGCGCGAAGCCACGCTCTAGTTTTACCCCGAACCGAGCGCGAGAACCGAGCCGGTGGCTAGGCTGTCGCGACGATGACCAGGGACGAGTGGATCGCCGCGTTCGCGCGCGAGGCCGGCGTCGCCGCGCCGGGCGTCGAGGAGATCAGGGACCTGCTCGACCTCGCCGGGACCGCAGCGCACGCCTCCGAACGGACGGCCGCGCCGCTCGCGTGCTGGATCGCCGGGCGCTCGCAGCTCTCGCTCGACGAGTTGCGCGCGGCGGCGGCCGCGATCGCGCCGGTCAGCCCGCCCGAGCCCTAGGCGCTCCCGCCGCCGGGCGCCGCCGCGAGCCAGCGCTCCGCGCGCGCGAGATCTTCGGGGCTGTTGACCGAGAAGCACAGGCGCCGCGGGTCGCCGAACACGCGCAGCGAGCGCTCGTCGATCACGCGCGGCGCGAGCTTCGCGAACGTCGTGCGCAGCGGCGCCTGCGCCGCGAGCGCCTCGCGCAGGGTCGGCGCGTGCGCCACCTCGCAGCGCGCCGGCAGCGGCTGCACGCGGCCGCCGACCTCGACGAGCGCCGCACCGTCGCCCTCGGCGAGCGCGCGCAGCAGCGCGCCCGTCAGGAACGGCATGTCGCAGGCGACGAGCACGACCGCGCCGCCGCCCTCGCCCCGGCCGGCGTAGTCGAGCGCCGCGAGCGCGCCGCACAGCGGGTGGCGCGGCTCGTCGGGCTCCTCGATCACGTGCTCGCGCACAGGCGGCAGCGAGGTGTCGCGCTTGGCGACGACGACCGTCTCCAGGTCCGCCTCGCGCGCGGCCGCGAGCACGTAGGAGATCAGCGCGCGGCCCGCGAGCGGCCGCGTCGGCTTGGCGCCACCGATCCGCTCGCCGCTGCCGCCGGCGAGCACCGCGACGATCGCCGGGCGCGCGCTCACGCCGGCGCTCAGGCGGCGCCGGGCTCGCCCGGCCCGCTCGGCCCGAAGCGCTCGGTGTGGATCGCCTCAGGCGCGTGTCCGAGCGCGACGAGCGCGTCGGCGACGTGCTCGACGAACGCCGTCGGCCCGCAGACGAAGATCCGCGGTCGCGCGCTCGGCGCCGGCCCGAGCTCGCTCAGCATCTCGCTGTCGACGCGCCGCGCGAACCCGCTCCAGCCGAGCGGCTGCGAGCGCGTCAGCGTGATCTGCACGTCGATCCCCGGCAGCATCGCGACGCGCGCGAGCTCGCGTTCGTAGAGCAGGTCCGGCATGCTGCGGCTCGAGACGAGCAGGCGCACATCGGAGTCGTCGCGAGACGCGACGCGGTGGCGGACTATCGCCATCAGCGGCACGAGCCCCGAGCCGCCGCCGAGCAGCAGCAGCGGGCCGCCGTCCTGTGTGCGCCACGTGAAGTGGCCGCCGATCGGGCCGCGCACCTCGAACTCGTCGCCGGCGCGCAGCTCCTCTGTGAAGTAGGGCGAGACCTCGCCGTCGTCGATCCGCTCGACGGTCAGCGCGAGCGGTTCCTCCGGCGCCGAGGCGATCGAGTAGGAGCGCTGCGCCTGGTAGCCGTCGTCGGCCGTCAGGCGGACGTCGAGGTGCTGGCCGGCCGCGTGCCCCGGCCACGCGGCGTCGTCGATCACGATCGTCTTCGCGCGCGGCGTCTCGACGCGCACCTCCCTCGCCGAGACGGTGTGCCAGCGGCTCGGCGCCCGCAGCGGCTGCTCCTCGGTCAGTCCCCCCAATAGCGCTGTTCCTTCCACGGGTCGCCGTGGTTGTTGTAGCCGGCGGCCTCCCAGAAGCCGGGTACGTCCTCGCGCGTCAGCGTCAGCCCGCGGACCCACTTCGCGCTCTTCCAGAAGTACAGATGCGGCACGAGCAGCCGCGCCGGCCCGCCATGCTCGGGATCGAGCGGCGCGCCGTCGAACTCGTAGGCGACCCACGCCTGCCCGCCGGTGACGTCGGCGAGCGCGAGGTTCGTCGTGTAGCCGCCGTCGCAGAACGCCGTGAAGTAGGCCGCGTCGGTCTCGACGCCCGCGAGCAGCGTGTCGAGCGCGACGCCGCGTCCAGCTCGTGCCGAGCTTCGACCACTTCGTGACGCAGTGGATGTCGACCGTGAACGTCTCGGCCGGCAGCGCCCGGAACTCCTCCCAGCTCCACGAGACCGGCGCGGCGAGCTCGCCGCCGATCTGGAAGCTCCAGCGATCGAGCTGCGTGCGCGGCGTCGGTCCGGCCGACAGCACCGGGAAGTCCTCGACGACGTACTGCCCCGGCGGGACGCGCGCCGGATCGACGTCGCGCCGGCGACCGTGAAAGCCACGCGAGATCGGTGCCATCGAAACGTTCTAACAGGCGCCGTCGCGCCGCGCCCGGCCGCCGCCGATCGGGCGCGAGCCGGCCGCCCGCGCGCGCTTTGCGCTATGCCTATGCAATGCTTAGGCAGTGGCGCGCGACCTGTCGCTCGGCGAAGCGGCGAAGGCGCTCGGCGTCAGCGCCGACACGCTGCGCCGCTGGGATCGCGCCGGCAAGCTGCGCACGCAGCCGCGACGAGCGCAACCGCCGGCGCGTCTCCGAGGCGGAGGTCCGCCGCCTGACCGCGCGCCCCGACGCCACCGCACCGGCACGCGCGGCTCGGCGCGCAACCGCTTCGCCGGCACCGTCCGCTCGGTCGAGGTCGACGGCGTGATGGCGCTCGTCGAGCTCGAGGCCGGCCCGTTCCTCGATCACCGCCGCGATCACGCGCGACTCGGTGGCGGAGCTCGGACTCGCGCCGGGCGTGAAGGCGACGGCGTTCGTGAAGGCGACCTCGGTGATGATCGAGCGCGACGCATGACGTCGCGGAAGCGGAGTCGACGTGAGACGGCACGCTGCGCGCGCGAGCGCGGCGGACGGCAGCGCGGGAGCGGGCGCGCTCGCCCTGGCGGCGCTCGCGTCGGCCTCGGCGGCGCGCGCGCGCGGCGCGGCGGCGTCGGCGCCGCGCGCCCGGCGCGCGCGGCCGAGCAAGGGACGGTCGCGACGCTGTTCTACGCCGGCTCGCTCGTGAACTACATGGAACACGACTTCGGCCCGGCGTTCGAGAAGGCGACCGGCTACGGCTTCACGGGCTTCGGCGGCGGCTCGACCGAAGCTCGCCTCGGAGATCAAGGGCGGCGTGCGCCAGGGCGACGTGTTCGTCAGCGCGGCGGCGGCCGCCGACAGCGCGCTCGAGGGAGCGCGCCAACGGCGAGCTGGGTCTCCTGGTACTCGACCTTCGCGGCCTCGCCGCTGATGCTCGGCTACAACCCGAGCAGCAAGTTCGGCAAGCGAGCTCGCGCGCAGGCAAGCCGTGGTACGAGGTGCTCACGCAGCCGGGCATCCTCGTCGGGCGCACCGACCCGAAGCTCGACCCGAAGGGCGTGCTGACCGTCGAAGCGGTCGACAACGCCGCGCGCAAGCTGCACGACCCCGCGCTGAAGACGGCGCTCGGACTCGTTCCCGGTCTACCCCGAGACGGCGCTCGTCGGGCGGCTGCAGTCGGGCCAGCTCGACGCCGGCTTCTTCTACGCCGTCGAGGCCGCCGCGGCGCACCTCCCGACCGTCAGCCTCGACGCCGGTCTACAAGTACGCCGCTCTACACCGTGACGATCCTCAACCGCGCGCCCGAACCCGCCGGCGCCGCCGCGCTCGTGCGCTACCTGCTGAACTGCGCAGCGCAGCGTCACGCTCAAGCGCAACGGGCTCAACCCGCTGAAGCCGACAGTTCTCGGGCAGCGCGTGTCGGCGTGCCCGCGAGCCTGCGCGCAGCTCGTCGGGCGCGCGGCTGAGGCGAGGCGGGCGGCATGCGCGCCGGCCGGCGCGAGCAGCCCGCTGCCGTGGCTCGGCGGGCTGCTCGCGCTGTACCTGCTCGCGCCGATCGTCGCCTTCGTCGTGCGCCTGCGGCGGCGGCGTCTCCTCCGCGCCGGGGCTCGGCGCGGCGCTCGTCACCTCGCTGCTCACGCGCGACGATCGCGGCCGCGCGTGATCGCGCTGCTCGGCACGCCGCTCGCCTACGTGCTCGCGCGCGCGCGCGGCGTCGCCGGGCGCGCGTGCTGACGGCGCTCGTCGCGCTGCCGCTCGCGCTGCCGCCGCTGATGAGCGGGCTGCTGCTGCTCTACGTGCTCGGCCCCCGCACGCGCGCTCGGCGAGCTGTTCGGCGGGCGAGCTGACCGAAACGCGCGTCGGGATCGTGCTCGCGCAGACGTTCGTCGCCGCGCCGTTCCTGGTGATCGCCGCGCGCGCGGCCTTCGCCGCCGTCGACCCGGCGCTCGAGGACGTCGCCGCGACGCTCGGCCACGGCCGCCTCGCGCGCTTCTGCGCGCGTCGCCGTGCCGGCGGCGCTGCCCGGGATCGCCGCCGGCCTGCTGCTCGCCTGGCTGCGCGCCTTCGGCGAGTTCGGCGCGACCGTGATCCTCGCCTACCACCCCTACTCGCTGCCCGTGCTCACCTTCGTGCAGTTCGACGCGACCGGCCTGCCCGCGACGATGCTGCCGATCGCGCGTCGCGCTCGCCGCGGCGCTCGCCGTGCTGCTGGTCGTCGAGCTGCCGCTGCCGCGCTCGCGCCGCCGTCGCGCGCCGCCAAGTCGCACCGCCCGCGCCAGCGCCCGCGCTCGATCGGGCACCGGCGCGGACGGCCGCGCTCGACTTCGCGCTCGCCAAGCGCCTCGGCGGCTTCTCGCTCGATGTCGCGCACGCGCGCGCAGCCCGCGCCTCGCGCTGCTCGGGCCCTCCGGGCGCCGGCAAGACGCTCACGCTGCGGCTGCTCGCCGGGCTGACCGCGCCGACGCGCGGCGGCGCGCGTGCGGCTCGGCGCGCGGGCGCTCGACGCGCTGCCCGGCCGAGCGGCGCGGCTCGGCTACGTGCCGCAGCAGCGCGGCGCTGCTGCCGCGCCGCAACGTCTGGCGCCAGGTCACCTTCGGCGCGCGCGCGCAGCCGGCGCTCGCGGCCTGGTGGATCGAGCGGCTCGGCCTGCGCGGGCCTCGAGGACCGCTACCCCGACGAGCTCTCCGGCGGCCAGCAGCGGCGCGTCGCGCTCGCGCGCGCGCTCGCCGTCGACCCCGCGTGCTGCTGCTCGACGAGCCGTTCACCGGCCTCGACGCGCCCGTGCGCGACCGGCTGCGCCGCGAGCTGCGCCGCCTGCAGCGCGAGCACGAGACTCAGCGACGGTGCTCGTCACGCACGACCCCGAGGAGGCCGCGCTGCTCGCCGACGAGATGCATCGTGCTCGACGACGGGCGCGTGCTGCAGGCCGGCGCGCGCGCGGCAGGTCTTCCGCGCGCCCGCCTCGCCGCACGTCGCGGCGCTGCTCGGCATCGCCAACGCCCACCGCGGCGTCGTCGTCGCGCCGGACCGGATCGCGCAGCGCCGGCGCCGAGCTCGACGCCGCCGGCACCGGGCGCTCGCCGACGGCGCCGCGGTCGCCTGGTGCGTGCGTCCCGAGCGACATCCGCTCGAGCCCGACGGGCGCTACGAGGCGATCGTCGCTCGACGACGCCGACCTCGGCTGCGTGCGCGAGCTGACGATCGCGCTCGACGGCGCGCTCGAGCTGACGCTGCGCACGCTCGCGCGCGTGGACGTGCGCGCCGGCGCCGCCGTGCGCGTCGCGCTCGCGCCCGAGGTGATCTCCGTCTGGCCGCTCGCCGGGCCGCGCGCGCCGGCGACGGTCGCCGCGAGCCCCTCGGCGCCCTCGGCTCAGCCGCCGATGTAGGACATCTCGACGCGCTCGGGGCGCGGCGCCGGGCGCGCGGCGCGCAGCCTGCGAGTAGCGGTCGGCGCGCGCGCCCCAGATCGCGCGCACGCGCGCCGCGATCTCGGCGTCGCTCGCGCCGCCGCGCAGCAGCGCGCGCAGGTCGTGCCCGCGCTCGCGAACAGGCACGTGTAGAGCTTGCCGTCGGCCGACAGCCGCGCGCGCGTGCAGCCGCCGCAGAACGGCTCGGCTGACCGAGGAGATCACGCCGATCTCGCCGGCGCCGTCGCGGTAGGCCCAGCGCGCGGCGACCTCGCCGTCGCGGCGCGGCGGCGAGTTGCGCAAGCGGCCAGCGCGCGTCGATCGCGCGCGAGGATCTCGGCGGCCGGCACGACCTCCTCCAGGCGCCAGCCGTTGCTCGCGCCGACGTCCATGTACTCGATGAAGCGCAGGACCTGCGGCGCGCTCGCGGAAGTGCTCGGCCATCGCGAGCACGCAGTGGTCGTTGACGCCGCGCCGGACGACCATGTTGACCTTCACCGGCGAGAGGCCGGCCGCCTGCGCGGCGTCGATCCCCTCGAGCACGCGCGCGAGCGGCACGCGCGTGTCGCTCATCGAGCTGGAAGACCTCCTCGTCGAGCGCGTCGAGGCTGACCGTCACGCGGTCGAGGCCGGCGCTCGCGAGCCGCTCGCGCTTGCGCCGCGAGCACGCGTGCCGTTGGTCGTGAGCGCGATCTCCTCGATGCCGTCGATCGGCGCGAGCATCGCGACGAGGCGCGTCGAGCTCGCGGCGCAGCAGCGGCTCGCCGCCGGTCAGGCGGACCTTGCGCACGCCCTGCCTCGCGACGATCGCGACGACGCGCGCGATCTCCTCGAACGTCAAGCAGCTCCGAGCGATCGCAGGAACGCGGTGCCGCTCGCCGAAGACCTCGCGCGGCATGCAGTAGGGGCAGCGCAGGTTGCAGCGGTCGGTGACCGACACGCGCAGGTCGCGCAGCGCGTCGATCCATCGAATCGATCGCAATGCATCTCGACGATCCACATACCCCGCGTACCAGTAAGGCTACGCTCTGGCTCATGGCCGCGCAGCTGATCGAGCTCGACGAGGCGCAGGCGCGATCGTGCTCGAATGCGCGCAGCCGCTGACCTACGAGAGCGAGTCGGCTCGCCGACGCGCTCGGCCGCGTGCTCGCCGAGGACGCGCGCAGCGTTGCGCCCGTGCCGCCGTTCGACAGCTCGGCGATGGACGGCTTCGCGCTGCGCTGCGCCGACGTTCGCGACGCCGGCGAGCAGCGCCCGGCGCGCCTCGAGCGTCGTCGGCGAGTCGCGCGCCGGGCACCCCGCGAGCCGTGCGCTCGGCGACGGCGAGGCGATCGCGATCTCGACCGGCGCGGTGCTGCCGGAGGGCGCCGACGCCGTCGTCCCGCGTCGAGCGCACGAGCGCGCGCGACGGCCACGTCGACGTGCTCGCCGCCGTCGCCGCCGGCAACGACGTGCGCCGCGCCGGCGAGGACATCGGCGCCGGTCAGCTCGTGCTCGCGGCCGGGACCTCGCTCGGCCCGGCGCACGCTCGGCGTGCTCGCGTCGCTCGGGTATGGCGAGATCAGGTGCTTCGCGCGCCCGCGCGTCGCCGTGCTGACGACCGGCGACGAGCTCTTCGCGCCCGGACGCGAGCTGCCGCCCGGCGCGATCTACAACTCGAGCTCCTACTCGCGTGCCGGCGCTCGCGCGCGAGCGTCGGCGCGCAGGTCGGCCTGACGAGCACGATCCGCGACGAACCGCGCGCGACCGCCGACAGCGATCTCGCGCGCGCTCGAGACCGCCGACGTCGTCGTCATCTGCGGCGGCGTCTCCGTCGGCGAGCACGACCACGTCCGCCCGACGCTCGCCGAGCTCGGCGTCGTCGAGCGCTTCTGGGGCGTCGCGCTGAAGCCCGGCAAGCCGACGTGGTTCGGCACGCGCGAGCGCACGCTCGTCTTCGGCCTGCCCGGCAACCCCGTCTCGGCGATGGTCACGTTCATGCTGTTCGTCGCGCCCCGCGCTGCGCGCGCTCGCCGGCGGCTCGCCCGACGCCGCGCGGACGACGCGCGCTGCTCGCGCGCGACGTCGCCAAGCGCGCCCGGCCGCGCCGCAAGCCGTGCGCTGCCGGCTGCGCGCGAGCGAGCGCGGCTGGGTCGCCGAGCCGACCGGCGCGCAGGGCTCGCACGTGCTCACCTCGATGCTCGGCGCCGACGCGCTCGCGATCATGCCGCGCGAGGCCGCTCGGTCGCGAGCGCCGGCGAGCGCGTCGCGATCGAGCTGCTCCCCGGCGCGCGTCCCGCGCTCGCGCCGGCGTTCGACGCGGAGGCCCGATGACCGTCAGCGTCCGCCTGTTCGCGCTCCTGCGCGAGCGCGCCGGCTGCGACCGGTCGAGCTGCAGCTCGCCGACGGCGCGACCGTCGCCGACGCGCTCGCCGAGCTGTCGCGGCTGCCGTCGCTCGGCGAGCGTCCTCGCGCGCCTGCCCGTGCAGATGGCCGTCAACCGCGACTACGCGACGCCCGCGACGCCGCTCGCCGCCGCCGACGAGCTCGCGCTGATCCCGCCGCTCAGCGGCGGCGCGGCGCGCGTACACGTCGACGTCGTCGAGCGTCCGCTCGACCTCGCGAGCGCTGTCGGCGCTCGTCTCCGATCCGCGGCGCCGGCGCGGTCGTCGCTTCGCCGGCGTCACGCGCGAGGTCGCGCGGCTGGAGTACGAGGCCTACGTCGAGATGGCGCGCGAGCGGATCGCGCTGATCGTGCGCGAGTGCATCCGCGCTCACGTCGCTCTGCGCGATCGCCGCCGAGCACCGCGTCGGCGACGTCGCGCTCGGCGAGCCGAGCGTGATCGTCGCCGTCTCGGCGCCGCACCGCGACGAAGCGTTCGCCGGCGCGCGCGAAGCGATCGACCGGATCAAGGCCGAGGCGCCGATCTGGAAGCGTCGAGGTCGACGCCGGCGGCGCCGAGCGACGCGTCGCCGGCACCCCCGCGCCGGGCGCCGTCGTCCCCGGCGCCGAGGTCGCGGCCGGCGCGTCTGAGGGGCGCGACGCGTGAGCGAAGCGCGGCTGACGCACGTCGACGACGACGGACGCGCGCGGATGGTCGACGTCGGCGCGAAGGACGCGCGCGAGCGCGTCGCGCGGGCGCGGGCGCGCGTGCGCATGTCGCCGGCGACGGCGGCGGCCGTCGCGCGCCGGCGACGCGCCGAAGGGCGAGGTGCTCGGCGACGGCGCGGCTCGCGGGGATCCAGCGCGGCGAAGCAGCACGGGCCTGCTGATCCCGCTCGCGCATCCGATCACGTTGACGCTACATCGACGTCGCCGCGAGCGTCGACGTCGATCGGGGCGTCGTCGAGCTGAGCAGCGAGGTGCGTGCGGTCGACCGCACGGGCGTCGAGATGGAGGCGATGACGGCGTGCGCCGTCGCCGCGCTGACGGTCTACGACATGGTCAAGGGGATCGAGCGCGGCGTCGAGATCGAGCACGTCGTGCTGCTCGAGAAGACCGGCGGGCGCAGCGACTACCGCCGCGCCGAGGAGGACGAGGCTGGCTCGAGGCGGTGCGCACGGCGGCGGTCCTGACGATCAGCACGTCGAAGGCGGCCGGCGCCGGCGAGGACGAGAGCGGCCCGCGCCTCGCGGCGCTCGCCGAACGGCTCGGCGCGGTCGTCGCCGCGCGCGCGGTCGTGCCCGACGATCGCGAGCTGATCGAGGCGCACCTGCGCGAGTGGACCGACGTCGAGCGCTACGCGCTCGTGCTGACGAGCGGCGGCACGGGCCTGTCGCCGAGCGACGTCACGCCGGAGGCGACGCGCGCGGTGCTCGAGCGCGAGGCGCCGGGGATCGCGCAGGCGATGCGCGAGGCCTCGCGCGCACACACGCCGAACTGGATGCTCTCGCGCGCGCTCGCCGGCACACGCGGCGCGACGCTGATCGTCAACTTCCCGGGCAACCCGGCCGCGATCGACCAGACGGCCGACGCGCTCGCCGAGCCGCTCGCGCACGCGCTCGCGCTGCTCTCGGGCGAGCGCGACGCGCACTGAGATGAGCGGCCCGGCGGCGGGCGAGCTCGGGCGCGTGACGGCGCTGAGCACGACGCCGGTCAAGGGGCTGCGGATCGCGCGCCGCGAGCGCGTGCTGGTCGAGCGCGGCGGCGCGCGCGGCGACCGCTGCTTCTACCTGATCGACGAGCGCGGGAGGATGATCAACGGCAAGCACTCGGGCGCGCTCAGCGAGATCGTCGCCGAGCTGGCCGAGGACGCCTCCGGCGGGACGCTGACGCTGCGCCTGCCTGACGGCCGCGCGGTGTCGGGGCCGACGGAGCTGGGCGAGGAGCTCGACACGCGCTTCTTCTCGCGCGAGCGCCGCGCGCGGCTCGTGCGCGGCCCGTTCGCGCAGGCGATCTCAGAGCACGCGGGCGAAGCGCTGCGGCTCGTGCGCGCGGCCGACGGCACGCGGGCGGTCGACCGCGGCGCCGAGGGCGCGGTGACGCTGATCTCGCAGGCGTCGCTCGCGCGCCTGGCGGAAGTCGCCGGCGAGCCGAGCGTCGACGCGCGCCGCTTCCGCATGACGGTCGAGATCGACGGCGTCGCGGCGTTCGCCGAGGACGCGTGGCTCGGGCGCGAGCTCGCGATCGGCGCGGCGCGCGTGCGCATGTGCGGGCACGTCGGGCGCTGCATCGTGACGAGCCGCGACCCGGAGACGGGCGTCGTCGACCTGCCGACGCTCGACCTCCTGCGCTCGTTCCGCGCCGACGCGGCGACGACCGAACCGCTCGCGTTCGGCGTCTACTGCGAGGTGCTCGAGCCGGGCGCGGTCGCGTTCGGCGACGCGATCTCGATGTCGGCGCCTTCGAGCAGCGGCGCGAGCTTGGAGTGAACGAGCAGGCCGGGGATCACGGGCGCGAGGAAGTTGACGAGCCGGTAGGCGACGACCGAGAGCAGCGCGTACGTCGCGGGCACGTGCACCCAGATCAATGCGAGCGTGAGCAGCGCCTCGGTGATGCCGGCGCCGCCGAGCGGCAGCGAGCGGCGGCTCGCGGCGTAGCCGGTCGCGTAGGCGAGCACGAGCGCGGGCGCCGAGAGCTCGACGCCGAAGCAGAACAGCGCGAACGCGAGGCAGGCGATCTCGGCGGCCCAGTAGACGGCCATGCCGAGCAGCGCCCACGGGCGCTCGAGCGGGCGCAGGACGACCTTGCGCAGGACCTCGAAGCCGCCGAGCAGCTCGCCGATCGAGCGCCGGACGCGCCCGTCGGAGCCTTCGAACCAGTCGAGCACGTGGCGCTGCGTCGCCCACCACGCGAGCGCGAAGCCGATCGGCACGCCGAACACCCACGGCAGCGTCAGCGCGAGCGACGCGCGGTTCGATTCGAGCAGCAGGATCAGCGCGCAGACGCACGCGGCGGGCGCGAGCAGCCCGTACTCGATCACGCCGAGCGCGAGCACCTGGCGGCGCACGGTGCGGCGGCTCGCGTTGACGCCGCGCAGCGCCTGGCGATCGAAGGCGAAGCCGCCGAGCGGGATGAACGGGCCGAAGCCGGCGACGACGAGCCGGATCGCGAGGATCAGCGAGATGCCGCGCCTGCTCGTCGCGGCGATCGTCGCGCGATAGGCGAGCGCGTAGCCGAGGTAGGCGATCAGCTCGACGCCGACGGCCGCGAGCAGCCAGATCGGCTGGATCTGCTCGAACGTCCGCCACAGCGCGCGCGGGCTGTCGGAGGCGGCGATCGCAACGACGGTACCGCCGGCGATCAGAACCGACAGGAGCGTCGCTATGCGGGGGCGCCGGTGGAGTGCTTTCATGCGCGCGCGCCGTGCTTGGCGCGTGCTGACGATGGTAGGTGTCGCGGCAGGCGCGCGCGGAGCTTCGCCCGCGGCGGCTCAGGCGGCCCGCTCGAGCAGCGCGGCGAGGTCGAGCAGCGGCACGTCCTGTCCGGCACGCGCGAGCAGCTGCGCTCCGATCGGCAGGCCGTCGAGGGTCGTCGATAGAGGAAGGACGACGACTGGCCCGGACGGCTGGGTCAGCGGGACGGTGCACGAGAGCAGCGTCTCGCGAATCGAGCGGACGCTACCCGAGCGAAAGCGCCACTCGCACGCCTCGCGCGGCGGCGCCGGGATCGGCGCGGCGGGCGCGAGCAGCGCGCCGGCGGGCGGCATCGCGCGGTCGAGCGCGCCGGCGATGCGCGCGCGGCCGCGGAGCGCCTCGGCGTGTCGCGCGGGCGCGATCCGAGCCGCGCTCCGCACGCGCTCGCGCACTTCGGGGCCGAGCTCGTCCTCGGGGACGCCGAGCGCGTGGACCGACGCGGCGGCCTCGGGGACCTGCACGTCGCGATGGACGGCGAGCGCGTGCTCGAGCTCGGGGACCGAGACGCTCTCGATCGCGACGCCGGCATGTTCGAGGGCGCCTGCGGCGGCGCGAACGGCAGCGGCGACGGCCGCTTCGCAGACCGATGGGTCGAGCAGGTCCTCGATCACGGCGACGCGCATGAGCGCCGTCGCCGAGGAGGGCTCGCCGCCGGGCGCCGGCTCGGCCGCTGCCGTCTCGGCGCGCGCGCCACGCACGAGCGCGTCGAACAGCGGGCGCAGGTCGGCGACGCACGGCGCGAGCGGGCCGACGACGTCGTAGGACGGCGCGAGCGGGAGCACGCCGCGGCGCGAGAGCAGGCCGTAGGACGGGCGCAGGCCGGCGACGCCGCAGAGCGCCGACGGGACGCGGATCGAGCCGCTCGTGTCGGTGCCGAGCGCGCCGAGCACGAGGCCGCCGGCGAGCGCGACGGCCGGGCCCGAGGACGATCCGCCGGGCAGCCGGCTCGCATCATGCGGGTTCAGGCACGGCGGCCGGTGCGGGTTGCGCCCGTCGATGCCGAACGCGAGCTCGTTCGTGTGGCCCTTGCCGAGCACGACGGCGCCGGCGGCGCGCAGCGCGGCGACGCAGTCGGCGTCGCGTCCCGGCTCGCGCCGCCAGCGCGCGGTGCCGCCGCGCGTCGGCAGGCCGGCGACGTCGATGACGTCCTTGACGAGGATCGGCAGGCCGGCGAGCGGCCCGGCCTCGCCGCGCGCGAGCGCGGCGTCGGCCGCGCGCGCCTGCTCGCGCGCGCCGTCGGCGTCGAGCAGCTCGACGGCGCCGAGCGTCGAGCGCTCGATCCGCTCGATCGCGGCATCGATCAGCTCGGTCGCACCGAGCTCGCGCTCGTGCAGCGCCGCGAGCGCCTCGTGGGCTGTGCTCGGAAGCGGCGCGCTCATCGGCGGAGCGTAGGCGAGGCTTCGAACGTCGGGCGTCGGGGCTCAGCCGTGCGAGGACCCGCGCGGGCGCGGCCTGCTCGGACGATCGAGGCGGCGTTGCGTGGCCGTCGCGACGCGCGGGGGCACAGCGGGCGCGACAGACGGGACAGGCGGGGCGGCGCTGTCGCGGGCGGCGACTTCGTCGGGCCAGAGACCGTGCGCGGCGTAGTACTCGCGCGCCTCTTCCTCGCGCTCGCGCTCGCGGTCGCCGTCGGTCGCGGCGCGGATCAGCCAGTTCATCGCGAAGATCGCAAGGCCGGCACCGGCGATGCCGGCGCCGCCCTCGAGCTCGGATTCGCTGCCGAGCGCCATGACGATCGCGCCGGCGACGACGACCGTGGCGGGCAGGACGTAGCGGAGCAGCACCATGCCGAAACCCATCGGCTTCGAGGAGGCGTGCGGGCCACGCGATGTCGTGTCGTTCGATCTCCGCTCGTCGGTCATCGGCGCTCTTCTCGAGCTTATCGGCGAGCCGCGAGCTGGCGGTTCGACTCGGCGCAGGCTCGCGGCGGCGCGGGCGCCGGCTCAGTCGAAGGCGTCGGCCGGGAGCACGAATCGACGCGCCGGGCCGCCGTCGGTCCCGGCGGCGGCGTCGACCCGTGAGCCATGCAGTCCGGCGCTGCGCACGGCGCCGGTCGCCGCGGTCGAATCCGCGACGCCGTGGTGGGCGGAGATCCAGCTCAGGATCGCACCCGAATCGGAGCCCTCGGCGATGATCACGGAGCGCTCGATCACGGTCCCGCCGGAGGCGTGCGGGCGGGCGAGCCGTCGGACGACGGCGCCGATCGCATCCGTCGCCGAATCGTCCACGCTCTGCTCGCTCGCTCGCTGCTCGATACCACGATGCTACTCCGTTGCCGTCCTCCCGCCGCATACTCTTCCGTGCGTGAAGCGACCCGCCCGTCGGCAGGTGTCAGCCGGCGAGACGCCGCCGGCCGAGCATCGCCCGGTGAGCGGGGGCACCGATCACCTGATGGCCGGCCAGCTGGGCACGGCCGACGTGACCGCTTCGACCGTCGCGAACATCGGGCCTGGGATCGACTTCTACTTCGCGTTCGGCGTGATCGCCGTGACGGCGGGTGTCGCCGCGCCGTTGACGATCCTCGCCGCGGGCGTGGCGACCGTCTTCCTGGCGTTCGCGGTGGCCGAGTTCAGCCGGATGGAGCCGTCGGCCGGGAGCTTCATCACGTACATCGAGACATCACTCGGAGCGATCGCGGGCGTCGTCGCGGCCGTGCTCGTCGCGGTCGGGTTCACGATCGCGATCGCGGGCGTGTTCACGATGTCCGGAGGCATGGTGACGCTGGTGCTGGCTCACTACACCTCGTGGCATCCGGCGTGGGAGCCGCTCAGCCTGATCCTCACGGTCGGGGCGATCTGGCTGACGGCGCGCGGCGTCAGGCTCTCGACGGCGGCGGTCGGGCTGGCCGTCCTCGTCCAGGTGCTGATCATGGTCGCGGTCTGCATCGTCGTGCTGCTCGACCGCCGCGCCGACCTCTCAGGCGCGCCGTTCTCCTGGTCGCACCTGTCGGGTGGCCTCGCGGGACTGTCCGCCGGGTTCCCGCTCGCGCTGTACATGTTCATCGGCTGGGAAAACGGGCCGGCGCTCGCCGAGGAGGCCCGCGACCCGAAGCGGACGATCCCTCGAGCCCTCTATATGTCGGTCGCGATCGGCACCGCGCTGTTCGTGCTGTTCGCGTACTCGACGGTCACCGGCTTCCACTACGACGTCTCCTCGATCGGCCGCTCGTCTGTCCCGTTCCTGACGATGGCCGACAAGTACCTCGGCGGGGCTGCGGTGCTCGCGTGGATCGCCGGGATCGTGTCCGTGCTCGCCACGCTCGTCTCCGGCGTCAACTCGCAGGCGCGGATGGTCTACGACGGCGGCCGCTCGGGGCTGCTCCCGGCCTGGCTCGGCCGTCTGCGCACTCCGCTCGACACGCCGGTCAACGCGCTCGCGACGATGGCGGTCGGCGGGCTCGGGATCATCGCCGTCTGGTGGGCGGCGCATGCGATCGGCGTGCAGTCGGGCTCGACGAACCCGGTCGGCCTCTACGCCGAGTGCTCGACGATGGGCACGATCGTGATCCTGTTCGTCTACCTGCTGACGACGCTCTCGCTGCCGGTCTTCATCTGGCGCCGCCACCGCGAGTCGTTCTCGGCGCTCCGGCACGTCGCGATGCCGATCCTCGGCGCGCTGACCCTCGTCGTCCCGTTCGTCGAGCTGTTCAAGCCCGGGCAGCCCTCCCCCTACGGCGAGTTCCCGTACCTGGCGCTCGCGATCCTCGCGGCGGCCGCGGCGATCGCCTGGTTCGTCGTGCGCCGCAACCCGTCCGCCGGATCGAGTGAGGGAAAGGCGTTCTCCGAATCGTGAGGCGCGCCGAGCCAAGCTAGCATCGCCTGAGAAGCCTGAAAGACAGCGAGCCAGGAGAAGCAGCGATGACCGACGAGGATCAGCCGGTGGTGGAGTGGAACGTGGCCGAGTGGCACGGCAAGATGCTCGTGGACGTCGAGGGCGAGAAGATCGGCAAGCTGCAGGACGTCTACGTCGACGTCGAGACCGACGTTCCCCAGTTCGCGACCGTCAAGGAAGGCCTGATCGGCCGGCATCTGACGTTCGTGCCGCTCGGCGGGATCAAAGTCGGCCCGGACGAGCTGCAGGTGGCCGTGTACAAGAGCCAGGTCGAGGCGGCGCCGGACATCGAGCTGCACGGCGAGGAGCTCTCGCAGGCGGACGAGTCGAGCCTGTATCACCACTACGAGCTCAACTACACGCCGCCCGACACCGAGAGCGGACGCCGGCTCGGCCGCCGCTGAGGCCCACGCGCCGTGGCGGTGGGCGGGCAGGCCGACTACGGCACGACGACGAGCTTGTGGCGCGGGCTGCGCGCCTGCGCGCGCCATGCGTCGGCGGCGCGCTCGAGCGGGAAGCGCTCGATCTCGATCTCGATCCGCCCGGCGGCGGCGTGCTCGGCGAGCTTCGCGTAGGAGTCGCGGGCGAGCGCGGCCGGCAGCAGGCCGCTGCCGTGGCCGATGTGCGTGCGGCCCTGCAGCGCGCGAAACGGGACGCTCGCGGTCGGGCCGGCGGATTCGCCGATCGTGACGATCCGCGCACCGAGCGCGGCTGAGGGCAGCGCCGCTTCGAAGGGCGCGCCGTAGAGCGGGTCGATGATCACGTCGAAGCCGCCCGCCGCGGCATCCCTCAGCGCCTGCGCGTCGTCCTCGCCGCCGAGCACGACGCTCTGATCGGCGCCGAGGCCTTCGACCTCGCGCAGCGCCTCGGCGTCGCGCGCGGCGGCGACGACACGCCCCGCGCCGAGCAGCTTCGCCGCCTGCACGGCGATCCGGCCGACGCTGCCGCTCGCGCCGAGCACGAGCACGCTCTCGCCCGTCTGGACCTTGGCGTGGTGCGCGAGCGGAGCCCACGCGGCGATGCCGGCGATGCCGATCGCGACGGCGAGCGCGTCGTCGAGCCCGTCTGGGACCGGGTACGCACGAGCCGGGTCGATCAGCGTGCGCTCGGCCCACGAGCCGTACGGCGACACGCATGCGCCGAAGTAGACGCGCACGCCGTCGGCGAGCGTGCCGACGCCCTCGAGGCCGACGACCGACGGCGTGCGCGGCTGGCCGAGCTGGCCGGAGGCGAGGCGGATGTCGATCGGGTTGACGCCGGCGACCGCGACCTCGACGACGACCCGGCCGTCGCCGGCCGTCGGGTCGTCGAAGGCGCCGACCTCGGGGTCGGCGCCGGCGGAGTGGAGGATCGCGGCGCGCATCGTGGCTCGTTCCGGACGTCAGGATGCCAGAGACGCGTCGATCAGCCGGCGCGCAGCGCCTGCGCCGCGAGATTCGCGGCGGCGGCGCGCGAGTGCACGCCGAGCCGGCGGTAGACCTCCTCGAGGTGATGGCGCACGGTGTGCTCGCTGAGCGACAGCGCGAGCGCGATCTCGGCGTTGCTCGCGCCTTCCCAGAGCAGTTGCAGCACGCCGGCCTGGCGCGGCGTCAGGCCGAGCCGGCAGAGCACCTCGAGCGTCGGGCGCGGGCTCGCGTGCAGGGCGATCGCGTCGAGCGTGCCCGGTCGGCCGTGAACATAGCGCGCGACCAGCTCGCGCGAGCGCAGCGTCAGCACGAGCGGCGCGGCCGGCAGGATCGCGCCGCGCCGCAGGCGCTGCACGCAGGCCCAATCCTGCAGCTCCTGAAGCGGCTCGCGCTCCTCGACGATCGCGTGCAGCAGGCGCTCGGCCTGCTCGTGGGCCGGCTCGAGCGCGCCGCTCAGATGGACGAGCAGCACCGCGAGCGGCCCGGCCTCGCCGTCGCCGGACTCGAGCGCGCGGAGCACGACATGCAGGCGGTCACGGTCGAACAGGCTGCGGTGCAGCGGCGCGAACAGCCTGCGCACCTGCTCGAGTAGGTCGCGATCCTCGTCGCTGAAGTCGCGCGGCTGGCGACGGCTGAGGGTGATGCCGATCAGGCGACCATCGCTCGGAACGGTGAAGGCGATCTGGTACTCGGTGCCCGTTTCGCGGTAGAAGAGGTCGTAGAGCTCCAGGCGACGCAGCTCACGCAGGCCGATGAAATCCGACATCCGGGTCGCTGACGGATCGCCCGTTCGCGCATGGTGGGCGGCGAGCGGGTTCTGCCAGATGAGCTCGGCGAAGCGCTGGCGACGCTCGGGGGTGACCTTGCCGAGCGAGCCGTGCGGCTCGCCGATCACGAACGCGTCGGGCGGGTCGCGCGAGAGCTCGTTGTAGGAGGCCATGTCGGCCGGGATCAACGCGCGGAGCAACGGCAGCACGCCCCCGCGAAGCTCGGTGAGATCGCCCATCGCCAGCAGCTCGGACGCCGCGATGCCGAGCCGTCGATCGATCGAGCCCGGTTCCATTCGTGAAAAATAGGCAAAACGGCCCATGTGAGGATTCCCGAGCGCGGGTAGCGTGCGGCGATGCCCGCGGGGCGACCGCAGGCATCTCGCTGTCGAACCACTCTCCTGGAGGAGCCCACATGATGAACAAGCTCGCCCGCCCGACTGTCGGTCTGATTGCTGTAATCGGGCTTCTGATCGTTCCTCCGACGATCGCCTCCTCGGCGCCGGCCGCCTCGACCCTGCCGACCTTGCACGTGGCGCTGAGCGCGAGCGGCGTGACGGTGACCGGATCGCCGCAGTCGGGCGCGGTCAACGTCGCGGTCAGCGCGAGCGGGCTGAAGGAAGCAAGCGCTGGCCTGTTCCTGCTGAAGCCGGGCGTGAGCGTCGCCGAAGTCGAAGCGTTCCTCGCGACGAAGAAGTCCGCCGACGCGAACGCGGCCGGCAGGTACGGCTCGATCGTGTTCGACCAGGAAGCGCCGGCGAGCGGAACCGGCGAAACGCAGACGAGCCTGCAGCCGGGCCAGTACCTCGCGCTCGCACTCGCCGGCGAAGGCGGCCCCAAGAAGGTTGCGCCGTTCACCGTCGCGCCCGCCGCAGCGCCGGCGGCGCTGCCGGCGGCGCAGGCGACCGTGCGCTCGATCGAGTTCGGCTTCCGCGGTCCGAGCACGCTGCGCGACGGCGAGCTCGTGCGCTTCGAAAACGAAGGCTTCCTCGTGCACATGAACTACGTGTTCCCGGTGAAGAGCGTCAAGGTCGCCCGCAACGTCGTCAAGCTGCTGCTCGCCGGCAGGGAAAAGGGACTCGAAAAGCTCGTCTCCGGACCGCCGGTGTCGTTCGCCGGCCCGCTCTCACCGGGCGCCTACCAGCAGGAGACGATCACGGCGGCGCCGGGCGTCTACGTCGAGGTCTGCTTCATGGACACGCAGGACGGGCGCAGCCACACGCTGCTCGGGATGGAGCGGATCATCCGGATCACGCGCTGAGCGGCGGCGCACGCGACGCGCCGACGCATCCGAGTCGTGCAGGTCGGGAGGCCCGCCGTGACAGCGGGTTTCTCCCCTGCCGGCGCTCCTAGACTGGCGTCGTGTCGTCGGAGCAGCTCGCCAACCTCGCGCACCTGCGCCGCGCGCGCGATCTGATGGACCGCGAGTACGCGCGCCCGCTCGATGTCGCCGCGCTCGCGCGTGCCGCGCTGATGTCGAGCGGACACTTCGCACGGCAGTTCCGCGCGGCGTACGGGGAGACGCCGTATGCCTACCTGATGACACGTCGCATCGAGCGAGCGAAGGCGCTGCTGCGCCGCGGCGACATGTCGGTCAGCGAGGTCTGCCTCGCGGTCGGCTGCACATCGCTCGGCTCGTTCAGCGCGCGCTTCACCGAGCTCGTCGGCGAGACGCCGACGGCATACCGGGCACGTGACCACAGCGCGCTCGCGAGCGTGCCGGGCTGCATCGCCAAGGACCTCACCCGTCCGAGCCGCACGCCGAGAAGGCTCGAAGAAGCGCCGCGCCGCCGCGGCTCGCTAGCGTTGATCGGATGAATCTCACACTCTCCCAATGCTTCGTCCTCGTCCATGACCCCGACCTCGCGCTCGCCTTCTACCGCGACACGCTCGGCCTCGAGCTGCACAACGATGTCGCCCGCGAGAGACTTCCGCTGGATCACCGTCGGCGCCTCCTCCCAGCCCGGCGTCGCGATCGTCCTGACGAACTACCTCAACGGCAGCCCCGCCGACGGCGACGCGCTCGCCGCGCTGCTCGCCAAGGGCGCCCTCAACGGCGTCCACTTCCACACCGACGACCTCGACGCCGACCTTCGAGAAGCTTCGCGCCGCGGGCGTCGAGATCGTCCAGGAGCCGACCGATCAGCCGTGGGGCACGCGCGACTGTGCAGTGCGCGACCCGTCCGGCAACCTCTGCGGATCGACCAGCCGCCGGGCGCGTAGTCGGACGCGCCCGGCGCGAGGAACCTACGCGGCGAGGCTGAACGGCGGGTAGCGATCGGTCACGAGCACGTGCGCGTACGCGACGACCCGGTTCGTCCAGCGCCCGACGCCGACGAGGAAGTCGAACATCCCGCGCGGGAAGCGGCCGGTGAAGAGGATCGCGAACCACGCGGCGATCACGACGAAGAACGCGGCGATGTAGAGGAAGAACAGCACCACGTAGTGCGGGATCGCCAGCAGCCACTTGACCAGCGGCAGCCAGCGGTTCAGGTCCTCGCGCGCATCCGGGTAGGGGAACTCGAGATGCACCGACTGATGCTCGTCGGTCGAGGGATAGCTGTCGTCCATCAGCGCCAGGTAGACGCCGACCCGGGCCGAGAACCGCATCAGCTCGAGGTTCCAGTCGAACCACCAGCGCGGGTACTTCTGCCGGAACAGGATCAACAGCAGCGTCGGCAGCACGACCAGGCCGACGGCGCCGGCCGCCCTGCTCCCACCGCCGTAGGCATAGCCGCCGCCCTCGATCAGCGAGAGCACGATCACGATCGGGATCACCGTGAAGATGCGGAAGAACGTCGTCAGACGGTTGAGCGGCCGATCGGGGTAGTCGACCGAGTACTGGACGGGATATGGCGCGTCGGGGTTCATCGGGTGCCTCTCTGTTAGGTGTACGGCGTACACTCGTTCCCGGAACTATAGGTGTACGCTGTACACTTGTCAAGGCCGATGACCGAGCAGAAGTCCGTTACCCGGAAACCGCTGAGCCGCGCGCGCGTGCTCGAGACGGCCGTCGCCCTCGCCGACGGCGCCGGGCTCGAGGCGTTCAGCATGCGCGCGCTCGCACAGGAGCTCGGCGTCGTGCCGATGGCGCTCTACAAGCACGTCGCGAACAAGGACGAGCTGCTCGACGGCATGGTCGACATCGTCTTCGGCGAGATCGAGCTCCCCTCCGAGGACCTCGACTGGAGGTCGGCGATGCGGCGCCGCGCGACCTCGACACGCGCGGCGCTGGGGCGCCACGGCTGGGCCATCGGGATGATGGAGTCGCGGCGTCCGGGGCCGGCGAACCTGCGGAACCACGACGCCGTGATGGGCTGGCTGCGCAAGGCCGGCTTCTCCTTCGCGATGGCGATCCATGCGTACTCGCTCCAGGACGCCTACATCTACGGCTTCGCCCTGCAGGAACGCGATACGGCGTTCGAGACCGCCGACAGCGCCGGCGAAGCCGCGCGGCGGAGGGCCGCGACGATCGGCGCGCTCGAGGACTACCCGCACCTCGCCGAGATCGCCGCGAAGCTCTCCGAGTCCGGGTACGACAACGCCGTCGAGTTCGCGTGGGGACTCGATCTGATCCTCGACGGGCTCGAGCGGCTGCGTCACGCCGCGGCCGCGGCGGAATGACCTCGGAGCGCGCCCACGCGGGCAGCCGTGTGCTTCTCGATGCCGATCAGGTTCGCGACGCCGCTCGTCAGCATCCTGATCCTCGAGCACTTCCGCCGTCAGCGCGCCGGCCAGCCGAGTGCGTCGAAGACGGCGATCGGGTTGAGGTAGTCGCGCCAGTGGACGACCTCGCCGTCGCGGAGCGTCAGCACCGAGATGAAGCGGTTGCTGTAGCGGTTCCCCGTCCCGACGGCGTGCCCCTCGGAGGCGTACTCGAGCACGACCACGCCCTTGGCCGCGTCGTGGTAGACGGCGAGGTCGAAGCAGCGCTCGAGCGTCATCCTGGTGCCGTACGGTCGGTAGAGCTCCGCGACCGCGGCACGGCCCTCGACGCGCTGCGGATAAGCGGGGACCGTCACTACGTATTCGGTGACGATGTCCTCGGCGAGGAGGTCGAAGAAGTGGTCCGCCTCGACGAATCCGGCGAGGCCCTCTTGGATGATCTGGAAGAACGGGTCGAGCGCTGCGAAGTCCTCGAGGTTGGCGATCGGTGTCTTCATCGCATTGCTCCTATTCCGAAGTCCGTCTACTCACAAGGAGCGCGCGCCGATCGCTAACGCTTGGCGGGCGCTTTCAGCGTGACCGTGCGGTGCACGACCGTCGTCCGGTGCCCGGCGCTCGTCAGGGTGATCGTGAACTGCACCTTCAGCGTGCGCCGGGCGGCCAGCAGCTTCCGTGAGGATCTCGAGAGCGTGAGCACGACGGTCTTGGCCTTGCCGGCCGTCAGGGCGAAGTGCACGGTTCCCAGCGAGACCGGGTGGCGCTTGCGCCTGGCGCTCGCCACCGCGTAGCTGCTCACCGTCTGGCCCGTCAGCACGCCGGTGCAGCTCTGCGCCGAGCGCAATGTGAAGCCGATGCTCCGCCCGCCCGGCTTGACGATCTCCGTGAGGATCTTCAGCGTCACCGGCGACTGCGTACCCTGGCCGGCGCTCGGAGCGTTGGCCATCCCCGTGACGGCGGTGATCGTGTTGCCGGCGCCGGGGAGCGCGTTCCCGCCGCCGGGGGTCGAAGTCACGCCGCCAGGAGGGAGCGTCAGCAGGTGATCGCGCAGCGCCGTACCGTTCGGCGCGGCGGGCGTTCCCGCGTAGTCTTCGAGCAGGTAGAAGGCACTGCACCCCGCGTCGTCCTTTTCCTGCTGGGCGAGCACCCACCAGCCCCACGCCAGGTATCCGACGCCGTGCGCGTCGGCCCAGTTCATGTAGTCCCGGTCGAACGTCGACGGGGTCTTGTTCGCGCATTTCGACTCGGTGAAGTTGTCCTCGTCGAACTCGCCGGTGACGACCGGCACGTTGGCCGCGACCGGCGCGACCTCGCTGTTCCAGCAGGCTTCGTCGTCACATGACTTGCCCATGTAGTTGTGGAACGACGCGGCCTCCTGGTTGCGCGGATCGTCGGGCGCGTGGTCGACCCACTGGCTGAGATCGTTGGCGTAGTCCAGACCGCCGACCATCACCGGCTGCGTGGCGCCGGCGGAGCGGATCGTGTCGAGGAGGGTCTGCATTCCGACCACCTGATAGGTGCTCCCCGTGCGAACCGTGCCGCCGCCGTTTTCGGTGTAGGCCGCCGTGTCGCAGCCGCCCTCCTCCCAGCATTCCCAGGTGACCTTGTCCTGCGGTGCAGGATCGTCGCCCGAGCGGGGATCGGTCGGATCGAAGGGCTCGTTGAAGAGGTCGAAGACGACCGCCGGGTCGGTCTTGAACGTCTGCGCGACCGACGCCCAGAACGCCTGGGAGTGCGCGTCCGGCATCGGCTCCTGGCTGTTGGCGACCATGGCGGCGGGCGCGCTCCAGTGCAGGTCGAGGATCGCGTACAGGCCGTGCGCGTGCAGGTCGGCCACGTAGTTCTCGACGACCTGCTGGTAGCCGGCCTGCGTGAGCGGTTCGCCCTGGCCCGTGTTCGGCTGCCCGTTGATTCCCAGCCAGCAGTCCTCGTTCAGCGGAACGCGCACCGCGTTGGCGTTCCACGAGGCGATCGCCGCCGCATCCGCGTCGTCCATGTGGCCGTCGTCGTAGCCGAACCCCTCCTCGCAGGCGTACTCGAAGCTCGCATGGTTGACTCCGAGCAGCCGGATCGTCTGGCCCGAGCCGTTGACGAAGTGATTGCCTGATATCGCGATCGACAGCGGCGCAGCGGCGGCGCCGGCAGGTGCCTGCGCCAGCAGCGCGACCAGCGTCGCGAGCGCGACGCCGAGCGGTGCCGGCAACCACCGGCGAAGGTGAGAACGTTCTGACCCCATGGTCGATCCCGCGTGACCCTGTAACGGTTCTTGCCTGCGTCCACGTCCGGCACGACGTCCAGCTCAGGGAGATTGCCCGTCATCGCCACCGGCGAGTGCATACACCGGCGCCGGCTCGCCGAGGACCGCGGCGAGCTCCGCGCGGGTGCAGTCGCCGAGCTTGCGATAGGCGTTCGTGAGGTGCATCTCGACCGTCCGCAGCGAGACGAACAGGGCCTGGGCGATCTCGCGGTTCGTCGCCCCGCCGGCCGCCATCAGCGCGACCCTGCGCTCGGCGGGCGTGAGCGAGCCGGGCCCCGAGAGCGCACGCCTCCTGGGCTTCGCCCCGGCCACCCGCAGCTCCTCGCCAACCCGTTCCTCGAGCCGCTCGGCACCGCAGCGCTGGGCGAGGTCGAGGGCCTCGCGCAGCACATCCCTGCCAGCGCTGCGGTTGTTGGCCCGGCGCAGCGCGCCGCCGAGATCGGCCAGCGAGCGGGCGAGCTCCAGCGGCGCGCCGGCCGCGCGCAGCACCTCGACCGAGGCGTGCAGACGCTCGATCCCCTCTGCCCCACCCGATATCACGCCGAGCGCCCGCAGCGCGACCCCCGCCGCGCGCGGCGACTCGAGATCGCGTGCTAGGTCGAGCTCCTCCGCGGCGAGCGCGAGCGCCCCGGGCCGCTCCTCGGCCGGGAGGCACAGGGCGAGCCGCGAGCGCCATGAGCTGACCCTGGGGCCGGCCTCGACGGGACGGTAGATCGCCTCGGCCGCGCGCAGGTCGGCGAGCGCCCCGGCCCGCTCGCCGCGGGTCATCCGCATCGCCGCCCGGACCTCGAGCACCATCGCGCCGCTCATCGTCCGTCCGAAGGCCGGCGGCATCTCGAGCTCCTCGACGAGCGCGCCGATCTGCTCGAGGGCGTGGCGTTCGACGATCGTGTCCAAGCAGAAGTGCAGGAACGTCGTCAGCGCCATCAGGCTGAGCTCGTTCTCGGCCATCAGCTCGAAGGTGACGGTGACGTTCGCCTCGGATGCGTCCAGGCGGCCCCGACGGGCGTCGAGGGAGGCCGCGTAGCCGACCCCGGACAGCATCGCGAACAGCGAGCCCTCGCTCCGTCCGACATCGCGGAGCGCGACGGCGATGCCATCGCCCGCGACGGGAGCGTCGACGATCAAGAGCGCGATCATCGCCTGGGCCACGAGCGAGCTCTCCCGGCCGCCCCGCCGCTCAGCCCAGTCCCGCGAGAACGGCCCGATCAACTCGAGGATCTCGGCTCGACCCATGCGATCGATCGCCCCGAGCGCCCCGAGCACCCATCGCAGCTGGCGGGACTCGACGTCGGCGCGGCCGCGGACGAGGGCGAGCAGCCGCGGGCGCTCGGCCACGTAGCGGGCGTGCGTGGCGGGGTCATAGCCCCAGTAGGCGGCCCGCACCGCCTCGAGGTCGAGCAGCCCCGGGAGGTCGCTGTCGCCGAGCTCGGCGAGGGCGGTGCCGATCGCCTCTCCCGCCGCCTCCCACTGGCCGGCGAGCGCGAGCACGTCGGCGAGCTCGAGGAAGATGTCCAGAGCGCGGCCCGGGTCGGACGCGAGCCGGGCGGCGTCCTGGAGATGGGCGATCGAGGCCGGATCGCGCAGCGCGACCTCGGCGCGGGCGAGCCTGTGGACGAGCTCGCCACGGCGCGCCGGTTCGATCGCCTCGCCGAGCGCGCGCCGCAGGTAGGTCGCCGCGCTGTCCGGCGCGCCCGTCTCGCTCGCCCGACGCGCCGCGAGCTCGAGCACCCCGAGCGCTCCCTCCACGCTCCCCGGCTCGCAGCGGAGCAGGTGCGCGGCGACCTCCTCAGCCGGCGCGCCGAGCTCGCCGAGCAGCCCGGCCGCGCGCGCGTGGAGGGCGCCTCGCGTCGCGGTCGGGATCGACTCGTAGATCGACGCGCCGAGCAGCGGGTGGGCGAAGCGATGGTCCGCTCCGTCGTCGAGGATCGCGGCGGCGGCGAGGCCGTCGAGGATCTCGGCCGCGCGTGCCGGGTCGGTCTGCGCGAGCGGGCCGATCGCGCGCAGCTCGCTCCCATCGCCGAGGACGGCCAGCGCCCGGAGGATCGCGGGCCCCTCCGTGCCGAGCGAGCCCGCGCGGGCGACCAGGCTCTCCGCGATCCGCTTCGGGCCCATCGTGGCGATCGCCTCGGCCGAGGGTGGAGCCTGGCCGCTGTCGAGCTCGGCGAGGAGCTCCTCGATCAGCAGGGGGTTGCCGCCGGTCGCGCGATGGCACGCGTCGAGGACCGGCGCCGGGGTCCGCTCGCCGAGCCTCGCACAGACGATCGTCGCCGTGCCGCCCTCGCTGAGCAGCGACGGGCTGAGCGCCCGCGGCTCCAGCTCGGCGCGTATCCGGCCGAGCATCTCGGTCTGCACGCCGGGCTCGGCCGGCCGCGCGGCGAGGGCGATCAGCAGGGGCACGCCCGCGAGGCGCCGCCCGAGGTACTCGATGAAGCGCAACGAGGCCGCATCGCACCAGTGGGCGTCGTCGAGCACGATCGCGACCGGTCCGGCTTCGGCCAGCGCCGCAGCGAACCAGTAGAGGCCGTAGAGAGCGGCCTCGGCCGACCCGGCCTCGATCGTGGGGCCGGCGACCCCGAAGATCGAGGCCGCGAGCGCGGCGGGGCCGGAAAGGAGCCGCCCCCGCTCTGCCTCCCCAGCCGTGCGCAGCACGTCCCCGAAGAGCTGGCGGACGACCCCGAAGGCGAAGTCGCGCTCGATCTCCGAGCCACGCGCGCGGAGCACCCTGTAGCCGTGCCGCTCCGCCATCCGCTCGAGGGCGGCGATCAGCGTCGTCTTGCCGATCCCGGCCGGGCCCTCGATCAGCAGCGTCCTGCCGCCGGCCCCGGCGCGGTCAGGCGCGAGCGCGTCGGCGATCGCCGCCAGCTCCGCCTCGCGCTCGAGCACGCTCGCGTCGTCGTCCATCCTGGTCACGTCGTTCCCGCTCGAGTCGTTCCGCTTGACACGGGCCAATCGTAGTTCCGGGACCGCTTCACGACCGCTCGCGCCCGCAAAACCCTTCGGTGCGACCCCGTTGTAAACGATCGATCGCTGTCAAATCATCCGGACAGTCGTTGGTCGGCCGCGAACAGAGAACCTGGGGGGACACTGGCATTGACACGCACACGCTTCATTCGATCGACCCGTGAGGGAATGAAGCGCGCAGCGCTGCTGCTCGCGCTGGCGGCCGGCGCGGCGGGTGCTCTCCACGTGGCCGCGGCTCAGGCAGCTCCGCCGCTGATCGCCCAGTGGCCGCTCGACGAAGCCAGCACGTCCGGCGGGACCGATTACACCGAAGACGTCTCGGGGAACGGCCTGGCCCTGACGAGTCCCGCGAACACGATGCGGTTCGGAACCGAATCGGGCAAGTTCGGCGGGTACCTGGCGAGCACGAACACCACAACGCTCGAGGTCAACTCGCCACTGCTCGCGCCACAGCAGCTCACGCTGCTGGCCTGGGTCAAGCAGAGCGGATTTCCCGGGACGCTCAAGTACATCGCCGGGCGCGGCGACGACGGCGGCAACTGCGGCGGCTCCTCCTACGCGCTCTACACGGGCTACTCCGGAAGCCCCGGCCTGCACTTCTACATTCGCACATCCGAATCGGGCGGCACGAACGTGCTCAGCGACGTGCCGGCGAACTCGTCGGTCTTCGACGGCAACTGGCACCTGATCGCGGGAACCTACGACGGAACCGACCTCCGCCTGTTCGTCGATGGGGTTCAGGTCGGCTCGCCGAAGCCCGCGCCCGCGGGAATCACCTACGGCGGACCGATCACGGACTCGACCTTCTACGTCGACGGCTATCCGCCGGCGGCCGGCTGCGGGGGCCAGCCGGACTTCCCCGGCGACATCGACGAGGTCCGGGTCTATGACCGCGCGCTTTCGGCGAGCGAGCTCGGGCGCCTCGCCGCCGCTCCGGGGCCGGCGCCTCCCGTTCTCGTCCCCGACGAATCGGGCTCACTCGGCCCGTCCCCCGGCCCGGGCGCGAGCGGCCCCCCGGTGCAGCCGCTGGGGATATCGCTGAGCCCGGTGTCAACGACGGCATCGAGCCCGCGCTACACGGTGCTGAAAATCGGCTCGACCGGTCTCACGAGCAAAACGACGATCTCGATCGACGGGGCCAAACCGATCATGAGCGTCAATCCGATCCTGACCCCCTACGTCGGCCTGCGCCTCGCCGAAGCCGGTTCGCACACGATCACGGCGACTTCGATCGGCCCGGGCGGGGCGAGCGTCAGCTCCTCGACGCACGTGGTCCTCTCCTCGGGCCCGGGAGAACTGAAAAAACCCGCGTTCCTGCCTGATGTCGCCGTGGCCGCGGCGAACAAAGCGCTGATCACAGCGGGCGAAACGATCGCGGTGAGCAACGAATGCGTGCCGAACTCGACCGTCGTCTTCGGGGTCGCCGAAGCGACCGGCTGCTTCAAGCGGATAAGCAGTGAAAAAGAAATCCCCGATGGGGAGCGTGCTGTCGCGAGCGAGTACGAAGCCGAGAACTTCTTCATCGAACACGTATCGGACATCGGGTACCACCAGCTGCACCATGAAGGCTCAGCCGCGCTGATAGATCTCTCGCCGGCCGAGCAGCCGTTCGTCTCGAGCCAGCCCGTCAAACTCGACGGGATGACGATCACGCCGCGGCCGGGCGCCTCCGTGGTCGTCTTTCCCGCCATCGCCAGGATCATCTCCTCCGATGCGCAGGTCAGCTATGACGGCAGCGTCTTCGGGAGCATCCCCGTGAAGACCGGCGCGCTCAACCTCGACCTCGACAGCGAACTCAAACGCTTCACGAACGGCGACGCCGAACTGCCGCTGTTTCACTTCAACACCTCCGAAGCCTTCAAAGACATCGGCGGCTTCCCGATCAACGGCGACGTCCAGGTCGTCTTCAAGAAGACGGGCGAAGAACGCCACACGGCGCTGATCGTCAATGTCTCCCTGCCCGAAGAGCTCAAGACGGCCGCGCAGGCCGACCCGACCGCGATGGTCGAAGTCGACGCGAACAATGCTCGCGGGACCTATCTGAACCAGCTCAACATCCACATGAACGAAGCGTTCCTCGGCCCCGTCCAGCTGGCCAATGTGGACTTCACCTACAACGACGGGGGCAACGCCGCCGAAGAATGCCCGCGCAAGTGGTGGAAGGCGACGGCCGAAGTCTTCCTCCTGCCGGACGACGAGGGCGAAGAGTCGACCGGGCTGAAGATGGCACCCGAACCGCAGCGAAACGGCGTCGCCTTCTGCGCGGGCAAATTCCACAGCGCGGGGGCCATCCTGCAATTCGGCGCCGCGGCGCCCGAGATCTTCCCGGGCGTCACGCTCAACGAAATCGGCTTCGACATCCGGCTGGCCGATCCGGCTCTGTTCGATGGCAGCGCGACGATCAAGTCGGCCGAACTCGTGACCGCCAAGGGAGGCTTCCTGGCTGTCCTCGCCTCCCCGGGCCACTCCTACACGATCAAAGCCGGCGATGCCGGCGGCACGATCGCGCAACTCGCCGGTCAGACCTACGAATCGCCGACCTTCGCGGTCGGCGGGACGGTCAGCGTCGAACCGTACAAGGAAGTCGGCCTCGAGCTCGGCGGCGCCTACCTGCTCTACAGCTACCCGGACTACGTCGCCGCCAAGGGCTACGCCCATCTGCAGACCTTCCTCTTCACCATCAACGCCGAAGGCTCGCTCGAACTCGACACGCGCACGCGGCGCTTCAACGCCGGAGTCAAAGGCGAAATCTGCCTGGCGGGCGGGATCGAAGTCGAGCACGTGGGCCTCTGCGCGGGCGGGGAAGCTCACGTGAGCAGCAGGGGGATCTCGGTCTGCTTCAACATCGGCGACGGCCTCTGGACGCCCGGCGTGGGTTACGTCTACGGCGCATCCTTCCCGGAGTTCTTCACCGGCCTTCCGGGCGACGGCTGCAGGCCCTCGCACTTCTGGGAGAAGGACATCCGCGCGGCCCGCGCCTCGGCGGTCGCCCCGGTCACCTTCACCGTCAAGCGAGGCGAGCAGGCGAAGACCGTGAGGCTGACCGGCGCCGGCGGCGCGCCCGAGGTGAGCGTCCGCACGCCCGGCGGTGAAACGATCACCTCGCAGTCGAACAAGATGCTCCACAGCGGCCACCTCAGCGCGACCGCCGCCGAGAAGTACGACGCGACCTGGATCGGCGTCGAACACGCCAAGCCGGGCACCTACCAGATCGTCTCCCAGCCGGGCTCGCCGACGATCACCGGCCTGGCCGAAACCCGCTACGAACCCGGCGCCGGCGTCAGCGGGAAGCTGAGCCACAGGGGCCGTCGCTACGTCCTTCGCTACGACGCCGGCCACGCGGCCGACCAGAAGGTCACGTTCGTCGAGAAGGGCCACGACACGATGCGCCCGCTGCGCACCGTCAGCGGCGGCCGCGGCACGATCGCCTTCGAACCGGAGCTCGGCAACGCCGGGCGGCGCGAGATCGTGGCCGAGGTCGAAGTCGGCGGGCTCCCGGCGGCACCGCAGAAGATCGCGAGCTTCTTCGCCCCGGGGCCGCGCCGCGCGGGCAAGGTCACGCACATGCGCGTCACCCGCGCCGGGAACGCCCTCGCGATCTCCTGGCATGCGAGCGCGAACGCGAAGCGCTACACGGTCACCGTTGCCGTGAACGGCGGCGGCGTGCAGACGCTGCCCGTCAAGGCGACCTCCCACCACGTGACCGTGCAGGGCGTGCCCGCGACGTCGGCGGGCAAGGTCGAGGTGATCGCGGTCGGCCCGCTCGGCGACCATGGAGGAGCCGGGACGGCGCGCTTCAGGGCGACGAGCAGACAGCAATCCCGGCTGCTCTCCTACAGGGAGCTCGGGTCGGGGACGGTTTTCGCGCACGGCAAGGGGAAGAAGGTCGGCCACCGCCGGCGCCGCTGAGACGCGCGCGGGAGGCGCTAATAAACTCGCTGCTAGAGTAAATCTATCGGCGATCAGACGGAGATCCTTCCCGGTTCGCGTGCCGCTCAGGTTCTGCGCGCCGTACACGCGACGCCCGGCGTCAGCCGCGCCGAGCTGACGCGAGAGCTCGGGATCTCGAGCGGCCTCGCGACCGACCTCGTCGGTCGCCTGCAGAGCCGGCGGCTGGTGGCGGAGTCGCCCGGCGCCGCGAGCGGCCGGCGCGGCCGGCCGACGCTGCAGCTGGGCCCCCACCCGCAAGGCCCGCTGGCGGCCGTCGCGACGATCGGCCACGAGACGTGGACGGCGTCGATCGTCGAGCTCGGTGGAGGGACCCGCGGACGCATCGAAGGACGGCACGATCGAGACGTCGCGACGGTCTGCACCGAAGTGAGGGCAGCGCTCGGCGAGGTCTGCTCGCCGGTGCTCGGCCGCGTGCGAGCGGTCGCCGTCTCGGTGCCCGGGATCACCACGGGCGCGACGCTCGTCGAAGCTCCGAACCTCGGATGGCGCGACCTGGACCTCACCGACCTCCTGCTCCCCGAGGAGCTGCGCTCGCGACCGTTCCTGCTCGGGAACGACGCCAACCTGGCGGCGCTCGGCGAGAGCCGGCGCGGCGCAGCGGTCGAGGTCGGCACCTCGCTTCACGTCTACATGCACTCCGGGGTCGGCGGAGCGCTGATCTCGGACGGCGCGCTGCTCACGGGCGCGAGGGGAATGGCGGGCGAGTTCGGGCACCTCCCGTTCGGGCCGAAGGCACGGCGCTGTCGCTGCGGCGCGTTCGGCTGCTGGAACACGCTGCTCGACGGCACGGCTTTCGCGCGTGGGCTCGGGTGCCCCGAGTCGGCCGACGAGATCAGCCTGATCGCATCGACGCTCGCGACTGCTGCTGAGCGGCCCGGTCGCGAGCGGACGGTCGCAAAGCGCATCGGCGAGTCGCTGGGCCGGGGCATCGCGGGGCTCGTCAACGCCCTCGATCCGGACGCGGTGATCCTCGGCGGGCTCGCGCCTGGTCTGCTCGAGGTCGCCTCGGGCGCGGTCGATGCGGGCTACGCGAGGGGACTGATGGGCACACGCGTAGCGGTCCCGGTCCCGCTGCGGGCCGGGAGCGTCGGCGAGGACGCGCCGCTGGTCGGCGCCGGCGAGCAGGCCTTCACGCAGATCTTCCACGACTTGCAGGCGCGCGCATAGATGGGGGCCGCGACCCGGCGGGAGCGCCGCCTTCTGATCCTGCTCGCGTCCGTCTCGTTCGTCGTCATGGCGACGGAGGTCGTGCCGGTTGGCGTCGCCGCCGTCTTCACCGAACAGCAGGGGGTCGGCGCTGGTGCGACCGGCCTGCTCGTGATCACCTACGCGCTCGGTGTCGCAATCGGCGGGCCGCTGCTCACGTTGACCGTCGTGAGGGTCGACCAGCGGCTGCTGCTCAGCACCCTGATCGGCGCCTTCGCGATCTCTGAGGCGATGACCGCTGCCGCCCCGACGATGCCGTTGATCCTCGCGGCTCGAGTCCTGTCCGGCCTGATCGCAGGGGCGACCTTCGCCGCCGTGACCGTCGTCGGGTATCGGCTCGCCGCGCGCGGCAGCAGGGGCAGGGCGCTGGGGACGGTCGCGCTCGGGATCAGCCTCGCCACCGTCGTCGCGGCGCCGGCGGCGAACCTGCTTGCCAACGGGCTCGGCTGGCGGGCGCCGTTCTGGGTGCTCGCGCTGATGGCGGCGTTCGCCCTGCTGCCGGTCCGGCGCCTGGTCGGCGCTGCTCAGCTGTCGGACATCGCCAGGGCGCGACAAATCCGCTCGCTGTTGCGCCCGGGGGTGCGCAGCGCGCTGTCGACCACGATCCTCGTCGACCCGGCCCTGTTCTGCGCCTACACCTACCTCGTCCCGCTCGTCGTCGCGCGCGGCGCCGGCGACGACGTCGCCTTCGTCTTGATCGCCTTCGGGGTCGGCGCCGCGTCCGGGACCGCGCTCGGCGGCAGGGCGTTCGATCGAAGTCCGCGCTGGGGGCTCATCGGCGCGTCGGCCACGACCGGCGTCTCGCTGCTGGCGCTTGCCCTCGCCGGTAGCACCCTGCCGATGGTCGTCGGGTGCTTCTTCTTCGGGTTGGGCGCATTCGCGGCGATACCGATCCTGCAAGGCGAGGTGTTGCACCACGCGCCGGAAGCGCCGCTGATCGCCGCCGCCGTCAACGTCAGCGCCTTCAACCTCGCGAACGCGATCGGCGCTGGTGCCGGCGCGCTCGGCATCGCCGCGTTCGGGGCGGCCGGCCCCGCTTACATCGGCGGTTTCGAGACCCTCGGCGTGGCCGCTGTCCTGGCCGTGATGGCGGCGCGTGGCGCGACGCGCTCCCGAGCGCGGCGGCTGAGCCAGAGTCTCTAGGCTCGCCTGGCCCGCGCGCCGAGGGGCTCGGGTCGTGAGGACGTCGCGCCAGGCGCGCGTCGAACTGGTTTGCGAGGAGAGAACTCGCCCAGGATCGCCGTCATCCGCTCGCCGGGGGCCAGGTTGAGGTCGTTCTCCGCCGGTCGACGGGGTGTGCCGCGGTGCTGTCGGGTCGCCGGCTGAGTCGGTGTGCGGGCGGGCACGATTGCGATCGCGCTCGCCCGCCCGCGCGTGCTCAGCGGAACGTTCCGTTGCCGAGCTGGCCCTCGTCGTTTTCGCCCCAGCACTCGATGCCCGCGCCCGCGAGCAACGCGCAGGACTCCAATCCGCCGGCGCTCACCGCGGTGGCTTCGTCCACGCCGGGGACTTCGACGGGGATATCGGAGTTGCTCGTGCTCCCGTTTCCGAGCGCCCCGCGTTGGCCGCTGCCCCAGCAGTCGACGTGACCGGTGCCGAGAACGGCGCAGGACTGGAGGGCTCCCGTGGCGACACCGGCCACACCGGCGATGCCCGTCACTTCGACCGGCACGTCGGAGTCGGAGTCGCTGCCGTCGCCGAGCTGCCCGGTCCCGTTGGAGCCCCAGCAGTCCACGCGGCCGCTCGACAGGACCGCGCAAGTGTGAGAGCCGCCCGCGCTCACCTGCGTCGCTTCCGAGACGCCGGGGACTTCGACGGGAACGTCGGAGTTGACGGTGGAGCCGTCTCCCAGCTGGCCGTAGGTGTTCTCGCCCCAGCAGTCGATGTGCCCGGTCGCCAGCAGCGCACACGCATGCAGACTGCCGCCGCTCATCGCGATCTCGGTCGCGTCGGTGATGCCCTGAACTTCGACGGGCGTGTCGCTGTTGACGGTGTGACCATCTCCGAGCTGTCCCGATACGCCGAGCCCCCAGCAGCCGACGTGACCGTCGGCGAGCAGCACACACGCGTCTTCGAAGCCCGCCGCCACGTGGACGGCTTCGGTGATGCCCACGACTTCGACCGGTTTGTCCGTGCCGAGCCCCGAGTTGCCGTTGCCGAGCTGGCCGGAGCGGTCGGAGCCCGAGCACTCGACGTGGCCGCTCGAGAGCTCCGCGCAGCTGAAGAAGCCGCCGGTGGCGACCTGGGTCGCGCCGGTCACGAGTGTTTCCGTGGGATGGTCGTATTCGGTGGCCGCGTTGCCGTTGAGAAGCTGGTCCTCGCGATCGTTGCCCCAGCAAGAGACGCTGCTGGTGGACAGCAGCGCGCAGGCCTGCTCCGAGCCCACGCTGAGCTGCGTCGCGTCGGATAGGCCCTCGACCGCGGTGGGGGTGACCGAGTACCCGTGGTTGCTGACGGTCGGCTTGAGAGTGGCATGCGCCTTGCCGCCTTCGCCCACGGCCGTCAGCTTCAAGCTGATCGTCGCGGGCTTCTTCGCGAGATGCTCGCTGGGCATTTCGACGGACTGGCTGAAGCTACCGCCTGCGCACGAGGTCGTCACCGGCAGCCCGCTGATCGGTTTGCTGGACGACAGCGTGCACGTCTCCGCCCCCGAAACCGCGGCGGTCACGGTCGTCGTGCCGCCGCTGGGCACTATCGCCGGGGTCGCAGTCGCTTCGGTGATCACCGGCTTGGGCGGCTTCGGCGGTTTCGAGCCTTTCGCGTCCGCGCCGGCCGCAGTCGTCGTCAGCAAGATGGCAGCGAACGCCGCCGCCGTCGCGAGCGCGGGCATCGCGTTGCGCACGCCCCTGGCCCTCGAATCCTCGTGAGCACCTCGTCCCCCTCCCTCGATTTTTGAATCGGCTCCGGCGGTGGGAGCCGCGCAAGCGACTGTAACGGGTGATCGGGCAATCTGCGGCCTACGTCGACCGTCGAGGTGCTGTCGAGATCCAGTCGGCTCGTCCGCCGGCACAGGCGGCTGGCGACGACCACACTCGCCACACCAGCGTGGCTTCTCTGGAGATAGCGCTCCTGGCGCCTCAGACGCTAGGCCTCGTCAGCCGCGGGCACAGCTCGATGGTGTCCACGGCGCGCAATGCACCCGCGGAGCGCTGTCCTTCGCGGAACTGAAGAGAGTCGGGGAGAACGGCTTCTGCGGCCCATTTGCGGTCCCAAATCCCGAGCCCGTCCGCCGGGCGCGGCTTCTTCGTTTCCCGATGCGTTCCCGCGAATCGACTTCACGGCCGCGCAGACACAGAGGCGGGCAAGAGCGCCCAACTCGTTCGTGCTGCGCGAAACGACGGACCTCAGCAGTCACTATCATTGACGCTCCCGCTGGGCATCGTCGTTTCGCAGAACTTCGCGCCGGCGAACCCTGCTTCGAGCGTGATCGCAGACTGTAGGTTGGCGCGTGTAAGGTTCGCGTCGAGGAAGCGAGCGCCTGACAACAACGCGCCACGCAGGTCCGCACCTTCGAGCGACGCATGCTGGAATTCGGCGCCCAGCAAGAGCGCGTACTCGAGCCTGGCTCCTTGCAGCTGAGCGTCTTGGAAGTCGGCTTCTTCTAGGGTCGAACCGTAGAGTTCGACTTCTTGCATTTCGACGGCCTGGAAGTCCGCCCGCCAGCAGGTCGTCTCCGGCTCGACCAGGCAACCGCGGAAGACGACCGCTTCGCCGTCGTCGATGAACAAAGACGGCTGTCGTAGACCACGAGGTGGGTGGCGGTCGGCGACGGCGGCATGCGTGGCCAAGTCCCCTTCTTTCACCGAGCGCGGATCGACGAGGCGCGCCGAGAACGAGAGAGTCTCGCCGTTCCCACCGACGCGCGGCTGCGACAACTCGACAATGGCGGTCCGCTGGGCTCCCCGCGCATCGGTGTAGACGAGCGCTGCGTTCGGCGGGTCGGACTGAAAGCCCAGCCCCCTCCATGCGAGGGCGAGTGCGGAGCTCGGGAAGGCGCTACTGCGCCGCGCCGGTCGGTCCGAGAACCAGACGGCCCTGCGATCGAGCTGGCGCAGAGTCAGCACGAACCGGCCATCGGCGCCCGCCGGGCGCAGCGTGGCCGAGCCGGCGCCAAGCACGTAGAGAACCGAGACGCTGCTCGGCCGCGGAAGCGCGCTGCTTGGCGCGGCGGCGTCCGCGCTCGTGCCCACCCCCACGAGGATCGCGAGCAGGCACGCTAGAGCTGCGAGCGCGAGTCGCCTGTCGAGACTCCGTGGCATGGTGTCGAGCGGATTCGACGGAGCTCACGCGTCACCTGCAAGCTACGGTAGGTCTGCGATGAATCGAGCCGACGCTGTACCCGAGAGACGCGTTGACTCGACATCCTCAGAAAGCACCCTGCCGGCTCGGGCGCGTGCAAGCGCGTGCCGCGTGAGAGTCGAGCGAGTCAAGGAGGACCCGACACCCCGGGCACGCGAAACCGTCGATGCGCACGGGCCGTTATTGGAATTCTTCGATTGATGCGGCAACATCATGTTCACATGCCGGCACGGCGTGCCGGCATCATTCGAGCTATGCGTCCGCGTCTCTCACAGCTTCGCCACCGAGCCCCAGATCGTGCACGCATCGCTACGACACTGGCAATTGTGTGCCTGGCATTGACCGTTGCGGGTGTAGGTACCGCGCAAGCGCGCACCGAGATCTATTGGACCAACGTAGGGCCGCTTCTGTCGGGCTCGACGATCGGACGGGCCAATCTCAATGGGACTGAAGCGAGCGACAGTTTCATCACGGGAGCCTCCGCCCCCGTGGGTCTTGCAGCGAGCAAGTCCTACGTCTACTGGTCAAACGCTGCCAGCAACTGCACTGGGACGACGATCGGCAGAGCCACCGTTCTCGGCGAGGAAGTCAACCAGGCATTCATCGGCGGGGCACCGTGTCCACATGGGATCGCGCTCACAAAAGCCTACATCTACTGGGCCAATCGCGACGGCACGACACTAGGGCGCGCCACCCTGGCCGGTACTGAAGTCAACGAGAGCTTCATCACTGGAGCACAGCTCCCACACGACGTCGCGGTTGGGGGCAAATATCTCTACTGGTCGAACTACAACGCCAACACGATCGGTCGCGCAGGGATCAACGGCACGAATGTCGATCAGAGCTTTATCACGGGACCGGATAATCCGGCTGGGCTTCTCGTCAGCAATGGGTACATCTACTGGGCGAACAACGGCTCCGACACGATCGGCAGGGCGAAGCTGAACGGAAAGGACATCAACGAGAGCTTCATCGCCGGCGCCGATTTCCCCCTGGGCATCGCCAAGCACGGGGGGTATATCTACTGGGCCAACTACGGCAGCAATGGCCCTGCAGGAGGCGGAAGCACGATCGGTCGCGCAAAGCTGAACGGCACAGACGTAGACCAATCGTTCATCACCGGCGCAAACTCTCCGGGATACATCGCGTTCGCCAACGCACCCGCTGCTACCCGTGGAGGGCTTGGCCTTTCTTTCGCTGGCCCCTTTTAGCCAGCCGAGGCACCGGAACGCGCCGACGTCCTTCGGAGTCGAGCGAGGGAGAAGGCGTCTGCTCGCTGGTTGGCTGCTCCTCGGGCATCGACGTTGCCGCCGAAAGGGGTGCGCCATGCCCTCCTCAGATAGCGAGCGTCACCTTCGGCGAGCCCGCTCGGCTAGGTCGCGTCGTCGTCGCCCTCATCCTCCTCGGCGAACACAACCTGCGCCCGAACGGCGGCGTCCACGAGTGAGCGCCGTCGATCTCGTGGGTCCTCGGGTCGATGCCCGCGGCGCGCCATTCGATCGCGAGCGTCAGCGGACCAGCGGGTGGTAGTGGCCATCCCCAGTAGCGCTGGCACCACTCGTCGCGGTTGCCACTACCTCCCCGCACAATAAGTCAATCCAGCGGGCGGCTCGGAGTGCTTCTACGCGCTTGGCTGGACGACGCAAGCAAGCAAACCGCGACGCACGTCCTCGGAGATCTCAAGCACCCTATAGCCCGCCGCTGCCAGCGCATCGACCATATGCGGCGTCGAGTAGTAGTGGAACGCAGCAAGCCGCACACCACTCAAACCAGCGCTCTCGTCTGTGTACGTGATAGTGCATGTGATCGTGTTGTGAATGCTGCTGACGTTGTTCTCGATCCCGAGCTTGAGCTTCGTCGGGTCATACTCGAAGCCCAGCTCTCTCAATGGCGCGGAGTAGAAGTCCGCTTCGATGCTAGAGATCACCTCGTTTCTCCCGCTCCTGCTGAACGCCACGGGAACCTCCACGATCAGCAGATCGTCGTTGGACATATGTTGTCGCATCCCACGAAGGAACGCTGCCTCATCAACGCTCCCCAAGCTGCTGCCGAGCACGCTGAACACGGTTCGCTCGTATTCTTTCCCGGCAGCCTTGACCGCCGCCAGATCCGAGAAGTCGTTCAAGTGAGCGTTGATGCGCAGACGCCTTCTGACGGTGTCTCCTACTTCGCGAACCATCTTCACGGCGCTCGACAGCAGAAAGTAGCTAATGTCGAACGGCAGGTAGCTGACCCGATCGACGATCGGCAGCCAACGCCTCACGATCTCTGCGTCCTTCCTCCCGTCGCCGCAACCTAGGCTCACGTAGTCGAACCGCTCGCCCGACATATAAGTACTCACCAAATCGGCGATCTCACCGCCCCGCGGGCCGGCCCAGAACGAGATCGCGTTGCGATACGACACGTTATGCGGGTCGTGACATAGACGTACCCAGCCTTGTCCGCCGGCCACCGCCGAGTACAGTCTGCGTTGCCGGCACCGATCCATCCGCGATGCTCTTCCTGACATGGTCTTTTGTAGGCACCGCGTCGGACAGCGTGAAGGCGGGTTCGCGCGATGACTGGCTCCCCGGTTCCGTCTGTCGCAGCAACGACGCAGCCCGGTCCAGGTCCTTGTCCTGGATGTACATTTCGACCAACCCAATTCGCGCCCGCGTCGCTACTCGATCGTCGTCGGTCCCGATGATCTCTTCGTAGAGCTTCAGCGCGTCGTGGATCCTTCCGGACTTCGCGTATGTGTTCGCGATCGCCAATTTGACCGCCGGGGGATCCGACTCCTTGTGGCTGACCGCACCTGGCGACGTTGACGCAGGCAGAAGCGCCGTCGCGCCCCGTCGTGTCAGTTCCAGCGCGTCGACGTCGACGAGCGCTGTATCGAGATCGTTGCTCAGGCGTCCAACTGACGTCAGGTCGACCTCGCGCAGATCAGCACCGACAAGTCGCGTATTGGTGAGGTTCGCGTTGGTCACGATGCACGCGACCAGTCGAGCGTCCGTCAGGTCAACGTCAGCAAACTGCGCCCCAGTGAGATCGGCGTTGCTGAGTCGTGCCGATCTCATCATCGCGCCAGAGAAGGTCGAGTCCTGCAAGTTGGCGCTGACCAGCGTCGCGCTCTCGAGGTTGCCGCAGTCGAAGTGAGCGGACCGCAGATTGGCGTAAGCTAGATTTGCGTTAACTAGATTTACGTGACGGAACGACGCTCCCGCACCGTCGATCGATTCCAGGTCGACATGCCTGAGCAGCGCGTAGTTGAACTTCGTCCCGCGAAGAACAGCAGATCCGAGTTTCGTGCCTTCGAGATCTGCGTGCGAAAGGTCGCGGCCGGAGAGGTCGAAGTGCGTGAGATCGAGCGCTCTGCGTTCGAATCGCGTGCCCTCCGCTCCTTCCGAGCGCAGCCACCGTTCATGGGCATCGAGCTGCAGTGCGATCGACCTGGCGGCGTTTCGATCCTGAAGGCGGATGTGCACACCGCTGGCACCCGTCACAAGCGCAAGAAGAGCGGCGCCTGCAACGATCACCCAGGCGGTGCCACCAGTCAACAGCAGCGCACCAGCCACGGCGATACAGGCCAGCGCGACCGGCGCGACCAGCAGAACGCGATCGCCCTGCCTCATGGCGCAAACGCGAAGATGAGACCGAGGACCGCCGCCGCGAGGAGGTTCGGGACCATCGTCGCTACGAGCAAGCCTCTTACCCGTCCGTCGTCACGACGTCGTTGTCTGAGCGCACGTCGATCAAAACAAGCTAGCCAGTACGCGCCGATAACAACCACGCAGAGCGCGAAGCCGCCAGCTGTGACCGCGTCGGTCGAATGCAGACGCTCCGTGTGGACCGCGATCAGACCTGGCAGTGCCGCAACGGCGATGCCCGTCAGGCTGAGCGCGATGAACGCGTTCTCTCGATCCCAACGGTCGTTTTCGGACATGCCGGCATAGCGCAAGACGAGCTCAAAGGCGATCGCTACCACGACGGGCGCGCTTCCCCTGAACCAAGCGCTCGTCAGCAGTTCCAGCGTGATGGCATGTATAGAGCCAGGCTGTGTCGAATACATGGAGTGTCCGCGGTATTGATAGCAACGGCGGACGACTATATAGAACTGTTGTGCGAGCTGGACGCTAAAGGGGAGCCAGGCCGGGGCGGAATCGCGCGTACCCCAACGCGGGAACGCGCTCGCCGCGAAGCTTACAAGCAACGATTAGGAGCACTTCCCTTCACGTCGAGCGTAGGCACGCTGGGCAACGAGCAGGCTCGTGGCCCGACTTGGAGTTCCACCGCTTGAATATCCCGGCGTGCGGCAGCGCACCGTGTCGCTTGCGGTCCCTTTCGCCCGTCGCTGCGGTCGCCTTTGCGGTCCCGGCGTGCCGGGAACAGACGAGAACGACCGACCAAGAATCCCAGTCTTTACGCGCTTTCGCCAACCTTCGCGGCGGGGTTCAAGGTTCTGAACCTGCGACTTTTCATCGGGGAGTAAGGTTCGAGTTGGCTTTCCCATGCGGTTTTCGGGCTTCCTGCGGTCCATTTGCGGTCCTCTGACCGTCACGATGCTTGGCCGGCGACGAGGGAGGACGAGCGGATGCCACGGTGAACATCCGTCAGCCCGACCACATTCAAGCGCGGCGGACGCTGCATACGTTAGTCTGTTTCGTTTAGTGTCGGCATGTTGTCGATTTCGCGACGACAAGATGCTAGACTTCCGACTATGAGCCTTGCGTATGCCGAAGAGGCCATCCACGTCCACGACACAGGCCACCTCTCCGACCGCGACATCGCACGCGCGACAGGCGCAGCACCGAGCACCGTGCGGGAATGGCTCGCACGTCGCAGCGCTCCGAGCGGAGTCCGCGCCGAGCGACTCGCCGAGCTCTCCTCGCTGGTCGAACGACTCGCACGCGTCATCCGCCCCACCTACATCCCCGTATGGCTCAGCAAGCCAGTCCCCGCCCTCGACGACGACAAGCCGATCGACCGCATCGCCAAGGGCGACTACCGAGCAGTCGCCCGCCTGATCTCAGGCCTCGAGGACCCAGGCGCAATCTGACGTGCCGCCAGAAGTCGCAGCGATCGCCGTACGCGGCCGCTGGGTCAAGCACACCTACCCCGGCTCACCACCACTACCCGAACGCGACCCACCACCCGACAACCGCTGTCGGGCACATGTCGCAGAGCGGCACTTGCACGACGTTGCTCTGACGGCGCTCCCGATGTTCCGAATGCCGAGATCAGCCAGACTGCGCGGCACTGCGTCTGTGTCCGCCGCGTCGGTTATGTTGGCCCAATGGCGAGGGGCTACACGACACGCAAGCTGGAGGTGTGGTCGCTGCATGCGCGCCTGAACGGGCAGCCTGCGGACTATTCCGCGATGTTTCAAGCGCTGGCAGGTCTCGATCCCGGCGACCGCCAGTGGGATGACGGCGAAAAGGTTGTCGCGATTCGCGAGATGACTGTGGCGGGTGGCAAGGTCTATCTCACAGCGCTAGAGGGGCCGCATGGCCAGCCGATCATCTTCGATACCGAGGACAGTACGGAACAGACGGGAGCATTGCGGCCATCGCAGATCGTCGCGACGCGGACGCATGCACTGATCGATCTCGCCAGCCGCGAGGCGATTATTGAGTACAACCATCGCGGAGCAAAGGCACACGACATCGCGGCAACTCTCGGTGTGAGTGGCCGGCGTGTCAGCGGCTGGAAAACGCTCTACGTTGAATTGAGTCCCAAGATAGACCACACCTTCGTAGAGAGTATCGACGAGTTCGAGCGGATACGTCTCGCTGGCGTTCGCCTCGGCAGACCAAACTACGATTGGACTGACTGGGACGACGAGATTGGCGCCGCCGCGAGTGATTCGGACGCTCAGACGGCCGAAGTCGAGTTCGCCGCACAGCGTGGCGAGTCACTCGCGAAGGACAAAGGCATCATCCCGTTCATCAAGAGTCGAGCTAAAGACGGCATCTCCGCCATGAAAAACGCCTACGTTGTAGGCCGACGGCCAGATGATGCTACGGAGACGAAGGTTACATTGGGTGACCATAAAGAGCACCATCGTATAAACGTGAAAATGGATGCCGATCAAAACGTGGACGAGGCCGACATCCGCCGGCATCTTGAGCAGTACGACAGCTCAAGGCCGCGATCGCCAGACGGCAACTGATGTTTCGGACGCTCGGTCGGTATGTACGCCGCGAGGCTTGGCCTCGCAGCGGAGAGATTCTTCGCGGTGGCGAGTTTTGGGTAGCAGTGGTGGCTGGCGCAATCGTCGGACTGATAGCACCGCACCTCGCGTCCGACACCAAGCTCGGTGATGCCCTAACGATCGTCCTCGCATACGCCGCAATCGCGTTCGGCTTCTCGGTAGCAGGCTTGACTGTCGCGCTCACACTCCCCGATGCCGAGTTTGTCCAAGAACTCGCGACCATGAAGCCCAAGGGTGCAAAGCTCCGGTCACTCAAACGCGAGCCTAATGCGTACGGCGATCTCTTGTTCGTATATTCTTGGACTGCGATACTTCACTGGCTTGTGATCATGGCCGCGTTTCTTTTGGTGGTTATCTTCGGATTCGACCATCGCCTCGGGGGCACTGGGATAAGCTTCGCTACAAGGCTGGCCGACGGTCTACTGGTGTTTCTGCTCGTGTACGCGGCTGTGCAGTTTCTGATCACAGTGATTACGCTGTCGCAAGTTGGTCATCACTACATTGAGAAATTGAAGAAGCGCCGGGACGCGGCTAGCGTGTGATCTGGACGCAAAGCCAGGTTCGGTAAAGGGCTGTGGCGCCCGGCCTTACTCGGCCAGTCGGCGATCCAGAGTAACCGTCGATGACCGGCGGAACGCAACGATTTCTCCCAGCGTCGCGTCGTGATCCTCGGGGAGGCTAAGCATTCGGGCTAGCCGTGCTGTCGGGACGCCAAACTCGCTCGCGATTGCGCTCAGTGTCGTACCCGCCTCTGGCAGGGCGCGTATAGTGCGGCGGAGTAGTTCGGGGGTCTCGGCTGGTCCAAACTCGATGGGCTCGCGGGTACGCCATCCGGCGGCCGAGATGCGCTGCATCGTTCGCTGGTAAGAGGCTGCGCTGAGGGTTGCAAGAGTTCGGGCTCGGTAGAGGAGTGCCTGCATAGATACGCCCCAGATGCGGCTCCCCTCCTCCAGCAACTCGAACTCGTTACTGCGACGGGGCAACCAAGGCTCGACTTCTGTCGCAGGCATCAGGAGCGCCGAGGCGAATCTGTGGGCTTGCTGCTCTTGGTGGCGATTGGCTGTCGCTGGGCTCGCGTGCAGAAGTAGATGGCCGCACTCATGCGCCGCATCGAACCGGCGTCGGGCGGCATTGCCATTGTCTGAGCAGAGAACCACGACGGGACGCAGTCGTGCTCGAACCGAGAAGGCATCGAGTCGCCTGTCGAAGACCCCCACAGCCGCAACGAGGGCTCCACGCGCCTCGAGCGCGCGCACGACATTTGCCAGCGGGCCGCTAGGTATACGCCAAGCTATCCGGAGTTCGTCGGCTGCCTTCTCGGCGTACTCCACGGGGGAGTCGCTCGGAAGCTGCATCCCGAGGTCAAATCGCGGCTGAGGCAACTCGATGTAACGCTCTAGAAGCTCTCCGATCTCAGCGAGTGCGGCTGCATACGCGACTGCCGTGTCACGCTTCTTCTGAGGCACTGCGCGACGCGATCGGAAAAAGGGCTCGTCCGTGAACTGCGGACGTATCGGTCGATCAAAAAACTCAGGGGAGCATCCGAGGATGACGGCGATCCGCTCCAATGTCCCGCCGGTCGGGGAGCCATCGCCCGCCTCATATTGCGAGATAGCACTCGGGGTCACTTCCACCTGGGCCGCGAGGTCACTCTGGAGCATGCCGCGCAACCTTCGAGCCAAGCGAAGCCGCGCGGGCTGAAACGCTCGCGAAGGCACTGCTCGGTGAGTGGTCACTCGCTTTGGCTAGCGCTCGTTCGACGTGCGCGAACCTCTATGACATCCGCTTCACGAGCGCTGAACGGCACCATCGGAGGCCGCGGCGAGCCTGTCTCGAGCCTGTCGCCGGGCAACTGCTGCTTCTCGGTCCACGCCCAAGATGGATGGCCCTCCTTATCAACGACGAAGGCACCGAGATGCCACTTGGCCAGACCATCGCGCGGGTTGCCAAAGTGGCCGACTATCAGATCATTGAGTGCGTAGCGCGCCTCGGGGGGAAGCGGGGACGCCGGCGAGTACTCGAATAGCGGCAGCTGCGCCCGATTGCGCTCACCGTAGGCACGCTTCGTGGGGCTCGCGTCAGGGAAGGAGGCGTGGATGTCGTCATCCACAAAGTCGCCGAGCTTGTAGACGCCGAGCGAGACCGGCCCCACCTTGACCGAATAGGAGCCGTTCGAGTCGAGAACCTGAACCTCATCATCGTCCTCGAACCGCTGCTGGACCCGAAAGTGACCATGGACCCAGATCTTCATGCCGAAGAGCTGTGCGTTATCGCCGCGTGACTCGCGATGATCAAGGACGTTCGCCGCATAAACGCTGGAGATCTCCTCGCCTATTGCGTCGACAGCCCGAAGAAGCGTCCGACCGTCTACCACGCTCAGGCGCTGCGCGAGTCCATGAGGTATGCCAGCCACTACGGGCAACCTACAGATAGCGACGGACGCCTTTGCGCAACATAAGGCGAATGGGCACAAGCGTGCTCGGGCAGACTCGGCTAGATGGCCTCAGGTACTCGATCAATCCTCTTGTTCCCTGCAATCCGTCCACGAACTCCCGGCGGGCGGGACGCGAACCCGGCAAGCACGGAGGATGGCGACTATATACACAGCGATCGCGGCATTTGAGAACACCGTCCGAGACCTCGTTCGGCGAGTGCTGCTTGAGAAGGCAAGCGCAAACTGGCGGGAGACCTGCGTCTCGAAATGTGCGTGGGATGAGCCATCCTGGGTTCCACGGAGACCGGTTTAGGTGGTTCCCAACCTTGATCACGTGGGCGTGATCGACCCGGGCTTCTCAGCGTAGAGATCCTTGACTTCGCGTGGCGGGCGATCCCCGAGCGCTTCATGCAGGCGCTCGTTGTTGAACCAAGCGACGTACTCCACGACGGCGAGCTCGAGCTGCGATCTGCTGGCCCAGACGCGGTCTGCGATCAGCTCGGTCTTGAAGCTGTCGACGAAGCTCTCAGCGACGGCGTTATCCAGCGCGTCGCCGACCGTCCCGATCGAGGCGAGCACGCCGTGATCCTCCAACGTCTGCGTGTAGTCGTAAGAGGTGTATTGACTCCCGGCATCGGTGTGTTGAATGAGCGCGACATCAGCTCCGGGCTGGCGCTGATGCAGCGCCATCTGCAGCGCGTCGAGCACGAGCGTTGTTCTCATGTGCGGGGCGAACTGCCAACCGACGATCTTGCGGCTGTAGGCGTCGATCACGAAGCTGAAGAACACCAGGCCCTCCCAACAGCGCAGGTAGGTGAAGTCGGCGAACCATTTCTCGTCCGGGCGCGAGGCGGAGAAGTCGCGCTGCACGAGGTCCGGCGGGCGTAGAGCCTTCGGGTCCGGCTTTGTCGTGCGCCAGGGCTTTCCCCGGCGCTTGGCGCCCTGCAGGCCGGTCTGGCGCATCAGCCGCGCCACGCGGTCGCGCCCGACCCGCTCGCCGACCCTGAGCAGCGCCTTCCACATCCGCCGCGAGCCGTAGGCGAGGTAGTTGGCCTCGTGCAGCGCTTCGATCCTTGCGAGCAGGCGCTCGTCCTCGAGCGCCCTGGCCGAGCGCCGGCCCGAGGCGCGCTTGTAGTAAGCGGACGCCGACACGCCCAGGGTGCTGCAGATCGGCTCGACCCCGAAGCGAGCGCGGTGCTGCTCGATGAACGCGCTCACTTCGGACGGTGTGGATCGAGCTCGCCCGCGAAAAACACGCTGGCGGCCTTGAGGATCTCATTGGCGCGGCGCAGCTGGGCGACCTCGCGGCGCAGAGCTTTGATCTCCTCACGCTCCTGGCTTGTGAGGACGTCCTTGCGTTTGCCCTCGTCAGCTTCGGTGCGCCGCACGTAGAGGCGCAGCGTCTCCGCTGGCAGACCGAGGTCGCGTGCGACGTGGGCGATCGGACGGCCGGACTCGAAGACCAGCCGCGTGGCGCGCTCAAGCAGCTCCTCGGGGTACTTCCTCGCTCTGGGCATCTGCAGAGACTTCTCCTTTCGCCGGCGTCGAGCCGGCTTCGAAGTCTCCGTCAAACCCAGGATGGCTCAGGATGGCCAAGCGTCGACAGGACGAGGAGGCCAAGCACCGCTTCCACACCCAGCGCGGCAACGACCCAATTAGTTTTGTGGACTTCGGCGACCTGTTGAACATAATGCGCGCCAACGAAGAGCAGTTCGCCCCGTTCTGGCCGTCTCCGGCGTGGGCAAAGGGGATCTTTGATGCCGTCGAACCGTCTCGCAACGTCATCATGCATAGCGGTGCTGGGCAACGAGCAGGCTCGTGGCCCGACCCGGAGTTCCAACGCTTGAACGTCCGGCGTGAAGCCACGCAGCGTGTCGCCCGCGGTCCCTTTGGCCCGTCGCTGCGGTCCATTTGCGGCCCCGCGTACCGGGAACAGCCGGGAACAGACGAGAACGAGCGAACCAGAATCCCAGTGTTTTCGCGGCTTTCGCCAGCATTCGCGGCGAGATTCAAGGTTCTGATCCTGCGACTTTTCATCGGGGAGACAGGATTCGAACCTGCGACCGCCCGGCCCCCAGCGCGAGGACCGAGGTGTCGCTGGGGCAAGGAGGCCCGAATTCATTGACCTTTCTGCTCCTCAGTGCTCCGCGGTTTCGCTCATTTTGTTCCCCGTTTTGTTCCCCGGACATACGTTCGCTTGAGAACTACAGACCTTTCGGTGTCATCCTGCCTACCGCAGCGACCTACCTCGGCATACGCTTGGCGGCCGGCCATCCGATCAGCGCGATGACAGGCACCGCGGTAGCCCAGACAATCAAGAAAACCAGACCTCGAGCGGGGGGATGGGCCGGGTCGCCACCGAGTCCAGTCGGCATGGCCAGGGACCAAGCCGATGTAACCATCACGATCGTCAGCGCTCCCTGAGCGAAGACGCCCATGTACCACTTCATTCGAGCAACCAGCGGCTCCGGGGCGCGATCGCTCATGCCGCGGAGCCTTGGCCCAAACCGCGCGGCTAGGAATAGCAGGAACGCGTAGCCGAACTCCCGACCTTGCCACGCAACGTGCAGCTGCGCCAGCTCCGCGACTGCTGCCGCAGAAGCGCTCAGGCCACCAGCAATACCCATCCACCGCGACCTCGCCGCGTCATCCTGCTTCCACGCCAGCACGATCACGGCCGCGATCGCCATGAACGCCGCCCAAGCCGTACCGACTTCCCGCAGGTCGCCAGTGCCGTGCGATCGCGCGACGTCGGCGAGGATCGGCCACGAGAAGAACACCACCCCCGTCCACATCCACAACTTCGCGGCATGCGGGTAGGGATCGCGACTCGGCTTGGGAGTCTGAAGGTGCATGGACCTATGAAAGCGTAACCCGAACTCTCTTTCGTCCTAACCCGCGGCGGTCGGCACGAACAACACATCCTTCGGGCTCGCGCGGTCGCGGAGTGCGGCGAGCTCAGCCTCACGAAGCCCGCGGCGGTGATCGAGGATGTCGCAGATCTCTTGAGTCGACTCGATCGCGAGAAACTCCGCGCCGATTACCGCCGCCGTCAGCTGCTCCAAGACCGACTGGACTGACTCTACGACTGCCGGGACCGTGTTGTTGCCGTGCAAGACCGCGTTGCGAACGCGGGCAGCGCGGCGGAGCACGATATCGAAGCGTCGACGGTGCTGGTCCAGGCGGTCGGCGGCTGCCGGGCCGCAGGAGAAGGAGGCCGCCGCGCTCATCACGATGCGGGCCTCCATGCTTCCCTCGGGCAGCTCGCCCGCGAGATCAGTGAGACCTCCCATGATCTCCTTCGGCCGGTACTCGAACGCCAGATCGCCCTTGGATGGGAGCATCAGCGCCTGGTAGCGCAGAAAGAGGTCCCTGTTCGCCGCGTGCTGACCCGGGATTCCGTGGACGCCCTCGAACGCGGCATCGGAAAGGTCCCGAAAAAGGTGCGTGTTGGCGCACTCCGCGGACAGCCACCAGCGGGCGCGGGCAAGCCAGCCATCTCGGCTCCCCCACTGTGGCTGGTTCTCGGAAGCTCTAGGGAGGCGACGCTCGAGCAACCGGATCGAGAGCGCGGCCCGTTGTGCGCCGTCCGGCAGCTTTCTCACCGATTCCGCCCACTTCACGTCGGCCGCCAGTTCCTCGACATCCGGCAGCTGAGCAACCAAGCCGGAGACCAGATCGGGATCCAGGTCGGCCAGAAACTTCCCGGTCGGCTCATATACGGGGTTCTCGGGGATCTCGACGTGCGGATGGATCGTAGATCCCCACCAATGACCGGCCCGGACGAAAGCACAACCATCCAGTAGTTCCCAGTTAGAGCTCGTCGCCGCCATCTGCACGATTGTGCGTGCCAGATCCCGGGCGTGCTCGGCTGCGCTCGCGCTCGAGCGCTCGCCCAGATCGAGACGCATCAGAACCCGCCCCGGCTCGTCCAAGGACGGCAGGAACATGCTGTATTCCTCGCCGGTGAAGTCAGGGACGGGACCCGCGGCGCGTTCACGGCCCTCCCGCGGCCACTGCGGGCAGACCTGCGCCGTCCACAGCTCGGCCGGACCCAGTGCCTGATAAAAGGTCGAGAGAGAAGCCTGATCAAACGCGAGCCAAGCGACCAGGTGACCCTTCGGCGGCTGCTTGCCGACATACTCACGGCAGGCATCGAGCCTCTCCTCCACGCTCCAGTTGGCGGCGTTCTGGTGGGCGCCGGCAACCATCTCTACGTCGTATCCCATAGGAGCCAGCGACGACGTGTCGTTGTTCAGAGCGCCAGCCAGTGTGGACGAGATCCCACCCCAATCTCCTTGCGCGAGCTCCACCAGATCCCGCAGAATCCGCAGTCGGGCAGCGGCCAGTTCGGGAGCGATGCCCTCGCGAAACCCGACCAGCGCGTCATCCCACGCCGCGCGACGAACTGACGGGTCACAAAGCGCAGCACGCGTCTGTTCGATCGCCAGCGAGAGAGCGGACGAGCTCGACGCGGTCGGCGGCGAGCCACGATCGATCGCGCCATCGAGCGGAGTGAGCGCGACGGCGACGAGTTCCATTAGACCAGGTCCAAGCGCCTCTGCAGTGTGGTCGAGCTCCGCAACCAGACTCTGCCAGTGTGGCCGAGCGAGCGTCCCGTGACCACGCTGCACGCCCGTCGCGACAGTGTCGAGCTCATCAAGGACGGCCGAAAGCATGAGCAGGTCATCGCGACCGTCAAATAACTTGCTCTCCAACTCATGCTGAAACACGAACAGCCAATCAGGCAGCGTGGCCTGCCGAGCGTACATGACCGAGTGCGAGCGCATAACACAAGCGTACGGCGGAGCTAGGACGGGCATTGCGGTTTGCGCCCGGAATGTGCCCTACGCTGGATCAACCATGAGTTCTCAGCTGAATACGAAGCGGGTACGTGCCGAGATTGCGGCCACGCAGGACGCGTTCTTCGCTGAGCGCTGCCAGGAATTTCTGCCTCTGCTCCAGCGCATCCAGCGTGCTGAGACCCGTGCGGATTACATGACTGCAGAGATTGAGCTAATTCAACGCTTTGCCGGTTTCCAGGACGGCGTCACCGAGGTCCGTGGGAACCTCAAGGCCGATAAGGCGGAGCTGACCCGCCTGACCCCGCTCAAGCCGCAACCACTACAGCAAATCCGCAAACTGCAGGAACAGATTGCTGCGCGAGAGCAGAAAAACATCCGCAATGAAGTCATCTCGCACATTCTGCGGTCACTTGCCGATGCCCTCATCTGGCGTGCGACGGGCAATGAACGAGCCGTCTTCGCGGTCCTCGGAGACGGAGTCCGCGTCGGGCGCTTGTCAAACGATGAGGGCTTTGCAGCGGAGCGGGCAAGCGCGCAAGACTGGCTCGATCAAGGAATGCTGGTGTTCTTCAACGACCTCACGAATTGCATGCGCACGGGCGATCTGACGATCATGGACCGTCCCGGTGTCGGTGCAAACCTCACCGTCGAGGAGGTCAAGCGCAGCGGCCGAACACGATCAGACTCTCGCCAAGCCAAGCGCCAGAAACGCAAGCTGAAGCTTCTACAGACCGGCCTTGACCCCAACGCCAGGGAGAATGAGCCACAGGCTTTGGTGCGAGTGCCTGCTCCGTATCGGCATCATCTTGATGTTCTGGCTCGCTTGATGGCCAAGGCCAGGAGGGATGGCTATGCCCAGCACCAGCCGCATCGGGCCCTTGTCGTCAGTGCCGTCGACTTGAAGTGGGCGTTCGAACACCGGAATGCTGTGGGCGACTATGCGGTGCGAGCTGCCGAGTCGATTGGCTGGACACCGTGGGACGATCGCCACTTCTACAACTCGGCGCTCGTCACCCGGATACGCGACCGACGACGGTGCTCCTCGTACTTTGCGCCGTTGGCGATCTTTCCGCTATGCGCCGAGGACATCTTCGCTCTTCTTACGGGCAAGATGGACTTCGTCGTCGCCCTCCGGGTCGACGCTTTGGTGCCGGCGTTCGGTGCGAGCGGCATCGCGGTCGAGTTCGCGACCGGCAGCGACGGAGCGAAGAACTTCCTTCGGGCTTCGCGTGGCAGTGCGACCGTGACATTGCCTTCGCATGTCCGTGAACAGCTGCTCCGAGAGCTCATGACGGTCGACACGCTGGTGGCCATGGTCGACTTCTTGCTGACCCACGTCCAGCGCCACGCACCGCTTAATTCCAGGCGACTCGTCTTCTTTGATGAGCGATCATCCTGGCCGTCCATCCCAGAGCCGAGCCACTCGACCCCATGCAGCCGGCGGCACGGACTGACGCCGAGCGATCAGTAAGTGTGAAAATCGCGCCAGCACACGAGTGAAGCTTCCCGTCAGTGAGATTCTCTCAAAGTGGGTGCCTAATCCGAACCAATCGGAGTAGGCAGTCGTCACCCGGCGAGAACCTCGATTGGCGAATGACGGGCCTGCTTGCGCTTCGGCTGCGGACGCACGCGCATCTCAATGTAGACGTCCAGCGCGTCGGCGACGTCCGCGACGGTGTCGAGCTGCACGTTGCGGCCCTTGCCGTCCAACAGTCGCGACACGACCGAGGGGCGCACGCCGATCCGGCGTGCGAGCTCGGCCTTGGAGAGCTGGCTGCCCGCGCGAACCTCGTCGAAGATGTTCAGCAGCTCAGCGCACGCGACGAGCTTGGCCACCTCGCGCTCGTAGGAGGCGCGCTCCTCCTCGGTTGTGAACGTCCTCGCGAGATGGTCGGCGAAGACGGCGCTTTCCTTGGACTTCTGCATCGGGACACCTTCCGATCGGGAGTGATGATCGTAGCATAGAAGCTACGACAGACCGGCCCCCAGATTCGGCCACCACTCGCTGCCGTCTTTCCGTGCTACGCGGTGGGTCGCGCCGTAATCTTTGCGGTAGCGATCGATTCGACGGTACTCCGACTGCGGAACTTCGGTTCGTACTGGCTTGACCACGCCACCAAGCAAGACCAGCGAGGGCATGACGAGCCCGTGTGCAGGCGCATCGCGGTCGATCACGCAGAACAGGCGGTAGAGCGCGTTGGAGTGCTTGTCGCGGGCCTCGCAGATGCCGCTGAGATCCACGTCCTTCCTACTGGCGGGTTTGTGCATGATCCGCCAGCGCTGCGTCGAAGTCGGGAACCGGGGCGGCCCGACCCGGAGCACCGCGCCGATCGTCACGAGCAACTCGGTGCGCACCTCCGCGGGCGTCTTCTCGGAGTTGAGGAAGTCCCAGGCCGGCTGGCGCCCGCGGGCCGTTTCATAGAGGACCGGCTGCCACAGCTCGGGCTCTCGCTTCTTCGCGCCCTTGGCCATGCCGCCATCATCACCTACCCGCGGGACGGCTCGCGGGAGCTATCGGCCCGGCCCTCCGTTGGCGAGAACGCATCGTTGACCATCTGCACCTCGCGCTCAGAGGGCGCGTAGTGGGCGTAGATCTGCGTCGTCTTGCTGTCGGCGTGGCCGAGGAACTCCTGGATCGTTCGCAGCGGCTGCCCCGAGGCGGCGAGTCGCGTCGCGAAGGTGTGGCGCAGGTCGTGAAACCTGACCTCGCGCACGCCCGCAGCGCGACAGGCGGCCTGAAAGCGCTTTGTCACCTTCGAGCGGTCGATCGGCGTGCCCTTCTGCGGGTGGGCGAAGACGAGGTCGTCGTCGGTGTCGTAGGCGGTGCGCTTGGACCAGCGGTCGAGCTCGCCGGCGAGCCGGTCGGCCATCGGCACCGAGCGGCGGGTCGACAAGTCAGACTTGCCGTCGGTGGAGTGCTCGCCGCGCACGAACGTGTTGCGAACGCGGATCCGCTGCGCGGCCCAGTCGACGTCGCGCCAGCGCAGGCCGAGCAGCTCGGACTGGCGCAGGCCGGTCATCGCCGCGGCGAGCACGAGCACGCGCAGCACCGGGCCAAGGACGTCGTCAGGCGGCGGCGGAGCCGGCCCGCGCCGGCCCTTGCGCGTAGGCGCCGGCGAACGGACGACGACTTCGTCGGGGATCGTGCGCAGCACGGCCTCCAGCTCGTCGAGCGTCAGAAACTGCAGGTCGGGCTCGATGTCACCGGCTCTACGCCGGCCCGGCCGCGTCGCGCGACGCACGGGGTTCTCGCGCGCCCAGCCACGGTCGATCGCGTGCTCGAAGACCGAATGCGTGAAGGTCAGCGTGTTGCGCACGCTCTTCGGCGAGAGCCCCTTCTTGAGCATCGCGGCGGCGAGCGTCTCCACGTCGGCGGTCGTGACGTCGGTGACGCGGATCGCGCCGAGGCGTGGGCTGACGTGCACACGCTGCATCGATGCACAGTTCTCGCGGTAGGAGCGACGGGCGCCGCTGAGCGCGAGCTTCTGGCGCAGCGAGTCCGCAACCGCATCGACGGTCGGGATCTCGGCGTCGTGTCGCGGCCGCGGCGCTTGCTCCTCTGCTTCCTGCAGCCGGCGGAACTCGCGCTCACCCCGAGCATGCAGTAAAGACCGCGCCCCCGGGGTAAGCCGGGGGCGCGGAACGTCCGGTGCAGCGGGGATTCTTGGGTTGTTCAGATCCTGGAATCCCTAGTCTGGAGGTTCACCATGAAGGTGATGCGCGACGGACGCTCGGTAACCGTAGAAGTCAGCGCGGACGGAGCGGGGCTGGTCTCCCACGCGGGCAGCGCGCTGCTGGCCCAGGTCGCCGGGGAGCTGGGGCTGACGAGGGCGCTCTCGCTGCGGCTGGCCGGCCTGAAGGCGCGCCGTCGCGGTCATGATCCGGGGCGGGTGATCCATGATCTGGCGGTGATGCTCGCCGACGGCGGGGAGTGCGTCTCAGACCTCGGGACGGTGCGCGAGCAAGAGGCGCTGTTCGGTTCGGTGGCATCGGACTCCACGGCGTTCCGGGTGATCGAGAAGATCGCCGCCGAGCCTGAGCTGCTTCAGGCGCTGCGCTCGGCGCACGCCAGGGCGCGCGAGCGCTTCTGGGCGCGCCACGGTGCGCCCGAGTCACTGACGATCGACGTCGACGCGACGCTCGTCACGGCGCACTCCGAGAAGGAGAAGGCGGCCGGCAACTACAAGGGCGGCTACGGGTTCCATCCGCTCCTGGCCTACGCCGATGAGACCCGCGAGGCGCTCGGCGCACTGCTCAGAGCGGGTAACGCCGGCTCGAACACCGCAGCCGACCATGAGACGGTGCTCGACCGGGCGCTCGAGCAGATCCCACCCGAGCAGATCGAGGGCATCGAGATCCTCGTGCGCGCGGACTGCGCCGGCGCCACGCACGGGCTCACCGACTACTGCCGCGAGCACGGCATGCGCTTCTCTATCGGCTACGAGCTGAGCGAGCCGGTCCGCTCCGCGATCCTCGAGGTCCCCAAGGACGCTTGGGTCCCGGCGCTTCAGAAGGACGGCTCGGTGCGCGAGAACGGACAGGTCGCCGAGATCACCGATTGCCTGGATCTCACCTCATGGCCTGAGCGCTGCAGGCTGATCGTGCGCCGCGAGCGCCCGCACCCGGGCGCACAGCTCTCCTTCACCGACCAGGGCGGCTACCGCTTTCAGGCGATCCTCACCGACCAGGACGGAAAGGACATCGCGGTGCTCGAGTGCCGCCACCGCCAGCACGCCCACGTCGAGGATCGCATCCGCGATGACAAGGACACCGGCCTCTCGAAGTTCCCGTTCAAAGGGTTCGCGCTAAACGAGGTGTGGCTTCAGATCGTCATGCTCGCGCACGACTTGATCGTCTGGACCCAGGCGCTGGCGCTACAAGGCGAGCTCGCCAAGGCCGAGCCCAAGCGGCTGCGCTACCGGCTGCTGCACGTCGCTGCTCGCCTTGCGTTCTCCGGGCGGCGCGCCAAGCTGCACCTACAGCAGAGTTGGCCGTGGGCCACCGATCTCGCCGAAGCGTTCGCGAGGCTCAAAGCGCCGCCCGCTCCCGCCGGCTGAGAGCCTCAAGCGTCCGGCTCACACCATCAAGCAGCCCCTCCGGCCACGGCCGCGATCACGGCTGCCTGCAAACCCGGCTGCACGGCCGCCGTGGTCCCAGACCACGCGCGCCGGCACGATCACGCACAACGACGTCACGCTCGTGTGCCTGGAGCAGGCCCCGGGCGCGAGCTCGCGGTCACATTCGCCGCGCTTACTGCACGTTCGGGGCTCAGCCTGCGTGCGCGTGAGGCCATCGCGCTCGCCGACGCTTCTGACCTTCCCGACCTTGCGGTTCAGCAGCCGTCCGTCCATCGTGCGCCAGCGGCCGTAGTAGGAACCCCACTTCTCATAGACGTGGCCGGTGCCGGCGGATCGTCTCCTCCCCATCGCCTACTCCTCGCCGATCGGCACGCGCACCCCGCGCGAGGCCTGGCGCTCGAGCGCGGCGACCCACTGCAACACTGCCGAGCGCCGGTAGCGCACGTAGCGCCCGAGCGGCACGTGCGGAATCCGCTGCGCCCGCGTCTGCGCGTACACCCACGCCTTCGTCACCTGCAAGAGCGCCGCGACCTCATCGGCCGTCAGCAACGGATCGGTCCCGGTTCGCGGCGCCCCGCCGCCCGTCTGTCCCGCGACACCGAGCCCACAGCCCGCACGCGAGCGCCGAGGCCGGACCGAGACTCCACTCGCTCCGCACCCTACACGATCTACAGGGTTCATCTCAAGCGCTCTCATAGCTCCTCCGGTCATCAGTGGTTGGTTGTCGTCGAACGTCGGCAGGGCCCGCCCTGCCGACCTCACTGCCCTAAAGCTCCGCGATCGGGTTCTGTCAAGGCCGGGCCGACAGGCCCCGCCGCAGGCGGCCCCGAAGGGGCGGCCTTGACAGGTTCCGAGCGCGGAGCTACCTGCGCCGTCGCGGTCGCCGAGGATCACTCTCCCGCCTCCAACTGCATCAGCCGATCGATTCGATGCTCGGTTGAAGGATGCGAGTGCTTGCCGAGCCAGGGAAACGGGATGGGCAGGTCGTAGAGCAGCGCGTTCTGCTCGAGAAAGCGCGCCAGCGCCTCGCCTTGCCCGAGCGAGGCGGCATAGCGGTCGGCATCGAACTCCCGCGTCCGCCAGTAGGAGGCCCACGGCAGGCGCATCAGCCAGACGCCGACCGCGCCGCTGATGAGAACGCCGAGTGTGCGCAGCGGGAACGGCAGCCGCGAGCGCGGCGGCGTGGTCAGGCGATGAAGTGCTGCGGTCAGACGCGCATCGGCGCTGTTGAGGTGCCCGAGCTCGTGCGCGAGCACCGCTTCCAGATGGCCGCTCTCGATCAGACCGCGCGTGAGCATCAGCGTGTCCGCGTAGGCGGCGGCGCCTGGCGTCTGCTCGTCGAGCACGAACCAGCGCCGCGGCCGGCGAAGCTTCGGATCGGCCTGGGAGAGGACCGAAAGCGCGTCCTCGTAGATCAGCCGCTCGCGCTCTGAGGGCTCGCGCCCGCCGCTTTGCTGCTGCCAGAGCCAGCCGCCGAGCGGCAGCGCGAGCGTCGCCAGTGAGAGAACGAGCGGACCGTAGCCGGCGATCCAGGCGAGCACGTGGACCGAGCCCGTCGGCTCGCCGAGGACCGACAGCGTCAGCCAGAGCAGGCCGTAGGCGACCGCCGCGCGCAGTGGCGCGAGAAATGCCTGGACAACGACGCTCATCGCGTAGAGCAGAAGCCACGACGGCGCAAGCTCGCGGAAGTCGATCAGGTAGGCGTGGAGCGGTGCTCTGCGGGTCATCCATGGGTATGTCGCTGTTAGCCGGCATCTGACCCCCCTCCAATTCGTAGCCGCCAGCCGCGCTCTGAGCGCTCAAAGCGCGAGGCCTTGCCGCGATACAGGTGCGCCGAGACGTTGGTGACCGGCACGCCGAGCGCCGCGGCGATGTCAGCCGGCAGCGAGTCGGGGTGCTCTGACAGGTAATCGGCTACCTCGTCCTGTGAGATCCGCGCCTTTCCGCCGCTCGGCGCCCGCTCGCCGGTCAGCGCGGCGCGCGCCGCAAGCAGCCGCTCGCGTTCGCGAAACAGCGGCTCGTAGCCAGAGAGCCCCTGATCGATGCGCTGCAGCTGGGCATCGATCTCGCGCACGACGCCGAGCGCGCCCGGCTCGCCTCTCCCCTTGGGCTTAGCCACGCCCCTGCTCCTTTCGCTCCAATTCGCTTGCGATCACGGCATCATCATATAAGATGTCAGTCTGATGTCAAGCACACCATCGCGTCAGTGGGGACCATCCCACCAGCGCCGCCCGCCCCCGCGCAGCGATCGCTGGAAGTGGAAACTTGGCGCGATAGGGCTCGTGGCGATCGTCTTCGAGCTGTTTGCTCATCGCGTGCTTGCGCAGGGCGCGGGTGGCGCTGCGACCTCGACGCTCGCCACGGTCGGCCGCGATGCGCTGATCCTCCTCGCGCTCTGGCTGCTCTACCGCGCCGTGAGAAGTGGCCGACTGAAACTCCCGATGCCGCGCAGACGTTCGCCGGCGAGCGAGTCGACCGCCTCGCAAACGCCGAGAACCCAGGCGAGGCGATCCGCGAGCACGTAAGCGAAGCCGCGGCGGCGGCGCCTTCCTCGGCCTCGCTCCCGGCGGCGGCTTCGTCACGCGCCGACCCCGAGCACGCGGTGATGGTGCTCGGACCGCCGCGCTCGGGCAAGACGAGCACGGTCGTGATCCCCGCGATGCTCTCGGCGCCGGGCGCCGCCGTCTCGACCGCGACCAAGCCCGACGTGCTGCAGGCGACCTGGCGATCGCGCTCTGAGATCGGGCAGGTGTGGCTGTTCGACCCGACCGGCGAGCAGGATGAGCTGCCGCGCGAGATCCGGCGGCTTTCGTGGTCGCCGGTCAGCGCCGCCTCGAGCTGGGACGGAGCGCTTCTGATGGCGCGCGCGATGGCGGCGTGCACCTCGGCCGGGCGGGGACCACCAACGAGCAGCACTGGCGCGAGCGCTCAACAGCGCTGCTCGCGCCGCTGCTGCACGCCGCTAACCTGACCGAGCGGCCGATCTCCGAGGTGCTGCGCTGGGTGCTGCGCCAGGATCTCGAGCCGGCGGGCACTGACGCTCGAGGACCACGAGGCGAGCGTTGCAAGCGACGTGCTCGTCGGGATCGCCAAGACCGACGGGCGCGAGCGCTCCTCGATCTTCTCCGCGACGGCCGGTGTCCTGGCCGCCTACAACGCCGATGCGACGCGGCAGCTCCGCGGCGCAGCCCGAACTTCGACCCGGACCACTTCGTCGACTCGTGCGACACGATCTACATCACCGCGCCCGCGCACAAGCAGGCGCTCTGCGCTCCGCTCGTCGTCGGGTTGCTGGAGCAGATCCGCCACGCGACCTATGCGCGCGCCGGCGTCGGGCGACTACCGGTCCCCCGTCTTCCTCTGCCTCGATGAGGTCGCGAACATCGCGCCGATCCACGACCTGCCGGCGCTCGTCTCAGAAGCGGGCGGGCAGGGACTGCACGTGATGGCCTGCCTGCAGGACCTCAGTCAGGCGCGAGCGCGCTGGGGTGATGCGGCGGCGGACGGGTTCCTCTCGCTGTTTCAGACCAAGCTGATCCTCAGCGGGATCGCCGACAGCCGGACGCTCGAGGCGATCTCGCTGGCGCTCGGCGAGTACGACCGGCGACTCGTGTCCTACACGGTGGGGCGCAGTCAGTCCGAGAGGCTCCTGCCACCGCCGGGGACCAGCTCGGAGAGCGTCACTTATCAGACGCAGCGCCAGAGGGTGCTCGCGCCCGGAGAAATCGCACGACTACCACAGGGACACGGCTTGCTGCTGCGCGCTACGGATTGGGGTCGCCTGAGACTGACCCCTTGGCATCGGGTCCAGCCCGGGAAGGGTGCCACCGCAACGGCTAATGACTCATCAGTAGTTAGACACTTGTAAGACCCCACGGCCGCCCCTGAACCAGCCAGCCGTCGCCCGGCCTGCGCTGGGATCAGCCAGCCAGGCGTCACGTTTCAGCAGGCTCGCTCAACTTCTCCAAACGACGGGCTCTAAGCGCAGTTCCCTCCGGCGGACTTCCTGCGTCGGAACGCCGCGTCCAGTTCCAGCGTCTCATTCTTTGCAGGCGCCGACGTGGAAGCGGGTGCTCGTTCGGAAGTGGAAAGTAGCCGAGCGCCCGTCCCTGCTGGATGCGAGTTAGGCCCGTCTCAATACGACCTCGCCACCCCTTCGGTCGCTGCTCAATGCGGAGCTTCTCGTGCGCACGCAAAGCAGTCTCGAGTTCATACCCCGCTCCAACTTGACACGCGAAACGGTCTGCGTCGTACTCAGCCGTGCGCCACGCCAAGCGGATAAGCACCCAAGCCAGCCAGCCCGGCGTCGCAAGCACAGAGAACACCGCACGCCAAACCGCCCAGAACAACCATATGGGGCGAGAATCGGCCTGCTCAAGGTGCCGAACAATTTCGCGGTCGTAGTAAAGGTACGGCCATAGGTAGAGATAGCAAAGCGCGAGCGGATGTAGGTGGTGTAGACGATGGTGACCGATCTCGTGCGCAAGCGGACCACGAACGGTCTCATTGTGGGCTAGCGAATTTGTGGTGATCGTGATGCTCTTGTTTCGTCCGATCGACGGCGCGTTTAGACTCTTACTCGGCATCCCTTTCAAACGCGACTGCTCCCAATCAGTCAACAGCTCTCCCCCACCCGCTGCGTTGATACGTTCCATCGCGGCCACCGACAGTTCACGCGCTGAAGCGATACGTTCCCGAGAAGTTCGCGCATCACGGAGCGGGAAGCGAGCAAGGGTACGAGGATCATCCAGATAAGCGTCGGTACGACACTCCAATACCAGCCGATCTTGCCGTCTCCGATACCATTATTCAGCAGGTGTACGACATAAAGACCGAGAGGCCAAGAGTAAATCGGTGCCGAAATGAAGCCAACGGCGGGGAGCGTCGAGTACAGCCGAACGCGGATGCGGAAACGTGCGCGGACCCTTCGCCCGCGTTCTTCGGGGTCGGCAGTGAAGTCACGCAGTCGCTCGTAGCTTGAACGAAAGTAGCCAAGCAAAGTGAGCAAGATGGTCAGGTTGATCGCTACAGCAGCAGGTATGAGCCAATGCCGCGAAGGATGAGCTGCGTGCTTGTGCCAGTAAAAATGGAGCCCCATTGTGACCGCCGCGATCTGGAGGCCGACAAACACGCAGACGATGGTCAGGTAGCGGTGATGACCGCCGATCAGGCGCGACTGCGAGTTGCCTCCCTCTCGTAGCCAGCTCTCCCACTGCAGCGGACGCCAGACGCCATCGACACGGTCATTGATACGTTCCTCCAGTAGCGCGATGTATCTTCCGGCACGCGCCATTCGCTCGTACTCGCCCATCCAGATCACGGCGGAGAAAAGGATCACGAGGGGAAGCAGCGTCAGCGCTATTATCCACCCAAGATATTTGTCGGCGTGCTGCTGTGCCGCGATACCGAAAAGTACGACACAGCCTGTGATTCCGTAGCGCAGGGTGCTGACCTGGCTCTGCATCCCGATCAGCTCCTCCTGACGCACCGAATCGTACTCCTTAACTGCCAATTCGACATCGGGCTGCAGGCCCCGATAGTCATTCTCCCGAGCATTCATCGTAGCGCCCCTCCAGGGTCGTAATCAGACATCGAGTTCGACGTCCAGTCCATCTTCCGCGGACTGTCAATGCCTTTCCGTGCTCGACGGGCTATTACTACTGGCGAGGCCGCGATGTCGGAACTGTGTCGAGCACAGTTGTCGAGAGGACAAGCCTGCGTCCAAGCAATACGTACCTGTCGTGGAGGGGCCCTTGACCGCTCTCAATCCGCTCGATTACGACGCACGAACGACCACGCTGTTCAACTGAGCGGCTGCCTACGGCGACGTTCAGTCGCCTGATGTACTCGTAGACATCCTTAATCCCGGCGAGCCGCTGCAGCTCGAGCGTCGAGAGGCTTCGGCTCTCGTGCGTCGCATCAAGCCCCTCCTGAGCCCAGCGATCCACTAATGCATCCAGCAGCGCCCGCATCTTGGTGGCTTGTTTGGAAAACGGCCTGGACACAAGTGTCGTGCCATCTGCGCTGAGGACGGTCAGGACGCCGTCGCTCCACTTAACTGTGTGTGGCTTATCTCCACCCACGGTGGTTGTGCGTGGCTCGCGAGGGCTGCTTTTCAAGATGTGTCGGACGGGATCAAAGCCGCGCCAAGCTCTTCTGATGGACCGGATTGCGGATGCGCAATGCAGATCCGCTGACGTGCTCACCTCCGCCGCTGGATGGCCGTGCCGCCACTCTCCCTCGGAGGAGCACCACAGACGGTCGAGGAAAGAGATCGCGACCGCGACCTCGGAGCGCTCCGGATCAATGCCGGCACACGGGACGAACACGGCACGCAGGCTAAGCGGACAGACTGGCGTGTACCCAATTCGCATCGTGGATGTTCTCGTCTGGCTCACGCTGTTCTTGCCATCGCTCGACGTTCTCGAGAAGCCAGCGCACCCCAGCGCGCGCGTAGCTCTGGGAGAGGGGGCCGCCGTCCGCAAGCGCGAGTATCGCCAGCGATGTCAATGCAGGACTTGCCGCACCGTCATCGGCAGAGCCGCTGACTGACGACCGAGTCGGCCACCACCGTCGCTGCTCGTCCCCACGAGCAAGACTTCGAAGCCTGCGTCGTGCCTTGCTAGCGAGCTGACGACTTTCCGCATCTCCCGGAGTCCCCGCAGGGACTCGATCCAATGCACGGGCGGCGACCGATGTCGAGAGCACCGAGACTTCCTGCCGGTGTGGGTGCTCTGCCCATCCGGAACCGACGCTATCCGCATCGAGATCCTCATTGAGGACATTCGTCCGTAGCCAACGCACACAGGTCGCAATGGCGCGCGTGTGCGCCGTATTCTCGATCGGCTGCGGGTATGCGGTCAGGCCCATCAGCCCAAACGCTGCATATCGCGCCTTGCTTCCCCTCGCCTCCGGGTGGGAGCCAAGTGGGGCGGGGTGTAGCGCGACCTTCTGCCGCAGATAGTCCTGGGCAGCCAGCAAGGCTTGGTCATCTGGTCGCATGCCTGCGAGCGCGAACACCGAGACTGCCTCCGCGGTGTTGACGATCGAGGACGGGGCGTGTGGCTCCAGGAGAGCGCCCCAGCCTCCCGCGTGTGGGCCGACACCCTGACGCTGCCTTCGTCTCAGCGCGTCCACGACCTTCTGAAGCTGCCACTGATAACTCGGCACCGCCAGCGCCTCTCCATTTTAGATTCTGCACGGCACGCCACTCGCCCCGTTTCCCCAACGTCCTACTTCGGGCGCCGCGCACTCTACCGACATAGCGCAAGAGATCAAGTAAACAGAATTGCCGTGGGCGCTGCCCTTCGGGCGAAACTGGTCGTTACCGTTGAGTGCCGTCGTACGTCGTAGCGGATCGTGACCCGTATCGCGTCGTCCACTTCGAAGGATCACGCTACGGTCGCTTCCGCAAGGTGCCCGCTCACAGCGACTCGGCCCCGCGATCAAGTCCGTCGCCGTGATCGACGGACACGAAGTCGCTAGTCGCTCTTCCCGCTTCACTTCGCGACGCCGCTTCACAATGCTGGCCGTGTTCAGACTGCGAGACGCTCGCCTCCTGCGCATGACTCTCTGCCATCGCCTCGCCGAGCCGCTCGATCGCGCCGGCGTCCATCCCCTGCTCGCCGAGATCCTCGCGCGAGACGTAGATGTCGGTGCGCTCGCGCGCGCGCGTGAGCGCGACGTAGGCGCGCTCGCGGTCGGTCTGCCAGCCGCCGGTCAGCACGAACGCGCGGTCGACGGTGCGGCCCTGGGCCTTGTAGACGTGCTGGGCGTAGGCCGAGGCGCAGGTCGCCGAGCTCCTCGGTGTCGACGCTGCACCTCGCGCGCCTGCGCTCCCTTGGTCTGGATCGACGAGCGCGGTTCGTTGCCCGGCGGCGTCGAGCACGGTGCCAAGCGTCCCGTTCTCGACGCGCGGCTGCCCCGGCTGATGAGAGCGCTGCGGTGAAGATGACCTCATCGCCGGCCGCGAGGCCGTACGGGCGATCCGGGAGCTCGACCGTCTGCGCGCCGAGCTCGCCGGCTCGCGCGCGGCGCTCCTGGGCGAGCTGCGTTGATCCGGTCGAGCTCGGCGTTCGAGGCGTCGGTGAGCATCACCGTGCGCTCGCTCGGGATGCTCCTGGCGAGCGCGATCCCAGTCGCTGACCATCCGCTCTGCGGCCTGCTCGCGGGTGTCGTGAGATGTGCAGGCGACCGTGCGCCTGGTAGCTGCGCCAGCGCGCGGTCGGCCTCGCCCGCGCGGACCTGCTGCCAGGCCTCGCGCTCCCACGCGTGCGTCGCGCGGTGCACCTCGCTCACCTCGGCGCGTCGGGACCTTGCTCCTGCAGCGTCGGCGAACATGCCGCCGGCGCCGATCGACGGCAGCTGCGCCTGGTCGCCGACGAGCACGAGCTTGCTCTCGCGCTGCGCGGTCATCTCGACGAGCGCTCGCGAGGCGGTGGGTGTCGGCCATCCCGGCCTCGTCCATCACGACGACGGTCCTTGCGTCGAGCGCAGGCTGCCGCTCTCGACGCGCGCGAGCAGCGCAGTCGGTCGTGATCGAGCGCTCGAGCTTCGCGTCGGCGCCGAGGCGCTCTGCCGTCGCGCCCGCCACCGCGGTGCCGATCACCTGATAGCCCTCGCGCTGCCAGGCGCTCGGCCGCTGCGGCGATGACGACGCCCTTACCCGTGCCGGCCTGGCCGACGAGCACGCTCACGCCGCCGTCGCCGGTGATCGTCTCCAGCGCCTCGCGCTGCTCGGCGCTCAGCGGGCCGCCGATTTCGCGCTGGACCTCGACGACGCGCCGCGCGCATGGACGCCTCGCTCGACCGGCGCGCCTCGCTCGTGCGAGCGCGCGCCGCGCGACGCTGCAAGCGTCTGCTGCTCGCGCTCGCGCAGCTCGCGCGTCGTCCAGCGCCCGTCCTTCAGCGCGACCAGCTCGCCCGAGCGCGCCAGCTCCGCGACGCACTCCGTCGGCCTCGCGCGGGTGCGACACGCCAGCCGCGAGCTCATAGGCCCGGGCGCGCAGCTCGCGCTCGCTCACCGTCGCGCTGCTCCTTCGTCACCTCGCCGAGCAGCTCCCGCCGAGGTCGTCGCCGTCGGCGCTCGCTCCGCGCTCGGCTGCGTAACAGGCCTCGCGCCTGCTCGCGCGTGAGGCCGTACTCCTCGCCGACCGCCCGCCACGCCTCGATCGACGTCGACCGCCGCGGCGGTCGCTCTTCGTGCCGCGCGTCCCGACCGTCAGATCGAGCCGAGCTCGCCGGCGCGCGGATCGCGACCGTAGCGGGTGCGAAACGCGCGCGCCGCGCGCTCGATCTCCGCGCCGCGCATCGACCAACGCTCGCTGAGCTTCTCGCGGCACGCCCGCCAGCTCGAAGTAGCGCCCGTCCCTGCCGGTCCTGCCACGGATCTCCAGGCCGAGCTCCCGCAGCCCGTGCGCGAGCTCCGCGCGGTACCACGCGCCGTTCGCCCGCGCGGAGCGAAACAGCTCGCGCGAGTCCACCGCCGCGAAGCGCCCGTCCTCGCGCTCCGCGCCGAGGACCACGACGTGGGAGTGAAGCTGCGGGTCGGGCACCCCGCCGCGCTCCTGATCGCGCGTCAGACGGCTCGAGGTGTGCACGAACTCGGCCGCCAGCAGGCTCCTCGGCGCGTCTCCCAGCGCAGCTCGCCGTCCGACGCGCGTGCGCACGAGCTCGACCTCGCGCTCGATCCGCGCGATCGCGCCCGCGACCGCCTCGGCTGTGCGCGACCTCGATCCGCGCGCGCTCGTACGGCGAGGACACCGCCCACAGCGCCGACACGGACTTCGGCGCGCTGAACGTCATGTCGATGCCGGCGACGCGCGAGCCGTCGCCGCCGGCGCGGCGCAGCTCGTGGCCGTCGCGCGGGCGAGACGGCCGTGCATCAGGGCGGCGAGCTCCTCGCGCGCGACCGGCTCGGTCGGGTGAGAGGCCGAGCTCGGCCAGCAGGACTGGCGAGCCGTGCCAGCGGCTCGGTGCGACGCAGTCCGCCGGGCTCGCCCTCGCCGCTTGCGGTGTAGTAGTCGCCGCGGTCAGAGGCCGAGGTCACGTAGGCGGCGTAGCCGGCCGCCGAGCCGCCGCTGATCTTGTGAGTCGTCTGCATACCCGGCGAACGTACGGCGCTCGCCAGGGAAGCTCAAGGGGGCTGAAACTGAGAGAAGCGGAGTGCACCAAGGAAGCCTCAGCGGTGAAACAATTTAGGTAAAGGGTCGGGGTCGGCACGGCAGTGCGTATAGTCTGCTCGGCTTTGCGATGGTCAGAGCTTCGCTCGTCCGAGGAGCTCTGCGGCAGTGATGTCGAGGGTTACTGCGAGCTTGGCGATGCGGGCGCGACTGCTGTTGCACTCACTTCGACCGCATGCGCGAGCTGTGCGAGCGACAGCCCAAGCGCGGCGACGAGGCAACTGACGGTGTCCCAGCGCGGAGCAGCTTGCGCGAGCTCGATGCGCGCGAGGGCGCCGACGGTGATGCCGGCGCGGTAGGCGAGGGCTTCGCGGGTGATCCCCCGCCGCTCGCGCAGGCGACGGATCGCCGCCGCGAGCGGGGGGTCGGGCTTCGGGCTCGGCATCAGATGCCCGCCCGCGCCGCCAGCAGGGTGAGGCTGACTTCGAGGCCGGCGGCGAGCTTGAGCAGCGTGGCAAAGGAGCAGTTGACCTCGCCGCGCTCGATCGCGCCGTAGTAGCTGCGGTCGATGCCGGCGCGCGCGGCGAAGCCCTCCTGGCTTTCGCCGCGCTCGATGCGGGTCGCGCGGACCGCTGCCCCGAACGCTTGGCTGGTTTGCGACTTCTTGTCGGCCATCGCCGGCTACCCGGGGCCCAGCTCGGCCATCGCACGGGCGGCGCGCGTGGGGCTGATCAGCTCGCCCGAAACGTGGATCAGGCCGACGCCGTAGAGCGCGTCCAGCGCCTCGCCGATGTCGACGGGGTGCTTCTTGCTCCCCTCGAGCTCACGGCGCAGATCATCGCGCGTGAAGGAGCGCTCGCGCTCTGCGAGCAGCAGCATCATCACGAGGTACTGCGTGTGGGCGGCGTCGAGCAGCGGGCAGCAGTCGATACGGTCCTGGCACATGGGAAGGTCCGTCCTTTCCGTGTCACGGCCCCGGGGCAGCCCAAACTGCCGCCGGGGCCAACATGTCGTCGATTTGTCCCCCGGTTACAGGTCGTGCAGCTCCTCGGCTCGTACTGCCGCTCGCGCGGCCCAGACGAACTCGCCGAGGCGGTGGATCAGCCCGTCGCGAGACAGGCGCGCCAAGGCTTCGCTCGGGTCCGCGCCGACTTGACGCGCGAGCTCGTCGACCGACCAGGGGCGATGCGACTCGTCCGAGGTCAGCGTGCGCAGGAGATCCTGATCGGCCCGGTCCATCTGCTCACCCGGGCTCGGGGTAGGCTGGTCGTGCATTGGAGTTTCGGCTCCTTTGCCACGGCCCCGGGACAGTTGGCGCTGTCGCCGGGGTCATTAGCTTTCGTGGGTTGTCGCTCTCTACTGCATACAAAAGGTTGCGGGCGAAGTCAAGGAAATGGGCTGAAGTTGGCGCGAAAACGCGTTGGTAACGCCTGCCCCTCCTTGCGGGCCGCCCAGGCGCGAGAGGCGATGATCTGCGACCGCTGACGACGGGCACGTGCATCACGGAGCGGGAATCCCGTGCACCGACCATGCTGCAGCGCCGTCGCGGGCACGTGGTCGATGCCGTGCGCAGCGAGGACGCCTAGTTACACCCGTGGGCGGCCGTATGCTGCGCGGGTGAACCGTGACAGCGCCACCGTTTGTGGACGGCCTCCTTGCGCCAGCCCTCCTGTGAGTGCAAGATGAGCGTGACGACGGGTGCGCTCGCGGCACTGCAGGCCGATGAGCTGATCGACGACCAAGCACTGAGCGCCGCCGGTGACGATGCGTTCCGACTGACGGATTTCGTCACGGAACTGGTGGCTTTGTGCGAGCAGACGGCGCTCGCCGCGAACATCGCGCTGTTCGCCGCCTGGGGGTCCGGGAAGAGCAGCCTCGCGAACCTGCTCGAGCAGGAGTTCGCCGGGCAGGCCCACGAGCACGTCGCCTTCGCGCGCTTCGACGCGTTCAAGTACGCCGAGATCCCGTTGCGTCGCCACCTGCTCTCACAGCTCGCGAAAGCGTTCAGGATCAACGCGGAGGAGTACGGCGACGGCCTCTACCAGGAACGAAAGACCAACACCTACGACCTGCCGTGGCGCAAACTGTGGGAGTTCGCGAAGCTGCTCGGATGGGTCAGCCTCGCGGTCATCGCGGTCACGGTGGGGGTTGCCGCGATCGTCGGACTGATCGCCGACACCGGTACCCACGGTGCGTTCGCGCCAGCATTCAAGCGGGCGTTGGAGGGAGCGATTCCATCGGTGCTGTTCGCCTCTGGCCTGCTCGCGGCACTCGTCGCGCTCGCCGGGCAGACCTTCACCGTCGAATCGACCAGGACGCCGCCCTCGACTGAGGAGGAGTTCGACCGGCTATTCGCCAAGCTGGTCGGAGAGATCGTGCGCAAGGAGCGCTGCGAGCGGGTCGTGATCTTCGTTGACGAGCTCGACCGCTGCTCCCCTGGGCAGGTCGTAACGGTGCTCGAGACGCTCAAGACGTTCCTCGACATCCGCCCGTGTGTGTTCATCGTCGCGGCCGACAAGCACGCGATCGAGCAGGCACTCGGCGAGCAGGCCCGCCAGGCGACCCCCGGAGACGTCGTGAACCCCTACTACAGCGCCGGCAGCGCTTACTTGGACAAGATTTTCCAGCATCAGCTCTCGCTCCCGCCGTTGCTTTCACGCACGCTCTCACAGTTCGCGCTCAGGTTGGTCGCCGAGCGTCCCGGCGCGTGGGCGCAGATCGAGAACAAGGCGGAGCTCGTGACGGTCCTCGTGCCGAGCCATGTGCGAAGCCCGCGGCGGGTGAAGGTGCTGCTCAACAGCTTCGTGCTGGCATACCGGCTGGCGTGCCGGCGCGCTGCAGATGGAGCGCTCGAGGCCGGGGTCGCAGCGCGTGCGTCGGAGATCGCGAAGCTCGTGTGCCTACGGACCGAGTTCCCTCGATTCGCGGAGGACCTCCGCCTTGACGCCCGGATGGGCGAGGTCGTGCTGCGACTCGCCGACGACCCCGATCTGACGCTTGAGGATATGGACCTCCCCGGGTTCACGCCGCAGGCGTTCGCAAGGGCGCGGGCGTTCGTGGCGGGTGACCTCGCGCTTGACACCGTGATCGCCCGGACGGGCTCAGCGGCGCAGCCCCACGGGTACGTGGCGAGCGGCAAGGAGGACTCGGCACCGGGCGATGATGATGATGACGAGGGCGAGGGTGCCGAGTCGGAGGCGCAGCACCTCGCCGGGGACAGCGAGCCCGCCTCCACGGAAGCGAGCGAGATTGTGCGCAGCCAGTCTCGCCAGCTCACCGCCTACCTGCGCCGGACCGAGGCGATCCCGGGCCCTGGACGCGACCTCGTGTTCCTGGAGAGCTCAGGAGCGGCGTTCGGGCTGCCGGCCGAGCTGGCGGACACGCTGGAGCAGAGCGCTCGCGACGGAGCAAGCAGAGCGGTACTCGCGGCCATCAAGCGGCTCGAGGCAAACAGGCAGCCCGCGGCACTTCACCTGCTCTGCTCGCTCGCTCGCGAGAGCCTCGGTGTCGAAGTGCAGAACGTCTGCGGCTGTCTTCTGACGGCGCTCGGCAGCCTGGAGGCCGATCTGGACAGCGTTGTGGACGACGTGCTCGTGACGCTCGGCGCGCTCAGCACCGGCTACCAGCTCGGCGCCGCGGACCTGCCGGGCGTCCTCGAGGTGGCTCTCCTGCGCCAGAGCCCGGCGGCACTGGAGCTGCGCCAGCAGGTGCTCGAACGCCCCGAGGCACAGGACGACCCGGCGCTCGGTCTGCTGATCCTGTGGCGCACCTCAGGGCTCGGCGCACGCGAAGAGCGCCAGCTCGGCCCTGTGCTCGCAGCGCGGATGCTGGGCTCAGAGGCCGACGAGGTCTTCGAGGCTATCGAGGGGATCCCCGACGAGCAACTACGCGGCCTGATCGAAGCCGAGGAGGAGACGCTGCTCGTCGCGCTGGGCGACGACGCGCAGGAGGGCAAGCCCGACGGGTCGACGATCGCGAGCGCGCTCGCCGAGCGCGCGGTCGTGAAACGCCCGGAGGTTGCCCCGGTGCTGCTCACGCTGCTGCTTAAGCTCGACACGCGCGCCGGCCGTGACGCCGCCGAGCCGTTGCTTGAGCGCATCGCACCGATCGAGGAGCCCTCGCTGGTGCGGGCGGTGCTGCAGGCGAGCAGCCGGCGCTACGCGTTGGGTGGGCGGAAATGGCTCGGAGCGCTCGCGCCAGAGGCCGTGGAGCAGATCGCCGAGGGCGCCGAACTGCTCGACACGGCATTGGTGATACTGGTCCACCAGCGCCTGAAAGACGAGGAACCGATCTCCGAGGAGGGCCTGCGAACAGCAATCGCGCTTTTGAGCGCCATGGTGCCCGACGGGGAGAGCCTGCCCGCCGAGCAGGCTCTGGCTGCACTGGAGGAGGCGACGGGAACTCCAGCGCTCGACAATGCACAGGCCGAGGGACACGCCGAGCTGCACGCGCTCGCCGTTGAGCTGGCGCAGGCGTCGCTGATCCCCGCCGAGAACTTCTGCAACCTGGTGATCGCCGACGTCGTTCGCACGCTCGAGCATCAAATCGTGCCCGAAGCGGGGACTACCGGCTTGCCGCGGTACGTGCTCGGGGCGGCGAACCTCGCGTTGCCGGACGCGAGCGTCGATCAGGCCGAGCGGCTCCTCGTCGGGGCGGCCGACTCGCCGTGGCTGCCGGTCGAGGCGCCCGACCTCGCCGCGGCGATCGCCTTGTACGGGCGCTCTCGTCAGCGCCAGCTCGGCACCGATGTCGAGCAGCCGCTAAGCGTGGGTGAGCTACAGCAGGCCGCAGCCGTCGGCCGGGACGCAGAGGCCGCGCTCGCGGCTTGGATGCGCGCGTTCACACCGCAGGCCAACGAGATCGTGGACGCTCTCGCCGAGTCCTCAGGGCAGCGCGCCCCGGGCGCAGCGATTTCAGGTGCGATCGCGACAGTCGCGGCCGATTGGGGTCCCAAGGAGCGGCAGGAACTATTCATGCTCACGGCGCGAGCGTTCGTGGCAGGGCATTGCGGGCGTTCGCTCGTGAGCCTGGCCGGCGAGCAGGCGTTGGACGGACAGCTCGCTGCAGAGGAGATCGCCGAGCTCTTCGACGCCGCCTCGAACAACATCGAGCGTGAGCGGGCGCTTCAGGTCTGGGCGGTCCTGGTGCCCGTCACCGAGTCGGCCGCGCGCCTGCTCATCTCGCGCGTCTACATCCCGATGCTTTCCCAGGGCAAGGGCGCCGCACGGATCGCGCTCACGAACTTCGCGCTCGTCTCGGAACCTCCGAGCAAGGCCGCGAGGGACCGGATTCGCGCCGCGATCAAAGAGGCCGCCAGGGGTGACAAGACGCTCGAGCGCCAGTCGAAAGGACTGATGCAGAACGCCGGCTGGGAACGCAGGCCACGGTTTAGGCGTTAGACGCGGCAGCTCGCCACCTGCGCCGACACACCCTTTCCGTCAAAGCTCAGGGCCCTCTCCCCACCGTCACGCTTGTGGGTGCGGCGATCCACCGCTGGTCCTTACGGCCACGTCCGTCCCGACTTCCACGCCTGGGCAGGGCGCCGTCGGGACTGCCGCCCACAGATGGCGCGACCTCACGCGGGCTTGGCTTCGGGGCTTCTTAGTACGCCAGACTCCACACGCGGTGTGCAGCAGGCTTTCTGTCGTGGGGGCGGGATTCGAGCGCGCGACTTTCCGCGTTATGAGACCCGACACCCGTCCGCCCCGAGCCGTCGCCGCGGCGCCCGCTCCGCACGATCTTGTTCCCCGTTTGTTCCCCGTCAGCCCTATCGTTGACGGCGCAACGACGTAAAGCTCCTGATTTGCAGGCTATTTCTAATCGGGGAGACAGGATTCGAACCTGCGACCGCCCGGCCCCCAGCCGGGTGCGCTACCAGACTGCGCCACTCCCCGTGACGCCCCGATTCTACGGCCAATCGTCCGACGCACCGCCGTCCGCACGCTACGGGAACATACGTTCGTGCTCTCCGGTGAGTTGACGGCCAAGCAATGCGGACGCTGCCGCGAAACCAAGCCTCTCAACGATTTCGCGTGGCGCCGCCAAGCACCAGGCCAGCGAGACAACTACTGCCGCACCTGCCGAGCCGACTACAAGCAGGAGCACTACGCGGCCAATCGCGAGCGCTACGTCGCATCAGCTCAGCGTCGGAAGCGCGCAGTTGTCGCCGAGCGTGCCGCCCTTCTAGTCGAGTTCTTCCGCGACCACCCCTGCGCCGACTGCGGCGAGCGCGATCCGATCGTCCTCGAGTTCGACCATCTCGGCGACAAGCGCTTCGAGATCGCCAAAGGTATTCGCGACCGCTCCTGGCAGGCCGCACTCGACGAGATTGCCAAGTGCGACGTCGTTTGTGCAAACTGTCATCGTCGCCGAACCGCCCTCAGGGCCGGATTCGCGCGCGCGGCGGTAGCTCAACGGTAGAGCCTCGCCCTTCCAAGGCGATGATACGGGTTCGATTCCCGTTCGCCGCTTCGGCCCAACGCGAGCCGAAGCGTCTCGACGCGCCCCGCGTCAGCTCGGCGCACAAGGCCCGCGCGGCCAACCCGCCGGGCACATCCGACCCGCGCCCACCCCCTCGGCCCACGCGTCCCGGCCCGTCCCCCCTACCGCCGCTCCTCCACCGGCACAGCCCCCTCCTCATCCACCAACCCCGCCGGCGGCCAGGGCCCGAACCAGTTGTCCCGAGCCCCATCCAACGTCACCGTCGACCCATTGAACGCCGCCCCCAGCGGCGAGCACAGTAGAGCCACCAGCCAAGCATGCTCCTCCGGCCTCCCCAGCCGCTGCAGCGGCACCGAGCGTGACATCCCCGCGCGCACGGCCGCCGGGTACTTGACCATCACATCCGTGTCGTACATCCCCGCCGCGATCGCCGACACCGTCACGCCGTCGCCCGCCCAGCGCTCCGCCAGCTCGCGCGTCAGCGCCTCGACCGTCGCGCGCGCCGCACCCGAGTGCGCCATCCCCGGCATCCCGTGGTGCGGCGACAGCGTCACGTTCACGATCCTCCCGCCGCCCGCGCCCAGCGCCAGCCCGTGCGCCGCCTCCGCCATGTTCAGCATCCCTTCGACGTTCAGCCGCCACACCGCGCGCCAGCCCTTCGCCGCGATCAGCTCCGCCGGGCTGAAGAACTGCCCGCCCGCGTTGTTCACGAGCGTATCGACGCCGCCCATCAGCTCGCGCGCCTCCGCGATCAGGCGGCGCGCGTCCTCCGCCTCGCGCACGTCGCCCGACACCGTCTGCAGCTCGCCGCCCGTCAGCTCGCCGAGCTCCGCCGCCGTCTGCTCGAGCACCTCCGCGCGCCGGCCCGCGATCGTCACCGCCGCGCCGCAGCGCGCCAGCTCGAGCGCCGTCGCCTTGCCCAGGCCCGTCCCGCCGCCCGTCACGAGCGCCTTGCGCCCGCTCAGCGCGACCTCCGCGAAGATCGCCGACCCCTTGCCCGCCTCGCTCACGCCCCGATCATAGGTTCCCGCCCCGCCGCCGTGCCCTGGCCAAATAAACCAGTCGTCTTCTCGTCTGTCTTATGACCCCTTTACTCTGTCAACGTGCCTTATGGGCCGCTCGCCATAGTCGGCGGACTGACGCTCGGCGACTATCTGTTGTGGAACTGGTCGCTCAACGCCAACCACGACGTCCTCGCGCTCGTCTCCGGGCTGACGCTTCCGCCGCTCGCGATCGTCTGCGTCTGGCTGCTCGCGCTCACCGTCGCGCGCCTGCTCGCGCGCACCACGCGCAGCTCCAGCGGCCGTACCGCGGCCAACCGCGACACGCGCCGCGCACGCACCCGCGCCCGACGACGCGCGCGCCTGCGTCGCCCCGTCGCCACGCCCCAGCCCCAGCCCGCGCCGCGTCCCGCCTCCCCCTCAGCCCGCCCGTCCTCCGCCTCCGCGCGCCCCTCCCGCAAGATCGCCGCCTGACGCGGCAATCCTCCGCGTGAGCGATCGCCTCAAGCGCCTCTTCCCGCGCTCCAAGCGCCTCCGCGTCGCGCTCGGCGCCGCCGTCGTCCTGATCGTCGCGCTCGCGCTCGGCGGCTACCTCTACGAGCACAACCGCACCGGCAGCATCTACCACCCCCACGCGCGCTTCGTCCCCGAGCCGACCCCCAAACTGCCCGCGACCAAGAAGGTCGACGACTTCGCCTGGCCCTTCTACGGCTACACGCAGGACCACACCCGCTTCTTCCCTGCCCCCGCCGGCCTGCACCCGCCGTTCAAGCGCCTCTGGGTCAACAACGCGCACACCCTCCTCGAGTTCCCGCCCGTCATCAGCGGCGGGCGCATCTTCCAGCTCGGCGACGACGGCGTCCTGCGCGCGCTCAACAAGCACACCGGCCACACGATCTGGAGCCGCGGCCTCGGCACGCTCTCCGCCTCCTCGCCCGCCGTCGTCGGCGACGTCGTCTACGCCTGCGTTCTCTCCGCCGGCGGCCAATCCGAACGCGGGCGCGTCTTCGCGCTCAAATCCGGCAACGGCCAGACGATCTGGTCGCGCCCCCTCTCCAGCCGCTGCGAGTCCTCGCCGATGCTCGACGCCGGCAAGCTCTTCTTCGGCTCCCAGAACGGCACCGTCTACGCGCTCAACGCCGGCAACGGCTCCGTCGTCTGGACCTATCACGCCGGCGGCGCCGTCAAGGCAAGCCCGACGCTCTCCGGCGGCCTGCTCTACTTCGGCGACTACTCCGGCCACGTCCAGGCGATCAGCGAGCGCACCGGCCGCCGCGTCTGGATCGCCGGCTCCGAAGGCGCGCTGCTCGGCAGCGGCACCTTCTACTCGACGCCCGCCGTCTTCTACGGCCGCGTCTTCCTCGGCAACACCGACGGCCGCGTCTACGCCTACGACGCCTTCAGCGGCAAGCTCGACTGGGCCGTGCAGACCGGCGCCTACGTCTACTCCTCGCCCGCCGTCACCAACGCCCCCGGCCTTGGCCCGACGATCTACCTCGGCTCCTACGACGGCACCTTCTACGCCCTCAACGCCCGCTCCGGCCACATCGCCTGGACCTTCGGCGCCCACGGCAAGATCTCCGGCTCCGCCACGATCGTCGGGCGCACCGTCTACTTCGCCGACCTCGCCACCCACCGCACCTACGGCCTCGGCATCTCCACCGGCCGCCCCGACTTCGAAATCCACACCGGCGCCTTCGACCCCGTCATCAGCGACGGCAAGAACATCTACCTCACCGGCCTCGAAGGCCTCTACGCCTTCGCCCCGCGCTAACCCCGGCCGCACGATTCGCCGCCGCCGCCGAACGCCGCGCCGAGCGAGAAGCGCGCCCGCACCAGCAGCTCCCCCGGCCCCCGCGCCAGCACCCGCGTCCAGCCGCCCGCCGCGCGCCCCACGCACCCGTCCCCGCGCGCCAGCGTCCAGTACGGCGTGTAGCGCACGCGCACGACGAACGCCCCCGCCGCACTCGCCTGCAGCGTGAACGAGTCGTGCCCCAGCGAGCTCAGCCGCCCCGGCCCCGTCGCGATCGGCGTCGCTTCGCGCACCGCGTAGATCCGCCAGTGCCGGCTCGCGAACACCTCCTTCAGATAAGGCAGCCCCGCACCGATCAGCTCGCCCTCGCGCGCGCTCGACGGGTCGAGCTTCGTGTCCGGCAGCGCCACGTACGCCACCGCCTCCTCGTGCAGCCAGCGCTCGTAGCCCGCCGCCGTCAGCCCGTCCGACAGCAGCACCCCGTCGTAGCGCGTATCGAGCTGCTTCTCCCACCCGCGCGCCAGCGACACCCGCGGCGCGAGCTCCGCCGTCTCCCAGTGCGAGCGCGTCAGCGGCACCTCCAGGCGCACCGGCGCCCCCGCGCCGACGCGTTCGTCGAGGAAGCGCTCGACCGGCGCGTAGTACGCGCTCTGCGTCGAGCCGTTCCCCGCCACCGCCAGCGTCTCGCGCAGCGGCCCCCACCCCGCCCACGCGCCCCACGCCACGAGCGCCACCGTCGCCGCGACCGCGCCCCGCGCCCCCACCGCCCCCAGCACGCAGATCAGCAGCGGCCCCGCCAGCAGCACGCCGTAGCGCTCGACATTGCTCCCCATCGGCGTGTGCACGAGCAGGAACAGGACGCACACGAGCACGTACAGCGCCGCCCCGAGCCGCAGCTCGCCCGCCTCGCGCGGCAGCGCCCACGCGAACGCCGCCACGACGAGCGCCGTCGCCGCGAACGACACGATCGGGTACGGCTCCCAGCCACCCTCCGCGAAGAGGCCGCCGAGCGCCAGCACGACGACGCAAGCCGGCGCCGCCAGCGCCAGCAGCGCGCGCGGCGAGCGCCGCCACAGCGCGTGCGTCAGCGCCGCCAGCGCCAAGAGCGCCCCCGCGACCGGGCTCGCCGCCGCGCTCGCCGCCGCCAGCGCGCCCGCCGCGAGCGCTCCCGCCGTCGAGCCGCCGCGCCGCGCGTACACGAGCGTCGCGCCGAGCGCGAACGACACGCCGAGCGCGAACGCCAGGCGCCCGATCCACACGTCGCCGACCGCCGCCGCCGCGAACGCCACCGCCGCCCACCGCGCCGAGTCCCCGAACACCGGCCGCGCCACGCCTTCGAAGCACGCGACCGACGCCAGCACCGACAGCGCGCCGACCACGCGCAGCCCGAGCAGCCACGCGAGCGGCGGGAACAGCACGCTGTAGCCCGGCAGGTCGTGCCCCGCGTACCAGTGCTCGTCGTAGATCGCGAACCCGACGTGCTTGAACAGATCCACCCGATACGCCGCCGCCGCCAGATCCGGCGTCCGCGGCGCGGCCAGCGCCCACGCCAGCAGCAGCGCCAGCGCCGTCGCGAGGCCCAGCGGCGTCGCGCGCACCCGCCTGCTGCGAAGATCGACCGGGGTCCGGTGTGCTACCCCACCGGACCCCGGTACCTCCACCGGTGTCGCGGCGGATGTGTACCCGCTTGAACCGCTCACACGCCCCGAAGTAGCTGTGGGCCGGATCCGCACGCCAAGATAATGACGGCCATGCGCCTCCCCGACACCTCCAGCCGCCCGCCGCGCCACCGGCCGCGCCGTGCGTCACGCCGCCCGCGGCGCACCGCGACGCTCTGCGCGCTCGCGCTGCTCGCCGCGCTCGCGCTCGCCGGCTGCGGCACCGGGCACCCCAAGCCGATCGAGGCGCGCGAGCTCGCCGAAGCGCAGACCTTCCCCTACTTCCGCGTCTACTGGGTCGGCCCGCGCTTCCTCGGGCACCCGCTCTCCGCCGCCGACGGGCAGACCGGCTACATCAGCTCCGTCGGCGACAGCGTCTACTACGGCGACTGCGTCGGCGGCAAGGGCCTTTTCGGCGGCGGCAGCTGCGTCCTGCCGCTGCAGGTCACGACCGTCATCTACCGCCTGCACTCGAACACGACGCTCGGCAGGCAGCGCAACATCGTCGTCCGCGGCGTGCCCGCGACCATCTATGACGAAGGCCGCTCGATCGAGCTCTACAGCGGCCGCGTCGCGATCGACATCTTCTCCGACACCTACGCGCACGCGATCGCCGCCGCCCAGCGCCTGCTGCCGATCAACGCGCCCGGTTCCGCACAGGGCGAGCTGCCGGCGCCCGTCTACTGCCCCGGGCTCTCCGGCCCGCAGGACGCGAGCGTGCGTCGCGTCATGCAGGCGCTCCCCGCGCGCGCCTGCCAGCGGGCGAGCGAAGCGCTCGCGTTCGCCGACAGCGTCTTCCCGAGCTGAGCGTCGGTCGCGAGCCGGCCGTCAGCCCGACACGCGCGGCGCCAGCGGCTTGCCGATCTCCCGGCGCACGCTGATGAACGCCAGCGAGCCGATCACCGCCGGGATCCACAGCGAGATCGCGCGGTAGATCACGACCGCGACGACGACGTGCGACGCCGGGCGCACGCCGAACAGCAGCAGCATCCCGACGAGCCCGCCTTCGACCGCCAGCATCCCACCCGGGATCGGGATCGAGTTCGCGAGCATCCCGACGAGGTACGCCATGAACACGACCCACACCGTCGGCCCGTTGCCGAACGCCGCCAGGCACGCGTACAGCGCGAGGTTGTCGAACAGCCAGTACGCGACCGCCCCGAGCACGCGCCAGTCGTGTTCGCGGATCAGCCTCAGCGCATCGTCGACGCCGTCGGAGAGCGCCCGCAGCGCGACCGCGCGGCGAGTGCCGTCCGCACCGCGACGCCCCGCCGCCCGGCCCGCCCAGCGCGCGAGCAGCAGCGTGCCGACGATCAGCGCGATCGCCGCGACCGCCGGCACGAGCGTCAGCAGCTCCTTCTGCGAGCCCGGCAGCACACCGAGCCACATCGGGATCCCGATCAGCGCGACCGCGCCGACGTTGACCGCGCTCGTCAGCACGAAGATCAGCACCGAGCGCCGCGCGATCTTGTCGACCGAGACGCCCTTGCTGCGCAGCACCCACGCGCCCAGCGCGATGCCCGCGAGGCCGCTGACCGAGACGACCGAGTTGACCGCCAGCTCCGACAGCGACAGCCGCGAGCTCAGCCGCCGCCCGAGCCGCGCGAAGATCAGCCCGAACAGCACCGCGTAGCCGGCGCACGAGAGCAGCTCGAGCGCGACCGCGCTCGCGAGCAGCGACGGGTCGGCGTCCGCGAGGTGGTCGAGCGCCGAGCGCAGGTCCGGCACCGCCAGCAGCAGCGCCGCGTAGATCCCGAAGATCACCGCGAGGCTCGCGATGCTGTTGCGCAGTGTCCGCGACTGCGCCGCCATCACCTTCGCGCCATCCTCGAGCCCCTCCGGCTCGAGCCCCTGCGGCTCGGTCATCTGGCGATCGCCCACACCCTTCACGGTAGCCTCATGAGTCGGACGGCAACATGGCAGAACAAGCGCGCATACTGGTCGTCGACGACGAGCCCGCCGTGCAGAACGCGCTCTCGCGCGCGCTCGCGCTCGAGCGCTACGACGTCGCGCAGGCCGTCGACGGGCGCCAGGCGCTCGAACGGCTCGCCGGCGCCGCCTACGAGGTCGTCATCCTCGACGTCTCGATGCCGCACGTCGACGGCCTCGAAGTCTGCCGCCGGCTGCGCGACGGCGGCGACCGCACACCCGTGCTGATGCTGACCGCGCGCGAGCAGGTCGACGACCGCGTCGCCGGGCTCGACGCCGGCGCCGACGACTACCTCGTCAAGCCGTTCGCGCTGCGCGAGCTGCTCGCGCGCGTGCGCGCGCTGCTGCGGCGCTCGGGCGACGACGACGAGCAGGAGCGCGCGCTCGCCTTCGAGGACCTGCGGCTCGACCGCCTCGCGCACGAGGCCTGGCGCGGCGAGCGGATGCTGCAGCTCACGCGCACCGAGTTCCTGCTGCTCGAGATGTTCATGCGTCACCCGCGCCAGGTGCTGACGCGCTCGGCGATCTTCGAACACGTCTGGGGCTACGACTTCGGCGCGACGTCGAACTCGCTCGGCGTCTACATGGGCTACCTGCGCCGCAAGACCGAGGTCGGCGACGAGCCGCGCCTGCTGCACACCGTGCGCGGCGTCGGCTACGTCCTGCGAGGCGTGACGTGACCTTCCGCCGGCGCATCGCACTCGCCTCCGCCGCAGCCGTCGCGATCGCCGTCGTGCTCGCCTCGCTGCTCACCTACCTGCTGACCTCCAACCAGCTGCACAGCCAGGTCGACGAGCAGCTGCGCAACCGCGCGCACACCGCCGGACGGCTGGAGCGCTTCCTCAAACCCGGCGCCAGCGCCGCGGTGACCAAGCGCGAGCGCGAACGACTGCGGACCGACCTGCGGCGGATCGCGCGCGACTCCGACGAATCCACGCCCGGCGGCCAGGCCTCCAGCGAAGCCGCACGCCCGCGCTACGGGCCGATCGCGAAAAACCTGTTCGGGCGCCTGCCGCCCGGGCCCGACCAGGTGCGCGGCTACCAGCAGGTCGTCAACGCAAGCGGCGCGATCGTCGTGCGCTCGGCCGAAAACGTCTCGCTGCCGGTCGACAGCGCGACGCTCACGCTCGCCCGGAGCGGCGGCGAGCCGTTCTTCCGCGACGCGCGCGTCATCGGCGTGCACATGCGCGTGCTCGCCGAGCCGTTCGGCAAAGGGCGCGCGATCCAGCTCGCGCAGCCGCTGACCGAAGTCGACAGCCTGCTCGGCCGCCTGCGCCTGATCCTCGCGCTGCTCGACCTCGGCGGCATCCTGCTCGCCGCGCTGCTCGGCCGGCTCGTCGCGGGCGCCGCCGTGCTGCCGCTCAAGCGCCTGACGCAGGCGACCGAGCACGTCGCGCTGACGCAGGACCTCAGCGGGCGGATCAAATCGGTCGGCCACGATGAGATCGGCCGCCTCGCGCGCAGCTTCAACGCGATGCTCGACGCGCTCGAGCGCTCGATGAGCGCGCTCGACGCCTCCGTGCACGCCCAGCGCCAGCTCGTCGCCGACGCCTCGCACGAGCTCCGCACCCCCGTCACGAGCCTGCGCACGAACATCGAGCTGCTGCAGCAGGCCGAAGACATGGACCCGCACGACCGCCAGCGACTGCTCGGCGACGTCGTCGAGCAGATCGAGGAGCTCACGCTGCTGATGAACGACCTGATCGAACTCGCGCGCGGCGAGGAGCCGTTCCACGCCGCCGAGGACGTGCGGCTCGACGCGCTCGTCGGCGAAGCCGTCGCGCGCGCACGGCGGCACTCGCCGAGCGCCGAGTTCGAGCTCGCGCTGACGCCGACCGTCGTCGCCGCCGTGCCCGCGCGCCTGGAGCGCGCGATCGGCAACCTGATCGACAACGCGATCAAGTACAGCCCGCCGCACGAGCCCGTCGAGATCGCGCTGTCGGGCGGCGAGCTGACCGTGCGCGACCACGGGCCCGGCATCTCCGGCGCCGACCTGCCGCACGTCTTCGACCGCTTCTACCGCGGCGCCGAGGCGCGCGGGCGCCCCGGCTCCGGGCTCGGCCTCGCGATCGTGCGGCAGGTCGTCGACCAGCAGGGCGGCCGCGTCTCGGCCGAGCGCGCCGCCGGCGGTGGCACGCTGATGCGCGTCGCGCTCGCCGGCGCCGAGACGCTCCCCGCGGACGTCGTCGACGCGCGCCTCGCCGAGCTCTCGACCTGAGCGCGGTGCGCCCGCGCGCGCTCCCGGAACAGCGCCGGCGCGAGCCCGTAGCGGCGGCGGAACGCCCGCGCGAAGTGCGTCGGCTGGCGGTAGCCGACGAGCCGTGCGACCGACGCGACCGGGATCGCCGGCTGCTCGGCCAGCAGCTGCGCAGCCGCCGTCATCCGCCGCGCGCGCAGGTCCTCGTCGAAGCCCATCTCGCCGAACTGCGCGTACGCGCGCTGCACCTGGCGCGGCGAGCTCGACACCGCCGCCGCGACCTGCGCGAGCGTCAGCCGGCGGCGGTAGTTGCGCGCGACGCACACGCGCGCCAGCAGGTACAGGCGCCTCCGCGCCGCGAGCGTCTCATCTTGCACGTCCTCTGATCCGACGAGACGCCGCGCGCGGGACGCCGGCGCGCCCCCGGCGGCAGGCTCACGCGAGCTCGCCCGCGCGGATCTCCGCGAGCAGGCCGCGGCAGGCGGCGTCGACCATCTCGAGCACGCGCTCGAAGCCGTCGCCGTCGCCGTAGTACGGGTCGGGCACGTCGAGGTCGCGCTCGCGCGCGCTCCGCTGGTCGAACTCGCGCAGCAGGCGCACCTTCGCGCGCCGCTCGTCGTCGGGCCTGAGCAGCAGCAGCAGGTCGTCGAGGTTCTGCGAGTCCATCGCGAGGATCACGTCGAACTCGTCGAAGTCCTCGGCGCGCACGCGCCGCGCCGCCCCCTCGAGCGCGATCCCGCGCCGCGCCGCCGCGGCGCTCGCGCGCTCGTCGGGCGCGCTGCCGACGTGCCAGCCGCCGGTCCCGGCCGAGTCGATCTCGATCTCGCGCTGCAGGCCGGCTTCGCGCACGAGCGCGCGCATCGTCCCCTCGGCCGTCGGCGAGCGGCAGATGTTGCCGAGGCAGACGAACAGAACGCGCATCCGGTCCGCGCGCGCCTAGTCGTCGTCGCCGAGCTCGAGCACCGCGAGGAACGCCTCCTGCGGGACCTCGACGCGCCCGACCTGCTTCATCCGCTTCTTGCCCTCCTTCTGTTTGGCGAGCAGCTTTTTCTTGCGCGTGATGTCGCCGCCGTAGCAGCCGGAGATCACGTCCTTGCGGAACGCCTTGACCGTCTCGCGCGCGATCACGTGCGCGCCGATCGCCGCCTGGATCGGCACGTCGTACTGCTGGCGCGGGATCCGCTTGCGCAGCTTCTCGGTCAGCGTGCGCCCCATCTCGTACGCCTTCTCGCGGTGCACGACCATCGACAGCGCGTCGACCGTGTCGCCGGCGAGCAGCACGTCGAGCTTGACGAGGTCCGACGGCTTCATCCCGCTCAGCTCGTAGTCGAGCGACGCGTAGCCGCGCGTGCGCGACTTCAGCTGGTCGAAGAAGTCGAGCACGATTTCGGCGAGCGGCAGCTCGTAGGAGAGCTGCACGCGCTCGGGCGACAGGTAGAGCATCCCCGTGTGCTCGCCGCGGCGTTCCTGGCAGAGCTCCATGACCGCGCCGACGAACTCCCTCGGCGCGATGATCGACGCCTTGATGAACGGCTCGCGGATCTCCTCGATCGTGCCCGGGTCGGGCATGTCCGACGGGTTGTGCACCTCGAGCTCCGAGCCGTCTGTCAGCGTCACGTCGAACTCGACCGACGGCATCGTCGCGAGCAGCTCGAGGTCGTACTCGCGCTCCAGGCGCTCGCGCACGATGTCCATGTGCAGCAGGCCGAGGAAGCCGCAGCGGAAGCCGAAACCGAGCGCGTCCGACGTCTCCGGCTCCCACGAAAGCGCCGCGTCATTGAGCACGAGCTTCTCGAGCGCGTCGCGCAGGTCGGGGTAGTGGTCGGAGTCGATCGGGAAGAGGCCGCAGAAGACCATCGGCTTGACCTCGCGATAGCCCGGCAGCGCTTCGGTCGCGCTCTGCACCGCCGCGCCGCCCGATGCTCGCGAGCGCGTCGTCAGCGTGTCGCCGACGCGCAGCAGCGTGACGTCCTTCAGCCCCGTGATCACGTAGCCGACCTCGCCGGCCGCGAGCTGGTCGGTCGGCATCATCTGAGGGCTGAAGACGCCGATGTCGTCGATGTCGGCCTCCGTGCCCGTCGCCATCGCGCGGATCGCCGCGCCCTTCTCGAAGACGCCGTCGACGACGCGGATGTAGGCGATCACGCCGCGGTACTGGTCGAACTCGGAGTCGAAGATCAGCGCGCGCGGCGGCCCGTTGGCGTCGCCGTCCGGCGGCGGCACGCGCGCGATCAGCTCCTCGAGCACCTCCTGCACGCCCTCGCCCGTCTTGCCGCTGATCTTCAGGATCGACTCCGGCGGCTCGCCGATCAGCTCACTTACTTCGCCGGCGACGCGCTCCGGCTCGGCGCCCGGCAGGTCGATCTTGTTCAGGCACGGGATCAGCTCGAGCCCCGATTCGACCGCGAGGTACGTATTGGCGACCGTCTGCGCCTCGACACCCTGCGAGGCGTCGACGACGAGCAGCGCGCCCTCGCACGCCGCGAGCGAGCGCGAGACCTCGTACGTGAAGTCGACGTGCCCCGGCGTGTCGATCAGGTGCAGCTGGTAGGTCTCGCCGTCGGCGGCCGTGTAGAACACGCGCACCGCCTGCGCCTTGATCGTGATCCCGCGCTCGCGCTCGAGGTCCATCGAGTCGAGTAGCTGCGCGCGCATGTCACGCGTCGCGACCGTGTGCGTCAGCTCGAGGATGCGATCGGCGAGCGTCGACTTGCCGTGGTCGATGTGCGCGATGATCGAGAAGTTGCGGATCTGCGACTGGTCCATGGGCCGCTACAGCGTAGAAGGCGCGCTAGCCTTGATGGTTCCGGCGGATCGCCAACTCGACTACGGATCTTCGAGATCCAACCGCGGCAACGCGCCGGCCCTCGGGCCGGCGGCCAGTCCAGGTGTCGGGAGTGTCAAGCCGCCCAGGCGATAGACACAGTCCTGGGACGTATGTAGTAAGCGGCGATCTCTGATCGGGCGCATGCCGGGTGGGCTTCGGCCCACCCGGCCTCTGCTCGGCGCGGACGCGCTCGACGCTAAGCGAGCTTTCCCGCCATCAGGTTTGGAGAGATCGTCGACCAGACGCGCGTGGCCGACTCCAGCTCCCCACGTCTCAACGCTTCGACCAGCTCCGTGACCCGCGGAGCCTCGATCGAATCATCGTGAAGCGTGATGACGATCGCCGTCAGCGCGGAGCGCGCCTTCTTCGCTGCGCCCTGTCTGGCCGCAAGCAGGATGTTCCCGTTGGCGACGATCTCCATCTGTTCAGCGAGCTCGATTAGATCCCTCGACGCCTGGTCTCGGCGCGATGCGAGCCAGGCCTCACGTGTGTGGTGGAGCTTTTCGCGCTCCACAGCTGCCCCGATGTCCGCGCTCGCGATGGTCGAGCTTGCCGTCGTCCTAGCCACCACATAGGACATCGCGCCGCTGACGGCCGCCGCTGTGAGGACTGGTGCGACGAGGCTCAACGCACTGCCCGAGCGAGACCCGTGCTCAGGTCCAGCCGACGAGGATCGGCTCGGGGTTGCCGACGATCTGGCCCGAACGCTTGCTGCGAGCATCCGGCTTCTTGGGAAGCGCCCGCACCCGGATCTCGCCGGCCTGATCCGAGATGTCTATCTGCGGCACGCCTTCAGCGTCCGGAATCGCGTCTGGATCGAGCGTGTCGAGCCACCACTGAATACCGCTCACGATCCGCTGGAGATCGAAGAATTGCTGCTGAGCGCCCGTCGGAGTCACGTTGATCCAAACGAAGAAGCTCGTATTCGCGAGCTTGTCGTTCAAGGCGTCGCGCAGCTGATGATGCAAAGTCAGTTCATCGGGATGCAAGGGCGCAAGTGCCATCGCAATCGATGGTAACCGAGGCTTGGGAGGCTACGCCCGACCGAGCTGTCTCGCGATCAAACGGTGCACCTGATGCGCCTCGGGCACGCGCATCGCGAGCACGGCGCGCACGTAGACGAACAGCCCGGCGGCGCCGGCGGCGCCGACGCTGAAGATCTGCGCGATCAGCGACGCGCCGAGCAGGTCGTCGAGCAGCCGCCAGACGACCCACGAGACGCCGCCGAGCAGCACCGACGCGACGAGGATGCGCGCGGTGATCATCGTCGTCTGCGCGCCTTCGAGGTGCCCGTTGAAGCCGATCCGCAGGCGCTGCGCCTGCAGGAACGTCATCACGGCGTTCGCGACGACCGTGCCGATGATCAGGCCGGCGATGCCGAGCGGTTTGTAGAGGCCGACGCTGACGATGATGTCGATGACGATGTTCATCGCCGCCAGGCGCGTCGGGATCCACGGCCGCTGCACGGCGAAGAACGTGCGCGTCAGCAGCAGGTTGAGGCCGCCGAACGGCAGGCTGAAGGCGAACCAGAAGAGCGCGACGGCGACGATGTGCGTCGAGTGCGTGCCGAAGTTCCCGCGCTGGAACAGCAGGCGCACGATCGGGTTCGGCAGCGCGACCATGAACGCAGCCGCCGGGATCAAGAGCAGGTTGATCTGGCGCATGCCGTTGCCGACCGCGCGGCGCATCGCGCCGACGTCGCGGTTCGCCGCCATCCGGCTCAGCGTCGGGAACAGGACGGTCGCGACGGCGACGCTGAACAGCCCCTGCGGCAGCATGTAGACGCGGAACGCGTTGTCGATCGCGCGCGGCGCCTGGTCTGAGACGAGCGTGCCGAAGACCGAGTTGATCAGCTGGTCGAGGTTGACGATCCCGAGGCCGATCGTCACGGGCAGCATCAGCGTGAAGACCTGCCTGATGCGCGGGTCGTGCCAGTCGATGTGCAGCTGCAGGCGGAAGTCGATCCGCCCGAGCGCGACGATCGCGAGCAGCAGCTGCACGAACGTCGCGACGAGCACGGCGATCGCGTAGGCGTGCAGCTGGTTGCCGTCTTCGTAGCCGCCCGGATAGTGCGGGCGCAGGATCACGAGCAGGACGAGGATCACGACGTTCCAGACGGCCGGCGAGATCGCCGGGATCGTGAAGTGGTCGTAGGACTGCAGGACCGCGACGAGGATGCCCGTCAGGCCGAGGATCAGTACGACCGGGAAGAGGATCTGCGAGAGGCCGACGAGCAGCGACGTGAGCTCCGGCTTGAACGTGTCGCCGACGAACAGCGGCATGATCACGCCGGCCGCGAGGATGAAGAAGGCCGTCACCGCGCCGAGCGCGATCAGCATGATCCAGAACAGCGTCGAGGCGAGCCGGAACGCCTCTTTCTTGCGGCCCTTCTGCAGCAGTTCGGTGAAGACCGGCACGAACGCCGCCGACAGCGCGGCGTTCGCGAACAGGTTCGCGAACAGGTTCGGCACCTGGAAGGCGAGCGTGAACGCCGACGCCGGGCCTTTCGTGCCGAAGAAGCTCGCCGCGACGATTTCGCGCAGCAGCCCGACGACGCGCGAGAAGCCGGTCAGGATCGAGAAGATCGCCGTGTTGCGCGCGACGCCGCGGCCGATCGGCGGCGCCGAGAGCGGCGGCTCCTCGGCGATGTCCGGCAACTCGGCCATCAGCGCCGAGGACTCCTCTACCGCGGGCGACTGCTCGATCGGGGCGGGCGGCTCGATCGGAGCGGGTGGCTGCTCGGCGCCGGGCGGCCCCTCTCCGCCGGCTTCTCCAGACTCGGACAAGGCCGCTATAGTACGGCTCTCCGCGGCGCGCGCCGGCAGTCGATTTGCGCGCTCATGCGGCTTCTTTTCATGGCGAACATCCACTCACAGAAGAAGCGCATCCTGCGCTCCGAGCGCGAGCGCATCGAGAACCGCCAGTACACGTCGGCGATCAGGACGCACTTCCGCCGGCTTGCGTCGCTCGTGCAGGATGGCGACGACGCGGCCGCCGACACGACGCACCGCGAGCTCGTCAGCAAAATCGACAAGGCCGTCAAGCGCGGCGCGATTCACAAGAACAACGGCGCGCACAAGAAGTCCAGGGCCGCCCGCCTCCGCGCGGGTTCCTCGCAGCAGTAGCGCAGCAGGCGCTCGGCTCAGCCGGTGATCTTGGCGATCGCGCGCAGCGCGATCGTGTCTTCGCTGAGCGCGGCGGACGGCGTGCGGTCGGCGGCGATGACGGCGCCGCCGCGCGAGTCGACTTCGAGGTCGGCGAGCGCGCCGAGCGCGGCGCGCAGGCGCGCGGGGTCGCTGCGCGCGACGTCGGCGAGGAAGCGCTCGGCGGCGCGCGGCGGCATGCGCAGCGTGCGCTTGACGGTCGCGGCCGACTCGCCGGCGGCGAGGCGCTCGGCGACGGCGAGCGCGTCGCGCAGGCGCTGCGCCATCAGGTAGATCAGCCCGGAGAGGCGCTCGCCCTGCTCGCGCAGGCGCATGTAGGAGCTCGTCGCCTCGCCGGCGTCGGCGCCGACGAGCGCGTCGGCGAGCGCGAACGCGCGCCACTGCGTCGAGTGCGCGGCGCGGCGTTCGACGTCCTCGACGCCGATCGCGTGTGCGTCGCGCTCGCCGCCGCCCGAGCCGGCGTCGCGATCATCTATTTCAAGAGAGAGCTTCTCGAGCTCTCGCAGCAGGCGCTGTTGGCGCTCGCCGACCTGCGCGACGAGCGCTTTCGCGGCGGCGGCGTCGAGTGAGAGGCCGAGGCGCGCGGCTTGCTCGCGCGCCCACTTCGGCAGCTCCCACGGCTTGACGTTCATCTGCGCGACGACCTGCCCGCCGGCGCGCTTGACGGCGTCGTGCAGCGCGGCCGGCGCCTTCGCGCGCGCCTCCTCGCGCGCGAACAGCGCGAGCGTCGTCTCGGGCGGCATCTGCGCGAGCGCCGGCACGAGCTCGCGCTCGACGTCGGCCTCGCGCCAGCGCTCGACGCCTTCGACGACGATCACGCGGCGCCCGACGGCGAGCGTCATCGCGGCGAGCGCGCCGGCGACGGCGGCCGGCGACGCGTTCTCGCCGTCGAGCACCTCGACGCTCGACGCGTCCGAGCCGGGCCCTTCGGCGAGCGCGCGCAGCCCGGCGCGGCGCTCGGCGACGGCGCCGTGATCGTCGCCGTGGATCAGGTAGGCGGGCTTGAGCTCGGGCATCGCTCAGCGAGTCTAGGCGCGCACGGCGACGGCGCTACCTGACGACTACGTTGACCAGCTTGCCGGGGACTACGACTTCCTTGACGACCTGCTTGCCGTCGATGTGCGCCTGGACGTTCGGCGCGGCGAGGCAGAGCGCCTTGAGCTCGTCGGCGCTCGCGCCGGTCGCGGCCTGCACGCGGTCGCGCAGCTTGCCGTTGACCTGGCAGACGAGCTCGTAGACGTCGCGCTCGAGCAGCTCATCGTCGGCGTCGGGCCACGGCGTCTCCCAGACGCGCTCGCCGGTCAGGCGCTCGTAGACGTCGGCGCTGACGTGCGGCGCGAACGGGAACAAGAGCGAGGCGGCGGTCGCGAGCGCGAAGCGCAGCATCGGCACGTCGACGGAGTCGCGCAGGCGCGAGCAGTCGTTGAGCAGCTCCATGACGGCGGCGATCGCGGTGTTGAAGGCGAAGCGGCGCAGGTCGCCGCCGACCTTGTCGATCGCCCAGTGCGCCTTGCGCAGCAGCACGAGGTTCTCGCCCTGCGCGCCGCTGTCGCCGAACAGCGCGCCGCTCGCGGGGCCGCCGCCGCGCTCGGCGGTCTCGGCGGCGAGGCGCCAGAGGCGCGCGAGGAAGCGGTGGACGCCCTCGACGCCGGCGTCGGACCAGTCGGCGTCCTGGTCGGGCGGGCCGACGAAGAGGATGTAGCAGCGCGCCGTGTCGGCGCCGACACGCTCGACGATCGACGCCGGCGAGACGACGTTGCCGCGCGACTTGCTCATCTTCGCGCCGTCCTTCGTGACCATGCCCTGCGTGAAGAGCGCGTGGAACGGCTCCTGGAAGTCGAGGTGGCCGAGGTCGGCGAGCGCCTTGCAGAAGAAGCGCGCGTACATCAGGTGCAGGATCGCGTGCTCGACGCCGCCGATGTACTGGTCGACGGGCATCCACTCGCGCAGCGCGTCGGGGTCCCACGCGGCGAGCTCGTCGTGCGGGTCGCAGTAGCGCAGGAAGTACCACGAGGAGTCGACGAACGTGTCCATCGTGTCGGTCTCGCGCCGCGCGGCGCCGCCGCAGTCGGGGCACGTCGTGTTGACCCAGTCCTCGGCGGCGGCGAGCGGCGAGCGCCCCTTCGGCGTGTAGTCGTCGATGTCCGGCAGCTCGACCGGGAGCTCCTCGTCGGGGACGGGAACGACGCCGCAGCTCTCGCAGTAGAGGATCGGGATCGGCGCGCCCCAGTAGCGCTGGCGCGAGACGAGCCAGTCGCGCAGCTTGTAGTTGATCGAGGAGTGGCCCTTGCCCTCGACGTCGAGCCAGCGGACGATCTCGGCGAGCGCGTCGCGGTTCGGCAGGCCGTCGAACTGCTCGCTGCAGTTGACGAGCACGCCGTCGCCGGCGTCCGGCAGCACGTCTTCGTCGGCGGCGTCTGAGCCGCCGGCGGGCTCGATGACGCGGCGGATCGGCAACTCGAAGGCGCGCGCGAAGGCGTAGTCGCGCCCGTCGTGCGCGGGGACGGCCATGATCGCGCCGGTGCCGTACTCCATCAGGACGTAGTCGGCGACGTACATCGGGATGCGCTCGCCGTTGACGGGGTTCGTCACGTGGCGCCCGAGCGGGACGCCGGTCTTCGGCTTCTCGGCGTTGCCGCGCTGCTCGTTGGTCTCGTTGAGCGCGACGTTGACGTACTCCTTGACTTCGTGCTCATGCTCGGTGCCGTGCGCGAGGCGCAGCACGTCGGGATGCTCGGGCGCCATGACGAAGAAGGTCGCGCCGAACAGCGTGTCGGGGCGCGTCGTGAAGACGGGGTAGTCGATGCCGAGCTCGTCGCAGCGGAAGATCACCTCGGCGCCCTCGGAGCGGCCGATCCAGTTGCGCTGCATCGTCTTGACGTTGGCCGGCCAGTCGATCGTCTCGAGGTCGCCGAGCAGGCGCTCGGCGTAGTCGGTGATGCGCAGGAACCACTGCTCGAGCTGGCGCACTTCGACGAGGTGCCCGCAGCGCTCGCAGCGCCCGTCGGCGTCGACCTGCTCGTTGGCGAGGACGGTCTGGTCGTGCGGGCACCACTTGACGGCGGCCTCCTTGCGGTAGGCGAGGCCGGAGCGGAACAGCTCGAGGAAGATCCACTGCGTCCAGCGGTAGTAGCCCGGTTCGCTCGTCGCGAGCTCGCGCGACCAGTCGATCGAGATCCCCCACGAGCGGAACTGGCGCTGGAAGGAGGCGATCGACGCGGCGGTCGAGTCGCGCGGGTGCTCGCCGGTCTTGATCGCGTGGTTCTCGGCGGGCAGCCCGAACGCGTCGTAGCCCATCGGGTGCAGCACGCGCCGGCCGAGGCGGCGGTAGAAGTGCGCGATCGCGTCGCCGAGCGCGTAGCACTTGAGGTGGCCGATGTGCGGCTCGCCACTCGGGTACGGCAGCATCTCGAGCACGTAGGAGTTGCCGTCGCGCCCGGCGGCGTCGTGCGCGTTCGAGACCTCCCACGTGCGCTCGCGCGCCCAGGTCTCCTGCCAGCGCGCCTCGATCTCATGAGGATCGTAATGAAGGGCGGTCATCGCGCCGCAGATTAGCGGTCGCTTGGGTGGCTAACGTCGGGCGCGTTTCGATTACGCGGGCGCGGCCCGGGGCGGTGTCGGCCGCCGGGGCCGCGCGCGTGCGTCAGCGGCGCATGCCGCGCCGGCGTCTGCTCAGAACGCGTCGGGCGTGTCGAGCGGACGCCAGAACGTCGCGACGGGCTCGCTCGTGACGCCGGCCTCGGCCATCATCGCGCCGATGTCGGGGCTCTCGCGGCCATGTCGTTCTCCCTTGTGTTTGGTTGGGGCGATTCGATCAGGCCGGGGGCACGCGCGTCAATGGGCGATTTCAGGACGCCTGCGCGAGCGCGTCCTCACCGCCGGGGTGGCGGCTGCGCGAGCGCAGGAGCGCGACGATCTCGGCGGACGCCTTCTCGGGCGAGCCGGCGTCGAACGGCGGCTGCGGGTCGTACTCGATGCCGAGCTGGATCGCCTGCGCGACGGCGTCGCCGGCGATGCGCGCGACGAGCATCAGCGCCATGTCGAGCCCGGCGGTGACGCCGGCTGCGGTGACGAGGCGCCCGTCGAAGACGACGCGCTCGTCGCCGACGTCGACGCCGAGCTCGCGCAGGCGCTCGCGCGCCTGCCAGTTGCTCGTCGCGCGGCGGCCGTCGAGCAGGCCGGCGGCGGCGAGGATCAGCGATCCGGTGCAGACGGACGTCGTCCAGGTCGAGGTCTCGTGCGCGGTGCGCAGCCACTCGTGCAGCGGGCCGTCGTCCATCAACCGCTCCTGACCGGGGCCGCCGGGGACGAGCAGGAGGTCGGGGTGCGGGTGCTCGGCGAGCGAGGCGTCGGCGAGCAGCGCGAGGCTGCCGACGTCGGTGCGCTTCGCGCCGGGCTGCTCGGCGACGAACGTGACGCGCGCGCCGGGCAGGCGGCTGAGGACTTCGTAGGGGCCGACGGCGTCGAGCGCGGCGAGCCCGTCGAAGAGGACGATGGCGATGTCCATTGGTGCGCTCCTTTGTTGGTGGTCGGTCGTGGTCATGCGGGTCGTGGTCACGCGACGCGGTCAGGCGGCGAGCGGAGAACCGCCGCGCGGTCGCTCGATCGGGCCGGCGTGGAAGCGGCGGCGGTACTCGGCGGGGCCGACGTGCAGCGCGCGCAGGAAGACGCGGCGCATCGTCTCGGCGGTGCCGAAGCCGCAGGCGGCGGCGACGCGCGCGATCGGCTCGTCGCTCTCCTCGAGGCGCCGGCGCGCGGCCTCGACGCGCACGCGCTCGACGTGGCGCGCGGGCGTGATGCCGGTCTCGGCGCGGAAGGCGCGCGCGAAGTGGCGCGCGCTCATGTGCGCGCGCTCGGCCATCGCCTCGACGGAGTGATCGCCGGCGGGGTCGTCGAGGATCGCGCGCAGGACGTCGCGCAGCGGCTCGCGCGCGGGCTGCTGCGCGGCGAGCGTGGCGCTGAACTGCGACTGGCTGCCGGGACGGCGCAAGAAGAGGACGAGATGGCGCGCGATCGTGAGCGCGGCGTCACGGTCGTGGTCGTCCTCGACGAGCGCGAGCGCGAGGTCCATGCCGGCGGTGACGCCGGCGGACGTCCAGACGTCACCGTCGCGCACGAAGATCGGGTCGGCGTCGACGCGGACGGCGGGGCGCAGGCGCGCGAGCGCGGCGGCGAAGGCCCAGTGCGTCGTCGCGCGGCGGCCGTCGAGCAGGCCGGCGGCGGCGAGCGCGAAGGCGCCGGTGCAGACCGAGGCGGTACGGCGCGAGCGCGCGGAGGCGTCGGCGATCCAGGCGAGCAGCTCGGGGTCGCCGGAGGCTTCGCGCGCGCCGTCGCCGCCGGGGACGATCAGCGTGTCGATCGCGGCGGGCGCATCGGCGAGCGTGCCGTCGGGGACGATCGTCAGGCCGCTCGAGGTGCGCACGGGGTCGTGGGTGGCGCCGAGCGTGCGGATCTCATAGCCGCGCGGCGCGGGGCGTCGTCGACCGGCGTCGCGCTCACGGCGGGCGTCGAGCACGCGGTTGGCGGCGGCGAAGACCTCGACCGGGCCGGAGACGTCGAGGCTCTGGACGCGGTCGAAGAGCACGACGACGACGGTGCGCGGACGCTGCGGCATGAGCCGATGATCGCCGACGGCGCGTCTGTCCGCAAGGACAGATTTCCAACGTTTTCTGCCACGCGTACGTGCAGCGCGGCGCTCGTCGCGCGGAGCGCGCGAGGTCTACGATGGGCGGATGGAGCGTCAGCCGGGGGTCACGCGCAGCGAGGCGCAGGTCGAGCGCGACGCGCTCGAGGCGACGCCGGCGCGCGTCGCGTCGATCGTCGAGGCGGCCGAACGCGCGGCGAGCGAGCTGCGCGAGCAGGCCGAGGCGCGCGCTCGCGAGCGGATCGCGGAGGCGGATCGCGCGGCGTCGAACCGCGTGCGCGCGGCCGAGGAGGAGGCCGAGGAGCTGCTGCACGAGGCGCGCGCGCAGGCGGAGGCGGCGCGCAACCACGCGGTCGCGGACGTCGGCGCGATCCACGCGGAGGCCGAGCGCGTGCGCGCAGCGGCGCTCGAGGAGTCCGATCGCACACGCGTCGAGGCGCGGGCGGCGGCGCAGGCGGAGGTCGAGCGCGCGCGCGCGGCGGCGAGCGAGAGCGTCGCGCAGGCGTCGAGCGAGGCGCACGCGCAGGCCGAGCAGGCGCTCGCGAACGCGCAGGCCGAGAGCGAGCGGATCGTCGCGGAGGCGCGCGAGCGGGCGAATGCGCTCGTCGCGGACGCCGAGGCGCAGGCCGAGCGCGCGCTGAGCTCGGGCGGCGAGGACCTCGAGAAGCTGCGCGCGGACGCGGCCGAGCAGGCGCAGCGCGTGCGCGCGAAGGCGCGCGAGGACGCGCGCGAGATCGTCGGCGAGTCGCACGTCGTCGCGCGCGAGGTGCTGCGCGAGGGGACCGAGCTGTCGCGCAACCTGCGCGAGCTGTCGGCGTCGCTGCGCAGCAACGCCGAGCGGCTGCTGAACGACGTGCGCCTGGCGCACGGGAGCATGACGGCGCGCCTGGATCAGGCGAGCCCGAGCGGCGGCGTCGGCGCGGGGCGCCGCGGCGACACCGGCGGCCCCGGCCGCGCGCGCGGCTTCGACGACGGCGAGGACGAGCTCGAAGTGCCGGAGTTCATTCCGCCGGAATAGGCAGCGGCTGCACGGCCCGCCCGCGCGGGGGCCCTCAGACACGCCGCTGCATTGTGTCCCAAGCGCGGCGTACGCTCGGGTGATGGTCGAGTTGACGCCTAGCCAGAAGGGCGCCGCGGCGGAGGCGCAGATCACGGCCGCCGTCATCCAGCTGGGGCTGACCGTGCTGCGACCGTTGTGCGAGGGTCGGCGCTACGACCTGGTGATCGACCTCGAGCCGACGTTGCTGCGTGTGCAATGCAAGATGGCGCGTCGCAGTCGCGGCGTGCTCGCGATCGGGCTCGCGACCTGCCGCTACACCCCGAACGGCTACGTCCGCAGCTGCTACTCGGCGGCGGAGATCGACGCGATCGGCGCGTACTCGCCGGAGCTCGGCAAGGCCTACCTGTTGCCGATGTCTGCGATCACGAGTCGGCGGAGCCTGCATCTGCGACTGGAGCCGACGGGCAACAATCAGGCCGCGGGGATCAATTGGGCGCGGGACAACGAGCTCGAGCCGGCGCTCGAACGGATGCGCGGACACTGACGCGTGCGCGCTGCATTCGGCAGCTAGACTTGGTCCGGCCTGGGGCTATAGCTCAGCTGGGAGAGCGCTACCGTGGCACGGTAGAGGTCGTCGGTTCGAGCCCGACTAGCTCCACTTCTCGGGTTCCCGAGAGAGTGTCTCCTCGTAGAACGGAGCGCGCTGACTGTCTGGCGTTCGCGTGCGTCAGGAATGCACGATCAGCACAGGAGCCGCCGCATGCGCCAGCACCGCGGCTGAGACGCTGCCGAGCAGATGCCCTGCAAGCCCGGTACGGCGGTGGGAGCCGAGCACGATCAGGCTCGCTTCGCGTTGCTCGGCGACCTCGACGATGCCCTTCCAGGTCGGAGCTGCGCAGCTCGCGACGCTCTCGGGCCGAAACCCCGCGTCCGCCGCCAGCGATGCTCCATACGCGGCGGTCTCCTCGGCGGCCTTCCGGACCTCGGTGGCCTCCGCCGCGTTGAAGTGCCGCTCGCTCGTCGGCACGAAGCCGACGTCGTTCGTCTGCCAGACGCAGACGATCAGGGCGTCGCGTCCGGGCGCGAGCTGCCGGCCGGCCTGCTCGATCGCGAGCTTCGCGAGATCTGAGCCGTCGTAGGCGAACAGCACCGGGCCGTCAGGCGGCGTGGGCGTTGCGGCGCCTGTGTCACCCGACGCCATCTCAGTTGGCGCTCTCGGTCGCGGGATGCGCGGTGCTCAGGCCCGGGCGAAGTCTGGCCAGCAGCGGCGGCGAGTACCACGCGGCACCCTCGCCTTCGACGAAGCGGTCGATGTCGGGCGTCTGCGGGCGCGCGCCGCCGAGCGCGTAGATCGCGACGCCGACGACGCCACCGCCGAGAGCGAGCCCGAGGCCGATCCACAGCGCGGTGCCGGTGCCGGCGTCGAGGCTGCCGCCGACCGTCGCGGCGAGGTGGGCGAAGATCGGCGCGATCATGAACGCCGCCACGGCCCGCATCAGCTCGACGATTGCGAACACACGCTGCAGGCTGGCCGAGGGCAGCGAGAACCCCGCTACGAACAGCGCCGGTGCGACGGTCGCGCCGAGGCCGATGCCGGTCAGCCCCGAGCCGATCAGCGTCGCCGCCTGGCTCGAGGGCACGTCGATGCGGAAGACGGCGATCCCGGCCGCGAGGAACGCCATGCCGGCCAGCGGGAGGTAGTGGATCGCGCGCTTGGTGATGATCAGGCCAAGCACGATCGCGGTGATCACCGCGCCGGCGACCTCCGGCAGGTAGAGCAGACCCACGTGAAGCGGACCGTAGCGAGTGGCGAGCACGCCTGCGGTCAGCGCCGTCGCCGAGACCGAGGCTGCCGCCGCGAACAGCGCCACGGCGATGCCCGCGACCGGCATCGTGCTGGTCAGCATCGTGCGGATCGTCAAGAGCGGCCGCTTCGCGCGGAACTGGTAGGCGATCAGCACGACGATCGTCGCCAGGCCGCCGAGCAGCGGGGCAATCGTCTCAGCGGCGAGGAACGGGTGGGTCAGCAGCTCCGAGGCGCCGAAGAACGCCGCCAGGCAGCCGACGGCCGCCAACCCGAGCGCCGGCAGGTCGCGCGGCGAGTCGGGATCGGCCGGCGGCGCGTCGTCGAACGTCAGCACGGCCAGCGCCAGCGCGCTGGCCGCGATCGCGGCGATGATCCAGAACAGCGGCCGCCAGGCGTGAGACTGCGCCTGCAGGCCGCCGATCGCGGGGCCGAGCGCAACGGCCCCGAAGATGCAGAGGTTCATGATCATCGCCGTCGTGCGCAGCTTGCTTGCCGGATAGCCGATCGCCAGCGGCGGCACGGCCGAGATCAGCAACAGGCTCGTGCAGAGGCCCTGGAGCACGTGGCCGGCGATGTACATCCCCGGATCCTGCGCGCCCGCCGCGAGCACCGACCCGATCACGAGCACCGTCGCGTAGACGACCAGCATCCTGCGCTGCGGCAGGTGCTGGGCGAACTGGACCGCCAGCACCGTGCCGGCCGCGTAGGCGGCGTTGCCCAGGCCCGAGCTGAGGCTCATCGTCTGCAGGCTCATGTGCAACTGCTTGGCGATGATCGGCGTCAGCGGCTGGAGCGCCGCCGACAGGGCCAGGTAGGGAATCAGCGCGAACATCACCATCGCCGCGACCGCGGGATAGCGCCCGGCGAGTGGGCCTTGGCGCATCAGCGACCACCATCCTGCTCTGCGCGACAGCGCGCGGACCTCGCGAAGAAGGGCCTCGACGGAGCCGGCGCGCCGGCCGTCTCGGCCGTCGCGATCGGCCGTTGAAGAGGGGGAAAGCGACGTTCTGTCATGTCGTGATGTGGAGATCCACTCGAATCGGGACGGCCCTGTCGGGCTCATCGGCGTTCTAGCAGGCGACGGGTCGCCAACTGGATAAGTCCTGCTGCGTCTGGCGAAGGCCGGCGCGCCGCGACGCGACATGTGCGTCACGAGCTGCTACTCGCCGGCTTCAGCCGGTCAGCACCAGCTCGAGCTCGTCGAGGCACCCGCGCCAGCCCCGGTCCTGATTGCCGCGGCGCTCGTCCGTCGAGATCCCGCTGTTGATCATCAGCACCGTCGTCGAGCCGCCCGACTCCGAGAAGGACAGCTCGATCAGTCTGCTCGTTGGAGGGATCGTCGTCGAACCTCCACGTCATCACGAGCCGCCGCGGCCGGTCGATCAGCGTGTACTCGCCATGCGCTTCGGCTCTCGTGCCGTCGGGCCGCTCCATCACGACCCTGACCTTCCCGCCCACGCGGAGGTCGACCTCCGCCTCCGGCGTGCCCCAGTCGTGAGCGGGATGGAACCAGCGCCGCATCACCTCGGGGCTCGTCCACGCGTCGAAGACGTCGTCGGCCGACGCTGCGTACGTCCGCTCGATGCGCACGACGTGGCCGGACTGCTCGCTCATAGGAGAACCTCTACTCGTTGAGCGTCGAGGTTGCTCTCCTTTTCTCTCCGAGAGAGGGAGGTCTCGCCCGACCGCAGGGAGGGCGAGCGCCGAGACTGCTCAGCGCACATAGCTGACCACCGCCGGGAGAGCGCCTCGCTCGCTAGCCGCTTTGACGGCCACGATGAGACATGCGCCTTCCGGCGGTGTGAGGCACCCAGAGCGACGACAGGGCGTTGCCCCTCAGAGGGCCTGCCTATGAGCACTCGCCACGGTACCTCCTGGTCGGCCTCTTTGAAACGAACCTCGAGACAGGAGGAGGATCTGTGGGCGCAATCTGCGGGATCGACTGGGCGAGTGAGTGGCACGACGTGCACATCACCGACGAGTTGGGCGGGGTGCTCGCGACCGAGCGCTTCGCTCACGACGAGCGCGGCATCGTCGCGCTCGTGGAGCTGCTCAGAGACCATCAGGTCGAGCTCTGCGCGATCGAGCGGCCCGACGGCCTGCTCGTCGGGCGCCTGCTGGCCGGCGGCGTCCAGGTGCTTGCGATCCACCCCAACCAGATCAAGGCCGCGCGCGATCGCTTCCGCGCGGCCGCGGGCAAGGACGACCGCTTCGACGCGATGGTCCTGTGCGAGCTGGCGCGCACCGATCGCCACCGCTTCCCGGCGCTTGCGCCGTGTGGCGATGAGACGCTCGCGCTGCGGGCGCTCGTGCGCACCCGCGAGGATCTCGTCAAGGCGCGCGTTCAGCTCGCCAACCAGCTGCGCTCGCAACTTGAGGCCTGCTGGCCCGGCGCCGCGCGGATCTTCGCCGATGTGGACAGCCCGATCGCGCTCGCGTTCCTTCAGCGCTACGCGAGCCCCGAGGAGACCCGCGGGCTCGGCGAGAAGCGACTGGAAGGCTTCCTCGCGCGCCACGCCTACTCTGGGCGCAGATCGCCCGCCGAGCTGCTTCAGCGGCTCAGAGACGCTCCCCGGGCGATCCTCGGCGAGCTCGAGGCGCAGGCCCGCCGCGACGCCGTGCTCGGACTCGTTGCCGCGCTCAGGCCGATCGTCGAGCAGATCAGCCAGCTCACCAGTCAGATCGCCGGAGCCGTCAAAGCCCACTCCGACGGAGCGCTCTTCCTCGCGTTCTTCCGCGACCGCAAGAGCGTCGTGACCGCCGCAGGGCTCTTGGCCGAGATCGGGGACAACCGCGCCCGCTACCCCACGAAGGATTCGCTGGCGGCCGACGCCGGCCAGGCGCCGGTCACGATCCAATCGGGCAAGCGCAGGAGCGCCAGCTTTCGCTGGGCTTGTGACAAGCGCCTGCGCGGCCACGTCGGCGTACTCGCCGACAGCACTCGCCACTGGCATCCCTGGGCCAAGGACGTCTATCAACGAGCGCGTGCTCGCGGAGCCGATCATCCTCACGCGATCCGCATCCTCGGACGTGCCTGGACGCGTGTGATCTGGCGCTGCTGGCAGGACGGCACGGTTTATGAGCCTGATCGGCATCGAGCCCTCGAGAGGGTTCTCGCGGCTGGGGGTTGACACAGGGCGTCTCATCGCGGCTCCTTTCGCTCGTCCAGATACTCGCCGACGACATCGAACATGCGCTCCCAGCGCTCTCGCTGGCTCTCGATCCACGCGGAGGCCTCGACGAGCGCCTCCGGGCGCAGCGCGAGGCGATGCGTCCTGCCGTCGATCACGCGCGTCACGACACCGGCCTCCTCGAGCATCTTCAGGTGCCGCGAGATCGTCGGCTTCGAGACGGCGAAGTCACCGGTCACCTCTCCGACCGTCGCCACGCCGCCGCTCAGCCGTTCGACGATCTCGCGTCGCAGCGGGTGCGCGAGCGCTCTGAACGTATCATTAGCCATTCTGCTAACTATATTGCCTTGGCCCCGCGAAACCCCGGACAGGAGGCGGTACGTCGATGACAGAGCACAGGATCGGCACGCAGGAAGAGTGGCAGGCGGCGCGCGACGAGCTGCTGAAGGAGGAGAAGGAGCTCACGCGCCGCGCCGACGAGCTGGCCGGCAAGCGGCGCGCGCTCCCGTGGGTCGCGGTCGAGAAGGATTACCGGTTCGAGACCGACGACGGGACGAAGACGCTCGCCGACCTGTTCGACGGCTGCTCGCAGCTGATCGTCTACCACTTCATGTTCGGCCCTCCCTACGAGACGGGCTGCCCCGTCTGCTCCTCGATCGCCGACACGCTCACTCCGCAGGTCCCCCACCTGAAGGCGCGCGACACCACGCTGCTGCTCGCCTCGCGCGCGCCGCTGGCGAAGCTCCTCGCCTTCCGGGAGCGCATGGGCTGGACGATCGACTGGGTCTCGAGCGACGGCAGCGACTTCAACCGCGACCTCGGCTTCCTGCGGACCGAGCAGGAGCTGAAGCCGTTCCTCGATGGCGAGATCCCGCCGACCGTCGAGCGGAACGCGCGCATGTGCGGGACCGACGTCGCCGGGTACGTCTCCGAGGGACCTGGGATGAGCGTGTACGCGCTCTCTGACGGGACCGTCTACCGGACCTACGTGACGACCGCGCGCGGCCTCGAACCGGCGATGGCCTACTACGGCCTGCTCGACCGCACGCCGAGCGGTCGCGACGAGCGCGTGTCCGGGGTCGGCTGGATGCGCCGCCACGACGAATACGAGCAGAGCTCGAGCCGCTCGGCGAACGCATGACGACGCTTCGGGCCGTGCGCGAGCACCCGGCCGTGGTCGCCGGCATGCTGGCGGCCGCCGCCCTGGCGTGGTGGTCGACGATCGAGCGGATGGCCGGCATGGACGCCGGCCCCGGCGCCGCGCTCGGCACGCTCGGCTGGTTCACGAGCGTGTGGGCGGTGATGATGGCCGCGATGATGCTGCCGTCGCTCGCGCCGACGGCCGCCGTCTACGCCGCGCTCGTGCGCCGCGTGCCGAGCCGGGTGCTCCTGTTCGCCGGCGGCTACCTGCTCGTCTGGAGCGTCGCAGGCCTCGTCGCCTACAGCGTCTTCGAGCTCGGCAGGGGCGTGTTCGCCGGCGCGCTCGCGTGGCACAACGGTGGGCGCTGGCTTGCGGCCGGCGTGCTCGCGCTCGCCGCGCTGTATCAGGCGACGCCGTACAAGCGCGCCTACCTGCTGAGGTGCCGGAGCCCGTTGCGAGTCCTGCGCGAGTCGTGGCGCGACAGCCCGACGGGGGCGTTCGCGACGGGCCTGCGAAACGGCGGATGGTGCCTTGGCTGCTCGTGGGCGCTGATGGCGGCGCTCTTCGCGCTCGGCGTCATGAGCCTCACCTGGATGGGGCTGATCGCCGGGCTCGTCGCGCTCGAAAAGGTCGGCCCGTGGGCGCGCGCCGCCAGGCTCGCCACGGCGGGCGTCCTCGTCGTGCTCGCGATCGCGATCCTCGCCCTGCCACACGAGCTCCCCGGCTTCGTCGTCCCGGGCTCGCCCGGTTCGATGCACGCGATGAAGGCGATGGGCGCGGGGGCCGGCTGACGCGGGCCGGCCGACGGCAACGCGACGCCCGTACGGCCCGAGCGTTCTAGGAGCCGTTGTTCACGAGCGCCTGGTAGGGACGGCAGGGCTCGTTGCGCAGGCTGGGACACGCTGGCAGTCCCGTCGGCGTGGTGACGCCCGGCACGATCGGGAGCGTCAGGCTCGAAGGCATGCTCGGCGAGAACGCGATCGACTCGTTCGCCGTGCCGCCTTCCGGCTGTGTGTGCGCGAACGACCAGATCGGCTGCGTTCCGTTCGGCGCGGCGATCGTCACCCTGATCCGCGAGCCCTTGCGATACGCGTGCCCCTCGAAGTACAGCGGGATCGTCACCGGGACGAACTCGTTCGCGGGCATCGGTTCGACGTCGGATGCGAGGAACGTCGGGATCGGCTGCAGCTGCGTCGGCTTCTGCTTGAACATGTTCTGCGCGCTCGTCGCGAGCTTGCGCTCGCTCGCCCGCAGCCAGCCATCCTGGACGAACGTCTCGTTGCCGTCCGGGCGGACTTCGCTGACGGTCGCCTGGAAGTCGACGTCGGGCGTCGAGGACTCGACCCACAGCTGGACGGCGCCGCCGCCGATCGCGGTCGCGTCGCTCGTGAGCGGCGCCGACACGTACGACACGGCCGAGCCCGCCGGAGGCTGCACCCAGTTCCATTCCCACTGCGACGCGTTGCCCCACAGGCCGCCCGAGCCGGTGTTCGCGCCGAAGTCCGTCAGCGGCGTGGCGCTCGCGTTCGAGGTGTAGTAGTCGACGCCTTCGGCGGCCGGCTGCTGTTCGTTCAGCTCGCCTTCGGGCCCTAGGTACCACGTGCGCGCCTTCGTACCGGGGATCGGGAACTTCGAGAACGACTGTTCGAACCCCGGGTACGGGTCGCCGGCGGTCGTCGTGCCGAGCGGCGACTTGCCGGCGCCGTTGTCGAACAGGACGCGGATCTCCGGCAACGCTTCGAAGGCGGCGAGCGCCGATTCGTAAGTCGGCTGTTCCTGGATCGGATCGGGCGGGAGCGTGACGAGATCGGTCGTCGGCAGCCCCATCGCTTCCTGGTAGACAACCGGCGCCGCCGCGTGTACGACCGCCGCGTTTACGATCGGCGCCTGGTGCGCGACGTACAACTCGAGGAAGTCGTACAAGCGGTCGTACGTATACGGATCGAGCGAGTCGATGTGCGCGCCGTTCGTGAACGTGAACCACTTGCGCGCCGTGCCCGTGAAGTGCTGTGCGAGGTCGGCGCAGTGCCCGCCCGTCTGCTCGTCCTCCCACTGGCACGCCATGAACGTCGGCACGTCGATCTTGCGCACGAACGTCACCGGGTCGAGTTCGTCGGCGACCGCCGGGTTGTACGTCGAGTTCGCGCGGATCTTTTCCATCAGGTTCGTCGCCTCGCCGTGCAGGTCTTGGTTGGCCGCGCACGTCTGATCGCCTTCTTCGATCCGCTTCGTCGCCCACGCTTGCCCGTGGCCGGGGCTCGCCGGTTCGGCGTTCTGCTGTCGCTCTTCGGCCCACGCGACCGCGAAGCCCGTGTTGAGGATGCCGCCCGGGTAGAGCGTCGACGCCGTCGCGTCGATCACCGACAGCGGCGCGATCGCCGCCAGGCCGGCCGGCTGCGTCTGCGCCGTGAACAGCTGGCTGATGCCGCCGTAGGAGATCCCGAGCATGCCGACCTTGCCGCCTAGCACCCAAGGCTGGTGCGCGATCGTTTCGATCACGTCGTAGCCATCGAGGTTCTGCAGCTTTTCGAAGAAGTCGAAGGCGCCGCCCGAGCAGCCGGTGCCGCGCATGTTCACGTCGACGACCGCGAAGCCCATCAGGTTCGCGAGCACCGCGATCCCGTTTTCGGGGCCCGCCGGGTTCGCGTAGCCGTAGCCCGAGTACTCGATCAGCGTCGGGTACGGCGCCGTGAAGCTCGGCGTCGAGACCCCCGCGATCGGCAGCGTCGGGAAGTGGAAGATCGACGGCGGCCCTGGCTCGCCGGCCGGGCTCGTCGGCGGATGCACGTCGATCGCCAGTTCGGTGCCGTCGCGCGTCTTCAGGTACGTGTAGCCGTTGTCCGGGATCGACTGGCCGTAGATTTCCGGATCCCACGGCGCCGCGGCGTCGGAGTGTACGGTGACCGGGCCCGACGTTTCGCCCGTCGCCGTCACACGCACCTCGTAGTGCTTCCCCGGCTTCACGTCGCGGAACAGCACGCCTCCGAGCGAGTCCGCGTTCTGTGTGGCCACGGTCGCGCCCTTCGAGCTCAGCAGCGACGCTTCGGCGTTCGCGGCCACGCCGGTCGCATACACCTGTTCCACGCTCCCCTGCGCGCTGAACGCCGACGCGCTCGCGGCGCTCACCAGACAGACGGTGAACGCCACGAGCGCGACACCGATCCGCGCACGAAGCCGGCGCGCGGAACCTCCCGCCGTGACACGACCCACTCCGTTGTCGCTCACGATCCGCAGATCGCTCGCTCGATCAGCACCCGGCATCTCTCCCCATCCCGCACCCACTGGAACGCAGGCTTATCTACCCAGGTGCGGATGGCCTAAACCGTGGCCTCCCAACGCCACCGCGTCCACCGGACACGACAAGCTGCCGCGCGGGCGTACACTCCCCTCGTCCCTGCGACACCGCGAGGAGGCTGACGTGACCACCCAGCTCCCACCCGGCCCGCGACTCCCGAGCGCGCTGCAGACGCTCGGCTGGTGGAGCCGCCCCGCCGCGTTCCTCGAGCGCTGCCGCGCGCGTTACGGCAGGCGCTTCACCGTGCGCCTGCTCGGGCAGTCGCCGTTCGTGATCATCTCGGACCCCGAGGAGATCAAGCAGGTCTTCACGGCGCCGCCCGACGTGCTGCACCCCGGCGAGGGCGCGCGCATCCTCGAGCCGATCATCGGCCCGAGCTCGGTCATCCTGCTCGACGAGCAGCCGCACATGCGCCAGCGCAAGCTCCTGCTGCCGGCGTTCCACGGAGAGAAGATGCAGCGCCTGGCCGGCCTGATCGCCGAGCTCGCCGAGCGAGAGGTCGCCTCCTGGCCGCTCGAGCAGCCCGTCGCGCTTCACCCGCGCGTGCAGGGGCTGACGCTCGAGGTGATCCTGCGCGCGGTGTTCGGGCTCGAGCGCGGCGCTCAGCTCGACGAGCTGCGCGAGCTGATGACCGAGCTGCTCGCGTTCGGCGAGAGCCCGCTCTCGCTGCTGCCGCCCGCCCAGCGCCTGCTCAAAGGCCGTGGTCCGATGGCGCGACTCGAACGCGCGCGCACGCGCTCGGACGAGCTGATCTACGCGCTGATCGAGGAGCGTCGCGTCGCGGGCGCCGACGGCGAGGACGTGCTCTCCCTGCTGCTCGGCGCGCGCGACGAGGACGGCGAGCCGATGACCGACGCCGAGATGCGCGACGAGCTCGTCACCGCGCTCGTCGCCGGCCACGAGACGACCGCGTCGCAGCTCGCGTGGGCGTTCGAGCAGCTCGCGCACGAGGAGCGCGTGCAGCGACGCCTGCACGCCGAGCTCGACGGCGGCGATGACGACGCGTACCTACTCGCGACGATCAACGAGATCCTGCGCCGCCGGACCGTCCTACCGAACGCCGAGCCGCGCCTCGTCAAGCAGCCGGTCGAGATCGGCGGGGTCGAGTACCCGCCCGGCGTCGTGCTGTTCGCGAGCGCCTACCTGCTGCACCACGACGCGGCGATCTACCCCGAGCCCTACGCGTTCCGCCCCGAGCGCTTCCTCGACAGCGCTCCCGGCACGTACACGTGGACGCCGTTCGGCGGCGGGCGACGCCGCTGCATCGGCGCGAGCTTCGCGCTGCTCGAGATGAAGCTCGTGCTGCGCGCTGTGCTCTCGCGCTTCGAGCTGCGCCCGGACGGCGCCGCGCGCGAGACGACGCGCCGGCGCGGCATCACGTTCAGCCCCTCGCGTGGCAGCCGCGTGATCCTCGTCTCACGGACGCCGACGCCCGCCGCATCGTCGGCGCCGGATACCGGCATCGCGGTCGCCGCCTAGATGATTGATTCCACGGCCAACGCCGTGGATACAGGGGGTTTCTGAGCAGCAGGGTCGAAGTCGGCGGTGCTCAAAAACACCGTCGACCTTAGGGGGCCTCGATGGACGCCGACCTCGACCTGCTGCTCACTGCCGTTTACGTCACGGCCGACGATCTCCTGCCAGAGCGACCGAAGAACGCCAGAAGGAGCGTCACAGACGCAGAGGTCGTAACGCTCTGCGTCGCCCAGGCGATCATGGGCATACCCTCCGATCGACGTTTCCTCGCAGTGGCCAGAAAGCATCTGCGCCACCTGTTCCCGAGCATTCCCGGCCAGGCTGGCTACTTCAAGCGTCGCCGTCGGCTGGCCGAGACCCTGGAGTGGCTGATGAGCGTGTTCGCCAGCCAGAGCCCGGGCTTCTACGACGATCTCTTGCTCGTGGATTCCACCCCGGTCGAGTGCGCTCGCAGCCGTGAGACCGTCAAGCGCTCCGCGCTTGGCGACGGCGCCGACTACGGCTACTGCCGCTCGCACTCGCGCTTCTTCTGGGGCTTTCGCCTGCACGCGATCTTCGCGCCCGACGGCACCCCCCGAGCGATCACGGTGACCTCTCCCAAACGCGATGAGCGCGAGGTCGCCCTGGAGCTGTTGGCGCGCACCCGGCGTCTGGGAGCAGTCACTCTGATCGGCGATAAGGGCTACGCCGGTCGGGCCTTTGCGCAGGCCCTCAGCGAGATGGACGCCACGATCATCAGACCGAGGCGCAAGGACGAGCCCGGCCGCGGCCCGCATCTGGCGCCGATCCGCCAGCGGATCGAGTCGATCTTCTGGAGCTGCAAGGGCACGCTGACGCTCGAGCACCACGGCGCCCGAACGCTCGCCGGCCTCAGGGAGCGGATCCTGCAGCGGCTGCTGACCCTCGCTGCCGCTGTCTCTCTGAACCACCAGCTCGGTCGACCGAGTCGGGCACTGGTCGACTACTGCGCCTGATTCCGTGGAATCAATCATCTAGGGGGAGACGCGGCCGGGTGCGGCGGCGTCGACCCGGCGTCGGGCAAGCGTCACTCGGCGAGCGGCTCGCGCGCGAGCTCGTGGCGGATGCGCTCGCGCGAGGTCGCGTAGCGGATCGCCTCGTAGGCGATCAACGCCGTCAGCACGCCGGCGAGGATCGCTAGCGTCGCGAGCGCCGAGATCGAGCCGGTCACCGCGATCAGCGCGAGCAGGATGCCGGCGCAGAGCAGGCGGCGCACGCTCAGCGTGCGCATGTTGCGCAGGCGGAACGCGACGTGCGCGAGCAGGTACAGCGCCGTGCCGCCGAGCATCGCGGCCGCGGGCACGAGCGCGAGCGAGCTGCCGACGTGCTCGATCGTCACCTTCAGGCCGACCGCGAGCAGCGCGATGCCGGCGACCATCGGGAAGTGCAGGTAGGAGTAGGAGTCGCGCGCGATCCCGTTGCGCTCGCGCCCCGGCGACGCTTTCGCCAGGCGCCGCCGCGCGACGATCGCCGTCACGTCGAAGTACATCCACCAGAGCGCCGCCGCGACGATCACGCCGAGCACCGCGACGACGACGACGCCCGTGTCGATCGACGCTTTCGCGCCGACGCCGAGTGCGACGATCGACTCGCCGAGCGCGATGATCACGATCGCGCCGTGACGCTCGGCGAAGTGCCCCGGGACGAGCTTCCAGCCGTCCTGGCCGAACACGAACGGACCGCCCATGTCGAGCAGCAGCGCCGCGCCCCAGATGCCGACGCGCAGCGCGCCCGGGGTCGCCGCCGCGACGAACAGCAGCCCGGCGCCGACGGCCGTGCTGAGGGCGAGCCCGAGCACCGACTGGCGCAGCGCGCGATCCTCGCGGCTCGCGAGCATGAACAGGAAGATGTGCGACGCGCGGACGACCGCGTACGCGCAGGCGAACAGCAGCGCCTCCGAGCCGAACGCGCCGGGCACGCACAGCGCGGCGACGAGGAACGCCGCCATCGCGACGAAGATCGTCAGGCGCACGGCGCCCTCCTCGGGGTCGACGACGCTCGTCAGCCACGCGTAGCCGACCCACGACCACCACAGCATCCCGAGCACGAGCATCCCCTTCAGCACGCCGCCGGCCGTCGGCGTGCGCACGATCAGCGTCGTGCACTGCGTCAGCGTCAGCACGAAGACGAGGTCGAAGAACAGCTCGAGCGGCGTCACGCGCTCGTCTTCGCGCATCACCGCGCCGAGACGGTGAGACTCGCTCGAGTCGGACGCGCTCACGCGCGGATCTTCGCAGGGACGGGCGCCGGGCCCCCGCGGCCCGGCGCCCGCATGCGCTCGTCGCTAGTGCAGCGACATGTTCGGCTCGCCCGCCGAGTTCAGGCCCGTGCTCGAGATCGTGCACGTGCCGCCCTTCGGCGTGCCGGCGTTGTACGCCTGCGTCAGGCAGTTGCGCAGCGCGAGCTGCGCCCAGTAGTTCGGGTGGATATCTTCCTGCAGTTCGTAGGGCCCGAAGATCGTTTCGAGCGTACGGATCTGGTTGAACCACTCGCTCTTGTCGACCGCGCCGCTCGCTTTCCAGTTGGCGAGACCCTCTTCCTCGAGCATCCCCACGCCTTTGTCGCACAGCCTGCGCGCGTTGAACGCCGAGCTCAGTTCCATCGTCTTGACGTTCGACAGGCCGGCGGCCGCGGCGGCGCCCGTCACCGCGCCGTCGATGTCCGGCAGCATCGTCGCGTTGGCGTAGTTCGCGTCCTTGTTCCAGAAGCCGCACCCGCCGGTCGTCTGCCTGCTGTAGCCGCTCTGCGTGTAGCGGAATTCAGACCCGTTCGGGATCGGCGACGGGTAGTCCTGCACGAGGATCGTGTACTGCGAGCTCGTGTAGCCGGCGTTCGTCATCGCCTGCGCGACGTTTTTGATCGCCGTCGTGATTTCACCCTTCACTTTGTTGATGTTGCTCGACGTGAAGTTGTTCGTCACCGAGCTTTCTTCGCTGCAGTAGAAGTCCCAGAAGATCGTCGACTCGAGGAAGTCCTCGACGCACGTCGTGCACGATCCCGGCGAAGTTGAAGTTGTTGCCGCCGATCGACAGCGCGACGAGCTTGACGTTGTGGGTCGCCGCGAAGTGCTGCAGCATCAGCGCCTGGCCTTCTTTGCCGCCCGAGTTGTAGAAGTCGATGCCCGGCTTGAACGTGCTGCCTTCGGTGGAAGTGTACGTCTTCGCGCCCGAGCACGCGAGGTTCTCGCCGCTGACGCCGCCGCCGATGTAGACCTCGGCCGACTTCGAGCGATGGCAGCCGGCGATCGATTCCCCGGTGCCGCCCGCGTTGTCGTAGTAGGCCGTCGAGCCGAGCGCGTCCGTTTTCGATGAGCTTTCGTCGGTGTTGCCGGCCCAGCGGCCGGCCTCGCCGGATATGAACGAGTCGCCGACGCTCGCCGTCCACGGCGATCCGCTCCCAGGCCCGTCGGCGCGCGCCGGCGCCGTCCACGAACCGAGGCTCCAGATCAGCCCGATCAGCGTGATCCCCGCCGCGCCGAGCGCAAGCGTCCTGCGGCTGCGAGCAGCCAGTGATACGTACATTGCTCTCTTCTCCCCGTGCTGCGCGCCACGCGCCTCCCGCGGGCGCTGTCCTTGCCACCCTATCCGCCTGGCCCGACGCATTTCAATACGTCGCGGTCGCCGCCACGCCCGCCCCGCGAGGCGGGCGCACGCCGGGGCGCAACGTCTCCGACAGGGCCGCGGATACGCGCGTCGTGCGGGCGCCGCTTGCGCTCAGGCGCTGTCGGCTACGCGCGCGGGCGCCTCGCCCCACAGCTGCTTCGAGGCGGTAGAACGAGCGCGCTCTCGGGCGTGAAGATGTGCACGACGACGTCGAGGTAGTCCATCAGGATCCAGCTCGGCGCGGCTCGCGCCCTCGACGCGGCGCGGCAGGGTCCGTGCTCGCGCTTGAGCCCCTCGTGGATGCCGTCGTGGATCGCCTTCGCCTGGCGCTCGGTGTTGCCCGTGCAGACGAGCGAAGTAGTCCGTGTAGCGAGACGCCGCGCAGGTCGAGCTCGACGACGTCGATCGCCTTCTTGTCCGCCGCGAGGCGGACGATCTCGCGCGAGCAGCGCCTCGCGCGCCTCATCGCGCTCGCCTCGCCGCTCGCGCGCGCCCGTAGAGGCCGTGCTCGGCGATGTAGCCGGCGACAGCCGGGCCGACGAGCGCCGCGATCGGCTGCTCCGGCGGCGGCGCGCTCGCGCACGATCGAGGAGGAGACCTCGAGCAGCGGCGAGTCGAGGAAGCGCGCCGCTCCGGCGCCGGCGACGCCGGCAGCGCGCGCGCATCGCGGCGCGCACGCGCTCCGCGGTCGGTCCGCCGGGCGCGCGGCGACCGCGACTTCGGCGAGCTCGCAGCAGCCGCCGCGGCTCGCGCCAGGCGGGCAGCGTGCGGCCATGTCCGCCCCGACGATGAACGTCAGCTCCGCCTGCGGGTGGCTGGCATGGATGGCCTCAAGGTATCCACGGTATAGGACGGTCCGCCGCGTTCGATCTCGAGCGTGCAACCGAGACGTCGTCGACCCCCGCGACGAGCAGCCGGCACATCGCCAGCCGGTGCCGGGCCCGGGTCCTGCTCGGCCGGCTTGTGCGGCGGCAGCGCGCGCGGCATCAGCAGACGCGCGTCGAGCGAGCTCTCGCGCAGCGCGTGCGCGCGCGAGCGCGAGATGCCCGAGGTGCGGCGGATTGAACGTGCCGCCGAGGATGCCGAGCGCTCACGAGCGCCCGGCGCGCGACGCGGGCTCAGGCGCGAACGTGGCCGTCGCCCTCGACGAGGTACTTGTACGTGCAGAGCTCGCGCAGGCCGATCGGCCCGCGCGCGTGCAGCTTCTGCGTCGAGTTGCCGATCTCCGCGCCCATCCCGAACTCGCCACCGTCGGTGAAGCGCGTCGAGGCGTTCACGTAGACGCACGCCGCGTCGACACCGAGCTGGAAGTGCACGCGCGGCGGCCGTGTCGCGCGTCACGATCGCCTCCGAGTGGCCGCTGCCGTATCGGGCGATGTGCTCGATCGCCTGCTCGACCGAGTCCACGACGGCGATCGCGATCGTCATCGCCGAGGTACTCGGTCGCCCAGTCCTCCTCGCTCGCCGCCTGCACGAGCGCCGCGTCCCTGCCCGGCGAGAGCGCGAGCGCGCGCTCGTCGGCGCGCACCTCGACGCCGGCGTCGCCTCAGCGCCGGCGACGATCCGCGGCAAGAACGCGGTCGGCGACGTCGCGGTGGACGAGCAGCTTCTCGGCGGCGTTGCAGACGCCGGGCCGCTGCAGCTTCGCATTGAGCACGATCGCTTCGGCCTGCTCGAGGTCGGCGCTCGCGTCGACGTAGACGTGGCAGTTGCCCGACGCCGCGTAGATCACCGGGACGCGCGCGACGTCCTGCAGCGCCGCCTTCAGCCCCTCGCCGCCGCGCGGGATGATCAGGTCCACGCTCTCGCTCTGCGTCGCGAGCTCGGCGAGCTCCTCGCGCCCGCCGCCGGCGACGAGCACCGACGCAGCCCGTCGGGCAGGCCCGCCGCGACGGCCGCCTCGGCGGCGATCCGCGCGAGCACTGCGTTGGAGTGCTCGCCGTCGAGGAGCCGCGCAGGACGATCGCGTTGCCCGACTTCATGCACAGCGCGGTCGCGTCGATCGTGACGTTCGGGCGCGCCTCGTAGACCACCGCGACGACGCCGAGCGGCACGCGCACCTTGCGCACGTCGAGACCGTTCGGCAGGCGCCACCCGTCGATCACCTCGCCGACGGGGTCGGGCAGCGCGACGATCTGGCGCACGGCGCCGGCGATCGCGCGCGACGCGCGCCTCGTCGAGGCGCAGGCGGTCGAGCAGCGCGTCGCCGATCTCGTCTTCGCGCGCCGCGCTCGACGTCGCGCTCGTTCGCGGCGAGGATCTCGGCCGCGCGCTCGTCGAGGCGTCGCGCGATCGCCTCCAGCGCCGCGTCCTTGACGTCGCTGTCGACGCGCGCGAGCGCTCGCGACGCGCGCTTGGCGGCGGCGCACAGCTCGGCGACCGATGAGACGGCGGTGGCCATCGCCATACAGGGTACGAGCCCCGCGGCGCCGCGGCTCAGTCGATCACGAGGTAGTCGCGGTGCACGGCCTCCTCGCTCGCATCGCGGCAGCACCTCGCGCGCGGCGCCGACTTCATCCCCCGACCTGGCGGAGCTCCTGCGCGGAGTAGTTGCAGATCCCCTTCCCCAGCGCGGTGCGCCTGCTCCTCGGCGCTCGCCGGCGCCTGCACGATCTCCACGGCGTCGCCCGCCTCGAACTCGCCGAGCACGTCGACGATGCCGACCGGCAAGAGGCTCGCGCGCGCCGTCGCGCAGCGCGCGCGCCGCGCCCGCGTCGACGAGCAGCGTCCCGCGCGACCGGCTTCGCGTACTTCAGCCACAGCTTGAACGAGCTGTAGCGCGCCTCGCGCGCCGGAAAGCGCGTGCCCTCGCGCTCGCCGCGCGAGCACCGCGCGCAGCGCCTGCGCGCGGACGCCGCTGCAGATCGTCGTCTGGATGCCCGCCGCCGTCGCCATGTCGGCCGCGACGAGCTTCGAGCGCATCCCGCCCGTGCCCCAGCGGCGAGGTCGTGTGGCCGATCTCGAGCTCGTCGAGGCCGCCGAAGTCGTCCATCTCGCGCACGATCTTCGCGTCCGGGTCCAGCCGCGGGTCGGCCGTGTAGAGGCCGTCGATGTCCGTCAGCAGGATCAGCCCTCGGCGCGCACGAGCACCGCCACCTGCGCCGCGAGGAAGTCGTTGTCGCCGAAGGAGATCTCGTCGGTCGTCGTCGTGTCGTTCTCGTTGATCACCGGCAGCACGCGCCACTCGAGCAGCGTCTCGAGCGTCTGGCGCGCGTTGAGGTAGTGCGTGCGCGCGCTCATGTCGAAGAACGTCAGCAGTACCTGCGCGCTCGTCACGCCGAGCTCGCGCAGCAGCTCGTCGTAGATCCGGTAGAGCTTGCCCTGCCCGACCGCGCTCGCCGCCTGCAGCTCGCGGATCGAGCTCGGCCGCTGCGACAGCGCCATCTCGCGCATCCCGCGCGCGATCGCACCGCTCGTGACGACGATCACCTCCGTCCCCTTGACGTGCTGCCCGGCGAGCGTCTCGCAGACGCTGCGCAGGACCTCCATGCGCGGCTCGCCGTCGCTGCCCGCGACGACGCTCGAGCCGAGCTTGACCACTACACGCCTCATGTCAGGAGCTTATTGCGGACCCTTCGGGCTCATGACGCGAAGGTCGCCGATCCCACTCCCGCCTCCAGGTCACAAAACCGGTGGCTCGTGGAAGTATCGCCGTGAATGCCGCAGGATCTCGACGGAGTCAGCGACTACGAACTGCTGTGCCGGTCCCGCTCGGGCGAGGAGCCATTTGCTGCCTTCTATCGCCGTCACGAGCGCCTCGTGGCGGGATGGCTGGGACGCCAGACGGGTCGTCCCGACCTGGCTGCGGACCTCACGGCGGAGGTCTTCGCCGCCGCCTACATCGCTGCTCCGCGATTCCGTCCCGGCCCGGAGCCGGCTGCCGCGTGGCTCTTGGGAATCGCCCGAAACAAGCTCCTACGCAGTCTCCGAAATGAGCGGATGGAGGTGTCGGCCCGCCGGCGATTGGCCATGGGCGCAGTGCAGATAGACGACGATGCCATCGCGGCGATCGCCGGCATCGACGGCTCGGAGCTACTCGCGTTTCTCGACGATCTCCCCGGAGGACAGCGTGATGCTGTGCGCGCGCGAGTCGTGGAGGACCTCGGCTACCGGGAACTCGCGAAGCGTCTCAACGTGACGGAGCAGGTCGCCCGCAAGCGCGTAAGTCGAGGATTGCGCCAACTCAGACAATATCTTGCACACGGAGGAGCTTCATCGTGACGATCATGCCCCAGGTCGAGGGCGCGCTGTTGGACGCCATCCGCCGCGAGCAGCAAGCTAGGAACGGGCGCCACAGGGTCGCTCGGCGCGTCACGCCAGCCCTCGTCGCTGCGGCATTTGTCGGGTCTGGTGTTGCCGTCGCGGTTGGCGTTTGGCCGAACGTCCGCAGCGCGATCCGGCATGGCACGCAGCCATCGGTTCCGACGACGGCCGTTCGGTCGTTGGGAGGGCCGGCCAAGGTCTCCTTGGCGCGGTTTCGTGGGCAAGTCGTCTTGGTCTCTTTCTGGGCACCGTGGTGCGCGCCATGCATCCAGCAGGAGCCTGAGCTGGCCAAGATCAATCGCGAACTGCGCGCGAAGCACACCGGCACTGTCGTGCTCGTCTCGGCCTACAGCTCGCTCGCGGAAACGCGCAAAATGGTGCGGCGCGATCGCCTCTCTGTGCCGATCCTGTCTGCGAACCCAACGGAACCCGAGGGGCGCGCGTTCTTCCGGGCGTTCCTCGGTGGCGAGTCGCCGCTCCCCGTCACGTTCGTAGTCGATGCGGCCGGCCAAGTTGTGGGCTATACCGAAGGTCGCGCAGACCTGGCCCACCTTCGAGTGCTCCTCAACCGAGCCGAGCGCTGACCCCGGCAGACGACCGGCGGCCTCGGGCGGCTCGGTCGAGTTCTCGTCATTCGGGGTCGAGCTCGAAGATCGATCCGGCGATCTCGATCTCGTCGCCCGGCTGGAAGCCCTCGGCCTGCAGCGCCTTGAGCACGCCGATCCGCCGCAGGCGCCCCTCGAAGTGCGCCATCGCGTCCTCGTTCTCGACGTCGTAGCGCGCGAGCAGCCGCTCGATCCCGCGCCCGCGCACGGCGAACGCGCGCGGGCCGAGCCGCTCGACGACGAAGCCGCTCGCGCCGGCCGGGCGGAAGACCATGTGCTCGGCGAGCTGCTCGACGCCCTCGCCGCGCTCGGGCGTCTCGCCGAGCGCCGCCGTGGCGCCGTTCTCGCCGGCCGCATTCGTGCCGCCGGCCGCCGGCGCCGCTAGCGCCGGAACGCTGCGCAGCAGCTCGCTCGCGAGCTCGCGCACCCCCGCCCCGGTCGCGCTCGAGGTCGCGATCACCGGCGTCTGCTCGCCGAGGCGCTCGCGCCAGGCGGCGACCGCGTGCTGCACGCGCCGCTCGTCGAGCAGGTCGCACTTCGACAGCGCGAGCACGCGCGGCAGCCGCGACAGGCGCTCGTCGTGCGCGGCGAGCTCGGCCTCGATCGTCGCGTGGTTGGCGAGGGCGTCGGCGTCCGCCTCGCCACTCAACTGCGGCGCGACGTCGAGCACGTGCACGAGCAGACGCGTGCGCTCGACGTGCGCGAGGAAGTCATGCCCGAGCCCCGCGCCGTCGCTCGCGCCCTCGATCAACCCCGGGATGTCGGCGATCACGAGCTGGCGATCCTCGCCCTCGAGCACGCCGAGCACCGGCGAGAGCGTCGTGAACGGGTAGTCGGCGACCTTCGGCGCCGCGCGCGTCAGGCGCGCGAGCAGCGAGGACTTGCCGGCGTTCGGCAGCCCGACGAGGCCGACGTCGGCGAGCAGCTTCAGGCGCAGCTCGAGCCAGCCTTCCTCGCCGGGAAGCCCGCGCTCGGCGAAGCGCGGCGCCTGCCGTGTCGGCGTCGCGAAGCGCTTGTTGCCCTTCCCGCCCGAGCCGCCGCGCGCGACCGTCGCGCGCTGCCCGTCGGCGAGCAGCTCCCAGCGGCGCCCCGCGAGGTCCTCGCCGTCCTCCAACGACGCCGAGATCTGCGTCCCCGGCGGCACGCCGATCTCGAGCGTGCGCCCGTCGGCGCCGTGGCGCTGCGAGCCTTCGCCGTGCCCGCCGCGTCCGGCGCGGTAGTCGCTGCGGCGGCGGAAGCCCTGCAGGTCGCGCAACGAGTCGTCGCAGACGAACACGACGCCGCCGCCGTGGCCGCCGTCGCCGCCGTCCGGGCCACCGCGCGGCACGTGCGCTTCGCGGCGGAAGCTCATCGAGCCGTCGCCGCCGGCGCCGGCCTGCACGTGGATCCTCGCGCGATCGTGAAGCATCTCGGCTTCATCGTGACAGTCGCGGTGCGAGTGCTAGATGTTGGCGCGCACGCGAACCCGAGCAAGGAGCCGGAAACGATGAGCAGCGACCCCGCAGCGCCAAGCGACCGCGTCCTGTTGATCACCGGCGCGTCGAGCGGCATCGGCGCCGCGACCGCGCGCCACGCCGCGGCCGCCGGCTGGCGCCTCGTGCTCGGCGCGCGCTCGCGCGAGAAGCTCGAGGAGCTCGCCGGCGAGCTCGGCGGCGCCGAGCGCGCGATCGCCGAGCGCTGCGACGTCGCCGAGTGGGAGCAGCAGCAGGCGCTCGTCGAGCGCGCGCTGTCGGCCTACGGCCAGATCGACGCCGTCTTCGCCAACGCCGGCTTCGGCGGCCCGCGCGGCTTCCTCAACGACACCGTCGAGCACTGGCGCGAGATGGTCCTGACGAACGTCTACGGCGCCGCGCTCACGCTGCGCGCGACGATCCCCGCGCTGAAGCAGTCGCGCGGGCATCTGCTGATCACCTCTAGCGTCGCCGGCCGGCGCGCGCTGCCCGGCTCGTTCTACTCGTGCACGAAGCACGCCGTCACCGCGATGGGCGAGGCCGCGCGCCAGGACCTCAACGGGACCGGCGTGCGCGTCACGCTGATCGAGCCCGGCATGGTCGACACGCCGTTCTTCGACAACCGCCCGAGCAACGCGCTCGACGACGACGACATCGCGCGCGCCGTCATGTACGCGCTCGCACAGCCGCCGCACGTCGACGTCAACGAGATCCTCGTCCGCCCGACGGCGCAGGAGGGTTAGGCGAGCGCCCGCTAGGACGCGTCCGACGGAACGACGCTGACCGTGCGCCCGCGGCGCCCGGTCGTGAACTGCACCGTTCCGGCCGCACGCGCGTACAGCGTGTCGTCCTTGCCGATGCCGACGCCCAGCCCCGGCCGGAAGCGCGTGCCGCGCTGGCGCACGATGATCTCGCCGCCCGTCACCGTCTCGCCGGCGAACGTCTTGACGCCGAGCCGCTGCGCGTTCGAGTCGCGCCCGTTGCGGCTCGAGCCGAGCCCCTTCTTATGAGCCATCGGACGGCTCCTCCTTCGCTTTCGCGCTCTGCGCTTTCGCTTTCGCCGGTTTCGCCGCCGCCGGTTTCGCGGCCGGCGCTTTCGCGGCGCTCGCTTTCGCTTTCGCCGCCGGCTTCTCGTCCGCCGCCGCCGGCGCTTTCGCCGCCGCTTTCTCGGCGGCCGGTTTCGCCGCTTTCGCCGGCGCCGCTTTCGCTTTCGCTTTGCCGTGCGCGATCTCCGTGACCTCGATCTGCGTCAGGTCCTGACGGTGGCCCGTGCGGCGCTTGTAGCCGCGCTTCGGCTTGAACTTGAACACGCGCAACTTCTCGCCGCGCACGTGCGCGAGCACCTTCGCCGTGACCTGCACCGACTCCAGGCCCGCCTTGTCGAAGACGGCCTCCTCGGAGCGGTAGAGGATCGGCTCGAGCTCGACGTCCGCGCCGGCCTCGACCGGCAGGCGCTCGACGAGCAGGCGCTGTCCCCGCTCGACGCGGTACTGCTTGCCGCCGGTCTTCACGATCGCGTACATGTCTGGTTCGCTTTCAGGTTCCTAGCTTGTGGCCGCTGCGGAGCGTCCCGAGCGCCGGAGTCCTACTCCGGCGTCGCAGGCGCCTTTGCAGCCGAACGGCGCCGCCCGCCCCTGCGGCCACGACGCCGAGGTTTCGATTGTAGGCCATCCGCGGCGCCCTCGCCCTCCTGCGCATCGACGGCCGCCGACTCGTTCGGCGTGGTCTCCTGCTCGGGCTCGGAGTCGACGCCCGTCGGCGATTCGTGCAATCCGGCTTCCAGACGCGCCTCCGCGTCCTCGCTGTCGGCCGGCGCGCGGCGTCCGCGGGCGCGCGAGCGCGCACGTTCGCCGGCGCGGCCGCCCTCGCCGGAGCCCGAGCCCGAGGAGCGCCGGCCGCCGCGGCCGTTGCGCGAGGAGCTCGAGCGCGCCGGCGGCTTGACGATCTCGCCCGACTCGTCGAGCAGGAACGCGCTCGCCGCCGTGCGCCCGACCTGGTCGATCCGCACCATCCGCTTCTCCCGACCTCCGAAGCCGCGCCGGCGATCGAGATGATGTAGCCGTCGATTTTCGCGACCGCGTCGTCGACGTCGTACATGTGCGGCTCGACGATCTCGACGAGCACCTCGTCGCCCTGGCGGAACGGCAGCGCGCGCTCCTCGACCTCCTCGCGCGTGCCTTCGAAGGTGATCGCGAAGTGGTCGAGCGCGAGCCCTTCGGAGCCCTCGAACAGGAACAACTTGCCCGTCTGCGCCTCGAGCGCGTGCAGCATGCGCGAGCTGTGGCCCGTGAACTCGGTGCTCACGCGCGGGTTGATCTGCACGAGGAACGCCTCCATGTCCGGATGCTCGGCCGCGACGTCGCGCAGGCGTCGCTCGAACTCGATCGCGATCGTCTCCTCGGAGCGGATCACGCCCTCGCCCCCGCACGTCGGGCACGGGCGGCTCATGATCTCGCGCACGCCCTCGGTCACGTTCTGGCGCGTCATCTCGACGAGCCCGAGCTCCGAGATCTCGGCCGTGAAGGTCTTCGTGCGGTCCTGCTCGAGCGTCTTGCGCAGCGTCTTCATCACCGCGTCGCGGTTGCGCGCGCGCGCCATGTCGATGAAGTCGATCACGATGATCCCGCCGATGTCGCGCAGGCGCAGCTGGTTGACGACCTCCTCGGCCGCCTCGAGGTTCGTCTTCGTGATCGTCTCCTCGAGGCCCGCGCCCTTGCCGCGGCCGATGAACGAGCCCGAGTTGACGTCGATCACCGTCAGCGCCTCGGCGTAGTCGATGATCAGGTAGCCGCCGCTCGGCAGGTCGACGCGGCGCGAGAGCAGCCCGTCGATCGCCTTGTCGACCTTGTACGCCTCGAACAGCGTCGCTCGGCCTGCCACAGCTCGACGCGCTCGACGAGCTCCGGCGCCGTGCGCGTGAAGAACGAGACGAGCCGCTGGTACTGCTGCTCGTCGTCGACGATCGCGCGCTCGAAGTGCGCCGAGAAGATGTCGCGCACGACGCGCACAGAGAGATCCGCTTCCTGGAAGACGAGGGCCGGGGCCGCCGTCTCTTCGACGCGCTTCTCGAGCACCTCGTGCAGCTTGTGCAGGTACTTCAGCTCGCGCTCGAAGTCCTCGCGCTTGGCGCCGTGCGCCGCCGTGCGCACGATCACGCCGCCGCCGCCGATCTCCAGTTTCGAGGTCTGCCGGCGCAGGCGTTCGCGCTCCTTGTCCTCCAGCCGTCGCGAGACGCCGACGCCCTCGCCGCTCGGCGCGTAGACCATGTAGCGACCCGCGATCGTCAGCTCCATCGAGAGCCGCGCGCCCTTCGTCTTCAGCGGGTCCTTGACGACCTGCACGACGATCTCCTGCCCCGGCTTCAGCAGGTCGAGATCTTGCGGCCGCTGCCCGAGCCGCGCCCGCGCTTGGCGACTCGACGCCCGGCATCACGATCTCGTCGACGTGCAGGAAGCCGTTCTTCTCGAGGCCGATGTCGACGAACGCCGCCTCGAGCCCGGGCAGCACGTTGTCGACCTTGCCCTTGTAGATGTTGCCGACGATCGAGCGCGAGCTGCGGCGCTCGATGTAGAGCTCGGCGATGCGGTAGTCGGCCTGCTTAGCTCCGGCGCCGCCGCGCTTGCGCGCGCCCGTCGTCGCTTTCGAGGCCGAGCCGCGGCGGCCTTCGTGGTCGAACCGGCTTTGCGGCTCGCGGTCGAACGTGTGGAGGCCGGCGCTCCGCCCGCCTCCAGGAGCGCGACGCGCGTCTCCGCGCGGTCGACGCTGACAAGTACTTGTTTCTTCAAGGTGATCCGTCTCTCCATGTCGGATCGGGGCGTCTGCGATCTCGCGATCGCCCCGTCGGCCGTGCGCCCATCCGCGACTGCGTGCGCGTCGCGCCCGGATGCCGGGTGCACATGCGGCGCGACGAAGGTCTGGCGGGAGTGGCGTGGCGTACATCGATGTGATCAGCGCAGGTGCGGCCCTTCAGAGCCTGTGAGGCAGCGCGCCTGCGCGTAGATCGACTGCAGCGAGGCCGAGCGCCAGCAACGTGCTGATCACCGACGAGCCCCCATAGCTCATGAGCGGCAGCGTGATGCCGGTGATCGGCGAGATGCCGATCGCCATTCCAACGTTGATGAAGACCTGAAAATGAGCATCGCCGCCACTCCCGCCGCGATGAGCGCGCCGAACAGGTCCTTCGACATCATGAGGATCCGCAGTACGCGCCATATGAGCAGCGCGTAGAGCGAGAGCACGAGCGCGGCGCCGACGAAGCCCTAGCGCTCGCCGACGGCGGCGAAGATGAAGTCCGTGTGATCCTCCGGGACGAAGTTCAGCGTGCATCTGCGTCGCGTTCGACTCCGCGGCCCGTCTTCTGACCGGACGCCGATTGCGATCTTCGACTCCTCCTGCTGGTAGCCCTGCTTCTGCGGGTTCGTGGACGGGTGCAGGAAGGCCGTGAGGCGTTCTTCCTGGTAGGGCTTGAGCAGGTGGACGCCGACCGCCGGCGCCGCGACGAGCACGATCGCGATCGACGACGAGCGCCGATCGCGACGCAGCGCGGCCAGGTGCTTGCCCGGGACGCCGGCGACGAAGAGCATCGTGAAGGCGATCACGACGAAGACCAGGCCCGAGCCGACGTCCGGCTGCACGATCACGAACATCGCCGGCACGAGCGCCAGCGAGCATCACGCTGCGCCGTCGTCTCGCGCTCGCGCAGCTTGCGGTAGCGCTCGACGACGAAGCCGCGAGCGCGACGATCAGCAGCACCTTGCCGAGCTCGGAGGCCTGGAAGGAGAAGAACGGGAAGTTGATCGCGCGCTGCGAGCCGTTCGCGGCGTGCCCGAGCACGACGCACGGCGAGGAGGCTGACAGATCAGCGCGACGTAGAGCGCGTCGCCCGAGCGGCCGCAGGCGCCCGTAGTCGAAGCGCGTCAGCGCGACCATCAGCAGCGAAGCCGAGCACCAGGTAGATCGCCTGGCGGTCGACGTAGTAGTGCGGGCGCGCCGGGCACGAGGTCTTTCGTCACGCCTGCGAGCGTGACGACGGAGCAGATGCCGAGGCCGATCACGGCGAGCGTCAGCCAGGGATCGACCGGCAGCCGCACGGCGCGCGCGGGTGCTCGCGGGCTCGCCGCGCCATCACGACGGCGCGATCCGGGGCGTCGGCGTGGTGACGCTCATCGGCGCGGCTCGCGGTCGGTGTGGCTGAGCGGCGTCATCAGTGCGTCTTCGAGGTCCCGACGATGAAGCGCTTCGGCTTGCTCGAACCAGCAGGAGGCGATGAGGCGCGCGATCGGCGCGGCCGTTTCCGCGCCGAAGCCGCCCTGCGGGACGGTCACGGCGATCACGATCGGTCGCTGCGCGTCGGCGACGTAGCACATGTACCAGGACTGTTCGAGCTTGCCCGCGACTTCGGCCGTGCCCGTCTTGCCGTAGACCGGGTGCGCTTCCTGGTTCCACCCCGCCCAGACGTCGGCCGAGGTGCCGCCCGGCTTCGCTCGCGGCCTTGTGGATGCCTTCGAAGACCAGCGTCGCAGGTAGGTCGGGTCGAGGTGCACGTGGCGCACGGGCGGGTAGCTCAGGCGCTGCACGAGGGCGCCGTTCGGGCGTCGATCTCGAGCCCGAGGTGCGGGCGCACCTTCCACCCGTTGCCGTTGTTCAGGAACGCGTTCACGAGCGTCGAATACGCCGTCGCCATCTGCAGCGGCGAGGTCTGCAGGGAGCCCTGCCCGACCGCGAGATCCATGTTTTCGCCGACCGTCCAGGGCTTGACTTCGGAGACGTAGCCGCAGCCGCCGCGGGGGTGCGTCGCGTTCGCACCTGCACCTGCAGCGCGTTCATTTCTTCGCGCCACTTCGCGTTCGGCACGACGCCGTCGATCTCGCTCGGCAGGTCGATCTGCGTGGGCTCGCCGATGCCGAGCAGGTGCGCCATGTGCTGGATCGCTTCGTTGTGCGAGTTGGCGCGCTCGCCGACTTCGAAGAAGTAGGTGTCCGAGGAGACCTTGAGCGCTTCCACGAGCCCGACGGAGCCGTAGTCGGCGTGGCCGGCGTTGCAGAAGTTCTCGCCGCCGACGTCGATGCACTGGCCGCCGCCGAGTCCTTCTTCGGGGCTCAGAAAGCCGCCTTCGAGCGCCGCCATCGCCGTGATCGGCTTGAAGGAGGAGCCGGTCGGATAGAGCCCTTCGGTGGCCCTGTCCGTGAGCGGCGCCGCCGCTTCTGCACCTTCGCCGACGTTCGCCGTTGCCCGTGAGCGACGCGTATTCGGCCTGCGTGAGCGGCTTCGCGAAGACGTTCGGGTTGAAGCTCGGGTAGGAGCCGATCGCGAGGATTTCGCCGTTGCAGCGGGTCCATCGCGACGTACGCGCCCGAGGTCGCCGGCTTGCCCGAGGCCCGCGCGCTCGCGATCCCCTCGCGCAGCGCCTCTTCGGAGGCCTTCTGGAGGCCGCGGTCGATCGTCAGCTTGAGGTTGTAGCCCGCCTGTCGGCGGCGATCGGAGCGAGCGTGGCCGGCTCCGGTTCGCCCGCCGCGTTGACCTCGAAGCGCTGCGCGCCGGGCTTGCCGCGCAGGTAGCGGTCGTAGTAGTACTCGAGCCCGCCTGGCCGACGACCGTCCCCGGCTGCACGCCGCGGAAGGCGGGCTTCTTGAGCTCCGTTTCGTTGACCTCGCCGACGTAGCCGAGCACCTGCGCGGCCATTTCGCCGAACGGGTAGGTGCGGATCCACACCGGCTGCTGCACGACGCCCGGGAATTCGCTCTGGCGCTCGGAGAGGATCGTGAGCGCGCCGCGGCCCGGCGTCCGTCTTGATCGTGACCGGCGCGTAGTGGCGCTTCCGCGTAGCCCTTGCCGACGAGCGCTTCGATGCGCCGCGGGCTCATCCCGAGGACGCGCGCCGAGGCCGTCAGTAGACCTCGCGGCGCGCATGCGCGCTGGCGGGCAGCTCCGAGGTCTCGATCTGGACGGCGTTGGCGACGCGGTTGGTGACCAGCGGCTTGCCTTCGCGGTCGACGATTTCGCCGCGCGGCGCCGGCGTCGGCAGTTCGCGCGATGCGGTTGGCGTTGGCCTGCTGGAGATACTGATCGCCGGAGAGTATCTGCAGATACCAGAGACGGAAGAAGATCACGCCGAAGAGCACGAGCGCGAGCACGCCGAGCATCGCCGCGCGCACGCGCGAGCGACGGCGGTACGAAGATGCGGGAGTCGGACGGGCTGCCGCTGCTGCGGCTCGACGATCATGCGCGCGAGAGCGGCGAGAGCCCGCCGGTCGTGTAGGCGCGGCGGCGGCGCCGGCGCGGATCCTCGGGCAGGCCCGGTCGACGACCCTCGCGAGAGCGCCCACACGGGGGCCGCGAGGATCGTGTCCACGATGGTGCCGAGCACGATCTGGCGCAGCAGCTCGAAGCTCACCGGCGCGTCCACGCCGAGCAGGAACTCCATCAGCGAGTAGCCGGCGAGCGAGACGAACGCGGCGAGGCCGCCCGAGCAGCAGCGGCATCAGCGTCGCCTGCGGGTCGCGCATCTCGCGCAGCCGCCCGGCCGCGTAGCCGATGAGGGTGAAGATGAGCGAGGTGAGCCCGAGCGTCTGCACGAGCGTGAGGTCGACCATCAGGCCCACGCGCGAAGCCCGTCACGGCGCCCGACGGTCGAGCCGCAGAGGTAGCCCGACGAAGGCGACCACGAGCGGCGTGACGTCGGCGCTGCACGCCGAAGACCGGGAGCTCGGAGAGGACGCCGGTCTGGAAGAAGACGCGACGACCAGCCGCGATGCACGCGCGACGATCGCCGCCACGAGCGCTGCGCTCTCGCCGCGCGCGGCGCCGTGCCGCTCCGCCGCGGTCGCTCGCGCCGACGCGTCCGAGCTCATCTCGCCGCCTCCGCGTCGCGGCGAGCTGCCGCCCGGGCGGCGCGGATGCGGAGCTCTGGCCCGGCGAGAGCCCGGTCAGCAGGTGCGTGATGCGTGCGGGCGGCGAGCCGTGCGACGGCGGTCAGCACCTGCACGGTGCTGAGGTTGTGCAGGTTGACGAGCGGTTCGACGTTGACCGAGGCGTACTGGCTGCGCGCGTTGCCCGAGGTGACCCGCCCGATCGGGATGCCCGGCGGGTAGAGCGATTCGTCCTGGCTCGAGACCGTGCCGGCGGTGACGACGTATTCGCCGGGGTTCGACCGCGGTGTTCTGCGGCAGGTACTGCAGCACGAGGCCGTCCGGGTCCCCCACCTTCGGCTGCACCGTGCCCGACCGCGCCGCCGCCGTTCAGCCGCGCGGTGGCGCCGAATTCGTGGTCGTTGATGAGCATCACCTGGGCGCCGTCGGCCCAGCGACTGCGCGACCTTGCCGACGAGCCCTTCGCCGTCGATCACGGGGTCGTTGACCTGCACGCCCGCGGGCGTCCCCTGGTCGATGATCACCGTCGAGTTCCAGAGGCTCGGCGACTGCAGGACGACGACCGCGCTGACCGGGCTGGTAGTCGTGGATGCCGAGCCGCGTGTCGAGGCGGTCCGAGCGACGAGAGTTCGCGGTACGCGCGCGCTTCGGCCTGGTAGGCGATCAGCTGGGCGCGCGCGTGCGCGAGCTGCTTGCGCAGCTTGTCGCGTCTGCGAGCCGCGTCGAGCGCGTTGCCGATCGAGCCGAAGGCGCTGCGCACCGGCCTGAAGACCGTGTTCGCGCCGTCCTCGATCGGCGAGACCACGGTCAGGAAGCCGCGCTGCATCGCGTGCAGGCCGCCGCCCGGGGCCTCTCTGAAGTATGCGGTGAGGAGGATCAGCGAAAGGGCGACGAGCAGCCACGAGGACCGCTCGTCTACGCCGGATCGTCTTCTTGTACACCTGCTATGACCTTCCGAAGCTTCATCGGGAAGAGTACGGCCTGGCCGATCGAGCGATCGCCGGCGTCCACGGCGAGTTTCGATTCGCGCGATGGATCACGTCGAACTCCTCGAGCGAGCGGCCCGAGCCGACCGCCACGCACGTCAGCGGCGATTCGGCCAGGTGCGCGGGCATCTGCGTCTCTTCGCGCAGGCGCTGGTCGAGCCCCTGCAGCAGCGAGCCGCCGCCGGCGAGCGTGATGCCGCGGTCCATGATGTCCGAGGCGAGCTCGGGCGGCGTGCGGTCGAGCGTCTCCTTGACCGCCTCGATGATCTGGCCGAGCGGTTCCTCGAGCGCCTGGCGGATCTCCTCGCTCGTGATCACGACGGTCTTCGGCAGCCCGGAGACCATGTCGCGGCCGCGGATCTCCGCCTGCAGCTCCTCTTCGATCGGGCACGCCGAGCCGATCTCGAGCTTCAGCTCCTCGGCCGTCTGCTGGCCGATCAGCAGCTTGTATTCGCGCTTGGCGTAGTTGATGATCGCTTCGTCGAGCTCGTCGCCGCCGACGCGGATCGACTGCGAGACGACGATGCCGCCGAGCGAGATCACGGCCACCTCGGAGGTGCCGCCGCCGATGTCCACGACCATCGAGCCGGTCGGCTCGGCGACGGGCAGCCCGGCGCCGATCGCCGCCGCCATCGGCTCCTCGATCAGGTACGCCGCGCGCGCGCCCGCCGAGAGGCAGGCCTCCTCGACGGCGCGCTTCTCGACGCCCGTGACGCCGGAGGGCACGCACACGACGACGCGCGGATGCGCCCAGCGGTTCTGGTGGACCTTCTGGATGAAGTGGCGCAGCATTTCCTCGGTCACGTCGAAGTCCGCGATCACGCCGTCCTTGAGCGGCCGGATCGCCTGGATCGTGCCCGGCGTGCGGCCGAGCATGCGCTTGGCCTCGATGCCCGACGGCGTGCACTTCGCCGTTGCGCGAGTCGATCGCGACGACGCTCGGCTCGGAGAGCACGATCCCGCGCCCGCGCACGTAGACGAGCGTGTTCGCGGTGCCGAGGTCGACCGCCATGTCGCGGCCACCGAAGCCGGTTAGATAGCTGACGATGCCCATGGGGATATGGAGGATGAGGCGGTCGGGCCGGGCGCTCGACTCGCGCCCACCGACCACCCGCCGGCTCGCGGCCTCGCGCTGCGGCGAGCCGCGCGTGCCAGCGCTGCCGGCAGGCTATGCCGGTGGCGTCGCCGCGCAGCGGTCGGCCGCCTGGGGCACGCTCGCGCGGAGTCTATCGAACGCCCGCGCGCGGCAACGTTGCCAGCGGATTTGCAGGAGCAAGTGCGCCGCGGGTCTCAGCCGCCGAGCAGCTCGCGGAGCAGAGTCGTCGAGCAGCGCCGCGAGCGGCAGGCCGACGACGTTCTCGTAGTCGCCGCGCACCTCCCGCACCAGCGCCGCGCCCGCTCCCTGGATCGCGTAGCCGCCGGCGCGCCCGCGCCACTCCCCGCTGGCCGAGGTACCAGTCGAGCAGGCGCTCGTCGAGCGTCGCGGAAGCGTCACCTGCGGTGCTCGCGCGCGCTCGCGCGCTCCGCGCTCGCCGCGAGCAGCGCGAAGCCGCCGACGACGGTGTGCGTGCGCGCCGCCGAGCGCGGCGAGCATCGCGCGCGCCTGCGCGCCGTCGGCGGGCTTGCCGAAGAGCGCGCCGTCGAGCGCCACGACGGTGTCGGCGCCGAGCACCGGCTCGCGCGGCGCCCGCGCGCGCGCACCGCACGCGCCTTGCGCCGGGCGTTCTCGACCGCCACCTCGATCGGGATCGCCCTCCTCGAGCTCCTCCACCTCGGGCACCACGACCTCGAACGGTCACGCCGAGGCGCTCGAGGATCGCCCGTCGCTGCGGGGAGCGAGCGAGGACGAGCGTGAGCACGCGCGCGGCCGCTCACGCGAGCTCGGGGAAGAAGAGCGCGACCTCGCGCGCCGCGGACTCGGGCGAGTCCGAGCCGTGCACGAGGTTGCTGCCCGACCTCGAGCGCGAAGTCGCCGCGGATCGAGCCCGGCGCCGCCTCGAGCGGGTCGGTCGCGCCGATCACCTGCCGCGCGGCGCGCACGGCGTGCTCGCCCTCGAGCACCATCGCGACGAGCGGCCCCGAGGTGATGAACGTCGACGAGCTCGCCGAAGAACGGCCGCTCGGCGTGCTCGGCGTAGTGGCGCTCGGCGAGCTCGCGGTCGACGCGTCATCGCCCGCAGCGCGACGATCTTCAGGCCCTTGCGCTCGAAGCGCGAGATGATCTCGCCGCTCAGCGACGCGGCGAACGCGTCGGGCTTGACCAGGATCAGCGTGCGGTCCATCGGACTCCTCCTCTCTTCGGTTGGGCGTCTGTGTCGTAGGCCGAGCCCGGGCGCGGCGCGCTCGCGGCGCGCGCTCGCCGAGCTCGCGGGCGGGCGCGCGGCTCGCCGGGTCGCGTCGGCTGTGCCGCGTCGGCCGCGCTCCGAGCGCGGCGCGACGCGGCGCCGCGCGGTCTGCTGCGCCTCGGCTCGAGCTCCGTCGCCGGCGGCTCACCGTGCGCCGGCGCCTCGGCGTCGCCGACTCGCGGTCGCGCGCCGTCCGTCGGCGCGCCGTCTCGCGGGCGCGCCTCGCGCTCGAGCCGAGCTCCCGCCTCGAGCGCGGCGCGCGGCGAGCGCGCGCGTGCGCCGGCACGCGGACGCCGCCGCGCGCGGGCACCTCGGTCTCGCAGTACGGGCAGATCGTCCACGCCTGGTCGAGCGGGCGCGAGCAGCTCTTGCAGCGCTCCTTGAGCTTGCGCAGGCAGCTCGGGCAGCGCACGTAGTCCGCCTCGATCGCGGTAGTCGCAGTGCGGGCACAGCGCGTCTCGAGCTCGTGCAGGCGCGCCTCGGCCGCCTGCACCTCCAGCTCGCGCTCGCGCACGTCCTCGAGGTTTCCGGCGGGCGCAGGATCATGTAGACGATCGTGCCGACGAACGGGAACAGCGACGCCGCCGTCGCGCAGCCGACGAGCATCGGGTCGTCGATCCGCCGTCGCGCATCCGAGTACGTCCAGTAGATCAGCGCGAGATACAGGACGACGACGAACAGGATCAGCAGATCGATCGACGAGGTTCAGCCCGCTGCTTTCGATCCCGAAGTATGCGAGGGGTGGCATCGGCGGGCCGAGCTTAGAGAAACAGGCGGCCGAAGCCGTAACCGGCCGCGAAGAACACGAGGATCACGAGCGCGACGATCAGCGCCACGGCGCCGATCATCGTCGAGCACCGACGGGCCGTCGTCGTTCACACCGCTGCCCTTCGCCGGCGCGCGTCCGACTCCGTGCTTCTCGCGGCCTCGCCGCTCGACGCGCGAAGAGCAGCTCGCCGACGAGGTAGACCGAGCCCGTCGCGAGCACCATCGCAGCCGTGCAGCCGCGCCCACTCCTGCGCCTGCGCGAGCGCGCGCGCCGGCGCTCGGCTCGCACTCCACGCGCTCGAAGCCGAGCTGGCGCGCGAGCGACTGCAGCGTCGCCGGCGGCAGCGCGCGCGCGCTCGGCGGCGCCGTGAACCACGCGCGCTCGCACAGCGGAAGCAGCGCCGCGAGCATCCCGACCGCGTCCTTGTCCTCGAGCACGCCGAGCACGAGCGCCAGCGGCCGACCGTCGAGCAGCGCCGGCAGCGACGCCGCGAGCGCGCGCGCCGCGTCGGGGTTGTGCGCGCCGTCGAGCACCGTCGGCGGGTCGCCGGCGACGCGCTGCAAGCGCCCGCGCACCGGCGTGCTCCGCGGCCGCCTCGCGCAGCGCCTGCGCCCGCGGCTCGATCCCGAGCTCGCGCAGGAACGCGCTCGGCGACGAGCTCGCGCGAGCGCGAAGTTGCGCTGCTGGAACTCGCCGGCGGCCGCGAGCTCCGGCGCGCTCGGGCGCGGCGGCGCGATCAGCAGCCGCGCGCCCTGCTCGCGCGCGACGCGCTCGGCGACCGCCAGCGCGTCCGCGTGCAGGCTGCGCCCCGAGCACGAGCGTCGCGCCCTCGCGCGAGCACCGCGAGCTTCTCCTCGGCGATGTCGCGCACCGTCGGCCCCAGCCAGCGCGTGTGCTCGAGGCCGACGTTCGTCAGCACCGTCACGCGCGCGTCGATCACGCTGCGTCGCGTCGTAGCGCCCGCCGAGCCCCGCCTCGATCACCGCCACCTCGACGCCGCGCTCGGCCATCGCCCACAGCGCCGCCGCCGTCAGCAGTTCGAACTGCGTCACGTGATCGTCCCCCGCGAGCGTCCGGTTGACGCGCTCCGCCGCCCACGCCGCGCGCGCGATCGCCTCCGCGAAGCTCCTCGCCCGAGACGTCGCGCTCGCCGATCTGCATGCGCTCGCGGTAGGAGATCAGGTGCGGCGAGGTGTAGGCGCCCGTGCGCACGCCGTGGCGCTCGAGGATCGCCGCCGTCATCCGCGTCGTCGAGGACTTGCCGTTCGTGCCGAGCACGTGGATGCCTCGTAGCGTCGCTGCGGCGAGTCGAGCACCGTCATCATCCGGCGCATCCGGTCCAGGCCGAAGCGCATCCCGAACAGCTCGAGCGAGCGCAGGTGCGCCTCGGCCTCGCGCTGCGTCCACGCCTGGCGCCCCGCCTGCTGTGCTCTCGAGGTCCTCGACTCGCTCATGCCGATCGCACGCGCCGCACCGGCGTGCCCCTAGGCGTCCGCGTGCTCGCGCAGGTATTCGAGGAACAACGGCCGCAGCGCCTCGCCGAGCTCGCCCTCGCCGCTGTGCAGCGCGTCGGAGATCAGCCCTTTCGAGAACTGCATGTCGTAGTCGGCCTCGCCGACATCGCCGCTCGCCGCCTCGGCCGCCGGGATCAGCTGCAGCAGCGACCAGAAGAACTTCATGTCGACGTGGCGCTCGGCGCGGCGCACCGCGCGGTCGTGCAGCTCGCGCGTCGAGAGCTTGTCGAGGTCGTCGTCTTCCGTCATCTGCGCGATCCCTCCCCGCGAGCGCCGCTCGGCTCGTCGTCCGCCGCGCTCAGCGACGGCGGCCGCGCTTGCGCCCGCCGCGCAGCGCGATCAGCTCGCGGCCCATCCCGAGCAGGTCGAGCTTGCCCGCGAGCTTGCGAACCTCCGCGCGCTGCTTCGCGCTGAGGTTGCTCGACGCGCCCGCGCGATTCGCCGACGAGCTGCGTCAGGTGCGCGCGCTCCTTCGAGGACAGCGAGTTCCAGTGCCTGTTGACGATCATCGCCGCGCGCGCGAACGCGAGCCACGGCACGGCGCCCACCGTGCTCTTGACCAGCGAGGTCGATTCGCGATGCTTCGGCACAGCGCGATCCTAGCGGTCCCGCACGCGGCTCGGCACACCACGCGCACGCCGGCCGGCGCTCACGCCGACTCCTCGCGCAGCGTGTCCTCGCCGGCCTCCTCGGGCGCGGCTTCGGTCACGAGCGTCGGGGTCAGGCCCTTCTCGACCGTCTCCTTCGTCACGACGCACTTCTTCACGTCGCGACGCGACGGCAGCTCGAACTGCACCTCGAGCAGGATCTCCTCGATGATCGAGCGCAGCCCGCGCGCGCCCGTCTCGCGCGCGAGACCCTTTTCGGCGACCGCCGTCAACGAGTCCTCGGAGAAGACGAGCTCGATCCCGTCGAACGCGAAGAAGCGCTGGAACTGCTTGACGAGCGCGTTGCGCGGCTCGACGAGGATCGAGACGAGGTCCTCGCGCGTCAGCTGGTGCACCGCCGAGACGACCGGCAGGCGGCCGATGAACTCCGGGATCAGGCCGTACTCGATCAGGTCCTCCGGCAGGCAGTGCTCGAACACCTCGCCCGCGTCGCGCTCGGCCTTCGCCTCGATCGCCGCCGCGAAGCCGACGCCTTTGTGCCCGATCCGCCGCTCGATCACCTTGTCGAGGTTCGCGAACGCGCCGCCGCAGATGAACAGCACGTTCGTCGTGTCGATCGTCAGGAACTCCTGGTGCGGGTGCTTGCGCCCGCCCTGCGGCGGCACCGACGCCTGCGTGCCCTCGAGGATCTTCAGCAGCGCCTGCTGCACGCCCTCGCCGGAGACGTCGCGCGTGATCGACGGGTTGTCGGCCTTGCGCGCGATCTTGTCGACCTCGTCGATGTAGATGATCCCCGTCTCGGCCTTCTTGACGTCGTAGTCGGCCGCCTGGATCAGCTTCAGGAGGATGTTCTCGACGTCCTCGCCGACGTAGCCCGCCTCGGTCAGCGCAGTCGCGTCGGCGATCGCGAACGGCACGTTGAGGATCCGCGCGAGCGTCTGCGCGAGCAGCGTCTTGCCGCAGCCCGTCGGCCCGAGCAGCAGGATGTTCGACTTCTGCAGCTCGATGTCCGTCTCGCCGGACATCATCATCTGCACGCGCTTGTAGTGGTTGTAGACCGCGACCGACAGCGTTCGCTTCGACGGGTCCTGGCCGACGACGTACTCGTCGAGCACGTCGTAGATCTCACGCGGCTTCGGCAGGTTCTCCAGGTCGAACGCCGGCGGCGCCGAGAGCTCCTCGTCGATGATCTCGTTGCACAGGTCGATGCACTCGTCGCAGATGTACACGCCCGGGCCGGCGATCAGCTTCTTGACCTGGCGCTGTGACTTGCCGCAGAAGCTGCACAGGAGCTGCTCGTTGGAGTCTGTCGGCCGCGCCATCGCCCTCCCCCTCAGTGCTCGGAGATCACGCGATCGATGATGCCGTACTCCCTGGCCTCCTCGGAGGACATGAAGTAGTCGCGCTCGGTGTCCTTGCTGACCTCCGCGAGGTCCTTGTGCGTGTGCTTCGCGATGATCTCGTCGAGCCGTTTGCGCACGTCGATGATCTCTTTCGCGTGGATCTCGATGTCGGTCGCCTGGCCTTCGAAGCTCGAGGAGACCTGGTGGATCAGGATCTTCGCGTTCGGCAGCGCCATCCGCTTGCCCTCGGCGCCGCCCGCGAGCAGCAGCGCCCCCATCGACATCGCGATGCCGACGCAGATCGTCTGCACGTCGGGCTTGATGAACTGCATCGTGTCGTAGATCGCGAGGCCCGCGTAGACCGAGCCGCCCGGCGAGTTGATGTACAGCGAGACGTCCTTCTCCGGGTCCTCGGACTCCAGGTGCAGGAGCTGCGCGACGATCAGGTTCGCGATCTGGTCGTCGACCGGCGTGCCGAGGAAGATGATCCGCTCGTTGAGCAGCCGGCTGTAGATGTCGAACGCGCGCTCGCCTCGCGAGGTTTGCTCGACGACCATGGGAACAAGTGGGCTCATACTCCTCGCTTTGTTTCGCTTCGCCGGCCGGATTCCTCTTAGAGGCTAGCTGCCCGCCGACGGATCGGTCGGAGTCCACAGCTTGCCCGCCGCCGCGCCCTCGCCCGCGCCCGCGCGCGAGCCGCTCGCCGCGCCCGCCGGCGCCGCGCCCTCCTGGCCCGGCGTCCACAGCTGCTCGCGCGCCTGCGCCTGCGCGACGGGATCGGCTTCGCGCGCTCGGCGATCAGCTCGATCGCGATCCGCGCCGCGAGATCCTCGCGCAGCTCGTCGATGCGCCCGCTGGCGCGCAGGTCCTCGATCAGCTTCGCCGGCTCGACGCCCTCGCGCTCGGCCGTCGGCGTGACCGCCTCGAGCAGCCGCTCCTGCGAGGGGACGATCTGCTCGGCCGCGACGACCGCCGTCAGCACCGCCTCGCGACGCAGCGCGCGCTCGGCGTCGTCGTGCATCTCGGCGAGGATCTCGCCCTCCTCGCGACCGGAGATCTGCAGATATGCCTCGCGCGTGATCCCGCGGTGTGAGAGCGAGTGCAGCATCCGCTCCCACATCTCCTTCGCGCGCGCCTCGATCAGCTCGCCCGTCAGCGGCACCTCGGCCTGCGCGACGGCCGCGTCGAGCGCCGCTTCGCGGAACTCGCCCTCGATCCGCTCGCCCTCGAGCTCGCTCAGGCGCTTGCGGATGTCCTCGCGCAGCTCGGCCAGGTCGTCGAAGCCGGCGTCGACCGCGAGGTCGTCGTCGACCGGCGGGAGCTCCTTGCGCTTGACCTCCTTGACGTCGATCGCGAAGACCGCGTCGCGTCCGGCGAGCTCCTCGTTCGGGTAGTCGCCCGGGAAAGCCAGCTCGACGTCGCGCTGCTCGCCGGCGCTCGCGCCGATCAAGCCCTCCTCGAAGCCCGGGATCAGGTTGCCGCCGCCGAGCTCGACGAGCTGGTCGCGCCCCTCGCCGCCGGCGAACGGCTCCAGGCGTCGCTCGCCGCCCTCCTGCCCGCCGTCCGCAACCGGCAGCGAGCCGACGTAGTCGATCACGACGAAGTCGCCCTCCTGCGCGGCGCGCTCGGCCGTCTCCAGGCGCGCGAGGCGCTCGCGCATCGCGTCGACCTCGCGGTCGATCTGCTCCTCCTCGACGACCGGCTCGCGGCGCGCGACCTCGAGGCCCTTGTAGTAGCCGAGCTTCGCCTTCGGCAGCACGCCGATCTCGATCGAGAACTCAAGCGCCTCGCCCTCGCCCGGAAGGTCGGCGAGGTCGAGCTGCGGATCGCCGACCGGCACGATGCCGGCCGTCTCGATCGCCTGCGCGTACCAGCCCGAGAGCGAGTCGCGCACGGCCTGCTCGAGCACCGCCTCGCGCCCGACGCGCTGGATCACCAGCGGCGCCGGCACCTTGCCGCGGCGAAAGCCCGGCAGCTTCAGCTCGCGCCCGAGCTGGCGCGCCTTGCGCTCCAGACGACCCTCGACCTCGGCCGGCGCGACCTGCACCTGCACGCGCACACGCGAGTCGGGCAGCTCGGTGACGGTCGTCTCCAGCGCGGTGCTGGCACGCGCGCCACGATACCGTGCCGCCGATGATCGCCCGCCCGACGTTCGACGGCTCGCGACGCGCCGAGGCGTGGCTCTGGACCGGGCCCGTCGGGCACCTGCTCGGCGGCGCGCTCGACATCCTCGAAGCGCTGACCCGACATGCCTGGCGCACGCGAGGGCGGGCGCCGGCCGCAGCTCTCGCTGAGGCCGACCGCCCGCCCGCGGTGCGTCCGGTCCGACGCTCCCTCTACGCGTTGACCGTCGCCGCCGTGCGCCCGAACGGGAGCGCGCGGCCACGCGGCAGGATCAGCACGGGGCAGCGCGCGATCTCGACGACGTGCGCCGCCGACGCGCTGATCGCGACGCGGCCCTGCTCGGCCTCCGGGCGCGAGTCGACGACGAGCAGCCCGGCGTCCTCGTTGGCGACCGGCGCGACGTTCGCGCCGAGCGCCGTGGCCAGCGACTCGGCCGTCTGGCGCGCGCCGCCGTCGGCGTCGCCGATCGCGACGACCGACGCGATGCTCGCGGCGCCGTCGGCGAGGCCGACCGGCGCGATCGCGACGGCGACCGGGCCGCCCTCGAGCAGCCGCTGCGCCGAGTTGCCGACCGACACGTGGCCCTTCGCCGTGTGCGAGTCCGAGCAGAAGACGACGACGTCGGCGCCCTCACGCTCGGCCAGCACGCGCAGGCCCTCGGGCGTCGAGCGGTCGGTCACGACGTGGCGCGCGACGTTCTCGCTCGCCGTACAGCGTCGCGCCGCGCGCGAGCAGCTCCTCGGCCTCGCTCTGCGCGAGCTTCTCGCGGTCGAGGTCCGGCTCCTGCGAGTGGCGCACGTACGCCAGCGCGACCTCGGCGCCGGCCGAGCCGAGCACGCGTCCCAGCGCGATCGCGTCGTCCTCGTTCGCGGTTCCGTCGTAGGAAACGATGATCTTCGTGGACATGGTGTTCTCCTTCAGTCTGGCCCGGCTCGGGTCGCCGGGCTGAAGTTCCGTTCGTTCGTTGCTTCTCGCTCAATATCGCATCTTCCTGCCATCAGCTCCAATGATCTTTATGATCTCTGCTATAAGTAGAGCTAATGCTCAACGTCGCCCGCCTGAAGATCCTTAAGGAGGTCGCCTACCGCGGCTCGCTGTCGAGCGCCGCCGAGGCGCTCTCCTACACGCAGTCGGCGATCTCCCAGCAGATCGCAGCGCTCGAGGCCGAAACCGGGATGGCGCTGCTCGAGCGTCACCCGCGCGGCGTCCGCCTGACCGCTGCCGGGCAGACGCTCGTCGGCCACGCCGAGGGCATCCTCGCGCGCCTCGACACCGCCGAGGCCGCGCTCTCGGCGATCGCCGGCCTGCGCGGCGGGCGGCTGCGGATGGCCTCCTTCCCGACCGCCGGCTCGACGCTGATGCCGGTCGCGATCGCCAACTTCCGCGCCTCCTACCCCGACGTCGAGCTGACGCTCGCCGAGGGCGAGCCCGAGGAGATCGCGCCGCGCCTGCGCGCCGGCGAGCTCGACCTCGCGCTGCTGTTCGAGTTCGACGACGAGACGCCGCTGCTCGCCGAGATGGCGCGCTCGCCGCTGCTCGAGGACCCGATGTACCTCGCGCTGCCGCGCGAGCACCCGCTCGCGAAGAAGGCCAGGCTGCGCCTCTCGCAGCTCAGCGGCGAGGCGTGGGTGCAGACCTCGAGCTCGAGCCCCTGCGCGCGCCACGTCGTGCGCTGCTGCCACGCCGCCGGCTTCGAGCCGAGCGTCTCGTTCGAGAGCGACGACTACCAGACCGTCCAGGGCCTCGTCGCCGCCGGCGTCGGCGTCGCGCTGATCCCCGAGCTCGCGCTCTCGGTCGTGCGCGATGACATCGTCATCCGCGCCCTCTCCCCTGCGCCGCCCGTGCGCCAGGTGATCGCCGCGACGCCCGAGGGCGCGCGGCTCGTGCCGGCCGCGCCGGCGATGCTGTCCGTGCTCGGGCGCGCGGCCGATGAGCTGAAGGCGCAGGGCGGGCGGCTCGCCGCTTAGCCGAGACGGCCGCGGGGCAGGCGGTCGCCCGCGAGGTGAGCGGGCGCCCGCACGCCGCAAGAGCAAACGGGGCGCCTGGCCGGTTCGGCCAGACGCCCCGTGGGTACGTCTTACTGCGGGTGCTTACTGCGACAGCGGCTTATTTACCCGAGGCTTCCAGGTAAGCGGCGTTGACCAGCTTGGCCAGCGCCTTGTAGCCGGCGATCGTCGGGTGGATGTCTTCGTCATTGCACATTTCGGTGTACTTGCAAACGGCCTTTTCCTCGACCGACGCCTTCGTCCCGGCGTCCTTGTTGAACACGGGGAACGGGTTCGCGAAGGTGACCTGCCGGTGCCCTTCCCCGTCCTTCGGGTTCAGCGATTCGTTGTCGATGATTTCACCGACGACAGCGGAGTTCGTCCCCTCCTGCAGGGCGTCGCTGCCCGGCAGCACGAATGCGTCCGGGTTGTAGAAGCCGAGCAGGACGATCGGGCCCGTGTAACCCGTGCTTTTGATCACGCCGAGCGTGTCGCCGATGTTTTTGAGGATGTGCGGCACGGTGACTTTCTCGTCGGTTTCCGTGATGCAGACGATCGTCGCCGTGCCCGGGTCCGGACCGTACTTGCTTTTGCCGGTCGTGCCGAATTCGATCGCGACTTCGTTCTTGCACTGCGCGATCGCCGCGAGCTCGTCGTTCGAGCCGATGTTCAGCGTGATCGCCTTGACCGGGCTGTGCGTGCCTTTGAGCGTGCTCAGCGCCTCTTCGAGCTGCGAGACTTCTTTGCCGCCGAGCACGTAGCCGCCGTTGTGCAGCGGCAGGTGTTCGCGGTAGGTGTATTTGCACGGGTGCCAGTCGCCGAGACCCTGGTAGCCGCCCTCAGGGAACTCTTCGGCAGGTTTGCCTTCGACTTCTTCGTAGGACTCGGTCGACGTTTCGCCGCCGAGCGCGGCGCTTTCGCCGATCAGGCCGTTCGAGGTCTCGCCCGGGCAGGCGTCGTTGACGAGCGTGATGCCGCTTTCCTTACCGAGCTCGCTGCTTTTGCGCAGGTCTTTCAGGAAGCCGTTGGTGAACCCTTCTTCGAAGAACGACGGCGACTCGTCGCTTTCGTGGAGCTTGGCACGTTCCTCGGTGAAGTTGAACGAGATCGAGTCGCCCAACGCCAGGTAGGTGCTCGTTGCAGGGGCTGCGCCTGCAGCGTTCGCCGCCGTCGGCGCGAACACGATCGCCGAGAGCACCAGCGCGAGCGCCATACAGCACCCAAGCAGTCCCCTCCGCGAGCGGCGCGGAGCAAAGCCGTTCATGGCTGACATCTCACATCCTCCTCGTACGGGGCCCCGTCGGCAAAGGTCCGTCGCGAGCGCAGCCCCCTCTATGGAATTGATCCCTCTAGTAGCTGCTCCCCAAGCGAAGGCTCGGGGAGCGTTCGGCAAGGATAGCCACCGCCTGCTCCATGTGTCAAGCGTGGTTTATCGTGCCGGGCCGCCCGTTCGCCGCCCGTTCGTGTCCGACGCGCGTGCGATTTTTGACGGTCCATGAGCCTCCTGCTGCTGCTCCTCGGACTCCTGCTCGGCGCCGCCGTCGCGGCCGTCGTGCTGCGCCGCGGCGGCTCGCGCGAGGCTCGCGAACGCGAGCAGCAGCGCCTGCGCGACGAGCTGAAGTCGCTGTCGGTCGACGTGCTGCGCGAGACCGGCGACTCGCTCGCCGAGCGCCTCGAGCAGTCGCGGCTGCTCGAGCAGGAGCGCGCCGCCGGCGAGCTCGCACGGCGCAGCGAGGAGTTCAAGGGGCTCGTGCGCCCGATGCAGGAGAAGCTCGGGCGGATGGAGAGCGAGATCGGACGGCTCGAGCGCGAGCGGCGCGAGGCGCACGGCGAGCTCGCGCAGATGGTCCGCATGCTCGGCGACGGCGTCGGCACGCTGCGCCAGGAGACCGGCAACCTCGTCGCGGCGCTGAAGCGTCCCTCGACGCGCGGCTCGTGGGGCGAGATCCAGCTGCGCAACGCGGTCGAGATGGCGGGCATGGTCGCGCACTGCGACTTCCTCGAGCAGAGCACGATCCAGGGCGATCAAGGCGCGCTGCGCCCCGACATGCTCGTGCGGCTGCCCGGCGGCAAGCTGATCGTCGTCGACTCGAAGGTCCCGCTCGACGCCTACCTCGCGGCGCTCGAGGCCGACGACGAGGACGAGCGCGAGCGCCACGTCGTGCGCCACGCCCGCCAGACGCGCGAGCACATCTCGAAGCTCGCCGCGAAGGGCTACCACGCGCACCTGGAGGCGACGCCCGAGTTCGTCGTCATGTTCGTGCCCTCCGACGGCATCTATCAGGCCGCGCTCGCAGGCGACCCGGCGCTGATCGAGTACGGCGTGCACCAGCAGGTGCTGATCGCGACCCCGACGACGCTGATCGGCCTGCTGTGGGCGACGCACTACGGCTGGCGCGAAGAGCGGATCGCCGAGTCCGCGCGCGAGATCGCCGAGTCCGCGCGCGAGCTGCACCGCCGTCTCGGGCGCTTCATCGAGCCGCTCGCGAAGGTCGGGCGCCAGCTCGACTCGGCGACCGCCGCCTACAACGAGGCGGTCGGCTCGTTCGACGCGCGCGTCGTGCCGCAGGTGCGCAAGATCGAGGAGGCCGGCGCGGCCTCGGACCGCACCGTCGACGCGCCGCCGGCGATCGAGACCGCGGCGCGCACGGTCACGGCGCGGCTGGCGAGCGCCGCCCCGGAGACGCCGGCAGAGGCTGCGCCGTCGCCGACCCAGCCGGCGCCGCGGGAGCCGGCGCCGAGCGGCGCGCCGCAGACGCTGCAGGAGCTCGAGCTGGCTCGCTCGGCGCGGATCTCCGCCGCCACGCCGTCACGACGATCAGCGTGAGCGCGACCGGCACGGTCGCCGGCAGCTCGTCGACGAAGAAGAACAGCAGGTCGAAGGCGAGCGCGAAGGCGCCCGCCAGCACGGCGGCGCGCATCTGCGTCGAGCGACCGAGCGAGACCGCGAGCAGCGCGCCGAGCGTGCCGGCGACGAACAGGTCTCCGTAGCCGATCACGGCCGAGCCGAACGTCGCGTCCTGCAGTCGCGGCAGGCCGGCGACGGGGTGCGCGGCGTTCAGCGCGCTGTTCGGCTTCTGCAGCAGATCGGAGATCACGAGCGCGGCGTCGGCGAGCGCCATCGCGACGATCCCGGCGCCGAGCCAGCGCGCGGGCGTGACGCTCGCCAGCAGGACGCCAAGCGCGACGCAGCTGAGCGCCGAGAGCGCAAGCGCGGCGCCCTGCCCGAGCAGCTCGCCCGGCAGCGCCCACGCGAGCGCGAACAGCACGGGGACGAGCAGCGCGCGAAGCGGCCGCGCGCCCGGCGTCAGCCAGCCGAGCGCGAGCGCCGCGAGCAGCGGCACGGCGACGAGCGCGAGGTAGGTCAGGCCCTGCGCGCTCGCGCGTTCGGCGGCGCCGACGACCACGACGAAGCCGATCACCGACAGCGGTGGGATCAGTGCCCAGCGACGGTCGCGCAGACGCTCGACGCTCGACGGCCGATCTTCGATCGCTCGCGGCACGCGCGCGAGCGCGACGATCGCACCCTGCGCGAGCGACAGAAGCGCGATCGAGATCGAGAACGGCAGCATCGACGTCACGATAGATCGGCGCCCGTGGCGCGGCGGCGTACGATGTCGCGAAGATGAGCACCGCCGATGCGCCCGTGACCGAGGCGCCGCCGATCCTGCATCTCTCGGCGGTCGTCGGCAGCCCGCTGCGCGACGCCGACGGCGAGCGGCTGGGCAAGGTCGAGGATCTGATCGTCCGCCTCGGCGGCATCGGCTACCCGCCGATCACCGGCTTCCTCGTCAACGTCGCCGGCCGTACGTCCTACCTCGGCGCCGAGCGCGTCTCCGACATCGGCCCGGCCGGGGTCGTGCTGCGCAAGGCCAAGCTCGACCTGCGCCGCTTCGAACGCCGGCCCGAGGAGGTGCTGCTCAAGCGCGACCTGCTCGATCGCCAGCTGATCAACGTGGAGGGCGCGCGCCTCGTGCGCGCGAACGAGATCGAGCTCGCGAACCTCGCCGGCTCCTGGCGCGTCGTCGGCGTCGACACCGGCCCGCGCGGCGGTCTGAGGCGGCTCTTGCCGAAGGGGCTCGGCGCGCACATCGCGACCGGCGAGTTCCTCGACTGGGCCGGCGTCGAGCCGTTCGTCGGCCACGTGCCGACCGTCCGCCTGCGCGTTCCGCACCCGAAGCTCGCGAAGCTGCACCCGGCGCAGATCGCAGACCTCGTCGAGGCGGCGTCGCGACGCGAGGGCGAGGAGATCATCCAGGCCGTCGGCGACGACGACCGTGAGCTCGAGGCAGACGTCTTCGAGGAGCTCGACGAGCAGCACCAGCGCGAGTTCCTCGAGGACCGCTCGGACGCCCAGATCGCGGCGATCCTCTCGCGGATGGCGCCCGACGACGCGGCCGACATCGTCGGCGAGCTCGACGAGGATCGGCGCGAGGCCGTGCTCACGCTGCTGCCCGTCAGCCATCGCGTGAAGGTCCGGGCGCTGCTCGGATACGACCCGGCGGAGGCCGGCGGGCTGATGAGCCCCGACTTCGTCCTGCTGCGCGGCTCGACCTCGGCCGGCGATGCGCTGGAAGCGGTACGTCGCAGCAACGTCGACCCGTCGCTGCTGACGACGGTCTTCGTCAGCGCGAGCGACGGCTCGCTCGAAGGCGGCGTCGCGGTCACGGCGCTGCTGCGCGCGAACCCCGGGCAGCGACTCGAGTCGTTCGTCAAGCACGAGACCCCATGCCTTTCGCCCGACGCCTCCTTCGAGGAGGTCGCGCGGCAGATGGCCGACTACAACCTGACCTCGATCCCCGTCGCCGAGGACGGGCGGATGGTCGGCGTCGTGACGGTCGACGATGTGCTCGCGGCGATGATCCCGCGCGGCTGGCGGCGCCGCTTCGGGCTGCTCGGCGAGGACTGAATAGACTGCGCCGCGTGAGCGTGGCAAGCGGGCAGTTCGATGGCGGTCCGAGTACCGCCCGTCATGCGTCGGATCCGGTCGGCCGTTCGTGGCCGACCGCGTCTGCCTGCCCGTCTCAGCCCGCGTAGAGCTCGACTCTTCGCGCTCCTCGCACTGCTCGGCCCGGGGCTGATCGCCGCCAACGCGGGCAACGACGCGGGCGGCATCGCGACCTACTCCTCGGTCGGCGCGAAGTACGGCTACGGCCTGCTCTGGACGATCCTGCTGATCACGATCTCGCTGGCGATCGTGCAGCTGCTCGCCGCGCGGATGGGCGTCGTCACCGGCAAGGGACTCGCCGAGCTGGTCCGCGAGGAGTACGGGATCCGCTGGTCGGTGATCGCGACGAGCGCCGTGCTCGTCGCCAACCTCGGAATCTGCATCTCGGACTTCGTCGGCGCCGGCGCCGCGCTCGATCTGGCCGGGATCCCGCCACAGGCCTCCGTGCCGTTCCTCGCCGTCGGCATCTGGCTGATCATCGTCCGCGGCTCCTACCGCTCGGCCGAGCGGATCTTCATCTGCTTCACGATCCCGTTCTTCGCCTACCCGATCGCCGCGATCCTCGGGCACCCGGACTGGGGCGCCGTCGGGCACGCGTTCGTCACGCCGCGCCTGCACGCGAACTCGACCTACCTGCTGCTGCTGATCGCGACGATCGGTACGACGATCACGCCGTACATGCAGCAGTACCTGCAGTCGGCCGTCGTCGACCGCGGCGTGCGCGAGGAGGATCTGCGCCACGAGGAAGTCGAGGCCGTGTCCGGCTCGGTCTTCGCCTGCATCATCTCCGCGTTCATCGTGATCGCGACCGGCGCGACGCTGTACACGCACGGCGTGCACGAAATCGGCTCGGCCGCCGACGCTGCGCGCGCGCTGACGCCGTTCGCCGGGCGCTTCGCCGAGCTGCTGTTCGGCGTCGGGCTGCTCGGCGCGAGCCTGCTCGCCGCGGCGATCCTGCCGATCGCGACCTCCTACGTCGTCTCGGAGTCGCTCGGCTACGAGAAGGGCATCGGCCGCCGGCGCGAGGAGGCACCGGTGTTCGTCGGGATCATCACCGCGATGATCGCGCTCAGCGCCATCGTCGCCGTGATCCCCGGGGTGCCGGTGATCTCGCTGCTCGTCGCCGTGCAGGTCGTCAACGGCCTGCTGCTGCCGATCAACCTGTTCTTCATCTGGCGGCTCTCGCGCTCGCGGTCGCTGATGGGCGAGCATCGCTCGCGCGGGCTGCTCGACGGCGCGACCGGGCTCACCGTCGTGCTGCTCTCGGCGCTGTCGATCGTGCTCGTCGTCGTGACCGTCGGCGAAATCTAGTCGCAGCCGTCCTCGACGAGCAGCGTCGCGCCGATCGCGCCGCCGAGGTCGCCGAGCGCCGCGACGTGCACGTCGGGCGGGCGGAAGTCGGCGAAGAGGTGCGGCTGCATCGCCTGCGCGATCCGCTTCGCGTAGACCTCGCCGAGGCGAATCCCGAGCCCGCCGCCGACGATCACGCATTCGACGTCGAGCACGTTGACGACCGACGCGACGCCGGCGCCGAGCGCGCCGAGCGCGCGCTCGATCATGTGCGTCGCGAGCTCGTCCTCGTGCTCGAGCGCGCGCGCCCAGATCCCGCTCGTCAGTCGCGTGCGGTCGCGCTCCTTCATCAGCTTGAAGAGGTCCGTGCGCCTGCCCTTCTCGACCTCCTTCTTCGCGTGCGCTTCCATCGAAGCGCGTCCGGCGTACGCCTCCATGCAGCCGCGCCGCCCGCATGTGCAGCGCGCGCCACCGATCTCGACGACGACGTGCCCGATCTCGCCGGCCGCGCCGCGCCCGTCCCACGGCTTGCCGTCGAGCACGAGCCCACCGCCGACGCCCGTCCCCCAGAAGACGCCGAGCAGCGACGCGTATGGCTTGCCGGCGCCGAGGCGGAACTCGGCATCGGTCGCGACCTGCACATCGTTACCGAGCGCGACACGCGTGTCGAGCGCCTGTTCGAGCGTCTTCGCCAGGGGAAAGCTGCCTTCCCAGTCGGGCAGGTTGCGCGCGCTCGTGACGCTGCCGTCTTCGATCGTGCCCGGCGAGCCGACGCCGACGCCCGCCAGCGCGCCGGTCTCGAGCTTCGCCTCGGCCGCCGCCTCGGCGAGCGCCTGCGCCATCGCCTCGGCGACATCCGACGGTCCGCCGCTCGTCGGCGTCGGCCGGCGCGAGGAGCCGAGCACGTTGCGCTCGTCGTCGACGACGACCGTCTGGATCTTCGTGCCGCCGAGGTCGATCCCACCGTACGCCGCCATCGTCATCCGATGATCGCAGACGGCTCCCGCGTCGGTTCGCGCTCGCGGCCGTGAATCGTCGGGCCTGCATGATTTATCCGCGCTTGCGGCGTTTCTTCAACCCTTCTTACAGCCCCAACGGAGCATCGAACGGATGGCACGTCGTTCGGGGTCGTCCTGGCTCGTCTATGCGCTGGTCGCGCTCGTCCTCGGCGCGATCGCCGCCGCCGTGCTCGTCGTCGGCCCGGCCTCAGGCGTTCAGTCCTCGGCAACGACGCGAACGGTCACGGCACAGCGCGGCGTCGTGCAGTCGACCGTCTCGGGCAGCGGCAACATCGAGGCCGCGAGCGAGCTCGACCTCGGCTTCAAGACGAGCGGCACCGTCACCGCGATCGACGTCACGCAGGGTGAGCGCGTCGCCCAGGGACAGCTGATCGCGAGGCTCGACCCGCAGAGCGCCGAAGTCACCCTCGAACAGGCCAAGGCAAGCCTGCAGGCCGCCGAAGCCAACCTCTCCCGCGAGGAAGAAACCAACGGAGAAAGCTCCGGCGCCGGCTCCGGCTCGAGCTCGGCGGGGTCGGGCTCCGGCTCGGCCGGCGCCGCGGCCGCATCGGTCGCCTCGATCGCCTCCGCGCATGGCGAGGACATCGCGCTCGCGGGCACCGCCTCGACGCCGACGGACGCCACGACGCAGCCGACCGCGACGACGCCGGCGAGCACGACGACGCCGGCCGGCGCGACGACACCGGCGGCGACGACGCCGGCCACCACGACACCGGCCCCAGCCGCGAGCCGCCGGGGTGGCGAAGGCACGACCGGCACCGGGACGACGAAGTCGAGCTCGACGTCGAGCGGCACGACGCGAAGCTCGTCGCCGAGCTCGTCCTCCTCCGAAGCGAACGGGAGCTCGACGACCGGCGGCTCGACGGGCAGCGGCTCGACGATCAGCGCGGCGACGCGCGAAGCGAACATCGCCTCGGCGAAGGCCGCCGTCAAGAGCGATCGACTGACGGTCAAGAGCGACGAACAGTCAGTCGCCGACACGCGGCTCGTCGCGCCGGAGAGCGGCACGATCGTCTCGCTCTCCGGTGAAGTCGGCGAAACGGTCTCCGGCGGCGGCACGAGCAGGGCGTCGAGCTCCTCGCAGTCCTCTTCGACGGGCGAATCGGCGACGGGCGCGAGCGGCCGCGGAGCGGCGGGCGCGAGCGGCGCGAGCGGCTCCTCGAGCTCCGCGTCGTCTTCGTCGAGCTCCTCGAGCTCGTCGTTCGCGGTGCTCAGCGACCTCAGCGCGATGAAGCTCGTCGTCCCGCTGAGCGAGTCGGAAGTCGGCAGCGTCAAGGTCGGCCAGCCGGCGACGGTCGCGATCGAAGCGCTCAAAGGCGCGAAGGTCGCGGCTCACGTCAGCGAAGTCGCGGCGCTGCCGACGAGCAACAGCGGCGTTGTCAGCTACGACGTCACGTTCTCGCTCGACCAGCTCGAATCGGGCCTGAAACCGGGCATGAGCGCGACCGCCGAAGTCGTCGTCTCGCAGGCCGAAGGCGTCAACGTGCCGACCAGCGCGGTCTCGGGCGGCTCGGTCACCGTCGTGCGCAACGGCAAGCAGGAAAGCCGCAGCGTCAGCACCGGCCTCGCCGGCAACAGCACGACGATCATCCTCGGCGGCCTGAACGCCGGCGAACGGGTCGTGCTGCCGCTCGCGAGCACGAGCGGCACGAGCAGCCTGCTCTCGCGGCTCGCCGGCCGCGGCGGGACGGGCGCGCTCGGCGGCGGCCTCGGTGGCGGCGGTGGTGGCGCGCTTGGCGGCGGCGGGCTCGGCGGCGGCGGCTTCGCGCGCCGCGCGCTCGGCGCGGGAGCGGGCGGTTGAGATGGAGTCCTCAGGACGCAGCCGGCGACCGGGGCGCGCGCTGCGCGCGCGCCCGCTGATCGCGCGCGCAACCCCGCGCGACGAGGACGAGCGACTCGCCGCGGCGCCGCGCCACCCGGTGATCGAGCTGCACGGCGCGTCGAAGACGTACGAGCTCGGCACGATCAGGGTCCGCGCGCTGCGCGAGGTCTCGCTCGTGATCGAGCACGGCGACTTCGTCGCGATCATGGGCAGCTCGGGGAGCGGCAAGAGCACGCTGATGAACATCGTCGGCTGCCTCGACGTCCCGACCGGCGGGCGCTACCTGCTCGACGGGATCGACGCGGCGCGGATGGACGAGGACGACCTCGCCGACCTGCGCAACCGCAAGATCGGCTTCGTCTTCCAGAGCTTCAACCTCGTACCGCGCGCGAGCGCGCTCGCGAACGTCGAACTGCCGCTCGCCTACGCGGGGTTGAAGGGCGCAAGACGCCGCCAGCGCGCCGAACGCGCGCTGCGCGCCGTCGGCATGGGAAACCGGATGCGCCACCAGCCCTCGGAGCTGTCCGGCGGCCAGCAGCAGCGCGTCGCGGTCGCGCGCGCGATCGTCACCAACCCGTCGCTGATCCTCGCCGACGAGCCGACGGGCAACCTCGACTCGCATTCGACCGACGACGTCCTGGCGATCTTCACGGCGCTCAACGACGAACGGCGGACGGTCGTGCTGATCACGCACGAGCCGGACGTCGCCGAGCGTGCCGGCCGGGTGATCCGCCTCAGCGACGGCGAGATCGCGGAGGACCGGACCGTCGCGCGCGGCTCGCTCGGAGCGCCGGCATGATCGGGCGCGAGACGCTGCGCACCGCGTGGGGTGGGATCGTCGCGAACAAGCTGCGTTCGAGCCTGACGATCCTCGGGATGACGATCGGCGTCGCGTCGGTGATCGTGCTGATCGCCGTCGGCAACGGCTCCTCCAAAGCGGTCACCTCGCAGATCCAGAGCCTCGGCACGAACGTCCTGATCGTGCTGACCGGCGGCTTCCGCGGCGGCGCGCGCGCGAGCACGGCCGGCACCGTGTCGCTGACCAGGCAGGACGCCGAAGCGCTGCAGGACAAGAGCCTCGCCCCCGATGTCCAGAGCGCCTCCCCCGTCGTCAACGCGACGAGCGTCAAACTCGTCTACGGCAGCTCGAGCTACGAACCGTCGTCGTTCGTCGGCACGACGCCCTCCTACCTGACGGCGCACAGCTACAAGGTCAGCGAAGGCGCGTCGTTCACGGGCGCCGATGTCTCCCAGCACAAGCGCGTCGCGGTGATCGGCCAGACGGTGCTCGAAGAACTGTTCGCCGGTCAGAGCGCGGTCGGGCAGAGCATCAAGGTCAACGGCTCGAACTTCGAAGTCGTCGGCGTGCTCGCCTCGAAGGGCTCCAACGGCGCGACGAACCAGGACGACGTCGTGATGGCGCCGATCTCGACCGTGCAGGACTCGCTGACCGGCTTCGGGCCGATCGACTCGATCACCGTCCAGGCGAAGTCGCAGTCGGCGCTCAACGCCGCCGAAGCCGAGGTCACGCAGACGCTCGAGGAACGGCACAAGATCACGAACACCTCCGAACCGGGCTTCCAGGTGCTCAACCAGGGCTCGCTGCTGGAAACCTCGAAATCGACGAGCAGCGTGTTCACGACGCTGCTCGGCGAGGTCGCGGCGATCTCGCTGCTCGTCGGCGGCATCGGCGTGATGAACATCATGCTCGTCAGCGTCACCGAGCGAACGCGCGAGATCGGCATCCGCAAGGCCGTCGGCGCTCGTCGCAGCGACATCCTCACCCAGTTCCTGACCGAGGCCGTGCTCGTGTCGTTGATCGGCGGTATCGCCGGCGTCGCCGTCGGCGTGATCGGCAGCCAGTTCACGATCGCCGGTGTGCATCCGGCCGTCGCGACGTACTCGATCTTCCTCGCCTTCGGCGCCGCCGCGCTCTCGGGTCTCTTCTTCGGCACCTACCCCGCCGCGCGCGCGGCCTCGCTCAGGCCGATCGAGGCACTGCGCTTTGAGTGACGCGCCCTCCCCCAACCAGGAGTCAGACATGCAAGAGGAGCAGCCCGACATCGACGTCGACACCGAGGAGCTTCCGCCGCGCCGGCGGCGGCGCGTGCTGGCGCCGCTGCCGCTCGCGCTGCTCGCCGTGCTCGCGATCGCGTGCGGCTTCATCGCCGGCGTGCTCGTCGAGAAGGGGCAGGGCGGCGGCTCCTCCGGCGCAGCATCGGGCGCCGGCGGCGCGTTCGCCTCGCGCCTCGCGGCGCTCCGAGGAGGAGGCTCGGGCTCAACCTCAGGCTCAGCTTCAGCTTCAGGCGGCACGGGCGCCGGTACGAGCTCGGGCTCCGGCGCCGCACGCCTCGGCGGCGGCAGCGGCCTCGGCGGCGCCGGCACAGGCGGCGCGGGCGTAAGCGGCGCGAGCGCGACGGTCGGACAGGTCGCGTACGTCTCGAAGGGGACGCTCTACGTGACGACGCTCGAAGGCAACACGGTCAAGGTCACGGCCGCGCCGGGCGCGACCGTGACGAAGAGCGTCAAGACGAAGACGGCCGGGATCCATCCCGGCGAAACGGTCGTCGTGACCGGCGCCGCGGGCGCGAACGGCGCGATCGCCGCTCAATCGATTCGCGCGGGCGCCGCCGGCGGCGGTGGCCTCGGCGGCGCCGCGGCGCTGTTCGGCGGCGCGGGAGGATCCACCGGAGCTTCGTCCGGCGCGGCGGGCTCGAGCGGAAGCACGGGCAGCGGCGCCGGCTCCTCCGGCGGCGGCGAACAGGCGCTGTTCGGCAAGGGCTGACGATGGACCGGTTCAAAGCGCGAGCGCGCCGATCGGCAGCGCATCCACGATCACGAAAGAAAAGGAGCTCAATGCCTCGACACGACACCAATCGACGCGCGCCGGCGAGACGGCCAGGCGCGGCGGCGCTCGCGCTGCTGCTCGCGCTGCTCGCCGGTCTCCTGCTCGCGGCGTGCGGCGGCGGCTCGAAAAGCGCGTCGACGGCCGCGTCCACCGCCGCGACGAGCACGAGCGCGTCGTCGACCTCGCGGGCGCGGACGCGCGGTCAATTCGCGGCTCGCGCCGCGGCGCTGCGCACGTGCCTGAAGAACGCAGGGATCACGCTGCCCGAACGGAAACCGGGTCAGCAGGGCCAGCGACCGGGCGGACCGCTGGGGCTCGGCGGTGGCGGCTTCAAGCTGCCGAAGGGCGTCACGCGCGCGACGCTGCAGGAAGCGTTCAAGAAGTGCGGCGGCGGCGACTTCGCCGGCCGGCGCTTCGGCGGCGCACGCGACCCTCAGCGGCTGGCGAAGTTCGCCGCTTGCATGCGCCAGAACGGCGTCAACCTGCCGGCGCCGAACACATCTGGCAAAGGCCCGGTGTTCAACACGAGCGGAATCGACACGACAAGCGAAACGTTCAAGAAGGCCGACGCGAAGTGCGTCGGCGAACTGCGGCCGGCCGCGGGCGCGCCGGGTGCCGGCGGTGCTGGGGCGCCGCCGGGCGAACCGCCGGCTTAGCGAGCCGGCCGCTCAGCGACCCGGCCGCTCAGCGAAGTGGCTGCATGGCGGCGCCCGGTGAAGACCGGGCGCCGTCTACGCGCCCGGCTTCGAGCGCTTCGGGTCCTTGATCGCGGCGCCGCTCGGCTTGCTCGCGACCTTCGGCGCCGGCACGGCGCCGATCCGCGTGACGAGCTGGTTCCACTGCAACGTGCTGAGCGGATCGGGCGTGACGACGGGCACCGGCGCGGTCTTGCCGCGGCTCGCCGAGTGCGCCGCCTTCGCGGCCGCGGCGGGGCTCAGCGCGACATCGCCCGCGACCGGGCGGAAGCCGATGTGGATGTGGTTCCAGTGTTCGGGCATCGCGAGCGTGTTCGGCGCGCCCGGGTACTGCATCAGGCTGATGATCTGGTGCGGCACGAATTCGCCCTGCAGCGTCAGCAGCGCGCGGATCGTCAGGTCGGTGATCGAGCCGGCGCCCTGGTGCCCGGCGATCGGGATGCCGTTGATCGCCGAGATGTCGACGGCGTCGCCGGTGTAGTGCTCGGAGACGAAGCCCGAGACGGTCATCTCGCTGTGGCCGCAGCGCAATGCGCTGACCGTCGGCTTCAGCCCGATCCGCGAGAGGAACTCGAGCACGGCGAGCACGCGCTTGTCGATCGCGCCGGAGGCGATGTCCTGCCTGCCGCACGCGTAGATGCCCACGCCGGGGTCGGAGAGCACGGCGCGCTCGAGTTCGTCCTTCGACAGCAGGAACACGCCGCCGGCGGTCGCGCCGAGCAGGTCTGTTTCGCCGCTCGAGCCCTGCGGGTGCAGCGCGGTGCTGAGCTGTGTCCAGTTCGCGAGGATCGGCCGCGGGTCGATCGTCGCGCTGTCGCCGCCCGGGCGGATCGCGAAGCTGAGATGACCGTCCTGGGCATGCGGCGGCGTGCGCACGCGGCCGAGCACGGTCCCCTTCGATACGACCGCGCCGACACGCAGCGCAAGCATGTGGCCGGCCTTCGTCGAACGCGAGGCCGCGCGGCGCGCGGCGGCCGAGGCGATCGCGTCGGGATTGCCGGGGTGCGCGAACAGGCGCACCTTGCCGGTCTGCACGGGAGCCGGTTCGCTGTCGGCCGACGACCCGCTGCCGGAGCCGCTCGCGGCGGCGTTCGCGGCGGTGTGCGACTTGACCTTCAACGTGACCGGCCGATGACTTCCAGCGGTCGCCGCGAGCTTCGGCTTCGGTTCGCCGGCGAGCGCCGGCAGCGAGGCGCCCGTCGAGGCGCCGGTCGGCGCGCCCGCGGCGCCGGCCGTGCGCGGCGGCTTCGGCTTGCGGTAGTGCGAGGCGATGCTGCCCATGCCGGAATACGTGAAGACGTCGCCGTAGATGTCGCGCAGCACGACGTAGCGGCCGAGCTTGCGCGACTGTCCGAGCTTGACGATGCGGCCGTCCTGGGCGGCGACGACGTCGGCGTTCGGCGAGCTCATCAGGTCGACGAACTGGACGGGCGCCGGCTTGCTCTTGCCGTTCGCGGCAGACGCGGCGGCGGCCGGCGTCGGCGCCGTGGCGGCGCTCGCACCCGGCGACGAAGCGGTCTTCGCCGCGGCGGCGGCCGTCGAGCCGGCGGTCGCGCTCGCGCCGGCGGTCGCGCTCGAGGAGCTCGCCGGCGCCGGTGCGCTCGGTTCGCTGCTCAGCGCGCCCCACGTGACGTGCTTGCCCGTGACCGGAAGCTCGCCGTCGGTCAGCCCGGTCAGCGTCGCGATCACGCTCTTCGGGTAGCTCGAGATCAGCTTCGCGCGCAGCAGCACCGAGCTGACGTATTCCTCGGAGTGGTTGTAGGCGAGGATCGCGGCGTGCAGGTTCGTCGCGGCGCCGGCGGCGCGCAGGTAGCGCGCGGCGGCGAAGATCGCGTCGACCGGGTTGTACGGGTCGGCGTAGCCGGAGTTCAGCGCATCGACGCCGTACTGCAGCCAGGTCGCGGGCATGAACTGCATCCAGCCGACGGCGCCGGCCGTCGAGACCGACAGGTCGGTGCCGTAGTCGGTCTCGATTTCGTTGATCGCCGCGAGGATCTGCCACGGCACGCCGTACTGGACGGCCGCCGCCTGGTAGATCGGCAGCAGGAACAGCGGGATCCGGTAGAAGTCGAGCGCCTGCGTCGAAGCGGCCGAGCCGGCGAGCTCGGCGGCGAGCGCGCCGGCCTGAGCGGCGACGAGTTCGGGTGGCGCGGCGACGTTGTTGGCGCCGTTGGCCGCCGATGACGGCGTCGCGCCGGCGGCGGGCTTCGTGCCTGTCGTGGTCGCGTTTTCGCGCTTGGATTCGGTCGCCTGCTGGCGACGCTGCAGGACGACGGCGGGCCGCTTGGCGGTCGGCTTGGCGGGAGCCGAGGGTTCGGCTTCGCCGGTCGTGCTCGCGGGCGGCGTCGTCGCGGTGGTCGGCGTCGAGGACGTCGACGGGGCCGGCGTCGCCGGCGCAGGCGTCGAGGTCGTCGTCGTCAGCGTTTCGCTCGCGGACGGCTGCTGGCTCGTAGCTTCGCTCGACGTGGTCGTCGTCAGCGAGCCCTCGCTCGCTTCGGCGCCGAACGCACTGCTCGACAGCGGCCCGAACGCGGTCAGCCCACCGCCGGCGAGCGCCGAGAGGACGGCTCGCCAGATCCACCTGCGTCGCGCGCCGGCGGGCGTCATTCGGCGATCTGGATCATCGTCTGGTCGTCCCATCGTTGTGGTCGGCGCAGCCAGCCCACAAACGCGGGGCACGCCCACTCGGATTCATATCGGCAGGCAACCACGAACGAGTAAAGGATTCGTAATCGCGTCCACAATCCGTTTTCTCGGCAGCAGCGCGGAAAACGCACCGCCGAGGCGTAAGCGTACCCGCAGCAGACAGCGGCGCAATCCACCCGCAAGTCCGCGCCCAAAACCGCGCGGCGAATCGGTACGCTTGTCGGCGTGGAAACGGTTCTCTCGGTCCTCGAGGTGATCTTCGCGGTCATCGTCGTCCTGCTCGTGCTGATGCACTCGGGCAAGGACTCCGGCCTGTCGGGCGCGTTCGGCGTCGGCAGCGGCACCGGGCCGCTCGGCGGCGGCTCGATGGTCGAGCGCAACCTGAACCGCTGGACGATCTTCTTCTCGATCCTGTTCGTCGTGAACGCGATCGTGCTGCTCAAGCGCCCCTGGGCGTAGCGGGCCGGCCGGGCCAAGGCGGCTGCGCGCAGCAGCAAGCTGACCCTCAGCTCAAGGGTTAGGCTTGGGCCGATCGGGTGTCGGATCGGGCCGATCGCCAGGCCCGGGCCGATCGCCAGGCCCGGGCCGATCGCCGGGTCCGGGCCGATCGCCGGGTCCGCCGAGTCGATCGCCGGGGCGCTCGCCGAGCGCCTCGAGCCGGTCGAGGATCTCGAGCGCCTCGGCGCGCAGCGTCGCGTCGAGCGATGCGTAGTCCTCGGGTGAGAGCTTGCCGGTGCGGAAGTCGAGCTCGGCGTCGCGGATCTCGCGGTACTTCGTCTCGCGCTCGGCCTCGAGCTCGGCTCGCTCGGGCGAGGCGCTCTCGCGGCGCTCGCCGGCCTCGCCGGGCGGACGCTCGAGGCTCGCGCGCAGCGGCGCGCGATGACGGCGACGACGACTGCGAGCAGGACGAAGGCGAGCAGTACGGCGATGAGCTCCACTCAGCGCCTCGCGGGCCTGCGGTCGACTGAGATACGCGACATGCGCGCGTCAGGCGCGCGCGAGGCCGTGCGCGGCGCGCGAGCGGGCGCGCACGCGACGCGGCGGCGCACGGCGCTCGGCGCGGGCCAGATCGCGATCAGGCCGCCGCCGAAGACGATCAGGCCGCCGATCCAGATCCACATCACGAGCGGCGAGACGATGAAGTGGAACTGCGCCGGCGGCGGGTGCTTGCAGGTATTCGCGGGCGAGCACGGCGATCGCGATCGAGCGCCTCTTCGGCCGACAGCGTGCGGTTGCCGATCGTGACGATGCGCGCAGCGCGGGCGTCGAATGTCGGGCGCGATCGCGGTCCAGACGTCGCGCGTGACGCCGGCGCTCATGCTGACGTGGCTGACGGCCTGACCGCCGATCAGGTGCCCGACGGAGCCCTGCGCCGGTTCACCGGAGGCGTAGAAGCCCTCGCTCGGGCGCAGCGTCGCGACGTGGCGTCCGCCCTTGCTGACGTCGAGCACGGCGCCGAGCGTTCAGCGTCGAGCCGGTGTGCGCGCGGTCGTCCTCGGCGTGATCGTCGCGGTCGGGCGCACGTAGCGAACCGTGTACGCGCCGACGCGCGTCGACTGCCGCCGACGGGCAGCGTCAGCTCGACGGCGTGCTGGAAGGACGAGGACGCGGCGACGCCGATGAACAGCACGGCGATCCCGACGTGCACGATGTAGCCGCCGTAGCGGCGGCGGTTGCGGCGCACCAGCGAGACCAGCGCGAGCGGCGGCGGCTCGCCCGCCATCGCGCGGCGCGCGCGCGATGCCGCGGAAGAACTCCTGGCCGACGCTGCCGAGCACGAACGCGGCGCAGCAGAACATCGCGAGCGCGAACGGCCGCTCGCGACGCCGGCGGCGGCGAGCGCGACGAGCGTGCAGCAGCGCGGCGCGAGCGGCACGAGGAAGTTGCGCCGCGCGTTGGCGAGCGTCGCGCGCCGCCAGGCGATCACCGGGCCGATGCCGCTGAGCAGCACGAGGATCAGCGCGAGCGGGACCGTGTAGCGGTCGAACCACGGCGGCCCGACCGAGGCTTCCTGTGCCGGTCACCGCCTCGGAGATCAGCGGGAAGAACGTGCCCCAGAAGATCACGAAGCAGAGCGCCGACGAGCACGACGTTGTTGGCGAGGAACACCGCCTCGCGCGAGAACAGCGAGTCGAGGCGGTGCTCGCAGCGCAGCACGTCGCGGCGCGATGACGACGAGGTAGATCGAGCCGGCGATCAGCACGCCGATCAGCGACCACGAACGGCACGCCGAGCGTCGCGCCGCCGAACGCGTGGATCGAGTTCAGGACGCCGCAGCGGACGAGGAAGGTGCCGATGATCGCGAGCGTGCCCGTCGCGAGCACGAGCGAGGCGTTCCAGACCTTCAGCATCCCCCGCTTCTCCTGGATCATCACCGAGTGCAGGAAGGCGGTGCCGGTCAGCCACGGCATCAGCGACGCGTTCTCGACCGCGTCCCAGCCCCAGTAGCCGCCCCAGCCGAGCTCGTAGTAGGACCAGCGCGCGCCGAGCAGGATGCCGATGCCGAGGAACAGCCAGGAGGCGAGCGCGAAGCGGCGGATCGCGCGGATCCAGTCGGCGTCGACGCGGCGCACGATCAGCGCGCCGACGCCGAACGCGAACGGGATCGTGAAGAACGTGTAGCCCGAGTAGAGCATCGGCGGGTGGATCAGCATGCTCGGGTTGCGCAGCAGCGGGTCGAGCCCGGCGCCTTCGACCGGGCGCCGGGCTGGTCGGTCGCGAACGGTCGCGTAGAAGACCAGCAGCGTCGTGAAGAAGGCGCCGAAGCCGAGCAGCACGCTGGTCGCGTAGGGCACGATGTCGCGCAGGCGGTTGCGCGTGAGGAACATCGCGAGGCTCGACCAGATCGACAGCAGCCAGACCCACAGCAGCAGCGAGCCCTCCTGCGAGGACCACACGCGCGGCGGCGCGGTAGAGCGCGGCGTCGTGCGGCTCGAGGTGTCGGCGACCGTGTTGTAGGAGAAGTCGTTGCGGATGAACGCGACCTCGAGGACCACGAACGCGACCGTCAGGACCACCGCGAGCGCGTACACCGAGCGGCGCGCCGAGTCGACCCACTCGCAGCGGCCGCTGCGCACGCCGTAGAGCGCCGCGGCGATGCCGTAGGCGCAGACCACGAGCGCCAGCAGCAGCGCGACGCGCCCGGCGACGCCATCAGCGCAGCCGTCGCGCCACCGCGCTCAGTAGTTCTGCTTCTCGCTCGGCGGCGCGGTCTTGTACTTCGACGGGCACTTGGTGATCATCGAGTCGCGTTCGCCGACGAAGCCGCCGCCCTGCTTCTCGACGGTGACGATCAGCTCGCGCCCTTCGCGGAACGGGTCGGGACGCGTGCCGCTGTAGGCGACCGGGATCGTCGCGCCGCCGGCGCGGTCGGCGAGGCGGAAGTCGAGCACGCTCGCCTTCGCGGTCGCACCGAGCCGTTCACGACCGTGCCGGTCAGCTGGTCGCTGCGCCCGGCCTGCGCCTGGCGCAGCAGCTGGCTCGGGCGTCAGCGCCGGGCTCGCGGCGCTGAAGCTCGTGTAGATCAGCGCGCTCGCGAGCAGCACCGCGGCGTCAGCGCCACGATCAGCCGGACCTTTCGCTTGCGCGCGGGGTTCATCGCCCCCAGTATCGCAAACCGCTTTTGCGCCCGTGCCGCACGCTTTGGCCGCCTCTTCGGGCGCGCGCGGGCCGAACGATCGTCCAGCGACGGCGAAGTCGCGAGGAATTCAATGGTGCAGAGCGAAACCTTTTGGTGTGAGCAGGGTCTTCTCCGGTAGAGCGATGCGAGCGAACATCCCGCAAACGCTGCGCCACCCACGGCGCACTCGCGAGGAACGACACCGCCACGAAGGCGCACGCCCGGCGCCGGACGCTCCGGCGCTGCTCGCAGACCTGGCGGTCCAGCGCGCGCGCAGCGCCGGCGGTCCGCTCGACGAGGCGTCGTACGCATGCGCGTGCGGCTACGTCTTCCGTGCGCCCGTCTCGACGACGGTCGCCTGCCCGCACTGCAGCGCACAGCAGGCCTGGTAGCGGCACGCGCCCCGCGAGGCGCGCCTTCGGCGGCGAGTCCGCGCGTTCGGCGCGCGAGCCGCGCCGCCTATTGCGCTCTGACTTGATTTTCTAGATATTGCCGATATCTTCGCTGCGCTTAGTCCGTTGATCCGCGCGCGCTGCGCGCGTCGCGTTCGGAGGGTGGGGTGCACATCGATCCGTACATCGTTCTCGGCAGCGCCGTCGTCGGACTTCTCGTCGGCATGACCGGCGCCGGCGGCGGTGCGCTGATGACGCCGATGCTGATCCTGCTGTTCGGCGTCACGCCGTCCGCGGCGATCTCGAGCGACCTCGTCGCCGCCGTCGTGATGCGCCCGATCGGTGCCGCCGTGCACCGGCGCGAGGGACGGTCAACCGGCCGCTCGTCGGCTGGCTCGTGCTCGGGTCGGTGCCGACGGCGTTCCTCGGCGCCTACCTGCTCACCTCCTGGGCCATGCGAAGTCGGCGCAGAACATCATCGAGATCGCGCTCGGCATCGCCGCTGCTCATCGGCGCCGTCGCGATGGTCCTGCGCTACGTCCTCGACCGGCGCGGCGGCGAGGCCCGCACGGCGTCGTCCACGACATCGTCGCCGCGCCCGCTGCCGACGATCGCCATCGGCATCGATCGGCGGCCTCGTCGTCGGGCATGACGTCCGTCGGCTCCGGCTCGCTGATGATCGTCCTGCTGCTCTTCCTGTATCCGATGATCGGCGCCAAGCAGCTCGTCGGCACCGACCTCGTCCAGGCCGTCCCGCTCACGCTCGCCGCCGCGCTCGGCGCGCTTGCGTTCGGGCACGTCGAGTTCGCCGTCACCCTCTCGCTCATCATCGGCAGCGTCCCGGCCGTGTTCGTCGGCTCGCTCGTCTCCTCGAGCGCGCCCGACCGCTTCGTCCGCCCGGCGATCACGTTCGTGATCTTCGCCTCGGGCCTGAAGTACGTCGGGCTCGAGACCACGGCGCTCGGCTGGACGCTGTGCGGTGTCCTGCTCGCCGCGCGGCGGCGGCTGGCTCGTGCTCAAGCGGCCGTGGGTGAAGATCGCAGCGTCGCCCGAGGCGCCACCGGGCGACGGCGAGCCGCCGCCGCAGCTGCTGCGCACGGACGCGCCGGAGGTCGAGCAGGTCTGAGGCTACTTGATGTGCATCCCCGAGATCGCGCGCGCGATCACGAGCTGCTGGATCTCGGCGGTGCCCTCGAAGATGTCGTAGATCTTGGCGTCGCGGTGCCAGCGCTCGACGGGGAACTCGCGCGTGTAGCCGTTGCCGCCGAGGATCTGGATCGCGCGCTCGGTCGACCCACACGGCGACCTCGCCGGCCTTCAGCTTGCTCATCGAGCCCTCGGCGTTCTCGAACGGCACGCTGGTTGCGGCCCATCCACGAGGCGCGCCAGACGAGCAGCCGCGCGGCGTCGATCTCGAGCTTCATGCGCGCGAGCGTGAACGCGATCGCCTGGTTCTCGATGATCTTGCGGCCGAACTGCTCGCGCTCCTTGGCGTAGTCGAGCGCGTACTCGTAGGCGGCGCGGGCGATGCCGAGCGCCTGCGCGCCGACCGTCGGGCGCGAGGCCTCGAAGGTCTGCATCGCGGCCTGGGAGCTTGCTGCTTCTTGCCCTCGCGCACGCGCGCGAGGCGCTCGTCGAGCTTCTCCTTGCCGCCGAGCACGTAGTCGGCGGGGACGCGGCAGTCGTCGAGGAACACGTCGGCGGTGTGCGAGGCGCGCAGGCCGTGCTTTGAGACCTTCGTGCCCTGCGGAGATGCCCTTGGCTTCGCTCATCGGCACGACGAACGCGGCGTGGCCGCGCGAGCCGAGCTCGCGGTCGACCGAGGCGATCACGACGTGCACGTCGGCGATGCCGCCGTTGGTCGCCCACGCCTTCTGGCCGTTGATCACCCACTCGCCCGCGGCCTCGTCGAACTTCGCGCGTCGTGCGCACGCCGGAGACGTCCGAGCCGGCGTTGGGCTCCGAGGCGCAGAACGCGGCGACCTTGACGTCGTCGGGGGTGCCGAAGCAGCGCGGGATCCACTCGCCGATCTGCTCGCCCGTGCCCTGGCCGAAGATCGCGGCGACGGCGAGCGAGGTGCCCATGATCGCCATGCCGATGCCGGCGTCGCCCCAGAACAGCTCCTCGTTGACGATCGGCAGCGTCAGGCCCGGTGGGGTCGGCGAAGAACTGCGCGAGCCCTTCGAAGCCGTAGAGGCCGATCTTCGCGGCCTCCTGGATGATCGGCCAGGGCGTCTGCTCCCGCTCGTCCCACTCGTGCGCGGCGGGGCGCACGACGTCGGCGGCGAAGCCGTGGACCCAGTCGCGGATGTCCTTCTGGTCCTGGCTCAGCGCCAGCGAGAACGCCGCCTCCTGGCCGGCGGCGCCGGCGATCGCCTCGACGGCGGCCTCCGCTGCGTCGGCTCGACGCGGGCGTCGCTGGACGGATCGATGCGGCTGGCGGCTGGCATGGTGCGGCTCCTCCGAGATGGCGGTGCGGACGTGTGTGAGAGCCTGACAGGATAGCCCACGTGTCGATCGACAGACTGCCTGCGCGAAACCGCGCTAGCCGCGGCGCCCACCGACGTGCGCCGCCGGCTCAGCGGGTCTGCCAGGCCTCCTCTTCGCGCGTGAGCGCGACGCACGTCTTTGGGCAGCTTGCCGCGGCGACGTCGGCGACGGTCACGTGCTCGAGCACTTTGCGCAGGTTGGCGCGCAGCGCGATCCAGACCTGCTGCAGCGACTCGGCCGAGCCGACGTACTCGATCTCCTCGGGCCGCTGCCCGCGAACGCCGACGAGCGGACCCTCGACGGCACGGATGATCTGCGCGAGGTTGACCTCCTCGGCGGGCTTCGCGAGCCAGTAGCCGCCCTCGGGACCGCGCTGGCTGCGCACGATTCCCGGAGAGCGCAGTTGGGTGAGGATGTTCTCGAGGAACGAAACCGGGATCCCCTGGCTCTGCGCGACGTCGTCGACCTTGCGCGGCGCGTCCTGGCTTGCTGTCGGCGAGCTCGATCACGGCGCGCACGGCGTAGTCGGCCTTGGCTGTCACGTGCATCCGCTGATTCTCGCGAATTGCGCGGCGGACGGCGTGCGCCGGGCTCCGACCGCCGCCGGCGAGGCCGTCGCGGATGCATCGCGACGGCCTCGCGCAGCGCTCGGATCGCTACGCGGCTTTTTCTTTTTTCGCTTTTTTGACCTTCGGTTTGTACTTCGCCGCCCACTCGGCCGCCGTTTCCTCGAGCGTCGCGGTCATCACGACTTTGCTCTTGCCGGCTTCGGCCGGGAGGCCGATGTCGAGATCGACGATCGGATCGATGATCGCCGACAGGGCGCCGCCGCAGCCGGTCACGCCGGGAACGGCGAACGTGTTGTCGACGAGCGTGTTGTTCGGGATGTAGGTGATCCGTTTTTTGTCTTTGTATTCGATCGGGTTGCGATGCCCTTCGATCGGTTCGACGCCGGAGGGCGGCTTCGTCTTGCCGACGGTCAGGTGGAGCACGATCGGTTCGGCGTCGGAGCCGATGTAGCATTCTTCGCCGAGCACTTCGTTGCTCAGGTGCACCTTGATCGGCAGCGTCACGGCCGGTCCGACGGGAACGATCAGGTCGGCGCGGCTGACTTCGATCGGACCGGCGAGTTCGGCGGTCGCGTAGACTTCGCCGCCGAGCCCGGCGATGCCGAGCAGGCCGCCGGGCACCGGTATCGCGGGTTCGGAGAGCGTCTTGCCGTCGGGCGGCGCGATCAGCGTCTGCCCTTCGTAGCCTTCTTTCGGCAGGCCGCCCTGCAGCGTGATGACGGTGCCTTCCGGGATCGGCACGGGCTTGTTGCCGAACTGGAATTCGCCGCCGGTCGTGAACGAGGCGATGCAGACCGCGGCCGTCGCGACGGGGCAGTCGGCGAATGGCAGGAAGTCTTCCTTGTTGATCGGTTCCTTCACGGCCGACGCGGGCCCGGCGACGGCGAGGCACGCCGTCGCGACGGCGACGAGCGCCGTCGTCAGCAGGCCGCCGCGGCGGCGCCTCTTGCGCGCATCTCGCAGCGCGTGTCTGATCTCCATGCTCCTCGATCCCCTTTGCTCGATTTCCCCAGCTCTGTCGGCGTCCGACGATCCGGTCCGCGAGCCGCTTTCGCTCGCTTCTCGAGGTCGCTCGCGCGCAACGACAAACAGCGAGTACCCCATTGCCCACCCCCGTAAACGTATCGCCGGTCGCCGCGCGCCGAGCAGCTCTGCGCCGCCGACGCGGCGCGGCCGCGTCGGCACGTGGGTGCCGGCCTCTAGCATCCGCGCATGAGCAGGCGCTGGAACTGGGACTTCGAGGACGAGTCGAGTCGTGCGCGCAAGGTCGCGCAGTCGCCGCTTCAGCATCTGCAGCCGAGCACCGACGCGCGCTTCCGCCGCCGCCGGCTCGGCGCCGCGCTCGTCGTCGTCGCGCTCGTGGTCGTGCTCGCCGTCGTGCTCAGCTCGGGCGGCGGTGGTGGCGGCGGCGCCTCGGCCGGGACACGGGCAAGCTCGGCGCACGCGGCGAAGCAGCCGGCCGAGCCGGTGCTCGACACGCAGGAAGTCGAAAAGAAAGCAGTGAGCTCGGTGCTCGCGTACACGCCGTTCGTGCGCGCGGGCGGCACGCAGGGACACGACATCGCGCTGACGTTCGACGACGGACCGGGCCCGTACACGCCGGAAGTGCTCGACGTCCTCGAACGCGAACACGTGCCGGCGACGTTCTTCGTGATCGGCGAGGAGCTGCGCTACTTCAGCTCCTCGACGGCGCGTGAGATCCGCCAGGGGTTCGTGATCGGCGACCACACCGAGACGCACCCGATGCTCGCGCAGCTCTCGGCGCACGACCAGCACGAAGAGCTGTTCGAACAGGCGGCGCGCATCGAACTGCTCGGCGGGCCGCGCCCGACGCTGTTCCGGCCGCCGTACGGGTCGTTCGACACGACGACGTTCCACCTGCTGCACCAGATGCACATGCTGATGGTGCTGTGGACGGTCGACACGGACGACTACCAGGAGCCGGGCGTCGAAGTGATCGTCCACAACGCGCTCGAAGGCGCGAAACCGGGCGCGATCATCCTGATGCACGACGCTGGCGGCAACCGCTCGCAGACGATCGCGGCGCTGCCGACGATCATCCACGAGCTGCGCAGCCGCGGCTATCGCCTCGTGACGGTGCCGCAGCTCTTGAAGGACGACCCGCCGCCGGCCGGACAGCCGCTGCCGACGAACCTCAGCGGCGACTGAGCGACGGGCGCCGGCTCAGCGCTCGGCGCAGGACTCGCAGGCGCCGTGCAGCACGATCTCGTGCTCGGAGACCTGCACTGGCAGGCGCTCGCTGAGGCGCCGGATCGCACGCTCGAGCCCGTCGTCGGTGAACGGCTCGAGGCGCCCGCAGCTGTCGCAGACGAGGTGGTGGTGATGGCCGGGCCCGTGGCGCAGCGGCTCGTAGCGGACGATGCCCTGGCCGATCTCGACGCGCTGCACGAGCGCGATCTCCTCGAGCTCGTCCATCACGCGGTAGACGCTCGCGCGCGAGACCTCGCGGCCGCGCTCGAGCAGCGCGCGCTCGATCTCGATCGCCGAGAGCGCGCACGTCTGCTCGTCGAGCAGCTCGAGGATCGCGCGGCGCGCGCCGCCGCGGCGGTAGCCGGCGTCGCTGAGCGCGCGCGCGGCGTGAGCCGCCCAGGTCGGCTCGTCGGGGTCGCTCGACGCGGCTGCAGGGCCGGTCACGCTCGGCCCTGCCGATGGCGCGTTGCGCTCTTGCGGCATGATTCGAGGCTAACAGATATTCGAGAACGAGTCTCATAAAGGGCCGGTCCGATCCGCCGGCCGGCGCGTATCCTTGCGGCGAGATGCGCGAGCTCACAGACGACCCCGCCGGGACCGGAGACGATGGACGGCGAGGCGCTGCGCGCGCGTCGTGAGGAGCGCCGCCGCGCGATCCGCCGTCGCCGTCGCCGATCCGCGCTCGCGCTGATCGGCGCGGCGCTCGCGCTGGCGGTCGTGCTGACGGTCGCGCTCGCCGGCTCGGGCGGGTCGGGCAGCTCGGGCAGCGGCACCGGCGCGCGGCGCGCGCCGACGGGCGGCGCGCATGGACACGCGCACGCCGGCGCAAGCGACTCGGCGACGGCGAGGCGTGGCGGCGGCGTCGCGACCGGCCGGCCGGGAACGGCGCGCGTGCCGATCCTGATGTACCACGTGATCGCGCCGGCGCCGGCGGGCGCTCCGTTCCCGGGCCTGTACGTCGCGCCGGAGGAGTTCGCGGCGCAGATGCACGCGTTGAAGGACGCGGGCTGGACGTCGGTGACGCTCGACGAGCTCGACGCGTACTGGCGCCGCGGCGTCTCGCTGCCGCACGGCAAACCGATCGTGATCAGCTTCGACAACGGCTACGACTCGCAGTTCACGAAGGCGCTGCCGGTGCTGCGCTCGCTCGGGTGGGTCGGCGACGAGAACATCCAGCTGACGGGACTGCCGCCGTCGCAGGGCGGCCTCGGCGAAGACGAGGTGCGCGGCCTGATCGCGGCGGGCTGGGAGCTCGACACGCAGGGGATCAGCCACGCCGACCTGATCACGCTCGACGCGCAGGAGCTGCGCGAACAGGTCGCGGGCGCGCGCGCGACGATCGAGCGGCGCTACGGCGTGCCGGTCAACTGGTTCTGCTACCCGTCGGGCCACTACGACGCGAGCGTGATCGCCGAGGTCAGGGCGGCGGGCTTCAAGGGCTCGACGACGGTCGTCCCCGGCTGGGCGGCTCCGGACGGCGATGCGTACCGCCTGCCGCGCCTGCGCGTGCTCGGCGGCACCTCGCCGCAGTCGCTGCTCGCCGAGATCGCGGCGATTCGCGACGATCCACCGCCGCCGGCCTCCTACAACGGCGCGTAGCGGCTGGCGAGTCGCGGCGGCGGGGCTCAGCGCGGGAAGCGCTCGGCCCACGGCTCGCGCGCGACGCGCAGGCCGTTGCAGAGGTAGGCGATCGTGTGGTACCAGCCGGCGGTGACGAGCAGCTCGATCAGCTGCGCGGGCTCGAACGTCTCGGCGAGTCGCCGCCAGAGCTCGTCGGAGACGGCGCTCGTGCGGTGGAGCTCGTCGGCGAGCGCGAAGACGCTCGCCTGCTCGGCGCTCCAGCAGGCGTCTTCGTGCGAGCCGTCGACGGTCGAGCGCAGCTGCTCGTCGCCGAGGCCGAGCGGGCGACCGAAGGCGACGGCGTGCACGCCCCACTCGTACTCGGCGCCGGTGAGCGCGCACGTGCGATGGATCATGACCTCGCGCAGCGCCGGCGGGACCTTCGCGCGCGAACCGAGGATGCCGGCGCCGAGCGGGCGCATGCGGTTGGCGAGCTCGTCGTTGACGAACATCGTGCGGAACAGCGCGAGCGGCTCCTGCGAGCTCCCAGGCGGCATCCACTTGGCGAGCGAGACGGCGAGCTCGTCGTCGTAGGGCGGCTCGAGCGGCTCGATTCGTGGCTTGCGGGCGTCGTCGTTCCTCATCGCGGTACGCTCCCCTCGTCGTGCTTCGTTTTCAAGAGCAGAGACGGTACCGCTTCGCTTTTCGAAGCGCAAGGCGGCGGCGGTGACGCGCGCGCGTCCGACGGCTCCGGGACAGCCGGTGCGCGGGTCGACGAGCGGCCGCCCGATCATGGCGCTGCTCGACCTGCTCGGGCGCCGCTGGTCGCTGCGGCTGATCTGGGAGCTGCGCGAGGAGCGGCTCGTGTTCCGCGCGCTGCAGCAGCGCTGCGGCGGCGTCTCCTCGAGCGTGCTCAACGAGCGCCTGCAGGAGCTGCGCGACGCGGGCATCGTCGAGCACGCCGGCGACGGCTACGGGCTGAGCGCCGAGGGGCGGCGGCTGCTCGAGGTCTACGCGCCGCTCGACGCGTGGGCCGAGCGCTGGGCGGCGCGCGCGCGCTCGTAGCGCGGCGGCGCGCTCAGCGCCCGGTCGCGGCGTGCAGCGCCGAGGCGAGCGCTTCGAGCTCTGCGACCTGCCACTGCTCGAAGCTGTCGGACGCCGGCGAGAGCGTCTCGGTGACGGTCGCGATCGGGATGTGCCGAGCCTTGACGATCGACGTCACGCGCTGCACGTCGGGCGTGACGTTCTGGCTGTTGTAGACCCAGACCTTGATTTCGCGGTTCTGTGCCTGAGCGTCGACGGTCTGCTTGTCCTGCGCGGTTACATCGGTGCCCTCGGCGATCGCCTTGGCGAAGCTGTACGGCGTCAGCAGCTTCAGCCCGAGGTCTTCGCCGAGTGGCTGGAAGATGCTCTCGCTGTAGCCGACCGGGACGCCTTTGTACTTCGAGCGGATCTCGCGCCGCAGCTGGTTGTAACGGGCGAGCCCCTGCGTCTCGAAGCTCTGCTCGCGGGCGGCGAAGTAGGCCGCGTCAGCCGGATCGAGCTTGTCGTAGTCGGCGACGATCGCAGTGATCACCTTGTGGACGTTGGTCGGCGAATACCACTGATGGGGGTTGTCGCCGTCCTTCAGCCCCAGCACGTCCCCGACCGTGAGCACGACGCGTCCACTCGACGGGCTCGCTTGCAGCTCCTGCGACATCCAGCGGTCGTAGCCGATCCCGTTGACGATCGCCATCTTCGCGCCGGCGATCACGCGGGCGTCGCGCGCGGTCGGTTCGTAGCTGTGCGGGTCGGTGTCCGGGTTGACGATGATGCTGCGCACAGTCGCCTTCTCGCCGGCCAGCTGAGTCGCGATGCTGCCCCAGAAGTTCTCGCCGGCGACGACGTCGAGGCGGGCGCCGCGGGCTCCCCCACCCGCGCCGCCGACCCTCGCGGATCCCGACAGCGAGTTGCCGTCGCAGCCGGCGAGCAGCGCGGCGAGCGAGACCAGCGCGAGCAGCGCAGCGAGCGGGCGGGTGGCGGACGGGCTCATCGACGCCGCACTCTAACATAGGATTGAGTCTTATTATTGTTTCGATCGACGCCGGCGGTGCGGGAACGTGGACTGCAAGCACGGCTCAAGCGGGTAGCAGAGGAGTGACGTTGAGCAGCTCGGCCGCCCGGCCCTCAGATTTCCAACATGTGGACGAATGGTCGTGGCCCAGCTCATGCCCGGCCGCTCGGCGACCGACGCAACCACATGTCGATCGCTGAGAAGTCTTCTCGTCCATGAGCGCCGCGTGGTCCCTCGCGCGCCGGCCCGCGATGCGCTGGCGAGCATTTCGCGCTCGTGCCCACGGCGACGATTCCGGCCTTGCCTTCGGCGCACGCCTTGCGATCACGACGCTGCTCGCCTTCGCGCTGGTCGCAATCGCGGCGTTCCTCGTGCTCGAACACAACCTCGCGAATCGGCAGATCAGCGAATACGCGACATCTCAGCGCGCGGACGTCAAGGCTTTCGAACTGCAGGGCACGCGCGCCGTCGGCACAGCGGACGGGCTGCTCGACATCGACCGCCTGCTCGACGGTGTCGCGCAGCGCCCCGGCACGCGAGAGGCGATCCTGATCGATCAGCGCCACGTGATTCGGGCGAGCTCTGACAACGCTCTGCTCGGCACGACCGATGCCGATTCGCGAATCGAAGCCGCTTTGCTGCACGGCAGATCGTACGCCGGCCGCGAGGCGGACCCGCGTCGGGACCGCCGCGACTTCGAGTTCGTCGCGCCGGTCAACCTGCCCAGCGGACGCTACGTCTACGAGATCACCTACGACCATCGCGTCTACGACGCGCACGTAAGCGAAGTGCGCACCCTGCTCGGCCTGGTCGCGGGGCTCGGCCTGCTCGCGGTTGCGATCGTCTTCTATCTGCTCGGCGGACGCCAGCTGATGCGCGAGCACCGGATGGTCCTGCAGCGGGCCACGCGCGACGGCCTCACCGACCTGCCCAACCAGCGCGCCTACCAAGACGAGTTCCCCCAGGCCGTCGCGTCCGCAGTGCGCTACGGCGACCCGCTGGCGCTGGCCTTGCTCGACGTCGATGACTTCAAGCAGATCAACGACCGCCACGGCCATCCGCACGGAGACGTGATCCTCCAGCGCGTGGCAACGGTCATGCGCGCGGGCAGGCCGGGCGACCGCCCGTACCGCATCGGGGGCGACGAGTTCGCAATGCTCCTCGCGCACGCCGACGCCGACGGCGCACGGACCGTCGCGCGCCGGCTGCGGCGCGACCTGAGCGAGGCGGGCGTCGAGGTCAGTATCGGCGTCAGCGCGCTGCGAGCCGGGATCGCGCCCGAGACGCTGCGCGCCGAGGCCGACTCGGCGCTGTATGAGGCCAAGCGTCGAGGGGGTGGGCGTGTCGCACACTTCGAGGACATTCGCGACAGCGTCGTCGTGACGAGCGCGGAGAAGAAGGAGGCGGTGCGCAGGTTGATCGAGGAGGGACGGGTGACGAGCGTCTTTCAGCCGATCTGGAACCTCCAGAACGAGTCGCTGCTCGGCGTCGAGGCATTGATGCGCCCAGATCCCTCCTACGGCCTCTCGGGGCCGGCCGAGGCGTTCGACGTCGCCGAGCAACTCGGGCGCGTGCATCCGCTCGACGTGCTCTGCATTCACAGCGCCTTGCGCTCAGCGCCTGCTCTCGACCCCGGCGTGCTGCTGTTCCTCAACCTCGCGCCGCTGACGCTAGACCTGGACGCCGAGAACGGCGACTGGCTGCGGCATGCGCTCGAAGAGGTCGGATATTCGCCACAGGACATCGTGATCGAGGTCACCGAGCGCATCGGCGGGCGCACAGCGTCCGTGATCAAGAGCCTCAACCGGCTGCGTGAGCAGGGCTTCCGGCTCGCGATCGACGACGTCGGCACGGGCAACTCCGGGCTTGAGATGCTCCGCCAGATCGATGCGGAGTTCGTCAAGATCGACCGCAGCATCGTCGTCGCGGCAGCGCAGGAGCCGGGGGCGCGGGCCGTCTTGATGGCGATGGCGACCTTTGCGCATCAGACCGGCGCGTTCGTGATCGCCGAGGGGATCGAGGACGTGGAGACGCTGCAGTTCCTGCGCGAGATCGACAGGCGCGAGGTGCACGTCGAAGCCGTTATTCAAGGCGGCCAGGGCTTCGAGCTCGGGCGGCCCTCGCCGAGACTCCCCCCGGACACGCCGTGGTCGTCGGGCGCCAAACATCGCCCCTCGGCGCAGACGGCGTGAGAGTCTGGGGTGTAGAGCCTGAGTAGGCTGGCATAGATGTGGCTGCCCTGGCGCCTCGCGCTGTCATCTCCGCCAAGATCGAAGAACGCTCGATCAGGAATCGGCGGCTCCGGGTTCGGCGGAGCAGTCTTCGTGAAAGACGCGATGCTCCCTCTTTAGCTCGTTGTGGAGCACGAGCCACGAGCCCACGCGCTCGGTCCCGTCCGGCCGGAGGATTCGGATCGGCTCGTACACGCCGATCGGCTCACCGCAACGCGCACAGCGTGGAGGGTCCACCGCATGATCCTTCCTTGGCGCTCGGCACGTGCGCATCGCGTCGGACCACGGTCCTCGATCCGTAACGCGCACGGATGTCGGCTCGGCGGATGGCTTGCGCTCCGGTTGCGAGACCGGAGTTCGCGTCCTGCTCGTGGCCGTCAAGAAGTGACATCAGGGACCGATTCGTGACTGCGAGCGTGCCGTGCGCTGGATCGTGCCCGCTGTTGTATCGTAATCTTAGAAGATCGTTGATCAATAAGGTTACTCGTGTCGGAGGTTGGGTTGTCCTCGAGTTCGTCTGAGTCCCACCGTCCTCCCTTCGGCCTCTCGGGCGCAGGGCGTGAGCGGATGCAGAGCACGCGCCCGGCGGCGACGGGCTGGCGCGATGCGTTCGGCGAGCTCTGGAGCCAGGTTGCTCTCGGCGACCTGCTGGGACGCGACTTGCCGCCGCCGCGCGTGGCGAGGAGCGCGAGGCAGCACCTCGGCGTCGTGCGGCGCGATCTATTCACGCTGCCTAGAGGATCGCGTGCGAGCCGTCGCTCGGCCCTTCGATCCGCAGTTGTGTCGCTCGAGTGCAGCGCGCGGGTTTGGCAAGCGTTCGGGCCGGTGGCGGGCGAGCGTCGCCTGCATCTGCTGTATCGCCTGGAGCAGGCGCTCTCCGACGCCGAGCGCCAGATCAATGCGGGCGAGCTTTCGATGCGGGTGAATCGCCCAGCGGTCTCACGGGCCGCACGAGGAGCACGGGGCGCGATCGAGGCGCTGCTTGCCGCGAGCGCCGATCGCGCCGAGGCGCTCGCAACGCTCGAGGACGACGCAGTCGAGCTCGCTTCGCTGGCGGTCCGCATCGCGATGGGCTCGAGCGTGAGCGGCGGCGGCTCACGCGTGGGCAACAAGCAACCGGCGGCGCTCGTGGGGCAACTGCAAGCGCTCACCTGCGAGGTCGGCGCGGCGGCACGCGGACGGCGAGCGACGTTCCTCGACGATGCGCGGCGAGATCACCTCGGCCTCTGGCTAGGCAGGGCATTGAGCATCGTGCCACCGGTGCAGGCGATCGCACTCGCCTCGGTGCGCGACGGCGATAGAAGCTTGCGCGTCGATGCCCTGTTCGCCCTTCGCGCACGCTGGCTCGAGTTGGCTGTCGCACTGTGGCTGACCGTGCAGGGCCTGGACGATCTGCTCCTCATCAGAACCTTCGAGGATGACGAGCGACTGAAGGCGGCCGTCAGCTCGCGCGCAAGCGGCGCACTGATGGCGGGCGCCTTGTGCCAGCGTCCTGCAGCGTTCGACCACGAGTACGCCTGGGCGCGTCACCGCGAGGACCTGTGCAAGTTGCTGAGCGATGTCTGCCTCGCGCTGCAAGGCCGTGAGGCGGATGACGCGTTGTGCGCTCAGCAGCTTGCGCTGCGGCGTCTGGCGCGGGCGGTGGCAGCGCTCTGGTCGATCGACGAGAGCGTGCGGCGCTCGGCGGAGCAGGCGGGCCGGCGATGCCGGTGAGAGCGTCGGGTGTTGAGGCCTCCAACCCCGAGCGCTATGAGGTTCGGCTGGCCCGGAGTGTCCTTGCTGGCGGTCCCGGCGCAACGGTGGCGGCGAGGGCTCTGCTGGAGCACAGCGATCCGCCGACGCTCGATGCCGCGGTCGCCCTGCTCATGGCCGCCGGTCCGTTGACCGAGGACGCCTTCGACCGTCTCGCCGATGCGTGGGAGACCTACCGTCACGTCAAGCACCTCAGTTGGGACTGACGATGCCTCTGACGGACACGCTCGGATGAGCGCACAGGATCTGGCGCGCGGGCAAAGTTGTTGACGGCGACGCAGGCGCTTGTTGCCGCCGGCCTGGTGGCGGTCGCTGCCGGCACCCTGGGTTCCGCGGCTGGCCGCTTCGTGCGTGCGGGCCTGACCGCGCAGGCGATCGGGGTCGCTCTGCTCGGCATCGCTGGGGCGTTGGTGCTGTTCTCGGGGCACACCGTCGGCGCTGCGTTTCACAGCGAGGTGCACCCCGCGTTCGGGCTCGACGGTCTCAGCGGCTTCTTCCTGGTGCTGATCGCCGCGGTCGGGGCGCCGGCGGCGGTGTTCGCGCGTGACGCCCTGGAGCCGGACTGGTCGGGGCGATCGCTCGCGGTCGTGACCGGCGTCTTCCTGCTCGTGCTCCTCGGGTTCGTGTGCGCTCGCGACCCGAGCACGTTCCTCGGCTTCTGGGAGCTGATGAGCCTGGTCCCGGCGGGCGCGATCCTGGTGGCGCGCCAGGACCGCGAGGCCCGCCACGGCGTCTTCGTCTATCTCGCGATCACGCACATCGGCGGCGCCGGCGTGTGGGTGTCGATCCTCGTGCTGGCGCAGCACGGCGCGTTGGGCGGAGCTCCGCTGGGCGGCGGTCTGGCGGCGTTCGTCGCGTGCGCTTCGCTCGTCGGCTTCTCGACGAAGGCCGGGCTGATGCCGTTTCACTCATGGCTGCCGCGCGCGCATCCGCTCGCGCCGGCGCACATCTCGGCGCTGATGTCGGGAGTGATGATCAAGCTCGCGCTCTACGGGCTCATCCGCGCGCTGTTCCAGTGGCTCGCCCCGCCCGGGCTGTGGGTCGGGATCGCGCTGCTGGCGCTCGGCGTCCTGTCTTGCCTCGGCGGCGTGCTGTACGCGCTGATGCAGCACGAGCTGAAGCGGCTGCTCGCGTTCCACTCGATCGAGAACGTCGGCATCGTCGCGCTCGGGTTAGGGGCGTCGCTCGTCTTCCGCGACGTCGGCGAGCCGACGTGGAGCGCGATCGCGTTCGCCGCGGCGCTGCTTCACGCGCTGAACCACGCTCTGTTCAAGGGCCTGTTGTTCCTCGGCGCAGGCGCTTTCGCGAAGGCCGTCGGGAGCCTCGAGCTCGACCGTCTCGGCGGCCTGTTGCGGCGGATGCCGTGGACCGGCGCGGCGTTCGCGCTCGGCGCGATGGCGATCGCCGGGTTGCCGCCGCTGAACGGCTTCGCCTCGGAGTGGCTGACGCTGCAGTCGCTCTTGCACCTCGGCGTGGCGAGCCGCCTCGGGGTCTCGCTCGCCGGCGCGCTCGTGACCGCCGGCCTGGCGGCGACCGCCGCACTCGCGGTGTACTGCTTCGTGAAGGTGATCGGCCTCGTGCTGCTCGGCCTCCCGCGACGCGCGGAGTGTGCGCAAGCGGACGAGGTGCCGGCGGGGATGCGCGCCAGCATGGTGTTCCTCGCGGGCGCGTGCGTCGCGCTCGGCGCGCTGCCCGGACTGCTCCTACCGACGCTCGCCGCGCTCGGCCCGGCGCGGGCCACGTTGCACAAAGCGCCGGGGCTGGACATTCCGGGCACGGGCTCGCTTCCGACGCTCGCGCTTGCGCTGGCGCTCGTGGCGCTCGTCACCGTGCTCGCGCGGCTCGCCGGCGCTCGTCGCGCGGCGCCGTCGCCGACGTGGATCTGCGGTCAGCCGACGCCAACCGGGTTGGCATGGACGTCCGCCGGGTTCACCAAGCCGCTGCGGCTCGTGCTGGAGGCGCTCCTGCGGCCGCGGCGCGATGCGCGCGTGGTCACGACGGCGAACGTCGCGCAGACGGTCGTGTATCGAGCCGAGGTGCCGCACCTGTTCGACACGCTGCTCTACGGGCCGGTCTCGCGCGGGGCGCTGCGCGCCGCGGGCGTGGCGCGCCGCGTGCAGTCGGGCAGCCTGCGCGCGTATCTGCTCTACCTGCTCGCGCTGCTCGGCCTGCTGCTGGCGCTGGCGCGGCTGGGGCTGCTCGGATGAGCCTTCCCACCCTGATCGCGGGCGTCGTGCAGCTGGTCGGCGGCGTGCTCGCGGCGCCTGCGATCGTCGGGCTGATCCAGCACCTGAAGGCGCGGATGCAGGGTCGGCGCGGACCATCGGTCTTGCAGCCATACCGCGAGCTTCGCCGGCTATGGGGCAAGAGCGGCGTCGCGCCTGAGCCCCACACGTTCATCTACGTGCTCGCGCCCGGGCTAGCCGCCGCGAGCACGCTGATGGCGCTCGCGCTGGTCCCGATCGGTGGGCACGCGCCGGAATGGGGGTTGGGCCACGACGCGCTCGTGCTCGTGGGGCTGTTGGCGCTTGCGCGCTTCGCGGTGACGCTGGCCGCGTGGGACACGGCGGGCGCCTTCAGCTTGATGGGCGCCGCCCGAGAGCTGATGTTCTCGGTGTTCGTCGAGGGCCTCTTGCTGCTCGTGCTGCTGCTGTTCGCGCTGCCGCTGCACAGCACCGATCTGCTGTCGATGAGCCACGCCGCGGGGATCTCGTGGGTATGGTCGCGCCCGGCGCACTGGGCGGCGGCGCTTGCCTTCTGCCTCGTGATCCTCGCCGAGACCGGTCGCCAGCCGATCGATAACCCGGACACGCATCTGGAGCTGACGATGGTCCACGAGGGGCCGCTGCTCGAGTACGCCGGGCGCGACCTCGCGTACCTGCAGTGGGCCGCGGCCGCGCGGCACTGGATCGTGCTCGTACTCGCGTGCGAGCTCGTGATCCCGCATCCGGGCCCGTTCGCCGCTCAGCTCGCAGTGCTCGGCGGCGGCGTGCTGACGCTCAGCGTCGGGCTGGCGGTGTGCGAGACGGTGCAGGCGAAGATGCGGATGCTGCGCGTGCCGCTCTTGCTGGGCTTCGGCGCGGCGCTGTCGCTGCTGGGCCTCGCTAGCTGGTTCGTCGGGGGCGGCGGATGAGCGGCACCGTTTCGTGGGGGCTGGTGATCGGCTCGTTGGCCGTGATCGTCGTGCGCCGACGCACGGTGGCGATCGCGCTCGTGGCTGGGCAGTCGCTGCTGCTCGGCGTCTACGCGCTCACGCGCCAGCCGCACACCTCGACGGCGCTGGTCATCGCCGGGGCGATCCTGATCGTCAAGGCGCTGCTGCTACCAGCGCTGCTGCTGTTCACCGTCAGGCGCGCGCCCAAGGAGCGTCTGATCGCGACCGAGCCTCCGGCGCTCGCCCGTCTGGCGCTCGCCGTCGCGATCGCGCTCGCCGTGGAGCAGTTGATCCCGCGCTTCGGCCTGGCAGGCGCCGGCGTCGAACACGCCGCCGTGGCGACGCTCGCGCTTGGCATCGTCATCGCGCTCGTGCGCCGGGCGGTGCTGTTCCAGGCGCTCGGCTTCCTCGTCGCCGAGAACGGCATCTACCTTGCGGGCCTGTCGCTTGCCGGCGGCCTGCCGGCCGTGATCGAGCTCGGGCTCGTCTTCGACCTGCTCGTCGTCGTCGCGGTCGCGGCGGCGTTCGCAACGAAGATCCACGAGCAACTCGGTAGTGGTGACAGCTCGCTGCTGGAGTCGCTTCGTGACTGACGCGCTGCTGATCGCCGTCGTCGGCGCGCCGCTGCTCGCGGCGCTGCTCGTGCGGTTGCCGCGCACGCCGGCGGGTGCGGATCGCGTCAACATGCTGAGCGCGAGCGCCTGCCTCGTCCTCGCGCTCCTCGCGAGCGCCCTCGGCGCGACGCACGGCTCGCAGGGACTGCACAGTTCGTGGTTCGTGCTCGACCGCGCCGGCGCCGCCTTTCTCGCGGTGATCGCCGCCGTCGGCTGGTGCAGCGCGATCGTCTCGCCCGCCTACCTCGCCGGCCACGGCAAGAGCCTGTTCACGGCTCGCCGGGCGCGTGCCTGGTACTACACGGCCTTTCATCTGTTCTGGGCCACCCTGCTGGCGCTCGCGCTCGTCAAGAACCTCGGCGTTGCGTGGCTGCTGATCGAGGCGACGACCGGCGCCTCGGCGCTGCTCGTCGCCTACAGCGGGAGCAAGACGCGCTCGAGGCCGGCTGGAAGTACCTCGTGCTGACGACGTTCGGCCTAGCCGTCGCGCTGCTGGGCATCCTGATCCTGTTCGCCGGCCTGGCGCCGCATGGCGGCGACCTGGCGACGCTCGACTGGCGGAGCATCGCCGCCCACGCGCACGGTCTCTCTCACCGAACGGCGCTGTTCGCGCTTGTGTTGCTCCTCGTCGGGCTCGCCGCGAAGATCGGCTGGGCGCCGGTTCACAACTGGCTGCCGGACGCACACAGCGAGGCGCCGCCGCCGGTCAGCGCGCTGCTCTCCGCCGCGCTGCTGCCGACGGTGATGCTGATCGCGTGGCGAGTCGTCCTGTCGCTCGAGAGCGCGGCCACGGGCCAGCTCGGCTATGACCTGATGCTCACGTTCGGCCTCGCGTCGCTCGCGTTCGCGATCCCGTTCCTGTGGCGTCCGATGCCGTGGAAGCGCCTGCTTGCGTACTCGAGCCTCGAGCACATGGGGATCCTCGCGCTCGGGATCGGCTTCCATTCGCCGCTGGCGACCATCGGCGTGCTCGTCCATCTGGCGGGCCACGCACTGGCGAAGTCGCTCGGGTTCTACACGGCGATCCCGCTGCTGCGTCACGAGCCCGCGACTGCGGACGGGCCGCCGCGGGGGCTGGTCCGTCTCAGCGGACCGGTCGCGGCCGGCGTCGGGGTCAGCCTCGGCACGCTCAGCGGGCTGCCGCCGTCGCCGTTGTTCCTCAGCGAGCTCTTGATCCTCGCCGGCGGCCTCGCGGCGCACCAGCTCGCGATCGTCGCGGTCGCGGCGGTGCTGATGGCACTCGGGTTCCTCGGCTTGGCGCACGCGCTGATCGAGGCGCTCGCCGGCACGAGCCGTGGGCGCAGGCCGGCGCTCCGGGCGCACCGTGCGCCTCACGGGCCGGCTCACGGCCGGCGTGACGCTCGGCCTGCTGGCGCTGCTCGGCGGCGCGTACCTGCTCGTGGGCGCTCATGCCGGCGCGACGCTGATGGGCGGTATCGCGTGAGTGCCGGCACGGAGAAGGTCCTCTCCGCGCTCGCACCGGCGCGTGTCGAGGAAGTCGCCTCACGGCAATGGCGCGCCGCGTGCGAACGGCAGGCGCAGGCGGGCTGGCGCTTCTGCGGACTGTTCGCCGGCAAGAACTCGCGCGGGCTTCGAGTCAGCTGCGTGTTCGCCCGCGGCGGTCGTGAGCACGTGCTCAGCGCGCTCGCCCCGCGGGGGAGCATCGACACGCTCGTCGACCTGTTCGCGGCGGCCGCCCAGGACGAGCGCGAGGCACACGACTCCTACGGTCTGCGCTTCGACGGGCACGAGCCGCTGCGCCCGCTGATCGAGCATCCGCCGGAGCCGGCGGCATGGACCGTCCCCGTCGAGGGTCACGACGCCTACCAGGTTGCCGTCGGCCCGATCCACGCGGGGGTGATCGAGTCGGGCCACTTCCGCTTCACCGTCGTCGGCGAGCGAATCCTGCACCTCGACCTGCGGCTCTTCTACAAGCATCGCGGGCTTCAGCTCGCCGCCGAGGGTCGCCCGCTCACAGACGGGCTCGCCTACGCAGGGCGCGCCTGCGCCGCATGCGCCGTGACGAACACGGTCGCCTACGCGCAGGCGTGCGAGTCGGCGCTTGGTCTCGCGCCAGATGCGCATCTGCGGCGCGCGCGTACGTTGCTGCTGGAGCTCGAGCGGCTCTACAACCACCTGAACGACATCTCCGCCGTCTGCGCCGGCGTCGGCTTCGCGCCCGGGACGATGGCCTTCGCGGCGCTGAAGGAGCGCGCGCAGCGGCTCAACGAGCGCCTCACCGGGCACCGCTTCCTGTTCGGCGTGATCACGCTCGCCGGCAGCGCACTGCGTATCGGCCCGGTCGATGCCCGGCCGGCCGGCGAAGAGCTGCGCGCCCTCGCCGACGAGGAGCGCGAGCTGTGGCGCGAGCTGCGATTCGCCGGATCGCTGCAGGACCGTCTTGGCGACGTCGGGCGGGTGAGCCGCGAGGACGCCTTGCGCCTCGGGGCGCTCGGCCCGTCGGCGCGCGCGTGCGGCGTACGCCAGGACACGCGCAGCGAAAGCCCGCGGCTTCACTACCGCGAGTTCGCAGCTGTGACGCCGGCGAACGACAGCGGCGACGTCGCAGCGCGCCTGGACGCTCGCCAGGTCGAGCTCGAGCAGACCTTCGCGATCCTCGAGGAGCTGCTGAGCGAGAACATCTCACCCGGTGGCGTCACGAGCCTCGACGTCCCGGCAAGTGAAGTCGGTGTCTCGCGCGTGGAGAGCCCGCGCGGTGAGACCGTTTGTGTCGTGCAGCACAACGGGGGCACGATCAGGCGCCTTCACCTGCGCACCGGCTCTTTCGCGAACTGGCCCGTGCTAGCGCACGCCGCGCGCGAGAACCTGCTGCCGGACTTCCCGCTGATCAACAAGAGCTTCGAGCTCTGCTACGCCTGCGCGGACCGCTGAGCGAGATGTTCGTGCTGCTCAAACGCCTGCAGCACGCTCGCCGCGAGATCGCGCTTCCCGCGGTCACTCGCGGTGGCTCGCTCGCGCTGCGCCACGTCGACGCCGGCTCGTGCAACGGCTGCGAGCACGAGCTTGCGGCGAGCGCCAATCCCTTCTACGACCTTCAGCGACACGGGTTGAACATCGTCGCCTCCCCGCGCCACGCCGACGTGCTGCTGGTGACCGGGCAGATCACGACGCGCATGGTCGAGCCGCTGCGCCGCGCGTATGAGGCGATGCCCGAGCCGCGCCTCGTCGCAGCGCTTGGCGACTGCGCAATCGGATGCAACGTGCTCGGAGACCCCGCGCAGCTCGCCGGCCCGCTGGAGGAGATCGTGCCTGTCGACTTGCGCATCTCCGGGTGTCCGCCAAGTCCGCTGCAGATCGCAGACGCGCTGCTCGGACTCATGCACGAGCGCGCGGCACGCTCGCGGGCGCTGCGACGGACGTAACCTGATTGCCTGATAAGTTTATAAGGATGCCGAAGATGGGTCAGGCTGATCACAGCGCGGCGGCCGGCGCCGTTCAGCGCCGCGCGGTCTACCAGATCAAGGCCGAGTTCTTCCGAATCCTCGGACATCCTGTGCGGGTACGGATCCTGGAGCTGCTCAAAGACGGCGAGCGCACGGTCGGCGATCTGCAGCGTGAGCTGCGGATGGATTCAAGCGGGACCTCCCAGCACCTCGGCGTGCTGCGCAAGCACGGCATCGTCGAGGGTCGCCGCGAAGGCACGAGCGTCTACTACAAAGTCCGCGATCCCCGGATGTTCCAGTTGCTCGAGGTCTCCAAGCAGATCCTCACCTCAAGCCTCACCGAGACCCAAGCCGTGCTTGACGAGCTCGCTGGTCCGGCGTAGGCAGGGGACCCGACCGAGCCTGCGGGATCGCCTGCACGGCTGCGTGGCGGGAGGCTTGATTGAGAGCCTCGACCCCAACCACCGCCACCACGGCTCAGACCGCCTTGCCCGGATTGAGGATCCCGAGGGGGTCCAGCGCGTCCTTGATCGTGCGGTTGAGCTCGAGCGCCTCGCCGAGCTCGCGTGCGAGGAAATCGCGCTTGAGCAGACCGACCCCGTGCTCGCCCGAGGCGGTTCCGCCGAGATCGAGCGCGAGCTGGACGATCGCGGTGAAGGCGGCTCGAGCACGGACGCGCTCTCCCGCATCATCGGGGTCGTAGACGATCGTCGGGTGCATGTTGCCGTCGCCGGCGTGCCCGAACGTCGCGATCAGGACCCCGTGCTCGGCGGCGATCGCCTCGATTCCCGCGACGAGCGCCGGGATCGCGCCGAGCGGGACCGCGACGTCGTCGAGCAGCACCCTGCCCTGACGCTCGAGCGCCGGCAGGGCCAGACGGCGGGCCGCCATCAGCATCCGCCCCTCGGCCTCCTCGTCGGACGTGGCGATCAGCGTCGCCCCGGCCTCCTCGCAGCAGCGGGCCATCAGCGCGACCTGAACCGGCCCCTCCTGCCGTCCCGCATCCGAGCGGGCGAACACCAGCGCGGCGGCGTCCCGATCGAGGTCCATCGGCTGAAAGTCCTCGACCGCACGCGCCGTCGCGCCGTCGATCAGCTCCAGCAGCGAGGGCTGCAGCTCACGCGCGATACGTGCGATCGCCTCGCCCGCGCCTGCGAGCTCTCGGAAGCTGGCGGCGAGCGTGCTCGCCGCGCCCGGCGGCGGCAGCAATCTGACGGTGACCTCGGTGATGATGCCGAGCGTGCCTTCCGAGCCGCAGATCAGCCCGGCCAAGTCGTAGCCGACGACGCCCTTGCGCGTGCGCCTACCGAGGCGCACGGCACGCCCGTCGGCGAGCACGACCTCGAGGCCGAGGACGGCATCGCGCGTGACGCCGTACTTCACGCAGCACAGCCCGCCCGCGTTGGTCGCCACGTTGCCGCCGATCGTCGAGAACTCGTAGCTGGCCGGGTCCGGTGCGTACCACAGGCCGTGCTCGCGCGCGGCGGCTCCGAGCGCCGCGTTGATCACGCCCGGCTGGACCGTCGCCGTCAGCGACGCGCCGTCGACGCCGAGCACCTCGGCCATGCGGTCGAGACACAGAACGATGCATCCGTCGATCGCGTTGGCGCCGCCGCTCAGGCCCGAGCCGGCGCCGCGCGCGACGACCGGGACGCGATGACGGGCGGCCACTCGGATCGCCGCCTGCACCTCCGCCGTCGTGCGCGGGTGGACCACCGCCGCCGGCGTTCCGGCGGTCAGGAACTGGGGCGCCTGGTCGCGGCGGTAGCTCTCGAGGATCTCAGGATCGGTCAGCGCTCCGCCGGCAGCAGCGAGCGCCTCGATCATCCGCCGTCCAGTTCGCGCACGGTGTTGCGCAGGGTGCCGATGCCCTGAACCGAGACCTCGACCTCGTCGCCGCCGTGCAGCGAACGCGGCGGCGACATGAACTCGCCGCAGCCCCACGGAGTGCCGGTCAGCAGGACGTCGCCCGCCTCGAGCGTGAAGCTGTGCGAGCAGAACTCGAGCAGCTCGGCGACGCCGAACAGCATCTCGGCCGTGCTCGAGTCCTGGACAGTCTCGCCGTTGACTCTCGTCGCAAGGGCCAGATCCTGCGGGTCCGGGACCTCCTCGGCGGTCACGATCACCGGCCCGAGCGGGCAGAACGTGTCGAGGCTCTTGGCGCGAACCCACTGCCCGTCGCTGAACTGCAGGTCGCGCGCCGAGACGTCGTTGGCGACCGTGTAACCGAACACGTGGTCGAGCGCCGCCAGGCGATCGACGCGCCGCATCCGGCTGCCGATCACGACGGCGAGCTCGACCTCCCAGTCGACTCGCTCGGTCAGCGTGCGGTCGATCACGATCGCCTCGCCGTCGGCGATCACGCTGGTGCTGAACTTGGTGAAGATCAGCGGTCGCGCCGGGCGCTCGAGGCCGGTCTCCCTGATGTGGTCGAGGTAGTTGAGCCCCACCGCGACGATCTTGCCGGGCCGGATCGGCGCGAGCAGGCGCCCCCCGCGCAGCGGCTCGGCGCCAGCCGCAGGCTCCGCGACCAGGCGCCGCTCGATCACGTCGGTCAGCGTCTGCCCGGCGGGAAGCTCGAGTGGGAACAGCGCCTGCTCGCGCTCGACGACCGCTCGAGGCCCGGCCTCGGTTTCGACCATTGCCAACCTCATGCCGCGCGCTCGAGCAGCGAGTCGCCGCCGACGGGATCGAACAGGTGAGCCTCGGAGAGCTCCGCCCTGACGGCGATCCGCTCGCCGAGCCGCAGTGAGACGCGGGCCGGAAGGCGCAGGGCGAGCGTCCCCTGGAGCTCGATCGGGCGATCGGACACTTCCGCGACCGGCGCGCCGTCGGGCCGCACGTAGGCGATCGTCTCCGCGCCGAGGTCTTCGAGCAGCTCGACGACGGCCGCGAACGACAGCCCGCTCGCGCCCTCGGAGTCGAGCGCCAGGCTCTCGGGTCGGATGCCGACGAGGATCTCCTCGCTCGCCGCCGGCCAGTGCGCCGGGGCGTCCGCCGCGGTCGAGCCGACGCTCAGGCGCCCCTCCCCCACGCGCCCGTTCAGGAAGTTCATCGGAGGGCTTCCGAGGAACGCCGCGACGTAGGTGTTGCGCGGGTGGCGATAGAGATCGCGGGGACGTCGACCTGCTGCAGCTCGCCGTCGCGCATCACCGCGATGCGATCGCCCAGCGTCATCGCCTCGACCTGGTCGTGGGTCACGTACACGGTCGTGACGCCCAGGCGGCGTGCAGGTCGCTCGAGCTCGGCGCGCATCTGCACGCGGAGCTTCGCGTCGAGGTTCGACAGCGGCTCGTCCATCAGGAACGCGCTGGGGTTCGCGCACGATCGCGCGCCCCATCGCCACGCGCTGGCGCTGCCCGCCGGAGAGCTGCGCCGGGCTTGCGATCGAGCAGCTCCTCGAGGCTCGAGCATGCTCTGCCGCCTCGCTCACCCGCCGCTCGCGCTCCTCGCGCTTGGACATCCGCCGATCGCTCAGCGGGAAGGCGATGTTGTCGCGCGACCGTCATGTGCGGGTAGAGCGCGTAGCTCTGGAACACCATCGCGATGTCGCGGTCCGGCGGCGGCACGTCGCTGGACGACGCGCTCGCCGATCCGGATCGTGCCCGTCGGTTGACGTCCTCGAGGCCCGCGACCATCCGCAGCGCGGTCGACTTGCCGCAGCCGGACGGACCGACCAGGATCAGGAACTCGCCGTCGGCGACCGTCAGCGACAGGTCGTCGACCGCGACGGTCCCGTCCGGATAGCGCTTGGTGATGTGATCGAACTCGATCTCGGCCATGACTCTCACTCTCCCTTGATCGCGCCGGCGACGAGGCCCCTGACGAAGAACCGCTGGCCGAACAGGTACAGCGCCACGATCGGCAGCGAGGCAAGGCTCAGCCCCGCCATGATCGTCGGCACGTTGAGGCTGTAGTGACTCTGGAACTCGGTGATGCCGACCATCAGCGTGCGGTGGGTTTCGTCGTTGAGGAAGATCAGCGCGATCAGCAGCTCGTTCCACACCCACAGCGCGTTGACCACGCAGAGCGTCACCAGCGGCGCCGCCGACAGCGGCAGCACGACCGAACGGAACACTCCGAACGAGCTCGCTCCGTCCATCTGCGCGGCCTCGATCAGCGCTTTCGGGATCGTGCGGAAGAAGTTCGTCAGCATGTAGATCGAGAACGGCAGCATGAACGCGACGTAGATCACGATCACGTACTCGTACGTGTCGATCAGGTTCAGTTTGCTGCCGAGCGCGAACAGCGGGATCACCAGTACGACGGGTGGGACGACCATCAGCGAGACGAGCGCCGCGAGCAGCGTGTCGCGCCCCTTGAAGCTGCGCTGCGCGAAGCCCCAGGCGGCGAGCGACGCCAGCGCCAGCGTGACCGCGACAGAGCCGCCGGTGAGGATCGCCGAGTTGAGCACCCAGCGCCCGAAGCCGGAGGACAGCGCCGAGCTGAAGCCGTTGAGCGTCGGCGAGGTCGGCAGCGCGAAGGGCTGCGCCAGGAACGCCGACTGGGTCTTGAACGCACCGGTCACCATCACGTAGATGGGCATCAGCGCGCTCAGCGTGACGAGCCACAAGACGACATGACCCGGGAGCGTGCGCAGCAGCCTACGCGCGGGCGACACTGACCCTCCCGGGGCGCTGGATCAGGCGGAAGAAGACGATGATCAGGACGAACGTCGCGGCGAACAGCAGCAGCGCGGCGGCGGCGGCGAGCTCACGGGCGTTGAACGGAAACGCCGTCTGGTAGATGTAGAGCTCGGCGACGGTCGTCGAGTTGCCGGGGCCGCCGGTCCCGTTGGAGATCACGTACACGTAGTTGAACACCCACGAGACCATCGTGATCGCCTCGGTCACCGCGTAGAAGCTGATCACGGCGCCGAGCTGGGGCACCGTGATCCGGCCGTGCAGGCGCCAGAAGCGCGCGCCGTCCAGGCGCGCGGCCTCGAACATCTCGCTCGGGAGCGACAGCAGGCGCGAGAGGAACAGGATCACTCCGAACCCCAGCTCCTTCCAGATGATCACACCCGTCAGCGTCCACAGCGCCCAATGCGGCTGGCCGAACCAGTCCTTCGCGAGGCCGCCGAGCCCGAGCGTGCGCAGCGCCGTGTTGACCGGCCCGTTGAGCGTCAGCAGCTGGCCGAAGACGATCCCGACGACGGTGATCGGAAGCAGATACGGAAGGAACACGACGGAGCGGTGCCAGCGCCATCCGCGCAGCCCTTCGAACAGCAGGATCGCGAGCAGCGCCGACAGTGCGATCAGAACCGGCACCGCCAGCAGCAGCCGCGCGTTGTGTGAGATCGCGGTTCTGAATTCGGGGTCTTCGAGGACGAGCCCGAGGTTCTTCGTGCCGACGAAGTGACCCTGGCGATGCAGCGCGGTGACGACCAGCGAGACCAGCCCGTACGCGAAGATCGCGAGGATCACGATCACCGCGGGCGCGATCCACGGCAGCGGCCCCCAGTCGCGCCGGCGCGGCCTGCGGGCCGCGCCGGCGCTCGGCTGGGCGGGCGCGCCCGGCGGAGCCGGACGCGATGTCGCGCTCAACGGTAGGTCTGCGCCCACTTTTCGAGGTCGCCGATGATTTCCGGTTGGGTCAACCTGAGCCGCTTGGCGACCTGCTCGGTCGCTTCGGCGGACTGCTTCGCCGTCGCCGTACCGCCCAGCAGCAGTGCGCGCCTGGGCGATGATCGCCTTGCTCACGAGTTCTGCCGGGACGAAGTTTTCCAGCACCGGCGAGAACTGTTTGGTGTCTTCGAAGACCTGCTTGAGCTGCGGCAGCGTGATCTGCGATCCGTCGAATCGATCGTCAGCCGGGATCGCGCCTGTGATGCGGTAGAAGGCGTTCATCCGTTCGGGCGTGTGCGCGAACTCGAGGAAGCTGGCGTCGACCTGCGGGTACTTGCTGGTCTTCGTGATCCCGAGCGTCTGCGACGTCGAGCCCAGCTTGCCGGCGTAGGGGCCGTTCGCCCACTGCGGCATCGGCATCACGCCGACCTTCGACACTCCGACCGATTCGACGAACTTGCGCGTGTCAGAGCCGGCGATCACCGTCATCGCCGCCTTGCCCTGGCTCCAGCGCTGTTGGCCTTGGTAGAGTTCCAGCGAGTTGATGTCGCTGTTGAAGCACTTGTGTTCGCGCAACTGCTGCAGGCGAACCCACCAGGCTTCCTGGCTCGACGAGGCGAAGCTCTGCTTGCCGGTGTCGGCGGCCAGCACTTCGGCGGCCGAGACGTTCTGCGCGCCGATGATCGTGTAGAGCCAGGCCGCGAAGAACCCGTCCTTGATACCCCCGCTGATCGGGGTTATCCCTTTCGCGCTGAGCACGTCACACACGTTCAGCAGTTCCTGCCACGTCTTCGGCGCCTGCAATCCCGCCTGCGCGAGCATGTCCTTGCGATAGAGCACCGGGAAGGAGGGTTGCAGGTACCAAGGCATGCTCCAGACCTTGCCTTCGTAGGTGTCCTCCTCGGCGTTCTTCAGGTGAGGGAGTTCGGAGGCCGGAAGGTAGTCGGAGACCGGCCGGATGTAACCCTTCCACGCCGGTTCGAGCGTGTTGATGCCACCCCAGAAGTACTGGATGTCCGGACCCTTGTGGGCCGCCGCGGCCGTGTCAAACGTCGGCACGAGACCTTCGGTCGTCTGCAGGACCGTCGAGATCTTCACGTTCGGGTGAAGCTTTTCGTAGGCGGCGACGGTTTCGGCCATCCACTTGGAGGCGTTGTGCGCCTCCTGCTCGCCCCACCACCAGATCGTGAGGTGAACCGGAGTGGTCGGGATCGCCCGCCCGGTCGGATACAGCGAGGATGCGCTCGAGGAACTGCCGGTGGAGCTCGACGAGCTTCCACCGCAGGCGCTCAGCGCGAGCGCGCAGGCCGCCACCGCCACGACTAGCGCCGCTGGGGCCCGACGGATGAACAGACGATCCATCTTGACTACTCCTCTCATTGGGTTCCGCTGCTCGAACTTCGTCGATCGACTTCCAAGATCACCTTCGTGTTGCGCTCCGGATGCTCGATCAGCTCCCGAATCCCCGCAGCGGTATCGCCCAGGGCCACGAAGCTCAGCCATCCCGCATCTGGCGGGTCCTCGCTGAGCAGCCCAAGGGCGGCTTGGAAGTCTTCGCGCGTGTAGGCGTAGTGGCCGCGTACGCGCACCCCGTCGCGGACGATCTGCGCCAGCGGAATCGTGCCCTGCTCGGCACCGAGTCCGAGTACGGCGACAGTCGCCCCGCGCCTGACCGCCGCGATTCCGGCGGCGGTCGTGTCGCTGACCCCGACGGCGTCGATGATCCCGTCGAGCTCGCGTCCCTCGAGCGCGGAGAGCTCTGCATGCACCTCCTGCGCGCCGGCCGCCAGAGCGTGCCGCCGGCGCGCGGACAGCGGCTCGACCGCCACCACCTCGAGGCCCGCGTGGCGAGCGGCGTGAATCGCGAGCAGCCCGATCGGCCCGCAGCCGAGCACGCCGATGCGGTCACCTCGACCGAGGCCGTCGACGCGCAAGGTCGAGACCGACGTGGCGAGCGGCTCGGTGAGGACGGCGAGTTGGTCCTCGAGGCCGTCGGGGATCGCGATCAGCGAGTCACGGCGAACCGCGACCTGCTCGGCGAAGACCCCCGGGCGATCCAGGCCGAGCAGCCCGCGGGTACGGCAGAGGTTCTCCTCGCCGCGCCGGCACGCAGGGCAGACGCCGCAGGTCACCAACGGGAAGACGACGTAGCGCTGTCCGCCGTCCTGCAGCGTCCCGACGACCTCGTGACCGAGGATCAGCGGAGGTCGACGAGGTCCGCTCTCGCCGCGAATCGGATGCAGGTCGGATCCGCAGACGCCCGCCAGAGCGACGTCGAGGACCACCTGATCGCGCTCGGCAGCCGGAGCTGGGAGCGATTCCAGACGGAGATCCGAACCCCCATGCCAGACGATTGCGTTCATCGTGGTCCCGTTTTTTGGAAAGTGCTTCTGCCTGCCGGAAAGCGATCCTGTCAAGCGCGCCAAATGTTGTCAACCCTCGGCAGCTGATCCGTTCGGCGGAAGCGCGTTCTATGATCAAGAAATGAGCTCACCGAGCGAGAGCGCGGCGCCGGTCGAGCGCACGCGCGGGGGCACCGAACGGGCCCTGATGGTCCTCAAGGAGCTTGCGCGTCACCCCGATGGCGTCAGCCTCGACGAGCTCGCGGGAATCGTCGGTGAGCCGAAGTCGAGTGTCCATCGCGCCCTGGCGGCGCTCGTCAAGGCGGGGCTCGCCTCGCACCCGCGCCAGGGGCGCTACGTGCTGGGCTCGGAGTTCGTCCGTCTCGGCCATGCTCACGCCGAGGCCAGGCGCGAGGCGCGACTGCTCGAGCCCTGCCTGCAGGAGCTCAGTGACACCTACGGCGAGACCGCGCACTACGGCGAGCTCGAGGGCACCGAGATCGTGTACCTGGCGAAGGTCGTCTCCGCCGGTCATGGGGTCCAGATGACGTCGACGATCGGCGGGCGCAACCCGGCCTACTGCACGGGCATCGGCAAGGCGCTGCTCGCGCATCAGCTGCCGGCGCTCGGAGATCGGCAGCTGCTCGAGCGCTTCGGCCCGCTGGAGGCGCGCACGCCGAACACACTCGTCGAGCCGAAGCGGTTCCTGGCGGACCTCCGCGCGACCGTCGAGCGCGGTTATGCGCTCGACGACCAGGAGAACGAGCTCGCGATCAACTGCATCGCCTTCCCGCTGTTCCTCGACTCGCCGTCGATGCCCTCCGGGGCAGTGAGCGTCTCGGCGCTCACCCATCGCCTGCCGCTGATGTCGCTGCAGCGCAGCGCCGCAGAGATTCGCGAGATCATCGAACGCAATCTCGGGCCGGTGCTCCATTGAGCGCCGGCGAGCTCGAGGGCAGGATCGCGCTAGTGACCGGCGCCAGCCGGGGGATCGGGGAAGCGATCGCCCGGAGCCTGACCGAAGCCGGGGCGCGCGTGGTCGCGGTCTCCAAAGAGCCGCCGCCGTCTCGTGAGGGCGAGGCGCGCTACGCCTGCGACCTGGGAGACGAGCAGGCCCGCGGCGATCTGCTCCGCGCGATCCACGCGCAGGTCGGCGAGATCGACGTGCTGGTCAACAACGCGGGGATTTCGGCGCGGACACCCGTGCTCGGCTTCTCCCTCGCGGAGTACGCGCGCATCCTCGAGGTCAACCTGCACGCACCGATCGCGCTGATGACCGAGCTCGCGCCGCAGATGGTCAAGCGCGGCTGGGGGCGAATCGTGAACATCAGCTCGATCCACGGGCGACTCGGCGAGGTGGGTTCGCTCGCATACGACGTGAGCAAGGCCGGCCTGGACCAGGCGACGCGAACGCTCGCGATCGAGCTCGGCCGGACGGGGGTCCTGGCCAACGCGCTGGCGCCGGGCTTCGTGGAGACGGACATGTCGATCGTCGACGGCGCGAACGAGCTCGAGGCGCCGCTCTTCAGGGACTTCTATGCGGCCCACGGCCGGCTCCCCCTGGGGCGGGCCGCCCAGCCGGCGGAGATCGCGGCGTGCGCGGCGTGGCTGGCGAGCCCGGCCAACACGTACATGACCGGCCAGGTCATCACGGTCGACGGCGGCCTGAGCGCGACGTTCTGATGGCCAGACGCCACGACGCGCTCGCCGACCTGATTCGCAGCGCTGCGGCCGACGGCTTCCTCGGCGCCGATCCGGCGACCGTGGCGTGGCTGACCGGGCACGTCGGTGCGGCGATGACCGTCCCGGCGAGCTTCGCGCTCGGTCCGTTCGTGCTCGCCGGCAACGACGGCGCGCTGACGCTGATCGCCGCAGACGACGTCGAGCTGGCGCCGGACGTCGAGGAACGCGTGGAGCTCGTCCGCCTCCCCACGCCCGAGCCGGGCGAGCTCGACCGGCTAGCCGACGCACGAGCGGCGCTCACGCCGCTCGTGGCCGGGATGAAGCTGGCGGTGGAGGCGTCGAGCGTGCCGATCGGGCTGCTCGCGGACGCGACGGAGTGGGTCGACGCGGGCGCAGCGGTCCTGCGCGCGCGTGCGGTCAAGGATCCCGACGAGATCCAGCTGCTGCGCAGCGCGATCGAGCTGTGCGACGTCGCGCAGCGCGCGTTGCGCGAAGCGCTGCGGGCCGGCGAGAGCGAGCTCGCGCTGCACGCGGCCGTCCAGCGCGCGATCGACCGGCGCGCCGGGGCGCCGACGCCGATCGTCGAGGATCTCGTCGTCGGGGAGCGCACCGCGCAGATCGGAGGCCAGCCCGGGCTCTTGCAGATCGCCGACGGTGAGCTCGTGCTGTACGACGTGCAGCCCCGCTACGAGGGGGTGTGGGGCGACTGCTGCGCGACCGTCGCGCTGGGCGAGCCCTCCGCGTGGGCGCGCAAGGCGCAGGGCCGGACGCTCGACGCCCTGGAAGCGGCGATCGAGGCGATCGGTCCCGGCGTGCATGCCGGCGCGCTCGACACGATCGTGCGCGAGCGCCTACCGGACCTCCCGCATCACGTCGGACACGGGATCGGCTGGTCCTCGCACGAGCTGCCGAGAATCGTCCCCGGGTCAGCCACGCCGCTCGAGCCGGGAATGGTGATCGCGATCGAGCCGGGCCTGTATGGCGAGCACGAGGGCGTGCGCGTCGAGCGGGTGATGCGCGTGACGGACGACGGCTGCGAGATCCTCAGCGCGCACGATCTCACGCTCTGAGCATTCGCTGCCTCGGCCGCGTAAGCGCGGCCTGTGGGCGATCCGTCAGGGCTCCTGCGAGCCGAGCTCGAGCTCGACGCCGGCGACGCTGATCTGGATCGGCTTCAGGTATCGGCGCACGGTCTCGCGATCTACATCGACGCCGAGCCCGGGCATCTCGTGCAGCGTCACCTTCCCGTCGGCGTCGAGCTGCAGCGGGTTGCTGATCAGACCCGTCGCCAACTGCGTTCCCTCGAACATGAACTCGAGCAGCTCGAAGCGCTCCACGGTGGCGAAGCTGTGCAGTGCGGCGGCAAGGCTCAGATGCGACTTGAACGTGTGGTTGACGTAGGAGATCCCGGCGTCCTCTGCCAGTCCTCGAACGGCGTGGGCGGCGGTGATCCCGCCGATCCTGCCGGCGTCGATCTGGACGACTCCGATCCCGCCGTTGACGATGAAGTCCTCGGCATCGCGAACGCGCCCGCTGCTCTCCCCCGCCGCGATCGGCACCGCCGGAGAGCTCGCGGTGAGCTCGCCGTAGCGCGTGATGGCCTCCGGAAGCAGCGGCTCCTCCAACCAGCCGACGTCGAACCCGGCGAAGTCCCGTGTGCGCTGCAGGGCGGTCGGCACGTCTTCGCCCCACGCCCAGCCGGCGTCGACGAGCAGCAGCGCATCGGACCCGAGGCCTTCGCGCGCCGCCGACACGAGCGCGACGTCCTGCTCGCGCCCGCCCCGACCGATCGGCCCCCAGCCGAACTTGGCGGCCGAGAACCCGAGCTCGCGCATCCGCACCCCGCGTTCTCGAGTCGCCTCCGGCGTCTCCGCGAAGAGCGCCGAAGCGTAAGGCCGCTTGGGCATCGCACGGGCGCCGAGCCCGTCCAGCAGCTTGTAGACCGGCAGCTCGAGGCGCTTGCCCAGGAGGTCCCACATGGCTATGTCGGCGGCGCTGAAGGCGTGATGGACCTGCTGGATGTCGAGCGCCCGGCGCAGCGCGCCCGAGCGAATCGCATGGAGATCGTCGACGCTGTCGAGGCTCGCTCCCAACAGCGTGCTGCGCAGGTTGACGATGTTGGCGTGCGAGGGCGGGCAGCAGTAGCACGCAGCGCAGACCAGGGGCGAGGCGTCGGACTCCCCCCAACCCTCGAGCCCGGCGTCGGTTCTCAGCCGGACCAGGAACGTGTCCTGCGTTCCGTCGGCCTGCGCCACGATGTCGGGCACGGCCAGGTAGAAGACGTCGACATCGGTGATCCTCATAGCGTGTCCTCCGGCTCGCGTCTCGGGCGAGTTCGTTGCTGCGCCTGCGCCGGCAGCAGCCATGCTGGCGCAGGATCGGCTCTGATCGATTGCGACGGCACTATAGGCAGAGGTCCACTGCGACCGCGGCCGACCGAATCGCTTTCCGACCCGCTCGATCTCGCCCTCGCGCCCGGCTGGGGACAGCCGGCCCGGGCTCGTCCGCCGCTTCTCCCAGCTGGGCAGGACGTATATTCGGCTCTGGCGAGCCAAATGCGGCTTCGATCCTGCAAGCGGCGAACGGGCCTCGAACCCGTGACCTCGAGCTTGGGAAGCTCGCGCTCTACCAACTGAGCTACCGCCGCACGCGTCAGCTACCTGGCTGATCTTACGCGACCGCGCTCTAGTCTTGGGGGCCGTGAGACGCCGCCTGCTGCCGATTCTCGTGACGCTGGCCGGCGCGTGCGTGATCGGCCTGCTGATCTACGGCGTGACGGCGAAATCGGCGAGCCGCACGCTCGACGAGCGCGTCGCGCAGGGCGAGCACCCGCGCGCGCCGCAGGCGGCGCGCCTGCTGCCGATCCTCGGCGGGCACGGCAAGAGCTCGCTCGCGGCGCTGAAGGGCAAGGTCGTCGTGCTGAACTTCTGGGCGTCGTGGTGCGAACCGTGCCAGACCGAGGCGCCGCTGCTCGAGCGCGCGCAGCGCGCCTGCAGCGCGCCGGCGCGACGGTGCTCGGCGTGACGTACCTGGACGCATCGCCGGACTCGGAGGGCTTCGTCCGCCGCTTCCACCTGACCTACCCGAACCTGCGCGACAACGACGGCGCGTTCGCGCACTCCTACGGCACCGATCAGCTGCCGGAGAGCTTCGTGATCGACCGCGACGGCGACATCGTCGCGATCTCGCGCGGCGAGATCGACCAGGCGTTCCTCGACCGCGCGATCGCGCTCGCGCAGAGCTCGTGAGCGCGCGCGCACGACGGCGCGCAGCGCGCGGCCGCCTGCTCGCCGCGGCGCTCGTCGCGCTGCTCGCGCTCGCGTGCGCCGGCTCGGCGACGGTCGCGCAGGCGGCGCCACGCGCGTCGCTGCCGCAGATCGAACGGCAGGTGATGTGCGTCACGTGCAAGATCCCGCTGATGGTCGCCGAGTCCCCGCAGGCCGACCGCGAGCGCGCGTTCATCCAGAGGCTGATCGACGAAGGCAAGGACGAAGCGCGATCAAGCACGAGCTCGTCGGCCAGTACGGGCCTGCCGTGCTCGCGCTGCCGAGCGACAGCGGCTTCGACCTGGCCGCGTACCTCGTGCCGCTCGCGGCGGTGCTCGTGCTGCTCGCCGCGCTCGCCGTGCTGCTGCCGCGCTGGCGGCGCACGCGCGCGCGCAGGCCGGCGCCGGTGCGGCCTCGCCGGCGCTCAGCGCGGCCGACGCGCAGCGCCTGGACGCCGACCTCGAGCGCTTCGACTGAAGCTCTACATCTCCTGTGGCGCGCTGACGCCGAGCAGGTCGAGCGCGCGCCCGATCGTGCGGCGGCTCGCGACGCGACAGCGCGAGGCGCAGCGACTCGACGGCGCCCGGCTCGGCGCCGACGACGCGGCAGTCGCGGTAGAAGGCCGTGAAGCCCTGCGCGAGCTCGAGCGCGTAGGCGGCGATCCGGTGCGGCGCGCGGCGCTCGCCCGCCTCGGCGAGCTCGACGGGGAAGGCGAGCAGCTGCTTGATCAGCGCGCGCTCGGAGGGGTGCAGCGGCACGTCGGGCGTGGCCGCGTCGTCGAAGCCGACGGCCGCCGCGCACTCGGCGAGCGCCGCGTCGACGCGCTCCCGCCCGGCCTTCGCGAGCATCGAGGCGATCCGCGCGTGCGCGTACTGGACGTAGTAGACGGGGTTCTCGCTCGACTCGCTCGCGCGCGAGGTCGAGGTCGAGGTCGACGGTCGTGTCGTGCGAGCGCGCGAGCAGGAACCAGCGCGCGGCGTCGACGCCGATCTCGGCGACGAGCTCGTCGAGCGTGACGAACTCGCCGGCGCGCTTGGACATCTGCGCGCGCTCGCCGCGAGCGCACGAGGTGCACGAGCTGCATGATCACCAGCTCGAGCTCGTCGGGGTCGCCGCCGAGCGCCGCGTAGGCGGCCTTCATGCGCGCACGTAGCCGTGGTGGTCGGCGCCCCACACGTCGATCTGGCGCTCGAAGCCGCGCTCGCGCTTGCTCCTGTGGTAGGCGATGTCCGACGCGAAGTAGGTGTGCTCGCCGTTCGAGCGCACCAGCACGCGGTCCTTGTCGTCGCCGAACTCGGTCGTGCGCAGCCACAGCGCGCCGTCGCTGCGCGTAGCTGTGCGCCGAGCTCGCTCGCAGGCAGCGCGAGCGCGCGCTCGACCGGCGCTCGGCGATGCCGTCGTGCAGCGCGCTCTCGTACGTCCAGTGGTCGAAGCTCGCGCACGCCGAACGCGTCGAGCGAGCGCTCGATCTCTCCCGACCATCAGCCGCGACCGCCTGCACGGCCGAGCTCGGCGCGCGTCGACGCTCGCCGCGTCCGGGTAGCCGCGCGGCGAGCTCGGCGACGTAGTCGCCGCTGGTAGCCGTCCTCGGGCGACCGGCTGCCCGCGCGCCGGCGCGCGCGACGGACTCGCCGAAGCTTGACGCACCTGGCTGCCGGCGTCGTTGACGTAGAACTCGCGCTCGACGTCGTGGCCGTGGAACGCGAGCATGCCGCGCGAGCGCGTCGCCGTAGGCGGCGTTGCGCGCGTGGCCGACGTGCATCGGGCCGGTCGGGTTGGCCGAGACGAACTCGACGTTGATGCGCTGCGCGGCTCGCGGCGCTCGCGCGCGCCGAAGCGCTCGCCGGCGGCGAGCACGCCGGCGAGCGCGCCGCGCAGCCAGGCGTCGCCGAGGAACAGGTTGAGGAAGCCGGGGCCCGCGACCTCGAAGCGCTCGCAGCGCGCTCGCCGAGCGCCGCCTGCAGCCCGCGCCGAGCCGCTCGGCGACCTCGCGCGGCGGCTGCCCGAGCCGCGGCGCGAGCAGCAGCGCGGCGTTCGTCGAGTAGTCGCCGAACTCGGCGCGCGGCGGGCGCTCGAGCGTGACGCCGCCGCGCGCGCCGGCGCGCGAGCGACGGCTCGTCGTCGCCGGCCGGCGGCGGCGCGAGCTCGCGGCCGCGCGCAGGACCTGCTCGCGCAGCGCCTGCAGCGAGGGCTCCGAGCCGGCGAGCAGCGGGCCCGGCGCGGCTGGCTGGTCGCTTGATGATCGGTCGCTCATGGGATTCCGGCTCGGGGGTTGCGATACTAGCCACGTGAACGACGAAGACTCAGGCGCCGAGCGCCACATAAACATCCACCTCTCGCCCGAGATCATGGGCGGCGTGTACGCGAACTTCGCGAACGTCAGCCACTCCGACTACGAGTTCACGGTCACCTTCGCGCGCGTCGACCACGAGGTCGAGGCCGAGGAGGTGCCCGGGCGTCGTCGTCTCGCGCGTCAACCTCTCGCCGCGCTTCATGCGCGAGCTGATCGACGCGATGGAGGACAACTACTCGAAGTGGCGCACGCGCGAGGGCATCAAGAACCTGCCCGAGTACGGCGGCAGCGGAGACGCAGGTCGAGGACGCCGAAGTACGACCCGCGCCGGACGCGCACGGCGAGCGCGATGAAGGTCGCGGTCTCTCCGACATCCACGGCAACCGCCAGGCGTTCGAGGCGGTGCTCGAGGCCTCGCCGGCAAGCGACGCCGACGAGCTCTGGTGCCTCGGCGATCTCGTCGGCTACGGCGCCGACCCCGACGCCTGCGTCGAGCTCGCGCGCGAGCACGCCGCGGTCTGCCTCGCCGGCAACCACGACCTCGCCGTCACCGGCGAGATCCCGCTCGAGGACTTCTCGCGCGGCGCGAGCGTCGCGGCGCAGTGGACGCGGGAGGTGATCGACCCGAGAACCTCGAGTTCCTCGGCGGCCTCGAGCCCGCAGGGCGCGGAGAGCGCGCAGATCGGCCTCTACCACGCCAGCCCGCGCGACCCGATCTGGGAGTACGTGCTCTCGGCGCTGCTCGCCGAGCTGTGCCTCGACCGCGCAGCAGCAGCCGCGTCTGCCTCGATCGGCCACTCGCACGTCGCGCTCTCGTTCGAGCGCCCGGAGGGCGAGCCCGCGACCGGCGAGCCGCGCGCGAGGCGGCGACGCAGCTCGACATCGCCGAGCGGCGAGTGGCTGCTGAACCCGGGCAGCGTCGGCCAGCCGCGCGACGGCGACCCGCGCGCGGCCTGGCTGCTGCTCGACCTCGACGCGCTGAGACGCCTCCTTCCACGCGCACCGACTACGACGTCGCCGGCGCCGCAGCGGCGATCCGCGCGGCGCGCCTGCCCGACTCGCTCGCCGAGCGCCTGGAGTACGGTCAATGAGCAGTGCGCTCGGCTCCACGACGCGCCGTCTGCTCGCGCGTGCGCTCGCGGCCGTCGCGCTCGGCGTCCGTGCGCGCTGCTCGTCTCGTGCGGCTGGCTCGAGCAGGGCCTGATCCCGACTCGCGAACGCGGGGCCGCTGCAGAGCGACTTCGAAGCAGTCGCGCAGGCGGCGCGACAGCGGCGAACGGCAGCTGCACGGCCACCGAAGCGCGCGATCGCTAAAGACCGAACAGGACTTCGCGCGCGCTGCCCGGCACAGCGTCGACGCGGGCCTGCGCGACACGCTGCAGCGAGGGCATCGAAAACCTGCGCAAGCGCGCGCTCGGAGCTGTGCGCGCAGCCGCTCGACGCAGACGACCACGACGCAGACACGCACGAAGACGCACCGACCAGCACGACGCACGACGCACCCCGACGACACCGACGACCGCAGACGACGAGCACCGCCGACGAGCACGCCGCACGACCGAGCGCACGACGCCGACGGCCGGGCGGCGGCACGCAGGCGCCCGACACGGCGAAGAACGGCGCGCCGGCGGGCGCCGAAGCGCAGGCGGCGAGCCGGCGAAGGCGGCGGCGCCGGCGGCGCGAACGGCGGCGGGCAGGAAGCCGGCAAATGAGCAGCGTCGAGATCGCCGGGCGCTACCGCGCTCGAGGGCCGGCTCGGCTTCGGCGGCATGTCGACCGTGCACCTCGCCCTCGACCTGCGCCTCGAGCGCCGCGTCGCGGTCAAGCTGCTCGCCGAGCACCTCGCCGAGGACCCGGCGTTCGTCTCGCGCTTCCAGCGCGAGGCGCAGGCGGCGGCGCGGCTCATCCACCCCAACATCGTGCAGGTCTTCGACTCCGGGCCCGACGAGCAGCGCGGGCCAGTACTTCATCGTGATGGAGTACATCGAGGGCCACTCGTGCGCGGAGATCCTGCGCGACGACGGCTGGGTCGAGGTCGACGAGGCGCTCGCGATCATCGAGCAGGCGTGCGAGGGGCTGCACTACGCGCACCGCCACGGCGTCGTGCACCGCGACGTCAAGCCCGGCAACCTGCTGCGCTCGCGCGAGGGCGAGGTCAAGCTCGCCGACTTCGGCATCGCCAAGGCGACCGAGCAGTCGAGCATCACGCAGGTCGGCTCGGTGCTCGGCACCGCCGCCTACCTCGCGCCCGAGCAGGCGCGCGGCGAGGAGGCCGGCCCGCGCGCCGACCTGTACGCGCTCGGCGTCGTCACCTACCAGCTGATCTCCGGCCGCCTGCCCTACGAGGCGACGCTCGCTGACCGAGCTCGCGCTCAAGCAGCAGCAGGAGGAGCCGCCGATGCTCGACACGCTCGTCGCCGCCGTCAGCCCGGAGCTCGCCGACGCCGTCGCGATCGCGCTCGCGCTCGACCCGCGCGAGCGCTACGAGACGGCGCGCGAGATGGGCCGCGCGCTGCAGCGACGGCGCGCGACGGCGATCGCACCGGCCGAGCCGCGCCGCGCGCCGCGCGCGGCGCCCGCGACCGCAGGCGACGAGCGTGCTCGGCCGGCGGCGCGACGGCCGGCGCCGAGCGAGCCCGAGCGCGGCGCGACGCCGTGACGCCACGCCGCGCCCCGCCCCGGCCGCCGCGAGGCCGCCCGCCGCGGCGTCGCCGCGCCAGCGCTCCACCGCGCAGCGCCGCAGCGGCGCGCGCAGCCGGCTGCGTGCTGGCGCTGCTCGCGCTGCTCGTGCTCGTCGTCGCGATCGTCGCGATCGTGGTCGCTGACGGCGCCGGCGCCGACGAAGGTCGTGCTGCGCAACGTCGTCTACTCCGACGTGCAGCAGGCCTCCTCGGCGCTCAAGCAGCTCGTCTCCGAAAACACGCAGTAGGCGCGTACAGGGTCGGCGCCGGCAGCTGCGCCATGCTCGGAGGCCCGATGCGTCATCGCGATCGCTGATCAACGTCGACCACCTGATCGAAGTCGCCGGCTATCCGCTGCTGTTCGTGCTCGTGATGGGCGAGTCGGGCGGCGTGCCGATCCCGGGCGAGACGGCGCTGATCGCCGGCGCCGTGCTCGCGAGCCACGGCAAGCTGCAGATCGAGCTGGTGATCGCGATCGCGGCGGCCGGCGGCGATCGTCGGCGACAACATCGGCTACCTGATCGGGCGCAAGGGCGGGCGCTGGCTGCTCGAGCGGCCGGGGCGCTTCCAGCGCCAGCGCCGCGAGGTGCTGCGCGTCGGGCGAGCCGTTCTTCGAACGCCACGGCCCGAAGGCGGTGTTCTTCGGACGCTTCGTGCTCGGCCTGCGCGTGTGGGCCTCGTGGCTGGCCGGCGCGACGCGCATGCACTGGCGCTCGTTCGTCGCTCTGGAACGCGCTCGGCGGGATCTCGCTGGGCGACGCGCGATCGGCCTGCTCGCCTACTTCCTCGGCCAGCTCGGCCGGCAACGCGATCGAAGCGTTCGGCCTGTACGGCCTCGTCGCGGCGGTGATCGCGGTCGCTCGGCGCGTTCGTCGCTGCATCGCCGTGCACCGCGCACCGCAGCGCCGCACGCAGCGAGGCGAGAGCCGACGCAGCTCGACGATGCGCGACCGGCTCGCCGAGCCGGAGGGCGACGACGAGGTGAGCCGCCCTCCGGCCGCGCGCGCGGACGCGCTAGGAACCGCTCAGCGGCCTCGGCGCCGTCCCGCTCGGTGACCGTGTCGTCCGGCTTCGCGCCGACGCTGATCGCGACGCGTCGCGGCTTGCGCTGCTCGGGCTTCGGGACGCGCACCTCGAGCACGCCGTTCTCGAACTGCGCGTCGATGCCGCTCGGCGTCGACGCCGTCGGGCAGGGTCAGCGAGCGCGCGAAGCTGCCCGATGCGCGCTCGATCCGGTAGATAGCCGTCGCTGCGCTCCTCGTGCTCGGACTTGCGCTCGCCGGAGATCGTCAGCACGTTGTCGTCGAGCTCGACCTTGACGTCGTCCTCGCGAACACCGGGCAGGTCGGCGCGCAGGACGTACTGATCGCCCTCCTCGACGAGATCCATCGCCGGGATCCAGCGGCGCGCGGCGACGCCGTTACGCGGCGCCGGCCGGCGTGTCGAAGAACGTTCCGAACAGGCGGTTCATCTCCTGCTGGATCGTCCCGCAGCTCGCTCGCGGGCTGCCATCTGATGATTGCCATTGCATTACCTCCGATTAAGACTGTAGTGATCTCGATCATAAAATCTCAGTCGATATCTGTCAAGTTCATTGAGCGAATGACGTACGAGATCGACGCCGGCACGGCCGGCGGCGAGGTGGGGCATCGCCGCTCGCAGGGACCGGAGACGGCGGGCATCGCAGCAATACGGTGCGAAGCCGATACGAGAGCGCTCGGCCGGCTATGCGCCGTCGGCGGCGCGCGGTGCGTCAGCAGCCGGGCGCGTCAGCGCCGGCGCACGGCGCGATGCGCTGCCACATGTCGGCGAGCGCCGCGAGCTCGTCGCTCGGTGAAGCGCGCGAAGAACTGCTCGCGCACGACGCCGAGGTGCGTGACGCGCGCCTGCGTGCAGCCGTTCGCGCCCGCTCGGCGTCAGGCACGCGTACGAGCCGCGCGCGTCGTGTTCGCAGGAGCAGCGCTCGAGCAGGCCGCTCGCGCTCGAGGCGGTCGACGAGCCGCGTCAGCCCGCTGCGCGAGAGCTGCGCCTGCTCGGCGAGATCGCACATGCGCATGCGTCCGCCGCTCGACTCGGCGAGCCGGTCGAGCACCTCGTAGGAGCTCAGCGGCAGCCCGTGCGCCTGCTCGAGCTCGGCGTCGAGCCGCTTGGACAGGCAGGCGTGCGCGCGCAGCAGGCCGCGCCATGCGAGCTGGCCTGACTCCGATGGCTCGCTCTCCGCCGGTGAGGCTCCATGCTCGCTCGGCGCGATCTCGAGTGACGTTGCGGTCGACATTGACGGTCTGCTGCCCAAGTCCTCCTGAACCGAACGTAGCAGCGTTTCAGACGGCTTCGCGGGCGCCGACGCCCATCAGTCGCGCGTCGCGCGCCACGCCCACCACATCATCAGCGGCTGCAGCGGCAGCCTTGCGAACAGCGCCCAGCGCGGGATCTTGCGGAAGCGCTCGGGCTCGCGCGCCATGTAGAGGTTGGCCGGAAACACGGCGGCGAGCAGCGCGATCAACCCGAGCCCGGCAGGCGCGGCGCGTCGCCGGCACGAGCACGCCGACGCCGCCGGCGATCTCGGCGACGCCGCTCAGCTGCACGACCAGGCGCGAGCGGCCGCGCAGCGACGGCGGGACGATCCGCTCGTAGGCGCGCGGCATCACGAAGTGGTTGACGCCCGCGCCGATGAAGACGTCCGCGAGCAGGCGCCAGGCAGAGGCCCTCGACGCGCCTCACGCGATCGTCCCCTCGATCAGCGAGCGCCCGGTCATCTCGGCGGGCTGGTCGATGCCGAGCAGCTCGAGCACGGTCGGCGCCACGTCGGCGAGGATGCCGCCTTCGGCGCGCAGCGTCACGCCCGGCGAGGTCACGACGCAGCGGCACGGGGTTGAGCGAGTGCGCGGTGTTCGGGCTGCCGTCGGGCTCGAGCATGTGGTCGGCGTTGCCGTGGTCGGCGGTCACGACGCAGACGCCGCCGCTCTCGTGCACGGCGGCGACGCACCTCGCCGAGGCACTCGTCGACGGTCTCGACGGCGCGCACGGCGGCGGCGATCACGCCGGTGTGGCCGACCATGTCGGCGTTCGCGAAGTTGATGATCGCGAAGCGCGGGCGATCCTCGCGCCAGGCACCGACGAACGCGCGCGCGGCCTCGCGCGCGCTCATCTGCGGCTTGTGGTCGTAGGTCGGCACGTCGCGCGGCGAGGGCGACGAGCTCGCGCCGCTCGCCGTGCAGCGGCGCCTCCTCGCCGCCGTTGAAGAAGTACGTGACGTGCGGGTACTTCTCGGTCTCGGCGACGTGCAGCTGCGCGCGCCGGCGTCGGCGAGCACGACGGCGAGCGTCGTCGCCGGGCGCTCGGGCGCGAAGACGACCGGGTAGCGCCAGCCCTCCTCGTACTCGCGTCAGCGTCGCGAGTGCGCGACCGGCGCGGCGCCGCCGCGCCCGCTCCAGCCGGGCAGCTCCTCGCCGCCGTCGCCGAAGCCGGGTTCGGCGAGCGCGCGCGTCGATCTCGCGCATGCGGTCGGGGCGGAAGTTGAAGCAGATCACGCTGTCCCCGGGACCGATCGGCGCCGGCTCGCCGACGAGCGTCGGCTCGATGAACTCGTCGGTCTCGCCGCGCTCGTAGGCGGCGCGCACGGCCTCGCTCGCCGCTCGCGGCGCGATGCTGCGGCGCGCGCCGTGCACGAGCAGGTCGTAGGCGCGCTGCGTGCGCTCCCAGCGGCGGTCGCGATCCATCGCCCAGTAGCGGCCGACGACCGAGCCGACGCGCGCGCCGGGCGTCGCGCTCGAGCTCGGCGAGGTAACCGGCGCCGGCGTGCGGCAGCGTGTCGCGGCCGTCGGTGAAGCGTGCACGACGACCTCGCGCGACGCCGCGCTCGCGCGCGATCGCGATCAGCGCGTGCAGGTGCTCGAGCGAGGAGTGCACGCCGCCGTCGGAGACGAGGCCGATCAGGTGCACGCGCCCGGCGCGCGGCGAGCGCGGCCGCGAGCACGGCGTTGCGCGCGAGCGAGCCGTCGGCGATCGCGTCGTCGATGCGCACGAGGTCCTGGCGCACGACGGCGCCGGCGCCGAGGTTGAGGTGGCCGACCTCGCGAGTTGCCCATCTGCCCGTCGGGCAGGCCGACGGCGCGCCCGCACGCGGTCAGCGTCGTGTGCGGGTACTCGCGCCAGAGCTCGTCGAAGACCGGCGTGCGCGCGAGCGAGATCGCGTTGCCGGGTCCCGGCTCGGCGAGGCCCCAGCCGTCGAGCACGACCAGGCACACGGACGGAGCGGGAAGGCCCGCGACGCCGCCGCCCATCGCTACGCGGCGGCGCCGTGGCCGCGCGCGGCGGCGGCGACGATCGGCGCGAAGGACTCGGCGTCGAGCGAGGCGCCGCCGACGAGCGCGCCGTCGACGTCCGGCAGCGCGAGCAGCTCGGCGGCGTTCTCGGGCTTGACCGAGCCGCCGTAGAGCACGCGCACGCTGGCCGCCGCGTCGGCGTCGCGGTCGCCGACGAGCGCGCGGATGAACGCGATCGCCTCCTGCGCCTGCTCGGGCGTCGCGACCTTGCCCGTGCCGATCGCCCAGATCGGCTCGTAGGCGATCACGACGTCGCCGAGCCGCTCGTCGGGGACGCCCGCGAGGTCCTCCTTGACCTGGTGGCGCAGCTTGCGCTCGGTGTCGCCCGTTCGTCGCGCTCGTCCTCGGTCTCGCCGACGCAGAGGATCGGCGTCAGGCCGGCTCGAGCGCCGCCGGGACCTTCAGCGCGAGCGCGCGGTCGGTCTCGCCGAAGAGCTCGCGGCGCTCGGAGTGGCCGAGCACGACGCCCTGCGCGCCGATGCTCGACGCAGCATCGGCGCGGAGATCTCGCCGGTGAACGCGCCCTCGGGCTCGTGGTGCATGTTCTGCGCGTAGACCTGCGACGCGCGAGCCGCGCGCGCTGTCGACCATCGCGCGCAGGTCGGTGAACGGCGCGCAGATCGCGACCTCGACGCCGTCGACCGACGGAGACGCGCGGGCAGCAGCGCCTGGACGTAGTCCTCGGCCTCGCGCTCGGTCTTGTGCATCTTCCAGTTGCCCGCGATCAGCGGCGTGCGCGCGCGTCACGACGCGACGCCCGCGCCGTCGAGCGCCTGCGACGCCGGGCAGCGACGCGCCCTCGACCAGCTCGAGCGTCGCGCCGCCGCCGGTCGAGAGGTGGTCGACGGCGTCCTCGAGCCCGAACTGCGCCAGCGCGGCCGCCGAGTCGCCGCCGCCGACGACCGTCATGCCCGGCGCCTGCGCGACGGCCTGCGCGACCGCGCGCGTGCCGGCGGCGAACGGCTCGAGCTCGAACGCGCCCATCGGCCCGTTCCAGAAGACCGTGCCGGCGCTCGCGATCTCGCTCGCGTAGCGCTGCGGCGCGTGCGCGGACCGATGTCGAGGCCCATCCAGCCGGCCGGGCACCTCGACGCCGTCGAGCACGCGATGCTCGGCGTCGGCCGCGAGCCGCTCGCCGATCACGAGGTCGCTCGGCAGCGACGAGCTCGCGCGGCCGGCGGTCGGTCGCCTTCGCGAGCGCCGCGCGCGCGTGCTCGACGTCCTCCTCGCCGCACAGCGAGGCGCCGACCGCGTGGCCCTGCGCGCAGAGGAACGGGAAGCACATCGCGCCGCCGATCAGCACGCCGTCGGCGAGCTCGAGGAAGCGGTCGATCACGCCGATCTTGTCGGCCACCTTCGCGCCGCCGAGCACCGCGACGAGCGGGCGCGCCGGGTGCTCGAGGATCTTGCCGAGCGTCTCGACCTCGCGCTCGAGCAGCCGGCCGGCGGCGCTCGGGAGCAGGTGCGCGACGCCCTCGGTGCACGCGTGCGCGCGGTGCGCGGCGCCGAACGCGTCGTTGACGTAGACGTCGGCGAGCTCGGCGAGCGCGCGTGCGAGCTCCGGGTCGTTCTCGGTCTCGCCGGGCTCGAAGCGGACGTTCTCGAGCACCAGGATCTCGCCCGGCGCGAGCTGCTTCGGCGAGCGCCTCGCGCTCCTCGCCGACGACCGCCGGCGCGAGCGTGACCGGCGCGTCGGTCAGCTCGCGCAGGCGCGCGGCGACGGGCGCCAGCGAGAGCTCCGGCTCGCGCCGGCCCTCGGGGCGGCCGAGGTGCGAGACGAGCACGATCCGCGCGCCGCGCGCGCGCAGCTCCTCGATCGTCGGCAGCGCCGCGCGGATCCGCGTGTCGTCGGCGACGAGCGGATGGCCGTCGCCGTCCTTCGTCGAGCGGGACGTTGAAGTCGACGCGCACGAGCACGCGCCTGCCCGTCGACGTCGAGCTCGTCGAGGCTCTCATCGATCAGGACCTTCTGGACGAGGTCGACGAGCCGGTTGGAGTAGCCCCACTCGTTGTCGTACCAGCGACGACCTTGACGCATCGTGCCGTCGATGACCGCGGTCAGCCCGCCGTCGACGATCGAGGAGAACGGCGAGCCGACGATGTCGGTCGAGACGATCGGGTCCTCGGTGTACTGCGAGGATGCCGGCGAGCGGCGCCGCTCTCCGCGCGGCCTTGCAGCGCGCCGTTGACCTCCTCGACGCTCGTCGCGCGCTCGCACTCGACGGTCAGGTCGACGAGCGAGCCGGTCGGGACCGGGGCGCGCACGGCGAAGCCGTGCAGCTTGCCGTCGAGCTCCGGCAGCACGAGGCCGATCGCCTTCGCCGCGCCGGTCGAGGCCGGGATCAGGTTGATCGCCGCCGCGCGCGCGCGGCGCAGGTCCTTGTGCGGCATGTCCTGCAGGCGCTGGTCGGCCGTGTAGGCGTGGATCGTCGTCATCAGGCCGTGCTTGATGCCGACCGCCTCGTGGAGCGACCTTCGCGACCGGCGCGAGGCAGTTGGTCGTGCAGGAGGCGTTCGAGATCGATCGTGGTGCTTCGTCGCGGTCGTAGGCCTCGTCGAAGTTGACGCCGAGCACGACCGTGATGTCCGGGTCGGTCGCGGGCGCCGAGATGACGACCTTCTGCGCGCCCTGCGCGAGGTGCTTGGCGGCGCTCGCGCGGTCGGTGAAGAGGCCGGTCGACTCGATCACGACGTCGACGCCGAGCTCGCCCCACGGCAGCGCCGCCGGGTCGCGCTCGGCGAGCACCTTGCAGCTCGCGCGCCGTCGACGACGAGCGCGCCGTCGCGCGACCTCCACCTCGCCCGTGTAGGGGCCGAGGATCGAGTCGTACCGGAGCAGGTGCGCGAGCGTCGCCGCGTCGGTCAGGTCGTTGACCGCGACCCACTCGATTGCTCGGCGCCCGCCCGCTCTGCCTTGGCGGCGCGGAACACGTTCCGGCCGATCCGGCCGAAGCCGTTGATCCCAACGCGTACGGGCATTGCCAGCTCCTCCTGCAGCGCAAAAATGAACGATGCCGGGCCTCAGGAGCGGCGCTCCGTCGCCCGGCGCGGCTGAGCGGCAGGCTATCAGCCGAGCCGGGCTTTCGGCGGCCGCCTCAGGCGCCGCGCGGGCGCTTGTCGACGTCGCGGTGGGCGACGGCGACGTCGAGCTCGTCGTGCTCGCGATAGCGCTCGGCGAGGTGCTCGGCGATCGCGACCGAGCGGTGGCGGCCGCCGGTGCAGCCGATCGCGACCACCAGGTGCGACTTGCCCTCGGCGACGTACTGCGGCAGCAGGAAGTCGAGCAGCGCGTGCAGGCGCCGTAGAACTCCTCGAGTCGCCCGTCGCGGTCGATGTACTCGACGACCGCGCGGTCGAGCCCGGTCAGCTCGCGCAGGTCCGGCTCGTAGTGCGGGTTCGGCGAGGAAGCGCACGTCGAACGCGAGGTCCTCCTCGCGCGGCGGGCCGTGCTTGAAGCCGAAGCTCATGAAGGTCACCGCGAGCGCGCGCCGGCCGCTCTGTGCGGCAGCAGCTCGTCGGCGATCTTGCCGCGCAGCATCGCCGCCGACATGCCGGTCGTGTCGATCACGAGGTCGGCGCGCTCGCGCAGCGGCGCGAGCAGCGCGCGCTCGGCGGCGACGCCCTCCGCGACGCTGCCCTCGGGCGCGAGCGGATGGCGCCGGCGGGTCTCCTTGTAGCGCGTCATGAGCGTCTGCTCGGCGGCCTCGAGGAACAGCACGCGGTGCGATGAGCCCGAGCGCGTCGAGATCGTCGAGGACCGCGCGCAGCGCCTCGAAGTAGACGCCGCCGCGCACGTCCGAGACGACCGCCGCGCGCTCGACCTTCGAGCCCTCGTGGACGAACAGCTCGACGAGCGAGCGGATCATCTCCGGCGGCAGGTTGTCGACGCAGAAGTAGCCGGCGTCCTCGAAGACGTTCATCGCCGTCGACTTGCCGGCGCCGGAGAAGCCGGTGATCATGACGAGGTCCTGCAGGCGCGTCTCGACGACCGGCTTCGCCGGCTCCTCCGAGCGGGGTTCGCCGCCTCGCGCTCCTTGCGATCGGAGCCGGCGAGCAGCGGTCGCAGCGGTCTGATCACGGCCATGCTCCCAATTGTGCTCGCTTTATCGGCGAACCTGTTGATTTGCGGGGAAGTTGCAGGAAAGCGCCCATCCGGCCGCGAGCGGCGTTTCTCGCGGATGTGACCGGCATCCAGCCTTCCAGCCGAGCCGTCCTGCGCTTCTCGTCACAACTCGAGACCGCTCCGGCCGCCACGGCAGTTACCTCGCCGGCCGTCCGGGCCGGCTTCAGCCGGCGCGGTGGAGGTGCGCGTAGAGCTCGCGCCCGACCTTCGCCGGCAGCCCGGGCACCGCCTGCGAGCTGCTCGCGCGCTCGCCGCGAGCGACGGCGTCGGGCGAGCCGAAGTGGGCGATCAGCGCGCGCTTGCGCGCCGGCCCGACGCCGGGCAGCTCGTCGAGCAGCGAGCACGTCATCGCGCGGTCGCGGCGCGCGCGGTGGTGGGTGATCGCGAAGCGGTGCGCCTCGTCGCGGATGCGCTGCGAGCAGCTGCAGCTCGGGCGTCGCGTGGTCGAGCACGATCGGCGTCGCGGCGGCCGGGGACGAAGACCTCCTCGAGCCGCTTCGCGAGCGAGATCACGGCGACGCCGCGCTCGCGAAAGCCGCGCAGCGGCTCGAGGCCGGCCGCGAGCTGGCCCTTGCCGCCGTCGATCACGATCACGTTCGGCAGCGTCGCGAAGCTCGCGTCGTAGCCGGGGTCGTGCGGCGAGAGTGTCGACCTGGCGCTCGCAGTTGCCCATAGCGCCGCGCGAGCACCTCGGCCATCGACGCGAAGTCGTCGGGGAGCCCTCGCAGCGAGCGGATCCTGAAGCGGCGGTAGTCGGACCTCTTCGGCGCGCCGCCCTCGAAGACGACCATCGAGGCGACGGTGTGCGTGCCGCCGAGGTTCGAGATGTCGAAGCACTCGATCCGCATCGGCGGCGCGTCGAGCGCCGAGCGCCTGCGCAGCCCGTCGAGCGCCTCGGCGCGGCGCTCGCGCCGGCGCTCGGCGCTGCAGCTGGTCCTCCTCGAGCGCGAGCGCGCGTTGCGCGCGGCGAGCTCGAGGATCCGCCGCTTCTCGCCGCGCTCGGCGGCGCGCACCTCGACGCGGCCCGCCGCGCCGGCTCGCGAGCGCGTCGGCGAGCGCCGGCTGCTCGTCGACGTCGGCGCTCGACGACGACCAGCGCCGGCACCGACGGCGCGCCGTCTCGTAGTACTGGAGCAGGAACTCCTCGATCACCTCGGCCGACGCGGCGCTCGGCCTCGTTGGCGAGGTAGAACGACTGGCGGTCGGAGAGCACGCCGTCGCGCACCTGGAAGACCTGCGCGTTGGCGTCGCTGGCCGTCGAGCGCGACGGCGATCGCGTCGAGCGTGCCGACCGCCGCGCTCGCGACGCGCTGGCGCTCGAGCAGCGAGCGCACGGCGCGCAGGCGGTTGCGCTCGACCGCCGCCTGCTCGAACTCCTGCGCCGCCGCGGCCGCGCGCATGCGCTGCTCGAGCTCGCGCTCGATCGTCGCCGTAGCGGCCCGCCGAGGAAGTCGATCGACGCCGTCGATGCCCGCGGCGGTACTCCTCGCGCGAGACGTAGCCGACGCACGGCGCCGCGCAGCGCTTGATGTGGTAGTCGAGGCACGGGCGAGCCGCGAGCGCCGGCCCGGCTCGGCGCCGGTGCAGGAGCGGATCAGGAAGACCTTCGGCTGAGCACCTCGAGCGTGCTCGCGCACGCGCTTGGCGTTCGAGTACGGCCCGAAGTAGGCGCGGTCGCGGCGATGGCGCTCGCGCGTGAAGTAGACGCGCGGGAAGTCCTCGTCGAGCGAGATCGCGATGAACGGGTAGGACTTGTCGTCGCGCAGGCGGATGTTGAAGCGCGGCCGGTACTGCTTGATGAAGCCCTGCTCGGCGAGCAGCGCCTCGGCCTCGCTGCCGACGACGACGCACTCGATCTCGACGCTGCGACCATCTCGGCGTCATCGCCGCGTTGCCGCCCGCGCTCCGAGAAGTGCGAGGCGACGCGCTTGCGGATCGAGTTCGCCTTGCCGACGTAGATCACGCGCCCGGCGCCGTCGCGGAACAGGTAGACGCCGGGCTGGTCGGGCAGCGTGCGCCGCTGCTCGGCGAGGTCGTCGCTGCGTCGCTCGTCACCGCTCGCTCGCTCTCGACGTCGGGCGGCCGACCGGCGCGCCGGCGCTCAGTAGCCGCGCCAGTTGCGGTAGACGCGCATCAGGCCGCCGGCGCACGAGCGCGAGCAGCGCGATCTCGACAGCGTGCCGGCAGCGCCGTCGAGTGCAGCCATCCGCGAGAGCCGGCGAGCGAGCACGACGATCGCGCCGAGCGAGACGTAGAGGATCGCGCGGTCGCGGTCGCCGAGGCCGTAGACGGTCGACCCGGTGGTCGCGGTAGCAGCGCGCCGGCGAAGTAGCGACAGCGACGCGAAGCGCGAGCGAGAAGGATCGCGCCGACCAGGCTCGCCGCCTGTCGCTGCCGCCCGGCAGCGCGACGACGGCGAGCGCGATGCAGCGACGATGATCGCGATGTTGCGGCGTGCTTCATGCTCGCACGTAGCCAGATTCTAGGCGCCCGCGCCGCTCGCGCGGATCAGCTCGAGCAGCGCCTCGAGCTCGCGCGTACGCCGCCTCGACGGCGCGCCTGGCGGCCGTGTGGCGCGCCTCGCTCTTCGCCGCCTCGTACTTGCGTCGCCCACGCCGCCGGGTCGGCGAGCTCCTGCTCGAGCGCGGCGAGCGCCGCCTCGGCCGCTCGACCGCGCGCTCGGCCTGCTCCTGCGCGCGCAGGCGGTTCTTGCTCGGCCCGGCTTCCGCGCTCTTCGCCGCCGTCCCGTTCGACCCGTTTGCGGTCGTCGTCGTTCCAGCCGGCGCATGCGCCGGCTGGCGGGCGCGCTGCGCCGCTCCGTGCGAGCGCGCTGCGCGCTCCCGACCGGTCCGCATGCGGACCGGTCCGTCAGCTCCCGCCTCCGGCCCGCTTGCGCTCCTCGCGCACGCGCACGTACTCCGGCCAGCCGCCGACGTAGCTGCGCAGCGTGCCGTCCTCGACCGCGACCGTGCGCGTGCCGACCGCGTCGAGCAGCGCGCGGTCGTGGGAGACGAGCAGCAGCGAGCCCGCGAACGCGCGCAGCGCGTCCTCGAGCGCCTCGCGCGACTCGAGGTCGAGGTGGTTGGTCGGCTCGTCGAGGATCAGCACGTTCGCGCCGCCGCGTGACGAGGATCGCGAGCGACAGCCGCCGCCGCTCGCCGCCCGAGAGCCCCGCGAGCGGCTTCTCGGCGTGCTCGCCGCCGAACAGGAAGCGGCCGAGCAGCGCGCGCGCCCTGTTCGGCGTCAGCCCGGTCGCGCGCTGCGTCGCCTCGAGCACGCTCGAGCCGGTCGCCGCCGGCGCCGAGCTCGTCGGCGTGCTGGGAGAGGTAGCCGACCTTCACGTTGTGGCCGGTGCGCAGCTTGCCCGCCGCGAGCGGCCGCTGGCCGGCGAGCGTCTCGATCAGCGTCGTCTTGCCCGTGCCGTTCGGGCCGACGAGCGAGACGTGCTCGCCGCGCTCGAGCCACAGCTCGGCGTGCTCGAGCAGCACGATCGGCGGCTCGCCGACCTCGATCGCGCGCCGTCGAGCAGCTCGAAGATGACGCGCCCGCGTGCGCTCGGGCGCGTCGAACTCGAACGCGAGCGCCGCGCCGTCCGTCGGCGTCGCGCTCGATCCGCTCGATCTTCGCGAGCGCCTTCGCGCGCGACTGCGCCTGGCGCGCGCGCGTGCCGGCGCCCCAGCGCGCGACGAAGCGCTCGAGCCGCGCGACCTCCGCCTGCTGGCGCTCGATCGCGCGTGCCGAGCGCCAGCTCGCGCGCCGCCTGCTCCGTGCGCCAGGCGTGCCAGGTGCCCGGGAAGAAGCGCGAGCGCCCGGCCTCGAGCTCGAGCACCGCCGTCCCGACCGTCTCCAGGAACCAGCGGTCGTGCGCGACCAGCGCGATCGCCGCGTCGAGCGCGACGAGCGTCTGCTCGAGCCACTCGAGCGACTCGATGTCGAGGTGGTTGGTCGGCTCGTCGAGCAGCAGCAGGTCCGGCGTCGTCGCGAGCGCGCGCGCGAGCGACGCGCGCGTCAGCTCGCCGCCGGAGAAGGTGTCGAGCGGCCGTTCGAGGTCGTCCTCGCCGAAGCCGAGACCGCGCGCCATCTCCGTCGCGCGGTCGCGCCAGAGGTAGCCGCCGTGGTGCTCCAGCTCGGCCTGCGCGCGCGCGTAGCGGTCGAGCGTCGCGTCGTCGGCCGCGCCCGCCGCCATCTCCGCCTCGAGCTCCGCCAGCCGCGCTCGATCGCGAGCTCCTCGACGCAGCCCGACAGCAGGTAGTCGCGCAGCGCGACATCCGCGCTCGCGCGGCGGGCGCTGGTCGTGCAGCGCGACGCGCACGCCCTTGGCGACGCTCAGCTCGCCGCCGTCGATCGCCGCCTCGCCGGCGAGCATCCGCAGCAGCGTCGTCTTGCCGGCGCCGTTGCGCCCGGCGATCGTCATCCGCTCGCGGCGCTCGAGCTTGAACGAGACGCCGCGCAGCAGCGGCTGCCCCGCGATGTCCTTGTGCATGTCCGATGCGATCAGGAGAGCCATCTCTGATTGGTGATACCAAGCTGAGCGCACAGCCGGCCCGGACGGCCGGCAAAGGTGACTGCCGTGGCGGCCGGAGCGTTCTCACGATGTATCCAAGAGCGGAGGCCGGCTCGGCCAGAAGGCAGGATGCCGGTCACAGGGATCTGCACAGCGCCCGGGCCAGCCCAGCAAGAAGCCTTCCGGGCCGGCCTGTCGGCCAGCCGAGGGTGTGCTCCGATACGATTCGCGCGATGCGTCGCGTCAAGACATCGCTCGCGCTGTGGGCGCTGCTCGTGCCGTTCGTGCTCGTCCCGGCCGCGTCGGCGACGAACGACGGGCGCGGCTTCTACGGCGAGACCGACGACAAAGTCGTGACCGACGCCGGCTTCATCCTGATCGTCTTCTTCCCGCTGTTCATCTTCTGCATGAGCATGCTTCAGAAAGCGCTCGACAAGCGCAAGGAAGCGCGCAAAGCCGCGCACAAGGCGCAGCTGAGCAACGCTCAGTGGCGCGGCGGCTGGTAGCCGGCGGCGCGGCCGAGCCGCTCGCGATGCCGATCATGCACCGATGAGCGAGACCGTCAGCGAGACGACGAGCGCCGACGGGCCGTCGCGTGCCGACGCCGTCCACTACGAGCGCCGCGGCGCCGCCGCGCTCGTCACGATCGACCGCGAGCACCGGCGCAACGCCGTCGACGGCCCGACCGCCGCGGCGCTGCACGCGGCCTTCCTGCGCTTCGAGGCCGACGACGAGGCACGCGTGATGGTCCTCACCGGCGCCGGCGACGTCTCCTTCTGCGCCGGCGCCGACCTGAAGGCGCAGGAGACGTTCGCCGGCCGCCTGATGAGCGACGAGGGCCCGCTGGGCTTCACCCGCCTGACGCCGTCGAAGCCGACGATCGCCGCGATCTCCGGCTTCGCGCTCGCCGGCGGGCTCGAGCTCGCGCTCTGGTGCGACCTGCGCATCGCCACCGAGGACTCGCGGCTCGGCTACCCCGAGCGGCGCTTCGGCGTGCCGCTGATCGACGGCGGCACGCAGCGCCTGCCGCGGATCGTCGGGCTCGGCCGCGCGCTCGACCTGATCCTGACCGGGCGCATCGTCGACGCGCGCGAGGCGCTCGCGATCGGCCTGCTCACCGAGGTCGTCCCGCCCGGCGCCCACCTCGACCGCGCGCTGCAGCTCGCGGACGGGCTCGCGCGCTTCCCACAGCGCACGATGCTCGCCGACCGGCGCGCCGCGATCGCGGGCCTCGGCATGCCGCTCGCCGACGGGCTCGCGCTCGAGGCCGCCGCCGGGCCAGACGTGTTCGAAGACGGCGCGCGCGGCGCCGCGCGCTTCGTCGGCGGCGAGGGCCGCGGCGGCGCCGGGGCCGGCGCCTAGACACGCGCCGTCCGCGCACCGGCGCGCGTGCTCGTGCCCGGCGCGCCCGCGACCGGCGGCGGCCGGCGCGTTCGAGGTAGGCTCTGCGACGCGATGGCCTACTTCGTCACAGGCGCCACCGGCTTCATCGGACGCCGCCTCGTCGAGCGCTGCTCGACAAACGCCAGGGCGAGATCTACGTGCTCGTCCGCAAGGCGTCGCGCGAGCGTCTCGACGAGCTGATCGCCCGCTGGACCGTCGTCGCCGGCGCAACCGCCGCGAAACGCATCCAGCCCGTCATCGGCGACCTGCGCGCGCCGCTGCTCGGCGTCGAGTCCGAGCAGGTCGCCGAGCTGCGCGGCAAGATCGAGCACTTCTTCCACCTCGCCGCGCTCTACGACATGACGGCGCCGGCCGAGCGCAACACGGACGTCAACGTCGGCGGCACGACGCACGCGGTCGAGCTCGCGCGCGCGGTCGACGCCGAGCACTTCCATCACGTCTCCTCGATCGCCGTCGCCGGCGACGTACAAGGGGCGCTTCACCGAGAGCATGTTCGACGTCGGCCAGAAGCTGCCCTCGCCCTACCACCGCACGAAGTTCGAGGCCGAGCGGATCGTGCGCGAGCAGCCGTACGTGCCCTGGCGCGTCTACCGGCCGGCGATCGTCGTCGGCGACTCGCGCACCGGCGAGATGGACAAGATCGACGGCCCGTACTACTTCTTCAAGGCGATCCAGCGCGCTGCGCCAGCTGCTGCCCGAGTGGGTGCCGCTGCGTCGGGCCCGACCTCGGCAACACGAACATCGTGCCCGTCGACTGGGTCGCCGACGCGCTCGAGCACCTCGCGCACGAGCCGAACCTCGACGGCAGCGCCTTCCACCTCGACCGACCCGCGCCGCCAGCGCGTCGACGAGGTGATCAACGAGCTCGCGAGCGCCGCGCACGCGCCGCGCATCGCCGTGAGCGTCGACAAGCGCCTGATCGACCCGCTGCCCAAGGGGCCGCTCTCGCTGCTCTGACGCTGCCGCCGTTGCGCCAGGCTGCGCCAGCTCGCGCTGCGCGAGCTCGGCATCCCCGAGGAGGTCCTCGCGAACATCAAGCTGGTGCCGCGAGTTCGACACGCGCCAGACCGGCCGCGCGCTCGCCGGCACGCCGCTCGAGCGCCCGCCGGCGCTGCACGACTACGCCAGACGGCTGTGGGACTACTGGGAACGCGACATGGAGCCGAGCATGTCCGCCAGGGCGCACGCTGCGCGAGGCGCTCGAGGGCAAGCACGTGCTGATCACCGGCGCCTCCTCCGGCATCGGGCGCGCGACCGCGCTCAAGATCGCCGAGGCCGGCGGCATCCCGCTGCTCGTCGCGCGCAACGTCGAGCGGCTCGAGGAGGCGCGCGCCGAGATCGTCGCCGGCGGCGGCACCGCCTACGTCTACGCGGCCGACCTCTCCGACATGGACTCCATCGACACGCTCGTCGAGCGCGTGCTCGCCGACCAGCCGCACGTCGACGTGCTCGTCAACAACGCCGGGCGCTCGATCCGCCGCTCGATCGCGCTCAGCTACGAACGCTTCCACGACTTCGAACGCACGATGCAGCTCAACTACTTCGGCGCCGTCAGGCTGATCATCGGCCTGCTGCCGCACATGCGCGAGCGCGGCTCGCGGGCACATCGTCAACGTCTCCACGATCGGCGTGCAGACGAACCCGCCGCGCTTCTCCGCCTACGTCGCCTCGAAGGCCGCGCTCGACGCGTTCACGCGCGTCGTCGCCTCCGAGGTGATCGGCGACGGCGTCACGTTCACGACGATCCACATGCCGCTCGTGCGCACGCCGATGATCGAGCCGACGAAGATGTACGAGGCCTTCCCGACGCTCACCCCCGAGGAGGCCGCCGACATGATCTGCGAGGCGCTGCGCTCGCGCCCGAAGCACATCGGCACGCGCCTCGGCACGTCGGCGAGGTCGCTCTACGCGCTCGCGCCGAAGGCCGTCGACCGGATCCTGCACATGGCCTACCGCGTCTTCCCCGAGTCGGCCGCGGCGAGGGGCGAGCAGAACGCACGAGGAGCGCGCCACGTTCGAGCAGATCGCGATGGCGACGCTCACGCGCGGCGTGCACTGGTAGCAGCGCCGACGGCGGCCCCGTTGCGATGATGGGGTCGTGAACGACACGGCGCCCGCGATCGAGGTGCACGCGCTGAGCAAGCGCTACGGCGACTACGAGGCCGTTCGCGGGATCGACATCAGCGTGCGCCGCGGCGAGGTCTTCGGGCTGCTCGGCCCGAACGGCGCCGGCAAGACGACGACCGTCGAGATCCTCGAGGGCTACCGCGCACGCAGCGGCGGCGACGTCTCGGTGCTCGGGCACGACCCCGAGCACCGCGAGCGCGAGCTGCGCCAGCGGATCGGCATCGTCCTGCAGTCGGGCGGCATCTACAGCCACATCACGCCGCGTGAGGCGCTGCGCCACTTGGCGAGCTTCTACCCGCACCCGCGCGACGTCGAGGAGGTGCTCGCGCTCGCCGGGCTGCAGGAGAAGGCCGATGCGCGCAGTCGCAGGCTCTCCGGCGGGCAGCGGCGCCGGCTCGACTTCGCGCTCGCGCTCGTCGGCGACCCCGAGCTGATCTTCCTCGACGAGCCGACGACGGGCTTCGACCCCGAGGCGCGGCGCAGCGCCTGGGAGACGATCCGCAAGCTGCGCGAGCTCGGCAAGACGATCCTGCTGACGACGCACTACCTCGACGAGGCGCAGGAGCTCGCCGACCGCGTCGCGATCGTCAAGGACGGGCGGATCCTCGCGATCGGCCCGCCGCGCGAGCTCGGCGTCGGCGCCTCGCGACTACCGCGTCGCCTACCGCGACGCGAGCGGCCGGCTGATCGAGCGCCAGACCGACGACCCGACGACGCTGCTCGCCGAGCTCACCGCCGCGGCGCTCGCGCGCGGCGAGCGACTCGAGGAGCTGAGCGTCGCGCGCCCGACGCTCGAGGACGTCTACCTCGAGCTCACGGCCGACGACGACGCCGCGACGACGCTCGCCGGCGAGGGACGCGCCGATGGCTGACGCGGTCACGCTCGGCTGGCGTCAGTACCGCCTCGAGCGGCGCATGTTCTGGCGCAACCCGAGCGCCGCGTTCTTCAACTTCGTGCTGCCGCTGCTGTTCCTCGGCGGCGGCGGCGCGATCCTCGCCGGCAACCAGCACCAGCTCAACCGCCTGATCCCGGCGATCGCCGGCATGAGCGTGATGTCGACGACGTTCACCGCGCTCGCCTACAACATCGTCTTCCTGCGCGAGCGCGGCGTGCTCAAGCGGATCCGCGGCACGCCGCTGCCGACGATCTCCTACTTCGGCGGCGTCGCCGCGAACGCCGTCACGAACACCGCGCTGCAGATCGGCATCGTGATCCTCGCCGGCAAGCTGATCTTCGGCATCGGCTGGCCGCGCGACTGGGGCGAGCTGATCGTCTTCGTGCTCGTCGGCGTCGTCTGCCTCGCCGCGCTCGGCGTCGCCTTCGCCCACGCGATCCCGAACTTCGAGTCGACCGCCGCGTACGTCAACGCCGTCTTCCTGCCCGTCGTCTTCATCTCCTTCTACGTCTTCGACTCCAAGAGCGCGCCCGGCTTCCTGCGCCAGATCGCCGAAGCGCTGCCGCTCAAGCCGCTGATCGACGGCCTCTCGGCCGCGATCGTCACCGGCTCGCCGCTCGGCGACCATCTCGACGCGCTCGCCGTCATCGGCCTGTGGGGCGTCTTCGGCGTCTACCTCGCCGTGCGCGGCTTCTCGTGGGAGCAGCGCCGCGCGTGAAGCAGCTCGCCGACGGCCTGTTCCTGCTGCGCGGCTTCCCGCCGAACGCGATCAACGTGTACCTCGCCGACGACGTGCTGATCGACGCCGCGACGCGCCAGGGCGAGACGCGCATCATGCACGAGCTCGAAGGTCATCGCGTCGCCGCGCACGCGCTCACCCACGCCCATCCCGATCACCAGGGCGCGAGCCACGCGGTCTGCGAACGCCTGCAGATCCCGCTGTGGTGCGGTCGCGACGACGTGCACGCGATGGAGACGCCCGGCGCGATCTCCAACAGCCAGGCGCCCGGGTGGCTGAACGGCTTCCAGCAGCGCTTCTGGACCGGGCCGCCGCACCCCGTCGCGCGTGCCCTGCGCGAGGGCGACGAGGTCGCCGGCTTCGCCGTCCTCGAGGCTCCCGGCCACTCGCCGGGGCACGTCGCCTACTGGCGCGAGTCCGACCGCGTGCTGATCCTCGGCGACGTGCTCAACGGGATGAACCTGATGACCACCCGGCGCGGCCTGCGCGAGCCGCCGGCCGTCTTCACGCCCGACCCCGCGCGCAACCGCGAGTCGATCCGCAGGCTCGCCGCGCTGCGGCCGGCGCTCGTCTGCTTCGGCCATGGACCACCGCTGCGTGATCCGCGCGCGCTCGCCGACTTCGTCTCGCGGTTGCCCGACTGACGCCGGCGATGGACGAGAGCATCTTCACGATCGACGACGGGCGCTTCGTACCGACCGAGCACGCGCGCGGCCCGTGGGACCCGCGCGCGCTGCACGGCGGCGCGCCGGCGGCGCTGATCACCGCTGCGTTCGAGCGCGTCGCGCCGGGCGCCGAGCTCGCGATCGGCCGGCTCTCGTTCGAGCTGCTGCGCCCGATCCCGATGGCGCCGCTGACGCTGACGACGAGCATCGTCCGCCCCGGGCGCCGCGTGCAGGAGCTAGCCGCCGAGCTCCTCGCCGGCGAGGAGCTGATCGCGCGCGCGAGCGCGCTGCGCGTCCAGCCGGTCCCCGTCGAGGCGGCGCGCGAGGCCGCGGCGCCGAGCCGCAGCGACGCGCCGATGCCCGGGCCTGAGCAGGCCGAGCCGCTGCGCTTCGCGCTCGACGGATCGGTCGAGGCGAGCTTCGCCGCGACCGCGATGGAGATGCGCTCGTTCGGCACGCCGCCCGGGCGCCCGCCCGGGCGCGTCTGGATGCGTCTGCGCCACCCGCTGCTGCCCGGCGAGCCGGCGACGCCGCTCGCGCGACTCGCGGCGACCGCCGACTTCGGCAACGGCGTCAGCGCCGCGCTGCCGTTCGATCGCTACCTGTTCATCAACGCCGACCTGACCGTCCATCTCGAGCGTCTGCCGCGCGGCGAGTGGATCGGGCTCGACGCGCGCACGCTCGTGCGCGAAGACGGCGTCGGCACCGCCGAAGGCATCCTCCACGACGAGCACGGTCCCGTCGGCCGTTCCTTCCAGACGCTCGTCGTCCAGCCACGCTGACGTCGCGTCGGTAGTAGCCTCGGTCGCGATGTCCGCCGCGCCGAGCATCGATCCGAGCCTGCGCATCGCCGGCGTGCAGCTCGCCGTCGCCGACCTGCCGCGCAGCGTCGACTTCTACGAGCGCATCCTCGGCCTGCCGCTCGTCTCGCGCGAGGACGGCACGGCGCTGCTCGGCCCCGACGCGAGCCGCCCGGCGCTCGCGCTGACGGCGATCGAGTAGCCGACGCCGCTCTCGCCGCACGCGACCGGCCTGTTCCACGTCGCCTGGCTGCACCCCTCGCGCGGCGCGCTCGCCGACACCGTCCGGCGCATCGCGCGCCAGCGCTGGCCGATCGAGGGCGCATCCGACCACGGCGTCTCCGAGGCGCTCTACCTGAGCGACCCCGACGGGCTCGGCATCGAGATCTACGCCGACCGCCCGCGCGAGCAGTGGCAGCGCCCGCCCGACGGCCGCGGCGTGCGGATGGTCACGCTCGCGCTCGACCTCGACGACCTGCTCGCGCAGAGCGCGATCGACGAGGACGCCGACGGCCACGGCGAGACCAACGGCGCCGCCCGCGACGCGACGATCGCGCCGGACACGACGATCGGCCACGTGCACCTGAAGGTCGCCGACGTCCCGCGCGCGCTCGCCTTCTACCGCGACACGCTCGGCTTCGAGGAGCAGGCGCAGCTGCCGTCCGCCGCGTTCCTCTCAGCCGGCGGCTACCACCACCACATCGGCCTGAACTCGTGGCAGAGCGCCGGCGCGAGCCCAGCGCCCGAGAGCACTCCGGCGCTGCGCGAGATCGACTTCGAGCTCGACGACGGCGAGCCGCGCGTCCTCACCGACCCCGACGGCGTCACGCTGCGCTTCTCGCCGGCGAGCGCGCCGGCGCCTGCGCGCGACTGAGCGCGAGCGTCAGCCCGGCGCCGAAGCGTCGTCGAGCCGCGCGAGCTCCTGCGGCGAGAGCTCGAGCGTCGCCGACGCCGCGAGCTCCGCGACCTGCCCGCGCGACGTCGCGCTCGCGATCGGCGCGAGCACCGTCGGCTGCTCGCGCAGCCACGCGAGCGAGACAGCCGCGACCGGCGCCTCGTGCGCCGCCGCGATCGCCGCGAGCGCGTCGAGCACCGCGAAGCCGCGCTCGTTCGCGTAGCTCTCCTTCACACCCGCCGCGCGCACGCTGTCGACCTCGCTGCCCTCGCGGCTGTACTTGCCCGAGAGGAAGCCCTGCGCGAGCGCGAAGTACGGGATGCACGCGAGCCCGTAGCGCTCGCAGACCGGCGCGAGCTCGCGCTCGTAGTCGCGCTCCATCAGGTTGTACTGCGGCTGCAGCGCGACGTATGACGCCATCCCCGCGCGCTCGCCGATCGCGAGCGCCTGCGCGAGGCGCTCGGCGCTGTAGTTCGACGCCGCCGCGTAGCCGATCAGGCCGTCCTCGACGAGCTCGCCGAACGCCGTCAGCGTCTCCTCGAGCGGCGTCTGCGGATCGTCCCGGTGCGCGTAGTACACGTCGATCCGGTCGATTTCGAGCCGTTGCAGCGACGCCTCCGCTGCCGCGCGGACGTTGGCCGCCGAGAGGCCGGGGCGATCGGGTGAGATACCGACCTTCGTCGCGATCACGAGCTCCTCGCGATTGCCGCGCGCCGCGATCCAGCGCCCGATGATCCGCTCGGACTCGCCCGGCCCACCGGCGCCGCGCCGGCCGTAGCTGTCGGCCGTGTCGATGAAGTTGCCGCCCGCCGCGACGTACGCGTCGAGCACCTCGAACGAGCGCTGCTCGTCGATCGTCCAGCCGAAGACGTTCCCGCCGAGGCACAGGCCGAAGACGTCGAGATCGGTGTTCGCCAGCCGCGCGATCCGCCCAGCGTAGCCGCACCTGCGTCAACTTTCCGTCCACGCGCAACGCACCGACACAAGATTTAAGCCCGGCTTCAGGTCACGGGCGCGACACTGTCGATGGGAGGACGTGACCCCGAGTCCCGAGGAGGGAATCATGCCGAGGATCATCGTCACGACAGACCCGATCGACACACAGGAGGCGCCCGTGCTGCTCGACGAGCGCGTCCAGTCGCTGCACCTCAGCGACGATCACGCCGCCGAGCAGTTGATCGAGCGCCTCGCGTGGGCGGTCAACGACGCCGAGGACAGGCAGCGCTCGCTGACCCGCTGACGAGCGGCGACCCGCGTCCCCGGGCGCGGGTCGCCGTACTCATCAGTCATCACTCCCACCAGGCGGCCGCTGGTCAAGCGTCGCAAGGACGCAGGGAGCGTGGCGTGCTCCGCACGCGAGCGACCGAGGACGCAGCGACGCGCCGGCCAGCGGTCGCCTAGCGGCGGCGGCCCATCGCGAAGCTCTGGATCGGCGGCGCGACGGCGCGCATGCTCGAGCCGACCTCGATCGCCTCGTCGCGCTCGTCGCCCTCCTCCGGTAGGCGGCGCTCGCCCGGCAGGCGGTGCACGCGCGCCTCGCCGCGCTCTCTCGCCTCCTCGATGCCGCCCGCGACGAAGCGCTCGAGCGCCGCGAGCTCGCGCACGAGCACGTTGACGACGCTTTCCGAGCGCTCGAGCACGCCGCGCGCGAGCAGCAGCGGCTCGGCGCGCGCGAGGTGGCGATGGCGCTCGTACACCGCGCGCGGCACGATCAGGTTGGCCGTCCCGAACTCGTCCTCGAACAGCAGGAACATCGTCCCGTTCGCCGTCCCCGGGCGCTGGCGCGCGATCACGAGTCCTGCGATCGAGATCGCGCCGCCGCTCGGCAGCCGCACGAGCTGCGCGCTCGTCACCAGCATCGGCGCCGTCAGCCGCTCGCGCAGGATCGCCATCGCGTGATCGCCGACCGTCACGCCGCTCGTCGCGTAGTCGGCGATCAGCCGCTGCCAGCGCCCGAGCGGGCGCAGCCGCGGCGCCGCCGGCAGGGCGAGCGGCAGCGCGAGCTGCGTGCCCTCCGCGGCGCTCTCGCCCGGCGGCGCCATGCCGAGCTGCCACAGCGCCGTGCGCCTCGCCGTCTCGTCCACCGCGCGCCGCTCGCCCGGCTGCGCCCGCTGCTCGCCCGGCGCCCGGCGCTCCGGGAGGGCCGCGATGATCTCGTCGCATGCGCCCGACCACGCGAGCTGCTCGAACGTCCGCCGCCGCGCTCCGATCCGCCCGGCGAGCTCGCCGAGGCTGCGAAACGGCCCACCGCGCTCGCGCTCGGCGACGAGCTCGCGCATCTCGGCGCTCGCGACGTCCTTGATGTAGCCGAGCCCGAGCCGCACGCCGCCGTCCTGCACCGTGCACTCGACCTCCGAGACGTTGACGTCGACGCGGTGCATCGCGATCCCGCGAAGCTCGGCCTCGTGCACGAGGCTGTCCGGCGCGTAGAAGCCCATCGGCTGCTCGTTGAGCAGCGCGCAGAGGAACTCCGGGCCGTAGTGCACGCGCAGCCACGTCGACTGGTAGGCGAGCAGGCCGAACGCCGCGCTGTGCGCCTTCGGGAAGCCGAAGCCCGCGAAGCCCTCGATCATCCGCCACACGCGCTCCGCCGTCTGCAGGTCGGCGCCGGCGTGGCGCAGCGCGCCCTCGACGAAGCGCTCGCGATGGCTATGCAGCATCTCCTGCGAGCGCTTGCGGCTCATCGCGCGGCGCAGGCCGTCGGCCTCGCCCGGCGTGAAGCCGGCGAACGCCTCGGCGACTTCCATCACCTGATCCTGGAAGATGATCGTCCCGAGCGTGTCGCGCAGGACCGGCTCGAGCGTCGCGTGCTCGTAGGAGACCTCGTACGTCGGGTCTTCGCGCAGGCGCCGGCGCCGTTCGATGTACGGGTTGACCGCGCCGCCCTGGATCGGCCCCGGACGGATGATCGCGACCTGCACCGCCAGGTCGTCGAGGTTCTGCGGGCGCGTGCGCCGCAGCGACTGCATCTGCGCGCGGCTCTCGATCTGGAACACGCCGACCGTGTCGGCCTCGCCGATCGCCGCGAACGTCTCCGCGTCGTCGAAGTCGATCCGCGACAAGTCGATCCGCTCGCTGCGCGTGCGCGCGATCGTCTCCACGCAGCGCTCGACCGCCGAGAGCATGCCCAGCCCGAGCAGGTCGATCTTCAGGAAGCCGGCGTCCGAGCAGGAGTCCTTGTCCCACTGCACCATCTGCCTGCCGTCCATCGCCGCCGGCACGACCGGGCAGCAGTCGATCAGCGGGCGCGTCGCGATGATCATCCCGCCCGAGTGCTGCGAGAGATGGCGCGGCAGCCCGTACGCCTCGTCGACGAGACGCCACAGCCAGCGCCAGCGCTCCGAGCGCGGCGTCTCCCGCGCGCGCCCCACGCCGGTCTCCGTGCGCGCCGGCGCCTCCCGCCCCCGGATCCCCTCCTCGGCGTCCGCCGCCCCGCCGATCCGCTCGCCCGCGACGCCGACGTCGTGCTCGGCCGGCCCATAACGCTCGGCGCTGCGCGCCGCGCGCTCGATCTCGCCCGGCGGCAGCCCGAGGACCTTGCCGAGCTCGCGGATCGCTCCGCGCGCGCGGAACGTCGGGAACGCCGCGACGAGCGCCGCGTGCTCGCCGCCGAAGCGCTCGTGCACGCGCGGGATCAGCACCTCGCGGATGTCGCGCGGGAAGTCGAGGTCGATGTCCGGCAGCCCGCGCAGGTCCTCGTGCAGGAAGCGCCCGAGCGTCAGCCTGTTGGCGATCGGGTCGATGTGCGAGAGCCCGATCAGGTAGCAGACGAGCGAGGAGACCGACGACCCGCGCCCGCGCCCCGGCGCGAGCATCGCGCGCACCGAATCCGGTCCTCGCACCTCGCGCGCGACCTCGCGCGAGAGCTCGAGCATCTCGTGGTGCAGCAGGAAGAAGCCCGCCAGCCCGAGCTTCTCGATCACGTTCAGCTCCTGCGTCAGGCGCGCCCGCGCCTCGGCCAGCGCCGCCGAGGACGCGTAGCGCTCGCACAGGCGCGCGTCGCACAGCTCGGCCAGCTTGCGCGACGCCGCCGCATCCTCGGCGCCGGGATAGCGATAGCCGAGGTCGTGCGTCAGGTCGAACGTCAGCCGCTCGGCGAGCACCAGCGTCTCGCGAACCGCCTCCGGATGGTCGGCGAAGCGCCGGACCATCGCCTGCGGCGTCGTCATCACATGGCTCGAGTTGCCGCGCCGCAGCGGCTCCGACGCGTCGAGCGTCGTGTGGTTGCGCAGCGCGACGAACGCGTCCTGCAGCTCGACGCGCGTGCGCGCATGCGCGTGCACGTCACCCGTCGCCACGCACGCGACCCCGAGCCGGCGCGCGAGCGCCGCCATCGCGCGGTTGCGCGCGCGATCGCCGCGCGCGTACGGGCGCTGCAGCTCGACGCGCATGCCCTCGACGCCGAACGCGTCGAGCAGGCGCCGCGCCGTGGCGATCGGCCCGTCGCCCTCGACGCCCGCCGAGCGCGCGCTCGACGCGGCGCCGGCCGCCGTCGCCCCGATCGCAGATCGCTCGGCGCAGCCGGTCAGGCAGACGAGCCCCTCGGCGTGCTCGAGCACCGTCTCGAGCGCGACCGACGGCTCGCCCAGCGTGCGCCGTCCCGAGCCCTCGCGCGTGTGCGCGTGTGCGCGTGTGATGATCCGGCAGAGGTTGCGCCAGCCGCGCTCGTCGCGCACCAGCAGCGTGAGGTGCCGTTCGCGCTCACCGCAGCCGGCGCCTGGAGCCAGGTCGATCTCCGCCCCGTGGATCGCGCGCACGCCGTAGTCGGCGGCGACCTGCGCCAGCTCCATCGAGCCCGACACCGAGTTGTGGTCGGTCAGCGCGAGCGCCGCATGTCCGAGCTCGCTCGCGCTCTGCGCCAGCTCGTCCGGCAGCGACACGCCGTCGAGGAACGAGTACGCCGAGTGGCAGTGCAGCTCGACGTACGGCGGCGTCGGCGTCATCGCAGGGGCCTCCGAGCGCACGTCCGCGCCATCTCACGACCCCTGCGCGAACCAGCCGCCGGCGGCGAGGTCGTGGAACACGACGACGTTGCGTCCACTCGTCGTCACCGCCTCCCAGTAGCGGCGCCGCAGCGGCTGCGCCGTCCACCAGCGGTCCTCGACGAGCCACGACTCGCGCACGAGCTCGATCGCGCGGCCGTCGACTCGCACCGGAGCGCCGTCCGCCCCCACGCGCACCCGCGCACGACGCGGCAGGTTGAGCAGCGTCTGCGTCGCCGCCATCAGCCCGGCAGCGGCGTCAGCACGACCCGACGCTCGGGCACGCGCGAGTCGGGGTCGACGCAGACCGCGCGCATCGCCGCGTCCTCGCCGGCGACCGCGCGCACCTGCGCGACGGCTTCGCGCAGGCGCGCCATGCGCGCGACGTGAGCCTCGTCGAGCAGCGCGCGCTGCTCGCCGGCCGGCGGCCCGAAGCGCTCGACCGCCAACCCGAGCGTCGCCGCCGGCGCCGGCAGCAGCAGCAGGCGCAGCGTCAGCGCCAGCGTCATGCGATCGCGGTCGGCCAGCGGCTGGCGGAAGACGACGCGCTCGCGCCAGCCGCCACCCGAGAGCAGGCGCGCCGAGAGCGTCACCGCGCGCAGCGTGCGCCCGCGCCGCTCGCCGCGCGCGAGCAGCCTGTCGACGAGCACGCCGAGCACGCGTTCGAGCGCCGGTCCCGAGCTCGCGTCGCCGACGCCCATCGTCTCCTGCAGGCGGTCTTCGAGCCGCCGCGCGCGCAGCGCCGTGTCCTCGCCGCACGCGAGCCCGTGCGCGAGCACGCCCGCCGCGCCGAAGCGATCGGCGAGCGCCGGGCGACCGAGGCGCGCCAGCTCTCCCAGCGTGCGCACACCGAGGCGCATCAGCGGCTCGAGCAGCTCCTGCGTCTCGGCGCGATAGCCGAGCAGCTCGATCGGGCGCCCGGCGAGCCAGCGCACGGCCTCGGCGCCGTCGAGCACGAACGGGCGGCGCGAACGCACCGCGAGCGCCGCCGCCAGCGCGCAGAAACGCGTTGGCCCCGCGCCGATGCGCATGTGCCGCTCCCCCGCGGCGGGCGGCGACCCGGCGAGCGACCCGCCCGTCGCGCGCCGCCGCGCCGCGCCGGCCGCGCCCCCCATCGCGCGACCGGCCGCGGCGTCTCCCCGCCCGGCGTCCTGCGCCGCGGCGATCACCCCTGCATCGCCGCCGTGCAGCGCGCGCAGCGGACCCGTCTCGAAGTAGGCGAGGCCCGCGCGCGCCGGCTCGACCGCCGCGCCGATCGACTCCAGCGCGCACAGCGTCGCCTCCCACGCCTCCTCGACCCCGACCGGGTCCGCCGGCACGAGCACGAGCTCCGGGCAGCGCGCGAGCGACTCGCCGAGCGCCATCCCCCTGCGCACGCCAAGCGCCTCGGCCGCGCCCGAGACTTCGCCGACGCGTTGCTCGGCGCCGGGCAGCGGCGCGATCGCCAGCGCCCGCCCGACGAGCGCCCGCGCACCGCCGGCGGCGAACGCGAGCTCTAAACGGGGCAGGTGGACGCAGGCGATCATGATGCGAACGTATGTTCGCATACGTTTCGGCGGGTTGCGTCGAGCGGAAGCGACCCAAGCGCTGAGGATGCTCCGGGGATGGACGAGACGGACGAGCTGATCGGTCAGGCGCGCGACTGCGTCGACAAAGTCATCACTTGCGCCGCCGCCCTCTTGAGATCAGGCGCAGACGCTGGGCGGGTGCATCACGAGTACATCGTTGCGACGTTCGACCTCCTTTCCGAAGCCGAAGCGCAGGGCCTGCTCGCCGCCAGCGGCGACCAAGCCGCCCGTCGCGCACTCAAAGACGTCATCGTCCGGCTCGCGCGCCTGCAAAGCGAGGCGCAGAGTGAGCGCACCCGTTACGCCGAAGGCGATTGCGAGTGAGCGAGCGCTCGCCGTTCGAAGCGCTGCGCCGTCCGCTCGGCGGCCTCCCGTTGGCGCGCAGTCGCGAGGCGGGGCATCGCACCACGAACCAGCGCCACTGCTTGGAGGCACTCCGTACGTGTCAGCGAAGCGAGCTCGCGAGCATTTTCCCGCGCTTCGATATGCACGTCGTTCGGAAGGTCCACGCGTTGAAGCGTACCGGCACGACAGCGATCCGCGTAAACCGTCAGTCCATCGTCAGCGGCCCCTCAGCCGACCCGCTGAGGAACTGCCTGACGAACGGGTTCTCCGAGGAGAACATCCGCTCGGCGTCGCCCGCCTCGACGATCCGCCCCTTCCACAGCACGGCGATGTATTCGCCGATCTGGCGCGCCGAGGCGATGTTGTGCGTGACGACGATGTACGTGCCTTTGTGGATCTGGTGCATCTCCTGGATCAGGTCGCACAGCAGCGCCGTGCGGACCGGGTCCAGGCCCGAGTCGGGCTCGTCGAAGATCACGATGTCCGGTTCCATCACGAGCGCGCGCGCGAAGCCGGCGCGCTTGCGCATGCCGCCCGAGAGCTGCGACGGCGCGTCGTCCATCGCGTCGGCGAGACCGACGTCGGTCAGCCGCTCGGTGACGATCTCGGCGATTTCGCCCTCGCCTTTGTCGGTGTGCTGGCGCAGCGGGAAGGCGACGTTGTCGAACACCGACATCGAGCCGAACAGCGCGCCGTCCTGGAACAGCACGCCGATCCGCTGGCGCAGCGCGAGCAGCTTCGGCATCGTCAGCTTCGGCACGTGTTCGCCGTGCACGACGATGTCACCCGAGTCCGGGAACATCAGCCCGATCAGGTTCTTGATCAGCACGCTCTTGCCCGTGCCCGACGGGCCGAGCACGACCGTGATCGTGTCGTCCGGGATCGCGAGCGTCAGGCCGTTGAGCACCTCGACGCCGCCGAGCCGCTTGTGCACGTCGATGCAGCGGATCGACCAGTCGCCGGCCTCCGGGTCACCGCTCAGGTCGAGCTCGGTCGAGTGGTACTCGTACTGGTAGTCCTCGCTCATCATTTTCCACCGTAGACGACGTGCGGGAACTGCCCGGTGAAGCCGTTGAACGTGAACGGCGACTGCTGGTTGCAGGCCGGCGCCGGGATCGCGTTCGGCGTTTCCGGCGCGTTCGCGACGTGGAACGTGATCAGCTGTTCGATCAGGCTCTGCGAGATCTCTTCGTCGGGCGGTCCGCTGACCGACGGCGTCGGGTTCGAGCAGGCGCTGTTGCTGAACACCTGCAGCCCGCCGTTGGCGATCGAGCGGAACGCGCCCGGCTTGAAGTACGGGTTCGCGCGGTCGGTGCCGACCCGCTGCGGGTAGACGGCGAGGCTCTGCGGGTTGAGCACGTTCATGATCCGCAGGTAGTGCTGCTGGGTCGAGGCGCCAGGCGTGTTCGTGTTGCCGCCGTGCGCCTGCGCCGCGGCCGTCAGGTTCGCGAAGAACGCCTGCAGCTCGGGCACATACTCGCCGAGGTACTGCAGGAACGGGTCGAAGTTGTGCAGCACCGGACGGAAGTTTTCGAGCTGTGTCGTCGTGTAGCCGAGCGTCTTGCCGACGTCCGGCAGACCCTTCTTCGCGGCCTTCGTCAGCGGCCCGAGCGCGGACAGGAAGGTGTCGAACTGCGGCGCGAACGGCTTCGCCACGTTCAGCAGTTTCGTCAGCTTGCGCTCGACCGGCTGGAACTCTTCGAGGAACGGCGACGCCTCGTCGCCGAAGCGGTCGAGTTCTTTGAGCGCCGTGCGCGAGTTCTTCTCGAACGTCGGCAGCGCGCGCCACGCTTCGGCGAACGCCTGGCTGCCTTCGGCCGCCGCGTGGAACGTGCGCTCGCCGTTGACGATCAGCCCTTCGAGCTGGTGGTCGCGACCGGCGAGCGCGTTGAACACGACGCCCGTGTTCTTGACAAGCGCGCGCACCGCGCCTTCCTGGGAGTCGAGCAGGCCGACGAGCGTGTTCGCGTGCTGCACGAACGGGTTGATCGCCGAGAAGCCGGCGTTGATCTGTTCGCCGCGCCCGTTGATCCCTTCGGCGAGCGCCTGCTGCCAGATCTGGAAGTCTTCGCGCGTCTTCGGGTCGAACGCCGAGAGGATCCCGTCGAGCGTCACCGACGGTTCGACCTGGCTGTCGGCGAGCTGGCCGCCGTCGGGCAGGAACGGGCCGCTGTGGCCGCCGTTCTCGGGGATCAGCTGCACGTAGGTCTCGCCGAGCAGCGTCTTCTGGCGCAGGATCGCGTGCATGTTCGCGCGGACCGGCGCGTATTTCTGGCTGATTTCCAGTTCGGCGCGCGTGCGCCCGCTGCGGCCGAGCTTGATCGCGACGACGTGGCCGACGTCGACGCCGCTGATCCGCACGTCCGACTGTTCGGCGAGCGCGAGCGAGGCCGGGAACGAGACCGTCATCCTGTAGCCCTTCGGCTTCAGCGGCACGGCGCCGCCGAACGACTCCCACAGGAACAGCAGCAGCCCGAAGCAGCTGAGCACGAACAGGACGATCACGACCATGTTGCCGAGCGTCGGAGCGCGCTTCTGCATCTAGTGTCCCGCCGGTTTAATTCGTTTGCGGTTAGGGTAGGTGGTGGTCATGCCCATTCCTACTGCTGTTTCAATCGAGTTGACCGACGAAGAGCGCGCCGTGCTGGAGGGCTGGACGCGCCGGCGGAGCAGTGCTCAGGCGCTCGCGCTGCGGGCGCGAATCGTGCTGATGGCCTCGGAGGGATTGTGGTCCAACGGCGAGATCGCCGAAGCGCTTGAGATCTCGCGCCCGACGGTCACGAAGTGGCGCAACCGGTTCGCGCAGCGCCGCCTTGAAGGTCTTGCCGATGAGCCGCGGCCCGGCAAACCGCGGACGATCACCGACGAGCAGGTCGAGCGGGTCCTGACCAAGACCCTTGAGTCGACGCCGAAGAACGCGACGCACTGGTCGACTCGCTCGATGGCCAAGGAGGTCGGGATGACTCCGGACGCGGTGATGCGGATCTGGCACGCCTTTGGGCTGCAGCCCCACCGCCAGGAGACCTGGAAGCTCTCCAAGGACCCGCTGTTCATCGAGAAGGTGCATGACATCTGCGGCCTGTACTTGAACCCGCCCGAGCGCGCCGTCGTGCTCTGCGTAGACGAGAAGAGCCAGATCCAAGCGCTTGACCGCACTGCACCCACGTTGCCGATGCTTCCCGGCACGCCCGAGCGGGCCACGCACGACTACGAGCGCCACGGCACCTCGAGCCTCTACGCCGCGCTGAACGTCGGCAGCGGGCAGGTGATCGGCTCGCTGCACCAGCGTCACCGCGCAGTCGAGTTCCTGAAGTTCCTTCAGAGGATCGACGAGAACGTGCCCAGGCACCTCGACGTGCACCTCGTGCTCGACAACGCCTCCAGCCACAAGACGCCGAAGGTCCGCCGCTGGCTCGCTCAGCACCCCCGGTTTCATCTGCACTTCACCCCGACCTCGAGCTCGTGGATCAACCTCGTCGAGCGCTGGTTCGGCGAGCTGACCACCAAGCTCCTGCGCCGCGGCGCGCACCGCTCCGTGCGCGCGATGAACACCGACATCCGTCAATGGATCGACACATGGAACGAGAACCCGCGCCCCTACGTCTGGAGCAAGACCGCCGAGCAGATCCTCGACTCGATCAGCCGCTACTGCCAACGAATCAACCGGACAGGACACTAGCGTCCACCCCCCGACTTGCTCGAGGCCGCTTTGCCGAACGGCGAGCCGAGCCCACCGAGCACTTTCGAGGCCGGCGCCTTCGGCTTGGTCGTGTGGTGCGCCGAGGCCGTCAGCAGCCCGGCCGACACGCACTGCGCGCGTTCCGGCGGGTTCAGCAGGCTGACGAGCAGGTTCACGTTCGGGTTGACTTCGGACACGCCCTTCAGCACTTTCGCGATTTCGCAGTTGAGGTACACGAGCGTGCGTCCGAGCACGCCGTGCGCGTCGCCCGAGCTGACCACGCTGTTGAGGTTGTGGTTCGCCCAGTCGAGGAAGAACAGGAAGCCGCCCTGGCTCTTGCCCGGGTTGTACGCGAGCTCGTTGAAGAATTCGTTGAACACGCCGAAGCTCGCCGCGAGCTTCGGGAACGCTTCCGCGAGCTGCTTCGTGTCCGGGCCGATCTCGTTGATCGTCGGCAGGATTTCGCGCGCGAACGGGCGCACCTCGTTCTTGATGATCGGCGTCACCGCGTTCGCCATCTTGCGCGTCGCTTCGTTCGCCGGCCCGAGCGCGCTCGCGAACGGCTGCAGCTCGTGCAGCGTCGGGCCGAGCACATGCGTCGCCTTGGCGAGCTTGCCGAGCCCCGTGCGCGTCTTTTCGAGCGCGCCCGGCAGCAGCTTGACGGTCTGCTCGACGTTCTGTTCCTCCTGCGCGAACGTCGCGAACACCGCGTTCGATGCGTCGACGAGCTCGGCGAGCTGCTTGTCCTTGCCGCCGAGCGCTTCCATCAGCAGCCGGAAGTTGTGGATCGAGCGCGCCGTGTTCGCGTGGCGCTGTTCGAGCTGCGAGGAGATTTCCTGGATGATCCGCGCGGTCGGGTCGAAGCGCTTGAACGTCGCCGACAGCGCTTTGCCGTTTTCTTTCAGCGCGCCGCCGGCGCCCGCCACGAGCTCCTGCAGGTACGCGCGCGTTTCGGCGTCGAGCGAGGAGAGGAATTCGTCGAAGTTGACGTTCGGCGCCGTCTGCGACAGCGGCAGCGTCGAGCCGCTCGGCAGCTTGCCGGCCGACGGCGTCCCGGGGTTGAGCTCGACCGTGATGTCCTGCAGCTGCGTCTTCGGGCGCAGCAGCATCGTCGCGTTGCGGTAGATCCGCGCGTATTTCGGCGTCACTTTCATCGTCACCGTCGCGACGCCGTTGCGCAGGTCGACGCTGTCGACTTCGCCGATCTTCGCGCCGGCGATCGTCACCGCCTGCCCCTGGCCCGGCGTGACCGCCTGCGCCGTCTGGAAGTCGGCCTTCAGCGTGTAGTAGCTGCGCCCGAGCACCGGCACCCAGCCGGGAAGCTTGAGGTTCTCGTGCGCGAGGATGTAGCCGCCGACGGCAGCCGCGATGATCACCATCGTGATGACCGCGATGAACGCCGTGCGGTAGCGCTCGATCTGGTCGCGGACGCTCAGCCCGCCTTCGTGTTTGTGCGCTTTTTTCGGCTCGGGCGTCGACATCATCCGGTCCCGTCCGCAGGACCCTGTGACAGCGGGCCGTTGAATTCGGGCAGCGCCTGCTTGTAGCAGGGCACGAGCGGCTTGTACGGCGGCTCGCTCTTCGGGAACGCCGGGCGCGTGCCCTGCGGCGGCAGCGACGCGTGCGCGAGCAGCCGCAGGCCCTTGACCGACGAGCCCTGCACCGACGCCGGCTGCGAGCGGATCGTCGGGCCGCCGCTGCCGACGAGGAAGCGCCCCATCGTGCCGTTGCCGTCGAACGTCTGGCCGATCCCGGCGAGGCCGGTCATGCTGTACCAGAACTCCTTGTAGTCCTCGACGCCGGTCGTCGCCGCGCCGTCCTGCAGCTTCGTGTTGCCGGCCGGGAACAGCACGTTCGAGAGGCACTTGTTGAACAGTTCGGTCTGCTGCTGGAACGGCACCTGTTCGGCCGTCAGCGCCGCAAGCTGCGGCGTCGCCGCCTGCAGCCCTTCGGCGACGCCGCCGAGCTCGCTCGGCGCGAGCGAGGCCTTCACCTGTTCGATCCACGGCAGCGCCGCCGTCACCGTCTGCGGCGTGTTCCTCACGCCCGGCAGGATGTCGGTCGCGAACGTCTTGATCGACGGGAACGCCGCATCGAGTTCGCGCAGGCCCGCGTCGATGTTGTGCAGCGAGCTCGGCAGCACCGCGATCGCGTGGCGCAGGCTCGCCGACTGCGTCGCGAAGATCTTGAAGAACGTGTTGAAGTTGCCGATCAGTTCGCCGAGCTGCTGTTCGTGGACGTTCAGCGCCGCCGTCACTTTGCCGATGCTCGCGACGAGCTGCGAGAGGTCGTGCGGTTCGGTGCCGCCGATCGACTGGTTGACGACCGCCGCGCCGCGCTCGGCGCCAGGCGCGCGATGGTACGTTTTGTTCAGCGCTTCCGCCGCGTTCACGTTGCGCACTTCGGGTTCCTGTTCGGCGTTGTCCGCGGCCGACGGCTTGCGCGTGAGACCGTCGCCGTAGCCGATCAGGAATTCCTGCAGGTTCTTGCGCGTGTCGGTGTTCAGCGCGTCGAGCACCTGGTCGATCTGGACCGGGTCCGAGGACTGCGTGCTCGGCAGCGTCGCGCCCGAGGACAGCGTCTTCGCCGACGGGCTGCCCGGCTGCAGTTCGACGAACCAGTTGCCTTCGAGGAAGATCCGCGGGCGGACCTTGACCGTCGCGTCGGAGTGGATCGGCAGGCCCTTCGATTCGATTTCCATCTTCACGAGCGCCGTCTGCCCCTGGCGCGCGATGCCCGTGACCTTGCCGACGTCGACACCCGCGATCCGCACCGGCGACTTCGGTTTGATGTTCAGCGCGCTCGCGAACTGCGCGTTCAGCCGGTAGCCGTGTTTGAACGGGATCGCCTTCGTGAAGCCGAAGTAGATCGCGACCGCGATGACGATCAGGAAGACGATCGCGAAGCGGATCGGGTTCGAGCGGTTCAGTTCCTGGACCGGGATCTCGTCGTGGCGGCGCCAGAAGCGAAGTCGGCTCACTTGCCCTTCCCCTTGCCACCGCTCGACGTCTTCTTCGATGTCTTCTTCGACTTCGTCGGAGTGCTCTTCACCAGACCGAGATCCTCGAGCTGTTCGGCGGAGTACTTTTCGCCGAACATGTTCGTTTCGCGGCTCGTGAATTCGCGGTTCGTCGCGACGTTCGCCGGCAAGCTGTTGCCGTCGACGAGCTTGCCGATTTCGTATTTCTCGTTGCCCGATTCGCACAGCTTCGCCTGACCCGGGCCGGCGACGTTCGGGTACGGGTTGAGATGCACGTGGTCGTTGTCGAGGATTTCTGGGTTCGAGCCGAAGAACTTTTTCTCGTTCGACGGTCCGTTGGCCGGCTGCGCCGACGGGAAGCCCTCGTTGTTCGGTCCGGTTGGCGCAAGCACCAGCTGCGCGCGCGCGACCGTGCCGACGCCGACGTTCTCGGACTCGAGCGCCGCGACGTTGCGGAACGCGAGCGTCAGGTAGTTGCAGTAGGTCTGCTCCGGCGTGAGCCCGGCGATCACCGGGTTGCCGTATTCGAGCGTCTGCGTGAAGTCTTCGAGGCCGGCCGTCACGATCGGGTCGTGCGCGAACTGCTCCAGCGCCTGTGAGGATTCGGCCAGTCGCGTGTTCAGCGCCGTCGCTTCCCCGAGGTTCACCGCGCCGACGGCGATCGCTTCGCCGAGCGGCTTCGCGACGGTCGTCAGCGCCTTCGCGCTCGGGCGCAGCAGGCGCATGAACTCGGTCGTCAGTTCCGTCGCGTGCGCCTCGTGCGGCAGCGAGTAGATCGCCTGTTCGAGCGACGCCGGCCCGCCCGCGGTCGCTTCTTCCAGCGACTTCGCGACGCCCGCCCACGCCTTGAAGAACGTGTCCTGGTCGACGTACAGCGCGGCCTGCTGTTCGGCGACCGGCGCCGCCTGTTCGGAGACGCGCTCGAGCGCCGGGAAGAACGCGCGCAGGTCGGTCTGCGGCGCGGCGAGGTTCTTCAGCACCGGGATCGCGCGATTGACGAGCGGCCGCAGCGTCCCGATCGCTTCGTTCAGTTCGAGGCCGCGCCCGGCGAGGCCGTCGCCGAAGTTGTTCGTGTTCTGCTGGATCGCCGTACGCGTCTTTTCATCGAACATGTTGAACAGCTGATCGATGTCGACCGGTTCGCGCGACTGGCTCAGCGGGATCTCCTGGCCCGCCTTCAGCGTCTTCGCCGAGGTGCCCTTTTCGAGTTCGAGGTACTTCAGTCCGATCGCCGAGACCGACAGCACGATCGCTTTCGTGTCCGCCGGCAGCGGTTCGACTTTCTTTTCGAGCTTGAGGTTCGCGATCGCCGTGATCGCGCCCGTCTGCGGGTTCTGGTGCGGTGAGAGCGAGCCGACGATGCCGACGCGCGTGCCGCCGATCCGCACCTGGTTGGACGGCTGCAGTCCCGAGCCCTCGGGCAGCACGACCTTGACGTCGTACGTCGGCACGAACGGCAGCCCGTTGTTCGCGTTGTAGGAGAGGAACACCGCGACGACGACGATCAGCGTCGTCACCGCGCCGATCAGCAGCGGGCTCCCGGCGAGCGATGTGCTGCGGCGCCGGTTCATGGATGCTCGGTCGGGTCGCAGGACAGCTTTTCTTCGTCGGTGAACGGCGAGGAGCCGTCCGCCGCCGGCTGCGTCGCCGCGCCCGGGCAGCGGCGCAGCTGACCGCTCTTCAGCGGCGCGAGCGCGGCCGTGATGCCGGCCGGCGTGAGGTTGTTGTTCGCGCCGAGCACGAAGTCGGGGAACAGCGGGCTGACACGCGCGTAGTGGCCGTTCGCGTCGTAGTAGGCCGACGTCTGGCCGAAGTTGCGCAGCGTGCCCTCGAGGTCCGGCGAGTACGGTCCGAAGAACGCCGTGATCGGGATCGATTCCTGCAGCGAGCGCACCGCCGCCGGCGTCCCCGTTTCGAGCACCTTCGCGAGCTGCGGCAGCGCCGTGATGAAGTCCGTCAGGTCGTTGTTCGGCCCCGGCCGGCTGAACGCCGTCGAGAAGTTCTTGACGACCGGCGTCGCCGTCCGCAGCAGCGGTTCGAGCTTCGTGAACAGCTGCGAGAGCGGCTGCACCGTCGGCTTCGACGCGTTGACGAGCTTCGTCAGCGCGCTGAACGTCGAGGGCAGTTGGGCGAACGTGCGGTTGCCCTGGCGCAGCGCGACCGGCAGTTCTTTCAGGCCGTGCGCGAGGTTCGACTGCTCTTCGCCGGCCGCCGTGAACGTCGTGTTCGCGTTTTCGATCAGGCTCGAGAGCTGCGGTGCGCGCGCGCCGATCGTCGTCACCGCCTTCGCCGTTTCGACGAGGAACTTCGTGAACGTCGACTGGTCGCGCACGAGCTCGGCGAAGAAGTGGTCGGTCGCCGACAGCGACGGCGCGAAGTATTCGGTCGCCGGGCCGAGCGCCTTGCTCGTGCCGACGTACTGTTCGGCGGTCCCCTGGATGAACTGCTGCAGCCCCTTGCGCGTCTTCGGGTTGAACGTGTTGAACAGCTGGTCGAGGTCGGTCACTTCCTTCGTCGCGCTCGCCGGCAGCCTCGTGCCCGACGCCAACGCCGGCGCGTTGTTCGGCCCGAGGCTCAGCGCGACGTAGCGGTTCGCGACGCTCGACAGCGACGGGACGCGCACCTGCGCCGTCGTTCCCGCGTGCAGCGGCGTCAGCGAGGAGTCGACGTGGATCGTCACGATCGCTTTGAAGTCGTGCGTCAGTTCGATGCTCGTCACGCTGCCGACCGGCACGCCGCCGACCTGCACCTGGTTGCCGCGCACGAGCTGGTCGCCTTCGGCGAATTCGAGCTTGTACGTCGCGCCGCCGCCGCCCGCGAACACGATGTAGGCGACGATCAGCACGACGATCGCCAGCGCGCCGACCGCCAGCGGACGCCCGAAGCGCCCGCGCGCGGGCCGCGCCGGCGCCGGCGGCGTCGGCGGTCCGCTCGGTGGCGGCGCGCTCGGCGGTCTCGGCGGGGTCGTCGTCGCCATCGTCAGCCTCCCGCTCCGCTCGCGGCGCCGCCGTGATCGGGAATCGCCACCGCCGACGGTCCGCTCGCGACGCTCGGGTCCGGGATTTCACCAAGCCTGTCGATCAGCTTGATCCACTCGCTCGGCGAGATCGACGAGCCGAGCGAGCCCGCGAGGCTCGCGCTCGTCGCGTCCGCCGGACGAAAGCCGACGTGGATGTGGTCGTAGTGGTCGGCTTTCGCGAACGTGTTGTCCGTGCCGGGGTAGCTCATCAGGCTGATGATCTGGTGCGGCTTCATCGAACCCTGCAGCGTCAGCAGCTTGCGGATCGTCGTGTCCGTGATCGAGCCCGGCCCCTGGTGACCGGCGATCGGGATGCCGTTGATCTGGGAGATGTCGACCGCGTCGCCGCTCGAGTGCTCGGAGACGTTCCCTTCGGCCGTGTCGACCGAGTGACCGCACTTCAGCGCCGAGACCGTCGGGTGCAGGTCCGAGACCGCGAGGAACTCGAGCGTGGCGAGCACGCGCCGGTCGATCTGGCCGGTTTCGATGTCCTGCCGACCACACGGGTAGATGTCGATCTCCGAGTTGCCCAGCACCTCGCGCTCGAGCTGTTCCTTGGACTCGAGCAGCACCTGCCCTGCGCTCGGCGTGCTCGCCGCGAACGGGCTGTGTCCGTTCGCGCGGAAGACCGAGCTGTTTTCGAGCGCTACCCAGCCGTCGAGGATCGGCTTCGGGTCGATCTGCGGAGCGCCGGCGCCGGCCGGACGGATCTGGAAGACCATGCTCGGTTCGCCGCTCGTCCCCGCCGCCGCCGAGCCCGTGCCCGGGGCCGGGCCGACGTGCCCGAGCACGGTCCCGGCGATCACCTGCACGCCGGTGTGCAGATCGCGGAGGTAGACGTCGTTCGGTCCGTCGCGGAAGACGCGCGGCGCGCCCGAGCCGCTCGGCTGCGCGGTAGGCGCCGGCGCCGCTGCCGGCGTCGTGCTGCCCGCCGCCGTCGCGCTCGGCGCAGGCGTCGCGCTGCTCGGTTCGCCTGGCGCCGGCGAGCTCGACGGCGCCGACGCGGTCCCGGCGCCCGGCGCCGAGGACGGCAGGTCGCTGCCGACGCCGAGCGACAGCGCCGAGACGCCGGCGTCTTCTTCTTCGGCCACCGCCGCGTGCTGCTGCGTGCCGGCGCTCGCCGGAGCCGTCGGGCGCGGTTCGCTCGGCGGCTGCTTCGCCGCGCCGTGCTTCGCGGTCGGGCCGGCGACGTCGTGCGGCTCGAGCACCGGGTAGAGCTGCGCGACGCTGCCGAGCTTCGCGTACGTGTACGTGTTCCCGTACGCGTCGCGCAGCGAGATGAAGTGGCCGAGCTCGGGCGAGTCGCCGATCTGCACGACCTCGCCGTCCTGCACGGCGATCACCGGCGCGTTCGCTTCCGAGTAGATCGTCGTGCCCGCGATCGACTTCGTCGCCGGCGATCCGCCCGTCGCGACCGTCGGGAAGCCGTCTGCGAAGTGCGATCTGGCGTGCACCGGGAAGCGCGACTCGGTCAGGCCCGTGATCGCGCCGAGCAGGCCCGACGGCGTCCCGCCGAGCAGCTTGGCGCGGAGCATCACCGATTCGACGTACGCCTGCGAGTGGTTGTAGGAGAAGATCGCGCCGCGCAGGTCCGTCGCCGCGCCCGCGGCGCGCAGGTAGCGCGCCGCGGCGAAGATCGCGTCGGCCGGGTTGTACGGGTCCTTGTAGCCATCGCCGTTCGCGTCGACGCCGTAGGTCGCCCACGACGACGGCAGGAACTGCATCCACCCCTCGGCGCCGGCGCTCGACACGCTCAGGTCGCGTCCGTAGTCGGTCTCGACCTCGTTGATCGCCGCGAGCACCTGCCACGGGACGCCGTACGCCGTACCGGCGGCCTGGTAGATCGGCAACAGGAACGGCGGAATCCGGAAGCTTTCGATGAAGAAGCCGGCACGCCCGCGATCGACGAGGAGAGCGAGAGCGGCAGCGGCGGCGTCAGCGCCGAGGGCTTCGGCGCGCGCTTGCCGCGACGCGGGCTCGACGTCGTGTCGCCCGACTTCGTCCCCGCTGCGCCCGTGCCGCCGTTCCCGGCGGCGCCCGGCTTGCGCGAGCGACCGCTCACGGGGCCGGCGGGCGTCGCGCCCTGCGAGCTCTGGCCGCTGACCTGCGGCGTCGTCGTCGCCGGCGACGGCGGCGTGCTCGTCGCGGGCGGCGCCGTTTCGGTGCTCGTCGACGGCGCCGTTGTCAGCGTGCTCGTCGACGGCGCCGGCGCTTCGCTCGTCGGCGTCGAGCTCGCCGGCTGTTCCGGCGGCGGCGTCACGCTCGTCGTCGTCGCTTGTTCGGCGGCGAGCGAGCTCGCCGGCGCGGCGAGCGCGAGCGCGAGCGCCGCGACGGTCAGGAGCATCGGCCTTCTCACGCGCGCGATCATCGATCAGTTGCCGAGCAGGTAGTTGAGCAGCATCCCGTCGGCGCCCGAGCTTTCGGCCGACGGCGTGTAGTAGGTCGTGCCGGCGCTCGCGCCACCGACCGGCTTCGCGGCCGCGGCCGGTTCGCCGCTCGACGGCGCCGTCGCGTCTTGCGACTGCGCGACCGTCGTCGGGCCGGGGTATTTCGCGAGCGCCTGAGCGGGCGTCGCCCCGTTCAGCACCGCAAGCGTCCGCGCATCGACCACGCTCGTGCCTGCGCTCGCGCTGTGTGCACGCGCCGCCGTCGCCGACGAGCCCGACGAGGCCGAGGAGCCGGTGTTGAACAGTTTCGCGCTCGAGCAGGCCCCGGTCGAGGTCACCGCGTAGGTCAGGCACGTGTTGCCGACCGCTTCGGCGCGCAGGAAGTGCCCGAGCTGGTCGTAGCCGTTCGCCGAGTTCGCTCCGAGGAAGATGAAGTCGAGGATCCGCTCCAGGCCGCCGGTCGAGCGCAGGCTCGTGAGCAGTTCCGACGCGTTGAACGCGAACGGCCGCGCTTCCTTGCCGAGCGCCGCGAGACGCCCGAGCAGCGGCTGCACCGAGGTCAGCGCCGGGCCGGAGACCTTCGCCGTCGAGCCGAGGCTCCGGAAGAACTTCGTCGAGCTTCGCGAGAACGCCGGCAGGTGCGTGAACGCCTCGTCGATCCCGGGAGCGGCCTTTTTAGGTTGGTGAACGCCGGCGTCGTCTGATCGGCGAGCGCCGCGAGGCGTTCCATCGACGGGCCGAGCTGTTTGAGGAACTGCGGCAGCAGTCGGCCAGGTTGCGCCCGAGCGCGCCGCGCTGGTGCGCGCTCGCCTGCGCGACCGTGTTCGCCTGCTCGACGAAGTCGGCGACCTGGCCGCGCACGGCCGCGAACGGCTGCAGCGCCCGGTCGGAGTCGACCGCGAGCCGCGCGAGCACCTTGTTCTCGCTCGCGAGGATCGCCAGCACCTTGTCGAGTTCCTGCAGCGCCGGGTTCGCGCGCTGGATCACTTCGTGCAGGTCGCTGCCGCGGCCCGCGAGACCCGCGCCGAGCTCGTTGATCAGGATCGTGAAGCGCTGGCGCTCGGGCAGGCGTGTGATGTCGCCGAGCAGGTCGACGTCGACCGGGCTGTGCGTGTTCTGCACCGGCAGCAGGTATTCGCCGGCGCCTTCGCGCCCGCTCGGGATCGCTGTGCAGCGGCGGCGGCAGCGGCGTCCCTGCGACGCGCGGCTGGGTCGGCAGGCAGTCGACGAACTTCTCGCCGATCAGCGCCTGCGGGCGGATCGTGCAGCTCGCGTCGGCGCGGAAGTCCTTGAACCCTTCGTTGCTGATGTTCAGCACGACGGCCGCCTTCGCCTGCGGCGTCGGCGTCACCGACCCGACCGTCCCTACCTTGACACCGCCGATCTTGACGTTCTCGCCGGGGATGATGTTCGCCGCGTCGTCGAAGATCGCGCGGACCCGGTAGCTGCCGTTGGAGCCGCCCGCGGAGGTCGCGAGCAGACGACCGCGGCGACGCGGACACGCAGGGAGGACCGCGACCGCGGCCACTCCTCTGGTTCTCCCCCCGGTCGGCTTCGTCCTCACCCTGACCGTCCTTGCTTTCAACACGGGCCGGGCGGCCCCATCGTCGCGATGGAGCCGCCCGTGCCCGATTTGCCTGCCGTCGACTTACGCCCGTCGGGGCGCGCGCTCCGCCTTCGTCCTACTTCTGCCCTTGGCGGCAAGGCGACTTGTACGTCACCGAGATCGTTTCCGCGGGAATGCCGAATTCGCGTTCGCCGCCGTAGGAGCCGCCGAAGATCAGTTCGGACTTCAGCGGGAAGCCGCCGGCCGGGCACTTCGTCGGCATCGTGCCGTAGGAGATCAGCTTCTTGCCCTTCTTGATCGCCGCGCCGACCTTGATGTTGATCGTCTTCGTCGACGCCAGCGGCGCGCCCGGAACCGTCGAGATCGCCGGCACCGTCGTCTTCAGCTCGAGGCCGTACGGCGACTGGCCCGAGTTGACGTACGTCCCGGAGGAGACGAATTCGAGCGACACGGGGCTGCTTCCGTTGACGTAGAACAGCAGGCCTTTGCCGGATCCGAAGAACGCCTGCAGCGACGCTTCCTCGGGAACACGTTCGGAGCCGAACGTGACTTCGCCGAGCGCGCTGCCCTTGGGGCTCGCGACCGAGTTCTACGGGCAGCCCGTCGGCCGCCGTGTTCTTCGAGCACTGCTTCCGAGCACGTGCCGAACCCGCTCGAGTTGATCTTCGCGCCGGCCGGCAGGAAGAAGTTGACGGCGGCGAGCGGCGGGATCCGCCGCCGGGTTCTGCGGCGTCGCGCCGTAGCCCGTCCCGTGATCGCGTATTCGGCCTGCAGCGCCGCGCCGGCGCCGAGGATGTTGCCCGTGCCGGGGAAGTCCGCCACCCGGCTTCGGGATCGGCACGGCCTTCGCTTTGAACGTGGCCGTCGGCGCTGCCGCCGAAGCCACGGCCGGGAGACCGAGGACGGCGAGGCTGCCGAGCAAGGCCAGACAGGTGGATGCTCTGCGCATCAGTTTCTCTCCTCTGTTGATGGACAGGTCCGCCTCGATCCGGGTAGCTCCGGAACCATGCCGGTCCGGCGATATCGAGATCTCCGGCCACACGACCGGAGAACAGTGGCGACGTCTGCCGCAGACATTATCCATCGATCGCGACGGTCGCAAGTAGCAGGCGCCGCGTGGGTCGGGCGTTGCAATGCGCGCGCCACGGCGCCCCACAGAGCCATGACGCGCCCGGCGCGACAAGACCGGCTGGAGCATCCGCGAATCGGGCTCTCCAGTCGAACTCTCAGGCTCAGCGGAGGATTACGGTTATGCGGCGGAGAGCTCGAGCTCATCGCCGCCGAAGCGCACGTCGACCGGCTCGAGGATCACCTGCCGCGGCCCCTCCTCGACGCGCCCGGCGACGAGCGCTCTCGAGGCCGAAGCCGTGCGCCAGTTCGACACGCCTCCGCGCCGGCGCCGGCGGCGCAGTAGAGCGCGTAGCCGGAGCCCATGTTGAACGTCGAGTACGCCGCGTGCGCGTCGAGTCCGGCCTCGGCGACGAGGAAGCTCAGCACCTCCGGCACCGCGCGGCAGCCGCTCGATCGCGGTAGGTGAGCTCCGCCGGCGGGCGCATCAGCTTGAGCAGGCCGTGGCCGGTCATGTGGCTGATGTAGGTGAGCCGCAGCCCGCGCTCGAGCAGCGCGGCGACGAGCGGCGCGTACATCAGCGACGGCGTCGAGCAGCGCCTCGCCGAGCGTCGCCCGCTCGCCAGCGCCGTCGCGTACCCGTCGGGCAGCCGCGCCGCGAGCAGCCGCGCGAGCGAGGCGCCGTTGGCGTGCAGGCCGCTCGAGGCGACGAGCACGATCTCATCGCCCGGGCTGAGCTCGCTCGCCCAGCATCGGCGCGCGCCCGCTCGGAACCGCGCCGACGGCCGCGCCGGCGAGCTCGATGTCGCGCTCCGTCGACGAGCCCCGGCAGCGACGGCGACTCGCCTCCGCCCCATGCGCAGCCGGCGTCGGCGCAGGCGCGGCGCCACCCCTCCAGCAGCGCCTCGCGCGCGCTCGGGCTCGCGATACCAGTCCGAGGACCCGGTCGCGAAGTAGGCGTTGACGACGAGCGGCAGCGCGCCGACGCAGCAGAGGTCGTTGACGATCGCCGCGACCGTGTCGTAGGCGACGTCGGCGAAGCGGTTGACCCCCTGCTGCTCGAGCACCTGGCGCGCGACGATCGACTTCGTCCCGAGCCCCTCGACGACGAACGCGAACGCTCGCCCGTCCAGCTCGAAGACGAACGCCGGCTCGCCGCGCGAGGCGTCCAGCGCGCGCGCGCCGTGCGCGAGCGAGCAGCGGCGAGGTCGAGAGCGCCTTCGGCGATCGCCGAGCGCTTGCCGGCATCGAGCGCGTCGTAGTCGACGCCGGCGTCGCGGTAGTCGGCGCTCGGGCGCTGCTCGCTCATCCGGAGAGCCTATGACCTCAGGTCGGCGCGTGCTCCGCGCGCCAGCACGCGCGCGCACCGTGACAACGCTCGATTCCGCGGAGCGCGCGGTGCAGCCGGCGCAGCTTCGCCGGCGGCAGGCTCGAGACGACGTTGTCGAGCTCGAACGGGTCGGTGCGCAGGTCGTAGTACTCGCGTTCGCCGGTCACGTACTCGACGTACAGGCTGTCGGCCGTCCTGATCGCCTCGTAGCTCGGCGGGTTGCCCGCGCCGGCCGTCGGCAGGTCGGGGTCGCCGGCGTCGAGCACGCGCCCGTGATGCTCGACGAGGATCTCGCGCCGCCAGTCCGCCGGCGCGCGGCCGTGCAGCAGCGCGACGAGGCTGTGGCCGTCGACGCTCGGCGGTATGCGCGCGCCGGCGAGCTGCTCGAAGCGTCGGGCACAGGTCGATGTTCTCGGTCATCTGCGGGACCGTCCGCGCGGCCGGGACGCCGGGGCCGGCGACGATCAGCGGCACGCGGATGTCGGTGTCGAACGCCGTCAGCTTGCCCGGCTCGAGACGGTGCTCGCCCATGTGCAGGCCGTTGTCGGAGCTGAACACGATGTACGTGTCACGCGCGAGGCCCTTCGCCGCGAGCTCCCGCTCGATCTCGCCGATCATTCGATCGACCGCCTGCACGGCCTGCGCGCGCCTGCGGAACTTCGCGTCGATCCGCGACACCTGTCGAGCGTCGAGCGGCACGAACGAGCTCAGCCACGCCGGCTCGTGCACGCCGACCGTGTTGAACGCCGGCGTACGCGGAGCGCGCAGTCCCGCGAACGAGCCCGCGTCGCGCGGCGCCGGAGTGAACGGCGCATGCGGAGCGAACGTCGCGATCTCGAGCAGGAACGGTCGGCGCGCGGCGGCCGCACGGTCGATGAACCGCACGCCCTTGCGCGCGAGCACGTCGGTCAGGTAGTCGTGCGCCGCGTAGCCGTAGCTGCGCACGCGCCCGTCGCTGTTCATCTCATAGCCGTACTCCGGATAGCCGTTGCCGGCCACGTCCCACTCGTTCCAGCCCGGCGGGACGCCCGGACGAGGGCGAGCGCGTTCGCTTTCGCCCGGCTCGTAGCCGTTCAGGTACTTGCCCATCATCGCCGTGCGGTAGCCGACGTGCTGCAGCGCGACCGCGAACGTCTGGCGCTGCTCGCCGCGTTCGTGGAAGACGCTGTAGCCGCCTTCTGGCGGGCTGTTGTCGAACACGCGCGTGTCGTGCGGGAAGCGGCCGGTCAAGATCGACGCGCGCGAGGGACAGCACAGCGAGTCGGTCACGTAGTAGTTGGAGAACGTCTCGCCTTCGCGCTGCAGGCGCAGCACGTGCGGCATGTAGCGCACGAGGTTCCACGCAAGGTCGTCGGTCAGCACGAAGACTACGTTCGGGTGCGCCGGGCGCCCACGTTCGAGCGATGCCTGCGCGGCGCTTTCGCGCGGCGCCGGCGCGACGGCGCTCGTCGCGGGCGAGCGCCTTCGGGTGTGAGCGGCGCCCCCGCCCGAGCCGCCGCAGCCGCCGAGCAGCGCCGCGCCGAGCAGCAGCGTCAGCGACGTCGCGCGCAACGCGCGCCGGCGCGCGCGGCCGGCGGCGTTGGAACCGGGCGCAGCGGCGCGGCGCGGCGCGTTCTGAGCTCGTCTCCCCGCCATCGGCGAGCACAAGGTACCGGCCGCCGCTCCGATTCGGTGCACGCGGGAAAGCCGAGGGACGCCCGCGGGAGCCCCGAAGTCGCGGCCGCCCGAGACTCGATATACACCCCTGACCGGGGGCCGACAAAGGAGAGACGATGGACTTCCAGCCGAGCGATCGCTGCATCGAGTTCAAGGAGCGCCTGACGGCGTTCATGGACGAGCACGTCTATCCGGCCGAGGAGGTCTACGAGCGCGAGGTGCGCGAGTCCGGCAACCCGCACCACCACCCGGCGATCATGGAGGAGCTGAAGTCACGCGCGCGCGAGCGCGGCCTGTGGAACATGTTCCTGCCCGACGAGCACGACGGCGCCGGGCTCTCCAACAGCGACTACGCGCCGCTCGCCGAGATCCTCGGTCGCTCGCACATCGCCTCGGAGGCATGCAACTGCTCGGCGCCCGACACCGGCAACATGGAGGTGCTGCACCAGTTCGGCACGCCCGAGCAGAAGGAGCGCTGGCTGCGACCGCTGCTCGACGGCGAGATCCGCTCGGCCTTCGCGATGACCGAGCCCGACGTCGCGAGCTCCGACGCGACGAACATCGCGATGCGGATCGAGCGCGACGGCGAGGAGTACGTGCTCAACGGGCGCAAGTGGTGGACGTCGAACGCGCTGCATCCGAACTGCCGGATCATGATCGTGATGGGCAAGACCGACCCCGACGGTCCGACCTACAAGCAGCAGAGCCAGATCCTCGTGCCCGATCGACACGCCCGGCGTCACCCTCATGCGCAACCTGCCGGTGTTCGGCTACGCCGACCAGGAGGGTCACGCCGAAGTCGACTTCAGCGACGTGCGCGTCCCCGCGAGCAACCTGATCGCCGGCGAGGGCGATGGCTTCATGATCGCCCAGGCGCGGCTCGGCCCCGGGCGGATCCACCACTGCATGCGCGCGATCGGCGCCGCCGAGCGCGCGCTCGAGCAGATGTGCAAGCGCGCCGTCTCGCGCGTCACCTTCGGCCAGCCGCTCGCGATGCGCGGCAACATCCAGGACTGGATCGCCGAGTCGCGCATCGAAATCGAGATGGCGCGCCTGCTGACGCTGAAGGCGGCGTGGCTGATGGACACCGTCGGCAACCGCCACGCGCGGATCGAGATCTCGGCGATCAAGGTCGCCGCGCCGAACGTCGCGCTGAAGGTCCTCGACCGCGCGATCCAGGTCCACGGCGGCGGCGGCGTCTCCGACGACTTCGCGCCTCGCCTCGACGTACGCGCACCTGCGCACGCTGCGCCTCGCCGACGGGCCCGACGAGGTGCACAAGCTCTCGATCGCGCGGCGCGAGCTCGCGCCGTACATGCCGCGCGAGCAGTAACCGCAAGCCCGACATCCGCCAGCCTCGCCCGCAGCGGCGCACGAGGCCGGCGGACACCCCTCCTGAATAAGCCCGCGCGAAGCGGGTAAGCCTCCTTTGCCGGGCTGCGGGGTACGCGCCCGGAAATCCATTCGGAGCGATCGGGAGGTCGAGTTGAGGATGACGGCAGCCATGTCGAGGAGTGCCCGCGTCTCGATCGCGGGTCTGTTCGTGCTCGTCGCCCTCGCGCTCGCCGCCCCTGGCGCGAACGCCGCGTTCGGACCGGAAAGCTTCGAAGCGGGAACGTGCGTTAACCACACGTGCACGTACGCGAGCGTCGAAGCCAACCGCAAAGAAGCTGTCACGCAGGCCGCAAGTCACCCTGCATGGGGGATCACGACGTTCGTGATGAAACACAGCGGCAGCAGCATCGAAGGCGCCTCCGTCAGGCGGATCCGCGTCGACGTGCCGCCGGGACTCGCGGCCAACCCCGAGGCGCCGCAGCCGAAGTGCTCGGTCTCCCAGTTCCAGTCGAACCCGAAAGGCTGCCCCGCCTCCAGCGAAGTCGGCACGACCGAAATGGAAGCCGTCGCCGAACCGCTCGGGATCCCTCTCTCACTCCCTTCTCTGAGCGGCACCGTCTACAACCTCGAACCGCCCGCCGGCTCCGGACTGCCGCTCGACTTCGGCATCGCCGTCGAGCCCGCCGGCGAACTCGTCGCGCCGATCCGCCTGTTCCTCGAAGGTCACGTCGACATGGAGCGGCGACTACCACGAGTACTTCGAAATCAACAACGTCCCCGACGAAGCGCAGGTCAACGCGATCCTGCCGGTCAAAGCCCCGCTGACGGTGCTGAAGTCGAAACTGAACTTCGACGGGCACGCGGGCGGCAGCGTTCCTGACGCTGCCGAGCGTCTGCTCGAGCACGCACGACATCGCACCTCGAACTCGAATCGTACGCGGCGAAATCGCAACGGCACGAAACACACACGCCGGTCGGCGTCGAAGGCTGCGACAAGGTCCCGTTCCTGGCCGCGACGACCGTGATCGCCGGGAACCGCCAGCCCCGACGAGCCCCGACGGCGCGACGACCGTCGTGCAGGTGCCGCAGAACGCCAAGCGAAGGCGAAATCAACACCTCCGACATCAAAGACGCTCGCGTCCTGCTCCCCGAAGGCCTGACGCTGAACGCCTCGGCGGCGCACGGGCTGAAGGCGTGCACCGCGGCGCAGATCGGCATCGGCACGCGTAACCCCGTCGAATGCCCGGCCGAATCGCAGGTCGGCGAAGTCGCGATCGAAACCGACCTGCCGCCCGGCTCGTTGAAGGGCAACGTCTACCTTGCGAGCCCGTCGGGCGCGCCGATCACCGACCCGCCGTTCACGATCTACCTCGACGCGGAGACGAGCCTCGGTGTCTCCGTTCGGCTACAGGGGGCCGTCGCACCGAATCCGCGCGACCGGACGCCTCGAAGCGAGCTTCGCGAACAACCCGCAGCTCCCGTTCAGCGAACTGCGCCTCACCCTCAACGGCGGTGAACACGCCCCGCTCGCCAACCCGCTGACGTGCGCGCCGGCGGCGGCGAGCTACGAATTCACCCCGTTCACGGCCCTTCCCGGCCCCGGCGGTATCGCCGGCGGCGGACCCGCCACCGGCTCGACCCCGTTCCAGCGAGCGGCTGCCCGGCCTCGCCCTCCGTTCTCGCTGTCGCAGACCACCGCCGACAGCTCGAACAAAGCCGCCGCGTACACGCACTACACGTTCAACCTCGCGCGCGCCGAAGGCCAGCAGTACCTGCAGAGCTCACGACGACGCTCCCGGCCGGCCTCGTCGGCGCGATTCCGTCGGTCCCGCTGTGTGGAGAACCGCAGGCCGCGCGGCCGGCACTTGCCCGTCGAGCAGCCAGATCGGCACCGCGACGCGTCTCCGTCGGGCGCGGGCGACCCGTACGCGTTCAGCGGGCCGGTGTACCTGACCGGCCTTACGACGGCGCGCCCTACGGCCTCTCGATCCCGATTCGAGGCCAAGGCCGGACCGTTCGACCTCGGCCGGTCGTGACCACGCACGCGACGATCAACGTCGATCCGCACAGCGGCGCGCGTGATCGCGACGACGGCCGACCTGCCGACGATCGTTCAAGGGCGTGCCGCTGCGGCTGCGCGACATCAGCGTCGCCGTCACACGCGCAGACTTCCTGTTCAACCCGACCAACTGCGGCGCGCTTTCGACCGAAACGACCGCTCGCCTCGACGCTCGGCGCAGCGCAGGCGCTGACGAGTCCGTTCGCCGTCACCGGCTGCAGCGCGCTGCCGTTCAAACCGTCGTTCTCCGCAGCGACGAGCGCCTCGACCAACCCGACGACCTTGAAAGCGAACGGCGCAAGCTCGCGTGAACCTGTTGCAGGGCGCGCACCAGGCGAACATCCACTCGGTGCTCGCCGAACTGCCGAAGTCAGCTGCCCTCGCGCCTGACGACGCTGCAGAAAGCGTGCGTCGGGGCGACCTACGAGGCCAACCCGCGCAGCTGCCCGCCGGGCTCGAAGGTCGGCTCGGCGACGGTCACGACGCCGCTGCTGCCGGAGCCGCTGAAAGGACCCGCGTACCTGGTCTCGCACGGCGGCGAGGCGTTCCCGATCTCGACCTGCTGCTCGAAGGCGACAACGGCATCCGCGTGATCCTCGACAGCCATACGAGCATCAAGAACGGCATCACAACGTCGAACTTCTTCTCGATCCCCGACGTGCCCGTTTCGAGCTTCGTCCTCGAACTGCCGAGCGGGCCCAACTCGGCGCTGACCGCGGTCGGCGCGCTGTGCACGCAAACGTTGACGATGCCGACCACCGTCACCGCGCAGAGCGGCGCCCAGTCTTGAAACACGCGACGCCGATCGCCGTCGCCGGCTGCACGGGCGGCAAAGGCAAGACGCGGATCAAGATCCTCAGCAAGCGGATCGTCCGCCACAAGCTCGTGCTGCGCGTGCAGACGTTCGCCGCCGGTCGCGTGAGCGCCAAAGCGCGCGACCTGCGTACGAAGTACAGCCACTCGCAAAGCCCGGGAAGTTCACGATCAAGGTGCCGCTGTCGCGCGCCGGCCTCCGTGCGCAGGGTGCGCGCAAGCTGAACTTCAAGGTGCGCGTCGGCTTCCTGCCGAAGTCGAAGGCCGAATCGATCTCGGTCGCCTACGCGACGATCGGTCGCGTGCCGAAGACCAAGCACAAGCGCAAGCGCTGACGCCCGGCCGCACCGGGCGCTACCCTGCGGCCGGTGCGTGCCCGCCCGATCGCGACCGCGCTCGCAGCGCTGACCGCGGCGACGAGCGTCGTCGCATTGCCCGCCGGCGCGGGCGCGACCGGCGCAGCCAACGGCGAGCACGCCGCGGCCTACCCCTCGCCGTCGGCTATCGCCGACGCGGTCAGCTACCGGACGCCCGCGCGGGGTACACCTCGCTCGCCGTCCTCGACAGCCGCGGGCACCTCGCCGGCGTGCGCATGGACGAGCGCTTCCAGAGCGCGAGCGTCGTCAAGGTCATGTTCCTGACGGCGTTCCTGCAACTGCTCAACGCGCGTCCATCGGCCGGTCAGCGAACTCGACGACTCGCTGCTCATCCGATGATCCACGAATCGAACAACGACGACGCCTCGGCCGTGCTCGACCGCGTCGGCGCCGCCGCCGTCGCGCGCGTCGCACGCGAAGCGAAGATGCGGGACTACGCGCCCGGCGTCGGCTGGTGGGCGTACACGCAGACCTCGGCCGCCGACCAGGCGCGGTTCTTCATCGCGATCGAACACCTGATCCCGCACCAGTTCTGGCCGTACGCGCGCGGGCTGCTCGACGGCATCGAGCCCGAGCAGAGCTGGGGCATCCCCGAACTCGCGCGCCCGCGCTGGCAGGTCTTCTTCAAGACCGGCGCGCTGCCCTCGGAGGGGCTGTTCAACGAGACCGCGCGCCTGGAGCGCCCCGGCGTCACGTTCACCGTGTCCGTGTTCAGCACCGGCGACCCGTCGCAGGCCTACGGCGAAGAAACGATGCGCGGCGTCGGCGCGCGCCTGCTCGCCGCCCCGCCGCCAGGCTGACGGCGAAGTACGGATCGCGCGCAAACGCGCAAAGGTGGACAATGGAGCGCGCAAGACGAGGGAGGGATCCATGTCCGCAGCACCTGTCACATCCGCATCACCTGCGCACGGCCGCGGTGCCAACCGACCGCTGTCGGTCCTGATCGTCGGCGCCGGCTTCGGCGGCATCGCGGCGGCGATCGAGCTCACGCGCAGCGGGTTCGGCGACGTGCGGATCCTGGAGAAGGCGCCCGACCTCGGCGGAACCTGGTACTACAACGACTATCCGGGCGCCGCCTGCGACGTCCCGAGCCACCTCTACTCGTTCTCCTTCGCCCAGCGCCGCGACTGGTCGCGGCTCTGCTCGCCGCAGGCGGAGATCCACGCTACCTCCACGAGGTCGCGCGCGAGCACGGCGTCGAGCGCTGATCGAGCTACGGGCGCACGGTCAGCTCCTGCACGTGGGACGAGTCGCGCCGCGCTGGAGGTCGGAGACGCGAGGACGGCGGGCGCTACGAGGCGGACGCGATCGTGCTCGCCACGGGCCAGCTGCACCAGCCGGCCTACCGCGCGCTCGAGGGGCTCGAGAGCTTCGCCGGGCACAGCTTCCACTCCTCCCGCTGGGACCACGAGCTACGCGCTCGCGGGCCGGCGCGTGGCCGTCGTCGGCACCGGCGCAAGCGCCGTCCAGTTCATCCCCGAGATCGCCGCGCAGGCGCGCGCGCTCATGCGTCTTCCAGCGCACCGGCAACTGGTTCCTGCCGCGGCGCAACCGCCGCTACCCGCAGCCGTCAAGGCGGCGATCGAACGGATCCCCGGCCTGCAGGCCTTTCGCAGGCGCTTCATCTTCAACTACGGCGAGTCGCTCACCGCCGCGATCCGCCATCCGCGCACGATCGGCCGGATCGCTGCGTGCGCGCTCGGCCGCCTTCATGCGCTCATCAGCTGCGCGACCCCGAGCTTCGCCGGAAGGTCTGGCCGGACTACACGTTCGGCTGCAAGCGGGTGCTGTTCAGCTCCACTACCTGCCCACCCTGGAACGCCCGAACGTCGAGCTCGTGACCGCGCCGATCGCGCGCGTCATGCACGAGGGGCTCGTGACCGCCGACGGCGAGCTCCACGAGGCTCGACTGCATCATCTGGGGCACCGGCTTCAAGACCACCGAGTTCATGTTCCCGATGGAGATCACCGGCGCTCGCGGGCGCGCAGCTGCGCGAGGCCTGGGCGGAGGGTCGCGCACGCCCACCTCGGGATCTGCGTGACCGGGCTTCCCCAACATGTTCCTCATGTACGGGCCGAACACGAACACCTCGGGCGGCTCGATCATCTTCTACGAGGAGGCGCAGGCGGCCTACGTGCGCCAGGCGCTCGAACGGCTGCGCGAGCCGCGGCGCGGCGCAATCGAGGTCCGCCCGGAGGTCCAGGCGGCGAGCGACCGCGCCGTGCAGGCGCGCTTTGCGGGCACCGCCTGGACGCAGTGCGATTCCTGGTACCGCGACGAGCGGGGGCGGATCGTCGCCAACTGGCCCGGCTACATGCGCGAGTACCTGGAAACAGACGAGCGAGCTCGACGAGAGCGAGTACCGCTTCGCGCCGCGCGCGGGGCACGCCTCGACCCGCGAACGGACGCTCCCGCAGCGCCTGCCGAGCGGCGCGCGTGATAGCGCGGAAGCGGCGTGATGCACGACTACGTCATCGTCGGCGCCGGATCGGCCGGATGCGTGCTCGCCAACCGCCTCTCCGAGGACCCGTCCGTGCGCGTGCTCCTGCTCGAGGCGGGCGGCCGCGATCGCTCGCCGAACATCAAGATCCCGGCGGCCTTCCCGAAGCAGTTCCACACCAAGCTCGACTGGGACTACGCGACCGAGCCCGAGCCGTACGTCGACGCTCGCTCGCTCTACGTGCCGCGCGGCAAGAGCCTCGGCGGGTCGAGCTCGATGAACGCGATGCTCTACGTCCGCGGCCGTCCGCTCGACTACGACGCGCTGGGAGGCGCAGGGCGCGACCGGCTGGGGCTTCAAGGACGTGCTCCCCTACTTCATGAAGTCCGAGGACAACGTGCGCGGAGCATCGGAGTTCCACGGCGCGGGAGGGCCGCTGCACGTCTCCGAGCAGCGCTCGCCGCGCCCGCTCAACCGCCGCCTGCTCGCACGCGAGCGCGGCGGCCGGGCATCCCGCAGATCGCCGACTACAACGGCCCCGAGCAGGACGGCGTCGTCGATGTTCCAGGTCACGCAGCACGAACGGCCGGCGCTTCAGCGCCGCCGACGCGTTCCTGCGCCCGGCCCTCTCCCGCCCGAACCTCGAGGTGCGCACGCGACGCGAGCGTGCTCGGCGTCGAGCTCGAGGGGACCGCGCGGTCGGCGTGCGCGTGCGCAGAGGGCGCAGCGGCGAGGAGCTCGTGCGCGCCGGGCGAGGTGATGCTGTGCGCCGGCGCGATCAACTCGCCGCAGCTGCTGCTGCTCTCGGGCATCGGCCCGGCGGACGAGCTGCGCGCGGTCGGCGTCGAGCCGTTCGCCACGAGCTTCGCGGCGTCGGGCGCAACCTGCAGGACCACCCGTTCGTCACGATGATCTGGGAGGTCTCCGACCGCAGCACGCTGTATGGGGCCGACAAGCCGCAAGCCGCTCGCGGAGTGGCTGCTGCGCCGCTCCGGCCCGCTCACGCTCGACCGTCGCCGAGGTCGTCGCCTTCGCGCGCACGCGCGGCGGGCTGCCGGCCGCCGACATCCAGTTCCACATGGGCGCCGCCTACTACGAAGACCACGGCGCCGAGACCTACGACGGTCATTGCGCGGTGATCGCGCCCGTGCTCGTCTCGCCCAAGGCGCGCGGGCAGAGTCTGGCTTCGCTCGGCCGACCCGAGCGCCAAGCCACGGATCATCACGAACACGCTCTCGGAGCCCGACGACGTCGAGTCGCTGATGGCCGGCATGCGGCTGGCCCGCGAGATCGCCGCGCAGGCGGCGTTGCGCGAGATCGTGCTGAAGGAGCTCAAGCCAGGAGCCGCGGCGTCGTCGACCGCGCCGATCTCGAAGCCGACCTGCGCCGGCGCCTGATGCTGATCTACCACCCGGTTGGCACGGCGCGTATGAGCGACACGCACGAGGATGCCGTCGTCGACTCGCAGCTGCGCGTGCACGGGCTCGAGGGTCTGCGCGTGATCGACGCGTCGGTCATGCCGCTCGATCCCCGGCGGCAACACCAACGCGCCGACGATCATGATCGCCGAGCGCGGCGCCGACCTGATCCGCGGCAGCGCCGGCCGCCGCTACCGCGAGCCGGCCGCGGCGTGAAGGCCCCGATCCGGCATCGGCCGACGCAGGCAGCGCGGCGACGACGATCAACCACCGCCGCGAGGGCGCGGGCCCGACGCTCGTGCTGCTGCACGGCATCGGCCAGAGCTGGCAGACCTGGCGCCCGGTGACTCGCCTGCTCACGAGCGAGTTCGACGTGATCGCCTGCGACTCGCCGGGCTTCGGCGACTCGCCGCCGCTGCCCGACGGAATCGGCCGACGATCGTCGCCTACGTCGATGCGTTCGAGCGTTCTTCGCCGAGCTCGGCCTCGGGCGCCCGCACGTCGCTGGCATCTCGATGGGCGGCGCGATCGCGCTGGAGCTCGCGCGGCGCGGCGCGGTCTCATCGGCACTGCGCGCTCTCGCCGGCCGGCTTCTGGACGGACCGCGAACGGCGCTTCTGCCAGCTCTCGCTGCGGCTCCGCTCGCCGAACTGCCCGCGCCTGCGCCAGCCCCGCGCTCGAAGGCGCTGGCACGGTACCACGTCGGGCGCGCCGTCCTCTTCTGGCAGACCTTCGGCTGGCCCGCGCGGATGCCGTCCGCGGACGCCATCCCGCGCTCGATGCGCGCCGCGTGGGCCGCCCCCGCGTTCGCGCCCGCGCTCGCGGCGTTCGACGACTACGCCTTCGGCGCCGGCGAGGAGCTCGACGGCGTCCCCGTGACCATCGCCTGGGGCGTGCACGACCGCCTGCTTCCCTACCGCGGCAGGCGCCGCGCGCGCGCACGCTGCTGCCCCAGGCGCGCCACCTCGCGCTCGGCGTCGGCCACGTGCCCGTCTACGACGACCCGCCGGTCATCGCCGAGACGCTGCGCCTCGGGGCGCGCGGTTGAGCGCCGCAGCGACGCTCCGTTCATACTGAACCGATGGACACGGCGCAGGCACAGGAGCTCCTCGCGCGCGAGCGCGCGCGGATCGAACGCGCGCTCGCCGCCGCCGACGCGCCGGCCGGTGACGAAGAAGGCGACGTCTTCGACGGCGGCGACGTCGCCTCCGACCTGCTCGAGTCCGAGATCGACGAGGGCGTCGCTTTGCGGCTGCGCGACGAGCTCGCCGCGATCGAGCGCGCCGAAGCGCGGCTGGCCGAAGGCGTCTACGGCCTCTCGATCGAGAGCGGCGAGCCGATTCCAGACGCGCGCCTGCAGAGCATCCCCTGGGCCGAGCGCACCGCCGACGAGCAGGCGCGCTTCGAGACCGGCGCGTAGCGCGCCGCTCGCCCCCCGCCTCGACAGCGTGTCCATCTGCCGGGCGCCCGTTCGTCGTCCGCTCGACGGTTCATATCATCGACCCGAGGAGCCTTCGCGATGACCTCCGGCGCAGCCAAGATCGACGAACACGGCAAGCTCGCGAGCGAGCGCGCGAAGGGCATCGCGCTCGCGCTGCTCGCGATGACGCAGTTCGTGATCGTCATCGACGCGTCGATCGTCAACGTCGCGCTGCCGTCGATCGGCCAGCGCGCTGCGCTTCTCCCAAGACGACCTGTCGTGGGTCGTCAACGCCTACACGCTGACGTTCGGCGGCTTCCTGCTGCTCGGCGGGCGGCTCGCCGACCTGATGGGCCGCCGGCGCATGTTCATGCTCGGGCTCGTCGTCTTCTCGCTCGCCTCGCTCGCCGGCGGCCTCGCCCAGTCCGAGCCGTGGCTGATCGCCGCGCGCGCCGTGCAGGGCACGGGCGCCGCGATCGTCTCGCCCGCCGCGCTGTCGATCATCACGACGACCTTCGCCGAAGGCGCCGAGCGCAACCGCGCGCTCGGCGTGTGGGGCGCCGTGGCCGGCGCCGGCGGCGCCGCCGGGCGTGCTGCTCGGCGGCATCCTGACGAGCGGGCTCTGCTGGCGCTGGGTGCTGTTCGTGAACGTGCCGATCGGCGTCCTCTGCGCGCTGCTGGCGCCGCGCGTGCTCGCTCGAGAGCCGCGCCGAGGCCGAGACGCGCAACTTCGACATCCCCGGCGCCGTCACCGTCACGGCCGGGCTCGCGCTGCTCGTCTACGCGCTCGTCAACGCCGTCAACGCCGGCTGGGGCTCGACCGCAACGCTGCTGCTGATCGCCGGATCCGTCGCGCTGCTCGCCGTCTTCCTCGCGATCGAGACGCGCGCAGCGCGCGCCGCTGATGCCGTTCTCGATCTTCCGCCTGCGCACGCTGCGCGGCGCCGACAGCGTCGCGCTGCTGATCGGCATGTCGCTGTTCTCGATGTTCTTCTTCATCTCGCTGTACATGCAGCAGGTGCTGCACTACTCGGCGCTGCGGGCCGGCCTCTCCTACCTGCCGCTCGCCGTCGGCATCATCCTCTCGGCCGGCGCGGCCTCGGCCGGCGTCACGCGCTTCGGCTTCAAGCCGGTCCTGCTCACCGGGATGCTGTTCATCGCCGGCGGGCTCGTTCTGGTTCTCGAAGGTCCCAGGCACCGGCGGGACGTTCGCCGCCGACGTGCTCGGGCCGTCGCTGCTCGCCGCGATCGGCCTCGGGCTGTCGTTCGTGCCGGTCACGATCGCCGCCGTCACCGGCACGAGGCCGCACGAGGCCGGGCTCGCCTCGGGCCTGGTCAACACCGCCCAGCAGGTCGGCGGCGCGCTCGGGCTCGCGATCCTCGCAACCGTCGCCAACAGCCGCACCAACAGCGTGATCCACGCCGGCGAGCACAACGTCGCGATCGCCCTGACGAAGGGCTTCGAGCGGGCGTTCCTCGTCGGCTCGGGCTTCGCGCTCGTCGGCGCAGTGCTCGCGATCCTCCTGATCTCCTCGCGCGACAGCCGCTCGCACTCGCTCGCGGCGCGCGAACCCGCCCCGCAAGAGGCCACCGCAGTCGAGCTCAGCGGATGATCGGGCCGCTCTGCACCGCTTCGAAGGCCGAGCCGGGCACGCGCTTGAGCTGTTCGAGGCTCGCTTCGTTCCAGCGTGCGCTCGGCGCGCCCGTGATGTACCACGGCGAGCCGTTGTCGGCGACGATCAGGCCGTAGCACTTCAGCGCGCGCATGATCACGAGCGCCTGCCCGGAGAAGCCCGCGAGGCTGTAGCTCGCGCTCAGCCGCAGCCGCAGCCCCATCGGCGGCAGCGCCGGGTCGGAGCTGCTCGATGCGAAGTGCGTCGCCGGGTGGATGTAGCCGGCCTGCGTGCGCGGCACCGTCACGCGCAGCGCGTGGTCGATCGCGCCGCTAGCGACCTCCGGATAGCGAACGAGCAGCGGCATGATCGGCAGGCCGGCCGCGTCGGCCGACGTCCAGCCTTCCGGACGTAGTGCGTTGCTGCGCAGGTCGAACACCGCGCCGTTGCTCGCGCGCCAGCCCGCGCCGCTGCGCTGCGCCGAGTAGAGCTCGTACAGCCTGCACGTCCCGCGCTGGAGCACGAGCACGTGCCGGTCGCCTTCGGCACCGGCGCCCTCGACCGGCGCGCTCGGCGGGATCGGGTACGGCCCGGGCTCGGATTCTTCGCCGTATTCGGTGAACGCGATCGGCACCTTGCGCTGCGTGCGCGGGACGACCGAGTAGGGGATGCCGTACGCCGGGTTCTGCCCGAAGTCCGGATGCAGGTGCGCGTCGAGGCCGATACTCGCGACGTACTGCGCCGAGCGCGGGTCGACCGGCGCGTTCGCGACTTCCCCGTTCAATGCGTTGTTCGCCGGGAACATCGGGCAGCCGTACTCGTGCGGGCCCGCTGCAGCGGCGCCGACAGCGCGCGCGCCCGCCGGTCCCGGCACGCCCGCGTACGCCGGAGCATCTGCAAGGGCCGTCACGCCCACGAGCGCCGGAGCGCCCGCCAGGGCCGTCACGCCGGCGAGCGCCGCGACGAGCAGGCCCGACGCGACCGCCCCCGCTCGCGCACGGCGCGGCCGCTTCCTGCGCAGAGACATCGCAGCGACGCTACACAGCAGAGCGGCGCCCGATGCCGGCGCTGGACGAACCTCGCACGCTCACACCGCGCGTGCCGCGGGCTCGTATGTGAGGATCGCGATGCCGTCGCCGACCGCTTGCGACTTCGTCAGACGCAATGACCGCTTCTCGCTCGTCTCGCCGAACAGGGGCTTGCCGGTGCCGAGCAGCACGGGAAAGACCATCAGCCGCAGCTCGTCGACGAGCTCGTGCTCGATCAGGGCCTGCACGAGACGTGCGCTGCCGTTGACGAGCAGCTCACCGGCGAACTCCCCGCGCAGCCGCGCGACAGCGGGCGCGACGTCCCCGGCGAGGACCGTCGTGTTGTTCCACGACGGATCGTCGAGCGTCGAGGAGACGACGTACTTCGGCATCCCGTTGAACTTCTCGGCGAACTCACCCTCCATGCTCGGCCACGCCGCCGCGAAGCCTTCGTAGGTCACGCGCCCGAGCAGCAGCGCGTCGGCGGCGCGCACCTCCTCGAGCTTGAACGCGTCGCCCTCGGGCCCGCGGTCGATCGCGAAGGTCCAGCCGCCGTGCTTGTAGCCCTCGCCCCCGCCCGGGGCCTCCATCACACCGTCGAGCGAGACGAACTCGCTCACCACGATCCTTCCCATCGTCGCCTCCGATCGGTTGCCGTCTTGGTCTACACGGAGAGACGAGCGTCGCGGCGAGAACTCATCGAAGGCGCCGTGACGCCTGCCGGGCGCGGGCGCGCGCCCCCAACGCGCGCCCCGTCGCCAGACCGTCCCCACTACGACCAGGACTGCCCGTTCGGAGCCGGTTTGCGCTCCTGCGGCACCCACAGTCCGCCGAGCAGCTCGTCGACGCTCACGCCGAGCCCGTCCGCGAGGATCACGAGCGTCGACAGCCGCGGCTCGACCGCGCCCTGCTCGATCCGCCCGATCTCGGTGCGGTGCAGGCGCGTCGCGTACGAGAGCCGTTCCTGCGAGCAGCGCGGGCGCTTGGCCGCGCGCACGCGGCGCACGTTCGCGCCGAACGCCGCGAGGAAGCGCGCGAGCTCGGCGTTGTACGCGTCCGTCTTGCTCACCGCAGCAATCTCGCTTGTTCGGACGGCGAATGCGACCGTCGTCTAACCGCCAGATCGGCAACCGACATATCCACGACCGCCACCCGCACGACCGCCAGATCGGCGAGTGTCGGACAAGTGTCAACCCACGTCGGCTTGTCCTGTGCACTCGCTTCCATACGAACATATGTTCGCACAAATCCGGGCGCCGCGCACTTGCTCGCGGCGGCGCGGCGGCACGCGCAATTCAGTAATTTGCGCGGAAATGGCGGGACGCAACGGAGCACGAACGCTGGTCGCATGCGCGGCCTTCCTCGCCCTGCTCCTGGCGGCCCCGGCGGCGTCGCCGGCCTCCTCGCCGCAGTTCGGCTCGCCCGAGCTCGTCATGCCGCTCGGCCCGCCGTACGGGAACATCCTGCAGATCAACGGCGTCTCCTGCTCCTCGACGTCGCTGTGCGTCGCGCTCGACAACGGCGGCGGCGTCGTCACGACGGCCGATCCGACCGATCCGACGCCGGCATGGACCCGCCACCGCCAGATCGACAGCCGCGCCGAAACGACAGCGCTGTCTTGCCCCGAAAGCGCCTTGTGCGTCGCCGTCGACTCCTCCGGGAACGCGATCGTCGGGCACGACCCCGGCGGCGCCGCGCCGAGCTGGGGATCGCCGAGCGTCGTCGACGCCGGTCACCGGCTCAGCTCCGTGTCGTGCGCTTCCGCTTCGCTCTGCGTCGCCGTCGACACCGACGGGCGCGCGACGATCACGACCGACCCGGCGAGCGCGACGCCGAGCTGGAGCGAACCGGCGCCGATCGACACCGGGCACGAGCTCAACTCGGTCTCGTGCCCCGCAAGCGAACTGTGCGTGGCCGTCGACAACGCCGGTCAGGCCGCGATCACGACCGACCCGGCGGCGTCCTCGCCGAAATGGACGGTCGGGCCGACCGGCGACACGCATGCGCTCACGGCCGTGTCCTGCGCGTCGATCTCGCTCTGCGTCGCGGTCGACTCGGCCGGAGAGGACATCAACACGCAGAACGCCACGACGCCGACGCCGACCTGGAGCGCGCCGGCGACGATCGACTCCGGCGAATCGCTGGCGGCCATCTCCTGCACGAGCGCCCCGCTGTGCGTCGCCGGCGACGGCAAAGGCGGCGTCGTCGCGACGGAAGAACCGACAGTGAGCTGGGGCCCTCGCAAGGCCCTCGAAATCGCCGACACGCGGACGGTCTCCTGCGTCGGTTCCTCGCTCTGCGCGACGGGCTCCAACGGCGGCGGGCACAACAGCCAGCTTTCGAGCGAACCCGGCGCAGGCACATGGAAAGCCGCGCAGGAAATCGACGGCTTCAACAGCGTCCGCGGAGTCTCGTGCGCCAGCGAAGCGGTCTGCGTCGCGGTCGGCGACGCCGGTGGCACGGCGTCCTCGACCGATGCGTTCACGGCGTCGCCGACGTGGGGCGAGCAGACGATCGACGGCGAACGGGCGCTCACCTCGGTCTCGTGCGGGTCGAGTGCGTTGTGCGTCGCCGTCGACTCCTCGGGCAACGCCGTCACGACGACCGATCCGGCGGACGCGAACCCGAAATGGGGCGCTGCCGAACCGATCGACCCCGAAGGGCTCAACTCGGTCTCGTGCGCCTCGACCGCGCTCTGCGTCGCCGTCGACGGCGGCGGCCACGCAACGATCACGACCGATCCCGCCGACGCGACGCCGACGTGGAACCTCTCCAGCATGATCGACCCGGCCGGCGGGCTCGAGTCGGTGTCGTGCCCGTCGACCGGTCTGTGCGTCGCGATCGACTCGCTCGGAAACGTCGTCGCGAGCACCAACCCGACCTCCGAATTCTCCGGGTGGACCAGCCCGCCGGGGAACATCGACTACCCGCACGAAACGTCATCGGTCTCGTGTGCGTCGACGTCGCTCTGCGTCGCCGCCGACTGGAGCGGCAACATCCTGACGACGACCGACCCGACCGCTCTGCAGCCGACCTGGAGTGAACCGGTGCCGGTCGATCCCGGCAACGGCATCGCCTCGATCTCGTGCGTCGCGCCGTCGACGTGCACGGCGATCGACGACGCCGGCAACGTCGTGCGCAGCACGAACGCGACCGGCGGCGCCGGAGCATGGAGCGTCGCGGCGCTCGGCACTACCCCGACGAACCTCAGCACGATCGGCTGCGACACGCCGAGCACCTGCCTCGTCGGCGATGCGTTCGGCGACGTGATCGCCGGCGTCGCTCCATCCGAATCCGAACCTGAACCCGAACCGAAACCGAAAACGACGCCCGAAGCCACGCAGCAACCGTCCACGACACCGGGCTCGCCGACGGCGCAGACGTCCTCGACCTCGCCCGGCACCGTCACGACGACGCCGACTGCCACGACGGCGCCTACCTGCGTGCTCAAGCTGCCGAGCGGCAAGGTGCTCGTCGCGGGACGAAGCGACAAGGCGCGCGGCAGAGAATCAGCGCTCATCGGCGCGATCGCCGCACCCGTCAAGTGCGATCAGGACGCGAAGCTCACGTTCGCCGCGAGCGTGACCGAACGGCGCGGCAAGCACCATCAGACGGTCGCGCTCGTCGCGATGCGCAAGAGCGTCCTCGCCGGGAAGCCGGCCACGCTCGCGGTCAAGCTCCCGCGCGCTCTCCTGCTCGCGCTCGAACGCCACGCGATCGAGTCGGTGACGCTGACGCTCGTTGCGAGCAACGCAAACGGCACGAGCAAGGGAACGAGCAAGCCGATCGTGCTGAAGCCCGTTCGCTGAGGCCGGCGAGGACCTCGCCTCGAGCGCGCGCCGCGGCGCGCATCACTGGCCGGTAGGCGTCCAGCGAAAGCGCCAGATCGCGACGACCGCCCCGGCGACGCCCCACGCGGCGATCACGCCGAGATGCCCCCACGCGAAGCCGGCGCCGGCCGTCGTCGGTTCGAACACGTGCAGCAGCGACTCGAACAGGTGCTTGACCGGGAACACGTTCGCGACGTCCTGCATGCCTGCCGGGATTTCCGAGTTCGGGATGAAGATGCCCGAGATGAACATCAGCGGCAGCATGATCACGTTCGCGATCGGCGCCGCCGCGTCCTCGCTCGGGACGAACGCCGTGACCGCGAACGCCAGGCACGACAGCGCCGCCGCGCCGACGAGCACCGTCGCGATCAGGCCGACGAGCGTGTGCGTCGGGATCGAGACGCCGTAGAGCAGCCTGCCGATCGCGAGCAGCAGCGCGACGAGCAGCACGGAGACGGTCATCGACGTGCCGATCCGCCCCGCGAGGAACATGCCCGGCGGCAACGGCGTGCTGCGCACGCGCTTGAGGATCCCCTGTTCGCGCAGCCGCGACAGCGAGATCGTCAGGTTGAAGAACGTCGCCGACATGATCGCGAGCGTCGCGATCGCGGGGACATAATAAGTCGAGCGCTTGATCTCATGGCCGGCGACGAGCGTCGTTTTGTTGCCGAACACGCTGACGAAGATGAACAGGAAGATGATCGGCTGGATCACCGTGAAGAAGACGTACTGCGGGTTGCGCCAGAAGCTCTTCTGGTCGTAGCGCAGCTGGCGCAGCGTCAGCGCGACGTCGCTCATGTCTTGTCCTCGGTCAGGCGCAGGTAGATCTCTTCGAGGCTCGGGCGGCGTGCCTCGAGCTCGGGCAGCTCGATGCCGCGCTCTACGCCCCACGAGGCGAGCGTCGCGAGCGCTTGCGTCGGCGTCTCCGTGTGCAGCTCGACGCGCGAGTCGACGAGCTTCGGTTCGCCGCCGGCCACCGGCGGAAGGTCTGCCACCGCGACGCCGTCGGGCAGGCGAAACGACACGAGCGTGCTCGCGCGGTCGCGACCGCCGAGGTCGGCCGTCGTCCCTTCCGCGACGATCTGCCCGTGCGCGATGACCGCGACGCGGTCGGCGAGCGCCTGCGCCTCGTCCATGTAGTGCGTCGTCAGGAAGACCGTCTTGCCGAGGTCGCGCAGGCCCGCGATCACCTCCCACGTGTGGTGGCGCGCCGACGGGTCGAAGCCGGTCGTCGGCTCGTCGAGGAACAGCAGCGCCGGATCGCCGACGAGCGCGAGGCCGACGTCGAGCCGTCGTTGCTGGCCACCCGAGAGCGAGCCCGCACGCTGGCCGCGCTCCTCGCGCAGCCCGACGAGCTCGAGCGTCTCATCGACCGACAGCGGCGCCGGGTAGTAGCTGCCGTACAGCCGCAGCAGCTCCTCGACCGTCAGCTCCGGCTGCACGGCGCACGTCTGCAGCACGACGCCGATCCGCGAGCGCCACTCGCGCGTCGCGTGCCGCGGATCGCGCCCGAGCACCTCGACCTCGCCGCCGTCGCGCGAGCGGTAGCCCTCGAGGATCTCGACCGTCGTCGTCTTGCCGGCGCCGTTCGGGCCGAGGAAGGCGAAGATCTCACCGTGACGCACGTCGAGGTCGATCCCGCCGACGGCCCAGTGCTCGCCGTAGCGCTTGCGCAGGCCGCGCACGCGTAGCACCGGCTCTTCGAGATTCGCGGCGTCGGCCAAGCCCGCGAGGCCTGCCGAATCGGGTCGAACGGTAGTGGCGGCCATGCCGGCATTCTCAGTCCCGGCGTCGTCGATCACATCGGCATCGAGCCGCGTCCGCCGTGCGGGCGACTACGGATTTCGGACCGCGCCGCGGCGAGACCTCGACTAGGGCGAGTAAGCCTCGATCGCGCTCGGCGAAGTCGGGTCGGTGTCGACCGCCGGACGATCGTCTCGCCACGCTGCGACCGCGGCAAGCTCGGTCACGGGTCGCTCCTCGATCACCTCCGGCGAGCCGGCGAACACGAACCCGGACTCGCCGTCGAGGGTGATCTCGTCACCCTCGACGAGCGTGCGCCGGCCGATCGTGGCCGTCCGGGCGTCGAGGTCGATGACCAGCCCGTCGCAGCCGACGAGACACGGCTTGCCCAGCTCACGGGCGACGACCGCAGCGTGCGAGGTGCGCCCGCCCGTCGCCGCGAGGACTCCCGCCGAGCGGGCGACGGCTGCGACATCGTCGGTCGACGTCGCACGGCGGACGAGCACCGCAGGCTGACCGGCATCGACCAGGCGAGCTGCGGCGGCGGCGTCCAACGCAAGCCGCCCAGTGGCGACACCGGGGCTCGCGGGCACGGCGCGCGCGAGCGCCGCACGCTCGCTCGTGCCTCGCACGCGCCGCCGCGAAAGCGCGCTCAGGTCGATGTCCGCAAGCCGCTCGAGCGCCGTCTCGCGCGTGATCAGCCCCTCCTCGACCTGATCGACGGCGATCCGCAGCGCCGCCCACGGGGTGCGCTTGGCGGTGCGCGACTGCAGCAGGAAGAGCTCGCCATCCTGGACGGTGAACTCGAACTCCTGCGCATCTCCCAGCTCGCTCTCGAGCAGCCGGCAGGCACTCTCCAGCTCCTCGCGCAAGCCGGTGAGCGTCGCACCGGGGTCCTCGGTGCGACGCAGCGACTGGCGACCGGCGACGATGTCCTCGCCTTGTGCGTCGACGGCGAAGTCCATGTACAGACGATGCTCTCCGAGTGCCGGATCGCGCGTGAATCCGACCCCCGAGCCCGAGCGCCCGCCGGCATTGCCGAACACCATGCGCTGGAGGATCACCGCTGTGCCAAGGCCGTCCGATACGCCGCCGAGGCGTCGGTACTCCCGCGCCTTCGGTGACCGCCACGAGTGCAGGACCGCCAACACGGCCTGCTCGAGCTGGATCTGCGGATCGTCCGGGAAGTGCTCGCCGGTGAGCTCGCGGAAGCGCTCCAGATGAGCATAGGTCAGCTCTCTCAACTCGAGCGCCTCCAGTTGCATCGGTTGCTCGACGCCGGCTGCGCTCACCTGCTCCTGCACCGCCCGCTGAAACGGCTCGGACGGGCAGCCGTGCACGACCTCGCCGAATGACTCGACCAGACGCCGGTAGCAGTCCCATGCGAGCCTCGGGTTGCCCGTCGCAGCAGCGAAGCCACCGACCGTGCGATCGGAGAGCCCGACGTCGAGCACGGTCTCGAGCATGCCGGGCATCGAGACCGGCGCGCCGGAGCGCACCGAGACGACGAGCGGGTGCAAGCGATCGCCGAGGCGCAGGTCACTGGCGACCTCCAGGGCGCCGAGGGCGCTCGCCGTCACCTCGCGTGTCTCCTTCGCCGCCGCCGCGCCGGAGGGCAGCCGGCGGGACAGCGCGGTCGTGAGGACCACCGCCGCGGGAACACGCAGCCCAGCGCGGGCCATGCGCGCCAATCCGTGGGCCTTGGCGCCGATCACTTCCGGGCCGGGCAGCGGTCTCTCGGCGTCGCCCAGCAGGTAGAGGTCATCGCTCACCGCGAGCACGGTCTCGCGTGGCGTGGAACTCGGCTCGCTGCGGCGCACGGGAACCTCGCTGCGCACGGCGCGACCGAGCACCTGATCGCGCAGCAGCAGCGCCGTGTGCATGAGCGCATCCGCCGCTTCCTCGAGCGCGCGCGTCACCTCCACGAGCACGAACAGGTCGCTCGCGTCGGGTGACGCTGGCGACCAGCGCCGCGTGCACCGACCGCTGGGCGTCGTCGGTCTCTCGCTCCAGGCTCACGACCTCGTGCGCCGCTTCCAGGAACGCCTCCATCTCCTCGCGGGACGCCCCCCGCTGAACTTCCGCCGCGAGCGTGACGGCGCGCAGGTGAGCCCGCGCGGATGCGAGCACCAGCCGGCACATCCCGCGCAGCTTGCCGGCGATCTCGGGCGCGGGCCCCGGGCGACGCAGCAGCGTGAGGTTGAAAGCGGCGTCCTCGAGGCTGTCTGCGATGTCGTCGGCTGCCTCGACCAGCACGAGCAGAGCGCCGGGCTCGTCGGTGCGCTCGATGTAGGCCCGCACGCGGTTGACGATCTCATCGGCGACGTGCTCCCAGGCGCCCGCACGCTGGGCATCGGCGCCGGCCGGGCCATCGCCGCCCGCGAGCGCCAGCTCGAGCTCGTCTCGCGTCGCCTCGCCGATCTCGACCACCAGCTCGCCGTGGCGCCTGATCAGCTCGAACAGCTCCTCTCGCGCGGTGTGGACGTAGCCGACGAGCTCGGCGCGGACCTCGTCCTGGATCAACGGCAGCGCCTTGCCGACGAGCAGGCCGTCCGAGCAGATCCGCAGGACCGAGCGCAGATAGGCCGCGGCGGCTGCCGCACCGAGCACGTCGCTGAGCGACTCGCCCGTTGCGGCGCCGGGCCGCCCGGCGAACTGCAGAGCATCGTTCACCAGGCGCTCCCCGCCGGCGAGCAGGAACGCGCGGTGACCGTGATGCTTGTCGGCCGACCACGTCAGCAGCTCCACCGCGGCGCGCTTGCCGACGAGACCGCGCAGCCGCTTGCGCGCGCGGTTCCAGTCGATCATGAAGACGAGCTGCGAGCCGGCGTCGGCGAGGAAGCTTTCGAGCGCCCCGATGTCCTCGGCCACATATCGACCCAGGGCCAGGTGGAACAGGCCGCCCTCCATGCTGCGGTCGACCCGCGAGCGCGTGTCCTCCCACTCGACCCCACGCTTGGCGAGCAGATCCTGGAAGAAGACCAGCCGCTCGAGGTGAACATCGGTGTAGGTGATCGTCAACGTTCTCTCCACGATCCTCAGAACGACCACGTGAGCATCGGTCATCCCGAGGTCGTTCTGCAGCACGAGCGCCGCGCCGGAATGGGCGGCGATCGTTCCCAAGCCAGGGTGCCCGAAGCGCAGCCGCTCGGTCTCGTGCAGGCCGCGCATGAACGCCCGCACCAGCGGGCGGTCGCCGTCCTCGAGGTTGTGCGCGCGAGCGCCGTCGATCGACTCCGTGGCCAACGTGGCGGCGAGCCGGTTCAGCTCACGGTGGGCATCCACGACGAGCAGGTGCACGCTGTCGCGCTCGCGAGAGGCGGCCGTGAGGCGCGCGAGGTCCTCCACGCGAATCGTGTCGCCGGCCACGTCCAAGGACTCGCCGAGCGTCGCCTGGCGGCGGCGCAGCCCATCCGCCTCGCGCGCGCTCGATGCAAGCAGCGGGGCGAGCATCGTCGCGACATCGGCCAGCGCTTGATCTGCGAGCTTCTCGGCGTGCGGAATCCGGTAGGCGCCGTCCTGCCCGCGCACGGCGTCGGCCACGACACGATCGAGCGTCGGGTCCTCCACCCCGCTCGCGATCCGCTCCTCGTGAAGGTCCACCACCTCGGCGCCGTCGGCCGCCGCGCGCGCCGTCTGCAGCAGCGTGAGCAGGTACTTGACCCGATCGTTCGCCGCGAGCGCGCGACGCACGAGCTCAGGGAGCAGCAGCTCGCCCTCTCCCAGCTCTTGGATGATGCGTTCCTTGGCCATTACATCCCGAGGGCTCGCGACTCCAGCACAAGCAGAGCATCTCGGCCGGCGAGCCGATCGGCATCCGTTCGGCCCCGAGCGAGCGTTGCGGCAAGTCCGTACCTCGACTCCGGGCACCGCGTGGATACGCTCGTTCCAATGCGCCCGTTCCGCACCAGGAGACGCGGAGTCAGCGACCCGCCCGTAGCGGTCGGTGATCCCCGATTCGACGGCTGGGAGACCGTCGGCACATTCGAGGATCGCGACACCGCCGTCGCTTGGCGCGATCAGCTGCGGGCGTTCGGTCTGGATGCCGCCTGCGTAGCCGACCACCCGTTGGATCGCCACGGGCGGGGCGAGATCTACCTCGTCGTCCCTCCGGGCCAGTGGTCACGCGCGAACGAGATCTTCGAGAACCTCGACTGAGCCCTCCTAGACCTCCTTACGTCGCGCTCCGCGGCGCGAGTCGCCGTCAGGAACCTTCGTTCGCGTACGCCTGGTAGGACCGGCAGGGCTCGTTGCGCAGGCTCGGGCAGGGCGGCAATCCCGTGGGCACGCTGACGCCGGGCACCGATCGGGAGGATGACGCTCGCGGGCATGCCGGGACCGAACGCGATCGACACGTTCGCCGGTCGTGCCTTCCGGCTGCGTCTGGCTGAACGACCACACCGGCTGCGTGCCGTTCGGCGCCGAGATCGTCACCCTGATGCGCGAGCCCGCACGATAGACGTGCCCCTCGAAGTACAGCGGGATCGTGACCGGCACGAATTCGCCGGCCGGCATCGGCTGCACGATCGGACGCGAGGAACGTCGGGATCGGTTCGACCGGCGTCGGCGTCTCCCCGAACATGTTCGTCGAGGTCGTCGCGAGCTTGCGCTCGCTCGCGCGGATCCAGCCGTTCTGGACGAAGGTCTCGTTGCCGTCCGGGCGCACCTCGCTGACCGTCGCCTGGAGGTCGACGTCTGGAGTGGATGACTTCACCCAGAGGTTGACGGCGCCGCCGCCGATCACCGTCGTGTCGGTGCTGAGCGGCGCCGACACGTACGACGCGGCGGAGCCCGCCGGCGGCTGCACCCAGTTCCATTCCCACTGCGACGCGACGCCCCACAGCCCGCCCGGGCCCGTGCCGCCCGAGTAGTCCGTCAACGGCGTGGCGCGCGCATCGGAGGTGTAGGAGTCGACGCCGTCGGACGCCGCCGGTTCTTCGTTGAGCGCGCCTTCCGGCCCGAGGTACCACGAGCGAGCGTCGTGCCGGGGATCGGGAAGGCCGAGAACGACTGTTCGAACGCCGGGTACGGGTTGCCGGGCGTCGTCGTTCCGCCGGTCGGCGAGGCTCCCGCGCCGTTGTCGAACAGCACTCGAACCTCCGGCAGCGCCGTGAAGGCCGCCAGCGCTTCCTGGTACTTCGGCTTTTCCTGGATCGGGTCCGCCGGCAGCGTGACCTGGTCTCCCGACGGGAGCCCCAGCGCGGCCTGATAGACGATCGGCGCCGCGGCGTGCAGGATCCCTCGGTTGCTGATCGGCGCCTGGTGGGCGACGAACAGCTCCAGGAAGTCGTCCAGCCGGTTGAAGGTGTAGGGATCGAGCGAGTCGATGTGCGCGCCGTTGGTGAACGTGAACCACTTGTGTTCGGTGCCGGTGAAGTGCTCCGCCAGATCGGCGCAGTGCCCGCCGGTCTGCTCGTCCTCCCACTGGCAGGCCATGAACGTCGGAACGTCGATGTTGTGCACGAACGTCACTGGGTCCAGCGGGTCGGCCACGGCCGGGTTGTAAGTCGCGTTTTCTTTGACTTCCGAGAGCAGGTTCGGTCGCCTCTTCGTGCAGATCCTGGTTGGCCGCGCAGGTCTGCATCGCCTTTCTGGATCTGTTCGTAGGCCCAGTGCTCGCCGGTCGACGGGCCGGCCGGCTCGGCGTCGAACTGGCGGTCTTCGCCCCAGGGCACGGCGAAGCCGGTGTTGAGGATGCCGCCGGAGTAGAGCGTCGTCGCCGTCGCATCGACCACCGACAGCGGCGCGATCGCCTCGAGGGCCGGCGGCTCGAAGCTGGGCGGCGAACAGCTGGCTGATCCCGCCATAGGAGACGCCGAACATGCCGACTTTGTGGTGAAGCACCCACGGCTGGTGGGCGATCGTCTCGATCACGTCGTACGCGTCGAGATTCTGCAGCGGTTCGAAGTAGTCGAAGGCGCCGCCCGAGCAGCCGGTGCCGCGCATGTTCACGTCGACCACTGCGAAACCCATCTCGTTGGCCACCGCGGCGAGGCCGCTTTCCGGGCCCGCAGGGTTCGCGTATCCGTATCCCGAGTATTCGATCAGCGTCGGAACCGCACCTTCGTTCTTCGCCGCGCGACGGTCGGCGGGTGGACGTCGATCGCCAGCTGGGTGCCGTCGCGCGTCGTCAGGTACGCCGTATCCGCTGGCCGGGATCGACTGCCTGTAGATGCTGCGATTCCACGGCGCTCGCGGTCTGCGTGTGGACGGTGATCGGCGCCGGATTCTTCGCCTGTCGAGCTCAGGCTTGACGCTGTAGTGGCTTCCCGGCGCGACGTTCCGGAACAGCAACCCACCCAGCGCGTCCGCGGTCTGCGTGGACACCGTTTCTCCTTTCCTCGAGCAGCGACATCTGAGCGCCCGGGGCCAATCCGGTGACGTACACCTGTTCCACGCTCCCGTGCGCGCTGAAGGCCAAAGCCGTCGCGGCGGTCACGAGCCAAGCAGCCAGCACGCCGAGTGTCGAGACGGTGCCGATCAGCGCACGACGCCATGCGCCGACGCAGCTACCAGGCGGCTGCCGCCTCCCATGCGGCCCACGGCCAGACGATCATCGCTCCCTCGCTCGATGCGCAACGGCCCTCCCCCCTCCTGCCATTGCACGGTTTGCGCGTACTTGCGCGACCGCATAGTAAACGCTCGCGGGTGCTGATCGCAACCCCTATCGATCCGTCAGGCCCGGTTTGGCCCTGCAAAGCCAAACCGTGATCAGCCCAGCTCGGCGAAGCTCGGCGCTCGCGGCGATGGCTGCCCTCAGTCGCGGCGCGAGCTCGCGGTTGAACGGTCCCATCGCCGACGCGCCGCGCTGAAGCCCCGCTCGAGCAGGGCGAGCCGGGCACGATCGCCCACGCCGCGCTGACACGCGAACGGTTCGAGTGGGAGCCCACCCACCCGAGCCTGCTCGAGGACCTCCAGACCCTATGACCCGCCTCACTCGCGGCGGCCTTCTCACAGACGACGGAACCCCGGCCTCCTCTGGGAGAGCCGGGGTCCGACCTTCTGCGGGATGGTGGAGACGGTGGGAATCGAACCCACGTCCGCAATCGCGTGAGAATGGCTTCTACGAGCGTAGCCGGCGCTCTGATCTCATCCCCCGCTAGCCACGCCGGCCGGGTTGCGGGGGACCAGCCTCCTGAGATGTTCCCGGATCGGCGGAGGCGGACCTCACCGGGTGAGCCTGCTTTCTGATCCCGGCCTTCCCCGCCGCAGGCGAGCGGGGCCCGAGACCTCACGGCTTAGCTATTGACTAAGCGGCGAGGGCGTACTCGTGAGAGTCCGCACTTATGGTTTTCCCGGGTGTTTTACGAGGCCGCCCGGGACCTCGACTCGCCACCATCCTCACGAGCCGACCACGTCGAAGCCTGTCGTCCCCGGGGATGTACTGCCGTTCCAGTCTAGCCGGGCGAGGGAGCGGCGTCACGCACGAAGCCGCGGCCACGAGCTTCCCAATCCGCGTGCCGGTCGGCGCCAGAGAACGAAAACGACGCGGACCCGGGCCGCTTGAGGAGCCCGCTCGGTCTGGCCCGAGGGCCTGACTTCGCTTGGGTGGCGCGGCCTCACACCTCAGTGGCCTCGCTCTTTGCGGCTCGGTTCCGCGTCTGGATTCAACGTAGCTCGGCCTCCGATTCAGTGCAACCCCTGCGCGCCGTCCACCCCGCACTTTCCAGAAAAAAGCCGAGCCACGATCGGGCAGGTCCACGCTTCTCGCTCTCACGCGGGCTCGGCGGGGCGGCGAGGACGTCGCGCAGCGCCGGGTCGCGCGCCGCACGCGCTGTTCGGGCTTCGCTCGCGCCGCTCGCGACCGTTAGGAGCCGCTTATCGGTGCTGCGACAATGGGCACATGGACAGTGGAGACGTCTCGCTGCAAGGGCCGAGCGCGGGGCCGCTCGCGGGCGGGCTCGCGAGCGCGCCGGGCACGCCCGCGCCGCTGCCGCTCGGCGTGCCGGTCGAGCAGCAGCATCCGTTCGAGCAGAACCCGTTCGGCGAGCCGCGCACGCGCACGGCGCCGGTGCGCAACCTGCGCAAGCGGATCGGCAGCGCGTTCGCGGCGATCGCGGCGCTGTTCGCGAAGTTCTTCGCGGCGATCAAGGGCGCTGCTGATCCTGCTGCCGAAAGTCAAGCTGCTGACGACGGCGGGCACGGCGCTCGTGTCGGTCGCGGCGTACTCGCTGTTCTGGGGCTGGACGTTCGCGCTCGGGTTCGTCGTGCTGCTGTTCGTGCACGAGATGGGACACGTGTTCCAGCTGCGACGCGAAGGGATCAAGGCGAGCGCGCCGATGTTCGTGCCCTTCCTCGGCGCGGCGGTGATGATGAAGTCGCTGCTCCGACGACGCGCTCGCCGAGGCGCGCGTCGGCCTCGCCGGACCGGTGCTCGGCACGATCGGCGCCGGCGTCTGCTTCGCGATCGCCGAAGCGACGAACAGCGACCTGCTGCGCGCACTCGCGTACATCGGCTTCTTCCTGAACCTGATCAACCTGATCCCGGTCGTCCCGTTCGACGGCGGCCGCGCGATGGCGGCGATGGCGCCGTGGCTCTGGTTCGTCGGCCTCGGCGCGCTCGTCGCGCTGCTGCTGCTCGTCGGCAACCCGTTCCTGCTGATCTTCGTCGCGCTCGGCGTGATGGAGACCTGGCGGCGCTGGGAGGCACGAGAAAGGGACGATCGACCAGGCCGCGTACTACCGCGTCTCGCCGCGCAACCGACTGCTCGTCGGCGCGGTCTACATCGGCCTGATCGTCGTGCTCGCGCTCGGCATGGACGCGTCGCACGTCCTCAGCAGCGCCGGGCACGGCTTCCGCTCGATCTAGAGCCCGCTAGCGCCTGGCTTCCCTGACGGCGCGTTCCATGTCGCGCTTGGTCTCGCGCTCGCGCAGCGTCTGGCGCTTGTCATAGAGGTCCTTGCCGCGCGCGAGCGCGATCTCGGTCTTCGCGAAGGGGCCCTTGAAGTAGATGCGTGTCGGCACGAGCGTCAGCCCGCGCTCGGCGGCGCGCGCGGCGAGGCGGTCGAGCTCGCGCCGGTGCAGCAGCAGCTTGCGCGGGCGCTCGGGGTCGTGGTTCTCGCGTGAGGCGGGCGCGTAGGGCGGGATGTGGACCGAGTACAGCCACAGCTCGCCGCCGCGGATCGCGGCGTAGCCGTCCTTCAGCTGCGCGCCTGACTCGCGCAACGCCTTGACCTCGGTCCCCTCGAGCGCGATGCCGCACTCGAACGTGTCGAGCAGCTCGTAGCGGTGCCGCGCGTAGCGGTTCGACGCGACGTCGCCGGAGGCGACCTTGCGCTTGGCCTTGCCCTTCGCCATGCGAGCGAGCCTAGCGGCGCGTGGGACGCGGGTGGGGCGCGCGCCGGCCGCCGGGCGGCTGCTCGGCGGGCACGGGCAGCAGGTCGACGCGCCCGCGCGGCGTATCGACGCGCGCGACGCGAACGGTGACGGCGTCGCCGAGGCGCAACGTCGTGCCGCTGCGCTCGCCGCGCAGGATCGTGCCCTGCTCGTTGAGCTCCCACCAGTCGCGCTCGCCGCTCGGCGTGTGCAGCTCGCGCACCGGCAGCAGACCCTCGTAGACGGCGTCCTTGAGATCCGCATCCGTGCTGAACGCGACGAACGCGCCGGCGCCGATGACGCCGACGACTTCGCCGGCGAGCTCGCGCTCCCAGCCGTCCTCGTAGAGGCTCCGCTCGAGGTGCGAGCAGGCGGCGACGTCGTCGGCGTCGCGCTCGAGCTTCATCGCGTCGCGCTCGCGTTCGGAGGTCCACTCGCCGAGCGTGACGAGCTCGGAGCGCCGCGGCGCGCGCTCGCCGCCGCCGACGGCGGCGAGCAGCGCGCGGTGGCAGACGAGGTCCGGATAGCGGCGGATCGGCGAGGTGAAATGGCAGTACGCGGCCGAGTGCAGGCCCGGCGTGGCCGAGGTTGCGCGGCGAGTAGTAGGCCTGCTTGAGCGAGCGCAGCAACAGCGAGCTGAGCGCGCGCCGCCCGCAGCCCTTGCGCCGCTGCAGGTGCTGCTCGATGCGCTGCGAGATCTCGCCGAGCAGCTCGGCCGCCTGCGTGCTCGACATCCGCTCCGGCAGCGGCGGCGTCGGCACGTCGAGCGAGGCGAGCTGCGCGACGAGCCGTTCGATGCGCTCGGGCTCGGGTCGCTCGTGAACGCGGTACAGGCACGGCGCGCGGCGCTGCTCGAGCAGCCGCGCGACGGCTTCGTTGGCCGCGATCATCAGGTGCTCGATCAGCCGGTGCGACTCGGTCTGCGTGCGGGCGTGGATCGCGGTGACGTCGCCGCGCTCGTCGAAGACGAACTCGGGCTCCTCGGAGTCGACGACGAGCGCTCCGGCGCGCTCGCGCGCCGCCTGCAGGCGTGCGGCGGCCGCGCGCGCGGCGGCGAGCGGCTCGGCCCACGGCTCCTGCGCGCGCTCGGCGGCGGCGAAGATGCGATCGACCTGCTCGTAGTCGAGGCGCTCGTCCGAGCGGATCAGCGAGCGGTAGAACGCCGCGCTCACGACCTCGGCGCCGTCGAGCTCGAGCTCGACGGTCACGGCGAGGCGCTCGCGCGCCGGGCACGAGTGAGCAGGCGTCATTCGAGAGCGCCTCGGGCAGCATCGGCTCGACGGCGCCCGGCACGTAGACGCTCGTCGCGCGCCTGAGCGCCTCCTCGTCGACGGCCGAGCCCTCGGGGACGTAGGCGCTGACGTCGGCGATGTGCACCCAGACGCGCACGCGCTCGCCGTCGAGCGCCTGCGCGGAGATCGGCGTCGTCGAAGTCGCGCGCGCTCGCGGGGTCGATCGTGAACGTCGGCAGCTCGCGCAGGTCGCGCGTGCGCCGAGTCGACGCCTCGCCGCGCACGCTCGCGTCGACCGCGGTCGAAGCCGCGCGCGGCCGCGTCGAGCATCAGCGCCTCGATCACGTCGCGCGCGACGTCGGCGCCCGAAGCCGCACGACAGCCCGCGCTCCGCGCATCAGCGATCGGCGATCGCCGAGCGCGCCGGCTCGGCGCCCGCGCGGCGGCCGAGACGACGCGCGCATGCGCTCGCCCGTCGCGGCCGCCGCTCGCCGCCTGGACGCCCTCGCGGCGCCGGACGCGGCCGCCGCGCGGCCTCAAGCGGGCCACTTACTTTCGCCGCGAGCGTGCGCAGCGCGACTTCGAGGCCGTGGTTGGAGTCGACGCCGTGCGGGACGAGCACTTCGGGCGTGATGCCGGCGCCCTGCTTGACGCCGCCGCCGCCGAGGTTGCGCCCGTTCGGCGTGAAGTACTCGCCAACGGTGATGTCGAGCGCGCCGCCGTTGGACAGCGGCTCCTCCTCCTGGAAGACGCCCTTGCCGAACGTGTGCGTGCCGACGACCGTCGCGCGGCGGTGGTCCTGCAGCGCGGCGGTGACGATCTCGGCGGCGGATGCCGTGTTCTCGTCGACGAGCACGACCATCGGGATCTTGCCGCGAGATCGCGCCGCCGGTCGCGGTCAGCGTCTGGCTCGGCTGCGGCGGCCGCGCGTCGTGACGATCATGCCCTTGGCGATGAAGATACTCGCGATCAGCTGCGCCTCCTCGACGAGTCCGCCGCCGTTGGCGCGCAGGTCGAGCACGATCCCGCGCGCGCCGCCGCGGAGCTGCCTTTCGACGGCTTCGCGCACTTCGCCGTGCGCGCCGGGGCTGAACGTCGCGAGCGCGACGACGCCGAGCTTCTTGCCGTCGACGGTCTTGCTCAATGAGGCGACGACGGGCTCGGAGATCGTCGCGCGCGTGAGCGTCAGCTTCGCGAGGGCCGTATGGCCGGCGCGACGCTGCTGCACGCCGAGCACGACGTCGGTGCCGGGCGGGCCCTTGATCAGCGCGATCGCCGCGTCGGCCGTGAGCCCGGAGAGCTTGCGCGAGCCGACTTCGACGATCGTGTCGCCGTCGTGCAGCCTGGCGCGCGCGGCCGGGGAGCCGTCGAACACGCGCGCGATGCGAAGGCCCGTTCTTGACGGGCGCGACCGAGACGCCGATCCCGGTGAAGCTCGGCGGCGAGTTGAATTCGCGGAATTCGCTCGGCGAGAGGTAGTGCGAGAAGCGGTCCTTCAGGCTCGCGACGGCGCCGCCGACCGAGCCGTTGGTCAGGCTGCTCTTGCTGATCGGCCGGTAGTAGTCCTGCGCGATCCGGTTGATCGCTTCGTCGACGACGCGCGTTTCGTGGTCGGCGACGAACGTGTTGCGCGCGAAGCTCGGGAGGTCGTTCGGGATGCCCGCCAGAGGAGAAGCAGCACGAGGACGAGCAGCACCGGCAGGGCGATCGCGAGCACCGCCAGCAGCGGCTGTCGACGTCTGGAGGGCTCGGCCCCCTCAGAGCCTAGGGGTCAGACCCGCAGGAAGCGCCGCAGCGAGAGGCCCGACCCGGCGGCCGAGACGGCGATCGCGGCGCCCATCAGGATCGCGATGAGCAGCGGGAAGTCGATCATGTCGGGCTGCGAGATCAGCTTGACGGTGTTCGCGAGCGGATCGACGAGCGTGACCTTCGCGAGCGCGAGCAGGCCGATCGCGGCGGCGCCGCCGAGCGCACCGAGGAACAGCCCCTCGAGCACGAACGGCCAGCGGATGAACCAGTCGGTCGCGCCGACGAGCTTCATCACCTCGACCTCGCGCCGGCGCGAGAACAGCGAGAGGCGGATCGTGTTCGAGATCAACAGGATCGAGGCGATCACGAGCAGCGCGGCGAGCAGCGCCATCGTGATCTTGATGACGCGCGTCGCCGAGAGGATCTTGTCGGTCTGGGCCTGGCGGTTCTGGACAGCGGCGATCGCCGAGTCGGTGACGAGACGCCTGCCGAGCGGGCTCGACTGGTCGAGCTCGGCGCGCAGCACGTTCGAGTTCGACGGGTCCTCGGGCGTCAGGCGGAAGATGTCGGGCAGCGGGTTGTAGCCGATCAGCGCGAACGCCTGTGGGTTCAGCTTCTTCTCTTCTTCGTAGCCGGTCTGCTTGGAGACGAACTGGATGCTCTTGACGTGTGGCGCACGCTGCAGCTCGCCGCGCACGCGCGCGACTTCGGCCGGCGTCGCGCTCGTCGTCATGTCGACGTCGACGAGCACGCGACCGCGCACGTCGTTGGCGGCGCCGTTGGTCGCCTCGACGACGGGGATGAAGACGCCGAGCACGAGCGTCGTGACGAGGACGGACGCGAGCGCGGCGAAGCTCGGCACCGCGTTGCGGCGCATCGAGCGAAACGACTCTTTGAGGAAGAAGCCCGGCCTCACCGCGCGCGCGCCGTCACGTCGCTCGCGTCGTTTCGCGCCGCAGGCGCTCGCCGAGCTCGCCGGTGTCCTCTTCGCGCGCGCCGTACAACCCGGAGGCCTCGTCGCGCACGATCCGCCCGCGCTTGAGCTCGATCACGCGCCGGCGCATGCTGGTCGACCATCTCGTTGTCGTGCGAGGCGATGATCACGGTCGTGCCGGCGCGGTTGATCCGATAGAGCAGCTGCATGATCCCGATCGAGGTCTCGGGGTCGAGGTTGCCGGTCGGCTCGTCGGCGAGCAGCAGCGGCGGGTGGCTGGCGAAGGCACGCGCGACGGCGACGCGCTGCTGCTCGCCGCCGGAGAGCTGGTGCGGGTAGTTGTGCAGCTTCGTCGAGAGCCCGGTCAGGCGCAGGATGTCGGGCAGCGTCGCGCGGATCTGCTTGCGCGAGGCGCCGGTGACCTGCAGCGCGTAGGCGACGTTGTCGTAGACGGTGCGCGTCGGCAGCAGCTTGAAGTCCTGGAAGACGACGCCGACGTTGCGCCTGTAGTAGGGCACCTTCTTGCGCTCGATCTTCTCGAGTTCGCGCCCTGCGACGAGGATCCGGCCATCGGTCGGCTCCATCTCCTTGATCAGCAGGCGCATGATCGTCGACTTGCCCGAGCCGGTCGGGCCGACGAGGAAGACCATCTCCTGGCGGCGCACGGAGAACGTCGCGCGCTCGAGGCCGATGCCGCCTGGCCCGTAGAGCTTGGAGACGCCGCGGAACTCGACGACGACCTCGCGCTCGTCGCGCACCGGCGCGAGGATCCGCCGCGGCGCGGCGTGCTCGCCGCGGCGGCGCTCGATCGTCGGCGGCGGGAGATCGCGCGTGCGCCGCTCGCGCGCCCGGCGTGACGACGGTGTCGGTCGCAGGCATGGCCCGTGACGGTACCGTGGCGACGGCGCTTCCCAAAGGAAAAGCCCTGCATGCAACGCGCTTTGCACGCGCAGGCTATCGTGAGCGCCGATGGCCGAGATCACGACGAGCACGGTGGCGAGCAACGGCCTGCCGATCCACCGCATCGCGCTGCCGGGCACGCGCGCGCTGACGGCGCTCGTCGCCTTCGACGCGGGCGCGCGCACCGAGCGCCCGGAGGAGAACGGGATGGCCCACTTCCTCGAGCACCTGGTGTTCAAGGGCGGCGAGAAGTACGCGACCTACAAGGACGTCAACGAGACCGCCGAGCGCATGGGCGGCGATGCTCAACGCCTACACGAGCCACGACCTCGTCGCCTTCCACATCACCGTGCGCGCCGAGTCGCGCGCCGGCGGCGATCGACCTGCTGAGCGACTTCGTCGGGCGCCCGCGGATCGACGCCGAGGAGCTCGACCGCGAGCGCGGCGTCGTGATCCAGGAGATCGACCGCGCCTACGACCAGCCGTCGATGGTCGCCGAGTACCTGATCGACCGAGCGGCGTTCGGCGAGCATCCGCTCGGGCGCACGGTGCTCGGCCCGGAGGAGAACCTGCGCAGCTTCACGCGCGAGGGGATCGTCGCGTTCCGCGAGCGCCGCTGGTCGCCGGCGCGCGCGGCGGCGCGTTCCTCGTCGGCAACACTCGACCACCTGCCGGCCGAGAGCGAGCTGCAGGAGCGCGTTCGCGCGCTTCCCGGCGCTGCCGCGAGCCCGACCGCGTACGAGCCGGCGCCGGCGTTCGCGCCGCAGACGCTCGTCGAGCAGCGCGACACCAACCAGTCGCACCTGCGGATGATCTACCGGCCGCGATCGACGTCGCGCGACGTGCGCGAGCGCGCGGCGCTCGGCGATCTACTCGACGCTGCTCGGCGGCTCGATGGGCTCGCGCCTGTTCGACGAGATCCGCGAGAAGCGCGGCCTCTGCTACTCGGTCTAGGCGATCGACCACGCGTTCGCCGACGTGCCGATCCTGCAGCTCGGCGTCGGGCCTCGAGTCGGCGAAGTGCGTCGAGGCCTACACGCGCATGCGCGAGATCGTCGACGAGCTGCGCGACGACGGGCCGACCGAGGAGGAGGTCGCAGCGCGCGCGCGCCTACGCCGCCGGCCGCCTCGTGCTCGCGTTCGAGAACTCCGGCGCGGTCGCGCGCCACGCGGCCAGCCAGGCGATCGTCTACGGCGACGACGATCGACCCCGACGCGGCGATCGCGGCGCTCGACGCCGTCACCTTCGAGGAGGTCGCGAGGTCGCGCGCGGGCGTCAGCGACGAGCTCGCGGTCGCCTGCGTCGGGCCGCACACGGCCGACGAGTTCTAGCGCCGCGAGCGTCGGCTTCAGCCGATCGCGACCATCCGCTCGATCGCGCGACGCGCGCGCCGCGCGGCGATCGTCCGGCGGCACGCGCACCTCGTAGACTTGCCGTCGCGCAGCGCGTCGCGCAGCTTCGGCAGCGTGATCATCTTCATGAAGACGGCAGCGCGCCTCGGCGTTGGCGGCGATGAACTCGACGTCGCGGCGCCGCCATGCGCAGCGGGTAGAGCATGCCCGACCTCGGTCGCGACGATCGCGCTCGCTGCCGGGCGTCGGCGCTCGCTCGCGCGTAGCGCAGCATGCCGCCGGTCGAGAGCATGTGCACGCCCTCGGCGGCGATGTCGCCGGCGGCGACGTACTCCATCACGCTCGTCGTGCAGCCGCACTCGGGGTGGATCAGGAAGTCGGCGCCGGGGTGCGCGGCGCGCGTCGCCTCGATGTCGGCCGGGCGGATGCCGGCGTGGACGTGGCACTCGCCGTCCCAGACGTGCATGCGCCGGCCGAGCTCGCTGCTCGACGTAGGCGCCGAGGAACATGTCGGGGCCGAACAGGATCTCGGTGTCCGGCGCCGTGCGTCTCGTAGATGTGGCGCACGACGGCGACGGCGTTGGCGGAGGTGCAGCAGTAGTCGGTCAGCGCCTTGACCTCGGCGGAGGTGTTGACGTACATGACGACGACGCCGCTCGGGGTGCTCGGCCTTCCAGGCGGCGAGCTGCTCGGCGTCGATCGAGGCCGGCGAGCGAGCAGCCGGCGTCGAGGTCGGGGATCAGCACGGTCTTCTCGGGCGAGAGGATCGACGCCGTCTCGGCCATGAAGTGCACGCCGCAGAAGACGATCGTCGCCGGCGTCGGCGGCGGCGGCCTGCGCGAGAGCCCGAGCGAGTCGCCGACGTAGTCGGCGACGTCCTGGACCTCGGGCAGCTGGTAGTTGTGCGCGAGGATCACGGCGTCGCGCTCGGCCGCGAGCGCGCGCACCTCGGCCTGCAGCTCGGCGATCTCCTCGGGCGCGCGCGAGCTGGCGCCTGGGCGGCCATCGGCAGCGCGTTCATGCGCACGCAGCTCCAGGATCAGCGAGAGGTCGAGCGCAGGCGCCGAGTGCGTGAGCGCGCCCATCGATACGAAGTCTACGCCGGTCTCCGCGACGCGCCCGGAGCGTCTGCGAGCGTGACGCCGCCGCTCGCCTCGAGCTCGGCGCGGCCGGCGACCTGCGCGACGGCCGCGCGCAGCTGCTCGACGTCCATGTTGTCGAGCAGCAGCCGCGGCGCGCCGGCGGCGAGCGCCTCGTCGATCTCGCGCTGCGTCGCGCACCTCGACCTCGAGCGTCGCGGCGAGCGCGGGCGCGGCCGCGCGCGCGCGCGCGACGGCCGCGGCGATGCCGCCGGCGGCGGCGATGTGGTTCTCCTTGATCAGGATCGCGTCGTAGAGGCCCGCGCGGTGGTTGCTCGCCGCCGCCGGCCGCGACCGCGGCCTTCTCGAGCGCGCGCAGCCCGGGCGTCGTCTTGCGCGTGTCGAGCACGCGCGCGCCGGTGCCCTGCGACGCGCGCGCGCCGCGCGCGCGGCGAGCGTCGCGACGCCGGACAGGTGCGCGAGGAAGTTGAGCGCCGTGCGCTCGCCGGCGAGCAGCGCGCGCGCGTTGCCCTCGACGCGCGAGCACCGGCGCCGCCGCCCTCGCGCCAGACGCCCTCGCGCACGCGCTCGTCGACCGTCGCGTCGGGGTCGAGCTGCGCGAAGGCGAGCGCGCGCGGCCTCGAGCCCGAAGATCACGCCGGGCGCCTTCTGCGTGATCGACGCGCGCGCGCGCGCGTCCGCGGGCACGGTCGCCTCGCTCGTCACGTCGCCGTCGCCGACATCCTCGGCGAGTGCGCGGCGACGAGCGCGGTCAGTCGTCGGCGGAGCTCACGCCGCACGGCCGCGCTCGAGCGTTCGCACGCGTCGACTCGAGCGCGGCCGACGCAGCAGGTAGGCGCGCACGAACGCCGTCGAGGTCGCCGTCGAGCACGCGCTGCACGTCGCCCATCTCGTGGCCCGTGCGGTGGTCCTTGACGAGCGTGTACGGGTGCAGGACGTAGGAGCGGATCTGCGAGCCGAAGTTGACGTCCTGCGCCTCGCCCTTCTCGCGCGCGATCTCCTCCTGGCGTTCGCGCTCCGCGCGCTCGAGCGAGCTTCGCGCGCAGCATCGCCATCGCGGTCGCCCGGTTGGAGGACTGCGAGCGCTCGTTCTGGCACTGCACGACGATGCCGCTCGGGCGGTGCGTGATGCGCACGGCCGAGTCGGTCTTGTTGACGTGCTGGCCGCCGGCGCCGCTAGGCGCGGTAGGTGTCGACCTGCAGATCGTCGTCGTCGATCTCGATCTCGCCGTCGTCCTCGACGACGGGCGCGACCTCGACGCCGGCGAAGCTCGTCTGGCGGCGGTGCGCGGAGTCGAACGGCGAGAGGCGCACGAGCCGGTGCACGCCGCGCTCGGCGCCGTACAGCCCGTAGGCGTTCTCGCCGGTGACGCGGAAGGTGGCCGACTTGATGCCGGCCTCCTCGCCCGGGCTGGCCTCGAGCAGCTCGACCTGCGAAGCCGCGCCGCTCGGCCCAGCGCATCTCCATGCGCAGCACCATCTCGGCCCAGTCCTGGGCGTCGGTGCCGCCGGCGCCGGCGTTGACGCGTGACGAGCGCGTCGCCGGCGTCGTAGGGGCCCGAGAACAGCCGCTGCTCCTCGAGCTCGGCCAGGCGCGCCTCGACCGAGGCGATCTGCTCGTCGACCTCGGCCTGCGAGCGACTGTCCTCGGCGGCCAGCTCGACGAGCGCCGTCGAGATCCTCGACGTCGCTCTGCAGCGCCGTCGAAGGACTCCAGGCGCCTGCGTCACGCGCGCGTGCTCGGCCCGACACCGCGGCGGCCCGCTCGGAGTCGTCCCAGAAGCCGGGCTCGCCCATCTGCGTCCTCGAGCGCCGCCACGCGCTCGCCAAGCGCAGCCGGGTCAAAGATAGTCCGCGAGCAGCTTCAGCTGCTCGCGGATCGCGGCCAGCGCTCAGGCATCGACTCGCTGGGAACGTCGTGGCCATGCCTCACGCTATCAGCAGCGCCGAGCGTTCGGCTCAGCCGCGAGCCGACGCTCGCCACCACGCCTCAGGCGCCGTGGCAGCGCTTGAACTTCTTGCCACGCCGCACCAGCACGGGTCGTTGCGGCCGAGCTGTGCTCGTCGTCGACGACGCGCTGCTCGACGACGGGAAGCAGCTCGGCCTCCTCGCCTTCGCCGTAGCCCTGGGCGCCGTCGGGCGCGACGCCGGCGGCGGCGGCCGCGGCGGCCATCGCGCCGGCGCCGACGGGGCTGCACCGCCGGAGTAGCTGACGCGCGCCCGGCGCGCGTCGAGCTGCCCGAGGCGGCGAAGCTGCGGCCACGCGGCGCGCCGCCGCCGTTCTGCGCCCTCGACGTTGACCTGGACGTTGAAGATCATCCGCGCGAAGTCGGTCCAGACGCTGTTCATCAGGTCGCCGAACAGCGTGAACGCCTCGTTCTTGTAGGCGACGAGCGGGTCGATCTGGGCGAAGCCGCGCAGGTGGATGCCCTCGCGCAGGTAGTCCATGTCGTACAGGTGCTCGCGCCAGCGCTCGTCGATGATCTGCAGCAGCAGGAAGCGCTCGAGCGCGCGCATCAGCTCCTCGCCGAGCTCCGCCTCGCGCGCGTCGTAGCTGCTCGATCGCGTCCTCGGCGACGCGCTCGGTCGAGCGAGGCGCGGTCGACGCGTCTCGGGGTCGAGCTCCTCGCGCGTCGAGCTCGACCGGGAAGATCTGCGCCGAGCGCGGCGAACAGCGCCGTCGAGGTCCCAGTCCTCGACGTAGTCGCCCGGCGGTGTACTGGTCGATCGTGCGCTCGAGCACGGCCGCGACCTCGCTCGCGCCTCCTCGCCGATGTTCTCGCCCTCGAGCACCTGGTCGCGGTAGCGCGTAGATCACGCGCCGCTGCTCGTTCATCACGTCGTCGTACTCGAGCACGTGCTTGCGGATCAGGAAGTTCTGCTCCTCGACCTTCTTCTGGGCCTTCTCGATCTGCTTGGAGAGCATGCCCGGCCTCGATCGGCTCCTCGTTGCCCTCGACGTCGACGCCGCCGAGTCGGTCGAGGATCCGGTAGATGCGGTCGCCGGCGAACAGCCGGATCAGATCGTCCTCGGCGGACAGGAAGAAGCGGCTCTCGCCGGGGTCGCCCTGGCGGCCGGAGCGGCCGCGCAGCTGGTTGTCGATGCGCCGCGACTCGTGGCGCTCGGTGCCGAAGATGTACAGGCCGCCGGCGGCCGAGCACGCGCTGGCGGTCGGCTCGGCGACGCGTCTGCTCGACCGCGGGCAGCACGCTCGGCGAAGTGCTCGCTCGTAGCCCTCGTCGTCCGGGCTCGCAGGCCCTGAGCTTGGCGAGCTCGAGCCGCGCGTGGTGCTCGGCGTTGCCGCCGAGCTTGATGTCGACGCCGCGGCCGGCCATGTTGGTCGCGATCGTGACCGCGCCGGGCTGCCCGGCCTCGGCGATCGATCTCGGCCTCGCGCTCGGCGTGCTCGGGCTTGGCGTTGAGCACCGTGTGCTCGATGCCGCGCCGGCGTCAGCCGCTCGGAGAGCAGCTCGGAGACCTCGACCGAGATCGTGCCGACGAGCACCGGCTGGCCGTTCTGCGTGGCGCGCCGCGATCTCGCGCTCGACGGCCGACCACTTGCCCTCCTTGGTCTTGTAGACCTGGTCGTTGCGGTCGTCGCGGACCATCGGCATGTTGGTCGGGACCTGCACGACCGGCAGCTCGTAGATCTTCATGAACTCGGTCGCCTCGGTCAGCGCCGTGCCGGTCATGCCGGAGAGCTTGTCGTAGAGGCGGAAGTAGTTCTGGAGCGTGATCGTCGCGAGCGTCTGGTTCTCCTCCTGGATCGCGCACGCCCTCCTTCGCCTCGATCGCCTGGTGCAGGCCCTCCGACCAGCGCCGCCCCTCGAGGATGCGGCCGGTGAACTCGTCGATGATCTTGACCTCGCCGTCGATCACCTGCGTAGTCGACGTCGCGCTTGTAGAGCGACTCCGCCTTGCAGCGCCTGGATCAGGTGGTTGACGAGATGGCCGTTCTCGGCGCGGTAGAGGTGGTCGATGCCGAGGAAGCGCTCGGCCTTGGCGACGCCGAGCTCGGTGACCGCGACGGTCTTGTGCTTCTCGTCGAACTCGTAGTCGAAGTCGGCGACGAACTGCTTCTTGCGAGCGCGGGTCCATGCCCTTCGGGCGTCTTGCCCGGCATCATCGTGCGGCGCGAGCCGCGCGAACTTGACGTAGAGCTCGGCCGCCTGTTCGGGCGCGCCGGAGATGATCAGCGGCGTGCGCGCCTCGTCGATCAGGATGTTGTCGACCTCGTCGACGATCGCGAACGCATGCCCGCGCTGGACCTTTTCCGCGAGATCGGTCGGCCATGTTGTCGCGCAGGTAGTCGAAGCCGAACTCGGAGTTGGTGCCGTAGATGACGTCGCAGGCGTAGGCGGCCTGCTTCTCCTCGACCGGCTGCATGTACTGGAGCACGCCGACCGTGACGCCGAGCGCCTCGTAGATCGGGCTCATCCATTCGGCGTCGCGGCGCGCGAGGTAGTCGTTGACGGTGACGACGTGCACGCCCTTGCGCTCCGGCGCCGCCCTCCCTGCGTCCGAGCTCGCGACCCACGGCGAGCGCGTTGAGCACGACGGCGAGCGTCGCCGTCAGCGTCTTGCCCTCGCCGGTCCTCATCTCGGCGATCGAGCCGTCGTGCAGCACCATGCCGCCGATCAGCTGCACGTCGAAGTGGCGCATGCCCATGCGTCCGCTTGCCGGTCTCGCGCACGATCGCGAAGCACTCGGGCAGCAGCTCGTCGAGCGACTCGCCGTCGGCGCGCGCGCTCGCGCAGCTCGTCCATCCGCTCGCGCAGCTCGGCGTCGCTGTCGAGCTCGAGCTCGGGCTCGAACGCGTTGATCAGCGCGACGCGCTTCTCGTAGGTCTTGAACTTCTTGGCCTCGCCGATGTTGAGCGCGCGATCGAGCAGGGAGGGCATTGGGCAAGGATAGCTCTCGCGCGCGCCGCGTCTACCCCCCTTCCGCACCCCGATCGGCGCCCGCCGCGCGGCGCGGCTGCCCGGTGCGGGCAAGCCGCACCGGGCGTCTCCAGAGTCCTCGCGGACCGTCGCGCGACGCGCCGGCAGCGCGCGCTCAGGTCGCGGGCAGGCCGAACGAGCTCGCCGACTCGGCCGCGAGGCGCCGGTCGGCGGCGGCGGCGCGCGCCTCGCGCCGGTGGCGACGCTTGTCGCGATGGCGCTTGACCTGGCGCGAGAGCTCGTCGACCATCAGGTTGAGCGAGTGCAGCATCTCGGGCGAGCGGTCGCGCGCGCGCAGCGTGACGCCCTTCAGGTAGAGCGTCGCCTCGGCGACATGGCAGTCCGATACGCGCGGGTTCGGCTCCTTGAAGATCTCTATCTCGACGCGCGCGAACTGCGAGACCTGCCTCGTGACCTTGTCCAGCCGGCGAACCGCGTGCTCGCGGATCTCGTCGGTGACCGGAACGTTGCGACCCTTGATGTCAATCTGCATCAGAGGCTCCTTTGGTCGGGCTCTTGTCTGGCTGAGATGGATGCTACGCCCGCTCCTGGCGGATGTCCACGTAGTTGCCCACAATCGACCGTGCGTCCACGTCGGTGCGAGAATCACGTGCGATGGGCGCGAATATCGCGAACGTGATCGGCGCGAGCGCGAACCTTCGCTGGTCGCCGGAACCGGGCGTGCTGATCTGCCTGCTACTCGCCGGCGGGCTCTACGGCAAGCGCTGGTGGGACGTCCGCACCGGCGATTCGGCGCGCCCGCACGTCGACGCGCCGGTCTGGCGGCTGTGCTCGTTCCTCGGCGCGTTGCTCTGCACGGCGATCGCGCTGATCTCGCCGGTCGACGCGATCGCCGACCAGCTCTTCCTGATGCACATGGTCCAGCACATGCTGCTGCTCGACGCCGTCCCGATCCTCGCGATCCTCGGCTTCACGAAGGTCATCCTGCGCCCGGTGACACGCGTCGTGCAGGACGTCGAGCATCGCGCGGGGCCGCTCGCGAGCCCGGCGTTCGCCGTCGTCCTGTACATCGCCGTGATCTGGGCGTGGCACGTCCCGGCCGCCTACGACGAGGCGCTGCGCCACCCGTTCGTGCACGTGCTCGAGCACGTCACGTTCGTGATCGCCGGCTCGCTCTACTGGTGGCACCTGCTCTCGCCGATCCGCGCCCGCCTGCGCCTCGGCGGGCTCGGGCCGATCGCGTACATGGGCACGACGAAGCTGTTCGTCGGTGCGCTCGGGATGGGGCTCGCGTTCGCGCCGGGCGCGCTCTATCCGTACTACGTCCACCACGCGCGCGTGTGGGGCCTCTCGGCGCACGACGACCAGTCGATCGCCGGGCTGATCATGGCCGTCGAGCAGTCGCTCGTGATGGGCGTCGCGATCGTCGTGCTGTTCGTGCGCGCGCTCGCCGAGTCAGAGCGCGAGCAGCAGCGGCGCGAGCGCTACGAGGTCGCCTGAGCGCTCCGAGGGGTCATAAACGCTCCCTTACGCATCTGCAGCCGGCTTGCTATGCTGACAACTGTCACATGACTCACTTTCCGCGCTCGGGCTCGCTTCGGCGGGCCCGAGCGTGTTAAGCGGCGCGGCGCATGCTCTGCAGGATCCCGCCGTGACCGGCGATCGCGCCGATCAGGATCGCGTCGGCCGCGACGACCGTGCCGGGAAAGACGATGCTCTCGCGCAGCTGCGCTCCGTCGCCGACCGTCGCGCGGTCGCCGAGCACGATCGGCCCCATCAGGCGCACGCCGGTGCCGATCTGCACCTCGCGCCCGATCCAGACGTCACCGTCGACCTCGAGGTCCTCGGGCAGTTGTGAGCCGCCGGCGACGGTCACGCACGGCCTGACCTCCTCGCCCTCCATCTCCAGGTGCAGCTCGCCGCGCAGCGCGTCGAACGTGCCCTGGCGAAGCTCGCCGAGCGAGCCGACGTCGTTCCAGTACTCGCGCACCTCGTGGATGTGGAACGGGACGTCGTTCTCGAGCAGCGTCGGGAAGACGTCGTTCGCCCAGTCGACGAACGGGCGCTCGGGGAAGTAGTCGAAGATCGCCGGGTCGAACATGTAGATGCCGCAGTTGCCGAGGTCCGAGAGCGCCTCGTCGGGCGCCGGCTTCTCCTGGAAGCCCGTGATCCGCCCGGCGCGGTCGTGCAGCACGACGCCGTACTCGCGCGTGTCGGCGACCTGCTTGACCGCGAGCGTCGCGATGCCCTCGCTCGTGCGATGCCGCGCGACGAGCGCTCCGAGGTCGATGTCGGTCAGCGCGTCGCCGGAGATCACGAGGAACGGCTCCTCGCCGAAGAACTCGGCGCAGGCGCGCACGCCGCCGGCCGTGCCGAGCAGCTCCGGCTCGTGGTGATAGGAGATGCGATCGCCGAAGTGCTCGCGGATCGTGTCCGGGAAGTAGTGCAGGTTCGCGATCACGCCGTCGAACCCGTAGCGGTCGATCAGGTCGAGGATGTGCTGCATCACCGGCCGGTCGAGCACCGGCACCATCGGCTTCGTGATCTCGTACGTCAGCGGGCGCAGCCGGGTGCCCAACCCGGCCGCCAGGACCATGGCCTTCATCCGGCTGCGCCCGCCCCGCCCGGCCTAGTAGCTGTAGTGGTCCGGCTTGTACGGACCGTCGACGGACACGCCGATGTACGCGGCCTGCTCGTCGCTCAGCTTCGTCAGCTTCACGCCGAGCGCGTCGAGGTGCAGCCGCGCGACCTTCTCGTCGAGGTGCTTCGGCAGCACGTAGACCTTCTTCTCGTACTCGTCGTTCTTCGTGAACAGCTCGATCTGCGCGATCGTCTGGTTGGAGAACGAGTTGCTCATGACGAAGCTCGGGTGACCCGTCGCGTTGCCGAGGTTCAGCAGCCGGCCCTCGGAGAGCATGATGATCGCGTGGCCGTCGGGGAAGACCCACTTATCGACCTGCGGCTTGATGTTGACGCGCTCGATCCCGTCGATCCGCGCGAGGCCGGCGATGTCGATCTCGTTGTCGAAGTGGCCGATGTTGCCGACGATCGCCTGGTGCTTCATGCGCGCCATATCGGCAGCCGTGATGATGTCCTTGTTGCCGGTCGTAGTGACGAAGATGTCGGCGATCTCGAGGACGTCGTCGAGCGTCTTGACCTCGTAGCCCTGCATCGCCGCCTGCAGCGCGCAGATCGGGTCGATCTCGGTGACGATCACGCGTGCGCCCTGGCCGCGCAGCGACTCGGCGCAGCCCTTGCCGACGTCGCCGAAGCCGCAGACGACGGCGACCTTGCCGCCGATCATCACGTCGGTCGCGCGGTTGATGCCGTCGATCAGCGAGTGACGGCAGCCGTAGAGGTTGTCGAACTTCGACTTCGTCACGGAGTCGTTGACGTTGATCGCCGGGAACAGCAGCTCGCCCGACTCGACCATCTCGTAGAGGCGGTGCACGCCGGTCGTCGTCTCCTCGGTGACGCCTTTGATGCCCTCGCCGATCCGCGTCCAGCGCTGCGGGTCCTCGCCGAGCGTCCGCGTCAGCGTGCTGAGGATCACGCCGAGCTCCTCGGAGTCGGCCCCCGCCGGGTCGGGCACGGCGCCGGCCTGCTCGTACTCGGTGCCCTTGTGCACGAGCAGCGTCGCGTCGCCGCCGTCGTCGAGGATCATGTTCGGCCCGGACCCAGACGTTCCGTCTGTGTGCCCGCCGTCCTCGCCCTCGGGCCAGTTGAGCACCTGCTCGGTGCACCACCAGTACTCCTCGAGCGTCTCGCCCTTCCATGCGAACACGGGCACGCCGCGCGGGTCCTCCGGTGTGCCGTCGGGGCCGACGGCAACCGCGGCGGCGGCGTGGTCCTGCGTCGAGAAGATGTTGCAGCTGCACCAGCGCGCCTCGGCGCCGAGCGCCGTCAGCGTCTCGATCAAGACGGCCGTCTGGATCGTCATGTGCAGCGATCCGGTGATCCGTGCGCCCTTCAGCGGCTGCGCGGCGGCGTACTCGGCGCGGATCGACATCAGCCCGGGCATCTCGTGCTCGGCGAGCACGATCTCCTTGCGCCCGAACTCGGCGAGGGATAGGTCGGCCACCCTGAAGTCGGTGTCCGTGGTAAGCGCGGTGGGGGTCATTGCTGACATGACGAAGCCTCCTGTCCGGTCAGGGTGAGCGCCCTTGCTGCAGAGGGAGGTCGAGCGTGGCGGATTCGGTGCCCGTCGCAGCGCTCCTCGACCGTTTTCGACGGTATCACACCGCCCACGGGCGCCTCAGCGCTGCTCGAGCGCGGCCTTCAGCTCGTCGATCACCTTGACCGGGCCCGGGTCGACGCCGCGCAGCACGGCGAGGTAGATCGAGACGAGGTCGCCGAGCAGCACCAGCGAGAAGACGCGCTCGACGGTCGTCTGCCCGCGCGTCTCCAGACGGAAGCTCGCGAGCGCGTTGCCGACGATCAGCTGCTCGGTCAGCTCGATGCGCGTCTTCAGGCGCGGGTGGCGTCGGAGTCGTCGAGGAAGACGGCGGAGAAACGGACCGACGTCCTGCGCGCCCTCCCAGCCGACGATCTCGTTGTGGTCGAGCTCGGGCAGCTCGCGCAGAACGCCGGCAGCTTGGCGTTCTCGTTGATCTGCGTCTTCCAGCGGTAGGCGATCGGCGCCGTCAGGCCGGCGCCGGCGATCACCGGCATCGTCCCGAGCAGGCCGCGCGCGAGCTCCTTCGCGAGCGAGTCCTCCGGCGTGTCGGGCCCCACTCGGTGACGAGCTGCTCGGAGTGCGAGGCGGCGACGTCGATCTCGGTGGTCAGCCGCGGCCCGGCGCCGCACAGCGCGGCGACCTCGAGCGCGGCGACCGAGCATGTAGGCGATCGCCGCGCGCGGCTGGAAGCCGCCGGGCAGCGGGATCACCGGCACGCCGTCGGCGCGCGCCAGCTCGGCGAGCCGCCCGCCGGTGGTCACGACGATCCGCCGCGCGCCGAGCGCGCCGGCCGACTCGAAGCAGGCGAGCGTCTCCTCGGTGTTGCCCGAGTAGCTCGCGCAGAGCACGGTCGTGTCGGGCGTCGTCCACGGCGGCAGCCCGTAGCCGCGCGTGACGAAGATCGGCCGCGAGGCGTGGTCGGCGAGCGCCGCGCGCGCGAGCGCGCCGCCGATCGCCGAGCCGCCCATGCCGGCGACGACCAGCCCGCCCGAGGTGTCGAGTCCGGCTCGATCCGCCGACTCGACGCGCCAGAGCGCGTCGCCCAGCTGCTCGGGCAGGCCGAGGACGTCCTCGAGCATGCCCCGAGCGAGTCGACCCGCGCGATCGCCTCGCGCGAGAGCTCGGCGGTGGAAGTGGCGCTGGCGGCGCCTTCGCTCATCTGCTGCTGCCCTCCTGTCGGTTAGAACTTGATCGCGCCGTCGGGCAACGCGACCCCCGGGAAGATACGCGCCCCGTGGGCGATCACGTTGTCCGCCCCGACCGTGACGCCCTCGCCGAGCACCGCTCCGCCGCTGATCTGCGCGTTCGCGCCGATCCTGCAGCCTCGGCGACGATGCAGTCGCGCAGCATGCAGCCGCTCGCCGATCTGCGTCCCGCGCAGGACCACCGAGCGCTCGACCGTCGTGCCGCGCCGATCGGACGTCCTCGCCGAGACGACGAGGCTGCCGACGTGCGCGCCGCGCAGCGACTCGCACGCCGCGCTCGAGCGACGGCCGGCGGGACGACGCGACCTTCGACCGACGCGCCCGCGTCGATCGCGAGCCAGCCGGCGCCGAGGCGCTCGACGACGGGCGTCTGGACGTTGCCCTCGATGATGTCGAAGCTGCCCTGCAGGTAGCGCTCGGGCGTGCCGATGTCGAGCCAGTAGCCGCTCGCGCGGAAACCGTAGAGGCCGTTGCCGATCAGCGCGCGGCCAGACCTCGCGCTCGATCGAGACGTTGCGGCCGGGCGGGATCAGCTCGAGCACGCGCGCTCGAGCACGTAGGCGCCGGCGCTGATCAGGTTCGTCGTCCGATCGGCGCTCGGGGCTCGGCTTCTCGACGAACTCGTGCACCGAGCGATCGTCGTCGAGGTGCACGAGCCCGTAGGCGCTCGGGTCCGCGACGGCGACCAGCGCGAGCGTCGCCGTCGCGCCGGTCGCGCTCGTGCTGCGGCGAGCTGCGCGCCGAGGTCGATGTCGGTGAGCATGTCGCCGTTGAGCATCGAGGAAGCGCTCGTCGAGCATCGCTCGGCGTACTTGCAGCGCGCCGGCGGTGCCGAGCGGCTCGGGCTCCTCGACGTAGCGCAGGCGCACGCCGTAGCCCGAGCCGTCGCCGAGCACGTCGCGCACGCCGTCGGCGAGGAAGCCGCAGCGACATGATCACGTCGTCGATCGCCGTGGCGCACGCAGCCACTCGAGCATGTACGACGATGAACGGCCGGTCGACGAGCGTCACGACCGGCTTGGGCACGGTCGAGGTCAGCGGCCGCAGGCGCGTGCCCTCGCCGCCGGCGAGGATCACCGCCTGCATCAGGCCTCGCTTCGCTCGCGCTGGCGCTCGCCGCGCCCGATGCCCTCGTAGACGAGCCCGGCCGCGCGCACGGCGTCGGCGTCGAGCGCGTTGCGCCCGTCGATCACGACGTTCGCCGCTCATCGCCCCCGCGACCTGCACGCCAGTCGAGCGCGAGGAACTCCGGCCACTCGGTCACGAGCACGACCGCGTCGGCGCCCTCGACGCGTCTCGAGCGCCGAGTCGGCGTAGTCGAGCTGCGGGCATCAGCTTGCGCGCCTCCTCCTCGGCGACCGGGTCGTAGGCGCGCACGATGCGCCCCCTCGGCCTGCAGGCGCGCGGCGAGCACGAGCGAGGAGGCGCCGCGCATGTCGTCGGTGTTCGGCTTGAACGCGAGCCCGAGCAGCGCCGATCCGCTTGCCCGCGAGCTCGCCGAGGTGGCGCTGCGAGCTTGGCGACGACGCGCCGCTTCTGCAGCTCGTTGACCTCGATCACCGCGCCGAGCAGCTGGAAGTGGTAGCCGGAGTTGGCGGCGAGCAGCTTCAGCGCGCTGACGTCCTTGGTGAAGCAGGAGCCGCCGTAGCCGATCCCGGCCTGCAGGAACTTCGGGCCGATGCGCTCGTCGAGGCCGATGCCGCGCGCGACCTCGAGCACGTTCGCGCCGGTCTCCTCGCAGACGTTCGCGATCTCGTTGATGAACGAGATCTTCGTCGCGAGGAACGCGTTGGCGGCGAGCTTGATCATCTCCGCGCTGGCGACGTCGGTGCGCACGAGCGGCGCGCCCAGCGGCTGCGTAGCAGCGTCGGACGACCGCGTCGCCGGCCCAGCGTCGCCGTCGTCGCCGACGACGACGCGGTCGGGGTGCATGAAGTCCTCGACGCGCCGAGCCCTCCTTGAGGAACTCGGGGCAGGAGACGTAGGCGAGCGCCGCCCTTGCCCTGCTCGCGCGAAGCTGCGCTGGATCGTCGCGCCGGTGCCGCACGGGCACGGTCGACTTCATCACGAGCGCGTGCTCGCGTCGGAGGCCGGCATCGCCTCGACCACCGCGTGGACGGCGGAGAGGTCGGCGTCGCCGGCGTAGGTCGGCGGCGTGCCGACGGCAGACGAACAGCAGCCGCGCGTGCGCGAGCGCCTCGTCGAGCGTCGGTCGAGAAGTGCAGCCGCGCCGCGGTTGCGTCGCGAGCAGCTCGTCCAGGCCGGGCTCGTAGATCGGCACCTCGCCGCGCGCGCAGCCGCTCGATCTTCTCGGCGTCGATGTCGACGCACCAGACCTCGCTGCCGAGCTCGGCGAAGCCGGCCGCGGTGACGAGGCCGACGTAGCCGGTGCCGATCACTCCGATCGGCTCGCGCTCTGAGCTCATGACGGCTCGGAAGGCTAGCGGGGCGAGGCCGCTGCCAGCGGCGCCCGGTCAGCCGAGCCTGAACACCGGGTGCTTCGCGGCCGTCGGCCCGGAGCTCCTGCTCGGACGAATCGGGCCCGACGCCGTCGAAGAACACACCGACCTCGGCCTTCCAGCGCTTCAGGTACGCGCGCAGGATCGGCGCGCTTCGCATCCTCCTCGACGAGCTCGACCGCGCTGAACGGCTCGCTGCGCCGGCCCAACGAGCAGTCGCCCTTCACCGGCGGCGCGCAGGTTGCGCACCCACTGGGTCTCCCCGCGCGGGGCGACCAGGTAGCGCGCGCCGTCGCACCGCGAGCAGGTTCACGGGCGTGCGCCGCGGCTCCCCGCTGCGTGCGCCCGCGCACCTCGAGCACGCGCGAGCCCCAGACGCTGAAGCCGAGCCCGCGTCAGCACGTTCAGCGAGGCGGTTGAAGACGTTCTTCGTGAACCAGCCGGGCCGCTTGCGCTCGAAGTGGGCCGCGGCGGCGTTGCCTGACGGGGTGGCGGGATCGGACACGCGCTGAGCCTAGCGCCGCGAGCCGCAGCTCGCGCGCCCAGCGGCGCTACGACTCGCCGACCGCGAGGAACGCCTCGGAGCGGCGTGACGTCGCGCAGCGCACGCGCCTGGCGCTCGGTGCCGTCCTGCGCCGCCCTCGGCCGCCGCGCGGGCTTCGGACAGGCGCGTCTCGAGCGTCTGCGCGGTCGAGCGTCCTCGCGGCGCGATCGCCTCCTCGACGAGCACGAGCGCGCGGTTCTCGCGCGATCTGCACGTAGCCCTCGGCCTGCGCGAAGCGCACGATCTCCGCCTCCGAGCGGTACAGCCGCAGCTCGGTCGGCTCGAGGCGTCGCGAGCAGCGGCTCGTGGTTGGCGAGCATGCCGATCGAGCCGACCGTCGTGCGCGTCGAGAGCATCTCGATCTCCTCGTTGAAGACCTCGCCCTCCGGCGTCAGCACCTCGGCGGGAAACGTGTTGCGCGCCATCTACTTCTTCGCGGCCTCGACGACCTGCGTCGATCGTGCCCTTGAGGAAGAACGCGCTCTCGGGCAGCTCGTCGTGCTTGCCCTCGATCAGCTCGTCGAAGCCGCGGATCGTCTCGGCGATCGGCACGTACGCGCCGGGCGTGCCGGTGAACTGCTCGGCGACGTGGAAGGGCTGCGAGAGGAAGCGCTCGATCCTGCGCGCGCGCTGGACGGTCACCTTGTCCTCGTCGGAGAGCTCGTCGATGCCGAGGATCGCGATGATGTCCTGCAGCTCCTTGTAGCGCTGGAGGATCTCCTTGACGCGGTTGGCGACGCGGAAGTGCTCCTCGCCGAGGATGTCGGCCTTGAGGATCGTCGAGGTCGAGTCGAGCGGGTCGACCGCCGGGTAGATGCCCTTCTCGGCGATCGCCCGCGAGAGCGCCGTCGTCGCGTTGAGGTGCGCGAACACCGACGCCGGCGCCGGGTCGGTGAGGTCGTCGGCCGGGCACGTAGATCGCCTGGATCGAGGTCACCGAGCCGGTCCTGCGTCGAGGTGATGCGCTCCTGCAGCTGGCCCATCTCGGTCTCGAGCGTCGGCTGGTAGCCGACCTGCGAGGGCATCCGCCCGAGCAGCGCCGAGACCTCCGAGCCGGCCTGCACGAAGCGGAAGATGTTGTCGATGAACAGCAGCACGTCCTGGCCCTGGTCGCGGAAGTACTCGGCCATCGTCAGGCCCGACAGCGCGACGCGCATGCGCGCGCCGGGCGGCTCGTTCATCTGGCCGAAGACGAGCATCGTCTTGTCGAGCACGCCCGACTCCTTCATCTCGAGCCACAGGTCGTTGCCCTCGCGCGAGCGCTCGCCGACGCCGCAGAACGCCGACAGGCCGCCGTGCTCCTTGGCGAGGTTGTGGATCAGCTCCTGGATGAGCACCGTCTTGCCGACGCCGGCGCCGCCGAACAGGCCGACCTTGCCGCCCTTCGCGTAGGGCGCGAGCAGGTCGACGACCTTGATGCCGGTCTCGAACATCTCGGTCGTCGGCGTCAGGTCCTCGACGCGCGGCGCCTCCTGGTGGATGCCGCGACGCTCGATGTCCTCCGGCAGCGCCTCGCCGAGGTCGATCGGCTCGCCGAGCACGTTGAAGATCCGCCCGAGCGTCGCCTCGCCGACCGGCACGGTGATCGGCGCGCCGGTGTCGGTCACCTCGCGCCGCGTGCGAGGCCGTCGGTCGAGTCCATCGCGACGGCGCGCACGCGGTTGTCGCCGAGGTGCTGCTGGACCTCGCAGACGAGCAGCGCTCGTCGGCGCCGCCGGCGATCCCCTCGGCCTCCTCGGCGCCGCTCGCGCGCGCGCGACCGTGATCGCGTGGTTGATCTCGGGCAGGCGCTCGTGGAAGACCGCCTCGATGACGACTCCCTGGATCTCCTCGATGCAGCCCGACGTTCGGTCGGCGCCGTTGCCGTTGGCGCTCTTGGGCTCTGTCGCGATGCTTGCTTCCATTTCGTCGATCTCCTCTTTGTCTGTTCGTTGAGCGCGTCGCTAGACGCTAGCGACCCTCGGCGCCGGCGACGACTTCCATTATCTCCTGCGTGATCTCGGCCTGGCGGGCGCGGTTCATCTCGAGCGCGAGATCCTCGATCAGCTCGCCGGCGTTCTCCGAGGCGCTGCGCATCGCGGTCATCCGCGCGCCGTGCTCGGAGCCGCCGTCGACTCGAGCAGCGCCCGGTAGAGCGAGATCTCGACGTAGTCGGGCACGCAGCCGCGCAGGATCTCCTCCGGCCTCGGGCTCGTACTCGACGAGCGCGCGCGGCCCGGAGCGCTCGCCGGCGTCGCGGTCCTCTGTCCGTCCTCCTCCTCCTCGCCGAGCGATCGTCGCCTCGGCGATCGGCAGCAGCGTCTCGCGCGTGACGCGCTGCGTGAGCGGCGAGACGTAGCCGTTGTAGATGATCTCGACGCGGTCGAGCTCGCCGTCGACGTAGCCGGTGATCAGGTCGTCGGCGATGCGGCGCGCGTCGGCGTAGGACGGGTCGGTCGGTGAAGCCGGTGTAGGTGCCGCGCGAGCGTCGCGCCCGCGGAAGGTCAGCGAGGAGACGCCGCGGCGCCCGGAGGCGAACCAGACCGGTCTGCAGCGCGTGCTCGGCTCGATGCTCGTCGCCGATGCGCATGCCGGCGCGGATGATCTGCGAGTTGAACGCCGCCCGCGAGCCCGCGGTCGGCGGTGACGAGCAGGATGCCGACGTTCGCTCGTGCTCTCGTGCTCGCTCAGCAGCGGCAGCCGCGAGCCTCGGCGCCGGCGTCCCGTGCCGCCTGGCGCGTCATCCGCCGCAGCGCGTCCGCATAGGGGCGCAGCGCCGCGATCCGCTGCTCGGCACGGCGCAGCCGCGCGGCCGAGACGGCCTCCATCGCACGCGTGATCTTCTGGATGTTCTTGAAGCTCGCGATGCGGTCCCTGACTTCGCGCTGGGATGGCCATCGGCGTGATCGGTGCACCGGCGCTAGGCCGGCTGCGGCTGCTCCTCGCGGTCGGCCTCGCGCTGCTGCTCGACGGCGGCGCCCCCGGCTCCGAGCGCTCGGGACCGCAGCGGCGGCGCCTCGTCCTCGAGCGGCTGCCCCTCCTCGTCGAGGTCGTAGCCGAAGTCGTCGGCGAACTCGCGACGGCGTCGTGCACGGCCTCCTGCGTCTCGTCCGACCAGTCGCCGGCGGCGATCTTCTCGCGCAGCGTCCTGGTGCTGCGAGTGCATCCGTTCGAGTCAGGTCGGCGAGGAACTCGCCGGACGCGCTCGACGTTGATGCGGTCGAGGAAGCCGTTGGTCGCGGCGAAGACCTGGATGCACCTGGTCCTCGACCGCCAGCGGCTGGCGCTCGCCCTGGTTGAGCGCCTTGACGAGGCGCTCGCCGCGGGCCAGCGTGCGCTGCGTGTCGGCGTCGAGGTCGGAGCCGAACTGCGCGAACGCCTCGAGGTCGCGGTACTGCGAGAGCTCGAGCTTGAGCCGGCCGGCGACCCGCTTCATCGGCCGATCTGCGCGTTGCCGCCGACGCGCGAGACCGAGATGCCGACGTTGATCGCCGGTCGCACGCCGGAGTTGAACAGCTGCGGCTCGAGGAAGATCTGCCCGTCGGTGATCGAGATCACGTTCGTCGGGATGTAGGCCGAGACGTCGCCCGCCTGCGTCTCGATCACCGGCAGCGCCGTCAGCGAGCCGCCGCCGAGCTCGTCGTTGAGCTTGACCGCGCGCTCGAGCAGGCGCGAGTGCAGGTAGAAGACGTCGCCCGGGTAGGCCTCGCGGCCCGGCGGGCGGCGCAGCAGCAGCGACATCTGCCGGTAGGCGTAGGCGTGCTTGGTGAGGTCGTCGTAGACGCACAGCGCGTGGCTGCCGCTGTAGAGGAAGTACTCGCCCATCGCGCAGCCGGCGTAGGGCGCCATGAACTTGATCGGCGCCGCCTCGTCGGCGGCGGCGGCGACGATGATCGTGTTCTCGAGCGCGCCGTTCTCGCGCAGCGTCTCGGCGAGCGCGACGACCGTCGACATGCGCTGGCCGATCGCGACGTACACCGAGACGACGCCCGTGTCGCGGTTGTTGATGATCGTGTCGATCGCGATCGCCGTCTTGCCCGTCTGGCGGTCGCCGATGATCAGCTCGCGCTGGCCGCGGCCGATCGGGATCATCGAGTCGATCGCCTTCAGCCCGGTCTGCATCGGCTCGATCACCGGCTGGCGCTGGACGACGCCCGGCGCCTTGAACTCGGCCGGGCGGCGCTCGGTGGTCTCGATCTCGCCCTTGCCGTCGAGCGGGCGTCCGAGCGGGTCGACGATCCGCCCGAGCAGCGCCTCGCCGACCGGGATCTCGAGCAGGTGGCCGGTGCGCTTGACGGTGTCGCCCTCGACGATCTTCTCCCACTCGCCGAACAGCACGGCGCCGACGTTGTCGGACTCGAGGTTCAGCGCCAGCCCGACGACGCCGTGGGGCAGCTCGAGCATCTCGAACGACATCGCGTTCTCGAGGCCGTGCACGCGCGCGATGCCGTCGGCGACCGACAGCACCGTGCCGACCTCGGTCAGCTCGCGCTGCCCGCGTCGAGCCCCTCGATGCGGCTCTTGAGGATGCTGGTGATCTCGTCCGGGTTGATCTGCATGTGGATCGGGCTCCTTGGGTCGCGCTGGCGCTAGCGCGGGCGACTTGCTTGCGTAGTTGTTCAAGTCGGTTGCGGATCGAGGCGTCGAGGATCGAGTTGCCGACGCGCAGCACGATGCCGCCGAGGATGTCCGGGTCGACGTGCGCGGTCAGCTCGACGCGCCGCCCGGCGCGCTCGCCGATCTCGCGGCCGATCTCGGTCGTCGCCTGGTCGAGCTCGATCGCGCTGGTGACCGTCGACCGGCAGCAGCCGGTTCTCGCGCTCCCACAGCCGCGTCGAGCTGCGCGCGCATGCGGAAGATCACCGGCATGCGGTGGTTCTCGATCAGCAGCTCGAGGAAGTTGATGAACGGCGCCTCGGCGCCGTCAGCATCCGCTCGAGCGCCGTCCTGCTTCTCCGCCGTCGAGAAGTACGGCGAGAAGAAGAACACCTGCAGGTCGCGGTTGGCGTCGAGCGCGTCGGCGAACTGGCCGAGCTGCTCGCGCACGTCGTCGAGCTGCCCTGCTCGCGGCGGCCTCGAACAGCGCGCGCGCGTAGACGGTGGCGATCTCTTCCATTCAGTGGGTACCTCCGCAGGACGTCCGGTCCTGCGGGCCAAGATCGTGTTCGACGTCCGGTCTCACGAGACTCCGGCTCCGCTCGAGATCGACGAGAAGTCGAGCTCGCCGAGCGCCTCCTCGACGAGGCGCTTCTGGTCCTCGGGCGTGAGCGCCTTGCGCGTCACCTTCTCGGTCGCGAGGATCGTCAGGTCGGCGACCTCGTCGCGGATCTCGTCGAGCGCGCGCTGGTCGCGGCCTCGATGTCGCGTCGGCGCGCTTGGCGGCGGCGACGAGGATCTCCTGGCCTGCCGCTTTGCGCCTCGTGCTCGTGCTCCTCGGCGGTCTGCCGCGCGCGCTGACGATCTCCTCGGCCTGGGCGCGCGCCTCCTTCAGGCGCTCGCGGTATTCGGCGAGCAGCTCCTCGGCCTCCTCGCGCGTGCGCTCGGCGGTGTCGATCGACTCCTCGATCGCCTTCTGGCGCCGGTCGAGCGCTTCGCGGATGCGCGGGAAGGCGAGCTTCGCAGCAGCAGCATCGAGATCCCGAAGACGAGCAGCGTCCAGATCATCAGGCCGAGCCCGGGGTGATCAGGAAGCTGCCCTTGACGCGGCGAGCACGAGCGCGGAGGGTTGTGACAGGACGGACAGCATCGGCTCAGACGATGAACGCGGCGAGCAGGCCCGCGACGAGGCCGTAGAAGAAGCACGCCTCGGTCAGCGCGAAGCCGAGCCACTGCAGCTGGGTGATCTCGTCGCGCATCTCCGGCTGGCGCGTGATCGCCTCGATCGCCTTGCCGAAGATGATGCCGATGCCGACGCCGGCGCCCACGGCGCCGAGGCCGCCGCCGACGCCGAGGCCGATCGACTTGCCGGCCTTGGCGGTTTCTTCGGTCGCTGCCGCCAGGAGGGTGATCAAAGCATGTGCACGACTGTTGGCTCCTTTAGTGGTCTTCGGCGACCGCGCCGCCGAGGTAGATCGCGGTCAGAGTGGCGAAGATGAACGCCTGCAGCGCGGCGACCAGTCCGACCTCGAAGGCGAACAGCAGCGACGCCGAACGGCAGTGTGAACCAGCCGAGCGCGGCGATGCCGAGCAGCACGGCGAGCGCGCCCGCCATGAACAGGATGATCAGGTGCCCCGCGAGGATGTTGGCGAACAGACGAATCGTCAGCGAGAGGAGCCGCATGAAGTTCGAGAGCACCTCGAGGAAGAAGATCGCGACGGCCATGCCGCCGTGCACGCCGCCCGGGATCAGGCCCTTGAGATAGCCGATCGGGCCCTTCGCGCGGACGCCTTCGAAGGTGTAGGAGACGAACACGACCAGCGCGAGTACGAGCGGGATCGAGAGGTTCGCCGTCGCCGCGTAGAGCGAGAACGACGGGATGTGCCAGCCGAAGATGCTGACCGTGTGCTCGGTGTTCGTCGGCAGCGGGATGTAGCCGATCAGGTTCGAGAACATGATGAACAGGAACAGCGCGCCGATGAACGGGAACCACTTGGCCGCCATCTGCTCGCTCATCGCGCTGCCGGTGATGCTGGTTGCGCATCAGTTCGTAGAGCACCTCGACGGCCGTCTGCACCCTGTTCGGGCGCGGCCTGCATGCGCCGTGCGATCCAGATCATGCTGACGCACGTCGCGATCGCCGCGAGCACGAGGTAGAGCACGGCCTTGTTGATCGAGAAGATCCCGAGGTGGACCCAGCTTTCGAGTTTGAACTCGTTCTGCGGTTCGTAGACTTTGTTGCGCGTCCCGTGCAGGCCGTAGACGGCGCCGAGCACGACGATGCCGCCGATCCACACCCCGGCGAGGATCAGAAGCGTCCGTTTCGCGCTGCTCTTCTTCTTGGTTCCCCCCTCCGTGGCGTTCATCGCCGGCCGGCACCTGCCTCGGTTGTCGGTGGGAAGCCCAGCTTGTGCCTGCTCATGACGGGCTCGCTCTCCCGGGCGTTCCCGTGGGCCCCTGCAGCGGCCCTTCACGAGTGACGAACGACATCACGAAGTAGACGGTGAACGCGGCGAGCAGCAGCGCGGCGGCCATGATGCCGTCGCCCTTGCCGCCGACGACGCGCGCGAGGATCACCGCGAGCGCGACGAGCCAGATACGGCCCATCATCCCGGCGACCTGCAGGCCGGCGCGGTACTTCGCGTCGCCGACGCGGCGTGCGCGCGAGTACATGAACGCGGTCCCGGCGCGCGTCAGCAGCCAGGCGCCGGCGCCGATCAGGTAGCCGGCGAGCGGCAGGTTGCCGGCGAGCACGAACGGAGCCGTCGCGAGCACCAGGCACACGTCGAGGTAGCGCAGCGTGATCACGTCAGCTCGGGGATCCGGGGGGCCGTCCGTGGCAGCTCGTCCACAGACGCCGGCACACTCGCGGCGGGCTCGCAAGCACGTAGACGCGCTCGCCGCACACTCGCCGAGCGGCGTTGCGGCGCCGCGTGATGAGATCCGGGCGGACCTTGCGCGCGCGACGAGCACGCGCCCCGTGACAGCTCGCCGAGGCGAGGCTGCGCGTGCGCACGACGGGCGGCGGGCACAGCTTCGGCAGGGCCGGCTGGTCCTCGCGACCGGAGCCGCTCAGGCGCAGTGGGTCCTCGTTGGCATCGAAATCTGGCATGTGCGTGGCGCCACCCTACAGACCCGACGAGAACTCCGCCCGCTGAGATGCGGCGGACCTGTCGAGGCGGCCTCCGGACGAATCGCGGTGCGACTCACGAGGTCTGCGGCAGCGGCGTCAGTCTACCGTGTCTTGGACTTCGTAACAACTTTGTGACATACGCAACGCCCGATTTTCGGGATTTTACGGCGCTCGACGCAGCCGCGCGGGGAGCGGCACACGCGCGAGCGAAAGGCGCCCGGCGAGGCGTTGCGGCGAGCCGACGAGCCACACCGAGAGCGCCATCGCGAGCAGGCCGCCGAGCATGTCGAGGAGGAAGTGGTTGCCGGTCGCGAGCACGGCGAACGCCGTCAGGCACGGGTAGAGCACGCGCGAGCGCACGCAGCCAGCGGCGCTCGCTGATCCGCCACAGCGCGAGGCGTGCACCAGCACGGCCCACGCGATGTGCAGCGAGGGCATCGCGGCGAGCTGGTTGGCCTCGAGGCGAGCGCGCCGGTGTGCCAGGAGCCGAAGGTGTCGGTGTGGCGACGACGTCGTGAAGCCCGGTCGAGCATCCGCGGCGGCGCGAGCGGATAGAGCCAGAAGACGGCGAAGCCGATCACGTTGACGAGCACGAGCGAGTTGCGCAGCGGCCGGTAGATGTCCGCGCGCCGCCACCAGAGCCAGCCGAGCAGCGCCGAGCGTGACGACGAAGTGCGCGTTGTCGTAGTAGTAGGAGACGATCAGGCCGAGCGTGTGGTGCGCGGCGAGCCAGCGGTTGAGCGCGAGCTCGGGATCGAGGTGCAGCGCCGCTCGACGTGCAGATCCCCCACGCGTTGCCGAGCGCGACGTGAGGCGCAGCGGCGCGAGGTTCGTCGATCGCGTCATACAGCCCACACGAGCCATGCGATCACGAGCAGCTCGACCCACCAGCGCGTCGCGCCGGCGCGCGGCACGAGCGCCGCGCGCGCGTCGGCGGCGACGCGAGCGGCGATGCGGCCCCCCCGGCAGGGCTCGGCGAAGCGGGCCGAGCCGCCACGTCGCGGGCGGCGCTGGACAAGCGGGGCATGCTATCGGCACGGCCCGCGCGACCGTGGCGTGCGTCGCCGCGACGAGGCCGCCGCCGGCTACAGCGCGACCGGCTCGAGGCCGCGCTGTGGCGAGCGTCGTCGAGCACGCGCGGCAGCGCCGCCGCGGTGCGCCGCCAGGAGTCCCGGCGCCGTAGTCGTCGGCGTCGTGCAGCAGCAGCACGGCGCCCTCGCCGGCGCCGTCGGTCACGCGCGCGGCGATCGAGTGCCGGCGTCGCGCGCGCCTCCCAGTCGCGGCCCCAGTGGCTCCACAGCAGCGGTGCGCCAGCCGCGCGCGCGGGCGAGCGCGAGCGCCGCGGCGTTGAGGATGCCGTACGGCGGCCGGTAGAGCGCGCGGCGCGACGCCGGTCGCGTCCTCGATCGCGCGCCGCGCGCGGCGCGAGGTCCTCGCGCACCTGCCGCGGCGTCAGCCGCAGCAGGTTGCGGTGGCGCTGGCAGTGCAGCCCGATCGCGTGCCCGGCGGCGACGATCTCGCGCGCGAGCGACGGGTTGCGCTGCACCTGCTCGCCGACGAGGAAGAACGTCGCCCGCGCGCCGCGCGTCCGCGAGCACCTCGAGCACCGCCGGCGTGCCCTGCGCGTGCGGGCCGTCGTCGAACGTCAGCGCGTAGCCGCGCCCGCTCGAGCGTGCGGTCCTCGACGCCGAGCGGGCGCGCAGCGCCGGCAGCGCGCCGGCGAGCGCCGGGGAGCATGTAGCCGGCGAGCGCGCCAGCGGCGACGAGCGCGGCCGCGCGCCCGGAGTCGCGGGAGTCGGGCTGCGATGATCGTCGGTGGACATGGTCGATCTCGTGCTTGGCATCGCGGCGGCCGTCGGCGCCTCGACGCTGTACAGCCTAGGGGTCGCGCTCCAGGCGATGGACGCCAAGGAGGCGCCCGCACGAGCAGCACCTGCGGCTCGCGCTCGCGCAGCGGCTCGTGCGGCGCGCGCGCTGGCTGCTCGGCACCGGGCTGTCGATCCTCGGCTGGCCGCTGCAGCTCGTCGCGCTGCTGCTCGCGCCGCTCGTCGTCGTGCAGCCGGCGCTCGCCGTCGGGCCTGCTCGTGCTGCTGTTCGTCGCGCAGCGGATGCTCGGCGAGCACGCCGGGCGGCGCGAGCACCTCGCGATGTTCGCGATCGTCGTCGGCGTCGTCGGCATCGCGGCGCTGCGCCGCGCCGCCGCGGCACGACCGCACTCCGGCCGGACCTCGACGATCACGCTCGTGCTCGTCGGCGCTCGGCGCTGCGCCAGCATGCTGCCGTACCTCCTGCAGCTCTTCGGCGCGCCGCGCGCCGTCGATCACGATGATCGGCGCCGGGCTCGGCTTCGCCTGGAGCGGCGTCGCGACGAAGCTCGCCGCCGACGACCTCGCGCAGCGGGCACTCGTGGCTCGCGCGGCGCTGTGGGCGCTCTCGACCGGCGGCGCCTCGGCCGTCGGCGTCGCTCAGCGAGATGAGCGCGCTGCAGGAGCGCCCGGCGATCCTCGTCGCGCCGGTCGTGTTCGTCACTCAGACGGTGGTGCCGATCGTCGCTCGCGCCGCTGCTCTTCGGCGAGAGCTTCGCCGACTACGCCGCTCGGCGGCGTGCCGCTGGTCGGCGTCGCTCGCGCTGCTCGTCGTCGGCGCGCCGCCTGCTCGCGCGCTCGCCGCTGCTGCTCGCGCTGATGGAGGGCGAGCTGGTCAGCGACGAGAGCGGCTCCACGCCGAGCCCGTCGGCGCCCGAGCCAGGAGACGATGCGCTCGATGCCCGAGCACCGACGCCGCGGACCCGTCGGCGTTGACCACGAGGACGTCGCCGGCGCGCACGGCGCTGAGGCGCGGCGCCCGCGCGCGCGTCGAGCCGCAGCGCGCCGTAGACCGGCGTCGCGCCGGCGGTGCGCGCCAGCAGCATCTGGCCGAGGTCAGCCCGCCGCGCGGCGGAGGAAGTAGAAGTGGCGGCGCAGGCCGAGCGCGCGCGCCTGCGCGTGCAGCAGCGCTGCCGCGTGCCGCACCCAGCGCAGGAACGCGCCCGATTCGGGCACCGCCGGCACGCAGCTCGTCGCCGAGCGCGCGCAGCGTCGCGACCGTCGCCGCGCGGCTCGACGTGACCGCCGTCCGCGAAGGAGACGTGCGATGCCGCGTCGCGGCGAGCTCGCGCGGCGAGCGGCGGCGACCTCCCCGGCCGGCGTGCGCACGATCACGCCGACGTCGGGCTGGTCGGTGCTTGACGTGCTTGAGCTGGTGCACGTCGCAGGATCGCGCTCGCGACGCGCGGTCGATCTCGTCGGTCGACATCATCCACGTGCCGCGCGAGCAGCAGCAGCGGAGCTGCGTCGGCGAGCGCGACCGCGCGCAGCCGCCAGCGCGGGATCGGCCGCACGCGCCGCGGCGCGTCGAGCACGACGCTCGCGGCGGCGTGCCGACGGTCGCTCGCGCCCGGCCGTGCGGCGCGCGCCGGCGCCGTCATCGGACGGCTTCCGGCGAAGCTCGCGCTGGACGTGCTCGCGCAGCTCGCTCGGGTCGTTCGCGAGCCGCAGCAGCGTCGAGCTTCGCCATCGCGCGCGTGTTGAGGCTGCGCGTGGCCGACGGGCAGCCCGTAGGAGACGACCGGCAGCCGGCGGCCTTCGCCTCCAGGCAGGTGACGCCGCCGGTCGAGTGCACGAGCACGTCGGCGGCGGCCAGCAGGTCGGGCATCTGGTCGGTGAAGCCGTAGACGTGCACGCGCGGCTCGCCGGCGAAGGTGCTCGCGCGAGCTTCTCCGCGAGCTGGCTCGTTGCGCCCGGCGAGGCAGACGATGCTCGAGATCTCCGGCACGCGGCAGAGCTCGCGCACGGCGCCCTCGATGTCGCCGACGCCCCAGCCGCCGCCGGAGACGACCACCATCCGTCCCGTCCTCGGGCAGCCCGAGCGCGCGCCGCGCCTCGCGCGGGCAGCGCGGCGTCGAGGAACTCGGCCGAGATCAGCGGCCGCACGACTCGCGCGCTGCCGCGCCCGGCGATCCGCTCGACCGCGGGCACCGACTCGCCGTAGCATGACCAGGTGCGTGTCGATCCCGGGCTGCGCCCAGAAGAACAGGCCCGTCAGGTCGGTGATCGTCGCGACCGTCGGGCACGTGCACCGCGCCGGTGCGACGCAGGCGCGCGAGCACGACGGTGATCGACCGGGTAGGTCGAGACGACGACGTCGGGCTCGTGCTGCGGCGATCGTGCGCGCAAGCGAGCGCGAGCCGAAGAGGCACAGCAGGCGCGCGTCAGCGCCCAGCGCATCGGGCGCGACGTGCTCGAGCAGCCAGTAGACGAGCGTGTAGGTCCACGGCATGAAGCGCAGCTGCACGCGGTAGCCGTCCTCGACGACCGAGCGCAGCAGCGCGCCCCATCGCCGCGAGGCCGTCGATCACCGTGACCTCGGTCGGCGCTCGGCGTCGGCCTCGAGCTGCTGCGGCGAGCGCGCGCGCGGCGGCCGCGTGCCCCTCGCCGACGTCGGCGGAGAGGATCAGCACGCGGCGCGGCCGCGCGCTCACGTCGCCTACGGTCGCGCTTCGACTTGCTCGCGCTCTGAGCGAGGTCGCATGTGGATCGAGCCTGCGCCGCCGGCGCTCCTGTGGCCATCGAGGCCCGGTGCGAGAGCCGGATCGCCAACTGGCCGTCTACCGCATGCCCGCTCGGCAGAGGACGCAACGGACGCAGCGTACTGGCGCGGATGCTTGCAGCCCGCGAACGTGCATGCCTGCGGCCGCGCCGTCAGACGGCGCGGCCGCACGCACGCAAGAATTGGCGGCATCGCGACGCCGAGCAGAGCATCCGCCGAGTCCGCCCGCGACGCTCCCGCAGGTCCGCGCCGCGGCGCGCCCGGAGCGCGCGCGCGGCACCGGCGGCGCCGCAGCACGCGTCGTGGCCGCGCTGCGCGTCGCTCGGCGCCGCTCGGCCTGCTCGGCGATCGCTCGCGAGCGTCTTCGCTGGCTGGCCGCCGCGGCGGCGCGGTCGGCCCAACTACTTACGTGCCCGGCCGCAGTCGGCGGCTGGCCGTCGTGGCTCGCGGGCCCGTTCGCAGGCGCTCGGGATCACGCTCGACGCACGACAGCTTCCAGACGCTCACGCTCGTGCATGGCGGCGGCTACTGCTCGTGCTGCTCTGCGCGCGCGCGCGCTCTCGCTGCGCGCGCTCGCGCGTCACGATCGTGCCGCGCACGTCGTCCTGCTGCTCGGCCCGCCGCTGATCTCGCAGGACGTCTTCGGCTACCTCGGCTTCGCGCGCCTCGGCGCGCTGCACGGCCTCGACCCGTACACGCACGTCGCGGCGCAGGCGCCGAGCGACCCGATCTATCCGTTCCTCGGCTGGCCGTACCAGCACCCGCCGTACGGCCCGCTGTTCACGCTGCTCAGCTACGCGTTCGTGCCGCTCGGCGCTCGGCGGCGGCGCTGTGGGCGTTCAAGGTGCTCGCCGTCGCTCGCGAGCCTGCGGCGATCTGGCTGATCGCGCGCGCCGCGCGCCCGGCGATGGGCTCATCGCCGCGCTGCGCGGCGGCGTTCGTCGGGCTGAACCCGGTGCTGCTCGAGCTCGCCGTCGGCGGCGACCACAACGACACGCTCGTGCTGCTGCTCGCGCTCGCGCTGCTGCGACTGCCGCGCCCTCGACGCGCCGCGCGCGCGACGCCGCGGCGACTGCGCGCCCAGGGGCGCGCGGGCGCGCGGCTCGCTCGCGTCGGCGTCGGCATCAAGGTGTCCGCCGGGCCTGGTGCTGCCGTTCCTGCTGCGTCTCCGGCGCCCGCCGGCGTGCGCTGCGAGCGTCGCGAGCGCGTCGGCTGCTCGCTCAGCGCGTCGGCGGCGCTCGCGCTCGTCGCCGCGATCGGGCTGGTCGGCGTTCGGCTCGCACGTGCTCGGCTTCCTGGGCGCGGTCGCACGAGCGAGCAGCAGCTGGTCGCGGTGCACAGCATCCCCGGCGGAGACCGCGCGCCTGTTCGGCCTGCACGGCACGCCGGGTGGTGGCGCGACCTCTTCGTCGCCGGCTTCGTCGCATCGACTGCTCGCCGCGCTGTGGCTGACCGCGCGCGGCGCCGACTGGCGCACGGCCGCCGGCTGGGCGACGCTCGCGCTCGTCGTCTGCACGGCGTGGCTGCTGCCGTGGTACGCGATCTGGCCGCTGCCGCTAGCGGCGCTCAGCCGCAGCCGCGCATGCGGCGGCGACGCTCGTCTTCTGCGCCTACGCGCTGCTGTCCACCTGCCGCTCGCGGCGCCGCTGCTCAATCCGCCGCACTAGGCACGGCGGCGCGCGACGGCCCGGGCTGCTCGACCGGCGCGCCGCTCGCGTCCACCCGCGGGACGGTGCCGCCGTGATCCTGCGGCCCGTCGCGCTCTCCGGCGGCGGGACGAGACGCGTCCATCTCGCCGGTTTCGAGGTCCCGCGCGACGTCGCGCTCGATCTCCGTCGGCTGGGCCTCGGGGCGCATGCAGGCGCAGGCGCAGCGTCGTCGAGGCGGCGGAACTTGAGGATCTCGAGCACGTAGACGAGGTAGACGCTCGCGGCCACGCACGAGCAGCCCGAGCGCGACCAGCACGAGCGTCCAGCCGGTGTGGAGGTGGCCGTGGTGGTCGCTGTAGGGGATGAAGCGCAGCGCGAGCGCGAGGCCGGCGAGCATCAGCGTCCAGGCGTAGAGGTAGGCGATCGTGCGCCGGCGGGTGAAGCCGATGCGCGCCATGCGATGGTGGAAGTGCTCGCTGTCGGAGCGCGTAGATCGGGCGCCGGTACTTCAGGCGCTTGAGCACGACGAAGGTCGTGTCGAGGAACGGCACGGCGAGCAGGATCAGCGGCAGCACGAAGGCGATCGACGACTGCCGTCTTGACCGCCGCCTCGACCGCGAGGCACGCCCATCAGCAGCCCGAGCAGGTTCGCGCCGCAGTCGCCCATGAAGCTCGACGCGGGCGGGAAGTTGTGGACCAGGAAGCCGAGCGCCGCCGCCGGCGGTCAGCGCGGCGAGCACGGCCGGGCTGGCAGCGCTGGCCTTCGAGAGTCGAACGCGATCACCGCGAGCGCGATCGGCGATGATCGCGCAGACGCCCGCCGCGAGGCCGTCGACGCCGTCGGAGAAGTTGACGACGTTCATCATCGCGACCAGGCCGACGACGGTGATCGGCGGGCCGCCGGCGTTCGGGAACTGCAGCACGCCGACGAACGGCAGCGTGATCGTCCTGCACGACGACGCCGTAGTGCACGACGATCACGCGCCGCGAGCGATCTGGCCGGCGAGCTTGACCAGCGGGGCAGGTCGAAGCGGTCGTCGAGCGCGCCGACGAGCGTGATCACGGCGCCGCGGCGAGCAGCACGACCAGTGCCACAGCTGCCGGCGCCGTGGCCGGTATCGCTCGCGGGCAGCCAGATCAGCGCGGCGACGAGCGTGCCCGCGAAGATCGCCAGCCCGCCGAGCAGCGGCGTCGGGCGCTCGGAGAGGCCCGCTCGCGCGGCTCGTCGACCGCGCCGACCGCCCTGCGCGAAGCGCATCGTGAGCGGCGTCAGCAGCGCCGTGACGGCGGCCGCCACCAGGAAGGCGTAGAGCGCGTCGAGCTCGTCGGATGCGTCATCGAACGCGCCACAGCATCGCAGGCGGCGGGGTCGTACGCCAGCGGTCGCTGCCGCCGGCGCTCAGACGCGAGTGCCGGCGAGAAGGCGCCGCAGGGCCGGTCACGGGCGCCGCGGATGGCGATCGTCGACTTCAGAAGGCCGGCTGGACGCCGGCGCTGAGCTATCTCTTGTACAGCGGGTAGCGCTCGACGATCGCGCTGCACGCGCTCGAGCAGCTCGCTCGGCGCGCGCCTCGAAGTCGCGGCGCCGAGCGCGACGCCGATGATCTCGCCGACCTCGAGGAAGTCCTCGCGCTGCAGGCCGCGCGTGGCCAGCGCCGGCGTGCCGATGCGCAGCCCGGAGGCCTCGCATCGGCGGGCGCGGGTCGAACGGCACGGCGTTGCGGTTGACCGTGATGCCGATCGTCGTGCAGGCGGTCCTCGGCCTCCTGGCCGCTCAGCTCGGGGCGCTCTCGCGCAGGTCGACGAGCACGAGGTGCACGTCGGTGCCGCCGGTCAGCACGTTGACGCCGTCGCCGGCGCGCGAGCAGCTGGCTCGGCCAGCGCGCTGCGCGCCGTCGAGCGTGCGCCGCTGGCGCTCGCGGAAGCGCTCGCTCGCGGCGATCCGCAGCGCCACGGCCTTGGCGGCGATCACGTGCTCGAGCGGGCCGCCCTGCTGGCCGGGGAAGACGGCCGAGTCGATCTCCTTGGCGTAGCTCGCTCCTGGCAGAGGATCATGCCGGCGCGCGGCCCGCCGAGCGTCTTGTGCGTCGTCGTCGTGACGACGTCGGCGCCGAACTCGACCGGGTTCGGGTGCAGGCCGGCGGCGACGAGCCCGGCGAAGTGGGCCATGTCGACCATCAGCAGCGCGCCGACCTCGTCGGCGATCTCGCGGAAGCGCGCGAAGTCGAGCTGGCGCGGGTAGGCCGACCAGCCGGCGAGCAGCAGCTTCGGGCGGTGCTCGCGCGCGAGGCGCGCGACCTCGTCCATGTCGATCAGGCTCGTCTCGCGGTCGACCTCGTAGGCGACGATGTCGTAGAGGCGCCCGGAGACGTTGATCTTCATCCCGTGCGTGAGGTGGCCGCCGTGGGCGAGCGAGAGCCCCATGATCGTGTCGCCCGGCTCGAGCAGCGCGTGGTAGACGGCGGTGTTGGCCTGCGCGCCGGAGTGCGGCTGGACGTTGGCGTGCTCGGCGCCGAACAGCGCCTTGGCGCGGTCGATCGCGAGCTGCTCGGCGACGTCGACCCACTCGCAGCCGCCGTAGTAGCGCGCGCCCGGGGTAGCCCTCGGCGTACTTGTTGGTGAGCACGCGAGCCCTGGCATTCGAGCACCGCGCGCGGCACGAAGTTCTCGGAGGCGATCAGCTCGAGCGTGCTCTGCTGGCGCTCGAGCTCGCCGCGCAGCACCTCGGCGATCTCGGGATCGACCTCGGCGAGCGGGCGGTTGAAGTAGTCGGAGCTGGAGTCGGACTCGGCGCCGCTCACTCGCGGGCTCGACGAGACGCTGGATGCCCAGGCGCGCGGCTCGAGCTGCCGCTCCCCGATGGTCGATTCCACCTCAGCGCCAGTTGCGGCGCGCTCCGAGGCTAGCAGGAGCGCCCGCTCAGCGCGTCGCGCCAGCGGGCCCTCGCGCACGACCTCGCCAGCGTCCAGCGCGCTCGTACTCGCGCAGGTCGACGACCGTCGAGGCGTGCCGGGCAGCTCGCCGCCGTCGAGCACGAGGTCGGCGCCGGCGCGGATCGCGGCGGGACCTCGGCGAGCGTGCGCGCGTCGGGCCCGCCGGCGAGGTTGGCGCTCGACTGCAGCACCGGGCGGTCGAGCGCGAGCGCGCGAGGCGCTCGGGAGCACGGCACGCGCAGCCCGAGCGCTCGGTCGCCGCGCGGCGAGCGGGAAGCGGCCGGCGCGGGTTGGGCGAGCAGCAGCGTGAGCGGGCCCGGGCAGCAGCGCCTGCAGCGCGCGCGCGCGTCGCTCGCCGAGCTCGGGCAGCGCGCGCAGCGCGGCCTCGAGCGAGAAGAACACGACCGCCGCGGGCTTGCCGGCGGGCGGCCCTTGAGCTCGTACAGCCGCTGCGACGGCAGCGGCGTCTGTCGGGTCGCAGCAGAGCCCGTAGACGGTGTCGGTCGGGAACACGCGCGACGCCGCCGGCGGCGACGCACGCGCGCAAGCGCTCGGCGTCCTCGCTGCTGACCGCGCCGCGGTCATCGTGCGCGCATCCCAGTCACCACCCGCTCGATGCCGGCGAGGTCGCGAGCGTGCGCGCACGTCCGCGAAGCCGGCGGCCGTGCAGCAGCTCGCCGACGCGCAGCGGCCTGCCCGGCGCCGACCTCGAGCGCGACGAACGCGACGCGCTCGCGCGCGGCGAGCTGCGCGATCAGGCGCGCGATCGCGTCGAGCCCGTCGGCGCCGCCGTCGAGCGCGCCGGCGCGGCTCGTGGCGCGACGATCTCGGGCGCGAGCGTCGCGATCGCTCGCGCTCGGCGACGTACGGCGGGTTGGCGAGCGATCGCGTCGAAGCTCGTCGGGCAGCGCCGTCGAGCAGGTCGGCGCGCAGCCAGCGCACGTCGAGGCCGAGCCGCGCGCGCGTTGGCGCGCGCGAGCGCGAGCGCGTCGCGCGCTGACGTCGCTAGCCGCGTCACGTCGCAGGTCGGGCCGCTCGTCCTTGAGCGCGAGCGCGACCGCGCCGCTGCCGGTGCAGCAGTCGAGCACGCGCGCGCCGCGGCGCGCAGCGTCGAGCGCGCAGCTCGACGAGCAGCTCGGTCTCGGGCCGCGGCACGAGCACGCGGCGGTCGACGCGCAGCTCGAGGCGGCGAAAGCGCGCGCGTGCCGACGATGTAGGCGACCGGCTCGCGCTCGACGGCGCGCCGGCGCACGTGCGACCTGGAAGGCGCGCACGGCCGGCCCGGCGACGGCCAGCTCGCGGGTCGAGCAGCAGCCGCTCGCGCGTGACGCCGAGCGCGTCGCGCGAGCAGCAGCTCGGCGTCCAGCCGCGGCGCTCGGCGAGCCGGCGGCGCGCGATCGCGGTGACGCGCGCCGTCGAGCGCGTCGCGCACGGCTGACCGGCTAGCGTCGCGCGCCGCTCACGCGCCGCCGCCTGCTCGGCGAGCCGCGCGCCGGCGCTTCTCGTCGGCCTGCAGCGCGGCGGTGAGCTCGTCGAGCTCGCCCGTCGAGCACCTGCGTCGAGGTTGTGCACGGTGAGCTTGATCGCGGTGGTCGGTGACGCGCCGCTCGCGCGTAGTTGTAGGTGCGGATCTTCTCGGCGCGGTCGCCGGTGCCGACCTGCGAGCGGCGGTCGGCGGCGAGCTCCGCCTGCTGCTCGGCGAGCGCGCGCTCGTAGAGGCGCGCGCGCAGCACGCGCAGCGCCTTCTCGCGGTTCTGCAGCTGCGACTTCTCGTCCTGCATCGAGACGACGATGCCCGACGGCTTGTGCGTGACGCGCACGGCCGAGTCGGTCGTGTTGACCGACTGCCCGCCGGGCCCGCTCGAGCGGTAGACGTCGATCTGCAGGTCGTTCGGGTCGATCTGGACGTCGACCTCCTCGGCCTCGGGCAGCACGGCGACGGTCGCCGTCGAGGTGTGGATGCGGCCCTGGGACTCGGTCGCGGGCACGCGCTGCACGCGGTGGGTGCCGCCCTCGAACTTGAACACCGAGTAGGCGCCGTCGCCCTTGATCGCGAACGTGTACTTGCCGTCGCCGACCTCCAGCGGCTCGACGGCGAAGCCGAGCCGCTCGGCGTAGCGGCTGAGCATCCGGTAGAGGTCGCCGGCCCACAGCCCGGCCTCCTCGCCGCCGGCGCCGCCCTGGATCTCGACGATCACGTTCTTGTCGTCGTTGGGGTCGCGCGCGACCATCGCGAGGCGGATCTCCTCCTCGAGCTGCTCGATCCGCTCGCGCGCGCGCGCCAGCAGCTCGCGCAGCTCCGCGTCGTCGCCGTCCTCGGCGAGCAGCTCCTCGGCGCCGGCGGCGTCGTCCTGCGCGTGGCGCCACTGCGCGGCGAGCTCGCGCGGCCGGCTCGAGCTGGCGGTAGGCGCGGCCGACCTCGGCGTAGCGCTCGCGGTCGGCGATCACCGTCGGGTCGGCCATCTGCTCGCCGAGCTCGGCGAAGCGCTGCCTCGATCTGCTCGACGAGCGCGCTCGATCACGCGACGACCTCGAGCGCCGACCAGGTCGGCGGCGGTGAGCTCGTCGCGCGTCCTCGACGCTCGAGCACCGCGCTGCAGCGCCGCGATCGCGACGGCGAGCTGGTCGAGGTCGGGCTCGCGCGTCGTCAGCCGCTGCAGCGCGAGCCCGGGCGCCATCAGCGCGCGCACCCAGCGCGCGGTCGCGGTTGCGCCCCGCGAACTTGATGATCTCGAAGGAGATGCCGGCGATCAGCGGGACGCCGAGGATGCGCGTCGCGCACGCAGCCAGTACCAGGCGGGCAGGCCGATCGGCGCGAAGACGAAGATCGCGACGATCATCACGATCAGCAGGAAGCTCGTGCCGCAGCGCGGGTGCAGCCGCGAGAAGCGCTGCGGCGTTCTCCGGCGTCAGCTCGCAGGCCGGCCTCGTAGCAGGCGATCGTCTTGTGCTCGGCGCCGTGGTACTCGAACACGCGGCGCAGGTCGCGCAGGCGCGAGAGCAGCAGCAGGTAGCCGAGGAAGATCGCCGTGCGCACGACGCCCTCGATCAGCCAGAACAGCGTCGAGGAGTGCAGCTGCGACTTGATCAGGCTGACGAGCCCGACCGGGACGACGAAGAACAGGCCGACCGCGAAGGCGAACGAGACGACGAGCGCGCCGACCCAGGCCGCGCCCGGAGAGCGCGCTCGCCCTCGGCCGCGCCGCTCCTCGCTCGGCGCTGCTCCGGCGCTCGGCGCGGCGATCTGCGCGTTGGCGGAGATGTTCGAGCGCGCGCAGGCCGATCGCCAGCGAGCCGCCGAGCGCGACGACGCCGCGCACGAGCGGCAGGCGCAGCACGCGGTGGCGCCGCAGCGCCGACTCGAACGGGAAGCGTCTGCACCGCGATCTCGCCGGCGCGGGCTCCTCGCGGTCGCCGCGCCTCGGCAGCTGCTCGGCGCGTCGGCTCGCGCACGGCCACCGACCAGGTGCGGACGCCGCGCATCATCACGCCCTCGAGCACGGCCTGCCCGCCGATCGGCGCGTCGCGCTCCGCGCTGCCGACGCCTCGCGACGTGCGCGTGCTCGGCACCTACTTGGTGCGCGGCTGGCTACGCGGCTGGCGGCTGCGGGCGACGCGGCGCTGGAAGCGCTCGACGCGGCCGCCGGTGTCGATCAGCTTCTGGCGGCCGGTGTAGAACGGGTGGCAGTTGGAGCAGATCTCGACGCGCAGCTCCGGCTTGGTGGAGCGGGTCTCGAACTCGTTGCCGCACGTGCAGCGCACGTGAGCGGCCGTGTACGTGGGGTGGATCTTGGTCTTCATCGTCGAGTCCATTCTAGCGGTACCGCCGCGCCGCGTTCGGCGCCGTTCCTGTCGCGGATCCCGCCGGCGTGCCCGTCGCGGCGGCGCCGCTCGGACGACGGCGCGTCCGGCGTGCGGGCGCGCCCGGCGGCGCCGGCGCGGCCGGCTGCAGGCAGCGCGTCGTCAGCGCGGTCGGCGCGGCGAGATCACGTGGCCGCTGTGGCGTTGAGCCAGCGGAAGTGCACGACGCGCGCGGTAGGCCGACCGGCGCGGACGAGGTTCGTGACCTGGCTGCAGCGTACTTGAACGACCTTCACGCTTCGGGTCGCGACGAGCCGCCACGCGCACCGAGCCGCGGCGCGCGGCGACCGGGTGGAAGTCGACGTCGTCGGCGCCCGCGCTCCTCGACGTCGATGCCGCATCGCCATCCGCGACGGTGCCGCGGGAGTCGCGGTCATTTCGCCGGCGAACGTCGCCGAGCGTTCGTGCCGTGCAGCGACCGGCGGTCACGCACTGTACGAGCGTCGCGCGTCAGCGCCGATCGGTCCGGCGGCTGGCGACGGCGACGCGGAGCCGCACCGCCGCCCGTGCGCCGCCGGCCGGCGCCGTCCGCGAGCGCGAGCGCGCAGGCACGCCGCCAGCGGCGGCGAGCGGCGCCCGCCAGGAGTGCGCGAGAGTCGGCGGACGGTGAGCGTCATGGCATCCACCTGAACACCGCCTGCGACGGCCGATGTTGCGCTCCGTCGAGCGCCACGGCGCCGCTCAGAGCTGATCTGGTAGAGCGGCCCGTCGCCGCCCTCGGGCGTCGTCAGGCGCCCGCCCTTGGCGGTGATCGCGCCGCACTGCACGCAGTTGGTGTAGTTGACGATCACGTCGACGTCGCCGTGCTGCGGGCGCGTCGTCGGGGATCTCGTAGACGCCGGCCGGGCACATCCAGCGCCACGTCTCGGCGAGCTCGCGCGGGACGCTGTCGTGCGACGCGGATGTGGTTGGGCGCGTCGTCGCGCGTCGCGTTGCCGCGTGATGTAGACCGACGAGAGCTTGTCGAAGGTGTAGCTTGCCGTCGGGCTTGGGGTAGCGTGCGCGCGTGTCTGCCGACGAACATCGGCTGCTCGTCGTTGCGGTGCCACGCGCAGCGCGCCCGGCGGCAGCCGGCCCTTGGTCGCGATCGCGAGGTTGACGAGCGGCGCCGCCGCGCGATGAAGCCCTTCTGGAACGGCTGGCGCGTGTTGCGCACGCGGTAGAGCTCGCTGCCGGTCGACCGAGTCCTCGAGCGCCTGCTCGTAGGCGCTCGAAGCGAGCGCTCGCCGCGGCGCGAGCGCGGCGTAGATCGCCTCGGCGGCGAGCATGCCCGGAGTTGATCGCGTGGTGGACGCCCTTGAGCGACGACCGTGTCGACCATGCCCGCCGGCGTCGCCGACGATCACCGCGCCGGGCATCGACAGCTTCGGCATCGACCACCAGCCGCCGCCGGGCAGCGCCTTCGCGCCCCAGCGCGACGCGCTCGCCGCCCTCGAGGATGCCCTGCACGAGCGGGTGCGGCTTGAACTGCTGCAGCAGGTCGTGCGCCGAGGTCGTCGCGTCGGCGTACTCGAGGTCGATGCACGAAGCCGATGCGAGACGAGGTCCTCGCCGGTGCGCTCGTCGCGCATCGGGTAGATCCAGGTGCCGCCGATCTGGCCGTAGCGCGGCGACGAGCTTCAGCGGCCACGGGCCGATCGTGTGGATCACGCGGTCGAGCGGCCGCGGGACCTTCCAGACCTCCTTGACGCCGAGCTCCCAGACCTGCGGCTCGCGGTCCGTCGGCGAGCTCGAACTCGCGGATCGCGGCGCCCGGTCAGGTGCCCCCAGCAGCCCTCGGCGAGCACCGTCGCCTGCGCCTTGATGTCGGTGCCGGGCTCGAAGTTCGACGAGCGGCTCGCCGTCCTTGCCGCGGCCCTTGTCGCCGGAGCGCACGCCGACGACGCGTCCGTCGTCGACGATCAGCTGCGTCGCCGCGGTCTCGGTCAGCACGTAGGCGCCGGCCTCCTCGGCGCGCGCGCTGCTGGAAGCGCGCGAGCGCGGCGACCGAGACGACCTCGTTGCCGTGGTTGCGAAACGGCGGCGGCGTCGGGATCCGCAGCTTCGTGCGGCCGCTCGGCAGCAGGTAGACGGCCTCCTTGGTGACCTCGCCGAACGCGAAGCCCTCCTCGCGCCACTGCTCGCGGCGTCAGCTCCGGGAACAGCTCGTGCAGCGGCTGCGGGCGCATCACCGCGCCCGACAGGCTGTGCCCGCCGCAGGCCTTCGCCTTCTCGATCACCGCGACCGGCACCTCGCCGAGGCGCTCCGATCGTCTCCGGGTCGTCGGCGAGCAGCGCGAGCAGCCGGTTCGCGCACGCCAGCCCGGCGGTGCCGCCGCCGACGATCGCGACGCCGACCTCGATGCGGCTCGTCCTCGCCGTCGAGCTCGCGCCGGATGAACTCCGTCCGCGAGTCGACCGGCGGCGGGTAGTCCGCCGGCACGACCTGCCGTTGCTGAGCCGTCGTGCGCGGACATCGCTCAGCCCGCCGGCGCCTGCTGCGCCTTGACCGCCGCGGTCAGCTTCGGCAGGATCTTGTTGAGGTCGCCGACGATGCCGAGGTCGGAGAACTCGAAGATCGGCGCGTTCGCGTCCTTGTTGATCGCGACGATGTTCTCCGAGGCCTGCATGCCGACCTTGTGCTGGATCGCGCCGGAGATGCCGGCCGCGAGGTAGAGCTTCGGCGCGACCGTCTTGCCGGTCTGGCCGATCTGCGCCGGCGTAGGGGTACCAGCCGGCGTCGACGACCGCGCGCGTCGCGGCGACGGCGCTGTGCCGCCGAACGCCTGCGCGAGCTCCTCGGCACAGCTCGAAGCCCTCGGCCTTGCCGAGCCCGCGGCCGCCGGCGACGAGGATGTCGGCGCCCTCGATGTCGACGTCCGCGCCGCGCTGCTCGCCGCGCGCTGACCATCTCGCGCGCGCGTCGAGAAGGCTCGAGAACTCGACGCTCGACGCTCCTCGACCGGCGCGTCGCGCGTCGCCGGCTGCGTCGATCTCGAACGCGTTCAGGCGGCCGATGACGATCCCGACGTCGCGCGCGGTACTCGATCTCGGAGATCGCCGAGTCGCCGAGGATCGGGCGCTCGGCGATCAGCTCGCCGTCCTCGACGCGCACGCGGTGACCTCCATCGCGACGCCGGCGCCGAGCCGCGCGGCGAGGCCGGCGCCGATCTCGAAGCCGAGCAGGCCGCCGCCGAACAGCGCGTAGGAGTAGCCGTCGCTCGGCGATCAGCCGCGGCCATCGCGTCGACGACCGGCTGCGCGAGCCCCTCGGGGCCCTCGGCGACGAGCACCTTCGTCGGCGCCGTAGTCGCCGAGCGGCGCGCACAGCTCGCTGCGGCACGCCGTCGCCGAGCACGACCGCGTGCGCCTCGCCGCCGAGCTCGGCGCGCGAGCCGCGCGCCCTCGGAGACCGCGCCGAGCGAGTTCTTGTTGAACGCGCCCTCGTAGTGCAGCGCGTAGACCAGGATGTCGGCCATCAGATCAGCTTCCTCTCGTCGAGCCAGGCGACGATCTGCTCGACCGTCGCGTCGGTGTCCTCGTCCTCGATGATCTCGCCCGGCGGCCTTCGCCGGCGGCGCCTTGGCGGCCGATCCACTGCGCCGCCGAGCCCTCGCCGCCGACCGCGCCGCGTCGATCCCGACGTCGCGCCGCCGTGACGCGTGTCGAGCGGCTTCTTCTTGGCGCCCATGATCGCCTTCAGCGACGGGTAGCGCGGCTCGTTGATCGCGTCGCCGACCGAGATCACGGCCGGGCAGCTCGACCTCGACGGTGTCGTAGCCGTACTCGGCCTGGCGCTCGCAGCGCAGCGCGCCGTCGGCTCGACGTCGAGCTTGATCACCTGCGTCAGCGACGGCATCCGCAGGTGGTCGGCGACGACCGCGCCGACCGTGTAGCACTCGCCGTCGTCGGACTGCTGGCCGAGCAGCACCAGGTCGGGGCTCTCGCGCGCGAGCGCCTGCGCCAGCGCGTAGCCGGTCGCGGCGACGTCCGAGCCGGCGAGCGCCGTCGTCGCAGAGGTGCACCGAGCGGTCGGCGCCGAGCGAGACCGCCTTGTGCAGCGCGCGCACCGCGCTCTCCGGCCCCATCGTCACGGCGACGATCTCCTCGACCTCGACCGCGCCGCCCTCGCGCATCTGCATCGCCGCCTCGATCGCGTGCGTGTCGTAGGGGTTCAGGTTCCGCTCGCCGCTGCGGTCCATGCCGCCCCGTCGACGGGTCGATCCGCTTGCGACCGCGGCGTCCGGCACCTCCTTGACCAGGACGCAGATCTTCATTTCGGGCTACTCCTTGGGTCTGTTGAGGTGATGCTACTCGGTCGAGCGGTTGACTGACGAGTCAATCACGCGCGCGCGGCGGACCGCGCCGCGGATGAACTCGATCGCCGCCTGCGTCGGCGCGCCGGGCGTGAACACCTCGGCGACGCCGAGCGCCTTCAGCTGCGGGATGTCCTCGGCGGGGATCGTGCCGCCGACCGTCACGACGACGTCGTCGACGCCCTGCTCGCGCAGCAGCTCGACGACGCGCGGCACGAGCGTCATGTGCGCGCCCGACAGGATCGACAGGCCGACGGCGTCGGCGTCCTCCTGGATCACCGTCTCGACGATCTGCTCGGGCGTCTGGTGCAGGCCCGTGTAGATCACCTCCATGCCGGCGTCGCGCAGCGCGCGGGCGATGATCTTCGCGCCGCGGTCGTGGCCGTCGAGGCCGGGCTTGGCGACGACGACGCGGATCTTCTCCTGTGGCGGTGAGCGGACATCTTCCGCCCGGCGGAGCCTAGGAGCGCCGCGTGCCGCTGCCGCGTGCCGGACGTCGGCACGTCGAGCCGACACGGCCCGTCAGCGCTGCCGGCGCGGCCGGCCTGCGCGACGACCGCGCCGAGCGCCGCGCAGGCCGCGCCCGAGGCCGCCGAGCGCGGCGACGGCGCCGACGCGCCGCGAGCATCTTCAGGCGCCGGCCGAGGCGGTCGAGATGCAGCACCTCCCAGCCCTCCTCGTAGGCGATCCGGCGCAGCGTCGGCGTCGGGGTTGACGACCACCGGCTGGCCGACCGCGCGCAGCATCGGCAGGTCCGACTCGGAGTCCGAGTAGGCGTAGGACGCGGCGAGGTCGATCCGCTCGCGCGCGGCGAGCTCGCGCATCGAGAGGACCTTGCCCTCGCGGTAGTTGAACGGCCCGGCCGGGCCGCCCGGTGTAGCGGCCGTCGACGACCTCCGAGCGCGAGCCGAGGCCGCCGTCGAAGCGCGAGCACGTGCGCGAGCATGTCGGCCATCTCCTGCGAGGCCGCCGTCACGATGTAGACGCGGCACGCCCGGCGTCCTGATGCTCGTAGGCGCGCGCCAGCATCTGCGGGTACAGCCGCGGCAGCACCCCGGCGAGCACGCGCGGCGACGAGCCGCTGCAGGTCGCGCACGCGCGACGCCGGCGATCATCTCGCCGACGCGCTCGCGCACGTCGTCGGCGCGTCGTCGGTCGAGCCGCGCAGGCGGAAGCGCAGGTTCTCGTACGCGTCGCGCGCGCAGCCGCGCGGCGCGCGATCATGCCCGTCTCGTACGCCGCGCGCGCGAAGAAGATCGCCCGACGAGCCCTCCATCAGCGTCTTGTCGAGATCGAAGAACGCCGCCGCGCGCGCCGGCCACGTCCCCGTTGCCGCTCAGCCGCCATCTGACTGACGATCACCGCGTCGCCCTGGGCGCCGCCCGAGCAGATCGCGGCGCAGCCGAGGCCGCCGCCGCGGCGGCGCAGCTCGTGCACGAGCGCGCCGAGGATGCGCGCGCCGGAGGCGCCGATCGGGTGACCGAGCGCGACCGCGCCGCCGTTGACGTTGACGCGGTCCTCGTCGATCCCGAGCATCCGGATCGACTTGAGCGTGACCGACGCGAACGCCTCGTTGATCTCCCAGAGGTCGATGTCGGCCGGCTCCAGCCCGGCCTTCGCGAGCGCCTTGCGCGCGGCGCGCGCCGGCGTCGTCGCGAGGTAGGGGAAGTCGTCGGCGCCCTGCGCGTGGGCGACGATCGTCGGCCAGCGGCTCGCTTGCCGTTGGCCTGCGCCCACTCCTCGCTCGGCGACGACCAGCGCGCCGGCGCCGTCGTTGACGCCCGGCGAGTTGCCGGCGGTGTGCGTGCCGTCCTTGCCGACGAAGATCGGCGGCAGCTTCGCGAGCGCCTCGAGCGTCGTGTCGCGCCGCGGCGCCTCGTCGAGCTCGACGACCGTCTCGCCCTTGCGGCCCTGACCGTCACCGGCGACGATCTCCTCGGCCATCCGGCCCGTCGTCGATCGCCGCGAGCGCGAGCTCGTGCGAGCGCAGCGCCCAGCGGTCCATGTCGGCGCGCGTGATCTCGAGCTCGGCGGCGACCTCGGTCGCCTCGCGCCATGTGCTTGCCCCACCACGGGCTCTCGAGGCCGTCGCGCAGCATCGCGTCGCGCGCCTTGCGCGTCGCCCATGCGCAAGCCGAAGCGCGCCTGCGCAGCAGGTAGGGCGCCTTCGACATCGACTCCATGCCGCCGCCGACGCCGACCTCGACGTCGCCGGCGCGGATCGCCGTGTCGAGCAGCGCGACCGCGCGCATCCCCGACGCGCAGACCTTGTTGATCGTCTCCGAGCTGACCTCCACCGGGATGCCGGCGTTGATCTGCGCCTGGCGCGAGGGGATCTTCCCCTGGCCGGCCTGCAGCACGGCCCATCACGACGTGCTCGACCTGCTCGGGCGCGACGCCCGGCGCGCTCGAGCGCGCCGGCGATCGCGATCGCCGCCGAGCTCGGTCGCGTCGAGCGACGAGAGCCCGCCGCCGAGCTTGCCGATCGGCGTGCGGGCGCTGCCGAGGATCACTGTCGTGGGCATCTGCGGGCGGCTCTCCAGTCGTCGAGAGGGCGGAAGTCGAGTCGAGCGGATCGCCGCAGCTGCTCAGCGATCCGGCTGTCTGCTCGCGCCCGATGCAGGTCCACGCGACGACCCAGCCCGGCGCGCGAGACCGCCGCCGACACGCTCGTCGTCGGCGTCTTCGAGGGCGAGGACGCCGACGCCGACGCGCCGGCCTGCTCGCGCGCTGCTCGACTCGGGCGAGGCCAAGCGCTCGCCACGGCGCTCGCGCTGACGCACGACGGCGGCCGCCGCTGGCTGCTCGCCGGGCTCGGCACGCGCGAGGAGTTCGACGCCGAGCGCGCCCGCGTCGAGCGCCGCGAGTCGCGCGCGAGCGCGCCGGCGAGCTCGCGGCGCAGACGCTCTGCTGGGAGCTCCCGCGACGGCGCCGACGCCGACGTCGCGGCGGCGCTCGTCGAGGGCACGATCCTCGCCTGCTACCGCTTCGAGCGCTACAAGCGGCGCCGCCGAAGCGACGCCGGCGAGCCGCCCAGGCACCTCGAGCGCGCTGATCGTCGCAGGCGCCGAGCGACCGTCGAGCGCCGGTCGCCGACGCGGCGCTCGTCGCCGAGGCCGCCAACGCCGCGCGCGACCTCCAGGACCGCCCGGCCAACGACATGACGCCGACGGCGCTCGCCGCCCGCGCCGAGGCGCTGGCGCGCGAGCTCGACGGCCTGACGGTCGAGGTCGAGGGCCGCGAGGAGATCGTCGCGCGCGGCATGGGCGCGTTCGCGGCCGTCGCCCAGGGCACCTACGAGGAGCCGGCGCTGATCACGCTGCGCTACGACGGGCGCCGGCGCGAGCGGCCCGACGCTCGGCTTCATCGGCAAGGCCGTGACCTTCGACAGCGGCGGCATCTCGCTCAAGCCCGGCGAGCACATGGAGGAGATGAAGTACGACATGTCGGGCGGCGCCGCCGTGATCGAGGCGATCGGCGCGATCGCGCGCCTGCGAGCTGCCGGTCGGCTGCGTCGGCGTCGTCGGCGCGACCGAGAACCTGCCCGAGCGGCCGCTCGGTCAAGCCCGGCGACATCGTCACGCCCGCCGGCGGCAGACGTCGAGATCAACAACACCGACGCCGAGGGCCGGCTCGTGCTCGCCGACTGCATCGCCTACGCGATCGCCGAGGGCGCCGAGCGGCTCGTCGACCTCGCGACGCTGACCGGCGCCGTGATCGTCGCGCTCGGTCCACCTACGCGGGCCTGCTGAGCAACGACGACGCGCTCGCCGCACAGGTCTCGGCGGCCGGCGAGCGCACCGGCGAGCTCGTCTGGCGCCTGCCGCTGCACGCCGAGTACGACGAGCTGGTCAAGGGCACCTTCGCCGACCTCAACAACGCGCCCGGGCGCGCCTGGCCGGCGCGATCACCGGCGCGCGAGTTCCTGCACCGCTTCGCCGGCGAGACGCCGTGGGCGCACCTCGACATCGCCGGCACGGCGTGGGACCTCGGCCGCGCCTACGCCGAGAAGGGCGGCTCGGGCTACGGCGTGCGCCTGCTCGTCGAGCTCGCGCGCTCGTTCGCCTCCTGAGCGCGCGCGGCCGCTGCGCCCTCCGCGCCCGAACGATCGGCTCAGGCCGGCGTCGCCGCCGAGCGCTCGGCGCCCGCGCGCTGCAGCCAGCTCCACACCGGCTCCCACGCGGCGCCGTGCGGTTCGATGAACGCGCGGTGCCCGCCCGCCGCGCCGTCGATCTCGACGAGCTCGACGTCGCCGCCGGCCGCGCGCGCGGCCGCCGCGTAGTCGCGGCTCAGCCGCACCGAGACCGTCGTGTCGAGCACGCCGTGCACGAGCAGCGCCGGCATCGCAAGCGGCACGTGGCGCATCGGGTCGGCGACCTCGTAGCGCTCGGCAAACTGCTCCGGCGAGCCGCCCATCAGCGCGCGCACCGCGCCGCCGCGCCATTCGCGGTAGGCGCCCGCCAGATCGCAGACGCCGGCGAGCGAGACCACGCGGCGGATCACGACGCGTGGCGCCGCTGCGAGCGCGCCCGGCGCGCCCGGCGAGAGCCGCTCGCGGCCGGCCGCCCACAGCGCGAGGTGGCCGCCGGCCGAGTGGCCGAGCAGCTCGACGCGGTCGAGGTCGAGCGCCGGGTGCAGGCCGTCGAGCGCGTCGATCGCGGCCGCGACGTCTTCGAAGGTCTGCGGCCAGCCACCGCCGCCGCCGACGCGCCGGTACTCGATGTTCCACGCCGCGTAGCCGTGGCGCAGGCACGCGGCCGCGACCGCGCGCATCACCGCGCGGCCGTACTTGCGCTGCCACGAGCCGCCGTGGATCAGCACGATCACCGGGTGCGGCCCGGCGCCCGACGGCAGGTGCAGGTCGCCGAGCTGCGAGCCGTCGCCGCCGTAGCGATGCGTGCGCCCGCGCGTGAGCACGTAGTGGCGGAGCCAGTCGACGCGGTTCATCCGCGCCATCGTAAAGCGCGCAGAGCTGTGAGAATGCGCGCGCGATGGACTTCGACCTCTCGCCCGACCACGAGCTGATCCGCCGCACCGTGCGCGAGTTCGCCGAGGGCGAGGTCGCACCGGTCGCCGAGGAGCTCGACCGCACGAAGGCGTTCCCGTACGAGATCGTCGCCAAGCTCGGCGCGCTCAACCTGATGGGCATCCCGTTCCCCGAGGAGTACGGCGGCGGCGGCGGCGACACGCTCGCCTACGCGCTCGCCGTCGAGGAGCTCACGCGCGTCGACTCCTCCGTCGCGATCACGCTGTGCGCGCACACCTCGCTCGGGACGCAGCCGATCTACCTGTTCGGCTCAGAGGAGCAGAAGCGCGAGTGGCTGCCGCGGCTCTGCGCCGGCGAGCGCCTCGGAGCGTTCGGGCTGACCGAGCCCGACGCCGGCTCCGACGCCGGCAACACGCGCACGCGCGCGCGCCTGGAGGACGGCGAGTGGGTGATCGACGGAGCCAAGCAGTTCATCACCAACGCCGGCACCGACATATCCGGTGTCGTCTGCATCACCGCCGTGACCGACGAGGGAACCACCGATGGCGGCCAGGGCGGGCCGCGGCAGATCTCGAACATCATCATCGAAAACGGGACTCCCGGCTACGAGCAGGGCGAGCCCTACCGCAAGATGGGCTGGAACGCGTCCGATACGCGGCCGTTGACGTTCAGCGACTGCCGCGTTCCCGAGGAGAACCTGCTCGGCCCGCGCGGCGCCGGCTTCAAGCAGTTCCTGCACATCCTCGACATCGGCCGCATCGGCGTCGCCGCGATGGGCGTCGGCCTCGCGCAGGGCGCGCTCGACGAGGCGCTCAAGTACGCCAAGGAGCGCAAGGCCTTCGGCCAGCCGATCTCGAAGTTCCAGGCGATCCAGTGCAAGCTCGCCGACATGGCGACCGAGATCGACGCCGCGCGGCTGCTCGTCTACAAGGCCGCGCGCGAGAAGGACGCCGGGCGCAACTTCACGCTGACCGCCGCGCAGGCCAAGCTCAAGACCGGCCGCCTCGCCGTGCGCTGCACCGAGGAGGCCGTCCAGATCCACGGCGGCTACGGCTACATCGAGGAGTACCCGGTCTGCCGCTTCTACCGCGACGCCAAGATCCTCACGATCGGCGAGGGCACCGACGAGGTTCAGCAGATGGTCATCGCGCGCGCGCTCGGCGCCTAGCTCGTCCTGCGCGGCTCGAGCACGACGATCGGTATCTCACGATCGGTGCGCTTCTGGTAGTCCGCGTAGCCGCCGTACACGCCGAGCATCAGCGCCCACAGGCGCTCGCGCTCATCGCCGTCGGCGACGCGCGCGTGCACATCGAGGTGTTCGGAGCCGACCTGCGCCGTCGTGTCCGGATGCGCCTGGAGGTTGTAGAGCCACGCCGGGTTCTTCGGATAGCCGCCCTTCGACGCGACGAGCACGAGGTTCGCGCCGTCGCGCCCGTACACGAGCGGGCTCGTCCGGCGCGCGCCGCTCTTCGCGCCGACGTGGTCGAGCAGCAGCGTCGGCGCGAGACCCGGCACGCGGTGGCCGATCGCGCCGTTCGTCGCGCGGTACACCGCCGTGTGACCGGCCATCGCGCGGCGCAGCAGCGGCCACGTGCGATCGGCCAGGTCGAGGTAGTCCATCTCGACGAGCCTAGCCCGCTTCGCGGCCGGCCGTGTCGCGCCCGGCGGTCCCGTGCTCGACCGTCTCGCGTTCGAGCAGCGTCGCCGCCGCGCTCGCCGGGTCCAGGCGGCGCTGCACGACCTCGTCGATCAGCTCCTGGAAGCCCGCGTCCTCGGCGAGCTCGTCCTCCAGCCGCCGGCGCATCCGCGCCGTCGCGATCGCGAGCACCTCGTTGCGTAGGTTGCGCGCGCGGCGCTCGGCGAGCTGGCCCTCGGCGAGGATGTGCGCGCGGTGCTCGTCGAGGCGCTGCACCAGCTCCTCGACGCCGATCCCGCGGCTCGCCTCGGTCTTGACGATCGGCACGCGCCACCGGCCGCGAACCTCCTCTGGCGTGCGGTCGAGGTTCGCGAGCGACAGCACGCCGCGGATCTCGCGCACCATCGTGTCCGTCAGCGGGTGGTCGGCCTTGTTGATCACGATCACGTCCGGGATCTCCATCACGCCCGCCTTCAGCGCCTGGATCGAGTCACCCGAGCCCGGCATCAGCACGAGCACGATCGTGTCGGCGTGATCGATGATGTCGATCTCGCCTGCCCGACGCCGACCGTCTCGACGAACACGTCCTCGCGGCCGGCCGCGTCGAGCAGCAGCGCCGCCTGCAGCGCCGCCTCCGAGAGGCCGCCGAGCGCGCCGCGGTTGGCCATCGAGCGGATGAACACGCCACGGTCGAGGAAGTGCTCGGTCAGGCGGATCCGGTCGCCGAGCAGCGCCCCCTGCGTGAACGGCGAGGACGGGTCGATCGACAGCACGCCGACGCTCCGCCCCGCCTCGCGCCGCGCCTTCGTCAGCGCTCCGATCAGCGTCGACTTGCCGACGCCCGGCGGCCCGGTGAAGCCGACGACGGCCGCCTTGCCGGTGTGCGGGTAGACCTCCTTGACGAGCTCCCACCCCTCAGGGCGGTCGTCCTCGACGAGCGAGATCGCACGCGCGAGCGCGCGGCGGTCACCGTCGAGCAGGCGCTGCGCGAGCGTTGGGTCGAGCTTTGCGTCGGCCATCGGCGGCGCAATCATCGCAGGGCAATACGATCTTCACGCGATGGAGCTGCTCGCCGACGCGCCCGAGCCCGACGCCCCCGAGACGATCGCCGAGACGCTGCGGCGTGCGCCGGAGCCGCTGCACGGCGGCCCACTCGCGCTGCTGCGCTTCATGCGCGCCAACCACATGCTCAACCGCCGCTACGCGTACCTGATCGCGCGCTGGCTGCTGCTCAAGCTGCGCTACCGCGGCCGCCTGCAGACCGACGGCATCTGCTTCATCTGCCCGCGCGTCAAGCTCGAGATCGGCAGGCACGCGACGCTGCGCATCGGCCGCTGGGCGTGGCTCGGGCACGGTTGCAAGATCCGCGTGCACGAGGGCGAGGTCGCGATCGGCGCCAAGACGGTGATGGGCCAGGAGTGCACGATCTCCGCCTACCAGCATGTCTCGATCGGCCGCGAGTGCATCCTCGCCGACCGCGTCATGCTGATCGACTTCGACCACGGCGTCACCGAGGTCGACCGCCCGATCCGCCTGCAGGGCATCTACAAGCGCGACGTGCGCGTCGGGCACAACGTCTGGATCGGCTACGGCGCCTGCGTCCTGCGCGGCGTCGCAGTCGGCGAGAACAGCATCGTCGGCACGAGCTCCGTGCTCACGCGCGACGTCCCCGCGAACGCCGTCGTCGGCGGCGTGCCCGCGCGGCTGATCCGCATGCGCGAGGCGCCGCGCGCGATGCGCTTCGAGTAGCGCCGGCACACGAGCCGCGATGTCCGCGCGCCGGGCCGAGACGCCCGGGCCGAGCGCAGCGCCCGGCCCGGGTCCTTTGCAGCCAACCCCTGATTCGTAGTTGAACGTCGCTTCGGGGTTCGGTTCGCTCGCTTCGGCGACATTCGTCCTGATGTGGACGACCACCGAGCTCGCGCCGGCTCTCTTCGAGGCGCCGGTGATCGCCGTGCACGTCGTGAACGACGTGCAGTGCACCGACGTCGCGTACGCCTTGCCGACCTGGATCAGCGTTTCTTCTTTGCCCGTCGCGAAGCCCGTACCGGTGATCGTGATCGGCGTGCCGCCGGCGATCGGGCCGCTTTTCGGTTCGACCGACGTCACCGTCGGATCGACGAACGCGAATCTCGGCACCGGCTTGCACAGCCTGCCCGGGCACGTCGCCGGGCTCGTGCCTTCCGGCGTGGTCACCGTGATCGAGACGTCGCGGACACTGTGCGCCGGCGAGACGACGACCATTTCGCCGTCGTCGACGACTTCGAAGCTCGTCGCCGGGATCCCTTCGAAGGAGACCTTCGACGCGCCGATGAAGCCCTCGCCTTTGACCGAGATCGTCGTGCCGCCGCTCGCCGGCCCCGAGCCGGGCGAGAGGTCTTCGACGGCCGGGAACTCGGCTTCGTAGGTGTACTGGTCGGCCGGCACGACCGCGCTCGTTCCTTCGGGCGTCGTCACCGTCACGTCGACAGCGCCGATCGCCGTCGCCGGCGGCACGGTCGCTTTGATGTCTTTCGCCGATTTGACCGTGAACGGCACGCTCTGCGAACCGAACCGCACGGCCGTCGCGCCGGCGAGGTCTTCGCCGTTGATGCTGATCGACTTGCCGGCGACGGCCGGGCCGTGGCTCGGGCTCAGCTTCTCGACCGACGGCTGGCTCGGCGTGTAAGTGAACCGGTCGGCCGGCGTCGCTTCGCTCGTGCCTTCGGGCGTCGTCACGGTCACGTCGACCGACCCCGGCGCCGTCGCCGCCGGCGCGACGAGCTTGATCTTCGTCTGCGATTTCGACGGCTTCGTCAACGTCACGACGTTCGACCCGAACGCGATCGTCGTCGCCCCGGCGAGCCGTTCGCCGACGATCGTCACGCGCGTGCCACCGCCGCTCGGCCCTTCGTCGGGTGTCACCGAGAGCACCGCCGGCCCACTCCCTGCGACAAGCGGTGCGCCGGGCGCACCGCTGAGCTGCAAAGCGGACGCCGGGCCGGCGACACCGGCGGCGATCGCGACGGCTGCGAGTGCGACGACGCCGAACAACTTGAGCTGTCCCATCCTGCCCCCCCCCGGTCAAGTCGTGAACAAGTCTTCGAATCGTACCGCCGTGTCACATCGCCGGCCAGGGCGCTCGCAGGAAGTTCACAGATGCGCGGCGATCTTCCGCACCGCGCTCGCGTCGGCGCGCGACGGGTCGGCGAGCGCGGCCGCGAGCGCGGCACGGTGGTGCCTCGACGCGCTCGCGCGCGTAAGGGGCGGCGAGCTCGCGCGAGAGCATGAACGCCCAGTCGCTCGACTGCAGCGCGAGCAGCTCGCGCAGCGCCGTGCGCCCGGCCCGCGGGCGGACGGCGATCGTTTCGAGCTCGGCGCGCCGTAACGCGAACGCGACGTCGGCGACGCGCGGCCCCGACCACGTCGAGAGGTCGCCGCGCCCGCCCCACGAGCTCGCGCGCTCGTCGGCGAGGCGTTCCGCAGGCGCGCCGCGGGCGCGCCAATCGCCTGCCGGTGCGGGCTCGATCCGCGCTAGCGCGTCGTCGAGTCGCACGAGCTCGAGCCCCTGCGCGTCGCACTGCTCGACGACGGCGCCCAGCCACTGCACGCCCTCGTACCACCAGTGCCCGAGCAGCTCGGTGTCGAGCGCGCAGACGACGAGCCCGCCACCGGGTAGGCCGCCGCCGTGCTCGCGCAGCCGCGCGATCGTGCGCGCGACGAAGTCGGCGGCGTGCAGTCGCGCGAGCGCGAGCGCGCGCTCGTGATCGTAGGCCGCGCCATCGTTGCTCCACGGCGTGTGGTGATGGATCGTGTGGTGGTGGTAGTCGCGATAGACCGCGTCGGCCGGGTAGCCGCGCTCGTGCCAGACGAGGTCGATCGTCGCGCGGTCGATCGGCACGAGCGTCACGCCGGCGTCGCCGTGCAGCGGGCGCAGGTGCTCGCGCGCGCCGTGCCCAAAGCGCGCGGTCAGCTCGACGCACGTCGCGTGCACGCCGGCCTCGGCGAGCAGCGGCTCCAGGCGGCGCACGTGCGCGCACTCGGGCAGCCAGAAGCCCCCGCGCCAGCTCGGCCCACCGGCGCGCCCTCGCCGAAGCGGATCCGGTGCGAGTGCACGCCGGTGTCGATCTGCAGGCGCAGCCCGCGTCGGTCGCGAGCAGCGGCAGCACGGCGTGCGTCGCCGACGACGTCCACTGCGCGTGCGGCGCGAACGCGCCGAGCAGGTCGCCGTCGCGCTGCGCGCAGCGCGGCTCGAGCGCGCGCTCGTAGTCGCGCGACGCGCGGTCGAGCTCGCGCGCGAGCTCGTCGTGACCGGCCGCGCGCAGCCCGGCCGCGTCCTCTTCGTGGGTGTGGCGGCGCACGCCCTGCACGAACTCGGCGAAGCGCTCCTGCCAGCCGGGCGCCTCGAGCTGGTCGCACAGCACCGGCGTCAGCGACAGCGTCAGCGGTGCGCCCGCGTCGAGCAGCTCGAGCAACGGCAGGTAGCTGCCGACGATCGCCTCCCACAGCCACTCCTCGCCGAACGGCCACGTGCCGAAGCCCTCGACGTAGGGCATGTGCGTGTGCAGGACGATCGCAAGCGCGCCGCGATCGCCTCCCCGCCCGCGCCACGCGGCTACACCCGGCAGGCCGCGACGAAGTCGAGCGCGCGCGTCCATCTTCGCCTGGCCGAGCGGGCGCAGCGCGAAGTCCGAGACCGCGATCGCCGGCGTGAACCGGTCGTAGAAGCGGCGTGTCAGGCTCCAGGCGCGCGTGCACGCGAGTCCCAGCCGGCGCGCAGCGCGAGCTCGTGCGCGCGCAGCTTGCGCGCATGGAACAGCCCGAACAGGCTGCACCTCGCGGAAGTGCGCACGGCAGAGCCGCTCGAACTCCTCGATCGCGGTACTCGTGCACGTGCCACGGGTTGTCCGAGCGCTCCTGCCCGCGCGGCGCGAGCGTCAGCACGTTCGGCGTCGAGACGAACACCGTCCCGTCCGCGTCCGCGACGAGCGAGGCGAAGTGATCGAGCGCCGCGCCGGGGTCGGTCAGGTGCTCGATCGTCTGCAGGAAGACGACCGCGTCGGCCGGCTCGGCGAACGTCTCGATCAGCTCGCGCGCGAAGCGCAGGTTCGCGCGGCGGTAGCGGAGCCGCGCGTGCTCGTGCGCCTCGGGGTTCGCGTCGACGCCGACGACGCTCGCCGCCACGCGCGCGAGCACGTCCGAGCCGTAGCCCTCGCCGCAGGCCATGTCGATCACGCGCTTGCCGGCGAGCTGCGCCGCGATCCATTCGTAGACGACGAGGTGGCGGCGAAACCAGTAGTTCTCCTCGGGCACGTCCGGCAGCGTGCGCTCGCCGGTCAGCGCGAGCGGCGGGACGCCGTCCGGCTGGTCGCGCTGCTCGAACGACGCCTGCGAGGTTGAGCTCAAGGTACGCGCCTGCTCGTTATGCGCAAACCGAGGGTGAACGGCGGGAGCACGGCGCGCGAGTATATGGTGCCGGACCGTGCCGCCGAGCTTGAGCGCCGAGGAGATCCGCGACGTCAACACGCGCTACCACGACGTCGCCGCCGACCACTACGACGCCAAGTGGGGCATCGACTTCGGCGAGATCGGCGCCGCGCAGGTGCTCGCGAAGGTCGACAAGGCGCTCGGCCACACGCCCGACGGGTGCGCGCGCTCGCTCGAGATCGGCGCCGGCACCGGCTACTTCACGCTGAACCTGATGCGCGCCGGCAAGATCGCGCACGCGACTTGCAGCGACATCTCGCCCGGCATGCTCGCGACGCTGCGCGCGAACGCCGAGCGGCTCGGGCTCGACGTGCGCACCGAGCAGGTCGACGCCGAGCGGCTGCCGTTCGCCGACCGCAGCTTCGACCTCGTGCTCGGCCACGCCGTGCTGCACCACATCCCCGACCTGCAGCGCGCCTTCGAGGAGTTCTGGCGCGTGCTCGCGCCCGGCGGCACCGTGCTGTTCGCCGGCGAGCCCTCGCGCTACGGCGACCGGCTCGCGCGCGTGCCCAAGCGCGCCGCCGGCGCGCTCGCGCCGCTGTGGCGGCGCGCGATCGGCGCACGCAGCGCCCCGTCGGAGGCCGAGGCGGCGCCCGACGCGGCGCTCGAGGGCTTCGTCGACGTGCACGCGTTCGCGCCCGGCGAGCTCGCGCGCGCGGCGCGCGGCGCCGGCTTCGTCGACGTGCGGATCACCGGCGAGGAGCTGCTCGCGAACTGGTTCGGCTGGACCAACCGCACGCTCGAGGCGAGCGCGATGCCCGAGGACGTCCCGTGGGCGTGGCGCCAGTACGCCTATCGCGGCTACCTGCTGCTGCAGGGGCTCGACCGGCGGCTGCTCGAGTCGCGCCTGCCGCCGGCGATTTTCTACAACCTGATGATCGCCGCACGCAAGCCGCGCACCGAGTAGGCCCGACGGCGCGGCCGGGTCGCGCGAGGCATCCGACGTGCCGTGTTTCGGATCGAGTGCGGCGCTTAGACTCCCGACATGGAAGAGCACGCATCGAGCGGCTTCCCGCTGTTCCCGCTCGGGATCGTCGCGCTGCCGACCGAGCGCGTCCCGCTGCACATCTTCGAGGACCGCTACAAGCGGATGATCGAGCGCTGCCTCACCGCCGAGCCCGGCTCGCGCGAGCGCGAGTTCGGGATCGTCTGGCTGTCCGACGACGAGCTCAAGGACGTCGGCTGCGCGTGCGAGATCGAGCGCGTGCTCGAGCGGATGGACGACGGTCGGCTGAACATCCTCGCGCGCGGCACGCGCCCGTTCCGCCTGCTCGAGCGCCAAGACGAGCTGCCGTATCCGGCCGGCGTCGTCGAGTTCCTCGCCGACGACGACGGCACCGGCGAGCCGGACGCCGCGGCGCGCGCGGCCGAGGACGAGGAGCAGGCAGAGCCCGACGCCGACGCCGCGGCGAGCGCGCGCGAGCTCTACCGCGAGCTCGTCGAGCAGGCGACCGATCGCCAGTTGAGCGACGACGAGCTCGCGATGATGGATTCCTACGAGATGGCCGCGACCGTCGAGTTCGCGACCGACGCCAAGCAGGAGCTGCTCGAGCTGCGCTCCGAGGCCGCGCGCCTGCGCCTGCTCGCGCTGCTGCTGCGCGCCGCGATCGAGCGCCTCGCGCTGATCGACCGCGCGCAGACGCGTGCGCAGTCCAACGGCAAGGTTCGCTTCGGCTGACCGCGCGCTATTCGGGCAGCCCGCACACGCCCTGCGCCGTCTGCAGCACGAACAGCGCGAGCTGGCGGAAGACCTTCGGCTGGTGCGCGGAGTCGTCGGAGAAGCGCACCCAGCCGTTTTCGTCGCGCACGAAGTAGTCGAGGACCGATTTCGGCCCGGGCGCGAGCGAGGTGTGCCGCGAGGACGGTTCCTGCAGGCCTTCCTGGATCGCGCGCGCCTGCACGAGCGCCGCGTCGCTCAGCTTCAGCGCGTGCCCACCGGCGTGCGCGCTGCCGTTGCAGTGCACGCCGCCTTCTTCGTTGACGAGCAGCGTCAGCTTCGCGTGCGGGCCGCTGCCGCTGCGCTGCACGATGAACAGGTCCGGCGCCTTGATCCCGCCGCACGCGACGAGCGTCGCCGCGCAGAGCGCCGCGAGCGCGAGCGCGCCGCCGAGCGGGCGGCATCTCATGCGCTCACCGCGACGCCGCCGCGCCGCGGATCGCCGGCGCCGTTCAAGCGCCGCCCGCGCCGCCTGACGGCCTGCACGCCGCCGAAGAACAGGTTGAGCTCGGCGAAGTGGACGATCTCGCCGCCATGCGCGGCGCCGGCCTCGGCGAGCGCGTCGGGCGCGATGCCGGGCTCGGCGTAGAGCACGCCCGCTTCGAAGTGCACGCGCGGTGCGTAGATCGCATCGCGCGCGTCGAGGCCGTGGTCGACGGCGCCGACGATCGTCTGCAGCAGCGCCGAGCGGATCCGGTTGGAGCCGGCGCTGCCGAGCACGAGCTCGACCTCGCCGTCGCGCAGCACGATCGACGGCGCCATCATGCTCGGCATCCGCCGTCCGGCCGGGTGCAGGTGAAAGCCGAGCGGGTTGAGGTCCTCCTCGCCCATCACGTTGTTGAGGTGGATGCCCGTGCCCGGGACGACGACGCCCGAGCCCTCGCCGTTCGTGCACGTCACGCTGCACGCGCGCCCGTCGACGTCGAGCACCGAGATGTGCGTCGTCGCGCCGAGGCGCGAGCAGAGGAAGCGCTCGAGGAAGCCGTCGTCGCTCAGCCCGTCGAGGAACTCGGGCGTGCGCTCGTCCTGCGCCGCGCCCATCGCGTCGACGACGCCGCGCAGCGTCGGCGGCGCCGGCGCGCGCGTCGAGCAGCGCGAGCGCGTACGCGAGCAGCGTGCCGCCGGCCGACGGCGGCGGGTTCGTGAGCACGACGCGGTCGCGGTAGCCGATCCGCACCGGCGCGCGCTCGATCGCCCGGTAGCCGGCGAGGTCCGTCGGGCATCAGCCAGCCGCCGCGCGCGCGCAGCCAGTCGCACACGGCGCTCGCGATCTCGCCGCGGTAGAACGGCTCCGCGCCGTCGCGCGCCGAGCAGCATCGAGCGCGTCGCCGAGCTCGGCGTTTCGCAGCACCTCGCCCTCGCGCAGCACGTGCCCGGCCGGCGCCCACAGCGCGGCGCACTCGGGCGTCGCCGTCAGCAGGTCGGCGAGGATCTCGGCGACGTACGCCTGCCCGGCGTTGAGCGCGACGCCCTCGCGCGCGAGCCGCGCCGCCGGCGCGGCGAGCTCGGCGAGCGGGATCGTCCCCCAGCGCCGCGCCGCCTCGCACACGCCCGCCGGCACCCCGTAGACGCCGCACGACGCCGGCCCGATGTAGAAGACCTGCGCCGCGTCGCCGAACGAGACGTCGATCGCTTCGAGCTCGGCGACCGTCTCGATCGCCGCGTCCGCCGCGCGCGGGTCGCTCGGCGCCGCACGAAGAAGTCGAGCAGCGCCGGCTCCTGAGCGCCGCCGGCGACGAGCATGTAGCCGCCCGCGCCGAGCCCCGTCAGCAGCGGCTCGGCCACGAACGACGCAAGCATCGCCGCCGAGCGCCGCGTCGACGGCGTTGCCGCCTTCGCGCAGCACGCGCGCGCCCGCCTGCGCCGTCAGCGGATGCCCGGCCGCGACGACCCCGTGCCCTCCCCAGCCATGCACAGAGCGATAGCACAGGCGCTCGGCGGCGGGTCGGCGTCGACTCTCTGCCTAGCGGATGGCATGAACTCGGGCACATCGAGTTCATCTACGGACAGGCCGCCGCCGCGCGCGCCGTGCGGCTGCGGCGCGGCGCGCTGCGATGCGCGGCTCGCCGGCCGGCTCCTTGAGCCTGCTGACGCTCTTGCGCCGCCCCTCGTCGCCGTAGCCGGTCGCGACGACCGTGACCCAGACCTGGTCGGCGAGCTTCTCGTCGACCATCGCGCCGAAGATGATGTTGGCGTCGGGGTGCGCGGCCTCGCTGACCGCCTTCGCGGCCTCGTTGACCTCCCACAGCGAGAGGTCTCGGCCGCCGGTGATCGACAGCAGGATCGAGCGCGCGCCGTCCATCGAGGTCTCGAGCAGCGGCGAGGAGACGGCCGGCATCGCGGCGTCGATCGCGCGCGCTCTCGCCGTCGCCCATGCCGATCCCGAGCAGCGCGTTGCCGGCGCCGGACATGATCGTGCGCACGTCGGCGAAGTCGAGGTTGATCAGGCCGGGCAGCGTGACGAGGTCGGAGATCCCCTGCACGCCCTGGCGCAGCACGTCGTCGGCGACGCGGAACGCCTCGACCATCGAGGTCTGCTTGTCGAGCACCGACAGCAGCCGGTTGTTGGGCACGACGATCAGCGTGTCGACCTCGGCGGCGAGCGCCTCGATGCCCTGCTCGGCCTGGCGCGCTGCGCCGCGTGCCCTCGAAGCCGAACGGCTTCGTCACGATGCCGACCGTCAGCGCGCCGACCTCGCGCGCGATGCGCGCGACGACCGGCGCGGCGCCGGTGCCGGTGCCGCCGCCCGCGCCGGCGGTGATGAAGACCATGTCCGAGCCCTTCAGCAGCGCCTTGAGCTGGTCGTACTCCTCCATCGCGGCGACTGGCGCCCGAGCTCGCGTCGGCGCCCGAGCCGAGCCCGCGCGTGACGCTCGGCGCCGATGTGCACCGTGACGTCGGCGGTCGACTGCTGCAGCGACTGCAGGTCGGTGTTGACGGCGAGGAACTCGACGCCGGCGACCCCGGCCTCGACCATCCGGTTGACGGCGTTGACGCCGGCGCCGCCGACGCCGACGACGCGCAGCACGCGGCTGCGCCGGCTGCGCGCCGGCGGCAGCGCGAGCGGCTCGCCGTGCGCGCGCACGTAGACGTCCATCACGGCGGACGCGCCGCAGGCGGGCACCGGGCTCGAGCATGTTCTCGGGGATCTCGGAGGAGAAGGCGGGGCGCAGGCGCTCCTGCGGCGTCGGCACGCGCGGCGCGCTCGTCTCGGCCGCCTCGCGTGCTCGGCGGCGCTGAGCGCCGCCGCCGGTGCGGCAGCCGCGGCTCGTCGCGCGGCGTGCCGAGCGTCGCTGCCGCGCGCTGCGGGCTCGGCGCGTCCTCGGGCGCCGAGCGCTCGAGCGCGGTGCGGCTCGCGCTCCTCGCCGGCGCTCGTCCTCCTCGGTCTTGCGGAACAGCGCCGCGAGCGGGCCCTCGCGCATGCTCGCGCGCTTAGCTGTTCTGGCCATGCGTCGAGACACCTCCTGCGCGAGGTCGCGGTAGGACTGCGCGGCGACGCCGTCGGGCTCGTACTTGAGCACCGACATGCCCTTCACCGGCGCCTCGGCGAAGCGGACCGTCTTGCGGATGCGCGACGCGAACACGCGGTCGCCGAAGTTCTCCTCGAGGATCTCGATCGCCTCCTTGGCGTGGATCGTGCGCGAGTCGACGAGCGTCGGCAGGATGCCCTCGATGTCGACGTCCGGGTTGAGGTTCTCGCGGATCATCGCGAGCGTGTTCTGCAGCTGGATCAGGCCGCGCATCGATAGATACTCGCACTGCACGGGGACGATCACCTTGTCGGCCGCCGTGAGCGCGTTGATCGTCAGCAGCCCGAGGCTCGGCGGCGTGTCGATGCAGATGAAGTCGTAGTCCTCGAGGATCGGCTCGAACGCCCGCTGCAGCGCGCGCTCGCGGCCGATCATCGTGCGACATCGCGATCTCGGCGCCGGCGAGGTCGATCGACGCGCAGGCGACGTCGATCTCGCGCTTGCGGATCACCTCGCGGATCGAGACCTTGTGCACGAGCACGTCGTACATCGACTGCTCGAGCGTGTCGGGGTCGATCCCCTGCGACATCGTCAGGTTGCCCTGCGGGTCCATGTCGACGCAGAGCGACGCGGTGCCCCTCCTCGGCGAAGGCGGCGGCGAGGTTGAGCGTCGTCGTCGTCTTGGCGACGCCGCCCTTCTGGTTGGCGAACGCGATGACCTTGGCCTTTCCTTCCACTGCGGGCTCCGATGCTCGATTGGCCGAAAGCCTGCCGTCCGGTGGGTATTCGCATGCGGCGCGGTTCGATTCCTGCACGCCTCGGCGGCGTTTGCAGCATGGGAACTACGATCGGGGCATGGCCACGCGCGCCGCCAAGCCCAAGCGCGAGCAGGCGCGCCGGCGCAAGGCCGCGCCTGCGCAGGACAGCGTGCTCGCGAGCCGGCTGCGCGGCAAGCGCGTGTGCATCTGCGCTCGGCGCCGGCGGCGTCGGCAAGACGACGACCTCGGCGGCGCTCGCGCTCGGGCTCGCGGCGCGCGGCGCGAAGGTCGCTGTCGTCACGATCGACCCCGCGAACGGCTCGCCTCGGCGCTCGGGCTGCAGGCGCTGTCGGGCGAGCCGACACGCGGATCGAGCCGTCGCTGCTGGCCGAGCACGGCGTCGCGTGCTCGGGCGAGCTGTGGGCGATGATGCTCGACAGCAAGGGCACGTTCGACGAGATCGTCACGCGCCTGGCGCCGAACGAGCGCGAGCGCGAGGAGCTCCTCGCCAACCGATCTACCGTGAGCTCTCCTCCGCGGTCGCCGGCTCGCAGGAGCTCAGCGCGATGGCGAAGCTCTTCGAGCTCGACCGCGAGCGCGACTTCGACGTGTCGTGCTCGACACGCCGCCGTCGCACAACGCGCTCGACTTCCTCGAGGCGCCGACGCGCCTGCTCGGCTTTCTCGAAGGACGCGCGATGGAGATCTTCCTCTCGCCGGGGCGGGCTCGCGCCGCGCGCGTGCTCGGCCGCTCGACGGGCCTCGTCTTCGCGATCTTCGCGCGCGCCACCGGCGTCGAGCTTGCTGAGCGAGCTGTCGCTCTTCTTCCGGCTGCTCTCGGGCATGCGCGACGGCTTGCGGCGAGCGCACGCGCGGCGTCGACGGCGCTGCTGCGCGACGCGGCAGACGAGCTTTCGTGATCGTCACCTCGCCCGAGCACGAGCCGGCGCAGGAGGCGGCGTTCCTCGCGCGGCGGCTCGCCGAGCGCGGGATGTCCCGCGGCGGCGTGATCGTCAACCGCGTGCACTTCGACGGCGCTCGGCGGAGCACGAGCGGTCGAGCAGGCCGAGCGCGACCTCGCCGGTCAGCTCGACGAGCGCCTGGCGGCGGCGTCGCTGCGAACCTCGCCGACTTCGACGTGCTCGTGCGACGCGACCGCGAGACGCTCGCGCGCCTGCGGAGGCGCTCGAAGAGCCGGATCCGTCCTCGTCGAGCACCTCGACGAGGACATCAGCGACCTCCCGGGCTCGCCGAGCTCGCCGCGCGGCTGTTCGCTGAGCGCTCGAGACGACGCCGTCGATCGGCAGCAGCTGCTCGCGGATCGTCGAACACGTCGGGCTCGATCGGCTCGCCCGACGCGATCGGCTCGAACGGACCGACCACGCTCTCGCCGTCACCCTCGGGCTCGCCCTCTACGCGGCTCGTCGACGTCGCAGCAGCTCGTCGGGTCTCGAGCGAGCTCGTCGGCGAGTCACGGCGAGGTCGGCGTCGAGGTGACCGCAGATCACGTCGCGCAGCAGCGCGCGCAGGTGGTCTGGCGATCGTCGCACGAGCGCCTCGGCCGGCGGCGTTCTTGGCGGCGCGTGCCGGCGATCACGTGCGCTCGAGCTCGATCGCGCGCGCGATCCGCTCGGTCAGCTCGGCGCGCTGTCGGCGGTCGCGCAGAGCGCGGCGAGACGCCCCGCGAGCAGCCCGCGCGGCGAGCCCTCGGGCTCGAGCAGCGCGCGCAGCGCGAGCAGGTAGTCGCTCAGCGCCTCCCACTCGCTGCTCGCGCTCGCACCCCAGCTCGAAGCGCCGCAGCGCCCAGGCGAGCTCGTTGCCGGCGGGCGCCGCCGCGAGACGAGGCTGCAGAACGCGCGCAGCTCATCCTCCTGCGCTCGGTCACGACGAGCATCCCGTGCGGGCGCCCGCCGGCGCCGAGCGCCAGCGGCCGCCACGGCCGCCGTGCCGACGCGCACCCAGGCGAGCGCGCCGAGCGCGACGCGCCCGTCGCCGAACAGCCGCAGCGCGACAGCAGATCGCCGAGCACGCGCGGCCGCCGCGAGCCCCTCGACTCGGGTCCTCGTGCTCGCTCGTGTGGACGCACGACGAGCTGGTCGGCCTCGCTGGCGCCGGGCTCGGCGGCCGCGGCGATCTCCGTCGGGCAGCTCGTCGAGGTCGCGCCGGCGTGCGCGATGCGCAGTCCTCTCGTCAGCTGAAGCTCGGGCGATGAGAGCGCGATCGCCGTGCAGCGTCGCGACGAGCGTCACCTCGCCGGCACGCGCGAGCGTCGCCTGTGCGAGGCGCTCGAGCGCGCCGTCGACGCGCTCCGGACGCAGCTCGAAATCCGTCTGCTCGGCGAAGACGTCCTCGAGCAGCGCGACGATCGCGGCGCGCGGGCGCGCGCGGCCACCGCGGCGCGAGCCGCCTCGCCGCGGACGCGCGACGTAGCGATCGAGCCCCTCGAAGTCGCCGAGCAGCGCCACCGCGCTCGGCGTAGCTGCGCCAGCCGCTCGAGCGCGCGCCAGCGCTCTCCCATGAATCGCCCGTCAGCGGCGCGGTAGCGTAGAGCGCGGCGAGCCCGCGCCGCCGCGGCTCGGGCGCGCGCTCGACCTCGAACTCGACCTCCGCGCCCGCAGCGACCTCCGTCTGCAGATGTCGCGCCGCGTCCTCGAGAAAGCGCAGTGAGCGACGTCTTCGAGCTGTCGTGAGCGCACGCTCGCTGTTCGCCGCCGGCACTCGGCGCTCCTGCTCGGCGCAGCGTCGGTTGCAGCCCGGCGCCGGCCGCTCAGGCGAGCGCGAGCCGCGTCCGCGCCGCGTGCGCGGACCTCGGCGGCCTCGCCAGTCGTCGCCGCACAGCCATGCGCTCGCCGTACGTACGCATGTCGTCGATGATCGGCAGCAGCGCGCGTCCCTTGTCGGTCAGCGCGTACTCGACGCGCGGCGGGACCTCGGAAACGTCTGGCGCTCGACGATCGCCTCCTCCTCGAGCGCGCGCAGGCGCAGCGAGAGCGTCCGTGGGCTGATCCCGGAGAGCGAGCGTTCGAGTTCGCAGAAGCGCGAGCGTGCCGTCGGCGAGTTCGCGCACGAGCAGCAACGTCCACTTGCCGCAGACGATCTCAGCCGTTCGGCAGACGGGGCATGTCTCATCCATCGCCATTTCGCCCTTTACTTTACCAACTGAAGCGGGTGAGACACCACCACGGCGGTGTCCGTGCCGCGACCGCCGACCCAATGCCCGCGGCTATCCTCCACCGATGTTCGTCCTCGCCGCGTCCGGCCCGATCATCGAGATCGTGGTGATCGTCGCGGCGTTGATCCTCGTCGCGGTCCTGCTGCGAGACGCCTGAGCAAGCCGGGTCGCCTGACGGCGCGCGCCGACGCGCGGGAGCGAGCGACGGTCGCGCCGGTGCTCCGCTAGCCTCGGCGTGCGCATGACGAGGGGACCGGACAGCCGGCCGCGCACGGAGCGCGCGGGGCAGCCGAGCGACGCCGCGGCGACGGTCGAGCCGGCGCCGGAGGCCGCGCCCGCCACAAACGCGGGCGCCGGCCGTGTGCCGGACTTCTTCGTCGTCGGCCACCCGAAGAGCGGCACGACGGCGCTGTACGTGATGCTCTCGCAGCACCCGCAGATCTTCCTCGGGATAAAGGAGCCGCGCTTCTTCGTGCCGGAGCTGCGCCTGCGCGACATGCCTCGCCCCGAAGGCACGCCGAAAACGCTCGACGAATACAAGGCGTGGTTTCGCAACGCGCGGCCGGACCAGCTCGTCGGCGACATCTCGCCGCCGTATCTCTGGTCCGAGCAGGCGGCGCAGCTGATCGCCGAGGCGCAGCCGGACGCGCGGATCATCGCGATCCTGCGCGAGCCGGCGAGCTTCCTGCGCTCGCTGCACCTGCAGTGGCTGCGCAACTACGGCGAGGTCGAGACGGACTTCCGCAAGGCGATCGAACTGGAGCAGCCGCGGCGCGAAGGCCGCGAGATGCCGAAGGACACGTACTGGCCGAACGCGCTGTTCTACTCCGAGCAGGTTCGCTACGTCGAGCAGCTGCGCCGCTACGAGGCGCGCTTTCCGCGCGAGCGGATGCTGGTGCTGATCTACGACGACTACCGCCGCGACAACGAGGGCACGGTGCGCTCGGTGCTGCGCTTCCTCGGCGTCGACGAGAGCGTCGCGATCGCTGCGCGCGAGTCGCATCCAAGCGTGCAGGTGCAGTCGGCGCGCGTAAACGACCTGCTGCGGCGCCTGACGGTCGCCGATCAGCCGGCGTTCAGCGTCCTGAAGAAATCGCTGCGAGCGGTCGCGCCGATGCGCGTGCGCCAGCGCGCATTGCAAACCGTTCGCAAACGGGTCGTCTTCGGCGAGCCGCAGCCGGTCGACGAGGCGTTCATGCTCGAGCTGCGACGCCGCTACAAGCCGGAGGTCGTCGCACTGAGCGAGTATCTCGACCGCGACCTCGTCGGCCTCTGGGGATACGACGAGCTCGACTGATCGACGCGCGGGCGATCAGGCGGCGGCGGGCGCCGGGGCCGGCACGTCGCTGTGCTGCTCGCGGTGCTGCTCGGCGGCGGAGACGTCCTCCATCGTCGTGCCCTGGCGGCCCTCGGCCTCGAGCAGCAGCTTGAAGTCGTGCGGGCTCGAGGCGACGCGCATCGCGTCCTCGAACGTGACGCGGCCGGCCTTGACGTGGCCGAACAGCGCCTGGTCGAAGGTCTGCATGCCGTAGTAGGCGCCCGTCGCGATGACCTCGCCGAGCTTGCCGGTCTGCGTCGGGTCGAGGATCATGTCGCGGACGCGGCCGGTCATGCGCAGGACCTCGCAGACGGCGACGCGGCCGCCGTCGGCGCCGGGCACGAGGCGTTGCGAGATGACGCCCTTGAGCGTGCCGGCGATCATGCTGCGCACCTGCTGGTGCTGGTGCGGCGGGAAGAAGTCGAGCATCCGGTTGATCGACTCGGCCGCGTCGACGGTGTGGATCGTCGAGAGCACGAGGTGGCCGGTCTCGGCGGCGGAGAGCGCCGTCTGCACGGTCTCCTCGTCGCGCATCTCGCCGATCAGGATCACGTCGGGGTCCTGGCGCAGCACGCGGCGCAGCGCGCGCCTGAACGACGCGGTGTCGATGCCGACCTCGCGCTGGTTGATGACCGAGCGCTTGTCGGCGTGGACGAACTCGATCGGGTCCTCGATCGTGACGATGTGCCTGCTCTTCGTGTAGTTGATGTGGTCGATCATCGCCGCGAGCGTCGTCGACTTGCCCGAGCCGGTCGTGCCGGTCAGCAGCACGATCCCGCGCTCCTCGTCGGCGAGCTCGGTGACGACGTCGGGCAGCGCGAGCTCTTCGATCGTGCGGATCCTGTGCGGGATCGCGCGGCACGCGAGCGAGACGACGCCGCGCTGGCGGAAGGCGTTGATGCGGAAGCGCGCGACGCCGGGGATTTCGTAGGAGAAGTCGACCTCGTGCTCGGCGTCGAATTCGTCCAGCTTGGCGTCGTCGTCGAGCAGCCGTTTCAGCGCGCCCTCGGTGTCCTCGGCGCTCAGCTCCGGCGACGCCCTCGGCGAGCGCCAGCTCGCCGTCGACGCGGAACAGCGGCGCCGAGCCGACCTTCAGGTGCAGGTCGGAGCCCTCGCGCCCGACGAGCTCGCGCAGTGTCGCGTCGACGTCGATCATGCACTGCTGATCGGCACGCGCGCGCCGCGCCTTGAGCGCGGCATGCGGCGATGGACGACGCGCGCCGCTCAGGCGACGTCGCGGAGCTTCTGCGCCTCGGCGAGGGACTGCAGCTTCTTCAGCGACTGGTTCTCGATCTGGCGGATGCGCTCGCGCGTGACGTTGAACGTGCGGCCGACCTCGTCGAGCGTGCGCGGGTGCTCGCCGCCGAGGCCGTAGCGCAGCTCGAGCACGCGACGCTCGCGGTAGGAGAGGTTCTCGAGCGCCTCGCGCAGCGCCTCCTTCGTGAGGATCTCGGCGGCGCGCTCGTACGGCGACTCGGCGCGCTCGTCGGCGATGAACTGGCCGAACTCCGACTCCTCCTCGTCGCCGACGGGCTTCTCGAGCGAGACCGGCGCCTGCGCGGAGCGCTTGATCGAGTCGACCTCCTCGGGGTCGATGCCGGTGACCTCGGCGATCTCCTCGGCCGTCGGCTCGCGGCCGAGCTCGGTGACGAGCTTGCGCTCGGCGCGGCCGATCTTGTTGAGCTTCTCGACGACGTGCACGGGGATGCGGATCGTGCGCGCCTTGTCGGCGAGCGCGCGCGCGATCGCCTGGCGGATCCACCACGTGGCGTAGGTCGAGAACTTGAAGCCCTTGCGGTAGTCGAACTTCTCGGCGGCGCGCACGAGCCCGAGCGTGCCCTCCTGGATCAGGTCGAGGAACGGCAGGCCCTGGTTGCGGTAGTTCTTGGCGATCGAGACGACGAGGCGCAGGTTGGACTCGACCATCTTCTGCTTGGCGTCGAGGTCGCCGCGCTCGATGCGCTTGGCGAGGTCGACCTCCTCCTGCGCGGTCAGCAGGCGCACCTTGCCGATGTCCTTGAGGAACAGCTGCAGCGAGTCGGTCGTCATGTCCGGCTTGAGGTCGAGCGCGGTTTTCGCCTTGCGCCGTCCACGCTTGTCGGGCGCGCGCTCGACCTGCGAGGCGGCGGCGGTCGCCGGGTCGATGTCCTCGACGAGCTCGATCTCGGCCTTCTCGAGGAACCCGTGGAGCTCCTCGACGTCGGACTCGTCGAGGTCGAGCTCGGACATCGCCTTGCTTATCTCCGCGTAGGTGAGCACCCCGACCTGCTGGCCCTTGGCGAGCAGACCCTTGACCTCATCCAGCTCCTGCAGCTCCACTACTGACATCTGCTCCCGTTTCTCGCGTGGGTCGACCAGCGCCGGCGGCCGTCGCCACGGCCCGGCATGACACTGTCAGGGACGCTCCCTCCTGGGACATACGGCGCGGAGCGACCCATCGTTACAAGTGGCGCTTCTGTTTCGCGATCCCATGCTAACGCGTCATTGCGGTCGATCACAACGGCTTGCGAGCGCGCGTGCAGCCGAGTGCGCTGTTTGCGCGCGGACCGTCGCGGCGACCCTTAAGCAATGATGTGGCGGTGAGCGATGCGGAGAACGGCCACAGCGCCAACGGAACGCGCAGCGACGGCGGCGTTCTGACGAACCTGCCACGCGCCCGACCGCAGCGTGCGAGCGCGCGCAGGATCGCCGAGCGCAACGGGAGTGGACGCAACGGGACGGGAACGCGCGCGCGCAACAGCGCGCGCAAGGCGGCCGGCGAGCGCGCCGCGAGCGCCGCCGCAGCGCATGCCGAGGCAGCGCCGGCCGAGGCGCCGGCCGAGCGCTCGCCGGCGAAGCGTTCGGTCAAGGCGGTCGGCGAGTCGGCGGCGTCCTCGACGGCGAAGGCGTCGCGCGGCGAGCGCGCGAGCGCCGCACGTCCTTCGCGGCGCGCCGCGCAGCCGCGCCGCGCGCAGGCCAAGCGGCCGCGCCCGACGCCGGTCGACGAGCCGGCGCCGCGCCAGGGCTTCGAGTGCGACGGCGAGACACCGCTCGGATCGGTGCAGCCTCCGGGCGGTGTCGAGCTCGTCGCCTCGGCGGCCGAGCTCGTCGGCGAGCTCGCGAAGGCCGGCGTGAGCACGGGTGAGCGGCTGCTCAAAGACGTTCTCTCGCGCCTGCCGCTGTAGCGCCGGCGTCGTTCGGGCGAAGCTGATCAAAGCTCGCCATAGGTCTTCTGTATACTCGCGGTTACGCCGAGCTCCCGTGATTCAGGTCATGGGAGACGGGGGACCCATTGCGGCCCGGAAGCGCGGGTCGCGGGGGCGAATCGGCCGATCGAGGTCGTAGCGCCGCGAAGTTTTGGCGCGAGCCCGTCAGCTCACCCCGTAGGCGTCGATGGTGATGAGAATCCCGTTTTTGAAGATATGGACGATGTCTGCCGTGCTGATGGCCGGCGCTGGCGCGACGCTCGCGGCCGCCGGTCCGGCGACCGCCGAAACGGGCGGCGTCGCGAGCGCGCCGGCGACGAGCGCGCCGACGACGGCGCCGCCGGTCAAAGGCATCGCACTCGCGACGTGGTTCGGGCCGGGCTTCTACGGTCAGACGACTGCCTGCGGGCAGACGCTGACGCCTGCGGTCGTCGGCGTCGCGAACCGCACGCTCCCGTGCGGGACGCTCGTCAAGTTCAGCCTGCGCGGCCACGGCCTCGTCGTGCCGGTGATCGACCGCGGCCCGTACGCGCACAACGGCGCGCAGTGGGACCTGACGAGCGAAGCGGCGCGCCAGCTCGGGATGAGCGACACGTCGCGGATCCGCACGAAGATCGTCGGCAGCGTTCCGAACACGCCGGCGCTCGGCTCGCCGCCGGAACCGCCGTCGACGCCGGCGGCTGCAGCAGCCGGCGGCGCCTCCGCCGGCTGACGCGCCACGGCGCCAGACACGCGAGCGGCGCTAACGCCGCTCGTCGACGGGCGCGCCGGGCCCGCGCCTGACGCGCATCGCCGGCTCCTCGCCGAGCGGCGTGTCCCACGGCCGTGGGCGCGGCGTCGCGCGCGCCGGCTCTGACGCCGACGAGGCGGAGGCACGCACGTCGTGCGGCGACGGCGAGCCCGACGCATGCGCATGTACCGTCGCCGCGTCGTCCTCACGTGGCGACGTCCGCTCGGGCGAACCCTCGACCGACGCGAGCGGCCGCGGCTCGACGCCGAGCTCGTCGACGAGCACCGCGCCGGCGGCACGCTCGCCGGCGACGCGCTCGGTTCGATAGGGCACGCGGACCGACGCGCGTGGCTCAGCGCGCACCGGCGCGCCTTCGCCCGGCGCGCGCAGCGTCGCGGCGAGCGCGGTCGCACAGACGTACGCGAGGCGCCCGGCCGTATCGGCGAGCAGCCGCGCCGGCGGCTCGCGCAGCTCCTCGAGCGTCACCTCCCAGAGGATCGCGCGCAGCATCTCGACGTCGGCGACGAGCGCGGCCGGTTCGGCGGCGAGCGCGCGAAGCGACGCGAGCGCCGGCTCGCCGGGTGCGCCGAAACGATCGAGCGGCTCCTCAGTGGCGAGCGTGCGCGCGATCGCCTCACACAGCGCCGGCGCCGAGCGCGCGATCTCCTCGAGCGGAAGCTCGGTCATCTCGGCGAGCGGGCGCGCGAGGATCAGCGCGACCGCCCAGCGGCGCGCGAGCTCCTGCGAGCGGGCGAGCAGCGCGCCGACCGGCGCGTCGGCGACGGGTCGCGCGCGCTCGGGGCGCGCGGGCGGGGGCGCGGAACTCATGTACGTGTGGATATCAGCCGGCGAGGACAAGGCGGGGACACTAGCCTTGCCACGCAATGAGCGACCCCGTGCTCGCCGTCGTCGTGGCGCTCGCCGTCGTCGCCCTGATCGGCCTGCTCGCCGTCTCGCGGCGCGCCGCGAGCCGCGACCGCCGCGTCGGCGACGTCGTGATGGCGCCGCCGCGCAGCCTGACGTCGCTCGACGACGCGACCGGCGCCGTGCGCTCGGTGCAGAGCGCCGAGGTGACGTTGCCGCGCGACGCGCTCGAGCGGATCTGGTCGGCCGAATATCTCGAGCGCCTCGCGCGCACGTACTGGCGCTTTCTCTCGCGCGTGACGCTGCGCCTGATCCACGTCAGCTACAGCGAGCACGAGCGCGCGATCGTGCTCGTCGCGCGGCCGTTGAAGCTGCTGACGTTCCAGGCGCCCGAATACGAGATGGACGCCTCGCACGGCCTCGTGCGCTGGCGCATCGCGCGCGGGCTGCTCGTCGCGCGACGCGGGCGCGACGGCGGCGGCTACCTGCAGATCGAAGTGCGCCGCAACCCGGTCGCGCCCGGCGCGCAGGCGAGCCTGCACGTGACGGTCGAGGTCGCGAACTTCTACCCGTCGATCGCCGCCGGCCTCGGGCGGCGGCTGTACGACGTGACGCAGTCGCGCATCCACGTGATCGTGACGAAGAGCTTCTTGCGCTCGCTCGTGCGGCTCGATTTCGCCGAGTCGCGCGTCGGGCGCTATCGCGGCTAGCGGGGCGCGCGCGTCAGCGTGCTGCGAGTGCCGTCGGGCTCGATCACGACGGCCGGCGCGCTGACGACCGTGCACCCGGGGGCGACGTCGGCGTTGACGACCGCGCCGGCGCCGATCCGCGCGCCGCGCCCGATCCGCAGGTCGCCGCGGTAGGGCGAGATGACGACGGCGTTCGCGCCGATCTGCACGCCGTCCTCGATCACGATCCGGTACGGCGACTTCGAGCCGGCGCGCATCGCGATCGTCACGTTCTGGAAGATCGTCACGTTCTCGCCGATCTCGACGTTCGTGTGGATCACGGTGCCGAAGCCGTGGTGCACGAAGCGGACGTCCGGGCTGACGACGGCGCCGGGCGGCAGCGAGTTGTGGTAGATCGCCGAGTTGACGTTCTTGACGAGCACCGCGAGCGGGCGCAGGCCGCGTCGCTGCAGCGCGATCGAGAGCAGCCAGAGCCGCTCGGGCGCCATCCAGCCGCGTTTCACCGGGCGTCCGGCGGCGGCTGTCGTGGCGCGCGTCATGGCGCGCATTGTGGCAGCAGGCCGGCTCGGCCCGAGGCGTCGCTCAGAAGCGCTCGCCGCCGACGGCCCTGAGCTTCGAGCGGTCGTGCGTCGCGCGAATCCGGCGGATCGTCCCCGAGCGCGTGCGCGTGACGAGCGACTCGGTGCTCGCGCCGCCGGCGCTCGGGTAACGCACGCCCTGCAGCACGTCGCCGTCGGTGATGCCGGTCGCCGAGAAGAACACGTCATCGCCGGCGACGAGGTCGTCGCGCGTGAGCACCCGCTCGAGGTCGTAGCCGGCCGCGGCGGCCGCGCTGCGCTCCTGCTCGTCGCGCGGCCACAGGCGCCCGAGCAGCTGGCCGCCGAGGCACTTGACGGCGGCCGCCGAGATGACGCCCTCGGGCGTACCGCCGATGCCCCACAGCAGGTCGACCGGCGAGCGCTCGGTGACGGCGAGCAGCGACGCCGAGACGTCGCCGTGCGGGATCAGCCGCACGCGCGCGCCGGCCTCGCGGATCTCGCGGATGCCCTGCTCGTGGCGCGGGCGGTCGAGCACGACGACCATCACGTCGCCGACGCCCGTCCCTTTGCGCTGCGCGATCAGCTTCACGGTCTCGCCGAGCGGCCGGTCGAGGTCGAGCAGGTCGGCGACCTCCGGCGAGCCGGCCATCTTCTCCATGTAGACGCACGGGCCAGGGTCGAACATCGTGCCGCGGCTCGACAGCGCGATCACGGCGAGCGCGCTCGGCATCCCGTGTGCGGCGAGCGTCGTGCCCTCGAGCGGGTCGACGGCGATGTCGACCGCCGGCGGCGAGCCGTCGCCGATCTGCTCGCCGTTGTAGAGCATCGGCGCCTCGTCCTTCTCGCCCTCGCCGATCACGACGACGCCGTCCATCTGCACCGATTGCAGCATGTAGCGCATGCCGTCGACCGCGGCCTGGTCGGCCGCCTCCTTGTCGCCGCGCCCGACAAGCGGCGCCGCCGCGAGCGCGGCGGCCTCGGTCACGCGCACGAGCTCGAGCGCGAGGTTCCTGTCGGGGCGTTGGTGCGTTGTCTCCGGGCTCACGGCTCTTGCTCGGCCGCGGACCCTATCTCAGCTCCGGGGTCGGGTGCCTGCGCGCCGGCGGGCTCAGGCGCCTCGGCACCGGCGTCCTCGCGCAGGATCACCCTCGCGCTCGGACTGACGACGGTCGCGCCGGCGGGCACGTCGTGCGTGACGATCGCGCCGGCGCCGATCCGCGCGCCGCGCCCGATCCGCAGGCACTCGCCGCGCGCGCCGATGACGACCGCGTTCGTGCCGATCCTGACGCCGTCCTCGACGACGATCCGCGCGCGGCCCTGCGCCTTGCGCCCGCGGCCGCGCGCGGCGCGACCGGTCAGCGTGACGTTGTGCCAGATCTTCACGCGGCGCCCGATCTCGACGCCGCCGTTGACGACGATCCCGTGGCTGTAGTGGCCGAGCGCGATGTCCTCGCCGACGCTCGCATCCGGCGAGAGCGAGTTGTGGTAGAGGATCGTGTTGAGCTGCTTGACCGCGAACGCGAGCCGCCAGCGTCCGCGCCGGCGCAGCGCGATCGACAGCAGCCACAGGCGTTCGGGGCTGAACAGCCACAGACGCTCGAGGCGACGCTTGAGCGAGCCGAGCTCCGCGGCGCTGCTCGTCGGCTCCTCCGGCACGGCGCGGCGCCGCCTACAGCGGCGAGTCGGTGCCCGGTCGCATGGCGCTCACGCGGCTGATCGTAGCCAACGCCCGGCGCCCCGAGCCCTCCGCTAGCCTTGCGCAAACTGGAAAGAGAAAATCGAGGTGAGCTCGTGACGCAGATCGGTTTCGTCGGGCTGGGCAAGATGGGCGGCAACATGGTGCACCGCATCCGCCGCGACTCCGAGCACGAGGTCGTCGCGTTCGACTTCGACGCCGGCGCGGTCAAGCAGGCCGTCAAGAACGGCGCCGCCGGCGCCGGCTCGCTGAAAGAGCTCGTCAAGCAGCTCCAGCCGCCGCGGATGGTCTGGATCATGGTCCCGGCGGGCGATCCGACACAGGAGACGGTCGACAAGCTCGCGAAGCTGCTCGACCGCGGCGACACGATCGTCGACGGCGGCAACTCGCGCTGGACCGACGACAAGCGCCGCGCGAAGGAGCTCAAACGCGCCGGCGTCGAGTACGTCGACGTCGGCGTCTCGGGCGGCGTCTGGGGGCTTGAAGTCGGCTACTGCATGATGGTCGGCGGCCCGCCGAAAGCGGTCAAGCGCCTCGCGCCGATCCTCGACGTGCTCGCGCCGCAGACCAACGAGCAGAGCCTCGCGGCGATCGGCCCGCGCGGCTGGCTGCACTTCGGCCCGTCCGGCGCCGGGCACTACGTGAAGATGGTCCACAACGGCGTCGAGTACGGCCTGATGCAGGCCTACGCCGAGGGCTTCGACGTGTTCGACAAGTGCGAGTACGAGCTCGACAACGCGAAGATCGCGCACCTCTGGGGCCAGGGCTCGGTCGTCCGCTCGTGGCTCTGCGAACTGGCCGCGCGCGCCTTCGAAGCCGACGGCAACGAGCTCGAAGCGATCGAGGGCTACACCGAGGACTCGGGCGAGGGCCGCTGGACGATCGCCGACGCGACCGCGCACGACGTGCCGACGCCGGTGATCACCGCGTCGCTGTACGCGCGCCTGCGCTCGCGCGGCAACGGCGACTTCGGCGACCGTGTGCTCGCGGCACTGCGCAACCAGTTCGGCGGGCACGCCGTCAAGAGCGCTCCGGCGCCGGCGTCGAACGGCGCGACGAAGGCACCCGCGGCGCGCGGCGCGGGCAAGCGCGGCGCGACGGGCGCCGGCCGGCGCCGCGGGACGCGCTGACGGATGGCGGCGCAGCCCGGTCAGCCGACGGCCGAGCCGACGCCCGAGAACCCGCTCACGGCCGGCCTCGAGCGCCTGCCGGTCGCGCCGACGACGCTCGTCATCTTCGGCGCCACCGGCGACCTCGCGCGGCGCAAACTGCTGCCGGCGCTCTACAACCTCGCGCACGACGGCGCGCTGCCCGAGCGCTTCCACCTCGTCGGCGTCTCGCGCCAGGAACAAAGCGCACGAGGACTACCGCAGGGAGTGCGAGGAAGCGATCCGCCAGTTCTCGCGGCGCCCGCCGACAGGACGACGTGCTGAAAGCGCTGCTCGACGAGGTCAAGTACGTGCCGGGCGCGTTCGACGACGACTCCGTGTACGGAGAGCTCGGCAAGGTGCTCGACGAGTTCGACGAGCACGCCGGCGAAGCGCTCGAACCGCGCCTTCTACCTCTCGACCGCGCCCGAGTTCTTCCCGGTCATCGTCGAGCGCGCTCGGCCGCTCGAACCTCGCGCACGCACGAGCCCGGCGGAGGTGCGCGTGATCATCGAGAAGCCGTTCGGCACGACGCTCGAGGAGGCGCGCGAGCTCAACCGCACGCGTGCTCGCGATCTTCGACGAGGCGCAGGTCTTCCGCATCGACCACTACCTCGGCAAGGAGACCGTGCAGAACATGCTGGCGTTCCGCTTCGCCAACGGCATGTTCGAGCCGCTGTGGAACCGCAACTACATCGACAACGTCCAGATCACGGCCGCCGAGGACCTCGGCATCGGCACGCGCGCCGGCTACTACGACCAGCGCCGGCGCGCTGCGCGACCTGGTCCAGAACCACATGCTGCAGCTGCTCTGCCACGTCGCGATGGAGCCGCCGGTGAGCTTCACCGCCGACGAGGTGCGCGACGAGAAGGTCAAGGTGCTGCAGGCGATCCCGCAGCCGACGCCGAGGAGATCGCGGAGATGGCGGTGCGCGCGCAGTACGCCGCCGGCGCATGCCGGCGGCGAAGACGTCGCCGGCTACCTGCGAGGAGGAGGGCGTGCGCCGAGCACTCGACCACGGAGACCTACGCGGCGCTGCGCCTGGAAGTCGACAACTGGCGCTGGGCGGGCGTGCCGTTCTACCTGCGCACCGGCAAGCGCCTCGCGCGCAAGGTCACCGAGATCGCCGTGACGCTCAAGCCGGTCCCGCACCTCGCCTTCGAGCAGGACGGCTCGCTCGGCGTGCGGCCCAACCAGCTCGTGCTGACGGTGCAGCCGAACGAGGGCGTCTCGCTGCGCCTCGGCGCGAAGATCCCGGGCACGCGGATGATCATCCGCCCGGTCAACATGGAGTTCCTCTACGGCACCTCGTTCCTGTCGCAGTCGCCCGAGGCCTACGAGCGCCTGATCATCGACGCGATGCGCGGCGACGCGACGCTGTTCACGCGCAACGACGAGGTCGAGGCGCAGTGGCGGATCTGCGACCCGATCGTCGACGCCTGGGCGACGGAGCCGGGCCCGCTGGCGCAGTACGAAGCCGGCTCGCAGGGCCCCGCCGAGGCCGACGCGCTGCTGCTCGACGGCCACCGCTGGCGCGCGATCTGATCGATGACGCACGAGCGACGCCGTCTGGAGCGAGCAGGGCACGACGCCGGACGGCGATCGAAGCGGCGCTGCGCGAGCTGCTCGCTCGAGCGCCACGCCGAGAACGGCGGCTTCGTGCCGGCGCGCGTGCTCAACATGATCGCGTTCGTCGACCGCCGAGTGGAGCGGCGAGATCGCCAACCGGCTGCGCGGCGTCGGCCGCTACCACGCCTCGCGCCTGATCGTCTCGCCTACGAGCCGCGAGCGCGACCGCCTCGACGCGCGCGCGAGCGTCGCCGCCGACGACGAACCCGGCGCCGGGCGAGCACGCGCTGCTGCACGAGACCGTCGTGCGTCGACCTCGGCGAGCGGCACCTCGACGACCTGCTGACGATCGTCGACCCGCTCGTCGTCACCGACCTGCCGACGCTGCTGTGGGCGCCGCACGGCCACCGGGAGGCCGTCGACGCGCTGCATCACGCTCTCGCAGGCGATGCTGCTCGACTCGATCGACGAGCCGGTCTGGCGCGACGCGCTCGAGCGCGCGTGCGAGCTGTCGCGAGCGCGCTTACGTCGTCGACCTCGCGTGGCTGCGCTCGACGCCGTGGCGCGAGCGCATCGCGACGGTGTTCGACCCGCATGCGACGCGCGGCGAGCTCGACGCGATCTCGACGTCGGTCACGGTCCGCCACCACCCCGACTCGACGGTCGCCGCGATGCTGCTGCGCGGCTGGCTGGCCTCGCGCCTGGACTGGCGGCGCGCGAGCCGAGCTCGTCGGCCGATCGCCGCGACGGGCGTGCTCGAGCGGCACGGCCCGCGCGGCCGACCACGACGTCGCGCTCTCGGCTGAAGGCCGACCCGAGCCGCAGGTCCCGGGCCTCGCCGGCCTCACGCTGCGAGCGCGTCGGGCTTCGAGCTCGGCTCGACCGCGGCCCGGGCGGCCTGCACGCGCACCGGCGAAACGGCGACGAGCGCGAGCGCGAGCTGGACGCTGCTCGGCGCCTCGCGCGGCGAGGGCGGGATCCTCGGCGAGGGCATCCGCCAGGCGCTGCTGCGCGACCCGACCTACGGGCCGGCGCTCGCGGCCGCCCAGGAGATGCTCCCGGACGCGCAGGCGCTCGTGCCCGGAGGCGGGACGACGCCGTGACGAGCCTGACGGCATGCGCCGACGCCGAGGCGGCTGCGAAGCGCGCGGCGGCCGAGATCGCGCGCCGGCTGCGGGCGGCGGTGGGCGAGCGCGGCGCCGCGCACCTCGCGCTGAGCGGCGGCACGACGCCGGCGCGCACGTACGAGCTGCTGAGCGCCGAGCTCGCGGACTGGAGCGCGATCGAGGTGTGGTTCGCCGACGAGCGCTGCGTCGGGCCGGATGACGACGAAAGCAACTACAGGCTCGCGCGCGAGACGCTGCTCGACGCCGCTGCCGGGCTCGACTCTACGCGCGTGCACCGGATGCAGGGCGAGCTCGGCCCGGAGCCGGGTGCGGCGAGCTACGAGCAGGCGCTGCGCAATCACGCGCCGATCGACGAGGACCTCGCCGTGCTCGACGTGATCGTGCTCGGCATCGGGCCGGACGGGCACGTCGCCTCGCTGTTTCCCGGAGCGCCGACGCTCGACTCCGACGAGCACGCGCTCTGCCTCGGCGTGCACGACTCGCCGAAGCCGCCGCCCGAGCGGATCACGCTGAGCCTCTCGGTGCTGCGCGCCGCGCGCCGCTGCGTGCTGCTCGCGACCGGCGCGAGCAAGGCCGACGCGGTCAGCGCGATGATGAAGGAGCCGAGCAGGCACGTGCCGGCGAGCCTGCTACGCCGCAGCCGCCTCAGCGTGATCGTCGACGACGCCGCCGGCCCGGCGCCGTCGCACGCGTAGGCTTCGCCGGCCGCCGGCCGGCCCAGCTCCTACAGTAGGCGCGATGGCGATCGACGCACGCGAGAGCAGACCGGCGGACGGCGCGGTCGCCGACGTGCTCGACGCGCTCGAGCAGGCGCGCGCATCGACGCTCGCGCTCGTCGCGCCGCTCGACGACGAGCAGCTGCAGCGCGGGCACTCGCCGCTGATGAGCCCGCTCGTCTGGGACCTCGGCCACATCGCCGCCTACGAGGACCTGTGGCTCGCGCACCGGCTCGGCGGGCGCGAGCTCCTGCGTGGCGACCTCGCGGCGCTGTACGACGCGTTCGAGACGCCGCGCGCCGTGCGCGGCGACCTCGAGCTGCTCGGTCCGGACGACGCGCGCGCGTACCTCGTCGAGGTCCGCGAGCGCACCGCCGAGACGCTGCGCGAGCGCGGCGCCGGCGACGGCGTGATCTGCGAGATGGTCGTCCGCCACGAGCTGCAGCACGGCGAGACGATGCGCCAGACGCTCGCGATCGCCGGGCTGCTCTCGCCGCAGGACGCGGCAGCACGCAACCGCGCGATGGGCGCCGCGAGCGCAGGCGAGGACGGCGAGCACGACTGGATCGCGCTCGACGCCGGGACGTTCGAGCTCGGCGCCGGCGAGGCGGGCTTCGCCTACGACAACGAGCGCCCGCGCCACCGCGCCGCGACGGGCGCGTTCGAGATCGCGCGCCGGCCGGTCAGCAACGGCGCGTGGATGCGCTTCGTCGCCGACGGCGGCTACGAGCGGCGCGAGCTGTGGTCGCCCGCCGGCCTTCAGTGGCTCGAGCAGGAGGGCGGCGCACCGCACCCGGCGATCGCCGCCGCCGATGCCGACGCTCCGGCGTGCCACATCTGCTGGTACGAGGCCGACGCGTTCGCGCGCGCGAGCGGCGCGCGGCTGCCGAGCGAGGCCGAGTGGGAGCGCGCCGCGACGTCGGCGCCGATCGAGCACGCCGGGCGCGTCTGGGAGTGGACGAGCGAGGAGTTCGACGGCTACCCGGGCTTCGTCGCACATCCGTATCGCGAGTACTCGGAGGTGTTCTTCGCGCGCGGCTACCGCGTCCTGCGCGGTGGCTCGTGGGCGACCGACGCGCGCGTCGCGAGCGTGCACTTCCGCAACTGGGACCTGCCGCAGCGCCGGCAGATCTTCGCCGGCGTGCGCCTCGCCCGCGATGCGCGCTAGGACCCGCTAGGCTCGTTCGAGCCGGGGCGGCCCACGTTGGGGTTCGACTCCTCGGGAACTGCTGATGGAGGCGCAAACCCCACCGGAACCCGCCCTCGCCGGGACGATCCGCATCGAGTCCCATCTCGACGGCGCCGACGAACGCTCGCTCGCCGACGACGTGCTCGACGGGTTGACGCGCCCGTTCAAGGAACTGCCGCCGAAGCACTTCTACGACGCGCGCGGCGCCGAGCTGTTCGACGAGATCTGCGAGCTGCCCGAGTACTACCCGACGCGCGCCGAGCGCGCGATCCTCGAGCAGCACGCCGAGCGGATCGCCGAGCTGACCGGCGCCGCCGAGCTCGTCGAGCTCGGCTCGGGCACCGCGAGCAAGACGCGCGTGCTGCTCGACGCGCTGCGCGCGGGCGGCACGCTGCGCCGCTACGTCCCGGTCGACGTGACCGAGAGCATGGTGCGCGAGTGCGCCGCGGCGCTGAGCGACGAGTACCCGGGCCTGCACGTGCACGGCGTGATCGGCGACTTCGAGCGACATCTCGACCGCGTCCCGCCGGCCGCCGGCGCGCGGATCGTCGCGTTCCTCGGCGGCACGATCGGCAACTTCCCGCCGGGCAGCCGCCGGCGCGTGCTGCGCGAGATCGCCTCGCTGCTCGGCCCCGACGACCACCTGCTGATGGGCACCGACCTCGTCAAGGACCCGGCCGTGCTCGAAGCGGCCTACGACGACGCACAGGGCGTCACGGCCGAGTTCAACCGCAACGTCCTGCGCGTGCTCAACCGCGAGCTCGGCGCCGACTTCGAGCCCGATGACTTCGAGCACGTCGCGCTGTTCGACCGCGAGCACGAGTGGATCGAGATGCGCCTGCGCGCGCGGCGCGAGCACACGACGCACGTGCGCGCACTCGACCTGCCGGTGCACTTCCAGGAGGGCGAGGAGATGCGCACGGAGATCAGCGCGAAGTTCACGACCGAGCGCATCGAAGGCGACCTCGCCGCGGCCGGCCTCGAGCTCCTCGACCTGCTGAGAGATCCCGACGGCCTGTTCGCATTGACGCTCGCCCGCGTGCGGGTCGACTCCGCGCAGCGCGCCGACGGCGACGCACCCGCCAAGGCGGCCTGAGCACCCTCAGGCGCCGGCGGCGCTCGCGAGCGGCCGCGCGAGCGTGTGCGCGTTGCGGTTGCCGCGCTCGACCGGCACGTCCTCGTCGAGGTTGATCGGCGCGTAGCCGAGACGCTGCATCAGCTCGACGTAGGCGACGTTGCAGTCGTGCACCTCGCACAGCAGCACCGGCCGGTACGCGTCGAGCGTCTCGCGCATGCCCTCGATCACGTCGAGCTCGGCGCCCTCGACGTCGATCTTGACGACGTCCGGCGGCGGCTGTGAGCCGGCGGCGAGGAGCTCGTCGATCGACTCGACGTCGACCTCGAGCGTGCCGCGCGCGCCGGTCGGCGTGTGCATCGTCGACAGGCGCGAGAACGCCGAGACGTCGGAAAGGACCAGGCTCGCGCGCCCCGCACTGCGCGAGACGGCGGCCGCGCGAACCTCGACCCAGTCGATCCCGTTGAGCGCGAGGTTGCGCTTGATCGCCGCGACGTTCTCGGGGACCGGCTCGAACGCGACGACGCGCCCGGTCGGCCCGACGAGCCGTGCGGCGATGATCGTCACGAAGCCGATGTTCGCGCCGATGTCGTAGAACGTCGCGCCCGGCGAGAGCTCGCGCACGAGCGCCTCCTGCAGCGGGCGCTCGGCGGTGCCTGTCGCGAACGCGACGGCCGAGCCGTTGAGGTTGATCCACAGGCCCTTGCCCGGCCCGCTGAAGATCCGCACCGTGCGCCAGCGCAGCGGGCGCGAGACGGTCGACCAGACCGCGCGCACGAAGCCGTTGGAGTGCTGCATCGCGGCGATCCGCCGCGCCAGGCGCCGGTCGATCAGCCAGGAGAGCGACCGCAGAATCGTTTCCTGGACCGATTGCCGCACGCGCGAAGGATACGAGAAGGCGCGCTGCCCGCGCGGGCAGCGGTTAGGATCGCGCGATGCAGATCGACGGACAGCTTGCGCTCGTCGTCGGCGGCGCCTCGGGGCTCGGCGAGGCGACGACGCGCGCGCTGCACGCGCGCGGGGCGCGCGTGACGGTCGCCGACATCAACGCCGAGAAGGGCGCGGCGCTCGGCGAGGAGCTAGGCGTCGCGTTCGTCTCCTGCGACGTGCGCGAGGAGGAGCAGGTGCAGGCGGCCGTCGCGCGCGCCGGCGACGGCGACGGCGGCCTGCGGATCGCGGTCTGCTGCGCCGGCACCGGCTGGGCGCAGAAGATCGCCGGCTCGAAGGGCCCGCACCCGCTGCTGCCGTTCGAGACGATCATCGCGATCAACCTGATCGGGACGTTCAACGTGCTGCGCTTCGCCTCGTTCGCGATGATCGCCAACGAGCCGCTCGACGACGGCGAACGCGGCGTCTGCGTCAACACCGCCTCGATCGCCGCCTTCGACGGGCAGGTCGGACAGGTCGCCTACGCCGCCTCGAAGGGCGGCGTCGTCGGGCTGACGCTGCCGAGCGCGCGCGACCTCGCGCAGTACGGGATCCGCGTCAACACGATCGCGCCCGGCCTGTTCGACACGCCGCTGCTCGCCGCGCTCCCCGAGGAGGCGCGCCAGAAGCTCGGCGCCGGCATCCCCTTCCCCCCGCGCCTCGGCCTGCCGGCCGAGTACGCGCAGCTCGCCTGCCAGATCGTCGAGAACCGGATGCTCAACGGCGAGACGATCAGGCTCGACGGCGCGCTGCGGATGCCGCCGCGCTAGCGCACCTCGCGACGCCGCGACCTCAGCGAAAGATGCGGCGAAGCAGCCGCGACGGCGCACCCGGCGGCGAGTACGCGCGCGGGCCGTGCTTGCCGTTCAGGCGCGCCGCGAGCGCCTCGTAGTCGCGCGCGCGCCCGTGGATCACGCGCACGCGTTCGACGATCGTCGCGGGCTCGCCGAGGCGCAGGTTGTACTCGGGCGCGAGCACGTAGAGGCGCAGCGCGTGCTCCCAGGCGCAGCGCCGGAACGCCGGCTGGTCGGCCGCGTCGCCGGCCTCGCCGGCGCGCGGGAACGGCTGCTCGATGAGCCAGCGCGAGTACGTCTCCTCCCAGCTGCGCAGGAACGCGTCGGTCCGCGTGCTCGCGTGCCACGCGAGCACGCCGGTGTTCAACTCGTAGAACGCCGCCGGGACCTCCGGGTCGGCGAAGCCGCGGTAGCCGGGCGCGTGCGCGGCGGCGAGCTCGAAGCGGTCGAGCAGCTCGAGGACGTGCGCGATCTCGGCGACGACGTAGGTGTCGGTGTCGAGGTAGAGCGTCCGTTCGAACGGCGAGCGGCGCATGTTCGCGATCTTGTCGACGTACGGGTTGGCCGACGGCTCGAAGCGCACGACCGACAGGCCCGGCTCGCCGCTGACCTCGGTCGAGGCGAACAGCACGTGCGGCAGCGCGTTGTGGCGCATCGACGAGCGCGCCGAGCGCAGCGCCTCCTGCACGTAGCGCTCGCCCGTGCAGGAGTAGACGATCCCGGCGGGCGCCGGCTCGAGCCCGCCGGGCAAGCGCCTAGGAGAGCCGCTCGACGAGCATCGCCATGCCCATCCCACCGGCGGCGCACATCGACTCGATGCCGTACGTCTTGTCGAGCGTCTCGAGGTCGTTGAGCAACGTCGTCATGATCCGCGCGCCGGTCATCCCGAACGGGTGCCCGAGCGCGATCGCGCCGCCGAACGGGTTGAGCTTGTCGTCGTCGATCCCGAGGTCTTCCTTGCACGGCACGATCTGCGCGGCGAACGCCTCGTTGATCTCGACGACGTCGATGTCGCTCATCGTCATCTTCGTCGCGGCGAGCAGTTTCTCGATCGCCGGGATCGGGCCGAGGCCCATGATCTCCGGACGCAGCCCGGCGACCGTGGAGGCGACGATCCGCGCGCGCGGCTTCATCCCGAGCTCCTTCGCGCGGTCGGCCGACATGATCAGCAGCGCCGCGGCGCCGTCGTTGAGCGGACACGCGTTGCCCGCCGTCACGGTGCCGCCCTCGCGGAACGCCGGCTTCAGCGCCGAGAGCTTCTCGATCGTCGTGCCCGGGCGCGGCCCGTCGTCGTTGCTGACGACGGTCTCGGGCACGTCGATCTCGTTGCCCTCCCTGTCGACGTCTTTGTGCGCCGGCACGGTGACCGGGACGATCTCCTTCTCGAAGTGCCCGCTCGCGACGGCCTCGACGGCGCGGTTCTGCGAGATCACGGCCCACTCGTCCTGGGACTCGCGGCTGACGTTGCAGCGTTCGGCGACGTTCTCGGCGGTCATGCCCATCGGGATGTAGACGTCGTACAGCGCGCCCTCGGAGCCGTCGACGGCGTGGTTGAACTCGAACGGCGCACCGCCGCCGGCGCGCGAGACGGCCTCGACGCCGGCCGCGATGTAGGTGTCGCCCTCGCCGGCCTCGATCGCGTGCGCGGCCATCCGCGCGGTCTGCAGCGAGGAGGCGCAGAAGCGGTTGACGGTCGTCGCCGGCACGTGGTGGTCGATCCCCGCGAGCAGGCCCGCGACGCGCCCGACGTTGTAGCCCTGCTCGCCCTCGCAGAAGCCGCAGCCCATCATGATGTCGACGATCGTGCTCGGGTCGAGCTCGGGGTTGCGCTCGATCAGCGCGCGCAGCGGGATCGCCGCGAGGTCGTCGGCGCGAACGCTCTTGAGCGAGCCCTTGCCGGCTCGGCCGATCGGGGTCCTGATGGCATCGACGATGACTGCTTCGGGCACTTAGCTCTCCTTGTTCGGTGACCGTCGCTGGCCTCTGCGGGCGCGACTGGCGCGAAAGCGCGTCTGGACACTAACGCAACCCGTCGTCCCCGGCCGGGCTCGCCGGGGCGTATCCCCACTCCGTGAGCAGGTCGCGATCGAGGCGCTCGGCGAGCGCCGCGACCTCCGGCCGGAAGCGCTCGCGCAGCTCTTGCGCGAGCGCTTCCTGCACCGGCGCGGCCGGCGCGTACAGCGTCCTGCGGGCGAGCGCCTCGACGCGCGGCGAGGCGACCGAGCCGAGCGCGCGCATCGGCAGCGACGCCGAGTCCGGCCGGCGGCGCGCGCGCCGCAGCGCCGTCGCGAAGCGGTGCAGGCGGACGTTGCGGACGGCTTTGCGCTCGCGCCCGGTCGAGTTCGAGACGTCGATCGGCAGCGTCTCGTCGACGCCGAGGAAGCGCAGCGCCGCACGCGCGACGCGCTCGTTCTCGCGGCGCAGGTCGTCGTAGACGATCACGTGCACCTGCTCGCGCGAGAGCGCCGACTCGAAACGCCGCAGCTGCTCGACGTAGCGGACGTGCTCGCTGTAGAGCAGCCGGTCCGGCGCGTTGCAGCCCGGCGGGATGCGCTCGCCGCGCTTGCGCGCCGGCTCGAGCGCGAGCGCCTTGCGCAGGTCGCGCTCGTCCTCGAGGCCGCTGCGCACGCACGCGAGGTGGAACGAGCGCAGGAAGGCGACCGGCTCGCGCAGGATCGCGATCGCGCGCGCGTCCGGACGCAGCGCGGCGATCCGCGCGGCGGCGGTCGGCGAGCGGATGTACTGCGGCGAGGCCTCGCCTGCGACCTGGTCGGGACGCGCGTCCGCGAAGAGCTCGACGTACTCCTCGAGCGTCTGCGGCAGCGCCCCCGGCGAGCGCTCTGCCGGGGCGTCGCCCGGCGCCCGCCGCGCCGGCCGCTCGCGCATGAAGAAGCGCGGCTCCTTCAGCTCGGGCATGAAGACGTCGCGGTGGCTCCTGAGCATCCGGTAGAGCGCCGTCGTCCCGCACTTTTCGTGGCCGACGATGAAGAAGTCCGGGACGCCGTCAGTCGAGCCGGTCATAGCCCCACTCGGCGACGAGGTCGCGCCCGAGGTACTCGCTGACGGCGAGCACCTCGGGCTTCAGCCGCCGGCGCAGCTCGAGCATCGTCGCCTCGTCGGGCGCCGGCGCCGGCGCGAACAGCAGGCGTCGCCACGCCCTGCCGGCGGCGCCGCGTGCGCGGGGGCGCCCCGGGCGCAGCCTGCCGCGGGCGAAGCCGAGCGCGTCGTCGAGCAGGTAGAGGTGCGGCGAGCGCACGGCGGGCAGCGTCTCGGTCGTGACGGGCTCGATCGCGAGCGAGTCGTCGACGTCGAGGAAGCGCAGCACGCGGCGCAGCGTTGCGTCGTTGTCGGCGCGGAAGTCGTCGTAGATCAGCACGAGCACGTTCTCGACCGGGAACGCGTCGTGCAGGCGGCGCAGCTGCTCGGCGTAGCGCACATGATCGCTGTAGAGCAGCGCCGGCGGCGACTGCGCGAGCAGCGGGATCCGCCGGCCGGCGCGACGCGCCGGCTCGAGCGCGAGCGCCTTGGCGAAGTCGGTCTGCGTCTCGTTGTGGTTGTGCAGCGCCTGCAGATGGAACGAGCGCAGGAAGCTCGCCGGCTCGCGCAGGATCGCGATGATCCGCGCGTCGGGCCGCACGCGCGCGATCCGCTCGGCGGCGCCGCTCGAGCGTAGGTACTGCGGCGAGGCCTCGCCGAGCACCTGCCCGGTGCGCGCGCCGTCGAACAGCGCGAGGTACTGCTCGAGCGTCGTCGGCAGCCGTTCGGGGCCGAGGCGGCGATAGCGCGAGCGCAGCTCCATCGCGAAGAAGCGCGGCTCCTTCAGCGGCATGTGGATCTGCGGGTGCTGACGCAGCAGCTGGTGCAGCGCCGTCGTGCCGCACTTCGCGTGTCCGACGATGAAGAAGTCCGGCAGCCGCTCGTTGCGCACCGGCTCGGGCGGCGTGCCCGCGCGGGCGGCGCCGCCCTGCGCCTCGCCGCCGATCGCCTCCTCCCCCTCCCGCGCCGCCTCGGCGGCCCACGGCTCCGCCGGCCCGGTCATCGCCGAGAATTCTACCGGCGCCGCGCTACAGGTCCAGGCGGCTGACGCCGAGCTCGTCGAAGCCGACGTGATGGGCGAGCTCGTGGCGCACCGTGCGCGTGACCTGGTCGCGCAGCAGCTCCGGGTCGTGCCCGAAGTCGCGGCGCAGCGTGTCGCGGAAGACGACGATCCGGTCGTGCGCGTCGTCGCGCGTCGCGCCGTCGCCCTGGTAGAGGCCGTAGGCGCCGCGCCGGCGCCCGCCGTCGGAGATCACGACGGCGACGTGCTGCAGCGCGTTGCGCAGCAGGTCGGGCAGGTCGTCGAGCGCGTCGCGCACGAGCTCCTCGAAGTCGTCGTCGTCGAGCGGGTCGAGCTCCATGAACTCGGCTTCGTCGGGGTCGACGATCAGCCCGTCGCGCGCGAGCGCCTCGGAGTGGCGGACGATCTCCTCGAACTCGCTCTCGGACTCCGGGTCGCGCCAGCCGGCCAGGCGCACGGCGACGAACGCCGCGCCGCCCATCAGCACGGCCGCGACGATCACGCCGAGCGCGACGTCCTCGAGCGCGCGGACGGCGCCGACCGAGCTGAACCCCTGTCCGACGACGATCGTGACGAGCCCGAGCGAGAGCGCGATCAGCGCGGCGGCGCCGACGCGGCGGAGGCGTCCGGAGGCAGTCGCTGGCGGCCGCGACGTGCGCATGGGAGCTATTTCAGCGTGCGGCCGATCACGAGCCGCTGAATCTCGTTGGTGCCCTCGTAGATCTGTGTGATCTTCGCGTCGCGCATCATCCGCTCAACCGGGTACTCCTTGACATAACCGTAGCCGCCGAGGACCTGCACCGCGTCGACGGTCACGGCCATCGCGGTGTCCGAGCAGAAGACCTTCGCCATCGAGGAGTACTTCGCGCGCTGCGGATGCCCCTGATCGGCCATCGCGCACGCCTTGTAGAGCAGCTCGCGCGCGGCCGCCGTGCGTGTTTCCATGTCGGCGAGCTTGAACTGGATTCCCTGGAACTCGTTGATCGGCTTGCCGAACTGCCTGCGCTCGCGCGCGTAGGCGACCGCGTAGTCGGTCGCGCCCTGCGCGATCCCGACGGCCTGCGCGGCGGCGCCGAGGCGCGTGCGCTCGAGCGTGCCGAGCGCGACCGACAGGCCCTTGCCGACCTGGCCGATCACGTTCTCCTCGGGCACGCGCACATCCTCGAAGATCGGCTGGCCGGTCGGCGAGGCGCGGATCCCGAGCTTGTGCTCGAGCTTGCCGACGCTGAAGCCCGGCCGGTCGGCCTCGACGACGAACGCCGTCAGCCTGCGCGTCTCGCGATCGCTGACCGCGAAGGTGATGTAGAAGTCGGCGATCCCGAGGTTCGAGATCCAGTTCTTCGTGCCGTTGATGACCCACTCCGAGCCGTCCTTGACGGCCGTCGTCGTCATCCCGGCCGGGTCCGAGCCGGCTTCGGGCTCCGACAGCGCGAACGCCGGCGAGTGCTCGCCGGTCGCGCACCTCGGCAGGAAGCGCTCCTTCAGCTCGTCGGAGCCGAACAGCTGGATCGGCAGCGTGCCGAGCTCCTGGACCATCAGGATCAGCGCGCACGCGGCGTCGACCTTCGCGATCTCCTCGACGGCCATGTTCAGCATCAGCGTGCCGGTGCCGGTGCCGCCGTACTCGGTCGGAAACGGCAGCCCGAGGATGTCCTGCTCGGCGAGCACCTTGCGGATGTCCCACGGGTATTCGGCGCGCTCGTCGATCTCGGCCGAGCGCGGAGCGATCCGCTCGCGCGCGATCTGGCCGATCGTCGCGCAGAAGTCGAGGTGCTCCTGCGGAATCGTGTACACGTCGCTGACGGCCTCCATCGCAGCCTGATCCTAGTGATCGCGCGTTCGATGCGTGGCACCGCTGGACGCTCGGAGCGCTGCTAGCTTGGGCGCCGTGAGCGCCCCGCAGGCATCGGAGATCGGGATCGCGCCGGCGCGCGTCGCCGAGTGGCTGCAGGAGGATGCGGCGCCGCAGCTGATCGACGTGCGCGAGCCGTACGAGCGCGAGGCCGGCTACATCGACGGATCGCGCCACATCGAGCTGACGAAGCTGCCGAGCGAGGCCGCGTCGCTCGACGCGGGGCGACCGGTCGTCTTCTACTGCCGCGTCGGCGCGCGCTCGACGATGGCCGCGCAGGCGCTGCGCGCGGCCGGCGTCGAGGCCTACTCGATGGACGGCGGGCTCGTCCGCTGGGCGGCCGAGCAGCGCGGGCTCGCGCCCGAGAACGCGCGCGTCGCCGAGCATTAGCATCCGCTGCACACATCCGAGAAGGAGGCGCAGATGGAGGCTTCGACCGAGTACCCCGGCGTGACGCAGGGCGACGGCTACGCCGTCGGCAACCTCGACGACCTCGGCGGCGGGCCGGGGTTCCGCAAGGTGCGCAAGGGCCTCGGCGTGACGGCGTTCGGCGTCAACGCGATCGTCCTGCCGCCGGGCATCGAAACGGGCTTCCACTTCCACGAGACGCAGGAGGAGCTCTACTTCGTCCACCGCGGCGCCGTCGAGATCGAGTTCGGCGACGGCACCGTGCACGAGCTCCTCGAGGGCGGCCTCGCGCGCGTCGACGCGGCGACCGCGCGCAAGTTGCGCAACGTCGGCGAGGTCGACGCGGTCTACGTCTGCGCCGGCGGCGCCGACGGGTACGTCGGTCGCGACGGTCGCGTCCCCGCGGGCGAGGAGCAGCGCGTCAGGGCGATCCACGACATGTCGTGAACGACGCCGAGCCGGCCGCCGGAGCGCTGCGCGTCAACGACCGTCTCGCGATCCCGCTGAGCGAGATCGTCGTGCGCGCGAGCCGCTCCTCGGGGCCCGGCGGCCAGCACGCGAACGTGACCGCGTCGCGGATCGAAGCGAGCTTCGACGTGCTCGCCTCGGAGACGCTCAGCGACGCGCAGCGCCGGCGTCTGCTCGCGCGCGTCGGCCCGCGCGCGAGCGCCGTCGCGCAGGACGCGCGCTCGCAGGCGCGCAACCGCGAGCTCGCGCTGCAGCGCCTCGCCGAGCGTCTCGCGCGGGCGCTCGTCGTGCCGAAGCGCCGGCGCGCGACGAAACCGACGGCCGCGGCGCGCGAGCGGCGCCTGACGAGCAAGCGCCGCGACGCGCAGCGCAAGCGCGAGCGCCGGCGCCCCGACGACGGCGACTAGTTCAGGAGCTCCTTGACGTAGCGCTGGTGCAGGCGCCCGAGCGAGGTCTTCTCGGGATGGAAGTCGATCGCGTTCCACAGGTAGCCGGACGCCGGCGCCCACGCGACGATCAGGTAGACGCCGAGCGCGAGCGCCGTCAGACGCAGCCGGCGCGAGGCCGACAGCGCCGCGAGCGGCAGCACCCAGAGCACGTACCACGGCAGCACCCAGCCGAGCGTGACGAGCAGCGCGACGCTCGCCCAGCCCGACGCCGTGACGGCCGAGCCACGCCGGTAGGCCTGCACGCAGCACAGCAGGATCGAGACGATCAGGGCGAGCGTGAGCAGTTTGTGCAGCGTTTCGGTCTCGCCGCCGGCGCCGAGCGCGAGGCCGATCAGGTTCGGCACGCTGACGTCGGTCACGAGCGAGCCCTGCGTGCTCAGGTCGGGGATGTGCAGGCCGAACGCGATCAGGCTCGCGATCGCGATCAGCACGCCGGCGCCGGCCATCCCGAGCAGCACCTGCGTCAGCCGTCGCGGCGTGCGCAGCAGCCCGGCGAGCACGACCGGCACGAGCACGCCGCCGGACGCCTTGATCGCGGTCGCCGTGACGAACGCCGCGCCGGCGCCGATCTCGCCCCAGCACAGCGGCGCCAGCCAGCCGCGCACGCTCGCGACCGCGGCGGAGCGGTCGGCCGCGAACGAGCGCACGGCGGCGAGCACGGCGCGCGGGCCGGGCGCCGGCGCGCTCGCGGCGGCCGGCACGCGATCGCGGGCGCGTTCGCGCAGCAGCACGTAGAAGCCGAGCACGATGAGGAAGATCATCGGGAAGTCGTTGTGGTCGCCGCCGAGCCCCCAGACGAGCACGATCGGGTTGAGCGCGACGAGCACGATCGCCGCGACCGGGTCGCGCCCGAGCAGGCGCGCGCATTTCCAGACGAGCGCGATCGTGCCGAGGCTCGAGGCGACGAGCAGCGCCTTGAGCACCCAGAAGGAGGCGGCGACGCCGAGTGGGACGACGACGAACGTGATCATCGTGAACAGCGGGCCGTACGGGCTGAGCAGCTGGTGCCAGTTGCTGAGGTTGTAGCTCGGGTCGTTGTGCGGCTCGAGGATCGGGATCGTCGTGTACGGGTTGAGCCCGTGGACGACCTCCATGCGCCCGTAGTTGACGTAGTTGAAGACGTCGGTCAGCGCGAGCGGCGGCGAGAGCAGGAAGATCGCGTGGACGGCGAGGATCGCGGCGATCGCCCAGCGCGCGCGCAGCCGCGGCACGAAGCGCAGGCCGATGACGTAGCTGACGTACATCGCGACGATCGCGCCGCTGAAGAGGTACTTGAGCGTCCTGTTGTTGCGCGTCAGCCACGGCATCAGCCCGCCGAGCGGGCCGGTCATCCAGTGCGGGAAGAAGCCGGTGTGCGACGTCGCCGCGAGCAGGCTCGGGCGGTTCGCGGCGATCAGCACGACGAGCGCGCTGCAGACGACGATCACGACGAGACAGACGGCGCCGACCCACGCGCGCTCGCGCGCGCCGGCGAACGCGCGGACGCGTCCGCCGAGCAGGCGGCGCCGAACCGGTCGGCTCCCGACCTGCGAGTCGCGCAGGGGGAGTGTGCTCGCGTCGCTCGACATGAAGAGGGCCCGCCGAAGCGAGCCCTCAGAAGGTTAGACCGATGTCGTCGCGGCTATCGCCGCGACGCTCGCGTCGCGGCTAGATCGCCTGGACGTTGACGGCCTTCGGGCCCTTGTCGCCCTGCTCCGGGTCGTAGGACACCTTCGCGCCCTCCTGCAGCGAGCGGTAGCCCTCGCCGTTGATGCCCGTGTGGTGAACGAACAGGTCCTTGTCGCCGTCGTCGGGGGTGATGAAACCGAACCCCTTGTCGTCGCTGAACCACTTGACTGTGCCAGTAGGCATGTGGGTACTCCTCCACGTGTTTGTGCGTGCTGCACGCGGAGGATGCTTCTTGAAGCTTCGACCTGCGAGCGCTTGCACTGCTTTCGCCGGTCTCTTGTGCCGGCCAGACAGGACGACCGTAGCAGGTCGTCGCGCGCCCATGTTGTCGAAATGTTTTGGATCGGATGATCGATTTAACGCCTGCTCCTCGCGGTGTTTCGCAATCCGCCGGGAGCGTCGCCCCGCCGCCGCGCATACCGGCCTTCCGGCGGCTCGCCGCCGCGGGCTAGGGTTGTGCGATGCGCGCGCCGGACGACCACTCCTCGACGCCGGCGCGGACCGCCGGCGAGCGCGAGCCGGCCGGCCTGCGGCGCCTGCAGCCGAGCGGGCGGCAGACCGGCGCGGGCGCGTTCGTCGAGAGCCTCGAGCTCGCCGCGCACGGGCCGCGCGGACGTCCGTACGTGATGCTCAACATGGTCAGCACGGTCGACGGGCGCGCGAGCATCGACGGGCGCTCGGGCGGGCTCGGCAACGGCGCCGACCGCGCGCTGTTCCACGCGCTGCGCGCCGCCGTCGACGGCGTGCTCGCGGGCGCCGGCACGGTCCGCGCCGAGCGCTACGGACGGATGATCCGCGACGCGGACGTCAGGCGCGCGCGCGTCGAGCGCGGGCTGCCGGCGGAGCCGCTCGCGTGCATCGTCTCCGGACGGCTCGCGCTGCCGTCGGACGTGCCGCTGCTCGCCGAGCGCGAGGCGCGCGTCGCGATCCTGACGCCGTCGCCGGCGAGCCTGACCGGCGTCGCCGCGGACGTCGAGTACGTGCGCGCCGAGCACGACGGCGCGCTCGACCTGCCGCGCGCGCTCGCCGAGCTCGGCGAGCGCTTCGGCGTCTGCACGCTGCTGTGCGAGGGCGGCCCGCACCTCAACGGCGAGCTGCTGCGCGCGGACCTCGTCGACGAGCTGTTCCTCTCGCTCTCGCCGAAGCTCGCCGGCGGCGAAGACGTCGGCGGCGAGTCGCTGCGGATCGTCGCCGGCGCCGAGCTCGGCGAGCCGCGCGAGCTCGAGCTGCTGAGCACGCTCGAGAGCGAATCGCACCTGTTCCTGCGCTACCGCGTGCGCGAAGGCGACTGAGCGCGCGGGTCAGGCGCCCGAGCGCGCGCGCTCGGCGGCGCTCGTGGCGGGCGCGCTGTCGGCGGCGCCGTCGCGTGGCGGCGCGGCTGGAGCAGCCGGCGCCGGTGGCGCCGGCGGGCGCGGCGTCGAGTCCTCGGCGGCGTGCGTCTGCGCGCCGGCGCGCGTCTCGCGCGAGACGATCGCGAGCAGCTCGCTCGCGAGCTGGCGCCCGTCGGAGGCGACGCGCGGCGTCGCGGCGATGCGCACGACGACCTCCTCGCCGTCGAGCTCCTCGAGCGTGATCCGCGCCGGATCGCGCAGCGGCGTCTGCAGCTGCTGCTCGAGCAGCTCCTGCAGGTCGGCCGGCGTCATCCCCGGGCGCAGGCGCGCGCGCAGGTTGACCGCGTCGGGCTCGCGCAGCGGGATCACGGCGACGTTCAGCACGACGCTGTTCGGCACCATGATCGAGTCTTCGCCTTTCGCGAACGTCGTGTACAGCAGGCCGAGCGAGCTGACCGTGCCCTCGAGCTGGCCGGCGAGCGGCCCGCCCTGCATCCGCACGCGGTCGCCGACGCGGAACGGCCTTGCACTGAGCAGCACCGTGCCGGCGATCACGTTGCCGAGCGTCTGCTGCGCGGCGAGACCGAAGATGACCGCCGTGAACGCGCCGCCGAGCGCGAGCGTGCGCGCTTCGATGCCGGCGACGCGCAGCGCGACGAGCAGCGCGAGCACGACCGTCAAGAGGCGGATCAGGAAGCCGACGGTGCCAGCCGTCGCCGGGTCCAGGCGCCGGAACAGCGGCGGGCCGAGGCCGCGGCCGACGTCGCGCGCGATCGCCCAGCCGAGGATCACGAGCACGACTACGGTCACGATCTTGACCGGCGTTTCGAGCGCCGGTTCGAGTTCGTGCGCCGCCTGTCCGTGGCGGCCGGCGGCGCCGAACAGGCTCACGCGGTTGTCGTAGAAGACGACGACCGCGACGAACAGCGGCACGAGCACGAGCGCCTCAAGGCGCGCGCGCTTGACGACGCGCGGGCTGATCTGGCGCAGCAGGCCGACCTCGCGCCACGCCTGGCTGCGGGTCTCGAACATCTTCGGCGGTGTACGCGGTACGGGCATCAGACCATCATGGACTACCACCTCAAGGGAGCCTGAATCCTCCTTCCCAGCGTCGAGGGCTCGCTAGCTGACGGTGTAGATCAGCATGGCGAAGCCGAACAGCAGGCAGTAGATCGCGAACGGCACGAGCGTGCGCGTCTTGAACCATTTGACGAGGAACGCGACCGTGCCGACGGCCGTGACCGCGGCGACGGCCATCGCGACGAGCGCCTGGCCGCGAATCCCGTCGCCGAGGTGGCCGGTCAGGTCGGGGAGCTTGAACAGGCCGGCGGCGAGGATGATCGGCGTCGCGAGCAGGAACGCGAAGCGCGCCGAGTCGGAGTGGTCAAGTCCGCGCGCGAGGCCCGCGCCCATCGTGACGCCGTCGCGGCTGATGCCGGCGACGAGCGCCGTCGACTGCGCGACGCCGACGACGAGCGCCTCGCGGTACTCGAGCGTTTCGAGCCGGCGCGCGCCGTCGGGCTTCGCGCCCTCGGCGATCGCGAGTTCGCGGATCTCCTCGCGCCGGCGAAAGCGCTCGGCGGCGAACAGCACGAGGCCGTTGACCATCAGGAAGATCGCCGCGACCTCGGGCTTCGCCGTCAGCGTGCGCAGCTCTTTCTCGAACGCGATCCCGATCACCCCGGCCGGGATGCTCGCGACGATGATCAGCCACGCGAGCCGCTCGTTCGGCGTCTCGATGCGGCGTGTCGCGAGCGTGCGGAAGAACGCGCCGACGATTTCGACCCAGTCGCGGCGGTAGTAGATCAGCAGGCCGATCGCGCTGCCGACGTGCAGCATCACGACGAACGCGAGCCAGAACGACTCTTCTGCGACTGCGCGTGGACGAGCGCGTTCCAGCCGAACAGCGTCGGGAACAGGACCGTGTGCCCGAGGCTCGAGATCGGAAACAGCTCGGTCACCCCCTGCAGGAGCCCGAGCACGATCGCTTGGAAGTAGCTGATCGCCGAGGCGACGGGCGCTACGAGGACGGCTGGCATCGCGGCGAGAGCTTAGAGCGTGGACGCTCGGAAACACGCATGAGAATGTTCACAGTCGCTTCACACGATCGTTTCGCGCTGGTCACAAAAAATCGCGCTTTGCAGGGAAATATGGTTGATATGAATGGTCAGGGAACGACTGTGCGGAGCTTCGTCGAGGGATGCCGAGCGGACCTCCACTGCCACTCGACCGCATCGCAGGTGTCGCAGCTCGGCGTCCAGCGCGCGGTCGGCCTGCCCGAGTGCGCGACGCCGCCGGAGGAGGTCTACGAGCTCGCCAAGCGCCGCGGCATGGACTTCGTGACGATCACCGACCACGACACGATCGCGGGCGTCATCGCAGATCGCCGACCGCCCCGACGTGTTCGTCTCCGAGGAGCTGACCGCGCACTTCCGCGGCGAGCCGCAGGCCGTGCACGTGCTCTGCCTCGGGATCACGCCCGAGGACCACGAGTGGCTGCAGGCCAACCGCGGCGACGTCGAGGCCTGCGCCGAGTACCTCGACGAGCGCGACATCGCCTGCGCGCTCGCGCACCCCTTCTACGCCGTCGGCGCGCCGCTGACGGCGCGCCACCGCCGCCGCCTGGCGGAGCTGTTCCCGTCTGGGAGACGCGCAACGGCTCGCGCGCCGCGCGAGCTGAACATGCCCGCGGCGATCTACGTCGAGACCCACGGCGGGATCGCCGTCGGCGGCTCCGACGACCACGCCGGCGTCGACATCGGCCGCACGTTCACGCGCGACGCCGCCGGCGCGCACGCCGCAGCGAGTTCCTCGAGCACGTGCGCGCCGGGCGCGTCGCGCCGGCGGCGAGCAGGGCAGCGCCGAGAAGTGGGCGCACGCGGCGATGGCGCTGGCCGTGCGCGCGCTCGGCCGCGGCGGCGAGGAGGCGCCCGCCGACCCGACCCCGCCGCCGTGCTGCAGATCGCCGAGCGCCTGCTGCGCGAGGGCGAGCGCGCCACGGGACGACGACGGCGGCGGCACGCTCGCGCCCGCCGACGCGCGCGCGCTGCTGCGCGCGTGGCTCGCGTCGGTCGGGCTCGACCACCTCTCCGAGGCCGACCTGGTCGCCTACATGCAGGACGAGCGCTTCACCCACGCCGACCTGCACCGCCGCGCCACGCGCGCGCACGAGCGCCAGCTGCGCGCGGCGTCGCGCACGCGCTCGACGGCCGCCCGCGGCGAGGCCGACGTCGCCGGGGCCGCGCTCGCTGTTCGAGGCCTGCATCCCCGCGATCCCGTACGCGCCCGCGGCCGCGTTCATCGCGCGCGAGCGCGCGAAGCTCGCGGCCGCGCGAGACGGCGAGCGCCCGCGCGTCGCGATCGTCGCCGACGGGATCGGCGCGATGCACGGCGTCACGCGCACGATCGAGGAGATCCGCGAGCGCGGCGTCGACGGCTTCGAGATCGAGGTGATCGGCACCGACCCCAACGTCGACCGGCGGCTCTCCGCGGTCGCCGACGTCGAGATCCCCCACTACCCGGGCATGCAGATCGGCGTGCCGAGCCTGCCGGCCGCCGTCGAGGCGATCGCCGACGGCGAGTTCGACCTGATCCACGTCTGCTCGCCCGGCCCGGTCGGCGTCGTCGGCGCGCTCGTCGCCGCGGCCTCGGAGATCCCGCTGCTCGGCAGCTACCACACCGAGCTGGCCGCCTACGCCGGGCTGCGCTCGGGCGAGCAGCGCGTCGCCGACGCGATGGCCGCCGGCGTGCGCGCCTTCTACGGCGCCTGCGGCCTCGTGCTCTCGCCGAGCGCCGCGGCCGACGCCGCGCTCGCGAGCTCGGCATCGGCCCCGAGCAGGTCGCGCGCTGGGACCGCGGCGTCGACACCGGCCGCTTCGACCCGGCGCTGCGCGAGCAGGGGCTGCGCGAGCTCGCCGCGGCCGGCCAGGCGACGCCCGACGGAGCGATCGACGTCCTCTACGCCGGGCGGATCAGCGCGAGAAGAACATCGACCTGCTCGCCGACGCGTTCCTGCTCGCGCGCTCGCGAGACCCACGTCTGCGCCTCGTGCTCGCCGGCGGCGGCCCCGAGCAAGCGCGGCTGCGCGAGCGCGTCGGCGAGCGCGCGAGCTTCCTCGGCTGGCTCGAGGGCGACGCGCTCGCGCGCGCGTACGCGAGCGCCGACGTCTTCCTCTTCGCGAGCGACACCGACACGTTCGGGCAGGTCGTGCTCGAGGCGCAGGCGAGCGGCCTGCCGGTCGTCGCCGTAGCCGCCGGCGGGCCGCGGGCGCTGATCGAGCAGCGCGTCGGCGGCCTGCTCTGCCCGCCCGACGCGCGTGCGCTCGCCGACGCCGTCGCCGAGCTCGCCGCCGCACCGGAGCTGCGCGCGCGGCTCGCGCGCGGCGGCCTGCGATCGTCCGCGAGCGCACGTGGGAGCGCGCGCTCGAGCGCCTCGCCGACGGCTATCGCCGCGTGCTCGTCGGCGAGGAGCCGGCCGCGTCCACCGGCGTCGCGAGCGAGGTCGCACGTGCCGCTTAGCACGCTCGAGCGCCCGACGATCGCCGTCGCCCTGCACGACATCGAGCCGGCGACGTTCGAGCGCTGCGCGCTGATCCGCGACTGGCTCTCCGACCACGGCGTCGACCGCGTCACGCTGCTCGTGATCCCCGCGCGCGACCTGCACCCGCTCGGCGACCGCTCGCCGGCGATGACGAGCTGGCTCGCCGAGCGCCGGCGCGCCGGCGACGCGATCGCCCAGCACGGCTTCCAGCACGAGCGCACCGGCCGCATGAGCCTCACGCGTCAGACGCTGCTCTGCTCACCGACGCGGCGCACCGGCGAGTTCGTCGGGCTCGACGCGCAGGAGACGCTGCGCGCCGTCGACGCCGGCTGGCGCGTGCTGAAGCTCGCCGGGCATCGAGCCCGACGGCTTCGTCGCGCCGGCCTACGCCTACACGCCGGCGCTGCGCGACGTCCTGCCGCGACGCTTCCGCTGGTGGGCCGGGCTGCTCGGCGCTGCACCGGCGCGCCGGCGAGAGCGACGAGCGCGGCCGCCTGCTCGCTCCCGCCGGGGGATGGGCACGGCCGGGCCGCTGCAGCGCACCCTCTCGCCCGCGCTGATCCGCGCCGGCAGCCTGATCTGCGGGCGCACGCTGCGGCTCGACCTGCACCCGCCCGACCTGCAGCACCCGCGCCACATGCTCGCGCTCGAGTGGGTCCTCGGCCGCGCCGGGCGCCGGCGCGAGGCGATCACCTACGACGAGCTGCTCGCCTCACCGAACTAGCGCGCCGCACCCCTGCCGGGGCGCACGGCACTTCGTCATTTCGCCGGTTTCGCCGTGAACAGCGAAGGTTCGAAAGCGGTCACCTTCGCGCCCCCTGCGTAGCCGAGATGCTTCAGTTCGAACAGGTCCTCGATCGTGCGCAGCAGCGAGAAGTGGTCGTACGGTTCCTGGCTGATCGTATGCGGCTTGACGAACGGCGAGAGCAGCAGCGCGCCGACCTGACCGCCGCCTTCGGGCGAGAGCCCGGCCGCGGCGCCGCTCGGCGGCGGCATGTTCGGGAAGCGCGGCTGACCGCAGCACGAGCTCGAGTCGGCGAGCGCGCCGCTCGCCGGCGCCTGGTCGCTCGTGATCACGAGCAGCCCGCCTTCCTTGTACGCCTTCGAGGCGAGGATCTTCGGCACGACGCCTTCGAGGAACGCATCGGCCGCGGCGAGCCCGCCGGCGCCGCCGCCCGGGCACGGGCCGGGGCTGCCGTCGTGGCAGCGATCGGGGACGATGTAGGCGAAGCTCGGCGTCCGCGACGCGCTTGCGAGGTCGCCGGCGAGCATGCTCAGGCCGACGTCCTGCGCGGCGCAGCTCGGCGCGCTCGTGAGCGAGTCGAAGTAGACGATCGAATTGCGGAACGTCGCGTACGGCTGCGCCGGCGGCGGCGTCGCCGCGGTCGGATCGGCCTGCCCGAGCGCCGGATGCCCGCACGCGGGCGCCGCACTCGGCGGTTCTTCGATCCCCTGCACGTACGCGCGCCACGGCAGCTGCTTGGCGCGCAGCTGGCCGAGCAGCGTTTCGGTCGAGGACGGGTACACGCAGCCTTCGCCGAGCACCTGCCCTTCGGCGCCGGCGCCGGCCGGCGCGATCGCCTCGTACGTCGGGCAGTTCGCCGCGCTCGCCGGCGTCGGCCCCTGGCCGCTGAGCAACGCGATCCCGTTCGCGAGCTGCTCGTGCGCGACGGCGTAGTAGCGTGCGAGCAGCTCGCCGCGGCCCTCGAGCGTCCGCGAGAGGTAGTGCGCCGAGGATTCGGGGCCGAACAGCGCCGCGTAGGGCTCGTCGGAGAGCATCACGACGAACACGTGCTTGATCGCCGGCAGCTTCGACGAGCCGCCTGACGACGGCGAGCCGCCTTTGCCGCCGGAGCCTTCGCCGCCCGTCGCGCCTTCGCCGGATTTGCTCGCCGGCGCTTTCGCCGCCGGCGTCGACGTGCTCGCGGCCGGCGCCGACGGTTCGGCGCTCGCTGGTTCGGGCGTCGACTGCGCTTCGGCCGGCGGCGGTTCGCTCGAGCTCGGGCTCGCTTCGGTGGTGCTCGCCGGTGCGCTCGCCGGCGGCAGCACGATCCGCAGCGGCGGCCTCGCCGACGCCGCGAGCGTCTCATCGGCGCGCGAGCCGACGGCCGAGCCGATCACGATGCCGAAGCCGAGAAAACCGAGCACGAGCAGCGCCGAGACGCGCGCCGAGGGCAGGCGCAGCCGCGCGATGCGCGCGTCGAGCGACGCGAGCGCGGAGCGCGCCGAGCGCACTACTCCCCCGCGAACGACGCGGCCTGCTCGCCCTCGCCGTCTTCGCGCCGCGATCCGTCGCTTGCGAGCAGCGCGTCCATCACCGCCGTCGACTGATCCGCGCCGGCGTCCGACGCCGCCGCACCGCCGCCCCCGGGGCGCCGCTGCATCAGCGTCGCTCCGCACTGCCAGCAGAACACCGCGCCGCGGCTGTGCGGCGCGCCGCAGGCCGGGCACGCGCCCGTGCTCGCGCCGTCCTCGAGCGCCAGCAGCCGCTCGATCTCGGCGAGCTCGGCGTCGCGCTCCTGCAGGATCGCCGCGCGGCGCACGAGCACGTCGAGACGGAAGTGATCGCGAATCGCCATCTCGTATGCGAGGCCGCCGAGGTCCCAGTGCAGCTCGGTCACCTGCTGCGCGAGCGCGTCGCGGCGGCGGCGCAGCTCGCTGTCCTGGCCGCCGGACGCAACCTGCGGCGGCGGCACCGCGACGCTCGTCGGACCGCTCGCCGTCGCGCCGGGCCCGCGCTGCACACGCTTGCTCCTGCCGATCGCGTCTCCGAGCAGGCTCATCCGATCAGCGTCCGATCATCCGGTCGAGATCACGTTCGGCAGGTTCTTCGATTTTTCCTCATAGCTTTTGCCCTTCGCTTTGTTCAGCCCTTCGGCGGCCGCCGGCGGCGCTGGGTGGCTCTCGCTCGCGCCGCTGCCCGAGCCGCCGGCCGCCGGCGAGCCGCTCGAGCCGGCGCCCGAGGAGCTCGCTTCGGAGGCGCTGCCGTTGGAGACCTTCACGACGCTCGCGCCGGGGAAGCTCTTCTTCAAGCCGGCGAGCGCTTTCTGCGCTTCGGAGCGCTTGTGGTCGACGCCGGCGTAGATCACGTAGTTGCCTGCCGTCAGGCTGCTGAAGTCTTCGGACTTCAGCGCGCCGACGCCCTTCGCGCCCTTCGCGCTCGCCGCGCTCTTCGCCGCTTCGACGGCGCTCGTCTGCGTACCGGTCACCGGCAGCGTCTGCAGCTGCACCGTGTAGCCGCTCGTCCCGCTCGGCCAGTCGTCGGAGAACGCCGACGCTTCGGATGCGCTCGTGTTCGTCCCCGCCGACCCCGTCCCCGATGAGACCGTGATCACCTGCGGCGCCGGCGTCGTGGCCTGCTTGCCGCCACCGCCCGAGCGGCCGATCAGCACGCCGATGCCCATCGCGAGCAGCAGCACGCCGACGCCTGCAATCACCGTCGCGCCGCTGCCGCGCCCCGCATCGTCGGGCGCCGCCGGCATCCGCGGCGGCTCGCGCGGCGGCCCCTGCGGCGAGGCGGCGCTCGCAGGCGGGCCGCCGAGCAGCACGCTGCTCATCGGCGTGCGCCGCTCGCCGCACTCCAGGCAGTAGCGCTGGTCGTCCGCGAGCGGCGCGCCGCAGCCGCGGCACGGCTCGGGCGCGCCGACGGGCTGTGGGGGGCTGGCGATCGATTCGCTCGACACTTTGCTTTGATCCGGCTTCGCTGCGCTCACGCCCCCGTCGCGCCGGAGCACGACACGGAGGCTCCTGGAGCCTTCGGCTCCGCGTCACATGGTCGAGCCAGGCGACCGCAGCCGACGTAACGATTTGGTGAAAGCCGGCGGAAGCGGCGCCGCGAGCCGCAGCGGGCGGCGCGCGCGGCGCAATAGGATCATCGAGGCCGTGCCGCAGCTTCGCGGCGGCAGCGGTGTTCAGATAGAGACCGCGCACGCACGGCGAGACAAGCGGCGAGATGCTCGGACAGGGACCGAGCGGAAGGGGATTCGCAGATGAACAGATCGATTTTCGCCCGCAGCCTCGTGCCGGGCGCCGCGGCGCTCGCGATCGCCGCGGCGGCGCTCGCGCTGCTCGTCGCCAACGCGCTCGCGGCGAAAAAACCGAGCTCGCAGCCGCGCGCGGCGACCGGTGGCGTCACCCGCGTGCACGGCACCTCGGCGCAGCTGCAGGGAACCGTCAACCCGCGCGGCCTCGAAACGACCTACTACTTCCAGTACGGCCCGACGATCGCCTACGGGCAGCAGACGACGCCGGCATCGGCCGGCAAAGGCACGAAACCGGTCCCCGTCGGCCAGACCGTCGCGAGCTTCTCGCCGGGCTGGCACTACCGGATCGTCGCGAGCAACGCCGCCGGTCCGGCCGTCGGCCGCGACCGGACCTACGCCGCGACCAAAGGCCGCCTGAAGTTCGTCCTCGCGAGCACGAAGGGCGCCGCGCCGACGCCCTACGGAGGCACGTTCGTGCTGCGCGGCACGCTCTCCGGCCCCGGCGGCGCGCTGCAGCCGATCACGCCGCAGACGAGCGCATACCCGTTCCTCTCGGCGTTCGTCGACGTCGGCACGCCGCTCATGACGAACGCAGCCGGCGCCTTCGAGGTCTCGATTCGCGGGCTCACGCAGAGCACGCAGCTGCGCGTCAGGACCGACACGCCGCGCCCGGAGTACAGCCCGATCGTCACCGCGCACGTCTCCGTCCGTGTCACGCTGAAGGTGCGCACCTCCTCGCACAAGGGCCTTGTGCGCCTGTACGGGACCGTCACGCCGGCGCGCGTCGGCGCGAAAGTGCTGTTCCAGCTCGAACGGCCCGTGCGGCCGAAAGGGCAGTCCGAAAAGGAAGTCGCATACGCGACGCAGGGCAGCACCGTCGTCAAGCGCGGCACGCGCACGACCTCGCGCTTCAGCGCGATCGTCACCGTGCGCAGGAGCGGGCGCTACCGCGCCTACGTCGTGCTCCCGAGCGGCGCGCTCGTGTCCGGCGCGAGCCCGAGCCTGACGCTGCACGCCGCGCCGGGCTCCGGCAAGCACGCCAAGAAATAGGACGGCCGAAGCAGCCGGCCGGCGGGAGAACGCCGCTCGGCGCGCGTCAGTCGGCGCCGAGCACGCCGCGCGCGCTCAGCAGCTCGAGCACGCGCTCGACGCTCGCGCTCGACCGATTCCTCGCAGCGTGCCGAGCACGAGGTCGGGGTCCGCGGGGCGCTCATACGGGGCGCCGACGCCGGTCAGCCCGGCTCAGCTCGCCGGCCCGCGCGCGCGCGTAGAGCCCCTTCGGGTCGCGCTGCTCGCACAGCTCCAGCGGCGCGTCGACGAAGATCTCGACGAACTCGAGCTCGGCGGCGGCGTGCAGCGCCGCCGCCGACCTCGCGGTCGGCCGCGTACGGGCTGACGAGGCTGACGAGCGCGATCGTGCCCGACTCGGCGAGCAGCCGCGCGACGTGCGCCGTGCGCCGCACGTTCTCGCGTGCGCGCCGCCTCGTCGAAGCCGAGGTCGCCGTTGAGGCCGTGGCGCAGGTTGTCGCCGTCGAGCAGGAACGCCGGCTGGCCGGCGACGATCAGGCGCTCCTCGACCGCCGCCGCGATCGTCGACTTGCCGGCGCCCGGCAGCCCCGTGAACCAGATCGTCGCGCCCGGCGTGGCCGAGCGTCTGCCAGCGGCGCTCGCGCGTCATCCGCGTGCCCTGCCAGCGCACGTTCGGGCTGCGCTCGGTCTTCGCCGCCGACGTCCAGCGCATCGACCTCGGTGTCGAGGATCACGCCCGCGGCGACCGTTTCGTTGCTCGCCTCGTCGATCGACGATCAGGCTGCCCGTCGACACGGTTGCGCCGGTAGGAGTCGAACACGAGCGGCGCGCTCAGCTCCAGGTGCACGCGCCCGAGGTCGTTCAGCTCGAGCGTCGTCGCGCCCTCGTCGCGGTGCAGCGTCTCGACGTCGATCCGGTAGCGGACGTCGACCGCGCCGACCATCGCCGTGCGCGTCGTGTGCTTGACCAGGTAGCGGCGGCCGCGCTCGAGCGGCCGCTCGGACATCCAGCAGAGCAGCGCCTCGAAGCGGTTCGAGACGCGTCGGCTGGTTCTGCGGGCGCACGATCGTGCGAGCCGCGCGCCGACGTCGATGTCGTCGCTCAGGCGCAGCGCGACCGACATCGGCGGGAACGCCTCCTGCACCGGGCCCGTCGAACGTGTCGATGCCTGCGATCGTGCTGCGCTGCCCGCCGGGCAGCACGACGCACCTCGTCGCCCGCTCGCATCACGCCCCCGGCGACCTGCCCGGCGTAGGCGCGGTAGTCGGCGACGCTCGACGGCCGGTGGGCGGATCACCCACTGGACCGGGAAGCGCACGTCGATCAGGTTGCGGTCGGAGGCGATGTGGACGTGCTCGAGGTGGTACAGCAGCGGCGGACCCTGGTACCAGGGCATCGCCTCGGAGCGCTCGACGACGTTGTCGCCGTGCAGCGCCGAGATCGGGATGAACGTCACGTCCGACATCTCCAAGCGCGCCGCGAAGCGGTCGAACTCCTCGACGATCGCGTCGAACGACGGCCTCGTCGTAGTCGACGAGGTCCATCTTGTTGACGCACACGACGACGTGCGGGATCGCCAGCAGCGAGCTGATGAACGCGTGGCGCTTGGACTGCGCGACGACGCCCTTGCGCGCGTCGACGAGCACGATCGCGAGGTCTGCCGTCGAGGCGCCGGTGACCATGTTGCGCGTGTACTGCTCGTGGCCCGGCGTGTCGGCGATGATGAAGCGCCGCTGCGCCGTCGCGAAGTAGCGGTAGGCGACGTCGATCGTGATGCCCTGCTCGCGCTCGGCGCGCAGGCCGTCGGTCAGCAGCGACAGGTCGAGGAAGTCGTGGCCCATCCGCTCGCTGGCCTGCTCGACGTGCTCGAGCTGGTCGGTCAGGACCTGCTTGGAGTCGTACAGCAGGCGGCCGATCAGCGTGCTCTTGCCGTCGTCGACCGAGCCTGCCGTCGCGAAGCGCAGCAGGTCGGCCGGGCGCTCGGTCAGCCGCCGGAACAGCTCGCGCGCGTCGTCCTCGGTCGCCGTCGCCGTGACCGCGCCCGGCGCGCCGAACCCGGTGGCGCGCCCGTTGCCGTTGCCGTTGCTCTCGCCGCTCACGCGCCCCCCACTCCAGTCATCGTCCGATCATCAAGAACGAAACCCATCAGAAGTACCCCTGCCGCTTGCGATCCTCCATCGCCGCCTCGCTGACGCGGTCGTCGGCGCGTGTCTGCCCGCGCTCGGTCACCTCCGTCGCGGCGATCTCGGCGACGACCGCTTCGAGCGTGGCGGCCGCCGACTCGACCGCTCCGGTGCAGCTCATGTCACCGACCGTGCGGTAGCGAACGGTCGCCGAGAACGGCGCTCGCCGTCGATCATCTGCACGAACGGGCTGACCGCGTAGAGCATCCCGTCGCGCTCGAACACCTCGCGCTCGTGCGCGAAGTAGATCGAGGGCACCTCCAGGCGCTCCTCGGCGATGTACTGCCAGACGTCGAGCTCAGTCCAGTTCGAGATCGGGAAGACGCGCGCGTGCTCACCCTTGCGAAGCCGTGCGTTGTAGAGCGCCCACACCTCGGGGCGCTGGCGCTGCGGCTCCCACTGGCCGAACTCGTCGCGGAACGACAGCATGCGCTCCTTCGCCCGCGCACGCTCCTCGTCGCGCCGCGCGCCGCCGAACGCCGCGTCGAAGCCGTGCTCGCTGATCGCGTCGAGCAGCGTCACCGTCTGCAGCGCGTTGCGCGACGCGCGCGGGCCGCTCTCCTCGACGACGCGCCCGCCGTCGGATCGACTCCTGCACGCATGCAACGATCAGCCGCTCGCCGATCTCCGCGACGCGCCGGTCGCGGAACTCGATCGCCTCGGGGAAGTTGTGCCCCGTGTCGACGTGCATCACCGGGAACGGGAACGGCCCCGGGCGAAACGCCTTCTCGGCCAGGCGCAGCAGCACGATCGAGTCCTTGCCGCCGCTGAACAGCAGCACCGGGCGCTCGAACTCGGCGGCAACCTCGCGCATCACGTGGACCGCCTCGGCCTCGAGCGTGCGCAGATGAGGAAGGTGGTAGGTGGCGGGCATCCGTGCTAGTGGTCGAAGTTTGGCTGGATCGGACATGGCCCGCCGGCGCGGCGCTCGCCGCGGCGGGTTGACAGTGAGTTCGTGCGTTTCAACATTACGGGTGCCCCCCGGTTATTGCAAGATTCACGGCCCGCCGCCGAGCGCGCCGCGCAGCTGGCGTGGACGCTCATTGTGCCGCTCGCGGATCGCCGCCCGCGCGTTTCTTCGCTGCTCCTTCATATACACGGAGAATCGCATCGGCCTGCTGGGAAAATGTGAACTCTCGCTCAACGCGCGCGCGCCCGGCCCGTCCCATCGCCGCGCCGCCCTCCGGCCCGTCGAGCACGCGACGGATCGCCGCCGCCCATGCACGCGCGTCGCGCGGCTCCACGAGCAGGCCCTCGCGCCCCTGCTCGACGATCTCCGGCGGACCGCCGACGCTCGTCGCGACGACCGGCACCGCCATCGCCATCGCCTCGATCAGCGCGCGCCCGAACGGCTCCTCCCACGACGGCAGCAGCAGCACGTCGAGCGCGCGCACGAGCTCGGGCACGTCCTCGCGCTCGCCGAGCCAGTGCACGCGATCCTCGAGCCCCGAGCGCGCGGCGAGCGCGCGCAGGCGCGCGAGGTAGTCCTCGTTGTCGAAGCGCGTCGAGCGCGCGACGAACTTCGCGGAGCCGACGAGCAGCAGGTCGGCCTCGACGCCCTCCTCGCGCAGCAGCGCCAGCGCGTCGATCGCCGTCTCCTGTCCCTTCCACGGCGTGATCTGCGCGACGACGCCGAGCAGCGGGCGGCGGGCGGCGCGCTCCGCGTCGGCGGGGTCGCGCCCGTCGGCGCCGATCGCCGCGCGCACGCGCGCACGCGCGGCGTCGCGACCGATCCGCGCCGGGTCGAAGCGCGCGAGGTCGACCGCGTTGTGGACGACCTCGACGCGCGCGCGCGGCGCCGCCGCGAGCACCGACGCCGCCGTGTAGCGCGAGTTCGCGACGATCCGCGTCGCGCTCGCCGCGAGCAGGCGCAGCGTCGCCGTGCTGAGGACCCCCGGCGGCAGGCAGTCGCGGACGTGCACGACCGTCGGCGTCGGCCCGAGCCGCGCGAGCGCGAGCACAATGCCGGCGCGGATCGAGTTCGCGTGCACGAGCTCGGCGCCGTGCAGCGCCGCCGCGCGGCGCACCTGGCGCGCCGCGAGCGCCATCTCGACGAGCGCGCGCGGCGTGTGCAGCGGATGCAGGCGCAGGCTGCCCGCCGTGCCGACGATCTCCGTCGTCGCGACGCCGCGCTCCCGCGCGAGCTCGGGCAGGCGCCCGCGCGGGCTCGCCAGCAGCGGCTCGACGCGATCGCCGAGCGCCTCGAACAGGTCGAGCAGCGAGCGCTCGCCGCCGCTGACGACCGCCGTGTGGTTGACGTACAGGACCCTCACGGCGCGTCGACCAGCAGCTCGAGCAGCAGCGCCTGCACGCGCGCGGCGACGAGTGGCCACGCGTGCTCCCGCGCCCACGCACGGCCGGCCTCGCCGAGCCGCCGCGCGAGCTGCTCCTCGCGCAGCAGCCGCGTGATCGCCGCGGCGACCGCAACCGCGTCGAGCGGATCGACGAGCAGTCCCGTCTCGCCGTCGCGCACGGCGTCGAGCGCCCCGCCGACGCCGCCGGCGACGACCGGCTTGCCGTGCGCGCCGGCCTCGAGGTAGGCGATCCCGAACCCCTCGCCGGCGAAGCCGCCCGGCGGCAGCCGGCTCGGCATCGCGAGCAGCCGCGCGCGGCGCAGCCATTCGTCGCGCCGCGCGTCGTCGACCGCGCCGAGGAAGCGCACCGAGCCGGCGATCCCGTAGGAGCGCGCGAGCGCTTCGAGCGCCGGGCGCAGCGAGCCGTCGCCGATCACGACCCACTCGGCGTCCGGCACCTGCGCGAGCACGAGCGCGAACGCGCGCACCATCACGTCGTGGCCCTTGTAGCGCTCCTCGATCCGCGCGACCGTCACGACCGTCGGGCGCTCGGCCGCGAGCGGCGCCGGATCGTCCGGCACGTCGGTGCCGTTCGGGACGACGCACAGCCGCCGCGGCTCGACGCCCGTTGCGCGTACGAGCCCGGCCGTGTAGGAGCTGACGGCGATCGACGGGTCGGCCTCGCGCGCCGCGAACGCCGCGAGCCTCGGCCTCGCGCCGATCTCTTCGGCGTGGAAGTACTGCGCCGTTCGCGCCCCCGTCGCGCGCTTGATCGCCGCCGCGCCCGGGCTCGCGACGATGTGCATGCTCAGCGTCACGTCCGGGCGCAGCCGCAGCGCCGTGGCGAGCGCCGCGGCGTTGAGCAGCGCGCTGCGCCCGCCACGCAGCGCGCCGCCGCCGCGAACCCTCCGCACGTTCAGACCCGACGCCGCGTCGAACGCGCCCGCGCCAGGCTCCTGCGGCGCTACGACGAGCGTCTCGAACGCGTCGAGCTCCCGCGCGAGGCGCTCGGCGACGACCTGGATCCCTCCCGGCGCCGGCGGGAAGTCCGGCGTCACGATCAGCAGCCGCGGACGCTCGCCCGCCCGCGGGCGTCTAGCCGACGTCGCGGCCATCGAAGCGATCGATCCACAGCCCGAGCGCGAGCAGCGGCCACAGCCGGTCGCTGTGATCGTGCGTCTGCGCCTGATGCTCGCCGAGCAGGCGCTCGGCGACGCGCCGGTCGAAGTAACCCTCCTCGTAGATCGCGCCGCCGGCGAACTGCTCGCGCATGACCGGCGCGAGCGGGCCGCGCAGCCATTGCGCGGCGGGCACACGAAAGGCCGTCTTGCGGTAGCGCCCGAGCCGGCCGCTCGGCAGTACGCCGGGCGGCAGCATCGAGTGCACGAGCGCCTTGCCGACGCCCGCGAGGTGCACCGAGGAGTCGATCGACCCCGCGAGCTCGGCGAGCCCGCGGTGCAGGAACACCGTTCGCAGCTCGAGCGACGCGAGCATGCTCGCGCGGTCCGTCTTCACGAGCACGTCGTCGGGCAGGTAGTGGACCTGGTCGAGGCGCATCAGCCAGCGCGCGGCCGCGCCGCCGTCGAGCTCGCCCGCGCGCGCCTGCAGGTCGACGAGCAGCCGCGCGCGATCGAGCTCCGCCAGGCGCGGGCCGTAGAGATCCTCGCGCCCGTGGCGGCGCTCGCTCGTCACCCAGTCGAGGTTGCGCTCGATCATCGGCGTCGGCGCCAGGCGACTCGAAGCGCGCGCGGCCGGCGCCCAGCGGCTCGAGCGCCGCAGCGCCGCCGCCAGCGGGCGCGCCGCGACCTCGGGCAGCGCGCCCTGCACGCGTCGCGCGCGTTCGAGCCAGCGGTAGCGCGGATAGCCGCCGAACAGCTCGTCCGCGCCCTCGCCGCCGAGCGCGACCGTCACGCGCGGGCGCGCGAACTCCGAGAGCGCGTGCAGCGGCACCGTCGCGCGATCGGCGAGCGGCTGGTCGAGGCTCGCGAGCAGCCGTGGCACACGCGTCGCGACATCGTCCTGCGTCAGCGTCACCTCGTGGTGCTCGGAGTCGAGGTGGCGCGCGACCGCGCGCGCGCGCTCGGTCTCGTTGACGGCGCCGACGTCGTAGCCGACCGTGAACGTCCGCAGCCGCCGCGAGGACGCGCGCGCCGCCGCGAGCGCGACGAGCGTCGAGTCGACGCCGCCGCTGAGGAACACGCCGACCGGCACGTCGGCGACCATCCGCGCGCGCACCGACTCCTCGAACAGCTCGCGCACCTCGGCCGCGAGCTCGCGCGCCGACTCGCGGCGCGGCGCGTCAACCGCCGGTGGCGACCACCAGACGCGCTCGTGCGCAGCCGCCCACGCGCGTCCAGCTCAGCAGCCTGCCCGGGCGCGAGCTGGCGCACACCCTTGACGATCGTCCCCGGCCCCGGCACGTAGGCGAACACGAAGAACGCGTCGAGCGCGTACGGATCGAGCTCGCGCAGCCGCGGCTCGACGGCGAGCAGCGCCGTCACCTCCGAGGCGAACAGCAGCTCGCCGTCCCGCTCGTGCAGGAACAGCGGCTTCTCGCCGAAGCGGTCGCGCGCGAGCAGCAGGCGCCGCTCGCGCGCGTCCCAGACGGCGAACGCGAACATCCCCTCCAGGGCGTGCACCATCGCGTCGCCGTACTCCTCGTAGAGGTGCACGAGCACCTCCGTGTCGGTGCCCGTAGCGAAGCTGTGCCCGCGCGCGCGCAGGTCCTCGCGCAGCTTCGGGTGGTTGTAGATCTCGCCGTTGAACGCCGCCCAGACCGTCCCGTCCTCGTTGCACAGCGGCTGATGCCCGCCGGCGAGGTCCATGATCGAGAGGCGCCGCGCGCCGATGCTGACCTCCGCCGGCGCGTCGCTGTGGATCCCCTCGTCGTCGGGACCGCGATGCCGCAGCATCGCGCACATCTGCGCCACGGCGCGGCCGGAGGGGTCCCGCGTGCTCCCTGCGATTCCGCACACCGGCGCAACATAGATGATCCGCTCAGACGCCAGTCGTCGGGCGCGAACCGCGGCAAAACCTCCTCAAGGCGACCCTCGCGGTTGCCGATAAGGACGCGAGAAACCGGATGTGACAAATCGCGGGGCCGTACGAGGCTCGAGCCGAGCAAGGAGACAAGCCGTGAGACACCAGCCGAGCCGGACCGCCACGATCCTGACGTTGCTCGCGCTGCTCTGCGCGCTCGTCACCGCCACGACGCCCTCGGTCGCCTCGGCCGCCCCCGTGCACGGAGCGCAGGTCCAGCAGCAACGCGACCAGCAGCGCGAAGCGCGGCGCCAGAGCCGCCTGCAAGCCCGCGAAGCAAGGCGCGCCGCCCGGTCCGCGCAGCGTGCCGCGCGCAAGACCGAACGCGAAGAACTCCAGGCCAAGCGAGCCGCCGAACGCGCCGCGCGCTCGGCCGGACGCTCGCAGGCGTCCGACACGACGACTCCGGGACAGCCGGCGCCGACCGAAGGCGCCGAAGGCGCGCCCAAAGTCGAAGGCGAAACGCACGGCGGCGAAACGCCGACCACGCCCACGCCGACCTCGCCGACCACGCCCGCCCGCACGACGCACGGGGACTGCACGCTCGCCGCGAGCGCGACCCCGACGCAGCCGAACACCGGCGAAGCGGTGACGCTCTCCGGCACGCTCAGCTGCCCGACCGCCGCCGAAGCGGGCGAACAGACCGTGACGGTCTACGCACACGAACGCGACGCGGGCGCCGGCGCCGCGATCCTCGGCACGGCCACGACAGCCGCCGACGGGACCTTCCAGTTCCACACCGCCGCGCTGACGGTCACGAACACGTTCACGCTGCAGACGCCGACCGCACGCCACCCGGTTCGAGTCGTCGTGCCCGTCGGCGCCGCGATCAGCCTGCAGGGTCCACAGGAAAGCGGGGCGACGCTGCCGATGAGCGCCCCGCGCGAAGCCGGCGGACCGGTGCGCGAGACCTTCAGCGGGCAGATCCACCCCGAACAGGCCGACCGCATGGTCGCGCTCTTCGTCCGCTACGCCACCGGCGAATGGCGCAAGCTCGCCTACACACGCACCGACGCCGAAGGCCGCTTCAGCTTCACGCACAGGTTCACGTTCGCCGGCGATGTCAGCGTCAAGGCCGGCGCGCACCCGCACGGGACCGAACGCATCGAATCGATCCCACTGACCTACACCGTCGCGCAGGCGCAGAACCCCGCCGTCACGATCGTGCTGACCTCCTCGCTCGCCTCGCCGGCGCCGACTCCGGCCTCGCCGACCTCGACCTCGCCGACGACGCCCGCGCCGTCGAGCGCACCCGGCGCCGGCGGCTCGGCGACGGGCTCGGCGACGATCAGCGGCGTCGCGCTTGACTGGGCCAACCGCACCGTGACGCTGCTCGCGCTCGGGTCCGACGGTCGCTACACGGCCGTCGCGACCGTCCTCACCGACGCGACCGGCGCGTACTCGTTCACGGTCGACCCGAAGGCGAGCACCGTCTACAGGGTCGCCTGCGGGCACCACCGCTCGGCGCCGGTCCGGGTAAAAGTCAGCGCGCCGAGCTCACCGAGCGCGGTCGCGCCAGCCAGTTGACGACACGCTCGTTCGCGGCGAACGCCTCGCGCGCGATCGGCCCCTCGCCGGTGATCGCGAAGACGTCGTAGTCGAGCTCTGAGAGCGCGTCCCACAGCTCGCGCGAGGTCGAGCCGTACAGCGCCGCCGCGTCGGCTACATGCTCGAAGATCACGTACGGGCGGCAGCGCGCGAGCAGCTCGCCGCCGCCGCGCACGACTTCGAGCTCGGCGCCCTCGACGTCGATCTTCAGCAGGCGCGGGCTCCAGCCGGCGAGCTCGGCGTCGAGCGTCGAGAGCTCGACCTCGATGTACTCCGGGTGCCCGCGCTCGTCGCTGACGACCGGGCTGCGACGCAGCCCGCTCCACCCGTCCATCGTCTTGAAGTGGCAGAACTCCGCCGTGCCCGGGCTGGCGCTGAGCGCGAGCTGCCGCGTCTGCACCTGCGGCAGCTCCCGGCGCAGCTCCGCGGCCAGTTCCGGGATCGGCTCGAACGCGATGTGGCGCCCGCCGGGCGCGACGCGCAGCGCCTGCCCGAGCAGCTGCCCGCGGTTCGTGCCGACGTCGACGTAGCTCGAGTCGTGGTCGAGCAGCGCCGGCAGCAGCGCGGCGATCGCGATCTCCTCGTGCAGCAGCTCGCGTGCGCCGGCATAGAACGTCGCGAGCAGCTCCGGCCGCTGCAGCCGCCGCGACGCCGAGGCGAGCGCGCGTCCGACGAGGCTCATCCGCCGTGCTCCCTCGCCCCCGCCGCCGACGGCGAGAGCCGTGCGAGCGCCGGCTCCCAGACCGACTGCAGCAGCCGCGTCGCGAAGTCGTCGCGGTGCACGCGCCCGTTCGCCGGCCTGACCGCGACCGTGTCCGAGCGGATCAGCGGGTTGCCCTGCAGCGGCGCGCCGACCGTCAGCGCGCCGAGGTCCGGCAGCTCGGCGTCGGAACCGAGCATCGCGAGGATCCGGCGCGTGACGCCCGCCGGGTCGGCGAGGAACTCCTCGTGGCGCACGAAGATCCGCCGCTCCTTCGGCTGGCTGAGGAACGTGCGGATCGACAGCAGCTGCGTCAGCCACAGCTCGGCGTTCGTCTTCAGCCGCCGCCAGCGCAGCTCGGCGACTTCGTGCTCGCTCAGCTCGCGCGTGTTCGAGGCGACGACGTCGCGTGGGTCGCGCACGAGGTAGATCAGGTAGAGCTCGACCCCGGGCAGCTCGCGCAGCTCTCGCGCGCGCAGCGGGAAGTGCGAGGTGTCGACGACGCAGCGCGCGCCCGCGACGTCGGCGACCGCCTCGATCAGCTCCCGCGCGACGCGCCTGTACTGCCCGCGCAGCCGCCGGCGCGCCGGCCACAGGTCGATGCGAAAGCTCGCCGAGGAGCGCTCGATGCAGCGGTTGACGTCTCCTCCGAGCAGCTCGTCGTCCCCCTGCACGCGCTCGCCGACCGCGCTCCAGAAGCCCTGTCGCGCGGCCGCGCCCCAGCGCGGCTGGCGGGCGCTGATCAGCCACTCCTCGAGCTCGCCGGCGTAGAAGAAGCCGTCGCAGTTGCCGAGCGCGATGCCGAGGATCGTGCTGCCGCTGTGACCGGCTCCCATCACGTATGCGAGCTTCGCCATCGCCGGGAATCTAGTGCTCGCGCCCCGGCGCCGTAGCTAGGATCGCCGGCATGACAAGGTCCGTTCTGCTCGTCACGCCGGTCTGGGCGAGGGACGGCGGGGTCGCGACGCACGTCGAGGCGAGCGCGAAGGCGCTTGCCCGCGCCGGGCTCGACGTCCACGTGCTCGCCGCGCGCGCCGAGCCCGAGCCGCCGCCTCCGGGGATCACCGTCCACGCCTCGGCGCGGCTGTTCGATGCCACGCTCGCCCCCGAGCGTCGCGTCGGCGACGCGCTCGCGCACGACTACGCGGTGATCCACACCCACCAGTTCGACGAGCCGCCCGTGCTCGCCCACCTGCGCGCGCGAGCGCCGCTGCTCAGCAGCGTGCACGGCTTCTCGGCGTGCACCTCCGGCGTGCACTACTTCCGCCCCGGCGAGGAATGCCAGCGCGCGCACGGCCCCGGCTGCGTGCCGAATCTGCTCGTGCGCGGGTGCGCGCACACGCGCGACCCGCGCTGGCTGCCGCGCGGCTACCGTCGCGCCGGCGCCGCGCGCACGGCGCTGCGCGGCGCCGACCTGACGATCTCCTACTCGAGCGCGATCGATCGCCACATGGCGCAAAACGGCGTGCAGCGCCGCGCGATCGTGCCGCTCTTCAGCACGATCCCCCTAGTCGAGGGCGCTGGGCACGAGCGGCGCCGGCGCGTCGTCTTCGCCGGGCGGCTCGTGCGCACGAAGGGCGTCGACGTGCTGATCCGGGCGGCGTCGCGCGTCGCCGAGACCGAGTTCGTGATCTGCGGCGACGGCCGCTCCGCGGAGGCGATGCGCAAGCTGGCGCGGCGGCTCGGCGTCGACGATCGCGTGCGCTTCGCCGGCTGGCTCGCGCCCGAGCAGCTCGCGCGCGAGCTCGCCGAAGCCTCGATCGTCGCGATCCCCTCGCGCTGGCCCGAGCCGTTCGGGCTCGTCGGGATCGAGGCGCACGCGGCCGGACGCCCCGTCGTCGCGAGCGCGACCGGCGGCATCGAGGACTGGCTCGAGGACGGACGCAGCGGCGTCTGCGTGCCCGCCGGCGACGCCCGCGCGCTCGCGCGCGCGCTCTCCGAGCTGCTCGCCGACCCCGAGCGCCAGGCGAGCATGGGGCTCACCGGCAGGCGTATCGTCGGCGAACGGTTCACCGAGAGCCGCCACGTCGAGGCGCTGCTCGCGGCCTACGAGACCGCCCGCGCAAGCTGGGAGCGACGTGCCTAGCGCCGCCGGCGAGCCGAGGCCGTCGCTGCTGTGCATCTCGCAGTCGTTCGCGCCGGAGACGACGCCGACGGGGATCCGCGCCGGCAAGCTGCTCGAGCGGCTCGCCGCGCGCTGGGACGTCACGCTCGTGACCGAGAGCGAGCAGGCGGGCGGGCGCGAGGACCTGGACGTCGTCGTCGTCCGCGCGCGCCGTCCGCGCCGGCTGCTCGCGACGCTCGGCCGGCTGCGCATGAGCAAGCTGCTCGACCTGCTCGTCTGGCCCGACGAATCGATCTTCTGGGTGCTGCCGGCGATTCTCGCCGCGCGCCGGCAGATCGCCGCGCGCCACCCGCGCGCGATCGTCGTCTTCATGATGCCCTACTCGGCCGGTCTCGTCGGCCTCGCGCTGAAGCGCCTGACCGGGTTGCCGCTGATCCTCAACCTCGACGACTCGCCGACGTGCACCGACATGCACCCCGAGTTCCCCTCGCGCGCGCACTACGGCCTCGCGCGCAGGCTCGAGGATCGCTACGCGCGCGCGGCCGACGCGATCGTCTACGTCTCGCAAACGAACCTCGAAAGCGTCAGTGCGCGCCAGCCCGAGAAGATTCGCGAGCGCTTCCAGCTCGTGCGCTACGGCGCCGACGAGCGCGCCTTCGCCCCGCGACCGCCGGGCGGCGAGCGCTTCGAGATCGTCTACGTCGGCGCGATGTCCGGCTGGTGGTCGCTGATCGAGCAGCAGGCGCCGAACGGACGGCTCAAGCGCCTCTACGACGCATGGACGCGCCTCGGCCGCCACACGCTGACCGAGCTCGACACGCGCACCGCCTCGCCCGCGGTGATCGGCCAGGCGCTGCTCGAAGCGCTCGCGCTCCACCCCGAGTGGGAGGGCCGGCTGGGCATGAGCGTCTACGGCAACCAGCTACCCGCGCGACGTCGTCGAGCGCGCGCTCGCCGCCGCTGGAATCGAGCGCGTCGTCGCCGTGCGCGACGCGGTCGCGCACGACCGCGTCGCCGAGATCCTCGGCGACGCCGACCTGCTCTTCCTGACGCTGCCGCGCCGGCGTCGACGGCTCGCGCGGCGGGCGCATCTCGGCGAAGACGTACGAGTACCTGATGACCGACCGCCCGATCCTCGCGGCGCTGCCGCACGGCGAGAACTGGGACTTCCTCGAGGGCAAGCCGGGCGTCTGGCTGGCTGGCGCCCGACGACCGCCGCGCGATGCGCGACGCGGTGCTCGAGCTCGCGGCGGCGAAGCTCGCCGGTCAGCGCGCAGCACGTTCGCGCGCGAGCAGGCTGCACGCCGAGATCTCCTACGACGGCGCGCGCGGAGGAGTTCGACGCGGCGATCCGCGCCGGGATCGCGCAGGCGCAGCGGCGCTGAGCGGCGCTCAGCCGGCGCCGCGCCCGAGCGCGCCGGAGATCGCACTGCTCGACGACCTGCGCGGCTGTGCTCGACGCTCATCGTGCGCGCGCGCGAAGGCGCGTCCGCGCGCGCCCGAGCGGCTCGCGTCTGCCGCTCGTCGTCGAGCAGCCGTCTCGATCGCACTCGGCCAGCGCTCGCCGGCTCGCGGCGCGACGACGAGCGCCGCGCCGGCGCCGACCAGCTCGCGCCAGCGGCGGCGGCCGTCGAGTCGCGACGACCGGCCGGCCCGAGGCGAGCGAGGCGGCGAGCGTCGCCCTTGCGCGAGGTCGGGCCGGCGGGCTCGGCGTACAGCAGCACCTCGCAGCGCGCCAGCGCGTCCGAGAGCGCCTGCGCCGAGAGCACGCCGGAGAAGCGACAGCCTGCTCGCGACGCCGCGCGCACGCGCCGCCGCCGAGCCAGCCGCGCGCCGGCCGCCGAGTCGCGGCCCGGGCGCGCCGAGCAGCAGCAGGCCGGCGTCGCAGCCCGCGCGTCGCGCAGCAGGCGCAGCGGCGTCGAGCACGAGCGCGACGCGAGCTCCCTCGTAGGCGTAGCCGAACAGCCCGAGTCGTCGGCCGGTCGCGACCGGCGGCGCGTCGCGGCGGTGCGCGGGCGCGGGCAGGTTCGAGAACACGGGCGCGACGCGCACCGGCCGGCGGGGCAGCCAGCGGCGAGACGCCGAGCCACTGCGCGCGCGAGTCGGCGGTGACGAGCACGCGCCGCCGAGGCGCGTCACGAGCGACGCGAGCGCGGCCCGCTGCGTCGCGCGCCCACGCCTTGCCGCGCAGCCCGCCGCGGCGCCACGGGTAGGCGAGCTCGTGCATGCACGTGACGACGGGGCGCCCGCGGTCGGCGCAGCGCCGCGAGCATCGGGGCGCACGAACAGCGGCAGCCCGCGGTAGGAGTAAGCGAAGACCGAGTAGTGCAGCAGCACCGCGTCCGGGCCGCTCGGCTCGAGCTCGCGGCCAGCCGCCGCGTCCACGCGGCGACCTCCGCGCGCGCGTGCGCCGAGCGAGCCTGCGCCTCGCGCGCAGCAGCCAGTGCAGCGAGCGTCGCACGCCGCTCGGCGTCGAGCGCTCGGCGAGCAGCGCGGCGTGGTCGCGCACGCCGCACGGCCGTGCGGTCGAGGCGCCGATCGCCAGCCACGCAGCAGCGTCCCCGCCGCGTCCGGCCTGGTGCCGGTGCTCGCGCCATCGCCACGCCCGCACCGCGGCCGATCAGTCTCGCCGCGGTAGGCCGCCTCGATCGCCTCGCTGAGCGCCGTCGAGCGTCGCCGGTCGGCAGGACCAGGCCGCCACGGCCGGGTCGATCAGCTCCTTCATGCCGGTGTCCTCGCTGACGAGCACCGGCACGCCGCAGCCAGCGCCTCGGCCGGCGCGTAGGCGAAGCCGTCCTCGTAGGCCGGGTGCACGCACAGCGCGCGCCGCCGCAGGTGCGGCGAGCGGATCGCCCGGGCCGACGCTCGATGCGCGGGTCGCCGGCGCACGGCGCGCTCGACGAAGCGGCGCATGCCCCGCGTCGCCCAGCCGCCGACGAGGTCAGCCGCAGGTCCGCGTGGGGCAGGCGGCGCACGGCGTCGACCAGCAGCGGCACGCCCTTGTGCGACGACGAGGCTGCCCGACGTAGACGACGTCGAAGGTCGCGGCGGCGGCGTCGCGCTGCTCGCCGGCGCGGGCGGTAGCGCGGGTCGGGCGTCAGCGGGAACGTCGCGAGCGTCTCCTCCGGGACGCCCTGCTCGAGGAACGACTCCCACGACGTAGCGCGAGGCGACGTAGATGCGGTCCGCCTGCTCGTACTCGGCGAGGTTGCGCCCGAGCAGGTGCGTCGCCCACGAGCCCTCCAGCGGGTACTGGCGATGAGCGCGCGCGTGCTGGCGGACCACGCGCCGCAGGTGCGGAGTTGGCCGACATCAGCGCGACGCGACTCGTAGCCGGCCCGCCGCGCCGCCGCGAACTGCGCCAGGGCCTGGCCGTTGAACGCGATCAGGTGCTCGGCCGCGCGGCAGCCGCGCGCGGCGTAGGCGTCGAACTCGACCCTCGTCCCACACGCGCCACGGCGAGGGCGAGCAGCGCGGTCAGGTGCAGCGCGCCGAGCGCGCTCGCCGGGGCGCGCCGAGCGCAACGCAGACTCGCTGCGCGGGACGGCGCCGCGACGTTGAGTGACACCCGCGCTGTCGGAGCGCGCAGACGATCACAGGTCGCCGGGCTGCCCGCGCGCGCGTCGAGCGCGCTCGGCGATCTCCGTCGCAGGTGGCACGCCCGAGGCCGCCCGTCGCCGACGCGCGCGCCGGGCACGGTGACGGCCACCGTGCCCGGTTCGGCAGCGCCCACCCTGCCCTGGTCGCGCGCTCGCGTGCCGCCTGCGCGCCAGCGCCGCTGCCGCACGGCGGTCGCGCCACGGCCGTCGTCTGGCCGCCGCGTGGCGCGTCTCAGCCGAGCGTCGTCATAGCCCCACAGCGCTGACGAGGTCGCGCTCGCAGGTACTCGCTGAGCGCGATCGACCTCCGGCTTGAAGCGCCGGCGCAGCTCGAGCATCAACTCGCTCGTCGGGCGCCGCGGTCGGCCTGCCGACGACCAGGCGCCGTGCGGTCACGCGCAGCGCGTCGCGGCGCAGCCGCTGCGGCGTGAGCGCCTTCAGGCGCGCGCTTGGCCGCGCGCGAGATGCCGGCCCGCGCCCACCGAGACACACGTTGCAGCGAGCTCGTCGAGCTGCTGCGAGCGCATCGCGCGACGCGTCGGGTTGGCCTCGACCGGCGTCGACCGGCACGGTGTCGTCCACGTCGAGGAACCGCAGCACCCGGCGCACCGTCGCCTCGTTGTCGGCGCGGAAGTCGTCGTAGATCAGCACCAGCACCTGCTCGCGGCGCGAACACGCTCGTGGTAGCGGCGCAGCTGCTCGACGTAGCGCACGTGGTCGGAGTACATCAGCAGCTGCGGCCGGTGCGAGCGGCGCGGGACGCGCCTGCCCTCGCGCCTGGCGGCCTCGAGCGCGATCGCCCGGCGCGAAGTCCTTCGTCGCTCTCCACGTGGGTCTGCAGCAGCTGCAGGTGCAGCGAGCGCAGGAAGCTCGCCGGCTCGCGCAGGATCGCGATGATCCGCGCCGTCCGGCTGCAGCCTCGCGCGATCCGCGCCGGCGGCGGCGCGCGAGAGTCAGGTAGGACGAGGAGGCCTCGCCGACGCGCTGCTCGGGCTCGCGCCGCGTCGAACAGCGCGAGGTACTCCTCGAGCGTCGTCCGGGCAGCGGGCCGGCCGCGGCGGCTGAAAGCGCGGCGCATGTCGCTGGCGAAGAACCACGGCTCCTTCAGCTCGGGCATGTAGATCTGCGGGTGGCGCCTGCAGCATCTCGTACAGCGCCGTCGTGCCGCACTTGGGGTGCCCGACGATGAAGAAGTCGGGCACCCGCGTCGTGCGCGCGCGACGGCGCGCGTCAGCGCTCAAGCCGACGCCGTCATAGCCCCACTGGCTCAACAGGTCGCGGTCCGAGGTACTCGCTCGAGCGCCACCACCTCGCCCTTGAAGCGGCGGCGCAGCTCGCGCCGTCAGCCGCTCGTCGGGCGGCGCCGCGGCTCGGCGTAGACGACGCGGCGCCGGAGCGGCGTCGCAGCGCGCCGCGCCGCACCGCGCCGGGGCGTCAGCGCCTTGACCGTCGCCTTCGACGGCGCGCGCGAGCCGGCCCGCGCCCGACGGACACCGCGCGCACGAGCTCGTGCACGCGCCGGGAGCGCACGCGGACGGTCGGGTTGGCCTCCGTCGGCTCGACGCGGCGCGTGTCGTCGACCTCGAGGAAGCGCAGCACCGCGCGCACCGTCGCCTCGTTGTCGGCGCGGAAGTCGTCGTAGATCAGCACCAGCACCTGCTCCGGTCCGAACACCGCGTGGTAGCGGCGCAGCTGCTCGACGTAGCGCACGTGCTCGGAGTACTGCAGCGCCGCGGCCGCGGGTGTCGCGCGGGATCTGCGGCTGCCCCGGCGCCGCGTCCTCGAGCGCGAGCGCCTTGCGCAGATCCTCCTCCGTCTCGACGTGGGTCTGCAGCAGCTGCAGGTGCAGCGAGCGCAGGAAGCTCGCCGGCTCGCGCAGGATCGCGATGATCCGCGCGCGCCGGCTGCAGCGCGGCGATGCGCGCGCGCGGCGGTGCTGCGACCACAGGTACAGACGGCGACGCCTCGCCCGCGCGCTGCTCGGGCCGCGCCGGCGCGAACAGCGCCAGGTACTCCTCGAGCGTCTGCGGCGCGCGCGATCTCGCGTCGCCTCGCCGCGCGGCGGGCTGCAGCTCGCGCGCGAAGAACCGCGGCTCCTTCAGCTCGGGCATGTAGATCTGCGGGTGGCGGCGCAGCATCTCGTACAGCGCCGTCGTGCCGCACTTGGGCTGGCCGACGATGAAGAAGTCGGGCGCGCGCGTCGCCGCCTCGCTCTGCCTGCTCATAGGAGAACCTCTACGTCGTTGAGCGTCGAGGTTGCTCTCCTTTTCTCTCCGAGAGAGGGAGATCTCGCCCGACCGCAGGGAGGGCGAGGCCGAGACTGCTCAGCGCACATAGCTGACCACCGCCGGGAGAGCGCCTCGCTCGCTAGCCGCTTAGACGGCCACGATGAGACATGCGCCTCCCGGCGGTGTGAGGCACCCAGAGCGACAACAGGGCGTTGCCCCTCCGAGGGCCTGCCTATGAGCACTCGCCACGGTACCTCCTGGTCGGCGTCTTTGAAACGAACCTCGAGACAGGAGGAGGATCTGTGGGCGCAATCAGCGGGATCGACTGGGCGAGTGAGTGGCACGACGTGCACATCACCGACGAGTTGGGCGGGGTGCTCGCGACCGAGCGCTTCGCTCACGACGAGCGCGGCATCGTCGCGCTCGTGGAGCTGCTCAGAGACCATCAGGTCGAGCTCTGCGCGATCGAGCGGCCCGACGGCCTGCTCGTCGGGCGCCTGCTGGCCGGCGGCGTCCAGGTGCTTGCGATCCACCCCAACCAGATCAAGGCCGCGCGCGATCGCTTCCGCGCGGCCGCGGGCAAGGACGACCGCTTCGACGCGATGGTCCTGTGCGAGCTGGCGCGCACCGATCGCCACCGCTTCCCGGCGCTTGCGCCGTGTGGCGATGAGACGCTCGCGCTGCGGGCGCTCGTGCGCACCCGCGAGGATCTCGTCAAGGCGCGCGTTCAGCTCGCCAACCAGCTGCGCTCGCAACTTGAGGCCTGCTGGCCCGGCGCCGCGCGGATCTTCGCCGATGTGGACAGCCCGATCGCGCTCGCGTTCCTTCAGCGCTACGCGAGCCCCGAGGAGACCCGCGGGCTCGGCGAGAAGCGACTGGAAGGCTTCCTCGCGCGCCACGCCTACTCTGGGCGCAGATCGCCCGCCGAGCTGCTTCAGCGGCTCAGAGACGCTCCCCGGGCAAGCGTCGGCGAGCTCGAGGCGCAGGCGCGCCGCGACGCCGTGCTCGGGCTCGTTGCCGCGCTCAGGCCGATCGTCGAGCAGATCAGCCAGCTCACCAGCCAGATCGCCGGAGCCGTCAAAGCCCACTCCGACGGAGCGCTCTTCCTCGCCTTCTTTCGCGATCGCAAGAGCGTCATCACCGCCGCCGGCCTGTTGGCCGAGATCGGCGACAACCGCGCTCGCTATCCCACGAAGGACTCGCTTGCCGCCGACGCCGGTCAGGCGCCGGTCACGATCCAGTCGGGCAAGCGCACGAGTGCCAGCTTTCGCTGGGCTTGTGACAAGCGCCTGCGCGCCCACGTCGGCGTGCTCGCCGACAGCACTCGCCACTGGCATCCCTGGGCCAAGGACGTCTATCAACGAGCGCGTGCTCGCGGAGCCGATCATCCTCACGCGATCCGCATCCTCGGACGTGCCTGGACGCGTGTGATCTGGCGCTGCTGGCAGGACGGCACGGTTTATGAGCCTGATCGGCATCGAGCCCTCGAGAGGGTTCTCGCGGCTGGGGGTTGACACAGGGCGTCTCATCGCCGTCCCCCCTCCCTAGAGCCGGTCGTAGCCCCACAGCTCGACGAGATCGCGCCCGAGGTACTCGCTCGCCGCCACGACCTCGTCCTTGTAGCGCACGCGCAGCTCGTGCAGCAGACGCTCGTCGGGCTCGCGCGGCGGGCCGAACACGACGCGGCGCTGGAATGCGTAGAGCGCGCGCCGTCGCGGGCCCGCCGGCGTGACCGCCTTGATCGCGCCCTTGACCGCATGCGAGACCGGGCCGCGCCCGATCCCGATCGCGTGCACCGCCTCGTTGAGCAGCTGCGAGCGCGGGCGCACCGTCGGGTTCGCGCGCACGGCCTCGACAGCGCCGAGACCCTCGACGCCGAGAAACCGCTGCACCTCGCGCACCGTGCGATCGTTGTCGGCACGGAAGTCGTCGTAGATCAGGATCTTCACCTGCTCGGCGGGGAAGGCGGCGTGGAGGCGTTCGAGCTGCTCGCGGTAATGGAGGAACTCCGAGTAGAGCAGCATCTGTGGCCAGTAGGTGTAGCGCGGGACCGACCGGCCCCGGCGGCGCTCGGGCTCGAGCGCGAGCGCGCGGGCCGATGCCCTCTCGACCTCGGTGTACTGTTCGAGCAACTGCAGGTGCAGCGAGTGCAGGAAGCTCGCCGGCTCGCGCAGGATCGCGACGATCCGTGCATCGGGGTTCACGCGCGCGATGTTCGCCGCGGCGGTGTGCGACCACAGGTAGTAGGCCGACGCCTCGCCGACGACCTGGCCGGGCTCGGCGGCGGCGAACCACTCGGCGTACTCGCGCAGCGTCCGCGGCGTGCCGCCGGGCCGCGGCGGGACGGCGTCGTGCAGCTCCTCGCCGAAGAACCACGGCTCCTTGCGCTCGGGCATGAAGATCTGCGGGTGCACACGGAGCATCTCGTAGAGCGCCGTCGTGCCGCACTTCGGATGGCCGACGATGAAGAAGTCGGGGATCGTGCCAACGAGCGACTCCGGGCGTGTGAGGTCGATCGCACCGGCCATCGGCGGGCTCACCGGCGTCGCGACCAGCGCGTCCACGAGCTCACCGCTGGGGCTCGACCGGCACGGGCGCGGGAGCCGGCGCTGCAGCCGGAGCCTCGCCGGCGCCGGCGGTCGCGAGCTGCGAGGCGCGAGCGGTAATAGGGGTTGTCGCGCTGCAGCGCGGCTTTGTGTCGAAGCCGGCCATGCGCCCGTCGACGATCACCATCACGCGGTCGCAGATCTCGAGCGTCGACATCCGGTGGGCGACGATGAACAGCGTCAGCTCTGCTGCGCAGCGCCTCCAGCGACTCGCTGATCAATGCCTCCGACTGCGGGTCGAGCGCGCTCGTCGGCTCGTCGAGGATCGAGCACGTCGGGGTCGGCCGCGAGCGCACGCGCGAGGCAGATGCGCTGCTGCTGACCGCCGGAGACCGCGTCGGCGCGCGGGCCGACGATCGTCTCGTAGCCTTTCGACCAGCCGACGATGTCGTCGTGGATCCGGGCCAGGCGCGCCGCGCGTTCGACTCGCGCGTCGTCGATCTCGCGGAAGAAGCGGATGTTGTCGGCGACCGAGGCGTGCAGCAGGCGCGGTTCCTGCGGCACGTAGGAGACGTGCCTGTACCAGTCCCCGCGCGCGAAGCTCTCGGCCGGCTCGCCGTTGATCAGGTAGCGACCGTCGACGGGGCGGCGCAGGCGCAGCAGCAGCTGCACGAGCGTCGACTTGCCGGCGCCGGAGGGGCCGACGATGCCGATCGATTCGCCGCTGCGCACGGTGAAGCTGACGTCGGTGAGGACCGGCGTCTCGGGGTTGTAGGCGAAGGAGACGCGCTCGAAGCCGACCGTCTCGATCGACGGGAGCGGCACGCCGCCGTCCTGCTCGGCGCTCTCGCGATAGCCGGCGAGCGTCTCCTGCGCGCGCTCGACGAACGGGATCGCCTGCACGAGCGTCTGGTAGGAGCCCTGGATCAGCTGGCCGGCCATCCCGGCGCGCAGCAGCACGAGCACGACGCCGCCGAGCGCGCCGGCGTGGCTGCCGCCGATCTCATAGAGCGCGCCGATCCCGCCGACGAGCAGCAGGTAGATCAGGCTCTGGTAGACGTTCGATACGAGCCGCTGCAGGACCTGCGCGCGGAAGTACCAGTGCCGCGAGCGGTCGATCGCCTGCGCCAGCCGTGCGCGCTGGCTCGCGCCGGCGTCGAACACGTGGGCCTCCTCGGCGAGGCGGTTGCTCTCGGCGATGTCGCCCGCGTACTGCACCTGCGCCCGCGAGAGCGCGTGCGCGTAGCTGCCGCCGCGCGAGCGCATCGGGCGCAGCAGCGTGAACAGGACGATGGTCATCGCGCCGACGACGACCGCCGCGAGGACGTTCAGGGCGAGCGCGGTGCCCATCAGCACGAGGAACTGGAGCACCGAGGTGATCAGGCCCGTCGTGCCGCTGACGCCGAGCACGGCCTGCTGGACCTGGTTGGTCATCACCTCCTGCAGCTTCCCCTCGGTGCTGCTCGACTGCACGGTCCACGAGGCGTGGCTGAACGCATCGAACAGTTCGCCGCGAAGGCGCGCCATCACGCTCGCGGAGATCCGCGCCGGCAGCACCGAGAGCGGGATCTGGAACAGCAGCCGCAGGAGCGCGAAGCCGGCCGCAATCAAGATCAGCCGGCCCTGGCTCGCGTGGATGTCGAGCAGCGAGAGCGTGCGCGAGTGCGCCAGCTTGTGCGCGCCGCCGACGACCGATACGGCGAGCTGCGCGACGAGCGCGAGCGTCGCCGCTTCGGTGAAGCCCGACAGCACCGAGCAGCCGGCGAGCAGCGCGATCAGCCCGCGGCGGTCACCGATCAGCAGGCTCAGACGCTCGCGCGTCGAGGCCGCCTCGGCGGCCGTCTGCGCGGTGGAGCTACGCGGGCGCAGGCGCGGCATCGCCACCCCCCACGGGCACCTGCGCCGGCTCGATGCGCACCGGACGCGGCTCCTCTCCCTGCGCGATCGCCGGGCGCGACCCGCACAACCAATACGCCACGACTCCGATCGCAAACCAGTAGTAGGCGCCGCCCGCCACGCCGCCGCTGACAAACCCGGAGGAGCCCTCGATCGGCAGCGCGACGAACGCCGCGATCGTCCCGGCCAGGCAGACCGCGAGCTCGCCGTCGCGGACTTTGCGGATCCGGCGCGCGACGAGCAGGCTGATGTAGATCGCGAGCAGCGGCCAGAGGATCAGGCCGGGCAGTCCGAGTTCCTTCACGAGCACGTTGTACTGGGTCTCCGAGGTCAAGCCGTGACCTTCTATGAGGTTCTTGTTCGCGTTGCCGCCGAACCCGCTGACGGCACCGCTGTTGCCCAGGCCGAAGCCGAACGGCGAGACCTCCACGTACTTCGGGATTTTGCTCCACGCGGCTTCCTTGTGCAGCGTCGTCTGCGAGGAGGTGCCGATGTTTTCGTAGCGCTTGAACGTGCCGCTGCGCAGCGAGGAGACGACGATCGCGCCGACCGGGATCGCGAGCACGACGACCGCGAGGATCGTCCCGAGCGTTCGCGTGAATTGTCGCCCCGAGAGCAGTGTCAGGCCGACGAACGCGACCACGCCGAGTCCCGCGCCGATCAGCTGCAGCCGTCCCAGGCCGACGATGACCGCCATGATCGCCCCGAGCGCGAGCAGCGTCGCGATCCACTTTTTCCGTCGCCGGCTGAGCGCGATGAGCGCCAGGCACATCGGCAGCGCGACGTGTCCGACGGCGCCGCTCGACCCCGCCTCCGCGCCCAGTCCGGGTGGTCTGACCCGCGCTTCGCCTTCGCTGAAGTAGACGCGCGCCGACCCGCTGCCGGCCGGGTAGATCAGGTTGTGGTAGCCGGGCCCCCAGCCGGCGAGCTGCGACGGGCTGAGCTCCGTCTGGTAGGCCGCGACGACGCCGTTGGCGAGCGCGAGGACGCCGACGATGATGAAGAGCTGGCGGAAGCGCTTCTTCGAGCGCATCAGCACGTAGCCGAAGTAGAAGAACGGGACGAACTGGAGCTGCTGGCGAAAGCCTCCGAGGACATGGAGGATGCCTTCGGTGCGCGGGTTGAACGCGTTGACGACGACGAGCACGACCCACGCGAGTACCCAGCCCGACAGCGGCGGCATCGTGATCCGCTGCCTCGTCACGGCCAGCCGCATCAGCGCGCCGAGGCAGACCGCGAGGATGATCACGTCGGAGATCGAGGCAGTCAGTTCGCGCGTGTTCGTGAGCAGCTTGACCGGCCCGTCGAGCAGCCCGAGGTAGAGCAGCACGAGCGTCACCGTGACCTCGAGCCGGGCGCAGACGATCAGCGCGACGATCCCGATCGCGCCGGCGATCACCGCGAGCACGAGCAGCAGGCTCGCCGAGGGCAGCGCGATCGTCACGGCGAGCGCGAGCGCCGCCGGGATCAGCGCGCTCAGGCCGGTCACGAACAGGTCGCTCAGCCGCCGTTCGATCACGTCGGGGTGACCGGGGAGGACCGCCCGCGAGCCTGGGCGGAAGGCGCTCATCGCGCTGTCGGTCGGCTGCCGCGCCAGCGCCCATTGACCGAGAAGCCGTAGCGCTTCAGATCGCCGGGCGCGACGAAGTTCGCGACGACGCCCGCGACGGGCGCGCACGAGGGCCGTTCGAGCAGCTGGCGCAGACGCTGCGCGGAGGCTTCGCGAGCGTGACCCGCGCGCGCGACGACCGCGATCTGGTCGACGCTGCCGAGCAGCGGGATGACGTCGCTGTACTCGAGCGGCGAGGGGGCATCGACGAGCACGTAGTCGAAGCGCTCGGCGAGCGAGCGGAACAGGTCGCCGATCGCCTCGCCCCCGAGCAGCGCCGGCGGGTTCGGCGCCGAGCGATCGCCGGCGAGCACGAACAGCGAGCCGACCTCGGCCTGCGTCGCCGTCGCGACCCCGCCGTCGCCCTCGACGGCGAGATCGGCGGGGACCGCCGGCGTGACGCGTTGCGTCGCCTCCTCGACGCCGATCCTGCCGGCGAGCGCGAGCGCGAGGCGACCCTCGCCGTCGAGGCCGAGCAGCCTCGCCTGGACCGGACGGCGGAAGTTGGCCTCGACGACAGCGACGCGCTCACCCGCGTCGCGCATCACGAGCGCGAGGTCGGCGACGATCGTCGACTTGCCGTCGCCGGGATCGGGGCTGACGAACAGCAGCACACGGGCGTTGCCGTGCGCGCCGCCCGCGGCGCCCTCGCTCAGCTGCAGCGCCGTGTGCAGCCGCCGCAGCGGCTCGAGCAATCGAACCGACGGCCGCGGCGCCGGCCCGCTGCGCACGATCGGCTGGCGGACCTTCGGCAGCGCAGCGAGCAGCGGCAGATGGGTGACGGACTCGATCGCGGCAAGCGAGCGCAGCCGGCGGTCGAAGCGGCTGAAGGCATAGGCGGCGATCGCGGCGAGCACGATCCCGATGACGAACCCGAAGATCGCGTCTTTGCGCGGTTTCGGCGAGAGCAGCAGCGCGGTCTTCGACGTGGCCGGCTTGACCTGCTGCGCGGTGGCCGCGCCGAGGCTCGATTCGAGTTGGTTGATCTTCGAGCTGAGCGTCGCTTCCTGGATCACGCTCGAGGCGCTCTGCGAGCCGGCACTCGAGCCGCTCGAGCTGCTCGAGCCGCCTTTGCCTTTCGCCGTCTTCTTCGGTTTTTCGGCCTGCGCGATCGCGGCCGCTTCGATCCGGTGCAGCTGGCGCCGGTCGATCGCGATCGCCTTTTCGATCCCGCGCTCGCGCTTGTCGGTCTGGCGCCTGATGTACGCCTGCGCGGTGAGGTTCGCGAGCAGCGCGGCGGCTTTGCCGGAATGCGCTTCGGAGGTGATCGTGATGAATTCGCTCTTTTCCGGCGCCTTCGCTTTCACCTTGGCGCCGTGGATCATCTGCGCTTTGTGCTCGGCGCGCAGCCTGCGACGCACCTGTTCGACGATGATCGTGTTGATCACGGCCGCCTGGTCGGTCAGCTGACTGCCCTTGTTCTTGCCGCCCGACTTTTCACTCGGCGCCTGTTCTTCGGCGCCGGCGCCGAGGAACACCTGCGTGGAGGCCTGGTAGACGGGTTTCTCGCGCTTGTAATAGAGATAACTCGCCGCCGCCACGATGATCCCGACAGCGAGGATCAGCCACTTACGCCGCCAGATCGGAGCGAAGATGGCGTTGGCATCGGTTGGTTCGTTCATCGACTTGGAGGGGTCCGTCCCGGGCCGTCCGAGGGCTCGCCATCATATGCGCGGCGCTTTTCGGCAGCTAAAGAGTAGCGCCGGGTCAACCCCCGCGATACCAGGGCAATCGCGCGTGCACGGCTCCTGGTCGGGCACGCGCGGACCGTAGAATGGGTCGGTGAGGCAGCGCGCCGATCCAGCGACGGGCGAGCGGACGGAGCCGGCGCGAACCGCGCCGGCGCGGACGGAGCCGGCGCGCATCCTCTGCCTGGCGACGCAGGGCCGCGCGCACACCGACGCCGAGCGCCTGCGCACGCTGCTCGCCGGTCTCGACTTCGAGGAGCTCGACTTCGATCGCGCGCACAAGCTCCGCTCGGCGCTGCGACTGCTGCGCGGCGTTCGCGCGCGCCGTCCCGACCTGATCGTGATGGAGGGAACCGGGACGGCCGGCGGCCTGACGCTGCTGCTCGCGCACGCGCTGCTGCGGGTTCCGTACATCGTCTGCAGCGGCGACGCCGTCGGCCCGTTCCTCGGCCTGCACTCGCGCCTGCTCGGCGCGCTCGGCGGCGCGTACGAGCGCCTGCTGTGCCGCAACTGCGCCGGCTTCGTCGGCTGGACGCCGTACCTCGTCGGGCGCGCGCTGACGTTCGGCGCGCCGCGCGCGATGACGGCTCCGGGCTGGGCGCGCAACGCTCCCGCAGCGGGCGCGCGCGAGCGGATTCGCGCCGAGCTCGGCATCGCGCCCGAGGCGATCGTCGTCGGGCTCGCCGGCTCGCTGCACTGGAACGAGCGCGTCGGCTACGTCTACGGCGCCGAGCTCGTGCAGGCCGTGCGCCGCACCGACCGCGCGGACCTGGTCGCGTGCATCGTCGGCGACGGCGACGGCCTGGCGCATCTACGCGAGCTCGCCGGCGAGGAGCTCGGCACGCGCGTCGTGCTCCCCGGCCGCGTCGCGCCCGAGCTCGTCGCCGACCACCTCGCGGCGTTCGACGTCGGCAGCCTCTCGCAGAGCGTCGATCGCGTCGGCTCGTTTCGCTACACGACGAAGCTCAGCGAGTACCTCGCTGCCGGGCTGCCGGTGATCACCGGCGAGACGCCGCTCGCCTACGACCTCGACGACGGCGAGGTGTGGCGCGTGCGCGGCGCGGCGCCGTGGAGCGCGGCGTTCGTCGACTCGCTGACGGAGCTGCTCGAAGGACTCAGCCGTGAGCAGATCGATCGCCGCCACGAGGCCGCGCTCGCGGCCGGCGGTGCGCCGTTCGAGCGCCGCGCGCAGCAGCGCCGGATGCAGGCGTTCGTCGCCGACATCCTCGCGAGCCTCGACTAGCCCTCGCAAGCCTTGGTCAGCCGCGGCCGCGACCGTCGGCGGGCGCCGTCGCGAGGCTTTCGTAGAGCTCGTCGTGGCGCTCGACCATCTTCGCCCAGGTGTAGTCGAGCGCGGAGGCGCGCGCGGCGACGGCGAAGCGCTCGCGCAGCGCGGCGTCGGCGTCGAGCTCGCGCAGCCGTGCGGCGATGTCGCCCGCGTCGGGACGGATCAGGAAGCCGTTCTCGCCGTCGCGCACGAGCTCGCGAATCCCGTTGACGGGGGTCGCGAGGATCGGCAGGCCGCTCGCGGCGGCCTCGAGCGCGACGAGCGGGAAGGCCTCGTAGCTCGTCGGGAAGACGAGCGCGTCGGCGAGCTCGTACAGCGGGGCGACGTCGCGCGATACGCCGATCCAGTGGACCGCACCGGCGACGCCGAGGCGCTCGGCGAGCTGCTCGTAGCGCTCGCTGTCGCCTCTGCCGACGACGAGCAGATCCCACTCGGGCGCCTCGCGCAACGCGCGGATCGCCGGCTCGAGCCCCTTGCGCTGCCACTCGCTGCCGACGAAGATCGCGACGCGCCGCTCGCGTGCGATGCCGAGCTGCTCGCGCAGGGCGGCCGCCTCGCCGGCGCGCGCGCCCGGCGCGAAGGCGTCGGTGTCGACGCCGTTGGGGATCGTCACGGTACGGCTCGCGAGCGCCGGGAAGTGCTCGCGGATCTCGTCGGCGACGCCCTCGGAGACGCAGACGACGCGGCGCGGGCGATCGACGCGAAAGCAGACGCGCTCGGCGAGCCGGCCGAGCCGCGCGGCGACGCTCGCGTTGAGGCGGAACGCCCAGCTCGAGCGGCTCGGCGTGGCCGGGCCGACCTGCTGGCAGTAGTGGATCGCGATCACGTCGACCCTGTTGAGCACGATCGCGCCGACGGCGTGCACGACGCCGCGTCGCCAGCGCCTGACGGCGAGGCTGCCGGCGAGCATGAACCACGGCTCGCTGATCACGAACGGACGGCTCGGCCCGCGCACGCGCCGGAACCTCACGCCCGCCTCCGGCGGCAGATCGCAGCCGTGGCGATCACCGTCACCTCGTAGCCGCGCGCGCGCAGGCCGAGCGCGAGCTCGGAGAGCACGCGCTCCATCCCGCCGACGGGACCGACGTGATGGACGACGATCGTCACCTCACGCGGTGGAGTGCCGGTGTTCATGCGCGGTGGGCCTCGCGCTCCTCGACGAGCTGCTGAAGCGCGGCGAAGAAGCGCCGGCGCACTGCCTCGTCGGTGTACTCGCGATTGAAGCGCTCGAGCGCCGCGGCGCCGAGCGAGCGGCGCAGCAAGGGCGAGGCGAGCAGCGGCTGCAGCGCGGCGGCGAGGTCGGCGGGGTCGCCCGAGCGCGCGAGCCGACCGGTGCGTTCGTGCTCGACGATGTCGCGCGGGCCGCCGGCATCGACGGCGACCACCGGCAGGCCGGCGGCCATGCCCTCGACGAGGACGATCCCGAACGGCTCCGGATCGGAGGCGTTGACGAGCACGTCCATGCGCTCGATGTACGGCATCGCGTCGGCGACTTCGCCGACGAGCGTGACGGCGCCTTCGAGCCCGAGCTCGGAGACGAGCGCGGGCAGCGACGCGGCGTACTCGGGCGAGAGCCCGTAGGAGTCGCCGCCGACGATCACGAGATGCAGCGGGTGCCCGGACGCGCGCAGCAGCGCCTGCGCGCGCAGCAGGCGGTCCTGCCCCTTCCACGGCTGCAGACGACCGACGATGCCGACGATCGGGACCTCGGCCGGCAGCCGCAGCGGCGCGGCCGGCGCGCCGGCGGCGAGCGGGCGCGCGCCGGCCGGGATGACGACCGTGCGCCGGCGCGGCCACAGCCGCCGCTGGGCCTCGGCGGCGGCGCTCGAGTAGCAGGCGATCGCCTGCGCCGGGAGCAGGTTCGCGGCGAGGTCGATCCAGTGACGGTCGGCGATCGAGTGCTGCCACCAGACGACGCGGTCGGACATCCCGGCGAGCGCGGCGGCCGGCGCGCCGTAGAGCTGGGTCTTCGCGGCCCAGTTGAGGATCACGTCGGGCCGGCGCTCGCGAAACCGCGCGGCGAGCTCGCGCACGGTCGCGGCGAAGCGGTGCAGCTCGCGCACGCGCCCGGCCGGGATGACCTCGACGCGCAGGCCGGCGGCACGCAGCTCGGCCGGCCACGAGCCGTCTTCGAAGAAGATCAGCTCGAGCTCGTGACCGCTCTCGCCGGCGCCTTCGAGGATCGTGTGCAGCATCGCCTCGGCGCCTCCGAGGCGTTCCCACCAGGGGACCGTTATGAGAACGCGCACCGGCGGCGAGCTCGCGGCGTCAGTGGGTGCACGGCGTGATCGTAGCCCACGCGGATCGCCCGGCCGCGCCGCGCGGCGGGGGTAGAATCCGCTCGCGTGTCAGCGCGCGAGCACGAGCCCGACGTCGCGGTCGCGCAGCCGGGCCCGACCGCCGCTCTGGCCCACGACTACCTGCTCGTGATGCGCGGCGCCGAGCGGACGTTCGCGGCGATCGCCGAGCTCTACGGCGACGCGCCGATCTACACGCTGCTGTACGACGAGCGAGGGACGGGCGGCCGCTTCGCTGGACGCGAGATCCACACCTCCGTGCTCGACCGACTCGGCGTCGGCCAGCGCGGCTTCAGGCGCCTGCTGCCGCTGTATCCGTGGGCGGTCCGGCGGCTGAGCCGAGCGCGTGCGAAGTCGTCGTGAGCAGCAGCAGCGCCTTCGCGCACGCCGTGCGCGTGCCGGTCGGCGCGGTGCACGTCTGCTACTGCCACGCGCCGTTTCGCTACGCGTGGACCGAGCAGGAGCGCGCGCTGGCGGAGGTGCCGGCGCCGCTGCGCCCGCTGCTGCGCCGCCAGCTGCAGTGGATGCGCGGCTGGGACGTGCGCGCGAGCCGCGGCGTCGACTCCTACGTCGCGAACTCGCAGTTGACGCGCGAGCGGATCAGGCGCTTCTACGGCCGCGAGTCGACGGTCATCCACCCGCCGGTCGAAACGCACCGCTTCGCGCCGGGCGAGCCCGGCGAGAGCCTGCTACTCGTCTCAGAGCTCGTCGCGCACAAGCGCATCGACGTCGCGCTCGAGGCGGCGCGGCGCGCGCACGTGCCGATCGAGGTCGTCGGCGAGGGCCCGGCGTACGCCGAGCTGCGCGAGCGCTACCCCGAGGCGCGCTTCCTCGGCCGCGTCGGTGACGAGGAGCTCGCCGGGCTCTACGCGTCGGCGCGCGCGGTCGTCGTGACGGGCGTCGAGGAGTTCGGGATCACGGCGGTCGAGGCGCAGGCTGCGGGACGGCCGGTGATCGCGGCCGGCGCCGGCGGCGCGCTCGAGACGGTGCTCGACGGCGAGACGGGGCTGCTCGCGACGCCCGGCGACGCCGCGGCGTTCGCGGCGGCGATCGAACGGCTCGGACGGCTCGACTTCGACCCGGCGCGCGCCGTCGCGAACGCCGAGCGCTTCTCGGTCGCGAGCTTCAAGCGGAAGCTCTCGGACCTCGTCGTGCGGACGGTGCGCGCGCGCTCGCGCTGAGCCGCGGGCGCAGCAGCGCGAGCGCGCCGAGCAGCAGGCGGGCGAAGACGCGCCCGCCGAGCCCACCGCGCTCGCCGCTCTCGCGCAACGACGCGCGGCGCGACTGCAGGGCGACGACTTCGTCCGCGAGCAGGCGGTTGCCGTGCAGCGGGACGCCGGTCTGAAGCGAGCCGAAGTCGGGAAGCGGCGCGTCGGAGCCGATCTCCTCGAGCAGCGCGCGCACGACGCCGGACGGATCCTCGAGCAGGTCCTCATAGGCGAGCGCCAGGCGCCGCTCGCGCGGCTGGCAGAGGAAGACGTACGCCGAGAGCGCGTAGGTGAGCAGCAGGTAGGCGCGCGTCGTCAGCGGACCGAAGCGCCGCTCGATGACGTCCTCGCGCGCGAACGACGCGACGACGTCCTGCGGGTCTCTGACGAGCAACACGAGGTACAGCTCGATGCCGTCGATCGACTGCAGCTCGCGCGCGCGCAGCGGGTAGTGCGAGGTGTCGACGACGTACTCGGCGCCGGCGCTCGCCGCGACGGCGCGAAACAGCTCGCCGGTCAGCTGCCGGTAGGGCTCGCGCCCTGCCCCTGCAGCGCGCCGACGCACAGGATGCAACAGCGCGGAGGAGCGCTCGAGGTAGCGATGCGCCTGCGAGGCGAGGTTTGCGTCGGAGGGCGGCGCGAACCGCTCGCGCACGGAGCGCCAGAACGCGACGCGCGGCGCGTCCTCGAGCTTCGGCGCGCCAGCGCGCGGCAGCCACTTGTAGAGCTCGCCGGCGAAGAACACGCCGTCGCAGTTGCCGAGCGCGACGCCGAGGATCGTGCTGCCGCTGCGCCCGGCGCCGAGCACGTAGACGACCTTCGGCTTGGGGGGCACGGCGGCGCTGTCCGAGGTCGGGGCGGCCATCGCGCGTGAGTCTCGCAGAGGTGTTGATAGGGTCGCGCGGTGCCGACCGACCGACCCCTGCGCATCGCGTGGCTCGGCGGCGGACCGGCCGAGTCGGGCGGCGCTCCGGGCGTCGTGACCGAGCTGCTCGAGGGCCTCGCGCGGCGCGGCCATCGGATCGACTGCTTCCTGCCGGGGACGGCGCGCTACGTCCCGCCACAACTCCTCACGCACGACAATCTGACCTTCGTGACGGGCGTCAACCCGTGGCGCTGGGACCGCTGGTACAGCCGCACGAGCATCACGACGTTCGTCTCGGGACTGCTCGCGCGCGCGGTCGGCGCGCTTCGGCTGCGGCGCGAGATCGTGCGCCACCACCGGCGCGAGCCGTACGACCTGGTCTTCCAGAACCAGACGATCGAGTCGCTCGGCGCGCCGGCGCGGATGCTGCGCTCGGTGCCGCTCGTCGTGCGCCCGGACACGCACCAGGCGGGCGAGCTGCGCTGGCTGATCGCCGAGCGGCGGCTCGCGCTCAGCTGCCAGCCGGCCTACATCTTCTTCACGGTCGCGACGATCATGGCGATCCGCACGCTCGTCCAGGCCGTGCGGATCCGCCGGGCGAGCCTGTTGATCTGCATCAGCGCGGTGTTCCGCGATCACATCGTGCGCGACTACAGGTTCGCGCCGGAGAAGACGGTCGTCGTCGCGAACCCGGTCCGGCTCGAGCGCTTCGTCGCCTCGCGCAGACCGCCTGGCGATCCGCCGATCGTGCTCGTGCCAAGCAGGATCTCGCTGCGCAAGGGACTCGAGGACGTCGTCGCGCTCGCGCGGCTGCTGCTCGAGCGCGGCTCGCGCGCGCGGATCCGCATCGTCGGCGGGCCGAGCATGTGGTCGGACTACCGGCCACTGCTCGATGACCTTCCAACCGAGAACGCGGAATACGGCGGGCGCGTCCCGCCGAAGGAGATGCCGCAGGAGTTCGAGCGCGCCGACGTCGTGCTCGTCGCGAGCCGCTACGAGCCGTTCGGCCTGACCGTCGGCGAGGCGCTCGCCGCGGGCGTACCGGTCGTCGCGTCGAGCGAGGTCGGCGCGACCGAGCAGGTCGATCGCAAGGTCGCGCGCGTCGTCGCGCCGGGCGACGTCGCGGGTTTCGCCGACGCGATCGCCGAGACGCTCGCGAGCCTCGAGCGGGCGCCGGGCGAGCTGCGCGCGCACGCGCGCGAGGAGGCCGAGCGGCTGTTCGCGACGGACGTCGTCTGCGCGCAGCTCTCCGACGCGCTCGAGCGGCTCGTGCGCGAGCGCGGCTGACCCCCGCGGACCCCTCGGGCGGCTCCTCGGGCGCCGGCCAGCGCGCTCAGACGCCGGTCAACGCGCGCGGATCGCGCAGCCACCAGGGAACGACGCGCGGGCGCCGCTCGACGGGCAGGCCGGCGAGCTCGTCGCGCTCGCGTGCGCAGATGAACGCGCAGCGCCGTTCGCGACGGTAGTCGCTCATGCCGAGCAGGTCGCTCCAGTTCGGAGCGAGCGCGACGCAGACGTAGCCGTGGCGCGCGGCGAGATCGGCGACGGCGCGCCTGCTCGGGATCAGCACGAGCCCGTCGCCGGCGATGTCGCGCGCGTCGTACAGGCGCGTCGTCTCGAACAGGCTCGTGCGGGCGCGCGAGACGTTCGTGTCGATCACGAGGAGCCGCGCGCGTGTGCGTGCGATCGCCTCGAACAGCTCGACGGGCCGGTCGGTGCGGTCGAGCAGCCCGAGGCAGAGGACGACGTCGAACTCGCCGTCGCCGCTGCTGTCGCGCGTGAGCACGTCGCCCTGCTCGAAACGGTAGCGCTCGGGCGCGACCGACTTCGCCGCGAAGACGAGCTCGGCCTGCTCGACGTATTCGCGCATGAGGTCGACGCCGAGCACGAAGTCGGCGCCGGCGTCGATCGCGCTGAGCGACCAGAAGCCGGCGTTGCAGCCGAGGTCGAGCACACGCATGCCGCGCAACGTCCCGCCGGTCATGTCCAGTAGACGCGTGAAGAAGTAGGCGTAGCGCTGGGCCTGGCGATTGACCCTGCCGCGGTCGCCGGCGGAGGTGCTGAGGCCGCCGTCGAACTCGAAGCGGTAGTGCCAGCGCGGGTAGGCGGCGATCCGCTCGCGCAGCTCGGTGGCGTCCATGGCGGGAGCGTAGTCGAACGCGGACGGCCGCCCGGCGTGCGGCAATAGACTGCCTGTCGTGCCGCCAGAGCTCTCCCAGCGCCCCGCCTGGCAAGCGCTCGCCAAGCACCACGAGGAGGTGCGCGACGTGCACCTGCGCGAGCTGTTCGCGGGCGACGAGACGCGCGGTGAGCGGCTGACGGCGGAGGGCGCAGGCCTGTACCTGGATTACTCGAAGCACCGCGTGACCGACCGCACGCTCGAGCTGCTGCTCGAGCTCGCCGAGCAGTCGCAGACTGCGCGAGCGGATCGAGGCGATGTTCAAAGGCGAGCGGATCAACGTCTCGGAGAACCGCGCGGTGCTGCACGTCGCGCTGCGAATGCCCGAGAGCGCCTCGCTGATGCTCGACGGCGTCGACGTAGTGCGCGAGGTCCACGCGACGCTCGAGCGGATGTCGCAGTTCGCAGAGCGCGTGCGCTCGGGCAAGTGGACGGGTCACACGGGCAAGCCGATCCGCAACGTCGTGAACATCGGGATCGGCGGCTCGGACCTGGGCCCGGCGATGGCCTACGAGGCGCTGCGCCATTTCACGCGCCGCGAGATGAGCTTTCAGTTCGTCTCGAACGTCGATGCGACGGACTTCGTCGAGGCGACGCGCGAGCTCGCGCCGGAGGAGACGCTGTTCATCGTCTCCTCGAAGACGTTCACGACGCTCGAGACGATGACGAACGCGGCCTCGGCGCGCGACTGGCTGCTGGCGGCGCTCGGCGACGAGCGGGCGGTCGCGAAGCACTTCGTCGCGGTCTCGACGAACGCGGCGGCGGTCCGCGAGTTCGGGATCGACACGGAGAACATGTTCGGCTTCTGGGACTGGGTCGGCGGGCGCTACTCGATGGACTCGGCGATCGGACTCTCGACGATGCTCGCGGTCGGTCCGGAGGCGTTCATGGAGATGCTCGCGGGCTTCCACGCGATGGACGAGCACTTCCGCACGACACCGTTCGCGCGCAACCTGCCGGCGCTGATGGGCCTTCTCGCGGTCTGGTACGGCGACTTCTTCGACGCGCAGAGCACGGCGGTGCTCCCGTACGAGCAGTACCTGAAGCGCTTTCCGGCGTACCTGCAGCAACTGACGATGGAGTCGAACGGCAAGCGTGTGACGCTGAGCGGCGAGCCGGTGCAATACGAGACGGGCGCGGTCTACTGGGGCGAGCCGGGGACGAACGGGCAGCACAGCTTCTACCAGCTGCTGCATCAGGGAACGAAGCTCGTCCCGGCCGACCTGATCGGCTTCGGCAAGACGCTGAACGCGCTCGGCGACCATCACGACATCCTGATGTCGAACGTCTTCGCGCAGGCGCAGGCGCTCGCGTTCGGCAAGACCGAGCAGGAGGTTCGCGACGAGGGCACGCCGGAGGAGCTCGTGCCGCACCGCGTGATGCCGGGCAACCGCCCGAGCTCGGTGATCCTCGCCGAGCGCCTGGAGCCGCGCACGCTCGGCACGCTCGTCGCCCTGTACGAGCACAGCGTGTTCACACAGGGCGCGATCTGGGGGATCGACTCCTTCGACCAGTGGGGCGTCGAGCTCGGCAAGGCGCTCGCCAAGCAGATCATCCCCGAGCTGCTCGCCGATCGGCCGCAACTCGCACACGACAGCTCGACGAACGAGTTGATCCGCCGCTACCGTGCGCTGCGACGATGACGGGCTTCTCGGAGCAGATCGACTCGGCGGGCGGCTCGAGCGAGGAAATCGTCGAGGGCGCCCTCGCGGCCGCCCAGCCGGAGCCGGGCCTGCGCTGGCTCGACATCGGCTGCGGCACGGGAGACCTGCTGCGGCGGATCCGCGACGAGTGGGCGCCGGCGCGGCTCGCCGGGATCGACGCGATCGGCTGGCTCGAGGAGGATCTCGCCGGCGACGTCAGCTTCGAGCCGGTGTCCATCGAAGACGCCGACGGCCTCGAGCCGGCCGACCGCGTCATGCTCGTCGAGGTCATCGAGCACCTGCAGGCGCCGTGGACGGCGCTGCGGAAGGCAGCTCAACTGGTCGCGCCCGGCGGGCGAATCGTCGTCTCGACGCCGAACATCGCGACGCTGCGCCACCGTTTGGAGCTTGGCGTGCGCGGAACGCTCACCAGCTTTCGCCCCGACTTCGCCCCGCACCTTTCCCCCGCGCTGCCCCACGTCACCGCCCGCATCCTCGAGGAGGAGGGCCTGTCGGTCGATCCGCCCCGCTACGCCGGCGCCGATGTGATCTCGCTGACGGGCGGGCGTCGATGGCCGCAGTTCGTGCGGAGACGCTATCCGCGGCTCACGTCGATCTCGGTCGTGCTCGGCGCTCAGGCGCCTGCGCGGGCGGCCTCAGCCGGCCGATAGCGAGCGCTCGCCGGGAGAACTCGCCCGGGACACACCAGGGCCGGTCCTGCCGCATGGACGTTCGTCTAACGCGCCCGTGTCCGGGCTCATGTCCGGCGCCGGTACGTCCGATGAGAAGGATGCAGGGCCGCCGGCGACGAACATCCACCCGACGGCTCGCACATCCGACGATGCTGCTCTTGATCCTGATACCAACCGCATGGCTGAGCGTGATCGCGCTGCTCGTCGCGCTCTGCCACAGCGCCGCCGTCGGGGATCGGGCCGCCTGGCTCGAGCGGCGCAGCCTTGCCTCGATCGGACCGAAGCTCGTGCTCGCCGGCGAAGGGCGCGAGGCGCCCGCGCAGGCGGCGTCGCCGCCACGCCGTCCGCACGCCCGACGGGCGGTGAGCGGCCACGCGCACCGCGCGCGCCGGACGCGCACCGCTCACGTCAGCCGCTGAGACGCGGTCCCGCCGCTGCGCGAAGTCGCTGCGGACCGCGGCGCCGCCAGCAGGCCGCGCGACCGCTACAGGCCGCGGCGGCCGAGCACGTGCGGCACGGTGCGCAGCAGGATCTTGATGTCGGTCCAGAGCGACCAGTTGGCGACGTAGAGGTAGTCGAGCGCGACCATCTCCTTCAGCGGCACGCGCGACGGCCCGAGGATCTGCCACGGGCCGGTCATGCCGGGCATCAGTTCCAGGCGCCGCCGGTGCCAGCCCTCGATCCGCTCGTCCTCCTCGACGACGAGCGGCCGCGGGCCGACGAGGCTCATCTCGCCGCGCACGATGTTGAGCAGCTGCGGCAGCTCGTCGAGCGCGGTCGTGCGCAGGAAGCGACCCATGCGCGTCACGCGCGGGTCGGCGGCGATCTTGAACAACCCCTCCTGCGCCTCGTTGCGATCGAGCAGCGCGTCCTTCATGTGCTCGGCGCCGTCGACCATCGTGCGGAACTTGAGCATGTAGAAGCGCCGACCATGGCGGCCGACGCGCAGCTGGCGGAAGAAGACCGGCCCGCGGCTGTCGAGCTTGACGGCGATCGCGAAGGCGATCATCAGCGGCGCGATCGCGACGAGCCCGATCGTCGCGCCGACGACGTCGAACGCGCGCTTGATCGCCGCCGAGGAGCGCGACAGGTCGAAACGGCGCACGCCCATCAGCGTGACGCCGTGGAGATCGTCGAACTCGACGGAGGAACCGACGACCTCGAGCATGCGCGGCAAGACGCTCACCCGTACGCCGACCGCCTTGAGCGTGCGTACGAGGTTGAGCGTCTCGCCGGCATCCGCGTCGGCCCCCCAGCCCGGCGCGATGATCACCCTGTGGACATCGAGCGTTCGCGCGAGGTCGCGGATCTCCGCGAGCCGCGGCGCCGAGAACGCGTCGGTCGACCAGGGCGCGACCTGGCCCATGTCCAGGTGGGCGATCACCTGTGCGTTGATCCCGCCGTGCCCGGTCAGCTTCGCGCCGACCATCCGCGCTGAGCGCTCATCCCCGATGAACAGGCACCGCTCAGCCGGCGTGAGCCGGAGCGCGACGACGCGCGCGGTTGCGCGCGACAGGACCAACAGCCCCCCCAAGACGAGCCACAGGAAGAGCGCCTCGCGACGGTCGAGCGACCCCGCGACGACGAGCCGCCCGCCGAGCCACGCGACGAGCGTGCAGAGCGTCGCGAGCTCGAACAGCTTCGGCGCCTCGTCGAGCGTCGTCTTGCGCAGCAGCGTCTCGTCGCGGTCGTAGAGCCCGAGCAGCTTCGCGGCGACGAGCAGCAACGGAACACCGGCGAGGCTCTCCCATGTCAAGTGCAGCGGGACGCGGCGCGAGGAGGTGACGACCGTGAGGACGAGCGCGGCGAGGATCGCGACGGTGTCGGCGCCGAGCAGCGCTCGGCGGAACGCGCTGTCGCGGCGCAGGCAGACCGACGGTCCGCGAACGTCCGCCGCCGCCGCCGCCGCGTCGCGCGTGCGCCCGAGCGCACCGACGCGCAGTGTCCTCGTCTTCGCCAGCGGAGGACTCCACTGGAGCCCCGCCTCCGTGCCGTTCCCCGTCTCAACGCTCATGCTCGTCTCCCCGCCTCCTTGCTCGCCATCCGCATTCCCCGATGATGGCAACACGGTCTCGAACAGATGTCGAGATCTCGTGATTGATGCTCAATGACGCAATCATGTACCGAAGTCGGCCGTAAAGTCAAGCCCGCGGCGACGCGCGCCTGCGCAGCTGCCCGCGCAAAGCGCCCCTGAGGCGTGCGAATCCAGCGTCGCCGGTCTGGCAGACGGGGGCTCCCGAGTGTACCCGCGAGCGTGCAGCCGGCGGCCGAGGCCGCTTCCCATCGTTGCTCGCACCGAGCGCGCGCCGAGCGGCGCCGCCGAGAAGACCTCGTCGCTTGCGCCCGACAGCTCGCCGCATACGCGACGACGGCCGGTCGCTCGTTCCGTGAGCGGCCGGCCGTCGTCATTTCCATTGCTTCCTTGCGTCTCTGTTCCGTCAGAGGCTCCCCGCCGTGCGGCCGTCGCCGACCGCACGGCGGGAGAGCGAGTCCGAAATCGTTAGGCGATTTCGTAACCGATTTCGGCGATGCCGGCTTCGGCTTTCTTGATCACTTCTTTCGGCAGGGCTTCGTAGTCGTGGTTCTTGACTTCCTTGCCGCCGCCTTTGGAGCTGACCTCGTACATGAGGTAGTTCTCGACGGTCGTCGCCGTAGCTTTGCCTTCAGCTTCGAACGGCGTACCAGCGAGGTACGGCTTGTATTCACGGAACGCGAGGTCGTACGTCAGACCGCAGATCGGGTAGTTTTCCTCGATCAGCGCAGCCTTGGCCTGGTTCCAGAGCGAGCGGGTGCTCGCCGGCGGGAATTCTTTTTCGCCGTTTTCGATGTAGCGGGTGTTCTTGCAGTTCGAGCTGGCGAGCTTTTCCGTGTCGCCTTTGCTCGACGGGTCCGAGTACGTCGCACCCGAGCCGTTCTGCACCGGCGCCCAGAACTTCGTGTTCTGTTCACCTTTTTTGTTTTCTCCGCCTTCGCCTTTGGTCGAGAAGAATTTCTTTTCGCGGGCGACTGCGAGGTCGGCGTAGCCGACACTGCTCGGCGTCGAGTTGACGAGGTTGATCACGCCCGGGTTACCGGTTTCGGTTTCGTTGCGGATCACGTGCGCGGCCAGCGGCCAACGCTGGTTCGGGCACGCTTCGGACACTTCGGCCCACGTCTTGCTTTCGGCGGGGAATTCTTTGCCACAGCCCGTGCTGCTTTTAGCGCTGCCGGTGCCGTAGGCTTCTTTGTAGACTTCCATTTCGATCGGAGCCGTGTCGACAAGGCTCAGGTAGGCCTTGAAGATGTGCGTCGTGCCGGAGTGGTCGGTACGCACGACCGGCGAGATCGTGTCTTCCTTTTCGGTTTCGCTGGTGCACGTCATGCTGTCGCTCGGCTGAGCGGCGAGCAGTTCGTTCCAGGTTTTGATCGTGCCCTTGTAGATCCCGTCGACCGTCGAGTTGTTGAGGACGAGACGACCGAGCGTTTTGGTTTTTTCGTCGACGACGACGCTGGTCGCGGTCGCCTTGCAGCCTGCGGGCAGGTGGACGATGACCGCCACGGCGCCCTGCAGGACCGGAACCGTCTCGAGCGATTCAGTCGAGCCGCCGGTTTTGTGCGATTCGATTTCGGTTTTCTGCGTTTCGTTGGGGGCTTCGTCGGTCCCGCAGAAGCTGTATTCGCGGTTCGGGGTTTCTTTTTCGGCGCCGAACACCTTCAGGCACGCGCCCGAGCCACGGTCTTTCGATTCCGTGTTGCGGTACGTCGCGGTCGGTTTGCCTTTGCTGCCCTGCGCACCCGAGCAGCCGACGGTGCTCGTGTTTTTGTTGAAGCCCGGGTTCCACACGAGCTGCGCCGGGTTCTGGAAGGTCGACCCCCTGCCGACGATGTTCGCGCCCGAGCACTGTTCGCCGCGGTCGGTGACCGGGCCTTTAGCTGCGCTGGCGGTCGCCGGCGCCACCACGGCAGCCACCGCGGCCACCGAGGCGATACACGCCGTAACACGGCGTTTGGAGAAGGACATCATCTGCTCGACTACCTCCTGATAGGCGATTCTTTTTGTTTGCGGGAGTACGTTCCCGTCGCCGGACAAGCTCGCATTTGCCGAGCGCTGAGTAGTTACGATCCCGTGCGCGGCTGAAAAATTCACCACTTGATCACAAGTAGTGGGGCATCTGTTCACAGAACGGACGCAAAGTATTTACGTACCGTTCACGCGGGCCTCGCGGACGCCGCGAGCGACTGCGGTCGCGGGAGCCGAAGGCCGATCGGCTCGGCCCTGCCCACGACGCCCCGCGGCGCGACTGGCGCGCCGATCAGTGCTTGTGCTTGACGACGAGGCGCAGCGTAACGTGCGAGGAGACGGTCCGCGACGCACCGGTCGAGTCGTGCGCGATGAGCGTCGCGAGACCGGCGAGCGTGTGCGAGTGGGCGAGCAGCGTCCGCGCGGGTGCGCTCAGATGCAGCGTGATCGTCTTCGCCTGCCCGCCGGCGACCGAGAACGATCCGCTCGCCAGCGTGAGGATCGCCTTCTTCTTCGACTTCGCCGCCTTGACCGCGCTGGCCGTCTTGATCGTCACGGTGCCGGTGCAGCTCAACTCGCCCGCCGGGCACGTGACCTTGATCGTGAAGGCGCCTGCCGACGTGACGCTCAGCGAGTTGCTCGCGAGCTTCGCTTCGGGATTGCCGAGCGTTGTCGAGCCTTTGACGCCGCCGCCCGGCGCGCTGCCGCCCGGCGAGGAACCACCCGGGGCGGGACTTTCGTTGCCGCCGCCACCGCCACCCGGCGGCGGTTCGTGCGATTTGCGTTCCGCGGCGTTTTCCTCGACCGTGACGTTCGTCGCGGCGACGCCTTCTTCGCCCGAGGCCGCTTCGACCGCGAGCGTGACCGAGCACGACCCGCCGCAGCGCGACACGAAGGTGTGGCCGACGCTCACGTGCGCCTGATGGCTCGCGTTCAACGTCGTTTCGCCGGGCGCCGTCGTGCCGTCGCCGAAGTTCCAGAGGTATTTGACGTGTTCGCCGCTCGGCCCGGCGGGGATCGTGATCGTCGCTTCCAGATTCGCAGCGGCTTCGCCGAGCGGCACCGGCGCCGCTTCACCCAGCGCCACCGTCACGCTCGAGGCGACTTTGACGATCGTCTTCTCGAGGATCTGCGCCGGGCCGGCGAGGTTGCCGAACGCGTTGAGCGTCTCGAGCACTTCGTATTCACCGGAGTGCTTGAAGGTGTGTTCGAGGACCGTTTCGGACAGTCCGCCGCCGAGCTGTTTTTCAGACGGTTCTTCGCCGGTCGCACCGCCGAGCGTCTTGTATTTGAACGTCCATTCGACGCTGGTGAGCGCGCCCGCGATCACAGTCGAAGCGAGCGTCACTTTCTTGCCGGCGGACACCGCTTTGCCGCCGTTGACGACCGGGCCTTCGATCGCGCTCGTCAAGCACGTCTTCGTCGCGCCGCCGGGCCCGAGGTCGAGGCCGACGAGCATGTCCTGGAAGCCGGTCTTGAACGCGACGACACCTTCGTGCCCGCCGCCCTTGTAGCCGCCGACGACGCCTACGGCCGATGGGATTCCGACGGTGCCGCCGGTCTGCCCGTTGGGCAGGCTGCAGGCGGCGGCTTCGATTTCGCCCGGTTCTTCGGTGCGCTGGACGAAGTGGTGGTAGCCGCCGACCCAGCCGAGCGGGGAGAGCTTCGTTTCGGAGGTTTCTTCCTTGTAGTGCAGGACCAGCGCCGACGGCGCGGTCGAGTTCGGTTCGACCCCGGCAGGCAGGTGCGCGCCGTAGAACGCGTCTACGTAGAGCTTGCCTTCGGTCGTGGCGTCCGACACGAGCGACATCGTCGGGTTGGTCGCTTCCTGCGCCGAGCTCGCGCCCGTCACCAGTTCGAGTTCTTTTTCGCGGGTCGCCGACGGGTAGGCGTAGAGGAACTTCGGCGTCGTCGACTGTTCGCCGGCGGTTTCGTTGAACGCCGCCGACGTTTCCCAGATCGCGCCTTCTTCTTCGGACGGTTCGGTCGTCATCACGAGCACCCTGCCGCCCGGCGTGATCACGGGCGAGTAGGCCTGCCAGTCCGACGGTTCTTCTTCTTCGCCGCATTCTTCGGCTTCGAAGCCGGAGCGCCCTTCCTCGAAGTGCTTGCCGAGAACGTCGGTCGAGTCGACGTAGCGGCGCACGAGTTTCCCGCGCAGTTCGACGCCCGACTGTTCGATCTTCACCCACTGAAGCGCGGTGCGGCAGACCTCTTTTTCTTCTTTGATCTGTTTCGTCGTCGATTCGTCCTGCTCGCCGACGATCAGCACGTTCTTCGTCGTCGGGTCGACTGTCAGGCCGAGCGGGTGCAGCAGCGGTTCTTTCGAGCTTTCGCCCTGCGCGTCGAAGCCTTCTTTGCCCAGGATCGGCGCCGGCTTGCCTTCTTTGCTCGCGAGCGATTCGAGTTTGCCTCCGTTGAAGGAGAACGCGTACAGCGCGCCGGCCGCCTGTCCGTCGGGCGCCGGGCTGTTCGCCCCCGCTTCCTCGCGTTCCCAGCGGACGAGGACGTAGAGGCGGTTATCCGCCGCATCGAAGGCGGCCTCGACGCCGGTCCCGAGCAGACCTTCTTCTTTTTTGCCTTCTTCGACCGGCACGTTCAGTTCGAGGTTCGCGCCGGCTTCCCCTTTGGCACCGTAGCGCTGCAGCACGAGCCGTTCGGTCGAGTGTTCACCCGGTTTCAGGTTCGCGAATTCCTTCGGTTTGTACGCGAGGAAGAAACCTCCGTCGTTGGCGTCGACCGCGATCGCGGATTCTTCGGGCTTCAGTTTGACGTGCGCGGGCTGTTCGCACGGTTCACCCGTGCAAGGCGGCAGCCGGAAGCTGCCGAGCGAGCCCCACGGCGTTTCGGCCGCAAGCGCGGTGCCGGTGGTCAGGCCGAGGATCGCGGTGACGAGCAGCGCGAGCGCGCTTGCGGTCAGCAGCCGTGCCAGCCGCGCGCGGACGATCGGTGGGAACCCCATCGCGCGAAGGCTCGCGTATCGCGACCCGCCTGGTGTTGCCGTCTTGTGAAGGACGGCGCGCGATCGGCTCACGGATGGCGCCTGCGCCCGTTGCGCCGCTGCGCGCGTTCACTCGACAGCGTCGCGGGCGCGACGCGAATGTCGCGACGTCCGCGCCGCGGCCGCGCGACCGAGGCGCCGGCGAACGCCGCGAGCAGCACGATCCCGAGGATGTACACGGGCGATGGCTCGTGTTCGTGCGGGCGGTAGGCGACGGCCTGGTTGCTGACCGACTCCGTCGCCTCCTCCTCCTCCTCTTCCTGTTCGGCCATCTCGACCGGCGAGGTGACCGCGGAGGTGCCGCTCGGGGGTGTCGGGCGCGCGGGCGTCGGCAGCGGCGGCGGCACGAACGCGAGCAGCGGCGTGATAGGGGTCGGAGGCAGGAAGTACGGCGGCGCTACGCGCGGCGCCGGCGTCGCCGGCGGCACCGTCGCGAGCGGCGGCGCGGGCGGCACGGCGATCGGCACCGGCGAGCTCGCCGGCGCGGGGCCGGCCGGAGCGGCCGCCGGGGCGGGCGGCGGCACCGGCGCGGACGCCGCCTGCGAGGCGGCGGCCGCCTTCTTCACCGGTACGGTGCCGCACGGCTGGCGCACACTGCCCGGCTGGACGTCGACGCGCAGTTTCGCCGAGAGGCCGCCGGCGCTGATCGTGATCGTCGTTTCACCTTCGTTGAACGCGCAGAACAGCCCCGACTCCGGTTCCGAGAGCGGCTTGCCCGGTTCGGGTTCGTCGCCGACCGGTTCACCGTGGGCGTTCTGCTGGACCGCGAGCGGGTTGTTCGCCGCGGCCGTGTTGCGCTTGACGAACTCCCCTACTTCGCGGTTCGAGGACGTGAACGTGTACTCCGGGAAGACGCCGACCGGGCAGGCGGTTCCGACGCATTCCTCCGGTATCGGGATGTACGGGTCGGTTTCACTCGATTCGTTCGAGTTCGCTACCCCCCAGTCACCCGCCCGCGGCCTGCGCGCGAGCCCGGCGAACAACGCCGGGTAGCTGCGGCGCAGCAGCGTGCCGCTCTTCGGTTCGACCTCGAGTTCGCCGATCACCGGGATCAAGCGCACGCTGACCGGCGCGACGTTCGTCGTCGCGCTGCGTCCGGCGACGTTCACCTGGCTCAGCAGGATCCCGCTCGCGCCGTGGAAGTCGCTCTGCTCCTCGGTTTCGAGTCGCACGTACCCGAGCGTGCCCGAGCCGAACGCCTGGATGCTGTTGGCGCCGCTCTGCAGCGGCTTGTGGACGTCTTCCTCGGGCGAGTCGTAGAAGTACGCCGACGCGCCGCAGCGCTGCATGCCGGCGGGGCAGCCCGACGGCCCGTTGACGAGCAGCGCCGCGACCCGCTTCGCCCACGCCTGCCCGGCGGCGATCCGCGCGTTGAGGTCGGCTTCACCGATCGCGATCGCCGGTTCGGAGGAGCCGGCGGCGCTGCGGAGTTCGCGTTCGAGCCATTCGAGCTGGAGCGGACCGACTTCGGCGCCGTCGTCGAGCGCGAGCGTCCTGACGCGCGGCGAGTCTCCGGAGGGCAGCCTGTAATAGGTGCAGTTCGCTTCGCTGCAATTGCCGACTTCGGGGATCTGCAGGTGCAGGGCGCTCTGGAACAGCGACTCGTTGCCGGCGCTTTCCGGGCGCGCGTCGCGGTCCTGCGCGCTCGCCACGACGAACGCCGGCTTCACTTCGGGGTTCGGGCTCGGCGCGAGGATCGAGGCGGTGCCTTCGAACTCACGTCCGAACGAGAGCGGGACCGATCGTTCGCTCGCTTCGGTTTCGGCCTTGCTGATCGACGGCCCGGTGTAGACGAACGGGACGCCGATCCTGCGCGCGAGCGCGAGCGCCGAGGCGAGCCAGACCTGCGGGCCGACGCCGGCGCGCGAGCGGTCGGCGCACGGGTTGGCGCATTCGGCGTGCCCGCCGATCGCGAGCGTCGTGTCGCCCGGCGCGAGCGGCACTTCGGCCTGCTCGCCGACACCGGCGGGCGGTTCGCCGTCCGCCGGATAACGCTCGATGTCGGATGTGTCGAGCAGGCCCAGCCCCCGCTTGCCTTCGCGATACCCGCCGACCGCCCAGCCGTGGGTCCCGGTCGGATCGACCAGCACGGCGTTGATCGGATCGGGCCGGTAGGGCATGTCCCAGCCGCCCTTGTAGCCGCCTTCGGGCTCGGCGATCGGGTCGAGTTCGTGGCTCTCGTCGCTCCATCCGTTCGCCGTCTGGCGCAGCACGACGGCGGTTTCCGGCCCGACGGAGAACAGCCCGATCGGGTTGTACAGCGGCGGCGGGAACCCGGCCGGCTCGAGCGTCGGCGCGCTGAGGCCGCCGACGCCGCCGCCGGCGATGATCGCGCGCAGCGCGCCGCCTTCGCGGAACAGCGTCAGCGAGCTGCCGTTGCCCGGTGGCGGGATGCTCGTCGGCTGCCAGCCGCCGCCCGACGATTCGCGCTCGAGCAGCTTGTGTTCTTCGGTCATCACCGCCGCGCCGCCGTCGGGGAGCGCGGCGACCGTCGTCGGCACTTCCGAGCCGAGCGCTTCGGCGGCTTTCGTGTCGACGCTCCACGGAGCCTCTTTGCCTTCTTTGACGAGCAGCCCGCCAACGAAGCTCGCGATGTTCGGGTTGGGCTGCTTGCGGTACGCGACGATCGCCTCCGAGCCGGCGAACGCGATCGAGGTGAACGCCGCGCCCTGCGCCTGCGGCGGCAGCGAGGTTTCCGGCGTCCACGTCTTGCCGTACCGCAGCAGCACGCCGCCGAGGCCGACTTCGGTCGTGCCGACCGCGTAGCCGAGCGCCGGTTCGTTGGGGTCGAAGGCGACCCCGAGGAGGTTGCCACGGAAGTTGACCGGCGTCGCCGGATCTTTTTCCCACAGCCCGGTCTCGCCGCGCCACAGCCACATCTGCCCGTGGTCGCCGACCGCGTAGGCGCGCGTCGTGGTCGGCCAGGCGACCGAGCGCAGCACGGGCGTTTCCTTGGTCCGCTCGCCCGGGCCGAAGAGGCTTTCCGGGAGCCAGCCCTGACCCGGCTTGTAGCGCGCGACGGCGCCTTCGCCGCCGACGGCGAGCGCTTCGCTCGACATCGCTCCGACCGGCGCGCCGGGCTGCGGCGCGATCGCGAGCAGCGGCGTGCGGACCGTCACCGGCCACGGCGCCAATCTGCTGGCGACCGGTTTTTCGGTCAGATGCAGCGGCAGCAGCGCCTCGCCGAGCCAGCCCTCCGTCGGCGAGGAGAAGGCGGCGCCGTACAGCGAGCCGGGGTGTTCGCCCGCCGATTTGCCGGCGCCGAGCCCGAGCACGCGCGTGAACGATTCGCCTTCGAGGCGCAGGCTGACGCCTTCGCGCCCGCCCGTGATCACGCGCAGGCCGAAGGCGCCGCCGCTCGCCCACGCGAAGCTGCGCGAGTAGCCGGTCGGCAACGCGCTCGGCAGCGGTTCGGGGAGCGTGTGGGTGCACGCAGGCGCTTCGCCGGGCGGCGGCTGGCACCAGCTCGCCTGCAGCGTGCCGCTCGCCTGTTCTTCGCTCGGCTTGAAGAACAGCGTCGTCGAGGACTGTTCGGCTTCGCTGACGTCGGTGCGGCGCCCGTCGATCCAGACGCCCTGGGGGCTGACGGTCAGAAGCTGCGCCTTGACGACAGGCGGGAAGCCCGTGCCGAAGACGGTGAACGACCTCGGTTCGCCGCTCTGCACCGGGACCGTCAGCGGGTGCGCTTCACCGTCGGGCGCCGCGCCGCCGAGCGCGGCCGGCTTCCAGCTCCATTTGCCCGCTTCTTCGACGCGACGGAACAGGGCGACCGAGCCGGCCGGATAGCCCGATCGCGCGAGTTGCGCGAGCAGCCAGGCGTTCTTCGGCGAGCTCGCGGCGATCGCGAGCACGCGGAAGTTTTCTTCGCTGTTGGTCGGGACGTCGATCGGCTCGCTCGTCCATTCGTGGCCGTCCCAGTGCAGCACCTGGCGCTCGAGCGCCTTTTCCGCGTTGCTGACCGGCACGACGAGCGCGCCGGCGCCCCCGTCGGCTTCTTCGAGTGCGGCGATCAACGGCTCGCGCGAGGGGCTCGACAGCACTTCTTCGCTCCCGAGCAGCGGTTCGGCCGCGGGTTCGGCGGCCGCTTCGGACTTCGGCGTCGTCGTTCCTTCGGGCGTCGTTTCGCCGCCGCCCGGCGATTCGCCGCTCGACGGCGATTCACTGCGCGACGGCGCGTGGGCTTTCGCGGCCGGTTCGGCCGCGCTCGTCACGGGCGCGGTTTCTTCGAAGCTGCCGCCGGGCTTGCGCACGAGCACGACCCCGGGTTTGCCGGCGCCCAGCAGCGCGCCGAACCCGTGGCTCGTCAGCTGGCCGGCGAGCGGCGCTTCGATCGGCGCGAACCCGCTCGGCAGCGCCGGCCCGAGCGTCCACGTGCCTTCGTTTCCGCCGCCGTTGTTCAGGTAGTAGCGGACGAGCACGTGCTTGCCCTTGAGCAGGCCGATCCCCCACGTCTCGTCGGCGCCCGGCGCGCCGGGTTCTTCGGGCGTCGCGCCGAGCATCGTGACCGGGTTGGCGGGCACCGCGCCGTCGACCTGCGGCGTCGTCGCTTCGCCGGGCGGGAACGGCGGCAGCGCGGCGGCCGGCGGCGCTCCGCGCGTCGAGAGCACGCCGCCCAGCACAAGGGCGCCGAGGAGCGCGCTCACGAGCACGAGCCCCAGAACGGCGCGGCGCCTGCGAACCGCGGCCCGGCGTCTGCGCGTCCGACTCAAGGCAGCGTTCCCGAGAACGGGGACACGTGCGGCAGCACGGCGACGCCGGTCGACTCGGTGTTCGTCCCGACGCTGCCGCTGCCCGGGGCGCCGGTCGATTCGATCGTCGGCAGTTCGCCCAGCGCGTGTGTCTGGAGGTCGAGGTTGGTCGGCCACGCGCGGCGGCTCAGCGGCAGCTGCAGCTTGCGATTGCCGGCCGCGAGCGTGCGCGTCGCGGTCTTCGCCACGACCTTCGCGTGCCGCTTGGCGAGCAGCCGCACGCGCGCCTTGACGGCGAGGTGGAAGCTCAGCTCGAGCGTCGTGCCGTGCACGATCCGGGTGTGCAGGCGGGAGAGGAGCGGGACGTGCGACCTTCGCTTTCGTCGGCGGAATCGCCACTTCGGTGTACGTGCCGCCGTAGTTGGGCGTTTCTTCGCCGAGCCCGGAGGTGTCGGCCGGTGGCGCGTCGGGCACGACCTGCGGCAGCCCCTGGTCGGGCGGGCGGAACGTGATCAGCCCGTCGAAGTATTCGGCTTCGCCGGCGTCACGCGGCAGCGGCGTTCGCCTTCGAACGCGAGGTGGAACAGCCAGCCCTGAGTGCTGGCGAGCCAGCAGTCGTTCGCGGCGGCGCACGTCAGGCGCGAGGCGCCGCCCTTCGGACCGATCCCGGCTTCCTGTTCGGCGGAGCTCGGCAGGATCACCGTTCCGAGCACGGCGCCTTCGGCAGTGATGTGCACGAGTACGGCGCGCTCGGGGTTGACGACGCGCGATTCTTCGGTCGGCGCGAGCGCCAGCCAGGCGTTCTGCGTCCCCGGTTCGGCCGCGATCGCGCGAACTTCGGCGTGCTTCGCTTCACCGCCAAGCAGTTCGTGTTCCTCGGCCGGGTCTTCAGGCAGGATCGCCGGCAGCGGATTCGGCGGCGTTTCGCTGCCGAGTTCGCCGGGCCCGATCACCTGCGACCAGAGCCCGTGGACGCGCCGGACGACGGTCACTTCACCGGGCGTCGTGGCAAAGGCCGGGTCTGCCCCGGCGGCCCCCCACAGGCCACCGCCGCCGACCGAGAAGTGCAGGAAGCTCAACGCCTGCGGCGACTCTTCTTCGCCGTACAGGGGGATCGGGCTGGTTTCGGGCTGGAACGGTTTGCCCGCTTCGCTGCGGTGCACGACCGGCGGTTCGCTCGCTTCGCTGTCGGTGCGGTCGCTGTGAGCGAGCTGCACGCTCTCGTACAGGCGCCCTTCGAGCGCGATCATGTCCTCGATCGCGTGACCTTCGCCCGCGTACGGTTCCTCTTCCAGGGCGCTCCCGTTCCAGTGCAGGTGAAAGGCGCCGGTCTGTGGTTCTTCGAGCGGGTCGCCGCCGAACCAGCAGTCGGCCGGCGACAGGCACGCCGCGGCGTGCATCGCCTGGTAGGAGTCGGCTTCGAAGGCGAGGTGCGCGTAGGAGCCGACGACCGCGCCGGCGGCGAAGTGACAGAGCGTGTTGTCTTCGAGCGGAGGTTCGCGTTCTTTGTTCGTGCCCGCCGATTCGTTGGCCTGGCCCTTGCGTCCGTCGGAGACCGTCCAGAATTCGCTCGGGCCCGCCCACGCGATACGCCCGCCGTTGTTCGGCGCGCCGGCTTCTGCGAGGCCCCGCAGACCGCCGCGTACTCGTGCCATCCGGTGCCGTTGTACGCCCACAGCCCGGGCGGGATCGTCGGCGCGTGGCCTTCGGTGATCAGCAGCCCGCGGTTGGGCGCCCAGAACTCGATGTCGCCGACGTTGCCCAGCCCGACGGGCCACTCGCGCCCGCCGGCACGGGCTGTTCGAGGCCGCTCCAGCTCGGTTCCTGCGCGAGTGCCGGCGCCGCCGTCGCACAGGCGAGCGCGAGCGCCGCGATCAGCAGCGGCGCCGCGCCGAGCAGGCCGTGTGCGCAGAGCGTTCATCGCCGGCGAGCCCCCTTCGCGCGCTTCTTCGCCTTGCGCTTGGCCTTGCGCAGGAACGTGACGTCGAGCCGCCGATGCAGCGTCGGCGTGACCGGCGGCGCTGAACGTCACGTTGACGGTCGCCGAGAAGCCGCCGCGCGCGAGGCGAGGGCGCTGTAGCGCGAGCCGAGCGCAGAGCGCCAGCGCCGCCACCCCGCCGGCTTTCGTGCTCGAGGTTCGCGTCGCGACGGTGCGCGTCGCGACGGTGCGGTGCGCGGCCTGGCGCGGCGCGCCCCGGCGGCGCGCCGCGCACGCGCTCGCCGCGCCGCGCTTCGCGGATCGGACGACGACCGCGCCCTGCGCGCCGCCCCGCAGCGCGCCCGCCCCGGGGCCGCCGCGTAGAGCACGACGGTTCCGTTAGCGCGCGAGAGCGCCGTGACGCCGAGCTGCCACGCCGGGTTGCAGCGGCTCGCCGGGCGCGGGCGAGATCTCCTGCGGCGTCGGCGTCGGGGTGAAGATCTTCCGTTCGACGAGGAAAGCGTCGCTGCCGTCGATCTGCCGTTCGGGCCGTCCCGCGGGGTTGCGCGGGGAGTTGCCGTCGCCGAACACCAGGTTCGAGGCCGTCGAGGAGAAGGCGAGCAGGTTGCCCGTCGGCCGAGAAGCGACGGCGACTGGGCGCCGACGCCAGCGGCTGGCAGTAGGGGTCTTCTTCTCCGGGCACTGCAACACCGAGCCGTGCGTCTGTTCGCTCGGCCCGCCTTCGTAGCCGTCGCTCGCCCGCGTCAGCGTGTCGTCGCCGAGGTCGACCTCGAACAGCTCGCTCTCGCCCGGTTCGGCCGCCGGCGCGCTGACGAACGCCGGCGAACCGAGGACGAACTGCGTGCGCCGCGTCGTGAACGCGACCTGCTCGCCGTCGGCGGAGATCGTCGAAGTCGGTGATCGAGGAGTCGGCGGCGACATTCGCGCCGCCGACCTGCGTCAGCGGGGTCAGCGCCTGGTCGCGCGTCAGGCCGGCGCGCATGCTCGCGACGTACAGGTCCGCGGGCTCGCCGAATTCGCCACCGAAGCCGAGCCCGAGCGCGACCGGCTGGGCCGACGCGACGAACGCGACCGCTTCTCCGTTGCCGCTGAGGCGCGGTACGAAGTCCGCATCGCCGGCGTTCGCTTCCGCCCAGAGACCGATGCTCTGCCCCCCCGAGCCCTCCGTTTCGGACTCGAACGGTCCCTGACAGGGATCGGCCGCGGACTGCGAGAGGCGCGGCGGAAGGACGGGCTCGCCGCTGGCGACACAAGCCGGGTTGCTCGGATCCGAACCGCCGGTGACGCGCTCGGTCGATGTCTGCGAGCCGGGCGCGATCCTTCGCCACAAAGGCTCTGTATAGAGCGGCGGCACCGATTCGCCGGGCAGCATCCACGCCTGCTGGCCGATGTTCGCCCCCATCCACGCGACGGTCGAGCCATCGGCGCTGATCGACGCGCCCGGCGGCGGGTTGCTCCCCCAGGCGCCGTCCGCGGGGGGCGCGCCGAATCCGACTTTGGTCTGCGTCCCGGCATAGACGGCGCCGAGACCTTCAACGGCGGGCACCGGCGTGTCGCTCGTCTGACCGGTGGAGGGGTCGTACTCGCCGCTGACGAGCACCGTCTGCTCGCTCGCGAGGTAGCGCACGGCGACCTCCATCGCCGGAGTCTGGGGCCCGGCGAGGTTCGAGACCGCGGTGGTCACGAAGGCGACCTCCCGACCGTCCGCACTGATCGCCGAGCGCCCGGCGGCGACCGCGCCGAACTTGACTTCTTCCTGTTCCGGGTTCGCGTATTCGTAGCTCAGGGCCTGCATGGAGCCGTCGACGGCCGAGGCGAGCACGTACGCGGGTTCGCCGGCGCCGGGTTCCATGTCGCGGACCCACACGTTCGGGCCTCTGGCGCCGTCTTCGGGGACGAGGTCGGCCGTGGTCGTGAAGCTGATGTAGCGGCCGTCTTCGCTGATCGAAGGCAGCTCGGCGTCACCTCCCGCGACGCGTTCGATCGCGCCCGAGGCGAGATCGCGACGCCACACGCCGGTGACGCCGCCGACGGCCCCGTCGAAGGCGACGTAACGGCCATCGCCGGAGATCGTCGCGTCGTGCGCGTATTCGGCCTGCTGCACGCCGGCGGCGCCGACGTCGCCGGCGGAGACGAGCGAGATCGGGCCGAACACGTCGGCGCCCGCCGGAGACGGCGCCGCGGCGAGCGGCGTCGTCACGGCCAGCGCGCAGGCAACGGCGAGGAGGAGCCGCGCAGTCACGGGGCGCCGGCGCGCGAGCGTCGTCTCGGGATCGCGGCGGGCTCGGCGCGCCTGCGTCCTCACTTGATGCTCACCGCCCGCCGCACGACGCCGCTGTTGCCGAGCTTGTCGCTGTCGTGGACGACGACCTCGTAGATCCCCGCGCCCGCGTAGCGATGCGTCGCGCTCGCATGGCCGTGCGCGCTGTGACCGTCTCCGAAGCTGATCTGCACGGCCGCCTTCTTGACGCCCGAGTAGGAGTCGCTGACGCGGATCTTGATCGCGCGACCGCCTTGCGTGCGCTTGATCGTCACGCTCGGCGGCTGGTCGTCGATCAGCAGCTTCGAGGCCTTCGAGAGCGACTCCTGTCCGTTCGCGTCGATCGCGAGCAGCCTGCACGCGATGGGTCCCCGAGCCGAGGCCACGCGTGTTGACTTGCAGCCGCGTGGCGCCCGGCGCAGTCGCCAGCACACGTCCGTCGAGCACGATCTCGTAGCGCAGCGGACCGGCGGCGCTCACCGCGGACTGCCAGGTGACGACGGCCGCGCCGGGCTTGACCCAACTCCGCGGAGCGCTGAGCACGAGTTCGGCCGGCGGCGCCGTCGCCTGGTCGGCGACGATCGCCGCGTTGCCGAGCGGCCCCTGCTGGAAGGCGATCAGCCCGTCGCCGAGGCCGGAGCGTCCGACCGCGAGTTCGTCGATCGCACCGCCCGCGCCGCCGCTGACGAGGCCGGTCTGCACGGCGCCGCCGGGAAAGTCCTCGCGCACCGCGACCGCCGGATCGCCCTGCGCGTCGGCGCTCGGCCACGCCGAGACGCCGCCGCCCTGCGGGTTCATCACGCTCGCGGCGAGCGGTTCGCCGACGAACGGGGACCCGAGCGAGATCGTCCCCGAAAGGCCGTGATCGTCGCCCTCGATCACGCGCGGCGAGCCGTTCGCGTCGTAGAGGATCCGCAGGTCTTCCTTTTCGTCGATGTCGATGCTCGGCGGCCCGATGCTCGCGCCGGCGCCGCCGGGCACCGCCGAGTCGGCGATGCTCGGCCCGAGGAACTCGGCGCCGGTCGTCGATTCGCCGCTCGGGAGGATGTTCAGGAAGATCCGCGGACCCGGCAGCGGCGAGCCCGGACCGGCGCTCTGGCGATAGGCTACGTCGGCCTGCCCGAGCCAGGAGACGGCGACGCTCGGCGCGTCGGCGTCCTGGCCGATCGGGGCGCCGTTGTAGGTTTCGGCGCCGACCGGCAGCACGTAGTCGAGGGTCGCGCCGAACAGGCGCCGAGCCCAGATCCGCGCGACGCCTTCGATGTTCGGCTCCTGCCAGACGACGACGCCGTTGCCGGTCGGCCCGATCGCGATCTGCGGCGCGTTGGTCTGGGTCGGCGCGCGCATCGAGACGCCGGTGTCGCGATTGATCGCGCCGAGGTCCGACCAGCGGTTCCCGTTGAAGTGCGCGACGCGCACTTCCTCGGCGACGTCGCCCGGCCGCAGCAGCGGGATCGCCTTGTCGTCCGGCTTGACGACCCTGTAGACGACGTCGGCCTGGCCCGTCGAGCTGACCGCGAGATCGGGGCTCGTGCCGGTCGCTTCTTCGATATTCGGGTCGACGATCGTCGCCGGCCCGAACGTTTCGCCGCCGGCACCGAGCACCGAGGCGACCATCTCGTAGACCTCATGGCCTTCGTTCGTCGCGAACGGCGTCGCCCAGACGACGATCAGCTCGCCGCCTTCGGCCGCGCCGATCCGTGGGGAGCTCGCCGCGAACGGCTCTTCGTTGTCGACGCGAATCGGCGCGAGCCAGTGGCCGCCGACGAAGCGCGAGACGAACACGTGCGCGACGCCGTCGACGCGCTTGAGGTAGACGACGCCGCCGCTGCCGTCCTCGGCCATCGCGACGCCGCCGAAGCCGACGATGTCCTCACTCGGTCCGTCGAGCGTGACCGCCGGGAGGATCACCGCGCGCGCCGGTGCGGCGTGGACGACGAGCACGATCGCGACGATCGCGAGCAACGCGACCGCGGGCACCGCGCGGCGATAGCCCCCGCGCGCGGGTCGGGAGGCCGTCTGCGCACCCACTCGCATCCGTCAGGATTCGGATTTGTTCAGCGCGCCCGGCGTCTTGTTGTAGGCGCAGCGGAAGTTCTCGGGGTCGATGACCGGCTCTGACCCGGCGAAGCCGCCGTTGTTTTCGCGGTCGTAGACGGTCACGTACTGAAGCGATTCGGGCAGCGGGTTGGCCGGCAGCGGAAACGGGTTGGCCTGGCCCTGGCGCGGGTTTCCGGTCGCACCGTCGCTGACGCCCTCGAATCCCGCGGAGGCCGAGCCGGCTTCGGTCGTCACCAACGTCGAGGTCATCTCGCGTTCGTCTTTCAGACCACGAGTCGGGTCGAGGTCGATCGTCGCCGTCAGCTGCGAGTCGTGGATCGTCGACTCGAGCTTGACGCGCGACGCCGCGCCGAGCAGTTCGGAGGCGGAGGGCAGCCAGCCGCCCTGTTCCTCGCACTTCTTGCTCGCCCAGATGAAGTTGTTCTTGCCGACGTCGGCGTTCGTCAGCGGGAAGGGCGCCGTTTCCATACACCAGGTGCCGACGGACACGGTGTCGGGTGGGCACGTGCCTTCGAGCTCGGCCGCCGTCTTGCCGCCGACGTGGTTGGCGTTGCCGACCGTCGGGATCGCCGAGGCCGGGAACTTCCTGTTGCGCCCGAGCAGCAGGATCCCGCCGGCGTGCGGCTTGGTGCTGACCGCGTGCCCCGCGAACGCGGCGGTGACGGCGTGCCGAGCGGCGTCGGCGAGCCCCGTCGTCGAGAAGACGAGCGCGATCAGCGCGACGATCAGAGCGGGTGAAGGCAGCCTGCGCGATCGCGGCAGGCGGGACGGCCGATGCGATCGGATCACGACGGGCCCTTGTCGCGCGCGGTGAAGCGCGGCTGCGCCGCGCGCCGCACGTTCTTCAGCTCCTCGAGCGTCGTCTCGCGAACGGTCGAGAGCACGGCGTCGAGCGCGACGCCCGAGAGCGTCTCGTGCTCGAGCAGCGCCGCGGCGGTCTCCTCGACCGTGTTCCAGTTACGGTCGAGGATCCAGGCGGCGCGCGTCTCGGCGTCGCCGACGAGGCGCTCGATCTCGTTGTCGATCAGGTTCAGCGTCTCCGGGCCGACCGAGCCGAGGTCCTGCAGCGAGGCGCCGAGGAACACCTCGCCGCCCTTCTCGCCGATCGTCACGAGCCCGAGCGCCTCGGACATGCCGAAGGAGGTGACCATGCTCCGCGCGAGCGCCGTCGCCGCGTGCAGGTCGTCGTTGACGCTCGTCGAGGTGTGCCCGAATGCGATCCGCTCGCCGGCGAGCCCGGCCGCGATCACGATCAGCTGGCTCTGCAGGTCCGGCTCGGTCATGATCGTCTGGTCGCGGTCGGTCAGCATGTGCGCGGCCGTGCCGAGCTGGCGCCCGCGCGCGACGATCGAGAGCTTGCGCGTCGAGGTCGTGTGGCCGAGCGCGTCGGTCACGACCGCGTGCGAGGCCTCGTGAATCGAGATCAGCCAGCGCTCCTCCTCGGTCATGATGTGCTTCTTCGCCGGCCCCGCGACGACGCGGTCGATCGCCTCCTCGAGCGTCGCCTGGTCGATCTGGCCGTTGCCGTCGCGCACGCTCAGCAGCGCCGCCTCGTTGATCACGTTGGCGAGCTCGGCGCCGCTGAAGCCCGGCGTCTGCTTGGCGACCTCCTCGAGCGAGGCGTCGGGCGCGAGCGGGCGCTTGCCGCCGTGCAGGCGCAGGATTTCCAGGCGGCCGTGCACGTCGGGGACGTCGACGACGACCTGCCGGTCGAAGCGGCCGGGACGCAGCAGCGCCGGGTCGAGGATGTCGGGGCGGTTGGTCGCGCCCATCACGACGAGCCCGCCGTCGCCGGCGAAGCCGTCCATCTCGACGAGGATCTGGTTGAGCGTCTGCTCGCGCTCGTCGTTGCCCTGCCCGATGCCGGCGCCGCGCTTGCGCCCGGCGGCGTCGAGCTCGTCGATGAAGATGATCGCCGGCGCCGCTTTGCGCGCCTTGCGAAACAGGTCGCGCACGCGCGCCGCGCCGACGCCGACGAGCGACTCGACGAAGTCCGAGCCCGACAGCGAGAAGAACGAGGCGTCGGCTTCTCCGGCGACGGCCTTCGCGAGCAGCGTCTTGCCCGTGCCCGGAGGGCCGACGAGCAGCACGCCCTTCGGCGCCGCCGCGCCGACGACGAGGTACTTGCTCGGGTCGGCCAGGTAGTCGCGGATCTCGCGGAGCTCGGCGAGCGCCTCGCCCGCGCCGGCGACGTCGTCGAAGGTGATCCGGTCGCTCGTGCCCTTGCCCTTCTTGCGGCCTTTGCCGGCGAACTGCGAGAAGCCGGCGATCCCGCCCGCCGCGCCGCCGTCGCCGCCGAGGCGCATGAACAGCGAGAACAGGCAGACGAGCAGCAGGATCGGGATCAGGAACTGCACGATGATCGTCTTCGTGCCCTTGCCCGACTGCTGGTTGACGGTCACGACGGCGCCGCTTTCGCTGAGTTCGCGCAGGAGCTGCTGCGTCAGCGCGCCCGAGGCCGGGTAGGACGCCCACAGCTTCTGCAGCGGCGTCGCCGTCGAGGCGGCCGACTGTTCGGCGAGTTCGGCGGCGCTGACCGTGCCCCCTGATTTGCCCTTCGTCGCCGGCGCCGGCGGCGCCTTCGTCGCCAGCTCGACGCGGTTGTCGTGATCGAGCAGTTCCGCGGTCGCCAGTTCGTGGTGCTTGGCGAGCTGCGAGACGTTGCTGAGCGACATCTGCGTGCCCGAGCTGCCCGGCCTGATGTCGCCGAGCAGCGTCGCGAAGGCGATCGCGAGCCCGATCGAGGCGAGCGCGAGGAACAGCGCGAGCGGGTCGCGGAACAGCATCCGACGTGTCCCCTGCGCGAACTCTCCGAGCGCGACGAGCGCGGGGTTGCGCCGGTTCGCCAGCCCGGAACGCACCGTCGGCATCTCGCGACGGCTGGCGCCGTTCGAGGAGGCCGAGACCGGCGCGTCGGGCGCGGGATGCGGATCGCCGCCCGCGGCGCCGTGCTCGTCTGGAGTGAGGTCGTCGTCGGTCATCGGTGGGTGCACGCAGGTATGCAGCCGCCAACCCTCGACGGACTGCTTCCAGTGGGCGCAGCGTCACACGGCGCGATCGGAAAAGCAATGGCGTTCACAAAAACGACACATCGGCGATCACGCGGCGTTTACAAAAGCTGAACATCGGCAATTTCGCGGGCGTTCACAAAAACGAAACAACGGCAAACGCGCGACCGACACGCTTGCGGCCGGGGTGAGGTCGGCTGCGCATCCCGCATCGAATGACACGTCGAGTTGTTCACCCTCCGGCGTCGCCCGACGCCGAGCAGCGCCTCAAGACCGATTGTGACAAAGGAGCAGTAACGTGCGCGCACACCGGACCCTCGTCCTCGTCCTCTCCGCGATTCTCACGCTGATCGTCGCCGCGCCGACCGCGCCCGCCGGGGCCGCGGGCAAGCGGCTGATCATCGGCGGCTCGACGTCGGTGCTTCCCCTCATGCAGAAACTCGCGACGGCCTACCACAAGGCCAACCCGAACATCCCCGCGCCGCAGGTCAGCGGCGGCCAGTCGGACATCGGCATCAGCGGCGCCGCCAACGGCAGCCTCGACATCGGCGACTCCTCGCGTGACCCGATCGTCGGCGTCGACCCGAACGGCCTCGTCTTCACGAAGATCGCGCGCGACGGCGTCTGCGTGATCACGAACAAGAGCAACCCGGTCTCGAACCTCTCCCAGCAGGAGGTCGAAGGCATCTTCACCGGCAAGATCCGCGACTGGAGTGAAGTCCCCGGCGCGACCGCCTCGGGCCCGATCGACCTGTTCGACCGCGACGGCGCATCGGGTACCGCAGGACGCCTTCCAGCACATCTTCCTCGGCGAAGACCTGAAGATCTCGCCAAGCGCCGTGGCCGAGTCCTCCAACGGCCTCGAGCAGAACGCACGTCGACAAGCGACGAACACGGCGATCGGCTTCGTCTCCTTCGCCTACACCGCCGGCGTCAACCCGGTCGGCTACCAGGGCGTCGCCTGCAACCTGCGCAACGCCAAGTCCGGCCAGTACGGCGGCGTGCGTAACTTCTGGATGGTCACCAAGGGCGCGCCGAAGGGCGAAGCCGCGAAGTTCATCGCGCTGGGTGACGAGCGGCAACAAGACGACCAAAGCGATCATCAACTCGAGCTGGATCGCGGTCCACTAGCGACGACGATGGCCGCCGGGGCTGCACATCGCCCTCTCCGGGCACGCCTCGGCGGCGCCACGGCGGCGACAGGCGCGTCGAGCGGATGCTCGGCGCGCTCGCCGCGGCGATGCTCGTGCTGATCGCCGCGATGGTCGTCACGGTCTTCATCAAGGCGTGGCCGTCGTTCTCGCGCCAACGGCCTGTCGCTGGTTCGCGCCGGGCGGCGACGTCGACACGCAGCTGCGTGCGATGCGACGAAGGCACGCCGCTCGCCGGGGCACTCGCTGCTCTACTTCACGCGCTTGGCCGCTGATCTGGGGCACGATCGTCACGACGCTCTCGGCGGTCCTGCTCGCGCTCGTCGTCTCGACGTTCGCGGCGGTCTTCCTGACGGAGTTCGCCCCGACGCGCCGTGCGCCGGACGCTCGAGCCGGTCGTCCGGCTGCTCGCCGGCGTGCCGTCGGTCATCTACGGGCTGATCGGGATCCTCGCGCTCGCGCCCTTGATCAACGAACAACCTGATCAGCGAAGCGCGCCGGCAGCTCGGTGCGCGTAGTCGTGCAGCTCAACGGCACGAACCTGATGACCGCGATCGTGATCCTCACGGTGATGATCACTGCCGATCATGGTCGCGATCATCGCCAACGCGCTCGCGTCGGTGCCGGCCTCCTGGCGCGAGGGCTCGGCGGCGCTCGGCGTCAACCGCTGGCGCACGATCTGGCGCGTGTCGCTGCGCACGGCGCGCCCGGCGATCGTCGCCGCGACCGTGCTCGCGACGGCGCGCGCGCTCGGCGAGGCGATCATGCTCGCGCTGGTCTCCGGCAGCCGCGGCTTCGCGGCCAACCCGCTCGACGGGATCACGTTCCTGTTCGAGCCGGTCCGCCCGCTCGCCGCGACGATCTTCCAGGAATCGGCCGGGCTGACGATCGGCCCGCTGAGCAAGACGCTCTACGCGATGGGCGCCGTGCTGCTCGTCTCGGCGGCGCTGCTGTCGTTCGCCGGCTGGGCCGCCAAGCAGCCGCTCAAGCGCTACGGGATCCGCGCCTGAGTGGCCGCCGAGGCGAGCGCTGACGGCGGCACCGGCGAACCTCGCGGTGATGCGTCCGCCGCGCCAGAGCACGGCCTCCTGGCCGCTGATCGACCGCGTCGGCTACTGGCTCTGCTGGGTCGTCCGGCATCGGGCTGTGCCTGATCGCGTTCGCGATCGTCTGTTCATGCTCGTCAAGGGCATCTCCTACCTGCGCCCGAGCCTGTTCGTGCAGTCGCCGGCGCCGTCGCTGCAGCAGAGCCAGGCCGGCGGCTTCCTCGACCCGATCGTGGGCACGTTCCTCGTGACGGCGATCGGCATCGCGATCGCCGCGCCGGTCGGGATCGCGCTCGCGGCGTGGCTGACGGAGTACGGGCAGCACTCGCGGCTGGCGCGCGCCGTCGAGTCGGCGATCGAGATGATCGCCGGCGTGCCGAGCGTCGTGCTCGCGATCTTCGGGCTGCTCGTGTTCTCCCAGGGCTTCCTCGGCTTCCTCTCCCAGAACGCCGCCAACGGCGCCGTCACCGGCACGTCGTTCTTCACGGCCGGCGTCGATGATGTCGCTGCTCGCGCTGCCGCTGATCGTCGGCGCGACGCGCGAGGCGCTCGCGCAGCTCCCCGACCGCGTGCGCGAGGCCTCGCTACGCGCTCGGCAAGACGCGCGCGACGACGATCCGCCGCGTGCTGCTCCCCAGCGTCCGCCCGAGCATCGCCAGCGGGATCGTGCTCGGCATGGGCCGCATCATCGGCGACACGGCGATCGTGATCGTGCTGCTCGGCGCGACGCTGCAAGACACGAACCGGTCGGCGCGTGTCCCGGTCATCGGCCTGCTGCGCGGCACCGGCTCGACGCTCACGAGCTACGTCTACAACAACTCGCCCGCCGGCGAAGGCAACGCGCACGAGAAGGCCTACGCCGCGGCGTTCGTGCTGCTGATGATCGTGCTCGCGCTGAACGCGCTCGTGACGCGCGATCAGCGGGCGCCGGCGAACCGATCGCGCCGGGCTCCGACGCGCGGCTCAGCCACGATCGGGAGGAGCGTCTCGATGGACCCGCTGATGCCCCCGCCCGTGCGGCGGATCGCGCGTCGACCGCGAGCCGCACGTCGCGCCGCCGCGCGCCGCCGCGCCAACGGCGGCACGCGCTCGCCGCCGCGGCCTCCGCCGCCCGCCGCGCGCCCGGCACGGCCGCCCGTCGCGCAGCGTGCGCGAGCGGATGCGCATCGAATCGGTGTGGCTCGCCTACGGCGAGAACTGGGTCGTGCGCGACGTCAGCCTGCCCGTGCGCCAGGGCGAGGTGCTCGCGCTGATCGGCGCCTCGGGCTCGGGCAAGACGACGCTGCTGCGCTCGCTCAACCGCCTCACCGAGATCACCGCCGGCGCGGCGCGCGCCGGGCAGATCACGCTCGACGGCGAGCGACATCCACGAGCTCGAGGTCAACGAGCTGCGCCGCCGCGTCTCGATGGTCTTCCAGCAGCCGAACCCGTTCCCGATGAGCATCTTCGACAACGTCGCCTACGCGCTCGCCGAGCAGCGCCCGCGCGCGCGGACGTCGCCGCCGCCGGACGCAGCCCGAGCTCGAGCACGCCGTCGACCGACGCGCTGCGCCGCGCCGGCCTCTACGAGGAGGTCGGCGGACGACCTCGACCGCTCGGCGCTGCGGCTCTCCGGCGGCCAGCAGCAGCGGCTGTGCATCGCGCGCGCGCTCGCCGCCGAGCCCGAGGTGCTGCTGCTCGACGAGCCCTGCTCGGCGCTCGACCCGATCTCGACGGCGACGATCGAGGAGCTGATCGTCGGGCTGCGCGAGAGCGTCGCGATCGTGATCGTCACGCACAACCTCCAGCAGGCGTTTCGCGTCGCCGACCACGTCGCCTTCATGCACCTCGGCGAGCTGGTCGAGTACGGCTCGAGCGAGCAGGTCTTCGACCGGCCCGCGCCAGCAGCGCACGCGCGACTACGTCAGCGGGGCCTTCGGGTGAGGCGCGGCGAGGTCGCGTCGCGCGCGGTGCGCTGGCGACGCTCGCGCTGGCCACGCTCGTGCTGGGCGGATGCGAGACGACAGCCGAAAAGAGCGCGAAGCTCGAACGGAGGCCAAGCGCGCGCACCCGGCCGCGGCGCGCAGCCGGGTCTGTCGATCACGCACGCAAAGCACCGATGGTGAAGGTGCTCGGCACGGCGTCGTGCACAGCTCCGAAGGCGCGGCGGCGGCCGTGACGCTGCGCAACCGCTCGGCGCGCGCGCTGCGCGACGTGCCGATCGCGATCACCGTCAAGGCGCGAGCGGCGCGAGCGCTCTACACGAACGACGCGCCCGGGCTCGCGGCCGCGCTCGTGTCGCGTGCCGCTGCTGGCCCGCACGCAGAACCGTCACGTGGGTCGACGACCAGGTGCCAGGCGAGCGGCGACGCCGGCGAGCGTCAGCGCGCAGGTCGGCGAAGGCGGGCCGTCTCCGGCGCGCGTCCCGAGCTCGCGGTGCCGGGCGCACACTCGGCGCAGGAAGCCGCAGCGGCGCGGGCGCGACGGGCACGCGTCGACAACCACTCGGCCGTCGACGCAGCAGCGAACTGGTCGTCTATCGCCGTGGCGCGCCGCGGCGAGCGGTGCGTCGCGGCCGGACGCGCCGTGGTCCCGCAGCTCGCCGCGGGCGCATCGGCGCACTTCCAGGTCTTCCTCATCGGCGACGCGAGCGGCGCGCAGCTGCAGCGTCGAGCGCGCCGCCGACGCACGCTTCGGCTGAGCCGCGCTCAGCGGATCGCTCCGCGTCGGCGCGCTGCTTGAGCGTGATCCCCTCGAGCACGTGCGCGACCGTCTCGCACGCGTCGACCGCCGCCTCGAGCGACTCGAAGATGTCCTTCCAGCGGATCACGACCATCGGGTCGATGCCGCCGGCGAACAGCGAGGCGACGCCGTCGCGCTGCAGGCGATCGCCCTCGTTCTCGAGGCGATGGATCTCGACGAGGTGCGGGCCCGAGCTCGGTGCCCGTGCGCAGGCAGCGCAGCGCCTGCGCGATCTGCTCGCCGGCGCCGACCAGCACGTCGGTGAACTCGACCGCCTGCTCCATCGGCGCTTCGACGCCGTAGAGCCCGAGCTGCGCGGCGACCTGCTCGGAGTGGTCGACGATGTCGTCGAGCGCCGTCGCCAGCGCGTAGCCGTCGCCGGCGTCGAACGGCGCGCGCACGCGACCGCGCCGGCGAGGCGGTGGATGATGTCGTGCGTGATGCGGTCGCCTTCCTGCTCGCAGACCTTCAGGTCCTGCGCGAGCGTCGCGTGCTCGGGATAGTCGACGAGCAGGTCGTGCAGCAGCAGCCCGCAGCGCTGCACGTTGCGCCCGGCCTCCTCGACCAGCGCCATCAGGACTGCGTCGGGACGCGCGCGACGCAGGAAGCTCATCGCGCGAGGATATTGCCGCGACGCGGCGGACGATGACGCTCCTTCACGATTTCTTCACCGCTCGATCACGAGTTTGCAACCTGCGTCGTTACGCGCGCGCTGGGAGGCTTCGCGAACGTGGCGAGCGTTCCCGGAGAGTGAGGACATGCTGTACGCGGGCGAGCTCGAGATCAGGCTCGGGGAGGGGCTCGTGCTCGCGACCGGCCGCGCGCTGACGCTTCGGTGCGCGAGTTCGAGCTGCTCGTCGCGATGGCGCGGCGCACCGGGCGCGATCATCACGCGCGAGGAGCTCTACGCGACCGTCTGGGGCGGCGAGCTGCGCCCCGGCGACCGCTCGGTCGACGTTTACGTGAGCAAGCTGCGCGGCAAGCTCGAGCGGCGATGCCCGACCGGCGCTTCATCCACACTCACCCGGGCTTCGGCTACCGCTTCCAGCCCCAGCCCGCGCGCGAGCCGGCCGCGGTGCGCATGGCGAGCCGCGACGCCGATTGCCAATGATGTGAACGATGTTTCACGAAATGTTCACATCGGGGCTCCGGCGGATTGAACAGACTGCTCTGAGCATCGCCGGCGCGCGGTATCTCGACGCACGCCGTCAGACACGCAATCCAGCCAGAGGAGACGTAGTGATCAAGAACAAGATTGGCGCGCTTGCGAGCGTCGCCTTGCTCGCGCTCGGCCTTCGCCGCATGCGGAGCAGCTCCAGCTCGTCCAGCAGCTCGCGAGCTCGACGTCTCGAGCGGCGGCCCAGCGACGATCTCCGGCGCCGGCTCGACGTTCGCCGCGCCTGTCTACGAACAGTGGGCGTCGGCGCAGTCCGGCCTGACCGTCAACTACCAGGCCGTCGGCTCCGGCGCCGGCATCACCTCGCTCGAGTCGCAAGACCGTCGACTTCGGCGCAAGCGACCCGCCGCTGAAGCCGGCCGACGAAGAAGCGATCGCCAAGAACGGCAGCCCCGCCGTGCAGATCCCGATGTTCCTCGGCGCGATCACCGTCTCCTACAACCTGCCCGGCGTCCAGACCGGCCTGAAGCTCGACGGCAAGACGATCGCCGACATCTACCTCGGCAAGGTCAAGACGTGGAACGACGCCGAGATCAAGGCGCTGAACCCCGGCGTCACGCTGCCGAGCACGCGCGATCACCGTGATCCACCGCTCGGACTCCTCCGGCACGACGGCCGGCTTCACCGGCTTCCTCGCCGCGGTCGACCCCGAATTCAAGAGCAAGGTCGGCGAAGGCAAGGACGTGCAGTGGCCGACGGGCACCGGCGCGAAGGGCAACGCCGGCGTCGCCGGCGCCGTCCAGCAGACGGCCGGCGCGGTCGGCTACGTCGAGCAGGCCTACGCGCTGCAGCACAACTTCACCTACGCGTCGGTCAAGAACAAGGCGGGCAACTTCGTCGCGCCGACGCTCGCCTCGACGAGCGCGGCCGCGCAGGGCGTCACGGTGCCGGCCAACCTGGGCATCAAAATCACCAACCCGCCCGGACGCCGAGTGCCTACCCGATCACCTCGCAGACGTTCATCGTCGTCAACAAGGACCTCTGCAAGGCGGGCACCCCCGGCGGCGAAGCGGCCGCCAAGGGCGTCGTCAAGTTCCTCGACTACGGGCTGGGCGAAGGGCAGTCGATCCTCTCCCAGGCCGACTACGCGGCGCTGCCGGCCGCGATCCTCGCGAAGTCGAAGGCAGCTCTCGCGGGGCTTGCAGTGCAACGGCTCGCCGATCAGCGGCTGAGCGAGACGACCGCGGCCTCGGATCGGATAGACAAGAGGCCATGAGCACGTCAGCCATGACAGGCGGTGAGCGCTCGACCCTCGAGCGCTCACCGCTTGCGCGCCTGCCCGACCGGGCGCTGAAGTACGGCCTGACGGCGCTCGCGGCGCTGATCCTCGCGCTGATCGTCTACTTCTTCGTCCGCCTCGTCGGCGAGGCGCGCCCGGCGTTCGCGCACGAGGGCGTGCTCGGCTTCATGTTCAACAACGACTGGAACGTCAGCGCGCGAACAATTCGGAGCGCTGCCGCTCGTCGTCGGCACGCTGATCACCTCGGGCCTGGCGCTGTTGATCGGCGTCCCCGTCGCCGTCGCGACGGCGATCTACGCCAACGAGCTCTGCCCCCTGCGCCTGCGCGCGCTGCTGACGGTGCTCGTCGAGCTGCTCGCCGCCGTGCCGTCGGTCGTCTACGGGCTGTGGGGGATCTTCTTCCTCGCGCCGAAGCTGCAACCCGCCGAGCAGTGGGTCGCCGACCGGCTGTCGTTCATCCCGTTCATCGGCGGCGGCACGGTGACGATCCCCAACTACTTCATCGCCGGGCTGATCCTCGCGATCATGATCCTGCCGATCGTCTCGCGCGATCTCGCGCGAGGTGATGGCGACGGTCCCGCCCGACCACAAGGAGGCGGCGCTCGGGCTCGGCGCGACGCGCTGGGAGATGATCCGCACCGCTGTGCTGCCGTACTGCCGCGCGGGGATCGTCGGCGGCGCGATGCTCGGCCTCGGCCGGGCGATCGGCGAGACGATCGCCGTGACGATCCTGATCGGCGATGCGCCGCAGCTCGGCAAACACCTGTTCGGCCAGGGCTACAGCCTCGCAGCGGTGATCGCCAACGAGTTCGGCGAGGCGCAGGGGCTGCACCGCTCGGCGCTCTTCGCCGCCGGCCTCGTCCTGTTCGTGCTGACGCTGCTCGTCAACGCGCGTCGCGCGCGTCCTCGTCAGCCGGGCCGCGCGTACGCGCGGGAGCACGACGCCGCGCGCGGCCGCCGAGACGCAGCCGATCGCCGGGGCGGTCGCGGGCGCATGAGCGCACAGGCTCCGAGCGGTGAGCGCCTGGCACGCTTCGCGCTCACCCCCGCGCGCCGGCGCAAGGACCGGCTCGCGCGCGGGCGATCATCGGCGGCGACCGTGATCGCGCTGATCCCGCTCGCGTTGGTCGTCTACTACCTCCTGAAAAAGGGCCTCGGCTCGTGGAGCGGCAACTTCTTCACGACCGACCCGACCGGCAACACGTTCTTCAAGAACTCGAGCATCGGCGGCATCAAGAGCGCGATCCTCGGCACGATCGAGATCGTCGCGCTCGCCTCGGCGATCGCGATCCCGATCGGCATCGGCGTCGCGATCTGGCTCGTCGAGTACGGTCGCCAGCAGCTGGTTCGCACAGGTCGTGCGCTTCTTCGTCGACGTGCTGACCGGCGTGCCGTCGATCGTCTTCGGGCTGTTCATCTACATCGTGCTGATCGTCGGCACCGGCAGCTCCTACGCCGGCTACAAGGGGTCGCTTGCGCTCTCGCTGCTGATGCTGCCGGTCGTGATCCGCTCGGCCGAGGTGATCCTGCTGCTGATCCCCGGCTCGCTGCGCGAGTCGGCGCTCGCGCTCGGCGCGCCGCGCTGGAAGGTGATCTTCCGCGTCGTGCTGCCGACGGCGCTGCCCGGGATGGTCACCGGCGTGCTGCTCGCGATCGCGCGCGCCGCCGGCGAGACGGCGCCGCTGCTGTTCACGGCGGCGACGACGCGCAACACCGACTTCAACCTCGGCCACTTCATGAACTCGCTGCCCGTGCAGATCTACAACGACGTCACCTCGCCGACGACGGCCGTCGTCGACCGCGCCTGGGGGGCGGCGCTGACGCTCGTCACGATGATCCTCGTGCTCAACCTGATCGCTCGACTCGTCTCGCGAAGGAGCCGCCTGACATGACTGCAGACGCAAGCCCGTCCCAGACAGCTAACGTGCAGGACGCCAACGTGGATCCCGAGAGTCGAACCGAGAGCGAGCGCGAGCAGGTCGCGCCGGGCACCTCGCCGGACGGTGGAGCCCCGGCGAGCGCCGACGCCGCCGCGAGCGCGACGAGCGCCAGGCCGATCACGAAGCAGGGCTTGAGCGTGACGCTCGAGAAGCTGCGCGCCTTCTACGGCGAGACCGAGCAGGTCAAGGGCATCGACCTCGAGTTCAAAGCGAACGAGGTCACGGCGATCATCGGCCCGTCGGGCTGCGGCAAGTCGACGATGGTGCGCTGCATCAACCGCATGCACGAGGAGATCCCCGGCGCGCACGCCGAGGGTCGTGTGCTGCTCGACGATGCCGACGTGTACGACCCGAGCGTCGACGTCGTCGCCGTGCGGCGCGCGATCGGGATGGTCTTCCAGAAGCCCAACCCGTTCCCGACGATGTCGGTGTTCGACAACGTCGCCGCCGGGCTGCGGCTCTCCTCGAGCGGTCGCGGCGGTCGCGGCAAGGCCGAGCTGAGCGCGAAGGTCGAGGCGGCGCTGCGCGGCGCCGGCCTCTGGGACGAGGTCTCCGACCGCCTCTCCGAGCCCGGCGCCGGCCTCTCCGGCGGGCAGCAGCAGCGGCTGTGCATCGCGCGCTCGCTCGCCGTCGAACCCGAGGTGATCCTGATGGACGAGCCGTGCTCGGCGCTCGACCCGATCGCGACGTTGAAGATCGAGGAGCTGATCGACGAGCTCAAGCAGCGCGTGACGATCGTGATCGTCACGCACAACATGCAGCAGGCCGCGCGCGTCGCCGACCGCACCGCGTTCATGCTCAGCGGCGAGCTCGTCGAGGTCGGCCCGACGCAGGACATCTTCACCAAACCGAGCGACTCGCGAACGGAAGAATATGTCACCGGCAAGTTCGGCTAGCGGCGGCGAGCGCGGCGGCGGCGAGCCGACCGCAGCCGACGCGGCCCTCGGCAACGGCCCCGCCGGCGAGGGACGCGCGCACTTCCAGGAGCAGCTGAAGGCGCTCGAAGCGAACGCGCTCGGCGGCCTCGACCTGATCGTCGAGCAGCTCGACCGCGTGCTCGAGGCGCTGCGTCACCAGGACGTCGAGCTCGCGCAGATGGTGATCGCCGACGACGACCGCGTCGACGGGCGCTATCTGGAGGTCCACCAGGGGATCCTCTCGCTGCTCGCGCTGCAGGCACCCGTCGCCGGCGACCTGCGCCTCGTCGCGGCGCTGCTGCACATGATCAAGCACATCGAGCGCATGGGCGACCAGTGCGTGAACATCGCCAAGCTGATCCCGCTCTCCGGGTATGAGCCGCCGGTGCGCCCGGAGGTGCTCGACGCGCTCGCGAAGATGGGCGCGCACGCGCGCTCGGAGGTCGTCCAGTGTCGCGCCGCATTCGCCGGTCGCGACGTCGAACTGGCCGAGGACCTCGTCCGCCAGGATCGCGAGATCAACCGGCTGAACCGCGAGATCTTCCGCATGGCGATCGAGATCGGCGACGACGTCGACACGCGCGAGTGGGCGATGCACATGATCCTCGTCGCGCGCGCGCTCGAGCGGATCGGCGACAACGCCGTCGACATCGGCGAGCAGGTCGCGTTCGTCGTGACGGGCCTGTTCCGCGAGTTCTCGGACTCCTCGCACCCCGCCGGCGTGCCGCCCGACGCGGCGCCCGACGGCTCGCCCGAGACGTTCTGACGGTAGCGCCCTCGCTCGCGTCGAAGGCTTCCGTCAGGTCAACGCGCGTCCGGCCGTCGCGCGCGGACGATCGCCGAGGCGGCGTATTCGTGCACGCGGTGCGTCTCGCCGATCTCGACGTCGACCAGACCCGCGTCGAGCAGCGCCTGCCTGAACTCGCGCTCGGTCAGCGCGCCGGCGATGCAGCCCGTATAGGCCTGCATGTCGGCGCGCGTCGCCGCGTCCATCTGCTCGTCGGCGATCACGTCGGATACCGCAAAGCGCCCGCCGGGACGCAGCACGCGCGCGACTTCGCGCAGCACCTTCGGCTTGTCTGCCGAGAGGTTGATCACGCAGTTCGAGATGACGACGTCGACACTCTCGTCGGGCAGCGGGATCTCCTCGATGAAGCCCCTGTGGAACTCGACGTTCTCGACGCCGGCCTTGCGCGCGTTCGCGCGCGCGAGCGCGAGCATCTCGTCGGTCATGTCGAGACCGTGCGCCTTGCCGCTCGGGCCGACACGCCTGGCCGAGAGCAGCACGTCGATCCCGCCGCCGGAGCCGAGGTCGAGGACGGTCTCACCCTCGTGCAGCTCGGCGACGGCGGTCGGGTTGCCGCAACCGAGCGAGGCGAGCGTCGCCGTGTCCGGCAACTGCTCGCGGTCACCGAGCGCGTAGAGCGCCGCGCCGAACACCTCGCCGCCCCCGTCGAACGTCTCGCTGGGCGCGCAACACCCCGAGCCCGGGTCGGCCGTCGCGACCTGCGTCGCGGCGGCGGCATAGCGCTCGCGCACCTGCTCGCGGACGTCACTTGCGGGGGCGCCGGCGTGCTCGCCGGCACCACAGCCACAGCTGCCGGCAGCGTGACTGTCGCCGCAGCAGCCGGCCTTCGCGCTCGGCTCACAGCAGCTCGCCTGCGCCTCGGGCGCACAGCACCCGTCGGTCGCCTCGAGCGCACTCGTCTCGGCGGTGCTCAACTCAGCCATGCGGACAGCTCCTTCAGCGCGTCGGGGATCACGTAGTAGTAGGCCCACAGCCCCTGACGCTCGGAATCGACGATCCCAGCGTCGCGCAGCTTCTTCAGATGGTGGGAGAGCGTGGGCTGGGAGATGTCGAACAGCGGCACCAGCTCGCACACACAGACCTTCCCTGCGTGCTTGCGCAACACGTCGACCAGCTGCAGACGGATCGGGTCGCCGAGCGCCTTGGCGACCTCGGCCATGCGCAACGCGTGATCGCGCTGCACGTCGGGATAGACGACCGGATCGCAACACCGCTCGCCGGGCGCTCGCTTCTGCTTTGGGGTCAGTTGCAGATCGACAGCCATCTATATACATATATCAATAACAATTGCGTCCATCAATCTAATAGGATTTTTCCCATGCCCCCTACTGACGGTCGCGCACCGACCCACGCGCGAATGCTTCGCCGGGAGACTTGCGAGCTCCTGATTCGATGAGCCCGACGAGCCCACAAGCGGTCGGCGCCCGATGACCATACGCGTCGGCATCAACGGCTTCGGGCGGATCGGACGCCTCGCGCTGCGCGCGGCGTGGGGCTGGCCGGAGCTCGACTTCGTCCACGTCAATGAGATCAAGGGCGATGCCGAGACGGCAGCCCACCTGCTGACGTTCGACTCGATCCACGGACGCTGGTCTCAGGAGGTCTCCGGCGAGGACGATGCGCTGTGGGTCAACGGCAGCGCGATCGGCTACGGCGCCGTGACCGACCCGGGCGAGGTTCCCTGGGGCGAGCTCGGCGTCGGGATCGTGCTCGAGTGCACCGGGCGCTTTCGCACGCCCGAGCTGCTCGAGGGCTACTTCCGCCAGGGCGTGCGCAAGGTGATCGTCGCGGCGCCGGTCAAGGAGCAGGCGCTGAACGTCGTCGTCGGCGTCAACGACGACCTCTACGATCCCGATCGCCACCGCCTGCTCACGGCGGCGTCCTGCACGACGAACTGCCTCGCGCCGGTGGTCAAGGTGATCCACGAGTCGATCGGCATCCGCCATGGCCTGATCACGACCCTGCATGACATGACAAATACGCAGACGATCGTCGACGCCCCGCACAAGGACCTGCGCCGCGCACGCGCCGCGAACGTCTCGCTGATCCCGACGACGACCGGCTCGGCAACCGCGATCGGGATGATCTTCCCCGAGCTCGAGGGCAAGCTCGACGGCCTCGCCGTGCGCGTACCGCTGCTCAACGCCTCGCTGACCGACTGCGTTTTCGAGGCGGCGCGCGAGACGAGCGTCGAGGAAGTCAATGAGCTGCTCGCCGCGGCCGCTGCCGGACCGCTCGCCGGGATCCTCGGCTACGAGCCACGACCGCTCGTATCGGTCGACTTCAAGGACGACCCGCGTTCGGCGATCGTCGACGCGCGCTCGACGCGGGTCACCGATGGCACGCACGTGAAGGTCCTCGCGTGGTACGACAACGAGTGGGGCTACGCGAACCGACTCGTGGAGCTCACGCGCACGGTCGCCGCGAGCCTGCCGGACGAGCAGCCGGCGATCGACGGCGGAGGTCGCGATGACTAGCGCCGTGGCGTCCGGCGCGATCGGCAACGCGACGGGCGGGCGCAAGCCACGCGGTGACCTGCGCAACTACGCGCTCGTCACCGGCGCCTACTGGACCGACACGCTCGTCGACGGCGCGACGCGCACGCTCGTCCTGTTCTACTTCGATCGCCTCGGCTACAGCCCGCTTCAAGTCGCCTCGCTGTTCATCCTCTACGAGGTCGCCGGCGTGCTGACAAACCTGGTCGGCGGCTATCTCGCCGCGCGTCTCGGGCTGAAGATCACGCTGTTCATGGGCCTCGCCGTGCAGGTCGTCGCGCTGCTGATGCTGGGCTTCGCTCCGGTGTCGCTGCTGGTCGTCCCGTACGTCATGGCATCCCAAGCCCTCTCGGGCGTCGCCAAGGACCTCACGAAGATGAGCTCCAAGAGCGCCGTCAAGCTGGTCGTTCCGGAGAACGACGAGTCAGCGCTGTACCGCTGGGTGGCGATCCTCACCGGGTCGAAGAACGCGCTGAAGGGAGTCGGCTTCTTCCTCGGCGGGCTGTTGCTCACGTTGGCCGGATTCCGAGCGGCGATGCTGGTGATGGCCGGTATGACGCTGATCGCACTGCTGCTCACCGCGCGGCTGATGCACGGTCCGCTCGGCACGCCCGACAGGGCGGCCAAGTTCAGGCAGATGTTCTCGAACAACCGCGCGGTCAACGTCCTCGCCGCCGCGCGTATCTTCCTGTTCGCCTCCCGCGACGTGTGGTTCGTCGTCGGTCTGCCGTTCTTCCTCTATTCCGTCCTCGGCTGGTCCTTCTGGCAGGTCGGGACGCTGCTTGCCGTGTGGGTGATCGGCTACGGCGCGGTGCAGGCGGCCGCGCCGCGCCTCGTTCGTCGCCGCGCCGCGGGAGCCGGGCGCGAGCCCGACGGCAGGACGGCGATCTGGCTCGCGTTCGCGCTCGCGCTGTGGCCCGCGGCGATCGCCGTGGCGCTCTCAGCCCATGTCGACGGGACGGTTGCGATCATCGTCGGGCTGATCCCATTCGGCGTCGTCTTCGCGATGAACTCGGCTGTCCACTCCTACCTGATCCTCGCCTACTCGGACAACGAGAAGGTCGCGATGAACGTCGGCTTCTACTACATGGCGAACGCCGGCGGACGGCTTGCGGGGACAGTGCTCTCAGGCGTCATGTACGAACTGGACGGGCTCAGCGCGTGCCTATGGGCCTCCAGCGCCTTCGTCCTCGCCGCCGGCGCGCTGTCGCTGCTGCTGCCATCTGCCGCGGCGCGGCGGACGCCGCCGGCGAACCTCTCGCTGGCGGCCTAGTGGAACCGATCATCTAGGCGGCTGACTCGCGACGGCGTGCAGCCCGGTCGGTCGAGACGGCCCCCGCAAACACCGATCTGCCTGTGAAGATCCTGTGACGATTGCTTGCACAACGCGCTCGATTCCGCTCGCTCCCGTACACTGCGCGGCAATGACGGACAGCATCACCGCCAGGGACGAGGCGGCGCCGTCGGGCCAGGGAGGCGCTTCTACGGCGTTGCGCATAGCCGTCCTGGACCGCGACAGCGGTTTCATTCAGGTGCTGAGCAAGCGCCTCGACCGTCTCGCCTGGGAGCACCGCGTGCTCGCGAGCCCCGTTCCGGCCGATGCCGTCGTCTCGATGCGCCTGAGCGCGCTCGTCGTCGACCTCGCCGTGCTCGGCCCGCAGGCCTGGGAGTGGCTCGAGCGCCTGTGCGGCGCGCTGCCCGACCTCGGCATCGTCGTCTGCACCGGGCCCTCGACGGTCGCCCAGCGCGTCCGCGGCCTGCGCCTCGGCGCCGACGACTGGATCACGAAGCCGTGCCACCCAGAGGAGGTGATCGCGCGCGTGCAGAGCGTCGTGCGACGCCGCCGCCGCCCGAGCGGGCGGACCGAGACCAAGCCGCTGATGGCCGGCGAGGTCGAGATCCGCTCGGACCGCTTCCAGGCGTTCGTCAACGACGCGAGCCTCGACCTCACGCGTCGCGAGTTCGAGCTGATCGAGCTGCTCGCGGCCGCCGAGGGGCGCGTGCTCGAGCGCGAGGAGATCTACTCGAGGCTGTGGGGCTACACGATGGTGCGCGGCGACCGCTCGGTCGACGTGTTCGTGCGAAAGCTGCGTCAGAAGCTCGAGAAGGCCTCGCCGCGCTGGCGCTACATCCACACGCACTTCGGCATCGGCTACCGCTTCGCGGCCGAATCGCTCGACGTCGACCGCGTCGAGGTCGATGTGCCGGAGTCAGTGCCCGTCGGCTGGGACGCCGGCGATCAGCGCGAGCTCGCGGGGCCGCATCAGGGCCGCGAGCTCACCCCCGACGCCCTCTAGGCGCACCACCGCCAGGCCGCCCTTCTTCAGGTCGACGCGTCCGCCGGTGAGTTCGGCGACGACGCCCGAGAGGTCGGGCTCGTGACCGACGAGCAGCAGGCGCCCGTCGGCGCTCAGCCCGTGCGTCGCCGCCAGTGCCCGGGCGCCGTCGAAGCCCGACGCGAGCGGCTCGTGCACATGCAGCAGCTCGCGCTGGCCCGCCTCCCACTCCGTCGCGGCAAGCTCGGCCGTCTGGCGCGCGCGCGTCTTCGGGCTGAACAGGACCTCCTCGAAGACGGCGCCGAGCCGTGCGAGCGCCAGCCCGGCGGTCCGCGCCTGCATCTCGCCGCGCGCCGTCAGACGCCGCTCGGAGTCCGAGCGCGTTCCGTGCGGCTCGGCCTCGGCATGCCGTAGTAGCCAGAGCTGACGTGCCATCGCCAGCGCCACCCTACCGCGGCTTCGACGGCCCGCCCCGGCGAGCGCCCTGCTGTCAACTGAATGTGAAGATCGCGCCGCACGCGGCCGGCCCGACGCGCGCGAGCGTGTAGCGTGAGCGGCAGCATGGAGCTCGATCGACACTCGGACGACGACGAGCGCGCGGCCGGCGCCGTCTCCCTGCAGCGCGAGCGACCCGCGCCTGCCGTCGCGGCCGCTCCCGACGCCGCTCCCGCGCTCGAGGACCCCTCGCTCTACATCAACCGCGAGCTCTCGTGGCTCGACTTCAACGACCGCGTCCTGCAGCTCGCCGAGGGCGAGCGGCTGCCGCTGCTCGAGCGCGTCAAGTTCTGCGCGATCTACACGACGAACCTCGACGAGTACTACATGGTTCGCGTCGCCGGGCTGCGCGACCAGATCGAGGCGGGCGTCGAGACGCCGTCGCAGGACGGATGCACCCCGAGCGAGACGATCGCGATGATCCGCGAGCGCGTGCTCGAGCTCGGCAAGCGGCTGACCGACTGCTTCGAAGGCGAGCTGCGCCCGCGGCTCGCCGACAACGAGATCCGCGTCGTCGGCGTTCGCGAGCTCGACGAGGAGCGTCGCGCGGAGCTCGCCGCGCTGTTCCAGAAGAAGATCTTCCCGGCGCTGACGCCGCTCGCGGTCGCCCCCGGCCGTCCGTTCCCGTACATCTCGAACCTCTCGCTGAGCCTCGCCGTGCTGGTGCGCGATCCGCTCACCGACCAGACGGTCTTCGCGCGCGTGAAGGTTCCGACCGAGATCCTGCCCCGCTTCGTGACGCTGAGCGCGCGCGCGCCGGAGCCGACTCTGCTCGTTCCGCTCGAGGACGTCATCGCGCACCACCTCGATGCGCTGTTCCCCGGGATGGAGATCGCCGACTACAACGTCTTCCGCGTCACGCGCGATGCCGACCTCGAGGTCTCCGACGACGCCGCCGACCTGCTGCAGGCCGTCGAGGACGAGCTGCGCCGCCGGCGCTTCGGCGAGATCGTGCGCGTCGAGGTCGGCGCCGACTGCTCCGAGCGCCTGCTCGCCGAGCTCTCGGGACTGCTCGGTGTCGAGGACTACGAGGTCTACCCCGTCGACGGGCTGCTCGACATGGGCGCGCTCTGGCAGCTCGTCCGGCTGCCCGGGCATCCCGAGCTGCGCCAGGAGCCGCTCGTCGGTGTGACCGACCCGCGGCTGCTGCGTCACGAGGACGAGCGACCCGACGTGCTCGGCGCGATGCGCGAAGGCGACCTGCTCGTCCATCACCCGTACATCTCCTTCGCGACGTCGGTCGAGCGCTTCGTCGAGCAGGCCGTCGCCGACCCGAACGTGCTCGCGATCAAGCAGACCGTCTATCGCACGAGCGACGACTCGCCGCTCGTCCCGGCGCTGATCGACGCGACCGAGCGCGGCAAGCAGGCCGTCGCGCTCGTCGAGCTCAAGGCGCGCTTCGACGAGGGCATGAACATCCACTGGGCGAAGGCGCTCGAGGAGGCCGGCGTGCACGTCGTCTACGGGCAGCCCTCGCTGAAGACGCACGCCAAGTGCGTGCTCGTCGTGCGCCGCGAGGGCGACGGCGTGCGCAACTACGTGCACATCGGCACCGGCAACTACCACTCGGCGACCGCGCGCCTGTACACCGACTTCGGGCTGTTCACGACCGACGAGCAGATCGGTGCCGACGTCGCCGACATGTTCAACTACCTCACCGGCTACGGGCGCCCGACGCACTACCGCAAAGTGCTGATGGCGCCGAACCAGTTGCGCGACGGGATCCTCGAGCAGATCGAGCGCGCGATCGACGCGCATCGCGAGCATGCGCCGGCGCGGATCACGCTGAAGATGAACGCGCTCGTCGACGGGCGCTGCATCCGCGCGCTGTACCGCGCCTCGCAGGCCGGCGTGCAGGTCGATCTGAACGTGCGCGGCATCTGCTGCCTGCGTCCCGGCGTGCCGGGCGTCTCGGAGAACATCCGCGTGGTCTCGATCGTCGGGCGTCTGCTCGAGCACTCGCGCGTGTACGCGTTCAGGCACGGCGACGAGCAGACGATCTACATCTCCTCGGCCGACCTGATGCCGCGCAATCTCGACCACCGCGTCGAGCTCGCCGTGCCGATCACCTCCGAGGAGGCGCGCGCCGAGCTGCTCGACACGCTCGACCGCGCGTTCGTCGACAACCAGAACTCGTGGGAGCTCGCCGCCGACGGCGACTGGCGCCGGCGCAAGCCCGCCCCCGGCGAGCAGCCGCGCAGCCTGCAGCTCGAGCTCGCCGAGCGCTACGCCGCGCGCGCCGGCGAGCAGCGCCCCGCGCGCGACGCCGCCGCCCTGCGCGGCTGAACGAGCGCGCGCGAAACCCGGCATTCGGCGCCGGCGCGGCCCGACGGCTCCGAGCCCGGCCGCGTCGTTCCGACCGCGTCAATTGCGGGGGAGGCAGGCGTGGGGTGCCTGCCTCCCCCTGCCTCTCCGCGCGTGGGGACGCGGGACGCGGGACAGGATATCAATAGTTGGGACTTAATTGCATGAGGCGTACTTGCTCTGGACACGGACAGTCGGTGCGGATGGTGTTGACATCACGATGCCGCAGCCGTCATCCGAAGCCACCCGCCTGCTCGGCGAACGCGTGCGCACACGACGCGAGCAACTCGGCCTCAGCCAGGAGAGCCTCGCCGACCTGTGCGGCGTGCACTGGACGTTCCTCGGTCAGGTCGAGCGCGGGCAGCGCAACCTCAGCCTGCACAACCTGCTGAAGGTCGCGGCCGGCCTCGAGGTCGACGCCTGCGAGCTCGTGCGCGGCCTGCAACCGCCGAGCGAGTAGAGCGGCGCTACGCCGCCGCGGCCGGCAAGCCGTCGAGGGCGCTCTTCAGATCGTCGACCGACTGGTAGTCGAGCCCGAGCAGGTGATCGTGGCGGTGGCGCACGATGCCCTGCTCGTCGATCACGATCACGGCGCGCTTGGTCCCGAGGCGCGAGGAGTAGGCGCTGTACGCCTTCGCGACGCGCTTGTCGACGTCGGCGAGCAGCGGCACGTTGAGGCCGTGCTTGGCGACGAACTGCTCGTGCGAGGCGAGGTCCTGCGAGGAGATCCCGACGACGGTCGCGTTGAGCGACGCGAAGTCGCCGCCGCGATCGCGGTAGGAGCAGAACTGTTTCGTGCAGACCATCGTGTTGTCGCCGGGATAGAACAGCAGCACGACGCGCTCGCCACGATGCTCGGAGAGCCGGAACGTGCCGTCGGTGCCCGGCAGCTCGAAGTCGGGGGCCGTCTCGCCGACCTGCGGGGTCTTGGCCATCTCGCGTCCTCCTCGTGTCGATCGCCGCCGGACGGCGGCCGCGCGGCCAGCATAACCGCCGAGCCACCGTGCGCCACGAGCCACCGTGCGCAACGCAGCACGTGCCCGTGTACACGCCGGCCGGCGCGCTCGCCGCGGGTCGCTAGCCTCAGCCTCGATGGACGAATCGCTCGCCGGCCAGCTGCTGCTCGCCTCGCCCGCGCTGGCGGACCCGAACTTCGAGCGCACCGTCGTGCTGATCGGGCTGCACAGCGCCGAGGGGGCGATGGGGATCGTGCTGAACCGCCCATCGGAGTCGACGATCGCCGAAGCCGCGCCCCAGCTCGAGCAGGCCGTCGACGAGTTCGAGACCGTCTTCGTCGGCGGCCCGGTGCAGCCGAGCGCGATCGTCTTCCTCGCGGAGTTCAGCGACGCGGCCACCGCCGGCGTGCTGGTGCTCGGCAGGATCGGCTTCCCGGCGCCTGACACCGAGCTCGAGGAGCTCTCGCGCGCGACCGATCGCGTGCGCGTGTTCGCCGGCTTCGCCGGCTGGGGCGAGGGGCAGCTCGAGGCGGAGATCGAGCGCGGCGACTGGATCGCGCAGGCGGCGCTGCCCGAGGACGTCTTCTGCGAGGACCCCGAGGAGCTGTGGGGCAGCGTGCTGACGCGCAAGGGCGGAAGCTACGCGCTGCTCGCGCGGATGCCGCGCGACCCGAGCGTCAACTGAACGACACGACGCGGACGCGCCGCTCCGCGCCGTAAGGGGAATCCCCGATGGCCTCCGGCGGGGGCCGCGCTAAAGTCAGTGCGGTTCGCGGCCGTAACCCACGCAGCCGCACTTGCCCAGTTCCTCGGCCCGCCCCGGCCAAGCTTTCCGGAGGACTCCCTTGCTGAAGCTCGCTCGCTGGTCGACCACCCACCGCAAGTACGTCGTGCTCGGCTGGATCGTCCTGCTCGTCGCGATCAACGCGCTCGCGCAGACCGCCGGCACGTCGTACTCGAACAACTTCACGCTGCCCAACTCCGACGCCCAGCGCGCGTCGAACCTGCTCGCGAAGAGCTTCCCGGCGCAGGCCGGCGATCGCGACACGATCGTCTACGCCGCCAGCTCCGGGACCGTCAACGATCCCGCCGTGCGCGCGCGGATGAGCGCGACGTTCGCGAAGGTCGCGAAGCTGCCGCACGTCGCGGCCGTCGTCAGCCCGTACGGCGGCGCCTCCTCGGGCAAGTCGATCTCGGCGAACGGCAAGATCGCGTTCGCGACGGTCGTGTTCAACGAAAAAGCCAACCTGCTGCCGAAGTCGGCGCCCGAACGCGTCGTCGACGTCGCACGCGCGGCGGCGCGGCCCGGCCTGCAGGTCGAGCTCGGCGGGCAGGCGATCGAGGCGACCGAGCAGGCCGGCTTCGGCATCTCGACCGCCGTCGGGCTGCTCGCGGCGATGGTCGTGCTGCTACTGACGTTCGGCTCGCTGATCGCGATGGGCCTGCCGATCGTGACCGCGCTGTTCGGGCTCGGCACCGGGCTCGGCGTGATCGCGCTGTTCACGCACGTCGTCGACACGCCGAACTTCTCCTCCGAGCTCGCGGCGATGATCGGGCTCGGCGTCGGGATCGATTACGCGCTGTTCATCCTCACGCGCTTCCGCGAGGCCTACGTGACACCCGGCCCGACGTTCGGCGACTCGCGCGCATCGGTCGTGCAGGCGATCGACACCGCCGGGCGCGCCGTCCTGTTCGCCGGCAGCACCGTCGTGATCGCGCTGCTCGGGATGATGCTGCTCGGCGTCGACTTCCTCTACGGCGTCGCGATCTCGGCCTCGATCGGCGTGCTGCTTGTCATGCTCGCCTCGCTTACGCTGCTGCCGGCGCTGTTGACGAGCGTCGGCGGGCGCCTGGTGCGACCGAGCCGGCGCGCGCGGCGGCGCGCGAAGCGCGAGGCGATCGCCGACGGCGCCGACCCGAGCGCCGCGGAACCCGCGCTCGTCGCTCCCGGTGGCGGCATGTGGCTGCGCTGGAGCAAGTTCGTCGAGCGCAGCCCGCGGACGATCGCGGTGGTCGCGGCGGTCGTGATGCTGCTGATCGCCGCGCCGGCGACGGCGCTGCGCCTCGGCTCGAGCGACGCCTCGAACGACCCGGCGAGCCAGACGACGCACAAGGCCTACGAGCTGCTCGCGAAGGGCTTCGGCGAAGGCTTCAACGGTCCGCTGCTCGTCGTCGCGAAGGTGCCGGGCGCGCATCGCGAAGCGGTCGCCGCCGGCGCGAGCGGCGCTCCTGCGGGCGAAGTCGTGCACGCGCGCAGCGCCCCCGTCGAACGCCTGCGCAGCGCGATCGCGACGAGCCCCGACGTCGTCGCGGTCGCCCCGGCGAAGCTCAACCCGGCGGGGAACGTCGCGACGATCACCGTCTACCCGCGTTCCTCGCCGCAGGCGCTCGCGACGACGCAGCTCGTCGAACACCTGCGCAAAGTCGCCGTGCCGCCGGTCGCCGCGGCGACCGGCCTGACCGTCTACGTCGGCGGCGTGACGGCCGGCGCGGTCGACTTCGCGAGCACGCTCGGCCAGAAGCTGCCGCTGTTCATCGGCGTCGTCGTGCTGCTCTCGGCGCTGCTCCTGCTGATCGTCTTCCGCTCGCTCGTGATCCCGCTGCAGGCGGCCGTGATGAACCTGCTCAGCATCGGCGCCGCGCTCGGCGTGATCGTCGCGATCTTCCAGTGGGGCTGGCTCGGCAGCGTGTTCGGCGTGCAGGCCGGGCCGATCGAGTCGTTCATCCCGGTCATGCTGTTCGCGATCGTCTTCGGGCTCTCGATGGATTACGAGGTGTTCCTCGTCTCGCGCATCCACGAGCGCTGGGCGCACACGCGCCAGAGCTCGCGCTCGGTCGCCGAAGGGCTCGCGCTGACCGGGCGCGTCGTCACCGCGGCGGCGGCGATCATGGTCTGCGTCTTCCTCTCGTTCATGCTCGGCGAAGACCGCGTGATCAAGGAGTTCGGCCTGAGCCTCGCGAGCGCCGTGTTCCTCGACGCGCTCGTCGTTCGCTGCCTGCTGCTGCCGGCCGTGCTCTACGTGATCGGCAAGCGCACGTGGTCGCTGCCCGGCCGGCTCGACCGGCTGCTGCCGCGCCTGAACATCGAGGGCACGGTGCTGCCGGCGCACCCGCAGGACTCGTCCGAGCCCGGCGCTCCGCCACACGGTCCGCGCCGCACCGGACGGCCGGAGGTCGCGACAGAGGGAGCCGAGGGCTGAGCCCAGGCGGCCGGGGCACGCGGCCGGCCCGCGTGCCCCCCCTCCGCCTCGCGGCGCTGCTCGGCGCGGGGCTGCTCGTCGCGGGGCTCGGCGCGGCGCCGCCTGCCGCGACGGCGATGGACGCCGCCTACGGAGCGCCGGCGCCCGTCGCGCACGCCACGGCGCGCGGCGCCCCCGCGAGCGGCGTGTCATCTACACGCCGCACCGTCGTGCTCGCGTTCGTCCCCGCAGGCGCGCGCGCGCTGAGCGGTGTCGCCGGTCTCTCGATCGGGCTGATGTCGGCGACGCAGGGCTCCTACACGCGCGCGCAGATGCTGCTCGACATCGGTCAGGGCGCGCGCGTCGCATCCTCGGCCTACGACACGACCGACCCGCCGCCGCTGTCGGTGCGTGCCGAGGACAACGGCGGCGCGGTCGTGCTCGGCTGGCCGGCCGCCGTCAGGCGCGCCGAAGACGCGCCGCAGCTGCTGCGTCCGGGCCTGCTCGCCGCGCAGCTCGGCGGCGCGAGCTACGCCGGCGTCGGCGGTGGGGAAGATCTCGATGCGATCGCCGCGGCCGATCGCGGCGGGCGCATCGCGCGGCTCTCGCTCGGCAGCCGCGCGACGCTGCTCTCGCGGATCGCCGCGCTGCGCGGCGCCGGCGACCTCGTCGTCGCCGACCTGCCGGCGGGCGCCGCAGGGCTCGCCGACCTGCGCTCGCTGAGCCTCGGCCGGGCGGCCGGCGAGCTGCTGCTCGTCGTGCAGCGCTCCTCCGACGGGCACGGGCACGAGCTGCTGTGGGCCGCCGCGGCCGGCCTGCCGGGCGGCGGCGGGCGCGAGCTGAGCTCGCACACGACCAACGAGCATGGCCTGATCGCGGCCGTCGACCTCGCGCCGACGATCCTCGCGCACCTCGGCGTGTCGGTCCCGGCCGACGTGCGCGGCGAGCGTCTCGAAACCGGCGGCGCGCTCGACTCCTCGGCGCTGCGCGCGCTCGATACGCGGCTGCACGTCGTCGGCGGCCGCCGGCTGAAGGCGCTCGCCTGCCTGCTCGCCGCGTGGGCGCTGCTGCTGCTCGGCGCCGCGGGGGCCTCGCGCACGGGCGCGAGCTTGCGCCGGCGCCGGAGCGTGGGCGTCGAGCAGAGCGCTTCGCTCGCGTGGGCGATGCGCGTCGGCGCGCTCGCGGTCATGTGGGCGCCGCTCGGCGCGCTGCTGACCGCCGCACTCGAACCCGGCGCGGCCGTCGAGTACGCGACGATCGCGCTCGCGTGCTTCGCGCTCGCGGCGCTGACCGACGCGCTGCTGCCGTGGCCGCGCGCGCCGCTCGCGCCGGCGCTCGTCGCGATCGTCGCGCTCGTCGCCGACGCGCTCGCCGGCACGCAGCTGCTGCTGCGCTCGCTGCTCGGCCCGAACCCGATCCTCGGCGCACGCTTCTACGGCTTCGGCAACGAGCTGAAGTCGGGGCTCGCCGTGCTCGTGCTCGCCGCGATCGCCGCCGCGTCGTACCCGTCTACGCGCACGCGTCGCCTCGCCCTGCTGACGGCGCTCGCCGGCGTCGCGCTCGCCGCGATCGAGGGCGCCGCGCGGATCGGCGCCGGCGTCGGCGGCGTGATCCTCGTCAGCGCCGGCTTCGCGATCGCGACGGTCGTGCTGCTGCCGGGCGAGTTCTCGCGCCGGCGCGCGCTGCTCGTGTTCGCGAGCCCGCTCGTCGCGCTCGTCGCGCTCGCGGGCCTCGACCTGCTGACGGCGCACGGCACCGGCCACTACACCGGCAGCATCCTGCACGCGCGCTCGGCCGGCGACGTGCGCGACGTGATCGAACGGCGCTACGGCGCCGCGTTGAGCGAGCTGAAGAACCACGCGATGCCCGTCGCGACGGCGCTGGCGCTGCTGGCGACCGTCTACGCCGTGCGCGCGCGCAAGCGGCTGCTCGCGCCGGTCGGCGGCGACCCGGCGTGGAGCGCCGTGCTCGCCGGCGGCGTGACGGCCGGCGTCGTCGGCGCGCTCAGCGAGGACTCGGGCCCGGTGCTGCTCGTCGTCGCCGTGTTCATGCTCGGCTGCACCGCCTCCTACCTGTGGGGACGCCCGAGCCCCGCCGTGCGTCCGGCGAGCGCACGCGAGAGCAGCTCGAGGCCGACCGCGATCGCGACGACGGCGCTCGACGGCGGCAGCGACGGAACGGCGTAGGCGAGCACGAGCCCGCCCCACATCGCCGCGACCGCGAGCGCGCCGGCGAGCGCGATGCCGGCGAACGGCGAGCGCGCGAGGCGGTGCGCGGCCGCCGCCGGCGCGGCGAGCAGCCCGAGCAGCAGCAGCGCGCCGACGACCTGCGTCGCCTCCGCCGCGACGACGCCGAGCAGCGCGAGGAAGCCGATGCCGAGCGCGCGCGTCGGCACGCCGCGCGCACCGGCGACGTCCGGCGAGAGCGAGCTGAACAGCAGCGGGCGGGCGATCGCGCCGGTCAGCAGCGCCGTCGCCAGGCCGACGAGCGCCGCGAGCTGCGCTTCGCCCGCGTCGAGCCCGAAGATCGAGCCGAACAGCGTGTGCGCGCCGATCACGCCCGAGCCGCCGCCCGCGCCGGCGCTGACACGCGCGAGGAAGAACACGCCGAGCCCGAGCACGAACGTGAACGCAATGCCGATCGCCGTGTCGTCGTCCGGCGCCGAGCCGCCGCCACCGCCGCCGCCGCGCGCGAGCGCGCCGCGGCCGAGCGCGCCGATCGCGACGCCGACGGCGATCGTCGCCACGAACAGGCCGATCCGCTCGTCGACGCCGGCCGCCGCGGCGGCGAGCGCGCCGGGGAACGCGACGTGGCTGAGCGCGTCGCCGGCGAACACCTGGCCGCGCAGGACGACGAACCAGCCGCTGACGCCGCACGCGAGCGCGACGAACGTGCCCGCGAGCAGCGCGTTGCGCATGAATTCCTGCGAGAGCATCGCTAGGCGACGGCGCCGGCCGGCTCGACGTCGACCGGCCTGCGCGCCGCCTCCAGCCGCCGCCGCGCCAGCTCGACCAGGCGCGCGAGCACGTAGATCGCGAACGCGACCGTCGCGACGAAGAAGCCGGCCGGGTAGACCGAGAAGTACGCGATCCCGAGCCCGAGCCAGACGACGAGCAGGCCGAGCGCGACCGTCAGCGCGAGGCTCGCGAGCGGCCGCGTCGTCAGCGCCTGTGCGCTCGCCGCCGGCGCGACGAGCAGCGCGAACACGAGCAGCACGCCGGTGATCTGGCTCGTCGCGGCGACCGCGAGCCCGAGCAGCAGCACGAACGCGAACGACAGCGCGCGCACCGGCACGCCGCGCGCCGCCGCGACGTCGGGGTCGATCGACGCGAACAGCAGCGGCCGCGCGAGCACCGCGAGCACCGCGAGCGTGACCGCCGCGACGACGAGCAGCACGAGCACCTCGCCGTCGCCGACGCCGAGCAGGTTGCCGAACAGCAGGTTCTCGAGGTCGCCGAGGACGCCGCCGTAGAGGCTGACGAAGAGGAAGCCGACGGCCAGCGCGAGCGCCTGCACCGTGCCGATCCCGGCCGACTGCTCGCCCCACGAGCGCCGCCCGCCCGAGAGCCAGCCGATCGCCGCCGCGCCGGCGCCGCAGAAGACGAAGTACCCGTACGCCGCCGGCACGCCGATCAGCGCCGCGCCGGCGGCCCCCGGGAAGGCCATCATCGACAGCGTGTGACCGGCGAACGCCTCGCGGCGGAGCACCATCAGCCAGCCGACGAGACCCGCGAGCAGCGCGACGACGCTGCCCGCGAGCAGCGCGTTGACCATGAAGTGAAATTCGAGCAGCTCGCCGACGTCGTGCACGACGTTCCACGTTGCCGTCGGTTCGAGCGATTCAGCCGGCATGCGCGTGGTCGTGCTCGCGCGCGCCGTGCGGCGCGGCGTGCCCGTCCTCGTGGCGGTCGTGGTGGTGCGCCGGCGGCTCGGGCTGCCCGACGACGACGAGGCGGCCGTCGGAGGCGCGCAGCACCTCGACGGGCGCGCCGTACAGCGCGCTGAGCGTCGCCGTCGTCACGACTTCCGCGACCGTTCCCTCGACGGCGCGCCCGGCGGCGAGGTAGACGACGCGATCGAGCCTGCCGAGCAGCGGGTTGACGTCGTGTGCGACGAGCAGCGCCGCGACGCCCTGCTCGCGGCAGATCTCGCCGACGAGCGCCGCGACCGCGAGCTGGTTCGGCAGGTCGAGGCTGTCGAGCGGCTCGTCGAGCAGCAGCAGGCGCGGTCGGCGCACGAGCGCCTGTGCGATCAGCAGGCGCTGCTGCTCGCCGCCGGAGAGCTCGCCGATCGGGCGCTGCGCGTACGCGCTCGCGCCGACGCGCTCGATCACCTCGGCGACCCGCGCGCGCGCCGCTCGTGCGCCATCCGCCGCGCGGCCCCACGCGAACGGCAGCGGCACCCCCCAGCGGTCGCCGTCGAGCCCGAGGCGCACGATGTCGCTGCCGCGTAGGCGCGTGCCCTGCGCGAAGGAGCGGCGCTGCGGCAGGTAGCCGATCGCCGCGTTGCTCGCGCCCGGAGCGCCGCCGAGCACTGCGATCCTCCCGGCCGCTACCGGCAGCGCACCGAGGATCGCCTTCAGCAGCGTCGACTTGCCCGAGCCGTTCGCGCCGAGCACGGCGACGAACTCGCCGGCGCCGATCCGCAGCGAGACGTCGCTCCAGACCGTGCGCCGTCCGACGCGCACGGCCGCGCCGTCCAACTCGACTGCCGGGATCGCGCTCACGGCGAAGAAACAATAGCAAGACTGATTCTTGTTTTCTCCCCAGCCAGGCGCGGTCAGCCCCCGCCGAGCAGGTCGCGTCGCAGCCGCTCGCAGTCGACACCCTCGACGCGCACGAGCTTCTCGCGCGAGGCCGCGCCGCGCGCGATCGAGACGCGCCCGCGCGCGACGCGCGCCCGCTTGGCGATCAGACGGCAGAGCGCCTCGTTCGCGCGCCCGTCGACCGGCGGCGCGAGCACGCGGACGACGATCGCGCCCGCGCGCTCGCCGAAGACCCCCTCCGTGCGTGCACGCGGCTGCAGCCGCACGGCGATATCGCAATGCTCCATGTCACCGATCATCGCGACTTGCGCGCGCAAGCGACAGGAGACCTCCGATGCACAACGTGAACCTCGACTCCGACGAGACGATCCATCCGACGTACGCGTCGCGTTCGTTCTCGCACGACATCCCGAAGTACCGGCTGCCGGCGCAGGGGATGACCGCGAGCGCCGCCTATCAGCTCGTCCACGACGAGCTCAACCTCGACGGCAACCCGGCGCTCAACCTCGCGTCGTTCGTGACGAGCTGGATGGAGCCGCAGGCCGACGTGCTCGCGGCCGAGACGCTCTCGAAGAACCTGATCGACCAGGACGAGTACCCGCAGACGGAGGTCGTCCACCGCCGCGTCGTCTCGATGATCGCGCGCCTGTTCCGCGCGCCGGCCGGCTCGCAGACGACCGGCACGTCGACGGTCGGCTCCTCGGAGGCGATCATGCTCGCGATGCTCGCGCACAAGCGCTCGTGGCAGCGACGCCGCGAAGCGGCCGGCGAGCCGGCCGACAAACCGAACATCGTGATGGGCGCCGACGTGCACACCTGCTGGGAGAAGTTCGCGCGCTACTTCGAGGTCGAAGCCCGCGTCGTGCCGATGGAGGACGGCCGTTACACGGTCGGCGCCGCCGACGTCGAGCCGCTGCTCGACGAGCGCACGATCGGCGTCGCCGGCCTGCACGGCTCGACGTTCACCGGCCAGATGGACGATCTCGCCTCGCTCGACGAGCTGCTCGCGCGGATCGAGTCCGAGCGCGGCTGGCGCATCCCGCTGCACATCGACGCCGCGAGCGGCGGCTTCATCACGCCGTTCTCCGAGCCCGACCTCGTCTGGGACTTCCGCCTGCCGCGCGTGCGCTCGATCAACGTCTCGAACCACAAGTTCGGGCTCGTCTACCCCGGGATGGGGACGGTCGTCTTCCGCGAGGCCGCCGACCTGCCCGAGGAGCTCGTCTTCCACATCAACTACCTCGGCGGCGACATGCCGAACTACTCGCTGAACTTCTCGCGCCCGTCGAGCCAGGTGATCCTGCAGTACTTCGCGTTCCTGCGCCTCGGCCACGAGGGCTACCGCCAGATCGTCGCCGACGTGCTCAGCAACGCGCAGGCGCTCGCTCGCAAGCTCGGCGCCTTCGAGCAGCTCGAGCTGCTCAACGACGGCTCGCGCTACCCGATCGTCATCGTCCGCGCGAACGACCCCGAGAAGCTCGACCTGACTCTGCTGACGCAGCCTGCTGCGCATGCGCGGTTGGATCATCCCCGCGTACACGCTGCCGCCGAACGCCGAGCACATCACGGTCATGCGCATGGTCATCAAGGAGAACTTCTCACGCGACATGGTCGACATGCTCGCGAGCGACGTCAAACACGCGATCCACACGCTCGAGCACGGCCCGCCGCCGCGCAAGGCGCGCACCCAGCGCCGCCCGATGTACTGAGGCTCAGTCCGTCTGGCGGCGGCGGTTGACGAGCAAGACGACGCCGACTACGACGATCACGAGGATGACGACGCCGCCGACGATGTAGCGGATTTTGTGTTTGACCGGTTTCTTGGTCGCTTTCGCTTCTTTTTCGGCGCTCGATTTGCCGAGGATCGTGACGGTCACGCCGGCGCCTTTCAGACGCGCGACGGTCGCCGGCTCTTCGTGCTTCGGGTAGTGCGCGAGCACGTGCGTACCGTCGCTCAGCGTCACACGCAGCGAGCGCAGGCGCTTGTTGACCTCGACGCTCTGGACCTTCTTCGTGGCGAGGTCGTGCTGGAACTCGGCTTCGCTGATCGGTTTGTAGACGATCGTCGTTTCTTCGGCGGCGCTCGCGACGGCGGCGAGCGGCGCGAGCGCGACGCACAGCACAAGCAAAAGACTTGTAAACGCTCTGATCGGTCGATTCATCGGCGCGTACCCTAATGCCTTGGCGCGCGCCGTGTCGCAGCGAGGCACGCGCGCTCAGACGCGGCCCGTGTCGCGCCGATAGGCGCGCACGGCGAGCGCGCTCAATACGGCCGTCCAGGCGAGCAGCACGAGCCACGCGGTCGCCGTCCACGCCCTGCCGCCGACGGCGACGTGGCTCGCCTGCACGAGCCAGTACGACGGCACGAACTGCGCGACGTCGTGCAGGAAGCCGTGGCTGCCGAGCGGGAACCACGTGCCGCCGAGCAGCGCGAGCAGCGAGACGCCGCCACCCATCGCCGGGCCGATCGAGTCGGGCGTCAGCATGTGCCCGAGCGTGATGCCGAGCGCCGCGAACGGGATCAGGCCGACGAGGATCAGCGCGGTCATCTCAAGCCACTCGCCGACCGCGAGGCTGACGCCGAGCGAGGCGCCGGCGGCGTACAGCACGGCGATGCTGAGCAGCGCCATCGTATACGCCGTGATCACCTTCGTGCGGAAGTACGCACGCGGCGTCAGCGGCGTGATGCGCAGCTGCCGGTTCCAGCCGACGGCGCGCTCGGAGGCGATCCGCGCGCCGCGTCGAGAGCATCGCGCTCATCGTGCCGAACGACGCGAGCCCGACCATGAAGTACAGCGGCAGCGAGATGCCGCTGCCGGCGAAGTCGCGCACGCCGCGGTTCGGGCCGGCGATGACGAAGTAGAGCACGAGCGGGAAGCCGAGCGAGAGCAGGAAGAAGCGCCGGTTGCGGAACGTGCGCAGCAGCTCGTAGCGCGTGTACGCGAGCGCCGGGCTCAACGCTTCGCCCCGCCCCCGCCGGCCGCCGCGCCGGAGGCGGCCGGCGGCGCGCCGTCGCCGGTCAGCGCGAGGAACGCCTGCTCGAGGCCGGCGGCGCTGATCTCGATGTCGCGCGCGTGCGGGTAGCTCGTCGAGCAGCGCGCGGATCGCCGCGTCGGAGTCCGAGCACGTCAGCACGACGGCCTCGCCGCGGCGCTCGGCGCGCGCCGACGCCGGGCAGGCGCGCGAGCTGCTCGAGCTCGACGCCGGGCAGCGTCGCGCGGATCGTGCGCGAGCCGACCATCGCCTTGATCTCGTTCGTCGGCCCGTCGGCGACGATCCGCGCCGTGCGCCATCAGCACGGCGCGGTCGGCGTACGCGTCGGCCTCCTCGAGGTAGTGCGTCGCGAACAGGATCGTCTTGCCGCGCGCGGCGAACTCGCGCATCGTGCGCCAGAAGGCGTGGCGCCCCTCGACGTCCATCGCGACGGTCGGCTCGTCGAGCACGAGCAGCTCGGGGTCGCTGACGAGCGCGACGGCCGAAGCGCACGCGCTGGCGTCTGCCCGCCGGAGAGCTTCTGCGTGCGCTGGCCGGCGATCTCGTCGGCGCCGGTCAGCTCGAGCGCCTCGTCGACGGGCAGCGGCGCGGGGTACAGCGAGGCCATCATCGTCACGAGCTCGCGCACCGAAGGTCGCGGATCAGCTCACCGGTCTGCAGCATCGCGCCGACGGCGCCGGCCGCGACGGCGGCCTGCGGGCGAGCGCGCCGAAGACCGAGACCTCGCCGGCGTCGGGCGCGAGCAGGCCGAGCAGCATGTCGATCGTCGTCGACTTGCCGGCGCCGTTGGGTCCGAGCAGGGCGACGGTCTCGCCGGCGTCGATCCTCACATTCAGATCATTCACGGCCTCGATCGGACCGTCCGGGCCGCGAAACGACTTTGCCAGGCCGCGCAGCGCGATCTGGCCGGCGCTCGATTTGCGTGCTTGCCTCGCCGTCTTCAGCCGGTCGACCTTCGACAGCACGACCTTGCGCATGCGCACCGACGTCGGCGTCGCCTCGACGGCCTCGTCGTCGCGCACGAACTCGAGCGCCTCGTCGAGCGTCAGCTTGCGGTGCGTGTCGAGGCGCACGAGCACGTCGGAGGTCGAGGAGCGCATGTTCGTCAGGTGCTTCTCCTTGACCGGGTTGACGTCGAGGTCCTCCGAGCGCGCGTTCTCGCCGATGATCATCCCTTCGTAGACCTCCTCGCCGGGCCCGACGAACAGCGTGCCGCGCTCCTGCAGCGTCATCAGCGAGTAGCTGACCGTCGCGCCGGTCGCGGTCGGCGACGAGCGCGCCGGTGGTGCGCGTCAGCAGCTCGCCGGCCCACGGCTCCCAGCGGTCGAAGACGTGGTGCATGATCCCCGTGCCGCGCGTCTCGGTCAGGAACTCGGTGCGGAAGCCGATCAGCCCGCGCGCGGGCACGAGGTACTCCATCCGCACCCAGCCGGTGCCGTGGTTGGTCATGTGCTCCATGCGGCCCTTGCGCGCGGCGAGCAGCTGCGTGACGGTGCCGACGTGCTCCTCGGGCACGTCGACCGACAGGCGCTCGACGGGCTCGTGAGCGCTTGCCGTCGATCTCGCGCTCGAGCACGTGCGGCTGGCCGACGGTCAGCTCGAAGCCCTCGCGGCGCATCATCTCGACGAGCACCGCGAGCTGCAGCTCGCCGCGTCCCTGGACCTCGAACGTGTCGGGGCGCTCGGTCGGGAGCACGCGCAGCGAGACGTTGCCGACGAGCTCCTGCTCCAGGCGCGCCTCGATCTGGCGCGCGGTCAGCTTGTCGCCGTCTTTGCCGGCGAGCGGCGAGGTGTTGACGCCGATCGTGATCGACATCGCCGGCTCGTCGACGGTGATCACCGGCAGCGGCGCGCGGGTCGCTCGGGTCGGCGAGCGTCTCGCCGATCGTGACCTCGGCGATCCCGGCCACGGCGATGATCTCGCCCGGCCCGGCCTCGGGCGCTCGACGCGATGCGAGCGCGTCGGTGACGTACAGCTCGGCGACCGTGCGCGCTGCGGATCGAGCCGTCGGCGCGGCACCACGCGATCTGCTGGCCCTTGCGGATCGTCCCGTTGCGCACGCGGCAGATCGCCAGGCGCCCGACGTACGGCGAGGCGTCGAGGTTCGTCACGAGCGCCTGCAGCGGATGCTCCGGGTCGTACTCCGGCGCCGGGATGTGCTCGAGCAGCAGGTCGAGCAGCGGTGCAGAGTCGGTGCCCGTCGAGCGTCCGCTTTCGGGATCGTATGCGAGCGAGCGCCGCCCGGCCTTGGCGTTGCAGTAGACGATCGGGAAGTCGATCTGCTGCTCGTCGGCGTCGAGGTCGAGGAACAGCTCGTAGACCTCGTCGATCACCTCCGCGACGCGCGCGTCGGGGCGGTCGACCTTGTTGACGACGAGGATCACCGGCAGCTTCGCCTCGAGCGCCTTGCGCAGGACGAAGCGCGTCTGCGGCAGCGGCCCCTCGGAGGCGTCGACGAGCAGCAGCACGCCGTCGACCATCGTCAGGCCGCGCTCGACCTCGCCGCCGAAGTCGGCGTGGCCGGGCGTGTCGATGATGTTGAGCTTGACGTCGCGGTAGCGCAGCGACGTGTTCTTGGCGAGGATCGTGATGCCCTTCTCGCGCTCGAGGTCCATCGAGTCGAGCACGCGCGTCGCGACGTCCTGCCCCTCGCGGAACGCGCCCGGACTGCCACAGCATCGCGTCGACGAGCGTCGTCTTGCCGTGGTCGACGTGCGCGACGATCGCGACGTTGCGGATGTCATCTCTTCTGGTCAGCACAGCCGCGTAAGGCTAGCGGCGTACGCGCGCGGCCCTGAGACCGGTTCGCGCGCCGAAGCGCGCGAGCGCCGCCGGGTAGCGCTCGGCGGCCGCGACCGTCTGCTCGAGCGCCGCCGCGAAGCGGCGGATCTCGTCCTCCTCGACGACCAGCGCCGGCAGCGCCTTGATCGTGTTCATGCGGTGCCCGGCGACCTGGCAGAGGATCCGGTGCTCGTGGAACAGCGGCACCGTGATCGAGCTGCGAGAACAGCCCTGCCTGGCGGCGCTCGACGCGTCTCCCACAGCGCGCGCCCGACGCGCCCGGCCGGCGGGCCGAACTCGATCGCCCACATCAGCCCGAGCCCGCGCACGTCGCGCACGACCTCGTAGCGCTCGACGAGCGGGCGCGTCAGCTCGAGCAGCAGCGCGCCGAGGCGCTCGGAGCGCGCGACGAGCTCCTCGTCGCTCGAGCACGCGCAGCGTCGCGAGCGCGGCGGCCGCCGCGAGGTCGTTGCCGCCGAACGTCGAGCCGTGGCGCACGGCGCGCTCCATCCCGTCGAACACGCGCTCGAACGCCGCGCGCGAGACGAGCACCGCGCCGATCGGCACGAGCCCGCCCGACAGCGCCTTCGCGAGGCAGACCATGTCCGGCTCGAGGCCCCAGTGCTCGAGCGCGAGGAAGCGCCCGGTGCGCCCGATGCCGGTCTGCACCTCGTCGCAGACGAACAGCGCGCCGGCGGCGCGACAGAGCGCCTGCGCGCGCGGCAGGTAGTCGGCGTCTGGCAGGTTCACGCCCTTGCCCTGCACCGGCTCGACGACGAACGCCGCGACGTCGCCGCGCTGCGAGCTCGCGCTCGAGCGCGTCGAGGTCGCCGAAGCCGACCGGCGTCGCAGCCGGCGAGCAGCGGCCCGAAGCCGTCGCGGAACTCGTCGTTGCCGTTGATCGACAGCGAGCCGAGCGTGAGCCCGTGGAAGGCGTGGCTCGGCATACAGCGATCCGCGGCCGCCCGGTCGCCGCGCGCGCGATCTTGATCGCCGCCTCGACCGCCTCGGTGCCGCTGTTCGCCGGCACCATCGCGCCGACGCTCGCCGGCGCGCGCGCGAGCAGCTGCTCGGCGAGCACGCCGCTGAGCAGCGTCACGCCGAGCTGCGGCAGGTTGCCCGTCCGCGCGGCCATCGTCTCCTGCACGGCCGCGATCGCGTCCGGGTGGTTGCGCCCGATCGCGAACACGCCGTAGCCGCCGAACAGGTCGAGGTAGCGCTCGCCGTGCTCGTCGATCAGGTGCGCGCCCTCGCCGCCGCGCCAGGACTTGTCGAAGCCGAGCGTCCGCAGGATCCGGCCCATCTGCGGGTTCAGGAAGCGGTCGTTGAGCGCCATCTCCTCGCCCGCGCGGTCGGCGATGATCTCGCCGACCGTCGGCGGCGTCGAGCTGTACATGCCCTAAGCCTACGAGAGCCACGCCGACGCGCCCGCGAGGTGGTTGACAGCGGATGCCAGCCTCCCGTGCGATTCGACTCCTTGGATTTTGCGAGGACAGATGTCTGTCACGCGCGAAACGCGCTAAAGCCCGGTACCGAAAGGGTCGAAGCGCCCGTATGGCACGGGGTTCCTGGCTCTGCCCGACGGAGCTGGATCGCAGGCGCGTGATCGACGCGAGCGAGCGCGTGCGCATGGTCCGTCTCGTCGGCTCCGGCGCGGTCGGCGCCGCGCTGCTGCTCGTCGCGCCGTGGGTCGGCTGGTGGACGCTTGCGCTGTTCGCGCTCGCGCTGCTCAACTTCCTCGTCGTCGAGGTGCGCATCGGCCGCAGCGAGCACCCCGAGCGCGTCAGCGCGCTCGCGATCGTCGTGACGATGCTGCTGATCGGCACCGGCGTCGTGCTCAGCGGCGGCCCGCAGAGCGTCGCGCTGCCGTGGCTCGTGCTGCCCGCGGCGATGACCGCCGCGCGCTTTCGCCCGACCGTCGTGATCGCCGGCGTCGCGCTGACCGTCGCGATCATGCTCGCCGCAACGCTCGGCAGCGACCCGCACGCGACGATCGCAAACCCGGCGCCGCTCGTCGCGACGCTCGCGCTGCTCGTCGGCGTCGTCTCGATCGTCTGGGCGCTGCAGGCCGCCGAGCTGCACCACCGCGGCGAGGCGATGATCGACCCGCTGACCGGCCTGTTCAACCGCACCGCGCTGATGCCGCGCTTCGCCGAGCTCTGCCACCAGGCGCGGCTGACCGACCAGCCCGTCTGCGTGCTGCTCTGCGACCTCGACAACTTCAAGGCGATCAACGACGAGCACGGCCACGACCGCGGCGACGCCGCGCTGCGCGACATGGCCTACGAGCTGCGCAAGCGGCTGCACTCGTTCGACCTCGTCTACCGCTACGGCGGCGAGGAGTTCCTCGTCGTGCTGCCCGGCCTCGACAGCGACGCCGGGCGCGACGTCGCCGAGCGGCTGCGCAGCGCCGTCGAGCGCGTGCGCCCGGCCGGCATCACCGTGACCGTCTCGGTCGGCGTCAGCGCCGCGCGCGGCGCGCGCGTCGCCTACGAGCCGCTGTTCAAGGCCGCCGACGAGGCGCTCTACCGCGCCAAGCGCGCCGGACGCAACCGCGTCGCGACGGCCGGCGACCGGGCCGCCGCGGCGCCCGCGAGCGCGATCGACCGGCTCGACACCGCACGCGCCGCGGTGCCGGCCGGGCGCACCGCGCTGATCTCCTGAGCCGAGCGAACGCCCGGTCGCGCCCGCTCGCGCGACTCCGACGCGCGCGCCGGCGATGTATGCTCGCCGCGAGAGAGGGCCAGACGGGGTCCGCCCACGGCTCACGGGCGAGGACTCAGGGGCATGGAGGGTCACGGACTGGCTGCCCACAGTCAAGGGGGAGGGAATCAGGATGAGGAGATACTCGATGGCGGGTGCGCTTGCGCTCGCCGTATCCATCGCCGCGCTGCTGCTGTGCGCGGTCGCAGGCGCACAGCCCACGCGCGAACGCGCATCGGCCGCGGCGCACAAAGCGGTCGAACCGCTGCCGCCGATCGAAACGAGCGAAGGCTGCGAGTTCATCGCGAACCCCGGCAGCCCGGTCTGCATGCTGCCGTTTCCGGACGACTACTACACGACGGCCGACCCGAGCAGCGCGACCGGCCGGCGGATCGCCTTCCAGACCCAGGCGACGCCGACGAACGTGCTCGGCCAGCACATCGAAGCTGGCGCGTACAGCGCCTCCGACGGCTTCAGCCCCGGCTCGGTGATCCTGCTGAAGATCCCCGGGATCGAAACGCCGGCCGACGTCAAGGCGATGGGCGCGACGCAGATCAACAAGCTGCGCAGCTACATGCGCCCGCGCGCGCCGATCGTCGTGATCGACGCCGAAACCGGCCAGCGCTGGCCGATCTGGACGGAGATCGACTCGACCGCCAATGAACCGTCCAAGCGCGTGCTCGAGATCCACCCGGCCGTCAACTTCACCTCCGGCCACCGCTACATCGTCGCGGTGCGCAACGTCAGGAACGCGGCGAAAGAGAAGATCGAAGCGCCGCCGGCGTTCCGCTACTACCGCGACAACGTCGCCTCCGAACAGGAAGCGATCAACGTCCGCCGTCCGCACTTCGAAGAACTCTTCACGAAGCTCGAAGCGGCCGGCATCGAACGCCACAGCCTGTACCTCACGTGGGACTTCACGGTCGCGAGCGACGCGAACAACACGAGCCGCGAGCTCGCGATGCGCAACGACGCGTTCGCGCAGCTCGGCGACACGAACCTCGCCAACGGCATCGTCGAAGGCACGGCGCCGTCGTTCGCGGTGACGAGCGTCGAAAACGAACCGAACCCGGGCCAGATCGCGCGCCGTGTGAAGGGCACGTTCGTCGTGCCGTGCTACATGACGCCGAGCTGCGCCTCCGGCGGGCGACTCAACCTCAACGCCGAAGGCGTGCCGGTGCAGAACGGCACGTGGACGGCGAACTTCGACTGCATCATCCCGCTGTCGGCGACGACCGGCGCGGGCGAATCGGCCCGTCCTTCGCTGTACGGCCACGGGCTGTTCGGGAGCGCGAGCGAGGTGGCGTCGAGCCCGCAGCGCAGCCTCTCGCAGGCGCACGACATCGTGCAGTGCGCGACCGACGAGATCGGCATGTCCGAATCGGACGTCGTCCCGACGACGATCCTGGCGCTGGAGAACGTCTCGAACTTCCCGGCGATCCCGGACCGCCTGCAGCAGGGACTGCTCGACGAGCTCTACCTCGGGCGCCTGCTCGACAACGGGGCCGGCTTCGCGTCGAACGCCGCGTTCCACCAGGACGGAACGCTGTCGAGCCCGTCGGTGCTGAACATCAAACACCTGTTCTACAACGGCAACAGCCAGGGCGGCATCATGGGCGGCGCGCTGACGGCGGTCTCGCCGGACTTCACGCGAGCGTCGCTCGGCGTGCCGGCGATGAACTACTCGGTGCTGCTGCCGCGCTCGGTCGACTTCGACGAATTCGCGGCGGTCTTCTACCCGTACTACCCGAACGAAACGTCGCGGCCGGTCGTGCTCGACATGATGCAGATGCTCTGGGACCGCGGCGAGCCCGACGGCTACGCCGAGCGGATGACGAGCAACCCGCTGCCTGACACGCCGGCGCACCAGGTGTTGATGGACATCGCCTTCGGCGACCATCAGGTGAGCGACTACCAGGCCGACGTCGAGGCGCGCACGGTCGGCGTCTCGGCACACAAGCCGGTGATCTACAAAGGTCGCTGGCCGGAAACGAACGTCCTCTGGAACGTGCCCGCGATCAAGAGCTACCCGTACACGGGATCGGCGGCGTACTACTGGGACATCGGACCGATCCGCGAAACCGCACCGGGCTCAGGCAAATTCGTCGGCACCGAACCGCCGCCGTACGAAAACCTGCCCAACCGCACCGGCGAAGACCCGCACAGCTCGCCGCGCGCAGCGCCGGCCGAGCAGCAGCTCGTGTCGGACTTCTTCAACGGAGCGATCCAGAAGTCCGACAACTGCGGCCACGGGCCCTGCTACGCGGGGAGCTTCACCGGGCCGTAGGCCGGCCGCAGGACGGATCGCACGGACGTGGGCGCCTTCGCGGCGGCCGCGTCCGTGCGCCAGTCCGCTTGTCTTACGGTGCGTTACACTGTGTGACATGGCCGCCGCGCGTCAGTTTTCAGCCCGCCTCGACCCAGGTGTCGTCGATCGCCTGGAGCGACGCGGAGCCCGGTCGGGGCTGAACAAGTCGCGACTCGCCGAGCGCTATATCGATGAGGGAATGCGGATGGAGGATCATCCGGGGATCGTGTTTCGCGATGGTCCGACCGGACGCCGGGCCGGCCTGGCCGCGGGTCCGGACGTGTGGGAGGTCGTCGGCGCGCTGCGATCGACCGGACTCGACGGGGACGAGGCGATCGCGATGACCGCGGAGTGGGCCGGGCTGACGGTCAGGCAGGTGCGCGATGCAGTCGGTTACTACGACGAGTATCCGGCCGAGATCGACGAGCGGATCCGTCTGAACGACGAGGACACGGACGCAGCAGAACGGGGCTGGCGCGAGCAGAGCCTCGCGCGGTGAAGCTCCTAGCGGACGAGATGATCTCGGCGGCGGTGGCCGAGCAGCTGCGGACGCGCGGTCGTGACGTGAAGGCGGTCAGCGAGCGTCGAGAGCTGCGCGGGCTGCCCGACGGGGAGCTGTTCGAGTACGCGCAAGCTGCCGAGCGATCGGTCGTCACCTACAACCGCGACGACTTCCTCGAGCTCGATCGCCGCTATCGCGGCCAGGGGCGCACGCACTACGGCATCGTCGTCCTCAGTCCGCGGCGCTTCCCTCAGGGCCCTGCGTCCGTCGGTCCGCTCGTCGCCTCGCTGCACCGCTCGATCGACGCGGGAGCTCCGTACGAGAGCTTCATCCATTGGCTGCGTTGACCGAACCGCCCCGCGCGCACGAGCGTACGACGTCGCTGCTCAGGTGAAGATGATCTGCCCGCCCGCCGGCGAGCTCGTAGAACTCGCCGACGGTGATGATGTCCTGCACCTGCGGGATGAAGTCGTCCTGGCTCAGCTTGAACAGGTCGACCGACGCCTTGCAGGCGTACAGCCCGGCGCCCGAGTCGGCGATCATCTCGACGAACTCGGGGATCGGCGGGATGTCCAGCTTCTCCATCTCGCCGGCGAGCTGGTGGGTGACGAGCGAGGAGACACCGGGGATCCCGCCGGCCCATGTCGCCAGGTGCAGGCCGGGGTTGCCGACGGTCGCGACCTTGACGTGCTCGTGCTTGGCCTTGTTGATCGCGTCCAGGCCGAAGAACGTGAAGAAGACGTTCGCCTCGATGCCCTCCATGCGCGCGCCGTTGGCCATGATCAGGCCCGGGTAGATCCCCTCGAGCGAGCCCTTGGAGATGATGATTGAGACCTTCTCGATCGTGTCGCTCATGCGCTCTGCCTCGTCGCTCGGGTGTCTCGATTAGATGCAGCCGCGCGGCTTGGGGATGCCGCCGATCTTTGCGGCGAGCTTCGCCGGGCCCTTCGGGAACAGCTCGTAGAGCTCCTTGATCGGGACGCCTGAGGCCTTGCCGAGCGCTGCGGATCGACGGCGCCGAGCCGCTCTCCAGGTAGCTGTCGGCGCATGAAGTTGACGACCTGCCAGTGGCGCTCGGTCAGCGTCTCGATGCCGTTTGCCGCGCGCGATCTCGGCGGCGATCTGCTCGTTCCACTGCTGCGGCATCGAGCAGGAAGCCCTCGGCGTCGACCTCGACGGGCGCGCCGGCGAGCGTGACGGTGCTCATCTGATTGCCTCCGTTTTGTTGGCTTGACGTCCGTCGGACGGACTGTGAAAGCGCGCGTCTACGCCCGGGATGTCGTGCCCGGGGAGCAGCACGTGCCAGTACAGCGGCTGGAAGGCGAGCTTCGCGAGATGGTTCAGCCGCGACTCGGCGAGCAGCGGCAGCGGGCCGACGTGCGGCTCCGGGAAGCGCCCCGGCAGCGGCTCGTGCTCGTAGTCGAAGTCGATCAGCAGCGCCCTGTGGAAGCCCGTCTCGACGAAGCAGTTGGCGTGGCCGTCGTAGCCGCCGATCAGCGGCTCGCCGCCGAGCAGGCGCCTGAGGTTCTCGACGAGCGTCTCGCCCTCGAAGTGCGTGACCGAGCCGGCCTTCGACGTCGGCGCGTCGCTCGCGTCACCGATCGCGAAGACGTTCTCGGCCGCCTTCGCCTGCAGCGTGTGGCGGTCTGCCGGCACGAAGCCGAGCGGATCGCCGAGCCCCGCCGAGCGCTCGACGTAGGCGGCGCCGCCGTGGACCGGGACCGTCACGAGCAGGTCGAACTCGACCTCGCGCTCGTCCCAGCTGTGCAGGGCGCCGGCGGTGGCGTCGACGCGCCCGGTCGCGAACTCGGCTTCGACGGCGATGCCCTTGCGCTCGAGCAGCGCGCCGAGCCGCTCGGAGGCGACCGGCTTGGTGAAGGCGCCGTCGAGCGGCGTCACGAGCTCGATCTCGACCTGCTTGCGCACGCCGCGCCGGCGCAGCTGCCAGTCGGCGAGGAAGCAGAACTCGAGCGGCGCGACGGGGCACTTGATCGGCATGTCGATCACGTTGACGACGAGCCGCCCGGAGGTGAAGCGCTCGAGCGCCCCGCTCAGCGCAGTGGCGCCGTCGAGCGAGTAGAAGGTGTGCACGGAGTCGCCCGCGAGCGCCTCCTCGAGGCCCTCGGTCTCCCCCGGCTCGAGCGTCGCGCCGGAGGCGACGACGAGCACGTCGTAGGCGATGTCCTCGCCATCCTCGAGATGCACGACGCTGCGCGCGAGCTCGACGCTCTCGATCTCCACTTCGCGGAACGCGATCCCGTCGCGCAGCTGAGCGCGACGCGAGCGCACGAGCTCGTGCGGGTCGGCGAGGCCGAACGGGACGAACAGCAGTCCGGGCTGGTAGACGTGCGCGTCGTCGCGGTCGATCACGACGATGCTCGCGTCATCGACGTAGATGCGCTGCAGTCGGTTGGCGACGAGCGTGCCGCCGGTACCGCCGCCGAGGATCACGATCCTGTGCGGAGTCATACGGAAGATGCTGCCGTCTCGCCGCGCGCGGGCACAGGTGGGCAGGCCGCCTGCTGGCTGCGGGTTAACACCGACCGGCCCTGCGCCGACGCCGGGCCTCAGGAGTGCCCGAAGCGTACGTCCGGCAGCACGCGCCGTGCCCAGCGCGGCAGGTACCACGCGCGCCGCCCCATCAGGCGCAGCAGCACGGGCAGCAGCAGCAGCCGCACGAGCGCGGCGTCGAGCAGCACGGCGACGCCGAGGATGATGCCCATCTCCTTCGGCGGCAGCGGGCCGGAGATCGCGAACGTGAAGAACACGGCGACCATCACCGCGGCGGCGGCGAAGATCGTGCGGCCCGAGTGCGCGACACCGCCGACCATCGCCTCGCGCGCGTCGTGCGTGCGGTCCCAGTGCTCCTTCGCCGAGGACAGCAGGAAGACGGTGTAGTCCATCGAGATCGCGAAGATCATCGCGAAGAAGAACACGGGACCCCACGCATCGAGGAAGCCCTGGGACTGGAAGCCGAGCAGCGAGTGCAGGGCGCCGTCCTGGAAGATCCACTTGGCGACGCCGAACGCCGCGCCGGTCGCGAGCAGGTTCGTGAGCACGCCGGCCGCCGCGAGCAGCGGCGCCTGCAGCGCGAACAGCAGCAGCACGAAACCGAGCGCGAGCACGACGCCGATGACGAGCGCCGTCTTCGCCGCGAGCAGCCGCTGCAGGTCGTGGTTTTCGGCGGCCGCGCCGCCGAGCAGAGCGCCGGCGGGAAGCTTGCGCCGCAGCCGTTCGATCGTCGCACCGACGGCCGGGTTCGAGGGGTCCTCGCGCGGGATCGCGGTGACGAGCGCGAGGCCGCCCTGCCCGGGCTGGACCGGGAGCACCTGCGCGACGCCGCGGTCGCCGGCCGCGATCCGTGCGACCGCGCCGGCCGCGGCGGCCGGCGCGACGATCTGCAGCGGCCCCGTCGCGCCCGCGCCGAACGCGGCCTGCACGCGCTCGTAGCCGACGCGCGAGGAGTCGCTCGGCGGCACGACCTTGATCGACGGCATCGACGTCTTCAGCTGCGTCACCGGGTAGGCGAGCGCGAGCAGCACGAGCAGCGCCGGCACGCCGTAGCGCAGCGGCGTGCGCCACAGGCGCTCGCCCCAGCGGGCGAACGCCGGCGAGCGGTGCTCGCCCGAGTGCGCCCACGGCAACGCGAGCCGATCGACGCGCGGGCCGAGCTTCGCGAGCACGGCCGGCAGCAGCGTGAGCGTCGCCGCGAGCACGAAGATCACGGCGAGCATGATCCCGAGGCTCATGCTGCGGAACGCCGGGCTCGGCACGAGCATCACCGCGGTCAGCGAGATCAGCACGGTCGCGCCGCTGAACAGCACCGCCTTGCCGGCCGTGTCCATCGCGATGGCCGTCGCATCCTCGCGCGACATGTCCGAGCCGAACAGCGCGCCGCGGAAGCGCATGACGATGAACAGCGCGTAGTCGATGCCGAGCGCGAGCGCGAACATCAGCGCGAAGTTCATCGCCCAGATCGAGATCGGCGTGATCAGCGTGCCGAGGTAGAGCGAGCCGGCGGCCGCGAGGAGGCCGACCATCGTCAGCATCAGCGGCAGCCCGGCGGCGACGAGCGAGCCGAACGCGAGCAGCATGATCGCGAGCGTCACCGGCCAGGAGATCACCTCGGACTTGAGCATCGCCGAGCGGTTCGCGGCGTTGAAGTCAGACCACATCCCGGCGGCGCCGGTCAGGCGCACCTGCACCGCTCCGCTCGACAGCCCCTTCAGCTCGCCCTTCAGCCGGTCGGCGGCCGCGACCATCGCGTTCGGGTCGCGCGCAGCGCCGGCCTGCACGATCGCCGTGTGGCCGTCGCGCGAGATCGACACGCCCCGCGCCGGGCCGACGACCGTGCGAACGGCCGCGTCGGCGCGCAGCTTCGCCTCGACGCGCGCGACCTGCGCCTCGAAGCCGGGAGAGCCGACGGTTTCGGTCGAGGAGTAGACGACCGTCGTCAGCCCGTAGCTGCCGAGGCCGGCGAAGTCGCGTTCGATCAGCTTGCGCGCCTGCGCCGACTGCGATCCGCTCGCTTCCCAGCCGGCGCCCGACAGCGCCTTCTCGACGCGCGGCGCGAAGAAGCCGAGCACGAGCGCGACGAGCAGCCACGCGGCGAGCACCGTGCGGAAGTGCGTCGCCGTGTAGCGGCCGAGGCGACCGATCGGGCCGACGCGAACGGGCCGCGCCGTCGCCGCCGCGCCCGCGGGAGCTGCGGCGGGCTCACCTCGCGCCGGCGCGATCGCGCTCACGACGCCGCCGCCCCGCCGCGCTGCGGCGGCAGGACCGCGTCGAGCTCGTCGAGCTGGCGGCGCAGGCCGCCGCAGACGTGCTCGCAGAGCTCGAAGACGCTCTCGTCGGCGATCGCGTAGCGCGCGAAGTTGCCGTCCTTGCTGCGGCTGACCATCCCGCTGCGCAGCAGCACGCCGAGATGCTTCGAGACGTTCTGCTGCGAGGCGCCGGTCGCCTCCTGCAACCGTCGGACGCTCGCCGGCCCGTCGCGCAGCGCGTCGAGCAGGCGGATGCGCATCGGCTCGCCGAGCACCCGAAAGCGATCGGCGATCAGCTCGACGAGCTGCTCGGGCAATGGGTGCGGGACGGCGACGCTCGAGGCTCTTCCCCCGCCTGTCGTCGGGCTCGTCGTGCTCTCCGTGACCGTCGTCGTCGTGCTCATGCTCGAACAGTAGCACAACTACATCGTTGTACGCTACTGTGCTTGTATACGCAATCGACACGGACCGGCGCGGGTAGTCGCCGCGGATGGCGCCGAGCCCGCCAGGGACGACGATCGAATCGAGGAATGACGAACATGGCGATGACCGCGACAGCTCGAAGGATCGGCGACACGCTCACGCACGAGGTCGATGTCAACGGTCGCCACACGCTCATCACCGACGAGCCCGAGCGACTCGGCGGCGCCGACGAGGGGCCGGCTCCGCACGAGCTGCTGCCGGCGATGCTCGCATCGTGCGTCGCGACGATGGTCGCGATGTACGCGAAGAACCGCGGCTGGGAGCTCGGCGAGACGTCCGTCGACGTCAGCTACGACGCCGACAGCACGCCGCGGCGGATCGACGTCGAGCTGCATCTCCCCCACGCGATCACGCCCGAGCGGCGGCGGCGGCTCGAGCGGGTCGCCGCGACCTGTCCCGGCGCGCCGCGCGCTCGAAGCCGGCTTCACCTTCGAGGAGCGCGTCGCCGGCCCCGGCCCCGGCGCGGCGAGCGTCGCGGCCTGAGCGGCGCGGGCGCCCGCAAGCAACAGGGCCCCCCGGCCAACTGCGCCGGGGAGCCCTGGGGACTGCGTTTGGTCAGGCGTTCTCGGCTATTCGATTTCGAGTTCGCCGATGTTGCACTCGTAGGGCTTGAAGAACGAGCTGCCGGCGACACAGCGCCACATGCTCTGGTTCGTCTCGCTCGGCGAGCCGTTGAACGTCGGGTTCGGTGAGGATTTCATGTATTCCGGACCCAGCTCGGCGAGCTTTCAGACCCTGTTCGAGGGCGTACCCGTCGGCCAGGAGCTGAGCCTCGCTGTATGCGGTCCCGATGAAGTCGGCCCCGATCGGGTCGCCTCCGGTCGAGCTGTTCTCCGCGGCGAAGCCGGCCGGGATGCTCAGCACCGGGTAGCCGGCGCGGTCGGCGATGCCGACGAGCGCGTTGCCACTCGGAACCATGATGCCCGCGTAGTCGTCTTCGGGTTCACTCGGTGTTCCGTTATTGATGATGTTGTCGATGACGGCCTTGCTTTCGGCCTGGCCTTTGGCCAGGTTTTCTTCATACGTCGCCGTCGTCGTCGGGTTGGTGTATTCGACCGCCGCCGCGGCGAGCAGGCCGTTCTCCTGGAACTTCAGCCCCTCCGCCGAGTTGGCGCTGTTGTATTCGATGACTTCGTGCAGCGATTTCGGTCCGCTCGACTGCGTCGAGAGGAACGAGTCGAGGCCCTTGTGGAATTCGTAAGGAATGACACTGGGCACTTTCGTCGCAGCGCCCGGCGTCACGACTTTCGTCGTGGCTCCGAGCGTGCCGAGCTCGCTCACCGCCGTCGGGTACGGCGCGGTCGTGCTCGAGATGACCGCGATCTTCTTACCTGCGAGCGCCGTCGGCGTGAGACCGGCCGTGTAACTCGGCAGCGGGTTCGGCTGGTTGGCCGTCGCCGGGTCGCTCGGGTCCGGACCGGCGAGCACGCCGAGCGCGGTCGCCACGTCGGCGACCGTCTGCCCGATCGGGCCCGGCGAGTCCTGCGACCGTGCGACCGGCATCACGCCGGTGCGGCTGATCAGACCGGTCGTCGGCTTGAGCCCGACGACGCCGGCGTTGCCGGCCGGCGCGATCAGCTGAGCACCTTCGCTCGTCGCCGTCTCCAGGCCGACCGCCAGCGGCGCGATCCCGGTCGACACGGCGACAGCCGAACCGGCGGATGAGCCGCCCGGCGTCTTGTTCGTGTCGGACGCGAGCAGCACCTGGCCGCCGAGCGAGGAGTAGCCCTGAGGCATGTTCGGGTCGAAGTCGCCTCCGAGCTCGGTCGTGTTCGAGTCACCGAGCACGATCGCTCCGGCCGCCTTCAGCTTGGCGACGAGCGTCGCGTTCGCCGATGGCAGGTCGTCCTCGAGCGCGATCGAGCCGCCGCTCGTCGGCAGGCCGAGGGCGTTGATCGAGTCGTCGACGAGCACCGGAATGCCCGCGAGCGGCCCGAGCGTCGCCCCCTTCGCCTTGCGCCTTGCCTGATCGATCGCCGCCGCTTCGGTCAGAGCGTTCGGGTTGACGTCACGCACCGCCTGCAGCGACGGTCCGTTGGCGTTCGTCAGCGCGATCCGGTAGAGGTCCGCTTTGACGAGCTGTTTGTCGGTCAACGTCCCTTCTTCGAGCATCTTCTCGAAGCTCGCCGCCGAGGTCGTTTCGAGCGACACCGGCAGGAGGTCGTGTTTGTTGACTTCGCCGCTCTTCAGCGATACGTAGTCGGGGTTGCAGTGCCCGCGGCTCGCAAACGGCTCGGCCGGGACGGTGTGGGCGCAACGGTAGGCCGACGGGTCGACTTCCGCCGGTGCTTTGTGGAGTTTCGTCAGCTGTTCGATGACGTAGCCGACGCCGATCAGGTTGACCTCGTCGTAGGCGCCGCCGTTGACGTTGACGTTCTGCGAACGCCGCTGTGTCGCGGTGTAGCCCATCGGCACCGTGAGCTCCGGGTCGCCCGCCTGCGGGCCGCTCGGCACGGAGCCGACGACCGCGATGACGGGGCCACCGCCGCCGCTCGGTTCGTTCATCATCTTTTCGATCGCTTCGTGGTAGAGCTTCTTGCGTTCCGGCAGCGCTTTGTCGTATGCCTGCTGGTTGGCGCCGCCCGGGGTGTCTTCGGCTTCTGACTCGACCTTGTGTTCCTTGTTGCCGAACTTCAGCGCCTCCTGCGGGTTCGTTTCGTCGACCTGGACCTCCTGGACGAGGCTTTTGACCGGCGCACCGGCGCCGAGTCGCTTGTAGTAGGCGTCGATCGTCGCGTGTTCCTCGTAGTGCGACGGCAGCGCCGGCAGGCCCGTGACGGTCGTCGCTTTGTCTTCGACCATGATCGCGCCGGCCGATTCGAGCGCGGCGACCGCTTTGAGGATCGCTTCGCTCGTGCCGTTCCAGCCGATCCGCTTGCCTTTCACGAATTCGAGGTTGAGCGCCGCTTTGTAGTTCGGCAGTTCACTGAACGGCGCCGGTTGGATGTCCCCGTTTTTGAGGAATTCGGGGCCCATGATTTCTTCGTACTCGTTGTTCGCTTCGGGGTCGCTACCTGTCACCTCGGCGATCGACGACAGCGTGTTCGCCGCGTCTTCGACCGTTTTGACGATCGGTCCGGCCGTGTCCTGCGAGGCGTCGATCGGCGCGATGCCGTAGCCCGGCACGAGCCCGAGCGTCGGGCGCAGGCCGACGTCGCTCTGCTGCGTCGACGGGCTGATGATCGAGCCCGACGTTTCCGTGCCGATCGTCACAGACGACAGGCCGGCGGCCGCGGCGGCCGCCGAGCCGGAGGACGATCCGCTCGGACCCTCGGCCGTGTCGATCGCGCTCAGCACCTGACCCGTCAGGTTGCTGAAGCCCGACGGCTGGCTGCCGAAGCTGTTCGCCCACTCGGAGAGACCGACCTTGCCGAGGATCAGCACGCCGTGCTTGCGCAGCTCCTTCGCCACGCCCGAGTCGCTCGGTGGGAACGATTCGCGCAGGGCCCAGTCACCTGCCGATGTGTACATCGGCGTCGCATCGATGATGTCCTTCAACAGGATCGGGACACCGGCCTCGGGGCCGAGGCTTTTGCCTTTCCTGCGTTCCTGGTCGGCCAGTTTGGCTTCGGCCAGCACGTTCGGGTTCAACTGCGTCACGACGTTGAGCCCCGGTCCGGACTTGTTGATCGCGTCGATGCGCGCGATGTAGTCCTTCACCAGTTCAACCGAGGTGATTTCGTTTTTCTGCAGCATCGTCTCTGCTTCTGCGCCACTCAATGTTTCGAGGTTCAGCGTCGCGGCGTGAGCCGATGTGACACTGAGGAGGCCGAGCGACGTCAACATCGCAGCGACCAGCAACCCGATGGCAAGCAGCCTGCGGGGCGGATGAGCAATCACGTCTTTGTCCTTCCGTGGGTGTGGGGAGTGCGGTAGCCGCGCACTGTTCCACCTGCCGTGCAACCCCAAATCAGCCACGTGTCCAGGATTCCCTTTGCGTAGTTATGCGCATGTCTAGAGTGTCTTGACGTGTTTTTCACACTCAAGTCAGCCCATCGGAATCGGGCGTGTCGCGGAGTCGAATTCGGTGCTCAGGTGACGCTTGCAGCGGCCGGCGCGAGCGTGTAGGCGAGCTCGTTCGAGCCGTCGTCGAACGCGCGCATCGGCGGGGAGCAGGACGATCTCGAGGCGGTCGAGGACGCGCGACTGCTAGCGTGGACAGCTCAGGTTGGGCTCTAGGCTCGACAACGCAGTGCCCGCGCTCGTAGCCTTTGCTCAGCAATCTCCGCGTTCGCAGCACTATTCGACGCAGGAGGAAATGCAATGGCTACTGGAACCGTCAAGTGGTTCAGCGACGACAAGGGCTTCGGGTTCATCACGCCCGACGATCAGTCGAAGGATCTGTTCGTCCATCACAGCGCGATCATCGGCGAGGGCTATCGCTCGCTCGCCGAGGGCGCCAAGGTCTCCTACGAGGCCGAGGCGGGCGACAAGGGCCCGAAGGCCGCGAGCGTTCGGCCGGTATAGACGCGGCCCGACGGCCGAGCAGGATCCGCTTGCGGCGGGGCCGTCACGAAGCGTCACGAAGACGACCTGGGCTGGCCTCGTTTCGAGTGATCGGCCGCGCGCACGCGCATCTCCAAGAGAAGGGACGCACCGACATGGCCTCGAGCAGCAAGAAGAAGACGACGATGGCGAAGCTCACGCGTGAACACCGACTGCGCGAGCGTCGCCTCGAGAAGCAGGCCAGGAAGGACGCGCGCAAGCACGCGGCGGCAGAGGATCGCGACGTCGTCGCAGACGCGCCGGACCTCGGCATGTCGATCGGCGAGTCGGCGTCGGTCGGGATCTCGACGGCCGTAGTCGAACCGGCGCCGCTTCCGGACTGAAGCAGCCGTCTCGCGCGACAGGCAGCCGGGCGCGCAGCGCAGGACGGGCGCTACGGTTCGCGTATGACAGGTCGCCTGCGAGTCGCTGCGTTCGGGACGGCCGCGGCGCTCGTCGTCGCAGGGGCCGTGTGTGCAGCGTTCGTCGGCGGCGTGACGGGCGAAGTCCTGACGATCGTGCTGATCTCGATCGGGCTCGCCGGCGCGCTGCTGCTCGTGTTTCTCGAAATCGGGCTCGGCGAAGAAAGCGACCTCGCGCGAGAGCGGCAGCGCAGGAGCGAGCAGCAGGCGCGTGCCAAAGCCGTCCGCGTGCGGCGCTTGCCACGCCGGCCGCGACGGCCCGGCTGAGAGCGCCCGAGGCGCGTCAGCGCGCTACGACGGCTGCTGCGCGCGCAGCGCGACGAGCCAGCCCGGCACCTCGCCGCCGCCGTCGACCCGGAGTTCGGCGCCGCTGACGTACGCCGCGCAGCGGCGCGGCGAGCAGCACGCACGCCGTCCGCGACGTCATCCGGCACGGCCATCCGCCCGGCCGGGATGTTCGCGCAACAGCGCGCTGACCCTCTCGCCACCGTAGTACGCGTCCGCCTTCTCGGTTTCACCAGGCCGACCGTCACCTGGTTGACGCGTACCCTCGGCCCCCATTCCAGGGCGAGCGCGCGCGTCAGCCCGAGTCAGGCCGGCCTTCGCCGCCGCGTACGCGGCGGTGCCCGGGGGCGGGGTTAGCTCGACCACGCAGCCGATGTTGATGATGAGCCCTCCTTCGGCTGCCGCTGCATCACCGCGTTCGCGGCTGCGCGACGTAGAACGGCGCGAGCAGGTTCAACGCGACGATCTTCTGGCGAGCCGCGGGCGATACGGTCGCGGCGTCCGCGTCCGGCGACTCCGCCGGCGTTGTTGACGAGGATGTCGAGCCGTCCGAGGCCGTCCACGGCGGCATTGACGAGCGCGGCGCCGCCCCGCTCTCGGACGTCGGCGCGACGAACACCGCCTCCGGCCGCCGCGCGGGACCTGCCCGGGCTCCCTGCGGGCGCAGACGATCACGCTCGCGCCCTCCTCGAGGATCGCGGTGGCGATCACCGCGCCGATCCCTCTCGCGCCGCCGGTCACGAGCACGACGCGCCGCTCGCCCGTCATCGGCGAAGCTCCAGCACGCCGGCGCGCGCACCCGCGAGACGCTTGTGCGCGCCGAAGCCTCCGGCGAGCAGCTCGTTCGCCTTCGCGCGCTTGAAGTACAGATGGGTGTCGTGCTCCCACGTGAAGCCGATGCCGCCGTGCAGTTGGATCGCCTCGGCGGCGACGTGCAGGAGCGTCTCGCCGCACACCGCCCGCGCGAGCGGCGCGAGGACCGGCAGCTCATCCGGCGCGCCGTCGACCGTCCAGGCGGCGCAGTACGCCGTCGAGCGCGCCGCCTCGAGCTCGGCAGCGAGATCGGCGCAGCGGTGCTTGAGCGCCTGGAAGGAGCCGATCGGGCGACCGAACTGCACGCGCTCCTTCAGATACGCCACGGTCGCCTCCAGACAGCGTGCGGCCGCGCCGACCGACTCGACGGCGAGCGCGACCGCGTACACGTCGCGTGCGCGCGCGACGTCGCGTGCGCCCTCGTCGGGAGCGCTCAGCAGCGCCGCCGGCGCGCTCGCGAGCGACAGGCGCGCCTGGCGGCGCGTGTGATCGAGCGACGCGAGCGCCTCGATCGCGACGCCGCCGTCGCCCGCGTCGAGCGACGCGAGCACCGGCTCGCCGTCGAGCTCGACCGCGAGCAGCAGCGCCTCGCAGTGCGGCCCGTCGAGCACGTGCTCGACGGCGCCGTCGAGCAGCACGGTCTCGCCGTCGGAGCGCGCGCGCGGCGGCTCGGCCCCCTCGATCCCCAGCCCGACGGCGCCGCCGGCGACGACGCGTCGCAGGAGCTCCGCCGAGGCGTCGCGATCGGCCCGCGCGACGTGTGCGGCGACGACGGTCGACAGGTACGGAGTCGGCAGCAGGTGGCGCCCGAGCTGCTCGAGCGCGATCGCGACCTCGACGAAGCTCGCGCCGGCGCCGCCCAGCTGCTCGTCGATCGCGAGCGCCGTCAACTCCATCTCGCCGGTCAGCCGCTCCCACGCCGCGCGCGCGAAGCCGTCGCCGTCGAGCGCCGCCGCGCGCACCTCGCCGGGCGTCGCGTGGCGGTCGAGGAACGCGCGCACCGTCGCGCGCAGCTCCCGCTGGTCTTCGGTGAAGGAGAAGTCCACGACTAGCCCCGTGGCAGGCCGAGCATCCGCTCGGCGATGATGTTGCGCTGGATCTCGTTCGAGCCCGCGTAGATCGTGTCGGCGCGCGTGTAGAGGAACAGCGCCTGCGCGTCGTCGAGCTCGTACGGCGCGCCGACGACGCTCGCCGCGGCGCCGCACACGTCGACGGCGAGCTCGCCGAGGCGCTGGTGCCAGGGCGCCCACAGCAGCTTCGAGACCGACGCCGCGTGCGGGTCGGTGCTGCCGAGCGTGCGCAGCGCCTGGTAGCGCATCGTCCGCAGGCCGGCCCACGCCTCGACGATCCTCATCGCGATCGCCGGGTCCTCGATCGCACCGGTGCCATGGGCGGCGATGATCACCTCCTCGAGCTCGCGCTCGAAGCCGATCTGCTGGCCGAGCGTCGCGACGCCGCGCTCGAAGCCGAGCGTGCCCATCGCCACGCGCCAGCCGTCGCCCGCCTCGCCGACGACGTTCTCGGCGTCGGTCTGCGCGTCGGCGAAGAACACCTCGCTGAACTCCGACGTGCCGGTCAGCTGGACGATCGGGCGCACCTCGACGCCCGCCTGGCGCATCGGCACGAGCAGGTAGCTGAGCCCGCGGTGGCGCTCGGAGCCGGGCTCCGAGCGCGCGAGCACGAAGCACCAGTCGGCGTGCGCCGCGAGCGATGTCCACACCTTCTGGCCGTCGATCCGCCAGCGACCCCCCTCCAGGCGCGCGCGCGTGCGCACCGCCGCGAGGTCCGAGCCGGCGCCCGGCTCGGAGTAGCCCTGGCACCACAGCTCCTCGCCGGCGAGGATGCCCGGCAGGAACCGCGCGCGCTGCGCCTCGCTGCCGAACGCGGCGACCGTCGGCGCGAGCAGGTGCTCGCCGACGTGGTTGACGCGCCCGGGCGCCCCCGCGCGGGCGTACTCCTCGGCGAAGATCACCTGCTGCAGGAGCGAGGCTTCGCGACCGCCGTGCTCGCGCGCGAGGCCGAGCCCGATCCAGCCGGCCGCCCCGAGCTCGCGCTCCCACGCCATGCGCACGTCGAGGCCCTCGTGCTCGCGCCCCGGACGCCCGGCGCCGCCGAGCGCCGCGTACGCGCCGCGCAGGTGCTCGGCCAGCCACGTGCGCACCTCCGCGCGGAACGCCTCGTCCTCGGCTGTCGGGCGCAGGTCCACGCGCGCACTTTACCAAGCGTTTGCTTGGTTGGTTATCCTGGGCGCGAGCCCATGTCGGACGACCACGTGCACTCGACCGAGGAGATCGCCGGATACCGCCGGCGCGGCGAGTGGGGGCGCGAGACGCTCAGCGACCTCGTCGCCGCCAACGCGCGGCGAATGCCGGACGCGCCGGCGCTGATCGGCGATCGCGGATCGATCACGTGGGCAGAGTACGACACGCACGGCACGGCGCTCGCGCGCGTGCTCGCCACCGCCGGCGCGAGGCCCGGCGCGCCGCTCGCCATCGCGCTCCCCGACGGGCCGAGCGTCCACGTCGCCTACCTCGCCTGCGAGCGCGCCGGGCGCCCGATCGTCGGCGTCGCCGCGCGCTCGGGACGGCGCGAGATCGCGCACCTGCTCGTGCGCACCGGCGCCGCGGCGCTGCTCACCCACGAGCAGTTCGCGCGCGCGCCCGTCGAGCAACTGCTCGCCGACCTGCGCAGCGACGGCGTCGAGCAGCTCGCCTCGGTCGTGCTCGGCGACGTCGCGACCGACGGACTCGACCGGCTGCGTATCGACGGCGCCGCGCCGCCGGCGCCCGTCGAGGAGCCGGGGCCGCCGATCGACGCCGACTCGCTGTACCTGCTGAACTCGACCTCCGGCACGACCGGTTTGCCGAAGTGCGTGATGCACAACCAGAACCGCTGGCTGTGCTTCTCGCGCCTGGCGATCGACGCCGGCGAGCTCGACGCCGGCGACGTCTTCCTCTCGGCCGTGCCGAGCCCGTACGGATTCGGGCTGTGGAGCGCGCACTTCGTGCCCGCGCTGCTCGGCGCGCCGACCGTCCTGATGGAGCGCTTCGACGTCGAGCGGATGCTCGCGGCGATCGCCGAGCAGCGCGTCAGCATGCTCGCGTGCGTCACGACGCAGCTCTTGATGGCGCTCGGCGACGGGCTGCTCGACCGCTACGACCTCGGCTCGCTGCGCACGGTCTTCACCGGCGGCGAGGCCGTCCCCGCCGAGGCCGCCGCCCGCTTCGAGGACGCGACCGGCGCCAAGGTGCTGCAGTTCTACGGCTCGAACGAGAACGGCGCGATCAGCGTCACGAGCGTGCGCGACGATCGCGAGCATCGCCTCGGCACCTCCGGCAGGCCGATCGCGTGCATGAACGTCCGGCTGTACGACGGCGAGCGCGACGTGACCGCGAGCGGCGGCCCCGGCCAGGTTGCGAGCCGCGGCCCGACCGCTGCGCTCGGCTACTACGAGGACCCCGCCGCCAACCGCGAGCTGCTGACGCACGACGGCTGGATGCTGAGCGGCGACCTCGCGACGATCGGCGACGACGGCTACCTGCGGCTCGCCGGGCGCGTCTCGGACCTGATCATCCGCGGCGGCAAGAACATCAGCGCCGCCGCCGTCGAGGCCGAGGCGGCGACGCACCCGGCGATCGCGCTCGCCGCCGCCGTCGCGATGCCCGATCCGGTGTTCGGCGAGCGCGTCTGCCTGTACGCGGAGCTCCGCCCGGGCGCAAGCGTCGAGCTCGAGGAGCTGTGCGCGCACATGCTCGCGCGCGGCGTCTCGCGCGAGTGGCTGCCCGAGCGGCTGATCGTGCTCGAGCAGTCTGCCGCGCTCGGCCGGCGAGAAGGTCGCCAAGAGCGAGCTGCGCGAGGACGTCCGCCGCCGCATCGAAGCCGCCGCCTGATCCGCCGGCGCCGCGGCGCCGCGGGCGCGAGCCTCGGCCTCAGCCGGCGCTGTCCAGACGAGCGGCGCGTTCGCGCAGCTCGCCCTTCGCGAGCTTGCCGCCCGAGGAGCGAGGCATCCGCTCGACGACGACGAGTCGCTCGGGCAGGTGTTCGGTCGAGGCGCCCGCGTCGAGCAGGAACCTGGTCAGCTCGGCGAGCTCCATCTCACCTCCGTCGCGCAGCTGTACGAACACGCAGACGCGCTCGCCGAAGACCTCGTCGGGGATCGGCACCGCCGCCGCGAGCGCGACGCGCGGATGCGCGGCGACGTCGTGCTCGACCTGCGCCGCGCTGATGTTCTTGCCGCCGCGGATCACGATGTCGGAGGTGCGCCCGACGACGGTGAGGTAGCCATCGGCGTCGAGCTCGACGATGTCGGCGTGCAGCAGGTAGCCGTCGGGCGTGAACAGCTGCGCGTTCGCGTCGGCGTCGTCGAGGTAGCCGAGGCAGACGGCCGGGCCCTTCGTCCCCGGCTGGCCGCGTCCGGAGGCCGTCACGTCGCGCCCGTCCTCGAACAGCCGCAGCTCGGTGCCCTCGAGCACGCGCCCGCCCGTGCGCAGGCGCCGCTCGGGCGAGTCGGTCAGGCGCGTCGCCGTCGCCAGCCCGCTCTCGTTCGAGCCGTAGAAGTTGAGGATCCTCGCGCCCGTCAGCTCCTCGAAGCGGCGCGCCGGCTCGTACGGGATCAGCTCGCCGCCGGTGAACATCACGCGCAGCGAGGTCAGGTCGCGCTCGGCGATGCTCGGCTCGTTGAGCAGCATCCGAAACTGCGTCGAGACGGCGCACAGCACGGTGACCCGCTCGCGCTCGATCAGCTCGAGCGCGAGCGCCGGCTCGAAGCGCTCCATCGCGACCGTCGGCGCGCCGAGGTACGTCGGCGTGAAATGCGACGTCCACTGGCCGAAGCCGTACGGCGCCGGCACGGCGCCCATGAAGATGTCGTGCTCGTCCAGCGCGCCGACGTCGAGTGCGCAGAGATGGAAGTACCACCAGCGGTTCTGCGCCTGCATCACGCACTTCGGCAGGCCCGTCGTTCCCGAGGTCGAGTTGACCAGCCACAGCTCGTCCGGGCCGAAGCGGTCGGGGAACTCGCGCACCGTCCCGGCCGGCTCGGCGCCGTCGACGAGGATCGCCGCGTCCGCATCGAGCTCGAAGCGCGGGACGACGATGTGGTGGCGCAGCCGCGCCAGCTCGCCGCGCAGGCGCGCGAACGTCTCGGCGACCGGCCGACCGCGGTGCTCGTCGTAGGTGACGAGCGCGAGCGCGCCCGTCTTGGAGAGGATGTGCTCCGTCTCGCGTTCGCCGGCGCGCGCGCCGATGCCGACGGCGACCGCGCCTGCCTTCTCGCACGCGAGGAACGCCGCGTGTACGGCGGCGCCGTCGGGCAGCTTGACCGCGACCGCGTCGCCGCGCCCGATCCCGAGCTCGAGCAGGACGGCGGCGAGCCTGTTCGCGCTCTGCTCGTAGCCGCGCCAGGAGATCCGCGCCTGCGGCCCGACGAACGCGTCGCGCTCGCCGCGCCCGGCGGCGTGGCGCGCGACGTGGTCGGCGAGCGCGAGCTCAGACCACCAGCCGCGCCGGTGGTACTCGGCCGTCAGCTCGCGATCGATCGAGACGCCCTCCACCCCACTCAACCTATCAAGCGCTTGGTATGTTGATCGATGATGACCGCGGACGGCCCGCACGACGCGGACGCGCTCGGCGCGGCGCACCGGCGCAGCACCGGCGATGCGCCCGGCGGCGCGGACGACGCGCCTGGCGGCGTCGCCGTCGTCGGGCTCGGCGACCTCGGCCTCGCGATCGCGCGGCGGCTCGAGCAGGTCGGGCTCGCGCCGGCCGGCGTCGACGGCGCGCCGGAGCGCCGCGAGCTGTGGCGCGAGCACAGCGGCCGCGGCGCGTACGTCTCACTGCGCGAGCTCGCCCCCGAGCAGGCGCGGCGCTCTTTCGTCTGCGTACGCACGACCGATCAGGCCGGCGCCGTGCTCGCCGAGCTGCGCGAGCTCGCGGCGGGCGCGCCGTCTGTCGAGGCACCGGCCGGCGGCGCCGTCGCGTTCCTCGTCACGACGCTCGCGCCCGCGTTCGCACGCGAGCTCGGCGCTCACGCCGACACCGCGTTGCGCGTCGTCGAGCTGCCCGTCTCCGGCGGCCGCGCCGGCGCCGAGCGCGGCGAGCTGACCGCGCTGTTCGGCGGCCCCACCGTCGAGCGAGCCGACGTCGAGCTGATCGAACGCTCGCTCGCGGCGCGCGTCTTCCGCTTCGCGCGCTACGGCGAGGCGACGCTCGCGAAGCTCCTCAACAACACGCTCGCCGCATACAACGCCGCAGCGTTCGCGCACTGCGTGACGCTCGCCGACGCCGCCGGGCTCGACGCGCGCGAGTGTGCCGCCGTCGCACTGGCCGGCTCCGGCGACAGCTGGATCGCCGAGCACTTCGCCGCGCTCGTCGACGACCTGCTCGCGAAGGACGCCGCACTGCTCGCCGAGGAACTCGGGCCGCCGCCGGTCCTCGACCTCACGCGGGCCGACGAGCTGCTCGCGATCCTGTCCGACGCGCGCGAGCTGCTGGGCCGGCAGTCTTGACGGATCTCACGGGCTCGTCACGACGGGTGTGCGCACACGGATCGTCGTCGAGGCGCCGCGGTTTTTCGATACGCCGACGATATGCGCCGGCTCGTAGCATCGGAGAGTGTGCGTGTGTTGATCGTCGAGGACGAGCCCTACATGGCAGAGGCCATCCGCGATGGCCTGCGCCTGGAAGCGATCGCCGCCGACATCGCCGGTGACGGTGACACCGCTCTGGAACTGCTGAGCATCAACGCCTACGACATCGCCGTCCTCGACCGCGACATCCCCGGCCCCTCCGGCGACGAGATCGCCGAACGCATCGTCGCCTCCGGCAGCGGCATGCCGATCCTCATGCTCACCGCTGCCGACCGGCTCGACGACAAGGCCTCCGGGTTCGAGCTCGGCGCCGACGACTACCTCACCAAGCCGTTCGAGCTCCGAGAGCTCGTGCTCCGTCTCAGAGCGCTCGACCGCAGGCGCGCCCACAACAGGCCACCCGTGCGAGAGATCGCAGGCCTGCGTCTGGATCCGTTCCGCCGCGAGGTCTACCGCGACGGCCGCTACGTCGCGCTCACCCGCAAGCAGTTCGCCGTGCTCGAAGTTCTCGTCGCCGCCGAAGGCGGTGTCGTCAGCGCCGAAGAGCTCCTGGAACGGGCGTGGGATGAGAACGCAGACCCGTTCACCAACGCCGTGCGCATCACCGTCTCGGCACTGCGCAAACGCCTCGGCGAACCCTGGATCATCGCCACCGTGGCCGGCGTCGGCTACCGCATCGACACCCAACCAGACACCGGGCGCGAGGGAGGAGACCGTGGATAGAGCCCCTGGTTTGAGCGTTCGCCTCAAACTCACCCTCAGCTACGCCGGCTTCCTCATGCTCGCAGGCGCCTTGCTGCTCGGCGCCGTGTGGGTGTTCCTCCTGCGATACGTGCCCAGACCGTGCGCTCCTCATCAACGCCGACACCGCCTTCATGGTCTTTTTCCCGTCCGGTCCAACCTCCTGCGCGTTTTCGCTCCGAGGGCAGCCGCAGTGTTGGCGTTCCTGCTGGTATTCGGTCTCCTGGGAGGGTGGCTTCTCGCCGGCCGGATGCTCGCCCCCCTGGCCCGCATCACCGACGCCACCCGCACGGCCGCGACCGGATCGCTCTCCCACCGAATCCGGCTACCGGGCCGCAGAGACGAGTTCCGCGAACTCGCCGACGCCTTCGACACCATGCTCGCGCGGCTCGAAGCACACGTCGCCGAACAGCAGAGATTCGCCGCCAACGCCTCCCACGAACTGCGCACCCCGCTGGCGATCACGCAGACACTTCTCGACGTGGCCCGCAACGATCCGAACCGCGACAACGGCGAACTCGTCGACCGCCTCCACGCCGTCAACACCCGAGCGATCGACCTCACCGAAGCATTGCTCCTGCTCAGCCGCGCCGACCAGCAGTCCTTCACCCCAGAACACGTCGACCTGTCCCTCATAGCCGAAGAAGCCACCGAAACGCTCCTCCCCCTCGCAGAAAAGCGCGGCGTCACCATCGAGACCTCCGGCGACATGACCCCCACCATCGGCTCACAGGCGCTCCTGCTGCAGTTGACGACGAACCTCGTGCACAACGCGATCGTCCACAACCTGCCTGAACAGGGCACCGTGTGGGTCACGACCAGCGTTCACCCCAAGAGCGTGGTGCTCACGGTCGAGAACACCGGCGAGAAGCTCACCCCACAGTTGGTTTCCACGCTTGTCGAGCCGTTTCAGCGCGGCACCGAACGCATACGCACCGACCACGCAGGCGTCGGCCTCGGCCTGGCAATCGTCAAGAGCATCACCCAAGCACACGACGGAACCCTCACCCTCACCCCCCGGGCCGCTGGCGGGCTCTGCGTCACGGTGCAACTACCCGCCGCGTCGCCGCCTCGATGACCTGAACGAGGCAGGAAGCCCGGCGGCGCGCGAGCCGGGTCGCTCCTGCCGGCCGGCGCGTATCGCCGACATATCGAGATTCGCATACGTGCCGGCAACATCGCCCTGCGTTCAATGGCGGCATGACCTACAGCACGTCAGCCCCAGCGGCCCGCGGCGCCGCATCGCCGGCCTCCTCGTCCTCCTCGGCCGCGCCGACGATGGGAATCACGATCTATGGATGCGGGCAGGACGAGGCCGGCTTGTTCGAGGAGATGGCGGCTCGCTTCGGCGTCGTGCCGACCATCACCGAGGCGGCGGTATCCGGGGGCAACCTCGAGCTCGTTCACGGCAACCGGTGCATCAGCGTCGCTCACAAGACGCGGATCGCGGATTCAACCCTCCTCGCGCTCAGCCGCGCCGGCGTGGCGCACATCACGACGAGAAGCATCGGAAGCGATCATCTCGACGTGAGATTCGCCGAGCGCGTCGGCATCTCCGTTGCGACCGTCACCTACTCGCCAGACAGCGTGGCCGACTTCACGCTGATGCTCATGCTGATGGCGGTGCGCAGCGCCAAGTCGACGATCAGGCGCGCAGACGTCCATGACTACAGGTTGCCCGGCGTCCGCGGGAGGGAGTTGCGCGATCTGACGATCGGCGTCATCGGCACCGGACGCATCGGGACGGCCGTGATCGACAGGCTGCGCGGCTTTGGCTGCCGCGTCCTGGCCCACGACCGTCGTCCCGACGGCTCTGCCGAGTGGGTGTCACTCGATCGGCTCGTACGGCAGAGCGATCTCGTGACGCTTCACACACCGCTGACCGCGGACACGCACCAGCTGCTCGATCGGCGACGGATCGAGCAGCTGAAGCACGGTGCGTACGTCGTCAACACAGGCCGCGGTTCGCTGCTCGATACCGAGGCTCTCGTGGATGCCCTGGAGAGCGGCAGGTTGGGCGGAGCGGCGCTCGATGTCCTCGACGGCGAAGAGGGCATCTTCTACGCAGACTGCAGAAGCAGGGCAATCGACAACGCGCTCCTGCTGCGCCTGCAAGAGCTGCCGAACGTGCTCGTCAGCCCGCACACGGCCTACTACACCGACCACGCGCTGCGCGACACGGTCGAAGGCACGATCGTCGACTGCCTGAGCTTCGAAGGCGGGGAGCGCGATGGCTAGGTTGAAGATCGGCGTCGTGTTCGGCGGGTGCTCCGAGGAGCATCCGATCTCCGTCAAATCGGCGCAGGAGGTCGCGAGGCACCTCGATCTCGACAAGTACGAGCCGCTCTACCTCGGGATCGCGAAGAACGGCGCCTGGAAGCTCTGCGACGCTCCCGACACAGACTGGGAGGACGCCGGTGCCCGCCCCGCCGTTCTGTCACCGGACAGGCGCATTCGCGGCTTGCTCGTCCTGGAGCGGGATCGTTACGAGACGATCGGCCTGGATCTGCTGTTCCCCGTCCTGCATGGGACGCTCGGCGAGGACGGTGCGATACAGGGCCTGGCCGAGCTCGCCGGCATCCCCTACGTGGGCTGCGACATCCAGAGCTCGGCGCTGTGCATGGACAAGTCCCTCGCCTACGTCGTCGCCGGAGGCGCGGGGATCGCCACGCCGAAGTTCTGGACCGCCATGGCAGACGAGGAGGTCGATCCCGACCGGCTCGCCTATCCCGTGTTCGTGAAGCCGGCTCGTTCGGGTTCCTCCTTCGGCGTCGGCAAGGTGCGCGAGAGGGACGAGTTGCCGCGCGCGGTGGCGGCGGCGAGGCAGTTCGACTCCAAGGTGTTGATCGAGGAGGCCGTCGTCGGCAGCGAGGTCGGGTGCGCCCTTCTGGGAGACGGTCGGAACGTCATCGCGGGCGAGCCCGACCGGATCTCGCTTTCCCACGGCTTCTTCAGGATCCATCAGGAGAGCGAACCCGAAAGCGGCTCGGACAACTCGGAGGTGATCGTTCCCGCGGACATCTCGGCGGAGTCGCGCTCGCACGTCCGGGAGACGGCGAAGGCCGTGTATCGCGCCCTGGGGTGCAGGGGCCTTGCGCGCGTGGATCTGTTCCTGAAGGAGGATGGAGAAGTGGTCCTCAACGAGGTGAACACCCTGCCCGGCATGACCTCCTACAGCCGCTATCCGAGAATGATGGAGGCGGCAGGTTTGCCGCGTGCCGAGGTGATCGACCGGCTGGTGGCCTCGGCGTTGGCGGGAAGCCGACGATGAACGATCGGCTCGTCTTCGTCGACGAGTACGTATCCGGAATCTACTGGGATGCCAAGTACGCGACCTGGGACAACTTCACCGGCAAGCCGGTGGACGGATACGTGGCGAATCGCATCGTCGGTACGAGGCCTTTGTGCGCAGCGTTGGAGAGAGCGCGAGAAGAGGCCGCCTCGCTTGGCTTCGGCCTGCTTCTCTGGGACGGCTATCGCCCTCAACGCGCCGTCGACTCCTTCCTGCGCTGGGCACGGCAGCCGGAGGATGGCCGGACGAAGCTACGACACTACCCCAATATCGACAGGGCCGACATGCTCGAGAAGGGGTATGTGGCAGCCAAGTCGGGCCACAGTCGAGGCAGCACCGTCGACTTGACGCTTTTCCACCTGGCTGGCGGTGAACGTGCTCCGATGGGCGGCGACCACGACTTGATGGATCCGATCTCGCATCATCGGAGCGGAGGGAATCGCGCAAGTCGATGCGCGAAACCGTCAATACCTTCGCTCGATCATGGCGGCCTGCGGCTTCGGCTCCTATGACTGCGAGTGGTGGCATTACACGCTGAAGGACGAGCCCTACCCGGACACGTACTTCGATCTCCCGATCACGTGAGCCGACGGCGCATCTCGGCGGTGAGCTGTCAGGCCCGATGCGAGCATCGAGGGAGCGAGCTCCGCGGACGCGCAGTCACTCCGCGCTGCGCGGGCGGCGGCGCTGGATCCCGGTGATCCCGACGGCCGCGATCAGGACCGCGCCCTGGAAGACCTGCGGCGTCCAGTTCGGCGTCCCCGCGAGCAGCAGGCCGACGCTGCCCGTCCCGATCATCAGCACGGCGACGACCGTCCCCCACGGGTTGAAGCGCCCGCCGCGGAACTGCGAGGCGCCGACGAACGCCGCCGAGAAGGCCGGGATCAGATACGACGGCCCGACGGTCGGATCGGCCGAGCCGATCCGCGAGGCCAGCGCGATCCCGGCGAACGATGCGAGCACGCCCGAGCAGATCAGCGAGATCGTCCGCAGCCGCCCGACGCGCAGGCCGACCAGGCGCGAGACCTCGGGGCCGTAGCCGGACGCGTAGACGTGGCGTCCGAAGACCGTCTGCTCGAGCAGGAAGCCGAGCACGAGCATCGCGACGATCATGTAGAGCACGGGGAGCTGGACGCCGGAGAAGCTCGTGCTCGCGATGTCGGTGAAGCCGCCCGAGAGCTTGCCCGTGATGATTTCGTCGCCCGAGACGCCGAGCGTCCCCGCGGCGATGATCGAGCCTGTCGCGAGCGTTCCGATGAACGAGTCGATGTTCATCCGCACGACGACGAAGGCGTTGAGCAGCCCGATCGCGAGCCCGGCGCAGAGCGTCATCACGACGGCGAGCGCCGGCGAGACGCCGACCGTGTTCAGGCACCACCCGGCGAACACCCCGGCGAAGCCGATCGTCGATCCGATCGAGAGGTCGAACACGCCGGCGGCGAGCGGCATGACGATGCTCAGGCCGGCAAGACCCGTGATCGCGTACTGGTTGACGATGCTCTTCGCCGTCTGGCTCGTCGGGAAGAGCGTCGGCTGCCAGATCGCGAAGATCACGATCAGCAGCACCCATACGTAGACCGCGCCGATGTTGCGGAAGCTCAGCCCGCCGAGCCAGCCGGGTAGCCTCCCGCGCTTCGACGGGGACGCCTGCAGAACCTCGACGTCTGCGGACATGCGGTTCTCTCCTCCTCGACCGACCTACCAAGCAAGCGCTTGGCCAAAGCCATGCTAGAACGCGCGCGGCCAGACTGTCAAGGCCGGATCGCGCGCGCCGACCGAGCTCGGATCGCGCGCAGCGGCGCGGCGCCTGCGAGGCCCATTGACGCGCACGGCTCCCGACACTAGTCTCTGCCCAAGCGCTTGCTTGGTTCAGCGGGCGCCGCGACCGTCCCACGAGCTCGGAATCGAGGCATGAGCACCACCGCGCCGGCCACACCGCTGATCGAGATCGAGCACCTCTCGAAGACGTTCCCCGGGCAGCGCGCGCTCGCCGACGTCTCCTTCACGATCGACCACGACGAGATCCACGCGCTCGTCGGCGAGAACGGCTCGGGCAAGTCGACGCTGATCAAGGTGCTCTCGGGCTTCCACGAGCCCGACCCGGGCAGCCGCGTGCGCGTCGACGGCGCCGCGCTCGAGCTCGGCGCGCCCGCCGCCTCGTGGGCGCACGGGCTGCGCTTCGTGCACCAGGACCTCGGCCTGATCGGCGAGCTGAGCGCCGCCGAGAACGTCGGGCTGGCCTCGGGCTTCTCGACGACCTCGCCCGGGCGCATCGCGTGGTCGGAGCAGCGCCGGCGCACGCGCGCGCTGCTGTCGCGGGTCGGCGTCGAGTTCGACGTCGACCTCCCCGTCGCGCAGTCTGCGCGCGGTCGAGCGCAGCGCGCTGGCGATCGCGCGCGCGCTCGACGACAGCCACGGCAAGATCGCGCTGCTCGTGCTCGACGAGCCCTCGGCGGCGCTGCCGCCGGCCGAGTGCGAGGCGCTGTTCGCCGTCGTGCGCGACGTCGTCGCGAAAGGGATCGGCGTGCTCTACGTCTCGCACCGGCTCGACGAGATCCTCAACCTCGCCTCGCGCGTGACCGTCCTGCGCGACGGCGCCTACCGCGGCACGCACGCGACCGCGACGATGGATCGCGATCGCCTCGCCGAGCTGATCGTCGGCTCGCAGGTGCCCACGAGCGAGCGCCGCGCGCCGGTCGCGAGCAACGGCGTAGCGGCGGCGGCGCCCGTGCTCAGCGTGCGCGGCCTGCGCAGCGGGCCGATCGTCGGCGTCGACTTCGACGTCCAGCCGGGCGAGATCGTCGGCGTCGCCGGCCTCTCCGGCTCGGGACGCGAGGTCCTCGCCGCCGCCGTCTGCGGCGCCGCGGAGGCCGAGATGGAGCTGACGCTCAACGGCGAGCCGTGGCGCGGGCGCAGGATGGACCCGCGCGAGGCCGAGCGGCTCGGCCTCGCGCTCGTGCTGCCCAACCGTCACCCGGACGCCGCGATCGCGAACTTCTCGATCGGCGAGAACATCACGCTCGGACGGCTCCCCGAGTTCGCGCGCGGCGGGCGCATCCAGCACCGCCGCGAGCGCGAGGCCGTGATGGAGTGGATCCGCCGTCTCGACGTGCGCCCGCCCGACCCCGACCGCCTCTACGGGCTGCTCAGCGGCGGCAACCAGCAGAAGGTGCTGCTCGCCAAGTGGTTCGGCATCGAGCCGCGCGTCGTCTTCATGGACGACCCGACGAGCGGCGTCGACATCGGCGCGCGGCACGCGATCTACGACGTGATCCGCGCCCACGCGAAGACCGGCGCCGGCTTCGTCGTCTGCTCGTCGGACATCGAGGACTTCGTCGGCGTCTGCGATCGCGTGATCGCGCTCGTCGACGGTCGCGTCGGCGACGAGCTGCGCGGCGAGCGGATCCGCGAGCACGAGCTGCTCTCGGCGATCTTCGGCGGCGCCGCGCAGGCGCCGGCGCCGGCCGCCGGCTGAGGACCGCCGCGCAAACACCGCGAAAAAGCTGTCAAGCAAGCGCTTGACAGGCGACCGCCCGCGCGACTAGTGTTAGCCGAGCAAGCGCTTGGTTTGGCGCGTGCGCGAACACTGTGAAAGCTGTGAGAGGAGAGAGCATGAGGTTTCACATCGCCTCCGCGCGCCTGATTGCCGCGGCCGGCATCTGTACCGTGGCGATCGTCGTCGCCGGCTGCGGGAGCAGCTCGAGCAGCAGCTCGAGCACCAGCTCCGGGGGCAGCGCGTCGTCGACGTTCCCGAACGCGACGAAGGCCAACGCGGAATTCGAAAAACGGCCGACCACGGTCGGCATCACCCAGCCGGTCGGCAAGAAGATCCCGACCGGCAAGACGATCGACTTCATCCAGTGCGGCGTGCCCGCGTGCAAGACCGAGGGTCAGCTGTTCGAATCGGCGATGAAGAACCTCGGCTGGCAGATGCGCTCGATCAACGCCGGCACGACGCCCGAGGAAATCAAGGCGGCCTACGACAAGGCGATCTCCGACAAACCGGACGCGGTGCTCGGCTCGGGCTACCCGCGTGCGCTGTTCGACCCGGAGATCGCGACGCTCAAGCAGATGAAGATCCCGGTGATCGAGTTCTTCGTCGAGGAAAAGGCCGGCAACGGCATCACCGCGGTGCTCGGCGGCGAGCCGACCTCCGAAACGCAGGGCAAGATGATGGCCGACTACATCCTCGCGCACAGCACGAGCAAGTCGATGGAACTCGGCACCGTCAACGCGCAGGGCTTCGAAACGGTCACGGCGACCGGGGAAGAGGTCGAAAAGGTCGTCCACCAGGAATGCCCCGGCTGCAAGGTCAAGCGCCTGAACGCGCCGCTGACGAGCATCGGCGCGGACCTGCCCCAGCGGGTCGCGAGCTTCCTCACCGCCAACCCGGGGATCGAATGGGTGACGATGGGCTATGACGACATGGTCTCCGGCCTGCCGACGGCGCTGAAAGGCGCGGGCGTCGAAAAAGCGAAACTGACGACCGTCAACATCAGCACCGCGATCGCGCCGTACATGAAGAACGGCGAATACCTCCAGTCGACCGTCGGGACGAGCTTCCCGGAGGTCTACTGGCGCGGCGTCGACCTGCTCGCCCGCATGTTCGCGGGCGCGCCCTACCAGGAAGACCTCAACGACCTGACGCTGCCGTACTGGACGATCACGAAGGCGTCGTTGCCCTCGACGACGACCGAATTCCCGGTCGTCACCAACTACGAAGAACAGTTCAAGAAACTCTGGGGCGTCGAATAACGAGCGAAGCCCCACGCTCATGACCCACGCCGGCGCGGCGACGCCGGCGTGGGTCGACGAGCAGTCGCTGCGAGCGCTTGCGCATGCGTACGCGCTCGCGGTCGACCGCCGCGACAGCGGCGCGCTGCTCGAGCTCTTCCTCGCCGACGCGACGCTCACCGTCACGCGCCCGCGCCGCGCGCCCGAGCGCTATCGCGGGCACGCGGAGCTGCCCGGCCTGTTCGCGGCGCTCGCCGGCTTCGACGCGACGCTGCACACGGTCGCCGCCCAGCGCGTCGAGCTCGCGCCGGGCGCGAGCACCGCGACCGGCGAGGTCTCCGGCGAGGCACACCACGTGCGCCGCGACAGCGGCGGCGGCGAGGCGCTCGACCTCGTCCTCTACTGCCGCTACGCCGACGCCTACGCGCGCGACGCCGACGGCCGCTGGCGCTTCGGCGCGCGGCGCCTGACCGTGCTGTGGAGCGAGCGCCGCGCGGTGCGCCTCGGCTGAGCGGTCCGCGCCGGTGCGCGGGCGCTCACGGGAGGTTCGCGCGAAAGCCGTCGGCCAGCTGCTCGAGCAGCGCCGGCGCGCGCGCGGGCTCGCGCGAGAGCTGCGTCAACGTCACGTGCACGTCGGTGCCACCGAGCTCGAGCAGCTCGGGCACCCGCGCGAGGCTCTGCTCGAGCAGCGGCCGGCGCTCGGCGTCGCGCGCGATCGGCAGCGCGACGCGCACGCGCACCTCGCCGGGATCGCGCCCGGCGGCGCGCAGCGCCTCGGCGAGCCGCGGCACCTCGCGGCGTACGTCCTCGCGGCGCGCCGTCGGGCTCGGGATCCAGCCGCGACCGTGCTCGACGAGCCGCGCGAGGTTGCGCGCGTGCAGCTCGCCGGCGATCCACAGCGGGACGCCGCCGTCCTGCAGCGGCGTCGGGTTGCAGTAGACGCCCTCGAAGCGCAGCCGCGGCGAGGCGAAGCCGGTCGGGCCGCCGCGCCACAGCGCGCGGCACGCCGCGAGCGCGTCGTCGAGCAGCGCCCCGCGCGCGGCGTAGTCGAGCCCGACCGCCTCGTACTCCTTCGCCAGCCAGCCGCTGCCGACGCCGAGGTCGAGCCGCCCGCCCGACAGCAGATCGAGCGTCGCCGCGCTCTTCGCGAGCAGCGCCGGCGGACGCAGCGGCGCGATCAGGATGCCCGTCGCCAGGCGCACGCGCGAGGTCCGCCCGGCGATCGCCGCGAGCGTCGTCAGCGGCTCCAGCCAGGGCGCGCCCGGCCCACCGGGGAAGACTCCGTAGGGGTAGTCCTCGAGCCGCTCGCCGAGCACGACGTGGTCGACGACCGTGACCGCGTCGACGCCCGCCGCGTCGGCCGCCGCGGCGACGTCGAGCAGCCGCCGCCACTCCTCGCGCGGAAGGTAGTCGCCGAAGTTGTCGAGCCCGACGTGCAGTCGCGGGCGCGGGCGCGCGTCGGCGCTCACGCAGGCCCGCCCCGATCGGCGCGCGCGCTCATAGGCGCACGCGGTGGACGGCGCCGCCGCGCAACCGCGCCGCCTCCTGCGGTTCCCAGCTCGGCGCGGTGCAGACGAGCAGCTCGTCGCCGTCCTCGCCGCCGACCGCGACCGCGTACGGGCTCGCGAACGGGATCCGCCGGTCGATCTCGCCGCGTGCGCTCGACGTGCACGAGCTCGTCGCCGAACGGCATCGCCACCCAGATGCCGAGGCCCGCGTCCAGCGCGAGCCCGTCGGGCAGCTCGCCCGGCGCGAACTCGATCAGCGTGCGCCGGTCAGACAGCGCGCCGTCGGCGCCGACGGCGAAGCTCGTCAGCCGCGCGGGAACCGAGCGGCTCTCGGCGACGATCAGCGTCGTGCCGTCGGGCGTCGCGACGATCCCGTTCGGGAACCACAGATCGTCGGCGACCGCGCGCGCCGCGCCGTCGGGCTCGATCGCGATCAGCACCGTCGGGTGCGGCGGGTCGGGCGGAGCCGAGGTCGTCGCCGAAGTTGCCGACGTACGCGCGCCCGCGCGCGTCGACGAACATGTCGTTGCAGTGCCACGGCGCGAGCGCCGTGAGGTCGGCGTGCACGTGCAGACCGTCCTCGTCGAGGCGCAGGACGCGGCGATCGTGCATCGAGACGACGAGCAGCCGCCCGTCCGGGAGGAAGCCGAGGCCCGACGGGCATTCGGGCACCTCGGCGACCGTCTCGGCCGCGCCGCCCGGCGCCAAGCGCAGGACGCGGTGGTCGTGCATGTCCGAGAACCACACGGCGCCGTCGTGCCAGCGCACGCCCTCCGGGAACGTCAGGCCCTCGGCGATTGGTTGCGACTGGATCGTCGTCATCTCCCCTCCGCGGTCGCTCGTCGGCTAGCATACAAACCAAGCGAGCGCTTGGTCAACTGCACACGACATGACGAGGCGGTCGCGCGCGGCGGCGAGCGTACCTCGCCTCGACTCGATCCCCATGCGACACGACGAGATACTCGATGAGAGACCCGACGCCGGCACGGCCGGAGCGCTCGCGCCGGCGGCCGACGCGCTCGGCCTCGACCTCGGTCGCCGCGTCGTCTCCTACGACGAGGACGACGCGATCCTCTACGCGCTCGCCGTCGGCGCGAGCGCGGACGAGCTCGACCTCGTCTTCGAGCGCAACCTGCGCGTGCTGCCGACGTTCGCGCTGCCGCACTGCCTGTGGGCGTGCGACGAGCTCGGCGCGCGCGGCTTCTTCTCGAGCGCCGACGCGCTGCAGGCCGGCCAGCGCCTGGAGCTGCTCGCGCCGCTGCCGCGCAGCGGCACGCTCGAGCTGAGCGGCCGCGTCGCCGCCGTCTGGGACAAGGGCTCGGCGGCGGTCTTCGAGGTCGAGGTCAGCTGCGAGAGCTTCCGCGCGCTCAGCACGATCTTCGCGCCGCAGCGCGGCGGCTGGGGCGGCGAGCGCGGCCCTCGGCGCCGCGCGTGAGCGAGCTCCCGCCGAGCCGCGTCGCCCGCGCGGAGACCTCGCGCGAGCAGGCGGCGCTCTACCGCCTGACCGGCGACCACCACCTGATCCACATCGACCCGCTCGCCGCGCGCGCGATCGGCCAGCCGCGGCCGATCCTCCACGGCCTCTGCACGCTCGCGATCGCCGCGCGCGTGCTCGCCGAGCTGCACGGCCGGCACCCGTGCGAGCTGCGCACGCTGCAGGCGCGCTTCGCCGCGCCCGTGCTCCCCGGCGATCGCCTGGAGCTGCGCGCCTGGGAGCCGGCCGTGAGCGGCGAGATCCCGTTCACCGTCGCGACCGGCGAGGCCGTCGCGCTGACCGGCGGCGAGGCGCGGTTCGCATGAGCGCCGAGCCGGCCGACCGCGACGTCGTCGTAGCCGCCGCCGTGCGCACGCCGATCGGCCGCGCCGGCAAGGGCGCGCTGCGCGAGCTGCGCGGCGACGACCTCGCGGCGGGGCCGTCACCGCGCTGCTCGCCGCCGCGCCGCAGGTCGCGCCGCACGAGATCGAGGACCTGATGATCGGCTGCGGCCAGCCGGCCGGCGAGCAGGGTTTCAACATGGCCCGCGTCGTCGCCGTGCTCGCGGGCTCTGCGCGACCTGCCCGGGCGTGACCGTCAACCGCTACTGCTCGTCCTCGCTGCAGACCGATCCGGATGGCCGCGCACGCGATCCGCGCGGGCGAGGGCGACTGCTTCATCGCCGCCGGCGTCGAGTCGGCGAGCCACTTCGACCCGGCAACGCCGACCGCGTGCCCGACACGCACAACGCCGCGTTCGCCGAGGCGAGGGCGCACCGAGCTGCGGCGCGCAGGGCGGCGCGGAACCCTGGTCGCCTGCCGAGGGTCTGCCCGACATCTACATCGCGATGGGCCAGACCGCCGAGAACGTCGCCGAGCTGCGAGGACGTGACGCGCGAGGAGATGGACGAGTTCGCCGCGCTCTCGCAGCAGCTGGCCGTCGCGGCCCAGGCAGGACGGCTTCTTCGAGCGCGAGATCGCCCCCGTGACGACGCCCGCCGGCGCCTCGTCGCGCAGCGACGACGGCCCGCGGCCCGGCACGACCGTCGAGGTCCTCGCCGGGCTGAAGCCCGTCTTCCGCCCCGACGGCGCGGTCACCGCCGGCAACGCCTGCCCGCTCAACGACGGCGCCGCCGCCGTCCTCGTGATGAGCGACCGAGTGCGCGCCGAGCTCGGCTCCGGCCGCTCGCCCGGATCGTCGCGAGCGGCGTCTCGCGCGCTCGACCCCGAGATCATGGGCCTGGGCCCCGTCGAGGCCAGCCGCGCAGCGCTCGCGCGCGCGCGGGATGACGATCGACGACGTCGACCTCGTCGAGATCAACGAGGCGTTCGCCGCGCAGGTGATCCCGTCGGCGCGCCAGCTCGGCGTCGAGTGGGACAAGCTCAACGTCCACGGCGGCGCGATCGCGCTCGGTCACCCGTTCGGCATGACCGGCGCGCGGATCATGACCACGCTGCTCAACGGCCTGCGAGCGACGCGACACGACGATCGGCCTCGAGACGATGTGCGTCGGCGGCGGTCAGGGGATGGCGATCGTCGTCGAGCGACTCGCCTAGCGCTCAGGCGGCGGCGCGCTCGCGCAGCTCGCGCTTGAGCACCTTGCCGGCCGCGTTGTGCGGCAGCTCCGGCACGAACGCGACGCGGCGCGGCACCTTGAAGTTCGCCAGGCGCTCGCGGCACGCGGCGATCACCGCCTCCTCGCTCAACACGTGGTCGGCGCGCGCGACGACGTACGCGAAGCCGACTTCGCCGAGGCGCTCGTCGGGGCTGCCGACGACGGCGCACTCGATCACCTCCTCGAAGGAGAGGATCGCGTTCTCGACCTCTGCCGGGTAGACGTTGAAGCCGCCGACCGTCAGCATGTCCTTGAGCCTGTCGGTGATCGTCAGGTAGCCGCGCTCGTCGAGGTGGCCGACGTCGCCGGTGTGGAACCAGCCGTCGGGCTCGATCGCCGCGCGCGTCGCCTCGGGGTCGTCGAGGTAGCCGAGCATCACGTTCGGCCCGCGCAGCTGGATCTCGCCGTCCTCGCCCGCCGCCAGCGCGTTGCCCTCGGCGTCGGCGATCCGCACCTCGAAGCCCGCCGTCGGGCGACCCGAGGTGTGCGAGATCGTCTCGGCGTCGTCGCCCGAGCCGCACATCGTCACGACGACCGCCTCGCTGAGGCCGTACGCGGTGATGATCAGCTCGAAGCTCAGCTCCCCGCGCATCCGTTCGACTAGCGTCACCGGCACCGCCGCCGCGCCGGTCACCGCGAGGCGCAGCGAGGACAGGTCGCGCCGCTCGCGCTCGGGGTGTGCGAGCAGCGTCTGGAAGACCGTCGGCGGCCCCGGCAGGATCGTCACGCCGTCGCGCTCGACCGTCGCGAGCACGTCATCGAGGTCGAACGTGATCTGCGGGACGATCGTCGCCCCGCGCAGCAGGCACACGACCCAGCCGGCCTTGTAGCCGAACGTGTGGAAGAACGGCGCGATGATCATGTAGACGTCGCGCTCGTCGACCTCGGCGCGCTCGGCCCACGCCTCGGCGACGGCGATCGTCTGTCGCTGCGAGGACATCGCCCCCTTCGGCCGCCCGGTCGTGCCCGACGTGAAGAGGATGTCGGCGACGTCCTCCGGCGTCACGGCGCGCCGGCGCGCCTCGGCGCTCGCCGCGTCGGCCTGCGCAGCGCGCGCGAGGAACGCATCCCAGGCGACGACGCCCGGCTCCTCGGCCTGCTCGCCGCCGTCGATCGGCACGCGCACGACGAGCTCGAGCGCCGGCAGCGCGCTCACCGGACCGTCGCCGCTCGCGCCGTTCGCGCCGGCGCCGTTCGTCGCCGCAGCGGTGTCCGCGGCGCCGGCGGCGCGCAGCGTCGCGAGGTAGTCGTTGCCGAGGAAGCGGTCCGGCAGGAACAGCACGCGGCTCGACGTGCGCTCGATGATCTCGAGCGCTTCGCGGCCGGTGAAGCGCGTGTTCAGCGTGACGAGCGAGGCGCCCGCGCCGTGCGCCGCGAGCGCCGCGACGATCCAGTGGTAGGTGTTCGGCGACCACACGCACACGCGGTCGCCGCTCTGCACGCCGCTCGCGATCAGCGCGCGCTGCGCGCGGTCGACCAGCTCGCCGAGCTCGCGATAGCTCAGGCGCGTGTCGCCGTCGATCACCGCCGTGCGCTCGCCGAAGCGCTCCGCCGCGTCGGCGAGCAGGCGGGGAAGGGTCTCGGGGTGACTGCTCAAATCGCTCTCCTCCATTGAAAAACCAAGCAGTTGCTTGGTACGGTAGCGGAAGTCATCCGCCGCGGGGGCGAAGCTTCATGCGTTTCAGCTTCGCCGTGCAGCCCGTGGCCGATGAGCGACCGCGACCGAGAACGACGACGAGATACGCGATGCCGAGCAGCCGGAAAACACCCACCAGGACGAAAGGATCGGCCGCCGGCAAGCGCGCCGGCGCGGGCCGCGCGCGCGGCGAGAACGGCGCCGAGCCGGTCCGCCAGACCGAGCTGCTCGGGATCGCCGCCGACCTGTTCGCCGAGCAGGGCTACGTCGCGACGACCGTCCGCGACATCGCCGAGGAGGCCGGCATCCTCTCGGGCAGCCTCTACCACCACTTCGACTCCAAGGAGTCGATGATCGACGCGATCCTCTCGACGTTCATCGAACAGACGCTCGCCCGCTACGAAGCCGTGATCGCCGAAGGGCTCGGCGCACGCGAGACCTTCGAAGGGCTCGTGCGCGTCTCGCTCGAGTCGATGGTCGGCAGCCGCTCGGCGATCCTGATCTACCAGAACGAGGCGCGCTTCCTCGCGGCCGAGCCGCGCTTCTCCTACCTCACCGACGCGCATCGCAAGTTCGAGACGATCTGGACCGACGTGCTCAAGCGCGGCCTGCGCAACGGCGACTTCCGCGAGAGCATCGAACCGAAACTCGTCTACCGGCTCGTCCGCGACACCGTCTGGACGGCGCCGCGCTGGTACCGGCCGGGCGGCCCGCTGAAGCCCGAGCGGATCATCGAGCAGTACCTCGCGGTCCTCGTCGACGGCGTCACGCGCCGCGACTAGCGCTGCGCGTCGCGCATCGAGCGCGCGTCGTGGCCCGCAAGGTGATCGCCGCCCGACTCGGCGTTGTGCGCGTGCGCGACGTGGTGCAGCGCGAACGCCGCGTCGACGCCCGAGCGCAGCCCCATCAGGTCCTCGGCCTGGTTGACCGCCATCTTCGTCAGCGCGAGGCCGAGGCGCGGCATCGCCGCGATCTTGCCGGCGAGCTCGAGCGTGCGCTCCTCGAGCTCCGCGCGCGCGACGACGCGGTTGACCATCCCCAGCCGCTCTGCGCGCGCGGCGTCGAAGCGCTCGCCGGTGAAGAGGAACTCCTTGGCGAAGCGCGGGCCCATCACCCAGGGGTGCGCGAAGTACTCGACGCCGGGGATCCCCATCCGCAGCACGGGGTCGGCGAAGAACGCGTCGTCGGCGGCGACGATCAGGTCGCACGACCACGCGAGCATCAGCGCGCCGGCGACGCACGCACCCTGGACCATCGCGATCGTCGGCTTCGGCAGCTCGCGCCAGCGCCGGCACATGCCGAGGTAGACCTCGGCCTCGCGCGCGATGCGCCCTTCGGCGCCGGGCTTGCCGACGTGGTCCCACCACAGCCCCGCGCGCCGCGGGAAGGAGACGTCGGTGTCGCGGCCGGGGCTGCCGATGTCGTGCCCGGCGCTGAAGTGATCGCCGGCGCCCGCGAGCACGATCGCCTTGACCCCCTCGTCGGCGGCGGCCGCCGAGAACGCGTCGTCGAGCGCGTACGTCATCGCCGAGTTCTGCGCGTTGCGGTACTGCGGCCGGTTCATCCGGATGATCGCGATGCCGTCGCGGCGCTCGCTGAGGACGACCTCTTCGCCGGCGTTCGTCATCGGCTTCCTCCCGTTGCTGTCGTGGTTGCGCTGATCCCCTCGAAGTCGTCCAGGCCGAGCGCCGCGCCGACGCGCGCGCGCTGGCTCTCGGCGTCGCCCCACGTCCGCGCGCTCGCCCACACGCGCTTGGCGAACAGGTGCAGGTCGTACTCGGTCGTGTACGCGATCGCCCCGTGCACTGCAGCGCCGTGCCCGCGACGCGCTCGGCCGCGTCGCTCGCGAGCGCCTTCGCCATCGCGACGTCGCGCGGCGCCTCGGGCGCGCCGGAGTCGAGCGACCACGCCGCGCGCAGCACCGCCGGCGCGGCGAACTCGAGCGCGAGCAGCGCGTTCGCGAGGTGGTGCTTGACCGCCTGGAAGCTGCCGACCGGCACGCCGAACTGGCGCCGCTCCTTGACGTAGGCGGTGCTCAGCGACAGCAGCGTGCGCGACAGGCCGACCAGCTGCGCCGCCGTCCCCAGCACGCCGCGGTGCCACGCGGCCAGGAGCTGCTCGCGATCGACCGGGAGCGCCTCGCCGGCGAGCAGGTCGACCGGCTCCACGCGGCCGAGCCGGCGGGCGCCGTCGATCGAGTCGACCGCGGTCGCGGTCGCGGTGTCGAGCAGCCGCGGCCCGGCGTCCTCCCCGCCCGCCTCGCAGTCGCCGAGCAGCAGCACGTCGGCGACGCCGGCGAACGGCACGAGCCCGGAGCCGTCGAGCGACGCCGCGACGAGCAGCTCGCCGGCGAGCAGCCGCTCGAGGCGCTCCCCCCCGCCCGCCGCCGCGAGCAGCGGCGCCGCGACGAACGCGCTCTCCACGAGCGGCAGCGGCAGCGCGACGCGCCCGGCCTCCTCGAGCAGCGGCACGACGTCGCACGCGTCGAGGCCGAGGCCGCCGCGCTCCTCGGGCACGGCCGCGCCGAGCACGCCCATCTCGGCGAGCTTCCGCCACACGCCCAGCGGGCGGTCCGGCTGCTCCTCGACGCCCGGCCATCCCGCGCGGACGACCGCCGGCGGGCACTCGCGCTCGAGCAGCTCGCGCAGCGGCGTCGCGCAGCGCCGCCTGCTCGTCGTTCAGGGCGAAGCGCATCGTCCGCTCACTTCCGCGGCAGGCCGAGCACGCGCTCGGCGACGATGTTGCGCTGGATCTCGTTCGTGCCCGCGTAGATCGGCCCGGCGAGCGAGAACAGGAAGCCGCGGCTCCACGGCGCCGTCGAGCTCGGCCTCCGGGCCGAGCAGGTCGAGCGCCGTCTCGTGCAGGCGCATGTCGAGCTCCGACCAGAACAGCTTGTTCAGGCTCGACGCAGCGCCCTGCGAGGCTCGCCGTCGGCGATCGCCGTGACCTGCTGCAGCGTGAACAGCTGGTAGGCCTCGGCGTCGATCCACGCCTGCACGACGCGATCGCGGCGCGCGCCCGTCGCGGCGCCGGCGCGCTCCCTCGTCAGCTCGAGCAGCCGCTCGGCGGCGGCGAGGAAGCGTCCCGGCGAGCGCAGCGTCAGCCCGCGCTCGGAGCCGGTCGTCGCCATCGCCACGCGCCAGCCCTCGCCCACCTCGCCGAGCACCGCGTCGTCGGCGACGAACGCGTCCTCGAGGAACACCTCGGCGAACCCCTCGTCGCCGTCGAGCCGCTCGAAGCCGCGCACGGTCACGCCGTCGGCGTCGAGCGGCACGAGCAGGTAGGTCAGGCCGCGGTGGCGCTCGCTGCTCGGGGTCGGTGCGGAACAGCCCGAACAGGTGCGTGCAGAAGGCGCCGCGCGTCGTCCACGTCTTCTGGCCGGTCAGCCGCCAGCCGCCGCGCTCCTCGTCGCGCACGGCGCGGCTCTGCGTCGCCGCGAGGTCGCTGCCGGCGCCGGGCTCCGACCAGCCCTGGCACCACAGCTCCTGCGCCGCGGCCATCCGCGGCAGGACGCGGTCCTGCTGCTCGCGCGTGCCGAACTCGAACAGCGTCGGCGCGAGCAGGAAGATGCCGTTCTGCGTGACGCGCAGCGGCGCGCCCGCGCGGTAGTACTCCTCCTCGAAGATCAGCCACTCCCAGACCGACGCCTCGCGCCCGCCGTAGCGCCTCCGGCCAGGAGACGACCGCCCAGCGCGCGTCGAACAGCCGCTTCTCCCACTCCAGGTGCTCGGCGAAGCCGGCCGCGGGTGTCGCCCGAGGCAAGGCCGTGCGGGACGTTCGCCCGCAGCCACTCGCGCGCCTCGGCGCGGAACGCCTGCTCGGGCTCGCTGTAGGTCAGCTCCACCGCCCTAGCCCTCCGCGCCGTCCTCGCGCCCGAACGTGTCGCGCACGCGGTCGGCGACGCCGCTGAGGTTCAGCTCGAACGTGAAGCCCTGCTCGTAGCGGTAGCTGCGGTTGACGTCCCAGCAGGTCGATCCCGTTCAGCGACTCCTTGGCGGCGCGGATCACGATCGGGTCCTTCGCGGCGATCTCGCCCGCGAGCGCGAGCGCGGCGGCGCGCAGCTCGCTCGCGCGGCACGACGCGAGTGCACCGAGCCGAAGCGCGTGCAGCTCGGCCGCGGTCGCGGTCGCCGACGGTGTACACCATCGCGCGCACCTTGTGCTGCGGGACCAGCCGCGACGAGGTGGGTCGCCGCGCCGAGCGCGCCGCGGTCGACCTCGGGCAGCCCGAACGTCGCGTCCTCGCTGGCGACGATCACGTCGGCTGTTGCCCGCCAGCCCGATGCCGCCGCCGAGGCAGAAGCCCGTGCACGGCGGCGATCACCGGCACCGCGCACTCGTAGACCGCCGCGAACGCCGCGAAGCAGCCGCGGTTGGCGCCGAGCAGCGCGGTGAAGCCCCGGTCGGCCTGCATCTCCTTGATGTCCACGCCCGCGTTGAAGCCGCGGCCCTCGGCGCGCAGCACGACGACGCGCACGCCGAGGTCCTCGCCGAGCGCGCGGTCACCTGCGCGGCGAGCTCGAACCACGCCGGCGACCGGCAGCGCGTTGACCGGCGGGTGGTCGATGACGACCTCGGCGATGCCGCTCGTCGGCGACCGACGCGGTTACGCATCGACTTCCTCGCTCATGCTCGCGGCCTCCTCACGGGTGCTGGCTGCTCACCGAGACGACCTCGCCGGTCATGTACGACGAGTAGTCGCTGGCGAGGAAGACGATCGTCGTTGGCGACCTCCCACGGCTCGGCGGCGCGGCCGAACGCCTCGCGCGCGGAGAGCTCCTGCGAGCAGCTCGTCGCTCGCCGACCTTGGCTGAGGTACGCGTGCATGCGCGATGCTCGGCGCGACGGCGTTGACGCGGACGCCGCTCGCGGCGACGTCGATGCGCCGCGCAGCGCGTCAGCGCCATCACGCCGGCCTTCGCCGCCGCGTAGTGCGCCTGGCCGGCCTGCGCGCGCCAGCCGAGCGACCGACGCGTTGTTGACGATCGACGCCGCGGCCGCGCGCGGTCATGTGCCGCAGCGCCGCGCGCGTGCAGCGGAACGTGCCGTTGAGCGTGACGTCGAGCACGCTCGCCCACTGCTCGTCGGTCATCTCGACGATGCTCGCCTCGCCGCCGAGACCGGCGTTGTTGACGAGCACGTCGAGGCCGCCGAGCTCGGCGACGGCCGTGTCGATCAGCCGCTCGCACCTCGGCCTCGACGGTCACGTCGCAGACGACCGTCGAGCGGCGCGCTCGCCGCTCAGCTCGGCGAGCCGCTCGGCCGCCTCGCCGAGGCGGCGCTCGTGGCGGTCGCTGAGCGCGACCGCGCGCCCTCCTCGACGCAGCGCTGCGCCGTCGCGAAGCCGATCCCCGTCCCGGCGGCGGCCGTCACGAGGACGCTCTTGCCGCTGAGCAGGCCGTGGCCCGCCGGCGGTTCGGGAGGCGTGTCAGCCATGCTCGCCATCGTCGCACATCGGCAGCTAACCTAGCAAGCGCTTGCTAGGATCGACGCGAGCGGCACGATGCCCAACGAGGACGACACCCCCTCCGATCGCGTGCCTGCGCCCACCGGGCACGGCGCGGCCGGCGCTTCCCTCTCCGGTCGCGCCGCGCTCGTCACCGGCGCCGCGAGCGACATCGGCCGCGCCGTCTGCATCGCGCTGCTCGAGCTCGGCGCGCGCGTCACCGCGAGCGACCTCGCCGGCGCGCGCCTGGAGCAGCTCGCCGCCGAGCTGCCCGCGATCGAGACCGTCGCGGCCGACCTGACCGACCGCGCCCAGGCCGAGTCGCTCGCGGCCGTCGACGCCGACGTGCTCGCGGCCGTCGCCGGGCTGCCGGTCGTCGAGCAGCTCAGCGCGAGCGACCCCGACGCGTGGGAGGCGCAGTGGCAGATCAACCTGCGCGCGCCGATGCTCTTGACGCGCGCGCTCGCGCCGGGCATGGCAGCGCGCGGCTGGGGTCGGATCGTCTACGTCTCCTCCGACAGCGCGCGCGCCGGCGCCGGCGGCGAGGCGGTCTACGCGGCGACGAAGGCCGGGCTGCTCGGCTTCGCCAAGTCGGTCGCGCGCGAACTGGCCGCCGCGGGCGTGACCGCGAACGTCGTCTGCCCCGGCCCGATCGACACCGAGCGCTCGCGCGCGATCCTCGCCGAGCGCCCGCGCCTGCGCGAGAGCCTCGTTCGTGCGATCCCGCTGCGGCGGCTCGGGGCGCCCGAGGAGGTCGCCTCGGCGATCGCCTACCTCTGCTCGCCGGGCGCCGCGTACGTGACGGGTCAGACGCTGAGCGTCAACGGCGGCATCACGATGAGTTGAACGAGCAAGGGAGGAGCGGCATGTCCGAGGAGCGGTTCGAGCTGGTCGATGCGCACGTGCACCTGTGGGATCTCGCCCACCGCTGGTATCCGGCGATGCAGGAACCGGCGCCCGGCGAATCGTTCGAGAGCCTCGGCGACGTCACGCGGATGGCGCGCGACTTCCTGCCGGAGCAGTACCGCGCCGAGACGGGCTCCTATGACATCGTCGGCCTCGTCCACGTCTCGGCGACGACCGCGCCGCGCGCCTACGTGCAGGAGACCGGCTGGGTCGACGGCGTCCTCGACGAGATCGGTGTGCCGGCCGCGCTGATCGGCGCGATCGAACCGGGCCTCTCCCGCGCGGAGATCGAAGCCGACCTCGACGCGCAGGCGGCCGCGAGCCCGCGCCTGCGCGGCGTGCGCGTGCTCAGCGGACTCGACCCCGAGTCGGCGTGGGCCGTCGAGTTGTGCGAGCTGCTCGCCGAGCGCGGCCTGCTGCTCGATCTCGTCGCCCATCCCGGCGACGCCGCCCCTCTGCAGGCGCTGCTCGAGCGCTTCGCGGAGCTTCCGATCGTGCTCGAGCACGCCGGCTGGCCGGACGGTTCATCCTCAGAGCGTCGCGCCATATGGCGCGACGCTCAATCTCGATTCGCGGCCCACGGGAACATCAGCTGCAAGGTCTCGGGCCTCGGGATGGTCACGCACTCGCTCGCGGCCGCCGAGCTGCGTCCGTGGATCGAGACGTGCCTCGAGGTGTTCGGCCCCGAGCGCTGCATGTTCGGCGGCAACTTCCCCGTCGACGCGATGTACGGCCGCTTCGACGAGCTGATCGACAGCGTGCGCGCGGCGACGGGCGAGCTCTCGGAGCAGCAGCGACGGGCGTTTTTCGTGGAGAACGCCCGCCGCTGCTATGGGCTCTGAGTGCCCTCGTCCGGTCCAGAGGAGTGACCGAGTCGGCCCGTGGGGATGGGCCGAGCTGTTAGGTTACTACCAAGCAATCGCTTGGTCAACACCGAAAGGAGCGGCTGGTGATCTCGGCGCTTGGCGACCGCGTCCCGCGGATCGCCGCGACGGCATGGGTGCACCCGATGGCGACGATCGTCGGCGACGTCGAGATCGGCGCCGGCAGCAGCGTCTGGCCGGGCGCCGTCCTGCGCGGCGACTTCGGCTCGATCCGCGTCGGCGAGCGCACGAGCATCCAGGACAACGCCGTGATCCACGCGGCGCCGGGAACGCCGACGCTGATCGGCAGCGACTGCATCATCGCCCACCTCGCGTTCATCGAGACGGCGACCGTCGAGGACTCCTGCATGGTCGCCGTCGGCGCCGTCGTGCTGCCCGGCGCGGTCCTGCGCACCGGCTCGATCGCGGCCGCCGGTGCGGTGCTCGCGCAGGCGCTCGAGGTCCCCTCCGGCCACCGCGCGCAGGGCGTCCCGGCGCGCGTGGTCGCCACCGCGCAGCCCGACCGCGAGTACGTCGAGCGCGGCGCCGCCAACTACGTAGCGATGGCCGAGCGCTTCGCGCAGGCCGGCATCGGCAGCACCGGCGAGGCGCTCGCGCGCGCGCTCGCCGGCGCGGACGGGCGTGCACGCGCTTGACTTGGCGCGCGCGAAAACCTAGGCTGTCGATCAACCAAGCGCTTGCTTGCTAGCGCGGGAGAGGAGACCGCGGTTCCGATGCCAGACAAGCTGATGAGCGAGGAGCAGGTGATCGCCGAGCTGCGCTCGGGGATGACGCTCGGGATCGGCGGCTGGGGCTCGCGGCGCAAGCCGATGTCGCTCGTGCGCGCGCTCCTGCGCTCGGACGTCGGCGAGCTGACGATCGTCTCCTACGGCGGACCCGACGTCGGGCTGCTGTGCGCCGCCGGCAAGGTCAAGCGCCTGATCTACGGCTTCGTCTCGCTCGACTCGATCGCGCTCGACCCGCACTTCCGCGCCGTACGCGAGGCCGGCGCGATCGAGTCGGTCGAGTACGACGAGGGAATGCTCTACGCCGGGCTCTACGCCGCGGCGACGCGCGTCCCGTTCGTGCCGATGCGCGCCGGCCTCGGCTCGGGCGTCGTCGCGACGAACCCGGAGCTGAAGACCGTCGTCTCCCCCTACGGCGGCGAGGAGCTGATCGCGATGCCCGCGCTCGAGCTCGACGCGGCGTTCGTCCACCTCAACCGCGCCGACCGCCTCGGCAACGCGCAGTACCTCGGCCCGGACCTGTACTTCGACGACCTCTACTGCATGGCCGCCGCGCGCGCGTACGTCTCCTGCGAGCGAGTCGTCGCGACCGACGAGCTCGCGGCGGCCGGCCACCCGGCGACGATGCGCGTCAACCGCTCGATGGTCGCCGGCGTCGTGCAGGCGCCGGGCGGCGCCCACTTCACCTCCTGCGCGCCCGACTACGAGCGCGACGAGAGCTTCCAGCGCGCCTACGCGGCGGCGGCCGGCGACGCCGAGCGCTGGGCGCGGTTCAGCGCGCGCTACCTCGAGGTCGACGAGCGCGGCTACCAGGCGGCCATCGCCGAGCACGCCGACGAGCAGGCGGAGGCGGCCGCGTGAGCGCCGCCGGCGCGGGCGAGGCGACGCGCGCGGAGGTCTGCGTCGTCGCCTGTGCGGAGGCGTGGCGCGGCGCCGGCGAGATCCTCGCGAGCCCGATCGGGATCGTGCCGACGATCGCCGCGCGCCTGGCGCGCGCGACGTTCGCGCCCGAGCTGCTGCTCAGCGACGGCGAGGCGCTGCTCGCCGGCGGCGTCTGGGCGCTCGGCGAGCGGCCCGAGTCGATCGAAGGCTGGCTGCCCTACCGCTCGGTCTTCGACATGGTCTGGAGCGGCGCGCGCCACGTGATGATGATGCCGAGCCAGATCGACCGCCACGGCAATGCGAACATCTCCTTCATCGGCGGCGACTACAGGCATCCACGCGTGCAGCTGCTCGGCGTGCGCGGCGCCCCGGGCAACACCGTCAACCACCCGACGAGCTACTGGCTGCCGGCGCACTCCACGCGCGCGTTCGTGCCGCGCGTCGACATGGTCTCGGGCGTCGGCTACGACTCGGCCGCCGCGGCCGGGCCGGCGGCCGAGCGCTTCCACGACGTGCGCCGCGTCGTCACGAGCCTCGCCGTGCTCGACTTCGCGGGGCCCGGCAAGACGATGCGCCTGGTCTCGCTGCACCCCGGCGTCGAGCTCGCCGAGGTCGAGGAGGCGACGGGCTTCGAGCTCGCGCGCGAGCAGGAGCCTGCGCGCACGCGCGAGCCGAGCGCAGAGGAGCTCGCGCTGATCCGCGAGACGATCGACCCGCGCGGCGCGCGCGAGCGCGAGGTGCGCGCGTGAGGAAGACGCAGCTCACGCTGCACACGCCGCTGTGCGACCTGCTCGGCGTGCGCCACCCGATCGTGCAGACCGGCATGGGCTTCGTCTCCGACGCGACGCTGACCGCCGCGACCTCGGCCGCCGGCGGGCTCGGGATCCTCGCCGGCGCGATGATGGACCGCGCCGAGCTGCAGCGCGCGATCGCGCAGATCAAGGAGCGCACCTCCGAGCCGTTCGGCGTCAACCTGCGCGCCGACCACGCCGACGTCGAGGCGCTGATCGACGTGTTGATCGGCGAGCACGTCAAGGTCGCCTCGTTCGCGCTCGCGCCGCGCGGCGAGCTGATCGCGAAGCTGAAGGACGCCGGCGTCGTCGTGATCCCCTCGATCGGCGCGCGCCGCCACGCCGAGAAGGTCGCGGCGCTGGGGCGCCGACGCCGTCGTCGCGCAGGGCGCCGAGGGCGGCGGCCACACCGGCGAAGTGCCGACGAGCCTGCTCGTCCCGCAGGTCGTCGACGCGGTCGCGATCCCCGTGATCGCCGCCGGCGGCTACTTCGACGGCCGCGGCCTCGTCGCGGCGCTCGCCTACGGCGCGTCGGGGATCGCGATGGGCACGCGCTTCCTGCTGACGCAGCGAGAGCCCCGTCGCCGATGCGGTCAAGCGGCGCTACCTCGCGGCCGCCGTGACCGACGCGGTCGTCACGCGCGAGATCGACGGCGTGCCCCAGCGCGTGCTGCGCGGCGGCCCCGTCAGCGAGCTCGAACGCTCCCGCGCGGGCGGGCGGCTGCTGCGCTCGGCGCGCAACGCGATCGCCTTCCGCCGGCTGTCGGGTACGCCGTGGCGCGCGCTCGTGCGCGAGGGCCTCGCGATGCGGCGCGCGCGCGAGCTGAGCTGGAGCCAGGTCGTGATGGCGGCGAACGCGCCGATGCTCTACCGCGCCGGGCTGCACGAATCGCGCGAGGACGTCGGCGTCGTCGCGAGCGGTCAGGTGGTCGGGCTGATCGAGGACCTGCCGACGTGCGCCGAGCTGATCGAGCGCATCGTCGCCGAGGCCGGCGAGGTGCTGAGCAGGCTGCGCAGGCTCGACGAGCCCGAGGGGGCGCGGTGAGCGGGATCGTCGAGGGGCGCGTCGCGATCGTGACCGGCGCCGGACAGGGGCTCGGCCGCGCGCACGCGCTCGCGCTCGCGGCGGCCGGCGCGAGCGTGCTCGTCAACGACGTCGGCGATGCGGCGCAGGAGACCGCCGCGGCGATCGAGGCCGCGGGCGGCACGGCGAGCGCGTACGCCGGCGACGTCGCCGACTGGCAGCAGGCCGAGGAGCTGGTCGCGACGGCCGTCGAGCGCTACGGGCGCCTCGACGCGCTCGTCAACAACGCCGGCATCGTGCGCGACCGGATGCTCGTGTCGATGGACGAGCGCGAGTGGGACGACGTCATCCGCGTCGACCTGAAGGGCCACTTCGCGCCGCTGCGCCACGCCGCGGCCTACTGGCGCGAGCGCGCGAAGGCCGGCGAGCGGGTGGACGCGCGGATCGTCAACACGAGCTCGGGCGCGGGGCTGCTCGGCAGCGTCGGCCAGGGCAACTACTCGGCGGCGAAGGCCGGCGTCGCGACGCTGACGCTCATCGCGGCGGCCGAGCTCGCGCGCTACGGGATCACCGTCAACGCGCTCGCGCCGGCGGCGCGCACGCCGATGACCGAGGTCGTCTTCGCCGAGCAGATGCGCGCGCCCGACGGCGGCTTCGACGCGATGGACCCGGCGAACGTCTCGCCGCTCGTCGTCTGGCTGGCGAGCGCCGCGTCGGCCGCCGTCAGCGGCCGCGTGTTCGAGGTCGAAGGCGGCGTCGTCGGGTTGATGGACGGCTGGCAGTTCGGCCCGCGTGCGCAGCGCGAGCGCCGCTGGCAGGCGGAGGAGCTCGGCGAGGCGATCGCGGAGCTGATCGAGCGCGCGCCGGCGCCGGCGCCGGTCTACGGGGCGTGAGCGCGATGGCCGAGGCCTACATCGTCGAGGCGGTGCGCAGCCCGGTCGGGCGCCGTGGCGGCGGCCTCTCGGCGCGTCCACCCGGCCGACCTCGGCGCGCACGCGCTGCGCGCGCTCGTCGAGCGCTCCGGCGTCGACCCGGAGGCCGTCGAGGACGTCGTGTTCGGCTGCGTCGACACGATCGGGCCGCAGTCGGGCGACATCGCGCGCACCTGCTGGCTCGCGGCCGGGCTGCCCGAGTCGGTGCCCGGCGTGACCGTCGACCGCCAGTGCGGCTCCTCCCAGCAGGCGCTGCACTTCGCGGCGCAGGGCGTGATGAGCGGCACCGCAGACCTCGTCGTCGCCGGCGGCGTGCAGAAGATGAGCGCGATCCCGATCTCCTCGGCGATGATCGTCGGCGAGCAGTTCGGCTTCGCCGACCCGTTCTCGGGCTCGACCGGATGGCGCGAGCGCTACGGCGAGCAGGAGATCTCGCAGTTCCGCGCCGCCGAGCTGATCGCCGGGCGCTGGCAGATCGGGCGTGAGGAGATGGAGGAGTTCGCGCTGGAGAGCCACCGCCGCGCGCTCGCCGCGATCGACGAGGGACGCTTCGAGCGCGAGATCGCGCCGCTCGCCGGCGTCACGAGCGACGAGGGGCCGCGGCGCGACACGACGCTCGAGAAGATGGCGGCGCTCGCGCCGCTGACCGACGGCGGCCGTCGTCACCGCGGCGCACGCCAGCCAGATCTCCGACGCGGCGGCGGCGCTGCTGATCGCCTCCGAGCGGGCCGTCGCCGAGCACGGGCTGACGCCGCGCGCGCGGATCCACCACCTCTCGGTGCGCGGCGACGACCCGGTGTTCATGCTGACCGCGCCGATCGCGGCGACGCGCTTCGCGCTTCGAGCGCGCGGGGATGGCGCTCGAGCAGATCGACCTCGTCGAGATCAACGAGGCGTTCGCGCCGGTCGTGCTCGCGTGGCAGCGCGAGCTCGACGCCGACCCCGCGCGCGTCAACGTCAACGGCGGCGCGATCGCGCTCGGCCACCCGCTCGGCGCGACCGGCGCCCGGCTGATGACGACGCTGCTGCACGAGCTCGAGCGCCGCCAGGCGCGCTTCGGGCTGCAGACGATGTGCGAGGGCGGCGGCCAGGCGAACGTGACGATCATCGAGCGCCTCTAGGCGACCGGCGCGGGCGATGGCCGAGCCGGCAGTCGAGGCGCGCACCGGGCCGCGCGACTTCGCGGGTCACGCGGGCGCGGCGCTCGTCAGCGGCGGCACGGGCGGGATCGGCGCTGCGATCTGCGAGCTGCTCGCAGCGCGCGGCGCGAACGTCGCGCTGTCCTACCACAGCCGCGAGGACGCGGCCGAGCGGCTCGTCGCCTCGCTGCGAGCTCACGGCGTCGAGGCGCAGGCGTGGCGCGCGGACCTCGCCGACGCGGACGCGGCGCAGGAGCTCGGCGCGGCGGCGCTCGAGCGCTTCGGTGCGATCCACACGGTGATCCACGCGGCCGGGCCGCATGTCGAGCAGATCCACCTGAGCAGGGTCACGCCGGCGCAGTTCGCGAGCCACGTCGAACGCGAGGCGACGGCGTTCTTCAACTTCGTCGCGCCGCTGCTCGCGCAGCTGCGGACGCAGCGCGGGTCGATCGTCGCGGTGACGACGGCCGCGACGCGGCGCTTTCCGGTGCGCGACGGGCTCTCCTCGGCACCGAAGGCGGCGATCGAGGCGCTCGTGCGCGCGCTCGCGGTCGAGGAGGGCCGCTACGGCGTGCGCGCGAACTGCGTCGGCCCGGGGATGCTCGAAGACGGGATGGCCGCGCGGCTGATCGCCTCGGGCGAGCTGGACGAGCGGGCGCTCGCCTCGGCGAGCGCGAGCATCCCGCTGCGCCGCTTCGGCAGCGCGCGCGACGTCGCCGAGGCGGTCTGCTTCCTCGCCTCGGAGCGCGCCGGGTTCGTCAGCGGCCAGATGCTCGACGTCGACGGCGGCTACGCCGCCTGATTCCACGCCTTCAGCGTCGGCATCACCTGCTCGGCGAAGCGCGCGACGCTCTCATAGCCCTCGCCGCGCAGGTCGATCCCGGGGTGCGGGCCGAACAGGACGATGTCGGTCAGGCCGAGCTCGCGGACGAACGGCTCGAGCGTGGCGAGCACGGCGGCGGCATCGCCGATCAGCTCGTTCGCGCGGTAGGCCTCGGCGGCCGGCTTGAGCCCGTACTGCAGCTCGGCGTCGCCGATCTCGGCGCGGATCCTGCGGTAGTAGTCCCAGCGGTAGTGGTAGTGCGCCTTGTTGCGCTCCCAGACGGCGTCGGGGTCCTCGTCTGTGACCGTGATCGACCACGGGTTCGAGACGCGCATCGCGGCGGGGTCGTGGCCGGCCGCGACGAGCGCCTCGCGGTAGGCGGCGTGCACGGCCGGGTCGGGGCTCGCGCCGGCGAGGTTCAGGCCGTGACGACCGGCGCGCTCGGCGGGCGCGACGGCGGTCGCGGCGAGCCACAGCGGCGGGTGCGGGCGCTGCAGCGGCTCGGGCTTGACGACGAGCTCGTCGAGCTTGTAGTAGCGGCCGTCGTAGCTGAACGGCTCGCCGCTCCACGCGAGCTCGAGGACGTCGATGACCTCCTCGATGCGCGACGGCCGCGTGTTCGGGTCGAGGCCGAACGCGCGGTACTCGGCGACGCGGTGACCGATGCCGAGCGCGACGTCGAGGCGCCCGTCGCTGAGGTGGTCGATCACGGCCGTCTCCTGCGCGAGCTGCGCCGGATGGTGCAGCGGCGCGATGTAGATGTAGGAGCCGATCCGCGCCGTGCTCGTACGCTCGGCGAGCGCCGTCAGGAAGACCGGCATCGACGGCGCGTAGCCGTCCTCGGTGAAGAAGTGCTCCTGTACGAGCAGCGAGTCGAAGCCGAGCGCCTCGGCCTGCTCGAACAGCCACAGGCAGTCCTCGAACAGCTCGCGCCAGGGCTGCGGGCGGTGCGGCGAGTTGCGGATCTCGAGGGTCAGGCCGACGCGCATCCCGGTTCGCTTGCCAACCTAGCATTTGTTTGGCTGCGAGTCTACGTCGCCGACCAGCCCGACCAGCGCGCGACGTCGATCGCGAGCACGGGGCCGGTCGCGCGCTGCTGCGGATAGCGCTCGGCGAGCAGCGCGACGGCGCGCCGGGCCTCGGGCTCGGCGAGCTCGAGCACCCTGGCGGCGCCGTCGGCGCGCACCCACCACAGCGCGCTCCAGTCCTCGTCGTAGTGGTCGACGAGCACCGCGACGCGCGGGTTGGCGCGGACGTTGCGCAGCCGCCGCAGCTCGTTCGTGCGCTTGGGCTTGTCGTCGACGACGCTGTAGATCGTGTCGCCGTCGAGCGCGAAGACGATCGGGACGAGATGCGGCCGGCCTTCGGCGTCGACGGTCGCGAGGCGGGCCGCGGTGGCCGTCGCGAAGCGCCGGCGCAGCCTCGGCTTCGCTCACTCGCCGTGCAGCTCGGCGATCGCGTCCTCCCAGCGCTCGAGCGCGCGCTCGAGCGGGCCGAGCGCCGTCGAGGGCACCCAGCGCACGACGCGCCGCACGCCGGCGCGCTCGAACTTCTCGAGCACGTCGGGCTTCGCCGGCGCGCTCATCACGACCAGCTCGATCGGGCGCTCGGCGCGCTCTCTGCAGCTCGGCCATGCGAGCGAGCAGGTCGTCGGGGTCGCCGAGGTAGTTGGGCATCCAGGCGTCGCCGAAGCGCGAGCACGCGATCGAGCACGGTCGGGCCGTTGCCGCCGACGAGCACCGGCGGGTGCGGCCACTGCGCCGGCTTCGGCCACGACCAGATCCGTTCGAAGTCGACGTGCTCGCCGTGGTAGCTCGCCTCGTCCTGCGTCCAGATCGCCTTCATCGCCTCGACGCGCTCGGCCATGATCGCCATCCGCACGCGCGGGTCGGTGCCGTGGTTGCGCATCTCCTCGCGGTTCCAGCCGGCGCCGACGCCGAACTCGAAGCGCCCGCCGGAGAGCTTGTCGATGCTCGCGACCTCCTTCGCGGTCGTGATCGGGTCGCGCTCGATCACGAGGCAGATGCCGCTGCCGACGCGCAGCTTCGACGTCGCGGCGGCGGCCATCGTCAGCGCGACGAACAGGTCGTAGGTGTGCACGTATTTGCGCGGCAGCTCGCCGCCGGCCGGGTACGGCGTGTCGCGCGCGGCGGGGATGTGCGTGTGCTCGGGGAAGAACAGCGACTCGTGCCCGCGCTGCTCGACCAGGCGCGCGAGCGCGCCGGGGTCGACGCCGTCGTGGACCGGGAAGCAGCCGATGCCGAAGTCCATGCGACGATGCTAATTCATGAGTGGGCAGCGCAACCCCGTGGATCTGTGAGCCCGGTCCCGACAGCCGAGCTGCGCGAGCGCGTCGGCTCGCTGATGGCCGAGGCGCGCGAGGACCTCGCCGAGCTCGTCGCGTGCGAGTCGGTCGCCGACCCGCGTCAGTACCCGGCCGCGGAGTGCGAGAAGGCGGCGCAGCTCGTGATCGACAAGTTCGGCGAGGCCGGGCTGCGAGACATGCACCTGGAGGAAACGCCCGACGGCCACCCGGCCGTCTTCGGCGAGCTGCCGGCGCCGGAGGGCGCGCCAACGATCCTGCTCTACTGCCACTACGACGTGCAGCCGCCGCTCGACCCGACGGGCACGGCGTGGCAGTCGCCGCCGTTCGAGCTGACCGAGCGCGACGGGCGCTGGTACGGGCGCGGAACGGCCGACTGCAAGGGCAACGTCGTCATGCACCTGACGGCGCTGCGCGCGCTGCGCGGCGAGCTTCCGGTCGGCGTCAAGCTGATCGCCGAGGGCTCGGAGGAGCTCGGCAGCGGCGGCATGGAGGAGTTCGTCCCGGCGCACGCCGAGCTGTTGCGCGCGGACGCGATCGTGATCGCGGACACCGGCAACTTCGAGGTCGGCATCCCGACGCTGACGACGACGCTGCGCGGCGTCGCGAACGTGATCGTCACGGTCAGCACGCTCGAGAGCGCGATGCACTCGGGCATGTTCGGCGGCCCGGCACCGGACGCGCTGCTCGCGCTGATCAGCATGCTCGCGACGCTGCGCGACGCGCGCGGCAACACGACGATCCGCGGCCTCGACAACGATGGGCGCTGGGAGGGCGTGAGCTACCCGCCCGAGCAGTTCCGCGGCGACGCGCACGTGCTCGACGGCGTCGAGCTGCTCGGCGACGGGCGGATCGAGGACATGCTCTGGTCGCGCCCGGCGGTGACCGTGCTCGGGATCGACTGCCCGCCGGTCGTCGGCTCCTCGCCGGCGGTGCCGGCGCAGGCACGCGCCCGCGTGAGCCTGCGCGTCCCGCCGGGGCTCGACGCACAGCGCGCACAGGACGCGCTCGCCGCGCACCTGGAAGCGGTCACGCCATGGCACGCGAAGGTCGAGGTCGAGCGCGAGGTCGAGGGGCAGGCGTTCGTCGCGCGGACCGACGGGCCGGCGTACGCGGCGATGAGCGACGCGCTCGAACAGGCCTACGGGCGGCCGACGACGACCGAGGGGCAGGGCGGGTCGATTCCGCTGTGCAACGCGCTGCGGGAGACGTTTCCCGAGGCGGAGATCATGCTGCTGGGGGTCGAGGAGCCGCGGTGCCTGATCCATGCGCCGAACGAGAGCGTCGATCCGTCGGAGATCGAGCGGATGGCGGTGGCGGAGGCGGTGTTCCTCGCGGGGTACTCAGGCGGGCGCTAGCGCGCGCTTCCGCGACCGGCCCAGCGTCGGCGTCAACGGGCCTCGAGCCGCTCCGATGTCTCCAGCCACGACGCTTCGAGCTGCTCACGCTCGGCAATGAGCCGCCCGAGCTCGGACTGGAGCTCGGCAAGCGCGGCGTAGTCGCTGGCGGCGGCCGCCATCTGCTCGCCGAGCTCGCCCTCGCGCGCGACGAGACGCTCGATCGCGCCTTCCAAGCGCTTGCGCTCTCGTTCGAGGCGCTGGGTCTCCTTGCGCGCGGTGCGCAGCGCCGCCCCGGGCGCGACGGCGTCCGCGCGCGAAGGAGGCGGCCGGTGCGCCTCGACGGCGCGGCGCTGCTCGATGTACTGCTCGATCCCTCCGGGCAGGTGGCGGATCCCGCCGTCGGCGGTGAGCGCGTGAACGTTGTCGCAGACGCGCTCGACGAAGTAGCGGTCGTGGCTGACGACGACGAGCGTGCCGGGCCAGCCGTCGAGCAGATCCTCGAGCGCCGTGAGCGTGTCGATGTCGAGGTCGTTGGTGGGCTCGTCGAGCAGCAGGACGTTGGGCTCGCCCATCAGCAGGCGCATCAGCGCGAGCCGCCGGCGCTCGCCGCCGGAGAGGTCGTCAACGAGCGTGCGCGCCTTCTCGCCGCGAAAGCCGAAGCGCTCGCACAGCATCGCGGCGGTGATCTCCTCGCCGCTGCTGAGCGTCCCGTGGCCGCGCACCTCCTCGAGCGACTCGAGCACGCGCAGGTAGCCGGGGATCTCGGCGGTGTCCTGCGAGAGGTGCGCGATCCGCACGGTCGCGCCGCGCTCGACACGACCCGACGTCGGCTCGAGCTCGCCGGCGAGCAGCCGGACGAGCGAGGTCTTGCCCGATCCGTTGACGCCGACGAGCGCGACGCGGTCGCCCGGGCCGAGTCGCCAGGTGACGTCGTGCAGCACCTGCTTGCTGCCGAGCGTGAGCGACACGTCGACCGCCTCGAGCACCTTGCTGCCGAGGCGCGAGGTGGCGAAGCGCAGCAGCTCGGCGCGATCGCGCGGTTCCGGCTCGTCCGCGATCAGTGCGTTGGCTGCGTCGATCCGGAACTTCGGCTTGGTCGTGCGCGCCGGCGGCCCGCGCCGCAGCCAGGCGAGCTCCTTGCGCAGCAGCTGCTGGCGGCGGTCTCGCGCGCGCTGCCTCCTGGCGTTCACGCTCGGCGCGCGCGAGCACGTACGCGGCGTAACCGCCTTCGTACTGGTGCACCCGGCCGTCGGACAGCTCCCAGGTGTCCGTGCAGACGGCGTCGAGGAACCAGCGGTCGTGCGTGACGACGAGCATCGAGCCGCGCCGCGCGGCGAGATGACGCAGCAAGCCAGTCGACCCCTTCGACGTCGAGGTGGTTGGTCGGCTCGTCGAGCAGCAAGCAGCTCGGGCGCGGTCGAGCAGCAGGCGCGCCAGCGCGATCCGCGTCGCGCTCGCCGCCCGAGAGGCCCGCGATCGGCGTGTCGATGCCGCCCGGGAAGAGCCGCAGCTCGACGCCGCCGAGCAGACCGTCGAGCACCCTGCGAAAGGCGCTGTCTCCAGCCCACTCGTGATCGGCGCGCTCGCCGACGAGCACTTCGCGGATCGTTGCGATCGTCGTCGAGCTCGTCGCGCTGTGCGAGCAGCGCCACGTCGGTGTCGCCTGCAGCGCGTGAGCGCGCCGGCGTCGGGCGGCTCGATGCCGGCGATCAAGCGCAGCAGCGTCGACTTGCCGCCGCCGTTCGGGCCGACTACGCCGATGCGCTCGCCGTCGGAGACGCCGAGGGTGATGTCGCGGAGGACCGAACGGCTGCCGTAGCCCTTCTCGACCGCGTTGAGGTTGACGAGGTTGCGGGCGGTCGGCATCGGTGACCATCCTGGCGGAATGGCAGTTGCGGGGCGAACGGGCTCCGGTGTGTCGCTTGCAACGGCAGACACACATGGCCGCGGCCATGCTTCGCAAATTCGCTCCCATCTGCTCCTAAGCTTGTCGAGACGTCTAACATCGCGATGCGGGATGTCAGGAGACACACCCATCGCGGCCGGAACGATCGACACGCTGTTTTCAGCGCTCGGCGAGCAGCTTGCCCTGCGCGGGGAGCACTACTCGATCGTCATCGCCGGCGGCTCGGCGCTGCTCGCCCTTGGCCTGATCTCCCGTCCGACACGGGACGTCGACGTGCTGGCCCTGCTTCACGACGAGTCCCTCGTGTCAGCGAAGCCGCTGCCGAAGGGGCTGCTCGAAGCGGCGCGGATCATCGCGGCCGACTTCGGCCTATCGCGGGATTGGCTGAACGATGGGCCCGCCCCGCTGATTGATTTCGGTCTCCCCGAGGGCTTCCTCGAGCGGACGCGACGCCGCGATTACGGCGAGGCGCTATGCGTCCTTTTCGCCTCTCGCGAGGACCAGATCCACTTCAAGCTCTACGCGGTCGTCGATCAGGGTCCGGGGCGCCACCTCGCCGACCTCGCAGCCTTGGCGCCGACCGAGTCGGAGCTGTTGCAAGCCGCTCGCTGGACGAGAACACACGATGCCTCGGCGGGATTCCGCGACGTTCTCCTGAAGGTGCTCGATCACTTTGGAGTCTCAGATGGATCTGGGCTGGTTTAGCAAACAGCTCACTGGGCGCCTGGTCGAGTTCTGCTGGGACGAGTGGGCGCAGTTGGGCCTGCTTGCGAGTACACAACGTGTCAGCCCCTGGGCAGCCGACCCCGAGGCGCTGATCGTCTTCACGCTCGAGATTGCAAGGGCTGACCCCCGCCTGTTCGATGAGGTGCTCGACTGGACGCTCCTCAACGAGAGACTGCTGAGCGTCCGCCGGCTGCGCGCAATCTGTACGAGCGCCGCCGACCGGGCGCTGGTGGACGCCGCGATTGGCTGGCTGGCCCGGCAACGACCTCGTGCACGCCTCAAAGTGCGCTACGCGAGTGTGGAAACAAGCCTGGCGCCACTGTTCCCAGGCGGCGGACCTGTGACGGAGGCCGATCCGAGCTTCGCGGCAGCCGGACTGTTGCGTCCGCCCCTCACGCCGTCGCGGAAGTCAGGGGCACCCGACCTGGTGGCGCCGATCAACCTCGACCTCCGCCTGCGTGCGATCCTCGGCGTCGGCATCCGCGCCGAGGTGATCCGGGTCATGCTCGGCATGCGAGCTCCGTGGATGACGGCGCAGACGCTTGCGCAGGCGAGCAGCTACGCAAAGCGCAACGTGCACGAGGCCCTTGCCGGCCTGGCCGAGGCCCAGGTTATTCACAGCTTCACGGTTGGCGGCGAACAGCGCTACGCGATCGACAAGGAGATCTGGGCGGCTCTGCTGCAGCGCTCGCCGGCGTCTCTACCCGGCCACCGCGACTGGCCACAGCTGTTCAGCACGCTGCGAGCCATCCTGCGCTGGTCGAGAGAGGAGGCTCGCACAACTGACTCCGACTACCTGCTCGCCAGCGGTGCGCGTCAACTGCTCGACCAACTGCGTCCTGATCTCTCGTTCGCCGGAATAGCGATTCAGCGGAGCGTCGTCGCTGCAAATGCTGGGCGCGAACTCGAGAGGGTGACCAATTCGCTCTTGGCCGTCCTAGATGCGGACGCTATCGCCGCTCCGTAATCCGTCCGTGAAGCTGCAGACGCCTCGGGGCGAACTCCGCTCGCTACCGCGACTCGACCGTCTCGAAACCGCCATCGGGCCGTTCGGCGACGACAGTAATTCCGAGGCCGGCTGCAAAGTCGATCAGGTCATCACTTGGAAGGTGCGGCAGGAGGACCGCAAGGCGCAAGTCGTCCCGATCGATGTGCCGCCTGTAGTCGAGCAGCTGACCGATCGCGGTTCGCATCGCGTTCCGGGTCGCTGTTCCCTTGGCCTCATAGAGGACGTTCTGTGTCTCGCTGTAGATGTCGGTCAAGAGCGGCCGGAACTCGCCCGGTGGTCGCAGGCGCCAGCGGCTGAACGTCTCAGCCCGGCCGGACCACGCCATATATCGGTCGACGAGTTCGCCCTCCCGCCGGGTAGCTGTTGTCCCCTCTCGCGGAGAAACATCGAACGATGTCTCGACGTTCTCCTCTACCCTGACGAGCGACGCCGCCGCGTCGGCGGCGATATGGAAAAAGGCGGACTGATCGTCCTCGCGGCACAGTGCCTCGCCCACTGGTCGAAGGCGAAAGACGAAGACCGTCCGGTCCTCGACATTCTCATCGGGTGCTTCCTCAAGCGAGTATGGATTGTTCGGGTCGATCTCAAACTCGCCGACGTAGCGTTGCCGACGCTGACCTGTCCCCGCAACCCGGCCGTCCGCGATGAAGAGCCGCAGCGCCCTCCCACGCCGTCGGTGCTCCAGGATTGCGCGGTTGCCATGGCCCATAAGCTGATCGCCCTTCCGCCCCTCTCCCGTGTAGAGAAATAGGCGCCCGTCGTCAGCCCACCCGTCGTAGTTGTAGCCGTAGACCTCTCCCCTTGACGGATCGCTATAGAGGAAGACATTGGGAGAACTTGCCGACGGCTCGATCCCGCCATACATAGCGCCGCCGAAGCGCGTTTTTCTGTCGGAGCGGCTGAGCAGCGCACCGACGGGAATGTCCCAGTCCGCAGACGATCGGTTCAGCAGAATCCGCTGCGGGCCATGCTCAATGCGAGCATTCGGCAGAGTGCGAAGCACGGCGCCGATGAACGCACTCCGATAGCCGACGGTTGGTGGGTCAATCTGCAGCTCGCCAGTCGCCCGGATGTGGTCAAGCGCATCCTGGACCGAGGCAAGAAGGACTGGCTGTCCAAGCGGCGAGCGGGCGGTTGCGACGACAACGTCGTCGTCGCAGATTTCGAGGATCTGGTTCTGCGCGCCACCGATCGTCTGCAGCGGCCGACCGACCAGGCCCCCCAGCAGCTCCCGCGCGCCACGCGTATCCCCTCCTCCCGCCACGCGCGTACTTTCGATCCGAGGAGCTGCTTAGTAAACAGACAGCTGTCGCGGGGGCCACGGGTAGCACGACGACGCGAGCCGCTCCAGCTACATGCAGTCCGCGGGGCGCAGCAATAGGATCGGCGCAATGACCGTAGCCGAAACAATTCCAAAGGCTCTCCAAGCGGTCGCCAAGCTCAAAGCAAGCTCGGCAGCAAACGAGGCGAACACGAAGGCCCACGTCATCGAGCCGATCCTTTCGGCTCTGGGCTGGGACCCGCTCGACATCGACAGCGTCGATCGTGAGGTCAGGGTGTATGACGGCACCTTCCTCGACTACGCACTTAAGCTTTCCGGCGCGCCGCGCATCTACGTAGAGGCCAAGGGTCTTGGCGAGAGCTTGGACGACAAGAAGTTCATGGCCCAGGCGATCAACTACGCCAACAACGACGGTGTGCTGTGGTGCGTCTTGACGAATGGAGTTCGGTGGTCCGTCTACAAGACGAACGAGCCGGTCGCGATGGATCGCAAGCTGCTGTTCGAAGTCGACCTCACCGAAGAGAAGGACTCGACGTCAGAGAAGGCGAAACTGCTCGCTCTGATCAGCCGTGAGGCGGTCGAAGCTGGAGAGCTCGACAACTTCGGCGAGCGTGTCTTTACGGACGCTCGCGTCCGCGAGGCGCTCGAGTCTCTCTCGCTCAACGCCCCTGAGACGTTGATCAAGGCGATCGGTGCTCGTTTGGAGGGACCCAGCGTTCAGCCAGACGCCATCCGCCGCAGCCTCGCGCGCATCCTTGATTTCAAGCTTCCGGCGCAGACCGGCGACGCGTCTCCGCCGAGCGCGAGCAAGAAGTCCGTGGTCGGCCCCTCTACCCCGCCAAAGGGCCAGGAATATGAGCTCGATCACCACCTGAACGGAAAGAGCGCGCTCATTCGGGAGCTTTTCGAGGAGCTCGATAAGTACGCCTTCACGCTCGGCCCAGACGTGTCGCGTCGCGTACGCAAGCAATACGTCGGCTATTTCCGTGGGAAGCGGTCCTTCTTCACAGCCGAGACCCAAATGCAGCGCATCATCGTGTACCTAGGATTGGACCCGAAGGCGTGGCGACCGTGGAACGAGCAGACGATGCGCGACACGACCGACATCGGACACTTCGGCATGGGCGACCTCGAGTATTCGTTGCGCGCGACCGATCAGCTCGATGAGCTTCGCGTTCTTACCAACGCAGCGTACGAGGCGAGCTGACGGCCGCCGTCACCATCGCCCGCGCTCGTCAACGGCGGCGAGCGTTGGGAAGCTCGACATCCGCAGCATCACCGCCCGCCCAACAAAAAAAACCCCGCACACGCGGGGCTTTTTTATCGGGGCGCCCGGATTTGAACCGGGGACCTCACCGACCCGAACGGTGCGCGCTACCAGGCTGCGCCACGCCCCGAGAGCGCCAGTATCACACACAACCGCCGGCAGCTCTGTGGGACGTTATCGTCGCCGTGGTGCCCACCGTTGCCGACCTCATCAGGGAGCTCGACCAGCTGCTGGATGTCGATGCGTTCGCCGATCCCGGGTTCAACGGCCTCCAGGTCCCCGGTGCAACCGAGGTGCGCACGATCGTCGACCGGCGTCTCGGCAAACCTGGCGCTGCTGGAGCAGGCGGCCGGCGCCGGCGCCGATCTCGTGATCGTGCACCACGGCCTCTTCTGGGGTTCCGGCATGCGCCACGTCGACGTCGTCAACCATGCGCGCCTGAGCGCGCTGTTCGCCGCCGACATGGCCCTCGCTGCATACCACCTGCCGCTCGACGCCCACCGCGAGCACGGCAACAACGCTCTGCTCGCGCGCGCACTCGGGCCGACAGTGGTCACGCCGTTCGCCGTCGAGCACGGACAGGCCCTCGGCTGGATCGCGACTGCCCGACCGCGAGCTCGGGCCGGACGAGCTCGCGGCTCGCGTCAGCGACGCAACGGCGCGCGAGCCACAGCTCTACGGTCGCGGCGCCGACCGCATAGCGCTCGCTCGGGATCGTCACCGGGGGCGGTGCCGACTTCTCGGAGGCCGCGCGTGAAGCCGGCGCACAGGCGCTCGTGACGGGCGAGGTCAGCGAGCGCTCGCCAGCCCTCGCGGACGAGCTCGCGATGCACCTCGTCGCGGCCGGCCACCACGCAACCGAGCGTTTCGGCGTGCGTTCGATCGGCGAGATGCTCGCCGCCGAGCACGGCATCGCCACACCTTCATCGACGTGGAGAACTCTGAGCGTCTGACGCAAATCGGGCGATAGCACGTCTAACATCCCTTGATCCGCAGGGGGCAGGAAGAAGAGGGAGAGGCACATGGAGGCCGGCGACGGCGGGGACGGGGGCACAGACGCGGACCGTTGCGGCCTCTCGCGGCGACGGCAGCCGAGCGCTTCGGCGAGAGAACCGCGGTCCAGTACAAGCGCGACGGCGAGTGGCACGACGCGGACGTACACCGAGGTCGCCGCCATCGTGCAGGAGATTGCGTTAGGCCTGATCGGACTGGGCCTCGAGCCGGGCGAGCGGATCTGCATCCTGTGCTCGACTCGCGAGGATTGGACGTACTGCGATCTCGCCGCGACGTCCGCCGGGCTCGTCGTCGTCCCCATCTACCCGACGAACTCGCCGGACGAGTGCAACTGGGTGATGGCGGACTCCGAAGCCGTCGCGATCATCGCCGAGAACGAGGAGCAGCTCGCGAAGGTCGCCGAGATCCGCGACGGGCTACCGCAGCTCCGCGAGATCGTCGTGATCGATCCGTCGGCGACGGCGGCGGCAAGCTCGGAGTACGGACGCTGGACTCGGTGCGCGACGCTCGGCGCGAACGTTGACGCTGGCGGAGCTCGAGACCGAGGCGAAACGCCGTGCGGCCCGAGGACCCCTTCACGTTCATCTACACGTCTGGCACCACGGGAAATCCGAAGGGCTGCGTGCTCACGCACGGCAACTACGCGTCCGTGATCGAGATGGTCTCGAGCACCGCGGACCTCGACCGAGGACGAGGTCATCTACCTCTATCTGCCGCTCGCCCACGCGTACGCGCTGCTCATCGAGCTCCTCTCCTTCCACCTCGGCGCGGCAATCGCCTATTTCGGCGGCGACACGAAGCAGATCATTCCCGAGCTGATCGAGGTCAAGCCGACATACCTCCCGTCGGTGCCGCGGATCTTCGAGAAGATCTACACGCTCGCGCGCGCTTCGATCGACGCCAAACCGCCCGAGGAGCGAGCCCAGGCGGACGCCGCAATCGCACTTGGCGTGAAAGTGCGCGACATGATGGCGCGCGACGAAGCGGTTCCGCCCGAGCTGCTGGAGCCCTTCGAAAAGGCCGACGCGGAGCTCTTCGCGAGAGTGCGCGCGATCTTCGGGGGCGCGTGCAAGCGCGCGACGAGCGGCGCAGCGCCGATCGCCAAGGAGATCCTCGAATTCTTCTACGCGTGTGGCATCTACGTGCTCGAGGGATACGGGATGACGGAGACCGCGACGGCGGCGACGTTCTCGTCACCGGCGGCCTTCCGCTACGGCACCGTGGGCCGGGCGCTCCCGGGAGTCGAGATCCGGATCGCGGATGACGGGGAGATCCTGATCAAGGGCGCGAACATCTTCGCCGGCTACCACAACCGCGCCGATGCGAGCACCTTCGGTGACGTCGTGGACGGCTGGCTTCACACCGGGGACCTCGGGCTCGATCGACGAGGACGGCTACATCACGATCACGGGCCGCAAGAAGGACATCATCATCACGGCAGGCGGCAAGAACCTGACGCCGGCGAACATCGAGAACGACCTGAAGCAGTGTCGCTGGATCTCGCAGGCCGTCATGTACGGGGACAGGCGCCCCTATCCGGTGGTCCTGGTGACACTCGACGAGGAAGAAATGCCGGCCTACGCGAAGGAGCACGGCCTGCCCGAGGACATCCCGTCGCTCTCGACCGACCCCGAGGTGCAGGCCCTGATCCAGAGCGAAGTCGACCGCGTCAACGCGAAGTACGCGCAGGTCGAGCAGGTCAAGCGCTTTGCGATCCTCGACCACGATCTCTGCCAGCCGACAGGCGAGCTCACGCCCACGCTGAAGGTGAAGCGCAACGTCGTCAACGAGAAGTACGCGGAGATCTTCGAGTCGCTGTACCGGTGACGCATAGCCCCCGGCTGCCAAGATGGTGTGACATGCGCAGCGATCCGGCCGACAACGGAGGGCTCTTTGTAGGACGACGCCCCGGTACGGCACCGGTCCAGTACCGCGGCACGCCCGAGCGAACGGCGCGAAAAACGCCAGCGGTTCGACGGCTCGCTCGCCGAACGTCCTCTTTGCCGGCATGGTGCTCCTTTGCCTGCTCTGCTGGGGGCCGATCCCGTGGCGTGCCTCTGGATCGGGTCGCAAGCGCAGTACCTGACCGGTAGCGTGGAGCCGGCCTGCTGGCGGCGCTGATCGCGCTTCTCGTGCTGCTCTTCGGCACGCTCGCGCTGCTCAACGCATCGACGTCGCGTGGATCCTCGTGCGCCGTGCAGCCGGTCAGGACCAGCGCCGCGGGGCGCTCGCCCGCGTCTTCGGCGCGACGGCGATCGTCTGCGCAGCGGTCTTCGCGTTCTGGTTCATCGTCATCCACGGTCCCGGTTCGAGTCTCTCGGCCCCGGGAACGGCGCGACCTGATCTCGCCCCGTGTCGCGGCGACCGCTGCTAGAAAGGTCCCGACTTGGGCCTGCTCGACTACTACCGGCAGTTCGAAGGGATGTCCGAGGAGGAGGTCACGCCGTGCCTCCGCGAGGACGCCGCCGACGCAAACGCGACGCGCTCGCAAGGCTCCCGGACCTCGACCTCTCGCAGACGACCTGGCACGAGCTGCCGCACCCGCGCATCGTCAACGCGATCACGTTCGTCGCGCGGCGCGGCATGCACCGTTACCCGATCCAGCGCGCCGACGAGCTGCGCGACGAGCTCGCCGCCTACCACGGCGTCCCAGCCGAGCGCCTGATCCTCGGCAACGGCGCCGCCGAGCTGCTCGAGCGCCGCGACGCGGGCGCTTATCGGGCCCGGGCAGCTCGCTGATCACACGCTGGCCGTCGTATCCGCTCTATCCGCTGATGGCGCGCCGCGCGAGCGCCGAGTGCGTGCGCGTCGCCGCCGGCCCCGAGGAGCTGCTCGAGGCAGCACAGGCCCGGGCGCGCGCGCGGTCGCGTCATCGCGAACCCCAACGACCCGACGGGCGAGCTCATCGACGGCGCGCGAGCTCGTGCGCTGCTGGAAGGCATGCCCGTCGGGCGTCGCCGTGCTGCTCGACGAGGCGCTCGTCGAGTTCGCGGACGCCCAGCCCACCTCCATGTCGATCGAACTGCTCGAGCAGTCCCCGCGCCTGCTGGTGTTTCGCAGCTTCTCGAAGGCTTGGGGCCTCGCCGGACCTGCGCGTCGGCTACGCCGTCGGCGGCCCCGGCTCCGAGCAGCTGCTGGCCGAGCTCGACCCCGACCTGGGCGTCTCCGAGCTCTCGCAGGCCGGCGCGCTCGAGGCGATCCGCAGCTGCCGGCCGCTGATCGAAGCACGGGTGCGCCGATCCACGACGAGCGCCACGCGCTTGATGCCGCGCTGCGCGAGCGCGGCTTCGACGTCACCGAGAGCCAGGCTAATTTCCTCTGGGCCGCGCACCCGACGCGCTCATCGGCACCGCGCTCGCGGCGCGCCTGGCGCTCGCGGGCATCACGTCGCCGCCGGTGACGCGCTGGGCGAGGCGCACCATGTCCGCATCACGATCCACAAGCCCGCGGCGACGACACGCCTCTTGCTGGCGATCGACAACGCGCTCGACTGCCAGTCGGTTAGGCGCCACACGCGACCGGCTGGCGTCGGAGCCAAGCAGATCAAGGACGCAGGGAGCGTGGCGTGCTCGCACGCGAGCGACCGAGGACGCCGAGCTGCGCAGGCTCCGGCGTCAGCCGGCCAGACCGGACTGGCGCAGCAGCGCGCCGGTCGTGCCCTCGAGGATCTTGCGCCAGGCGCTCGTCTCCTCGGGCTCGCTGTCGAAGTGCTCGACGACCTTGCGCACGCGGTTGCCGGAGATGTCGATGCCGTGACGCTCGGCGACGTCCTGATAGTGCTCGTATTCGCTCGGCGAGCTGCTTCGTGACCGACTCGAAGCCGTGGCGCGCGATCTCGACGCGCGAGGTGAAGCTCATCATCGACGTCTGGAACATCAGCTCGTCGGTCGGTTCGGGCTCGATCAGCACGATGTCGACGCCCGGGTAGCGGCTCCTCCCACGTCTTCGCGCAGTTCGTGCAGGCGCTGGTGGGCGACGCAGCTTGAACGCCTGGTAGCCGATCTGGGGGAAGCCCATGTCCGAGACGCGCCGCGGGCGCGTGCCGCGCAGCGTGCGCACGCTGCCGGCGAAGTCGTTGACGAACGGCACGATCGGGTTGATGACGACGACGAGCTTCGCGCCGGCCTCGACGGCGATGTCGAGGTTGGTCGTCGAGACGATGCCGCCGTCGATCAGCTCGCGGTCGCCGACGCGCACCGGCGCGTAGACCATCGGCAGCGCGCCCGACGCGCGCACCGCGGTCGAGATCGGCACGTCTTCCCAGCCCTCGTCGACGCCGAAGACGACGCGCTCGCACGTGTCGAGGTCGGTCGCCGTCAGGTAGAGCTCGCACGCGAGCTCGCGCGAAGTCGTCGGTGCGGCCGGGCTCGCTGAGCACCTCGCGCAGGTAGCGCTCGATGCCGGCGCCCGTGTAGAGGCCCGACGGCAGCCCCTCGGCGAAGCCGAGCAGCACGTCGATCACCGATCGCGCCGCGCTGCGTCGCACCTGGCGCGCGAGCGCGAGCGTGCGCAGCGGCAGCGCCGCGCCCTTGCGCACGAGCTCGAGCAGGTTCGGCTGCAGCAGGTCGCTGAGGTCGATGTCCTTGAACGGCGGCGGGCCCTGGCGCGTGACGACGCGCATCATCTCCTCGGGCGTCACGCCGTTGGCGCACAGCGCGGCGATGAACGCCCCGGCCGAGGTGCCGACGTAGACGTCGAACTGGTTGACGCGTCGGTTGACCGCGAGCAGGTCGAGCGCGCGCAGCGCGCCGATCTCGTACACGCCGCCGGTGAAGCCGCCGCCGCCGAGCACGAGCGCCGTCTTGTGGCGGCGCGGGCGCCGTCGCCGGTCGATCGAAGCGGCTGCGCCCGACGCCGGTGACGCCTCCTTGACCGCGCCGTCTACGCTTGGCCGCGACCTTGGCCTGGTCCGTCGGTTCCAGCTTGACGACCTTGCCCATCCTTGCTCAATTCTAGGCGACGTGTGCTCGGAACGGCCGTATTTCGCCCATCGGACCGCTTCACGAGACGAGCGCCGCGCGCGAGCCCACGCGCACGGGCGCTCGCGTGAGCTGCGCACGCGCCGAAACGCGTGTTCGTCTCGCTCTCGCGCGCGCGATCGCCGATCGCTCTGCGGTCGCCGTCGCAGCGCTGGCGCTGCTCGCGCCGGCCGGCGCGAGCGCGCAGCCGGGCACGCTCGCCGCACTGCAGAGCGACCTCGGCCACCAGCTGAAGCTCGCCGGCCCGGGCTCCGGCGCCTACGTCTACGACCTGACGACGCAACACAGGCGCTGTTCTACGAGCGCGCGACAGCGCCGCGCACCGCCGGCGTCGGTCGAGAAGCTCTACACGCCGACGACCGCGCTCGAGCGCTTCGGGCCCGACGGCACGCTGCAGACGACGCGTCTACGGCGCCGGACAGCTCGAGCCCGACGGCGTCTTCGACGGCAACCTCTACCTGCGCGGCGGCGGCGACCCGACGTTCGGCGACGCGTCGCTTCATCGCGGCGCACTACGGCGGCGTCGGCGCGACCGTCCGACGCCTCGCCGCGCAGCTCGATCGCGCCGACGGCATCCGCCGGGTCGCGGGCTCGGTCGATCGGCGACGAGTCCTACTTCGACACGCTGCCGCGGCGAGCCCGTCGAGCGACTACGGCGTCGACCCGTACCTCGTCGGCGCGCTCAGCGCGCTCGCGTTCGACCGCGGCGAGAGCGGCTCCGAACGCGGCGCGCACGCGCCGGCCGCGTACGCCGCGTGCCAGCTCGCCGCGGCGCTGCGCGGACGACGGCGTCAGCGTCACGCGGCGCGCTCGGCGCGGCGTAGCGACGCCGCCGGCGCCGCGCAGCTCGCCGAGCGTCGCCTCGCCGACGATCGACGCAGCTGCTGCGGCTGACGCTGCCGCCCGTCCGACAACTTCTTCGCCGAGATGCTGCTCAAGGCGCTCGGCGCGCGCTTCGGCGGCGCGGCGGCACGACCGCGGCCGGCGCGGCGGTCGTCGCGCAGTTCCCTCGCGACTCGGCATCTCACCCGCAGCGTCGTCGACGGCTCGGGCCTCTCGCGCAGCCGACCGCACCTCGCCCGATCGAGGTCGTCGACGCTGCTGCGCGACCTCAGCCCGACGGCGCGCTCGGCGGCGCATCGCTGCGCGGCGCACCTGGCGCGTCGCCGGGCGAGACGCGGCACGCTCGAAGAACGGATGCGCGGCACGCGCGGCCGCGGGCCGCTGCAGGGCAAGACCGGCACGCTCGACGGGCGCCTCGACCTCGCCGGCTGGTGCACGGACGGCGACCTGTCGCGTTCGCGTTCCTGATGACGACGTCGATCGTCGACCGAGCCGCGCACGCGATCCAGGACAACATGACGATCACGCTCGCGCGACTAGCTGCGGCTGAGCTCCCGAGCAGCGCGCAGCAGCCCCGCCTCGTCGATCACCGCCACGCCGAGCCGCTCGGCCTTCTCGAGCTTCGAGCCGGCGCTCTCGCCGGCGACGACGTAGTCGGTCTTCTTCGAGACCGAGCTCGTGACGCGCCCGCCGGCGGCCATGATCAGCTCGGTCGCCTGCTCGCGCGTGAGCGTCGGGCAGCGTGCCGGTGAGCACGAACGTCTTGCCCGCGAGCGGGCCCTCGCGCGGCGGCGGTCCCTCCTCCGCGAAGCGCAGGCCCGCTCGCCCGCAGCTCGTCGATCAGCTCGCGCATGCGCTCGCTCGTGCGAGCTGCTCGCGGATCGAGCGCGGCCATCTTCGTCGCCGACGCCCGGGCGTCTGCTCGATCTCCTCGGGCGTCGCCGCGAGCAGCGCGTCGATGTCGCGGAACTGCTGCGCGAGGTTGCGCGCCGGTGACCTCGCCGACCTCCTCGATCCCGATCGCGAACAGCACGCGCGCGAACGGGCGCTCGCTTGCGAGGCGTCGATCGCCGCGATCAGCGTTGCGCGCCGAGATCTCGCCGAAGCCGTCGAGCTCGAGCAGCTGCTCCTCGCGCAGGCGGTAGAGGTCGGCGGCGGTGCGCACCAGCCCGCGCTCCTGCAGCAGCGCCGACCTGCTTCTCGCCGAGGCCGTCGATGTCCATCGCGCCGCGCGAGACGAAGTGCGTGAGCAGCTGCCACGGCGCGCCCGGGGCAGTCGGGTTCGGGCACTTCGTGAAGACCGCGCCCTCGCGGCTTGACCGTCGGCGTGTCGCAGAACGGGCAGCGCGTCGGCGGCGCGGGCGGCGGCGGGCGGTCGCGGTGCTCGAGCGACGTGCGGCGCCGGCGAGACGACCTGCGGGATCACGTCGCCGGCGCGCAGCACGATCACCTCCTCGCCCTCGCGCAGGTCCTTGCGCGCGAGGTCCTCCTCGTTGTGCAGCGTCGCCATGCGTGACCGTGACGCCGCCGACGCGTGACCGGCTCGAGCACCGCGTAGGGGTGCAGGTCGCCGAACTTGCCGACGTTCCAGCATGCACCGCGCTCGAGGCGCGTCTCGGCCGTCGTCGGCGGGAACTTCCAGGCGACCGCCCAGCGCGGGTCGCGCCCGACCGCGCCGAGCCGGCGCTGCAGCTCGAGGTCGTCGACCTTGACGACGACGCCGTCGATCTCGAAGTCGAGCTCGCCGCGGCGGCTGCTCCCACTCGAGGCACTGCGCGACGACCGCCTCCTCGTCGTCGAGCACGACTGATCTCGCGGTTGACGGGGAAGCCGTGCTCGCGCAGCCAGTCGAGCGCCTGCCGACTGGTCGCTCGAACTCGAGGCCCTCGGCTGACGCCGACCTGCGTAGCCCCAGATCGACAGCGGCCGCTTGCGCCGCGCAGCGCCGGGTCGAGCTGGCGGATCGTGCCCGGCGGCGGAGTTGCGCGGGTTCATGAACGTCGACTGGCCCGCTGCGGCGCGGCGCTCGTTGAGCGCCGTGAAGTCCGCGCAGCGACATGTAGACCTCGCCGCGCACCTCGAGCAGCGGCGGCGCGTCGCTCGATCGCGCAGCGGGATCGCGCCGATCGTGCGCAGGTTGTGGGTGACGTCCTCGCCGATCTCGCCGTTGCCGCGCGTCGCGCCGCGCTCGAGCACGCCGTCGCGGTAGAGCGAGCGAGATCGCGAGCCCGTCGATCTTCGGCTCGCACGACGTAGCGGAAGTCGCGGCTGCGTCGATCCCCTCGCGCGCGAGGTGGCTGCGCATCCGCTCGACCCACGCGCGCAGCTCCTCCTCGGAGCGCACGTTGGCGAGCGAGAGCATCGGCTCGAGGTGGCGCGACCTTCTCCAGGCGCTCGACCGGCTCGCCGCCGACGCGCTGGGTCGGCGAGTCCGGCGTCGACGCAGCTCCGGGTGCTCGCGCCTCGATCGCGCGCAGCTCGTCGAGCAGCGCGTCGTAGGCGTCGTCGCCGATCTCGGGGTCGTCGAGGACGTAGTAGCGGTGCGAGTGGTGGTCGAGCTGCGCGCGCAGCTCGCGCGCGCGCGCGCGGCCGTGCTCGCGCTCGCGGCGGCGCGCTCACGACGCGTGCGCGCGAGCAGCGCCTCGAGGTCGAAGCGCGCGCAGCGCCTCGAGGCCGGGGCGGTCGGTGAGGTCGAAGTGGAGCGGCGTGACCGCGATCCGCCCGGCGCGCGACCGCCGCGAGGTCGGTGCCGGGCTCGTCCTCGATAGCCGGGGTCCGAGCCGTAGATCCAGTAGCGCCGGCCGCCCTCCTCCTCGCGCTCGAGCTTCAGCTCGTCGCGGTAGATGCGCTTGCCGAGGCTGCGTCACCTCGACGCCGCTCGGGCTCGCCCGCCGGGACGTTGATGTTGAGCAGCGTCGCCGGCGGGCAGCGGCACGCTCCTCGAGCGCTCGACCAGCCGCGCGACGAAGCGCGCGGCGACGTCGAAGTCGAAGCCGCCGTCGAAGCGGTAGTCGAGCGCGCCGCGCGCCGCGACTGCTGCGAGACGGCGATCGCCGGCAGCCCGAGCACGACGCCCTCGAGCGCCGCGGCGACGGTGCCCGAGTAGGTGATGTCGTCGCCGAGGTTCGCGCCGTGGTTGATGCCCGAGACGACCAGGTCGGCCTCGAAGCCCTCGACCAGGCCGAGGCTCGCGAGCCGCACGCAGTCGACCGGGCGTGCCGTCGGTCGCGTAGCCGACCGTGCCGTCGGCGAAGCGGACCTCGGCGACCCACAGCGGCCGGCGCGTGGTGATCGAGCGCGCCATCGCCGAGCGGTTGCCGTCGGGCGCGATCACGCCAGGTCGCACGCCCTCGAGCGCGCGCGAGCGCGCGCGCGCAGCGCCTGCAGCCCCTCGGCCTCGATCCCGTCGTCGTTGGTCAGCAGCACGTTGAGCATCGCTGCGCTGCCAGCATAGGCGCGGCCGCGGTCGCGGCTCGCGTCGCGGTTCAGCGACCGTCAGGCGTAGGCGACGCTCGCGAGCGCGAGGCCGTGCGGCGGCGCGGTGCGGCCCGCCGCGCGGCGCGGCGCGCCCGTCGAGCAGCGCCGCGAACTCCTCGACGCGTGCGCCGGCCGCGCGGCGACCTCGAGCATCGTGCCGACGAGCACGCGGTTCATGTGGCGCATGAACATGTCGGCCTCGATCCAGAACTCGAGCAGCTCGCCGTCGCTCGCGCCAGTCGGCGCGCGCGACGTCGCGCGCGAAGCGCACGTGGTCGGTCTCGGTCGGCGTGAAGGCGGTGAAGTCGTGCGTGCCGACGAGCGCCGCGCGCGCACGCGCGAGCGCGTCGCGGTCGAGCGCGCCCGGCCACCAGAGCGCGCGGCCGCGCTCGAACACGCTGCGCGTGCGCCGCGCGAGCACGCGGTAGCAGTAGGTCCGGCTGCGCGCGTCGCGGCGGGCGTCGAAGTCCGTCGGCGCGCGGGCTCGCTGCGCGAGCACCGCGATGTCGGCGGGCAGCAGCGCCGTTCAGGCGCAGCGGGTCGAGCGCCTCGTGCGCGGTAGCTCGCGACCTGGCCCCAGGCGTGCACGCCGCGCGTCGGTGCGCCCGGCGACGGTCAGCGTCAGCGGCCGCCGTCGCGCCGGTCTCCGAGCACTGTGCTGCAGCGCGCGCTCGAGCTCCTCCTGGACGGTGCGCTGCCCGGCTGGCGCGCCCAGCCGGCGAAGTCGGTGCCGTCGTACTCGAGCGTCAGCTTCGTGACCATCCGCGATCGCGCGCCGGCCGCGCCGTGCGCGGCGCCGCTCAGACGAGCTCGAGGAAGACCATCTCGGTCGCGTCGCTGCGGCGCGGGCCGAGCTTGAGGATCCGCGTGTAGCCGCCGGGGCGCTCGGCGTAGCGGGGCGCGACCTCCTCGAACAGCTTGTGCACGGCGAACTTGTCCTGCGCGAGCGCCGACGAGCGCCTGGCGGCGGGCGTGCAGGTCGCCGCGCTTGGCGAGCGTGATCAGCTTCTCGACCTCGGGCTTGACGGCCTTGGCCTTGGCCTCGGTCGTCTTGATCCGCTCGTGCTCGATCACCTCCTTGCTGAGGTTCATCAGCAGCGCCTTGCGGTGCGCGGAGTCGCGGCTGAGCTTGTTGCGGTCTTCTGGTGGCGCATCGTCGATGAGTCGTAGGCGCCGCGGCGGCGTCTAGTCCTCGCGCAGGCTCAGGCCGCGCGCGTGCGAGCGTCTCGATGACCTCGTCGATCGACTTCTTGCCGAAGTTCGGGATCGCGTTGAGCTCGGCCTCGGACTTCGAGATCAGGTCGCCGACCGTCTGGATGCCGGCGCGCTTGAGGCAGTTGTAGGAGCGCACGCCGAGCTCGAGCTCCTCGATCAGGATGCCCCACTCCTCGCCCTGCAGCGCCGGCGCGGCGACGCCGCCGCCGACCGCCAGGCCGTGGCCGTCGAGCTGGCCGCCCGGCGTCGGCGCGCAGCTCCTCGATGCGGTCGGCGTCGGTGAAGATCGCGAGCTGGCGAGATCAGCAGCTCGGCCGCCTCGCGCAGCGCCGCCTGCGGGTCGATCGAGCCGTCGGTCTCGATGTCGAGCGTGAGCTTGTCGAAGTCGGTCTTCTGGCCGACGCGCGCCTGCTCGACGTCGTAGGCGACGCGGCGCACCGGCGAGAAGATCGAGTCGATCGGGATCACGCCGATCGGCTGGTCGGCGGACTTGTTCTCCTCGGCGGGGCGGTAGCCGCGGCCGCGGCCGATCGTCATGTAGAGCTCGAGCTTGGTCTTCTTCTCGAGCGTCGCGATGTGCACGTCCGGGTTGAGGATCTCGACGCCGGAGGGCAGGTCGATGTCCTTGGCGGTGATCTCGCCCGGGCCGGTGACGACGAGCGGCGCCTCGACCTCGCTGGCGTCGGAGTGCATCCGGCAGACGATGCCCTTGAGGTTCAGGACGATGTCGGTGACGTCCTCCTTGACGCCCTGGATCGTCGAGAACTCGTGCGCGACGCCCTCGATGCGCACGCTCGTGACGGCGGCGCCGGCGAGCGAGGAGAGCAGCACGCGGCGCAGCGAGTTGCCGAACGTGTAGCCGAAGCCGCGGTCGAGCGGCTCGATCGTGAACGTGCCGCGGTTCTCCTCCACGGACTCGCTGGTGATCCGGGGGATTTGGAAGTCGAGCATCGGGAGTCCTAACGTCGTGTTTGTTGTCGCAGCCGGCGTCGAGCGGACGCCGGCTCGTGACGCGCCGCCGGCCGCGCGGGCCGGCGCGGGCTGAAAGTCCTCTACTTCGAGTACAGCTCGACGATGAGCTGCTCCTGCACCGGCGCGGCGACCTCGCGCCGCTCCGGCTTGCGCAGCACCTTGGCCGTGAGCGACTCGTGGTCGGCCTGCAGCCACGCCGGGATCTGGCCGGTCAGCTCGGTCGCGTCCCTGACCACCTGCGTCGCCGGCGTGTCCGCCTTGATCGCGATCACGTCGCCGGGCCGCACCTGGTAGCTGGGGATGTCGACGCGCCGGCCGTTGACCGTCCAGTGGCCGTGGCGGATCAGCTGGCGCGCCTGGCGGCGCGAGGCGGCGAAGCCGAGGCGCACGAGCACGTTGTCGAGGCGGCACTCGAGCAGCGCGAGCAGGTTCTCGCCGGTGATGCCGGGCTGGCGCGAGGCCTTCTCGTAGTAGCCGTGGAACTGCCTCTCGAGCACGCCGTAGTAGCGCCGCGCCTTCTGCTTCTCGCGCAGCTGCACGCGGTACTCGCTCTGCTTCTGGCGGCCGCGGCCGTGCTCGCCGGGCGGGTAGGAGCGGCGCTCGACGCCGCACTTGTCGGTCAGGCAGCGCTCGCCCTTGAGGAACAGCTTCTGCCCCTCGCGGCGGCACTGCTTGCACTGCGGGCCGGTGTCTCGTGCCATCGTCTAGACCCTCCTGCGCTTGCGCGGACGGCAGCCGTTGTGGGCCTGCGGGGTGACGTCCTTGACGCCCGTGACCTCGAGGCCGGCGGCCTGCAGCGAGCGGATCGCCGTCTCGCGGCCGGAGCCGGGCCCCTTGACGAAGACCTCGACCTTCTGCAGGCCCTGCTCGATGCCCTTGCGCGCGGCCGCGTCGGCGGTCACCTGCGCGGCGAACGGCGTCGACTTGCGCGAGCCCTTGAAGCCGGCGCCGCCGGCGGACTCCCACGCGATCACGTTGCCGTGCGTGTCGGTCAGCGAGACGATCGTGTTGTTGAACGAGGTCTTGATGTGCGCCTGGCCGATCGGGATGTTCTTTTTCGGCTTGCGGCGGCCGCGCGCGCGTTTGGGAGCGGCGGCACTTACTTCTTGCCGGCCTTCTTCTTGCCGGCCACCTGCATCCGCTTGGGGCCCTTGCGCGTGCGCGCGTTGGTCTTCGTCTTCTGGCCGCGCACGGGCAGGCCGCGCCGGTGGCGCAGGCCGCGGTAGCAGCCGATCTCCTGCAGGCGTTTGATGTCCTGCGAGCGCTCGCGGCGCAGGTCGCCCTCGACCGTGAGCTGCTCGTCGATCGCGTCGCGCAGCTTGCGCGACCTCGTCCTCGGTCAGGTCGCGGATGTACGTGTCGGGGCTCGATGCCGACCTCGCGCGAGGATCTTGTTCGAGGTCGGGCGGCCGATCCCGTAGATGTAGGTCAGGCCGATCTCCGAGCGCTTGTTGAGCGGCAGGTTGACGCCGGCGATGCGTGCCATGCTCGCCTCAGCCCTGGCGCTGCTTGTGGCGCTTGTTCTGGCAGATCACCAGCACCACGCCGTGGCGGCGGATGATCTTGCATTTCTCGCACATCGGCTTGACCGACGGTCTGTACCTTCATGATCCCTTTCGGCGTTGTTCCGGCGACCGCGGCTCTGGCTGCCGTTGCGGCCGCCGCTACCGGCGTCGAGGATCGTCGCCCGGGCACGCAGAACGACGCCTCGCTGAGCAGGACACCGCATGGTAGCAACTCGCGCCACCGGCGTTGCGGCCGCCTGGCGCTGCGGCGACTCGCCGCGGCTCGCCGCGCGCGCTCGGCCGGCGAGGTGCCACGGCGTCAGGATCCGCGGGCCGTCGCCGGTGATCGCGACCGTGAACTCGAAGTGCGCCGCCGGCGAGCCGTCCTGCGAGTAGATCGCCCAGCCGTCGCCGGCGATCCGCACCTCCGGCGCGTCCGGCCGTCGTCATCGGCTCGACCGCGAGCACCATCCCCTCCTCCAGCAGCGGCCCCTTGCCGGGCCGGCCGTAGTTCGGGACCTGCGGGTCCTCGTGCATGCTGCGCCCCACGCCGTGGCCGACGAGCGAGCGCACGACCGAGAGCCCTGCGGCCTCGGCGACGCGCTGGATCGCGTTCGAGATGTCGCCCATGCGGTTGCCGACACGGCACTGCGCGACGCCCGCGTGCAGCGCCGCCTCGGTCGCGCGCAGCAGCGTTGCGCGGCTGCGCGTCGATCTCGCCGACGGCGAACGTGCGCGCCGCATCGGCGACCCAGCCGTCGAGCGTCACGCCGATGTCGAGCGAGATGATGTCGCCCTCCTTGAGCCGGTAGCGGGCCGGGGATGCCGTGCACGACCATCGCGTTCGGCGAGGCGCAGATCGAGCCCGGAAAGCCGCGGTAGCCCTTGAACGTCGGCGCGCCGCCGCGCGCGCGGATGAACCGCTCGGCGGCTGCGTCGAGCTCGCCGGTGTCACGCCGGCGCGATCCGACGCTCGCAGCAGGTCGTGCATCGTCGCGACGCAGGATGCTCGCCGCGGCGCCATCCGCTCGATCTCCGCGGGCGACTTCTTGATGATCACGCCGCGGAGCTTAGCCTACTAGAGCTTCTCCTCGAGCCGCAGCGTCGCGATCGTCGCGCGGATCCTGCGCGTGGACCTCGTCGGGGCTGCGGCGTCCGTCGACCCGGCGCAGCAGCCCGCCTCGTCGTAGTAGCGCGACAAGCGGCTCGGTCTGGGAGTGGTAGACCTCGAGGCGCCGGCGGATCGTCTCCTCCTGGTCGTCGTCGCGCTGGATCAGGCGCGAGCCGTCCTGGTCGCAGACGCCCTCGTGCTTCGGCGGGTCGAACTCGACGTGGTAGATGTGGCTCGGGTTCTTGACGCACACGCGCCGGCCGGCGAGCCGCCGCACGAGCTCGTCGTCGGGCACCTCGATCAGGAGCGCCGCCGTCAGCTGCCGGCCGAGCGCCTGCAGCGCCTGCGCGAGCGCGTCGGCCTGGCTCGGGTTGCGCGGGAAGCCGTCGAGCAGGAAGCCGTCGCCGGCGTCGGGCTCGGCGACGCGCTCGACGATCATGCCGATGATCACCTCGTCGGGCACGAGCTCGCCGGCGTCCATGTAGCGCTTGGCTTGCGCGCCGAGCTCGCTGCCTGCGCGACCTGCGGCGCGCAGCATGTCGCCCGTCGAGATGTGCGGCAGTCGAGAAGTCGTCACGCAGCCGCTCGGCCTGCGTCCCCTTGCCCGCGCCCGGCGGACCGAGCAGGATGAGGTTCAGTTCGGACACGTCGGACGCAGCCTACCTGCCTACGCCAACGCCCGGCACCGCCGTTTACTTGAGGAAGCCCTCGTACTGAAGCGGGAATGGGCAGGCCCCCCTTCCGACCTCCCCCCGCCGTTTTACTTGAGGAAGCCCTCGTAGCTTCGCATCATCAGCTGCGCCTCGAGCTGCTTCATCGTTTCGAGCGCGACGCCGATCACGATCAGGATCGAGGTGCCGCCGAGCGGAATGTTCTGGTGCGTACGCGCGATCAGGATCGTCGGCAGCGCCGCGACCGCGGCGAGGAACAGCGCGCCCGGGAACGTCAGGCGCGCGAGGATCCGGTCGAGGAATTCGGCCGTCGGGCGGCCGGGCCTGACGCCCGGGATGAAGCCGCCGTACTTCTTCAGGTTGTCGGCCTGATCGACCGGGTTGAACGTGACTGCCGTGTAGAAGTACGTGAACAGCAGGATCAGGATCGACTCGCCGACGACGTAGTGCCAGCCGTTCGGCGAGAAGAAGTCCGACAGCGACTGGCCCCAGTGCGTTTTCACGAGCTGCCCGACCGTCGGCGGGAACGCCATCAGGCTCGCCGCGAAGATCACCGGGATGACGCCGGCCATGTTCACGCGCAGCGGCAGGTACGTCTGGCCACCTTCGGTCATCCGCCGGCCGATCACGCGCTTTGCGTACTGCACCGGGATCCGCCGCTGCCCTTCCTGCACGAACACGATGCCCGCGACGACCGCGAGCACGAGGAACGGCATCATCACCTTGAAGACCTGGTCCTGCGAGGTCCACCACGTCTGGATCCCGCCCGGCAGGCGCGCAACGATCGACGCGAAGATCAGCAGCGAGATGCCGTTGCCGATGCCGCGCTGCGTGATCAGCTCGCCGATCCACATCAGCATCACGCAGCCCGTCGTCAGGCAGACGACGATCAGGAAGATGTGCGGCGCGTCGAAGTGCGTCACGACCGATTCGCCGGCTTTCGCCTGGAGCGTGTGGAACAGGAAGACGTAGCCGATCGACTGCGCGAACGCGAGGCCGACCGTCAGGTAGCGCGTGTACTGCGTGATCCGCGCCTGCCCGACCTCGCCTTCCTTCGAGAGCTTTTCAAGCGACGGCACCGCGACCTGCAGCAGCTGCAGGATGATCGACGCCGTGATGTACGGCATGATCCCGAGCGCGAACAGCGCGATCCGCGACAGGCCGCCGCCGGAGAACAGGTTGAGCAGCCCGAGGATGTTCGAGCCGCCGAACTCCTTTTGGATGTTGTTGACCGCGCTGAGGTTGACGCCCGGCACCGGGATGTGCGAGCCGAGCCGGTAGATCAGCAGCATCCCCGCCGTGAAGGCGATCTTCTTGCGGATGTCCGCGACTTGGAATGCGTTGAGGATCGTCGAGAGCATGGCGTTGCCCGCAGACCTCAGAGCGCTCCTGCGCCCCTCCCCGCGGAGCGGCCGATTCTAGTCGATGCGCGCCGCGCGGATGTGACTAGCTCTTGACGAGCTTGCAGGCTGCCGCCGGCCGCCTCGATCCGCTCGCGCGCGCCGGCGCTGAACGCGTGCGCGTGAACCGTCAGCGCCTTGCTCAGCTCGCCCTTCGCGAGCACCTTGATCGGGACGTCCTTGCGCTTGCCGAGCCCGTTGGCCTGCATCAGCTCGACCGTCACGTCCGTGCCCGCGTCGAAGCGCTGCTCGAGCGCCTCGATGTTGACCGGCTGCGTGTGCGTGCGGAACGGCTCGAACGGCATCGACTTCTTCATGTGCGGGCCGCGCAGCTTTCGCATGCGCATGTGGATCGGCATCTGGCCGCCCTCGAAGCGCGCGCGGCGCTTGGAGCCCGAGCGCGAGCCGGCGCCCTTCTGGCCGCGGCCCGAGGTCTTGCCCGTGCCCGACCCTTCGCCGCGCCCGATGCGCTTGCGCGGGCGGCGGCTGCCCGGCGCCGGCGCGAGGTTGTGCAGGCCGATCAGCTCCTGCTTCTGCTCGTCGGCCGGGCTCATGACTTGCCCTCCTGGACCTCGACGAGGTGGCGCACGGCGTGCAGCATCCCGCGCGCCTGCTCGGAGTCCTTGACCTCGACCGTGTGTCCGATCCGCCGCAGCCCGAGCGAGCGCAGCGTGTCGAGCTGTTTCTTGTTCGCGCCGTTTCGCGAGCGGCGCTGCGTGACGGCGAGCGAGGCCATCAGGAGGACGCCTCGCCGTTCGTCGCCGCGGCGGCGGGCTGTGCCTCCGCGGCCGGCTCCTCCCCTGCGGCGGGCTCGCCGTCGGCGGAGGCGCCGTTGGTCACGCTCTCGGCGGGCGCGGCGCTCTCGGCGAGCGGCGCGCCGCCGGCCGGCGGGCCGCCGAGGCCGAGCACGGCGTTGACCGACAGCCCGCGAAGCTCTCCGACCTCGGCCGGCGTGCGCAGCCCGCGCAGGCCGGCGACGGTCGCCTTGACGAGGTTGATCGGGTTCTGCGTGCCGAGGCTCTTCGAGAGGATGTCGTGGATCCCGGCGAGCTCGAGCACCGCGCGCACGCCGCCGCCGGCGATCACGCCGGTTCCCGGAGACGCGGGCTTCAGGAAGACGCGCCCGGCGCCGAACACGCCGGTCGTCTGGTGCGTGATCGTGCTGCCGTGCTTCGGCACGCGGAACAGGTCCTTCTTCGCGCGCTCGACGCCCTTCTGGATCGCGAGCGGCACCTCGTTCGCCTTGCCGTAGCCGACGCCGACGACGTCGCGCTCGTCGCCGACGACGACGAGCGCCGTGAACGAGAAGCGCCGGCCGCCCTTGACGACCTTCGCGACGCGGTTGATCTCGACGACGCGCTCTTGCAGGTCGAGGCCGGCCGGGCTGACGGATCTGTCGTTGGAGGTGCTCATCGGCGTGAGAGGGTAGCGGTCGGGCGGCGCGCAGCCGGCTTAGACGCTGATCCCGCTTTCGCGGATCGCCTCGGCGAACGTGCGCACGTGGCCGTGGTAGCGGTAGCCGCCGCGGTCGAACACGGCCTCGCTGACACCCGCCGCCTTCGCCCGCTCGGCGAGCGTCTCGCCGGCGCGCTTCGTGCGCTCGGGCTTGCCCAGGCCGCGCAGCTCCGGCTCGTACCAGTTGACCGCCGCGAGCGTGCGCCCGGCGACGTCGTCGATCAGCTGCGCCGAGATGCCCTGGTTGGAGCGGAACACCGAGATCCGCGGGCGCGCGGCCGTGCCCGACACCTTCGCGCGCACGCGCCGGCGCCGTTTGAGACGGCTCTGCGGCTTCGTGAGGACGGTCATCGCGCGACCTCGGTCATCGCGCATCCACGCTCGCATGAGTTCGTAGGCCAAGCCAGACAAGGACGCAGCGAGCGTGGCGTGCGATAGCACGCGAGCGAGTGAGGACGCAGTATGGCGCCGGCATACGGGCTCATGCGCGCTTACCGACCTTGCGCTGGACGTACTCGCCCTCGTAGCGGATGCCCTTGCCCTTGTACGGCTCCGGCGGGCGCTGCTTGCGGATGATCGCCGCCGTCTCGCCGACGAGCTGCTTGGAGATCCCCTTGACGACGACGCGCGTCGGCTGCGGCACCTCGAACTCGATGCCGTCCGGCGCCGGGATCGGCACCGGGTGCGAGTAGCCGACGGCGAGCTCGAGGTTCTTGCCCTTCAGCTGCGCACGGTAGCCGACGCCCTGGATCTCCAGGCGCTTCTCGTAGCCGGCCGTCACGCCCTGCACCATGTTCGCGACGAGCGAACGCGTCAGGCCGTGCAGCGCGCGGTGCTCGCCGCGGTCGGTCGGTCGCGTGACGAGCAGCTGCTCGCCGTCCTGCTTGACCTCGATGTCGCGGTGGATGCGCTCCGAGAGTTCGCCTTTCGGCCCGTTCACGCGGACCTCGCCGGGCTCGATCGCGACGGTCACGCCGCTCGGAACCGCGATGGGCTGTCTACCGATCCTCGACATCAGCTCACCAGACCTGCGCCAGGACCTCGCCGCCGACGCCCGCCGAGCGCGCGTCGTGGCCGGTCATCACGCCGTGCGATGTCGAGACGATCGACGTGCCCATACCGCCGAGCACCTTCGGGATGTGCTTCGCGTCGACGTACGTGCGCCGCCCCGGGCGCGAGACGCGCCGCAGGCCGGAGATCGCCGAGCGGCGGTCCTCGGTGTACTTCAGGCGGATCTGGATCAGCTGGCCGGCGTTGCCGTCGGGCGCGGGGATCACCGCGTAGGAGTCGATGTAGCCCTGCTCGGTCAGGATCCGCGCAAGCTCGCTCTTCAGTTTCGACGCCGGGATCTCGACGGTCTCGTGCGCAGCGTGGATCGCGTTGCGCACGCGCGTGAGGAAGTCTGCGATCGGATCTGTCATGGACATGGCTGCTCGTTTACCTGAAGGTTGCTCGAAGGGTTTGTGATGCCGGCTACCAGGACGACTTCGTCATCCCGGGGATCTGGCCGTTGTGCGCCAGCTCGCGCAAGCAGATCCGGCAGAGCCCGAACTTGCGGTAGACCGCGCGCGGACGCCCGCAGCGGTTGCACCGAGTATAGGCCTGCGTTTTGTATTTCGGTGGGCGCGCCTGCTTGACGCGCTGCGATGTCTTCGCCATCTAGTCGTCGCTCTCTTTCTCGGCCGTCTCGCCGGCCTGGTCCTCTGCGCTCGGCTCCTGCTCCGCTTCGGCGGTCGTCTCCTCGGCGGCCGCCTGCGGCTCCTCGGGCTGCTCGCCCGCGCCGGCCTCATCGGCCTGCTCGGCCTCGGGCGCCTGCTCGTCCGCGACCTCGGCGCTTGCGTGCGGCTCCTCGGCCTGCTCGGCCTCCGGCGCGGCGGGCTCGTCGGCCTCCTGCGGCTCAGCGGCCTCGGGCTCTGCCGCCTCGGGCTCGGCCGGCGCGGCAGCCGCCGGCGCCTCGGCCTGCTGCGCCTGCGCCGCCGCGTGCTCGGCCTCGGCGGCGGCGTCGGCCTCAGGGTCATAGCCCTTCGGGCGCCCTTGCGGCGAGAACGGCATGCCGAGCGCGGCGAGCAGCGCGTAGGCCTCGACGTCGGATTTCGCCGACGTCGTGATCGTGATGTCGAGGCCGCGCACCTGGTCGATCGCGTCGTAGTCGATCTCGGGGAAGATGATCTGCTCGCGCACGCCCATCGAGTAGTTGCCGCGATGGTCGAACGAGCGCGAGTTCAGCCCGCGGAAGTCGCGGATCCGCGGGATCGCGATCGAGACGAGACGGTCGAGGAACTCGTAGGCGCGCTCGCCTCGCAGCGTGACGGCGACGCCGACGGGCATGCCCTCGCGCAGTTTGAACGCGGCGATCGACTTGCGCGCGCGGCGCACGCTCGGCTGCTGGCCGGCGATCGTCGCGAGCTGCTCGGTTGCGGCCTTGAGCATTTTCGAGTCCTGCTTGGCCATGCCGACGCCCATGTTCAGCGTGATCTTCTCCAGGCGCGGCGCCTGCATCGGCGAGGAGTAGCCGAAGCGCTCGATCAGCGCCGGGCGGATCTCCTCGTAGTAGCGCGTCTTCAGGCGCGCGGGCGGGGCCTCTGCGGTTGCGCTTGCCATCGTCAGTCGAGCTCCGCTCCGGTGCGCTTGGCGACGCGCACGCGCTTACCGCTCGAGCGCTCGATGCGCACGCGCGTCGGCGCCCCTTTGGCGTCGAGCAGCATCACGTTCGAGATGTGGACCGGGCCCTCGCGCTCGATCACGCCGCCGAGCTGTCCGGACGCGTTGGGCAGCGGCGAGGAGCTCTGGTTCTGCTGCGGGCGCACGGCGCGCTTGACCATGTTCAGGCCCTCGACGTACACGCGTTCCTTCGCCGGCTCGACGCGCAGGACCTTGCCGGTCTTGCCACGGTCCTTGCCGGCCATGATCTTCACGTGGTCGTCGGAGCGGATCTTCAGCGAGCGTCGCTTCGCCATCACAGGACCTCGGGCGCGAGCGAGACGATCTTCATGAAGTTGCGCTCGCGCAGTTCGCGCGCGACCGGGCCGAACACGCGCGTGCCGCGCGGGTTGTTCTGGTCGTCGATGATCACCGCCGCGTTCTCGTCGAACGCGATGTACGTGCCATCGTCGCGGCCGATCGGCTTCTTCGTGCGGACGATGACCGCCGTGACGACGTCGCCCTTTTTGACGGCGCCCTGCGGGTTGGCCTGCTTGACGGTCGCCGTGATCACGTCGCCGACGAACGCGTAGCGGCGCTGCGAGCCGCCCTTGACGCGGATGCAGAGGATCTCGCGCGCGCCCGTGTTGTCCGCGACTCTCAGCCTTGTCTCGTTCTGGATCATCGCGCGCGCTCCAAGACGTCGACGAGCGCCCAGCGCTTCGTGCGCGACAGCGGACGGCTCTCGATCACGCGCACCGTGTCGCCGATGTGCGCGTCGTTGTTCTCGTCGTGCGCGTGCAGCGTGCTCGAGCTGCGCACGATCTTCTCGTAGCGGCGGTGGCGGCGCGCGATGTCGATCCGCACCGTGATCGTCTTCTCGGCGCGGTCTGAGACGACGATTCCCTGACGCACACGGCGACTGCCCTCGGTCGGCGCGTGCACCGGCGCAAGCGGCTCCTGCGCAGGCGCCGCAGTACGACGCTCGGCGGCTTTCGCGCGTTCCTGCAGGCGTCGCGCGCGGCGGCGCACGGCCTTGCGCTTGCGCTCGACGAGGCGCTCGGAGTGGCGCTCCTCGGGCGTGCGCGACGGGCGCGCCTCGGCGTGTTTCGAGCGCGCGCGGCGGCGGCGCTCCTTCGGCGGAAGCACCTGCTCGGGCTCGCTCGCGACCGGCTCGGCCTCCTCGGCGGGCGCCTCAGCCGCGGGCGCCTCGGGCGCAGCGGCCTCGGGCGCCTGCTCCTCGGCAGCCTGCTCGGGCGCGTCGGTCGTCTCGTTCTCTTGCTCGTCTGCCATGTCTTCCGTTTCTCGTTCTCGTCTTGCCTAGTTGGTTCGCTGCGGCTCGGCGGTGCGCTCGCGCTCACGCGCGACGGTCAGCGCCCGCGCAAGGTCGCGCTTGGCGCGGCCGACGCCGGCCGTGTCGTCGAGTTCTCCGGTCGCGTTGGAGAAGCGCAGTCCGAAGACCTCTTTGCGCAGCACACCGATCTGCTTGAGCAGCTCCTCGGCGTCCATGTCGCGCATCTCCTTGGCCGTCATCGCCGCTCAGTCCTCTCGCAACACGAACTTGGACTTGACCGGCAGCTTGTGCGCCGCCAGGCGGATCGCGTCGCGCGCGAGCGGCTCGGACACGCCGGCGAGCTCGAACATGACACGCCCGGGCTTGACGACCGCGACCCAGCCTTCGGGCGATCCCTTGCCCGAGCCCATGCGCGTCTCGGCCGGCTTCTTCGTCACCGGCTTGTCGGGGAACACGTTGATCCAGACCTTGCCGCCACGCTTGATCTTGCGCGTCATCGCGACACGCGCGGCCTCGATCTGGCGGTTGGTCAGCCAGCCGCCCTCGAGCGCCTTCAGCCCGTACTCGCCGAACTGGACCTTGACCTGCCCGCGCGAGTTGCCGGCACGGCGTCCGCGGTGCTGCTTGCGGTGCTTGACGCGCTTTGGCGAGAGCATCAGCGCCCACCTCCGCCGGGCCCGCGCCCGCGACCGCCGCCACCGCCGCCGGGCCCGCGTCCGCCGCCGCCGCGACCGCCGGGGCCGCCGAAGCCGCCCGGCCCGCCGCCACGCCCACCGCGGCCGCCGCCGGGGCCACCGCTGCCGCCGCGTCCGCCGCCGCGTCCGCCGCGGCCTTCGCGCCCGTCGCGCCCGCCGCGTCCGTCGCGGTCGGAGCTCGGCGCGGCCGGCGCGGTCATGTCGGTCAGGTCGGCGCCGGTGTAGCCCTCGGGCATGATTTCGCCCTTGTTGATCCAGCACTTGACGCCGATCCGGCCGAACGTCGTGCGCGACTCGTAGAAGCCGTAGTCGATGTCGGCGCGCATCGTGTGCAGCGGCACGCGACCGTCGGAGTAGCTTTCGGTGCGCGCCATCTCGGCGCCGCCGAGGCGCCCGGAGACCTGGACCTTGACGCCCTTCGCACCCGAGCGCATCGCGCTCGTCAGCGCGCGCTTCATCGCGCGGCGGAACGCGACGCGGTTCTGCAGCTGCTCGGCGATCGACTGCGCGACGAGCGACGCGTCGAGCTCGGGGCGCTTGATCTCGAGGATGTTGACCTTGATCTGCTTGTTCGTCAGCTTGTGCAGGTCGCGGCGCAGCGCGTCGACTTCGCTGCCGGACTTGCCGATCACGATGCCCGGGCGCGCCGTGTGGATGTTGACCTCGAGTTCGTTCGAGTCCTTGCGGATCGTGATGCTCGAGAGGCCGGCGTGCGCGAGCTTGCCGGTGATGTGCTCGCGGATCTTGACGTCCTCGGCGAGGTACTCGGCGAAGTGCTTTTCGTTGAACCAGTTCGACTTCCAGTCGTGGATGTAACCCACGCGCATAGCCTCTGGATGAACCTTCTGTCCCATTCTTCTCTCAGTCTCGCTAGTTCTTCTTGCTCGTCGCGTCGGCGCTCAGCGCGATCGTCAGGTGGCTCGTGCGCTTGCGGATCGGCGTCGCTCGCCCCATCGCGCGCGGCCGGAAGCGCTTGATCGTCGGCCCCTCGTCGGCGTACGCCTCCCGGACGATCAGGTCGTCCTCGAGCAGTTCGTGGTTGCTCTCGGCGTTTGCCACCGCGGACTCGAGCAGCTTGCTCCAGTCGCGCGCCACATCACGAGGGGTGAAGGCGAGGATAGCGCGTGCCTCCGGGATCGACTTGCCGCGCAGGTGCCCGCAGACCATGCGCGCCTTGCGCGCCGACGTGCGCACGTAGCGGGCGTGTGCGCGAACGACGCGCCGGCGCGGTTTCGCCGGGGCTTTGCCGCGCGCTTTGCGCTCCTCGGCGACCGGCTCTTTCGCAGCCGGCGCTTTTTTCGCAGCGGCTTTTTTCGCGGCTTTTTTCGCAGCCGGTTTCTTCGCCTCGGCAGCGTCGCCCTGCTCGTCGGTCACCGCGGCGGCGTCGTCGGCTTTCGCCTCGGCGCCTTTTGCCGCTTTCGCCGGTTTTTTGACGCGCGGTTTTTTCGCGGCCGGTTTTTTCGCGGCCGGCTGCTCGTCGGGGGTCACGTCGCCCTGCTCCTCCTCGGCGCTCATCTGACCCTGCCCGAACCGGCGTGACCACGGAACATGCGCGTCGGCGCGAACTCGCCGAGCTTGTGGCCGACCATCGACTCGCTGATGAACACGGGCACGTGTTTCTTGCCGTCGTGCACGGCGATCGTGTGCCCGACCATCTCGGGGAAGATCGTCGACGCACGCGACCACGTGCGCAGCATTTTCTTGTTGTTCGCCGCGTTCAGCGCCTCGATCCGCGCCATCAGGCGCTCTTCGACCCACGGGCCCTTCTTGCTCGAGCGACTCATCGGCTTCTGCCCTTCCCGCGACGGCGGCCGCGCACGATGTACTGGTCGGACTTCTTGTTCTTCTTGCGCGTGCGGTAGCCGAGCGTCGGCACGCCCCACGGCGTGACCGGGTGGCGGCCGGCGGTCGTCGAGCCCTCGCCGCCGCCGTGCGGGTGGTCGACCGGGTTCATCGCCGTGCCGCGCGTTTGCGGGCGCACGCCCATGTGGCGCTTGCGGCCGGCCTTGCCGACCTTGACGTTCTGGTGGTCGGAGTTGCCGAGCGTGCCGACCGTCGCGCGGCACTCGGCGCGCACCATCCGCATCTCGCCGGACGGCAGGCGCAGAGTCGCCATGTCGCCGTCCTTCGCCATCAGCTGCACCGACGCGCCGGCCGAGCGCGCCATCTGGCCGCCGCGGCCGGGCTGCAGCTCGACGTTGTGGATCACCGTGCCGACCGGCATCCGCGCGAGCTCCATGCAGTTGCCGACGGCGATGTCGGCGCCCTCGCCCGAGGCGACCATCATGCCGACGGTCAGGCGCTGCGGCGCGAGGATGTAGCGCTTCTCGCCGTCAACGTAGTGCAGCAGCGCGATGTACGCCGAGCGGTTCGGGTCGTACTCGATCGCCGCGACTTTCGCCTCGACGCCGTCCTTGCGGCGCTTGAAGTCGATCCGGCGGTACGCGCGCTTGGCGCCGCCGCCGCGGTGACGCGAGGTCTTGCGCCCGTGCGCGTTGCGCCCGCCGCTCTTCTTCAGCCCTTCGATCAGCGTCTTCTCGGGCTTCGTCTTCGTGACCTCGGCGAAGTCCGGGTAGGAGACGAAGCGGCGTCCGGGGCTCGTCGGCTTTGGCTTGCGAATCGGCATCGTTCAGCTGCTCCCTAGGACTCCAAGGCCGCGAGACCCTGGAAGATCGGGATCGACTCGCCGTCGCGCACCTGCACGATCGCCTTCTTCCACGTGCGCGTGCGGCCGCTCGTCGTCCCGCGGCGCTTGGGCTTGGACTTGACGCTCGCGGTGCGCACCGCGACGACGTGCACGTCGAACAGCGCCTCGACGGCCTGGCGGATCTGCGTCTTGTGCGCTTCGTGATGGACGCGGAACGTGTAACGGTGAAGGCCCGAGAGGATGTAGCTCTTCTCGGAGACGACCGGGCGGATGATCACCTGCGAGTGGTCCATTACGCCTGCGCCTCCTCGGTCGTCGCATCGGCGGCAGCCGTGTTCGGCTCGCCGGCCGCGCGTGCACCCGACGCCGCCGCGCGCGCGGTCAGCTCCTCGAGCGCGGTCTGCGAGACGAGCAGCGAGGCGGCCGCGAGCAGGTCGGTCACGCCGACGTCTGTCGCCGTCAGCACGGCGACGCGCGTAAGGTTGCGGAACGACAGCGCGGCGTTCGAGTCCTCGACGCCGAGTACGACGAGCGTCGAGCCGTCGCGGCCCCAGTCGTCGAGCAGGTCGAACGCCTGGCTCGTCTTCGGCGCGGCGAAGGCGCCGGCGTCGAGGATCGCGAGCGAACCGCGCTCGGCGTGCAGCGAGAGCGCGCTGCGCAGCGCCGCGCGCTGCTCCTTGCGGTTGACCTTGAACGTGTAGGAGCGCGGCTGCGGGCCGAACACGGTGCCGCCGCCGGTCCAGATCGGCGAGCGGTTGGAGCCGGCGCGCGCGCGTCCGGTGCCCTTCTGGCGCCAGGGCTTGGCGCCGCCGCCGGAGACCATCCCGCGCGTCTTCGTCGCGGCCGTGCCGCGGCGGCGCGCGGCCTGCTCGGCGCGCACGCTCTGGTGCACGAGCGGACCACTGAAGCGCGCGCCGAACGCGTTCTCGTCGAGCTTGACCTTCTTGCTCTGGCCGAGCAGCGGAGCGTCAGGCATCGGTGCGCACCTCCACGACGCCGCCGCGCGGACCCGGGACCGAGCCGCGCACGAGCAGCAGGTTCTCCTTCGGATCGATCGAGACGATCTCGAGGCCCTTCTGCGTGACGCGCTTGTTGCCCATCTGGCCGGGGCCGCGGATGCCCTTCATCACGCGCGCCGGCCACGCCGAGGCGCCGATCGAGCCGGGCGCGCGGACGTTGTGCGAGCCGTGCGACTTCGGGCCGCTCGCGAAGTTGTGGCGCTTGATCGTGCCCTGGAAGCCCTTGCCCTTGGAGACGCCGGAGATCTTCACGCGCTGGCCGGCCTCGAAGGCGTCGACCGTGACGCTCTCGCCGAGCTGCAGCTCGGCGGCCTCGTCGCGGAACTCGACGACGCGGCGCAGCGGCGGCGCGTCGGCCTTCTTCAGGTGGCCGAGCTCGGCTTTCGAGAGGTGCTTCTCGCGCGCCGGGCCGAACGCGAGCTGCACGGCTTCGTAGCCGTCGCGCTCGAGCGTGCGGATCGCCGTCACCGGGCACGGCCCGGCCTGCAGCACGGTCACGCGTGCGACGCTTCCGTCGTCCTGGAAGACCTGGGTCATGCCGAGCTTCTTGGCGAGGATGGCGGACATTGAGGTGGTCGAGCGAGTGCGGACTCGTCGTTTTCAGGTGGCGAGGCGGATCTCGATGTCGACGCCGGCCGGGAGGTGGTCGAGGCGCTGCAGCGAGTCGACGGTCTTCGGCGTCGGCTGGTGGATGTCGATCAGCCGCTTGTGCGTGCGGATCTCGAAATGCTCGCGCGAGTCCTTGTCCTTGAAAGGCGAGCGGATCACGCAGTAGACGTTCTTCTCGGTCGGCAGCGGCACCGGGCCGGAGACGCTCGCGCCCGTGCGCGTCGCCGTCTCGACGATCTCCTTCGCCGCCGACTCGATCGCCGAGGTGTCATACGCCTTCAGGCGGATCCGGATCTTGTTTTGGGTGGCAGATGCCATTGGTGTCCGTGCTCGTTCTCTCGTCTTCGTTTTCGATCTCTTGCTGCTGCCTTGCCCTGCTGCTGTCTCGACCCGCGCTGTGCGCGAGAAAAACCCCGGCGGTCGAAACGGTCCCCGCCGGGGGCCAGTTTAGTCGTATCGGACTGCCAATGTGGCCGCCGCCCCGACTCGGGGCGGCGGGGTGCTACTCGATGATCTCGGTGACCACGCCAGAGCCGACCGTGCGACCGCCCTCCCTGATGGCGAAGCGCAGACCCTGGTCCATCGCGATCGGCTGGATCAGCTCGATCTCCATCTGGACGTTGTCGCCGGGCATCACCATCTCGACGCCGTCGGGCAGCTTCGCCACGCCGGTGACGTCGGTGGTGCGGAAGTAGAACTGAGGCCGGTAGCCGGTGAAGAACGGGGTGTGGCGTCCACCCTCCTCCTTCTTCAGGACGTAGACCTCCGCCTTGTACTTCGTGTGCGGCGTGATCGAGCCCGGCTTGCACAGCACCTGGCCGCGCTCGATCTCCTCGCGCTTGGTACCGCGCAGCAGGCAGCCGACGTTGTCTCCGGCCTGACCCTGGTCGAGGATCTTGCGGAACATCTCGACGCCGGTGACGACCGTCGAGGTCGACGTCGTGCATGCCGACGATTTCGACCGTGTCGCCCGTGTTGACGATCCCCTGCTCGACGCGCCCCGTGGCGACCGTGCCGCGACCGGTGATCGAGAAGACGTCCTCGACCGGCATCAGGAACGGCTTGTCGAGCTCGCGCACGGGCTCGGGGATGTAGGTGTCGAGCGCCTCGGCGAGCTCGAGGATCTTGCTCCTTGTAGGCCTCGTCGCCTTCGAGCGCCTTCAGCGCCGAGCCGATGATGAACGGGATGTCGTCGCCGGGGAAGTCGTATTCGCTGAGCAGCTCGCGGACCTCGACCTCGACCAGTTCGAGCAGCTCATCGTCATCGACCATGTCTGCCTTGTTCAGGAACACGACGATGTACGGCACGCCGACCTGACGGGCGAGCAGGATGTGCTCGCGCGTCTGCGGCATCGGACCGTCGGCCGCCGAGACGACGAGGATCGCGCCGTCCATCTGCGCCGCGCCGGTGATCATGTTCTTGACGTAGTCCGCGTGACCGGGACAGTCGACGTGGGCGTAGTGACGGTTCTCCGTCTGGTACTCGACGTGCGAGGTGGCGATCGTGATCCCGCGTTCCTTCTCCTCGGGCGCGTTGTCGATCTCCGCGAAGGTGCGCGCTTCCGCGCCTCCGTGCTCGGCCAGGACCGTCGTGATGGCAGCGGTCAGCGTCGTCTTGCCATGGTCGATGTGACCGATGGTCCCGACGTTGACGTGCGGCTTGTCGCGCTCGAACTTCTCCTTCGCCACTTTCTGTTCGCTCCTGTATCGACTTGTACGTTCGCCCCGTGAGGGCGAACCTGAGAAATCTATCCGATTGCGGCAATCGGTGACTGCCGCCCAACTGCTGAAGTCTCTGCTGCCCTGCTCGCTGCCACCGGCCGGCCGCTAGGCCGGGACCGGCTCACCCGTCCTCTGCTCGACGATCTGTTCCGCGATGTTGCCCGGAACCTCTTCGTAGGCGTCGAACTGCATCGTGTAGTTCGCGCGCCCCTGCGTGTTCGAGCGCAGGTCGGTCGCGTAGCCGAACATCTCGCTCAGCGGCACCCTTGCCGTGACCACCAGCGCGTTGCCGCGCCGCTCGTTGCCCTCGACGCGTCCGCGCCGGCGGGAGAGGTCGCCGATCACCTCACCGAGGAACTCCTCGGGGGTGGTCGACCTCGACGCCGAAGATCGGCTCGAGCAGCACCGGCTTGGCGCGCTTGGCCGCCTCTTTGAACGCGATCGAGCCGGCGACCTTGAACGCGATCTCCGAGGAGTCGACGTCGTGGTACTTGCCGTCGACGAGCGTCACGCGCATGTCGACCATCGGGTAGCCCGCCTTGACGCCGTTCTCGAGCGCCTCTTCGACGCCCTGCTTGACGGCCGGGATGTATTCGGAGGGGATGTTGCCGCCCTTGATCTTGTTGACGAACTCGAAGCCCTCGCCTGGCGCCGGCTCGAGGTTGATGAAGACGACGCCGAACTGGCCCGAGCCGCCGGTCTGGCGGACGAACTTGCCTTCGATCTTCTCGACCGTGCCGCGCACCGTCTCGCGGTAGGAGACCTGCGGGCGGCCGACGTTCGCCTCGACGCCGAACTCGCGCTTCATCCGGTCGACGAGCACCTCGAGGTGCAGCTCGCCCATGCCGGAGATCTCGGTCTGGCCGGTCTCTTCGTTGGTGCGCACCTGGAAGGTCGGGTCCTCCTCGGCGAGGCGCCCGAGCGCGATCGACATCTTCTCCTGGTCGGCCTTCGTCTTCGGCTCGACCGCGACCTTGATGACCGGCTCGGGGAAGACGATGTTCTCGAGGTGCACGGGCGCGTCGGGCGCGGCGAGCGTGTCGCCGGTGATCACCTGCTTGATCCCGACCGCCGCGGCGATGTCGCCAGCGTAGACCTCCTCGACCTCCTCGCGGTCGTTGGCGTGCATCATCAGGATGCGACCGATCCGCTCGGTGCGGCCGCTGCCGACGTTGAGCACGCGCGAGCCGGCCTGCAGACGTCCGGAGTAGACGCGGAAGTAGGTCAGCTTGCCGACGTACGGGTCGGCGGCGATCTTGAACGCGAGCGCCGCGAACGGCTCGGAGTCGTCGGCCTTGCGCACGACCTGGCGCTCCTCCTCCTCGCCCTTGATCAGCTCGGTGCCGACGACCGGCGGGACGTCGAGCGGCGAGGGCAGGTAGTCGATCACCGCGTCGAGCAGCGGCTGCACGCCCTTGTTCTTGAACGAGCTAGCCGCACAGCACGGGCGTCAACTTGCTCGACAGCGTCGCCTTGCGGATCGCCGCCTTCAGCACGTCCTCGGGGATCTCCGATTCTTCGAGGATCAGCTCGAGCAGGTTGTCGTCGTAGTGCGAGACCTCCTCGAGCAGGTGCTCGCGCGCGGCCTGCGGCCGCTTCGGCGAGCTCCGCCGGGATCTCGTTTTCTTCCTGTTCGGTGCCGAGCTCGTCCTTGTAGACGATCGCCTTCATCTTCACGAGGTCGACGACGCCGAGGAAGTCGGCCTCGTTGCCGATCGGCAGCTGGATCGGCACCGGATGCGCGCCGAGGCGGTCGATCATCGTCTGCACGCCGCGGTCGAAGTCGGCGCCGATGCGGTCCATCTTGTTGATGTACGCGATCCGCGGGACGTGGTACTTGTCGGCCTGGCGCCAGACGGTCTCCGACTGCGGCTCGACGCCGGCGACGGAGTCGAACAACGCGATCGCGCCGTCGAGGACGCGCAGCGAGCGCTCGACCTCGACGGTGAAGTCGACGTGGCCGGGCGTGTCGATGATGTTGATCCGGTGCCCTTTCCACTCGGCGGTGGTGGCAGCGGAGGTGATCGTGATGCCACGCTCCTGCTCCTGCTCCATCCAGTCCATCACGGCGGCGCCCTCGTGGACCTCGCCGATCTTGTACGTGCGGCCGGTGTAGTAGAGGATGCGCTCGGTCGTCGTCGTCTTACCGGCGTCGATGTGCGCCATGATCCCGATGTTGCGGGTGTTTTCGAGTGTGTACTTGCGTGGCATCGGTTCCGGGGGGTTTTGGGTGGGCGCTGTGGCTCTGCGGGCGAAAAAAATGGACCCCTCGGGTCCACGCGCGCTGCTGGTCTTGTGTGGACCGGTCCGCTTCGCTATCTGATCGAGGTCTCCATCTTCGTTGTGCGGCTGTCGCCGACGCGGCGCCCTGACGGACTCGGCACACGCGCGACGGGGCCGACTATAGCAGAGGATTTCGGGCGCTCAGCGCCCTAGCGAGCGCTCTGCGAAGCGCCTTGCACACCCTGCGCCGGCTGCTCGCAGACGGCGTCGGACGGGACGTCGTCGAACATCGCGCCGAGCCGCTCTAGCACCGTTGTCGCGGCGCGCAGATCGCGCTCTGAGAGGTCGCCGAGCGCCCCCTGCCAGCGCGCCTGCCAGGCGGCGCGCTTGGCCGCGATCTTGGCATGGCCCTGCTCGGTCAGCCGCGAGACGACGACGCGCCGGTCGGTCTCCGAGCGCACGCGTTCGACGTGGCCGCACTCGGCCAGGTGATCGAGCATCTGAGTGACCGACGCCGGCGTCAACCGGGCGGCGGCCGCGAGCTCGCCGGCGGGCAGCTCGCCGCGCTCATCGAGCTCGATCAGCAGCTCGAACTGCGCGTGGCTGAGCTCGGTGCCGACGAGGTGCGTGTCGCGCCCGCGCAGGCGGCTGAGCGTGCGGAACACGTGGCGAAAGGCGGCGCCGAGCTCGGCGAGCGCGCGGGCTGAGCTCCGCGGATGCGCCCGACGTGGGCTTGGCTGTCGCCGCGCCGGCTCATCGCTAGACCCCGAGCGGCTCGGCGCTCGCCTCGGCGCTGGCCGCCGCGCGGCTGAGCCGCGCGCGCGGGTTCTCGGCGCGCAGCAGCACGATGCACGGGATCAGCGACGAGCACGCAGATCCCGACCGACCACCAGTACGCGTCGCGGAAGGCGCCCGACGGCTTGCGTCGACGCGTGGCCGCCCCGTCGCGCGCTGGAGCACGACCGCGAGCACGGCCGTCCCGATCGCGCCGCCGACGCGCTGCAGCACGTTCAGCTGCGGCGTCGCGTCGGAGAGCTGGTCGGGACGCAGCGACGCGAACGCGGCGGTCATCGCCGGCATGAACGAGAAGCCGATGCCGACGCCGCGGACAGCAGCAGCACGAGCGAGATGTAGAGGATCGACGTGCTCGCGCCGACGAACGCCAGCGGGATCGAGCTGAGCAGGAGGACGAGCACGCCGCCGAGCGCGACGCGCCCGCCGCCGAAGCGCTGCGTGAAGCGGCTCGCGAGCGGCATCACGATCAGCATGCCGAGGCCCTGCGGCCCGACGAGCAGGCCGGTCACGATCACGCTCTCGTGGCGCACTTCCTGGTAGTAGAGCGGCACGAGGATCATCGCGCCGAACAGCGCCGCGCCGAGCCCGAACGTCGTCAGCGAGGCGGCGCGCGAAGACGCGGTTGAAGTACAGGCGCACGTCGAGCAGCGGGCGCTCGATGCGCAGCGCGTGCCAGATGAAGACGCCGATCAGCACGATCCCGGCGACGTCGGCCAGATCACGGTCGGCGCCGTGAAGCTCGCGTTCGTGCCGAGCTCGCGGAGTCCGTAGACGAGCGACGTCGTCGCCGTCGAGAGCAGCGCGAGGCCGACCGATGTCGAGCCGCCCGGCCTCGCCGGAGTCGGTGTGCGGCAGCATTCGCCACGCAGAGCACGAACGCGACGATGCCGACCGGCACGTTGACGAGGAAGATCCACGGCCAGTGCAGGTTCTGCAGGATCGCGCCGCCGACGACCGGACCGAGGATCGGCGCGAGCATCGCCGGCATCGCGACGAAGCCCATCACGCGGCCCATCCGCTTCGGGCCCGGCGACCTGCGCCATGATCAGCTGCCCGACGGGCATGATCATGCCGCCGCCGACACCCTGCAGCACGCGGAACAACATGAGCGACGTCGTCGATGACGCGACCGCGCACAGCGCCGAGCCGAGCGTGAACAGCACGAGCGACGTAATGTACACGCGCTTGGCGCCGTAGCGGCGCGCCGCCCAGCCGGTCACCGGAATGACCGCGGCGAGCGAGAGCAGGTAGCCGGTAACGACCCACTGGATCTGCGAGATCGAGCTGTGCAGGTTCTCGCTGAGCGTGCGCAACGCGACGTTGACGATCGTCGTGTCGAGGATCGACATGATCATCCCGAGGATCACGACGCCCGCGATCTTCCAGACGTACGGCTCGATGCGATCGTGCGCGGCCGGACCGTCAGCGGCCGCCGCGGTGCTCGTCTCTTGAATCTCCGAAGAAGCCATTTGGTACCTGAAGTTTAGGTACCGAAGCTTCTTCCTTCAAGGCGCATGGACGAATGTGTGCGTGATCTCACACGCGGCGGCCCGCGAGCGGCGGCGGCGAAGCGAGGCGGCGCGTGGGTACTGACGCCGCAGTGCGGCGGGCGGGATCTACCAGCGGTAGTGGGCGAACGCCTTGTTCGCCTGGGCCATGCGGTAGATGTCGTCCTTGCGCTTGTATGCGCCGCCCTGCTGCGATTGCGCGTCGGAGAGCTCGTTGGCGAGGCGCTGGGCCATCGTCTTCTCGCGGCGCTGGCGCGCGAACTCGACGAGCCAGCGGACGGCGAGCGTGCGTGCGCGGCGCGCCGGCACCTCGACGGGCACCTGGTAGGTCGCGCCGCCGACGCGGCGCGAGCGGACCTCGAGCGACGGCGTCAGCGATTTGATCGACGCCTCGAGCGACTCGACCGGGTCTTTGTCGGAGCGCTCGCCGAGCAGCGCGAGCGCGTCGTAGACGATCCGCTCGGCCGTCGACTTCTTGCCGTCGAGCATCACCTTGTTGATGACCTGCTGGACGAGCTTCGAGCGGTGTACGGGGTCCGCCTCGACCGGGCGGATCTGGGCGGCGGCTCGGCGGGGCATCTATTTCTTCTTCACGCCGTACTGCGAGCGGGCCTTCTTGCGGTCGCTCACGCCGGCGGCGTCGAGTGTGCCGCGGACGACCTTGTAGCGGACGCCCGGCAGGTCCTTGACGCGACCGCCGCGCACGAGCACGACCGAGTGCTCCTGCAGGTTGTGCCCCTCGCCGGGGATGTAGGCCGTGACCTCGATCGACCCGGAGATACGCACGCGCGCGACCTTGCGCAGCGCGGAGTTAGGCTTCTTCGGCGTCGTCGTGTAGACGCGCGTGCAGACCCCGCGCCGCTGCGGCGCGGCGACCTTCTTCTTGCGCCCGTCGCCCGACTTCAGTCCGGGCGTGGCGAGCTTCTTCTTCGGCGCGACGCGCCCCTTGCGCACGAGTTGCGAGGTCGTTGGCATTCGGCGGGTGATGCTAGCAGCGCTACGCGCTTGCGGCAGCGCCGGCGGCGCGGACCGGCGCGGGCATCATCGCCGCGGCGACGATCACGGCGACGAACGCGAACGCCTGCAGCACGATGCCGAGCGGGCTGCCGGCCATCGGATCGCCGAACACGAGGATGCCGCCGGTGATCCCGGCGATGTTCGCGGCGGTGCCGGTGACGGCGATCACCGGCACGGCGTCGCCGTCCTGCAGGCCGCGCGCCGACGCGTAGAAGGCGACGATCGAGGCGAGCACGGCGACGAGCAGCCACGGGCTGAGCAGCAGTCCGACGAAGCCGTGCGCCCCGGTTATGCCCGTCAGCGCCTTGATCGAAGTGTCGGAGACGCCGAACAGGATCCCGGCGGCGGCGCCGAGCATGACGCCGTGATGCTCGACCGGACCGCCCATCCGCGGTCCCATGATCAAGAGGCCGCCGAGACCGAACAGGCCGGCCTCGAAGGCGATCATCGCGGCGACCGAGAACTGCGAGTGCGCGCCGTGCATCGTCGGCGCGGTGATGCCGAGCACGGCGAGGCCGACGGCCATCAGCGAGAGCCCGATCCACTGCCGGCGCCCGACCTCGAAGCCGAACAGCCTGTCGGCCATCACGGCGATGAACACGACGCCGGCCGCGAGCGCGACCTGGATCACCGACATCGGCGCCATCGAGAGAGCCGCGACATGCAACCCCCAGCTGACCGTCGCCGTGATCATGCCGATCGTGAACCACTTCGACGAGTACAGCTGGCGCGCCGAGCGCAGCGGGTGGCGGATCTCGACCTTCGGCACCGAGTTCGCGCCGCGGTGCTTGTAGAAGAAGCCGAGGTTCGCGACGAACGCGCAGGCGAGCGCCAGCAGGATTCCGATGTCTAGGGTCATGTAGGAGAGGGAGGGGTCGTGGGAAGCGTGTAAGAGGATCGACGGCGCGCACCGGATGCTTTACTGCCTGCGCCCAGTGCTAGTCCGATCGGCCGTCGCCGGAGAGTACCCCTTCGAACCTCTGTGGAAACTAAAGAGAGCGCAGGAAAAACCCGCAGCATGTCAAGCGCCGATGCGCACAAGCCGCTGCTGCTCGTCGACATCGACGGCGTGATCTCGCTGTTCGGCGGCCCGCTCGCGGAGCGTGCCGGGTCGTTCCACTCGATCGACGGCATGTTCCATTTCCTTTCGTCCGCCGCCGCCGCGCACCTGCTTGTGCTCGCCGATGAGTTCGAGCTTGCCTGGTGCAGCGGCTGGGAGGAGAAGGCCGACGAGCACCTGCCGCACCTGCTCGGGCTGCCGCGCGGGCTGCCGCACCTGCGCTTCGAGCGATCCGTCGGCCGCGGCAACGCGCACTGGAAGCTCGACGCGATCGAGTCCTACGCGGGCGAGCGCGCGCTCGCGTGGATCGACGACGCGCTTAGCGACGACTGCTACGAGTGGGCGGCCGCGCGCGCGGCGCCGACGCTGCTCGTGCGGACCGAGCCGGCCGACGGGCTCACGACGCGCGAGCGGGACCGGCTGCTGGCGTGGGCGCGGGAGCAGGCTGCGGCGTGAGCGCCGTCGTCGCGAGCGCCAGCGGCGCGGAGATCGTCGCGCCAGCCCCCGCCGGACCGCCGGAGCCGGCGGCCGCGCCGGCGTAGATCGCTCGCAACGCGATCCCACCTCGACGGCTCGTCGGCGCGAGCAGCACAGGCAGCGACCACGCGCCGGTCGTGTCCGGTGCTCACCTGCGCAAGCGTCTGCTCCTGCACGAGCTCGCCGCGCCGCGCGACGCTGCGCTGCTGGATCTGCACGCTCGCGCCGGGCAGTGGCGTGCCGTCGAGCAGCGCCAGCGTCCCGCTCAGCGTCGGCGTCGGCGTCGGCGTCTGGGCGCCCGCGCCTTCGGTCGGTGGCGGCGTTTCGGGCGCCGGCGCGGGCGTCGGTACGGTGAGCGCAAGCGTCGCGCGGACCGCGTTCGGTGCAAGGCGCTCAACGGCCGCGCGCACGCCCGGCAGCTCGCCGTAGAGCGCGTCGCCCGGGCAGTCGGTCGAGTCGCCGTCGCGATGGCCTGCGATCCGCGGCAGCGGCACGAGCGTGTTCGCCGGGAAGCGGCTGTAGACGGCGCCTGCCGGATTGACGCGGACCGTCACGCGCCCCTGCGACGGGACGCCGTGAAGCGCGAGCTTCCACGCGAGCAGGCGCTGCAGCGCCGTGCGCGCGGCCGGCGAGATCGGGTTCGCCATGAACGAGCCGAGCACGGCGACGCCGGTCGAGACGAGGTTGTAGCCGCCGGCGTGCGCGCCGACGACCGGCTCGTCGATGCCGCCGGCACGCGCCTCGAAGATCCGCCCGAAGGCGTCGAGCACGAAGTTGTAGCCGATGTCGTTCCAGCCGTTGACGTAGCGATGGAACGACGTAGATCGCGCGCAGCATCGCCGGCACCTCGCCGGCGAGGTAGCCGTTCGGGTTCTCGGTGTGGTGCACGAACGCCAGACGCACGTCGCCGTATTCGGGCGCGACCTTCGGCGGCGCGCCGCCGCGCGCCCAGGCCGCGCGCGCGATGATCGGCGGCTGGCCGGCGCCGGCCTGCAGGACCGGCGCCGCGAGCGGCAACGACGCCGCGGCGAGCGCTGCGAGCGGCGAGCGCTCGGCCGCGCGCGCGAGGCTCGCCGCGCCGGCGCCGGCGCTGACGTCGACGAGGTGCAGCCGCGCGTCGGTGAGCGTGCGGTCGCTGCGCAGCTGCACGAGCCGCGTGCCGCCGGTCCAGACCGGTTCACCGACGACGATGCCGTCGCCGCGCGACCGAGCGCCGTCGGGTCCGTGCGCGCCGGCGGCCGCCGAGACCCAAGCGCTCCAGCGCCCGCGCGCGTCGCGGAAGCGCAGCTGCACGCGCGCGCCTTGCGAGCCGCGCCAGCCGAGGCCGAGCAGGTCGCCGCCGCCGGCGAGCGCGACCGTGCGCACGCCCGGCGCGAGCGTGCCGAGGCGCCGCTGCGCGAGCGTCGTCGGCGGCGCCTCGCCGAGCGCCGCGAGCGCGGCGAGCGGCCGCGTCAGCCCGGCGAGCGTCGTGCCGGCGGTGGCGAGCAGCAGCGAGCGGCGCGTGAGACGGCCGGCGGTCATCTGCCCGCCGGAACATCGCACCCGCGCGAAAGGTGCGCAGCGCGCCGCTGAGAATCCTCTCAGCCGCGACGCCCGTCCTCCACCGGCGCGGTCGGGAGGCGCGCGGATCGCGCCTCCCCACCGAGTCCCTACTCCGCGCTCGGCTCCTCCGGCGGAACCTCGAGCTCGGCGAGCTCCTCGACGAAGCCCGGGTCGCTGTCGCCGGCGCCGATCTTCTCGAGCGACGCGAGGTCGGCGTCGAACTCCTGGCCGTAGCCGCCGAGCCCTTCGCCACCGGCGAGCCCGAGCTCGGCCGCGATCTCGTCCTGGTCGAGCAGGCCGACGTCGTCGATCGCGCGCGGCAGCGGTTCGGACGGTTCGATCTCGATCCGCCGGTAGCGCTTCAGGCCGGTCGCCGCCGGGATCAGCTTGCCGATGATCACGTTCTCCTTGAGCCCGTTGAGCCGGTCGGTCTTGCCCTCGAGCGCCGCGTCGGTCAGCACCTTCGTCGTCTCCTGGAAGGACGCCGCACTGAGAAAGGAATCGGTGTTCAGCGACGCCTTCGTGATCCCGAGGATGATGTCCTCGAACTGCGCCGCCTCGTCGCCCTTGTCGGCGATCGCGTCGTTGACCTTCGCGAATTCGAAGCGGTCGACGAACTGCCCCGGGAGGTAGTCGGTGTCGCCCTTCTGGTCGACGCGGACCTTCTTCAGCATCTGCCGCACGATCAACTCGATGTGCTTGTCGTTGATGTCGACGCCCTGCGACTTGTAGACCTCCTGGACCTCCTTCACCAGGTACTGCTCGGTGTCGGTGCGTCCGCGGATCGCAAGCAGCTCGTGCGGGTAGACCGACCCCTCGTTGAGCTGCTTGCCGGCCGCGATCTTCTCGCCCTCGGAGACGAACAGGCGCGTACGGCGCGGGAACGAGTGTTTGTGCTCCTCGCCGGCGTCGTCGGTGATCGTCACGGTCAGCGCCTTGTCGGTCTCCTCGATCGAGACGACGCCGTCCTGCTCGGCGATCTTCGCGAGGCCCTTCGGCTTGCGCGCCTCGAACAGCTCGACGACGCGCGGCAGGCCGTGCGTGATGTCCGCGCCGGCGACGCCGCCCGTGTGGAACGTTCGCATCGTCAGCTGCGTGCCCGGCTCGCCGATCGACTGCGCGGCGATGATGCCGACCGCGTCGCCGATCTGCGCGAGCGCGCCGGTCGCCATCGCGCGGCCGTAGCACGCCTGGCACACGCCGCTCTGCGCCTCGCACTTCAGCACCGAACGGACCGGCACCGTGACGACGGTTCCCTTCTCGTGGTCGTCGGCGAACGCCGCGACGATCTCGTCGAACTGCTCGCGCCCGATTTCAACGCCCTGCTCGGCGAGCATGCGGTTGCGCTTCGTCGTGATGTCGAGCGCCGCGACGCGGCCGACGAGACCGTCGTTCGGGTCGCCGCCGTCCTTGAACACGGGCATCTCGATGTGGTCCTCGGTGCCGCAATCGGCCTCGCGGATGATCACGTCCTGCGCGACGTCGACCAGACGCCGCGTCAGGTAGCCCGAGTCGGCCGTGCGCAGCGCCGTGTCGGCGAGACCCTTTCGCGCGCCGTGCGTCGAGATGAAGTACTCGAGCACCGACAGGCCCTCCATGAAGTTCGCCTTGATCGGGCGCTCGATGATTTCACCCTTCGGGTTGGCCATCAGGCCGCGCATCCCTGCGAGCTGGCGGATCTGCTTGAACGAGCCACGCGCACCCGAGTTGGCCATCATGAAGATCGGGTTGAGCGTGTCGAGGTTGTCGACCATCGCCTCGGCGACGTCGTCGGTCGCCGCGTTCCACTTCTCGACGACCGCCTCGTGGCGCTCCTCCTGCGTGATCAGCCCGTCGTCGTACTGACTCGTGATGTCGCCGACGAGCTTGTCGTACTTGTCGAGGATTTCCTGCTTCTCGGGCGGCACGACGACGTCGTTCTTGGAGATCGTGATCCCCGCCTGCGTCGCGTACTTGAAGCCGAGGTCCTTGAACGCGTCGAGCACGAGCGAGATCGTCGTCGCGCCGTACGTCTGCACGAGGATGTCGATCAGCCGCGTCGTGTCGCGCTTCTTCATCGACTGGTTGACGAACGTGTACTTCGTCGCGTCGAACTCGTCGCCGAGCGCCTCCGCGAGCGCACGCTCGATCCGGTCGTTGTAGATGATCCGCCCGACCGTCGTCAGCACGTGGCCGCCCTCGCGCCCGTAGGAGCGGAACTCGGCGATGTCGTGCAGCTTGACGACGCCGGCCTCGTAGGAGAGCTCGGCCTCCTGCGCCGTGCGGAACACGTGCGGGCGCGGCTCGTACGTCGCGCGGTCGATCTTCGACAGCTCGTCCGCTTCCGGACCGTACGTCAGGTAGTACGCGCCGAGGATCATGTCCTGCGTCGGCGTCGCCAGCGGCGCGCCGTGCGCCGGCGAGAGGATGTTGTTCGAGGAGAGCATCAGGATCCGCGCCTCCGCCTGCGCCTCGGCCGAGAGCGGCAGGTGCACGGCCATCTGGTCGCCGTCGAAATCGGCGTTGAACGCGTGACAGACGAGCGGGTGGACCTGGATCGCCTTGCCCTCGACGAGCAGCGGCTCGAACGCCTGGATGCCCAAGCGGTGCAGCGTCGGTGCGCGGTTGAGCAGGACCGGGTGCTCGTGGATGACCTCCTCGAGCACGTCCCAGACCTCGCCGATCATCGAGTCGACCATCTTCTTCGCCGCCTTGATGTTCTGCGCGGACTTGCGCTCGACCAGGCGCGCCATGATGAACGGCTTGAACAGCTCGAGCGCCATGATCTTCGGCAGCCCGCACTGGTGCAGCTTCAGGTACGGCCCGGCGACGATCACCGAACGGCCCGAGTAGTCGACGCGCTTGCCGAGCAGGTTCTGGCGGAAGCGTCCCTGCTTGCCCTTGAGCATGTCCGAGAGGCTCTTCAGCGGACGGTTGCCCGGCCCCGTCACGGGGCGGCCGCGACGGCCGTTGTCGAACAGCGCGTCGACGGCCTCCTGCAGCATGCGCTTCTCGTTGTTGACGATGATCTCCGGCGCGCCGAGGTCGAGCAGCCGCTTGAGGCGGTTGTTGCGGTTGATCACGCGGCGGTAGAGGTCGTTGAGGTCCGACGTCGCGAAGCGGCCGCCGTCGAGCTGGACCATCGGACGCAGCTCGGGCGGGATCACCGGGACGGCGTCGAGCACCATCATCTCGGGCTTGTTGCCCGACTGGATGAACGCCGAGACGACCTTCAGGCGCTTGACCGCGCGCGCCTGCTTCTGGCCTTTGCCGGTCTTGACCTGGTCCTCGAGGTCGATCCGTTCGGCCTCGAGGTCGACCTGCTGGAGCAGGTCGCGGACCGCTTCGGCGCCCATGCCGCCGCGGAAGTACTCGCCGAAGCCGTACGGCGAGCCGAAGCGCTCCTTCAGCTCGCGGAACGTCGCCTCGTCGTGCTCGATCTGCTTCGGCTCCATCGTCTTGAACAGCTCCCAGACGTTGCGCATGCGCTCTGCGGCGTCCTCGATGTAGGCCTCGGTGTCGGCGATGTCGGCCTCGAAGGCCTTCGTCAGCTCCTTGACGAGCTTCTCGCGCTCCTCGTCGGAGATTTTCTGGAGGTTGACGTCGAGCGAGTCGGCCCACAGGTGGTCTTCGTCGTTGAAGCCCGTCTGCTTGGCGCTCTGCAGGTACTTCTCGCGGCGCTTGAGCGACTCCTGCAGCTCGAGCACGCGCTCCTCGCGCTCGGCCGTGTAGGCGTCGAGGACCTTGTTGACCTCCTTCTCGAGCGAGTCGAGGTCCTTCGTGCGCGCCTCGTCGTCGACCCACGTGACGATCGACGCGGCGAAGTACAGGACCTTCTCGAGTTCCTTCGGCGCCATGTCGAGCAGGTAGCCGATCCGGCTCGGAACGCCCTTGAAGAACCAGATGTGGCTGACCGGCGCCGCCAGGTCGACGTGGCCCATGCGCTCGCGACGGACCTTCGAGCGCGTCACCTCGACGCCGCAGCGCTCGCAGACGATGCCCTTGTAGCGGACGCGCTTGTACTTGCCGCAGTAGCACTCCCAGTCCTTCGTCGGACCGAAGATGCGCTCGCAGAAGAGCCCATCCTTCTCGGGCTTGAGCGTGCGGTAGTTGATCGTCTCGGGCTTGGTCACCTCGCCGGAGCTCCAGCTGCGGATCTGCTTGGAGGAGGCGAGGCTGATCTCGATCGCGTCGAAGTTGTTTATGTCAATCACTGTGGAGGCCCTTCTGCCTGGGGGTGTCAAACCAATCGGTGCTGCGTGTGCTGCTTGGTGCCGCCGTCGGAGCCGAGCTCCGTGCGCCGCGGCGGCGGGCGGCGTGGGCCACTACGTCTCAGCGACCTCGGACGCGTCCGCGTCGAGGTCCTCGAGACCCGCGAGGTCGAGCGGCGCGCCGTCATCGGCGGTCGCCTCCGCTGGCGCGTCGGGGTCCGAGCCGTTGGCTGACGGCTCGGCGTCGGTCGCATCCTCGCCCTCGACCGCCTCGTCGGCGGCCTCGCCGCCGGCGCGAACGCCCGAGAGGTCGATCCCGAGCTCCTCGGCGGCGCGCAGCAGGTCGTCGTCTTCGTCGCGGATCTCCGCGCGCTGACCCTCCTCGGAGACGACGTTGACGTCGAGCGCGAGCGACTGCATCTCCTTGAGCAGGACCTTGAACGACTCGGGGATCGACGGCTCGGCGATGTTCTCGCCCTTGACGATCGCCTCGTATGCCTTCACGCGCCCGACCGTGTCGTCGGACTTGATCGTGAGCATCTCCTGCAGCGTGTAGGCGGCGCCGAACGCCTCGAGCGCCCAGACCTCCATCTCGCCGAAGCGCTGACCGCCGAACTGCGCCTTGCCGCCGAGCGGCTGCTGCGTGACGAGCGAGTACGGACCGGTCGAGCGCGCGTGGATCTTGTCGTCGACGAGGTGCAGCAGCTTCAGGATGTACATGTAGCCGACCGTCACCTGCTCCTCGAACGGCTCGCCCGTTCGGCCGTTGAACAGCGTCATCTTGCCCGACGCCTGCTCGCCGTCGCGACGCGACTTGTCGACGTCCATGCGGATCCGGCCGGTGTGTTCGTCCTGCCACTTGACGAGCGCCGTGTCGACGTCGGCGACGGTCGCGCCGTCGAACACCGGCGTCGCGACGTAGACGCTTGCCGTTGCCGCCGTTCTCGTGTGCTTCGCTTGTACGCGACGGTGCCGTCGTCGTACCAGCCCTGCGCCGCGGCCCAGCCGAGGTGCGTCTCGAGGATCTGCCCGACGTTCATGCGCGAGGGCACGCCGAGCGGGTTGAGGATCACGTCGACCGGCGTGCCGTCCTCGAGGAACGGCATGTCCTGCTGGTCGACGATCTTCGAGATCACACCCTTGTTGCCGTGGCGGCCCGCGAGCTTGTCGCCCTCTGAGATCTTGCGCTTCTTCGCGACGAACACGCGCACGAGGTCGTTGACGCCCGGCGGCAGGTCATCGCCCGCGTCGCGGCTGAACGTCTTGACGTCGATCACGACGCCGCCCTCGCCGTGCGGGACCTTCAACGAGGTGTCGCGCACCTCGCGCGCCTTCTCCTTGAAGATCGCGCGGATCAGCTTCTCCTCGGCCGTCAGCTCGGTCTCGCCCTTCGGCGTGACCTTGCCGACGAGCAGGTCGCCGGAGATGCACCTCGGCGCCGACGCGCACGATGCCGCGGTCGTCGAGGTTGCGCAGCGACTCCTCCGAGCGGTTCGGGATGTCGCGCGTGATCTCCTCCTCGCCGAGCTTCGTCGTGCGCGCGTCGATCTCGTACTCCTCGATGTGGATCGACGTCAGCTCGTCGTCCTGCACGAGGCGCTTGGAGAGGATGATCGCGTCCTCGAAGTTGTAGCCCTCCCAGGACATGAACGCGACCATCAGGTTCTTGCCGAGCGCCATCTCGCCGCGGTCGGTCGAGGAGCCGTCGGCGAGCACGTCGCCGGCCTTGACCTTCTGCCCGCTCGAGACGCGCGGCTTGTGGTGGATCAGCGTGCCCTGGTTTGAGCGCATGAACTTCTGCAGCTCGTACTCCTGCTTGGAGCCGTCGCCGCCGGAGATCACGATCTGGTCGGCGTCGACGTAGTCGACCGTGCCGGCGCTCCCTCGCGAGCAGCACGTCGCCGGTGTCGAGCGCCGCGCGGCGCTCCATGCCGGTGCCGACGAGCGGCGCGTCGGCCTTCAGCAGCGGCACGGCCTGGCGCTGCATGTTCGAGCCCATCAGCGCGCGGTTGGCGTCGTCGTGCTCGAGGAACGGGATCATCGCCGTCGCGACCGACCAGATCTGCTCGGGCGAGACGTCGACGAGGTCGACGTCTTTCGGCCCGACCGTCACGTACTGGCCGGCCTGCGTGCGGCAGAGGATCTCCGCGCCCTTCAGCTTGCCCGTCTTGGAGTCGATCGGCGTGTTCGCCTGCGCGATCAGCAGCTCCTCTTCCTGCGTCGCGTCCAGGCGCACGACCTTCTCCGTGACGACGCCGTCCTCGACGACGCGGTATGGCGTCGTGACGAAGCCGTACTCGGAGACCTCGGCGAACGACGAGAGCGAGCCGATCAGGCCGATGTTCGGACCCTCGGGCGTCTCGATCGGGCACATCCGCCCGTAGTGCGTCGGGTGCACGTCGCGCACCTCGATCGGCGCGCGCTCGCGCGTCAGCCCGCCCGCACCGAGCGCCGACAGGCGCCGGCGGTGCGTGAGCCCCGCGAGCGAGTTCGTCTGGTCCATGAACTGCGAGAGCTGCGAGGAGCCGAAGAACTCCTTCAGCGCGGCGACGACCGGGCGGATGTTGATGATCGTCTGCGGCGTGATCGTGTCGGCGTCCTCGGTCGTCAGGCGCTCGCGCACGACGCGCTCCATCCGGTAGAGGCCGATGCGGAAGGCCTCCTGGATCAGCTCGCCGACGGTGCGCAGGCGGCGGTTGCCGAAGTGCTCGTACTCGTCGAGGTGCTCGGCGACCGGCTCGCGCGGCATGCTCATCGCCTCGGCCGCGTAGTCCTTGATCTCGATCTCGCCGTCCTCGGGCATGCCGAGGCGCTTGGGCAGCGAGACGAGCTCGCTTGACGAGCGCGAGGATGTCGTCGTGCGTCAGCGTGCGCGTGTCGATGTCGATGTCGAGACCGAGGCGCGAGTTCAGCTTGTAGCGACCGACGCGCGTGAGGTCGTAGCGCTTGGGGTCGAAGAACAGCTGGTTGAGCAGCGCCTTCGCGTTGTCGACGCTCGGCGGCTCGCCCGGGCGCTGCTTCTTGAACAGCTCGATCAGCGCGCCCTCTTCGGTGCGCGTCGCCTCCGTGTCGGCCTCGATCGTGTTGCGGATGTAGAGCGAGTTGTCGAACAGCCGCAGGATCTCCTCGTCGGACGCGTAGCCCATCGCGCGCAGCAGCACCGTCACCGGGCAGCTTGCGCTTGCGGTCGATGCGGACGTAGACCTTGCCCTTCTTGTCGATCTCGAGCTCCAGCCAGGAGCCGCGCGCGGGCATCAGGTTGGCGATGAAGACCTGCTTCTCGCGGTCCTTCGGCTCCATCAGGTACGCGCCCGGCGAGCGCACGAGCTGCGTGACGACGACGCGCTCGGTGCCGTTGATGACGAACGTGCCGCGCTCGGTCATCCACGGGAAGTCGCCCATGAAGACCGACTGCTCGCGGATCTCGCCGGTCTCGCGGTTGATGAACGCGACCGTCACCGTCAGCGGGCGCGCGTAGGTCAGGTCCTTCTCGCGGCACTGCTCGAGCGAGGCGACCGGCTCGTCGAACGTGAACTCGCCGAACTGGACGGCGAGGTTGCCGGTGTAGTCCTCGATCGGCGAGATGTCGTCGATCGTCTCGCGCAGACCGCCCTTCTCGGGGTCGGTCAGCCACGTGAACGAGCGGCGCTGGATGTCGATCAGGTTCGGGTACATCAACGGTCTTGTCGAGGCGCGCGAAAGTACGGCGCGTCCGGAGAGCATCTGCAGCAGCCAAGAAACGACTCCTTCGGAGGGCGAGAGACGGGCAGAGGAGGGCGCCGAAGCGCGACTCATCAAAGATAGCACAGACCATCGTCGCCCTAAGTGGGCCGCCAGCGCTCACGGACCCCGCCCTCGATGCTCGCGTATGTGGCGCGGCTTCGGTACCTCGGGCGGCTGCGGCTATTGGCCAGCGCGGGGACTTTACCGGAAAATCGGCGCTTTTGTTAAAGACGGATAAACGAAGGGCCCCGTCTTGGACGAGGCCCTTGGCTTGGCGGCTGAGATCGCCGCCGGCCGCACGCGTGACGCGCGGCCGCGGCGGTCGACTACTTGACCTCGACGCTCGCGCCGGCCTCCTCGAGTTCCTGCTTGAGCTTGTCGGCCTCCTCGCGTTCGATGCCCTCCTTGACCGGCTTGGGGGCCTCGTCGACGAGCGCCTTCGCCTCTTTCAGCCCGAGGCCGGTCGCGGCGCGCACGACCTTGATCACCTGGATCTTCTTGTCGCCGGCGGCCGGCGAGGATCACGTCGACCGTGCTGCTCTCTTCCTCGGCCGCCGCACCGTCGCCGCCGCCGGCGCCGCCGGCGGCCGCGACCGGCGCCGCGACGGCCGCCGCCGAGACGCCGAACTCCTCCTCGAGCGCCTTGATGCGCTCGGCGAGCTCGAGCACCGAGATGCCCTTGAGCTCCTCGATCCAATCCTGCGTGCTTGTTGCCATGTTCGTCAGTCCTCCTTGGTGGATTGCGCATCGGCGGGGTCCTGCTCGGCCTCGGCCGATACGTCCGCCTGCTTGTCGTCGTCTTGCGCCGGCTCGTCCGCCGGCTCGCTTTCTCGTCGGCCGCCTCCGTCGCGACCTTTGCCTCGGCCTCGGCCGGCGCGGCGGCCTCGGCTCGGCCGGGGCCTCGCCGTCGGGCTCAGCCGCGGCGTCGGGCTCCGGGTCAGTTGAGGCCTCGGGCTCGGGGGCCTCGGGCTCGGGGGCTGCGGCCTCGGGCTCGGACTCGGCGGCCTCGGACTCGGGGGCTGCGCTCTCGGGCTCGGGCTCGGGGGCTGCGGCCTCGGCGACCGGCGCCTCGCCGGCGGGGATCTCGCCGGACTCCTTCTTCTGGTGGACCTGTCCGAGCGCGACCGCGAGGCCGCCGAGCAGCGCGCTCGAGCGTGCGCACGAGCCCGCCGACGGGCGAGGCGACGACGCCGACGAGCTGGCCGTAGAGCACCTCGCGCGAGGGCAGGCGCGAGAGCGAGCGGAGCTGCTCGCCGTCGAGCGCCGTGCCGTCCATCAGCCCGCCCTTGAACGGCAGCAGCTGCGTCGCGCGGCGCATAGTCGGCGATCGCCTTCGCGGCGGTCGCGACGTCGCCGCGCACGAACGTCAGCGCGGTCGGGCCGACGAGGTAGCTCCTTCAGCGCCTCGGCGCCGGCCTGGTCGGCGGCGCGTTCGGTCAGCGAGTTCTTGACGACCTTGAACGTCGCGTCGGCCGTCGCGCAGCTTGGCGCGCAGCTCGGCGACCTGCGGCACGGAGATGCCGCGGTAGTCGACGGCGAAGATCGCCTGCGACTCGTCTATCTGCGTCGCGATCTCGTCGATCGCGACTGCCTTCTGGTCTCGGTTCATCGGTCTCCTGTCCCGGGCTTCCGCGCGTCGCCGATCGAGGATCGGTCGACGTCGCCGCCGGGGGTCTTCTGGTGGCCTTCGTGGTCGGCGCGCTAGGCAGCTATGCTCGCCGCGGGCGCCTCCTCGAGCGATGTCACGCGTGCGGCCCGGGTCGACCTTGACGCCGGGCCCCATCGTCGATGTCGAGCGTGATCGAGCGCAGGTAGCGCCCTTTCGCGGCCGACGGCTTGGCGCGGATCAGCTCGTCGACACGGCCGCGTAGTTCTCGAGCAGCGCGCGTCGTCGAAGCTCGCCTTGCCGATCACGAGGTGCACGATCGCGGTGCGGTCGGTGCGGTACTCGATCTTGCCGGCCTTCGACTCCTCGACGGCCTTCGCGACGTCCATCGTCACGGTGCCGACTTTCGGGTTCGGCATCTTGCCCGACGGGCCGAGGATGCGCCCGAGGCGCCCGACGACCGACATCATGTCGGGCGTCGCGATCGCGACGTCGAAGTCGTCGAAGCCGTCCTCGATCCGCTTGGCGAGGTCCTCGCCGCCGACGACGTCGGCGCCGGCCTCTTCGGCCTCGGCGACCTTCGTCGCCCTGCGCGAAGACGGCGATCTTGACGTCGCTTGCCCGACGCCGTTCGGCAGCGCGATCGTCCCGCGCAGCTGCTCGTCGGCGTGGCGGACGTTCAGACCGGTGCGCACGTGCACCTCGATCGGACTCGTCGAACTTCGCGCTCGCGAGGCTGCGCACGAGCGCGACCGCCTCGGCCGGCGCGTACTCGCGCTCGCGGTCGACCTTGCCGAGACGCTCGGTGTAGCGCTTGCCGTGGTGCGGCTCACGAGCCACCTCGACGCCCATCGAGCGTGCCGTGCCGGCGATGATCTTCGCCGCCTGGTCGACGTCGTGCGCGTTCAGGTCGTGCAGCTTGCGCTCGGCGATCTCGCGCAGCTGCTGCCTGGGTGATCGTGCCGACCTTCTCGCGGTTCGGCTCGCCCGAGCCCTTGTCGATTTTGAGCGCCTGGCGGATCAGCACGGCGGCCGGCGGCGTCTTCGTGATGAACGTGAACGTGCGGTCCTCGTAGACCGTGATCACGACCGGGATGACCGTGCCCGTTTCGCTCTGCGTCTGCGCGTTGAACGCCTTGCAGAACTCCATGATGTTGATCCCGTGCTGGCCCAGCGCAGGACCGACCGGCGGGGCGGGGCTCGCCTGCCCGGCGTTCGCCTGCAGCTTGATCGTCGTCAGTACCTTCTTGGCCATTTTTCGTCTCGTCTCGGGCGGCGAAGCAGCTTAGCCGGATCGCTCCGCCCCGCCGCGCTAGAGCTTTTCACCTGGTCGAAGCCGACCTCGACGGGCGTCTCGCGGCCGAAGATTGATACCAGCACCTTGAGCCTCGCCGCGTCGTCGTTGATCTCGGAGATCTCGCCGGAGAAGTCCGACAGCGGCCCGGAGACGACCTTGACCGACTCGCCGATCGTGAACTGAGCGCGTGTGCGCGGCGCGGTCGCGACCTCCTTGTGCAGCAGCCGGTCGACCTCGCCCTGCGTCAGCGGGACCGGCTCCTGCGAGGCGCCGACGAAGCCGGTCACGCCGGGCGTGCCCTTGACGACGCCCCACGAGTCCTCGTTGAGCTCCATGTTGACGAGCACGTAGCCGGGCATCGTCCGCTTCTCGACGGTGACCTTCTGGTTGTCCTTCATCTCCGAGACGGCCTCGGTCGGCACGACGACGTTGCGCACCGCGCGCTGCTGTCCGAGCGAGACGACGCGGTGCTCGAGGTTGTGCTTGACCTTGTTCTCGTGACCCGAGTATGTGTTGACGACGTACCAGCGAAACATTCAGAGGCTCCTGTAGGGCGTTGCGAAAAGATTCGAGAACGGCGCGGCGCGAACCGTCAGAGGATGAATTCGACGATTTCTTTGGCGACGAAATCGGCCAAGCCGAGGTAGGCGCCGGCGATCGCGACGAAGCCGAGCACGACGGCCGTCGCCTGCGTGACGTGACGGCGGTCGGGCCACTGTACGCGCTGGAGCTCGGCCCAGCTGGCGCGCAGGAACGCGATCGCGCGATTGCCGCCGCGAATCGGCGCGCCCGAGGCCTGCTCGGGCGAGACGCCGCCACGCGGTCCGCCGCCGCCGGGCGCACGGCGCACGCTGCTGTCGGGCGGTTCCTCGAGCTGGTCGGCGCCGATGTCGCCCTCGGAGAGCGCCTCGGCCTCGATTTCGCGCTCGTCGAGATGGTCGGTGTCGACCTCGCCGTCCGCGACAGGCTCGGTCTCGAGCTCGGCATCCTCGGCGGCGTCGGGCGGGGCCGGCACGCCGCCGGCGCCGCGCACGAGCGCAGCCTCGAACTCGTCGGCCTCGCCCGAGGCGTGGTCGAGCGCGCCGGGGACCTCCGAGCGGGTCGGCTGCTGGCTTGCGGGCGTCGAGCGTCGCGAGCCCGGCGCGCGCCGCTCGCGGCGCTGCTTTGCACGTTTGCGGTCACGGGCCACGGCAGCGCTCCCGCGCTAGCGAGTCTCCCGGTGGCTGGTGTGCTTGCGACACCAGCGGCAGTACTTGCGCAGCCCGATCCGGTCGGGGTTGTTGCGCTTGCTCTTATTCGTCTGGTAGTTCCGGTGCTTGCACTCCTCGCAGGCGAGGGTGATAGCGATTCGGACATCTCCGCGGGCCATGTGTAATCCCTGCGTAAAGGGTTTGCATTCCGGGCCTGGACGAGAAAAAACCCCGCCCAAGCGCGAGGTACGGCGCAGTTTAGCGCGCCGGCGTCCGCGGCGGGACGCGGCGTTTCTGTCGCTACTCGTACAGCGTCAGCGTCGCGAGGATCACGTACAGCGCAACGAGCGACCAACCCTCGAACTCGGCCGCCTCGCCGTCGCCGGTGATCTGCGCGAGCGCGAGCACCGTCAGCACGAGCGCGCCGATGTAGACCGGCGCGAGCGAGAACGTCAACGTCGTGCTCAGCAGCAGCGAGATCAGCACAAGCGCCGGGAACAGGAACGCGGCGATCTGCGCGACCGAGTTTTTGACGACCGAGATCGCGAGGTCCGAGCGGCCCTTCCACGCGAGCACGAGCCCGGCCGCGTTCTCGACCGCGTTGCCGGCGATCGCGACGATCACGAGGCCGGCGAACGCTTGCGAGACGTGCAGCTTGACGATCGACGGCTGCAGCGCCGTCGACGAACCAGTCCGAGACGAACGCAGACGCCGCGCCGCCGCTGACGAGCAACACGACGACGAGCGCGAGCGAGAGCCGACGGCGTCGCGGCGGAGCCTCCTCGCGCGGCCCGGCGGCGCTCGTGCCGGCGGCGCCGCCGTCGCCGGACCCTGCCTCCGCGCGCGGCTCGGCGCCCGGCGCCGAGTCTCCTCGCAGGTACGGCACGACCCACGTGCCGTATACGCCGAGCAGGCAGGTCGCGCCGACGATCGAGATCGCCTGCACGTGGTGGCTCGCCGGGTCGTGCGAGCTCAGCGACAGGCCGAGCAGGACGATGATGAAGACGGTCACCTGCAGCAGCGTCGCCGTGTCGCGCGGCAGGCGCTTGGAGAAGCGCATGACGCCGTCGTGCGAGCGGCGCGCGCCGACGACGATCACGAGCCCGAGCACGAGCAGCGCGTTCGCTAGCACCGAGCCGATGATCGCCGTCTGCGCGACGACGAGCTCGCCCTTCTGCAGCGCGAAGATCACGACGAACAGCTCGGGCAGGTTGCCGAGCGTCGACTGCAGCATGCCCGTCACGCCCGGCCCGAAGCGCTCGCCGAGCTGCTCGGTCGCGAACGAGACGATCCACGCGAGGCCGGCGAGCGCGAGCGTCGCGAGCGCGAACGCCGCGAGCGGCGCCCAACCGCCGTAGTCGGCGACGCCGGCGAGCGCCGTCAGCAGCGCGATCGCCGCCAGCGCGAGGCGCTCGAACGGGGTCAGTGCGGACACGTCCGGCGCGAGCTTAGCCCCCGCCGCAGACCCAGACCCCCGCCGTCGGAGCGTGCCACCCGACATCCATCAGCGGCCGCAAGGCCGCCATCGTCCAAATCGAAACGAGCAGCCTGCTAGTGACTCTCGAGCACGCGGTCGATCAGGCCGTACTCCTTCGCCTGCTCGGCCGTGAAGAAGCGGTCGCGCTCCATGTCGGCGCGGACCTCCTCGGTCGGTTTGTTCGTGTGCAGCGCGTAGATCTCGTCGATCCGCGCGCGAACGTTGAGGATCTCGCGCGCGTGGATCTCGATGTCGGTCGACTGTCCCTGGAAGCCCGCCGACGGCTGGTGGATCAGGATCCGCGAGTTCGGCAGCGCCGCGCGCTTGCCGTGCGTGCCACCGGCGAGCAGCAGCGAGCCCATCGACATCGCGACGCCGACGCACATCGTCGCGATGTCGGGCTTGACGAAGTTCATCGTGTCGTAGATCGCGAGGCCCGAGTAGATGCTGCCGCCGGGCGAGTTGATGTACATCGAGATGTCCTTCTCGGGGTCCTGGCTCTCGAGGTGCAGCAGCTGCGCGACGACGAGGTTCGCGATCTGGTCGTCGATCGGCGTGCCGACGAAGATGATGCGCTCGTTGAGCAGGCGCGAGTAGATGTCGAACTCGCGCTCGCCGCGCGCCGTGCGCTCGATGACCATCGGGATCAGTGGCATGCCCGCCACCCTAGCGGGCGCGTGCGGCGAAATGCGCGAGCATCCGTCGCCGCCGCTGTCAAGACGTTTGGCCGGATGTGCGAGTTACGCGACCAACGCTCGCGGGCAGTAGCGAGTACACCGATGTCAACGACAGAGAGGAGCGCATCGATGCACTCCCGCTCGATCACGATGAACGCCTCGATCCGAAACCGCATCTCGACCGTGACCGCCGCCGTGGCGCTGCTCGCAGCGCTTGCGCTCGTGCCGGCCGCGCTCGCGATGACGAGCCACGCCGGCTGGCCGTCCGACCAGCACCTCGTCATGGACCGCGGCCCGGCCGGCCAGTCGCACACGCTGACGGGCGTCGACGGCAGGCACAACTACCTGCTCGGCGGCTACGGCAACGACACGATCTACGGCGGCGACGCCGGCGACGTGATCTGGGGCGACTACCACCCGAGCGGCGAGTCGCGCCAGACGGCGATCATCCACGCGGGCAACGGCAAGAACTACATCTACGCGAACGACACGTTCAACTACGTCTGGACGGGCACGAACCCGCTGACCGTCGTGCACGCGCACGAGGACGCCGGCGTGATCCACTGCGAAAACGCGCAGCAGACCGTCTACACGAGCCACCACGCGCTGCCGCACTACAAGCTCGTCGGCTGCCGCCACATCAGCTTCTACTCGGTCGGCTACTGAGCGCTCGCGCGGGACGCCTCGCGCGTCGCGACCGCGCTCAGATGTTGACTTGATCCATGATCGACTCCGGGTACCTCGAGCCGGCCGGCGACGGCACGGCTGCCGCGATCGCCTCGGCGTCTGCGTCGCTCAGCTCGAGCTCGGCCGCGGCGACGTTCTCCTCGAGGTAGGCGACGCGCTTCGTGCCCGGGATCGGCACGACGTGATCGCCGCGGCGCAGCACCCACGCGATCGCGAGCTGGCCGGGCGTCACGCCGCGCTCTGACGCAAGCTCGCGCACGCGCTCGGCGAGGCAGGGCGTTGTGCCGCAGGTTCTCGCCCGTGAAGCGCGGGCCGTGGCGGCGGTAGTCGCTCTCGTCGAGCTCGTCCGTCGAGGCGAAGCGCCCCGAGAGGAAGCCGCGGCCGAGCGGCGAGTACGCGACGAGCGCGATGCCGAGCTCGTTCAGCGTCGGCAGGATCTCGGCCTCGACGTCGCGCGTCCACAGCGAGTACTCGGTCTGCACGGCCGTGATCGGGTGCACGGCGTGCGCGCGGCGGATCGTCTCGGCGCTCGCCTCCGAAAGGCCGAGATGGCGCACCTTGCCGGCGGCGACGAGCTCGGCCATCGCACCGACGGTCTCCTCGATCGGCGTCTTCGGGTCGACGCGGTGCTGGTAGTAGAGGTCGATGTGCTCGACGCCGAGGCGCCGCAGCGACGCGTCGCATGCTTCGCGCACGTACGCCGCGCTGCCGTCGATCGTGCGGTCGATCAGGTCGTCGGCTTTGACGAGCCTGATGCCGAACTTCGTCGCGAGGAAGACCTCGTCGCGATACGGCGCGATCGCGCTGCCGACGAGTTCCTCGTTCGTGTACGGCCCGTACATGTCCGACGTGTCGAGGAAGTCGCAGCCGAGCTCGTGTGCGCGCGCGAGCGTCGCGCGCGCCTCGCGCTCGTCGGCCGCGCCGTAGAACGCCGACATCCCCATGCAGCCGAGCCCGATCGCGGAGACCTCCGGTCCGTCGGGGCCAAGCGTGCGCGTCTTCATCGTGCGTTCCTCTCGTGTCGCGGATATCGTGCGATTGCGGTGTTCCCTCTGAACCTACCCAACGTGCTGACCGTGCTCCGGATCATGCTCGTGCCGGTGCTCGTCGTCGCGCTGCTCGGCAACACGCCGGCCGGCGACGTGCTCGCGGCCGTCGTCTTCGCGCTCGCGTCGCTGACCGATTTCGTCGATGGCTACCTGGCGCGCGCGCGCGGGTCGGTGACGAACTTCGGCAAGCTGATGGACCCGCTCGCCGACAAGCTCCTGATCGTCGCCGCGCTGATCGCGCTCGTCTCGCTGCAGCGCCTCGCCGCGTGGATCGCGATGGTCATCATCACGCGCGAGCTCGCCGTCACCGTCGTGCGCATGGGCGCCGCGCAGTACGGCGTCGTCGCCGGCGCGAACATGCTCGGCAAGATCAAGACGTGCCTGCAGATCGCCGCGATCCTCGCCGTCATCGCCGTGCACGGGACGCCGCTGTGGGTCTCGCTGCTGCTCTACGTGACCGTCGCCGTCACCGTGCTGTCGGGCCTCGACTACTTCTTCGACCTGCGCCGTCGCCTCGCGCAGGCGCAGGCGCAGGCGCACACGCGCGGCGTTCGCGGGTAGTCGCGGCTCAGGCCGGGCGCGCGGCGTCGAGCCACTGCTCGAGGCTCGTCTGGCGCGCTGCCGGCGTGCCCGAGTCGAGCTCGGAGCGCAGCTCGGCGAGCGTGCCGTGGCGTTCGGCGACGACGTTGTGCTGGTGGATCGTCTCGAGGTTCTCCTGGCGCGCCGAGACGAAGCTCGCGCCGTCGAGCTGCGGCAGCTCGCGCACGACGCCGGCGATCATCTCGCGCACGCAGTCCTCGACGAAGCGCGGGCGCCGGTGCGCCTTTTCGACGACCTCGACCTCGTCGGAGCGCTTCATCAGCTCGTAGATCTCAGACGACATGCTCGACTCGGCGATCTTCAGCAGCGTCGAGGCGTCGATCTCCTCGAGGCAGCCCTCGATGCAGCCGATCTGCAGCGTCGCGAGGCCGCGCTGGTTGTGCGTCGCGACCGGAACGCGTTCGAGGACGCGCTCGATCTGCCCATCGTCGAAGCCGTCCTCGGCGAGGCGCTCGCGCGCGCGCGCCGCGACGAGCTCCTGCGCGCACGGGCACGCCGTCATGCCGGTCGCCGAGACGCCGACCGTCCGGCGCGTGCCGTGCGCGAACGCGACGGCGCGACCGTGCAGCGTGTAGATCTCCTGCGTCTGGATGTTGGAGACAGGCGCCGGCTTGTGCTCGGGGTAGCGCGCCGCGATCGTCACCTCCGCGCGCGCAGCCTGCTGGCGCGTGCGCACGAGCTCGGCAATCTGCTGCGCGAGCGTCTCGGCGCCGAACGGCGACTCGCTGAGAACGACCTCGCCGATCGCCTCGTTGACGACCTCCTCGAAGCGCGACATGTGCGCGCCCTTCTGATCGCCGCGGAGGTCGACGAAGCACTCGAGGCGCGCGAAGAACAGCTCGTCGCGAATCCTGATGACCTTCTCGACGCCCGTCACGCCGACGCGCGAGAGGCCGACGGCGACGCGCGGAGCGCGTGCCTGCACGTCTCCGCCGAAGCGCTCCGTGGCGGTCGGCGCGGCGCTGGAGGAGAACCCCTGCACGCCGGCCAGCGTAGCGCGGCGGGCGCCGCCGGACATCGGTCCGAGACACCAACACCCACGACCGTCGATTCTGGTATCAATCCGCACTCGGCCAAACGGACGATCAAGCGGCGGGAGCCGGATGATCTGGGGGTCCAGGTTGAGGGAGAAGTCCGAGGGTGCAGTGATCGACACGGAGATCGTGGTCGAGATGGAGGAGCTGCAGGGAGTTCTCGCGAGCGGTCGCGAGAGGGGTTTCGTGACCGCCGCGAGCCTGCAGTCGGTGATCGAGGAGGCCGAGCTCAGCAGCGAGCAGGCGCAGGACCTGTTCAGCCACCTCGAGGAGCACGGCATCGAGATCGTCGACTCCGACGAGCCCGCCGCCGGGCTGAACGCAGCGACGGCCGAGCCCGAGGCGGCCGCGTCCGAGGAATCGCTCGCCGACGGCGACGAGGAGGAGGACGCCGCCGAGGAGGAAGCGCGCGGCGTGCGCGAGCGCCTGCAGGAGCTCAAGCAGGCGCAGAGCGAGCTCTCCGCCGACCCGAGCCTCGACTCGCTGCGCCTGTACCTGCGCTCGATCGGGCGCGTGCCGCTGCTGACCGCCGAGGAGGAGGTCGCGCTCGCCAAGCGCATCGAGCGCGGCGACATCGCCGCCAAGCAGCACATGGTCGAGGCCAACCTACGCCTCGTCGTCTCGATCGCGAAGGGTTACGTCGGCCGCGGCCTGACGTTCCTCGACCTGATCCAGGAGGGCTCGCTCGGGCTGATCCGCGCCGTCGAGAAGTTCGACCACCGCCGCGGCTACAAGTTCTCGACGTACGCGACGTGGTGGATCCGCCAGGCCGTCAGCCGCGCGCTCGCCGACAAGGCGCGCACGATCCGCATCCCCGTGCACATGGTCGAGCGGCTCAACAAACTGATCAGCGCCGAGCGCATGCTGATCCAGCAGCTCGGGCGCGAACCGACCGCCGAGGAGATCGCCAAAGAGCTCGAATGCGACGTGCGCGAGGTCCGCGACGTGCTGCGCCTCGCGCAGCAGCCGATCTCGCTCGAGAAGCCGATGGGCGAGGAGGACGACTCGGCGCTCGCCGACTTCGTCGAGGACGTCTCGGCCGAGTCGCCGTTCGAGATCGCCTCGGACGCGCTGCGCCGCGAGAACATCACGCGCGTGCTCGCCTCGCTGCCGCGTCGCGAGCGCGAGGTGCTCGAGCTGCGCTACGGCATCGTCGGCGGCCGCGCGCGCACGCTCGAGGAGGTCGGCCGCGCGTTCAACATCACGCGCGAGCGCGTCCGCCAGATCGAGAACCGCACGCTCAAGAAGCTGCAGACGCTGCCCGAAGCGCAGCAGCTTCGCGAGGCTTCGTAGGCTCGCGGCGCGCCCGGCGCGCGCGACCGTTGCGTCCCAAGCCGCGCCTACGCTTATTCTTGTGAGACGTTTGTCTACGAGACGGCAGGGCGACCTCGGCGAGCTCTCGGCGATGGAGTGGCTGGCAGGGCACGGCTGTGCGATCTACCTGCCCGTCGGGCACAGCCCGGATTGCGACCTGATCGCCGAGCGCAACGAATCGCTGCTGCGCGTGTAGGTGAAGACGACGACGCGCTGTCGCAACCGTCGCTGGGAAGTCATGATCTGCACGCGGGGCGGCAATCGGAGCTGGAGCGGGACCGTGAAGAAGTTCAGCGCGTCTCGCTGCGATCGGCTGTTGGTGCTCGTCGGCGACGGACGGCGCTGGTCATTCCAAGTGGCGACATCGCGGCGGGCACCGGCATCCTGCTCGGAGGTCCGAAGTACGCCCGGTTCGAGGTCGAGGCAGGCCGTCCACTACCGTCCGAGCGGACCTAGATCGCTATCCTGCGGTCGCCCCGGCGGGGTTCCCGAGCGGTCAAAGGGGAGGCGCTGTAAACGCCTTGGCTCTGCCTTCGGAGGTTCGAATCCTCCCCCCGCCATGTCCGTACGCACGCTCGAGCGCAGCCGAAGAGCAGTCACGCACCTAGCTCTGCACGCACCGCAGGAAGCGCAGCATCTCGTCGACCTCATCCTCTGGCGCGGGCGGAGCTTTGACCGCTGCCGTGACTTCGCCGCCGTGCGTCACGATCGTCGTGTCGGCGTAGCGAGGCCTGCCATCGCCGGGCAACGTCGGCAGGCGCAGGCTCGAGGCGAGCTCGAGCAGGGCGTCGCTGAGAACGACGATTTCGAATTGCGCCCACGCGAGCCAGCCCTGCTCCCAGAACGGCTGCGCCGAAACGAACGCGATGTCATAGCCGAGCGCGCCGAAGCTCGCCGCCGCGTCGTGCCACGCCTGCAGGCGCGCGAGAAAACGCTCGAGCCCGCCGTCGACGGCGGTGCCGGGGTGCGCCGACAGCACGAGCGACCGCCCGCCTCCCCACCTTCGCCGAAGATCGACCGGCCCCTCGGGCCACGCCGGCAGCGCGATCCGCGGAAGCACGCGACCGACCTGCGGCGCGGGCGCGTCAGCCCGTTGACCGCGGGCATGGCCCGGGTGCCTATCGCCTCGATCTCGTGGCACGCAAGCCGAGAGCTTCGTTCGAAGGGTTCGGCCCCACCCCACTCGGGACGCTCTTGCAGCGATCGCTCACGCGGTGAAAGACGATCACGCCGGCATCGGCTAGGTCAAGGCCTTTAACCAGCTATTCCTGCCGCCCGCGCGATCGCCGAAACCTCCGGCGCAGCGGGCGCTTCCGCGGCCGATCGCGCGGGCCGGCCTACCTTTAAGAGGTATTTGTCGCATCATCGGAATGGATCCGGCTGTCGCGCAGTATTGTTCGGGCATGGCAGGTCGGAGCAGCTCTGCTCGCTTGGATGTGCGCCCCTGGACCGGCGCCGCGGCGGGGGCCGGCTGATGTCGGCGAAGCAGGCAGTGCTCGGGCTGCTGATGGAGCGCCCCAGCTATCAGTACCTCCTGACCGACCGCATGGAGGAGCGGATGGGGCCCGGATGGACCGGCCTGTCGGGGCAGGTCTCGCAGGTCATCAGGACGCTCCAGAAGGAGGGTCTGATACGGCCCGTCGAACACGGCGAGGACGCGCCCGGGAGCGATCGCCCACGGCACTACGAAATCACCGATGACGGGATCTCGGAGTTCGAGAGCTTCCTCGACAAGGACGCGCCGGTCAAGCTCCCGCGCCGCTCGATCCAGGTTCAGCTCGCGTTCGCCGGCAAGGCGCGCCTGGAGCGCGTGCTCGAGCGACTCGACGCCTACGAGCGCGAGTGCACGCGCCGGCTCGAGGAGCTGATGGGCCGCTACCAGGCGGGGGGCTTCGATCGTCCGCTGCGCGCCGACCGACTGCTGCTGCGGCTGAGCCTGAGCGCCGACCTCGGCCACCTCGAGGCCGAGCTGAACTGGGCCAGGCAGGCGCGCGAGACCGTCTCGTGGCTGATGACGCGTGAGGCGGTCTGGCCGTCCTCGCGCGAAGCGGCGCGAACGGCCGCCCAGCAGGCGCGCCACGACCTGTTCGCCCGGCTCGCCGACGCCGAGCGCTCTGAGGTCCTCCCGACCGAAGGGGAGGATTGCGAGGGCGAGGTGCCCCGGTAGCGGTGCTGCTGCGCCTCGTCAGCGTCTGCAAGAGCTACCCGCGGCGCGCCGCGAGCAAGCTCGCGCTCGACTGCGTATCGCTGGAAGTCGATCGCGGACAGATGGTCGGCGTCTACGGTCCGAGCGGAGCCGGCAAGACGACGCTGCTGAGCGTCGCCGCCGGCCTGCAGGCCCCGGACCGCGGCATCGTGACCTACGACGGCGTGCGTCTCGATCGGATGCCGTCGTCCGAGCTGCGTCGCTTTCGCCGGCGTGAGGTCTCGTGCATCTTCGCCGGCGAGCCGCTGCAGGACAGGCTCGACGTGCTCGACCATGTCGCGCTGCCGCTGCTCGTCGACGGACGCTACCGCCGCGCAGCCGAGCGCCGGGCCAGGGAGGCGCTGCTGGCGTGCGAGGCCGAGGACTGCCTCGGCATGGAGCTCCAGGACCTCTCCGACGGCGAGCGCCAACGCGTGGACATCGCGCGCGCGCTCGTCCGCGAGCCGCGCCTGCTGCTCGCCGACGCACCGGGATCGCGGCTCTCGATCGACGAGCAAGAGACAATCATGGCCCTGCTCGGCTCGCTCGCACATGATGGGAACGTGGGCGTGCTGGTGACCAACTCCGACGTGCGTGCGCTGCTCGGTGCCGATTCGACGTTCTACCTGCGCGACGGGAGGCTCGTCGAACCGTTGCGGAACGCGGAATCGGGCAAGGTCTACCGTCTTCCGACCGCCGGCCCACGCCGAGCGGCGGCAGATGCTTGAGCTCGAGGACGCGTGTAAGCAATACCTGAGCCCGGGCGAGACGATCCGTGCGGTCGACCGCGTCAACGTCGTCGTCGAAGCGGGCGAGTTCATCGCGATCTACGGACCGAGCGGCTCGGGCAAGAGCACGCTGCTGTCGCTCGCCGGAGGGCTGCTGAGACCCGACTCCGGCTCGGTGCGCTTCCAGGGCAAGGATCTCGCGACGCTCGGAAAACGCGACGTCCTCTCCTATCGGCGGTACGAGCTCGGGCTCGTCTTCCAGAGCTTCGAGCTCGTCGAGGGCCTCAGCGCCGAGGAGAACGTCACGCTGCCGTTGCTCGTGCGCAGGACCGCACGGCACGAGGCGCGCGCGATCGCGCTTCGTGCGCTCGAGGACGTCGGCGTGCTGCACCGCGCATCGCATACGCCCGACAAGCTCTCCGGAGGCGAGCAGCAGCGCGTCGCGATCGCGCGCGCGCTCGTCGGCGCGCCGAAACTCGTGCTCGCCGACGAGCCGACCGGCAACCTCGACAGCGAGGCCGGCGAGACCGTCCTCGCCCTGCTGCGTGAGCTGACGCGAGAGCGCGGCGTCGCGATGATCCTCGCGACACACGACGCGCGCGCGGCAAGCTACGCCGACCGGGTGATGGAAATGCGCGACGGGCGACTGACCGAGGCGGATGTGAGGGTCTAGGTGCGGCCGGCGTGAACGGCTACGCGCGAACGCTGTTCCTCTTCTACAAGCGCAACCTTCGGATCCAGCCGTTGCGCGAGCTGATGGCCGTGCTCGGCGTCGCGGCCGGCGTCGCGCTGCTGTTCGCCGTGCAGGTCGCGCACCAGAGCATCACCGGCTCCTTCGAGCAGATCGCGCACGGCGTCGCCGGCCGCGCGACGCTCGAAGTCGGCTCTCGCGGCACCAAGGGCTTCGGTCAGAACGTGCTCGAGGAGATCGAATCGATGTCCGGCGTTCGCGCGGCCGCGCCGCTGCTCGAACAGCCGATCGTCGCCATCGGGCCGGCCGGCCGGCGCGCGCTGAAGCTGCTCGGAGCGACCGAACAGCTCTCCGCGCTCGGCGGGCCGCTCGCCGAGCCGTTCATCGATGCCGGTCGATCGGCGCAGGGATCGCTGCTGTTGACGGCACCGATCGCGCATGCGATCGGTGCCCACGCAGGTCAGCGCGTCATGGTTCTGCTGGGAGCCGAGCGCGAACATCTGAGGGTCGGCGCGATCGTCCCGAGCACGAAGATCGGCGCCGTCGCGGAGAGCCCGATCGCGGCCGCCCCGCTGCCGCTCGTGCAGAGCCTCGCCGGCAAAGCCGGGCGCGTCTCGCGCATCCTGATCGAGCCGCGCGAGGGCCGCGAAGCCGCCGTGCGACGGGAGCTGGATCGGCGCTTCGGCGCGACGCTCGACGTTCGCCGGGTCGGCGCCGAAGCACGGCTGCTCGACAACGCGATCGGACCGGAAAGGCAGGTCACGCTGCTGTTCAGCGCGATCAGCCTCGTCGCCGGCATGATCCTCGCCTACAACGCGCTGCTGCTCGCGAGCGACGCGCGCCGGCGGTTCATCGTCAACCTGATCCAGCAGGGCACGCCCGAGTGGTTGATCGTCGCCTCGCTCGCCTTCGACGCGCTGCTGCTCGGGCTCGCCGGCTCGGTGCTCGGCCTGCTCGCCGGCGACGTCGTCTCGCTGATCGCCTTCCACTCGCTGCCCGGCTACCTCGCCGCCGCGTTCGCGCTCGGCCGGCAGCGCGTGATCGGCGTCGAGACGGTCCTGATCGCGCTCGGCGGCGGGATGCTCGCGGCGTTCGTCGCGGCGCTCCTGCCGTCGCTCGTCGCGCTGAGGGCCGGCGCGGCGGCCGAGCCCGCGGCCGTCGGCAGCGCGATCGCGCTCGCGCGTCGACTGCGGCTGTCGGACTCGCTGCTGTTCGGCTGCGGAGCGCTGCTCGTCGCCGGCTCGATCGCGCTCGCCGCCGCGATGCCCGCGACGACGGTCGTCGCGCTGCTCGGGCTCGCCGGCGGGTTGGTGATCTGCCTGCCGACGCTCCTGCGCCTCCTGTTCGCGCTCGCGCACAGGCTCTCGCGGCGATCGGGCGATCCGGCGATCAAGACGTCGCTGGCCGAGATGCGAAGCACGCCGACACGTTCGGTCGCGCTCCTGGCGACCGGCACGATCGCAGTCTTCCTCGTCGTGCTGATCGGCGGGTCGGTCGCCGATGTGCAGCGCGCGGCCAAGCGCGGCGCCGGCGGCCTGCTCTCGAGCGCCGAGCTGTGGATCAAGCCGGGCGGCCCGGAGAACGTCTACACGACCCAGCCGTTCGCGAGCGCGCCGGTCGAAGATCGCCTCACGCACGTCAGAGCCGTCGCGTCGGTCCTCCCCTGGCGGGACTCTTTCCTGGACGTGCATGGGCGCCGCGTCTGGGTGCTCGGGGTCCCGCGCCGGGTGGCCGCACAGATCGTTCCGAGCCAGCTGATCGCGGGGCGCCTGGCCGAGGCCGATGCCGAGCTCCGCGCGGGCGGCTGGGTCGCCGTGAGTCAGCCGATCGCAAGCGAACACCACATCGGGATCGGCCGGCGGCTCGCGTTGCCGACGCCGACCGGCACGGCGACGGTGCGCGTCGCCGCGCTGATCGCCAACTACGGCTGGCTGCCGGGCGCGATCGTGATGAACGCAGACGAACACGCACGGCTGTGGGGTCAGAGCGACGCGACCGAGCTCGCCGTCGATCTTCGCCCCGGCGTGACGGCCGACCAGGGCAAGGTCGCGGTCGAACACGCTCTGAGCGGGACCGCGCTGACGACGCAGAGCGCAGACGAACGCCGCAACGAAGTCGGCGCCGTGCTCGGCAGCACGCTCTCGCGCCTGAGCGACACGACGCTCGTCGTCCTGGTCGTTACGATCTTCTCGGTCATCGCGTTGATGCTGAGCGCGATCTGGCAGCGGCGCGCGAGGCTGCTCGCGCTCAGAGCGACCGGCTGGAGCAACCTCCAGATCGGCTGGCTGATCTTCCTCGAGAGCGGCTCCGTGCTGCTCTGCGGCTGCGTCGTCGGCATCGCGTTCGGCCTGACCGGTCAGTATCTGATCGACGGCTGGTTGCACGGCGCGACAGGCGCCTCGGTGACGTTCGCGCCCGCGTGGCTGCTCGGTCTGCGCACGTTTGTCGTCGTCGCCGCGATCTCGCTGCTCGCGACGCTGATCGCGATGCTCAGAACGATCGAACTTCCGTCCAGGGGCGCCCGCTGGAGACGCACATCTCCCGTTCGCGAGTAGAAGTCGAGCATTTGGAAACGCTGACAGCCGTTAGGGTCATTGAGTCGCGACGCATCGCGTCTCATGCGCCAACCAGCATTCGTCACCGGAGCGACGGAGCCCACGCGCGATCCCGTTGCCGTGCTCGCGTCGAGCACATTCAGCGCAGGCATCCGCCTGCTGCCTCCGCGTCTCCTCGCCGACGCGCACGAGCTCTACTGCCTGCTTCGCACGATCGACGATCTCGTCGACGAGCGTCACGCGTGCGCGCTCGAACGCGTCGAGGCGCTGGAGCACTGGGCGCGTTACGGCTCGGTTCAAAGCCGCGAGGCACAGACGCTCGCCGAGCTCTCGCGGCGTCATCCGCTGAGCCGCCAGCCGATCCTCGACTTCTGCCGGGGCATGCGCTTCGACGTCGCTCGTGAGACGATCGCGACCGAGCGCGATCTCGACCTCTACTGCTACAGGGTCGGCGGGACCGTCGGCCTGATGATCGCCGAGCTGTTCGGCAGCATCGACCGAAGCTGCGCGCCGAAGATGGCGCTGCTCGGCGCGGCGATGCAACGAACGAACATCCTGCGCGACATCGACGAGGATCGCGAGCACGGACGCGTCTACATCGCCCAGAGCACGATCGAGCGGTTCGGCTTTCCGTTCCCGGGGGCGCGCAGGGCGCTGATCGAAGATCAGATCGGGCGGGCCGACGCGCTCTACGAACGCGGTTGGGACGCGCTTGCGCTCCTGCGCAGCGGACGGCGGGCGATGACGGTCTCGACGCTGCTCTATCGGGAGACCCTGCGCCAGATCGAACGCGAGGGCTTCGGCGAGAAGCCGGGGCGCGCGACGATCCCGCGCTGGCGCAAGTCGCTGCTGATCGCGCGCCATCGCCTCGGATCGGGGCCGTGATCGTCGCATGGCAGCTGGCGGTCATCTGACCGACAGACGGATCAATTCAAGTTATTGTTCCGCGCGAAAGTAAACGGGTAAAGGAGAGATGTGCGGGGCACGCAGATCTACCGCCGGCGAGCGGTCGGGGCGTTGGTCGCTGTCGGCCTCCTGTCGGCCGGCGCCGGCTCCGGCGCCGCGACGGGCGCGCCTGCCGTCACGGCGGGCTCGGCGGCTTCGCACGCGGAGCTCGCGCGCACGCTCGACGGCGCCGACACCGCCCATCTCCATCTCGTGCATCAGCACGAAGAAGTGCTCGACGAGGAAGGCGCGGCGACCGGAGCGCTCCCGGGGCACATGCGCGCCGAACTCGACGTCCAGGCGCGTGCGCTCAGCGGGCGCTGCACGATCTACACGCACGACGGCTCGATCACCGGCGAAGGTCGCGCGACGCCCCAGGGCGCAGGTCGCTATCAGAGCTTTCACGGGACGCTGTTGATCACCGGCGGCACGGGCCGTTACAAGGGCGTTCATGGTCGTGCCGGCCTGTACGGCACGTTCGACCGCAGAACGTATGCGCTGGTCGTGCAGACGACCGGAGCCCTCTCGTATTGATCGAACGGCCCGGCGGCGTGCGTCTCGCGACAACCCTGCTCGCATGCCTCGTGGCATCGGCCTGTGCGCCGGCGAGCTCGCTCGCCGCGCAGTCGGTCGAGCTCGACGCCGCGCTCACGCCGAAGCGCCCGGGCCAGCGCACGACCGCTGAGTTCGCGCTGCGCATCGCAGCGCCCGACGACGGCGTTCCGCCGCCGCTGGTCGAGGCGAGCGTTCGCTATCCGAGCGGCCTCGGGCTCGCGCTCAGCGGGCTCGGGATCGAAACCTGCCCGCGGGAGACGCTCGAAACTGACGGCGTCGGCGCCTGCCCGGCGGACTCCTTCATGGGAGAAGGGAGCGCGATCGCCGAGATCCAGTTCGGACCGACCGTCGTGCACGAGACGGCACGCGTCTCGCTCGTGCGCACCCCCGAAGAAGGGAGCGGTCAGCTTGCGATGCTGTTCCTCGTCGACGGCAGCGGGCCGGTCGCCGCCGAACCGGTGCTCACCGGACTGCTGCTGCCGGCCGCGGCGCCGTTCGGCGGACGCATCGACATCGCCGTCCCGCTCGTCAAGAGCCTGCCGGAAGCTCCCGACGTCTCGGTCGTCGGACTGCGTCTTTCGATCGGCCCGCGCGGGCTCACGTACTACGAACGCGTCGGGCGCGAAGTCGTCGCCTACCGGCCGAAGGGTCTCGTGCTCCCCGAACGCTGCCCGCGCGGCGGCTATCCGTTCGCGATCGAACTGCACTTCCTCGACGGCAGCCGCGGCAGCGCCGCCGCCGCCGTACCGTGTCCGCGACCGAGGCGTCGATGAGCCCGGCGCTAGTCGAGTGGCCGCGCCGAGCGGCGCGCCTCGTCTTCGCCGGCGCGATCCTGCCGGCGGCCGTCATCCGACCGCAGCAGCCGCGCGAGCTCCTCGGCGTCCGGCGTGCTGACGAGCACGTGCTCGAGCGGCGCCTGGTTGCGCACGTCGAAGGCAAGCCCAGGCTCGCCGCGGCGCACGACGAAGGCGCTGTCGAGCCGAACCGTGCGCGCGACGTAGCGCACCCACGGCAGCCGCAGGCCGGCTTTCAAGCCGGTCCCGATCGCCTCGCGCATCGGGTTCTCGACGACGCGCACGTTGCCGACGTCGGCGCGCGGCACGCGAATGTCCCTCATCAGGCCGAGGATCTTCTCCCAGCGCGCGAGCCGCACCTCGATCGCGTCGTCTGTCACGCGTACGCGCACCGGTTGCTCCTATGTCAAGCAGAGCACGGAAATTGCGGACTTCAGCTGGATCCGTGTCGTGCGGTCGGGATGGGCAGGGGGCGTCGAGAGCAGGCGATGGACGTGGCGTGCGAGATGGCGCTTGAGGCAGCGTAGGGCCTCCCTGTTGGTCTTGCCCTCAGAGCGCTTGCGCTCCAGGTAGGCGCGCGTCTGAGGGTCGATCCGGGCGCGGGTGATCGCGATCACGTGCAGTGCGCGGTTGAGCTGGCGATCGCCGCCACGGTGCAGGCGATGGCGGTCTTTGCCTCCTGAGGAGACCGGCACCGGCGCCACCCCGGCGTGGCGGGCGAAGTGTGCGTCGCTCGGGAAGCGCTCAGCGCCGGCGGTGTGGCCGATCAACGTTGCCGCGGTCAGAGTGGCGCAGCCCTGCTCTGCCAGCAGGGCCGGTCGGTAGGCGGCGATCAACGAGCGCAGCTCGCGCTGCAGCGCGTTGGCCTTCAGCGAGCTGGCGCGGATGCTCGCGACGAGCTCAGGCGCCACCCGGGCTCGCGCCGAGCGCTCTTCGCGGCGCAAGCGACGGGCGATGCGATCCAGCGTGGTGGCGCTGTTGAGCTGGCGGGCGGGGATGCTCGCCTCAAGCTCCGGGCAGAGGTCGACCAGATGCCAGCGCAAGCGGTTGATCTGGCGAGTGCGCTCGACCACCACGTCTGAGCGATGATCGGCCAGCAGGCGGATCTCGAGCGCGCGCTCGTCCAGAAAGGCAGCCGGGAAGCGCTCCACGCCGTCTTTGAGCACGGCGCGTGCGACTGCTCGAGCATCGATCTGATCGGACTTGCCCGGCTCGCGCTCTGAGCGCCTTGAGGCGCCCATCATCTTCGGCGGCACGCGGACCACGCGCTCTCCCGCCGCCAGCAACGCCTGCTCCAGGCGCCGCGAGACATGCCGGCAGTCCTCGATCGCCCATACGCGCTCTGGAGCGATCTCCCTGGCCCAGCGAAGGGCTTGGCGGTGGCCGTCCTCTGAGGCCCCGATCTCCTGCTCGCCGAGCAGCAGCCCGGTAGCTGCGGATACCCCAGCCATCGCGTGTGTGCTCTTGTGCGTGTCCACTCCGATCACCATCATTGGCTTCGTCCCTTCGTTGAATGCCACCTACGGACGGACCTCCGGTGGACAGAGCTCACTTGGGGCAAAGCCATGCTCCTATCAAGTCACGCCGGAGATCCTCGGGCGGCGGCGAGCGACACAACCGATGTCGGTCAGACCAAGTGGTCGACAGCGAGACTATGAGTCAGCTCGCCGCCAGCCCGAGAACCAACTCGACCGGTCGGACGTCACCGCCCGGCGCTCCGGACGTTGACAGTGAGCAGAGACTATTGACAGAGAAAGCCCGCGGCGCGAAGGTCGTCTTCGCGGGTAATGGAGACGCGAACGATCGAAAGGAGCCCAAGATGGAGTCCTCCCAGGCGAGCGCACGCGTGCTCGTCGTCGCCTACAAGACCGCCGCGACGAAGCCGCTGCTCGACGCCGTGCGCGAGCGCGCCGGGCGCGGCGACGCGACGTTCACGCTGCTCGTCCCGAACGCCGCTCCCGGTCTGCACAAGGTCGTCGATCCCGAGGATCAGGGAGGCGGCGAGGCGAAGGCGGTGCTCGAGCAGGCCGTGCCGGCGCTCAGCGACGCCGCCGGTTCGCCGGTCGAGGGCATCGTCGGCTCGACCGACCCGATCGCGGCGGTCGAAGACGCGATCAACCTGCGCGGGTTCGACGAGGTGATCGTCTCGACGCTGCCGTCGAAACTCTCGCACTGGCTCAAGCTCGACCTGCCGAGCAAGATCACCGGCATGGGGCTGCCGGTGACGACGGTCACGCCCGGGGACTGAGCGCGCCGCACCGCGGTACAGTGCCCTCTCCCGCCCAGCTAGCTCAGTTGGTAGAGCACTTCCATGGTAAGGAAGGGGTCAGCGGTTCGAGTCCGCTGCTGGGCTTAGCCCGAGCACGAGGGGTGGCTCATTGGGGGAGCCCGAGCGCCTCAGCTCGACGCGCTCGTGAACACGGTCGAGAGTCCGTAGACGGCGAAGCCGCTTGCGACGAGGCTGAGCGTCCACGCGGGCAGCATCCGCTGCGCGTGCCGCCTCGCGAAGAGCGGGAAGACGGCGAAGACGATCAGCTGGCTGAGCCAGAGCGCGGCGAGTGAGGGCTTGAGCAGGGCGTCGTAGATGCCGTGTGGGTCGATCAGGACGATCGGCGCGGCAAGCAGCAGCACGGCGCCGATCGCGAGGACGCAGCGTCGCACGGGCCATGCGCCGACGGCATGCATGAGGCGGCTGAGCGCGAAGTACTCGGCGAGCATCACGCCGACGATGCTCGCGGCGACGCCGACGCCGATCGCGACGCCGAGGTCGTGGCCGGCGAACTGCTGCGCGACGCTGACGCCGGGGATCTCGGTGCGCATGATGCCCGGCGCGGCGGCCAGCGGCGCGACGGCGGCGATGACGAGCACGGCGGTCAGCGCGAACGCGCCGAGCAGGCCGCGCCTGATCGTCGCGACCGGCCGAGCGACCTCGCCGCCGAGGAACAACGGCAGGCTGCCGCAGATGTACAGCAGCGACGTCTGCGCACCGGCGCTCGCGAACGAGCCGGTCGACGCGCCGGCGCCGAACGAGGACGACGGAGTCGCGACGTGCGCGAGTGTCACGCCGTCGAGCGCGCCGGCGAGCGCGAGCTGTCCGAGCGCGATCGCGCCGGCGAGCGCGAGCGCGGCGGCGCGCCCGGCGGCCATGACGGCGACGAGCGCGACGGGAATCAGCAGCGCGAGCGCCGTCTGCACGCGCCGCTCGCCGGGGATCACGTCGGGCAGCACGTCATAGACGACCTGGACGGTCGTGTAGACGATGTACAGCAGGTAGCTGACCGTCCAGATCGCGGCCTGCGCGAGCGCGAGGCGCCGCCCGGCGGCGGCCTCGACGAACGCGTAGAGCCCGCCGGCGCTGTGGACGTGGCGCGCGTAGCGCAACCAGATCGCAAGCGGCGCGAGGAAGACGACGGCGGCGGCGAGCGTCGCGAGGCCGGCCGAGGAGCTCGCGTCGGCAACGGCGCCGGGCGCGATCAGCGCGGCGAGCGCGAGCGGGCCGCCGAACGACGTGATCGCGAACCCGGCGAACGCCCACCGCCCGATCGGGCGCGGCTCTGTCGAGGTCGATCGACGGCTGCGCGCGAATGCATACGCGCGCGGCCCGCCGCGGGCGCCGGTGCTCGGCTTCGCGGCGAGCGCGCGCACGGCGGCTAGCTCCAGCCGCTCGAGCCCGACGATCCGCTCGACGATTCGCCGCCGCCGCTCGAGGAGCCGCCGCCGGACGATCCGCTCGCGGCGCCGCTCACGGATGCGCTCGCCGTGATCGCGCTGCCCGACGGCGCGACGAGCCACCACTTGGCGCCGAAGCCGTCGCTGCCCTGCCCGGTCGTCTTGCCGGCGCCGGTGTCGCCGGCGAAGTAGTAGAGCGGGTGGCCGTTGTAGGTCACCTGCTTGCTCCCGTCGGAGCGCGTGATCGTGCCGAGCTGGCTTGCGTTGACGCCGCCCGAGGCGGTCGGCGCGCCGCTCGTCGTCAGCGGCGGCCATGCGCTCGCGCAGGCGCCGGAGCAGCTCGACATGCCACCGCTGTCGGCCGTCCACAGGTAGAGCGCTCGTCCTGAGCTGCTCGTCAGGTAGGTCCCGTCGCTGCCTTTCGCGGTGCCGATCGCGACGGCGCTGTTCGAGACGGGCGTCTTCGCGCTCGACGTCGAGGCGGTCGCGGCCTGTGTGCTCGTGTTCGCGGCCTGCGTGCTCGTGCTCGCGGTCGTGCCTGTGCCGCTGCCGCACGCCGAGATCAACAGCGCCGTGCTTGCGAGCGCGGCGAGGCCGGCCGCGTGAAACCGTGAAGTCCTGCTCTTGAACATTGTCACTCCTGCGGTTGACGATTAAGCGAATTCGCCGGTCTCGCCTGCTGGTCTCGCCGGTCTTCACCCGCTGGTCAAAGGAGACTCCGCGGCGACGCGATCCTTCCTCGCGGGCGTGCGCGCCCACTTCATCGCAAACGAGCGACGGCGGCGGAGCGGAGCGGGCGGCGGCGCGGCCGCTAAGCGCGCGCGCCGGGCGCGAACGTCGGCGCGCGCATGTCGGAGCTGCGCGCGGCGTGCGTGTCATACCAGCCGGGCAGCGGCCGCTTGAGCCGCCGCAGCGCGATGCCGTGCAGGCGCCGTCCGATGCGCGTCTGGCGCAGCAGCGACTTGGCGCCGATCAGACGGTAGGCGAGGAAGACGCGCTTGTAGCGCTTGATCGCGCGGCGATGGTCGAGCCACGGGCCGACATCGGAGCCGAACGCCCCGCTCGAGTCCTCTTCGAAGCGGAACGTCAGCGCGCTGCCGTCGAGCCGGCGCGTCTGCAGGACGCGCCCGGCGATGCCGCCCTGCTGGACGACGGCGAAGCGGTCGTAGCCGAGGCGCTCAAGCAGCGCGAACTCGGCGAGCAGGCGCGAGAAGTCGGTCTTGTGCGACTCGACGCTGATCGACTGCGGGCGCACATCGAAGTCGAGCAGCGCGCCGAGGCAGAGCATGTCCGAGCCCTCGATGTCGATCTTCATGAATGACGGCATGCCGGTTTCGCGGAGCTTCGCGGCGAAGTCGACGGCCGGAACGTCGATCACTTCACTGGCGGCGACCATCAGGTTGCGCGTGACCATCTCGTCGCTCGTCGTGCCCCACGTGCTGAGCGGGTGCCGATAGAAGCGCACGCTCGCGGCGCCGGAGTCGGTGATCGCGCCCTCGACGAGCGTCAGGCGCCCGGCTTCGATCTCGGCGGAGAAGCGCCGCGCGCAGGCGCGGACGAGCTCGGGGTTGGCCTCGAAGGCGACGACGCGGTAGCCCTTGGCGAGGTAGTAGGCGGTGTCCTCGCCCTTGTGTGCGCCGACGTCGTAGACGAGGTCGTCGACGAGCTCGATTGGGCTTGACATCAGGATCGGATCCTACTCTGCGAGACTCCGCGCCCGTGACCGAGACGAATCAGACGATCACGCCCGAGCTGAGCACGCAGATCCTGCCGGGGTCGTTCCCGGGCGACCTCGGCATCGAGCTGACGGAGATCACCGACGAGCACGTGCGCGGGCGGATGCGCGTCGACCGGCGTCACCTGCACCCGATGGGGTACGTGCACGGCGGCGCGTGGGTCGCGTTCGCGGACACGGTCGCCGCGTGGGGCACGATGCGCCACCTGCCCGAGGGCCGCGGCTTCACGACGGTCGAGCTGAAGACGAACGTGATCTCATCGGCGCGCGACGGCGACGAGCTGACGGCACTCGGCGTCCCGCTGCACGTCGGCGGACGCACGCACGTGTGGCAGGTGAACGTACATCGCGGCGAGCGCCTCGCGGCGCATTTCGTCTGCACGCAGATCGTGCTGTAGCGGCGAGCTCAGGCGTCGGGGCCGGCCGGAGCGGCGGCGGCGGCCGGAGCCGACCCCGCCGTGCCGAGCGCGGCGCCGTCGCGTTCCTTGAAGAACTCGGCGCCCTCGATGCTGACGTGCGGAACGACGCGGTCGAGCCACTTGGGCATCCACCAGTTGACGCGCCCCATCAGCAGCATCAGCGCGGGGACGAGCAGGCAGCGCACGACGGTCGCGTCGAGCACGACGGCGACGGCGAGACCGATCCCGAACTGCTTGATCGTCGGATCGCCGTTGAGCACGAAGCTGCCGAACACGAACACCATGATCGCGGCGGCGGCGGTGATCACGCGCGCGCTCGTGACGAGCCCGGAGACGACCGAGCTGCGGTTGTCCTCACCGGCGTGAACGTGCTCCTCGATCTGGCTGACGAGGAACACCTCGTAGTCCATCGATAGCCCGAACAGGACGGCGAACATGAACAGCGGCACGTAGGAGACGATCGGGACGGGCCCGCTGAGGCCGATCACGCTCGCTGAGCCAGCCGTACTGGAAGATCGCCGTCAGCACGCCGTAGGAGGCGCCGATCGAGAGCAGGTTCATGACGGCGGCCTGCGCCGGGATCACGGCGGTGCGGAAGGCGAGGATCAGCAGCACGAAGCTGAGCGCGATCACGACGAGGATCTGCAGCGGGAGCTTGTTCGGAGATCCGCGACGCGAGGTCGATGTAGCCGGCGGTGCTGCCGCCGACGTCGGCCTTCATGTCGGTGCCCTTCTCGGCGCTCGGGATCACGCTCGCGCGCAGCTTTTCGACGAGCCCGGTCGTCGCCGTCTTCGGCCGGGCCCTTCGTCGAGATCGCGTTGAAGTACGCGGTCGTGCCGGCCTGTCGATCTGGATCGGCGTGACCGCGGCGACGCCGGCGGTCGCGCGACGTCCTTCTGCAGCGTCTGCAGGCGCGGGTCGCCGGCGCGCGGGTCGCTGCCCGACGATGACTTCGAGCCGCCCGCCGAGGACTTCGATCCGCCCGCGGCGCTCGGCTGCGCCGGCGCCTTCGCCGGCGAGCCGAGCGTGACGGCGATCGAGCAGCGGCCCGTTGATGCCGGGGCCGAAGCTCTTCGAGAGCAGGTCGTACGCCTTGCGCGCGGTCGTCGACGTCGACAGCGCGGCGTTGTCCTGCTGGCCGAGCGTGAGCGACAGCAGTGGGATCGTCAGCGGAATCAGGATCGCGAGCGCGGCGAGCCCGGCGACCGACGGCTAGCTGCGCGATCTCGTGCGCCCACTTCGCCCACAGCCCCTCGTGCGCCTTCGACTCGGGACGCGGGTGGCGAACGCGCAGCGAGTTGATGTGCGGGCCGACGATCGCGAGCACGGCGGGCAGCAGCGTCAGCGCGCCGAGCACCGCGACGACGACCGCGATCGCGGCCATCAGGCCCATCGTCGTGACCAGCGGGATGCCGGCGACCGCGAGCGAGACGAGCGCGATCGTGACCGTGCCGCCGGCGAAGAACACCGCGCCGCCGGACGTCGCGGCGGCGCGCGCGATCGACTCGTCCAGTGCGAGGCCGTCGTGCATCCCGCGGAAGTGGCGCGTGACGATGAACAGCGCGTAGTCGATGCCGACGCCGAGCCCGATCATCGTCGCGAGCGTCGGCGCGACCGTCGGCACGGTCGCGACGTGCCCGAGCATGCGGATGATCGCCAGCGTCGACAGCAAGCGCGACGATCGCGGTGAGGATCGGCAGCAGCATCGAGACGACCGTGCCGAACGTGAACGTGAGGATCACCATCGCGGCGATGATCCCGATCAGCTCGCTCGACTCGGTCGAGGGCTTCGAGACCTTCTGGCCGAGCTGGCCGCCGGTCTCGCACCTCCAGTCCCGCGGCCTTCGCCGGCTTGGCGCCGCGTCGATGATCTTCCTGCGCTTCGCCGACGGACAGTTCGCCGGGGCTGACCGCCAGCGTCACCGACAGGTAGCCGGTCGTCTGGTCCTTGCTCAGCGCTCGAGGCGCCCTGCGGCGTGAGCGGGTTGACGACCGAGGCGACGTTGCGGCGCCTTGGCGACGTCCGGCGGCCGCCTCGTTGACGGCCTTCGCGTACTTCGATTCGGTCAGCTTGCCGCTCTTGGCGTGCAGGACGATCGGGCTCGTGCCGTTGGCCTGGTCGGGGAACGACTTGCGCGAGCGCGTCGGTCGCCCGCTGGCTGTCGGTCCCGGGCAGCGACAGGTTGTCGTTCGTGTTGTCGCCGAGCCGGTGCGAGATCGCGACCAGCGCGATCGCGACGACCAGCCAGACGCCGAGCACGAAGAACCGTCGTCGCACGCAGAACTGCGCCAAGCCGTATAGAACGCCGGTCATGCCGCCACCCCCCGGGTCGCTCGCTCGCGCGGAAGCCTACTCGGTGAGGTTCTCGAAAACGGCGGCCATGCCCTGCCCGCCGCCGATGCACATCGTCTCGAGGCCGTAGCGCGCGCCGCGCCGGCGCAGCTCGCGCAGGAGCGTCGTCATGATCCGCCCGCCGGTCGCGCCGATCGGATGGCCGAGCGAGATGCCCGAGCCGTGCACGTTGACGCGCGCGAGGCCGTCGGGCAGGTCCCACTCGCGGAGCACGGCGAGCGCCTGTGAGGCGAACGCCTCGTTGAGCTCGATCAGGTCGAGGTCGGCGAGCGAGAGCGCGGCACGCTGCAGCGCACGCGCGGTCGCAGGGATCGGGCCGATGCCCATCGTCTCGGGCGCGACGCCGGCGACGGCCCAGGAGACGAGCCGCGCGAACGGCTGCAGGCCGAGCTCGGCGGCCTTCTCGGGGTGCGTGACGATGCAGATCGCGGCGCCGTCGTTCTGGCCGCTGGCGTTGCCGGCGGTGACGGTCGCGTCGGGGTCGGTGCGCGCCATGATCGGATTCAGCGCGGCGAGCCGCTCGAGCGTCGTGTCGGCACGCGGGTGCTCGTCGCGGTCGATGACGCGCTGCTCGCGGCGCGTGGTGACGGTGACGGGGACGATCTCCTCGGCGAACGTGCCGTCGTCCTGCGCGGCGACGGCGAGCCGGTGCGATCGCAGCGCGAGCTCGTCCTGGTCGGCGCGCAAGACGCCGTACTCGCGGCGGACGTTCTCGGCCGTTTCGATCATGCCGCCGGCGACGGGATGACGGATGCCGCCGGCGGTCACGCGCGGGCGCGCGAGGCGGTCGGCGAGTTCGACGCCGCCGCCCTTTACGCCCCAGCGGATGCCGGTCGCGTAGAACTCGGCCTGGCTCATGCTCTCGACGCCGCCGGCGAGGACGACGTCGGCGACGCCGGTCTGCACCTCCATGCAGCCGAGCGTGATCGCCTGCAGGCCGGCGCCGCAGCGACGATCGACCTGCAGGCCGGGAACCTCGACGCCGAGCCCGGCGTCGAGCGCGGCGACACGACCGATCGCGGGCGCCTCGCCGTTGGCGTAGCCCTGCCCGAGGATCACGTCGTCGATCTCGCCGGCGGGCAGCGACGTGCGGCGCACGAGCTCTTCGATGACGGTCGCGGCGAGCCTCGCCGGCGGCACGTCGCGGAAGACGCCGCCGAAGCCGCCGACGGCCGTGCGCAGCGGTTCGCAGATGACGGCGTCGCGCATGGGCGGAGAGCCTAGCGGGGAGCCCGTTACGCGATCGGCGGTCGGGTTATCGAGCGACCGGGGGCCGAGACACTTAGCCCCACGGTCGCCCTCTACCCGGATGACCTGTGGCCTTCCGCGATCAGTTCTCGGCGCGAGCGCGCCGCAGCTTTAGCCGCGAGCGGCGTGCGGCGGCGAAGCTACGAAGACCCGGCGGCGACGAACTTGCGCTGGACGAGCCGCTGCGCGTGGTGCGTCAGCCGCTGTTCGCGCCGCGCGCGCCGCTTGGCGCTGAGGTGCGCGGCGGTGCGTGCGTTCAACGGCGTGCGCCGCTCGGCGGCGACGAGCGCGCCGACCAGCCCGGCCCGCGACCTGCCGGCGGTCGCGTCGGCGATCTGCGCGAGCGTCCTGCCGGAACGCAACTCGGCTTGCAGCGCGGCGGCGCTCGTTCGGAGGTAGGCGGCGGCGGCCTGGCCGAGGCGCCGCGGCGTCGCGAACAGCAGGCGCAGGCGCTCGGCGGCGGATTCGGGGCCGCCGACGGGCCCGCCGGGGCGGTTGACCTCGTTGCCGACACGCGCCGAGAGGCGGCTGGCGGTGCTCGCGAGACGCGCCTTCTTGGCGGCTTCGAGCGCGGCTGTCAGGCCCTGCGCCGACTTGCCGTCGCCGGTGGCGCCGGCGATCTGCGCGAGCGACCTGCCGGAGCGCAGCTCACGGGAGAGCTCGGCGGTCGAGGTGCCGAGGTAGGCGGCGGCCGTCGCGAGGTCGCGCGCGCGGCCCGCCGCGACACGATGCTTGCCGGCGCTGCTCTGGCCGGTCGCGGAGACGGCGGCGATCGCGCCGCCGGCGAGCAGCACGGCAACGGCCGCTGCTGCGACTACCTTCTGTCGGGTCCCTCTCCGCATCGAGATGATCTTTGCCGGCTTTCCTTAACACGGCGCAGCGAAGCACTAAATGGTAAGTAAAAACGGCCTTCTTGCCAAACGACTCGTCCCGGCGGGCAACGCGGCGGGGGTCGTCTACGGCGTGATCACGGTCGGGACGCTGATGGCGGCTGAGAGCGGCCGCCACGAGAGCTACCTCGACGCGTTCGCATCGGCGGTCTTCGCGGTCCTGCTGTACTGGCTCGCGCATTCCTACGCAGACCTGCTCGGCCGCCGGCTCGAGACCGGCGAGCGGCTGACGGTGCGGACGCTCGGCCGGACGCTCGCGCACGACTGGGCGATCGTCCGCGGCGCGGCGATCCCGCTGCTCGCGCTCCTGATCGCATGGCTCGTCGGCGCGAGCCAGGAATCGGGCGTGACGGCGGCGCTGCGCACGGCGGTCGTGACGATCGTCGTGTTCGAGCTGCTGGCGGGCATCCGTGCACGCTCGACGCCGGGCGAACTCCTGCTGAAGGCGGCCGTCGGCGTGACGATGGGGATCGCGATCCTCGCGGTCAAGGGCGTCCTGCGCTGAGCGCATCGCGCGTGCGTGCGTGCGCCACAGGTCGAGGACCGCGGGCCCAGGACCTCGATGCCGGCCCAGGGGGAGTTGACTTTAAGAGACTGTTTGTCTGTGACGACGTGCTAGCGTCGCGTCGGTTCAATGTAGACAAAGAATCGCCGACGTGAAACGATCCTGATTAACTGATTAGGCAGTCAGGTAGCAGCAGGTTTCAGATCACCGGGCGATTCGAGGGGATCGAATGTCAAGGACGGAGAGCACGCAACCGGGCGGGGGCGCGACGAAGCGTACGCTGTCGCCGCTTTACGAACGGCTGCCGCACGGACCGCACAGCCTCGGCGCGGATGAGGTCGTACGCAACCAGCGCAACCGGATGCACGGCGCGATGATCGAGGCGGTCGCGGCGAACGGCTACGAGCGCACGAGCGTCAAGCAGGTCGTCGGGCTGGCGGGCGTCTCGCGGCGCTCGTTCTACGAGCAGTTCGCGAACAAGCAGGAGTGCTTCCTGGCGACGTACGACGTGATCGCGGCGCGCGGCGCCGGGCGCGTCAGCGCGGCGTACCGCGCGGCGGGCGGCGACGTGCAGACGCGCATGCACGCTGCGTTCGGCGAGCTGACGCACGCGATCAGCGAGCACCGCAAGAGCGCGAACCTCGTGATCGTCGAGGCGCCGAAGGTCGGCGCGCCGGCGCTGCTGCGGCTGCGCCGCGCGTCGGCGACGTTCGAGCAGATGCTCGCCGGCGCGCTCGAACACGGCTCGCCGTCGAGCCCGCTGCCGGGCCCGGTGATCCGCGGCATCGCGGGCGGCCTGCACGCGGCGATGTCGCGCTGCGTGCGCGAGGGGTCTGCCGAGACGGCGCCGCAGCTCGCCGACGAGATGTTCCGCTGGACGCTGCTGTTCCAGACGCCGGCCGCGAAACGCCTGGCCGAGCGGCTCGCCGAGCGCGCACACCGCGCGCTCGCGCAGGGCCGCAAGCCGCCGGCGGTCGACGCGCGCGCGGCGCTTGAGCGCGGCGACGAGCGCGAGCGTCTGCTCGAGCACGCGCTGCACCTGGCGGTCGTCGAGGGCTACCGCGAGCTCAGCGCGCCGCAGATCGCCGACGCGGCGGACGTCCCGGTCGACGCCTTCTTCGAGCTGTTCGCCGGCAAGGAGGAGTGCTTCCTGGCGGCGCTCGACATGCTCGGCGAGCAGCTGATCGCGCTGGCCTCCGATCCGGACCTGTGCTCGGCGGACTGGCCGTACGCGGTGCGCCGCACGATCGGCGAGCTGCTGGGCTACCTGACCGACCATCCGGTCTATGCGCAGACGATCGCCGAAGGCGCGTTCGCAGCGGGGCCGGAGGCGATCGAGCGCAACGTCGCGCTCGCGCTGGGCATCGCGACGCGGCTGACCGAAGGCGCGCCGGAGCAGGCGCGCAGCGCGCTCGCCGTGCAGGGCGTCGCGGGGGCGCTGTCGCACACCGTGCGCTGCCACGTCGCGAGCGGGCAGATCCAGCTTCTGTCGGTGCTGGCGGACTACCTGACGTACATCGTGCTGACGCCGTTCCTCGGCTCCGAGCAGGCGGCCGAGCTCGTGATCGAGGACGACGCGAACGCACCGTCGGCGGTCGGCGCCGGCGTGCGCTGAGCGCTTTGGGCACAGACGAGCGCACTGGCGCGGCCCCGAGCGGGCGGGCGCTAGCGCCGTTTGCGCCGGGGCAGCCGTTCGGCGAGATACGTGATGACGATGCCGACGAGCATCGAGATGACGATGACGATGATCAGCGGCGCCTTGCCGGAGCCGAAGATGTAGCTGACCTTGACCTCGTTGAGGTTGAAGACGGCGAACAGCGTGATCAGGATCGCGAGGATCGCGACGCCGATCTGCCGGCGCAGCTCACGCTTGCGGCGCTGATCGAGCTTCGACGCGTCGCCGCCGGACGGCGTCCCGGGTATCTGTGCCGATGCGGACATGCGCTGATCCTACCCCGTCGGCACGCCGAGCAACCGGCGTGGCCGGCTCAGGCTATGCGTCGGTGCGCAGCTCGTCGGCGACCCACGAGCAGCCGATCGAGAGGTCTTCGACGCCGAGCGCGGCGGCGACGTTGAGCGCCATGCCGTGGCGGATGAAGTCGTCGAGCCGCTCTGGCTCGGCGTGCGAGAGCTCGCGCGCGAGCTCTACGAGCGCGGCGTAGCGGCGGCGGACGCAGGCGCGGACGACGTCGTCGTCGCAGGCGGCGTAGGACTGGTGCTGGAGCATCAGGTAGTCGCGATCGCTGGCGAGCAGGCCCTTGTAGGCGCGACCCATCGCGTCGAGCGCGTCGTCGCAGTCGGCGGGCGCGGTGCCGTCCTCGTATTCGGCGGCGCCGGCGCGGAAGGCGTCGGCGACGCGGTCGAAGCCGCGCTCGAGCGCGGCGATGAACAGGTCGCGCTTGCTCGGGAACAGGCTGAAGACGTACGGCTGCGCGACGCCGACGCGGCGCGCGATGCGCTCGACGGGCGTGCCGTGCAGGCCGCCGTGCGCGAACTCGTGTACGGCCGCGGCGATCAGCTCCTCGCGCCGCTCGGCGGCGGGGACGCGCCGGCGGGCGGTCTTCGTCTGCGTGCTCACGTACCTCTTCCTACCACGACGGGCTCGCACGCGCCAGCGCTCGCTCCGCGCGACGGCGCGCCGTGCACGCGGTCGGCGCCGGCGAGCTCGAGGCCTCCCTCGGCGGCGGACGCCTCGGCGCGATCGGCGACGGCGGCGCTCTTACGCGCGCCGAACGGGAAGGCGAGGACGACGAGCGCACCGGCGCCGAGCACGGCGACGCCGACCCAGATCGCGGGGATCAGGCCGTCGACGAACGCCTGCGGCGAGGTGTAGCCGCCAGAGCCGGTGAAGACGGTCGCGAGGACGGCGACGCCGAGGACGCCGCCGACCTCGCGGATCATGTTGTTGGCGCCGGAGGCCTGGCCGGCCTGGTCGGTGCGGACGGAGGAGAGGACGGCGTTGGCAGACGGGGCGAAGACGAGCGCCATGCCGGCGCCGGCCATGAAGAACGGGACGAGCATGGCGGTGTAAGCGAGGTGCGTCGTGAACATGCTGTCGAGCCACGCGAGCGCGCCGGCCTGCAGGGCGAGACCGGCGAACATGAACGGGCGGCTGCCGAGGCGCTCGGAGAAGACGCCGGCGAGCGGCGCGACGATCATCGTGCCGCCGGTCCAGACGAGCAGCTTCAGGCCGGCCTGCAGCGGCGAGTTGCCGAGGACGTTCTGCATGTACTGCGAGAGGAAGAAGATCGAGCCGAACATGCCGAAGTACATGCTCAGCGAGGCGACGTTCGTGACGGCGAACGAGCGCTTGGCGAAGAACGACATCGGGAGCATCGGCTCGCGCGTGCGCCGCTCGACGAGGACGAAGGCGACGAGCAGCGCGACGCCGGCGGCGAGCGAGGCGACGACGGTAACGCTCGTCCAGCCGAGCGACTGCGCGCGGACGAGCCCGAAGACGAGCCCGAAGAGCCCGGTCGAGGCGAGCGCGAGGCCGCGCAGGTCGAGCTTGCCGTAGGGGCCACGGCTCTCGGACAGCCAGCGCGCGGCGAGCGGCGCGAGGACGATGCCGATCGGGACGTTGAGCCAGAAGATCCAGTGCCAGGAGATGCCCTGGACGACGGCGCCGCCGACGAGCGGGCCGAGCGCGACGGCGACGCCGGAGACGCCCGACCAGACGCCGATCGCCATGCCGCGACGTTCGGCGGGGAACGCCTCGGCGAGCAGCGTGAGCGTGAGCGGCGTGACGATCGCGGCGCCGGCGCCCTGCACGGCGCGCGCGGCGATCAGCAGATCGCTCGAACGCGCGAGCGCGGCGAGCGCGGAGGCGCCGGTGAAGACGGCGAGCCCGAGCAGGAACATGCGCTTGCGCCCGAAGCGGTCGCCGAGCGCGGCGCCGGTGAGCAGCAGGACGGCGTAGGAGAGGACGTACGCGTTGACGGTCCACTCGAGCGACTGGATCGAGGCGCCGAGATCGCGATGGATCGTCGGCAGCGCGACGCTGACGACGAGGTTGTCGAGGACGACCATGAAGAGGGCGACCGAGACGATGCCCAGGGTCCAGCGGTTGCTTCGCGACGTGCTGCTCATCGTTGCTCCTTTCGAGTTCGTGCGCGTAGCTTAGCAGTCGCTAATAATTTGGATCGGAAGACGACATGCCCGCCGTGCAGGAGCGACGCCGCGCCAGCGATCGTGCAAGCGGCGCGGTCGAGCGAGGGAGAGCGCGACGGGCGGCGAATACGATGGATGGATGAGCGGACTTCGGTCGATCCTGCCGGCGAGCGCGGCGGCGCTGTGCGCGGCGCTGCTGCTGTCGGCGTGCGGCTCGGGGACGAAGACGGTGACGGTCTCGAGCGCGCCGCCGGCGCAGCAGACGACGGGCACGGCGCAGACGACGCCGGCGCAGACGGCGAGCACTGCGACGAGCACGACGCCGGCGAGCACCGGCACGAGCACGACGAGCACGGGCGCTGGCACGACGACGACGCGCTCGGCGCCGGAGCCGGCGTTCACGCAGGGCGAAACGAAGGCCGAAGGCGCGAGCGGCGCGGCGGCGGTCGTGCGCGCGCGCGGCTACACGCCGAACAACACGGCCGAATACCACTCGAACCAAACGCTGCGCGTGCTCGTCGGCACGCGCACGGGCTCGAGCGATGGCTACGGCCAGCAGGCGTTCTTCTTCATCGGCGGGCACTACCTCGGGACGGACACGAAGGAACCGAGCGCGACGGTCAAGGTCGTCAGCCAGAGCGACACCGAAGTGACGCTCGCGTACGCGCTGTACCGCAAGGGCGACGCGCTGAGCAGCCCGAGCGGCGGCGAAGCGCACGTGACGTTCGCGCTCAACAACGGGCAGCTCGTGCCGCTCGGCAAGATCCCGCCGGCCGCAGAACGCAACTAGCACGCCAGGGGCCGGCGCGCTACGGCGTCCTCGGTCGCTCGCGTACGGAGTACGCCACGCTCCCTGCGTCCTTGTATCGCTTGACCCCTGACGTCCTTTACGTGTGCGGCGTCCTATCGTGAGCGGCGACGTGATGATCTTCGAGAAAGGGGTTGACGGATGAGCGCGACGATCGAGGCGCCGGCACAGGCGCTGCTCGAGAGCAAGAACTTCGCGAACGTGGCGACGCTGCGTGCGGACGGGTCGGTGCAGGTCTCGCCTGTGTGGGTCGACGTGGAGGACGGCAAGCCGGTCGTCAACTCGGCCGAGGGGCGCGCGTGGCCGCGCAACCTCGAGCGCGACGCGCGTGTGACGCTCGCGGTGCAGAACCTCGAGAACCCGTACGAGTACGTCGAGATTCGCGGGCACGTCGTCGAGCGCACGCACGACGGCGCCGACGAGCACATCGACTCGCTCGCGAAGAAGTACCTCGGCGTAGACAGCTACCCGCTGCGCCAGCCGGGCGAACAGCGCGTGATCCTGCGCGTCGAACCCGACCACGTCTACTACCAGGCGCCGCCGCCGTCCTGAGCGGCGCGGACGCTCAGGCGCGCCGTCGCAGCAGGCGCCGCAACAGCGACGGCGCGCGCGGCTGTGCGCGCAGCCAGTCCTCGCGCAGCGGCAGCTCGCCTCGCTCGCGCGCGGCGAGCACGCAGTCGGTGTGCGCGTGGCGGCGGCGGCGCGTGTCGCCTTCGGGCGCGATCAGCATATGCTCGCTGAGCGCGGGCAGATGTTGACGACAAAGCGGACATCGATACGTAGCCGGCTTGCGGTTCGCAGCGCGGCGCACCGTCCACCACGCAGTCGGCGGCAATTCGGACATCGCTCGATTGTCGCGCCTGTCGCGGCAACGCTCGCGGCGACGGTCGCGGTCGGCGTCGGCGTCGCGCTTGCGCGCGTCGAGCGCGAGCGGCGCGAGGGCGCGAAGCGGCGCAAGCGCGAGCGGCGCTTCGCGCTGGCCGCCGAGGAGCGGCCGGGCGACGGCCTGCGCCGGATCGCGCTCGGGCAGATCGATACCGCACTCGACGCGCTGCGCGGCGCGCGGGGCTCGCCGCAGGAGCGCGTGCACGAGGCGCGCAAGGCGCTCAAGCGCCTGCGCGCGCTGTTGCGACTGCTCGAGGACGTGCTCGGCGAGAACGCGTATGAGCGCGAGAGCGCGGTCGTGCGCGACGCCGGCAGGCGCCTTGCGCAAGCGCGCGACGCCGAGGTCCTGCTGAGCACGCTCGACGCGCTGATCGACCGCCACCCGAAGCAGCTCGGCGGCCGGCGCGCAGTGCGGCGCCTGAGAGCGCGTATGAAGATGGAACGCGACGGCGCGGCCGAGCGCGCGCTCGCCGACGCGGCCGGCGACGGGATGCTCGCCGAGCTGCTCGGGCTGCGCGCGCGCTGCGCGACGTGGGAGCTCGCGGCGATCGAGCAGATCGACGCGCTCGAACCGGCGCTCTCGCGCATCTACGGCAAGGGACGCAAGCGGATGCGGCGCGCGGCGCGCGCAGCCGGCAAGCGCACGAGCGGGCGTCGCCTGCACGAATGGCGCAAACGCGTCAAGGACCTGCGATACGTCGCCGAAATGCTCGACCGCGCGAACGCCGATCGACGTGCGCGCGAAACGGCCAAGCGCAAGACGCGCAAGCGCGACCGCAAGCGCGCGGCGTTCGTCGGCGCCGTCGCACGCCGCGCCGACGAACTCGGCGAACTGCTCGGCGAAGAGCACGACCTCGGCGTGCTCGCCGAGCACGTACGCGCCGAGTCGCGCTCAGGCGCCGCCGCGCCGGGCCGCCGCTCGCGCAAGGCGCTGCTGAAGATGATCGCGCGGCGCCGCAAGCGCCTGCGCAAGCGCGCAATGCGCGACGGCGAGCGCCTCTACAGCTCCCGCCCGAAGCCGTTCGTGCGCCGAATCCGCCGCGCAACGACGCTGACATCGCGCGACTGACAGCCGAGGGGTCGGCCGCGTTACTGGACTGACAGCCGCGAGTCGGCCGCACTACGCGACTGACGGCCGAGGGTCGAGCGGATCAAGGACGCAGGGAGCGTGGCGCGCTCTGCACGCGAGCGACCGAGGACACAGACCGATCGAAGATCGGCCAGCGAAGGCCCTCGGCCGTCAGTCGACGGCGAGGATCGTCAGCTCGCGTGTGCCTTTCGGCAGCGAGACCGACGTCTTATCGCCGGGCGCGCGCCCGAGCAGCGCGGCGGCGACGGGCGATTCGACCGACAGCCGTCCGTCGGCCGGCGCGGCGTCGTGCGAGCTGACGATCTTCCACGTCTGCTCGACGCCGTTCTGGTCGCGCACGTGCACCGACGAGCCGAAGCCGACGACGTCGCCGGAGTCGGCGGAGGTGTTCTCGACGACGACGGCCGCGGCGATCCGCTCGCGTAGGCGCGCGATCTTCGTCTCGAGGTGCGCCTGGTCGTTCTTCGCGTCGTGGTACTCGCTGTTCTCCTTCAGGTCGCCCCACTCGCGCGCGGTTTTGATCCGCTCGGCGATCTCGCGGCGACCATCGCCCTCGAGCGCGGCGAGCTCGTCCTTCAGCTCGGCGAGCCCGTCGGCGGTGATCATGTTCGCGGCGTCGGCCATCTCCGGCAGCCTAGCGCTGTGCGCGGGGCGCCGCGCGGCGATCAGAAGTACGTGCTCGGCGAGGACGACAGCAGCGCGTAGATCTGCACGATCGCGGCCTGGTAGAGCAGCTGCGCCGACGCCGGCGAGCCGGCGACGAAGATGTCGCTGCTGTTGCGCAGGTGTTCCCACGCGTAATCGACGTACGCCTGCGCGAGCTTCGGCCCCGGCGGGTCGCGTGTGACCGAGTCGAGGTAGAGGATGTTGCGGAAGTAGACCGAGACGAAGAACGGGTTTTCTTCGCCGAGGCGCTGCGGCGCGTAGTAGGCGAGCGCGGCGTTCGCGGTCTGGCGCGCCTGGTAGAGGTAGCCGGCGTTGCCGGTCGCCTGGTAGAGCAACGTCCCGGCGCCGATCATCGTGCCCTGGTTGTAGCTCCACAGCGTCGGGTCGATGACGCCGTGCGGGCGGATGTGATCGGCATACAGGCCGCTCGACTGCAGCAGGCACGCGCGCACCCAGTTGTAAGCCATTTCGGCGAACTGCAGGTACTGGACGTTGCCGGTGAGCTTGTACAGCTGCACGCCGAGCTCGACCGCCGGCGCCGTCGTGACCGTGTTGCGTTCGACGTTTTCGACGCTGTTCGAGAACGGGATGCCGCCGGGGCACGCGAGCGTCTGGTCGGTCGACCAGCCGGCCATCTCGAACGCCATGATCCCCTCGGCGTATCCGAGCGCGCCGGGGTTGTGCGTCTGCTTGTAGATCCGCGCGAGCTCGATGCCGACCCAGTCGTTGTCGTCGTAGTACTTCGCTCCGCCCGGGCCGGTCGGCGGCGCGACGGTGCCGTCGAACGCGGCGAGCGTGCTCGTGTAGACGCCTTCGGGCGCGCCCGAGTTGTTCGCGTCGAGGTACTCGCGCAGTCCGATCAGGCGCGCGTGAAGTTCGGTCGCGAGCGAGATCGGCAGGTGCGGGACGTTCGACATGCTGACGGTCGCGGCGAACGCCTGCGAGAACGGCCACAGGTACGAGAACGGTTCGCCCGCATACAACCCCGAACCGGGAACGTAGTAGTAGCGCTGCATCGCTTCGAACGCGCGCAGCGCGCGCAGCGGGTTGCCCTTGAGCGCCGGCCTCGCCGGCTTCTTCTTCTTCGGCTTCGCGCCGGCAGCCGGCGTCGTGCTCGCGCTCGGCGCGCCGCCGGCGCCCGGCGTCGCCGTCCCACCCGAGCTCGTCGCGGCGTGCGCGCGCGGGCGCGAGACGCCGCCGCCGGGATATGGCGAGACGTGCCCGCCGCGCGGCGTGCGCGGCGCGGCGGCGGCGCTGCCGAGCGACGCCTGTGCGAACGCGACGAGCAGCGCGAGGCAGGCGAGCGACGTGCGGATCGTTCGAGCCATCACTGGAAGCACAACAGACGGCGCGGTCATTCGATTTGGTATACGCCGTGACCGTGACGGTGGATTACACGACGGTTGGGCATGTGACGGTCGACGTCATGGCCGACGGCTCGCGCCGGGCGGGCGGCAGCGCGTTCTACAGCGCGCTGCAGGCCGCGCGCCTCGGCGCGCGCGCGCTGATCGTCACGCGCGGCGTGCGCACCGAGATCGAGGCGCTGCTCGCGCCGTATCGCGACGAGCTCGAGCTCGACGTGATCGAGGCCGAGCGCACGACGACGCTGCAGACGTGGGGCGTCGGGCGCTCGCGTGCGCAACGCATGCTCGCGTGGGCCGGCGAGATCGACGCCGACGTGCGGCTCGACACGGCGATCGTCCAGCTCGCGCCGGTCGCGCGCGAGACGCCGACGCACTGGCGCGGCGACGCACGCTTCGTCGGCGTCACGCCGCAGGGCCTCGTGCGCGACTGGTCCGCGCGCGACCGGCGGATCGTCCACTGCGCACTCGACGAGTCGCTGCTGCCGCGACGCTGCGACGCGATCGTCTTCAGCGAGAGCGAGCGCGAGAGCTGCAGCGCGCTGCTCGCCGCACCGCCTGCCGGCGCGCCGCCGCCGATCGTCGCCGTTACCGCGGCGGCGGCGCCGACCGAGCTGCACCTGCCCGACGGTGAGCTCGCGCACGTCGTTGTGCCGACCGTCGCGCCACTCTGCGACGACGTCGGCGCCGGCGACGTGTTCGCGGCGGCGTTCTTCATCGCGCTCGCCGACGGCGCCGAGGCGGGCGCGGCGGCGGCGTTCGCGAATGCGGCCGCCGCCGTGCGCATCGCCGGCAGCGGACCCGGCGCGATCGGCGACCGCGCCGCGATCGACGCGCGCGTCGCGGCTGTCGCCTAGGTGCGCGCGGCGCGCAGCGCGTCGTCGACGAGCGCCGCGAGCTCGCGCTCGCTCAGCGCGTCGTCGCGGCCGCACGCGCGCAACGCGAGCCGCAGCGGGCCGCTGACCGGCGCATCGTCGACGACCGCGACACGCGCGAGCGGCGCCGCCGCGACGACCGCCGCGACGAGCGGGTCGACGAGCACCGCGCCGGCCTTGTACGAGCTGCCGATCAGCCCGACCGCGAACTCCTCGCCATCGGCGCCGAGGCCCGTCCGCTCGACGACCGTCGCGATCTGCCTCGCGAGCTCGGCCGCGCCGCGTTCGTAGAGCGCGCGCGCGACCGCGTCGCCGTCGTCGGCGCAGCGACACGTCTCGATCGCGAAGCGTGCGATCTCGTCCTTGCTCAGCGGCTTCGAGTAGACGAGCGGCGCGAGCGCCTCGATGCGATCGACGCCGAAGAAGCGCACCGCGGCGTCGCTCAGCGCCGTCTCCGGGCCCGAGCCGTCGCGGTCGGCGAGCGCCGCGTGGATCGAGCCGACGCCGAGCCAGTAGCCGCTGCCCTCGTCGCCGAGCAGGTGCCCCCAGCCGCCGACGCGCCACGTGCGCGCGTCGGGACCGACGCCGAAGACGTTCGAGCCCGTGCCCGAGATCGCGCCGACACCCGGCCGCGCGCCGGTCGCCGTCGCCCACGCGCCGACGACGTCGTTGACGACGATCCAGTCCTCGCTGCGCGCGGCCGCCACGTTTCGTGCGAGCGCGTCCGTGTCGGTGCCCGCGACGGCGAGCACCGTCGCGGCGAGCTCCGTTTCCTCGACGCCGGCGCGGCGCATCGCGCGATCGGCCGCGCCGAGCAGCGCCTCGACGGCCGCCTTCGCGCCGACGGCGTCCTCGTTGCTCGGTCCGCTCTGGTCGATGTGCGCGACGCGCTCCTCGACGTCGAGCACCGCCGCGAGCGTCTTCGTCGCGCCGCCGTCGATCGCGAGCACGTAGCGCCCCGGCGCGAGCGTCCCCGGACGCGCGAGCGCCGGCGGCAGCGTGACCAGGGAATCGCGCCTCATCGGCCGGCATCCTGGCAGGTTCGCGCCCGCCGACCTGCCGCGCGCCTGCCGCGACGACTACGATCGCGGCGATGCAGGCGAGCACGATGTTCGCGCGCACGCCCGCGCGGCGCGGCTGTTACGAGTCGTTCTACGTGCGCGCCGTCGCGCCGTCGCAGCCGCTCGGCGTCTGGATCCGCCACACCGCGCAGAAGCCGCCCGGCCAGCGCGCGCACGGCTCGCTGTGGTGCACCGTCTTCGACGGCGCGCGCGGGCGCCCGTTCATGCACAAGCTGACGAGCGACGACCTTCGTGTCCCGCACGGCGGCTGGATCGCGCTCGGCGACGGCGACGACGCGCAGGGAGGCTCGATCGGCCCGGACGGCACGCGCGGCGCATGCGGCCCGGCGAGCTGGGCGCTGCGCTTCGCGCCACGCGCCGAGGAGCTGCGCCACCTGCCGCGCGAGTGGCTCTACCGCGCGCCGCTGCCGCGCACGAAGCTGACGAGCCCAGCGCCCGACGCGAGCTTCGACGGCACGCTGCTGCTAGCCGGCGACCGCGAGCTGCAGCTCGACGGCTGGCGCGGGATGGTCGGCCACAACTGGGGCGCCGAGCACGCCGAGCGCTGGATCTGGCTGCACGGCGTCGGCTTCGCCGAGGACGACTCCGCGTGGCTCGACGTCGCGCTCGGGCGCGTGCGCGTCGGCGGCCGCCTGACGCCGTGGATCGCCAACGGCGCGCTCTCGCTCGGCGGGCAGCGCCTGCGTCTCGGCGGCCTCACCGCGCGCGGGCTGCGCGTCGCCGAGCGCGTCGACGGCTGCCAGCTGCGACTGCCCGGCGAGCGCGGCGTGAGCGTCGAGCTGCGCGCGAGCGTCCCCGCCGGGACGGCCGCCGGCTGGCGCTACGTCGACCCTGACGGCGACGGCGCGCACGACGTCGTCAACTGCTCGATCGCGCGCCTGCAGCTCGCGCTGACGCCGCCCGGCGAGCGCCGCGAGCTGACGCTGAGCAGCGCGCACGGCGGCGCGTACGAGCTCGGCATGCGCGAGCGCGACCACGGCGTGCCGATCGCGCCGTTCGACGACTGAAAGGGAGACGCGGCTGGGCCGGAGAGGGTGCACCGGCCCAGCCGCGGGGCGCCTGTCGAGCGCATCCGCAGCGCTCGACAGACTCGGAGGGAGAGACGTGATGTCACTCTGTGGGGATTGCTCATCAATCATATCGAGATTATGGGTATTGTCAAGGGCGTCTTCCGGGCCGGCGTCGCAACCCTTCCTATCCTCGAAAACATGTCCGAGCGACTCTTCGCATTTCCGAACCCAGTCAACGAGAAGGCCGCGCGCACGGTCGCGTTCGTCGTGATGGTGCTCGCGCTCGTGACGCTCGCGACCTCGGCGCACTGGCTGCTCGTCGTGCTCGCCTACGGCTTCTGCGCGCGCGTGCTCAGCGGCCCGACGCTGTCGCCGCTCGGGCGTCTTGCGAGCTCGCTCGTCGCGCCGCGCCTCGGCCGCCCCGTCTACGTCCCCGGCCCGCCGAAGCGCTTCGCGCAGGCGATCGGCGCCGTCTTGACGAGCGGCGCCGCCGTCGCCGCGCTCGCGCTCGGCGCGCACGAAGTCGCCGACGCGCTGCTCGTCGTGCTCGTGCTCGCCGCCGGCCTCGAGTCGATCTTCGCGTTCTGCGTCGGCTGCCGCGTGTTCGCGCTGCTGATGCGCGCCGGCGTCGTGCCCGAGCGCGTCTGCGTCGAGTGCGCCGACATCTGGAGCCGCGCCCGCGTCGTCGGTCCGGACGGTCGCGGCGCCGGGTAGTCTGCGCGCGGTGAGCACGCGCCGGAAGGTGACGCTCCGATGAGCTACGCGAAGGGCCTCGTCGAGGTCGGCGACGGCCTCTACGCCTATCTACAGCCCGACGGCGGCTGGGGCTGGAGCAATGCGGGGCTCGTCGTCGACGGCGAGCGCACGCTGCTGATCGACACGCTCTTCGACCTGCGCCTGACCGAGGAGATGCTTCGCGAGATGCGCCGCGCCGTGCCCGCCGCCGCGCGCATCGACACGCTCGTCAACACGCACGCCAACGGCGATCACTGCTACGGCAACGAGCTCGTCGGCGACGCCGTCATCGTCGCATCCGAGCGCACCGCCGGCGAGATGGGCGAGCTGCCGCCCGCCGCGATGGCCGCGCTCGTCGAGCAGGCGCCGCAGCTCGGCGAGCTCGGCAGCTTCTTCCTGCGCTGCTTCGGCGCGTTCGACTTCGACGGCATCGAGCTGACGCTGCCGAGCGAGACGTTCGCAGGTGAGCTCACACTGCACGTCGGCGCGCGCGAGCTGCAGCTGATCGAGGTCGGGCCCGCGCACACGCGCGGCGACACGCTCGTCCACGTCCCCTCGCAGCACGTCCTCTTCACCGGCGACATCCTGTTCGCCGGCGCGCACCCGATCGCCTGGGCCGGGCCCGTCTCGAACTGGATCGCCGCGTGCGAGCGGATCGTCGCGCTCGACCCCACCGCGATCGTCCCCGGGCACGGTCCGCCGAGCGACCTCGACGCCGTACACGAGCTGCGCGCGTACTTCGAGTACCTCTACGAGCAGGCGCGCCTGCGCCACGGCGAAGGCATGAGCGCGCTGCAGGCCGCGCGCTCGATGGCCCTCGACCGCTGGGCCGACTGGCGCGAGCGCGAGCGGCTCGTCGTCAACGTCGCGAACATCTACGCAGAGCTCGACGGCGCGCACGAGCCCGTCAACCCGCTGCTCGCCTTCCAGCAGATGGCAGAGCTCGCCGCCGCCGGCTGAGCTCGTCGACCTCCCGCACGCACTACCTCCGAGAACGAACGAGGGCGGAGGTGAAGCACCTCCGCCCTCGCGGTACGACTACGTCTGCCTGCTCAGGCGATCAAAGGAATTCGAAGTTACCCGCGTTGAGAACCTGTACGAAGGAGCCGGTGTACGTGCCGCCACCGCCGGTTTCTTCTTCGCCCTTGCCCCATTCTTCACAGGGTTCGCCTTCGTATTCGTATTTGATTCCTTTGAACGAGTTCGACACCTTGATGAAGTGCTGGAACCCGTCGGGGAACTTCTTGAGGCTCGTCGCCGGCGTCTCTTCATTCGAGAACGTCGCCGAGGAGTATTCGAGTTCCGGTTTTTTTTCGGCCTTGATCGGAATCGTCTGTTCGATCCATTTGATCGTGCACGTCGATTTTTCGAATTCGACGTTGACCCCGGTGTTCGCCTTGAATTCAGCTTCGCCGCCCTTCAAGGTCACGGAGCCTTCGACTTCTTCGAGTTCCGATCCGGTTTCTACGAAGCCGTTCGCATGGTATTCGATCGCCAGCGGCGCGACCATGTGCACCGCGACCGCGCCGGTGTGCGCGCCGAATTTGACCGGCGTCCAGCACCAGCTGAACTTGACGCTCGTCGCGAACGTTTTCGACGCCGCTTCCGTCGCCGCTCCTTTGGCGATCGCCTTGTTGCAGTAGACTTTGAACGTTCCCAGTTTCATCTCCTGGGTGTTCGGCCCGATCGTCGTTTCCTTGCTCGAGCCTTCCTCCGCGACGCCCTTCAGTTTGCCGCTCTTGCTTGCGACGAATTCGTGCGCAAGCGCCGGCGCAGCGGCGAGCGCCAGCACGCATGCCGTCGCAATCAATCCGACGATCTTTCTCTGGTGTCTCATGTCTCCAGCGTCTCCCTTTTCGCCCCGTGCATGTTGAGGTGCTTTGGCCCACCCCGGCGCGGGCCCCGCTCATGGCGGCCCTTTCCCCCTGCCGATCCCGGAGGTCGTGGCCGCGTAGCCTACCACGAAGAGGCGATAACAAACGCCGTATTTCTCCGACCTGCGTATCGACGCGAACCGCCCGAAAAGGCGCCGCAGAACAGCGGTTTCGAGATGTCAAGCGCCGCTCGTCGAGCTCAGCGCCGGGCTGTAGCCGAGCAGCACGAAGTTCTCAAGCGCGCGGTCGACAGCGTTTTCGGCGCCGGCGATACGCGTCTGCGCCGCGGCGTACGCCGGCGCGTCGGTCTGCGCCGCCGCCTTCGCCAGCGCGCCGTAACCGGACTGCGCCTGCCCGAGCGCGGCCGACAGCGCCGCCTGCGCCCGCTGCGACGCGACGCCCGGTTCGAGCGCCGTCACCGCCGCGCGCGCAGCGCCGTACGCGGCCGACAGCCGCAGCGCGAGCCGTTCGGCAGTCGCCGTGCTGACGTGCGGCAGAAGCTCGCGCCGCAGTGCCGCGCGCGAGCGATCGAGCTGCGCGATCGCAGCGCTGATCGCGCTCGCGTACGTCGCTTCCGGCGACAGCGGGTACGTGCGCGGCTGCCCTGCGATCGTCACCGACGCGACCGCCCGTTCGCAGGCGCGCATGTACGACGAGCCGGGCGCCGCCGCGTAGCAGGCCAGCGCCGTCGAGGCACCCGCCGAGCCCGGGACGACGAACACCGTCAACGCCTGCGCATAGCCGCGAACGCTGAGCTGCGCGTAGCGGTACGCCTGCACTTCGGCCAGGTTGACGATCGCCACCTGCGGCTGGCGCCGCACGCGTTCGAGGAACGACGCCGGCAGCGGCCCGGCCTCGTTCGCCGGCAGCGAGCCGACGATCAGGCCCGCGACGCTCGCGTTCGCTTGCGGCGCGAGCAGCTGCGCGCGCGTGAGCGCGAGCCCGGGCACGCTTGGCGCGGCCGACGCCAGGCGCCAGCCGGGCGGGTATTCGATCAGCGCGTCGAGCGCCTTCGCCTTGCGCGTGCGCTCTTCGCCCGAGCTGCCGCTCGAGCCCGAGTGCCCGGCTATGTAGCCGAGGATCGCAACGACGACAAGCACCGGCACGACCGCCGTCGGCAGTCCCACTCGAGCGCGATACGCCCGCGGAGGACGACGTGCCGCCGAACGCCATGTGTAACGCATGCCTATTCCGAGCTGTCGAACGAGCCGCCCGCCGGCGGTTCGCCCGCCGACGACGAGCCCGACCCCGCCGATCCACTGCCGCCCGAGCCTCCGTTCGCGCCCGAGCGCGGCGCCGGCGACTGCGCGCGTTGCGAGCTCGACGGCGCCGACGCGCTCGCCGGGCCTTCGGCCGGAACCGGTTCGGCGACGACGGTCGTCGCCGGCGGCGCCGTCGCCACGCCGCCGCTCGACACAACCGTCGGCAGTGCCTGCGCCGCCTGCCGCCGCACACGCGGACGCGGCTTCGCGACGATCGCGACCGGCACCGCGCCGGCGATCGGCGAGCCGCCGTTCAATCCGACCGGGACCGCCGCGTGCGGCGCCGCCCCTTCGAGCGTCGCCGGCGCCCCTGCGCCCGAGGACCCGCCGCTCTTCGTCAAGCTGCCGATCGCGAAGAAGCACGCGAACACGACGAGCACCGCGAGCGCCAGCACGGCCCGCTGTCCGCGCAGCGTCGCTTCCGGCCCGCCGATCGGCGGGCCGAGCCGGCGGTAGCGGAACGCCTCGATCGAGTCGCGCAGCGTGCTCACGAGCTCGGGCACGCGCTCGGCTTCGAGCTCGTCGGCTGCAGGCACGCGTCCGTGCGCACCGGCAGCTTCTCTCGCCGGATCGCGAAGCTCGTGAACTTGCCGATCTCGCCCGCCTTCGTGACCCTGATCTGCAGCGTGACGCCCGCACGCAGCGGCCGCTCGAAGCGCTTGAACGTCAGCGAGGCGGCGCCCGACGGGACCGTCGCCTTGCTCGATGCCACCGCGACGCGGCTTTCCGATTTCGTCGTGCAGCCATGCCCGACGCACGTCACCTGGACCTTCGCGCCGATCGGCGCCTGCACCGTCAGCAGCCGCACTTTCGCGCCGTACGACGTCTCCGAGCCGGCGATCCGCACGATCGGGAACGGCTGCATCAGCCGCGGCGGCGCAACCGTCACGGTGATCGTCTGCGCCACCGTGCTCGACAACCCGTCGGCGTCTGTCACCTGCAGCTGCACGAGGTGCGCGCCGGCGGTCGTGAACGAGGTCGTCAGCACCGCGCCGCCCGGCGCGAACTGACCGTTGCCGACGAGGTCCCACGCGTAGGAGGCGATCGCGCTCGACCCGTTCGTCGAGCTCGACACGAGCGACACGCTCTGACCGACCGCCGGGTTCGTCGGCACCCACGTGAACGACGCCGCCGGCGGCGACGGGGCGCTCGGCGCAGGCGATGGCGACGACGGCGGCGGCGCGGTCACCGTGAACGCGCTCGACGCGCTCTCGCCGACGTTGCCCGCTTCGTCGGACTCGCGTGCGAGGACCGTGTATTCGCCGGGCGAGAGGCTCGCGAACGTCGCCGACCAGGCGCCGCCCGTCGCGTTGACCATGATCGTCTCGCTCGCATTGCCCGGTTCGACGCTCGCGCCCGCGAACAGTTCGACCGTCACCTGCCGGCGATCGCCCGCTTCCGTGCCGGCCGACCCGGAGACCGTCTCGATCCCGCTGCTCGTGCCCGGCGCCGAGAGCGTGATCGTCGGCGGCTTCGTGTCGACGGTGAACGAGCGCGCGATGCTCAGCCCTTCGTTGTGCGCTTCATCGAGCTGCGTCGCGACCGCCGTGTACGTGCCGTCGGGCAGCGCCGCGAGCCCCTGCGCCGCCCCCGCAGTCCATCCCGCCCCGCCGACGAGCGCTTCGACCGTGCGGATCGGCGTGCTGCCTTTCTCCTCCGTTCCCGGGTAGACCTCGAGCGTCACCGCCTGCAAGGCATGCGGTTCGACGCCGACCGACCCGCTGAACGTCGGAGCGCTGTCGTTCGTCCACGGCGCGACCGCGTCGAGCGAGACCGCCGGCCCCTTCGTCTTCACCGTGAACGTCGTCGCTTCGCTCACACCGACGTTGCCCGCTTCGTCGGCCTGTTCGGCGATCGCCGTGTACGTGCCGTCGGCGAGCGCCGTCGGCGGCGTCGCCGCCCAGCTCGCGCCGCTCGGCGTCGCTTTGACCGTCTCGACCGGCGACCCCGAGGGCGCCGTGCCCGCGTAGACCGTCAGCTTGATCGACGCGATGTCGCCCGAAGCCGTTCCCGCGCCGCCGCCGAACGACGGCTTCGTGCTGCCGACCACCGTCGCCAGCGGCGTCAGCGAGACTGCCGGCGCCGTCGTGTCGACCGTGAACGTCCGCGCGACGCTCGTGCCGACGTTGTCCGCTTCGTCGCGCTGCGTCGCCTGGACCGTGTACGTGCCGTCGGCGAGCGACGGCGGCATAAATGACCAAGTGCCGGTGCCGGCGTCGACCGACGGCGTCGCGGTCGCGAAGACCGCCCCGGAAGTCGCCGCGCCGACGTAGATCGTCACCGTCACGGTCGGCGCGTCGCCGGGCGCGGTTCCACCGGCACCGGTGAACGTCGGCGTCGCAATCTTCGTCGGCGAGGCAACCGCATTGAGCGAGACGCTCGGCGGCGTCGCGTCAACCGTGAACGTCGTCGTCCCGCTGACGCCGACGTTGCCGGCTTCGTCGGCCTGTTCGGCGACCGCCGTGTACGTGCCGTCGGCGAGCGCCGTCGGCGGCGTCGCCCCCCAGCTCGCGCCGCTCGGCGTCGCTTTGACCGTCTCGACCGGTGACCCCGTCGCCGCCGTGCCCGCGTAGATCGTCAGCTTGATCGACGCGATGTCGCCCGATGCGATTCCGGCCGCGCCACCGAAGCTCGGCTTGCGGTTGTTCGTCAGCGTCGCCAACGGCGTCAGCGAGACGGCCGGCGGCGTCGTGTCGACTGTGAACGTGTGCGCCGCGCTTGCGCCGACGTTGCCCGCTTCGTCGCGCTGCGTCGCCTGCACGGTGTACGTGCCATCGGCGAGTGCCGGTGGCGTGTAGGTCCAACTCGAGCCACTGACCGTCGCCGGCGCCGAGTCGACCAGCGTGCCGCTCGTCGAGCTGCCGGCATAGACGCTCACTGCAACCGCCGCTTCGTCTCTGGTCGTCTGCGTCGCGGTGCCGGCAGACCCCGAGAACGTCGGCGTCGAGTCGCGTGTCGGCGTCGTGACCGCGCTCAACGTGACTTTCGGCTTGACCGTGTCGATCGTGAACGTCGTCGGTTCGCTCACTCCCGTGTTGCCGAGTTCGTCGGACTGTTCGGCGATCGCGGTGTACGTACCGTCGGGCAGCACTTCGGACGTGAACGACCATTCACCTCCGGCGCCGGGCGCCACGACAGCCGTCTTCTCGAGCGCTCCCGACACCGACGTGCCCTTGTGGATCACGAGCGTGACCGAGCCGTCGCCGGCCGTCGAGCCCCCTTTGAACATCGGCGTCGCATCGTTGCCGGCCGGCGCAAGCGGTTCGAGCGAGACCGCCGGCAGCGGCGCGTCGATCGTGAAGGTGACCGGTTCGCTGACCCCCGGTGGTTCGGGCGTTCCCAATTCCGTCTGTTCGGCGACCGCCGTATATGTCCCGTTCCGCAGCCGCGAGACGGCCTGCGCACTCCAGAGGCCGGCGGTCGGCGAAGCCGACTCGACCGTTTCGACAAGCGTGCCCGAAGTGCCCGCACCTGCGTAGACGCGCACCGTGACCTGGTCGGCGCTGTCGCTCGTCGTTCCCGAGAACGCCGGCGCCGATTCTGTCGTCGACCCACCAGCCGCCGGGCTCGTGATCGCCACGACCGGCCCAGCCGCCTGCGCATTCGCCAGCGGCCCGAGCGCGAGCGCGAGCAGCGCGGCGATGAACGCCTGCGAGAACCTGGCCATCGACTTCGTCCGGCTGCCCCTAACGACCATGCCACCTTCGATCGGTACCTCGGGTCTCCATCGCCGCACGCTCCGTCCCCGGCGAGGCGTGCACGGCGCCCATGATATGGACGTCCCTGCGCAGTTGATACCACCCGCGGCGAGCCGTCGCGACGGCGGACGCCGGCGGCGCGGCCGCGGCGATCGATCCGCCCGGCGAGACTCGCGAGCGCGCCCGAGAGGATTCGAACCTCTGACCTTCGGTTCCGTAGACCGACGCTCTATCCAGCTGAGCTACGGGCGCAGGCGGCCAAGTCTAGCCGCGCGTCAGGTTTCGACCGTGACGAGCGTGCCGATCGGCGTGTACGGGTAGATCTCGGCCGACGCGGCGAGCGGCAGCTCGACGCAGCCGAGGCTCTGCGGCGTGCCGAACGACGAGCGGTCGAAGTTGTGCAGCGCGTCGCCGCCGTTGAAGTAGCTGACCCATTTGATGCCGGGGTCTTCGTAGTGCGAGCCGTCGGGGTTCGTGCCGCTCATCGTCGTTTCGGGCAGGTGCTCGAACACCGGAAACGTGCCGAGTTCGGTTTCGGCGCCCGAGATGCCGGTGTTGGCCGGCGAGCTGATGACCGTCCGCCCGGCCGACCACAGCGTCATCGTCTCGGGCACTTCGCGGTGGACGTAGACGTAGCTGTACGGTTCGCCGAACCGCTTGCCGGCGACCGCATCTTCGATCAGCTTGCGCCAGACGGAGGCGCCGGCGACGCCGTCGACCGTCATGTTGTTGTTGTTCTCGAACTTCATCACGGCGCCCTTCGTGATCACGCTCGCCTGGTCGGGCGACCACATCGCCTGCAGCTGGTGCGGCGTGTTGCCGTAGCGCCACCTGAAGTCGCCGGCCGGCGGATCGACGGCGGCTTGCACCTCGGCGCTCGTCGTGCGCGCGACTTCCGCGCCGGTCGGGCTCCAGTCGAGCGGCAGGTAGCCGGCCTGCGCGAGCAGCTGGTGCAGTCGCACGGTCGAGCCGGGCGGCACGGTCCATTCGATCTGGCTCGTCGTCTGCAGCCGGCCGCTGCCGCCTGTCGTCACCGAGACCTGGTGCGGGAGCTGGACGTGCAGCTGCGAGCCGAGCGGTGCGCCCATGCCGATCGGCGCGAACGCGAGCGTGTGGCTGTTCGCCACGTACCAGTGTCCCGGCGTCGCCGGCGAGATCCGCGGGCGCGCCGCGCCGAGCACCTCGGCGACGGGCTTCGAGAAGGTGATGTACAGCTTCGTCGCCGGTCCGATCCGCGTGCCGGCGGCCGGCAGCGCGACCATCACCGGCGAGCGCGACGGCGGGAACCAGCTGATCTGCGTCGGCGCGCCGACGCCCTCCCACGGGCGCGGCGCCGCGGCGACGTCGGTCGAGCCGGTCGCCCCCTGGCGCCCGAGTGAGACCGTGCTCGCGTCGCCTGCGAGCGCCCGCGTGCGCAGCGCACCGGCCGTCCCGTAGACGACGGTGCTGACCGGCCGATCGAACCCCACGCGAACGTCCGAGCCCGGGCGAACGGTCATCCAGCGTTCGGTCACGTGCGCGACGGGTGCTGTCAGCGTCAGGTGCTCGGTGCGCTCGCTGCCGAGCGCCCAGCTCAGCAGGCTCGGGCGCCGCACGACGACGTCGACCGACACCTGCTCGCCGGGCTTCAGCTTCTGCAGCGGCGTCAGCCTGCCGCCTTCGACCGACAGCGGGATCCTGTGCCCGCCCGGCCCGTACGCCTCGACGTGCTCGATGCTGCCGCCGAACGGCTGCACGCTGACATGCGCGAGCGCCGTCGCGTCGCCCGTCAGTGAGACGCCCGACCAGACGAGCACGACGACAGCGGCGATCGCGACCAGCACGACGACGCCGACCGCGAAGCCGACGAGCACTCGTTTCCGGCTGCTACGGCGCGACTCGGGATGAGAACCGACGCCGGCGAGCGCAGACCCAGTCGCCATATCAAAATGATAGGGACACGCGCGGCCACGTATTGCAAGAACAGGCCCGATGTTCGAACGAGCGTCGGCACTCGTTCGGCCGTGCGTCGGCAAGCGCCGGCGCGAGCGAAGATCGCCCGAGGGTCAGGGGTACGTGACGGTGATCTTCGCGGCGCCCACGAGGCTGCCCGTGTCTTCGCCGCTGACGAGCTCGCCGACGTAGCAGGTGCGCTCGGTCGGCATCTTCCCGGGTTCCCCTTCGGGGCACAGCCCGACCTCGAAGGTCGCGCGGAACCGGCCGTGGCGATCTGTCGCGACCGCCTGCTCTTCTGCGATGCACGGATTCTGCGGGGCGAGCCAGAACGTGCGTCCGCACTCACCGAGCTCGATCACCGTGCTCGCCGGGAACCCCGAGCCCTTCAGCGTCGCGGTCGTGTTGACCATCAGCGTGCGCGGTCGCGCGACGATCTTGGGCGGCTTGGGCTTGGCAGTGCCTGCGCCGCCGACGCCGGAGCAGCCGCGGCGGCCGACGCCACGAGCGCGGCACACAGGGCGAGCCTCTTCGAGTCGAGCATCCCCACATCCTCCTGATCGACGACTTCACGGCCGCCTCCGCGGGCGGACGCCGCGAAGTCGTTCTGACACGTGCCGCGCACAGGGGGTTCTCGGGCCGGTCCGGGGCGCCGGCGAGCGCCCCGGTGGGACGGGGATGGCGGGAAAGTCCTCGAAATCTCCGTGGCCGTTGATCCGAAGGCTTCATGAGGACCGATTTGGTCCCAGGACCGACTGCTAGGCAAAGCTCGCTCTGGATCAGGCAGCTTTGACCGAAGCTGCTCGGATCAGCGACCTGACCACCTCGCCGGGCCTCTCGCCTTGGTCATCCGCGATCCGTTGCAGTGCCTCTGCGTCGTCTCCGTCGAGCGTGAACTGCACTACCAGATGGCGCTCTCGAGAAGGCTCGACAACCTGCACGTCGGTGGAGTCCAAGTCCCCGAGCTCCGCATCGAAGTCTCCGGGCAACGGCTCTGAGCGGTCGCGCGTCATGATCTCTCCAAGATCTTACGCTCGGCAGAGGTTGAATCCCACCCCGTAATCAGCAGCCACGTAGTCGGCTCCAAGGTCGCCTCGATCACGAGTGTCAGAGCTCGATTCCCATTGCTTTGGCCTATCACGAGCCTGCGCGTATCGGGCTGAGCACGCTCTGGGCTACCGCGCCGGTTCTTGATGACGACATGGCGGTTCCAGATCATCTGCTCCGCCTCGGCGGCCGAGATTCCACGAGCTCCGAGCTTGTCCAGAGCGGCCTCCGTGGCAAGGAGCTGACTAACGGCATCGGGCACTTCCCAAGGATGATCGATGCTTGGGACGCCTCAGCGGACCAGTTTCGAACAAGGCCCTCATGCTGGCCAAGGACGGAGAGGGAGGGATTCGAACCCTCGAACGAGGTTGACCCCCGTTACGCGATTTCCAGTCGCGCCCGTTCAACCGCTCCGGCACCTCTCCAGCGCATCGGCCGCCGCGAACGGCGGCCCCACCCGATCGGGCGATCGGCGGCGGCTGCCATGAAGGCTACGACACGCGCGCCAGCTCCGTTGGTAGGCTCCGGCGGATGGTCCTCGCGATGATCAACAGAGCGCTGTTCACGGACATCGGCCTGATCGCGACGTTCGGCGGCATCGGCGTCGTCGTCAACGTGATCCTCGTCTACGTCGCGATCCAGATCCGCGGCGAGCGCCAGCAGAACAAGGAATACCGCGAGGAACTGCTCAACCGGTAGGCCGCGGCGCGCCGAGCGCGCCGAAGGCGTACCGCGCGCCGACACTCAGGCGTCGGGCGCTTGCGCGGCTTGGGCCTGCGCGGCCTGCGCCGCCTCGGCGTGAGCCTCTTCGCGCGCGCGGCGGTACTCGTTGACGACGATGTCCGTCAGCTCCTCGACCGACGTCTCGGCCGTCGGCTTGTCGAGCGCGATGACGCCGTCCTGGATCATGCTGACGCGGTCGCACGCCTGCAGCACGTGGACGTAGTTGTGCAGGATCATGATGATCGAGACTTTGCCTTCGTCCTTCAGGCGCGCGACGAGGTCGAGGATCTGCGCGCCCTCTTTCGCGCCCATCGCGGCGAGCGGCTCGTCGAGCAGGATGATGTCGGCGTCGGAGTTGACCGTGCGCGCGACGGCGATCGCCTGGCGCTGGCCGCCCGACAGGCGCGCGACGGCGACGTCGATGCGCGGGATGTTGATGCCGATCTCGTCGAGCGCCGCGCGCGCTTCGCGCTTCATCTGGCGATTCGACAGCAGCGGCAGCGGCTTGTGCAGGCGCTCGCGACGCAGGAACAGGTTGTGGTAGACGGACAGTTCGTCGATCAGCGCGAGGTCCTGGTAGACGGTGCCGATCCCCTGTGCGTGCGCGTCGTCGACGCTTTTCGGTTCGTAGGGCTTGCCGTGCAGGAACATCTTGCCGCTGTCCTGCTTCTGGAAGCCGCAGATGATCTTGATCAGCGTCGACTTGCCGGCGCCGTTGTCGCCGAGCAGGCCGAGCACCTCGCCCTTTTTCAGGTGCAGGTTGACGTCGCGCAGCGCCGTCACCGGGCCGAAGCGCTTGGCGATGTGTTCGACGCGAAGCACGTCGTCGGGCGCGCTCGTCGGCGCGACGACGTCGGGCGCTTCGGCCTGCGGGATCGCGCCGGGCGGCTCGGTCGGGTCAACCACTGCCGGTATGCCCCCTTCGCGCACGGCTCACGTAGACGTTCGCGCTCATCGCGACGATCACGGCGAGGCCGGTGTAGAACAGCAGGTAGTTCGCGTTGACGCCCTGCAGGATCAAGCCGTCCTTGAGGACGCCGAGGAACAGCGCGCCGATCAGCGCGCCGACGATCGTGCCCGAGCCGCCGGTCAGCAGCGTCCCGCCGATCACGCCGGCGGCGACGGCGAGGAACAGGATTTCGTTGGCGCCCGCGGGATCGGGCTGCACCGTCGAGGAGCGCACGGCCTCGAAGATCCCGACGAGCGCGGCCGTCAGGCTGCAGAGCATGTAGTTGCGGATCATCACGAGCTTGACCTGCACGCCGGCCTCGGCCGCGCCGAGCTTGTTCGAGCCGATCGCGACCGTGTACAGGCCCCAGCGCGTGAACGTCAGCACGACCTGCAGGATCGCGACGATCGCAACCGCCCAGATGATCTCCGAGTAGGTGCCGCCGCCGAACACTTTGCCGAAGGTGCTGAGCGGGATCTGCGCGCCGGGCGTCGCGACAGGTGTCCCGTGCGAGATGATCAGCGCGAGCCCCTCGAACGTGAACAGCATCGCGAGCGTCGTCACGAACGAGTTGATGCCGATGACGGCGACGAAGAACCCGTTGAGCGCGCCGACGAGCATGCACAGCAGCAGCGTCACGATCACGCCCGGCAGGAGCGGCAGCCCGATGCTCGTGTTCAGCTTGTAGAAGAGGATCGGCGCGAACAGGTACATCGCGCCGATCGACAGGTCGATCTCGCCGAGGATCATCACGAAGACCTCGCCGGCGGCGAGGATCGCGAACGGCGCGAAGTACGGCAGCAGCGTCTTGAAGTTGCCGCTCGTGAAGAAGCTGCTCGTGTTCGCCGAGAAGTAGATCGCCGTGATGATCGTCACGACGATGATCGAGCCCTCGCGCAGCGAGATGACGCGCTCGAATATCTGGCGGCGGGTGGGAGCCCGGAGCGTGTGCTCCGAGCCCCGCGGCGCCGCTGGCGGCGTCTCGGCGGCCGATCCGCCCGTCACGCTCGCCATGACCGTTCTCCCCGCTTCCCTCTCGCCCTACGCGACGACCTTCGCCGCGGTCGAGGTGCCCTCGTAGCGGCTCTTGCTTTCGACGTACGGCTTGATCGATTCCTTGTCGAGGAACTTCAGGCCCGTGTCGGCTTCGAACAGGCCCGACAGCGTCCCCGAGACCTTGTAGAGGAACAGCTCGAGCACCGGCAGGAAGCCCTGCAGGTAGGGCTGCTGGTCGATCGTGAATTCGATGTCGCCGGCTTTCAGCAGGCTCTGCGTCTGTTCGGTCAGGTCGAAGCCGCCCGCCTTGACTTTGCCGGCGAGGCTGTACTTCTGCATCACTTTCGCGAGCGATTCGGTCGAGCCGCCGTCGACGGCGTACATGCCCTTCGTGCTTTTGTGACCGACCCAGTAGGCGTCGATCGTCGAGAGCTCGCCCGGGACGGCGGCCCCGGTCGCGACCGTGTGCAGCGTGATCGGCGCACCCGAGGCCTTGACGGCCTTTTCGGCGCCTTCGATGCGCGGCTGCAGGTTGGCCGAGCCGGGCGTCGCGATGAACAGCGCGACTTCACCGGATTTGACGTCCGAGACGATTCGTTCGCCCATCTTTTCGCCGGCCTTTTTGAGGTCCTGGCCGATGTACGCCAGGCGCGCGTTGCCGGCCGCGTCGGCGTTGTAGGCGACGACCGGGATGCCGGCCTTGATCGCCGCTTCGACCGGCGCGTTGAACGCGTGCAGGTCGATCAGCGAGACGGCGATCCCGTCGGCTTTCGCCGTGACCGCGCTGTTCAGCGCGTTCACCATCTGGCTGACGTTGCTCGATTCCGAGCCCGTCCACTGGTAGGAGCAGCCGAGCAGGTTCGACGCGTCGGCCGCGCCGTACTGCGTCGGCGTGAAGAACGGGTTCGTCGTGACGTGGTTGACGAACACGAATTTGTAGCTCGGGTGCGATCCGAACACGCTGCTCGAACCGCCGCTGCCGCCGCTCGACGCGCTCGATCCGCACGCCGCGAGCAGCGTGCTGACGGAACCGGCCGCGACCCCGGTCAGCGCGCTGCGACGCAGGAACGCGCGCCTGTCGAACCCGGGGCGCTCGACGAGCGCCGAGTCGCCATGCTCGAGAAGCTCTACGGCTTCATGGGCCTGATCGGTCTCTGTCATGTGACTCTCCTCTGCTCGAGGGGCCGCGCCTCCACAGCGCTGCACCCCGCCTCTATATGCCCGCGAATCTATCCCTTCAGTCAAGCACGTGTCTCGTGGTTTTCCCGCTCTGCGGACGATTCCCTGTGATTCGCCCGGAGGCCGCGAGGCGCTATACCCTCGGACGATGGCCAGCGGCCCCGCCACGCCACCCGCCGAGGAGCCGCCGCGCGGCGAGGAGCGCTACGGACCGCTCGACGTGCTGCGCACGCACAAAGGCGACGGCCGCTCGCTGATCCTCTACAGCCGCGCCCAGGACGCGACCGATCCAGGTGCGACGCCGGCGGACGAGAGCCGGGGACGCGAGGCGTGAGCGACCGATCGAAGATCGGCCTGCGCTTCAACGAGCTGCGCGGCGAGCAGGTCGTCTACGCGATCCACCGCCAGGACCGCACGTTCCTGCCCGATCGCGAGCACTGCCCGCTCGACCCGACACTGCCGGGCGGCCCGGAGACCGAGATCCCATACGCGTCGTTTCAGATCGCCGTCTTCGACAACCGCTTCCCGGCGTTCGAGGCGCCCGGCGGCGCAGCCGAGGTCGTCGTCTACTCCGACCGTCACGACGGCTCGTTCGCGACGCTCGCGCCCGAGCGCGCCGAGGCGCTGATGTGGGTCTGGCGCGATCGCTACGAGCGGCTCGGCGCGCGCGCGGACGTCGACTACGTGATGATCTTCGAGAACCGCGGCGTCGAGGTCGGCGTCACGCTGCACCACCCGCACGGGCAGATCTACGGCTACCCGTTCATCCCGCCCGTGCTCGAGCGCGAGCTCGCGGCCGACGAGCGCCTTGGCGGCTGCGCGCCGTGCGAGCTGCTGCGCCGCGAGCTGCACGACGGCGCGCGCGTGCTGATCGCCGGCGAGCGCGTCGTCGCCTACCAGCCGTACGCCGCGCGCTGGGCGTACGAGGTGCACGTCGCGCTGCGCGAGCACCGCGCGAGCCTGCTCGACTGCGACGCGGACGAGCTGCGCGAGCTCGCCGACACGCTGCAGCGGCTCGTGCGCGGCTACGACGCGCTGTTCGAGCGCCCGTTCCCGTACGTGATGGTCGTCCATCAGGCGCCGACGATCGGTGGGCACGCGGCACGCGAGCACGACGGGCACGTGCACGTCGAGTTCTACCCGCCGCTGCGCACCGCCGAGAAGCTGAAGTTCCTCGCCGGCTCCGAGCAGGGCGCCGGGACGTTCATCTCCGACACGCTCCCCGAGGAGACGGCGTCCGCGCTACGCGAGGCGATCGCCCGTGCCGCCTGAGCGAGCCCGCGCGTTCGCTCCCGGGCGCGTCAACCTGATCGGCGAGCACACCGACTACAACGGCGGCCTCGCGCTCCCATTCGCGATCTCGCGCGGCGTCGTCGTCGACGCGCTCGCCTGCGAGGACCTCGTGATCCGCGCGCATGCGGCCGACCTCGGCGAGGAGTTCGCCTTCACCGTCAGCGAGCGCCGGCGCGAGCACGGGTGGCGTGCGTTCGTCGTCGGCATGGCCGCCGAGCTGGAGGCACTCGGCGTCGACGTCGAGGGCGCGAAGCTCGAGATCGGCGGCGATCTGCCACGCGGCGCCGGCCTCTCCTCCTCGGCCGCGCTCGAGGTCGCGCTGTGCCTCGCGCTGCTCGCGCTCGCCGGCGTCGACCCCGAGGAACCAGGCCGGCTCGAGCTCGCGCGCGTGTGCTCGCGCGTCGAGAACGAGTGGGTCGGCGCGCAGACGGGGCTGCTCGACCAGCTCGCCTCGCTCTACGGCGAGGCCGACGCCGGGCTGTTGATCGACTTCGCGACGCTCGCGATCGAGACCGTGCCGCTGAAGCTCGGCGACTGGCGACTGGTCGTGCTCGACTCCGGACAGCGCCACGAGCACGCCGGCGGCGGCTACAACGAGCGGCGCGCCGAGTGCGCGCGCGCCTGCGAGCTGCTCGGCGTGCAGACGCTCAGCGAAGCCGACGCGAGCGCCGCCGCGCGACTGCCCGAGCCGCTCTGCAAACGCGTCCGCCACGTGCTCGGCGAGAACGAACGCGTCGTCGCGACCGTCGCGGCGCTGCGCGACGGCGACATGCCCGCGCTCGGCGCGCTGCTGAGCGCCTCGCACGCGAGCCTGCGCGACGACTACGAGATCTCGACGCCGGCCGTCGAGACGACCGTCGCGCGGCTGCTCGACGCCGGCGCCGCCGGCGCGCGGATCATGGGCGGCGGCTTCGGCGGGTGCGTGCTCGGCCTGTTCGCGCCCGGCGTCGACGCGCCGGCCGAGGCGCTCGAGGTCCGCCCCGGCGCCGGCGCGCATCTGCTGTCGAGCTGAGACGCGTCGCGCGCGTCGCAGGCCCGTCTAGAGTCGCGCCGCGACGAGCGCGCAGGCCGTCACGACGACGCCGAGCGACAGCGCCGCGAGCGCTCCGTCGAGCGGCTCGAGCAGGCGCGCGACCGACAGCTCCTCCTCGCTGCCGTCGCTCCGCGTGCGCACGCCGCTGACCGAGCTCGTGCGCCGGCGCAGCTCGCGCGCCGGCGAGCTCAGGCGACGCTGCGCGACGCTCAGCACCGTGCACGCGAGCGCGATCAGCACGGCCGTCAGGTCGATCTTCAGCGACTCGACGAAGTAGCCCGTGAACGCCGGGAAGCCGCCCCAGCCGATCGCGAACCAGACGTCGCCGTGCAGGCGCCCGCCGATCCACTCGAGGTTGTAGGCCGGCAGGAACAGCCCGCCGAGCACGATCAGCGGCACGAGCCGCGGCGAGACGACGATCGCGCCGGCGACGCCGATCGCGAGCGCGCCGAGCAGGCTGACCGCCGCGAGCGCGATCAGCGCGCGGTCGCTGAAGCCCGTGCGCAGCGGGCGGTCGTTGAGCTCGTCGAGCGCGTGCGCAGCGACGCCGACGGCCAGCGCGAACGCCGCGAGGCCCCACAGCAGGCGATTGACGTACAGGTGCGGCGCGAGCGCCGCGCCAAGCGCGAAGTAGCTCAGGTGCCACGCCGTGTACGGCGGGTGCAGCAGCGTCAGCACCTCGCCGACGCGACCGCCGCCGAGCGCGTAGAACGCCGGGCGCTCAGGCGCCGCGCGCATCAACGCCTCGCGTCCCGCAGATGACGACGCCGCCGCCGAGGCTCATGCGCCGCACGGTCACGTCGATCAGGCCCGCCTCGCGCCACAGCGCGACGAGCTGCGGCAGCGGATGGCGCGCGTAGAAGCCGCGGATGCTCGGCCCGAGGAAGCGCCCGACCTCGGCCCACTCGCGCGAGGCCAAGCGCCCGAGCACCGGCAGCCCGACGGCCGTGTACAGGCGCCACGCCGCTCGCGCCGGCGCGAGCGGCGGCACGCCGAACTCGAGCGAGCCGACGCGCGCGCCCGGCTTGACGACGCGCGCGAGCTCGCGCAGCGTCGCCGCAGGGTCCTCGACGTAGCGCAGCAGGTACGTGAACGTCAGCGCGTCGAAGCTCTCCGCGGCGAACGGCAGCCGCTCGGCCTCGCCCTCGATCAGCTCGACGCGATCGTCGCCGGCGAAGCGCGCGCGTGCCGCCGCGAGCATCTGCGGGCTCTGGTCGAGCCCGACGACCGTGATCCCGCGTCCGCGCGCGAGCAGCTCGGCCGCGACCATGCCCGTGCCGGTCGCGACGTCGAGCACGCGCGCGCCCGGCGGCGGCGCGACGGCGGCGACGAGCGCGCGGCGCCAGCGCGGGTCCTGTCCGAAGCTGAGCGCGGCGGACAGCGCGTCGTAGCGGCGCGGCAGCCCGCGGAACAGCTCGAGCGCCTCGCGCTTGCCCGCCGTCCGGCCGTCGTCGTCGCTCATCGGTCGCAACCCATTTCGCAGCCCATTCGCTCGCCGATCTGAAAGGCTAGCCGCAGCCTCCTCACGCAGCGCTGCGCGAGCCACCCGGGATCGTCGTCATCGAATCCTCAAAACAGAACCAAGATCCGAGCGTCGCGCTCGTGACCGGAGCGTCGAGCGGGATCGGCGAAGCGACCGCCCGGCGCCTCGCGCGGGATCGCGCCCGCACGCTCGTGCTCGTCGCGCGGCGCGAGGAGCGGCTCGCCGAGCTCGTCGCCGAGCTCGGCTCCGAGCGCGCGAGCTTCGTCGCCGTCGACCTGCTCGACGACGACGCGCCGCGGCGCGTCCTCGATCACGTGCGCGAGCGCCACGGCCGCCTCGACCTGCTCGTCAACAACGCCGGCGCCTCCTGGCGCGCGCACTTCGCCGACGGCGGCTTCGAGAACGTCCGCAGGACGATGGCGATCAACTTCGACGCGCAGCTGCGCCTGACCGAGGCGCTGCTGCCGCTGCTGCGCGCCTCGGCGCCGAGCGCGATCGTCAACGTCTCCTCGGTCGCCGGGCGTGTCGCGCGCCCCGGCTCGGGCGCCTACTGCGCGTCGAAGTTCGCGCTCGCCGGCTGGTCAGACGCGCTGTGGGCCGAGGAGCGCGCGCACGGCGTGCACGTCGGGCTCGTCCTGCCCGGCTTCGTCGCGACCGAGGGCTTCCCGCAATCGGAGATGGTCGGCAGGGCCGCGACGCGCTGGATCGTCTCGACGCCCGATCGCGCCGCCGAGGCGATCTACGAGGCCGGCGTCGGGCGGCGCGCCGAACGGTACATCCCGCGCCCGTACGGCATCATCGCCGCGCTCCGCGTGCTCGTGCCGGCGCTCGTGCGCCGCGCCGTCGGCGGCCGCGCGCCGCGCGGGTAACCTCCAAGCATCGCCACTCGCGCGCTCGTCACCGGAGCGACCGGCTTCATCGGCGGCCGTCTCGCCGACTCGCTCGCACGCTCGGGCGCGTCCGTGCGCTGCCTCGTGCGCGACCCGGCGCGCGCCGGCGAGCTGCAGCGCCTCGGCTGCGAGATCCGCCGCGGCGACGTCGGCGACGCCGACAGCCTGCGCGGCGCCGGCGAGGCGATCGACGTCGCCTACTACCTCGTCCACGCGATGGCCGGCGGCGCTGGCTACGAGCAGCGCGAGCACGACGGCGCGCGCAACTTCGCGCGGATGGCCGCGCGCGAGGGGATCGCGCGCGTCGTCTACCTCGGCGGGCTCGGCGACGAGCGCGTCTCCGAGCACCTGCGCAGCCGCGCCGAGACCGCGCGAACGCTGATCGCCGAGGGTCCGCCGCTGACGTACTTCCGCGCGGCGATGGTCGTCGGCGCGCAGAGCGAGTCCTACAGAACGATCCGCCACCTCGTCAAACGGCTGCCCGTGATGATCGCGCCGGCGTGGCTACGCAACGTGACGCAGCCGATCGGCATCGACGACGTCGTCGCCTACCTCGTGCGCGCGCCCGATGTCGCCGAGTCGACCGGCCGCGAGGTGCAGATCGGCGGCCCCGACGTCCTCTCCTACGCCGAGATGCTCGATCGGATGGCGATCGCGATGGGCGTCAGGCCGCGCCCGAAGCTGCCGGTGCCGTTCATCACGCCGTCGCTCTCGGCGCTCTGGCTCGGGCTCGTCACACCCGTCGACACGAACGTCGCGCGGCCGCTCGTCGAGGGGCTCTCGAGCGACACGATCGTGACCGACGCGAGCGGCGCCGCGCCGTTCCAGATCGAGCCGGCGACGTTCGACGAGACGTTGGCCCGCGCGCTCGCCGAGGAGAATAGGGTGCGCTGAGAGCGCCGCCAACGGGTAATGCGCAGAGCGAACGCAGATGAGGAGAACGCGATGATCATCACGACGATGAACGACCTTCCCGGCTATCAGATCGACGAGGTGCTCGGCGAGGTCTTCGGGCTGACCGTGCGCGCGCGCAACATCGGCTCGCAGTTCGGCGCGTCGCTGAAGTCGCTCGTCGGCGGCGAGCTCAAGGGGATGACGAAGATGCTCGCCGAAGGTCGCGTGCACGCGCAGGAGCGGCTCGAAGAGGAGGCCGCCGCTAAGGGCGCCGACGCGATCATCGCGTTCCGCTTCGACACCTCCGAGCTCGGCCAGACGTGGACCGAGATCTGCGCGTACGGGACCGCCGTGCGGGCGAGCAAGCGATAGCGCTCACCTTGCGCCTGCTCGCGCCGCGTGTGCTCGCGCCGCTCGTGCTGCTGCTCGGCGGCGCGACGTTCGCGGCAGCGTGCGGCAAGAGCTCGCTGTCGAGCACGACCGTAGCCGTTTCTTCGAGTTCGACGACCGCTACGCCGGCGTCGCCCGGCGCGCGCAAGAGCACGCCGCGCGGCGGGCAGGTCACGGTCGCGCGCGCCCGCGCGTACGCGCGCGCCGTCAACCTGACGGCAACCGACGTGCCCGGCTTCACGCCGACCGAGCACCACGAACAGAGCTCGGCCTCCCAGCGCCGCCTCGAACACCAGATGCTGCAGTGCACGGGCATCGCCGGCGCGACCAAGGGCGTGCTCGAAGAAAGCTCGAAGTCCTACGAACTGAAGCGCGGCATCGTCAACCTCAGCGTCAGCTCCGAAGTCAGCGTCCAGGCAAGTGCCGCGCAGGCCGAGCGCGTGCGCGAAGCCGTCGCGAGCGCGCACGTGCGCGGCTGCTTCTCGCGCTACCTCGAGCAGCTGTTCAAGAGCGAGAAGCTCCCCGCCGGCGCGAGCGCCGGGCCGGTCACGATCCAGAGCGGCACACCGCCGGCGCGCGGGACGGGCGGCGGCTTCGGCTGGCGCGTCACGGCGAGCTTCGACGTGCACGGCGTCAAGCTGCCGCTGTACTTCGACATCCTCGGCTTCGTCGACGGCCCGAGCGAGGTCACGCTGATGAGCTCCGGCGTGCTGCGTCCGTTCCCGGCCGAAGCCGAGCAGCACCTGTTCACGCTGCTGCTCTCGCGCGCGGAGGCGCACGCGCTGTGAGCGACGAGCGCACGTGGAGCGCCGTCGACGAGTACGTCGAGCGCCACCTGCTCGACGAGGACGCCGCGCTCGAGCTCGCGCTGCGCGACGCCGTCGACGCCGGGCTGCCGACGATCGCCGTCACGCCGAGCCAGGGCAAGCAGCTGCAGCTGCTCGCGCGCTCGATCGGCGCGCGGCGGATCCTCGAGATCGGCACGCTCGGCGGCTACAGCGCGATCTGGCTCGCGCGCGCGCTTGCACCGGGCGGGCGGCTCGTCACGCTCGAGGTCGATCCCCGCTGCGCCGAGACCGCCGCCGCGAGTATCGCGCGCGCCGGGCTCGCCGACGTCGTCGAGATCAGGCGCGGCGCCGCGCTCGACACGCTGCCGGCGCTCGCCGCCGAGCACCCCGAGCCGTTCGACTTCGTCTTCATCGACGCCGACAAGCGCCATACGCCCGACTACTTCGAGTGGGCGCTCAAGCTCACGCGCCCCGGCGCGCTGATCGTCGCCGACAACGTGATCCGCTTCGGCGCGCTCGTCGACCCCGCCGAGCAGTCGCCCGACGTGCTCGGCAACCGGCGCCTGCACGAGCTGCTCTCGGGCGATACGCGCGTCAGCGCGACGACGATCCAGACCGTCGGCGCGAAGGGCTACGACGGCTTCACGCTCGCGCTCGTCGAGCCGTAGACTGAGCCCTGGCGATGAGCGACTTCACGATCAAGAACCTGATGGAGATCGACGACGCGGCCGCCGACCGCGCCGAGGTCGAGGCGCGCTTCGCGCGCAAGCATCTCGACTCCGAGCACCTCGGCGTCAGCTTCTTCAGCTACGGGCCGAACTTCCGCTCGCCGATGGGCCACAGCCATCGCGAGCAGGAGGAGGCGTACGTGATCGTCGGCGGCGCCGGACGGGTCAAGCTCGACGACGAGATCCTCCCGCTGCGCCAGTGGGACGTCCTGCGCGTCGCGCCGCATGTCGTGCGCGCGTTCGAGGGTGGCCCCGACGGCCTGCAGGTGATCGCCGTCGGCGCCGACCGCCCCGAGGGCGGCGACGGCGTGCCCGTGCCCGACTGGTGGACCGACTAGCCGAAGCTCTGCCTCGCTAGGCCGCGAGGCGCTCGAGCACCTCGTCGGCGTCGGTCCCGTGCGCGTGCAGCGCGCGCTCGAAGACCGTGCCGTAGACCTGCATGACGGCCATCAGCACGTCGAACGTGCCGACGCCGGCGGCCTTGCGATCGACTGCAATCGCGATCGCGCGCTCGCTGACGAGCGCGACGACGTCGCGGTGCTCGGGGTTGACGGCCTCGGCGAAGCGCTCGCCGTCGACGGGCTCGGCCGGGTGCCTGCGCAGCGATCCCTCGCTGACGCCGAGCGCCTGCAGCGCGACGCCGGCCTCGCCGTGCAGGCGCAGCACGCGCAGCCAGCGCTCGGCCTGATCCTCGGGCGTGCGCGCGAACGGGATCGCCGTCGCGGCGATGCCGAGCACGAGCGCCGCGTCGGGCGCGAACACCGGAGCGCCGCTCATCGCGCCGACCTCATGACGCACCCACCGCGCTCAGTGCCGCCGCGCGGATCACGACCTCGCCGTGGACAGCGACGACCGGCGCGCCGGCGGCGAAGCTCAGCTCGAGCGTCGCCGTCCGCGAGCTCTGCAGCTCGAGCGCCGCGCGCTCGACGCTCTCCTGCGCCTGCGCGCGCCCGACGCCCGACTCGTGCAGGAAGCGCCGCACGCGCTCCGCGGCGAACGAGTCGCGCTCGAGCTCGACGCGCTCGGACGCGATCGCCGGAGCGCCGGTGCCGTCGTGCACGTGCAGCAGGCACGCCGCCATGTCGTCCGGGCGCGCGCTCGACTGCGCCGCGACGCTGTCGAGCAGCTCCTCGGCGCCGTCCTGCGCCGGCAGCTGCGCGAGCGAGCGCGACAGGCGCTCGGCGCCGAACAGCTCCTCGCGCCGCTCGCCGACGCGCGCCTCGGTGACGCCGTCGGTGTGGAAGCACAGGCGCGCCGGGCCCGGAATCGAGACGACCGTCTGGCGCGTGCCCGTGCGCATGCCCGCGCCGAGCGGCGGCGCCGAGCACGCCGTGACCGGCGCGATCGCGGCGAGCGATCCGGACGCGTCCGGATCGCCGAGCACGAGTGGCGGCGGATGTCCGGCGGCGGCATACGTGAGCGTGCGCTCGCGCGGGTGGTAGACGGCGGCGAGCACCGTCGCAAACGAGCCGCCGAGCTGGCGCTCGAGCACGGCGCCGGCCGTCGCCAGCGCCGCGGCCGGCTCGAGGCCGGCCTCGAGGTAGGCGCGCACGGTGAAGCGCACGAGCGCCGTGTGCGGCAGCGCGTCGCGTCCGTGGCCGGAGACGTCGCCGACGATCACCGCGAGCTCGCCCGCCTCGACCGCGAACACGTCGTAGAAGTCGCCGCCCGCGCCGGGGCCGTCGGCCGGGCGGTACGCGACCGACGTGCCGACCGGGCCGAGCCGCGCCGGCGGCTCGGGCAGCAGCGCCGCCTGCAGCAAACCGACGTCCTCGAGCAGCTCGCCGCGCTGGCGCGCGAGCCGCCGCGCGCGCACGCCGGTCAGCAGCGAGCGCAGGCCGAGCGCGAGCGCGAGCGCCGCGAGCGCCGCGATCAGGATCCGCACGGGGCCGGGCACGACGCCGACGATCTTCGTGATCGTGTGCACGAGCGCCGGTTCGGAGGAGCGCGAGTAGGAGCCGCCGAGCCCCGAGCGCGGGTGTGGCGCGGCGCCGGAGCCCGAGCCGCCGCTCGATGCGAGCAGGGCGAGCGGCGCGAGCGCCGCCACGCCCGTCGCGGCCGGCGTGCGCTTCGCCGCGGCTGCGCCCGCGTGGCGGTGCGGGCGCGCCGCATGCTTCGCGAGCGCGCCGCCCGCGCTGAGTCCCTGCGCGGCGCTCGTGCTCGGCACGAACGCCGAGAGCGATGCTTCGCCCGTGCCGCCGGCCGGTGCCGGCGTGCCCGCCGGCGCGCTCGCCGTCGCCGGCGCCGTCAAGCCGGCTTCGACGCCGACGCTCGTAGGCTTGCCCTTCGCCCCCGACGTGCCCGTTTCGTGGCCGGACGTTCCTTCGCCTTCGCCGGTCGGCGAGCCTTCGTGTTCGTGTTCGGCCTGTTCGCGTTCTTTCAGTTCGCGTTCTTTTTCCTTGCGCTTCTTGCCGCCGCCTTTTTCGCCGCCTGTTTTTTTCTGTTTGCGCGCGAGCGCTTCGACGTCCTGCGTGGCCGTCCTGCCCGTCGACGCCGCGGCCGTGCCGGCGCCCGTGGCGGCGACGGCGGCGCTCGCGTCGCTCGTCGCCGTGCCCGCACCGGCGTCGGCGACGGCACGACCGTGCGCGTGCGCCGCCGGGACGTGGCCGTCGCCGTGGCGCGCGCCGCCGGCCGCGACGACGGGCGCCGTCGGAGCCGTGGTGGACGGCGCTTCGGTGCCCTGCGCGTGGTGCTTGCGAGCGCCGGCCGCCGCTTCGCTCGGCGCCTGCGGCGCGGGCGCCGCGAGCGGCGCCGGCGGTGGCGGCGGTGGCGCGGCTTCGGCTTTCGCCGCTCGTTCGGCGCGGCGCGTGTGCGCGGCGGACGGCGCTTCGACGCTCACGACCGGCGTCGAGACGGTCGTCGCGTCCTTCGCCGCGAGCGCGACCGGCAGCGACTGCGCGAGCAGCGCGCCGACGCCGACGCCCGCCGTGACGGCGATGGCGCGACGAGCGGACCGCGCAGTCTGGCGCACGCCCGTCACCCGATCCGCGTCGTCCGTCCTCGGACGTGCACGAGCGCCTGCTCGAGCGTCGGGAAGATCGCGAACGCGGCATCCATCCCCGACAGCTCGAAGATCTTCAGCACGTTCTGGTTCGTGCAGACGATCGCCATCCGCGCGCCGGCGTCGAGGCTCTTGTTGACGCCGACGAGCACGCTCAGCGCGGTCGAGTCCATGAAGCGGACCTGCGTGAGATCGACGACGAGCTGCTTGTAGCCGGCGTCGAGCGAATCGACGAGCGCCCACTTCAGCGACGGCGCGCGCTCGAGGTCGAGCTCGCCTTCGAGCGCGACGATGCTCGTGCTCTCGTCGGGCTGGCTCTGGATCACGCCGAAAGCGCCCGTGAACGGCTTCGACGTCGTGGATGAATCGGCGGTGCCCGGCATCGGCCTCCTTCGAAAGAGAGCTCCTCGATCCGAGCTTCGGCTGCGAGCGGGCGCGTGCCTTAACACGCGCGAGCGCGGATCAAACACACGTCCATGTCGCGATCCGTATCAAGCCGCAATTTGCGAGCGCCGCGCGCTCGCTCGCTCAACCCATCGAGTCCGGCAGCAGGTCACCCGGCGCACGCAGCTCGGGCGGCTCGTCGTCCTCGCGCGGGACCGCCGGGATCGGCGCCGCGGAGATCCGCGCCGAGTAGATCGACGGCGCGCCGAGCAGCCGCGCGACGACGGTCGCCGAGACGACCGCGAGCAGCATCGGGACCATCAGCGAGTCGCGCGTGGTGCGTCAGCTCGAGCATCAGCACGATCGCCGCGAGCGGCCCCTGCATCGCCGCGCCGAGCACCGCGCGCGCCGCCGATGAACGCGTAGCTGCCGAGCGGCGCGCCCGGCCACAGCTGCGTCCAGCCGGCGCCGAGCAGCCCGCCGAAGCAGCACGCCGAGCGCGAGCGTCGGCGTGAACAGGCCGCCGGGCGCGCCGCTGCCCAGGCACGCGGCCGTCACCAGCGGCTTGAGCACGAGCAGCACGGCGAGCAGCGCCACGCGCGAGCTGCCCGACGAGCGCGAGCTGCACGAGTTCCTTGCCGTTGCCGAGCAGCTGCGGGTAGGCGATCGCGAGCGCGCCGAGCGCCGTGAACACGACGACCGGCGCGCGCAGCCGCAGCCAGCCGGCCGGGCGCAGTCGCGTGTGCGCGCGCGATCAGGCGGATGCAGGCGACCGCGACGAGGCCCGCGAGCGGGCCGACGACGAGCGCCCAGACGACCTGCGCGGCGTGCACGTGGTACGTCGGGATCAGGTAGGTCGGCGCTCGTCGGGAGCGACGACCCACGCGACGGCCGTCGCGATCGTCGTCGTCGCGAGCGCCGGCAGCACGAGCGGCAGCGTCAGCGTTCCGAGCAGCACCTCGAGCGCGAACAGCGCGCCGCCGAGCGGCACGTTGTAGACCGCGGCCATCCCCGCGCCCGCGCCGCACGCGACCAGCAGCCGCCGCTGCCAGCTCGGGCACGCGCGCTGCGCTCGCCGAGCGCGCTCGCGAACGCCGCGCCGGCCAGCTGCGGCGCGGCCTCGCGCCCGAGCGACGCGCCCAGGCCGACGACGACGATCGAGTGCACCGCGCGCGCGAGGCTCGGCCACAGCGGCAGCCGCGCGCCGCGCAGCCAGATCGCCTCCGACACCTCGCCGGCGCCGCCGCGCGCGCGCGAGCACGCATCGCGCCGGCGCCCGGCGACGCACGCCGCCGGCCAGCAGCACGAGCACGCGGCGCCCGTCGAGGCTGCGTTCGACGGCAGCGAGGAACTGGCCCGAGTGGTAGCTCCACGCGAGGTGCTGCACGAGCCGCAGCAGCGCGATCAGCGCCGCGCCGGCGAGGCCCGTGGCGACGCCGATCGCGACGACGAGCCCCCAGAAGCGCAGGCTGTAGGACGCGACGATGCCGCGGCCGGGGACGTTCGGCTGCGCGTGGCCGAGCCGGGCGTTCAAGGCCTCCGAAAGATACCCGCCGGACCCGGTGCGGTCGTGGCGCACACGTGACGCTCGCGCGCGCCTGCCCGCGCGCGCGTGCGACACTCGTCGCGTGCCGGCCGAGCTGCCCGAGCTGATCGTCCTCGACGCGCCCGCCTGGCACGCGTGGCTCGGCGAGAACCACGCGGCGCAGGACGGCGTCTGGCTCGTGCTCGCGAAGAAGGGCACGAGCGAGCCGACGAGCCTGACCTACGACGACGCGCTGCTCGCCGCGCTCGTGCACGGCTGGATCGACGGGCAGGTCAGGCGGCGCGACGAGCGCACGTTCCGCCAGCGCTTCACGCCGCGCCGCGCGCGCAGCGCCTGGTCGCGGCGCAACGTCGCGATCGTCGAGCGCCTGATCGCCGAAGACGCGATGCACGCGGCCGGGCTCGCCGCCGTCGCCGCCGCGCAGGCCGACGGCCGCTGGGAGGCCGCCTACGCCGGGCCGGCGACGATCGCCGTCCCCGACGACCTCGCCGCGGCGCTCGCCGCCGAGCCGCGCGCGCGGGCGATGTTCGAGATCCTCACGAGCCAGAACCGCTACTCCGTGCTGCTGCGGATCGACAGCGCCAAGCGCGCCGACACGCGCGCGCGGCGGATCGAGCAGTTCGTCGCGATGCTCGCGCGCGGCGAGACCGTCTACCCGCAGCGGCGCAAGCTCGAGGACTGACCGTCAGCCGCCGCGCGGCGCGGCGAGCTCACGCGCCATCCACACGTGCGCGATGCCCGCCTCCTCGAACGGCTCCGATGTGACGGCGAAGCCGGCCTGCTCGTACAGCGCGACGGCGACGATCTGCGCCGCGAGGCGGACCGTCAGAGCGCCCTGCTCGCGCGCTCGCGTGAGCGCCTCGTCGAGCATCCGCGAGGCGATCCCGCGCCGGCGCCACGCGGCGTCGACGGCGACGCGCCCGATCCTCGCCTCGCGTCCGCTCAACAGCAGCCGCAGCGTGCCGACCGCGCGCGCGCCGTCGAGCGCGAGCAGGTGCAGCGCACCGGCGTCGTGCTCGTCGGGCTCCTCATCGTGCGGCACGCCCTGCTCGTCGCAGAACACGCGGATCCGGATCGCGAGCGCCGCATCGAAGTCGCCGGCGTCGCGCGCCCAGCGGATCTCGATCTGCTCGCCGGCCACGCGCGCAAGATAGCGCCACGAGGCGTACCGGCCGCGCGCCTCTCCCGGGGCGTGCGGGCGCTGACGCGGCCTACCGGCCGAGGCCGCCGCGACGGCGCGAGAACGGCGTGTCGAGGTCGTCCTGGGCGAACGGGCCCGGCGCCGCGCCGCTCGTCGCGTAGCGGTAGAGCGCGACCGAGAACGTCTGGCGGACGACGGCCTGCAGCGCGCCGATCGCGACGAGCGCGAGCGCGCCGATGCCGATCACGACATCGCGCACGGCCGCGACGTTCCTCGTCGCGACGATCGCGACGCCGAACACGACGATCACGCCGAGCACCGCGATCGCGCTCCACGCGCCGATGATCACGCTGCCGCCGATGCCCTCGCCCCAGCGCTCCTTGAACGTGCGCGCCGAGCGGCGCAGCGCCTCCGGCGCCGTGCAGTCTTCGAGCGCGAGGATCGGGATCGCGAAGAGGCTCGCGAGCGACCAGCCGACGCCGACGAGGCGCGCGGCGATGCTGCCGCCGAGCGGCAGGCGGCTGGAGAGCTGCTCGAGCACGAAGCCGACGACGGCCGCGATCAGCGCCCACAGCGCAACCTGGCCGATCCGGCGCGTCGGCACGGCGAGCGCCTCGCCGAGCGACAGGTGGCGGCCCTCGAGCGCGGCCGACGCCGCGGCGGCGATCGCCGTGTTGAGAAACGCGCTGACGAACGTCAGCGGGTAGGCGAAGATCAGCGCGAACAGCACGAGCGAGCCGCCGTGCAGGCGACCGTTGTCGAACGAGCCGCTCAGCACGAGGATCGCCGCGAGCCCGGCGATCCCGCACGCGGCCGCCGCGACGGCGAGCGCGAGCAGCGAGCGGTCGTGGCGCACGACCCGCCACGCGGCGCGCGTCAGCCGCCACGAGCGCGCGATCCGCCCTTCGCGGGGAGGCTCCATCACACCACTCTGCACATGCGACATTCGTTGTTCCTCCGATCGCTTTGCGGCGCCGACGAACGTACCCCGTGCGCCCTGCGGCCGTATCGGACGCCGTCGCGTCCGGCTTTACGCCTGCACGCGCGAGCGGACGCCGTTCGGCGCGAGGCCGTCGAGCATCGCGACGACGGCGAGCTCCCAGCGGCGGTCGATGGCGGCGCGCGCGGCGCCGAGACGCCCGGCGCTCTCGGCGAGCGCGAGTCCCTGGACGAGCGCGACGAGCACGTGCGCAACGTCGACGGGACCGCCGTCGAGCACGCCGGCGTCGATGCCGCGACGCACGTGCGCGACGATCACGTCGCGCACGGCCCGGCCCGCCTCGCCGTCGGCCGCGCTCGGGTCGAAGTCGGCGAACGGTCTCGCGATCATCACCTGCGCGAGCACCGGGTTCGCGCGCACGAACTCGCGGTAGCGCGCGCACAGCGCGAGCAGGTCCGCACGCGCATCGCCGGTCGGCTCGAGCTCGGCGAGCTGCGCATGGAGCATCCGGAAGCCGGCGAAGAAAACCTCGCGCACGAGCCCCGCCTTGTCGCCGAACAGCTCGTAGACGGCCGGCGTCGAGGTGCCGCCCGCGCGCGCGAGCTCGCGCGCGGTGAAGCCGCCGACGCCGTCGCGCGCGAGCAGCTCGAGCGCCGTCGCGAGCAGGCGCTCGCGCAGCTCCGGCGTGCGCTGCTTGACGCGCGGCACGCTACCCGCCTATCGTGACGTTGTTTCGGAACACTGTTACAGTATACGGTCCGGCGGTGACGAACCGCACCCGGCGCCGATGAAACGGAGGACTCAGATGACGGAGATCGACGAACAGCTCACGCGCTACGAGCTCGACGGAGGCGTCGCGACGATCGCGATCGACGACGGCAAGGTCAACGCGTTCTCGATCGCGATGCTGCGCTCGCTGCACGCGGCGATCGACCGCGCCGAGCGCGACGAGGCGATCGTCGTGCTGCGCGGGCGCGAGGGCTGCTTCTCGGCGGGCTTCGACCTGAAGACGTTCGGCGAAGGCGCCGAGCCGACGATCGAGATGCTGACGCTCGGCGCGCGCCTGTGCGAGCGGCTGCTGTCGTTCCCGACGCCCGTCGTCGCGGCGTGCAGCGGCCACGCCGTCGCCGCCGGCTCGTTCGTGCTGCTCAGCGCCGACGTGCGCATCGGCGTCGACGGGCCGTTCCGGCTCGGGCTCAACGAGGTGCGCATCGGCCTGACGATGCCGTGGTTCGCGATCGCGCTCGCGCGCGGGCGCCTGCACCCGGCGCATTTCGACGCGGCCGTCGTGCACGCGCAGATGTACGCGCCCGGCGAGGCCGTCACCGCCGGCCTGCTCGACATGGTCGTGCCCGCCGAGGCGCTCGGCGCGGCGAGCGCCGACGCGGTCGCCGAGCTCGCGCAGCTCGACATGCGCGCGCATCACGCGACGAAGCTCCGCGCGCGCGAGGAGGAGCTGCAGCGCGTGCGCGCCGGGATCGACGAGGAGCTCTCGCTCGCCGGCCTCAGCGGCGCGCAGGCTCCCGCGTAGCGAAGCCGTCGATCAGCGCGGCGACGCGCAGCGGCTCCTGCGCCATGAACGCGTGGCCGGCGCCCGCGATCAGCTCGACGCGCGCGTGCCACAGCGACGCGAGCGCGTCGGCGTTCGCCGGCACCGCGATCACGTCGAGCTCGCCGTGGACGACGATCGCCGGCGGCGCATCGGCGCCCGGCGGCGGCTGCGCCGTCGCGAACCATTCCGCGAGCACGCGCTCCTGGGCGGCGAGCGTCTGCGGCGGGAGCGCGGCGCGCGCCGCCGCGACGATCTCGCCGAACTCGGCGTCGATCGCTTCGGCGAGCGGCGCCGGGAACAGCAGCGCGATCAGCCGGCTCGCCTGCTCGCGCGGCGTGCCCGAGTGGTCGGTCAGCCGCCGCAGCACGTCCTCGCCCGCCGGTGTCGCCGCCGCTCCCGGCGGGTTCGTCGCGAGCAGCGCCATCGAAGCGACGCGCGCAGGCGTGCGCAGCGCGAGGCGCTGCGCGACGAAGCCGCCCATCGACCAGCCGACGAGCGTCGCGCGCTCGATCGCGAGCGCGTCGAGCAGCGCCTCGACATCGCCGGCCATCGCATCGACGCTCAGCGCGCCGGCGTCGCCGAGCTCCGAGGCGCCGGTGCCGCGGTTGTCGGGGCAGATCAGCGCGAACGACCCGGCGAGCGCCGCGAGGAACGTCGGGTCCCAGTCGGCCGCGCTCGCCGCGTAGCCGTTGACGAGCACGAGCGGCGGTCCGGCGCCGAGCTCGCGCCAGCCGAGACGCCGCCCACCGACGTCGATCGTCCGCTCGCGCTCCCCCACGGCCACGCGCGGAGCATTCCAGATCGCCCGGGCGCCGCGCTCGCTACACGCCGACGACGCGCTCGAGCCAGCGCGCGAACAGCTCGCGCGCGATCGGCACCGAAGCGCGCTCGACGCGCTGCACCTCGGCGAGCATCGCGGCCGGCGCGTCGTCGCCGGCGAGCTCGCGCAGTTCGGCGGCGTACTCGGGCACGTCGATCCACGCGCCCATCATCCGCGCGTCGACCTCGAGGTGGAACTGCACGCCGTAGGCGCGCCCGAGCGCGAACGCCTGCTGCTCGCAGTCCTGCGAGCGCGCGAGCTGGACGGCGCCGGCCGGCAGCTCGTACGTTTCGCGGTGCCACTGCAGCGTCTCGAACGCCGCCGGCAGGCCGGCGAACACCGGGTCCTCGGCGGCGGCCGGCGTCAACTGCACCGACAGCACGCCGAGCTCGGCCTGCCGCGCGACGCTCACGCGCGCGCCGAGGCTCGCCGCGAGCAGCTGCGCGCCGAGGCAGACGCCGAGGTACGGCAGGCCGGCGGCGACCGCCGCGGCGATCAGCCGCTTCTCGGGCACGAGCCACGGGTGCTGCGCCTCCTCGCCGGCGCCCATCGCGCCGCCCATCACGACGACCGCGCCGTACGCGCGCCAGTCGGGCAGCTCCTCGCCCTCGTCGAGCAGTACGCGCACGAACGGCAGGCGTCGCGCGATCAGCTCGTCCTCGTACGCGCCCGGCGACTCGCAGCCGGCGTGCTGGAGCACGAGGATCGGCCGCCGCTCGCCGCTGTCGCGCTCGCCGCTGTCGCTCATCGCCGCGAGTGTAGGCGCCGCTACGCGCCGGCGAGCTCGAGCAGCCTGCCGACGGTCGTCCAGTTGCGCGCCGTCGCGACGACGCCGAGGTCCTGGCGGCTGAGCTGCGTCGCGAGCTTCGAGCGCGCGATGCCGTGCGGGAACCACGCGTAGACCTCGCGGCCGCGCGCGAGGACCCGCTCGCCCTCGACCGCGCGCGCGGCGACCTTCTCGATCGCATCCGGCGACGGCGCGGATGCGCAGAAGCTCACCTGGTAGAGCTTCGGCTGCTCGGCGACGTCGCCGAGCGGGTCGTGCGCGAGCACCTCGGCAAGCTCCTCGCGCGTGCGCACGACGACCGCGATGTCGAGCTCGAAGCGCTTGGCGATCAGCGCTTCGCAGTCGGTGGCGAGCCGCTCGGGCGCCGTGTCGGCGTCGAGCACGACGTTTCCGCTCTGCACGTACGTCACGACCTCGCGCATCCCGGCGTCCTGCAGCGCCTCGCGCAACGCCGCCATCGGCAACCTGTTGCGGCCGCCGACGTTGACGCCGCGCAGGAGGACGATCTGGCGCACGCGCGCAAGCGTAGAGCGCTCGCCGCCGCGGACCGGCGACGCGCCGTTCACGGGATCTGCGCGCACGCGCGGGCGAGCGATGAGATCCTGACCTCGACTTCGTCCAAAGAGGCAGAACCACGACCGGAGGATGAAAATGAGCGACACGCAGACGCAGACGAACATCACGCAGATCGGCACCGTGATCGTCCCGGTGTCCGACCAGGACGCAGCGATCGCGTTCTACACCGAGAAGCTCGGCTTCGAGAAGCGCAGCGACACGCCGTTCGGCAACGGCGACCGCTGGGTCGAAGTCGCGCCGGCCGGCGCCGCGACGACGATCGCGATCGTCAAGCCACCCCCCGGCGAACCGATCGGCATCCAGACGGGCGTCGCGTTCTCGACGTCCGACGTCGACGCCGATCACGCCGAGCTGACAGCGCGTGGCGTCGACGTCGACGAGGTCATGCGGATGGGCGACCCGGTGCCGCCGATGTTCTTCTTCCGCGACCAGGACGGCAACAAACTGCTGCTCGTCCAGACGAGCTGAGCGGTCCGATGGCAAAGCTCAGGTTCGGCGTCTCGATCTCGCTCGACGGCTTCATCGCGGGGCCGAACCCGAGCTTGCAGGACCCGCTCGGCGAAGGCGGCATGCGCCTGCACGACTGGGCGTTCGAGCTCGCCGCGTGGCGCAAGCCGCACGGCAGGGACGGCGGCGTCGCCAACGCGAGCACGGCGGTCGTCGCCGACGGGCTCGCGGGTGTCGGCGCGAGCATCATCGGGCGCAACATGTTCGGCGGCGGCCCCGGTGCATGGGGTCAGCCGCCGTGGGATGGATGGTGGGGCGAGGACCCGCCGTTTCACCGGCCGGTCTTCGTGCTGACGCACCACGCGCGCGAGCCGCTCGCGATGCAGGGCGGGACGACGTTCCACTTCGTCACCGACGGGATCGAGTCGGCGCTCGCGCAGGCATTCGACGCGGCCGGCGGCGCCGACGTCTCGCTCGAGGGAGGCGCGAGCGTCGCGCAGCAGTATCTCGCGGCCGGGTTGATCGACGAGCTGCGTCTGAGCGTCGTGCCGATCCTGCTCGGCAGCGGCACGCGGCTGCTCGAGGACGTCCGGAGCGACGTCGCGCTCGAGCAGCTCGACGCCGTGCCGGCGCCGGGCGTCACGCACCTGATCTACCGGCGGATCGACAGCGCGAACGCCGCCCGATAGGCGCCGCCCGGATCGACCCGAGGCAGCGCCTCGCCGCGGCGCAGCGCGTTCGTCGGCGCCGTCATCGGCTCGAAGCAGACGAACGGTCCGCCGCTCGGCGCGTAGAGCTGCGCCCACGAGTAGCCGTCTATGAACTCGAGATCTACGCCGGCGTCACCGCCGCGCAGCGCGAACACCGGCGGCGCGGTCAGCCCCGTGAACGCGTCGTCCCAGACGCTGTCGGCGAGCACGAAGCGCCGGCGCTCGAACGGCCGGCTCGCGCCGGTCGGGATCATCGTCTCGTCGAGCGTCAGACGCCGGCTGACCGGGAGCGCGACCTGCCAGGCGGCGCGGTCGCGATCCGGGAGCGAGAGGTATGGATGGAAGCCGAACGACACCGGCAGCGCCGATCCGCCGGCCGGCGAGTCCTCGGCGGCGCGCACGGTCGTCTCGATGCTCAGCGTCGCGCCGGCGACGCTCGCGCGCAGCTGCACCTCGTGGCGCCACGGGAAGATCGCGAGCAGGTCCTCGCGCTCCCAGCGAAGGCGCGCGTGCAGCTCCTCGGCGTCGCCGTCGGCGCCCGCGTCGAGCAGCTCCCACGGCAGCGCACCCGGCAGCGCGCCGTGGATCGGCATGCCGTCCGTGTCGAGCGTCAGCAACGGATCGTCGCGGCGCAGTACGACCGCGCCGCGCGGACCCGGGTAGTCGAACGCGGCGAGCCGGTTAGCCCACGGGTAGAGCAGCGGCACGCCCATCGTCTCGCCGCGCTCGGCGTACGCGCGCACGCCGTGGCGCGGCGCCAGCAGCTCTGCTCCGCGGTCGCGCAGCGAGCAGCAGACCATGCCCGCGCCCGGCACGAACGTCGCCTGCAGGCCGTCCCCGGCGCCGAGCGTCACCGCGTCGAACCCCTCGCGCCGCTCGCGCCTCACGCCCGCACCTCCGCCGCACGCCGCGCCGGCTCGATCACGAGCCGCTGCAGCCGCCGCGCCGCGTCGAGGTGATCGCCGGTCCAGATCATCCGCACGGCGGTCGCGCTCGCCTTGCCGTCCTCGCTCGCCGCAGGTCGTGGCGCACGGCCTCGATCAGCCGCCCGTCGGCCGCCGCTGTCGTGTTCGAGCGGGTCGCGCAGCGCGCCGCCGTCGCGCAGGCTCTCCGCGAGGTCGTCGTACCAGCCCTTCACGCGCTCGCTCGCCTGCAGCAGCTCGCGCGCGCGCCGCCGCGCGGTCGCCGTGCGACGCGCCGTCCTCGCGCCGCCACAGGTCGAGCACCGCGTCGGCCGGCGAGGCGCAGGCCGCCGACGCCGCTCACGCAGGCTCGTCGACCTCCGCCAGCGCCAGCGGCTTCGCGCCGCGCTCGGCCAGGTAGCTGCGGAACGTGTCGTCCAGGCGCCGCGCCGCCGCGGCCGCGCGCGCCGCCTCCTCCTGCGGCGCCGCGAGCGGCTGCGCCGAGGCGTCGCAGCGGCGCATCCCGAAGTCGACCGCGCCGGCGAGGTAGCCGGCGCTCTCGCTGTACGCCTCGGCGAGCGCCCGCCGCAGCGCCGCGCCGGCGCCGCGCGGCCAGAACAGAAGCCCGACGAGCAGGCTCACGGCGCAGCCGATCGCGATGTCCTCGACGCGCAGCAGCCCGACCTTCCATCCGGCCGGCTGGATGATGTTGTAGAGGAACACCAGCGTCAGCGTGAACGCGGCCTGCCCGGCCGCGAACGAGATCGCCGCCGGCGCGACGCCCGCGAGCAGGATCGCGAGCGGCAGCAGGAACCACAGCAGCGTCGTGTTCGTGCCGATCAGCTCGACAGCACCGCCGCGCCGACGACGAACCCGGCGACCGTCCCCGGCAGCCCGCGAACGCGCGTTCTGCCCCGTGTTGAGCGCGTTCGAGCGCAGCACCGACAGCGTGCCCGAGCACGACCCAGAAGGAGTGCTGCACGCCGGTCCGGTTCGCGACGAACACCGCCAGCCCCGAGCGCGACCGCGCCGCGCACGCTGTTGTGCAGCCACACCGAGTGTCGGTCGACGTGGGCGCTCGCGCGCTGCTGCGCCGCGCTCAGCGGCCCGGCCACGCCCTCGGGCTGGCGCCCGAGCAGCCGCTCGAGCCAGCTGCGCCGCTCGGCGGCCGCGGTCGAGCTCGATGTTGTGCGCGATGCTCGAGACCGCGAAGCCGAGCTCCTGCGCGCGGAAGCTCGGATCGAGCGACGTGATGAACTCGCCGGCCTGCTGCTCCGTCGTCGTCCGCGCGACCTCGCCGACCGCGACGGTGCGACGGGCAGTCGGCCGTCGCGCTCTGCTCCATCGTTGCGAGGCGCTCGCGCAGCTCGCGCGATCGCCGCGTGCAGCTCCGTGCAGTCTCCGCCCGTCGTCGTCGAGCAGGTCCGCGCCGCGCTCGAGCACCGCCGCCGCGGCGAGCTTGACCGCGCAGGCCGCGCGGTTGACCGGAGCGCGCCCGCGTGCGCTGCGGGCGGACTGGACGACGATCGTGCCCAGCCAGCCCAGCTCGTCGACGAGGCGCACGATCGTCGCGCGCGGCGTGGTCAGGCCCGTCGGCCGGTAGGGCGTGGCGAGAAACACTCGGCGCAGTGCGCGCGAGTGCCTCGCTCGGCCTGCTCGACCGCGTGCTCGCGGTCGCGCGCGAGCGACTCCTCGCCCGTCGCTCAGCACGTAGGCGACCTCCGCGCGCAGCCGCGCCGCCAGCGCCCGGCACGCGTTCGTCGGCCGCCGCGCGCAGCGGACCGCGCGTGCGGCGCCGGCCACAGCAGCGCGACCGCGAGCAGCGGACGCGCCGGCGGCCATCCCCCAGCCCGCGAGGCGATCGGGCATCGACGACGCGGGCCCGGCGAAGCGTCACCGGCAGGATGAACGCCAGCAGCAGCGAGGTCGTCGCGCCCGCGAGCACCGAGCTCACGACGCCCGGCGAAGATCACCGCGAAGCCGACGACCGCCATCGCCAGCGCCGCCAGCCACACGCTCTGCGAGAACGAGCGTGCCGAGGCACGACGAACGCGCGCCCGCGACGCGCGAGCGCCGCCTGCGCCTGCAGGCGCTCGCGCATCGGGCCGCCGAAGTCGACGAGCAGCAGCATCGCGAACGAGCCGAACGCCGCGAACGTCGCGACCACCGGGTTGCCGATCACCTTGTCGCCCAGCGCGAACATCGCCGGCATCACGATCGCCGCCCGCCCGGCGCGGCGCAGTGCGGCGAGGTCGCGGTCGCGCCGGCCGAGCCACTGCAGTGGATGGAGCGCGCTCACGCCCCGAAGTGTGAGCCCTCCGTCAAACCCGCGCTCGCCGACCCGCCCGCGGCGGGCGCCGAACGCGCCGCCGGGTCAGGCCTCGACGGCCTCGCGCTCCTCGATCGCGTCGACGCGATCCGGGTAGAACGCGACGTGGTCCTTGATCGCCGCGACCGCCGCGTACGGCTCGCGATACGTCCACACTGCGTCCCTCCCGCGCTCGCCGACCGCGATGCTGTAGTAGCTCGCATCGCCCTTGAACGGGCAGTAGCTCGCGTGCTCGCTCGGCTCCAGCAGCGACTGCTCGACGTCCGCGAGCGGCACGTACTGGACCGGCGGGTAGTCCGCCTCGCGCAGCGTCAGCGCGTTCAGCGTGTCCGCGATCGTCCGGCCGTCGGCCGTCACGACGACGCGCGCCGCGTTGCGCTCGATCGTGATCGGATGGTTCGGCCCGGGCTGCATGATCGGCTTCTCGCTCATCGCGTTCGTTCCCTCCGGTCGACGTCGTCGTGTCCCTTTCATATAGCGCAGCCGCGGTCGCTCGCCCGCGCGAGGGGCGGGCCGGCGTCGATCAAATCGATCCCCTCACCAGGCGTCCTATATTGCGAACGATGCCCCGATCGACGCCGACCGCGTGAAGCTCCGCCGCCTCGGCGCGACGGACCCGAGGTCTCGGCCCTCGGCCTCGGCTGCATGGGGATGTCCGGGCATGTACGGGCCCGGCCGATCGCGGCGAGAGCATCGCGACGATCCACGCCGCGCTCGACGCCGGCGTCAACCTGCTCGACACCGGCGACTTCTACGGCGATGGGCCACAACGAGCTGCTGATCGCCGAGGCGCTGCGCGGGCGCCCGCGCGAGGACTACTGCTGAGCGTCAAGTTCGGCGCGCAGCGCGGCCCCGACGGCGCGTGGCTCGGCTACGACGCGAGCCCGGCCGCGGTCAAGACCGCGCTCGCCCACTCGCTCACGCGCCTCGGCGTCGACTACATCGACGTCTACCGCCCGGCGCGCCTGGACCCCGACGTGCCGATCGAGGAGACCGTCGGCGCGATCGCCGAGCTGGTGCAGGCCGGCTACGTCCGCCACATCGGCCTCTCCGAGGTCGGCGCCGAGACGATCCGCCGCGCCGCGGCCGTCGCACCCGATCTGCGACCTGCAGATCGAGTACTCGCTGATCTCGCGCGGCATCGAGCAGGCGATCCTGCCCGCCTGCCGCGAGCTCGGCATCGCGCGTCACCGCCTACGGCGTGCTCAGCCGCGGGCTGATCAGCGGCCACTTCGCCGCCGAGCGCGAGCTCGCCGCCGGCGACTTCCGCGCGCACGCGCCGCGCTTCGACGCCGAGAACCGCGCGCACAACCTCGCGCTCGTCGACGCGCTGCGCGACGCTCGCCGAGGCCAAGGGCGCGACCGTCGCACAGCTCGCGATCGCCTGGGTGCTCGCGCGCGGCGAGGACATCGTCCCGCTCGTCGGCGCGCGCACGCGCGAGCGCCTGCAGCGAGGCGCTCGGCGCGCTGCAGCTCGAGCTGAGCGCCGCCGACGCTCGCCGCGCTCGAGCGCGCGATCCCGCCCGACGCCGCCGCCGGCGATCGCTACCCCGCGCACGCAGATGGCGATGCTCGACAGCGAGCGCTGAGCGCACGTGTGAGCGCGCCGCGCCGCAGCGCCGGGCTGCTGCCCTACCGGACGCACGGCGAGGCCGGCGGAGAACCCGGCGGCGGAGCGCCCGAAGTGCTGATCGCGCACATGGGCGGCCCGTTCTGGGCGCGCAAGGACGAGCGCGCGTGGTCGATCGTCAAGGGCGAATACGGCGCCGACGAGGACGCGCTCGCCGCCGCGCGGCGCGAGTTCGAGGAGGAGACCGGCACGCCGCCGCCGCCCGGCGAGCCGCTCGCGCTCGGCGAGCTGCGCCAGTCGGCCGGCAAGCTCGTCGTCGCCTGGGCGATCGCCGGCGACGGCCTCGACCCGAGCGGCTTCGTCAGCAACACGTTCACGCTCGAATGGCCGCGCGGCTCCGGCACGCTGCGCGAGTTCCCCGAGGTCGACCGCGCCGCGTGGTTCGACTGCGAGACGGCGCTGCGCAAGCTCGTCGCCGGGCAGGCGCCGTTCGTCGACGCGCTCGAGCGGCTGCTGGTCGAGCGGGGCGCGGACGGCTTGCGTCGGTCGTGAGCGCGAGCTCACGCGTCCGGCGTGTTCGAATCGTAAAATCTATTGACTTCAGTGTACGCGCTCTGATAGATCTGCCGTCGAGTCAGAAAGAGCACGGTCGAGCCCGTGCAACGCGTCGACAATGGGGGGCGGAAGAGATGACCGGGGGCACCGCCGGAGCGTTGTTTGGATCGCTGATTCGACGGAGGAGCAGGATCGCCGCGCCGCGCCGAGCGCTCGCCGTGACGGCGGCGGCCGTGGCGGTCGCCGCGCTCTGCGGTGGCGCGTCGGCGAGCGCCGCCGAAAACGGAGCCGTCGGGTGGGGCGAAAACTACCACGGGCAACTCGGGCAGATCTTCCGTGACAACAACAGCGTCAGCCCGGTGTCGGTCGAAGGTGTCACCAACATCAAGGAAGTCGCGGCCGGCACGTCGTTCAATCTCGCGCTGCTCGAAAGCGGCGAAGTCCTCGCGTGGGGCGGCGACGGCCACGGCCAGCTCGGCGACGACGAAAAACTTGCGAACTGGGAACAGGGGCTCGGCCACGTCACCGTCAAAGAATGGAAAGCCGGCGCCAAAGCGCCGTCCGAATTCGAACCGCTGACGGGCGTCACCCAGGTCGCCGTCGGCGGCGAGCACGCGGTCGCGCTGATGAACGACGGCACCGTCAAGACGTGGGGGATCAACCAGGACGGCGCGCTCGGCGTCGGCACGCAGGGTTACGAAGTCCTCAGCAGCACGAACGAAACGGTCGCGCACACGGTCGAATGGTCGAGCATCGAAAAGACCGAAAAAGTGATCGTCAAGGGCAAAGAACGCGAATACAAAATCAAAGTCGCCGAAGGCAAGCTGACGAACATCGTCGCGGTCGCCGCCGGCGGCGGCTCGGACTTCGCGATCACGAGCGAACACACCGTCTACGCGTGGGGCAGCGACACCGAAGGGCAGCTCGGCCTGGACCTCTCCGAACCCGGACCGGAAGGCTGCAAAACGGCGGTCACTCCCGGGCTCAAGCGCGAAGCGTGCAGCACGATCCCGCGCCTCGTCGAATGGACCAACCCCGCCACACACGCACGGGAACCGCTCGGCGAAGTCGAATCGATCGCCGTCGGCGCCTTCTCGACCTACGCGCTGCTCAACGACGGCCACGTCGTCTCCTGGGGCGACGACCACGAGGGGCAGCTCGGCACCGGCGCGCCGAGCAAAGCCAACCCCGGCACGGAACTGCCGCCCGAAGAAGTGCGCCTCAACGACGGCCGCGAAGAAGTCAGCGGCGAACCACTGAGCGGCGTCGTCGAAGTCGTGGCTGGATACGACTCGGCGGCCGTGCGCACAAGCCGCGAAGGACATCGGGAAGTGCTCGGCTGGGGCGAAGCCGAACAGGGCGCCCTCTCGCTGAAACCTGGCGAATCCGGCGTCGCCAACTGCAAGGTGACGCACGCCGAAGAAGAAGAAATCACCGCCAAAATCGGTGAAGAGGAACTCGCGATCGCCAAACTCGAAGAAGAAATCGCAGTCAAGCGAGCGCACGGCGAAAACGTCGAAAAACTCCAGGAAAAACTCAAAAAAGACGAAGAAAAACTGAAACAGAACAGGGAAAGACTCGAATCGCTGCCGCTTCAGCGCTGCGTCAAGAAGGCGACGCCGCTGGCGCGCGTCACCGCACTGGAACCGGCGCGCCTCGCGCTCGGCAACCGCTTCGGCGTGGCGCTGACAAGCCACGGCAGCGTGTACAGCTGGGGACGCAATGAAAACGGCGAACTCGGCATCGGCAAGGTGCCGCTCAACACGGAAAACGGGTCCGGCGAAAACGTGCCGGAAGCGGGCTACCCGGAACCGCAGCTCCTCAGCGGCTTCGGCAGCGCGAGCGCCATCTCAGCCGGGTACACGCACGCGCTCGCGCTCATCGAACACGCAAGCGAACGGCCGGCGCCGGTCGTCACCGCCGCGGCCAAGCACGGCGCGCTCGAACTCGGCTGGGCGACGAGCACCTCCGACGGCGCCGAAGTGCTCGGCGAACACGTCAACTACCGCCTCTCGGCTCGCAAAGGCGAAACGCCGCTCGGCGAAGGCGCGGACGCAGGCAATGAAAGCGGTCCGCCGGTGCCGAACCTCGAAGAACCGGCGACGATCGCCGGCGTCGAAGAAGGCGCCAACCCGGCCGTCGAAAGCAAAGGCAAAGCGAACACGCTCAAAGTCCACCACGGAAGCTGGGGCGGCAGCCGTCCGCTCACGTTCTCCTACCAGTGGGAACGCTGCAACCCGACCGGCGAAGAATGCGCGAAGATCACCGGTGAAGGCGTGCCGTGCCCCAGCGGCTGTGCCTCCGAATACTCCAAACAGGTGCTGATCCCGGAAGACGTCGGCAGCACGCTGCGCGCGATCGTCATCGCCCACAACTCCGAAGGCGAAGAATCCGAGGCGACCGAAGCGACCGAAGAAGTGGTGCTGACCGAAGAAGAAGCCGGCAAGGTCAGCGAGATCGGTCGCAGCGAACTCACCGGGCACAACCCGTTTGAAATCGCGCGCACGCTCGAAGTGTTCCCGTTCACCAAAGAACAGAAGGAACACAAACTGCACCATCACGCCGAACGGGAATGCAAACCGCTCGAAGCCAAGCCCTACGAACTCAAATTCACGACACGCGAAGTGGTCGGCAGCGAACGCCGCAAGGAGAAATCGCTGGGCATCATCGCGACGCCGCTGACACCCGAACACGAACCCGAATGCGAATCCCGTCCGGCCCACTGAGCGGAGCAGACGCGCGCACGGCGAGCTGGGCGCGCTGCCTCTAGGGAGAGTCGATCGCCACGGCGGCCGCGCGCGCGACGGCGGCCGCCGGGTGCGGCGCGCCATGCGCCAGCGGCGTTCGCAGCGCCGACGGCGGCGCCCATGCGCCCGCATCGACGCCGGTGCGATCAGACCGCGGCGCACGAGCTGGTGGCGCAGCGCCAGCACCGCAACGGCGACGACGAGCACGATCACCGCGACGACGCGCAGCGTGCCGTCGATCGCCGCGCCGCGCGAGACGCCCGAGCGCTGCAGCGAGTCGATCACGCTCGCCGCCGCCGCGATGCCGACGCCTCCGGCCGCGACGAGCGCCGTCAGCACCGTGCCCGACGCCTCGCCGGCGCGCGCCGGGTCGACGACCTCCTGCGTGCCGAGCGATCGCACCGATCGTCAGCGGCGAGCCCCAGCCCCACGCGCTCGCGCGGTCGACGCCGATGCTGAGGACCGCGCCTCCGAGCGCGACGAGCGCGGCGCCGCGCACGTCCAGCCGGCGCGGCGCCGACTCGTCGCGCGATTCGCCGACGCTGCGCGCCGCGACGAACAGCGCGATCGCGCACAGCGGCGCGAGCAGCCAGAACACCCACCGCCGAACCCGGACCGCTCGACAGTCCGCCGCCGGCGAACGGGCCGAGCGCCATGCCGATGTTGCCGAAGCCGAACGCCAGCCCGAGCGCCCACGCGCGGCGCTGCTCGCCGAACGCGTTGCTCACCGCGCCGATGCCGACCGGGAAGATCACCGCCGCGCCGGCTCCCTGGACGATGCTGCACGCGACGAGCACCGCGAGGCTCGGCGACAGCGCGCAGCCCGCCGACGCACAGCCGAACGTCGCGATCCCGCACAGCAGCACTTTGCGGCGGCCGAAGATGTCGCCGATCCGCCCCGCGAGGATGAACAGCGAGCCGAGCGAGAGCATGTACGCGCTCACCGCCCACTCGATCAAGCCCGCGCCGACTCCGAACAAGCGCGCCATCGCCGGCAGCGCCAGGTTCAGCCCGAAGAAGTCGATCTGGATGCAGAACAGCGCGAGCGCGACCGCGATCAGCGTTCCGCGTGACCGATCGGTCCTGTCGGGCGCAGCGGACATGTCGGGCACGCTTCCACATCGGCACGAACGCGCGCGTTTTTGAGCGCGGCGGTGTCGCCCTGCGCGAGCGGCAGCGTGCCGGCGAGCTCTAGAGCTGTCCCGGGAAGAAGCCGAGGCGCGCGAGCGGCTCGACGAGCTCGTACGCCTCGTAGGAGAGATGCGAGCTCAGCGCGTCCGTCAGCAGGTCGATCGCGCGCTGCAGCGGCGCGAAGTCGCGTGGCTCGTTGATGTGCTGCACGAGCGCGCGATCGACGCCCTCGATCGCGTCGTGAATCACGAGGTGCTCCTCGGTCAGCCGATCGATCACCGGCGCGAGGCTCGCGTCGCTCTGCGCGAGATGCGGGAACACGGCGCTGTCCTCCAGGCCGTGGTGCTGCGCGACGACGTTGCAGTAGCGCGCGCAGAACGCGCCGAGCGTCCAGTCGTTCTGGCGCATCGCCATCTCGTTCAGCGCCGAGCGCGCGTCGCCGGCCGCGAGCGCGCCGTCGCGGACCTGCGCGACGAGCTCGCGGAGCTCCGCGAGCTCGCGCCGCAGCATGTCGTGGACGTCGATCAGGTGCCTGCCGACCTGGCGTCCCTGCTCGGTGTAGACGACATCCGCGCCCGACGGCGCGCGATGCGGGCGCGTCGCCTCCTGCCACGGCGGCTCGTCGGTCAGGCGCGCACCGTCGTCCGGCGTCGGCGTGACGCCGAGGCGCTCGTACTCGGCCGTGCGATCCGGTCGGCCCGGGCGACACGTGCCGGCTACGCCGCTTCTGCGAGCGCCGCCGACGCGCCGGTGATCTCGATCAGCAGCGAGCGCAGCCGTCGACGCGCTCGGCGCCGTACGCTCGACCCACTCGCCGCTCGATCGTCGCCGATGATCTCGAAGGCGGCCCGCTGCGCCGCCGCGCCGCGCGCGGTCAGGCGGATGATCTTCGCGCGGCCGTCGCTCGGGTCCGCGACGCGCTCGGCGTAGCCGAGCCCTTCGAGGTCGGTGACCGCCTCGCCGACCCCCTGCTTGGTCATGCCGGCGCGCTCGGCGAGCTCGGTCAGTCGCATGCCCTCGGCCTCGATGTTGCCGAACACGCAGCCGTGGCCTCGCGGATGTCGCTGTAGCCGGCGTCGCCCATGCGGGCCTGCAGCTCGCCGACGAGCCCGTCGGCGGCCGTGTAGAGCAGCGCCACGAAATCTTCTCTTGCAGTTCTCTGCATTTGCTCGGTGACTTTGATAAGGTTGCCTGATAAGTTGCCTGACAAGGCTGCCTGACCATTGTAGGCCGAAGATCGGAGGTCGTCAATGGCTCGCAAGTGGTGGACCCTCACAGCCGTGGTGCTCGCCACCTTCATGCTGCTGCTCGACATCACCGTCGTGAACACGGCCCTGCCGAAGACTCGAGAGAGCCTCGGCGCGAGCTTCACCGACCTGCAGTGGGTGATCGACGCGTACTCGCTCGCGCTCGCCACGGTCGTGCTCACGGCCGGATGCGCTCGCCGACCGCTTCGGGCGCAAGCGCTGGTTCCTCTCCGGCCTGTTCGTCTTCTCGGCCGCTCGCTGGCCTGCGGCCTGGCGCCGACGCCGGCTTCCTGATCGCCGCGCGCGCGGTACAGGGCATCGGCGGCGCGATCATGTTCGCGATCTCGCTCGCGCTCGTCGCCCAGGAGTTCCCGGGCGGTCGCGAGCGCGGCACGGCGATGGCGATCTACGGCGCCACGATCGGCGTCGCCGTCGCGCTCGGTCCGCTCGTCGGCGGCGCGCTGACGCAGTCGCTGGGCTGGGAGTCGGTCTTCTACCTCAACGTCCCGATCGGCATCGTCGCGGTCGCGATCACCGCCGCTCACGGTCGCCGAGTCGCGCGACCCGAACGCGCAACGCGCGCCGACTGGCCGGGCGTCGGCGAGCTTCACCGCCGCGCTGTTCATGCTCGTCTTCGCGCTGCTGCGCGGCAACGACGCGGGCTGGGGCAGCACCGCGATCGTCGGCGCTGCTCGCCGGCGCCGTGCTCCTGCTCGGCGCCTTCATCGTCGATCGAGCGCCGCTCCGCGCACCCGATGCTGCCGCTCGAGCTGTTCGCCAAGCCGCGCCTTCACCGGCGTGCAGCTCGCGGCGTTCGCGATCAGCGCCTCGCTGTTCGCGCTGTTCCTCTACCTGACGCTCTACCTGCAGCAGTTCCTCGGCAACTCGCCGCTCGGGGCCGGCGAGCGCTACCTGCCGCTGACGATCGTCACCTTCGTGGTCGCCGGCCTCTCGGGCATGTGGGTCTCGCGGGTCGCCGCGCGCGCGCAGCTCGCCGTCGGCCTCGCCTTTGCCGGCCTCGGGCTGCTCCTGATGTCCGGCCTGAGCACGGCCGACGGCTGGACCGCGCTGCTGCCGGGCTTCATCGTCGCGGGCATCGGCGTCGGGATCGTCAACACCGCCGTCGCCGACGTCGCGCTCAGCGTCGTGCCGAAGGAGCGCAGCGGCATGGCCGCGGGGATCAACGACACCTTCCGCCAGGTCGGCATCGCCGTCGGCATCGCCGCCTGGGGCGCGCTCTTCACGGCGCGTGGAGCGCCAAGGCGGTCGCGCTCGCGCCGCAGGCGCAGGGGCACGGGCGCCAGCTCGTGGAAGCGGTTTCGCTCGGGCCGGCTCGCACGAGGCGGTCGCGGGCTTTCCGGCGGGGGTGCGGGCAGCCGTCGCGCACGCGGCGCGCGCGGGCTTCCTGTCGCGGGCTCAACGAGGTGCTCGTGTTCGGCGGCGGGCTCGCGCTGCTCGGAGCGATCGCCGCGCTGCCGCTCGTGCGCGAGCACGAGATCGAGCGCGAGCCGGCCGAGGAGCCGGCGATCGAGGCGCGGCACGCCGAGCGGCGCGCCGGCGCGGCCGAGCCGGCGTTCGACGTGGGTATCGCGTAGGCGCGGGCCGAGCCTCAGCCGGGCGGTGCGAGCAGCGCCTGCATCGCCCGGCGGCGCGCTCGAGCGCGCGCGGTCGCGGTGGAGCTGATAGTCGCAGTTCGTGCCGACCGCGAGTGCATTGATCGTGAACGCGACGTCCGCGGGATCTGTGTCTGCGGGAGCTCGCCCGCGCGACCGCGCGCCCCGCTTCGGCTCGAGCACGCCGAGCCAGCGCCTCATCGTCGCCGCGACCGCATCGCGCACGGCGCCCTCGCGCGCGTCGAACTCGACCGACGCCGTCGTCAGGAAGCACCCGCCCGGGAAACGCGGCTCGCCGAGGTACTCGATCCAGCGTCGCAGATCGCGAGCAGCCGCGCACGGCCCGCCGGCGCTCGACGCCGCCCGCTCGTAGACCGCGCTCGCGGAACATCTCGCCGGCGAGCTCGAGCGTCGCGAGCTGCAGCTGCTGCTTGCTGCCGAAGCGCCCGACGAGGCCGCTCTTGCTCATGCCGAGTCGCTCAGCGAGCCCGCCGACCGTCAGGCCTTCGAGGCCGACGACCGAGGCGAGATCCACCGCGCGTCGAAGCGTCGGCGCGCGATCGGCGTCGACCTGCGAGGCGGAGCGGCGCATCGTCCCCGCAGTTTACAGAACGATCGTTCGTCCTGTATATTGCGGCGCTCGAAACCGGACGATCGTCCCGTATACGAGACGAAGGAGGCAGCGCGATGCGGATCAGGTGGCTCGGCTGGGCAGGCGTCGAGATCGAGGCCGAAGGCGAGCGCGTCGTCGTCGACCCGCTCGAGGACGCAAACGCCGTGTTCGCGTGGCTCGGCGAGCGAGCGCCGGAGATGCTCGCCGCCGCAGGTCGTCGCGCCGTCGCCGGGCGCGCTGGCGGGCTGGTGACGCACCTGCACCGCGATCACGCCGACGCGGCGGCGCTCGCGGCGGCGCTGCCGACGGTGCGCCCGTGTACGAGCCCGTCGACTACGGCGGCGCCGGCCTCGAGCAGCTCGCGATCGCCCAGGCCGATCGACGAGCTCGACGCCGCCGGCCTCGCGCGTCGCGAGACGGAGTTCTGGGCGAGCGCGAGCGTCGGGCCGTTCACGCTGACGGCGCTGCCGGCCGTCGACGGGACCGGCGACCCGCAGGTGTCGTGGCTGATCGAGGCCGGCGGCAAGCGCGTGCTGCACCTCGGCGACACGATCTTCCACGGGTGGTGGTGGCGGATCGCCGAGCGCTTCGGCGCGCCCGACGTCGTGCTCGCGCCGATCAACGGCGCGCGCCTGACGTTCCCGCACCGGCAGCCGCCGAGCCCGCTGGCCGGCGCGCTGGACCCCGAGCAGGCGGCGCTCGCCGCCGAGCTGCTGCAGGCGGAGCGGCTCGTGCCGATGCACTACGGCGGCTACGCGATCGACCGCTATCTACGAGCCGGTGGGCGATCCGCTCGGGCGCCTGCGCTCGGCGAGCGAGCGCGTGGCGGAGGTCGAGGTCGGCGGCGTGGTCGAGGTGTGACACGCTGAGCGCGTGGGCATCGCCTCGCAGCCGCGACCGGTCGACGCCGTCCTTCGGCGCGAGCAGACACTGCTCGAGGGTCCGCGCCGGCAGGCCGGCGGCGCGCTGCTGTACAGCGACGTCCTCGCCGGCGGCGTCTATCGCTTGACGCCGGACGGCGAGATCGAGACCGTACTGGCGCGCCGGCGCGGAATCGGCGGCCTCGTCGAGCACGCAAGCGGCGGCATCGTCGTCACGGGACGCGACGTCCTGCACGTGCGCGAGGACGGCTCCGAGCGAACGCTGCTCGCGCGCGAGGGCGTGACCGGCTTCAACGACATCTCGACGACGCCCGACGGGCGGTTGCTCGTCGGCGCGCTGCGCTACCGGCCGATGGCCGGCGAGCCGCCCGCCCCGGGCGAGCTGCTGCTGATCGACGCGCCGGGGCGCGCGAGCACGTTGAGCGAGACGCTGCTGTGGCCGAACGGGATCGGCGTCTCGCCGGACGGGACGCGGCTGTACGTGTCGGACTTCGCGCGCGAGCACGTCGTGACGATGACGCTCGACGGATGCGAGGAGGCGGTCTTCTGCGAGTCGCCGCGCGGGTCGTGCGACGGGCTGGCGGTCGACGTCGACGGCGGTGTGTGGGTCGCGCTCGGGCAGGGCGGCGGCGTCGCGCGCTTCGAGCCCGACGGGCGGCTCGACGAGATCGTCGAGGTTCCGGCCGGGTTCGTCTCGAGCGTCAGCTTCGGCGGCGAGGACGGCTGCGACGTCGTCATCTCGACGGCCGACAACGAGGCTCTGCCGGAGGCCGGCGGCGCGCTGTTCCTCGCGCGCAGCGAGGTGGCGGGCGTCGCGGTCGTCGCCGCCGCCGTCTGACGCCCGCTCGATCGGCGACGCCGGCTCGATCGGCGCGTCAGTAGAGACCACGTAGCGCGCTCGGTGAGACGCGCGGATGACGGCCGTTCCGAGGAGCGGGACGATCGGTCGATACTGAGGGTTCGCGCCCTCGCAGCGTCGACACAGGAGGCCCACGATGAAAGCTCTCGTCTACCACGGTCCCGGCGAGCGCGGCTGGGACACGGTCGCCGACCCGGCGATCATCGACGCGACCGATGCGATCGTCCGCATCGACACGACGACGATCTGCGGCACCGACCTGCACATCCTCAAAGGCGACGTACCCGAGACGACGCCCGGCACGATCCTCGGCCACGAGGCCGTCGGACGTCGTGCAGGAGGTCGGCGCCGCCGTCACGACCGTCGCGCCCGGCGACCGCGTGCTGCTCTCGTGCGTCAGCGCGTGCGGGCGCTGCCGCTTCTGCAAGGAGGGCCGCTACGGGCAGTGCCTCGGCGGCGGCGGCTGGATCTTCGGCCACCTGATCGACGGCGCTCCAGGCCGAGTACGCGCGCGTGCCGTTCGCCGACAACTCCGTCTACAAGATCCCCGAGCGAGCTCAGCGACGAGCAGGTGCTGTTCCTCGCCGACATCCTGCCGACGTCCTACGAGGTCGGCGTGCTCAACGGCCAGGTCTCGCCGGGCGACCTTGTCGCGATCGTCGGCGCCGGGCCGATCGGGCTCGCCGCGATCCTCACCGCACGCCTGTTCACGCCCGGGCACGGATCGTCGCGATCGACCTCGCCGACAGTCGCCTGGAGAGCGCCGTGCGCTTCGGCGCCGACGTGACGATCAACAACGGCCGCGAGGACGCCGTCGCGGCGATCATGGAGCTGACGCGACGGCCTCGGCGCCGACGCCGCCTTCGAGGCGGTCGGCGTGCCCGAGACGTTCGAGCTCGCCGCCGAGCTGATCCGCCCGGGCGGGCGCGTCGCGAACATCGGCGTGCACGGCCGCGCCGCGCACGCTGCACCTCGAGAAGCTGTGGATCCGCGACGTCACGATCACGACCGGGCTCGTCGACACGTTCAGCATCCCGCAGCTGATGCGGCTGATCGAGAGCGGGCGGTTGGACCCGTCGCTGTTCGCGACGCATCGCTTCGCGCTCGATGACGCGATGAGCGCCTACGACACGTTCGCCGACGCCGCGGCCACCGGGGCGTTGAAGGTCGTGCTGCGGGGCGCCGAGCGCGAGGGCACGACCGAGAGCGGGCGGGCCGTGGCAGCCGTCGCGACCTGACCCGCTGCGAGGCTCAGAGGTGCTGGCCGCCGGATGCCTCGATCCGCTGGCCGGTGACCCAGCGGTTGCCGTCGCCGAGCAGCGCGGCGATCACGGGGCCGATGTCGTCGGCGACGGCGTAGCGGCCGAGCGCGGTGACCGAGGCGAGCCGCTCCTGCAGCTCGGGGTGTTCGCGCACGACGGCGTCGTTGAAGTCGGTCGCGACGGCGCCGGGCGCGACGACGTTGACGTTGATGTCGCGCGGGCCGAGCTCCTGCGCGAGGTAGCGAGTGAGGACCTCGACGGCGCCCTTGACCGATCCGTAGGCGACGCGCTCGGGGAAGGTCGTGCGGGCGAGGCCGCTCGAGACGTTGACGATCGAGCCGCCGTCGGCGATCTGGCCGAGCAGGCGCTGGGTGAGGAAGAAGACGCCCTTGAAGTGGACGTCGACGAGCGCCTCGAAGTCCTCCTCGGTGACGTCGGCGAAGGCGCCGTTGGCGGCGATGCCGGCGTTGTTGACGAGGAAGTCGAAGCGCTCGCGCCCCCAGGTCTCCCGCAGGGTGTCGTCGAGCGTGGCGGCGAAGGCGCCGAAGGTGCTCGTGTCGCCGACGTCGAGCTGGAGCGCGGCGGCGCGGCGACCGAGCCCGCCGATCGCGGCGACGACCTCCCCGGCCTCGGCGGCGTTGACGCGATAGGTGACGATCGAGTCGACCCCGTCGCGCGCCAGGTGCAGAGCGGTGCTGCGGCCGATGCCGCGGTTGCCGCCGGTGATCAGCGCGATTCGCTGCGTGGATGCCATCTGCGGTGCCTTTCTGCCTCGGTGTCGTTGAGGGAAGAGCGTGCCGCCCGGCGAGGCCGGGCAAAAGCGGTCGGCCGATCCGGGGACGGGCCGTCCCTGGATGAGCACCGGCCGATATCGCATACTCGGTCGATGGACCGCGAAGACCTCGCCGACTTCCTGCGCCGCCGCCGGGCGGGCCTTCAGCCCGACGACGTCGGGCTCCCCGCCGGCCGCCGCCGGCGCACCGCCGGCCTGCGTCGCGAGGAGGTCGCCGGGCTGGCGAGCATGTCGACGGACTTCTATGCCCGGATCGAGCAGCGGCGCGGCTCACGCCCTTCGCGCGAGACCGTCGGCGCGCTCGCCCGCGCCCTGCGGCTGACGCTCGACGAGCGCGATCACCTGCTCCACCTCGCCGGCTACGAGGCGCCGCCGCACGCCGTCCGCAGCGACCACGTCGGCCCGGCGCTGCTGCGCGTCCTCGACCAGCTCGACACGCCGGCGCAGATCACCTCAGACCTCGCCGTCACGCTCGTCCAGAACCCGCTCGCCGAGGCCCTCCTGGGCGTCCAGACCAACTACACCGGACCGGAGCGCAGCCTCTACTACAGGTGGTTCACCGACCCCGCGGAGCGCCGCCGCTACCCGGAGGAGGACCACGACGCTCACGCGCGCAACTACGTCGCCAACCTGCGCGCCGTCCACGGCCGCGACCCCGACGACGTCGAAGCTCGCGAGCTGGTCGAGCTCCTGCGCCGCGAGAGCGGCGCGTTCGCAGAGCTCTGGAGCCGGCACGAGGTCGCCGTGCGCAGGGACACGCGAAAGCGGATCGCCCATCCGACGGTCGGGCTGGTCGAGCTCGACTGCCAGGTCCTGACCGCCGAGAACCAGACCGAGCGGCTCGTCGTGTTCACGGCGAAGCCTGGCAGCGAGGACGCCGACCGACTCGAGCTGCTCTCGGTCATCGGCAGCGAGGCGTTCGCGAGCCGCTGACTCAGTGCGCGGCGGCGCTCCTGGGACCGTGAGGCTCATGCAGGGCCATTGTCAGCCGCCCTGCCGTAATCCTCGAGGCCGCCGGCGAGCTGGTCGTAGGCCCGGGCGGCGGTGAGCCGAAGCCGGGCGGCGAGCCCGTTGCGGTCCTCTTCGGCCAGCAGGCCGGTCAGCGCGGCGCGAAGGATCGTGCGGTGCGTCCAGGAGAGCGTGCGCGCGACGACGGCCGCCACGACGTCCCCGTCCTCGGCCCCGGCGCTCTCGGCGATGACGGCGGTCAGCGCCGCGCTCTCCATCTCCCACCCCGTCGTCAGGCGCTCCCGTAGCGCTTGGCTGGCGCCGACGATCTTCGACAGCGCGACGAGGTCATCGTCCGCGCCGGCGGTGAGGTCGTCGAGCATCGCGTTCGTCCTTGCGCGGAAGACGTCGAGGACCGAGGCGCCGGGCGCGCGCTTGGCGATCTCGGCGAGCAGCCGGTTGAGGTCCTCCCGACGCCCGGGGAACGCGAGATCGTCCTTCGTCGCGAAGTGGTTGTAGACCGTCTTCTCGGCGACGTCCGCCGCCACCGCGATCTCGGTGATCGTGACCGCGTCGAAGCCGCGCTCGACGAACAGCCGCCGGGCCGTCGCGGCGATCCCCTCGCGTGTGGCGAGCTTCTTGCGCTCGCGCCGGTTCGCAGGCGTCGCTCCCATCATTGATTATATCACTATAGCAACCCTAGAAGTATAGTCACTATAGTGGTAGTCTGCCGCGCCATGACTACGATCTGGCGGTTTTCGCGGACGGAGTGAGGGCGGCTGATCGCTCTTCCAGAGGGCGATAGCGAAGGAGTACGACTCCGTTTCTGAATCGGCGCTCGTCCAGAAGCTCGAGATCGGCACGCGTGCTGGTCGCTAGCGCCGACTTGCCTGCACCGAGGAGCATCGGCCAGACGAACAGATGGCACTCGTCGACCAGCCCAGCCTCGAAAGCCTGTGCAGCCAGGTTGGCGCCTCCCACGATGAGATCGCCGTTGGCTGCGGCCTTGAGTTCGTGGAGGGACGTGGGATCGAAATGGCGTTCGATCCGTGTGTTGGCGGTCGATACCTCGGTCAGGGTCGTGGAATAGACGATCTTGCTCGCCGCTTGCCAGGCGGCCGCGAAGTCGGCCATGACGCCGGACGGGGCCGCAAGGGCGTCGTTGGTCTCCCAGACGGCCATCGTTTCGTATAGGCGGCGCCCGTAGAGCAACGTGCCCGCCGACCGCAGGAGGTCGGTGGTGGACGCGAACACGTCGTCGTCCGGCGCGAACAGGTCGAAGGTGCCGTGTTGATCCTCGATGTAGCCGTCGATGGACACGTTCGTCACGTAGATCAGCTTGGCCATGTCGCTACCCCTCGACTATCGGCCGCGGCAGCCTGCGCACTTGCCAGGCTGCGGTCCAGCTTCGTGAGCCCCTCGAGCCAGCCCTGCTCGCTGGCGCCCGCCAGGTGGTCGGGGAGCCATTGGCGGATTTCGAGTCGCGTCCGTCCGTCGGGCTCGTCGTGGAATTCGACTCGGAATCTCGTCTCGAATGGCTCGATACCGTCTGGCAGTTCGCCAGTCGCATGCATGACGCCCTCGAGCAGCTCGCCCGGGATGACGTCTGTGAGGTCGATGTGGATGTGAACGCGAAGGTCTGGCGCGGCCGCGTTGACCTCCGTCCACCGCTGGTAGCCGCCGGGGCGCACGTCGAACTCGATCTCCTCGCGCGGCAGCGAGCTGCCGATCGGACCCCACCATGCGCCCAACTGGTCCGGATCGGTAAAGGCTCTGTAGACGAGCTCCCGCGGCGCGTCGCACTTATGCGAGATCGTGAGCTGCGGGGTTTCGGCGTTCATCAGCGCTTCTCAATCCGAGAGCTTGCTGTCTGCGACGTTGAGGTCATCGGCCGTCCCCGCGGCTGCGTGTCCGGCGGCCTGGAGCGCGGCAAGATGGGCATCGAGCCGGGCGAGGGACGAGTCCCAGAACCGCCGGTAGCGCTCGATCCAGTCGGCAGCGTCGCGCAGCGGGGCCGCCTCGAGGTGACTCGCGCGCCACTTGCCCGACCGTGTCCGTGAGATGAGCGCCGCGTGTTCGAGCACCTTCAGGTGCCGCGAGACCGCTGGCATCGAAATGGGGAGCGGAGCGGTGAGCTCGGTGACCGTGGCGTCACATTCGGCCAACTCGGCGAGGATCGCCCGTCGAGTTGGGTCCGCGAGCGCCGAGAACACCAGGCTGAGCCGGTCCGTGCCGGCCATCAAGAAACGCCTCGCATAACCATCTCGTTAAATGTATCGTCCCGAGCGTCCTTGTCAACAATGTCGCCCGTCCAGTTGTGGCGGCGCTCGACGGTACATTTGCCACCATGTCCCGAACGGACACCGCATCGCGAGTCATCCCCGTGCCGCGCGAGCGCGTGTTCGCTGCGCTGACGGATTGCAACGCTTTGGAGGCGTGGCTCCCACCAGCGGGTATGACCGGTCGGTTCGAGCACTTCGATTTCCGGCAAGGAGGGTCCTACCGCCTGGTCCTGACGTACGCCGACGCCGACGGCGCCCGCGGAAAGGCGACATCGGACACAGACGTGGTCGAGGCTCGGCTCGTTGACGTCGTCGTGAACGAGCGTGTCGTGCAAGAAGTTGACTTCGTCTCCGATCAGCCCGAGTACGCCGGGACCATGGCGATGACCTGGCAGATGACCGCCGTCGCTTCGGGAACCAACGTTGAAATCAGGGCTGATGATGTTCCCGACGGCATCTCCGAGGAGGACCACGCAGTCGGGATGGCATCGTCTCTCGCGAAACTCGCCGAGTACCTGGGGATCTAGCCGCGTGGGGGTCTAGCCGCTGTTTCGGCGGGCCACGTGGGTAGCTCCATGTAGCTGGGATCGCGTTTCGCGTTGCGTGGGCCTGCTCGTATGAGGCCCTAAGGTGGATTGAGCGAGTGATCGAGGCGGGTCGCGACCCGATCTCGGAGCAAAGCCGGTCCAGGAGAGCACTGCGTTGGGCGGCGTCGGCAACACCGCAACGCCCGCGCGGAACGAGCTACTCAGTTTCGGTACCGTCGTTGAGGATCGCGAGATACTCGTCGTAGACGTACAGCTTGCCCCGCCGACGTCCGGTTGCCTCCCGCAGGATCCCAGCCTTCTCGAGCCTGTCGATCGCGGCATACACGGGTGGCGCAGTCAGGCCTAGCTCCTCGCTCGCGAAGCTCGCCCCGATCACAACCGAGCTGGTTGCCAGGTCATGGACGCGGTGGGCCGTGGCGGCGCCGCGTCCGAACGAGTGGATCTTCTGGCGATCGCGCTCGACCATCGCGACGATGCGTTGGGTGGTCTGCGTGGTCGACTCGGCGACCTCGATAACGCCTTCGAGAAAGAACTTCAGCCAGTCCTCCCACGCCCCCTCAGTACGTACACGCTGCAGATGTTCGTAGTAGCTGTCGCGGTTGCGCTTGAAATGCAGGCTGAGGTAAAGCAGCGGCCGGCTCAGCACGCCCTCCGAGCAGAGCAGCAGCGTGATGAGCAGCCGTCCGACGCGACCGTTGCCGTCGAGGAACGGGTGGATGGTCTCGAACTGAGCGTGCGCAAGCGCGGCCTTGACTAGTACCGGCGTCGGCTCAGGGTCATCGTGGATGAACTTCTCGAGAGCCGCCATCGCCGGCATGACCTCCTTCCACGGCGGAGGCACGAATCGGGCGACGCCAGGCCGCGCACCGCCCAGCCAGTTCTGGTCGCGCCGGAACTCTCCTGGGCTCTTGTCCGCGCCGCGGCCGGTCTGCAGCAGTCGTCGGTGAACGTCGCGAAGCAACCGAGCGCTTAGCGGCGGCGCACCCGGTCGCGCGATCTGGTCTAGGCCAAAGTCGAGCGCCGCGATGTAGTTGGCGGTTTCGCGGGCGTCCTCGCGCAGTGCGCCGGGAGCGGCGTCGTGCTCGAAGAGCAGCAGATCCGAGAGGGAAGATTGGGTACCCTCGATCTGCGAGGAGAGCACGGCCTCCTTGCGCACGAACGTGTATATGAACTGGTCCGGGTCGGGGAGCAGCAGCGTGATCCCATCGAGCCGGCCGAGCGCCTGGTTGGTGCGGTCCAAGAGTCTCTGCATGGCGGCGTCGATGCGCAGGGGCGGCATCGGAGGCAGCGGCCGTGGGTGGAAGGCCCAGTAGCCATCAGGCCCGCTCCGAGCAAGCCGAAACTCGCCACTGCGAGAGCTCGAGCGGACGGTGCTCGACGGGGGTGCTTTGCGATCGCTTACCACGGGACGAGCTTACTAAGCGATAGGGGCGGAACGTTTAGCTAGCGTCTCCGGGTGTAGCGATCGCTCATTAGGAGAACCAGCGCAATTGGGTCCGGGTACCGACCCCCTCGTACTCCTTGCGCTAATGGTCGGCGGAATTGGTACGAGGTTGGTACGAAGCGGATAGCGGGAGAGGCGGTCCGCCAGCGAAAAAACCCCACCTGAGCGGAGCTCTTCCTCATAGCGGGGGCGGGATTCGAACCCGCGACCTTCGGGTTATGAGGTCGCCGAATGGTGGTCAGGTGGGGCCAGATGGCCCGTGTTTGCTGAGATTAGCTCGTGCTCGCAAGGGTCGGATTTGCTCAAAACGGAACCTTGAATGGAACCTTGGCAAGCCGGCTCACGCGCCGACGAGAGCGCGCGCGAGCTCGATGAGCTCAGCTGTCGCCTCGCGCGCTTCGTCAACGCTGGCCTGCGCCACGAATGCAGCCGCGTAGGACGCCTCGCTTCTTCTCGACCGGGACGCGTCGAGGCGCTCGAGCAAATCGTCTGTGTCTTGATCTATCTCCGCGAGAGCGGCTTCAAGTCGCAGGACGTGAGATCCCTCGCCTGAGGTCACCCGCAGGCCGGAGGCCTGGAGGATCGCGTCGCAGCCGGAGATCACGGCGTTGTGGAGCAGCACGGACCGGGATTCCGCGCTGAGGGCCGGCGCGTCGGCGTCGCGCTGAAATTTCTCCGCCTGAGCGAGGAACGTGCGTGCCCCGAGCCGATCTGCGTGGACTTTCTCCACACGAGCTTCGGTCATTGAGTGCCCATGTTCGCCAGATCACCCACGAGGGACGTTGTGGGACCTTCGATCACGCGCCGGGCGAAGCTCGAGCGGTCGGCGAGCAAGTGGCGGAACTCGTCGTCTCGCATGACTGTGAGATCCACGGTGCGTCCGGTGTTCTTGCCGATTGGGCGGAGCAGGCGGCGTAGCTCCCGCAGATCAGCGTCGCCAACGACCAGGACATCGATGTCGCTGTCCGGTCGACGGTCGCCGGAGACCCAGGAGCCGTAAATCGCAGCAGCATGGACGTCGGGGCGGTCGAGAGTCGCGCGCAGTTGGCTCTCCACGCCGACTGAGCGGCGCAACAGCTCGGCCAGCGGCGAGTAGGAGGCATCATCCGTCGCGGCCGAGAACAGATAGGGCCGCGCTTGGTCATCGCGGCGGATTACGCCTGCTGACTGCGCCCTACCCAGCTCGCGATGGACTGACGACTGAGGGGCGTCCAGCGCCCCGGCGAGCCCCTGAAGGGTCCAGCGACGCTCGGGCTGCAAAAGCAAGAGCGCGAGCAGTCGCGCCTGCATCTCCGAGCGAAAGATTGGCAGGAGCGATGGAGCCGACGTTCGCATTACTGAGAAGTATATCCAAGAAAAGCGAAGACATTTGGTCGCATCTCGGTCCGACGACATGCCTGCTTTTGGCGAGAAGCGGGTCTCTCGAGGCTGAACGCGAGAGACCTGGGTTGAGCGCGACACGACGTTCTGGTAGCGGTCGGTAGCTACGTTCGCAGGACCATCGAACCTCAAAACCGTTCACCCGCGGCGGGCGACGACTTTGACCACCGGATACGTTCGCGACTGCCCAGCGAGCAGGCTGGATGGCCCGCCATCGAGATAGGTTTCGAAGAAGGCGTCGAGGTATGCGCTCTCGGCGCCGACCGCCGCCGACGCGTTCACCGAGCCCGGTGCGAGCAGCGCGACCATTCTCGGCGCGACCAGCCGCACGAGAGCCGCTAGCCAGACGCCGTCCGTGAACGCACCGTGTCGGCTCCCGTCGAGCTGGAGCACGAGATACGGCGCCGTCAATCGACGTACGAAGGGCCGGAAGTACACCCCGAACGGGTGGTCGGGGTCGGTCATGATCATGAATGGTCGCGAAAGTCCGCTGGCGACCACTGGCTCGTGGATCTTCCCGTCGAGGTCGGCGCCGGCTCGAATCTGGGGGTCGGTCTTCATCGCATTAGCCGCAGTCGAGCCGCCCAGCGAGAACCCGAACGCCCCGACCCGCGCGAGATCGAGCGCGCCGCGCAGTACCGGATTTCCGCGATCGAGCTTTGAGAGCTCGGCGGCGACGAACTGCAGATCCTTGACCCGGCGAAGCGCCATCGCCGGCGTGAACCCGTACGGACTGCTCGACGTGTACGGCACGCTCCAGGGAACGATCCGCCCATTCGGGAACTGCACCCACTGTGCCTCATAAGTGTGGTCGATCGCGACCACCACGAAGCCGTCGCTTGCAAGGTTCTCCTCCAAAGCCGTGTCAGCGGAGCGCATCTCACCGAGTCCCGGCGAGTACAGGAGCACTGCGTGACTCCCCGGGGTGATCGGAGCGTCGGTGAACGCGCGGGTTCGCAAGCGCTCGAACAGATGGTCCGGGATCCGGTGGTAGCGGTCGACCAGCTGGGCGACTTGCGCGGGCATGTACGGAGCCACCGCGTGACCCTGAGTGGACTGAGCGGGATACCAGAACTGAACCATCAGTTCTCGCTTGCCCGACGGCGACGAGGTGTCTCGCCGCGAGCGGTCGGTGAGGCGGAGCGACATCGTGCCGACCGGAAACCCGCCGGTTAGGGGCGGTGTCTGCAATAAGACGGTCCGCGCCGCCGACTGTGCGGCGCCCGCAGGACTCGGAGGAGCCGGTTCCGTAGCCTGCGAAGCGGGCCCGCTCGCGATTGACCAGGTCGCGACCGCCGCTACCAGCAGCAATCCCGCGAGCATTCTTGAGGACCTGCGGTTGAGCGATGCGAAAGCGAACATGGCAAGTCTCTTTTCTGAGCGTTGGTCGAGGCGGACATCGTCAGCTGTACGCCACCGCGGAGCTTGGGTGCGGCGGAAGACCAAGAAATCGAGCCACGCCCACCCGGCGGTTTCGCCGGGTGGGCGGGCCATGATCAGGCGCGTCCAGACGCCGCGATGCTGCCACCGAATGGTCACACCAGCCCGGCCGGTTCAAGGCTGGTTCACGACCGTTGCGCTCGGATGAGCCGTCGTGACGGCGAGCAGAGCGTCGTTGGACGGGCTCGCGGGGAGGTACTCGTACGCCGAGAACACGACCTTAGCTGAGGTGGAGTCGATCTCGAGCGGCCGGTAGTCGCTCCGGGCAACGTACGCGGTGCCGTTCAGCGACGGGTCGCTCGACGAGTTCACGCTGAGCTCGAACGCCGGGGTCCCCTTGTAGGTGGTCGGTGTCGCGGTGGCCTGGCCCGAATCGACCATCCGCTTCAGTTCGGCAGCCGGGTCGCCCCCCCGTGAGATCTCGCCTTGGTGGATCGCCGGCGGGAGCGGCGAGACCGTGATCGTGTTTGTCGACGGGTCGTAGATCTTGTTCTCGGTGGCTGATTGGCTGACCTCTTGCCCGTCCTTGATCACGCGGTAGACGCCTGTCGCGTCGCCCGTTCCGTTGGTCTGCGCCCAGAGCTCGAACGGCATCGAGGAACCGCCGGGGAGCGTGACGATGGCGGACTCGTGCCGGATCGAGCCGGGCGGGGCGGCGGCCAGCTCGGCACGGACGTGGCGGACGATCGCGGCGCTCGCCAGACTCGGCCCAGAGGCACCACCGGCGGTCAGGAGCACGGTGGCGGTGGTGGCGACCGCCGCTGTAGCCGGCACGCTCAGCGCCAGCGCCCGGCGCTTCAAGCGGCCGGTGCGGGTGCCGCGGGCGAGATCGCGCTCGATCGCAGCGTGGAGTTGGTTGCCGTAGGTGTCGAGTGTGTCGGGGATATCGGTTCTCACTGGCTTCCTCTGGTTGCGGGTGTCGGGGGCATCGGTCCTCATTGGTTCCCTCCGGTTGCGATGTTCAGACGGCGTAGTGCGCGTGAGACGCGTAGGCGCGCGGCGACCTGGGTGCAGCTCAGCTCCGCCGCTATCTCGCTGTAGGGCCGTCCCTCGACGACGCGCAGGTCGAGCACCTGGCGGTCGGCCTCGGGCAGGTTCGCGATCGCCTTCAGCGCGGCCGCGGGCAGCGACAGCCGCTCCTCCACGAGCTCGTAGCCCGCATCGGTCGCGAGCTCTCGCGCGAGCCCGAGCCGTGCCCGCGCCCGATCCTCGATCCGCTGTTTGCGCAGAGAGTCACGCAGCAGGTTTTGCGCGATGCCGAGCAGCCACGGAAACGCGGAGCCCTCGGCACCGTCCCTGAACGAGCCGCGCGAGAGCCAGGCGCGGGCGAACGTCTCGGCTGTGAGGTCGGCTGCGTGCGTCGCCGACCCGCAACCGGGCCCAGTTGTAGATCGCCGCGGCATGCCGGTCGTAGACCACCGCGAAAGCATCGGCGCGGCCTGCGCCGATCAGTGCTGCGTCTTGTGCGTTGGCGTAATTGGGTCCCACTGCTGATAAATCGCACTCCCAGGCAAAAGTGTGTCACCGGATTGGCGACGCCAAGAGCGGCCCCGCGCTGACGCTTCCGCGTGCGCCCCGCTTCGCCGGTAACTCGCGTCTCTCCCGGCAGCTCGGAACAGACGCGCTTGGCGCGGACTGCGGGGACGAGCCCGGACATGGGATCTCTCGTCGTCTTGATGGGTGGGTGGGCGTGTGATGCCCGTGTCCGCAAGCTGGATGTCACCAGCGCGACGGTCGTGCTGGCCCGTGACCGCCGGAGCGGCCCGGGCCAGCACTCTGGCGGGGCGGTCAGGCGGCGACCGGCTCGGCCTGTACGAGCGCGGCGTTCTGGCGCTCGAGCTCCTTGGCCGCGCCCCCGCGCCAGCTCTCGGCCTGCAGCTCCGAGAACGGGTCGGGGAAGATCTCCTCATCCCCGTTTTCCACCCCGTCGAAGATGGCTTGCGCGACCGACCCCGGCGAGGACTTCGGGATCGGTAGGTCGCGGATCATATCGGTGTCGATTGGGCCGGGCAGGACAGCATGAACCTTCACTCCCTGTCCGGCCAGCAGTGCGCGCAGCGACTGTGTGACCGAGAACGCGGCCGCCTTCGATGCCGAATATGCCGGCAGGATCGGGACCGCGGCGAGCGCCCCGATCGAGACGACGTTGACGATCCGCCCCTTGCTCTGGGTCAGCGACGGCAGAAACGCCTGGGTCACCATCACGGGTCCGTAGACGTTGACGTCGAAGTGCTGCTCGAACGCGGCCCGGCTGCTCAGGTCATCCGGCAGCGACACGCCGGCGTTGTTGATCAGGATGTCGAGCGACTCGACGCTCTCAACACCCCGCTGGATCTGCGACCAGTCGGTCACGTCCATGATCAGCGGCGTGACGCGGTCATCCGGGTGCTCGAACGGCTGCCGCGATGCGGCATACACATGCCTTGCACCGCGTGCCAGGGCCTCCTGTACGAGCGCCTGGCCAAGACCACGGTTCGCGCCGGTCACCAGAATTGTCTTGTCGGTGATTGTCATCTCTTGCTCCTTAGATCTCGGGTTCTCGACGACCTGGGTCGCCCTTTTGAGAACAGAGATACGAGCGGACACACAAATCCATCGCTGCACGCTCCAGCGTCCGCACAAGACGGTCGATCGTTGGCTGCTCAGCACAGCCCGCAGCCGGCGCAGAGACTCGCTCGGCGACGCACGCGTGCATGGCCTGGTCTCGAGGTGCGTGGACGTCTGGGAGAGAGGCGACGTCGATGCGATCGCCGCGATGCTCACCGACGGCGCCGCCATCGCGAAGCCATAGGTGCCGTCCTGGTAGCTCGGCAGCCTCGACGCCCGTGTTGTTTCTCGCCAGTGTGGCGCTCACCAAACGTGAGCAAGCGAATCGCGTTCTGCAGCTACCACATGCCCATTCTTGGGACACACCTCGGGGCCACGCTCGCGGAGGCGCCGTCACGAGAGCGTTGGATTTGCGTCGCGCCTCGTATCTCTGTTCATAGTGGGTCTTGAGACCCCGAACTTACGAGAAGGCGCGTCGGTGACGGTCGCAAACGCCGCGGCGCGCCCGCCGCGGCGTTTGACAGCCGCATGGAAAAAGGAGACGAGACAATGACCAGTCATAAGACCGGAACACGAGAGGAGTGGGCAGCCGCGAGTGCGGAGCTGCTCGTCCGAGAGAAGGAGCACACACGCATGGGCGACGAGCTTGCGCGCCAGCGCCGGGAGCTTCCCTGGCTTCCGATTGAGAAGGACTACGAGCTCGACACCGACGACGGCACGCGCGCGTTCGCGGAGCTGTTCGATGGGCGCAGCCAGTTGCTCGTCTACCACTTCATGTTCGGCCCCAGCTACAAGGATGGCTGCCCGACGAACTCATCGATCGGGGACGCGGTCGACGGCATCGTGCCGCACCTGAACGCGCGCGACGTGACGATGCTGTTCGTATCACAGGCGCCGCTCGAGAAACTGCAGGCGTACAAGCGGCACATGGGCTGGAGTTTGCCCTGGGCGTCGTCGGCCAACAGCGACTTCAACTTCGACCTCGGGTTCTCGAGCGGCGTCGAGCAGACGCGCGAGGCCCTTACGCCCATCCGCGAGTCCCTGCCGCCGATCGTTGCCCACAATGCGAACGCAACCGGCACGGACGTGTTCGGCTACCTGACCGAGAGTCCCGGCTTCAGCGCCTTCGTCCTGGATGACGGGATCGTGTACCAGACCTACTCGACCGGGGCTCGCGGGGTCGAGTTCGTGATGAGCTACTACCCGATCCTCGACCACGCACCCAAGGGCCGCGACGAGGGCGACGCCTTCCAGACGTGGCTGCGACGCCACGACGAGTACGAGACCAAGTGATGCCCGATTGGGCCGTTGCTGGACCCTCTGCTTGGGGCCCGTAGGCTGCCAGCGATGAAGGACCGCGAACGACCGCTGCTCGAGGCCGCCCGCCACGGCGACGAACGCGCCTTTAGCCGAGCTCGTCGCACCCCATCGCCCGATGTTGCACGCCCATTGTTATCGAATGCTCGGTTCGGTTCACGACGCAGAAGACGCGCTCCAAGAAGCACTGCTGAACGCATGGCGCTCGCTGTCCCGATTTGAAGGCCGTAGCTCGCTCAAATCCTGGCTGTACAGGATCGCCACGAACGCCTGCTTGAGGACGATCGAGCGACGGCCCAAACGAATGCTTCCCATCGACTACGGCCCCGCGGCCGACCCTCACGAGCTACTCGCCAGACCGCTCGTCGAGTCCGTCTGGGTTGAGCCCTACCCGGGCATGGGCGTCGAACACGAGGCCCCTATCGCCTCGCCGGCCGCCCGCTACGAGGAGCGCGAGAGCGTCGAGCTGGCGTTCGTCGCGGCCCTGCAACACATCCCGGCACGCCAGCGGGCAGTCCTGATCCTCCGAGATGTGCTCGGGTTCTCGGCAAGAGAGGTGGCCGAGACGCTCGAGATGACACCCGCTGCGGTCGATACGGCGCTACAGCGCGCGCACAAAACGGTCGACGGGCGACTGCCGACAAGAAGCCAGCAGGCCACCCTACGAGCAATCGGTGACGAGCGGCTGCGCGAGATCGTCGGCGGCTTCGTCGACGCGTGGGAACGCGCGGACGTCGACGCCGTTGTGGCGATGCTCGCCCACGACGCGACGCTCGCGATGCCACCGCGGCCGACCTGGTTCCTTGGGCGAGATGCGATCGCGACCCTCCTACGTGGCATCCCGCTCCCCACAGGGACACGCTGGCCACTGCTGCCGGTCGAAGCCAACGGGCAACTCGCGTTCGGTGAGTACAGATGGAATCACAGGACGGAACGCTTCGGCGTTGAGGGGGTCATCTTGCTAACGCTCGCGGACACGCTGATCGCCGACATCATCATGTTCCGCGACCCAGATCTCGTCGCTCGCTTCGGACTGCCGGAACGACTGGAGCCCTAACCCGCTACTCAGCACCGCCACGGTCTCATTCCTTGGCCGACCACTCCAGTCGCTCTGCACCCTCTAACTAGCGTCCGGCCGGCGGGCGGGCGGGCCCGCACAAGCTCGTCCGGTAGGGCCGAGCAGGCGTCGGACGGTCTCAGCGTTCCGAGAGGCTTGTTCGGTCGACCGATGGATTCCCGTGCCGTTCCGTATCACTACTCAATAGGAGACCAGTGAAAGACACACGCGATCATCAACCTGGCAGGCTCGTGCATCTCGAGTTGCATACCCAAGACCTGTCGAGCGCGAGCACGTTCTATCGCCAGCTGATTGGTTGGCGGACAGAGCGCCTGCACAGTCCGTCGGGCACCTACCACGGGCTGGCCCTCGGCGGCGCGATCGATGGCGGGATCGTCGAATGCGGTGCACGGCGGCCGATCTGGCTTCCGTACGTGGAGGTGCAGGAGATCGAGGCGATGACGGAGCGCGGGCGGGCGCTTGGGGCGGCTGTGTTGCTCGAGCCACGCGAGGGGCCGGCGGGATGGCGCAGCGTGCTGACCACAAGCGACGGTGGCGAGATCGCGCTCTGGCAGCCGAAGGGTACCCTCGTGCGAGGGATCAGATGACCGACTCTCAGCTAATCGAGGCAGCCATCGGGGGCGATCAGGCAGCCTTCGCCGAGCTGGTGGCGTCACACCGGCGGCCGCTCCACGCGCACTGCTATCGGATGCTCGGCTCCCTGCAGGATGCCGAGGATGCAGCGCAGGAGACGCTGCTGCGCGCGTGGCGGAGTCTGTCGTCGTTCGAGAGGCGAAGCTCGCTGCGAAGCTGGCTGTATTCGATCGCGACGAACGTCTCCCTGCGCGCGATCGAGCGCAGACCTTCGCGTGTGCTGCCAATCGACTATGGCCCACCCGCGGATCCACACGAGCCGATCCAAGCGCCGCTGCTCGAGTCCGTGTGGATGGACCCATATCCCGACGAGCAGCTCCGTCTCGACGACGGCCTCGCCGGACCGGAGGCCCGTTACGAGCAGCGGGAGAGCATCGAGCTCGCGTTCATCGCCGCGCTCCAGCTGCTACCGCCTCGCCAGCGGGCGGTGCTCATCCTCCGCGAGGTTCTCGGCTTCTCTGGCGCGGAGGTCGCCGAGGCGCTCGAGACGACGCCGGCCTCGGTCTACAGCGCTTTGCAGCGCGCGCACGCGACGCTGGAGGAGCGACGGCCGGAGCGCAGCCAGCAGGCGACCCTCCGCTCGCTGGGTGATGAGCAACTAGAACAGATCGTCGCGCGCTATGTCGACGCCTGGGCGCACAGCGACGTGGATACGATCGTCGGGATGCTCACCGACACCGCGACGCTCGCGATGCCTCCGATCCCGAGCTGGTATCGAGGGCGCGAAGCGATCGAGAGCGTGCTGCGCAGCGCCGTATTCGACGGTGCGCGGAGTTGGCGGATGTTGCCCACCGCAGCCAACGGTCAGCTGGCGGTCGGCGCCTACGAGCTCGACAGCGCGGGGGTCTACGCCCCACATGGCGTGACCGTCCTAACCCTCGAGGCCGAGCGAATCGACGAGATCATCCACTTCCGCACGCCGTCGATGATCGCGTCGTTCGGGCTGCCTGCCCAGGCATAATCCCGCGATGGCTTCGATTCGCAAGGAGATCGCGATCGGCGCGAGTCCGCAGCGCGTCTGGGACGCGCTGCGTGATTGGGGAGGACTGCATGTGCGGCTCGTACCAGGCTTCGCGACCGATGCCCGACTCGACGGTGAGGACCGGATCGTCACGTTCTCCAACGGCAGCGTGCTGCGCGAGCGATTGGTTGACCGCGACGATGACGCGCGCCGGCTCGTGTGGTCGGTCGTCGAGGAGCCATACACCCATCACAACGCATCGGCTCAGGTGCTCGCGGACGGAGCAGACCGCAGCGTGTTCGTGTGGATCGCTGATTTTCTCCCGAACGAGCTCGCCGGTCGCGCCGCACCTCTGATGGAGCAGGCGTTGAGCGTCATCAAGCGCACGCTCGAGCCCGAGCGACCGGGCCAATAGCCAACGTCGCGGCGTGCTCGGGCCGTTGAGGCCGGCGCCGCTCACGGGCAGGGCGGCGATGCGCGAGCCGTTCGGAGCTCCTGCGCGCGTAGCCCGCGGACTGTCTCGCCTGCAGGCGCTCCGCGGCACCGATACGCCCGCGAGCGATGGATTTCGGCTCCTCCTCGTATCTCCATTGACAACGAGGAAGTAACGGCAAACCCACCGAGTAAGGAGCCCGCAAATGACGCCCACAACACCACCCATCAACCGCTGGCATGCGTTCGCGCTACTGGCCGTCGCCTACTTCATGACGATCGTCGACCTGACGATCGTCAACGTCTCACTGCCGACGATCGCCCGCGATCTGCAGTTCACCCAGACCAATCTGCAGTGGGTGGCAACCGCTTACGCGCTCACCTTCGGTGGCCTGCTGCTGTTGGGTGGCCGCGCCGCCGATCTCCTTGGCCGCCGGCGTGTCCTGATGGTAGGGCTCGGCCTGTTCACGGCCGCGTCGCTGGCCTGCGGTCTCGCGACAAGCGCGGACTTCCTGATCGCGACCCGGGCCGTCCAAGGGGTGGGTGCGGCGATCATGCTGCCCGCCGCGCTGTCGATCGTGATGAACATGTTCGGGGAGGGCGCGGAGCGCAACAAGGCACTCGGGATCTGGGGCGGACTCGCCGCCGCCGGCGCGACTGTCGGGCTGATCGCCGGAGGGACTCTCACCCGTTACGCCGGCTGGCAGTACATCTTTTACCTGAACGTCCCGATCGGCCTGGCCGCGCTGGCGCTGGCAGGAAGGATCGTGCCCGAGAGCCGCCTGGCTGCCGTCCGCCGGCGCTTTGACGCGGCCGGTGCGATCACCGGAACGAGCGGACTGGTGCTGCTCGTCGACGCGATCTCCCAAGCACCTCAGTTCGGCTGGGGCGCCACGCGGACGATCGCCGTCCTGACGGCGTCCGTCGTGGTGCTCGGCTCCTTCCTCGCGATCGAGAAACGGGCCGAGTGGCCGATTCTGCCGCTGTCGATCTTCCGGCTGCGCACGCTTGCCGGCGCGAACATAGCAGCGGTGCTGCTGGTCGGCAGCTTCTATGCCTTCCTGTTCGTCGGCACCCTGTACATGCAGCAGGTGCTTCACTTCAGCGCGCTGCAGGCCGGGCTTGCGTGGCTGGCAGCTTCGGTGACCTCGCTCGCGCTCGCCGGTGTCTCCCAGCTCTTGGTCACCCGTATCGGAGCAATGCCGGTAATGGCGGCCGGGATGACGCTGATCGGCGCCGGGGTGCTCTGGGCGACCCGAGTACCCGTGCACGGTCATTTCGTCGGCAACCTGCTCGGGCCGTTCATCGTCGCGGGCGCAGGGACCGCGTTCGCCTTCATCCCGGTCTCGATCGCCGCGCTCGCCGGCATCAAGGAGCATCAGGCCGGACTGGCTTCCGGGCTCCTTAGCACCAGCCAGCAGGTGGGAGGAGCGCTCGGGATCGCGATCGCCTCGAGCATCGCCTTCAGCCACACCAACGCACTGCTGCACGCCGGACACACGGCACCCGAGGCGCTGACAGGCGGCTTCCAGCACGCCTTCTGGGTCCTCGGCGCGGTCGCGCTGCTCGCCCTGCCCGTGATCTTCGCGCTGGTCGGCCGAGACGAGCGGACCCACCCAGTGGCCAAGCCCGCCATCCCCGACGCGCAGCCCGCCC
>CAVTBW010000002.1:0-385061 GCA_963733115.1 uncultured Solirubrobacteraceae bacterium | reverse complement strand
TTCTGTGCCAAGCACTAGGAACCCAGGGCCACGTGAATTGCTGGCCCATCGCTCACCGTCTCCGTTGCGTGCACGACGCCTGGCGGGAGATAAAGAACGTCAGTTGGGTTAAGCAGAACGTCCTCTCGATCACGTATGGGACCTAGTTGACCAAACACCGGAAACCTCACGACGGGGGACCCAAGCGACCACTTCTTGGACCCGGCCAGCGGGAGCACTAGGGTGAACGTGTCATCGAAGTGTCCCGATAGTCCAACAGTTGCTCCGCGAGTCACAAATACGAGCGCAGTTAGTGGCACACCGATTACTCGTCGCCCAGCGTCGGTTAGCTGTGAAATGACTGGCAAATAACGGGGGACATTCGTTAATGTCAGCGTGGCACCCGACTCGTAAAGCTCTCTCAGCAGCAACGGATTCACGTAGTCGGGGCCACCGTCTGAAGAATGAACGCGCAATCCCACTGTCTTGTGATGGACGCGCTCAGCCCCGAAAATAACCATCACGTCCGTGATTCTGAGCTCACGGCTCGCCGCGAGTCCGAACATGGACTCCACGGATATGGCGAATAGGGGCGAAAGCGCTCTACGGTCTCTTGCCGATAGCCGCCCGAATTGTTCGCCGAATGCTGACACGAATGACACTGCGCCATCCTCTATCGGCCGATCGCGTCCACCAAATCGAGACAGCCGAATCAAAGCTGGACTTGGACACGGTGCCGTGAAGAATCTTGAAGATCCGCAATGTCAGGCAGATATATGGGCAGGCAACGTTGCCTATCAACGCCACGTTCGCCGCATTGGCGCCAAGGTTGCTGACGCCTGGCGAGTCGAGCGGGACTTTTCGCGTGCGTTGCCTAACCCGTTGCCTGAGTTCACCAGACACCTGGAGGTGCGCATCTCCAAAGACGGCTTCGTTCGAGTTGGCGGTGCTGATTATCGAGTGCCACCTGGTGCTGCACTGGCGACGAGCACAAGTCAGCCTCAGGGCAACAGAAGTTGTCGTGAGTTGCGATGGGCGACAAGTTGCTCGCCATGTTCGCAGCTTCGTTCGCCCGATCAGTTCAAACGCTCGTCGTTGGTCTGGTGTTGGAATCGCCACGACGTCGGCAGTTGCGCCAGGGCAACAATCACTAGGAGTACCGGGCATGTATGATAATTACAGAATAATTTCCGACGAAAAACCACCCGGCCCACCGTCAGGGTTGCTGAAAGGGGGGTGGTCCCCCTCATGCGAGGCTACGTCGAAGAAGACGGCATCTGCGCCGACGCTCATTGTCGTCGTGTGGCTGCTGACGGTGCTGCTATGGCTGCTCATCATCGTCATGATTTGGGCCACGCCGATTGTCGTGATCAAGGTCGTCGTCAAGCAGGCGGTAAACGAAGCTTTGCGCCGCCGCTAGCCGACCTCTCGCAGGTCACAGCGTCTCACTCCCAAGGTTGTGAGACGCAATGACGGTTACTCGAAAATTACGACGCAGGGAGGGCACCCAAATGGTCACATTGCCAGCTGCCCACAATCTTAAGAGTCCTTGGACTCGAAGCGTTGTCCGTCGCTGTTGCATTAATTGTTCCGCTTAGTCCGCCCGCACGAACGGCGATGTCATACGTTGGCGCCAATAAGGCAACGCTGCCGGTTGTGTACTCGACGTTATGGACGTTGGCCCCAATCACAACATCGGGATGGAATTGATTCAATTTCTTTTGACTTACGTCAAACTGTGGCACTTCGCCCGTCGTAGAAACAACGGAATCGATGGTCACTTGAAGGTGGCTTCCCGGTTGAGTGTCACTAGCGACGGTTAGCTGGTATACGCCAGCCGAGTTCACAGCGCAACGTGCGTTAACCGGAGACGCAATAAGCACTTCCGAAGCCGCGCCTTCGTAGCGGATAACGGGCGCCGACGACGGGGATTCGGTTGAGACATGGCTTGTCGAGCATCCGCCTACCAGTATCACAACGATCGGCAACAAGAAAATACTTATCCGCATTTAAGCCCTAACGACTCAGTCAGGCCGCCAGTTCTCAGCCAGTCACATCGTTGTACATAATGTGCTACTGCATAGTCAATACTTCGGACTCGATCATCTGGAAACGGGGTGAGCGCTTCGGCTACACCTACAAGGACTCGACGGCAGCCAGTTCGGTGACCAACCCTGCCTCGGCAAACTTCATCGCTTTACCAATGCGGCCACGAACGCCGTCATGGGCTCGGCCACCTCAGAGACCGGTTCGGGCTGCGTCAGCTACGACGCTCAGGCCTCGGCGGCTACTCCGGCCGCCACTTACACGGCCACGGTGATCTACACGGCGGTACCGACATTTTCGCAGGTCACAGCGTCTCAGACCCAAGGTTCTGAGACGATTCTTGGTTATCTGGAAAAGAGCAGCTCAGAGGCCTAATGCTTAGGGGTCGCTGGCGCGCCAGGCTGCAAGCTGTAAAGGCCGGTCAGTTTTGATGGAACTTCTAATACACGGGCAAGCAAGACCAGACCACGTGTGTCGAGTATGTTCCGGCAGCCTGGTTGGCTGCCACGGCAACTTTGACGGTGACGGTCTCTTGCTCGTTCGAGATGGCACTACCCGAGATAGTGCCAGCATGAGACACCGGTGTATCTGGACTCCCGGAGGGTGCCGAAATGGGCATACTTCGAGCCGCTGAAAGCGGCCACGGCCGATCCGCCAGAGATCGTGTAGCCGAAGCCGTTGCCACTCCAGGTAGTGGGAGAGGAAGCAGGGCTCGCGTAGTCCGCAATCGTGTTCGAGCCAGCCGTCATGGGCTGAATCTCATAAGCCTTGACGGTATATCCGTTGTACGCGTTGGTAGAGGTCGTGATAGTCATCGACTGCGTGTTTGTGTAGCTATTGCCCGGATAGAGGTCGCTAAAAGCAATCGAGTTCGTCGAGGTCGTGAATGTCAGTGTGGGCGCAACGAATTGGCCGTTTGAGCTCACGACTGAGCTTTGGTTACCTGCGGTGTCGTTGGCTCGCACGTTGCAGTAGTAAATCTGGCTCGTGTGCAGCGTGAGGCTGTTTGCCGTGACATTGGTGGTGGCGGATCCGACATTTGTCCAGCCCAGGATGTCTGTTCCTCCGGCAGTAGTTCCGAACGAGTAGTCGTAACTGGCGATTCCACTCAATGCATCGGCAAAGCCACTCCAGTTACACGAGAGCGACGACAACGACCCGTTGTTGAAACCTGACTCCACACCGGCGGACGATCCGTCGTAGACGGCTCCTGTCGTGGGCGCGGCTGTGTCAACGGTAAATGCAGCACTTCCCGAGTTGAACTGTGTGTAGCCGGCCGAGTAGGCGGAATTGGAGTCCTCTGCCTTCGCCTGCCATTTGTAGGTAGTACCCGACGAGAGGCTGCTAACGGTCACCGAGCCTGTCGTTCCGCTCGTGACTGCGGTGCCACACGGTGTCGGGCTGGCCGGGCTCGAAAGTGACGCAGCAACTTCGACACAAAGACTTGTGTTGTTGGCATCAGGGTCCGAGACGCTGCCTTTGAGTACGACCGTTGTCTGGTTGGTGTAGCCGCCGGTGGAAATCGAAGTAGTGCCATCACTCTTGTATTGAGCAAGGGATGTAGGGGCAGAGGGCGGATTGTTACCTGCTGCAACACCGAAATACTGCGTTTTCATTGTCTCGGCCGAACTCCCGATGCCTGGTAGACCCGGTAGTACGTCCAGTAGTTGGAACTGTCGGCTTGGTAGTAGTCGCCCGCTGAGCCGGTGCTGGCCGTGCCGGTCAGCGTGAAGTCAGTATTGGCAGCGGTCGTGGAGTTCGTGGAAAGCGTGGTCCACGACGCAGTTGCAACGTCGTAGACCTGGATCATCACGTTGTCGGTTGAGGCCGCCACATTCGATTGCCCTTTCCATTGGTATGAGGGGAACGACGTGTTTGTGGCACCGCGTGTCGCGAACTCGTAGGCAGGGGTCTCATAAGCTGTGGCCGCCATCGAGTCGTAATTGGAATCGTCTGCCGTGACGCCGCAGTAACCCATGCGGTTGGCCGTGGCAGCACAGGTAGATGTCCGTGGAGACAGACCGGCGTCGAGACGGTAACGAAGGTCTCCGGTCGATGCAGAGCGGCTGTTGGTACCTCCGCGCCCCGAATACGACGGGGGAGCAAGCGGCAAATGGAGTTTTGCCATTCGCAGGTCGCCATTCGTCGCGTCGTAGTAAGTCACTCTCGGAGTGGCCGAACGGTCGAACGCAATCGAGCTGTATGGTCCTACGTCGTTGGTGGTATCGACGGATGTGCAGGTCCAGGCGGCAGAAGCACAGCCCGAGCCACCCGAGCCGACGTACCTCGTGACGCGCAGGTCCCCGCTCGTAGCGTTGTAGTAGCTAACCCAGGCGTTGCCAACCGAGTCGAAGGCGATAGAGCTGTACTTGCCGACGTCGTTCGTGCTGTCCACAGTCGTGCACGTCCACGCGCTCGACGCACAACCCGATCCGCTGGAAACGACGTACCTCGCCACTTGTAGGTCTCCATTGGTGTTGTCGTAATAGCTGACCCATGGATAGCCTGAGTTGTCGAACGCGATTGACGTATATCGGCCCACATCGTTGGTGGAGTCCACGGTCGTGCAGCTCCAAGACGCGACCGTACATCCCGATCCTGCGACCCCGACATAATGGGCAACTCTGAGATCACCGCTTGTGAGGTCGGTGTAACTGACCCAGGCGGAGCCGGAAGGGTCAAAGCCGATCGAAGTATAACTACCGACATCGTCCGCCCCTCCGTCGTCGACCGTCGTGCACGTCCAGGCACTATTGCCGCTACACCCCGTCCCACCACTACTCACGAATTGGGCTACTCGCAGAGTTTGGTTGCTGGCGTCGTAGTAGCTGACCCACGGATTGCCGGACGCGTCGATTGTCAAATCGTCATAGTTGCCGACGTTGTATGCCCCCCCGTCGTCGACGGTCGTACATGTCCACGCACTAGAGGCGCACCCCGTCCCACCACCACCTACGAATTCTGCCACTCGCAGAGTTTGGTTGGTGGCGTCGTAGTAGCTGACCCAGATCGTCCCCTGTTTGTCGATCGCGATTGACGGCCATTGACCGGTATTGCCAGTGGTGTCGACGGCCGTGCATGTCCAAGCCGTCGAGGCACACCCGGAACCACCTGAGCCGACGTAGTTAGCCACGCGCAGGTCACCATTCGTGTTGTCGTTGTATGCGATCCACTGAGCCCCCGTGGCATCGTATGCAGTGGAGGTGGTCTGGCCCACGTCATTGGTCGTGTCGATTGCCGAACAAGTCCAGGCAGTATCGGCGCAGTTCGAGCCGTCCGGCTCGTCGTCCTTGCTGTATCGAGTCGTTGTAGATGACGCGGTTGTGAGGCTCGGTGTCTGTGAGATAGTTCCCGGGCCGCGCCAGAACGATCGCGAGTAGTTTGTGGAGTCTTTCGTGGCGACTACGAATCTGTAGGTCGTGTTGTCCTGGGCCTGAGATGTATCGATTGCCCAGTCGACTTCGGTGCAATCGCCCGATGGTATCGAGACCCCGTTGGCCTCTTCGCTGTCGAACCATGCGCCGTTGGTCCAGGTTCCGCCACCAATACAGTTGGCATTTGACTGGTCTGTGGTGTCAGATACCGATGTCATGTCTGAATGAGAGCTCGTGATGCTCGCACCGTTCGCATTGGTTCCGAGGCCAGGCGAGGTGGTTATCTCGCCACCGTGGTTTAGGTTGATGACACGTACGTCGTAGTCGGTTGCATTTACCGTGCTTATCCATGCTGTCCCATCGGGGCCGAACGCGAGTGAGTTCCAGTTGCCGATGTTCTTGCTTGAAGCGCTGTCAACGGTCGTGCATGTCCATGTGGTGAGGCCACTCGTGCACCCGGTTCCGCCGGAGCCGACGTAGCGAGCTAGGCGAAGACGATTGTTGGTGGCATCCTTGTATACGATCCATGCATGGCCTACGGGGTCGAAGGCGATGGACGTGTATGAACCAATCGAGGTCGTGTTGTCGACGTCGGTGCAGTTGAACGCCGCGTCACCCGGACAGTTTCCGCCACTGCCGACGTAGTTCGAGACCTTGAGCTGATTGTTTGTTGTGTCGTGCCAGGCGATCCATGGGCTGCCATCGGGAGCGATAGCCATTTGCGGCAACTCGCCGTCGTCATTGGTGTCGAGGGCTGAGCAGGTGAAGATATCACCGCCGCAGCCGGAGGCCCCGCCGCTGTATTTGTAGTAGTACATCTCCGACCCACTACCGGCAGATGCTTGAATGGCCCACGGCTGAGAGTTTGGCCCGATCGCCATGGCAGGCTGGTCGTCTCCGGCGCTGTCGACAGGCTCGTTGTTGCATCCTGTCCACGCTGGACAGATACGCAGCCCTGGCCTCCGGTTCCGGTGTAACGAGCCATGTAGATGCTGGTACCGCCACCTGTGTCGGGCCAAATCACAAACGGTATGCCGCTGGGACTAATAGTGAGGCCTATCTGATCAGGGGTTGAGGGCATCGTGGCGCCATTTATCTCGGTGCATGTCCAGGCTGATGACGCACAACCCGAGCCGGCGACGTTTTCAGCAACCATGATGTAACCGTTTGTGGCGTCCCAATATGCGACCCAGACATTGCCCGAACCGTCGATGGCGATCTTGCTGTTCTGACCGACGTCACCTGTAGATGCAACGGTGACACAGTTCCACGCGCTCGACCCGTTCGCTCCACAACCACTACCGCCCGATCCGACATAGTTGGCAACGATCAGATCCTTGTTGTTCGAGTCGTAGAACGAGACCCATGGCGTTCCATTGGGTCCGACCGCGACGCTTGTCATCTCGGCGGTGGCTCCGTAGTGACCGGCGAGCGCAGTGCAGTTGAAGTTTGTATCGGCACAAGTCCCCGTACTCGTTATCGGAGTTGCAGATGATTTGACCTTGGTCCAGTAGTTGTCGCCACGGTCGTAGAAGAGGCCCAAGTTGGTTGCCGTAGTCGTCGTGGCGTCCTTTAGCTGGGTGCGGAGGTTGACACGCTCACCCTTCTGAACACCGGTTACTGCCGTGTTGCCGGCTGCCTGGGCTGTATCGGAGTTGGCATTTGCCGCGGCTGATTGATCGTCGTTCTCGAATATGTAACCGCTTTGGGTGAGTGTGCCGTTTGCAGCTGTGTAATGGACCGTCATCTGGATCGAGGAGATGTCGACCTTGGCCGTGGTGTCGTTCGCTCCGACTGCGGTCCAGACCGATGCCGTTCTCAAAATCCAGTCGTCTGCTGTGACTTTGGAAATGTCGAGAGCGTTCATCGTCAACCTCGTCGTATACAGTGCCCAGCTCGTTGTCAATGCTGGTGACGAAACGGCATTGCTGATCACGGTGGCGTGGTCGCTTAGATACAACTGATTGGAGACATTGAGCGTATCCATGCCTCCACTCACGCCGGTGGAATTGTCCTTTGCGTAGAAGGAAACATCAACAGAGGTAATCGCTCCGACGTCGGTGCCCGTACTGGTGTATTTCTCGTTGAAATATTTTGTGGCCGGCCTGTTGGGGCTTTCGAGGTAACTAGTTCCTGTCGGATCCAGATAGTCGTTGATGCACGCATAGTTGTTTGTGGCACAGCCCGACAAGACAAAGGTTCCAGACGTCGTGCTATCCGCATTGGGAGTCTCTGTTACGGAAGCCGCACTACTGGCGGGTTTGAACGCAACCATGGCCTCCCCATTACTCCGTGCCGTGCCCCAGGTTTCGGTTGCGGCAATGGATCCGGCCGTCGTCTGAATCTTGTCCTCAGTTGTGAAGTCCTGCGCGTTGAGAACTGTCGCGCTGCCTTCAATCGTAAAGCCGGTTCCTGCTGTGACGGTTGAGGCGCCTCCCGAATCGTTGTCGAACGCCCCGAAGATCAGATCGCCGTTAGTAGTGGTGGTGTTCGAATTGGTCGTCACGGCAGTTGTTGATCCGGAGTTACCCATGGTGACCTCTACCGGATTCGATGTTGCCAGACCCGAATATTCATGGATGTTCACTGCCCGATAAGTCTCGCCGTTAGTGTAATGAACAGTCACGGTGGAGGCTCCGGCGGTTGTTACCGTTGCGTAGCAGATGCCGATGATTTGGGTATGAGCTGTGTCGTTGTAAACCATCACGTTGGTATATGTGTTGCCTGAACTATCCGTGCAAGTCGTACTCGGGTACGTATCGTCCTCGGAGAATCCGACGATAATCATGTCGCCCACAGTGGTACTGGAGCTGAACGTGACCGCACTCGTCGTTGCGCTTCCACTATTTCCGTAGGTGTTGGATTGGACGAGCGTAGGCGTGGCAGCGGACGCGGCAGGCGGGTTCGACGTGATTACGGCCGAAAGTGGGGACAAGCGCCGAAATCAGGGTGGCAATGACCGCGACGCCCGTGATTTGGCGGCGCCTAAGGTGCTTCGGCGAGTATCGGGGAGCCCGGTCCCGCCAAACTCGCAGGCTAGTCATGCACCAGTCATCGGCGTATTTCGGCTGGTGATTGACGGCATTTGCCCATCGCGGAAACGAAATCCTTGTTCAGGGCCTTCTCAAGAAGAACTTTAGGGTCACTGCTGTCTTGGATCGGCACCATGGATCAGGGTCGGTTGGCTTCCAAGGTGCATCGGTTCGTCTCTTACAGCGATTCGGAAGTCTCCCTAGTTGGTGGACTGATCACGGTTAGCGCCGCCGCGCGCCCCTCTCGCTTCATCTTCAGTGATTGTGAGGATTGGCGCCGTCCACCTCGTTCGGTTCCGACTTGGTCCAAGAAAGGCGTCAAGGCCGTCTGCATCCTCGTCGATATGACGGCTGAAGAAACACGCTGCACCTGGCAGCGAGCCGTTCAAGAAACATCAGAGTGTGGGTCATAATGTTCAAGTCCAAGAAGTCTCTGAGGCGTGTTGCAGCCGTTGTCGTTGTAACTGGCCTTCTCGTTGGCCAGGCGACTACTGCTTACGCTGCGAGTACTCCCAACACACTGTCGGTATCGCCCAGCAATCCCACTGCCGCAGCGTCAGGTGACACGCTGACTTGGACCGAGAGTGGCTACCAGACCTCAACTGCGGTCAAGTGTGTGAGGGTGACCTACAGCGTCAATGCTGATGGTACTGGCGGTCTGCCATCGGGCATGGTCGTTAGCGGTACCGGAAACCTGGGTGGCACGATGCTGTCGGGTGGTACCTACGCTCATGACGACACCAGCGCAGCTACTGGAACCGTCGTCTACAACTACTCGACCGGCATTACGCCCTCAGGAACAGCCAAGACGATAACCATTGGCACCATCACCAATCCCACCTCTGCGGGCACGACCTATGTGAGCATTACTACCTATGACACAGCGGGATCGGGGTCCTCGGGTGCCTGTGGTGGTTCCGTACTCGACAATCAAGTGTTTGCCGGGCTTGTCACCACCTCGAATACCCAGTACGCAGTAACTGTTCTCCCTAACTTCTCCATCAGTGTTGCCAATCAATCCTCGGCCTGTAACGGTGAATCGAACTTCGTCACCGGTGCCGGTACGGCAACGCAAGTAAACCTCGGCAACTTGGTCGACTCTGCCAACGTCAGTGGAGGGCAGTTGATCACCACCTCGGGTAACTCGACTAACGGATTTGTCGTCTACGTCCGAGGGACCCAAGCGACTCAGAACCTTCGTAGCACTGGTCACAACTGGACCGATGTGGCGGGTACCTATGCCTCTCCGGCGGCACTCGGTGCTGGTGAGCGTTTTGGCTACACCTATCACGACAACGAAGCCACGGGAGCGACGACGACCAATCCCGCCTCGGCGAACTTCGCTGCTATGACTGCCACCAATGTTCAGATCATGGGATCTTCGTCTACAGATGCCGACACCGGCTGCATTAGCTACGACGCTCAAGCAGGAGCCACTACGCCTGCCGGTCTGTACACCGGAACGTCGATCTACACAGCGGTGCCAGACTTCTAGAATTTGCCGGACCGAATGTCCTCGAGAAGACCGGTCCAAACCGAGCTGGCCTACCGTCTACAAGATCGCCCCCGAGCTACGCCCGATGACATCATCACTCCGCCGGTGACAGGAAGCTCTCCACGTTGGCGAAGACTACCATTCCACGACTGATAATGTCCATTATGTAGAAAATTCCTGGTCAACGGCGCCGTAGACGCTCATCAGAGGTTCGTCACGATCATCTGAGTCACGGTCAAGTATGTATGCCCTCGCCTGAAAGTTGGATCACGCCAAAGGCGGCAAAGGGGTTGCCGAGCCGGATCGATGGACTCGGCTTGTTTTCGGTCGCTCCGATCGATGTCGGAGAGGTCGTCGCCGTCAAAGGAGGGCACTTCCTTGATGGTCACCAGCTTCAAGAGACAAAGGACGTTGTAGCGCAGTCCGAACTCCAAATAGCCGACGACCTATTTGTCGCACCTTTATGGCGTCACCGAACCCAACACCGCCCCGGGAACCCAACACCGCCCCGGGCACGGTCGTGGCTATAGCTCTTGAAGGGGGGTGGAGCCTTGGAACGTAGGGCCTCTGACGGCCTGTGCAAGGTAGTCCGCGCTTTGCAACACCTTCAGAAAATCAAGATCGACACCGAATGGAGTGAGCGGCGTCTCTGCCAGTAGGGCGCTCAGTTGCGATGGGAGGTTGGTGCCACTGCGCGGGTCCCGTGACTTGGCCAGTGCCCAAACGCGGGCGAGCGCGGGCTGCCTCGACAGCTCGTCGTAGAACTCGCCGGGAGAGCGATTTTCGTACGCCTCCATGCACGCGAATGCGTGCTGCCATGTTCTTACTGGCATCCCGTTGCCACTGCCCTTTTCGTCGTGTGGGAGTCGTGCGCGGATCTTGATGGCCAGCTCGTTGTCATTCCTTATCGAATAGAAACAAACGACCAGTGCTCTTAGCCAATGGGCGAACGCCTGGCGGTCTTGCATCGCAGGCATGACCACCAAAGGCGTACGCCCCGGACGTTGTTTTGTCAGTAGCGTTACGCTGTCGCGCGGCATCGTGTCCAGCCTCTCGACAGACCGCCTTACGCCAGGTTGCACGACGTTCAGGTGAATACTAAACCCTTGTCCATTCAGCATCTCGCGGTCATGAAGACGCACGAACGAAGTGTCGGGTGACCAAAAGGGGATGATCGGGCGCTGGAATCCCCTAATGACGGTGCGCAGCTTTCGATGATGTCCGCCGTATCATTTCTCTGAAGGCGCACTGCCGGTACAGTTCGAGCAACTCTCGCGACGCAGGATTCAGGGCAGGCCGCAGGAATGCGTCAAGCTTTACGATGTCCGGCTTCCAGGTGCTTTCTAGTCCCGGAATCCAGCCCGGATCCCAGATATTGGTCAGGTCCAAGAGCGATGGGCCGAGTGATTGCACGGCGCCCGCAAGGTGGCGGAACTGTTTCTTGAACTGCCCGGAGGAGTCCACATGTACCCCAGAGACGAACAATGCGCGTTCGCGGGGTTTCTTGGGCCATAGCTCGATGCCCCGAAATCCCCACTGGGGCTTCTCGATGTCTATGGTGATGCCAGCAACTGGCCACGCTTTTCCATCCAGGTCCACATAGAACGCATGCCAGGTGGTGCCACGCGACCAGATCTCCAAGTAGTCGTCCTCGGTGCGAGGTGTCCACCATTCGGCTCCTTGTGTTTTGTAAAAAACGGCGTCCCGCTCGGCCATGGCCCACGGGATATCTTCGGGTGCCGCCGGGACAACCACGAGATAGGAGAAGCGAAGCCACTGAGTTGTCCACGCATTGGCTTTCGGGGGAGCGGCAAATGACTCGGGTGGAATTAGAAGTTGTCCGGATGCGCGCTGGGACATCCAACCCTTGACCGTCGTCGGTTTGACACCGAACTGTCGTTGCAAATCTTGGAGATTGGCCCCACCGTCGTGCGCACCAAGCACTTGCAGCTTGAAATCCCACTCGTAGTGCTGCGGACTCACCCGGACATGCGCTCCGGATAGCGAGGGGCTGTCACCGCTGATCGTCGGCCGTGCGATGGCTGATCCCCAGGATCTCCGCGATCTGCCGATCGGTCCGGCCAGCCGCAGCCAGACCTAGGACCTCCGCCTCGCGGGCCGTCAGCCCCAACGCGCGCAGCGCCTCGATCGGCGGTGGAGCGACCGCGAGCGGCCGAGCGCCGTCACCAAGCGTCTGCAGCACGCGCGAGTAGCGCACGGCGTTGTTGTACGCCTGGATCAGGTGCGGACGCACGAGCTCCAGCAGCTCGCGCTCGCGATCCGAGAAGTCATGCCTCCTGCGGCTGAGCGCCACCCCGAGGACCTGCCCCGAGTCGGCCGGCAGCGTGAACGCGATCTGGTGCTCCAGCCCGATCGGACCGTACAGCTCCCGGTACAGATCCAGGCTGTGCAGCTCCTCGGCGCTGACGACGTCCGAGAACCTGTACGGCCGCCCGTCGCGCGTGCGCGCATTGCGCTCGATCAGCGGGTTCTGCAGTCCGTACGCAGCCCACGCCTCGTGCCAGCGCTCCGCCAGCGCCGGCTCGACGATCGAGAACATCTGACCGTCCACCAGTCCGACTTCGTTCAACGACACCCACTCCGCGGGGATCGCCTCACGCAGAGCGCTCAACAACCCGCGGCGGAACTCGCCGATCTCCAGCAGCCCGTAGACATCCCCGACGAGGCTCAGCGCCACCCGCTCGGTCACGTGATCCTCGACCATCGCCGAGAGGCCTAGCGCGTGGCCCCGGCGCGCGCCGCGGCGACGATCGCGTCGCAGACGCGCGCGAGATCGTCGGCATCGGTCACGTACGGCGGCATCGCGTAGATCAGGTCGCGAAACGGCCGCAGCCAGACGCCGCGCTCGACCGCCGCCGCGCTCGCCGCCGCGACGTCGACGTCGCGCTGCAGCTGCACGACGCCGATCGCGCCGAGCACGCGCACGTCGGCGACGCCCGGCAGCTCGCGAGCCGGCGCGAGACCGTCGCGGAGCCCCTGCTCGATCGCCGCCACACGTGCGCGCCAGCCACCGGCGCCCTCGCCGTCTCCGAGCAGCGTCGAGCGACGCGAGCGCGACCGCGCACGCGAGCGGGTTCGCCATGAACGTCGGCCCGTGCATCAGCCCGCCGCCCTCCCCCCGCGAGACCGCGTCGGCGACCGCGCGCGTGCAGATCGTCGCCGCGAGCGTCATGTAGCCGCCGGTCAGCGCCTTGCCGACGCACATCACGTCCGGCGTGACGGCGGCGTGCTCGCACGCGAACAGCGCCCCCGTGCGCCCGAAGCCGGTCGCGATCTCGTCGAGCACGAGCAGCACGCCGTGCTCGTCGCAGAGCTCGCGCAGCAGCCGCACGCACGCCGGCGAGTGAAAGCGCATGCCGCCGGCGCCCTGCACGATCGGCTCGACGATGATCGCCGCGAGCTCGTCGGAGTGCCGCGCGACGAGCTCGCGCACGCCGCTCGCCCAGCGCTCGTCCAGCGGCTGCCTCGAAGCCGTCCGGCGGGCGCTCGGCGAACACGTGCTCGGCGAGCACGCCGGCGAACAGGCTGTGCATGCCGTCGACCGGGTCGCACACGGCCATCGCTCCGAACGTGTCGCCGTGATAGCCGCCGCGCACCGTCAACAGGCGCGTGCGCGCGGCGCGTCCGACCGCGCGCTGGTACTGCAGGCACAGCTTGATCGCGACCTCGACCGAGACCGACCCCGAGTCGGCGAAGAAGACGCCTCCAGGCGATCCGGCGTGAGCTCGAGCAGGCGCTCGGCGAGCCGCACGCGCCGGCTCGTGCGTCAGCCCGCCGAACATCACGTGCGACATGCGCCCGAGCTGCTCGCTCGCCGCCGCGTCGAGCGCCGGCGTGACGGTAGCCGTGGATCGCGCACCACCACGACGCCATCCCGTCGATCAGCTCGCGCCCGTCGGCCAGCCGCAGCCGCACGCCCTCGGCCGAGACGACCGGCAGCGGCGCCATCGCCGCCGGCAGCGCGCCGTACGGATGCCACACGTGCTCGCGATCGAACGCGAGCAGGGCGTCCCAGTCGCTCAGGTCAGTCCTCGTAGGGGACGAACTCGCGCTTGCGCGCGCCGCACACCGGGCAGAACCAGGTGTCGGGGATGTCCTCGAACGCCGTGCCCGGCGGGATGCCGCCGTCCGGGTCGCCTTCGTCCGGGTCGTAGATGAACCCGCACGACTCGCAGATCCACCGCTGCAGCGTCTTCGTCGATGTGCTCATGCGCCGAAGATTACCGCCAGGTAGGGTCAGCGCATGAGCGCTCGCGGGGAGAGCGGGTTTTACCGATGGCGCCGCGCCCGACGGGCGAGCGCCGTCATCCTCGCGCGCCGAGCAGCGCGCGAGGGCTTCCGCCGTGCCCGCGAGCGGCGAGGATTACAACCCCGGCCCGGCGACGACGCCGCGTCAGGCCGCGACCGTCATCCTCCTGCGCGGCCGCGCCGAGCGGCTCGAGGTCCTGCTCGTCAAGCGCACGCCGCACGCGCGCTTCATGGGCGGCGTCTGGGTCTTCCCCGGCGGCGCCGTCGACGCCGGCGAGGGCGCCGGCGACGACGCCCACCGCGCCGCCGCCGTACGCGAGCTGCGCGAGGAGGCCGCGATCGCGCTCGCCGACCCGCGCGAGCTCGTCAAGTTCTCGCGCTGGATCACCCCCGCGCAGGTGCAGATCCGCTACGACACGCACTTCTTCCTCGCGCCGCTGCCCGCCGGCCAGGAGCCCGCCGTCGACGGCGAGGAGGTCGTCGAGCTCGGCTGGTTCGCGCCGCACGCGGCGCTCGACGCGCACGCGCGCGAGCAGATCGCGCTCGTCTTCCCGACGATCAAGCACCTCGAACAGCTCGGCGGCTTCTCCTCGGTCGAGCAGCTGATCGCCTACGCGCGCGAGCGCGACGTCCAGCCCGTCGAGCCGAAGGTCGTGCTCGAGGGCGAGGTCGCGCGCGTCGTGCTCCCCGGCGAGCCCGGCTACTGAGCGGCCGCGCCGGCCACGCCGGGCGCGCGCTCAGCTCTGCTGCTGCGCGACGACGTGCGTCACCGCGTTGATCAGCGCCAGGTGCGTGAACGCCTGCGGGTAGTTGCCGAGGTGACGCCCGCTCGACGCCTCGAGCTCCTCGGCGTACAGCTCCAGCGGCGATGCGTAGGACAGCAGGCGCTCGCACAGGTGCTCGGCGTCGCGGTGCTCGCCGATCTCCGACAGCGCCGAGACGAGCCAGAACGAGCAGATCAGGAACGTCCCCTCCTTGCCGTGCTGCCCGTCGTCGGTCTCTTCGGTGCGATAGCGCAGCACGAGGCCGTTCTCGGTCAGCTCGTCGCGGATCGCGCAGCACCGTCGCGCGGACGCGTTCGTCGTCCGGCGGCAGGAAGCGCACGAGCGGCACCAGCAGCGTCGACGCGTCCAGCGCGTCGGTGTCGTAGTGCTGGCGGAAGACGCCGCGCGAGTCGACGCCCTTCGCCAGGATGTCCTCGCGCATCTCGTCGGCGATCGCCTGGCATTCGCTTCGCCGCCTCCTCGTGGCCGCGGCGTTCGGCCAGCCGCGCGCCGCGGTCGAGCGCGACCCAGCACATCAGCTTCGAGGAGACGTAGTGCTGCGGCTCGCCGCGCGCCTCCCAGATCCCCTGGTCCGGCTCCTGCCACACGGCCGCCGCGCACTTGCACCTGGTCGATCAGCACCGGCCACAGCCGCTCGGGGATGTGGTCGCGCTCCTTGGAGTGCAGGTAGACCGAGTCGAGCACCGCGCCGAACACGTCGTTCTGTCGCTGGTTGTAGGCGCCGTTGCCGATCCGCACCGGCCGCGCGCCCTCGTAGCCGCTGAGATGGTCGAGCGTCGACTCGCTCGAGGTCTCTCTCGCCTCTGACGCCGTACATGATCTGCAGCGAGCCGTCCTCGTTGCGCGGGACTTCGGCGACGTACTCGATGAAGTCGTCGGCCTCCCAGTCGAGCCCGAGCGCGTGCAGCGCCCACAGCGTGAACGACGCGTCGCGCATCCAGCAGTAGCGGTAGTCCCAGTTGCGTTCGCCGCCCGGCGTCTCGGGCAGCGACGTCGTCGGCGCCGCGACGAGCGCGCCGGTCGGCATGAACGTCAGCCCCTTCAGCACGAGCGCCGAGCGCTGCAGATGCGCGCGCCAGGGGTGGTCCGGGTAGTTGCCTTCGGCCAGCCAGCCTGCGCCAGAAGTGCCCAGTCCGCTCGATGATGCTCCTCGGCTTCCTCGGCGGTGTGCGGGCCGCCCGCGCCCTCCGTCCAGGAGAGCGCGCAGAAGCGCTGCTCGCCTTCGGCCATCGTGTGGCGCCCGTGCGCGCGGTTGCCCTCGATGCCCATCCGGATGTCGCTGTACAGCCTGAAGATCGTCCTGCCGTCGGACGCGTCCATCGCGAGCGCGTCGTGCGCGTGCGGCGCGTCCGGCGCCTCCGACTCGAGCTCGACCTTCCGCCACTCCGCCGGCGTCGCGCCGTAGTCGAGCATCGGCTCGCAGACGACCTCGACCTGCACCTGACCCTGGACGCATTCGATCATCCGCACGAGCAGGTGGTCGGCGTCGAAGTCCGTCGGCGGGCGCGTGTGGCTCGAGCCGTGCTCGTTGTCGTGCCATTCGCCGATCGCCAGCGCGTCGACCACGCGGATCCAGCCCTGCGGCGTCATCCACGTCGTCTCGATCATGTTCGTCCCGGGGATGTAGCGCCGGCCGGCCGGCACGTACAGCCCGTACGGCCCGACGCGCCAGCGACCCGGCGCCGCGGTCGAGCAGCGCGCCGAAGATCGACGGCGAGTCGAAGTACGGCAGGCACAGCCACTCGATCGAACCGTCCGAGGCGACGAGCGCGCCGGTGTGGCAGTCCGACAGGAAGCCGTAGTCGGCGATCGGCGGGAACGGCGACCTCGCGGGGCCTGCCGGCGCGATCGTCGCCGGTGCGGCGCCGGCCGTGCTCGCCGCGGCACCGTCCTGCGCAGTCGTCCCCCCGCGGGGCACGAACGATGGGAATCGGTCGGGCATCGCCGCGAACGCTAGCGGGGTACGCTCCACGAAGACGACAGTGAGCGACCAGCCCTTCACCCGTCACGCCGACGACGTGCGCCTGCTCGACGGTCGCCGCGCGCTCGTCACCGGCGGCGACTCGGGCATCGGCGCGGGCATCTGCTACGAACTCGCCGCGCACGGCGCCTGCGTCGCGATCAACTACCTCGCCGCGCCCGACGTCGCCGAGCGGATGGCCGGCGAGATCGAGGCCGCCGGCGGCAAGGCCGTCGCCGTGCAGATGGACGTCTCGCGCGAGAGCGACGTCCAGCGCGCCTTCGCCGAAGCCAAGGCCGCCTTCGGCGGCGTCGACCTGCTCGTCAACAACGCCGGCCTCGAGCAGAAACACCTGCTGATCGAGATGCCGCTCGACGCCTGGCAGAAGGTCATCGACGTCAACCTCACCGGATCCTTCCTCTGCGCGCGCGAGGCCGCGCGGATGATGAACGACGAGAAATCGCCCGGCGTCATCGTCAACATCTCGAGCGTCCACGAGCGGATCGCCTGGGAGCGCTTCTCGCACTACTGCGCCTCCAAGGGCGGCATGATGATGTTCACGCAGTCGATCGCCAAGGAGCTCGCGCCGCTCGGCATCCGCGTCGTCAGCGTCGGCCCCGGCGCGATCGACACGCCGATCAACAAGTCCGTCCTCGAAGACCCCGCCGAAAGCGCCAAGGTGCTCGGCGAGGTCCCGCTCGGGCGCTGGGGCCACGTCTCCGACGTCGCCCGCGCCGTCGCCTGGCTCGCCTCAGACCAGGCCGGCTACGTCACCGGCGCGACGCTGTTCGTCGACGGTGGCATGACGCTCTACCCGCACTTCTCCTAGGCGACCGCTGACCGGCGCCTCGCTGCGTCCTCGGTCGCTCGCGTCCAAAGGACGCCACGCTCCCTGCGTCCTTGCGAGGCTTGATCATCGATCGCCTAGGGCTTGGCGCTGGATCAGCGCTCACCAGGGCCGGTTCTCGAAGCTCGGGCGCTGCACGCCGCGCGGCAGCACCTCGTCGTCCTCGAGCTTGTCGAGGTGCGCCGCGAGCGTCGCCGTCGCCGCCGGGCGCAGCTCCGCGGGGACGTCGCCCACACCGCGTCGAGCAGGTCCGGCACGCTGCGCAGCCCTTCGTTGAGCGCGACGATCAGCTGGTTTTCGCGGTCGATCCTGTGCGCGATGTATTCCTCGAGCTTCTCGCGCGCCTCCCACACGATCTCGCCGTGCCCCGGGCACAGCACGTTGAAGTCCTCGCGCAGGCGAAGGCGCGTCAGCGCGAGCAGGTAGCCGGCCATCGCGCCCGGATGCGGTGTGATCAGCACGCTGCCGTCGCCGAGCACCGCGTCGCCCGTGAAGCAGGCGCCGTCGGCGATCAGCGCGTAGTGGTCTTCGGCGTGGCCCGGCGTGTGCACCGCCTGGAACGGCCCGAAGCGCACGTCCTCGGCGAGCCGCACGTCGGCCTCGCGGCGCGCCGCCGCGAGCGGCGCCGGGTGGACCTCTAACAGAGTCTCGAGCGCCTCGTCGTGGTCCTCGTGGCTGTGCGTCACGACGACGCCGCCGAGTCCGCCGCGCGCGTCGATCGCCGCCATCACGCGCCGTACGTGCGAGTCGATCAGCGGTCCCGGATCGACGACCCATGCCGGCCGGCGCCCGACGACCCACGTGTTGGTGCCCGTCAGCGTCAGCGGGCCCGGATTGGGCGCGCGCAGGCGCAGGATGTCGTAATCACGCCAACAACCCCGCATCCGAGCGGGCCTCGACCGTATCCGATGCCCCGATTGGCTCGGAATCCGGCGAAATGGAACCGTTCATCGGGCCCGGACGTTAGCTGACGCGCCGGGCGCCTGGGTTGCCGACGGATCGAACCTCCCGTCGCTCGATCGGCCCGAAATCCTCACCGACTCTGTGCATCGCGGCGCAAAGCACCCCGGCGCCTATGCCATCTCGACCTACGCGAGGCTCGCCATCACGTGCTTGACGACCGTGTAGTCCTCGAGCGAGTACATCGCTCAGGTCCTTGCCGTAGCCGGACTGCTTGAAGCCGCCGTGCGGCATCTCCGAGACGAGCGGGATGTGGTCGTTGATCCACACGCAGCCGAAGCGCAGCGCGCTTCGACGACGCGCAGCGCGCGGCCGACGTCGCGCGTCCAGACCGACGAGGCGAGGCCGTAGCGCGTGCTGTTCGCCCACGCGATCGCCTGCTCCTCGTCGCTGAAGCGCTGCACCGTGATCACCGGGCCGAAGATCTCGCGCTGGATCATCTCGTCGTCCTGCTCGAGCCCCGCGACGACCGTCGGCTCGACGATAGAAGCCCGGGCGCTCGGGCTGCTCTACCGCCCGTCACGATCTCCGCGCGCTCCGGCCGGCGCTGAGGAAGCCCTCGACGCGCTCGCGCTGGCGCTGCGAGTTGACCGGGCCGAGCGTCGTCTCGGGCGACAGCGTGTCGCCGAGCACGAGCCCCTGCGCCTGCTCCGCGAGCCCGCGCGACGACGTCGTCGTAGACCTTGCTCGCTCGCGAGCACGCGCGTCGCCGCCGTGCAGTCCTGGCCGGCGTTGTAGTAGCCCGTCCCCGCGATCGTCTCGAGCGCCGACTCGAGGCTGACGTCGTCGAACACGATCACCGGCGCCTTGCCGCCGAGCTCGAGGTGCACGCGCTTGAGCGTGTCCGCCGCCGTGCGCGCGAAGTGCTTGCCGGTCTCGACCGAGCCCGTCAGCGCGAGCATGTCGACGTCCGGGTGCGAGATCAGCGCCTCGCCCGTCGGCTCGCCCGGGCCCGTCACGACGTTCAGCACGCCCTTCGGCAGGATCGTCCGCCGCCAGCTCCGCCAGGCGCAGCGTCGTCATCGGCGTCGTCTCGGCCGGCTTCAGCACGACCGTGTTGCCCGCCGCGAGCGCCGGCGCGATTTTCCAGATCGCCATCATCAGCGGGTAGTTCCACGGCGTCACCTGGCCGATCACGCCGACCGGCTCGCGGCGCGTGAACGACGTGTAGCCCTCCATGTACTCGCCCGCCGCGCGGCCCTCCAGGCAGCGCGCCGCGCCCGCGAAGAAGCGCAGGTTGTCGACCATCACCGGGACCTCGTCGCTCTTGACCGCCTCGATCGGCTTGCCCGCGTTCAGCGCCTCCAGCCGCGCGAGCTCCTCGCCGTGCTCCTCGAGCACGGCCGCGATCGCGAGCAGCGCCTCGCGCGCGCTGCTGCGGCGTCGTCTGCGACCAGCCCGTCGAACGCGCGCGCGCGCGGCCGTCGACCGCGCGGTCGACGTCCTCCGCGCTCGAGCGCGGCGCGCGCGCGAGCTCCTCGCCGGTGGCCGGGTTCAGCACCGGTTCGTGCTCGCCGCCGCTCGACGCGACCAGCTCGCCGTCGATGAAGTTCTCGAGCGTCTCGTCGCTGCCGCCATCGTCGTCGCCTCGTCCGCGCTCCTCTGCCGTCTGCCGCTTCGCCGAGCGCTTGCGCGACGGCCGGGTGGGTGATCTCGCCTGCGCGCACGTTCAGACCCTGCGCAGGCCGCGGTTCGCGTGCAGCGCCGCCTCGACGCCGTGCTCGGCGAGCTCGATCACGTACGGCAGCGTCGCGTTCGTCAGCGCGTACGTCGACGTGATCGGCACCGCGCCCGGCATGTTCGTCACGCAGTAGTGCGTGATCCCGTCGACCTCGTACGTCGGCTCGGAGTGCGTCGTCGGGCGCGAGGTCTCGAAGCAGCCGCCCTGGTCGATCGAGACGTCGACGAGCACCGCGTTGCGCTTCATCAGCTTCAGCTGCTCGCGCGTCACGACGTGCGGCGCGCGCCCGCCGTGGACGAGCACCGCGCCGATCACGAGGTCCGCCAGCGGCAGCATCTCCTCGATCGCGAGCGTCGATGAGTAGATCGTCGACGCACGCCCGCCGAACGCGACTTCGAGCTCGCGCAGGCGGTCGATCGAGCGGTCGAAGACGAACACGTCCGCCTCCATCCCGATCGCGATGAACGCCGCGTTCATGCCCGACGACGCCGCCGCCGATCACGAGCACCGTCGCCGCCGCGACGCCCGGCACGCCGCCGAGCAGGATGCCGCGCCCGCCGAGCGGCTTCTCGAGCATGAACGCGCCCGCCTGCGTCGCGATCTTGCCGGCGACCTCGCTCATCGGCGCGAGCAGCGGCAGCCGGCCGCGCGTCGTCCTCGACCGTCTCATACGCGATGCACGTCGCGCCCGAGTCCTGCAGCCCGCGCGCGAGCTCCGGCTCGGCTGCCAGGTGCAGGTACGTGAACAGCGTCTGCCCCGCCCGCAGCAGCTCGACCTCCGCCGCCTGCGGCTCCTTCACCTTCAGCACGAGCTCCGCCTCGCCGAACACCGCCCGCGCGTCCGGCACGATCCGCGCGCCCTGCGCCGCGAACTGCTCGTCGCCCATCGCGCTGCCCTCGCCCGCGCCCGCCTGCACGAGCACCTCGTGCCCGCGCGCCGTCAGCTCGCGCACGCCCGCCGGCGTGATCGCCACGCGGTACTCGTCCATCTTGATCTCGCGTCGGCACGCCGATCCTCATCGTCCACTCGCTCCGTTCTCTGGTCGCGCTATCGACGCGCCACCCGGGCATGTCGTCTTCCGATCAAAAATCCTCACCCCCCTCGCGAGCTCCCTCCCGCGCAGGGCCAGCCAGAACTCGATCCGATCGCGCGCGCTCGAGAAGTCGCGGCCCGTCAGCTGCTCGACGCGGCGCACGCGGTAACGCAGCGTGTGGCGATGGCAGTACAGCGCGCTCGCCGCCTTCTCCCAGTGGCCGTTGTGTTCGATGAACGTGTCCAGCGAGCGCAACAGCTCCTCGCCGTAGTCGCCGTCGCCCTGTTCGACCGGACCGAGCACGCCGCGGCAGTACGACAGCAGCGCGTCGTCGTCCTGGATCGACAGCAGCAGCTGGAACGCGCCGAGGTCGCGGTAGGAGGCGACCTCCGGCGCGCTGCCGTTCGCCAGCCGCACCGCCTCCAGCGCACAGCGAGCCTCGTGGAAGCTCAGCCGCAGCGACTGCGCCGCGCCCGCCCGGCTCGCCGCCGCGCGCACCGCGCCGAAGCGCGCCTGCAGCGCGCCGCGCAGCTTGCGCGCGAGCTCGATCGGTTCGCATCCATCGGCGTCGATCACCGCGCACAGCAGGCCCGCGCGGATCGCCACGAGGCTGTGCCTGCGCTCGCGCTCCAGCGCCCGTTCCAGCGGCGCCGCCGCAGCGGCCGGGTCGTCGAGCGCGAACGCCAGCACCGCGACCTGCTCGCCGATCCCGAACGGGCGCAGCCGCGCCTGCAGCTCCTCCGGGTACAGGTGACCCGTCAGCGCCTCCGCCAGCACGTCGCCCGCCATGTTGCGCTGCAGCATTTCGTAGCGCTCGTTGACGAGTTGCGCGAACGCGCGCTCGGTGATCGCGATGAACGGCAGCTCGTACGGCACCTCGAACAGCGGGAAGCTGCGCGCACGCGCCGCCGCCACGAGCGCCGCCGGCAGCCGCTTGTGCTTGAAGCCCGTGCCGAACCCCAGGCCCGCGATGCGATGGTCCGCGAGGCGCTCGACCAGCTCGCGCTGGCTCTTCGGCCCGTTCAGCTGGATGCCCGTCGTCAGCAGCAGCTCGCCGCCGCGCAGCCACGGCGTCGGGTCCTCGAGCTCGGTGCTGTGCACCCAGCGGACGTGCGCCTGCGCTGCCTCGTGACCGCTTGCCAGCTCCAGGCCGAGCTCGGCGATCAGGCTTTCGACGGTGAGCTCCACGCCTCCATCCGTTCGCATGCCTCGCTCAGTACCGGCCGCAGGACGCCGATGATCTCCTCGAACTGCTCCGGCCCCGCGATCAGCGGCGGCGAGAGCTGCACGATCGGGTCGCCGCGATCGTCCGTACGGCAGATCAACCCCCGCCGGTACAGCTCGCCCGAGAGGAACCCGCGCAGCAGGCGCTCCGATTCCGCGTCGTCGAACGTCTCCTTCGTCTCCTTGTCCTTGACCAGCTCGATCGCGTGGAAGTAGCCCGCGCCGCGCACGTCGCCGACGATCGGCAGGTCGCGCAGGCCGTCGAGCATCTCGCGGAACAGCCCCTCGTTCTCGCGCACGTTGCCGTTCAGATCCTCGCGCTCCATCAGCTCGATGTTCGCCAGGCCGACCGCGCAGGAGACCGGGTGCCCGCCGAACGTGAACCCGTGGACGAACGACTCCTTGCCGTGCATGAACGGCTCGGCGATGTGGTCGCCCGCAATCACCGCGCCGAGCGGCGCGTACGCCGAGCTGATTCCCTTCGCCGTCGTGATCATGTCCGGCTGGTAGCCGAACCGCTCGCAGCCGAACCAGTGACCGAGCCGCCCCCACGCGCAGATCACCTCGTCGGAGATCAGCAGCACGCCGTGGCGATCGCAGATCTCGCGCACGCGCTCGAAGTAACCGTCCTGCGGCACGAAGCAGCCGCCGCCGTTCTGCACCGGCTCGAGGATCACCGCCGCGACCGTGTCGGCGCCCTCGAACTCGATCGCCTGCTCGATCGCGTCGGCCGCCCACAGCTCATCGCGATCCTCGCTCCAGCGGTAGGAGTTCGTGTTCGGCACGTGCACGCCGCCCGGCGTCAGCGGTTCGAACGGTTCGCGCAGCGGCGGCAGCCCCGTCGCCGTCAGCGCGCCCATCGAGACGCCGTGGTACGCGAGGTTGCGCGAGACCAGCTTGTGGCGGTTCATGTCGCCGCGCGCGCGGTGGTACGCCTTCGCGAGCTTCCACGCCGACTCGACCGCCTCCGAGCCGCCCGACGTGAAGAACACGCGGTTCAGGTTCCCCGGGGCGAGCCCGGCGATCCGCGCCGCCAGTTCGATCGCCGGCGGGTGCGCATAGCTCCAGTTCGTGTAGAAGCCGAGCTCGCGCGCCTGCGCCGCCGCCGCCTCGCCGAGCTCCGCGCGACCGTGGCCGACGTTGACGCAGTACAGCGCCGAGAGACCGTCGAGGTAGCGCCTGCCGTGCTCGTCGTACACGTAGCAGCCCTCGCCGCGCACGATCACCGGCACCGCGTGGTGCTCGTCGAACGAGCCCATCCGCGTGAAGTGCATCCACAGGTTGCGCCGCGCCAGCTGCTGCAGGCGGTCCGGGTCTTCCGCCAGCGCCATCCCCGCCGGCCCCGGCGCCCAAGGTGTTCCCGTCGACTCCGTCTGGTCCAGATCCGCGGTGTCTGCCATCGATCTTCTCCCTGTCCGAGCCGGATGCGCCCATCCCGTCGCGGATAGACACTCAGGACAACCGTACTGCGCCGTGTATGCCCACTCAAGTGTGCCTTGGGTAAAGCGGTCCGTCAACCGTTGGACCATCTGTATAAATCGATCCCGCTCTTTTGGGAATTGTGCCCCTTGCGCCGCGTGCCGGCTGCGCCGTAGGTTTCCTGACAGTCAGGCGACGGCCTGGGCGACAACCACAGAGAGGAAGCCGATGGCCACCGAGAGCGGCGCACCAGCAGCCCCCGCCCAGCCCGAGTACCAGGGCGTCATGGACAAGGGCCTGAAGAAGGGCGCGATCGGCTACATCTCGAACATCGTCATCGGCGTCGCCTCGACCGCGCCCGCCTACTCGCTCGCCGCGACGCTCGGCTTCATCGTCGCCGTCAAGGGCGTCGGCGTGCACGCACCGGCCGTCATGCTCGTCGCGTTCATCCCGATGCTGCTCGTCGCGTCGGCCTACAAATACTTCAATCGCGCCGACCCCGACGCCGGCACGACCTTCGCCTGGACGACGCGCGCGTTCGGCCCGATGACCGGCTGGCTGAACGGGTGGGCGATCTTCCTCGCCGATCTGATCGTGATGGCCTCGCTGTCGGACATCGCGGCCGTCTACACCTTCAAGCTGTTCGGCTTCAGCGAACTCGGCAACTCGAAAGCCGCGATCGTCATCGCGGCGGTCGTCTGGATCGCGGTCATGACGTGGATCTGCTACCGCGGCATCGAGCTCTCCGCGCGCATTCAGCAGGCGCTGCTCGGAGCCGAGGTGCTGATCCTCGGGCTGTTCTCCGTCGTCGCGTTCGTCAAGGTCTACGGCAGCCACCCGCCGTCCGGCTCGATCAAGCCGTCGCTGTCCTGGATCAACCCGTTCGCGATGAACTTCAGCGACCTCGTCGTCGCGCTCCTGCTGGCCGTGTTCATCTACTGGGGCTGGGATTCCGGAGTCGCGGTCAACGAGGAGTCCGAGGATCCGGCGAACGGCCCGGGGAAGGCGGCGATCATCTCGACGATCCTGCTCGTGCTGATCTACGTCGTCGTCACGGGCGCCGCCCAGTCCTTCCACGGCGTCGGCTTCCTCACGAACGAAGCCAACCAGGAAGACGTCCTCAACGCGCTCGGCACGGGCGTCCTCGGCAGCACGCTCAACAAGCTCCTCGTGATCGCCGTCCTGACCTCGGCTTCCGCCTCGACGCAGACCACGATCCTGCCGACCGCCCGCACGACGCTGTCGATGGCGCACTGGAAAGCCGTAACCAGCCTGCTCTCGCGCGTCCACAAGCGCTACCTGACCCCGACCGTCTCGACGCTCGGCTTCGGGCTGCTGTCGATCATCGTCACGGTCGTCCTGCTGCTGCTCTCCTCCAGCGTGCTCGAAGACTCGCTGACCGCGATCGGCTTCCCGATCTGCTTCTACTACGGGTTCACCGGGGTCGCCTGCGCCTTCTACTACCGCCACGAGCTGACCAAGAGCGCACGCAACCTCCTGCTGCTCGGCGCCGGGCCCGTGCTCGGTGGGCTGATCCTGTTCGGGATCGGCATCAAGGCCGCCTTCTACTACGGCCACGCCGAAAACGTCGGTTCCAAGCCGATCCTCGGCATCACGCTGCCGCTGTGGTTCGGCATCGGCGGAATGATCCTCGGCGGCGTCATCATGATCGTCTCGCGACCGTTCTTCCGCGACTTCTTCTCGCGCAAGATCGAAACCGCGCCGCCCGGCGTGCTCGAGCACCCGCTCGCCGCCGTACCCCCGCCCGTCGACTTCGGAGAGGCGTAAGCCGAGCCGCCGGGCGGCGCGAGCTCCGCTAGGCGGCGAGCTCGCGCACGCCGTGCGGTGAGCCGAGCTCCGCGAGCTTCTCGAGGTACGGCCCCGGCGGGAACGCCTCCGGCCCGAGCACGCCCGCGCCCTTCCAGACGCCCTCGTCGAGCAGTTCGAGCGCGACGACCGGGTTGACCGCCGTCTGCCAGACGACCGCCTGGCTGCCGTATTCGCGCATCGTGTGCTCGTTGTCGACGACGTGGTACAGGTACGTCGAGCGCGGCGCTCCATCGGTGCCCGTGCCGCGCACCCACGTCCCCGCGCACGTGCGCCCCGTCATCCGCTCGCCGAGCGTCGCCGGGTCCGGCAGCGCCGCAGCGACGACGTCGCGCGGCGCGACCTTCACGTCGCGCACCGGCACCGGCTCGGTCGAGTCCAGTCCGAGCTTGTGCAGCGTGCGCAGCACGTCGATGAACTCCTCGCCCAACCCGTACTTGAACGTCACGCGCTCGCAGTCGACCCAGCGCGGGATCAGCACGACCTCCTCGTGCTCGACGTTGACGCACTCGACCTTGCCGATGCCCTCCGGGAACTCGAACACCTCGGGCTCGGAGAACGGCGCCGTCGTGTAGAAGCCGCGCTCGCGCTCCCAGATCAGCGGCGGGTTCAGGCACTCCTCGATCGTCGTCCAGATCGAGAACGTCGGCGCGAAGTCATAGCCCTCGACGACGAGGTCCGCGCCGTCGCGCACGCCGACCTCCTCGACCTTCGAGAACAGCTCCTGCGCCGCATACGCCGCGAACACGTCCGACAGCCCCGGCTCGACGCCGATGCCGACGAGCGCCAAGAGGCCCGCCTGCTCCCACGCCTCGTGGCGCTGCAGCTGCAGCTCGCCGAGCATCCTCCCCGGCAGCTCGTACGGGCGCTGCGCGTGCGGGCGCGAGAGCGTCATCGCCATGTCGAGGTACGTCACCTTCGACTCGAACGCCGCCGTGAAGATCGGCTCGTTGAAGCGCGGGTCGCACGCGTTCAGCACCGCGTCCGGCCGCACGCGGCCGATCAGCTCGAGCAGGCTTTCGACGCTCGACGCGTCGACGCGCTCCGCCGCGAACCGCCCCGGCTCGCCGAGCCCCGCGACGACCGACTTGACCCGCTCCGGCGAGACGTCCGCGAGCACGATCCGCTCGAATGCCGGGCGGCGCTGCGCGATCGCCGCGAACGCCGCACCGACGCCTCCGGCACCGACCACCAGGATCTTCATCGCGCGCAGTCTTACGCAAATCGACCGATCTGTCTGGCACATCCACGGTTGACGCGTGCGCCATTGCGGCGCAGCTCGCGTCAAGCGCGGCACGCCACATGCGTCAGGCACCGCACGCCGCGCACCTCAGGCGCGGCGGTCCCGTGCGCCGCTCCCGTATGCTGCGGCGTTCGATGGCGAGCGCCCTGCTGGACCGACCCTCGACCACGACAGCCCCCACCGCGCGACGTGAAGCCTGGCGACCCTCGCCGCGGCTGACGCGTGCCGAGATCCTCTGGGCGATCCTCGCCGGCGTCGTGCTCGCCGTGCTGACGAGCTGGCCGCTCGTGCTGCACATGGGCAGCCACATCGCGCCCGACAACGGCGACCCCGTGCGCACGGCGTGGCAGATCGCGTGGGTCGGGCACGCGATGCTCCACGACCCGCTGCACCTGTTCGACTCCAACGCCTTCGACCCGCACCCGCTCAGCCTCGCCTTCTCGGACTCGCTGCTCGGCTACGGGCCCGCCGCGTTCTTCGGCTCGGGCACGATCGCGGCGCTCGTTCGCTACAACCTGATCTTCCTGTTCATCTGGTCGCTCTGCTTCGTCGGCGGCTACCTGCTCGCGCGCGAGCTCGGGCTGCGCAAGCTCGCCGCCGGCGCCGCCGCAGCCGCCTTCGCCTACGCGCCCTATCGCGTCACCGAGGCCGGACACTTCCAGGTGATCTCCTCCGGCGGCATCGCGCTCGCGCTGTTCCTGCTGCTGCGCGGCTACCGCCGCTCATCACGCGGCCTCGTGATCGCCGGCTGGCTCGTCGCGGCCTGGCAGATCAGCCTCGGCTTCACACTCGGTCTGCAGTTCGCCTACATGATGGCCGTGCTCGCCGTGCTCGCCGCGTTCTACTGGTGGCGCGCCGGACGGTCGGCGCTGCCGCGCGCGTTCGTGCTCGTCACCGTGCTCGGCGTCCTGCTCGTCGGCGCCGTCACCGCCTACGAGGCGCGCCCGTACCTGAAGGTCGCCGCCGACTACCCGACCGCCAAGCGCACGATCAAGGAAGTCGAGAACTACTCCTCCGGCCCCGCCGCGTGGGTCTCGGCCTCCTCGGAGAACCGCGTCTGGGGCAGCGTCACGGCCGGCGCGCGCGCGCACGTGCACTCCAAGAACGAGGACGTCTTCTTCCCCGGCGGGCTGATCCTGCTGCTAGCGCTGAACGGGCTCGCCGCGCCGATCTTCACGCGACGATTGCGCATCGGCCTCGCCGCCGGCATCGTCGTCGTCGCCGTGCTCGCGTGCGGCCTGGGCCTGACCGGCGCCGGCTACCCGTACCGCCTGCTCTACGACTACGCGCCCGGCTGGGACGGCGTGCGCGTGCCCGGGCGCATCTTCACGCTCGCAACGCTCTTCCTCGCGCTGCTCGCCGGCGCCGGCGCGCAGCTGCTCGCCGGCCGGCTCGGTGCGCTGCTCGCCGGGCCGCGACCGCGCCGGCTGTCGGCCGCGACGCTCAGCGCCTGCGTCGGCGTCGTGCTCGCAGTCGGCATCGTCGGCGAAGGCGCCGGGCACCTCGGCCACCCGGTCGTGCCGCAGCCGGCGCGCGCCGAGGTCGGCCTGCCGGGCCCGCGCCTGGACCTGCCGACCGACGGCACGCTCGATCGCATCTGGCAGTACTTCTCGACCGACGGCTTCTACAAGATCCCGATCGGCAACAGCACGTTCGACATCCCCGCCGTCGACGACCTGCGCGGCGGCATGAGCGGCTTCCCCGACAAGGCGAGCATCGAGAAGCTGCGCTACTACGGCATCCGCACCGTCGTCCTGCACCTGACGACGCCGAAGGAACTGCCGCCGCAGCACGGCCTCGACTTCGCCGAGCCGCCGAACCCGCTCGCCGCGGCGGCGAAACCGGTCGCCGGGCTCGGCGTCACGCGCCGCCGCGTCGGCTCGCTCGTGATCTACGAGATCGGCCCGGGGCCGAAGGCCCTGCACGGGTCCGATTGATGAGCTCCAGGCGCCTCGCGCTCGCGGCGATCCTGCTCGTCGGGCTCGCCTACGCGACGATGATCCAGAGCTTCTCCTGGAACCAGAGCTCGCACTACGACCTGATCCGCTCGCTCAACGTCGAACGCACGAACATCGACGCGTTCCAGGAAAACACCGGCGACAAGGTCTTCTACAAGGGCCACTGGTACTCGGCGCGCGCGCCCGGTCTCGCGCTGTTCGCGCTGCCGTTCTACGACACGCTGAAAGCCTTCGACGCCGAAAAATGGGCGCGCAAATCGGAAGCGCTGCGCGGCGAAGACGAGATGATCTACCTCGTCGGGCTGTGGGGCAACGTGCTGCCCGGCCTGCTGCTGCTGCTGCTCGTCTGGCGCGTCGCCGAGCGTTTCGAGCCCGGCTTCGGCGCCGCCGCCGCCGTCTCGCTCGGCCTCGGCACGATGGTCCTGCCGCTCTCGACGCTGCTGTTCAGCCACGTCTTCACGGCGTTCCTCGGCTTCGCCGCGTTCGCGCTGATGCTGCGCGAGCGCGACGGGCCGCCCGCCCCCTCGCTGCTCGCCGTCGCCGGCCTGTTGATGGGCTACGCGGTCGCGTCCGAGTACCCGCTGTTCTTCGTCGCCGCCGTGCTCGGGCTGTACCTGCTCTCGCGTCGCGACGCGCTGACGCCGCGGCGCATCTTCACGCGCGCCGGCGCCTACATCGCCGGCGGCATCGTCGGCATCGTCCCGCTGCTGCTCTACAACCACTACGCGTTCCACTCGTGGACGCACCTCGCCTACTCCGACGTCCCGCGCCAGCAGAAAGGCTTCTTCGGGATCGGCGCCCCGAGCCTGAAGGTGCTCGCGACGCTGCTGTTCGACTCGCGCGGCCTGCTGACGATCTCCCCCGTTTTGATCCTCGGCGCGATCGGCACCGTCATGCTCTACCGCCGCGGCAAGCGCGCCGAGGCGCTGACGATCGGCGGCATCTGCCTCTGCTACGTCGGCTACAACTCCGGCTACTACCTGCCGTTCGGCGGCGGCTTCATGGGCCCGCGCTTCCTCACGACGATGCTGCCGTTCCTCGCCTTCCCGGTCGCGCTCGCGTTCAAGCGCTACCCCGGCCCGACGATCGCGCTCGCGGCCGTCTCGATCACGACGACCGTCGTCGCGACGATCACGCATCCGCTCGTCGGCTACGAGAACGAGACCGTCGTCTGGGCGCGCTTCTTCAGCCAGGGCTTCTTCCAACCCACGATCGCCTCGGCCTACGGCCTCGGGCGCGGCTGGGGCGGGATCTGGCCGTTCCTGCTCGCCGCCGGCGGCGGCGTCGCGCTCGCCGCGTTCGCGACGCCGCGCGTGCGCCTGACGCCGCCCGCGCTCGGCTGGGGCTTGCTCGCGCTGCTCGCCTGGGCGCTGTTCGCCGCGCTCGCGCCGACCGTGCTCGGCATCGACCACCAGGGGCTGCTCAGCATCGTCGGCGCCGGCGACAAGACGGCGCTCAACCTGAAGCTGCACAGCGGCACCACCTACCCGCTCACGCACCTCGTGCTGATCGCCACCGCCGTCGCGCTGTTCGCGCTCGCCGCCGCGCGCCTGCTGCGCAACGCGCGCGGCGAGTCGGCGTCCGGCGAGCCGCGTCCGCGCAGCGGCACGACGGGCGGCGCGGCGGCCCTGCCGTCGGGCGTCTGAGCCGCGGCGGATGCCGGCTCGGGCCGCCCCCGGCCCACGCCTGCCGCCGGCTCGGCTCAGTGGTTGCTGATCCTCACGTTGTTGCAGCGCGAGGCGCGCAGCTTCTTGCAGACGACGACGTAGCCCGGGCGCGGCACGTAGTGGGCGTCGGTCAGCCCCGCGTCGAAGCGCGTATGCGAGTTGCCGCCCGTCCAGTCGTAGATGTACAGCCGCTTGATCCGCGGCTGCGACGCCGCGACGTTGAACATGTAGCCGAGCACCTTCGCCGCGCGGCGAAGCCCCGAGCCGTCGCGGTTCGGGAAGGCGCCGCCGAACTGGACGATCCCGCCCGTCTCGGTCAGCCACACCTGGCCGCCGAGCGCGCGCGTCAGTTCGCGCGTGCGCCAGCTTTCCAGCCGGTTGATGTCCGAGTAGTTGTGCAGGCCCCAGATCTTCGGCATCACCGTGCGCAGCCTGCCGATCTCGCGCTTGAATTCGGAGATGTACTGGAGCGTCGGCGAGATGTTGTCGGCGTCGAGCACGTCGAGGCCGAGCACCGTGCAGCCCTTGCAGACGCGGATCAGCGCCTGGTAGTACTGCGCCGTCGCGCTCGCCGACGGGCTCGCGAGCACGCCGCGGATGTTGCCGCGGTTGGACTCGTCCCACGCCTGGTACTGCTTGACGTGCGGGAACAGCCTCACGAATTTCTGGACGTCGTGTTTGTACTGCGCGACGCTCGGCAGCCGCGTCGGCGTGTACTCGGAGTGGTAGAAGGCGACCAGTACCTGCAGGTGTCGTTCTTCGGCGTCTTTGATCCAGACCTTCGCCTTGTCGAGCGAGTACGAGTGCGCGACGGCGTCCCACGGCGCGATGTACCGGACGATCCTCGTTTTCAGCCGCGTCGCGTCCGGGTCGGTGAACATCTCCGTCGACTCGTCGCCGAGACCGGTCAGGTAGCTCGCGGCGGCGTGCGCCATCGGCATGCGCCGCGCGGCCCCACCGGCGCTCGCGGCCTTGGCGCTCGTCGCGGCGCCGGCCTGGCCGAGCGCGAAGGGCGTCAGCGCCGCGCCGGCGAGCGCGATCAGAGAGAGCAGGACCGGGAGTCGAAGTCGCAGTTTTCGCATATCAGCGGGAACAGGGTCGCACGAACAGGGTTGCGGCGCAGCGGCCGTCTGCAACGAGTCTTACGCGACCTTTAGCCCCCACCCTGCAACCGAACGCGCATCTTTACGAGGTCTTTAGTCCTCGGCCGGCACCAGCGCGCTGATTCGGCTAGTCCGCGGTCGGCGCGGGCGCGCCGGGCGTCTCGGAACCGGTGCCGTCGAAGGGCGCGCCCACGTCCGCCGCGCGTCCGCGGCGGAGCGTCGGATCGGCGACGACCCGAACGTCGACACCGGGCAGCTCCCGCAGCAGGCGCATCAGCAGCGCCGGATCGGGGCCGTCGGCGCCCGATGAGCGCATGCCGAGGCGCCCGAGCCCGCGCCGCTGGCGTGGCGTGCCCATCATCAGGTACGTACTTCCCAGCTCGCGCGCGGCGTCGACCGCGACCGCCGCGACGTCCTCCCCCTCCTCGACCCGCAGCCGCGCGCCGAGCATCGCGACGAGCCGGCGCAGCTCCTCGAGCTGCTTGCGGTCCTCGGCGCTCGGCGGGCGTCCCGGCGGACGCACGACGAGCACGTCGAGAACCGCGTCCAGGCGCTGCGCCGAGCGCCACGCGCGCCGCACGACCCGCTCGGAGTCCGCGCCCGGCGTGACGAGCGCGAGCAGCCGCTCGGTGATCGCCTGCGGCGGCGGTTGCAGTGCCGCCGCGACGCCTTCCTCGTCGCGATGCACGATCGCCTTCGGCTCCTGGATCAGCCGCTTGACTTCGACCTCCTCGGCGACCTGCCGCAGCGCCGTCTCGCGCAGCGCCGCGAGGTTCTCGATCTTGAAGAAGTTGTTCAGCGCCGCCGGCACGCGCTCGGGTCGATAGACCTTGCCCGCACGCAGCCGCGCGATCAGCGCCTCCGGCGTCAGGTCGATCAGCACGACCTCGTCGGCCGCCGAGAGGACCTCGTCCGGGATCGTCTCGCGCACGTGCGCGCCGGTCAGCTGCGTGACCTGGTCGTTGAGGCTCTCCAGATGCTGCACGTTGACCGTCGAGAACACGTCGATCCCCGCGTCGAGCACGTCGCGCACGTCCTCGTAGCGCTTCTCGTGCTCGACCCCCGGAGCGTTCGTGTGCGCGAGCTCGTCGATCAGGCACAGCTCGGGGTGGCGCGCGAGGATCGCCGGCAGGTCCATCTCCTCGAGCGGTTTGCCGCGGTATGGAACGCGTCGGCGCGGGACGATCTCGAGGCCGTCGGCCTGCGCGACCGTCTCCTTGCGCCCGTGCGGCTCCAGGTAGCCCACCACGACGTCGCGGCCGCTCTCGGCTTCGGCGGCTCCCTCCTGCAGCATCCGGTAGGTCTTCCCCACGCCCGGCGCCATGCCGATGAAGACCTTCAGGCGTCCGCGCTCGTCCGGCACGCGGTCATTGTCGCGGACCTACGCGGCTCGCAGCACCTCGTCGTAGCGGCGGCGCACGTCCGCGCGATCGCGGGCCTCCGGCACCGATTCCTCGCTCGAGCGAGGATCATCGCCGCCTGCTCGACCAGCAGCTCGCGCTCCTCGGCCGACGTCGTGTACGTCATCACCTTCGCGAGCCCGTCGAGCTGGCGGATCATCACCGCCGGCATGCCGCGGCCGGCCTGGCGGATCTTGTCGTGCGCGCGCTCGACCAGACGGCGGAAGCTGACGGTCACGGTGATCACGCGCACGCGCCCGGCGGCGTCGCGGTGCACGGTCGCCGGTTCCCAGCGACCGGCGATCTTGCACAGCGCGTCGCCCAGCCAGTCGATGCACGCGAGCGCGGTGAAGGTGTCGTTGACCGCCGGAGAGAGAGCCCGAATCGCGATCTCCACGAGCTGGTCGACCGCGAACGAGAGATCCTGCGTCAGCGTTCGGTGCGGACCCGTCGCGTGCGCGCCGCCGAGCGCGCGCGCGACGCCGGGCGCCGCCGCGGCGGGCCAGACATCGGCGAGCGGCTGCCCCTCGACGACGAAGTGCCCCGGGCGGTGCAGCAGCCGGATCACGGCGTGGCCTCTGCCGGCGATCTCGATCAGCGCGCTTCATCCCGACGTATTGCAGGTAGCCGCTGCGCGGCGCGCGCACGACGCCGCTCTCCTCGTCCAGTCGCACGAGCATCTCCGACAACGACGGGCCGGCCTTCGCCGTGTTGCCGTCCTGCGCCCGACCCTCGGCCTCGATCGCCTGCGAGAGGTCGCCGGCGATGCTCGCGATCACCTGCGGCAGCTGGATCGACTTCGCGATGTGGTCGATGAACAGGACCAGCACGCCGACATCCACGACGACGAGGCCCATCGTCACGGTGATCGACAGGTGTGGCACGAATTCGCCGTGGGCGCCCGGGCCGATCGAGACGAGCGCGAGGATCGCGTAGACGAACGTCGCGACGAAGCTGCCGAGCGTCGAGCTGCGTGATCCGGTCGCGGATGAAGTTGCGCAGCATCCGCGGCCCGAACTGCGTCGAGGCGAGCGTCAGCGTGACGATCGTGATCGAGAAGACGAGCGTCACGACCGTGATCACCGCCGCCGCGATCGCCGTCAGGATCTGGCGTGCCGGCGTCGGCGCTGCCGCTGATCACCAACGAGGGGAAGTGCAGCGAGCCGTCGTAGTGGGCGCGATCGAGTACGTAGGTCCCGGCGAACAGCGCCACCGCCAGCACGATCTCGACCGTCGGCACCAGCCACAGGTTCGTGCGCAGCGCCTCGCGGCGCCACGCTGACGGGAGCGGCACGGAGAGCCTCACGCGGAGAGGCCGATCGTGTGTAGGTGAACGTCGCGGCGCATGGTATCGGACAGCACGAAACTACGCCGACCAGGCTTCCCGGCTCACCGGGGCCCACAATACCGGGGGCAAAGCCGCGCGGCCGTCTTCAGGTGAGGCCGCTCACGACGCTCGCGAGGACCTTCGAGACGTTCCCGAAGGTCCTCGCCGGTGCCGTGGCGAGCCGGCCGCCGCTATGCGGCGAGCGCGTCGAAGCCGAGCATCGACCGCGCGCCGAGCGCATCCTGCACGGCGAAGACGGCCTCGGCGACGGTGCGCTCGCTGAGCGGGTTGTACAGCGGGCTGAGTCCATCCGTGACCAGCGCACGCGCCAGCACGACGCCTCTTGCGCTGACCGGATCCATCGCCTCGAGGCGCTCGGCCAGCCCGAGGATCGCCTCGCGGCCGCCTCTCACCGCCGCGCGGTCGATCACGACCGACGACATGAACGCGCCCGTCTCGCAGTCGTCGACCCAATCGACGACGCCGCGCAGCTCGTTCGCGACGCGCCGCCGGTTGCCCTCGCCGGTCAGCTGACGGACGCGCAGCGCAAGCGCATCGGTCGCTTCGTAGCGACTGCCGTCCGCGATCCGCCGGTCGAGTCTCCCGCGGGTCAGGAAGACCTTCAGGCGAAGCGCCTTGGTGATTCTCATGCCCAGCACCTCCGAGTCAACTGGATGAAGTCGAGACGAGTGTGCCGTCCGTCTGGTTACGCCCTCATGACGATTCGCGCTCGACTCATAACGATTGCGTGACGGCGTAGCGACGGACGCGCCCGACGCTCGCCGCAGGCGCCGGCGACGTCAAGCGGCGTAGAAGACGACGCCGATCACCGCGTAGAGGGCGATCAGCTGGACGCCCTCGAACCACGTCGACTCGCCGTCGGAGACGAGCGCCGTCGCGAGCAGGCCGGCGGCGAGCAGCGCGGCGATCTCATAGGGGTTGAAGACGAGCGCCATCGGCGAGGGTCCGAGCGCGAACGAGAGCAGCACCAGCACGGGCGCCACGAACAGGCCGATCTGAGCGGCGGAGCCGACCGCGATGTTGACCGCGAGGTCCATCTTGTCCTTCGCCGCGGTGACGACGGCGACGTAGTGCTCGGCCGCGTTGCCGGCGATCGCGACGACCGACGCGCCGACGAAGAACTGCGAGACGCCGATCGCGCGCGAGGCGTGCTCGATCGAGCCGACCAGCAGGTCGCTCATCACGGCGACGAGGACGCCTGCGAACGCCAGCGTCGCGACCGATCGGCGCAGCGTCCACGCGCCGCGCGAGCCCTCAGGGGCTCCGCTCGGGTTGAACAGGTCGCGGTGGGTCCTCAGCGAGAAGAGCAGCCCGGCGAGGTAGGTCGCGATCAGCACGACGGCGACCGCGAAGGAGACCTGCTCGACGCTGTGACCGAACTCGCGCCGCGTCTGGGAGACGGTCGGCAGGCTGACGTGGTGCGTGAGCTCGAGCAGCGAGGGGAGCACGAGCGCGAGGACGGTCAGCATCAGCATCCCGGTCTGCGCCTGCGCCGCGGTCCGATCGAAGCGCTGGCGGGTGCGCTTGCGCCCGCCGGCGAGCATCGCCGCGCCGAGCACGAGCAGGGAGTTGCCGACGATCGAGCCGACGAGCGACGCCTTGACGACCTCCTGCAGGCCGTCGCCGAGCGCGAACAGCGCGATGATCAGCTCGGGCGCGTTGCCGAACGTGACGTTGACGAGCCCGCCGATGCCGGGTCCCGAGCGCGCCGCGAGCTGCTCGGTCGCGTCGCTCATCAGCGCCGCCGTCGGCACGATGCCGAGCGCCGAGCTCGCGAACACGAGCGATTGCGACGCGCCGGCCAGGTCGAGGCCGAGCGCGGTCGGGATGAACACGCCCAGGCCGTAGACGGGCTTCACGCCGAACCTGCCTCTCGAACCCGCTCGCCCGCCACGATCGTCGCCGCTCACGACCTACATCTTCGCCGCCCGGCTAGAAATGCCCGCTGATGCCCTTCGTCGTGATCCGGCGCGTGTCCTCCGGCGCGGGCCGCAGGATCAGGATCTCGGCCGGCACGCGCTCGAGCAGCCACCTCAGATCGTCGTAGCTCGAGCCCCGCCCGCGGGTCTTCGTCGGCGGACACGATGATGCGGTCGAAGTGCTCCTCGGTCGAGCAGGTTGCGCAGCGCGTCGCGCGCCGAGCGCCCGCGCCCGACGCGCGAGTCGACCGGGATGCCCTGCGAGGAGAGCGCGCTGCTCGATCGCCTCGAGCAGCGGCATCCCACTCGCGCACTGCACCGGCAGCGCCGAGTCCAGCGGCAGGTTCATCGGCACGCGCGCGAGGAACGCCGGCATGACGATCGCGTTCTCGGCCTTGGCGAGCCGCACGGCGGCCTCGAAGGAGCGGCGCGAGATCGCCTGGCCGGTGAACGGGAGCAGGATGCGGCGCACCGGCCGCGGGCGGTCGCGCGCGGCGAGGCGTCCGTGCGGCGGCAGCCAGTAGCCGGCGGCGATCCCGAGCGAGCACGCCGCGCGGCGGCGACCGAGCACGAGCACGAGCGCGCTCATGGCGTCTCCACCGCTCGTGCGCGTCGGGAGCGGTCGGCGACGATGCGCACGTCGACGCCCGGCAGGCGCTCCATCAGCCGCTGCGGCAGCGGCACGCGCAGGCGCGCCGAGCCCGCGCGCCGGGCGCGAGCGGCCGATCAGGATGTAGGTGCGTCCCGCGCTCGCGCGGCGACATCGACGACCGCCGCGGCCAGGTCGTCGGACTCCTCCTCGAGCATCCTCGCGCCGAGCACCGAGGCGAGCTGGCGCAGCGCCGCGAGCGAGCGCTCCTGGTCCTCGGACGAGGCGCTGGCCCGGGCGGGCGCACCCACAGCAGGTCGAGGTCGGCGCCGAGCCGCTGGGCCGAGCGCCACGCGCGGCGCACCAGCCGCTGCGCGCCCGGGTAGGGCTCGACGAGCGCGAGCAGGCGCTCGCCGACCGCCTGCGGCGCGTCGGCGGCGAGGCTCTCCTCGCGCGAGCCCGACGAGCTCGGTCGTCAGGCGCTTGGCGCCGACCTCCTCGGCGACCTGGCGCAGCGCGACCTCGCGCAGCGCGGCGAGGTTCTCGATCCGGAAGAAGTTGTTGAGCGCCGCGTCGATGCGCTCGGGCGGGTAGACCTTGCCGGCGCGCAGGCGCTCGAGCAGCGCCTCGGGCGTGAGGTCGATCAGCACGACTTCGTCGGCGCGGCCGAGGATCGCGTCGGGGATCGTCTCGCGCACGCGGATGCCGCTCAGCTCGGTGATGTGGTCGTTGAGCGACTCGAGGTGCTGGACGTTGAGCGTCGAGAGCACGTCGATGCCGGCGGCGAGCACGTCTTCGACGTCCTCGTAGCGCTTGGCGTGCTCGACGCCCGGGGCGTTCGTGTGGGCGAGCTCGTCGATCAGGCAGAGCTCGCGGCGCGCGGCGCGAGGATCGCCGGCAGGTCCATCTCCTCGAGCACCGTCTCGCGGTAGCGCACGCGCCGGCGCGGAACGATCGGCAGGCCCTCGGCCAGCTGCGGCCGTCTCGCGCGCGGCCGTGCGTCTCGAGCAGCCCGATCACGACGTCGCGGCCGGCCTCCTGCTCGGCGTGGCCCTCGAGCAGCATGCGGTAGGTCTTGCCGACGCCGGCGGCCATCCCGATGAAGACCTTCAGGCGGCCGCGACGCTGCTCGCCCGACGGTCGCCTCCGGCGGGACGACCCGCGCTCGGCAGACGGCTCGCCGCTCATCCTCCGAGCAGGTTGTGCACGATCAGGTCGATCAGCTTGATCCCGATGAACGGGGCGATGATCCCGCCGAGGCCGTAGATCCAGAGGTTGCGCCGCAGCAGCGCGCTGGCGCCGATCGGCCGGTAGCGCACGCCGCGCAGCGACAGCGGGATCAGCAGCGGGATCACGATCGCGTTGAAGATGATCGCCGAGACGATCGCCGAGCTGCGGCGTTGCCGAGGTCCATGATGTTGAGCACGTGCAGCGGGCCCTTGCCGCCCGGGCTGGCCGCCTAGGTCGTGATGAACACGGCCGGCAGGATCGCGAAGTACTTGGCGACGTCGTTGGCGATCGAGAACGTCGTCAGCGCGCCGCGCGTGATCAGCAGCTGCTTGCCGACCTCGACGATCTCGATCAGCTTCGTCGGGTTGGAGTCGAGGTCGACCATGTTGCCCGCCTCGCGCGCCGCCTGGGTGCCGGTGTTCATCGCCACGCCGACGTCGGCCTGCGCGAGCGCCGGCGCGTCGTTGGTGCCGTCGCCGGTCATCGCGACCAGGCGCCCGTCCTGCTGCTGCTCGCGGATCAGCGCGAGCTTGCGCTCGGGGGTGGCTTCGGCGAGGAAGTCGTCGACGCCCGGACTCCTCGGCGATCTTGGCCGCGGTCAGGCGGTTGTCGCCGGTGACCATCACGGTCTTGATGCCCATCGCGCGCAGCTGGTCGAAGCGCGCCTTCATGCCCTCCTTGATCGTGTCCTTGAGGTAGATCGACGCCGAGCACCTGGCTGTCGCGCGCGACCGCCAGCGGCGTGCCGCCCTCGTTGCCGATGCGGTCGAGCTGGGCCTGCAGCTCGGGCGGCGGCGAGCCGCCTTCGCTGCTGACGAGCTCGATGATCGCGTCGCCGGCGCCCTTGCGCAGCTGCTGGCCGTCGAGGTCGACGCCGCTCATCCGCGTCTGCGCGGTGAACGGCACGAACTCGGCGTTGCATCGTGCGTCATGTCGTGCTCGCGGATGCCGTACTGCTTGGCCAGCACGACGATCGAGCGGCCCTCGGGCGTCTCGTCGGCGAGCGAGGAGAGCTGCGCGACCTCGGCGAGCTCGGACTCGGGCACGCCGGGCATCGGCACGAACTCCGAGGCCAGGCGGTTGCCGATCGTGATCGTGCCGGTCTTGTCGAGCAGCAGCACGTCGACGTCGCCGGAGGCCTCGACCGCGCGGCCGGACAGCGCGAGCACGTTGCGGCGCACGAGGCGGTCCATGCCGGCGATGCCGATCGCCGACAGCAGCGCGCCGATCGTCGTCGGGATCAGCGCGACGAGCAGCGCGATCAGCGTCGTCTCGGAGATCGACGTGCCGGCGAACAGGCCGAACGGGCGCAGCGTCGCGACGACGATCATGAAGATCAGCGTCAGCGCCGCGAGCAGGATGTTCAGCGCGATCTCGTTCGGCGTCTTGCGCCGCTCGGCGCCCTCGACGAGCGCGATCATGCGGTCGAGGAACGACTGGCCCGGGCTCCTGGGTGATTTCGACGACGATCTCGTCGGAGGTCACGCGCGTGCCGCCGGTGACCGCGCTGCGGTCGCCGCCGGACTCGCGGATCACGGGCGCGGACTCGCCCGTGATCGCCGACTCGTCGACCGTGGCGATGCCCTCGATCACGGTGCCGTCGCCGGGGATCAGCTCGCCGGCCGGCACGACCACGACGTCGCCGCGCGTGAGCTCGGCGGCGGCCTTCGTGCGTGCCGTCGCGCATCGTCGCGACCGTCTCCTTGCGCATCGAGCGCAGCGTGTCGGCCTGCGCGCGGCCGCGACCCTCGGCGAACGCCTCGGCCATGTTCGCGAAGACGACCGTCAGCCACAGCCAGATCGCGATCAGTGAACGTGTACCAGGCGGGCTCGTGGCCGCCGCCGAGCGGCTTGCCGCCGAACGCCTGGATCAGCCACGTGACGGTCGTGATGACCGAGCCGATCTCGACGACGAACATCACCGGGTTGTGGATCTGCACGCGCGGGTCGAGCTTCTTGAAGCTGTCGATCAGCGCGCGCCAGACGATGTCGCGCTGGAACAGCGAGATCGCCTGGCGCTCGTGGGTTGCCGGCATCTGCGCGGACATCAGGCTCTTCCTCCGTGTCAGACGGTCGAGCGCGAGGTTGAGCTCGAGCACGTTCACGCCTGCTTCGCCGGAGAAGCCGAGCCCGCGCGCCGTCGGTGTACTTGGAGATCAGCCCGTCGACCGTCGCCAGCGACAGCCGGCGCACGGCGGCGACGCGGTGCGCCTGGATCCAGGCGTTGGCCTGTGAGATTTCGGGGTCGAGGCCCGACGCCGAGGTGTTGACCGCGTCGACCGGGATCTTCGCCGACGGTCAGACCTGGGTCGTAGGGCTTGTTCAGTTCGAGGTAGGCCTTGATGTTTTCGGCGTCGGCTTCCTCGGTCGCCTTGCTCGTTGGGGCCGCGGTTGGAGAACGTGCTCGCGGCGGCGTTGTAGGCGCCGCCTTCGGTCGCCGACGGGCGCGACTGGAAGTAGCGCGGGTCGGCTTCGGTGACGAGTTCTTCTTCTTCTTCCTTCGGCTTGCCGTTCTTTTCGAGCACCGGCGACTCGAAGCTCTGGCCGATGATCTTCGAGCCGACGAGCTTGCCGTTGACGTAGACCTTCTGGCCGTTGGCGTTGCCCGGGAACGCGACCTGGCTGACGCCGGTGATCACGAGCGGGTAGACGAGCCCGAGCAGGATCGTCAGGACGATGATCCCGATGATCGATGTGACGATGTCGCGGCGCATGTCAGTAGAGGTGTCCGGTCAGGCCCTGCACGATCGGGCCGAGCAGCAGGGCGGGGAAGAAGGTGAGCGCGCCGACGAGGATGATCACGCCGATCAGCAGCACGACGAACGTCGGGTTGTCGGTGCGCATCGTGCCGAGGCCGGCCGGCGTGATCGCGCTTGCCGGCCAGTGCGCCGGCGACGGCGAGCGCGAAGAGGATCGGCGCGTAGCGCGCGAACAGCATGTCGAAGCCGCCGAGCAGGTCGGCGAAGGTGACGCCGTGCGAGCCGACGTTGCCGGCGTTCGGCTGGATGAAGCCCGTGTAGCCGGCGAACGCCGAGCCGTTGTTGTTCGCCTGCGAGAGGTAGGCGTAGAAGGTCTCGGAGAAGCCCTGCGGCGTGTGCCGCCCGCCTTGGACGCGCAACTTCGGAGATCGACGCGCGTCCGGCGTGGCTCGCGGTCGCCATCGCCGTGCAGAACAGCGCCGCCAGCGGCGTGATCAGGATGCCGAGGCCCGCGAGCTTGATCTCTCTCGCCTCGAGCTTCTTGCCGAGCCACTCCGGCGTGCGTCCGACCATCAGCCCGCCGATGAACACCGCCAGCAGCACGTACAGCAGGATCGAGTACAGCCCCGTGCCGACGCCGCCGAAGATCACCTCGCTGGCCGAGAGGTTCGCCATCGGCACGGCTCCGCCGATGCCCGTGAAGGACTCGATCGCGCTGTTCACGGCGCCGCACGAGGTGACGGTCGTGACGACGTCGAACAGCGCCGAGCCGGCGATCCCGAAGCGCTGCTCCTTGCCTTCCATGTTGCCGCCGCCCGAGCCCGAGATCGCCTGGGTGTGCAGACCGGCCGCGTGCTGCGCCGGCGAGCCGTGGGCCTCGGCGACGTACGCGACGATCACGGCGCCGAGGAACATCAGCATCATCGCCCCGTAGATCGCGTACCCCTGCCGGCGGTTGCCGGTCATGCGCCCGTACATGAACACGAGCGCCGCCGGGATGATCAGCACGAGCAGCATCTCGAAGAAGTTGGTGAACGCCGTCGGGTTCTCGAACGGGTGCGCCGAGTTGACGTTGAAGAAGCCGCCGCCGTTGGTGCCGAGCTCCTTGATGACCTCCTGCGAGGCGACCGGCCCCATCGCGATCGACTGCGTCAGACCGGTGATCGTGTGAGCGTGAGGTACGTGGAGAAGTTCTGGATCACGCCCTGCGAGACGAGCACGATCGCGCCGATCACCGAGATCGGCGCGAGCACGTACAGGATCGTGCGCACCAGGTCCTGCCAGAAGTTGCCGAGGCTCTTGCCGCTGCGGCCGATGATCCCGCGGACGAGCGCGACCGCGACGACGATGCCGACGCCGGCCGACAGCCAGTTCTGCACCGTCAGCCCGATCATCTGGCTGAGGTAGCTCATCGTCGTCTCGCCGCCGTAGTACTGCCAGTTCGTGTTCGTCAGGAACGATGACGTCGTGTTGAACGTCACGTTCCACGGCGCCGAGTGATAGCCGAGCGGGTTCAGGCCGTGCGGAACGAAGAAGGCGTCCTGCGTGCGCAGGATCAGGTACAGCAGCAGCCAGCCGGCGAGCGAGAAGATCAAGAGGCTTTTCGCGTAGGACTTCCAGTCCTGCTCGCGCTTGGGGTCGACGCGCAGGACTTTGTAGAGGAAGCGCTCGGGCCAGCCGAGGATCGCGGCCTGGAAGACCCGCTCGCCCGTGTACACCCTGGCCATGTAGCGACCCATCGGCATCGCGAGCGCCGTCAGGATCACGACGAACAGGATGATCGTCAGCCAACCGGAGAAGGTCATCTCAGAGCTTCTCTCCGCGGATCAGCGCGTAGAACAGGTAGGCGATCACGATCACCGAGACGACGAGTCCGAAGAAATCGGCGCCGCTCATGTGCGCGACGAAGAAGCCGAGTGGGAGTGACACGGTCATATCCGGTCGACCCCCTCGACCATCCACAGCAGGATCAGGAAGACGATGATCCCGAGGGCTATTGCGAGAACGTCCATGGCGACCACTATTGACGCCGCCGCGTCACGCTCGCGTGACGATTGCGCCAGGACGTATAACGATTGTGTGACGAGCGCCCTGAGTGCGCTCAGCCGGCGAAGCGGTAACCGACGCCCGGGTCGGTGACGACGTAGCGCGGAGCCGCGGCGCCCTCGGGCTCGATCTTCGCGCGCAGCCGCGCGATATGGGTTCGCAGCGGCTGGATGTCATCGACGTACTCCGGGCCCCAGACCTCGGCGAGCAGCTTGCGATGCGTCATCAGGCGGCCGCGATTGCGTACGAGCACGCGCAGCAGCTCGAACTCGATCGGGGTGAGGTGGACGGGCTCGCCGTCGCGCAGCACGACGCGCGCGGCGAGATCCACCTCGAGACCGTCGACGACGATCCGCGGCTCCTGCTCGGCCGGGGTCGCGCGGCGCAGCGCGGCCTGCACGCGCGCGACGAGCTCGCGCGCGCCGAACGGCTTGGTGATGTAGTCGTCGGCGCCCGCGGCAAGCGCCCTGACCTTCTGCTCCTCCTCGCCGACGGCAGAGAGCACGAGGATCGGCATCGCGCTCCACTCGCGCAGCCGGCGCGTGAGCTCCACGCCGTCGCCGTCCGGCAGGACGAGATCGACGATCGCGGCGTCGGGCGGGCGCACCGCGGCGAGGTCGAGCGCCTCCGAGAAGGTTTCGGCCGGCACCGTCTGAAAGCCGGCCTCGCGCAGGACGACCTTCAGCGCGCGCACGATCTGTGGCTCGTCGTCGACGACGAGCACGCGCGGCTGCGGCACGGCGGGCGGCAGCGGTTGCGTGCTCACGCGTTCGAGGCTCGCTCGCCGTCGCGGGGGCTCGCGCTTGGCGCCGGCACCGGCGACGCGTCGTCATCGCGCGGCGAGAGATCATCCTCGCGGCGAGCCTCGCCGTCCTCCTGCAGCGGCAGCTCGAAGACGAACGACGCCCCCTGACCGGGCAGCGACTCGACGTGCAGCGAGCCGGCGCTCGCCTCGGTGAACCCGCGCGCGATCGCCAGGCCGAGGCCCGAGCCGCGATGACCGCTCGCAGCGGTGCCGGCGCGGTAGAACGGCTCGAACACGCGCTCGAGCTGTGCCGGCGGGATCCCGGGGCCGCGATCGACGATCCGTACGATCACGCGACCGCCGGCCGGCCGAACGCCGTTGCCCTGGTCACCGGCGGCGCCGCCGGCGCCGGCGCGCGGCTCGGAGCTCGCACCGCGTGCGAGGCCGCGCACGGCGCGCGCACGCACCGACACGGGATGCCCGCCCGAGTGCCGCCGCGCGTTCTCGAGCACGTTGACGAACGCGCGCTCCATCTGCACCGGATCGACGCGCACGAGCGGCAGGTCGCGGTCGATCGACAGGCTGAACTCCTCCGGGCGCGGCGCTAGCTCGGCGAGCGCCGCGCGGATCAGCTCCTCGACCGACGTCCAATCGCGGCGCGGCTCGGCGGCGCCGGCTTCCAGGCGCGAGAGGTCGAGCAGGTTGTCGACCAGGCGCGAGAGCCGGCGCGCCTCCTCCTGGATGACGCTCGCCATCTCGATGCGCTCCTGCTCGGAGAGCGTCGGCGAGGCGAGCGCCTCGCCGGCCGCCGAGATCGCGGTCAGCGGCGAGCGCAGGTCGTGCGAGACGGCCCGCAGCAGCGCCGTCTTGACCGTGTCGGCGCGCCGCAGCGCGGCCGTCTCGACGACGCCGCCGAGCAGCTCCTCGCGCTCGAGCGCCGCGCTCAGCAGCGCCTCGAGCGCGGGCACGACGCGCTCCTGCAGCCGGCGCAGGCTCTCCTCCGAGGTGTCCGCCCCGACCAGGAGCGTGCCGAGCCGGCTCGTCCCGTCGCGCAGCGGAAAGGCGACCGTGCGCTCGTCGCCCTCGACGGCCTCCATCGTGATCGCCGCCGAGCCCAGCTCGAGCGCCTGCGCGAGGCGCGCGGCGGCGGTCGGCAGCTCCGCCGCGAGATCGTCGCCGCGCAGCAGCAGACGCGCCATCTCCGCCGCGAGGTCGGCCTCGCGGCGGCGCGCGTCGGCGTCGCGCGTGCGCGCGCGTGTGACCTCGGCGACCGAGCTCGCGAGCGCGGCGACGACGAGGAACGCGATCAGCGCGACCCAGTTGCGCGAGTCGTGGATCGTGAACTCGCCGGTCGGCGGCAGATGGAAGAAGTTGAACGCGCCGGCGCAGACGATCGCCGTCGCGATCCCCGGCCACATGCCCCACGTCACCGAGACGACGAGCACGGCCGGCAGGTAGACGACGCTGAGCGACGCGACCGGAGCGACGTGCTGAAGCGGGTAGATGATCAGCGTGCACAGCGCGACCGAGACCGCCGCGACGAGGACGCCGACGCGCCGTGATGGCGGATCGGGCGCGAGCAGGAAGCCGAACGGCGTGGACATCGCGCGATCAGCCTAGTCCCGGCCCACCGCGAACGCGAGCCGGCACGGTGCCGCCGCGGCTACAACGTACGTCTGAGGATGATCCGTTCGCTGCAGTCGCGGGTACTGGTAGTCGAGGTGATCAGAGACAGCGATCCGATGACGACACGCACGCTCACAAGGGCCGCGGGCCCGGCCGCGCCGCTCGCCGGCCCGCGCACGGCGCGTGCGCTCCTGCTCGCGCTCGCCGCGACGCTCTCGCTCGGCGTCTCGGCGCTCGCCCTCTCGCTGCTCGCGGCTTCGGCGCTAGCCGACACGGCGACGTCGAGCACGGCCGGCCCGTCGGGCGTCCCGACCCCGTCGACGTTCCGCGTCGGCGCGCTGTGCGCGGCGCCGTCGCCCGGGTACTCGGGCTGCCTCGCCCTGCGCCTCGTCCCCGACCAGCCGCTCGCGGTCGCGGGCTCGCACGTCGTCACGCAGACCTCGAGCGGACCGCACGCGGCGGTCATGCCCGTCGCGTCCGGGAGCGCCGCGCCGCTGACGTCCTCCGGCGCAGCGCCGCTCGCGGGCGAAACGGGCAGCACCGGCGAAGCGGGCAGCACGGCCGAAGCCGTGCCGCCGGGCGAGGCGGTCGAACACCGCACGCCGATCCCAACCAGCCTCAGCCCGACGAGCATCCTGACCGCGTACGGCCTGACCGGCGTGGCGCCGCCGAGCACGCAGACGATCGCGATCGTCGACGCCTACGACGACGCGACGATCGCCGCGGACCTCGCCGAATTCGACAAACGCTTCAGCCTGCCCGCGTGCACGGAAGCGAACGGGTGCTTCCGCAAGGTCAACCAGAGCGGCAACGCCGCGCCGCTGCCGAAATCGACCGGGGTCGAAGAACGCGGCTGGGCGCAGGAGATCGCGACCGACGTCGAGGTCGCGCACGGCGTCTGCCAGAGCTGCAAGATCCTGCTGGTCGAGGCAACGACGAACGGGAACAACAACCTTTACGCGGCCGTGCAGACGGCGGCGGCGCTCGGCGCGACCGAGATCTCGAACTCGTGGGGCGGCGAAGAGCCGAGCGTCGACAACAGCGCGTTCAACCATCCGGACACGGTGATCACGGCGTCGTCCGGCGACGAAGGCTATCTGGACTGGCTGACCGGCGAACGCTCCGAAGCGGCGCAGTACCCGGCGAGCTCGCCGCACGTGGTCGGCGTCGGCGGCACGCGCCTAGCGCTCAACGCGACGACCAGCGCGTGGGAAGGCGAGACGGTCTGGAACGACGGCGGCATCAGCGGCGGCGAAGTCGAAGGCTCCGGCGCCGGCGGCGGCGGGTGCAGCGCGCAGTTCACAGCGCCGAGCTGGCAGCAGAGCCTGACCGACTGGTCGTCGGTCGGCTGCGGCGGCACGCGCTCGGTCGCCGACGTCGCGGCCGACGCCGATCCGTTCACGGGCGTCGCCGTGTACGACTCGACCGAAACGCCCGAAGGCGAAAAGGGCTGGGGGATGATCGGTGGCACGAGCGTCGCCTCGCCGATCATCGCCGCGACGTTCGCGCTCGCGGGCGGCGCGCACGGCGTCGCCTACCCCGCGCAAACGCTCTACGAAAACCTGCTGTCCGACCCGGCGTCGCTGCACGACGTCGTGTCGGGCTCGAACGGCGAATGCCGCAAACATCCGAAAAAAGTCTCGTCGTGCACGGCGGCCGAAGAGGCTGCGCTGAGCTGCACCGGGCACGCGACGTGCCTCGCCGGCCCGGGCTATGACGGCCCGACGGGCGTCGGCACGCCGGACGGCGTCAGCGCGTTCGTGCCGCTCTCCGAACACGCGAGCGAAGGCGCCGTTACGCCGAGCGAAGAAGGCGCGCCCGCCCAGACGGCGCCGGGGTCGAGCGCGCCCGGGTCGAGCGGACCGGCCCCCGGCGCCCCGACAACGCCGGCAGGCGCAGCGACGACGAAGCCGGTGATCGGAGCGCTCGCGCTGACGCGCAACGCCCGCGCGGCGACGGCGGCGCGGGGGCGCGCGAGGCTGTCGAAGCTCGCGTTCGCGTTCAGGCTGAACGTCGCGGCGCGCGTGCGCGTGACGCTGACCGAGCTCGTGCGGGTGCACGGGCGCCTGCGCTGGCGGACGGTGACGGCGCCGCCTGCGTTCCTCGCGCGCGCCGGCGCGCAGACGCGCACGCTCGGCGGCCGCGCGACGCTCGGGTCGGGCCGCTACCGGTTGACGCTCGCGCCGGCGGGCGGCGTCGCGCGGGCGCTCACGTTCACGGTGCGCTGAGCGCTGCGCGTATCGCGCCGGTCGCCGTCTTGCAGCCGCGCGCCCGCCGCTTGCCTGCGACGCCGAGCGCGGCTAGCTTGGCCGGTCGATGCCGGGACGTCTCCGCACGCCATTGCTCGTCGTACTCGCGCTCATGCTCGTGCTCGGCGCGACACTCGGATCGGTCGTCGTCGCCTCGGGCGAGTCCTCGAGCGCGCTCGAAGAACGGATCGCCTCCTCGCAGTCGAAGGAAGGCGAGGTGCGCGCGGGAATCGGCGCCGACTCGCACCAGATCGCCGGCTTCGAAGGCAACCTCGCCGACCTCCAGACAAGGCTCTCGGCGATCGAAACGAGCTTGTCGGTCGAGCGCAACCTGCTCGACAGCATCCGCTCGCAGCTGAGCGTCGCGCGCACGCGGCTCGCCGCGCTGCAGGTGCAGCTCGGGCACGACCGCAAGGTGCTCGTCGCGCAGGTCGTCGCCTCCTACGAGTCGCCGCCGCCGGACATCGCAACGGTGATCCTCGAGGCGCACGGGTTCGCGGACCTGATCGAGCGGATCGACGACCTGCGCGCGATCTCGCGCGAGAACGCGGCGGCGACGACGCACGTCGCCGAAACGCAGAGGGCCGTGACGGCGCAGGCGACGCATCTGGCGGCGCTCGAGAGCACGCACGTGCACGAGACGCGGGCGGTGCAGGTGCAGCGCGACGAGGTCGCGCAGCTCAAGCTCGCGGTCGTCAAGCGCCAGCTCGAGTTCGTCAGCGCGCGCTCGCGCAAGAGCGCCGAGCTCGAAGAACTGCAATCGCACAAGCACTCGCTCGAACACGAGCTCGCGCACGTGCAGGCGCGCGAACTGGCCGCCGCGGGCATCACGTTCTCGGGCCCGGTCGGCGAATTCAACGCGACGCCGGAAGGCGCCTACGGCTTCTTCCCGGCGGCCGGCACGGACTACTCGGTCGGCGAGGAGCCGACGCTCGCGGCGCACCTGAACGCGCTCGGCAAGGCGCTGCACCTGCACCTGATCGGCATCTCCGGCTACCGCTCGCCGGAGCACTCGGTCGAGGTCGGCGGCTTCGCCAACGACCCGCACACGCGCGGCGAAGCGTCGGACACGCCCGGAGTCGAGGGCGTGCCGGAGTCGGTGCTCGCGCAGTTCGGCCTGATCCGCCCGTTCCCTGGCGCGGCCGAGGCCGACCACATCCAGCTGCTCGGCAGCAAATACTGAGCGCGGGGCGCCGCGGCCGCCGTCAGGCGCCGGCCGGCGGCAGCCGTGCGGGCGCGCCGAACGGCACGAGGACCTCGGGCAGCTCGACGCTCCCGTCCTCGAGCTGTCCGTTCTCGAGCAGCGCGACGATCGTCCGCCCGACGGCGACGGCCGTGCCGTTGAGCGTGTGCGGAGCCTGCGTGCGCTTCTCGGCGCGCATGCGGATGTCCAGGCGCCGCGCCTGGTAGTCGGTCGTGTTCGAGCACGAGGTCAGCTCGCGATAGCGCTGCTGGCTGGGCAGCCACGCCTCGCAGTCGTACTTCTTCGCGGCGGAGTTGCCGAGCTCGCCGATCGCGATGTTGAGGACGCGGTAGGGCAGGTCGAGCTCGCCGAGGATCTCCTCCTCGATCGCGAGGATCCGCTCGTGCTCCTCGACCGAGCGCTCGGGCGCGACGAAGCTGAACATCTCGACCTTCTCGAACTGGTGCACGCGGAAGATGCCGCGCGTGTCTTTGCCGGCCGCGCCGGCCTCGCGGCGGAAGCACGGCGAGAACCCGGCATAGCGCCGCGGCAGCGTCTCGGCGTCGATGATCTCGTCGGCGTGCAGCGACGCGAGCGCGACCTCGGAGGTGCCGACGAGGTACAGCTCGTCCTCGGGCAGGCTGTAGATCTGCTGCTCGGTGTCGGGCAGGAAGCCGGTGCCGTAGAGCGCGCGCTCACGGACGAGCACGGGCGGGATGACCGGTTCGAAGCCCTTGCCGCGCAGCTTGGAGAGCACCCAGCCGACGAGCGCGAGCTCGACCATGACGAGGTCTCCGCGCAGGTAGGCGAAGCGCGAGCCCGAGAGCTGCGCGGCGTGGTCCATGTCGATCATCGCGCCGGCGAGCTCGAGGTGGTCGCGCGGCTCGAAGGAGAAGCTCGGCGGCTCGCCGACGGTCTTGACGACCTCGTCCTCGGGCCCGTCGGCGGCGCTCGGGTCGGGCAGGTTGGGCAGGCGCGCGAGCGCCGCCTGACGCGCTCCTTCGCGCCGGCCGCCTGCTCGGTCGCGGCCTTGACGCGCGCGCTGAGCTCCTGCATCTCGGCGCGCAGCTCGGGCGCGTCCTCGCCGCGCGCGCGCGCGGCTCCGAACGCCTCCGAGCGCGCCTTCTGCTCGGCACGCAGGCTCTCGGCCGAGCCGGTCGCCGCGCGCCACTCGCGGTCGGCGGCGAGCAGCTCATCGAGCTGCGCGCGCAGCGCCGGGTCGCGGCGCGCGAGCGCGTCGCCGACGCCGTCGGGGTCCTCGCGGATGCGCTTGAGGTCGAGCAAGCCCGCCGCCGCGCCCGCGGGCGTCTACTTCGTCGAGAGTTCGATCGGCGTGTGCGGCGTGCGCTGCTGTTCGGCGCCGGAGAACTTGGCGAGGAACTTCGCGACTTCCTTGGCGTCGTCGCCGACGACGATGTTCTCGGGCATGATCGCGCCAGAGAAGCCTCCGTTGCGGATCGCGTAGAGGACCTGTTCTTCGGTCTCGGGTCGGATGTTGAAGTTCGGCCCGTTCGTCTTGACGCGGTTCTTGATGCTCGACGCCGAGCCCTCGGCGCCGACGACTTTGAGCGTGTGGCAGCCCGAGCAGTGGTCGCGGAACAGCACCGAGCCGCGGTAGTACGGGCTCGACTTGGCGACGCTGTTCCCCTGCGAGCCGTAGCTGCACGCGCTGAGCCCGACGGCGGCGGCAAGCAGTACCGCGACCGGGGCGGCGATCTTCGCGCTGATCCTAAGCCTCATGCAGCGCCGGAATATATAGCTCGGGCGGGCATCCGGCCCGCCCTGTCGATTTGCAGCGCCGCCATCCGGGCGTCGTTGACCGGGGCTTCGCCCCTTTTGGTCAGAACCCGTGGGCCGTGCCCGCGGCCCTCAGCGCGAGGAAGACGACGACGAGCGCGGAGAGGGCCATGACGCCGACCTCGCGGCGGACGATGTCGCGCACGACAGCGCGCTGCTCGGCGTCGGGGAGCTCGCCGACGGCGTGTGCGTCGGCGAGGTCGCGCTGGTCGAGGATCGTCTGCGCGGAGGCGACGCGCAGCTGCTCGGCGACGAAGGCGATCGCGAGCGGGAGCAGCGCGTAGAGGTAGAAGAGCTGTTCGCTGGAGTAGTTGCCGGCGGCGGCGAGCGAGCCGACGGCGATCGCGAGGACGAGCGCGGCGCCCTGGCCGGCGCGCAGCAGCAGCCAGAAGGCGCCGGTCGCGCGCGGGGGCATGCCGCCGTCGTGCCACAGCCAGGCGCCGAGCAGGCCGGCGAGGAGGTTGACGGCGGCGACGGCGAGCGCGCCTGCGACGACGGCCTGCGTCATCGGGGGACGGGGCGCGTCATGCGGTTCCTCGCGGCGCGTCGCAGCGCCGGCGAAGGCGTGTCTCTAGCGGTGATTTCGAGCCGATTGCCACTATGTAACACAATGCCACAAGGGTGATATAACAGCGAGTCGGTGCTACGTAGCTATCTCCCGGCGATCGTCTTCCTGATCCTCGGCGGGGCCGTGGGTGGGGCGTTCGCCGTCCTGAATTCCTATCTCGGCCCGCGCCGCGCGACGCCGCACAAGCAGGACCCGTACGAGTGCGGCCTGCCGTCGGAGGTCAAGCGCGGGATGCGCTTCGGGATCAGCTTCTACCTGATCGCGATGCTGTTCATCCTGTTCGACATCGAGGTCGCGTTCCTCTATCCGATCGCGGTCGAGCTGCGCGCGTACGGAAGCTACGCGCTCGGCGAGACGATCGTCTTCATCGTGCTGCTGTTCGTCGCGTTCGCGTACGTCTGGCGGCGGGGAGCGCTCGAGTGGAAGTGAAACGCGAGCAGGTCGGCGCGGACGCGCTTCGCGTGCGCAGCCACACGGCGCGCCAGCTGTTGCGCGGCGGCGAGATCGAGGGGCTGACGCCGGCGATCGAGCTCGAACGCAACGAGGACTTCGACCTCGAGCGCCACGTCGAAGAGCGCGTGCTGACGACGACGCTCGACAAAGCGGTCGCGTGGGCGCGCTCGAACTCGTTCTTCCCGGCGACGTTCGGCCTCGCGTGCTGCGCGATCGAGATGATGTCGATCGTCGCGGCGCGCGTCGACGTCGCGCGCTTCGGCTTCGAGGCGTTCCGCGCCTCGCCGCGCCAGGCCGACCTGCTGATCCTCTCGGGCCGCGTGTCGATCAAGATGGCGCCGATCGTGCGGCGCATCTACGACCAGATGCTCGAGCCGAAGTGGGCGATCTCGATGGGCGCGTGCTGCTCGTCGATGGGCGTGTTCAACAACTACTCGCTGGTGCCGGCGGACAAGTTCATGCCGGTCGACGTGCACGTACCGGGCTGCCCGCCACGCCCGGAGGCGCTGATGCACGGCGTGCTGAAGCTGCGCAAGATGGTCCAGGACGACCCGGACCTCGGCTGGCGCGAGCGCTACGACGCGGTGGGCACGGAGGAGACCCTCCGCGGTGCCTGACGCGACCGGCCTGGAGCTGATCCGTCAGGAGCTGGGCGAGGCGGTGCTCGACACGAGCTTCTTCCGTGAGCGCGCCGTCCTGGAGATCGAGCCGGCGCGCGTGCGCGACGTGCTCGCGGCGCTGCGGCTGAAGGGCTACGGCTTCCTCGCGAGCCTGCACGGCGTCGACTACTACCCGCACGAGCCGCGTCTGGGCGTGCTCTACGAGCTGCTCGACATGAGCCGCGTCGATCGCATCTCGGTGAAGCTGCGCGTGCCGAGCGACGCGGCCGAGGTCGACTCGATCGTGCCGGACGGCGGCGGCGCCGAGGGCCCGGCCGACGGGCACGGCGGCTGGCCGGCGGCGAACTTCCAGGAGCGCGAGGTCTACGACATGTTCGGCGTCGTCTTCCGCCTGCACCCGGACCTGCGGCGGATCCTGATGCCGGAGGACTACGAGGGCAACCCGCAGCGGCGCGACTTCCCGGTCGGCGGCGAGCCGATCGTGTTCACCTACAACGAGTCGCCGGCGCTGGAGGGCGCGGAGTGAGCTCGCCGCCGGGCACGCCGGCGTCGGAGTACCGCCGGCGCGAGCAGAGCATCACGCTCTCACCGCTGCAGGAGCAGCTCGAGGCGGCCGGCGCGCTGAGCGACGACGTGACGCAGGAGCTGCTGACGCTCAACTTCGGGCCGCACCACCCGGCGACGCACGGCGTGCTGCGGCTGCTGGTGACGCTGCGGGGAGAGGTGGTGCACGACATCAAGCCGATCGTCGGCTACGTGCACACGGGGATCGAAAAGACGGCGGAGGACAAGTCCTACTGGAAGGTCATCCCGGTGATCGAGCGGATGGACTACCTCGCGTACCACTTCAACGCGCTCGCGTACATCGGCGCGGTCGAGCAGCTCGCGGAGGTCGTCGTGCCGACGCGCGCGGAGTACCTGCGCGTGATCCACCTCGAGCTGAACCGGATCATGTCGCACCTGGTCTGGCTCGGCACGAGCGCGCTCGACCTCGGCGCGATCTCGATGTTCTGGTACTGCTTTCGCGAGCGCGAGCAGATCCTCGACCTCTTCGAGTTCTCGACGGGGCAGCGCATGCACACGCGCTACTTCCAGATCGGCGGCGTCGCCGAGGACATCCCGGTCGGCTGGGCGGAGAAGCTGCGCGGGTTCATCGAGCGGATGCCGAAGAGCCTCGATCAGTACGGCGACATCCTCAACAGCAACGAGATCGTGCTGCAGCGCCTGCGCGGGACGTGCCCGCTCGACGCCGAGACGCTGCTGTCGCTCGGCGTGACGGGGCCGCTGCTGCGCGCGGCGGGCAACCCGTGGGACCTGCGCAAGGCGCAGCCGTACAGCGCATACGGCGACTTCGACTTCAAGATCCCGGTCGGGACGGTCGGCGACAACTACGACCGCTACGCGGTGCGGATGGCGGAGATGTACGAGTCGGTGAAGATCATCGAGCAGGCGCTCGAAGGGCTGCCGGAGGGTCCGTACATCACGACCGACCGCAAGGTCGCGCTGCCGCCGCGCCACGAGCTGGCGACGTCGATGGAGGCGCTGATCCACCACTTCAAGCTCGTGACCGAGGGCCTGCGCGTGCCGCCGGGCGAGTACTACAACGCGATCGAGGGTCCGCGCGGCGAGCTCGGCTGCTTCGTGCGCTCGGACGGCTCGTCGAAGCCGGCGCGCGTGCACATGCGCGACCCCTCGTTCGTCAACCTCCAGGCGTTCTCGCACATGGCCGAGGGCGCGTACATCGCGGACATGATCGCGACGCTCGCGATGCTCGATCCGATTTTGGGAGGGATCGACAGATGACGACCTACCCCGGCGCCTCCGGCGCGGAGCGCACGTCAGGCTGGGATCGGCCGGCGGACCTGGAGAAGGAGCCGGCGCTGGTGCCGGAGCCGGGCAGCGTCGAGGTCCCGGCGGCGCTGCGCGAGCAGATCGAGGCGGCGATGGCGCGCTACCCGGACCGTCACTCGGCGGCGATCCCGGCGCTGCACGCGGCGCAGGAGCTGCACGGCTGGTGCTCGCCGGAGGCGATCGAGCAGGTCGCTTGTGTGATGGGGGTGACGCCCGCGTACCTCGACTCCGTCGCGAGCTTCTACGACATGCTCGAGCAGACGCCGGTCGGGCGCCACAGCGTGTACGTGTGCACGAACATCTCGTGCTCGCTGCGCGGCGCCGACGCGCTGCTCGCGACGGTGCAGCAGGCGACGGAGGGCGAGGAGGCGGAGTTCAACGTGCGCGCGTTCGAGTGCCTCGGCGCGTGCGACATCGCGCCGATGGCATCGGTCGACGGCGTCTACGTCGGCCCGCTCGAGCTCTCCGACGTGCCGCAGCTCCTCGAGGACGCGCGCGCGGGACGGCCGGTGCTGCCGGAGAAGCAGCTCGCGACGAAGCTCGTCGCCGACCCACACGCGAACTCGCGCGAGTTCCCGCTGCACGCGGTCGAGGAGGGCACACCGTGAGCGAGCTGCTGCTGCTCAAGGACATCGACGAGCCGGGGCTCAGCACGCTGCCGGTCTTCGAAGCGCGCGGCGGCTACGCGGCGCTGCGTAAGGCGCTTGCGATGACGCCGGCCGAGGTGCTGGGCGAACTGGAAGCGTCGGGGCTGCGCGGGCGCGGCGGCGCGGGCTTCCAGATGGGCAAGAAGGTCTCGTTCCTGCCGCAGGGCGCGATGGACAAGTACCTCGTGTGCAACGCCGACGAGTCCGAGCCGGGGACGTTCAAGGACCGCGAACTGATGCAGAAGAACCCGCACGTGCTGATCGAGGGGATCGTGATCGCCTCCTACGCGGCGGGCGCGACGCGCTCGTTCATCTACATTCGCGGCGAGTACGCGCACCAGGCGGACATCCTCGAAGCGGCGCTCGAGGAAGCGCGCTCGGCGGGCTACGTCGGCGAGCGGATCCTCGGTTCGGCGCACTCGCTGTCGCTGTACGTGCACCGCGGCGCGGGCGCGTACATCTGCGGCGAGGAGACGGGGCTGCTCGACTCGCTGGAGGGCAAGCGCGGCAACCCGCGCCTGAAGCCGCCGTTCCCGGCGAACCAGGGCCTCTACCAGGGACCGACGCTGATCAACAACGTCGAGACGCTCTCGACGGTGCCGACGATCGTGACGATGGGCGGCGGCGAGTACGCCGAGCTCGGCACGCAGACCTCGACGGGGACGAAGCTCGTCAGCGTCTCGGGGCACGTGCAGAAGCCGGGCAACTACGAGATCGAACTGGGCGTCCCCTCTCGCGAGATCATCTACGGCCTCGCCGGCGGCCCGCTTCCGGGGCACGAGATCAAGTGCTGGTTCCCGGGCGGCTCCTCCTCGCCGGTGCTGCTGCCAGACGACCTCGACGTCCCGTACGACTTCGACTCGATGGCGAAAGCCGGCTCGATGCTCGGCTCGGGCGCGATCATCGTCGTCGACGACTCGACGCCGATCGTCGACCTCGCGCTGAAGGTCGCGAAGTTCTACCGGCACGAGTCGTGCGGCAAGTGCACACCGTGCCGCGAGGGGACGAACTGGACGGTGAAGATGCTCGAGCGGATCGACAACGGCGAGGCGACGCCGATGGACCTCGACATCATGGCGTCGGTCCAGGACCACATCATCGGCAACTGCCTGTGTGTGCTCGGCGACGCGATGGCGATGCCGATCGGCTCGCTGATCGCGAAGTTCCGCGAGGAGTTCGAGGCGCACATCGAGGCGGCGCGCTCGCGTGCCGATCTGGCGCTCGCGGGAGAGGCGGCCTGATGCCGCGCCCGGAACCGAAGACGATCACGTTCACGATCGACGGCCGGGAGGTGCAGGCGCCGGAGAACGCGATGCTCGTCGACGCGGCGAAGCACGGCGACGTCGAGATCCCGGTGTTCTGCTACGAGCCGAAGCTCGGCAACCCGGTCGGGGCGTGCCGCATGTGCCTCGTCGAGATCGAGGGGATCGGCAAGCTGCAGACCGGCTGCTCGACGCCGGTCAAGGACGGGATGGTCGTCAACACGCAGTCCGAGCGCGTCAAGGAGGCGCAGCGCTCGGTCGTCGAGTTCCTGCTGATCAACCACCCGCTCGACTGCCCGGTCTGCGACAAGGGCGGCGAGTGCCCGCTGCAGGACATCAGCTTCGGCTGGGGCGGCGGCATCTCGCGCTTCATCGAGCCGAAGCGCCACTTCGTCAAGCCGCTCGAGCTCTCGCCGAAGATCGCGATCGACCGCGAGCGCTGCATCCTCTGCTACCGCTGCGTGCGCTTCTCGCAGGAGATCTCCGAGGACTACCAGCTCGTGCTGCTCGAGCGCGGCGCGCACTCGTTCGTCTCGACGTTCGACGGGCACCCGTACGTCGCGCCGTTCAGCGGCAACATCATCGAGCTGTGCCCGGTCGGCGCGCTGACGTCGCGCTCCTACCGCTTCCGCGCGCGCCCGTGGGACATCGAGGATGCGGGGACGGTCTGCACGCTGTGCCCGGCGCAGTGCAACGTGAAGCTGACGGTGCGCGACGAGCGCGTGATGCGCGTGCTCTCGCGCGAGAACTCGGAGGTCGACGACGGCTGGCTGTGCGACCACGGGCGCTTCGCGTTCCCGGCGCTTGCCGAGGGCGCCGAGCCTTCGTCGAGCAACGGTGCCGGCCCGCGCGTCACGGTCGGCATGCGCGTACGCGAGCCGCTGCTGCGCGACGGCGGCGAGCTGCGCCCGGTCTCGTGGGAGCGGGCGCTGCAGGAGGCGAGCGTCGCGCTGAAGCGCGCCGGCGCGAAGACGGCGGCGCTCGCGGGCGCGGGCGCGACGAACGAGGAGGGCCTGCTGCTCGCGCGCCTCTTGCGCGAGGGCCTGGGCTCGCCGAACCTCGACTCGCGCGTCGGCGGCGCGCTGCCGCTGGAGCTGTTGCAGACGCTGAGCGACCCGCGCCTGCAGGCGAAGGTCTCGGACCTCGAGTTCGCGCACTCGGTGCTGCTGCTCGACTGCGAGCCGCTGCTCGACGCGCCGATCCTCGACCTGCGCCTGCGTAAGGGCGTGCGCCGCCACGGGCTGAAGCTCGAGCGCTGCTCTGGTTCGGACCTCGATGAGCTGCGCGCGACCGCGCGCGGCCTGGCCGAGCACGGCGAGGAGCTCGTGATCGTCTGGGGCGAGCGCTTCGCGGCCGGCGCCGAGGGCGCCGAGCGCGTTCGCGCGCTGCTCGAGCTCGCCGGCGAGCTGTCGCTGGCGGAGGTCGAGGGCGCCGGGCTGCTGGAGATCCCGGCGACGTCGAACGGGCGCGGGCTGCGCGAGAGCGGCTTCCTGCCGAACTCGGCGGCGGGCCTGCGACCGGCGAGCGCCGACGGGCTCGACACGCCGGCGATCGTCGACGGCCTCGCGAGCGGCGAGCTGAGCGCGCTGTACCTGCTGCAGGTCGATCCGCTCGAGCGCGACGACGCGTTCGCGGCGGGCGCCGAGCGCTCGGCATGGGCGCTCGCGCTCGAGCGCGCGACGACGGTGGTCGCGCACGCGACGCTGCTGAGCGAGGGCGTGCACGAGTACGCGAACGTGATCTTCCCGGCCGAGTCGTACGCCGAGAAGGAGGGCACGGTGACGCACCCGGACGGGCGCATCCAGCGTGTGCGCCAGGCGGTCGCGCGCGCCGGGCAGACGCGCCCGGGCTGGCAGGTGATCGCGGAGCTCGGCGAGCGCGTCGGGCTCGACACCGGCCTGCCCGGCGAGCAGACGGCCTCGCAGACGCTGTTCGACGCGGTGGCGTTCTACCGCGGGCTGACGCTCGAGCAGATCGGCGGGCGCGGCGTGCGCTGGCAGGAGCGCGAGCGCGGCGACGAGCACGAGGACGCCTCGCAGCAGCCGCCGCCCGACCCGCACGCGTTCAGCGGCGCCGAAATCGAGCAGCACCCGGCGGGCGGAGGCGAGGCATGACGCAGCTCGCGATCGTCGGCTACTACGAGCCGTGGTGGATCCAGATCATCAAGGCGATCGTGATCTTCGCGGTCGGTCTGCAACTCGTGCCGATCGTGCTGATCGCCGAGCGCAAGCTGCTCGGGCGCTTCCAGGGCCGCTACGGCCCGAACCGCGTCGGCCCGTACGGCGCGCTGCAGCCGCTCGCCGACATCCTCAAGCTGCTGACGAAGGAGCAGTTCCGCCCGACGACGCTCGGTCGGCTTCCTCTTCGCGCTCGCGCCGATGATCTCGATCCTGACGGCGGTCGCGGCGTTCGCGATCATCCCGTTCGGCAACGCGCAGGACATCTTCGGCACGAAAGTCGGCCTGTACGGCGTCGACGTGTCGATCGGCCCGCTGTACCTGTTCGCGTTCGGCGCGGTCGCGTTCTACGGGATCATGCTCGGCGGCTGGTCCTCAGGCTCGAAGTACTCGTTCCTCGGCGCGATGCGCGGCGCGGCGCAGCTGATCTCCTACGAGGTCTCGCAGGGCCTCGCGCTCGTCGGCGTGATCATCAGCGCGCAGACGCTGTCGCTGACGGGCATCGTGACGGCACAGAAAGGCATGTGGTACTTCATTCCGCAGTTCGCGGGCTTCCTGATCTTCCTCGTCGCGGGCTTCGCCGAGACGAACCGCGCGCCGTTCGACCTGACGGAGGCCGACGCGGAGCTCGTCGGCGGCTACAACACGGAGTTCGGCGGCGGGCGCTTCGCGTCGTACTACTTCGCCGAGTACCTCAACGTGCTCGTCGTCTCGGGGATCGTCACGACGGTGTTCCTCGGCGGCTGGCTGCTGCCGTTCGGGATCCACCCGCCGGGCTGGGTCGACCCGTTCGTCGTCCTCGTTCAAGATGAGCCTGATCACGTTCCTCTTCATCTGGGTGCGAGCTACGCTTCCGCGCCTGCGCTACGACCAGCTGATGAGCTTCGGCTGGAAGGTGCTGCTGCCGCTCGCGACCCTCAACGCGCTTGTCACGGCGATCGTCGTCGTGGCGACCCACTGAACGCCGATGGCCGACGCCGCCGACACGACGACACCCGACGACGCGCCGCTGCCGGCGCTGAAGGTCAGCACCTGGAGCCCGGGCGAGGACGTGATCGAGGTCACGCGCACCCCGAAGCCGGGGCCGACGCGCAGCGCCTGGCGCACGTTCGGCGAGACGGCGCGCGGGCTGAAGACGACGTTCGCGCGCATCGTCGAAGGCCCGTCGACGATCCAGTACCCGGAGGAGAAGGCGCCGGTCTACCCGCGCTTCCGCGGCCGCCACAAGCTGCACCGCTTCGAGGACACCGGCCTGGAGAAGTGCGTCGGCTGCTCGCTCTGCGCGGCGGCGTGCCCGGCCGACTGCATCCGCGTCGTCGCGGCGGAGAACACGCCGGAGAACCGCGTCTCGGCCGGCGAGCGCTACGCGGCCGTGTACGAGATCAACCTCTCGCGCTGCATCTTCTGCGGCTACTGCGAGATCGCGTGCCCGTTCGACGCGATCACGATGGGCCACGACTACGAGCTCTCCGACTACGACCGCCACGACCTGATCTTCACGAAGCCGATGCTGCTCGCCGAGCCGCTCGAGCGCACGCCGCTGAGGAACGAGGGCGAATGAGCGCGGGGCGCAGCAGCGTGAGCCAGGTCCTCTTCTTCCTCGCGGCGATCGGCGTGATCTCCGGGGCGGTCGGCGTCGTCGTCGCTGCGCAACCCGTTCTACGCGGTGCTCGCGCTCGTCGCGCACCTGCTCTCGCTCGCGGTGCTGTTCCTGCTCTGCGCGCCGAGTTCGTCGCGGCGATCCAGGTCGTCGTCTACGCGGGCGCGGTGATGGTGCTGTACGTGTTCGTCGTCGCGTACGTCGGCGATCAGACCGAGCCGCTCGGCGAGCGCCTGCTCGGCTCGGGGCCGGCCGGCCCGCGGCTTGCGCCTCGGCGGCGCGATCGCTCGCGGGCGCGCTGCTCGTCGAGCTCTTGATCGCGCTGCTCGGCACGGGCCTGCAGGCGATCAACGGCAAGGGCGCCGGCTACGCGCCCGGCCCGCAGCTTACGGCACGCCGGCGTACATCGGCAACCTGCTGCTGACGCGCTTCCTCTTGTCGTTCGAGATCGCCTCGTTCCTGCTGCTCGTCGCGGCCGTCGGCGGCGTCGTGCTCGCGCGCCGGCGCCACGGCGATCTCCGAGCGAGGAAGAGGAGGAGCTGGCTCAGTCCGATCGACGTGCCGCGCCCGCGGCGCGGTCGGCACGATGGCCGAGGGAGTCGGGGCGCGGCGATGAGCATCGCCTGGTACCTCGCCGTCTCGGCGATCGTCTTCGCGCTCGGCGCGGTCGGCGTGATCACGCGCCGCAACCCGCTCGTCGTGCTGCTGTGCCTGGAGCTGATGCTCAACGGCGGCAACCTCGCGCTGATCGCGTTCTCGCGCATGTGGGGCAACGGCGACGGGCAGATCCTCGCGATCGTCGTGATGACGGTCGCCGCGTGCGAGGTCTGCATCGGCCTCGGGCATGATCGTCGCGCTCTACCGCCGCCACCTGCCGATCGACGTCGACGAGCTGCGGGAGCTGCAGGGCTGAGGGCTCGGGCGACGCAGACGACATTCGGCTGGCTCGTGCTGGCGTTCCCGCTCGCGGGCACGCTGACGATCGCGTTCGGCTTCCGCGCGCTGGCCGCGGCCGCAGCGCCGGCTGGATCGGCACGGGCGCGATCTTCCTCGCGTTCCTCGCGGCGCTCGGCGCGCTGATCAAGCTGCAGGGCCTCGCACCCGCGCACCGCCAGCTGGTCTCCTCGCTGTGGAACTACGCCGTCGACGGTCGGGCATCGACGCGCAGATGTCGATCCTCGTCGACCCGCTGTCGGTCTTCATGATCCTCGTCGTCACCGGCGTCTCGACGCTGATCCACCTGTACTCGATCTCCTACATGGACGAGGACCGCGGCTTCGCGCGCTACTTCGCGTACCTCAACTTCTTCGTCTTCTCGATGCTGCTGCTCGTGCTCGCCGGCAACTTCGTGCTGCTGATCGTCGGCTGGGCGTTCGTCGGCGCGGCGTCGTACCTGCTGATCTCGTTCTGGTACCGGCGCACGACGGCGACGGCGGCGGGGATCAAGGCGTTCGTGATCAACGTCGTCGGCGACGTCGGGCTCGTGCTCGGCACGTACTTCATCTTCAAGCACACGGGCACGCTCGACTTCCTGCGACGCTTCCACGCGCGTCGAGCGCCGCCCGCGTTCGGCCACGGCACGGACAGCGGGGACCTCGTCGCCGGCTGCATGCTGCTGCTCGTCGGCGCGTTCGCGAAGTCGGCGCAGATCCCGCTGCACACGTGGCTGCCGGACGCGATGGAGGGCCCGACGCCGGTCAGCGCGCTGATCCACGCGGCGACGATGGTGACGGCGGGCGTCTACCTGATCGCGCGCATGCACCCGCTGTTCGAACTCGCGCCGGCGGCGCAGGACGTCGGCGCGGTCGTCGGCGCGGCGACGCTGCTCATCGCGGGGACGATCGGGCTCGCGCAGACGGACATCAAGCGCGTGATCGCGTACTCGACGATGTCGCAGATCGGCTACATGATCATGGGCGTCTCGGTCGGGCGCGTACGCGGCCGGGCTGTTCCACCTGATGACGCACGCGTTCTTCAAGGCGCTGCTGTTCATGGCGGCCGGCTCGATCATCGGCGCGATGGCGCGGCGAGCAGTCGCTGGAGAAGATGGGCGGCTTCCGCAAGGCGATGCCGTTCACGTACGCCTGCTTTCATCATCGGCGGCCTCGCGCTGTCGGGGATCCCGCCGTTCTCGGGCTTCTTCTCCAAGGACGACATCCTGCTCGTGACGGCCGAACGCGGCGGCTGGCACTGGGCGCTGTACGTCGTCGGCTACATCGGCGCGTTCTCACGGCGATCTACACGTTCCGGATGATCTTCCGCGCGTTCCACGGCGATCCGGTGCCGGAGGCGGTCGAGCTCGAACACGGGCATCTCGCACCACGCCGAGCATGCCGACGAACCCGGCGAACGGCGAAGTCGAGGACACCGACGTCGGCTTCCCGGGCCCGACCACGCGATCGCCGAGCGGGCGCTGCCGATGCGCATCGCGATGGGCGTGCTCGCGCTCGGCGCGGTCGGCGCGGGACTCGTGCAGATCCCGCGCGTCGACTTCGTGATCGACGACTTCCTGCGGCCGAGCTTCGCCGGCTCGTCGCTGTACGCATCGGAATCGCACACGAAGAGCGGCTGCTCGTGATCGGGCTCGTGCTCGGCACGCTGCTCGGGCTCGCGGGCATCGCGATCGCCTACCGCGTGTGGGTCGCGCGCCCGGGGACGTCGACGATCGTGCGCGAGCGCCTGCGCCCGCTGTACACGCTGTTCGTCAACAAGTGGTACTTCGACGAGGCGATCGACGCGCTCGTCGTGCGCCCGGCGGCGGCCGTCGGCATGTTCGCGCGCGGCACGTTCGAGCGCGTGTTCGTCGACGAGACGCTGATCGGCGGAACGACGGGCCTCGTGCGCGCGGGCTCGGCGGCGGTGCGCGCGGCGCAGAGCGGCTTCGTGCGCTACTACGCGGCGCTGCTCGTGCTCGGCGTGGCGGGCGTCGGCCTCTACTTCCTGCTGCAGACCTGAGCTGATGCCGCCGCTCTCGATCATCATCTGGCTGCCGCTCGCGTGCGGGCTGCTCGGCGCGTTCTGTCGCTGCTCGGACGGAGCACGTCCGTCGCCGAGATGCCGGCCGGCGAGACGGCAAGCCCGGCGGCCCGCTCGCGCGGATCGGGCACCGGGCGGCCTCGCGCTGCTCGGCTCGCTCGCGGCGCTCGGCCTGGCGATCGGCTACATCGCCGACTACAACGCCGGGCACGCCGGCCTGCACGCACGTCACCGACGTCGTCTGGATCGCCGACCTCGGCATCCACTACAAGCTCGGCGTCGACGGCCTGAACGTGTTCCTCCTCGGGCTGACGACGCTGCTGTTCGCGGCGGCCGTGCTCGCGGCGAACCTGCGCGCACGTGGGATCGCGCCGCGGCTCTTCTACTTCATCTTCATGCTCGCCGAGTCGGCGGTGCTCGGCGCGTTCCTCGCGCAGGACCTCGCGCTGTTCGTCGCGTTCTTCGACCTGATGCTGATCCCGTTCTACTTCCTCATCGGGCATCTGGGGCCGGCGACGGCCCGCCGACGCGTGAAAGCGACGATCAAGCTCGTCATCTACACGCTCGTCGGCTCGCTGCTGATGCTCGCGGCGGCGGTCGCGACCGGCGTGCTCGCGGCGCAGCACGGCGGGCACATCAAGTTCGTGCTCGCGCTCGCTGCACACGCCGCTGAGCAGGGGCACGCAGGAGTGGATCTTCCTGTTCTTCGCGGCGGCGTTCCTCGTGAAGATGCCGGCGTTCCCGCTGCACGGCTGGATGCCCGACGGCTACCGCGCGATGCCGATCGAGGTGCTGATGGTCTTCTCGGGCGTGCTGTCGAAGGTCGGCGCGTACGGCTTCCTGCGCGATCGTGCTGCCGCTCTACCCGCAGGCGGCGGCGCACTTCCAGATGCTGATGCTGCTGATCGCGCTCGCGTCGATCCTGTACGGGTCGATGCAGGCGTTCACGCAGACCGACGCGCGGCTGATCGCCGGCTACTCGTCGGTCGCGCAGCTCGGCTTCATCACGCTCGGCATCTTCGCGCTGAACCCGCAGGGCGCCCAGGGCGCGCTCCTGCAGATGGTCAACCACGGCCTCGTCGTGGCGCCGCTGCTGTTCATCGTCGCGCTGCTCGCCGCAGCGCGCGGGCGGCTCGGAAGACATCCGCGAGATGGGCGGCATCGCGTTCCGCGCGCCGGTGCTCGCGTCGATCTTCCTGATCGTCGCGCTCGCGACGCTCGCGATGCCGGGCTCGTCGAACTTCGTCGGCGAGTTCCTGATCCTGCTCGGCGTCTTCAAAGCGAAGCTCGCGATCGCGATCATCGCGTTCACGCGGCGTCGTGCTGGCGAGCGTGTACGCGCTGCGCCTGTTCATCCGCGCGATGCACAACCGCGTCGGCGCGCGGCGTCGAGTCGCGTGAGATCGCGCTTGCGCGACGGCGCCGTGCTCGTGCCGCTCTCGCGGTGATCCTGTTCCTGGCGCTCTACCCGCAGCTGGCGCTGCACCGCAGCGAAGGCTCCGTCAAGACGGCGGTCGCGGCGGCGCACGCGACGCGACGGTGCACGGCGAACAGCGCGCGAGCGCGGCGCCGACCGCAGGCGATCGAAGTCCAAGAGCGCGGGAGCAATGAGGCGACGGTGATCACGCTCGCGACCGCACACCTGAAAGGCCCGCACATCGACTTCGCGGGCCTCTCGCCGCTGATCGCGCTGCTCGGCGGCGCGGCGTCGTGCTGCTGGTCGGCCTGATCCGGCTCGCGCTGCGTGCGCGCGCAGGTCGTGCCGGTCGCTGACGCTCCTCGCGCTCGGCGCGGCGGCTCGGGCTGTCGATCTGGCAGTGGAACGCGAACAAGTCGATCGTCTCGGGCGCGCTTCGCATCGACGACCTCTCGCTCGTGCTGAACCTGATCCTGTCGCCGGCGGCGCGTGCGCGGTGCTGCTCGCGTGGCGCTCGCTGGCAGCGCGCGAAGCGGCGCACGGCGAGTTCCACGCGCTGCTGCTGAGCTCGATCGCCGGCATGTCGCTGCTCGCGGCGGCGCAGAACACGGTCGCGCTGTTCGTCGGCCTCGAGCTCCTGTCGATCCCGCTGTACGTGCTGTGCGCGACGGAGCTGCGGCGCGAGCACTCGCTGGAGTCGGGGCTGAAGTACCTGATCGTCGGCTCGGTCGGCTCGGCGACGCTGCTGTACGGGCTCGCGCTGATCTACGGCGCGACCGGCGCGACCGACTTCGGCGCGATCGCGAACGCGCTTCGAACGGCAGCCTCGCGACCGACCCGCTGACGCTGACGGGGGTCGCGCTGTGCGTCGTCGGGCTCTGCTTCAAGGCGTCGGTCGCGCCGTTCCACCAGTGGACGCCGGACGTCTACGAGGGCGCGCCGACGCCGGTGACGGCGTTCATGGCGGTCACGACGAAGGTCGCCGGCGTTCGGCGTGTTCCTGCGCTTCTTCGACGTCGCGCTGATCAACGTGCAGGGCGACTGGGGACCGGCGCTCGCGGTGCTCGCGACGATCACGATCGTCGTCGGCAACGTCGGCGCGCTCGGGCAGTCCTCGCTGAAGCGGATGCTCGCGTACTCGTCGGTCGCGCAAGCCGGCTACATGCTCGCGGGCGTCGTCGTCGCGACGCAGCTCGGCGTGCGCGCGACGGTGTTCTACCTCGCGGTCTACGTGTTCATGAACATGGCGTCGTTCGCGGTGATCGTCGCGCGCGAGCGCGAAACGGAGCTCGGCGACTCGCTGCAGAGCCTGCAGGGCCTCGGCCGCGAGCGGCCGCTGCTGGCGTGGCCGATGACGATCTCGATGCTCGCGCTCGCCGGGATCCCGGCGACGGCGGGCTTCGTCGGGCAAGTTCTACCTGATCGACGCGGCCGTCTCGGGCGGCTACACGTGGCTGGGAGTCGTGATCGTGATCGGCTCGATGATCTCGCTCGGCTACTACCTGCCGGTGATCGCGACGATGTGGATGCGCACGGCGCCGGCCGGCGAGACGCCCGCGCTACCGGGCGGCTCTCCGCTCGACGCGCCGCTCGCGGGCGAGGGCCTGCCGGCGCTCGCCGGCGGCTCGCCGGAGCTCGACGACCACGCGATCGCGACGGCGCGGACGGCCGAGCGCCCGCAGCCTGAGGTTCTGCTCGTCGCGCTCGTCGCCGGCGCGGCGACGCTGTTCTTCGGGATCGTGCCGCAGCCGCTGTTCGACCTCGTCCACCACGCCGGCAGCGCGCTCGGCGGGCTGTTCTGATCGTATGAGCGCGCCGACGGGACCACTCGGCGTGCTGCTCGACATCGACGGCGTGCTGTACGTCGGCGACGATCCGATCGCCGGCGCTCACGATGCGCTGGCCGAGCTGCGCGAGCTCGGCGACGACCTTCGGCTGGTCACGAACACGACGTCGCGCTCGCGCCGCCAGGTCGCCGAGCACCTCGCCGAGCTCGGCTTCGAGACGTCGCTGGAGGAGATCGTCACGCCGGCGGCGATGGCCGTGCGCTACTGCGCCGAGCGCGGCCACGAGGCGGTCGAGCTCGTCGTCAGCGACGGCCTGCGCGAGGACCTCGCGACGCTGACGCAGGCGCCGCCGGGCGAGCGCGTCGACGCGGTGGTGCTCGGCGACGTCGGCGAGCGCTTCGACGCGGAGCTGCTCAACAGCGTCTTCCGTCTGCTGATGGACGGCGCCGAGCTGATCGCGCTGCAGCACAACCGCTACTGGCGGCGCAAGGACGGCCTCGCGCTCGACGTCGGCGCGTACTCGGCGGCGCTCGAGTACGCGACGAGCCGCGAGGCGACGGTCGTCGGCAAGCCCTCGCAGGCGTTCTTCCAGACGGCGCTCGACGCGATGGGAGTCGAGCGCGCGGTGATGATCGGCGACGACGTCGAGGCCGACGTCGGCGGCGCGATGGCGGCGGGCCTGGCCGGCGTGCTCGTGCGCACGGGCAAGTTCGTCGACAAAGGGCTGCCGGTCGAAGTCAACCCGACGGCGGTCGTCGACTCGATCGCGGATGTGCCGGGGCTGCTCGCGCGGATCTTCCCGGGATAGCGATCGACACCCCAGCCGACCGACTGGCTGACAAGGTTCCTTGACAAGCGGCGGCCGACAAGATACCTTGCCCAGGATGGCGAGTTGCTCGAGGTCGGACTGCTCGGCGTCGACACTGACGATCCTGTGATCGTCCACGCAATGCGCGCTCGTCCTCAATACCTACCCCACCGATGACCGGAGCCAAAGTCATGCACACCGAGCAGGAGATCCAGCGAGCGGCGAAGCTCGCCGAGGAGTTCGACCCGTCTGGCGTCTCGATGGACGACACGACCGACATGCGCACGCTTGCAGAGGCCGTTGACGGCGTACGCGCCGGCGAGGCTCGCGTTCGCGAGCTCGTAGCTCGCGCGCGCGCCAACGGTCGATCGTGGGGCGAGATCGGGATCGCGCTCGGGGTCTCTCGGCAGGCCGCTCGCGAGCGGTTCGCCGAAAAGGCGCGCACTTAGCCTCTGGGGCTCCGTTCGCAGATCGCGTGCGAGGTCTCCGACCGAGCCAACGCTTGGCGAGCGCGAACGTGTGCCCGTCCTGCTCGAGCACTCCGAGGCCCGCGAGGTTCTCGCAGAGCAGTCGCGTGCCCGCAACCTGCAGCTCGAGCTCCTCGGCCACGCGCCCGGCCGTCGCCGGTCCGGCGAGCAGCCTGCGGATCACTCCGAGTCGCTGCGCGACGCCAACGACGCGGCCGGCCGTCATCCCATAGAGCGCGTACGCCGCCGGCAGCGGGACCATGTTCGCGGCGATCGCGACACGCTCGAGCACATCGTCGGCGCCCGGCCTCATCCGCATGGCGCCGAGCCTAAGCGCTCACGACGCGCGTTACAAGCGCCGACGCCGCGGGCGCGGTCGCGGCGTATCCTGTCCCGGCGGGGTAGACAGCTCGAAACACCGGCGTTCCCGCCACCCGCGGCGCCGGACAACGAAATAGGGGGAAGTAGCCGTGGGACGCAAGACGCTGACCATCACTTGCATCGCCACGCTCGCGCTCGCGGCAGCCGCGAGCAGCGCGTCGGCCGCATCGAAGCTGTGGCTCGTCAAGCCGATCGCGAACACTCGCGCGATCGTCGGCGAAACGGCCATCGAGCAGCTCACGATCATCCCGCGGTTCGGCATCCGCTGCACGACGCAGAGCGCCGGCACGGTGCTGACGAACGGGAAGGCGGCCGACTCGCTGTCGTTCCCGACGCGCGAATCCTCCGGCTGCGCGAGCGAAGAAACCGGCGGCGCCGAACCCGCCTACCTGCTGCAGGGCACGATCGGCAAGGCGATCCTGCACGCCGACGGCACGGCGCTGCTCAAAGCGAGCCCGAAGCTGATCGTCGCCGAGCCGTTCTGGTGCGTGTACTCCGCCAGCAAGCTGTCGGGAACGTTCAACACGACGTTCCAGCCGCAGACGCTCGTGCGCGGCACGACGACGGCGACGCTCGACAGGCACCTGACGCTCGGGGCGAGCTGCGCCGCGAGCGAGTCGATCGAATTCCGCGCGTCGATCTTCCCGAACAGCACCGAAGGCGTCTACAAGGCCGAAATCGTCGGCTAGCGTCACCGTGTGCGCGCCGGACGCCCCACCGTCGAGGCGTCCGGCGAGCCACGGTTTTCTAGATCAGCGGCGATCGACGCCGGGAAGCACCTGCGTGCCTTCGATCCGGACGGCTTCGAGCGCCTCCGGCTGCAAGCCGAGCAGGTCGAGGATCGTCGGCGCGATCTGCGTCGTCTCGACCGGCGGCCCGTACGACCCCGGCCGCACGGCGCCCGGCGCGTAGACGACGATCGGCACGTCGCGGTCGGCCGGGTTCGCGCCGCCGTGCTCGGCGATCTTGCTGCCGCCGGTGTAGACGACGCCTGTACGTATTCGTGCGGGTAGATCGGCTTGCACGTCCGCGGGTCGACCGGAAGCGCCGCCGGATTCAGCAGCGTCCCCGGCTGACCGGTCATTTCGAGGATGCTTCCAGGCAGTCCGGCGAGGCTCTGGCCGGCGTCGATCCGGGTCGGATCCTGATCATCTGGCGAGTCGTAGATCACTTCGCCGCCGGTCGGCTGGCCGTGACAGGAGGTCGTCCCCGCCGGCAGCACCGCGTGGCTGTACTCGTCGTCGTAGTAGATGCCCGTCGTGCGCGGGTTGCCGCCCGTCACCTGCGCCATCATGCCCGGGAACGAGTCCGACGGGATCGGCGTCTGCGCGTGCGCGTACTCGGCGCCACCGCCGACGAGCTTCGCGAGCTCCGAGCCGGGGTGGTTAGCGACGTGCCATTCGACGTCCGACTGGTGCAGGCCGTCGACCGAGATCAGCAGCACGTGTTCGGTCGAGCGCCCGTGGTGCCCCCCGTGATCTCCCGGCGGGTTGCCGTAGCCGCCCGGCGGGTTGCCGTGACCTCGCGGCGGCCCCGGCTCGGCCGCGGCGCTCGTTGCGAACTCGTGAGGCAGCCGGCGCGCGCGGCCCCGCCGCTACAGCCGCCCGGACGCCTCGGCTGCCGCTTCGGCTTCCTGCAGCTGGCGCTCGACGAGGTCGAGCCCCGCGTCCCAGAACCCCGGATCGGTGAGATCGATGCCGACGATCCGCCCCAGCTCCTCGGGGCTTTTCGAGCCACCGGCGGCGAGCAGCTCGAGGTAGCGCGGCACCATCTCCGCGCCGAGCTCCTCGTAGCGCTCGTAGACCGACAGCGCGAGCAGCTGGCCGTAGGCGTACGCGTAGACGTAGCCCGGGCTGCCGATGAAGTGCGGGATGTACGACCACCACGAACGGTACCCGTCGGTCACCTCGACCGAGTCGCCGAGCAGCTCCGACTGGCTGTCGGCCCACAGCTCGCCGAAGCGCTCGACCGACAGCTCGCCCTCGTCGCGGCGCGCGTTGTGCACGAGATCCTCGAAGCGGTTCATCGCGACCTGGCGGAAGACCGTCGCGATCGTGTCCTCGAGGTTCTCGGCGAGCAGTGCCAGGCGCGACGCCGGCGAGCTGTCCTCCGCGAGCAGGCGCCCGAAGACGATCGTCTCGCCGAACACCGACGCCGTCTCGGCGAGCGTCAGCGGCGTGCTCTGGTGGAAGATCCCCTGGCGCGCCGCGAGCGCGAAGTGCACGCCGTGGCCGAGCTCGTGCGCGAGCGTCAGCACATCGCGGCGTTTCGAGGTGTAGTTGAGCAGCACGTACGGCTCGACCGACGGCACCGCCGAGGCGCAGAACGCGCCGCCGCGCTTGCCCGGACGCACCGGCGCGTCGATCCGCCGCTCGTCGAAGAACGCGCGCGCGACGTCGCCGAGCTCGGGCGAGAACGACGCGTAGCAGTCGAGCACGATCTCGCGCGCCTGCGCGAACGTGAAGCTGACCTCGTCCTCGCTGACCGACGCCATCCGGTCGTAGTCGGCGAGCCGCTCGACGCCGAGCAGCTTCGCCTTCAGCCGGTACCAGCGCCGCGGGATCTCGTTGCGCGCGCGCACCGCGTCGATCAGCGCCTGCACAGACTCGTCGCTCGCCTCGTTCGCGAGGTTGCGCGCGGCCAGCCAGTGCGGGTAGCGCCGCAGGCGGTCGTCGACGCCCTTGTCGGCGAGCAGCGTGTTGAACAGGAACGCGCGCGTGCGCAGCCCCGGCGCGAGCGCCGCCGTGACCGCCTCGGCGGCGGTGCGCCGCACGTCACGGTCGGCCAGCGACAGGCGGCTGAGCGCGACGTCGAGCGGGACCTTCGCCGGCTCGCTCGGCAGCTCGACCTCGATCGCCGAGATCAGCTCCTCGAACAGGCGCGTCCACGCGCCGGCGCCGGTCAGCGCCTTCTCGGAGAGGATCTTCTCCTCGGGCTCGGAGAGCAGGTGCTCGCGGTAGCGGCGCACGTTGCGCAGGTAGTGCGCGCAGAACTCGAGACCATCGCCGGCGAGCAGCTCGCTCGGCGCGCGCGTCGTCGAGCGCCGCCCACTCGAGCTCGAAGAACAGCAGCGTCGTCTCGATCGCCGTGCCGCGTTCCTGCGCGAGCTGCAACAGCGCGCCGTTGGCCGGGTCGGCGGTGTTCGTCGAGAAGCGCAGCGCCGCGTACGTGCCCGCGCGGCCGATCAGCTCGTGGATCGCCGCGAGCTCCTCCATCGCTCCGCGCAGCGCGCCCGAGTCGAGCCCCTCGAGCTTGCCGGCGTAGCGACCGGCGAACGACTGCGCGCGCTCGAGCGCCTGCGCGAGGCGCCGCTCGACGCCATCCGGCCCGTCACCTTCGACGAGCGGCTCGAGGTCCCAGGCGGTCGCCTGGAGCTCGGGGTCGGTCGACTCGGGGGCTGCTTGAGCCATCTGCCCGTGAGCTTAGCCGCGCCGCGACCGCGCCGGCGCCCTCGCGGTCGCTACTCGGCGGCGAGCGATCGCAGCATGTCCAGGCGCGCGGCGCGGCGCGCCGGCAGCTGCGCCGCGAGCAGGCCGGCGAGCGCCGCGACGAACAGCAGCACGACCAGCGTGCCGTACGGGATCGACAGAACGTAGCCCGACCCCGACAGCGCGAGCAGGACGACGAGGATCGCGCCGACGACGCCGATCACGAGCCCGAAGACGCCGCCGATCAGCGCCGTGATGATCGACTCGTAGCGGATCATCTGGCGGACCTGCTTGCGCGAGGTGCCGATCGCGCGCATCATTCCGAGCTCGCGCGTGCGCTCGTAGATCGACAGGATCAGCGTGTTGACGATGCCGAACAGCGAGACGACGACCGACAGCGCGAGCAGCACGTAGATCAGCGCGAGCAGCGAGTTGACCTGTTCGGACTGTTCTTTCTTGAACTGCACCGCCGTGCGCGAGCGCGTCTGCGGGAACTGCGCGTTGAGCACGTTGTCGACGGCCGGTTGGACCTGCGCGTTGGTCGCTCCGGGCGCGTAGGAGACGAAGTCGATCGCGTCTTCGCGCAGCCCGAAGCTCGTCCTCGCGAGCGCGCGCGTGATCGTCAGGTCGGCGAGCAGTCGCGACTTTTCTTCGACGATGCCGAGCACCTTCAGATGCACGTGCGCGTTCGTCGGCGTCAGCACGGCGATCGTCTCACCGACCTTCAGGTGGCGTTCTTCGGCGTAGCTCTTCGACGCCACGACGCCCGACTCGCCGAGCGCAAGCAGCGCGGCGTTCGAGCCCTGCTTCCATTCGACGCGGTACGCGCGCAGGAACGTGCTCGGTTCGATCGCCGTGATCGACGCGTTCTTGCTCGTGCCGTTCGGGCGACCGACGGTGAACGCGATCGGCGTGACGCTCGCGACTCCCGCGACCTTGCGCACCGCCGGAGCGACGAGCGCGGGGATGCCCTGGTTTTCACCGCCCTGCGAGTTCTGCACGATCAGGTTGCCGGCGAACGAGCGGTTCACCGCTTCGTTGATCGTCGCCTTCGTGCCGGCCGCCAGCACCGAGACGAAGGCGACGAGCGCGAGGCCGACCGTGAGCGCGGCGGCCGTCACCATCGTGCGGCCCGGCTGGCGCATCGCGTTCTCCTTCGCGAGCCGGCCGGTGACACCGCGCCAGGCGACGAGCACGCCGATCGTGCGCGCGAGGAACGGCACGACGCGGTATCGGCGCCCGCGCGCGCGCTGGCGCAGACGGATGCCGGCGACGAGGATGCCGACCGCGACGATGATCACGATCGTGCCCGTCGACTCGTTGTTCGCGATCGCGACGACGAGCCGCAGCACGATCAGCGCGAGCAGGATCGGCACGGCATGGCGCCCACGCGTGATCGCCTGGCGCGGCGGGATCTCGACGCCCTCGCGCATCGCCGCGAGCGGCGGTACGCGCGTCGCGCGCAGCGCCGCCGGCAGCCCGGCGAGCACGGTCACGATCGTGCCGACGAGCAGCGAGACGACGATCGTGCGCGTCTCGAGCACCGTGCCGTTGTCGGGGATGTCGGCGCCGAACGCCTTGAACAGCTGGTCGAGAGCCGGCGCGAGGCCGATTCCGGCGAACAGGCCGAGCACGGCGCCGAGCACGCCGAGCAGCAGCCCTTCGGCGACGACCGTCTGCAGGATCTGCCGGCGCGAGGCGCCGAGCGTGCGCAGCAGGCCGAACTCGCGCGTGCGCTGCGCGACGGTGATCGAGAACGTGTTGAAGATGATGAACGCGCCGACGACGAGCGCGACGTAGGCGAAGATCAGCAGGAACGTGCGCAGGAAGCTGAGGTTTTCTTCGAGGTTCGTCGTGTTCTTTTCGGCCTGCTGTTCGCCGGTTCGCACCGCGACCGTCGCCGGCAGCACGGCGCGGATCCGCTCGCGCAGCGTTTCCGGCGAGACGCCCGGCGCCGCCGCCACGTCGATGTGATCGAAGCGGCCTTGCTCGCCGACGACGTGCTGCGCCGCGGCGGGCGTCAGCAGCGCGATGCCGGCGCCGCCGAAGGATTCGCCGCCGCCGAACTGGACGACGCCGACGACCTGATAGCGCGCTGTCGCAGAGCGGCCGGCGACGATGATCTGCTGGCCGAGCTTCACGCCCGCGCGCTGCGCCGTCGCCTGGTCGATCGCCACCTCTCCGGGCCCCTGCGGGAAGCGGCCCTTGATCGGCTTGAACGACTCGAAGCGCTTCGGCACGAGCGCCGAGACGAACGCCGGCGCGTGGCCGGAGCTCAGCCGTTTGCGCCTGGAGTCGAGCAGCGTCGCCGGCGTGAAGATGCCGCCGGCGGCTTCGGCGACGCCCGGCGTCGCGCGCACCCGCGCGAGCATCTGCTCGGTGATCGGCGAGGTTTCGGATTCGACCCGTTTGCCGAGCGTCTGCTTCGGGCTGACGACGACCGAGTCTCCGGCCGACGCCGTCTTGAAGATGCCCGCGAACGACTGGTTGATCGTGTCCGTGAGGATGTACGTGCCCGCCATCAACGCGACGCCGAGCGCGATCGCGATCGCCGTCAGCGTCACGCGGAGCTTGCGCTGCAGGAAGCCGCGGACGACGAGCCGCGCCATCAGTCCTTCAGCAGGTCGAGCGCTTCGTCGGTCGTGACCGCCGGGCTGTCGTGGACGATCCGCCCGTCGGTGAGGACGAGCAGGCGATCGGCGAACGACGCCGCGTGCGCGTCGTGCGTGACCATCACGACCGTCTGGCCGAAGTCGTCGACGGCGTGGCGCAGCAGCTCGAGCACGTCGCCCGACGCCTTCGAGTCGAGGTTGCCCGTCGGCTCGTCGGCGAACACGACGTCCGGGCGCGAGACGAGCGCGCGCGCGACGGCGACGCGCTGCTGCTGGCCGCCGGAGAGCTCGGCCGGGCGGTGCGTCAGCCGGTCGCCGATGCCGACCGTCTCGATCAGCCGCGCGAGCCACTCGCGGTCGGGCTCGCGCCCGGCGATCGACAGCGGCAGCAGGATGTTCTCTTCGGCGTTGAGCACCGGCAGCAGGTTGAACGTCTGGAAGATGAAGCCGATCCGATCGCGCCGCAGCTCGGTCAGCCGCCTGTCATCGAGGCCGGTCAGCTCGACGTCGCCGATGCGGACCGTGCCCGAGGTCGGCCGGTCGAGCCCCGCGAGGATGTGCATCAGCGTCGACTTGCCCGAGCCCGACGGGCCCATGATCGCGGCGAAGCGCGAGGCCGGGAAGCCGACCGTGATGTCGATGAGCGCGTCGACCGCGGCTTCGCCTTCGCCGTAGCGGCGGCTCAGGCCTTCGGCCTGGACGAGCGTCGGCGCGCCGTTCTCAGCGGTCATCTGGTCCACCTGCTCGGAGGGTAACAACCGCTCGCGCGGACGTCGCGAGCGGTCCGCGGCCGATCGATCAGACGTCCGGCACGCGGCCTAGCATCGCCTCCCCCATGCACGAGACGACGCCGCAGGTCTTTCTCATCGCACGCCCTTCGATCGACGTCGAGGGCATGCGCGGATACCTCGCCGACGTCGGCGGCGAGTCGTGGCTCGCGCGCCGCGTCGACGAGGCCGGCGATGGCGTCAACGGCGGCGAGCTGCTCGTCGAGTTCGGCGGGCGCGCCTGCTACCGCAGCTGGGAGCCCGGGCTGAACGCGAACGTCTCGCGCGTGCGCACCGACCAGCGCGAGTACTTCGCGAACATCCTGCGCTCGGCGCACGGCAGCGTGCTCGAGCACGCGAACTACTCGTTCGCGATCCGCAACTGCTCGCGCGTCTTTTGCTACGACGCGGATACGGAGGTATTGACGGAGGACGGCTGGAAGGCATGGCCCGAAGTTGACGGTTCCGAGACGTTCGCCACGGTCAATCCCAATGATGGGTCGCTTGAGTACCAGGAGGCTACCGAGCATTTCGTAGGTGACTACGACGGGCAGATGTATCGCGTGCGCTCCGAGCAAGTGGACCTGCTCGTCACCCCGAATCATCGGATGTGGGTGAAAGCGCACGACACACAGGCGAACAAGCGCGGCGAAGAGCCCCACCGAGTCCGGCTTGCGAAGGACATCTTCGGCAAGCGGGTCGCGTACAAGAAGACGGTTGTCTGGCGTGGACAGGAAGAGGGCAAGGTGACTATCCCAGGCACGCAGCGCATATGGCAGGCGCATAATCGTGAGACGAAGACCACGAGACACTACGTTGGGTCCGAGTTTCCCCTGAGGGAGTTTGCGCGCTTCCTCGGACATTGGCTCGCCGAGGGGAGTATCAACGGGCATCAGATTTGCATCGCCCAGAATCGCGGCGAGGCACAAGACGAGATTGCTCAGAACATCAGGGCCATGGGTCTTCCCGCCTACCAGGTCGGCACTGGACCCGGCGCAGTCAGGACCCAGAATGTCGCGCTTCGAGACTCGCTCGCAGGCTGCGGGCGGCGCGCCCATGAGAAGCGCATCCCGAGTTACGTCCATAGCTGGGGGCCAGCCATCCTGCGCATCTTTCTCGAGGCCTACGTAGACGGCGACGGCAGCCGGCGCAAAGACGGAAATCACACGGTCATTTACACGAGCTCGAAAGACATGGCCGACGACCTCCAGGTCCTTGCGATCAAGGCTGGCTGGTCGGCGAACATTCGCGTCGATGACCGAACTGGGTTGGAGCGAGTCATGCGCACCGGACAGCGATTCCGTAACGCGCGCCCGTCGTACATCGTTTCGCTCATCAAGACACGGACGTCGCCGCTTGTCAACCACAACGGCGCAAGCAGCGATTCGTGGGTGCCGTACAAGGGCAAGGTCTATTGCGTAAAGGTGCCGAACGGGCTGTTGATCGTGCGTAGGAACGGCAAACCGGTGGTGTCCGGCAACACGCACGAGCTCGTCCGCCATCGCGCCGGCTCGGCGTTCAGCCAGGAGAGCCTGCGCTACGTGCGCCTGACCGACATCGGCTTCCGCGTGCCGCCGGCACTCGAGCCGGTCCGCGAGCAGGTGCTCTCGATCGTCGAGCAGCTCGAGGAGTTCCAGCTGAGCGCGGCCTCCGAGCTCGGGATCGACGACGACGCGGTCCCGTTCCACGTCAAGAAGGAGGTCACCTCGGCGCTGCGCCGGCTCGCGCCGATCGGCCTCAGCACCGACATCGTCTGGACGGCGAACGTCCGCACGCTGCGCCACGTGATCGAGATGCGTACGGCGCCGGGCGCCGAGGAGGAGCTGCGGATCGTGTTCGACACCGTCGCGCGGATGATGCTCGCCGAGGCGCCCGGGCTGTTCCAGGACTTCGCGCGCGCCGACGACGGCTCGTGGGTGCCAGAGCACCGCAAGGTGTGACCGCCGCCCGCGCCTGAGCGGGCGCGGGCGGCGGAGCTTTGCGCGGCGTGGCTCAGGCATCCATCCGCCGCGTGCGCCACGCACCGAGGCCGACGAAGACGACGAGCCAGACGACGATCACGATCAGCGCGGTGCCCTCCGGCACGGCGACGTTCGCACCGTGGCCGCCTGTCTCGACCGGGCTGAAATGCACGACGGACTCGCTCAGCAGGCCGCGGCGCGCGCTGCCGAGCGAGCTGATCTGCGAGACCAGCGGGCTCGCGACGAGCTGCCAGCCGATCAGCGCCGTGATCGACGCCGCCTTCGAGCCGGTCAGCGAGGCGAAGCCGACCGCGACGACGCAGATCACTCCGGTCGAGAGCAGCACGAAGCCGAGCCCGTTGAAGATCAGCGCGGCGTCCGGCGTCGGCAGGTTCGAGGAGAACGCGAACGTGCCGATCAAGAGCAGCGCGAACGCGCCGAGCACGACCGACCAGCACAGCGTCAGCGCCGCCGGGATGCGCGAGGCGAACAGCGCCGCGCGCGAGCGCCCGGTCACGACGAGGTCGCGGAAGACGCCGGCCGAGACGTCGCCGGCCCCCGCCTCGACGCCGATCAGGATCGCCGCGAGCGGGCCGAAGAAGATCGCGACCGCGCGCAGCCCGTCGCGGTAGCCCTGCAGGCCGCCGGCCGGTTCGTACTTGACCGCGTTCGAGGAATGCTGCACGACCTTGACGGCGAAGAAGATCAGGACCGGCGCGAGCGCGAGCACGAGCGCCCAGATCAGCGTCGAGCGCTTCTTGCGCAGCTTCAGCAGATCGGCCCCGAACATCTGCAGCGCGACCTCGCTCATAGGAGAACCTCTACTCGTTGAGCGTCGAGGTTGCTCTCCTTTTCTCTCCGAGAGAGGGAGGTCTCGCCCGACCGCAGGGAGGGCGAGCGCCGAGACTGCTCAGCGCACATAGCTGACCACCGCCGGGAGAGCGCCTCGCTCGCTAGCCGCTTTGACGGCCACGATGAGACATGCGCCTCCCGGCGGTGTGAGGCACCCAGAGCGACAACAGGGCGTTGCCCCTCCGAGGGCCTGCCTATGAGCACTCGCCACGGTACCTCCTGGTCGGCGTCTTTGAAACGAACCTCGAGACAGGAGGAGGATCTGTGGGCGCAATTAGCGGGATCGACTGGGCGAGTGAGTGGCACGACGTGCACATCACCGACGAGTTGGGCGGGGTGCTCGCGACCGAGCGCTTCGCTCACGACGAGCGCGGCATCGTCGCGCTCGTGGAGCTGCTCAGAGACCATCAGGTCGAGCTCTGCGCGATCGAGCGGCCCGACGGCCTGCTCGTCGGGCGCCTGCTGGCCGGCGGCGTCCAGGTGCTTGCGATCCACCCCAACCAGATCAAGGCCGCGCGCGATCGCTTCCGCGCGGCCGCGGGCAAGGACGACCGCTTCGACGCGATGGTCCTGTGCGAGCTGGCGCGCACCGATCGCCACCGCTTCCCGGCGCTTGCGCCGTGTGGCGATGAGACGCTCGCGCTGCGGGCGCTCGTGCGCACCCGCGAGGATCTCGTCAAGGCGCGCGTTCAGCTCGCCAACCAGCTGCGCTCGCAACTTGAGGCCTGCTGGCCCGGCGCCGCGCGGATCTTCGCCGATGTGGACAGCCCGATCGCGCTCGCGTTCCTTCAGCGCTACGCGAGCCCCGAGGAGACCCGCGGGCTCGGCGAGAAGCGACTGGAAGGCTTCCTCGCGCGCCACGCCTACTCTGGGCGCAGATCGCCCGCCGAGCTGCTTCAGCGGCTCAGAGACGCTCCCCGGGCGATCCTCGGCGAGCTCGAGGCGCAGGCCCGCCGCGACGCCGTGCTCGGACTCGTTGCCGCGCTCAGGCCGATCGTCGAGCAGATCAGCCAGCTCACCAGTCAGATCGCCGGAGCCGTCAAAGCCCACTCCGACGGAGCGCTCTTCCTCGCGTTCTTCCGCGACCGCAAGAGCGTCGTGACCGCCGCAGGGCTCTTGGCCGAGATCGGGGACAACCGCGCCCGCTACCCCACGAAGGATTCGCTGGCGGCCGACGCCGGCCAGGCGCCGGTCACGATCCAATCGGGCAAGCGCAGGAGCGCCAGCTTTCGCTGGGCTTGTGACAAGCGCCTGCGCGGCCACGTCGGCGTACTCGCCGACAGCACTCGCCACTGGCATCCCTGGGCCAAGGACGTCTATCAACGAGCGCGTGCTCGCGGAGCCGATCATCCTCACGCGATCCGCATCCTCGGACGTGCCTGGACGCGTGTGATCTGGCGCTGCTGGCAGGACGGCACGGTTTATGAGCCTGATCGGCATCGAGCCCTCGAGAGGGTTCTCGCGGCTGGGGGTTGACACAGGGCGTCTCATCGTGGCGCCTCCTCTGCGGCCGCGACGAGCTCGGGTGTCGCGTCGAGCCGCGACGTGATCTCCAGGAAGCGCCGCTCGAGGCTCTCGCGCACGGGCTCGACGCGCATCACGCCGACGCCGGCGTGCACGAGCGCCGCCGTCACGCCGGCGGCCGACTCGAGCTCGCCGCTGAGCACGACGCGCAGGCCGCCGTCAACGCGGTGCAGCTCGTGCACGAGCTCGCTGCGCTCGAGCGCGACGCTCGCGAGCTCGACGTCGTCGACGCCGACGATCAGCTCGTTGCGCGCGCCGCCTTGCGCGAGCTCGGAGATCGGGCCCTGCGTGATCACCTTGCCGCGATCGACGATCGCGGCCGCGTCGCAGGTCTTTTCGACCTCGTCGAGCAGGTGCGAGGAGATGAACACCGTCCGCCCCTCCTGCTCGACCATCGCGCGGATCATCTCGCGGAACTCCTGGATGCCGCCCGGATCGAGCCCGTTCGTCGGCTCGTCGAGGATCAAGAGCTGTGGGTCGGCGAGCAGGCAGCGCGCGACGCCGAGGCGCTGGCGCATGCCGAGCGAGTAGCGCTTGACCTTCTCGTCGGCGCGCTCGGCGAGCCCGACGCGCGCAAGTGCCGGCGCGATCCGCTCGCGCGCCTGCGCGCCGCGCGCGGCGGCGATGATCCGCAGGTTCTCGCGGCCGGAGAGGTGTGTGTGGAAGCGCGGCTCCTCGACGATCGCGCCGACGCGCTGCAGCGCCTCGCCGCGCTCGGCCGGCACCGGTCGCCCGAGCAGGCTCATCGTGCCGCCGTCGGCCCGCGTGAGGCCGAGCAGCATCCGGATCATCGTCGTCTTGCCCGCGCCGTTCGGCCCGAGGAAGCCGAACGCGGTCCCGCGCGGCACGAACAGGTCGACCGCGTCGATCGCCGTGCGCGCACCGAAGCGCTTCGTCAGCTGGTGCGTCTCGATCGCCGACGCGGGCGTCGGCGCCGTGCTCGGATCTTGCGCGTCGTCGCGGACGCCGGGGATCGCTGGCATGGGGCGACTCTGACCGCTCGGCGCGCGCGGCGCAATCGGGGATCGCCCCTAAGGTCAGTCGAGGCTGACGAGCCGACGCTGGAGCGCCCAGCGACTCAGCTCGTGGCGGCTCGAGAGCTGCAGCTTGCGCAGCACCGCGCCGACGTGCGCCTCGACCGTCTTGACCGAGATCTCCAGGCGCTGGGCGATCTCCTTGTACATGTAGCCGCGCGCGATGTGCTGGAGCACCTCGCGCTCGCGCGGCGTCAGCTGGTCGAGCTCGTGATCGTCGGCGTCCGGTGCGGCGCCCGCGAACGCGTCGAGCACGAAGCCGGCCAGACGCGGCGAGAAGACGGCGTCGCCTTCGGCGACGCGCTCGACCGCGTCGGCGAGCTCGGCGGCCGAGATCGACTTCGTCACGTAGCCGCGCGCGCCGGCGCGGATCACGGCGATCACGTCCTCGGCCGCGTCCGAGACCGACAGCGCGAGGAAGCGCACGTCGGGCAGCTCGGCGCAGACGCGTCTGAGCACCTCGACACCGCCGCCGTCGGGCATGTGCACGTCGAGCAGCACGACGTCGGGGCGACCCGCGCGGATCGTCTGCACCGCCTCGGCGACGCCGCCGGCCTCGCCGACGACGTCGACGCGCTCGCCGAGCTCGGCGCGCACGCCGGCGCGAAACAGGTCGTGATCGTCGACGATCACGACGCGCACGCGCACGCTCGTCACGAGGCCGGCACGGGGCTCATCGAGACCTGTCCGCGCGGACGCTCGACGACGAGCTCGACCTCGGTGCCGGCGCCCGGCGCGCTCGTGACCTTCGCGCGCCCGCCGTATCGCTCGATGCGCCCGACGATCGAGTCGCGCACGCCGCGGCGATCCTCGGGGATCGCTGCCGGATCGAAGCCAACGCCGCGGTCGCGCACGAACAGCTCGACGCTCGACGGACCGATCTCGGCGTACAGGTCGACGCGTTCGGCGCCGGCGAACTTCGCGGCGTTCGTCAGCGCCTCGCGCGCCGCCTGCACGAGCGCTTCCAGGCGCGCGTCGACCGGCGCGTCGCCGACGACGACGAGCTCGACGGGCAGGCCGTGCAGCTCCTCGACCTCGGCCGCGGCGCGTTCGAGCAGCACCCTGACGCTGTCGCCGCAGCCGGCGTCCGGACGGTCGAACAGCCAGCGGCGCAGCTCGCGCTCCTGGCGGCGCGCGAGCCCGGCGACCTCGCGCGGATCGCCGGAGCGCTTCTGGATCAGCGCGAGCGTCTGCAGGACCGAGTCGTGCAGGTGCGCCGCGACCTCGGCGCGCTCCTGCTCGCGGATCCGCGCCGCGCGCTCGAACGAGAGGCTGCGCACGAGCCGCACGAGCCACGGGCCGAACAGCAGCGCGAGCATCGTCGCGACGATCGCGACCGCGCTGAGCGCCTTGCCGAGGTTGCCGAGCACACCGAGCGCGTGCAGCAGCGCGGCCGACGCGAATGCGACGAGCATCACGCCGACGAGCGGCCGCGGCAGGTCGGTCCGACCCGACGGCCGCAGCAGCGCGCGCAGCGGCGCGATCCGCCGGCCGGCGTCGGGGCCGCCCGACGCCGCGATCGGCCGCCAGGCGAGGACAAGCCCGAACGTCGCGAGCACGAGCGGCCACATCAGCGAGTCGCCGAGCAGCAGCCCCGCGCGGCGCAGGCCGTAGAGCACGGCGAGCGCCGCGACGACGATCAGGAGCGCCTCGCGCCAGGCGCCGTGCGGGCGCTCGACGCCCTCGCTCTCGGGCGCGATCGGCAGCAGCCGCCACGCGAGCGCGTAGAGCGCGATACCGATCCCGCCGGCGGCGAGCGCCAGCGCCATCGCGAAGCGCACGAGCTGCACCGGGACGCCGAGCTGCTCGGAGACCCCCGCGCCGACGCCGCCGAGCAGCCCGCGGTCGGGATAGCGCTGCAGGCGGTGATGCCCGGTGCGTACTCGACTCGACCCTGCCGCGCTCGGCTCCTCCGCCACCGGCTCCGCAGAGCGTCGCGGATCGCCCGCACCCGCGGGCGCGACCGGCGCCGTGGCGAGCTCGTCCTCGGGGCGCTTCGGCGGAGCGGCGGTCTGCGACGCAGATGCCATCCCGTCAATCATCGCACCGCCGAGACGCCGGCCCATAGGGGATCACCCTTAGCCGTCCTGCTCGCGCTCCACGCCTCGGCGCCTGTCGCGGTCCGTCGACGTCGGGTCAGTCCTCCTGCGCCTGCAGCTCCTTGACGCGCTCCTCGAGCTGCGCCGTGACGGCCGGGTCGCGCAGCGTCGTCACGTCGCCGAGCGCGCGACCCTCGGCGATGTCGCGCAACAGGCGCCGCATGATCTTGCCCGAGCGCGTCTTCGGGAGGTCGTCGGCCCAGATGATCCGCTTCGGCCGCGCGAACTTGCCGATCCGCTCGGCGACCGTCTCGCGGATCCCCTCGACCGTGCCTTCGTCGCCGACGAGCTCGCCCTGCAGCGTCACGAACGCGACGATCGCCTGGCCGGTGTCCTCGTCGTGCTGACCGATCACCGCCGCCTCGGCGACGTCGACGTGCGCGACGATCGAGGACTCGACCTCGGCCGTCGAGAGGCGATGCCCGGAGACGTTGACGACGTCGTCGATCCGCCCGATCACCCACAGGTAGCCGTCGGCATCGCGCCGCGCGGCGTCGCCGACGAGGTAGGTCTCGGCGCCGAAGCGCTTGAAGTAGGTCTCGACGAAGCGCTCGGGCTCCTTGTAGAGCGTGCGCAGCATCGACGGCCACGGCCGCGTCAGCACGAGCAGCCCCTGCCCTTCCTCGATCGGCTCACCGGTCGACTCGTCGCGCACCTCCGCGAAGACGCCCGGGAACGGGAACGTCGCCGAGCCGGGCTTCGTCTTCGTGATGCCCGGCAGCGGCGTGATCATGATCGCGCCCGTCTCGGTCTGCCACCAGGTGTCGACGATCGGGCAGCGTTCGCCGCCGATCACCTTGTGGTACCAGAGCCACGCCTTCGGGTTGATCGGCTCGCCGACCGAGCCGAGCAGGCGCAGGCTCGAGAGGTCGTGCTTCTCCGGCCACTCGGCGCCCCACTTGATGCACGCACGGATCGCCGTCGGCGCGCAGTAGAGGATGCTCACGCCGTAGCGCTCGACGATCTCCCACCAGATGCCCCTGTCGGGGTAGTCGGGCGCGCCCTCCCACATGACCGACGTCGCGCCGTTGCAGAGCGGGCCGTAGACGATGTAGGAGTGACCGGTGACCCAGCCGACGTCGGCCGCGCACCAGTAGACGTCGCTCTCGGGCTTCAGGTCGAACACGTAGCGATGCGTCGCCGAGACGCCCGTCAGGTAGCCGCCGGTCGTGTGCAGGATGCCCTTCGGCTTCGCCGTCGAGCCCGACGTGTAGAGGATGTAGAGCGGGTGCTCTGAGTCGAGCGGCTCGGGCGGACAGGCGGGGTCGGCGGCGGCGACGATCTCGTCGTAGTAGACGTCGCGGCCGTCCTGCATCTCACACGGCGTGCCGGAGCTGCGCACGACGACGATCTTCTGCAGCGTCCGCAGGTCGCCCATCACCTCGTCGACGCGGTCCTTGACCGCTGCCGTCTTGCCCTTGCGCGCGGCGCCGTCGACCGTGATCAGCAGCTTCGCCTCGGAGAACTCCATCCGCTCGCGCACGGCCTCCGCCGAGAAGCCGCCGAAGACGACGTTGTGCGGCGCGCCGATCCGCGCGCACGCGAGCATCGCGACGACGACCTCCGGGATCATCGGCAGGTAGATGCCGACGACATCGCCCTTCTGCACGCCCTGGTCCTTCAGCGCGCTCGCGAACGCTTCGACGTCGGCGAGCAGCTGCGCGTAGGTGATGTCGCGCTCGGTCCCGTCCTCGCCTTTCCAGTGGAACGCGACGCGCTCGCCGCGCCCGGCGATCACGTGCCGGTCGAGGCAGTTGTAGGAGACGTTCAGCGAGCCGCCTGTGAACCACTTGTAGAACGGCGGATCGTCGTCGTCGAGCACGCGCGTCCACTTCTGGAACCAGTCGAGCTGTTCGGCCTGCGCGACCCACCACCCGAGCGGATCGGCCGCCGCCTGCTCGTAGACGGCAGGATCGCCGAGCAGCGCATGCTCACGGAACTCGGCCGGCGGATCGAACGTCTCGACGTCGAGCAGCGCCGCCAGCTCCTCGTCGAGCGCGCCTGCTGTGTCCGGTTCTGTCGACATCGCCTCTCCTCCTCGCTCGCTGTTCACCGCTCCCGCGGAGCCATTCTGTCACCGGCGCGCCGTGGGCCGGCGCGCCGGTGTCGACCGGCGGAGCCGCGTCGTTCACGGCCGGCGCGCCAGCGGGATGACCGGTGCGACCGTCCGTCCGAACGTCGAGTTGATCACCGCCGCGAACGACGCGTACCACGCCGCCGCCGCCGTCGCGAGGCCGAGGTACCCGCCCCAGTGCGTGACCGTTTCGTGCGCGCCCGTCTTGCCGATCGCGAGCAGCACGAACGTCGCAGTCAGCAGCGCGAAGACGAGCAGCACCGCGCCGCTCGTGCGCAGCGCCGCGATCGTCATGTACGCGGTGAAGATCGCCCACGCCCACAGGTACAGCCCGACGGAGTGACCGGCGTTGCCGCCGATCTGCTTCGCGTAGAAGACGTTGAGCGCCCAGAAGGAGATCCAGAAGGCGCCGAACGAGGAGAACGCGACCGCGCCGAACGTGTTGCCGTTGCGGAACTCCCACATGCCGGCGAGCAGCTGCACGATCCCGCCGTAGACGAGCGCGAGTCCGAGCACGACGGGCACGCCCTTTTCGTTGACGAGGTTCGAGTTGAACATCGACAGCACGAACGTCGTCATCGCGAAGCCGGCGAGGCCGAGCGGCCCCGGATCGGCCGGTTTCCAGCCGGTCGTCTCGCGCTCGTTCCCGGCCGGTTCCTCGCGACGATGCACGGGCCCTTCCCGATGGATAGTCGCGGCCTCCATGAAAAACCTCCCATCCCGTCGCCCAATCGGGCGAGCAACTCGTTGCCGTTCGGGCGAGATCCGGGGGAGCCGCAGGCGCGAGAGCCGAAGGTCGGGCGTTTGCGACGACCGGGGAACCGCAGCTGCGCGCGCTCCCGGGTCCGCTCTCAATGGTCTTTCCCGTTTGACCGCACAACTAATCACGCGGGCGCTCCCTCGCGATCGGCAGAGTGCGCGGCCGCGACGGCCGCCCGCGAGACGCAGCTAGCGCGTGCCGTCGCCGTCGCGCGCGCCGCGTTTGCGCCGCTTGCGCGAGGAGCCGCCGCCATCCGGCCTGGTCGGCGCCGGCGCGATGTCGCCGGAGCCGGTCGCGAGCGCCGGGCGTCCGCCCGCTGCTTCTTCGCGCATCTGCGCGCGCGAGGGCCACGGTCGCGCTTCGCCTGACTCCCACGCCGGCGGCTGCCCGTTCGGCCATTTGCCGACGAACAGGATCCCCATCGCGACGAGCCAGAAAGACGGGACGACCTCGAGCGTCGCGCCGCCGATCGGCAGGAAGATCAGGATCGCGCTGAGCACGCCGACGACGCCGAGCCAGCGCGTCACGAGCCCGACGCGGATCGCGTTGACGACGATCACGCCCATCGCGACCGCGACGGCGAGGCCGGCGAGCAGGTCGAGGTACTGCGTGATCAGGTTCGGCGTGCTCTTCGCCAGCGCGTTGTCGACGGCGCTGTTCGTGAAGTCGTGGCCGGTCGCGAAGTTGTGCGTTTCGATCGCGAGCACACCCTGGTGGATGACGCTGATCAGCGCGAGCACGATGCCGCCGGCGAGGATCAGCGGCCGCGCGGCGCGCCAGGAGGCCGGGCGGCGAAAGCGCGTCGCGTCGGCGAGCACGAGCAGGACGAGCGTCAGCACCCCGATCGCGACCGCCGCGAGCGCGCTCGAGATGATCAGCGACGAGGCGTGATGGCTGAGGTATTTGACTTCCGGCGCGCGCGGGCTCACCGCCGGGTTCGCTTCGCCGTTCAGCGCCGGCGCGAGACCCTGCAGCACGCCGACCGTCGGCGCGCCGCCGGCGACCGAGTTCGTGACGACGCCGCTCAGCAGGTAGAGCACGCCGGCGGCGAATGCCGGCACGGCCAGACGCCCGCGCCACTCCGTCTCGCGCGCTACCTGCTGCTCGATTTCGCTCTTGCCGGCCATGCGGGACGCTCAGTCTATGATGAGCCGATGGAGAGCGGCGGCCTGGGCGACCTGTTCGGAGATCCCGAGGAGCTCCAGCGCCGGCTCGCGGAGTTCGCCGAGCAGATGCAGGGGCAGCAGCGCCTGGCCTGGGCCGACAACGCGATCAAGCTCGCCGTCGACATGACCGTCGCGGCCGTCGAGCGGATCAACCTGCAGGGCAACGCCGAGGCTCAGGCCGAACAGATCCGCACCGTCATGGCGCTCGTCTTCCCCGAGGCCGTCACGCTCGTGCGCGAGGCGCGCGCGGGGCTTCAGTAGACCGCGGCTCGCCGCGCGCTTCCGCCTCGCGCAGTTCCTCGCGCTCGGCGTCGCGCGAGGCGCGACCGGCCGAGATCACCTCCCTGAACGAGCGGAAGCGGAAGATGAAGACGACCGCCCCGAGGCCGATCGTCGCCGTGAACGCCGCGATCGCGATCTGCTGGCCGACCGAGTAGGCGGCGACGACGGCCGTCGGCGCGCTGCTCGCGAAGACCTTCACGAGCAGCGCCTGCTGCACGCCGGCGCCGCCCGGCGTGAACGGGACCGCGCCGGCGACCTGGTTGACGCCGAACACGAGCAGCACGTTCTCGACCGACCCGCCGACGCCGAACGCGTCGAGCAGGAACCAGAACGCGGCGAAGCGCGCGAGCCACGCGAGCACCTGCAGCGAGGCGACTTCGCGCAGGTAGCGCGGGCGATCCCAGAGGATCGTCACGCCCTGGCGAACGCGCGCCCAGAACGCCTTCACGCGCGAGGACAGCAGCGCGAACGCGAGCAGCCCGAAGACGCCGATCGCCGTGATCAGGAACAGCGTGAAGCGGAAGTGCTCGGCGAAGTAGGAGATTTCGAACGCGTTCAGCTTCGAGAAGTCGGGCGGCTTCGGGAAGACGCCCTGCGTGAACGCGAAGATCAGGACGAACACGCCGACGGTCGCGTCGAACACCGACTCGACGAAGAACGCCGCGGCGACCGTCGGGTAGCTCGACCCCGGGATCGACGAGCGCGTCAGGAAAAGCTTGATCACGTCCCCGCCGCGCGCCGGCACGACGTTGTTGAAGCCGACCGCCGCGAAGTACGCGCCCCACACGCGCCGCCACTGGAAGCTGACCGCCGGGTAGGCGGCGCGCAGGCTGTGGAAGAACGCGCGCGAGCGCAGCGTGAGGTTGAGGCCGAAGCACGCGAGCCCGAGCAGCAGCAACCCCCAGTTGACGGCGGCGAGATCGGAGAAGAACTGCCCGACCGCGTTGAAGAACGAGGTGAGCGTGTCGCCGATCGAGGCGGACGCGAGCAGCGCGAGCACGACTCAAGCGTACGTGCCCCGACGGTGCGTATCGGAGATCGCAGCGTCCGGCGACGCGTTGCTGTACAACGGGTCGATGGCGTCACGCGCGACCGCGTCGAGCGGCCTGACGGTCGCGGTCACCGGCCCGACGGGCGAGATCGGGCGCGCGTTCGTCGGCGCGCTCGAGCGCTCACGCGACGTCAAGCGGATCCTCGGCATGGCGCGCCGGCCGTTCGACCCCGCGAACCACGGCTGGCGCAAGGTCGACTACCGCCGCGGCGACGTGCTCGACGCCGCGGCCGTCGCCGCGCTCGTCAAGGACGCCGACGTCGTCGTTCACCTCGCGTTCATCATCATCGGCGGCGCCGAGCAGAGCGCCGCGGTCAACCTCGAGGGCTCGCGCAACGTCTTCGAGCAGACCGTCGCCGCCGGCGCCAAGCGGCTCGTCTACGCATCCTCGGTCGCCGCCTACGGCTACCACGCCGAGAACCCGCAGCCGCTGACCGAGGACGTGCCCGCGCGCGGCAGCGCCGGGCACTACTACTCGGCGCAGAAGGCCGCCGTCGAGGCGCTGCTCGCGCAGACGCTCGCCGGCGGCCCGACCGAGGGATACGTGCTGCGCCCGTGCATCGTCGCCGGCCCGAACGCGCCGATGCTGATCGACAACCTGCCGTACACGCAGGTCTCCGAGCGCCTGCCGCGCGCCGTGCTGCGCCTGCTCGACGGCGTCCCGATCCTCAAGCCCGTGCTGCCCGACCCGGGCGTCGAGTTCCAGCTCGTCCACCACGACGACGTCGCGAGCGCGCTGCGCGCGGCCGTGCTCGGGCGCGGCCCGGCCGGCGCCTACAACCTCGCCGGGCCCGGCAGCCTGACGGTCGCGCAGCTCGCGCAGGAGCTCGGCTGGTACTCGATCCCCGTGCCCGAGCTCGCCGTCGACGCCGTCGCCGAGATGGTCGCGCGCCTCGGCTTCCTGCCGGCGCAGGCGCAGTGGATCAGCGCCTTTCGCGAGCCGGTCATCATGAGCGCGGCGAAGGCGCGCCGCGAGCTCGGCTGGCGCCCGCGTCACGACGCGCTCGCGACGCTGCGCGAGACGATCGCCGCCGCACGAACGGAGCCGCTGATCCGCTGAACCGACCGCGGCCGACGGCTCCGCGGCGCTCGCCGCGGCGCAGCGGCCGCGGCAACACGGCAGGCTTACCGATCGCAATGAGTGTTGACACGGGAGAACACGGGTCGGTTGCGATCGTCACCGACAGCACGACGTACGTGCCGGCGGCGCTGCTCGAGCACTGGCAGGTCGAGCAGGTCAGCCTCTACGTCGGCTGGGGCGGCGAGCTGCTCCCCGAGAGCTCCTACGCCGACCTCGACGCCTTCTACGCGCGGCTGCACGACAACGAGCAGCTTCCGCGCACCTCGCAGCCCTCGGCCGGCGACTTCGTCGCATGCTACGAGCCGCTGCTGCGCGCCGGGCGCGACGTGCTCTCGATCCACATCGCCGGCGGGCTCTCCGGCACGTGCGAGAGCGCGCGCGAAGCCGCACGCCTGCTCGCGCAGGCCGGCCATCGCGGCCGCGTCGAGGTGCTCGACGGCGCTGACCGGCGCCGGCGGGCTCGGCTGCCTCGTGCTCGTCGCCGCCGAAGCCGCCGCGCGCGGCGCGAGCATCGAGCAGGCGATCGAAGCCGTCGAGCAGGCGCGCGCGAGCCTCGACATCTGGTTCTGCCTCGACACGCTCGAGTACCTTCGCCGCGGCGGGCGCATCGGCGCCGCGCAGGCGCTGCTCGGCAGCGCGCTCAAGCTCAAGCCGATCCTCACGTTCGGCACCGAGATCGCGCCCGTCGGACGCGTGCGCACGCACCGCCGCGGCCTCGAGCGGATGATCTCCTACCTCGTCGAGCTGCACGAGCGCGGCGCGAGCGACTGGATCGTCCAGCACGCGCAGGCGCCCGGCGACGCCGAGCGCCTCGTCGCCGAGGGTCGCGCGATCTTCGGCTCCGACCCGCTCTTCTGCACGCAGGTCGGCCCCGTGCTCGGCGCGCACCTCGGCGCCGGCATGCTCGTCGGCGGCTTCACGCGGCCCGGCGCGGCTGCGCCCGACGGCGGGGAGTGACGCTGCCCCCCGAGGCGTCTGCGGCGCGCGTCGCGCGTGCCGGCGTCGATCGAAGCTGAAAGGTCCTCATCGACGGGCCGGCAGGCACGCTGCGAGAAACGTGGACGGCCGCGGGAAGTTTTCAGTGGCGATTGGAGTCCTTGGCTCCGAGGATCAACACCCAGGCGGGCAGCCCTGTTTGCTGCTCGCCGGCCATCCCACGGAACCAACAGGAGACCCCACCGTGCCCAAGGCCTCGATTCGCGCCCTCGCAGGCGTAGCGCTCACGCTTCTAGCCCTCAGCGGCTGCGGCAGCTCCAGCTCCTCGAGCTCCAGCTCGACGAGCTCGACGGCCGCCGCGACGACGCCGGCGAAAGCCGCGGCGTTCATCGCGCCGCTGAAGACCTTCTCGACGGTCGCCTCGACGGTCCCGACCAACGGAGATGTCAACCCCTACGGCCTCGTCTTCGTTCCGACGAGCATCGGCAAGCTCGAGGCCGGCCAGACGCTGATCAGCAACTTCAACGCCGCCGAAAGCGCCAAGGAGAACGGCCAGGGCACCGGCACGACGATCGTGCAGGTCTCGACCACCGGCAAGACGAGCCTGTTCGCGAAGATCGACCCGAAGGCCCTGCCCGGGCCCTGCCCGGGGGGCGTCGGGCTGACGACCGCGCTGAACATCCTCCCCGGCGGCTACGTCGTCGTCGGCAGCCTGCCGACGACCAACGGCAAGTCCGCGACCGCGAAGTACGGCTGCCTGATCGTGCTCGACAGCGAAGGCAAGGCGATCCAGACGATCGCGAGCAAGAACATCCAGGGCCCGTGGGACTCGACCGCCAAGAGCGAAGGCTCGAAGACGAGCCTGTTCATCAGCAACGCGCTCAACGGCGGCGCTGTGAAGGGCAAGAAGACGATCGACAACTCGACCGTGCTGCGCATCGACCTCGAATCGGGCGAAGGCCAGCCGCCGAAGGTCCTCGGCGAACAGGTCATCGCCGACGGGATCCCGTGGGTCGACTCGCCCGAAGCGCTCGTGCTCGGCCCCACCGGGCTCGCGCTCGCCTCCGACGGCACGCTGTACGTCGCCTCGACGCAGGACAACAAGATCCTCGCGATCTCCGAAGCGGCGACCCGCACGACGCCCGTCGCCAAAGGTGGCACCGTCATCACCGAAGGCGGTCATCTCAAGGAACCGCTCGGGCTCGTGCTCGCGCCGAACGGCAACATCATCGCCAGCAACGGCGGCGACGGCAACATCGTCGAGATCACGCCCCAGGGCCAGCAGATCGCCGTGCAGACCGCCGACAGGAAGACCGGCGCCGGCTCGCTGTTCGGCCTCGCGATCAGCCCGAGCGCGAACAGCATCTACTACGTCGACGACGGCGAAAACACGTTGAACGTGCTGCGCTGATGCCTTCGTCGACCCTGCTCAGTCGGTCGTGCGGCGCCGGTACAGGGCACTGGCCAGCGGCGCGAAGATCGCCACGAGCGCTACCGACCAGAGCAACGAGGCGAGCAACGCGTGTTGCATCGGCCAGGAGTGGATGCTCGCCGACGGGTTCGGGTTCCCGAGCAGCCGACGGCTCGCGGTCGTGACCGCGCTCACGGGGTTCCAGTCGGCGATCGCCCGCAGCAGCGCCGGCATGTGCTCGGTCGGGACCAGTGCGTTGGAGACGATCGCGAGCGGAAACAGGATCACCAGGCCGACCCCCTGCGCCGACTCGGGGCCCTTGCTGAGCATGCCCAGGCAGGCGCAGCCCCACGACAGGCCGTAGCTGAACAGCAGGAAGATGCCGAAGCCGGCGGCCACCGATGCCACGCCGGCGTCGGGCCGCCAGCCGATCGCCAGGCCGGTCACACCGACGAACGCGGCGCAGATCGCGGCGGTCGAGAGGTCGGCGAGCGAACGTGCGACCAACACCGACGGTCGCCACATCGGCAGCGTCCTGAAGCGGTCGATCACACCGCTGCCCAGATCGTTGCTCAGCCCGACCGCGGTGCCCATCGAGGAGGTCGTGAGGTTCATCGCGAGCAGTCCGGCGATCGCGAAGTCCTTGTAGCTGCCGCCTCCCGGCAGGACGACGCCCGAGCCGAACACGTAGACGAACAGCAGCGTGAACAGCACCGGCTGAACGGTGACGTCCGAGAGCTGCAACGGCTCGCGGGCGATGTGGACGAGGTTGCGCCCGGTCAGCACGGCGACGTCGCGCAGCCGTTGCGCCAGGCCGATCGACGTCTGCGATCTCGCGACCGCGACGGGCGCGGTGGGCGCGGTGGAAGTGGATGCAGTGGCGCTCATGCGCTGGCGACCTCCAGGTCCGAGTCGGATCGTTCGGCTCCGGCGCGAGACTCGTCCGCGTCGGTCGGGTGACCGGTGAGAGCGAAGAACACGTCGTCGAGCGACGGCTGATGGACCTCGACGTCGTCGACCGTCACGCCCGCGTCATCGAGCGCGCGTACGACGGTCGTCGCCAAGCCCGTCGCACTGCGCACGGGCGCGCGCAGGCGGCGGCCGTCGTGGCTCACGTGCACCGGCCCGGAGACGAACGGATCCAGCGCGCTCGACGCGGCGACGTCCGCCTGGCTGAGCGTCACCTCCAGGCGCGCGCCGCCGGTCTGCGCCTTCAGCTCGGCCGCCGTCCCGCCGGCGATCACGCGCCCGTGGTCGATCACCACGATCCGGTCGGCGAGCTCGTCGGCCTCGTCCAGGTACTGCGTCGTGAGCAGCAGCGTGACGCCGTCGTCGACGAGCGCGCGGATCACGTCCCACATCCGCACCCTGCTGGTCGGATCGAGACCGGTCGTCGGCTCGTCGAGGAACAGGACGGGCGGTCGTGTCACGAGGCCGGCCGCGAGGTCCAAGCGCCGGCGCATCCCGCCGGAGTACTCCCTGAGGACCCTGTCCGCGGCGTCGGTCAGATCGAACTGATCGAGCAGCCCGCTCGCACGCGCCTTGGCCTCGGCGCGGCGCAGGCCGGAGAGACGACCGATCATCACGAGGTTCTGGCGTCCCGTCAGGATCTCGTCGAGCGTCGCGTCCTGGGCGGTGACGCCGATGTTGAGCTGCACGGCCGCGGCCTCGCTGATCACGTCATAGCCGGCGACGCGCGCCGAGCCCGAGTCGGGGATCGAGAGCGTCGTCAGGGTGCGCACCGCGGTCGTCTTGCCGGCGCCGTTCGGTCCGAGGACACCGAGAATCGAGCCGCCGGGCACCTCCAGATCGATCCCGTCGAGCGCCACCGTCGAGCCGAAGCGCTTCGTCAGGCCGTGCGCCTCGATCATCGGGGTGTCCGTCATGCGATCTCCTTACCGGTCGGCAAGCTAGTAGCAGCGGCGCACGATAACAGCTACTAGCCGGTCGTCAAGTAAGTCGCTCGGGCTCGGGTAAACTGCTGCTCGTGACCCAATCGGAGCTAGCGTCGCCTGAGCGCCAGGAGCGAGCCGTCGCGGAGCGCGAGGGCGAAGCGCGGGACGACCGGCAGCAGGCGTCCACGCGCGAGCGCATTCTCGACATCGCGCTCGAGCTGTTCATCGATCAGGGCTATGAGAAGACCTCCCTGCGCGACATCGCAGAGCGGCTCGGCACGACGAAGGCCGCGCTCTACTACCACTTCGAACGCAAGCAGGACATCCTCCTGGAGCTGCATCTGCGCCTGCACGTGATGGGTCGCGAGGTGCTCGAGCAGCTCGAGCGCTTCGAGGACGGGCAGCAGCGCGCGGACGCCTGGCCCGGCCTCGTCGACAAGTTCATCGACCAGGTCATCGAGAACCGCGAGCTCGTCCTGATGCATCAGCGCAACCACAACGCGCTGCGGCAGCTGACGGACAACGAGCGCCATCGAGCCGAGAACGACGATATCGAGGAGCTCTTCCGGCGGACTCTCCAGAGCCCTGCGATACCACTCGCACAGCGCGTGCGGATGGTCTGCTCGATCGGCGCCGTGATCGGCGCGCTCGTCGGCGGCGAGGGGCTGTTCGGCGACGTACCGATCGACGAGCTCGCCGAGCTCGTGCGCGAGACGGCGCACGACATCCTGGACGCGCAGCCGGCGCGCGGCCGGGGTCTCGAGCCGGCTACGTAGCCTCGGCGAGCGCCGCCAAGGCCAGCTCGTCGTGTGCCGCGGGCTTGACCTTGCGCAGGACGTCCGCGACGACGCCCGCCGCGTCGATCACGAACGTCGTCCGCTCGTTGCCGAAGTACCTGCGCCCGTACATCGACTTCTCGACCCACACGCCGTAGCGCTCGGCGACCGCGTGATCCTCGTCGGCGAGCAGTGGGAAGCCGAGCGAGAACTTGTCGTGGAACTTCTTGACCTTCGCGACCGGGTCCGGCGAGACGCCGAGCACGACCGCGCCCGCCGCGTCGTAGTCGGCCTGGTGGTCGCGCACGCCGCACGCCTGCGTCGTGCAGCCCGGCGTGTCGGCCTTCGGGTAGAAGTAGAGGACGACGCGCTGACCGCGGAGGTCCTCGAGCCGCACCGGACGGCCGTCCTGGTCGGGCAGCTCGAAGTCGGGGGCCTTCTCGCCCGGCTCGATCACGCGTCGATCCCGGCCACGGGCGCCGCCTCGCCGGCCTCGTCGGGATCCTCGGCGCCAGGCGGGTGCAGCACGAAGACCTCCGCCTGCAGGTCGTTCGACGGGTCGTTCGCGCTCATGAACGAGCGCACCGGGCGATACAGGATCGTCTCGACCGCCGCACGGAACTCGTTCTCGATCGACTGCTGCATCGCCAGGCGCGAGCGGACGACCTCCTGCGCGTGGCCGTGATCGTGCAGCGTCTGCTCGCCGCGCGTGAAGCCGCCTTCGAGCACGACCGTCAGCACGTCCTGCGAGAGGTGCGCGCGCGCCTTGACCGGTCCCTTGCCGTAGAACTGCTTGTGGATGCGCACGATCGCATTCGAGATGTCGGCCAGGAGCTGACCGCGCTCGGCGTCCGTCACGTCGCTGCGTCCATCGCCCTGAGACTCCATCGGGGCATCTTACGTGCGCGCCCCGGCCGGTCACGCGCGTCCGGCCCTCAGCGCAGCAGCCGCGAGAGCCGCCGGTCCTTCAGGACGCGCCCGTCGGTCTGCTCGTGCGGGCAGTACGCGATCACGTAGTCCTCGAAGTGCACCGCCTGCAGCGTCTGGCCACAGCGCGGGCACGGCTCGCCCTCGTGGCGGTGGACCTTCAACGGCATCGGCAGCTTGTCGGCGATCGGCAGCTCGACGACCTCCTCGTAGCGCGCGAGCGCGTCGCCGAGCACCGTCACGATCGCATCACGCAGCCGCGCGCGCTCGTCGGCGTCGAGGTCTGCACCGCGCTTGAACGGCGAGAGTCGCGCCGTCCAGAGGATCTCGTCGACCCACGAGCGCCCGATGCCGGCGATCGCGTGCTGGTCGCGCAACAGCGAGTGCAACGGGCGCGGCGTGTCGAGCAGCGCCGCGAGCTCGTCGCCGTCGGGCGGGTCCGGCCACGCCTCGGGCCCGAGCGTCGCGAGCGCGTCGTCGCCGTCGAGCTCCGATGCGCGCAGCAGCTTGACCCACGCGGCCTGCTTGGAGCCGAACTCGCGCAGGCGCAGCTCGCGCCCGTCGCCGAGGCGCACGAGCAGGCGCGAGGTGCGGTCGCGCGGCCCTGCGCGCTTCTCGTAGAGCTGCAGGCGCCCGGCCGACATCAGGTGGATCAGCAGCGTGAGCTCGTCATCTGCCCCGGGCGCCGGCGTCGAGGCAGAGCCCGAGGCCGGCGCGATGTCGATGATCAGCTGCTTGCCGCGCCGTCGCACGCCCGCGATGCGCCGACCGCCCAGCGCCGAGAGCGGCGGGTCGAACGTCTTCAGCGCGTTGATGCCCGGCGCGAGCGCCGATTCGATCTCGACGCCGCGCAGCGCGCCGTCGAGCAGCCGCGCTGTGATCTCGACCTCCGGCAGCTCGGGCATCGCCCTCCCACTCTAGGAGGACGATGCCCGCGCCGCTGAGGCCTAGTTGGCGCCGATCGCCGGGCCTTCGTACTTGACGCCGGTCGGGCTGACCCAGCGCACGCGCCAGTGCGCGCCTCGCGTCGACGAGCTCAGCGCCCAGTAGCCGAGGCTGTTCGTCGCGACCGTCTTCAGCGTCTTGTACCTGCGCGAGCCCTTCGGCTGCACGAGCACGGTCACCTTCGTCGCGCCGCTCGTCGGGCGCACGAGGCCCCACAGCGAGTAGCCGTGGCCGGATTTCGAGACGACGAGCGGCACCGGCCACGCGGCGTACAGCGGCTTCGGCGCGCCGCTGATGTACTCGAGGCCCGTCTGGAAGCCGATCGTGCCGCCGTTGACGCTCGACCCGGGCTTGCCGCCGAGCGGGTCGTCTTTGAGCAGGTACTGCGAGAACGCGAGGACGCGCGGGTTGTTCCATGCGATCCGTTCGGCGATCGCGTCGTATTCGGCCTGCCGCGTGACCGACACGCCGAGGTACCTGTTCGGCTTGCTCTGGACCCCGAACTCGGTCAGGTAGATCGGCAGGTTCGACGTCGTCGCGCGCGCCGCGAACGCTTTGCTGAGCGCGCTCGACAGCCGCGAGAGGACGGCGATCATCACTTCGTCCTTGCCCGGCGGCCTGTACAGCGGCCCGGCGGCCGTCGAGTACGCGTGGTGCGCGTAGCCGGCCGCCGTCAGCGGCGTGCACGATCCCGATTTGCGGTAGCTCGCGTTGAGGCACAGCGTTTCGCGCAGGAACAGCAGCGGCGCGACGTCGTGCAGCAGGGCGCGCGATTTTTCGCGCTTGTAGTTGACCTTGTCGTAGCCGCTCGGAGCGGTCTCGCCGAGCAGCACCTGCGGCTGGGCGATGCCGCCCGCTTTCAGCCCGGCGTAGCCGGCCTGGTAGAGCGCTCGGTAGATCCGCGGCGAGGCGGGCGTGCCGTTCGTGTTCCACTGCGGCTGCAGGAACGCCGGGTGGTTCGGCTCGTTCCAGATCGAGAACAGCGAGACGGTCGAGCCGAACGCGCCGCCCGGCCCGTAGTGGCGAGCGACGGCCGTCATGAATTCTTCGAAGTCTTTCGGGTCCGGTTTCGTGACGTACGGCGCTTTCTTGTTCGACGTCGCCCAGCGCGGGACCGGCGAGGTGACGGTCAGCAGCACTTTCCAGCCGAGCCGGTGGGCTTCGCCGATCAGCGCGTCGTATTCGCCCCATGGGTAGGCGCCGGGGTTCGTCGCTTCGAACGCGGGCTTCGTCGCGCTCGAGGGGTTCGGCGCGACGTCGTACCAATACAGCTCGACGCGCAGGGCTTTGACGCCGAGGTGCTGCATCTGCGCGATCGCCTTCGGGCGTGTCTTCGAGCTGAGCAGCAGCGTCGAGCCCTCGAAGTAGTTCGCCTGCGAGTGCGACGCGAGCGCCGGGACGGCGCCGAGCGAGGCGGCCGCGAGGCCGCAGACTGCGGTGGTGAGGAGAAGCTTGCGGATTCTGGGCATAGTCGCCTGAGACACACAAGCAAGGGCAAGGTTGCGGTCTCGCCGATGCTTTGCCGTGTAGCTTTGCGCCTGTGAGTACAGCCATCGCACCGGACGACATCGTCGAGACGGCGGCCGACGCCGAGCGCAACAGCCGCCCGCCGCTGCTCGTGCTCGACGCGCTCGAGGATTTTCTCGACCGCAACGGCCTCGGCGAGGGCGAGATCGAGGCGAGCCCGATCGGCGAGGGGCACTCGAACGTGACCTACCTGATCCGTCGCGGCGAGGCCGAGATGGTGCTGCGCCGCCCGCCGCGCCCGCCGCTGCCGCCGAGCGCGCACGACGTGCTGCGCGAGGCGCGTCTCTTGCGCGCGCTGCAGGACACGCCTGCGCGCGTGCCGCGCGTGCTCGCCGTCTGCGACGAGGAGGCCGTGATCGGCTGCCCGTTCTACGTGATGGAGCTGATCGACGGCGAGGTGATCGTCACCGAGATACCGGCGACGATCGACACGCCCGAGCAGCGCCGGCGGATCAGCGAGGAGCTGATCGACGCGCTCGTCGAGATCCACGGCGTCGACTGGCGCGCGGTCGGCCTCGAGGGCTTCGGCAAGCCGACCGGCTACCTCGAGCGCCAGCTGCGCCGCTTCGGCGGGCTCTGGGAGCTGAACAAGACACGTGAGATCGCCGCCGTCGAACGCGTCGGCGCGTGGCTCGCCGGGAACATGCCCGAGTCCGGCCCGGCGACGATCGTCCACGGCGACTTCCGCCTCGGCAACACGATCTTCGCGTCCGGCGCGCCCGCGCGCCTGGTCGGCGTGCTCGACTGGGAGATGGCGACGATCGGCGACCCGCTCGCCGACGTCGGTTACCTCTGCATGATGTGGACCGAGCGCGGCGACCCCGAGAAGGGGCTGCGCGAGGCGCTCGGCTCGGTCACGCGCCGCGAGGGCTTCCCCACGCGCGAAGAGCTGATCGCGCTCTACGAGGAGCGCTCGGGGCGCTCGATGCGCGACCTGCGCTGGTACACGACGCTCGCCATCTGGAAGTCGGTCGTCTTCATGGAGGGCAACTACAAGCGCGCCGTCGCCGGCACGACCGACGACCCGTACCTGAAGGCGTTCGGCGAGGGCGTCATCGAACTCGCCGAGCAGGCCGAGCTGATCGCGCATGGCGACGCCTGAGCGAAGCGGCGAGGAGCCGGGCGCGTCTGGCGCCGAGCAGCCGGGCGCCTCGGGCGCGGGCGAGCGCAGCGCGCTGCTGATCGACTGGGGCGGCGTGCTGACGAGCAACCTGTTCGACTCGTTTCGCGAGTACTGCGTGCGCGTCGAGATCGACCCGCAGACGCTGCGCGGGCGCTTCAGCTCCGACCCGGAGTGCCGCGAGCTGCTGATCGCGCTCGAGAAGGGCGAGATCGAGGAGCCGGACTTCGAGCGCAAGCTCGCGGCCGTCCTCGAGATCGACTCCGACGGACTGATCGACGGCCTGTTCGCCGGCGTGCAGCCCGACGTCGCGATGGTCGACGCCGTGCGCCGCGCGCGCGAAGGCGGCATCCGCACGGCGCTCGTCTCGAACTCGTGGGGCGTGCACCGCTATCCGCATGACGTCTTCGACGAGCTGTTCGACGGCGTCGTCATCTCGGCGCTCGAGGGCACGCGCAAGCCGTCGCGACGGATGTACGAGCTCGGCGCCGAACGCGCCGGCGTCGCGCCCGGGCAGGCCGTCTACGTCGACGACCTGCCGTTCAACCTGCAGCCGGCCGAGGAGCTCGGCATGGCGACCGTCCACCACACGAGCGCCGAGACGACGATCCCCGAGCTCGAGCGCCTGCTCGGGCTCGCGCTGCGCTGAGCGGTCGGCGGAGTACGTTGGGAGATCAGTCTCCGCCAGGGGACTGATCAGCGAAACCTGGCCACGCGGGGTCTAGGCCTTCGCTGCGCAGCAGCTCGGCTTCGACGGCGAGGACGTCCTCGACGCTCTGGTTCTCACCAAGCATGTAACCGGCCGGCTGCTCTACTCGCTCCATCCCGTCACTCTCATCACTAGATTGTAGATCTGGTCGTCGAGCCATTCCGGCCTCCCACCCTGCCCACGTAGACGCCGCGACATGAGCACTGCGTAGACGTCCGCGATGAGCTCGTGTGTGTACTCGCTTGGAAGGTAGCCAGCGGCGCGGATACCATCGCGGAGACCTGGTGGGGCGCGCTGCAGCAGCTGCTCACCCGCGTCGACGTCCTCGGGAGAGCAACGCTCGATGCTCAGAGCGTGCGCCCACTCGTGCCATGCCAGCCGTGAAAGGAACTGCTCTCTCGTGCGGTCATCCACGCCGACGAGCTTTGGGTGTGCCTCGTTGATCAGGACGATCCGCAGCGCCCTGTCCCAGATCGCGAGTGCGTTGTTGTGCAGCGCTCGCTGAGCGGGTGGCAAGGCGTGATCTCCGCCAGAACGCCGGAGCTCGCTGATCGCATCGCCGAGCGGTCGTGCGATGACGCTGAACTGAGCGGCTCCGATCGATTCGAGCAGCCGTCGGTGTGAGCGCGGAAGCGAGCGCCACGCGAGCTCGACGATCTCGTCGCCCGGAACGCGGCGTGTGCGCCTGCCGGATGGCATGCGCCGAGACTACGCGCGAGTTCGGTGCATGCGAACGCGAGACACTCCGCGATGCGGCGCGACGGACGAGCCGCTGCGCATGCCTGCCGGGCTCGCGTCGCGTCGAGCGCTACGCGAGCCCGTGCTCGACGTATCCCGCCGTCAGTCCCTCTTGCCGCGACCGTACACGAACTTGAACACGCCGGCGAGCATGCGCGTCGTGCGGCTCTTGTACGGGAACATGTGCGGTTCCTTCTTCAGCGCGAGCTTCGGCGTGACGACGATCGCCTGCTGGGAGGCGTACTTGCGGATGCCGCCGGCGCCGTGGCGCGAGCCGAGCCCGGACGCCTTCCAGCCGCCCATCGGCAGCTCGAGCGCGGTGTAGTTGATCAGCGCGTCGTTGACGCACGCCGCGCCGGCCTCGAGGCGCCGCGCGATCTGCTCGCCGCGCTCGACGTCGCGCGTGAAGACGCAGGCGCCGAGACCGTACGGCGAGTCGTTGGCGAGCCGCACGGCCTCCTCGGCGTCTGCGACCTTCATGATCGGCAGCGTCGGGCCGAACGTCTCCTCGGTCATGCACTTCATCGTGTGGTCGACGTCGACGAGCACGGTCGGCTCGTAGAAGCGCCCGCCGCCGCTCGACGGCGGCTGCTGGCCGCCGGCCAGCACGCGCGCGCCCTTGGCGACGGCGTCGGGGACGTGCTCTTCGATCGTCTCGAGCTGCGGCGGGAACGTGATCGCGCCGACGTCGACCGAGCCGGGGCCTTCGGGCTTGCCGACGCGCAGGGCGCGGACCTTCTCGGAGACTTTCTGGACGAACTCGTCGTAGACGGGCTCCTCGACGTAGACGCGCTCGACCGAGATGCACATCTGCCCGGCGTTCTGCATCGAGTAGTACGTCGCGACGTTCGCGGCGCGCTCGAGGTCGGCGTCGGCGCAGACGATCATCGGGTCCTTGCCGCCGAGCTCGAGCGAGGCCGGGATCAGCCGTCCTGGCGGCCTCTTCGGCGACCTTGCGCCCGGTGCGTGTCGAGCCGGTGAACATGATCAGTCGACCTCGTCGATCAGCGCGGCGCCGGTCTGCGCCGCCGCCGGTCGCGACCTGGAAGACGTCGTCGGGCAGCCCGCACTCGCGCAGCCCTTCGGCCATCAGCAGCGAGGTCAGCGGCGTCACCTCGCTCGGCTTGAGGATCACGCTGTTGCCGGCCATCAGCGCCGGGATGCAGTCGCCGAAGGAGTTCGTCAGCGGGAAGTTCCACGGGCCGATCACGCCGACGACGCCGAGCGGGCTCGTAGCGGACGATCAGCTTCTTGCCCTTGACGACCGGCTTGCTCGACTTGACGCGCTCGTCGGCGAGGTACTCGCCGGCGTGCTTGGCCCAGAAGCCGAGCGCGTTGGCCGTGTAGCAGACCTCGGCGAGCTGGGCGTCCTCGCACGTCTTGCCGGTCTCCGAGACGACCGTCGCGATCACCCGCTCGGCGTTGTCCAGCATCCACTTCTGCGCGCGCAGCATGATCCGCGCGCGGCCGTCGAAGCCGTAGGCCTCCCAGCCCGGCTGGGCGGCGCGAGCGCGCGCGGCGATCTCCTCGACGGCGTCGCGCGTCGAGGTCGGGGACGGTCGCGATCGATCTCGCCGGTCGCCGGGTTCTCGACGGGGATCGCGCTCGGCGCGGCGCGCCGTTCGCGCCATTTGCGCTCTCGGCGCCGTTCGCGCCGTTCTCGCTCGCGGGTGTCTGCTCGGCGGACTGGACCTGCTCGACGGACGCCATCTCGACTCTCCCCTGTCTCGCTCGCTCTGAGTACTGGCCCTACGGCCACACAGACTACTCCTCAGATCGAGATGCGACCGGCAGACGAGTCGGTCGCCGCCGCACGCGAGGCGGCTACTCGGAGAGCTCGATCGAGCTGATGCCGATCGGCTCGTTCGGCCGGTCGCCGGCGTCGGTGTCGGTGCTCTCGATCCCGTCGACGACGTCCATCCCGTCGGTGACCTGGCCGAAGACGGTGTGCTTGCCGTCGAGCCACGGGCGGCGTCGGCCGTGACGATGAAGAACTGCGAGCCGTTCGTGTTCGGGCCCGGCGTTGGCCATCGCGAGCGCGCCGCGGACGACCTTGTGGTCGTTGATCTCGTCCTCGAAGGTGTAGCCGGGGCCGCCGGTGCCGGTCCCGAGCGGGCAGCCGCCCTGGATCATGAAGTCCTGGATCACGCGGTGGAACGTGAGCCCGTCGTAGAAGCCTTCGCCGGCGAGCTTGCGGAAGTTCTCGACCGTCTTCGGCGCATCGTCGTCGAACAGCTCGAACGTGATCGGGCCCTCGGTCGTGTTCATCGTGGCTGTTGACATCTCGGATCTCCTCTTGAGTTCTGCGCGACGGATGGCGCCGCGCGATGTTGACAGCGCGAGGCGCGCCGCTTGAGTTGCGACGCTCAGCTCGCGACGCGCTCGAGGCTCAGCTTGTTGCCGTGAAGCTCCTGCCCGTCGAGCGAGGCGACGACGCGGTCGGCCTCGTCGGCGGGTACCGACAGGAACGAGAAGCGCTCGAGCACGCGCACGTCGCGCACGGCCTCGCCGTCGAGCCCGGTCGAGGCGGTGACGGCGCTGACGATGTCGGCGACGCGCAGGCCGCCGGCGCGGCCGCCGCCGAGCACGAGCTTGACGCAGGGCTCCTCGCCGTCGCGGCGCGGATGCGCGGCTTGGAGTGGCGCCGCGGACGCTCCTTGACGGGCGTCGGCGCCGCGACGGCGCCCTTCACCCAGGTCGCGATGCTCATGCCGATGTGCCGCTCGATCGCCTCGAGCTCGCGCTTCTGGCGCGGCTCGACGAACGTGATCGCGCGGCCGGAGCGCCCGACGCGGCCGGTGCGGCCGATGCGGTGCACGTAGACGTCGGGCGAGGTCGGGACGTCGAAGTTGATCACGTGCGTGACCGTCGAGATGTCGAGGCCGCGCGCGGCGACGTCGGTCGCGACGAGGATCGGCACGCGCCCGCCCTTGAACGCGATCATCACGCCGTCGCGCGAGCCCTGCGACATGTCGCCGTGCAGCGCGCGCACGTTCATGCCGCGGTCGCGCAGCGTGCGGTAGAGCTGGTCGCAGCGGATCTTCGTGCGCACGAAGACGATCGCCTGCTCGGGTTCCTCCGCGCGCAGCACCTCGACGAGCTTGTCGGCCTTGTCCTCGGCGTCGACCGGCAGCTGGAACTGCGCGACGGTGTCGATCGTCAGCGTCGCGGCCTCGACCTGGATCACCATCGGGGTCGTACATGTAGCGGTCGGCGAGCTTGCGGATCGGCGGCGGCATCGTCGCGCTAGAACAGCGCCGTCTGGCGGCTGGAGGGTGTCAGCGAGAGGATCTTCTCGACGTCCTCGAGGAAGCCGAGGTCGAGCATCTCGTCGGCCTCGTCGAGCACGACGAAGCGGCACGAGTGCAGCACCAGCGAGTGGCGCGAGATCAGGTCGAGGACGCGCCCGACGGTGCCGACGACGACGTGCCCGCCGGCGCGCAGCTGCGCCTGCTGGCTGCGGATCGGCGCGCCGCCGAAGACGGCGACGACGTCGACGCCGCTGTGCGCGCCGTACGTGCGCAGCGCCTGCGTCACCTGGATGCACAGCTCGCGCGTCGGCGTCAGCACGAGCGCCTGCACCTCGGGGTCCGAAGGATCGATGTACTCCATCATCGGCAGCCCGAACGCGGCCGTCTTGCCGGTTCCGGTCTGCGCCTGGCCGATCACGTCCGTGCCGGCGAGCAGCGGCGGGATCGCCTGCTCCTGGATCGGGCTAGGCGCCTCGTAGCCGACGTCGGCGAGCGCTTGCAGTGTGTTCTCGGATAGCCCGAGGTCGGCGAAGGAGGCAGCCATTGTCAGCAAGCGTGCAGCTTAGGTCATGCGCTCATGCGGACGGGTCGAGCAGGAGCTTGCCGGTCGTGCGGCGCTCGCGCAGGTCGATGTGCGCCTGCGCGGCGTCCGCGAGCGGATATGTCGCGCCGATCACCGCGCGCAGCTCGCCGGCGGCGACGCGCGCGAACAGATCGGCGAGCGCCTCGGCGAACATCGCGGGGCGCTCGAGCGTGTGGAACAGGTAGAAGCCGACGACGGCGCGCGAGTGGCGCAGCAGCGAGCCGCTGCGCGACCTCGTTCGGTTCCTGCGTCGCGATGCCGCAGACGACGAGCCGCCCGAAGTGCGCGAGCGCGGCGTAGGACTGCTCGAAGCTCTCGCCGCCGGCCATCTCGAAGACGACGTCGACCGGCGCGCCGCCGTTGGCCTCGATCAGGCGCTCGCGCAGGCCGTCGGGGTCGGAGTCGACGGCGACGTCGGCGCCGAGCTCGAGTGCGAGCGCGCGCTTCTCCGAGCTCGAGGCGGTCGCGATCACGCGCCCGGCGCCGAGTGGGCGCCCGAGCTGCACGGCGAGCGAGCCGACGCCACCGGCGGCCGAGTGCACGACGACGCTCTCGCCGGCGCCGACGCGACCGGCGGTGCGGTAGAGATGCCACGCGGTCATCCCCTGGATGACGATCGCGAGCGCCGTGCCGTCGTCGAGGGCATCGGGGATCGCATGGACGAGCTCGCGCGGCGCGGTCGCGTACTCGGCGTAGCCGCCGTCGCCGACGAGCGCGACGACGCGCTCGCCGGTGTCCTCGCGCACGCCGGCGACCTCGCCGCCGGGGACGAGCGGCAGCGTCGGCCTTGCGCACGTAGCTGTTCGTGCGCGTGTGCGTGTCGGCGAAGTTCAGGCCGGCGCGCGTGACCCTGATCAGCACCTCCTCGGGCCCGGGCTCGGGCGCCGGCAGCTCGACGAGCCTGAGCACCTCGGGGCCGCCGAACTCGGTGATCTGGATCGCACGCATCGGTGAGCGGTCAGGCTAGCGAGTGCTCTAAGGTGCGCGCCGATGTCGATCACCGTCGTGGGCTCGATCGCATATGACGCGGTCAAGACGCCGTTCGGCGAGCGCGAGCGGATGCTCGGCGGCGCCGCCGTGCACTTCGCGCTGGCGGCGGCGTTCTTCGACGAGGTGCGCGTCGTCGGCCCGGTCGGCGAGGACTTCGGCGAGTCGGAGCTCGAGGTGATGCGCAGTCGCGGCGTCGACATCGCCGACGTCGAGCGCGTCGCCGGCGGCAAGACGTTCTTCTGGCGCGGCGAGTATGGCTGGGACCTGAACTCGCGCGAGACGCTCGACACGCAGCTCGGCGTGTTCGAGGGCTTTCGAGCCGAAGCTGTCGGACGGCTCGCGCGCGAGCGAGGTCCTGTTCCTCGCGAACATCCAGCCGGACCTGCAGCGCGAGGTGCGCGCGCAGTGCCGGACGCGCGCTTCGTCGCGCTCGACTCGATGAACCTGTGGATCGAAATCGCGCGCGACTCGCTCGTCGCGGCGATCGAGGGCGTCGACTGCCTGATCCTCAACGACGCCGAGCTGCGCCAGCTGACGAACAAGCCGAACCTCGTCTCGGCGGCGCGCGAGATCCTCGGCTGGGGCGGTGCGGACGGGCGCGGCCCGCGCGTGATCGTCGCGAAGCAGGGCGAGTACGGTGCGGCGCTCGTCACGCGCGAGAGCTTCTTCGCGCTGCCGGCATATCCGCTGGAGACGGTGATCGACCCGACGGGCGCCGGCGACACGTTCGCGGGCGGCTTCGTCGGCTACATCGCCGCCGCGACGCCGCGGCGAGTGAGCTCTCCGACGAGCTGCTGCGCCGCGCGATGGCGCACGCGACGGTGCTCGCGTCGTTCAACGTCGAGGAGTTCGGCACCGAGCGCATCGAGCGCCTGACGCGCGAGGAGATCGACGCGCGCGCGGTCGAGCTGCACGCGATGACGCAGTTCAGCGGCGTCTCCTGAGAGCCGGCGCGTCGCGCTTGTTTGCGGACATTCGACGCGGTATACGATTCGGTGCACGCGTGGACGTGTGGACCTTCATCTGGCTGGCGCTGATCCTGAAGATCCCACTCGTCGCGCTGTTCCTGCTCGTGCGCTGGGCCGTGCGTCAGACGCCGGAGCCGGCGAGCGACGGCGAGGGCGGCGTCGGACCGCGCACGCAGCCGCGCCATCCGCATCACCCGCGCAGCCGCCGCCCGCGCCCGCCGCGTCGCGGCCCGCACGGCGAACGCCCGGTGCCGGCGCCGGCGCGCGTGCGCACGCGCGCCTCCGGCCTGCGCCTGCCGCAGCGCTGAACCGAGCCCGCCGGCGGGTCGCGAGCCGCGGTGTCGCATAATCGTCTGCGCAGATCCCCCACACGTTCGATTGGAGAGCTGATGAGCACGGAGACCGACGCCGGCACAGCAGGAGGCGGCGCCGAGCCGATGGCGGACGAGAAGGCGGCGGCGAGCTCGGCTTCGGCGTCGGGAAGTGGCGCGGCACGCGCGGACACGCTGACGATCACCGACAACCGAACGGGGCAGTCGTACGAGCTGCCGATCACCGACGGCACCGTGCGCGCGACGGACCTGCGCCAGATCAAGGCCGACGCCGACGACTTCGGCCTGATGTCCTATGACCCGGCGTTCATGAACACGGCGTCGTGCCGCAGCGCGATCACCTACATCGACGGCGACGCGGGCATCCTGCAGCATCGCGGCTACCCGATCGAGCAGCTCTGCGAGCACTCGACGCTACCTGGAGGTCGCCTACCTGCTGATCAACGGCGGCTGCCGACCAAGGTCGAGCTCGAGGAGCTGGATCGACGAGATCACGATCCACACGTTCGTGCACGAGAACGTCAAGGACTTCATGCAGGGCTTCCGCTACGACGCCAACCCGATGGGCATGCTCGTCGCGCTCGGTCGGCGCGCTCTCGACCTTCTACCCGGACGCGAACAAGATCCACGACGGAGCGCGTGCGCGCGATCCAGATCATCCGCCTGCTCGCGAAGATGCCGACGCTCGCGGCGTTCGCGTTCCGCCACAACATGGGCCAGCCGTACGTCTACCCCGACAACGACCTCGACTACGCCGGCAACTTCCTCGCGATGATGTACAAGATGACCGAGCTCAAGTACCAGCCGGACCCGCGGCTGGCGCGAGCGCTGGACGTGCTGTTCATCCTGCACGCCGACCACGAACAGAACGCCTCGACGAGCGCCGTGCGCTCGGTCGGCTCGACGCAGGTCGACCCCTACTCGGCGGTCGCGGCCGGCGTCGCGGCGCTCTACGGGCCGCTGCACGGCGGCGCCAACGAGGCAGGCGCTGCGGATGCTCGCGCGGATCGAGACGGTCGAGAACATCCCGGACTTCCTCGAGGGCGTGAAGGCCGGCAACGAGCGCCTGATGGGCTTCGGCCACCGCGTCTACAAGAACTACGACCCGCGCGCGCGGATCATCCGCAAATACCTCGACGACGTCTTCGAGGTGCGCGGCAAGAGCCCGCTGCTCGACGTCGCCACCGAGCTCGAGAAGCGCGCGCTCGACGACGAGTACTTCACCTCGCGCAAGCTCTACCCGAACGTCGACTTCTACTCGGGCCTGATCTACGAGGCGCTCGGCCTGCCGGTGGCGATGTTCCCGGTCATGTTCGCGATCGGCCGCACCAGCGGCTGGATCGCGCAGTGGCTGGAGATGGTCGAGGACCCCGAGCAGAAGATCGCGCGCCCGCGCCAGATCTACACGGGCGACGCGGCGATCTCGACTACGTCCCGATCGAGCAGCGGTGGCTGACAGCACGAGCGTCGCGCCGTTGACGGCGCAGCCACTCGCGGTCCTCGCGCCAGTCGGGCCAGTGGCGCTCGAGCAGCGCCCAGAAGCGGGGCGAGTGGTCGAGGACCTCGAGGTGGCAGACCTCGTGCCAGACGACGTAGTCGAGCACGCGCTCGGGCGCGAGCAGCAGGCGCCAGTTGAAGCTCATCGCGCCCGTCGGCCGAGCACGAGGCCCAGCGCGTGCGCTGCGCGCGGATCGACGAGGCCGCGGTAGCGCGCTGCCGGCGAGCGCGGTCGCGCGATCCAGGCGCGGCGCGATCTCGGCGCGCGCGGCGCGCCGGTACCAGCGCTCGAGCGCCGGCGCGGCGTCGCCGTCGGGCACGAGCAGCGCGCTCGCCGGCGCGGTGCACACGCGTGCGCCCGGGCTGCGGCGACGAGCTCCAGGTGCTCGCCGAGGTAGGGCACGGTGCCGGCGCGCGCGGCGACGCGCGCGAGCGCCTCGCTGCGCCTCGCCGAGGCGGCGCTCGATCCATGGGCGCGAGCTCGCGTCACGGCGGCCGCGGCCGCGCGCTCGGGGGCGCGCGCCGGCAGCACGACCTCGACGCTCGGCGTGCGCGTGCACGTTGACGCGGACGCGCCGCGCGCGCGCCGAGCGGCGCACGGTGTAGGGGATCTCGCTGCATCGCGGCACGCAGCAGAGTACGCGGCCGCGCCGGGTGCGCACATCGCACGCGCGTGCATAATCCCCGCACGATGGCCAGATCGACCGTGCGACTGCCGCGCGAGGTGCGCGAGCCATACGAGGTCTACCTCAACGGCGTGCCGCCAGCAGCTCGGGCGTCGACTTCTCGATGCGCGAAGGGCGCGCTCGTGTTCGAGCAGGACCTGCGCAAGGACAAGATCAGCGGCTGGCGCTGGCTGCTCGGCGCCTGGGGCGTCGGCACGTACCGCCAGAACGACTCGGTCGACGTCCGCTACGAGGCGCCGGACGGCTCGCCGCGCGTCGCCGAGGGCCTGGAGATCGAGGCCGGGTAGATCGCGCGCTCCCACGGCCGCGCGAGCTTCAGCGCGCTGACGATCGCGCGCGTCGCGGGCGAGCGGTTGAGCGTGTAGAAGTGGATCCCGGGTGCGCCGGCGGCGAGCAGCTCGGCGCACTGCAGCGTCGCGTAGGCGACGCCGAAGTCGAGCACGGCCTCGGGGTCGTCGGCGCGCGCGTGCAGCTCGCGGCGCAGCCCGTCGGGGATCGACGCGCCGCACATCTGCGCCATCCGCTCGACCTGGCCCGACGCGCGTGATCGGCATGATGCCCGGGAATGATCGGGACGTCGACGCCGGCGGCACGCGCGCGGGCGACGAAGTCGAAGTAGAAGCTGTTGTCGAAGAACAGCTGCGTGATCAGGAAGTCGACGCCGGCGTCGACCTTCTCGGCGAGGTAGCGCAGGTCCGCCTCGGGGCTCTCGGCGTGGATGTGCGTCTCGGGGAAGCAGGCCGCGCCGATCGCGAACGGGTAGTCGGCGCGCGATCAGCTCGCACGAGCTCGCGCGAGTACTCCAGGCCGCCCGTCGGTCTTCGTCCAGCTCTGCTCGCCCTCGGGCGGGTCGCCGCGCAGCGCGAGCACGTTGTCGATCCCGGCGGCGCGCATCTCGTCGAGCGTCTCGCGCAGCTCCGGCACGGTCGCGCCGACGCAGGTGAAGTGCGCCATCGCCTCGAGCCCGAACTCGTCCCTGATCCGCTTGACGATCTCGATCGTCTTCTCGCGGGTGGAGCCGCCGGCGCCGTAGGTGACCGAGACGAACGACGGCTCGAGCGACTTCAGGTCGCGCAACGCCGCGTACAGGTTCTGCTCGCCGGCGTCGGTCTTCGGCGGGAAGAACTCGAAGGAGAAGACCGGCGTCTCGGCGTTGAGGATCTCGTCGATGCGCATTCGCCGATTATGCCGCGCGGCCCGGGACGGGGACGACGCTGCGCCAACCCGTCAATGCCCCAGCAGGCGCCCCAGGGCGGACGTCGTGCTCGTGAGCGTCAGGCTCGTCGTCTGTCCGCTGCCCGCGGTTCCGTCGGCGTTCGTGACCGACGCGCGAACCGTGACGTCATCGCCGCCGGCGATCGGGCGGGCGGTGCGCGGTGTCAGCCGAACCTCGACGTTGCCCTTCGCACCCAACCGCACGGTCTCTTCACCGCTGCCGAGGACTCGACCCATACTGCTGCGAAGCACGACACGCTCACGCACCGCGCCGCGCCGCTTGGTCGAGTAGCTCGCGATCGGCACCGCTGCGACTCCACGGCGGCCGACGAACGCAACTCCGGCGCGGAACCGCGCGTCGACCGACGACCGGCCGCTCTGCCCCGGAGAGGAGCCGAGCAACTCCGAGGAGGAAGAGGAGTCCTGCTCCAGGTACGCGTACAGTTTGTCGGCGACCGGGCAGCTGACTCCGGGCACGTTGCCCCAGCATTCGACGAACGTCGGGCCAATCGCCGGATCTATGGCGCTGAACGTGATGTAGCCGCTCGTACCACTCGGATACCACGTGTCAGTGAATTTCACCGCGCTCGGACCAGTGACCTGAAGCAGGAGCCGGATGCCGGGATTGGATTTGCCGGCGCCCAAGACGGCGCCCTTCTCCCATTCGGGGAAAAGCGAGCACGACAGGGACCCGACGAGGATGCACAGGCTCCCCTCGGTGAAGGGGATGCTCGTGCTGTTGTTCAACCAGACTTCCGTATCCGCCGAGGCGCTCGGAGCGCCGATCCCAGCAAGAGCCGTCGTGACCGTCGCGAGCATGACGACGGCCGCGATGCGAAAGCGGTGCGAGACAACCCCGACCCGCCGCGCAGCTGCGACCTTGCGTGCCGAGACCGCCAATGCCCGAGTCATGTTTACCCCCTGGGTGCCCCGCACCGAAGACATCGCTGTTTCCCAAGTCAAGCCGGGATTCAAGCCCGAGCTGCCCACCCCTTCATTTGCGAGCGCGTTTCATGCAGCCCAGCGCTCGGGCTCGCCGGCGATCGCGCGCGCACGGCCGAGCGCCTGCAGGTGCGTCAGGTAGCAGAGCGTCTTCGACAGGAGCCAGTGCGCGTTCTGCTGGGAGATCGCGTCGCCGTAGACGTGCGGGACGAGCTCGAAGGCGCTGAGCGGCCCGTGCTCGAGCGCCGCCGAGGCGGCGTCGAGGCGTTCGTGCACGAGCCTGCGGTTGCCCTCGATGTGCGCGTGCACGTCGGCGAACGTGCGGCCGTGCCCGGGCAGGCACAGCCGCGCGCCGAGGCGCTCGACGACGTCGAGCGAGTGCAGGAACTCGCCGACCGGGTCGGGCGTGTAGCCGTAGTCGAAGTACAGCGAGATCCGCCCGAGCAGGTGGTCGCCGGAGATCAGCAGCCGCCGCTCGGGCTGGAACAGGCAGACGTGCGACGGCGCGTGCCCGGGCGTCTCGTACGCCGTCCACGGGCCGAGCGCGGTTTCGATCGTGACGCCGCTGAGCAGCTCGCGGTCGGGCTCGATCACGCCGGCGATGCCCGTTTCGCTCGTACGCCGCTGCGAGGCGTAACGGCGCAGCGGCTCCTCGGGAACGCCGCTCTGGCGCGCGACCTCCAGGCGCCGCGCGAGCGCGGCGTCGGGGTCCTCGGCCATGCGCTTCATGTGCTCGAAGCTCGGGTGCATCCACAGCTCGCAGCCGGTCCGCTCGACGATCGTCGCGGCCTGGCCGTAGTGGTCGGAGTGCGCGTGCGTGCAGACGACGAGCCGCGTTTCCTCCAGGCGCAGCCCGCACATCGCGAGCGCGCGCTCGAGGTTCTCGATCGAGTCCGGCTGGTGCATGCCGGTGTCGAACAGCACGAAGCCGTCCTCGGCGGCGACAGCCCACGCGTTGCAGTGCGGAACGCCCGGCCACGGCAGCGGCAGCCGCAGGCGGTAGACGCCCGGAAGGACCGTTTCGCCCCGGCCCAGCTCGCGCTTGCGCTCGGCCCGTGAACCCCCCGGCGCGCTTGTGCGATTCCTCGCATCGGCCACGCGCCGGAGACTAGACTACGCCTGCGAAGCGGCACAGCGAGGAGGAGCGATGGCTGAGCAGGACGGCGAGGACGCAGGCAAGGCGGCGACGAAGGTCGAGGAGGCGGCCGCGAACGTGCGCCAGGCGCGCAGCCCGCGCCGGCGGATCACGAAGAGCGACACCGAGACGGTCGCGCGGCGCTACTTCGAGGCGATCGGCGCGCGCGATCTCGACACGGCCGTCGGCTTGTGGGCCGAGGGCGGGCGCGACAACGTCCGTGGACAGGTCGACGTGCTGGCGCCGGACGGCGTGCGCGCGTTCCTCGGCGAGCTGCTGCAAGCCGTGCCCGACCTCGACTTCGAGGTCGTCTCGACGACGACGCAGGACGAGCGTTGCGCCGTGCAGTGGCGCCTGAGTGGCACCTTCGCGGGGCCGGGCGCGCTGAACGGGATCGCGCCGACGGGCGATCGCGTCGTGATGGAGGGGGTCGACATCGTGACGGTCCGCGACGGGCTGATCCAGGGCAACGAGGCGTTCCCCGACTCGATCTCGCTGCCGCGCCAGATCGGGATGATCCCGCCGCCGGGCTCGCGCGCCGAGGAGCGGCTGGCGGGCGCGTTCAACGCGAAGACGCGCGTCGGCGCGCGCCTGGGCGGCGGCGACGCGGAGCTGGTTGCCGAGGGCGTTTGGGTCGTGCAGGGCCAGCCGGCGCGCTGCAACGTGTACCTGATCGAGGACGACGGCGGCGTGACGCTGTTCGACGCCGGCGCGCGGACGATGGCGCGCGCGCTCGCGCGCGCCGGCGCGAAGCTCGGCGGCATCCGCCGGATCGTGCTCGGGCACGGGCACACCGACCACCGCGGCGCCGCGCCGGCGCTCGGCGTGCCGGTCTACTGCCACCCGGCTGAGGTGCAGGACGCCGAAGGCAGCGGCGGCTTTCGCTACTGGCCGCAGGGGCTTGCCGGCCTGCCGTTCCCGCACCGCCAGGCGCAGCGGCTGCTGCACCGCTACGCGTGGGACGGTGGTCCGGTCGAGATCGCCGGCACGGTCACCGAGGGCGACGAGGTCGCGGGCTTCAAGGTCGTCGAGATCCCCGGACACGCGCCGGGGCAGATCGCGCTGTGGCGCGAGTCCGACCGGCTCGCGCTGAGCAGCGACTGCTTCTACACGCTCGACATCTGGGGTCGCGACTCAGAGCCGCACCTGCCGTTTCCGGTCTACAACTACGACACCGAGCAGGCGCGCGCGAGCATGATCAAGCTCGCCGAGCTCGAGCCGGCGGCGGCGTGGCCGGGCCACGCCAAGCCGCTGACCGGCGACGTGCGCGCGCAGTCGCTGCGCGCGGCCGAAGCCTGAGCGCCGCGCGCGGTCGAGCGGTGGGCAAGCGCGGGCGCAGCCGCCGCAGGCAGTCGGCGACCGACGAGCCGCTCGCGCCGAGCAGCGAGTACACCGACGCCGAGGGCAACGTGCTGACGCTGCGCGGCTCGCTGACGCCGGCCGCGCGGCGCGAGTACGCCGAGCTGCGCGCGGGCGGCGGCGCCGGGCGGCCGGCGGCGAGCCAGGAGGACGTCTGGCAGCGCGCGGTCGAGCTGCTGTTCGAGCGCCTCGCCGTGCGCTGGACGATCGCCGGCGCGCCGATCGAGCGCCAGCGCGAGCTGCTTGCGCGCTTTCGCGCGGCGAGCGCGGCCGAGCGCACGTGGGTCCGCGAGGCGATCCGCGAGCACTGCGCCGAGCACTTCCCGGACGTCGAGGCGCCTTAGAGCCTCGCGGGGCGATATGCCCGGCGTGCATAGATTTACGAGCAAAGTAGAGCTCGAGCGGCTGATCCAGCCGCGTCAGCTTCTGCGGGTTGCGCATCACGTAGATGCGGGTGACCCGCCCGTTCTCCACCGCGAGGCTCGTCGCGGCAAGCTCGCCGTCGACCTCGATCAGGCAGGCAGGCGCACCGTTGAGCCACACTGTCATCGTGTCGAACGTGGCCGCCGGCCGGTTCACGCGGGCGAGCAACGTCGCGACGGGCTCGGCCCCGTGGACCGGAGCCAGGACGGCGGCCGCGACGCCGCCGCCATCTGCGATCAGGACGACTTCGGGCGCCATGACCTCCATCAGCTCCTGCAGCCGCCCGGTTCGCAACGCGGCGAGGAACCGCTCGACCACGGCCTGCTGCTCGGATCGGCTCACGCGCACGCGCGGCCGCCGAGCGGCCACGTGCTCGCGTGCCCGCCGCGCGATCTGCCGCACCGTGGCCGCGGGCTTCGCGACGGCTTCGGCGATCTCGCCGTACGGCATCTCGAAGACCTCGCGGAGCACGAACACCGCCCGCTCGGTCGGCGTGAGCGTCTCCAGCACGGTCAGCATCGCGATCGAGACGCCCTCGGCGAGCTCGACGTCCTCGGCGACATCGGGACCGGTCAGCAGCGGCTCCGGCAGCCACTCGCCGACGTATTCCTCGCGGCGGCGCGACCGCGTTCGCAGGAAGTTGAGCGCCTGTCGTGTGACGACCCGGATCAGGTACGCCCGCGGGTCACGCACCTGCGAGTGGTCGACGTCGTCCCACCGCAGCCAGGACTCCTGCAATACGTCCTCCGCGTCGGCCGCCGACCCGAGCATCTCGTAGGCGACCGTGAACAGCAGGCTGCGATGGACGACGAACGGATCGTCGCTCATGCCGTCGCCACGCCCGGAGCTCTCAGGAGGCTTGGGCGAGTGGTATCTCGCACGCGTCGGAGTAGCCCTGCGACGTGATCCCATGTGCCGTGTTGGTCCGGGTCGACAGGTTCGCGAAGGCGATGAACACGGTGAGCTCGACGAGCGCCGCCGGGCCGAGCCGCTCCAACAGACTCGCCGACAGCTCGTCGGTGACGGTCGGCGGCGTGTTCGTCATCGCTTCGGCGTACTCCAGCACGTCGCGCTCCAGGGGCGCGAACACGTCCGACTCACGCCAACGCGGCACCTGGCTCGCCTTGATCGGGTCCAGGTTCCGGTTCAGCGCGTGGAAGTAGTTGATGTCGAGACACCAGCTGCAGCCGACCTGCGCCGCGACGGCCATGTGCGCGAACGTCTTGAGGTTCTCGTCGGCGGCATCCCACGCAGCCACACCGGCCGAGAACTCCAGGCTGGCGACGGCGACGCGGGGGTTGTTGTACATGACCTCGACGGGCTCCGGCACGGCACCGAGCTGCTCGATCATGTTCTCCCTGAGCTCGGGCGGGAGCGCGGCCTTCGGAACGCGTAGCGCCATGGTGTCCTCCTGGGTTCGTTGCTCGTTTGGCATGAAGACACCGCTGCGCCCGCAAGCGTGACAACCGACGATCGGCAGCCTTCTTCAGTCGCCGAGCAGCTCCAGCCGCGGCCCGTGCGCGCGGCCGGCGGCGACGAACCGCGCGGTCGCCGGGTTCAACACGAACGCGAGCGTCTCGCCGCCCTCGCAGAGCACCTCGACGCGCCGGCCGTCGTCTTCGACGGCGAGGACGGTCGCGCGTTCGAAGCCGCCGCCGAAGTGCGCGACGCGCGCCGGCGACCCCGGGCGCGGCAGTGGTCGCGACGGGCCGAGCATGGTCCGGATGCTAGGGCGACCGCGCGCGGGCGCGGCGCTCGATACCTTGGGTTCGATGCGCCGAACGAAGATCGTCGCCACCATCGGACCGGCATCGCGCGAGCCGGAGACACTGCTGCGCATGATCGAGGCCGGGATGGACGTCGCGCGGCTGAACTACTCGCACGGCACGCTCGAGGAGCACGCCGAGACGATCCGCCGCGTGCGCGACGCCGCCGGACGCGTCGGGCGACCGGTCGCCGTCCTGCAGGACCTGCCGGGGCCGAAGCTGCGGATCGGCCCGCTGCGCGAGGGCGTCGTCGAGCTGACGCCCGGCGAGCGGCTGACGATCGCCTGCCGACGGCGAGGAGTTCGAGGGCGACGCCGGTCGCATGAGCCTTTCCTGGGAGGGCTCGCGGATGCGCTGGAGGAGGACGCCGTGCTGTACCTCGCCGACGGCTCGGTGCGCCTGCGCGTGGCCGCCGTCAGGGCCGTCGAGTCACGAGGTCGAGACGATCGTCGAGGTCGGCGGTGCCGTCGCCTCGCGCCAGGGGCTGAACATCCCGGGGCCGGTCGACTCGCTGCCGGCGGTGCCCGAGGAGGACTTCGAGCTGCTCCGTCACGGCGAGTCGATCGGCGTCGACATGGTCGCGCTGTCGTTCGTGCAGCGACCAGAGGACGTCGAGGTCGTGCGCGAGCACACGCGCCTGCCGCTGATCGCGAAGATGGAGAAGCCGCAGGCCGTTCAGCGCGCGGAGGAGATCCTGAAAGCGGCCGACTGCCTGATGGTCGCGCGCGGCGACCTCGGCATCGAGCTGCCGATCGAGCGCGTGCCGATCGTGCAGAAGCAGCTGCTCGAGCTCGCCGGCTGGATGGCGCGCCCGTCGATCACGGCGACGCAGATGCTCGACTCGATGGTCGCCTCCTCACGCCCGACGCGCGCCGAGGTCGCGGACGTCGCGAACGCGATCCTCGACGGCACCGACGCGGTGATGCTCTCGCAGGAGACCGCCGTCGGCGCCTACCCGGTCGAGGCGGTCGCGATGATGGCGGCCGTCGCCGTGCAGGCCGAGGCGATCGCTCCGTACGAGCGCTGGAACGAGTCGCGCGTGCGCCGCACCGAGTCCGACCCGGCGTACACGATCGCGCACAACCTCGCGATCGCCGCGCGCGAGCTGCGCCTCGACGCGTTGATCGTGCCGACGCTCTCGGGACGCTCGGCACGGCTGGTCTCGGCGCACCGCCCGACGGTGCCGATCTACGCGCTTTCGCCCGGCAAAGAGACGGTCCGGCGCTGTGCGCTGATGTGGGGCGTGCAGGCTGCCTCGATGCGCCGCCACGAGACGACCGAGGCGCTGATCGCCGACGCCGCGCGGCGCGTCGTCGAGCTCGGCTGGTGCGAGAAGGGCAAGCGCGTCGGGATCACCGCCGGCCTGCCTTCGGGGCGCCCGGGGACGACGAGCCTCGTGCAGATCCAGGTGCTCTGAGGCCGCGGCGGCACCGACTCGCGCGTGCCCGCGCTCGATCGCCGCTCAGCGGTTGTGCACGATCGAGACCGAATAGGAGGCGCCGAGCGTCGCCTGCTGCACGGCGAGCGTCATCTGCGGATACCTGCGAACGCCGCGCAGCAGCGCCCGCCCGGCCGCGTCGAGCGGGATCGACACGAGCGCCGTCTCACCGGGCGCCAGCGAGAAGCTCGCAGCGCCGAGCACGACCGGCGTCGTTGCGCCGTGCGACCGCCAGCGTCGGTGCCATCCCGAAAGCACGAGCCGTCCGTCGCACTGCGAGGCGCTCGCGCCGCAATGCAGGCGGGCGGTGACGGCCCGGCGCCGGCGAGCCGACAGCGCGCGACTGGCGAGCGACGCAAGCTCGGCGCCGGCGCGGTCGCTGCTCGCCAACACGCCGAGCGCCGGCGTCTGCGTCGAGCTCGATGTCGTCGAGGTCGTCCCGCCGAGTCGCGATTCGGGCGAGGGGCCGCCGGGCGCCGGCGTTTCGGCTTCTTCGGGTTCGAACACGAACGGCCAGATCGCGCCTTGCAGTTCGTCGTCGGCCGGGCCGCCGACCATCGCCGTCGAGCCGTCGGCCGACAGCGCGACGCCGGCGCCGAACGCGCCGCCCCGTTCCGGGTCGAACCTCGTCCCGGCACCCTGCTCGCCTTCGCCCGTCAGCTTCGAGCCCTGCTGCGTCCAGCTTGAGCCCGACCGGGTGAAGATCCACGCAGCGCCCACGCGGTTGTCGTCCTCGGGCGCGCCGATCAGCGCCGTGTCGCCTTCGCCGGAGAGGGCGACGGTCTCCGCGAATTCGCCTTCGCCGCTCTCGTCGCTCGGCGTCAGCTTCGAGCCCTGCTGCGTCCAGCTCGAGCCCGACCGCGTGAAGACCCACGCCGCGCCGGCGACTTCGTCGTCTTCGGGCGCGCCGATCAGCGCCGTGTCACCTTCGCCGGAGAGGGCGACGCTCTTGCCGAACTCGCCTTCGCCGCTCTCGTCGCTCGGCGTCAGCTTCGAGCCCTGCTGCGTCCAGCTCGAGCCCGACCGCGTGAAGACCCACGCCGCGCCGGCTGCGTGATCATCGGAGTACCCACCGACCAGCAGCGTGTCGCCGTCGGCCGAGAGCGCCACGCTGCAGCCGAACGACGATCCGAGTTTCTGTTCGTAGGAGTTCGTACCGTACGGAAGCTCTTCGCCGCCGGTCAGCTCTTCGCCCTGCTGTGTCCAGGTCGATTCGCTGCGCGTGAAGACCCAGACGGCGCCTGCCAGATCTTCTTCGCCGTTCTTCTGGCCGGGGCCGCCGATCGCGACGGTGTCGCCGTCGGCCGAGATCGCGACGGTCGACCCGAATTCGACGCCGCCGCCGCTCTCGTCTTCGCCGCTCAGCATCGGACCCTGCTGCGTCCACGTCGAGCCCGAGCGCACGAACACGTAAGCCCCACCGTCGTGTTCGTGTTCGACCGGCGCGCCGAGATCGGCAACACCGACGATCGCCGTGTCGCCGTCGGCCGAGATCGCGACGCTGCTTCCAAACGTCCCTTGGAAATGACGCGCGGGGTTGGGGAGCGATTCCAGTTCGCTCCAGGTCGCGCCCGAGCGCGTGAAGATCCGCGCCGCTCCACCCGCCGCCTCGTCGGGCGCGCCGACGATCGCCGTATCGCCGTTTTCGGAGAGCGCGATCGTCTGCCCGAATGCGCTGCTGCTGCCGGGACCTTCCCCGCTGCCGGTCGTGCCGCCGCGTACGAGCTTCGGTCCCTGCTCGACGAACGGGTCGACGCGCAACGGATAGCGCGCGTTGCGATCGTCGATCACCAGCCCGATGCGACCATTGCTGATGTCCATCCGCGCCGGCACGGCCGCGCCTGTCGCGTCGCGGACTTCGAGCTCGCCGTAGGTCAGCGCGCTCGCGCCGGACCGAGTCTGGAAGGTGATCTCGCCCCGATCGAGCCGTGCCTTCAGCGACCCCGCCGCGCCCAGCACGAGCGTCAGCGGGCCGCTCCCGGCGAGCGGGCGCTGCGCGAGCTCGAACGCCTGCTCGAGGCCGAGCGGCCCGTTGCGGTAGACCTCTTCGACGGTGCCGGCAGCGCCGGCGCGATGCCGGTAGCGGACCTGATCTGCGCTCGCGGCGGGCGCCGCGGAGGCGACCGGGGCCAGGCGAGCGCCGCGCCCGACGTCGAGCAGACGCACAGCGAGCGAGCCGTGCGGTGCGCTAAGGCGCGCCCCGTCGGTCGTGAACGTCGTAGCGATCCCACCGCCGCTCGTCGAAAGCGACGCGCCGTGGCGCACCGGCCAATAGGCCCGGTCGGTGCGCCCAAAGCTCCTCGAGACGATCGGCGCGAGCCCGCGCGGCAACGACGCCGTGCGATTCACGACCGTATGCGTGCGTCCGGCGATGGACAACGCGAGCGCACCGGCGAGCGCGCAGAGGACGAGCGCCAGCGCCGAGAGCAGCGCGACGCGACCGATACCCGGCAGCGATCGCGCCGGCCGCGGGTCATGCCATGCCGGCGCTGTCGCGCCGCCGCCGATGATCGCCATCGCTCCGCGCATCCCCCTCGCCATCCCTGTTCCTTTCTCCAGTCGAGCCTTGCGCGATATCGGAAGAATTCGCGCTGCCGGCGTCGCGCGCATCGTACCGGCCGAGTCCGGGATGTCAAACGATCTGGCTCAGCGGGGCGGGCGAGGAAGTCGGTCGCCGGCGCCCGTGGCCCCTGCGATGCTCAGGCGCGCGCGAGCTCGAACCAGACGTTCGTGTTGCCGCGCGACTCGACGCCCCAGCGCGCGGCGACTTTCTCGAGCAGGTACAGGCCGTAGCCGCCGTGCGTGCGTGCCGGGTCGCGCGGTCGCGGCGTGAAGCCGCGACCGGCGTCGGTGACGGCGACGCGGATCGCGCGGTCGTCGAACGTCGCGAGCATCGAGACCGGCGCGTTCGGATCGCCCTTCGAATGGCGCACGGCGTTGCTGACGACCTCGGAGACGAGCAGGATCAGCGACTGGGCGAGCGAGCCGTCGATGCCGAGATCCTCGCAGCGCTCTGCGATCGCCGAGCGCGCGAGCGCGGGCGCCTGCACGTTGCGCTCCAGCTCGAGCTCCAGGCGCGCCGGATCGCAACCGCCGTTGCGCGCCGGGGCGCCGCCTGTCCGGCGCGCGCGCTCGCCCGCGTGCGCGTCTTTCGAGCGGTTGGCCATCACGCGGCGCTCGCGTCCTCGACGAACGGAAGCGTCGCCTCGACACCGCTCAGGCGGAACACGGCGAGTGCCTGCTCACCGGGCCGTCGCATACGCAGGCTCCAGCCCTCGGCATCGGCGCGCTGTTGCAGCACGATGCACATGCGCAGTCCGGAGGAGTCGACGAAGTCGAGTCCCTGGAGGTCGAGCATCAGCTGATCGGCTCCGCCGGCGCGCAGCCGCTCGACGGCCTCCTCAACGCGCGGAACGGTCGCGATGTCGAGCTCGCCGGACAATCTCAAGGTTCCCGTCTCGCCATCAATCGCGCTCTCCATCTCGAATGGCGCCTGAGGCACGAGTCTTCTCCTTACCCGGTTCACGGTGCGTCGACTCCCGGCAGTCGACGATAGTGCTGCCGGCGCGCCGCGCCGGACAGCGAATTATCACGCATGGAGTATCGACAGTCGGGACTCGCGGCTGTACCGCCGCAGCGATCGTTGCGAACGCGCGGGCGCTCGCGCCGGCCGGCGGGATGGCCGGCGGGCGCCGCTCAGCGCGCGGCGACGCCGGAACGGCCGTAGAAGTCGGCCTCCTGGCGGCCGAGCTCGGTCGTCGGCGCATCGCCGTACATCCACTCGCGCGCGATCCGGTGCCAGTTCGCACGCGCGCCGAGCTGCGCGAGCACGGCGAGCGTCAGCATCTCCATGCGACGCCCGAACAGGTGCTCGGGGCGCATGTCCTGATGGCGCATCTCGCGGAAGTGCGTCGAGCGGGGGTCCGAGCTCTCGATCATCGCCTCGGTCGCGATCTGCGGCGAGAGCTGCACGACCTCGTCGGTCGTGTACCACCAGATCGCCGACTGGATGAACGCGAGCAGGTGCTCGGGGTCGACGCGCTCGGGGTCCGGTAGGAAGCCGCTCTCGGCGAGCAGGCTGTGCAGCGCGGTCGCGTTGCCCTCGACGACGGCGCGCTGCGCGGCGAGCTCGAGATCGACGGGGCCCTCGTCGAGGCGCTTGAACAGGCCGAAGTCGAGGAACGCGACGCGCCCGTCGCCGAGCAGCAGGAAGTTGCCCGGGTGCGGGTCGCCGGAGAACTGCCGGTGGCGGTAGAGGCAGCCGAGGAAGAAGCGGAAGACGATCTCGCCGATCCGGTCGCGCTCGTCCTGCGGGCGCGTCTTGAGCTCCTCGAAGCCGACGCCGTCGACGAACTCGCTGACGAGCACGCGCTCGCGCGAGAGCGAGCCGACGACGTCGGGCACGACGATGAACGGGTGGCCGTCGAAGATCCGCGCGAGCGAGCGCTGGTTCTGCGCCTCGAGCTCGTAGTCGAGCTCCTCGATGATCCGCTCGCGCACCTCCCTGGTGATCGCCTTGACGTCGAGCCCGGGCGTCATCCGCTTGAGCAGGCGCATGATCATGTCGAGGTTCTGCATGTCGGCACGCACGGCGCTCGCGACGCCGGGGTACTGGACCTTGACGGCGACGTCGCGACCGTCGTGCAACGTCGCGCGGTAGACCTGACCGATCGAGGCAGCGGCAATCGGCTGCTCGTCGAACGACGCGAAGACGTCCTTGATCGGTTCTTCGAGGTCGTCCTCGATGACCTTGCGCATCTGCTTGAACGAGACCGTCGGCGCCGCGTCGCGCAGCTTCGCGAGCTCGCGCTGGAACTCCTCACGATGCTGCTCGGGGACGATGCCGACGTCGAGGAACGACATCACCTGCCCGAGCTTCATCGCCGCGCCCTTCATCGTCCCGAGCGCCGCGACGATCTGCTTGGCCGTCTCGAGCTGGCGACGCGCCATCGCCTCCTCGGAGGCCTCGTCGCTGCGCGTGACGTTCGCCGCGCGCGTGCCGAACTGCTTGACGGCCTCGCCGGCGGCGAGTGAGGCAACGGTCGCCGTACGACGCACGCGCGAGGTCGGGATCTTCTCGTTCTCGCGCGCCATCGTCCTCATCCTAGGGCGAGCCTGTTGCCGGCCGGCGCGCCGGCCAGACGAACGGCGCACGCGGAGCGGCGCGCGGCGGCAGACGCAGGACTTCCGCGGCGGCCTAAGAGTCGCGCTCGACGCGCGAGCCGGGCACGATGTCGTCGGCACCGTCGGGCCAGCGGATCCAGGCCTTCGTGCCGCCGTCGTAGTCCTCGCCGAGCAGCACGAGCGTCGCCGGCTCGCCGAGCGCCGTGCAGGGCTCCGAGCCTTCGGCGTCGAGGCCGCGCCAGACGCGGATGAAGCCGTTGGAGTCCCACTCCTGCGCGACGGTGCTCGGGTCTGAGTGACCCGGGTAAATGACGGTGTCGGGCGGCAGCTCCATCAGCGTGCCCATGATCGAGTCGCGCAGGTCGGTGTACGTCGTGTGCCCCGGCGCTTTGACGCCGCCGACGGAGTTCTTGAAGAGCGTGTCGCCGGTGAAGACGACGGCCTCGCTGCCGTTGAAGCCGCCCGGCGCGGCGCTCGACGACGAGCGCCGCGGGGAGCCGCCGCGCGCGGCGACGTCGGTGCCGACGAGGAACGAGAGCATCCCGGCCGTGTGTCCGGGAGTGCTCAGCGGGCGCACCTCGAGCGCGCCGAAGCGGAGCGTCTGTCCGGCCGCGATCGGATGCATGTGCGCGGTCGCGTCGGTCTCGCCGTTCGCCTCGCGCTCGATCAGCTCGCGCTCGACGGGGTTGATCAGCACCTCGATCTCGGGCCAGCGCTCGCGCAGACTGCTCGACGTCGCAGACGTGGTCGTAGTGGTGGTGGGTCAGCAGCACGTGCGTCGGCAGCACGTCGAGACGGTCGGCGGCCTCGATCAGCGGCGCGACGGGGCCGCCGGCGTCGACGAAGAAGGCCGGACCGCCGCTGCCGTCGGTGACGAGGTAGGTGTTCGAGAGGAACTGCTTGTTCTGCGAGGTCTCGACGATCACGCGGCCATCCTACGCCTGACGCACGAGCCCGGCGAGCCCGTCGAGGTAGCGCTCGTCGCCGACCTCCTCGCGCCACTGCAGCGTGCCGACCGAGCGCGCGGAGGCGAGTACACGCGCGTGCGCCTCGGGCAGCGTCGGCGCGGTCGTCGCGAGCGCGACGGCGCGCGAGGTGCCGACGGTGCGGAAGCTGTGCTCGCCGGTCTGCTCGGAGGAGGCGAAGAACACCTCGCAGCCGTCGCGTTCGATCGTGGCGACGTCGAGCTCGAACTCATAAGCTGTCGGCGGGCGCCCTGTCGCGAGCGCGTAGTCGGGCGAGACGAGGTAGAGCACGAGCGAGGCCTGCTCGCGCAGCGGGACGTCGGCGTCGCTCAGCTCGCCGGCGCAGATCCGCTGCATGACCTCGGGCCAGCTGCCGTCGAACAGCGCCATGATGTTCATGCACTCGGGGTCGCCGAAGCGCGCGTTGAACTCGATCACGCGCACGCCGTCGGCGGTCGCGAAGAAGCCGCTGTTCATGACGCCGCTGAAGCGCCGGCCTTCGGCGCCCAGGCGCGCGATCACGCGCTCGACGATCGAGCACGCCTGCTCGTAGTTCGCGCTCGACATGAACGGCAGCGTCGGACCGGCCATCGTCAGCGAGCCCATCCCGCCGGTGCCGGGACCCTCGTCACCGTCGAAGCGGTACGGGTAGTCGTACGTCGACGGCGGGAAGACGACGGTGCGCCCGTCGCTGATCGCCTGGATCGTGAACTCGGCGCCGACGATCTTCTCCTCGATCAGCACGCGGTCGCCGTGGCGGCGATCGGCGAGCAGGCTGCGCGCGTAGTCGGCCGCGTCAGCGTGCGTCGCGAGATGCGGCCCCATCACCTTGACGCCCTTGCCGCCGGTCAGCCCCGACGGCTTGACGACGACCGGCGTCTGGCCGAACGACGCGATCGCCTCGTCGACCTGCTCGAGCGCGTCGATCATGCGCAGGCGCGGCGTCGCCTCCGGCGCGATCTCGAGCAGCAGCTCACGAGCGAACGCCTTGTTCCACTCGATCTCGGCGCCGGCGCGCGTCGGGCCGACGGTGCGCGTGCCCTGCGCGAGCAGCTCGTCGACGACGCCCGCCTCGAGCGGTTCGTCGGCGCTGATCATCGCGAGGTCGATCTCGTGCTCGCGCGCGAACGCGGCGACGGCGGCCGCCTCGCAGACGTCGCCGGTCTGCAGCCTGCCGCCCGACGACTCGGTGTAGCGCACGAGCGAGGGGTTGCGATGGCCGGCGAACGCGTACAGCTCGCTGTGCTCCGCCATCCTCGAGGCCAAAGCGCTCTCTCGCCCGCCATGACCGACGATCAGGGTCCGCACGCGCGGCGAGTATAAGAACTACGCGTCTTGCGAGGCTGCCTGCGTGCGAAACGGCAGCAGGTCCGCGAGGCCCGAGACCTCGAAGACGTGGTGCACGTTCTCGACGCCGGGGACGATCGCGAGCTCGCAGCCGCGGCGCTCGCAGAGCCGGCTTGCGTAGACGATCGCGGCGAGCCCGCTCGAGTCGATGAACGCGAGCCTGCTCAGATCGATCGTCAGGGCGCTCGCGCCGCCGTTGCAGAGCCGCGTGAGCGCCTCGTGCAGGCGCGGCGCCGAGTCGATGTCGAGCTCGCCGGCGAGCGCCAGCGCCGCGTGCGGCGGCGCGCTGCGCTGGTCGATCATGAGACCCCCGCGTCGGTCGTACATACGCCCGTCCACTACCCCGCGCGAGCGATCTGAGACACGCCGGGGCTCGGCAGGCGTGTGCCGGCGAACGCTCACGACGGCTGGACGCGCGCCGCAGCGCGGACGTAGACTGCGCGGATGGCGCTGATCCACACGTGCTACCGCATCACCGACATCGACCGCTCGGTCGCGTTCTACAACGCGCTCGGCTTCGAGGAGGTCGGGCGCATCCCGATCAAAGACGAGGCGGTCAACGTCTTCATGAACCAGCCCGGCGACGGCGACATGCCGCGCCTGGAGCTGACGTACAACTTCGGCGTCGACTTGTATGAGATCGGCACCGGCTACGGGCACATCGCGATCACCGCGAGCGACCTCGACGCGACGCTCGCGAAGCTCTCCGAGCGGGGCATCGAGCCCGAGAAGCCACCGTACTCGGTGCACGAGGGCGGCTCGCGGCTGTGCTTCGTGCGCGATCCGGACGGATACCGGATCGAGTTGATCGAGCAAGGCTGAGCTCCACGGCTCCGCAGACGCGTCCTCTGCGCGCCACCGCCTAGCCAATGGAAGCGCATCGACGTGCGTGTGAACGCGACCGGGAGATCAACGCTGGCCGCAATCGCGACCGGGCCTGCGACTCTGGCGACAACGTCAAGCGACGAGGCGAACGGACCGCCGCGCGATCAGCAGCCCGTTCACCCGGACGATCAGCTGCGCTCGACCCGGGCCGAGCCGCGCGATGCTTCTGGCAGACAGGCGGAGCTTCCAAGTGCCGCGCTCTTTGAGCGCGGCCGAGATCAACCGCCTCTTGGGCCCGCGACGGACGGTTGCGACGATCCGGCAGGCGCTTGGGCAGTTGACGATGACGACTCCCGCTCTCGTGACCGTAACGCCCGGGCGGTGCCGTTTCTGTGCAGCTACGGGTGCCGTTGGCGTCTCCGGGGTCGGCGGCGGTTGGGACGGTTGCTGCTGCCTTGCCTCGATCGGCGGCGGCCCGCAAGCGGATTCCCTCGCGCCAGTCGCGGCGAGGATCTGACCCGCCATCGCGACCGACACCGTCGGGCCCGCAGGCCACACAGTGGCCTCATACGGAGTCGAGTCGGCCTCAGCCGAGAACGTCGTGTTCGGTCCGTAGACGTGGTCTGCGACGCGCAGGTACATGCCCGTGAAGGCCGGGTCTATCACGGCGGCTCCGCCCGGACATCCTTCCGGATAGGAAGGGTCGGTGAGGCTGGTGCAACCCGTGCCGGCTGGACTCTCGCAGGCGGCGAGTTGCGTCACGTCGAAGTCGCCGATCCAGCCTCCGGTCCACGTGCCAACCACCGGGATCACAAGCGCGTTGGCGCGCACCGTTCCCCTGATGCTAGGTGGCGTAGCGGCTGCCGTCGGGCCGTTCCAAACAGGGCTGGTCACGCTTGCGCCGCTCACTGTTTCCGTTGCCACGAAGACGTGGCTGCTCGGTGTCGCGCCCGTCGTCATCTCCTGGCCGCTGCCGAACAAGACGCATTCCGACCCGTCAGAGGCGCAGACGTTCCACGACCAGGCCTCCCCCGTATGACCGTTCGCGACGTTGGCGAGCATGCTTCCGCTGCCGTCGGGCCCGAGCGTCGCCTGGATAGAAGCGGTTTCAGCTGCGAAGGCGCCCTCGGCCATCGTCATGCATGCGAAGCAGACACAGGCGATCTTCCACAGAAGCTTCACAACTCCACGCTATCTGGAAGCCCAATGCGGCGCCGTCACAATGACGTGAAACATCACGAGATCTGAAAGACTGCGACTGCGACTCCGACTCCCTATCCCGCCCGGGTGGCCGGACATGACCTGGTCGCGTCTGCGACACTCGCCGCAGGATGAACGGGGGGGATTCCGCAGCGGCACGCCAGCACGAGGCGCACTCGAACATCTACATCGCCTTCGTCCCGTGGGTGCTCTTCAGCGTGATCGCCAGACGCTGGGAAGTCGAGGCGGCGGCCGTAGCGGCGCTCGTCGCGGCGGTCCTGATCAGTCTTCCCTCGCTTCGAGCCGGCCGCCCGAAGCTGCTCGAGCTCGGCGCGGTCGTCGCTTTCGTCGGCTTCACGATCGTCGCGGCAAACGCCGACGCGGCGACCAACGAATGGCTCGCGCGCTACGCCCGCGCGATCTCCGCCGGCGTGCTAGCGCTGATCGCGTTCGGCTCGCTCATGCTGACGCCGTTCACCGAGCAGTACGCGCGCGAAACGGTTCCGGAGCAGTTCTGGTCCTCGCCGGCCTTCGTGTCCGTCAATCGCCGGATCACGGCCCTCTGGGGAGGCGTGTTCCTGCTGATGGTCCCCGCGCATATCCTCGCCGGCGCGATCAACACGCATCGGGCCTCGACGGTCTTCAACTGGATCGTGCCGATCGTGCTCGTCGTGTTCGCCGTCAAGCAGACCGCGCGCCTGAGCGAGCACGCCGGCGAAGAGCAGACGGTCACGACATTGGCATCGTCGGGGTAGTGCGCCGGAAACGGCGATAGCGGAGAGCGAGCGCGCGTAGAGCTTCAGGCGCAGCGACCGAGAGATGCCGCGTCCCTATCTCCGCAAGTTCCACATCGCGATCGAGCCGCCGGTCCAGACGTCGATCGCCGGTTACCGCGTCAGCTTCGACGGGCTTACGTTCCTGCGAGACCGGGTGATGGTGGAGTACGCAACCGATCCTTCCCCTCCGGCGTCGCCTCGGTTCGGAGCGAAAGTCCTCAGGCTCCATGTCGTGGACGACTGCACGACCGAACCGTATTCGACAGAGTGGGAGGATCTCGTCTGGCCCAACCTGGGACCGGGCCGCATGACGACCCGGCTCGAGCGCCGGCCTCCGGCCGAGGCCTCCCGCCTAACGATCAGCGTATTGCCGGCAACATCAGAGCTCCCCGGCGACGGAAGCGATGACCTGCTTGCCCGGCACCGCGTGACGAGCTTCCACGTCGAGCTGCCGAACGATCACGCCATGCTCTGGCACGAGTGGCGGAACAGGCGGCCCAGACCGGACTGAGGCTCCCTTGCCGACCAGATCGGCGACCGCGCCGGGCCTGCCACCGCGGCGCGGCGCTCACCCCCCGCGCCAAACGAACACCCCACCAACCTCATCCCCACTCAACCCAAGCTCGCGCACAGCGTCGCGCACACCGGGATAAGCCGGGTGCGCGTAATCGTGGAAGACGACGATCGCGCCGGGCGCGAGCGCGCCGCGCCAAGCGGCGAATGCGGCGAGCACGGGCTCGCGCTCGTGCTCGGAGTCGATGAAGAGCAGCTCGGCGGGCGCGTCGCCGGCGTGCGGTCCGGCGCTGTCGGGCTCGGCGCGCAGCTCGATGCGCTCGCGCACGCGCTCGCCGGCGAGCGCGAGGTAGGCGTCGCGCTCGGCGCGGACGGCCGGGTCGTAGCTGACGATCGTGCGCGCGCTGTCGGCGAGCGCGAGCGCGATCGCGCTCCAGGCGGTGCCGGTGCCGAGCTCGACGACGGCGCGACGGCCGCGCGCGAGCGCGAGCAGCTCGGCGAGCTCGGCCGGTCGCGCGGCGGAGGCGAGGCTGAACTCGTCGTGGTCGCGCTCGGCGCGGCGCCAGGCGCGCCAGTAGAACAGCGCGACGCGCGGCGGCAGGACGCGCAGCGACAGCAGCAGTCGGATTCGCGCGCGCAAGGGCTCGCGCGTCAGGAGAGCACTCTGCTGGCGAACTTGCGCAGCCCGAGCGTGAGGAACGTCGCGCAGAAGCCGATCAGCACGGGGTAGATGACGTAGAGGTGCATGTGCGACGCGTGCGTGAGACCGGCGCGCATACCCTCGGTGACGTAGATCAGCGGGTTGACGAGCACGAGGATCTGCAGCCAGTGGATCCCTCCTACCTGCACGGGCGCGAGCTTCGTCCACTGGTAGTACGTGCCGCCGAGGAACGTCAGCGGGAGCACGACGAAGCCGAACATCAGCCCGAGGTTGCGCGCTTCGAAGAACGTGCCGAGCAGCAGGCCGAGCGAGGTCATCGTGACGCACGCGAGCGGGATCAGCGTGAGGACGACGGCCCAGTGCACGTCGAGATGCGCTTCGACGCCGCTCGCGTGCACGACGGCGGCGATCGGAAAGACGATCAGCGCGGCGATCAGGCCCTGCGTCGCGCCGGAGAGGACCTTGGCGATCGCGACGAGCCAGATCGGGCACGGCGCCTGCACGCGATCCTCGATCTCGCGCGTGAAGCCGAACTCGGTCGAGATGACCATCGCGACGGCCTGGATGCCCTGGAACATGATCGAGATGCCGACGACGCCGGCGACGAGGACGGTCGCGAACTCGGACTCGGCGGCCTTGCCACCGCCGCCGCCGACGCCCTGGCCGATCGTCGGGAAGACGTAGAGGAAGACGAAGACGAGCAGGAACGGCTGCACGAGCGTGCGCACGACGAACTCGCCGAAGTTCTTCCTCAGGACGACGAGGTCGCGGAGGATCAGCGCGCGCAGCGCGGCGCGGCTCGCGACGAACGTCGAGCGCGTCGGCTCGATGCCGATCGCCGCGTGCGGCGGCGCCGGGCTCGCGGCGGGAGCTGGCACGGAGGCGTGCGCCATCAGTCGCGCAGCTCCTTGCCGGTCAGGCTGATGAAGACCGTTTCGAGGCTCGGCTCGGCGACGGACAGGTCGGCGAGCTCGAAGCCGGCGGCATCGGCGGCGCCGACGACGCGCGGCACGAGCCGCTCGGCCTGCCTGACGTGCAGCTCGAGGCCGCCGTCGACCATGCGCGTGTTCGTGACCTCGCCGATCGCCGCTGACAGCTCGCGTGCGAGCGCGTCCATGTCGCCGTCGGCCTTGACCGTGACGATCGTGTCGGCGCCGACCGAGCGCTTCAGCCCGGCGGGCGTGTCGAGCGCGAGGATCCTGCCGTGGTCCATGATCGCGACGCGATCGCAGAGCTCATCGGCCTCCTCCATGTAGTGCGTCGTCAGCAGGATCGTCTGCCCTTCGCGGTTGAGCTCGCCGAGGATCTCCCACAGCGCGAGGCGGCTCTGCGGGTCGAGGCCGGCGGTCGGCTCGTCGAGGAACAGGACGGCCGGACGGTGGAAGATCGCGCGCGCCATCATCAGCCGCTGCGCCATGCCGCCGGAGAGCGCGTAGACGGACGCCTTCGCCCATTTCGAGAGGTGCATCTTCGCGAGCAGCTCGTCGGCGATCCGCCGCGAGTCGGCGGCGCCGATGCCGAACAGGCGGCCGTGGAAGTAGAGGTTCTCCCAGACGTTGAGCTGGCGGTCGAGCGTGTTCGTCTGCGAGACGATGCCGATCAGCTGCTTCGCGAGCGCCGGGTGCGCGATGACGTCGATCGCGCCGACGTGCGCGGTGCCGGACGTCGGGATGACGCGCGTCGTCAGCATGCCGGCCGTCGTCGTCTTGCCGGCGCCGTTCGGTCCGAGCAGCCCGAAGATCTCGCCGGCGTGGACGCTGAGATCGAGTCCATCGACGGCGGCGAAGTCCGCGCCGGCGTAGGTCTTCGTCAGACCATCCGTACGAATAACCTCGTCGCCGACCATCGCCCTATCTATATCGCCCACGCTACCCTGACGGAACCGATGTCGGACACGGGCAAGGTCGCCAAGAACCTCGAGCGCTTCGCGCAGGCGGTCGCGGCGCACGACCGCGAGAACCCGACGCACACGGCGCACGGCATCGGGCTGGCGTTCTTCGACATGGAGCGGCTCGGCTTCGAGGAGGGCGAGGAGATCCTGCCGGGCATCACGATCCACGCCGACAGCGGCGTGACGGGCAACTTCCGCGTGCTGTGCGACGGCGAGCACGACGAGGAGCGCGAGGAGTCCGCGCAGGAGGTCGTCGAGGCGATCTCGACGCAGTCGATCCCGACCGGCGCTCCCGGCGCCGCGCCGTACCCGTTCGAGCAGTAGCGGTTCGTCTCCCTCTTTTTTGATCGGACGACGACTGGTGTCGGCCGCGTCTCTCTGCGCGTAGCAAGCGAACGCGCCGATTTTGGACGCCCGGCCGAAGCCGGCGGATCGCGCGCGGCGTCAGACTGACGCGGCGTGGCAACGGAGACGACCGCCTCGACGCCCGACTCGGGCGCGTGCCGCGACTGGGTCGGGCACGTGATCGTGTGCGGCCTGAACGACGTCGCGCTGCGGACGGTCGAGCAGCTGCACCTCGCGGGCGCGCGCGTCGTCGTGCTGAGCGACGAGTCGGGCGAGGGCCTCGCGCGAATCGTGCGCGGCTGGGGCATCCCGCACCTGCCGCGCGGCGGCCATCTGTCGGAGCCGCTGTTCGACGCGGGGATCGCGGGCGCGTCGGCGGTCGTCTGCGCCGAGCGCACCGACCTGCGCACGCTCGAGACCGTCCTGCAGATCCGCGACCTGCGCCCGGACGTGCGGGTCGTCGCCGACCTCGACAACCCGTCGGTCGCGCACGCGGTCGAGGGCGTGCTGCGCTCGGTCGGCGTGCTCGACGTCGCGGCGCTCTTCGCGCCGGCCGTCGTCGAAACGTGCCTCGGGCGCCGCGCGAGAGCGATCAAGCTCGGCGAGACCGAGTTCGTCGCGGCCGAGGTGCTCGCGCCGCGCGACGGGACGCTGCGCGAGCTGTACGGCAGCCTCGCGCCGATCGGCGTCGTGACGGAGGCCGACGACGAGCTGATCGCGTGCCCGGGCCGCGACCAGCCGGTCTCGGCGCGCGACCGCGTGACGCTGCTCGGCACGCGCGCGGAGCTGCACGAGGCCGGGCTCGTGCGCCAGGAGACGAGCGCGAGCGGCACGGCCGCGGCGACGGCGCGGGCGCGCAGCTTCGTCAAGCGCCAGCGCAGCGCGATCGCGCAGATCATCGATCGTCCGCTGCGGATCGCGCTGTCACTCGGCGTCGCGCTGCTCGCGATCTCGACGGTCGTCCTGCACTTCGCCTACCGCGAGCCGCTCGGGCAATCGCACCTGCCGGTGCTGCACGCGCTCTACTTCACGGTCGAGACGATCGCGACGGTCGGCTACGGCGACTACTCGTTCGCGGCGCAGCCGACGGCGATGGTCGTCTTCGGCGTCCTCTTGATCATCGCCGGCGTGACGCTGACGACGACGCTGTTCGCGCTGCTGACGAACGCGCTCGTCAGCCGCCGCCTGGCGCAGTCGCTCGGCCACGGGCGGATCCCGGGGATGCGCGGGCACGTCGTGCTCGTCGGCCTCGGCAGCGTCGGCATGAAGGTGCTCGAAGGGCTGCTCGCGACCGGCGCCGAGGTCGTCGTGATCGAGCGGATGGAGTCGAACCCAAATTTGACGGAGGCGCGCGCGCTGAGCGCGCCGATCGTGCTCGGCGACGCGACGCACGCGCGCACGCTCGATGCCGTCAACCTGGCGCAGGCGGCCGCCGTCGCGATCCTCACGTCAGACGACCTGACGAACATCGAGACCGGCCTCGCGATCCGCGACCAGCTCGGCGAGCGCTGGATCGACGTGCCGGTCGTGCTGCGCGTGTTCGACCGCCAGCTCGGCCGCCGCCTCGAGCAGAGCTTCGGCTTCCGCCACGTCTGGTCGACGTCGGCGATCGCCGCGCCGTGGTTCGTCGGCGCGGCGCTCGGCCTCGAGGTGCTGTTCACGTTCTACGTCGGCAGCCACCCGTTCCTGCTCGCGCGCCTGCGCGTCAGCAGCCGCGGCGGGCTCGACGGTCTGGCGATGCACGAGCTGCCGGCGACCGTCCGCGTCGTCGCGATCCGCCGCGCGGCGAGCGCACGCGCGCTCGAGCACCCGCCAAGGCGCGACACGCGCCTGGCGCCGGGCGACGACGCGTACCTCGTCGGCCCGTACGCCGAGCTGCTCGAGCTGCTGCGCCACGACCGCGAGAGCGGCTAGGGCGCGAGACCCTCGACGCGCGCGAGGATCAGCGCGACGAGCCGCTCGATCGTCGCGCACCTCAGGTCGTGGCGGGCGCCGGCGCGGATCACGGCGCCGGGGATCGCGTCGATCTCGGGCGGGCGCCCGGCGGCGATGTCGCGCTGCATCGAGCTGCCGAGCGTCGCGTGCGCGCGCTCGAGCTCGGCGATCGCGATCGCGGCGTCGACCTCGGCGCCCTCGGCGCGGCCGATCGCAGTCGCCTCCTCGATCGCGCCGACGAGGTCGGCACGCAGCGCCGGGGTCTCACGAATCTCGCCGAGCAGCTTGTCGTAGGCGCTCGTCGTGCACGCGAGCGCGTTGAGGCGAACGAGCTTCGACCACATGACCTGCGCTTCGGAGTCGGCCGCGATCGCGTGCTCGCCGCGCGCGTCGACGCCGGCGCCGATCAGTGCCGCTGCGAGCGCGCGCATCGGCGCGGCGGCGCCGTCGTAGCGGCTCGCCATTTCGACGAGCAGGAACTGGCTCGTGTGCACGACGACGCCCGGCTGCGGCCGGTCGGCCTCGACGCGGATCGTGCCGGCGAGCACGCTCTGCGGCGCGAAGCGCCGGCGCAGCAGCGCGATGTGGTCGAGGCCGTTGAGCAGCGGCAGCACGACGCCGGGCGCCGCGTCGATCCGCTCAAGCGCCGGCTCCAGGCCGGCGAACTTCGTCGCGACGAGCAGCGCGTCGACGGGCTCCTCCAACCGCGCGACGGCATGCGGACGCGCGACGAAGGCGCCGAGCTTGACGCTCTCGACGCGCACGCCGTGCTCGGCGATCGTCGCGGCGGTCGACTCGTGCGCGACGACCGTCACGTCCTCGCCGGAACGTGCGAGCGCACCGGCGAGCAGCCCGCCGACGCCGCCGGGGCCGAGCACGGCGATCCTCATGCGCCGTCCGGGCGGCCCGGCGCGCCGTCCGCGCCCGCGTCGATCAGCACGCCGGGGTTCATGATCGCGCGCGGGTCGACGGCGGCCTTCGCGCCGGCGAGCGCCGCTGCGAACGGCGCGGGACGCTGCTCGTCGTACCACGGGCGATGGTCGCGCCCGACGGCGTGATGGTGCGTGATCGTCGCGCCGGCGGCGATCAGCTCGTCGGAGACGGCGCGCTTGACGTGGCGCCACTGCTCGACCTCCTCGCCGCGGCGCGCGGGCGCGATCGCGGTGAAGTAGACGGCCGGCCCGTCGGCGTAGACGTGCGTGAAGCGCGCCGTCACGCGCCCGCCCTCGCCGCACGCCTCGCGCAGCGCGGCCTCGGCGCGCGCGGTCACGCGCTCGTGGAAGGCCGGGAAGCGCTCCCACGTGATCGCCGTCTCGAATGTCTCGGCGAGCACGCCGATCGCGACGAGCGCGTCGCGCGTGTACGGCGCGGCGAGGAACGCGTCGCGCCAGGAGCCGACGGCGTCCCCGGCCGAGTCGTCGCCTGCGCTTTCGGCGCCGGAGCGCTCGGCCACGATGCCGCCGTGCTCGCGGCAGATCTCCATGGCGCGTTCGAAGGCGGCGTCGACGGGGTGGTCGGTCGACTCGAAGCCGAGCACGAGCAGCGCGTGCTCGCCGTCGCCGGCCATCGTCATCGCCGCCTCGCGCGCGTCGATCAGGCGGCAGTTGCTCGGGTCAAGACCCGCCTGCGAGAGCTCGCGCACGCACTCGGCGCCGACGGCGAACGTCTCGAAACGCACACCGGCCGAGCGCGGTGCGCGGGCCGCGGCTGCACGCGCATCCACGCCTGCGTGATCACGCCGAACGCGCCCTCGGAGCCGGCGAGCATCCGGTCGGGGCTCGGGCCGGCGCCGGAGCCGGGCAGTCGGCGCGACTCCCACGCGCCGGCCGGCGTGATCGCGCGGACCGACTCGACGAAGTCCTCGATGTGCGTGAGCAGGTCGCGAAGTGCCCGCCGGCGCGCGTCGCGATCCAGCCGCCGAGCGTCGAGTACTCGAACGACTGCGGGAAGAAGCGCAGCGTCAGGCCGTGCTCTGCCGAGCTCGCGCTCTAGTGCCGGTCCGCTCGCGCCGCCATCGATCAGCGCGGCGCGCGAGACGGCGTCGACCTCACGCACGCGGTCGAGCGCGCGCAGGTCGAGCGTGATCGCGCCGTTGTACGAGGACGGCACGTCGGGCGTGACGCCGCCGACGACCGACGTGCCGCCGCCGAACGGGATCGCGGCGACGCGCTCGGCGGCGCACCACTCGATCAGCCGCTCGACGTCGCGCTCCTCGCGCGGGCGCGCGACGAAGTCGGGCGGGTGCGCGAAGCGTCCGCGAAAGCCGTCGACGACGTCGCAGTAGGACTTGCCGAGCGCGTGCGAGGCGCGCGAATGGACGTCGGCGGCGCAGATCTCCGAGAGCGCCGCCGGTGGCGCGACGCGCGGGGACGCGAGCACGACGTCCTCGAGCGCGACGGGAGCCTCGATCTCGCCGACGGGCAGGCCGAGGTGATCGCCGGCGGCGACGGCGATCGCCCGCAACTGCTCGTCCGAGGGCTGCTGGTCCTCGTCGCCCCAGCCCCAGTGCTTGTGGCGACGAATCTTCACGCGCGCGAGTCTATGCTCACTAGCGTTCAGCCAAGCGCGCGCGAGCGCCGGCACGGACCTTCAGATGCACAGCGCAAACGACCAGATCGCCACCGAGCAGCCCGAGATCCTCGCGCGCGGGCCGTGGGAGCTCGACCGCATCGAGGCGCGCTGGCGCGAGGAGCCGTTCGAGCCCTCGCCGGCGCAGTCGCAGGCGGCCGATGCGGCGATCGAGGGGCTGCGCGAGCGCGGCTCGCCGAGCCACGACGGCGTCGCCGCGCGCCTCGTCGACTTCCGCGCCGACGCCGACGGGCTCGCGCTCGAGCTGCAGCCGCTGCGCTGGGCGCTGCGGCTCGTCGCGGACGACGCGTCGCGCAGCATCGCGGCGCTCTGCGTCACGCGCTCGGCCGACGGCCGCTGGCTCGCCGGACGGCGCGCGCCGTGGGTCGCGTCGTGGGCCGGGCGCTGGGCGCTCGGCGCGGGCGGCGCGGTCGATCTCGGCGAGAGCCCGGCCGAGACGCTCGTACGCGAGCTCGACGAGGAGTGGTCGGTCTCGCCCGAGCGCGTGCGCGGCGAGGCGCTGATCTGCCTGCCGCAGAAGATGGTCATGTTCGTCGGCCAGGCGTGGATCGCCGAGGGCGACGACGAGCGCGTCCGCCCGGACGACGAGCACGACGAGTACGCGTGGTGGCCGCGCGAGATCGACGACTGGCCCGCGGAGGCCGGCGAGGCGCTGCCGCGCATGGCCCGCTGGCTGTCGGAGTCGAGCGCGGGCGCCGGCCCGCTGACGTTCAAGCGACTGAAGTGGACGTCGTTCATCCATTCGTGCGTTTACATCGCCCTGCTGATCTGCGCGTTCGCGGCCGGCAACCCGCAGCCGCTGACGTTCGTGCTCGGCCTCACGCACGGCCTCTTGTGGATCTTCATGTCGATCGCCTGCCTGACGGCCGCGCGGCTGCGGATCGTCTCGCTGCGGCTCGCCGTCGCCGTCGCGGTGCTCGGCGGCATCGGCCCGTTCTTCGGCAGCTACGAGTTCGTCCGCGAGCAGCGCCGCGACGCTGCAAGCGCCGGCGCGAGCAGCGCCGGCGAGCCGCGCTAGAGTAGGGAATCAATGGCCACAGGCACGGCGACGGAGCAGATAATCGACGTCGTGACCCCCGCGGCGGGCGAGTCGGTCACCGAGGGAACGATCCTCGAATGGCATGTCAAGGTGGGCGATCACGTCAAGGCGGACGAGACGATCGTCGAGATCTCGACGGACAAGGTCGACGTCGAGCTGCCCGCGCCGGCGGCGGGCACCGTGATCGAGCTGCTCGTCGAGGAGGGCGACACGGTGACGGTCGGCCAGGTGATCGCGCGGATCGCCGTCGGCGACGCCGCAGCCCGCGACGCCGCACCCGCCGCGACGAACGGCGGTAGCGCGAACGGCGGAAGTGCGGCGAGCGGACGGCTCGTCGACGTCGTGACGCCGGCCGCCGGCGAGTCGGTCAGCGAGGGGACGATCCTCGAATGGCGCGCGCAGGTCGGCGACCTCATCAAGGCGAGCGACACGATCGTCGAGATCTCGACCGACAAGGTCGACGTCGAGCTGCCGGCGCCGGCGAGCGGCACGGTCTCGGAGCTGCTCGCGCAGGAGGGCGACACGGTGACCGTCGGCCAGGTGATCGCGCGGATCGCTCGTCGGCGACGCCGAGTCGCCCGCTGCGGCAACGGCGAGCGACTCGGCGAGCGCCGCGCGCACCGGCGACGGCGCGAGCGCGGGCGTTCCCGACGACGAGAAGGTCTCGCCGGTCGCCGCACGCGTCGCGGCGGTCGAGGGCGTCGACCTCTCGCGCATCTCCGGCAGCGGCCCTTCGGGGCGGATCATCAAGTCCGACGTGCTCTCGGCGGCGGCCGGCAACGGCGCGTCGGAGACGGCGACGGCACCGGGCAACGGCGCCTCCGCGGCCGCCGAGCCCGAGGTCAAGCCGCTGCGCGGCGGCGCGGCGGCGCTCGCGCGCTACATGGACGAGTCGCGCTCGATCCCGACCGCGACGAGCTTCCGGACGCTCACCGTCACGATGCTCGACGGCCGGCGCAAGGAGCTGAAGGCGGCCGGGCGCGGGTCTCGTTCACGCACCTGATCGCCTACGCGATCGCGCGCGCGGCGCAGGAGATGCCGCGTGATGGCCGACCACTTCGCCGAGGTCGACGGCAAGCCCTCGCGCGTCAACGACGGCCACGTCAACCTCGGCCTGGCGGTCGACGTCGAGAAGAAGGACGGCTCGCGCACGCTGATGGTCCCGGTGATCCGCGACGCCGGCCGGCATGCCGTTCGACGCGCTTCCTCGCCTCCTACGACGCGCTCGTCGAGAAGGCGCGCACCAACACGCTGACGGCCGACGACCTCGTCGGCGCCAACATCACGCTGACGAACCCCGGCGGGATCGGCACGGTCGCGTCGGTCCCGCGCCTGATGACCGGCCAGGGCACGATCGTCGCGACGGGCTCGATCGGCTACCCGCCGGGCCTCGCGCAGATCGGCGCGAAGATCGGCGCGGAGAAGGTCATGACGATGACCTCGACGTACGACCACCGGATCATCCAGGGCGCCGAGTCCGGTCGCTTCCTGGCGCTGGTCGAGGAGTACCTGCAGGGCGAGCGCGGCTTCTACGAGGACGTCTTCGCGTCGCTCGGCGTCGAGCTCGGCCCGCCGCCGCCACCGCCGGCGCCGGCTGCCGCGGCCTCGGCTGCCGCCGAAGCGGTCGCCGCGCCGTCGCAGGGCGCGCCGGTCGGCGAGGAGCTCCTGCAGGCGGTGCAGGCCGCGACCACGCTCGTCAGCCGCTTCCGCAGCCACGGCCATCTCGCGGCGCGCCTCGACCCGCTCGGCTCCGAGCCCGAGGGCGACCCGGGGCTCGACCCCGAGCCGCTCGGCCTGACGCCGGAGATCCAGGCGAAGATCCCGGCGAAGCTGCTCAACATGTACGTCCCCGGCGCGACGCTCGCCGACGCGCTGCCGCACCTGCGCGAGACCTACTGCGGCACGATCGCGTACGAGATCGAGCACATCGCCTCGCACCGCCAGCGCGTCTGGCTGCGCGAGCACATCGAGTCGGGCGCGTTCCGCGAACCGCTGACGAACGACGAGGCGCGCTGGCTGTTGCGCCGCCTGGTCGAGGTCGACGCGCTCGAGCGCTTCATGCACAAGGCGTACCTCGGCCAGCACCAGTTCTCGATCGAGGGGCTCGACATGACCGTGCCGATGCTCGACGAACTGATCAAGCTGTCGGCCGCGCACGGCGGCAAGGAGGTCGTCATCGGGATGGCGCACCGCGGCCGGCTGAACGTGCTCGCGCACAACCTCGGACGCTCCTACGAGACGATCTTCGCCGAGTTCGAGGGCGCATCGACGCTCGAGGCGGTCACGACGATCCCGCAGGGCGGGACCGGCGACGTCAAGTACCACCACGGCGCGCAGGGCTCCTACGAGCTCGACGACGGCGAGACGATCCGCGTCAACCTCGAGTCGAACCCGAGCCACCTCGAGTACGTCTCCCCGGTCGTCGAGGGCGCGACGCGCGCCGCGCAGACGACGCGCCAGGGGCCGCACGCCCACCAGGACACCGACGCGGCGGTGCCGATCGTGATCCACGGCGACGCTTCGTTCCCGGCGCAGGGCGTCGTCTCCGAGACGCTCAACCTGCAGGCGCTCGACGGCTACAAGGTCGGCGGCACGGTCCACATCATCACGAACAACCAGGTCGGCTTCACGACCGACCCCGACGACGCGCGTTCGACGCGCTGGGCCTCGGACCTCGCGAAGGGCTTCGACGTCCCGATCATCCACGTCAACGCCGACGACGTGCAGGCGTGCATGAGCGCCGTGCGGCTCGCGTTCGCGTTCCGCCAGGAGTTCGGCCACGACGTGCTGATCGACCTGATCGGCTACCGCCGCTTCGGCCACAACGAGTCCGACGAGCCGGCCTACACGCAGCCGGAGATGTACGCGAAGATCAAGACGAAGAAGCGCGTCGCGGAGCTCTGGGGCGACCGCCTCGTCGCCGAGGGGATCGTCACGCGCGAGGAAGTCGACAAGCAGGCGCAGGAGGTGTGGGACTACATGACGCTCCTGCACCAGCGGCTGAAGGCGAAGATCGAGGCCGCCGAGCACGGCGAGCACGCGACCGGCGAGTACGAGCTCGACCGCACGCCGAGCCCGGAGGTCGAGACGGCCGTGCCGGCCGCGCGCCTGCGCGACCTCGGCGAGGCGCTGCTGCGCGTGCCCGACGGCTTCACGGTGCACCCGAAGCTCGTCAAACAGCTCGAGCGCCGGCGCGAGGCGCTCGAGGATGACGCGCACACGATCGACTGGGCGCACGCCGAGGCGCTCGCGTTCGCCTCGCTGCTGACCGAAGGCACGCCGATCCGCCTGACCGGCCAGGACACCGAGCGCGGCACGTTCAGCCAGCGCCACATGGTCCTGCACGACGCGAAGACCGGACAGACGGTCTGCCCGATCCAGAGCCTGCCCGACGCGCTCGCGCCGCTGGAGCTGCACAACAGCCCGCTGTCGGAGCTCGCGTGCATGGGCTTCGAGTACGGCTACAGCCAGGAGGCGCCGGAGACGTTCGTGCTGTGGGAGGCGCAGTTCGGCGACTTCGTCAACTCGGCGCAGGTGATCGTCGACCAGTTCATCGTCTCCGGCCTCGCGAAGTGGGGGCAGACCTCCCGGCTCACGCTGCTGCTGCCGCACGGCTACGAGGGGTCGGGCCCCGAGCACTCCTCGGCCCGCCTCGAGCGCTTCCTCGCGCTTGCGGCCGAGGGCAACATCCGCGTCGCGAACCCGACGACGCCGGCGCAGTACTTCCATCTGCTGCGCCGCCAGGCGCGGATCGCCAAGCAGCGCCCGCTGATCGTGATGACGCCGAAGTCGCTGCTGCGCCTGCCGCAGGCGACGAACGCGCTCGCCGACCTCGCCGAGGGGTCGCGCTTCCACCCTGTGCTCGCCGAGTCCGGCATCGACGACGCCGAGGTCACGCGCCTGCTCCTCTGCACGGGCAAGATCTACTACGACCTCGTCGGGCATCCCGACCGCGCCGCGCACCCGAGCCTCGCGGTCGCGCGCGTCGAGCTGCTCTACCCGTTCCCCGAAGGCCAGATCCTCGAGCTGATGCGCCGCTACCCGAAGCTGCAGGAGGTCGTCTGGGTGCAGGAGGAGCCGCGCAACATGGGCGCGCGGGCGCACATGTTCCCGCGGCTGATGCAGATCATGCCGCACGAGATCCGCTTCGGCTACATCGGCCGCCCCGAGCGCGCGAGCCCGGGCGAGGGCTACCCGGCGGCGCACATCGCCGAACAGAACCGCATCGTCACGACCGCGATCGACCTCGAGAAGCCGATCTCGCAGTACCCGCGCAAGACGCCGGGAGAGCGCTGATGTGGGCCCTGTTCAAGCGCTGGCGGGAGATCCGCCGCCAGAAGAAGCGCAAGCGGCTGGCCGGCCGCTAGGCCGTCACTTCCCTTTCCAGACGGGCTCGCGCTTCTCCTTGAACGCGCTCGCGCCCTCCTTGGCGTCCTCGGAGGCGAACACGGGGCCGGAGATCTCGCCCTGCTTCTCCCACATCTCGGCGCTGCGCCAGTCGAACTGCTCCTGCAGGATCTGCTTGGAGCCGATCAGCGCGAGCGGGCCGTTCTTCGCGAGCCGCGCGGCGAGCTCGAGCGCGACGTCGACGGCGCTCCCGGGCTCGGCGAGGCGGTTGACGACGCCGAACTCGTAGAAGCGGTCGGCCGGCATCGGATCGCCGGTCAGCGCGAGCTCCATGACGACGTGGTAGGGCATCCGCCGCGGCAGGCGCAGCAGCGCGCCGCCGGCGGCGATCAGCGAGCGGCTCGCCTCGGGGATGCCCATCCGCGCGCCCTTCGCGGCGACGATCAGGTCGCACGCGAGCGCGACCTCCATGCCGCCGGCGAGCGCGAAGCCCTCGATCGCGGCGATCAGCGGCTTGCGCGCCGCGCGCTGGGCGATGCCGGCGAAGCCGCGGTCGCCGAACCACGGCGATTCGCCTTTGACGAACGCGCCGAGGTCCATGCCCGCGCTGAAGTAGCCGCCGGCGCCGGTCAGAACGCCGACCGACAGGCTCTCGTCGCCGTCGAGCTCCTCGAGCGCGCCGGCGACGCCGGCCGCGACGGCGCCGTTGACCGCGTTGCGCACGTCCGGGCGGTTGATCGTGATCAGCAGCACGTTCCCACGCCGTTCGCTCAGGACTGCTGCGTCGGTGCTCTCAACGGTCTGCTCGGCGCTCATCTGCGATCGCTCCTTCGGTCGGTCGTGAAGAGACGCGCAGACTATTCGCCGGGCTGCTCGTGCGGCTGCTCGGCGGGCGCCGTCGTCGAGGTCTCGGCGCCGTCGGCGGGCGGCAGCGCCGGGGTCGCCGAGGATGCGGCCGGCGCGGAGACGACGCTCGCAGCCGGCGGCGCCGCCGGCGCCCCGCTCGCGCCGTCGTCGAGCGACTGACGGAACTCGCGGATGCCCTGTCCGAGCGCTTTGGCGAGGTCCGGCAGCCGTTTCGGGCCGAGCACGACGAGCGCGACGACCGCGACCAACAGCAGGTGTACGGGACTCTCGATGCCCATGCCCTCGCAAGGCTAGCGCTACGGCCGAGCCGAGCCGTACGCTGCGCGTCGTGGCTGCTCAACCCGCCGCGGCCGGACGCTCCTACCCGCCGCCGCCCGACCGCGAGGCGTTCTGGCCGGCGCAGCTGACGGTGCTGGCGGCGATCGTCATCCAGCTGCTGCTGCCCGAGCCGTTGACGGCCGGCCCGTCGTGGCTCGTGCCCTCGCTCGAGGGGGCGCTGCTGCTCGGGCTGATCGTCGTCACGCCGAACGTCATCGAGGACGAGCACCCGCGGCGCCGGCGCGTCGCGCTCTCGTTGACCGCGTTCGTCAGCGCCGCGAACATCTTCTCGCTCGGCGCGCTGACGCACTACCTGCTGCACCATCACGTCTCCGACGGCCGCGGCCTGATCGTCGCCGGCGTGCTGATCTGGCTGACGAACCTGCTGATCTTCGCGCTCTGGTACTGGGAGATGGACCGCGGCGGTCCGGGCAAACGCGCGGCGGGCAACGACGGGCCGCCGGACTTCCTGTTCCCGCAGATGAGCGACGACCGGATCGAGCCGCGCGACTGGCGGCCGAAGTTCGTCGACTACCTGTACGTCTCGCTGACGAACAACACGGCGTTCTCGCCGACCGACACGATGCCGCTGACGCCGATGGCGAAGATCGTGATGGGCGTGCAGTCGCTCGTCTCGCTGCTGACGATCGGCCTGATCGTCTCGCGCGCGGTCAACATCCTCTAGCGGTCCGGCCGCCGCCCGGGCGGTCAGCTCGCCGAGGCGACGCGCGGCTCGAGTGCGAGCGCCTGAATCATCAGATCGCGCACGTCCTCGCCGCTCGCGCCGAGCGCCGTCGCGCGGCGCAGTGCCTCGAGCGTCCCCTCGCGGTCGAGCAGCCGCAGCCGCAGCCGCCCGAGCCGCTCCCACGCGCTCGCATCCGACGGCCCGCGATCGACCGCGCGCGCGGCGGCCTCCTCGGCGAGGTCGACGGCGCCGATGTCCTCGTAGATGCGCGAGGCGAAGCGGTGCGCCGCCGGGCGCGCGCCGTCGACGCGCGCCCAGTCGCGCACGGCGCGCGCGGCCTCCTCGAGCTTGCCGGCCTGCCAGAAGGCAAGCGTCATCAGGCGCAGCACGGCGACGTTGTCGGGCTCGGCGTCGCGCGCGTAGATCAGGCGCTGCGCTGCGAGCTCGTACTCGCCTTCGGCCATCGCGCGCTGCGCGGCGAGCATGAAGCGTTCGCCGCGCTCCTCGGCCGGGTCGGGCTTGGAGAAGTCGACGAAGCGCATGCTGCCGGCCGGAACCGTGCGGACGCCGTGGCTGAATTTGACGCGCGCCCACTGCTGCACGTCCTCGCCGCCCTCGGGATCCTCTGTGAAGTAGATGCCCGCGACCGTGCCGACGCCCCACTCCGGGTAGGAGAGGCAGCGCGCGTAGCGGTGCACGACCGAGTGGTCGGGCACGCGGCTGCCGAACGGGTCGTGCTTGGCGCGATCGGCCGCGTGCTCGCGGGCGCGCTGCTCGGCCTCGTAGGCGCGCCTACCGGCCTCCTCGCGCTCGCGGCGCGCGGCGCTCGCGCTCGCGCGCACGGCGTTGCGCGAGACCTTGCCGCCGCGCGAGCCCTCGGCGAGCCGCTCGAGCTGGTCGGCCGCCTCGTTGATCGCCTTCAGGTGGCGCTCGTGCTCGAACTGGCGCCCAGCCGGCGCGATGTCCGGGTGCCAGCGCTTGGCCATCCGCCGCCGCGCGAGCTGCACGTCGCGCTTGTCGAACGGCGCCTCGAGCTCCAGCAGGAGCATGTGCTGCTCGACATCCAGGACCGTGGTGGGCATGACCCGACAACGTTAGCGACCCCGCCCAGGTCCTATCCTGCCTGCCAATGTCCTCTCAGTACATCTTCACGATGCACCGCCTCTCGCGGCTGCACCCGCCGGATAAGACGGTGCTCGACAACATCACGCTCGCGTTCTACCCGGGCGCGAAGATCGGCGTGCTCGGCTACAACGGCGCCGGCAAGTCGACGCTGCTGCGGATCATGGCCGGCGTCGATCAGGAGTACCGCGGCGAGGCGCAGCTCGCGCCGGGCGCGAGCGTCGGGATGCTCGAGCAGGAGCCGCACCTCGACGAGTCGAAGGACGTCAAGGGCAACGTCGAGGACGGCGTCGCCGAGACGAAGGCGCTGCTCGACCGTTTCAACGAGCTCGCGGCGAACTACTCCGAGGAGGTCGCCGACGAGTTCGGCGCGCTGCAGGCGAAGATCGAAGCGGCCGACGCCTGGAACCTCGACACGCAGCTCGAATACGCGATGGACGCGCTGCGCCTGCCGCCGCCGGACGCCGACGTGAGCACGCTCTCCGGCGGCGAGCGCCGCCGCGTCGCGCTGTGCCGGCTGCTGCTGAGCGCACCCGACCTGCTGCTGCTCGACGAGCCGACGAACCACCTCGACGCGGAGTCGGTCGCGTGGCTCGAGCAGCACCTCGCCGAGTACAAGGGCGCAGTCGTCGCGGTCACGCACGACCGCTACTTCCTCGACAACGTCGCCGGCTGGATCCTCGAGCTCGATCGCGGCAAGGGCATCCCCTACGAGGGCAACTACTCGAGCTGGCTCGAGCAGAAGCAGGTGCGCCTCGCTCACGAAGAGCGCTCGGAAAAGGCGCGCGAGCGCACGATCGCGGCCGAGCTCGAATGGGTGCGCACGAACCCGAAGGGGCGGCGCACGAAGTCCAAGGCGCGCCTCGCGCGCTACGAGGAGCTCGTCGCCGAGGAGCGCAACGTCAAGCTCGACGAGGTCCAGATCCACATCCCGCCGGGGCCGCGTCTCGGCGAGAAGGTGCTGACGGCGAGCGACCTGCGCAAGGGGTTCGGCGAACGGCTGCTGATCGAGGACCTCAGCTTCGACCTGCCGCGCGCCGGCATCGTCGGCGTGATCGGCCCGAACGGCGCCGGCAAGACGACGCTGTTCCGGATGATCACCGGCGAGGAGTCGCCCGACGGCGGAGCGATCGAGCTCGGCGGGACGGTGCAGCTGGCCTACGTCGATCAGTCGCGCGACGCGCTCGATCCGAGCAAGACGGTCTGGGAGGAGATCGCCGAAGGCTACGAGCACATCAAGGTCGGCGAGCGCGAGGTCAACTCGCGCCAGTACACGGCCGGCTTCAACTTCAAGGGCTCGAGCCAGCAGGCGAAGATCGGCTCCCTTTCAGGAGGCGAGCGCAATCGCGTGCACCTCGCGAAGCTGCTGCGCAGCGGCGGCAACCTGCTGCTGCTCGACGAGCCGACGAACGACCTCGACGTCGACACGCTGCGCGCGCTCGAGAACGCGCTGCTCGAATTCCCGGGCTGCGCGGTGATCATCTCCCACGACCGCTGGTTCCTCGACCGCATCGCGACGCACGTGCTCGCGTTCGAGGGCGACTCTCAGGTGACGTGGTTCGAGGGTAACTTCGAGGCCTACGAGGAGCACCGCCACGAGCTGCTCGGCGCGGCTGCCGACCGCCCGCACCGGATCACCTACAAGCGGCTCGTGCGTGGCTGAAGCGCCGGGCGGGCGCGGCGGCGCGGACGCGCCGGCGCCGGTGATCGCCGCGCAAACGGCCTCGGCGAAGCCCGGCGCCGCGGGCCCGACGGCGTTCGACCGCGACACGGCCGTGCGCGAGCTCTCACGCGAGGACGACGACGGCCGCGCCGGCGGTCGGCGGCTGTTCGCGGTCGACGTCTCCTCCGACTGGCGCGCCGGGCGCGGACCGCACGGCGGCTACCTCGCGGCGATGCTCCTGCGTGCGCTCGTCGCGACCGTCGCCGATCCGGCGCGCGCGCCGCGCTCGCTGACGATCCACTACGCGCGCGCGCCATCGCCGGGGCCGGCGACGATCGCGACGACGGTCGAGCGCGCGGGACGCTCGCTGAGCACGCTGTCGGCGCGGATGGAGCAGGACGGCGCGCTCGTCGCGCTCGCGCTCGCGGCGTTCTCGGTGCCGTGGAGCGCGCCCGCCGCCGCCGAGCTGCCGCTGCCCGACGTCGCGCCGCCCGACGCGGAGCGCAAGTCGGGCGTGCCGCTGTTCCGCGGCGCGCCGCCGTTCACGCGCCATCTCGTCCTGCAGCCGCGGATCGGCGCGATCCCGTTCCAGGGCGCGAGCGAGCCGATGGAGATCGGCGCCTGGCTCGGCCTCTCCGAGCCGCGCCCGCTCGACGCGCTGTCGCTCGCGTTCTTCAGCGACGCGCTGTTCTCGCCGCCGTTCATCCGCATGAGCGAGCCGGCGACCTCGCCGACGATCGATCTGACGATCCACTTCCGCGCGCGCCCGGCCGGCGAGGATCCGCACGAGCTGTGCTTCGCGCGCTTTCGCTCGGGCGTCGTCCACGACGGCTTCTTCGAGGAGGACGGCGTGATCTGGTCCTCCGACGGAACCGTGCTCGCGCAGTCGCGCCAGCTCGCGATCCTCATGCCGATCGGTTAGTGTCGGCTAATGAGCGATTACACAGCGAAGCGCATCAGCGACATGCAGGCGAGTCACGGCGGTGGGTTCGTCAAGGCCCGTGCCGAGCTCGGCGTCACGGCGTTCGGCATGCAGGTGATCCAGCTGCCCGCCGGCTTCGAGGGCTACCCCGAGCACGACCACGCCGAGAGCGGCCAGGAGGAGGTCTTCGTGACGCTGGCCGGGTCCGGCTGGATGGAGATCGACGGCGAGCGTGCCGAGATGGATCAGGAGACGCTGATCCGCGTCGCGCCGAACGTCAGGCGCAAGGTGTTCGCCGGCCCGCAGGGCCTGCGGATGCTCGTCATCGGCGGCTGCCCGGGCGAGGTGTACAAGATCGTCCCGACGACCGAGCTCGAAGCCGCCTGAGCGGTCTCGCCGCGTCGGCGCGCTCAGCGCCCCGCCGGGCTATGCGCGGCGGGGCACCGCGCGGATCGTGACCGCGGCGCGCGTCGCCTGACGCAGCCCGGCGGGGTCGCGCGCGGCGATCGACAGATACGCCGCGAGCACGCGCGTCCGCGAGAGCAGCGTTCGCGCGCCAGCCGTCAGGCGCAGCGCGAGCACGCGCGTCTGGCCGCCGCGGAGCGCGAGGGAGCCCGTGGCGAGCGTCGTCGTCACGCGCGCGCCCCGTCGGCCCGCGCGCGCGACGGGCAACGTCGCCCGCAGCGCGACGCTGCCGGTGCAGCTCTGCGCCCACCTCGCGCAGACGACCTCGACGGCGACCGTGCCGTGCCGCGACTCGATCAGGCGCGTCGTCGCGAGCGTGAGCGGCACCCCGTGCGTGGGCACGGCTTCGAGCGAGCCGAGCACGCTCTGCTGAGAGACGCCGCCGGGGCCGGCGAGCGTCTGGCCGGGTGCAGGCGTCGGCGTCGGTTCGGGCTCGCCCGGCGCGACGCTCATGCCGGTCCCGAGCAACTGCACGCGGTGCAGCCCGGTCGTGTCTTCGCCGTTGATCGCCCATTCGCCCTGCGCTTCACCCGCCGCCGTCGGCGCGAACGTGACCTGCTCGGTCACCGTTTCGCCGGCCTGGATCGTCACGCCCTCCTGCAGCAGCGTGTCGGCCGTGAACTCGCCACCGATCGGCGGCTTGGACTTCGTGATCGGCACCGCCGTGCCGCCGACGTTGGTGATCGTGAACGAGCGCGTCGCCGTTGCGCCGATGGCGACGGGACCGAATTCGGTCGTTTCACCGTCGATCCGCAGCATGCCGGGCGCACCGGCGCTGCCGGACAGGGCGACCTTGCCGTCGCCGCCGTTCGTCTGCAGTTCGATCGCATCTTCGAACAGGCCGCCGCTCGTCGGGCCGAATACGACCGTGACGGTGATCGTGCCGCCGGGCGCGATCGTGTCACCTGCTTTCGGGGCGCCTTCGGTTCTGAACGGCGCGCCCGGCAACTTGACGTCTTCGATCTTCAGCGGTTCGGCGCCGCCGTTGCGGAACGTGGCCGTTTCGGCGCGTTCGCCGCCGATCGCCGTCGCCGGGAAGGACAGCACCGGCGGCGAGGTGACCAGTTCGGCCGAGACCGCCTGACCGGTTCCGGACAGCGCGAACGTGACTTCCTGGCCGGCTTCGGTCGTCGCCGTCAGCGTCCCGCTGACGAGCCCCGTCCCGCTCGGCGCGAACGTGACCGGGACGCTGACGGTGTGCCCCGCCGTGAGGGTCGCCGGCAGCGCCGGCGTCGACGCGCCGAGCTTGAACTGGCTCGAGCTGGAACCGACGCTCGTCAGCGTCAGTTCTTCGTTGGCCGTCATCGTCAGCGTCGCTTCGCGCGTCTGCCCGTCGGTCGTTGCCGGGAACGACAGCGCCGAGCCGCTGAGCGGCGCTTTGACGGGCGAGCCGAAGGCGATCACCTTACCTTCGCGGTTGCCGACGTACAGCCGCCCGGCGCCGACGCCCGGCGTGCTGTAGTTCGAGCCGGTGCCGATCGGCGACTCGTAGCGCAGCACCGGATGCCCGCCGACCGGAACCGGGTCGTACGCGCGCAGCTGCGCGTCGGCGCCCGTCCTGTTCGCCTCCCACACGATCCAGACGAGCGCGGTCCCGGGCGTCGTGCCGTCGGAGGTGATCACCGGCGCACCGCTGCCCCAGCCGAACGGATCTTCGGAGCTGCCGGCGAGCGACAGCGACGGCGTGCCGCTGCCCGACACGCCGTACTTGTAGACGTCGAGGTTGCCGCCGGCGCTCGAGCCGCTCGACGTCGGGATGTAGACGTAGCCGCCTTCTCCGGGCCACACTCCCGGGCGCGACCAGACGCCACCGCGCGGGCCGAGGCGCTGGATCACGTTGTCCGAGCCGCCCAGCCCTTGCGAGACGCCGCCGAGCGAGTCGCGGTTGAGCAGGTAGAGGTAGCCCTGCTTGCCGTCGGCGACCGCCAGGTGCGGCAGCGACGGCGTGCCGAAGTATTCGGAGGGGAGCCCCGTGACGCCGCCGGAGGCGAAGTCCGAATCGCTTTTGTCGAGCGTCGGACCGTTGAACGGCGCGAAGAAGTCGACCGGCTTGAGCGAGCCGTCGGACTGCACGCGCAGACGCACGACAGACTCCCCGAGGTTCGCCGGCGGCGCGCTGCCGGCGGCCGGTTTGCTCGGTGCGCCGCCGTTGCCGGTCGTGAACAGGATCGTTCCCGGACCGTCGGATGTCAGCCCGGCGCCGGACTGCCAGATGCCGGCGCCTTCCTGCGTCGTGTTGTCGACATAGCGCGCCGTGACTTTGCCGGCGGTCGAGACGCCGAAGATCCATCCCTGCCACGGCGCCGTGTCGCAGTGCGCCCCGAACGCCGCATAGACGACGCCTTCGAGCAGCAGCAGGCCCGGGCGCTGCAGCTGGCGTCGTCGGCGTGAACGTGCGACCAGGCGCGTTCTGCGCGGTGCCGGCCAGTTCGACCGGGAAGCCCGGTTCCTCTTTCCCGCTCGCCAGGTTCACGGCATCCATGAACCACTTCGCCGGACCGCTCGTGCCCGACGCGTAGGTCTTGTGCGTCATGTAGGCGATGTTCGTGCTCGTATCGATCACCGGCGTCGCGGTCACGCCGATCGACGGCGTCAGGTCGGCGCAGCCGATGTCGGCCGGGTTCCACGGGGTGCCGAGGTTCAGCGGTTTCGACCACTGCAGCGCACCGGTCGCCGGGTTCAGGCCATACACGTCGTTCTTCTCGGTCGCGACGAGCAGCGTGCCGTTGGCGAGCAGCGGCTGCGCGTAGACCTGTCCTTCGACCGTCGCCGACCAAAGCCGTCCGAAGGAGCCGCCGCTGACGAGCTGCGGCGTGATCGCCGAGCTTTCCGGGTACCACCCAGTGCGCAGGTCATCGCCGGCGTTCGTCACGATCGCCGCGTGCGCCGATGCTGCGGGCGCGAACGACAGCACGATCGCAAGTGCCAACGAGTTGCGCATCCAGCGCATCGATCTCCGCCGCATCCCCCGGTAGGCCTCCGTGTCCGGACCTTCGAATTTCGGACGATACCGGTTCACTCGCCGTGGCGGTTGGTCCCGGTGCGCGCTCTCGCCGATCAGCCCGAGAAACGCATCCCGGCGTCGAGCGCGAGCGCGGTCGCGGCGATCAGTCGCGCGCACGCTTCGACGTCGTCGAGCTGGACGAGCTCGACCGGCGAGTGCATGTAGCGCAGCGGGATCGAGACGAGCGCCGTCGGGATCCCGCCGCGCGCGAGGTGGACGGCGTCGGCGTCGGTGCCGGTCGCGCGCGAGCTCGCCTCGAGCGTGAACGGGATCCGCTCGGCCTCCGCCGTCTCGAACAGCAGCTCGAACAGCGCCTGGTTGAGCGTCGAGCCGCGGCTCAGGACCGGGCCGGAGCCGAGCCGGTGCTTGCCGCTCTCCTTGACGTCGATCCCGGGCGCGTCGGTCGCGTGGGTGACGTCGACGACGATCGCCGCGTCCGGCGCGAGCGCGAACGAGCTCGTGCGCGAGCCGCCGAACGTGATCTCCTCCTGCGCCGCCGCGACGGCCGCGAGCTCCCACTCGCCGCCGCCGGCCTCGGCGACGAGCCGCGCCGCCTGCAGCGCGACGAACGCGCCGAGGCGGTTGTCGAGCGCGCGCGCCGTGATCCGGCCGTTCGGCAGCGACGCCGGCTGCGCGTCGATCACGGCGACGTCTCCGATCCGCACGAGCCGGCGCGCCTCATCGCCGTCGCGCGCACCGATGTCGATGTGCATCTCGCGGATCTCGGCGACCTTCTTCGACTCCTCCTCGCGCAGCAGGTGGATCGGCTTCTTGCCGACGACGCCGGTCACCGGGCCCTCGCGCGTGTCGATCACGAGCCGCTGGCCGACGAGGATCTGCGCGTCCCAGCCGCCGACCGCGCGAAACCAGAGGTAGCCGTCGTCGTCGATGTGCGTGACGATCAGCCCGATCTCGTCGATGTGGCCCATGACCATCAGCCGGCGCGCCGCCGACTCGAAGCCGTGCTTCGGCGCGACAAGCGCGACCGGCGTCCCGAGCACGTCGGTGTCGACCGACGCGAACTGGCTCGCCGCCTCGCTCCAGACGGCCGCCGGCACGTGCTCGTAGCCCGACGGCCCGCGCGCGGCGAGCAGCTCGAGCAGGACCGGCGGCGCGCCCATCGGCGCCTTGCCGTGGCCCTCGAGGTCGTCCTCGCCGGCGTCCGGCGCGTCCATCCCGGGCGCGTCGCTCATCGCGCGAGCAGCTGCGCAGCACGTACTGCAGGATCCCGCCGTGGCGGTAGTACTCGACCTCCATCGGCGTGTCGATCCGCACGCGCGCGTCGAACTCGACCGCGTCGGCGCCGTCGCGCTCGGCCCTGACGCGCACCGTGCGCCGGCGCGTCGCCGCCCTGGCCGCGCCGATCGCCGTCGGCGACGCCGGCGATCGCGAAGCTCTCCTCGCCGGTCAGGCCGAGCGACGCGGCGCTCTCGCCGTCGGGGAACTGCAGCGGCAGCACGCCCATGCCGACGAGGTTCGAGCGGTGGATGCGCTCGAAGCTCTCGCGCGATCACGGCGCGCACGCCGAGCAGCATCGTGCCCTTCGCGGCCCAGTCGCGCGAGGAGCCGGAGCCGTACTCGCTTCCCGCGAGCACGACCAGCGGCACGCCCTCCTCGCGCGTAGCGCATCGCGGCGTCGTAGATCGTCATCTGCTCGCCGTCGGGCAGGTGGCGCGTGAAGCCGCCCTCGGCAGCGCGCGCCGCCGCCGAGCAGGTTGCGCAGGCGGATGTTCGCGAACGTGCCGCGCATCATCACCTCGTGGTTGCCGCGGCGCGCGCCGTAGGAGTTGAAGTCGCGCGGCTCGACGCCGTGCTCCTGCAGGTAGCGCGCCGGCGGGGCTGTCGCGCTTGATCGCGCCGGCCGGCGAGATGTGGTCGGTCGTGACCGAGTCGCCGAGCAGCGCGAGCACGCGCGCGCCCTGCGATGTCGTCGACGGGCCGCGGCTCGGCGCGGCATGCCGTCGAAGAACGGCGGCCGGCGCACGTAGGTCGACTCGGCGTCCCAGGCGAAGCGCTCGCCGCGTCGGGCACCGTCGAGCGCGCTGCCAGTGCTCGTCGCCGTCGAACACCTCGCGCGTAGCTCTTGCGGAACATGTCCGACTGCACCGCCGTCGCCGACGGTCTCGCGATCTCGCTGCTCGTCGGGCCAGATGTCGCGCAGGTAGACCGGCTCGCCGTCCGCGTCCTGTGCCGAGCGGGTCGTGCAGCGAGGTCGATGTCCATCGTCCCGGCGAGCGCGTAGGCGACGACCAGCGGCGGCGAGGCGAGGTAGTTCATCTTCACGTCGCGGGTGGATGCGCCCCTCGAAGTTGCGGTTGCCCGAGAGCACCGCGACGACCGCGAGGTCGCGCTCGTCGACGGCGTCGGAGACCTCCTCCGGCAGCGGGCCGGAGTTGCCGATGCAGGTCGTGCAGCCGTAGCCGACGAGGTTGAAGCCGAGCTGCTCGAGCGGCTCGGTCAGGCCCGGCGCGCTCGAGGTACTCGGTGACGACCCGCGAGCCGGGCGCGAGCGAGGTCTTCACCCACGGCTTGCGCTGCAGGCCGCGCTCGACGGCGTTGCGCGCGAGCAGCCCGGCGCCGACCATCACCGACGGGTTCGAGGTGTTCGTGCAGCTCGTGATCGCGGCGATCACGACGTCGCCGTGGTCGAGCTCGAACGTCTCGCCGTCGAGCGTCACGCTCGCGCCGTCGCGAGCCGTCGTGCGGCAGCGCGTCGCCGTGCCGCCTCGCGGCGAGCTCGGCGGTGCTCGGCGCGCTCGCGAGCGCGCCGTCGCCGTGCTCGTTCGCGGGCGGATCGCAGGCCGGGTAGGACTCCGCGACGGCCTCGTCGCTGGGCGTCGCCTGGTCGCCGTCGCGTCGGGCATGAAGTCGCGAGCGCCTCGTGGAACGCCGCGCTGCGCCTCGCTCAGCGGGACGCGGTCCTGCGGGCGGCGCGGCCCGGCGAGGCTCGGCTCGACCGTCGCCGAGGTCGAGCTCGAGCGTGTCGCGAGAACGTCGGCTCGCGGCGCGCCGGCGTCGTGCCAGAGGCCCTGCTCGCGCGCGTAGGCCTCGACCAGCTCGATCTGCTCGGCGGGCGGCCGGTGAAGCGCAGGTAGCGGAGCGTCTCGGCGTCGATCGGGAAGATCGCGCAGGTCGAGCCGAACTCGGGCGACATGTTGCCGATCGTCGCGCGGTCGGCGAGCGGCAGCCCCGCGAGGCCGGCGCCGAAGAACTCGACGAACTTGCCCGACGACGCCGTTCTCGCGCAGCATCTCGGTGACCGTGAGCACGAGGTCGGTCGCGGTCGCGCCCTCGCGCAGCGCGCCGTGCAGCCGGAAGCCGACGACCTGCGGCAGCAGCATCGACATCGGCTGGCCGAGCATCGCCGCCTCGGCCTCGATCCCGCCGACGCCCCAGCCGAGCACGCCGAGGCCGTTGACCATCGTCGTGTGCGAGTCGGTGCCGACGAGCGTGTCGGGGTAGGCCAGCGCCGCGCCGTCGCGCTCGTCGACGAAGACCACGCGCGCGAGGTACTCGAGGTTGACCTGGTGGCAGATGCCGGTGTCCGGCGGCACGACCGCGAAGTTCGTCGAACGCGTCCTGGCCCCAGCGCAGGAACGCGTAGCGCTCGCGCGTTGCGCTCGAACTCGCGCTCGGCGTTGCGCGCGAACGCGTCGCGCGTGCCGAACGCGTCGACCTGCACCGAGTGGTCGATCACGAGCTCGGCCGGGCACGAGCGGGTTGATCCGCGCCGGGTCGCCGCCCATCTCCGCGATCGCGTCGCGCATCGCCGCGAGGTCGACGACCGCCGGCACGCCGGTGAAGTCCTGCAGCAGCACGCGCGCCGGCGTGAACGCGATCTCGCGTGCTCGGCTCGCGCCTGCGGCGATCCCAGCGCGCGAGCGCCTCGATGTCGGCGGCGTCGACCGAGCCGTTGCCCTCGGTGCGCAGCAGGTTCTCGAGCAGGACCTTCAGCGAGAACGGCAGTCGCGCGACGTCGAAGCGCTCCTGCGAGCGCGTCGAGGCGGAAGATCTCATACCGCGGCTCGCGCCGACCTCGAGCGTGCCGCTCGCGCCAAAGCTGTTCTGCGTCATACGCGTCTCCCGGACGTTCTGGCTGGCATTGCGGACTGAGCAGCAGTCTCGCAGAGTCCTGCGCCGCGCCCGCGCGAGGCGCGTGGACCGAGAGACCTGCTCGTGCCCGCGAGGCGCCCGGCTCAGGCGATCGGCTCGGGCGCGCGCGTGACGCGGCCCTTGCCCTCGCGCTTGGAGCGCAGCAGCGCGACGTCACATGCCTCGAGCAGATCGTCGGTGCTCATCGGCGCGCGCCACTCGGCGACGCCGATCGACGCCGAGATGCCCGACTCGCCGTGTGACGTCGAGACCAGGCGCATCCGCTCGAGCGCGCGGTTCGCGGCGGCGGCCGCAGCGCGGAGATCTGCGTTCGGCAGGATCACGACGAACTCGTCGCCACCGTAGCGCGCGACGCGATCGGCCGTGCGGAACTCGCCGACGAGCGCGTGGACGACGTCGCGCAGGACGGCGTCGCCCGCCTGGTGGCCGTGCTCGTCGTTGACGAGCTTGAAGTCGTCGAGGTCGATCAGGATGCACGACAGCGGGCTGCCGGCGCGGCGGGCGCGCTCGATCTCCTCGTCAAGGCGCCGGCGCATCGCACGGTGATTGAGGCAGCCGGCGACCGGGTCCGTCCCGGCCTCGGCGCGCGCATTCACGAGCGCGAGCGCCGTCGCCGTCTGGTCGACGAGCGTGCGTGCGAGCTCGACGGCTCGCTTGTCGAATGGACCGGTAACGCGCCGCACGAGCGTCACGACGGCCTCGACCTCTCCGTGCTCGACGAGCGGAAGCAGCAGCGCGCCGCTCGCGGTCCCCGTCTCGGTCAGGCGCGGCATGCTCTCGGCGATCTTGCTCTGGTCGGCGATCAACACGTTGCGGCCCGTGTGCGCGACCCAGCTGACCCCCGGTGGGCGCTCGGCGCGCGGCAGCAGGTAGCTGAGCCTCCCATCGCCGTCGAACAGGTAGACGACGACGAGCTCGTCCTCCTCGCCCGACGAGAGATGGTGCACGTGCACCTCCTCGGCGCCCGGCGAGACGAGCAGCTCGCGGGCGAGCGCGCGGTAGACGCCGTCGACGTCGCGTGCGCTGTCGGCGAGCAGCGACAGCCGACGGACGCCGGCCAGCAGCAACTCGGCAGCACCGATCGGCGTTGAGGTATCCGTACCTGTGACAACGCCCATACAGTCAATCTAGGGCATAGCCCAGCGGCGGGCAAGGCGCAGTGCGGCGCCGCGGCGCGGAGTCTCGGGCCGGAACGCCGAGGGGCGGCCAATCGGCCGCCCCTCGTGCGCTCACCGCTGGAGGGCCTCCAGTCAGCGGAACCTGACGGTCACGAACGCGACCGAGCTCTTACCGCCGCGCGCCTTCGGCACGAACCCGACGCGGACCTTGACGTTGAACGGCTTGCGCCGCGAACGTCCGCCGCGCGAGAGGTTGACCTTCAGCGTCGCTGCTTTCTGGGCGCCGCGGAGCCCGCGGAACGTCGTCGCCAGGCTTGCGCCTTTGCCGCTGATGCGGCCGGCCGCGTAGGTCTGCACGGTGATGTACGCCGTGTTGCCGACGACCTTGTGACCGACGACCCGCACGCCGCAGTTCGCGACGCCGATCCTCGTGTTCTGTTTGACGACCGTGCCGTTCTGACCGGTCATCGTCGTCGGCATCAGCAGCGTGCTCGCGCACAGGTTCCCGTTCGCCGCCAGCGCACTGTGCGCGCCGATCGGCAGGTTGACCGTGATGCTCGACACGGGCACGTCGGGCGTCGAGGCGAACGTCGTCGTCGTGATGCCCTTTTTGATGTCCGTGTTGCCGACCAGGATCGCGCGGACGCCATCGGCTTCCATCACGAGGTCGAGGTCGGGGAACGCGGCCGCCGCATGCGAGACGAGGATCGCCGGGCCTTTTCAGTTTGTCCTGAAGGGTCGGCGTGTTCGCCCTCACGCCGCCGACGAACGAGCCGGGCGGGCAATGGTAGGGGTTGGATTCGAACGTCGCCGCCGGGCACGCTTTCTGCAGCGTCGTCAGTCGCGACGGGAGCTGCTTGGGCAGCTGCACCTTGACCGACTTCACGTTTGCGTTGCCCGGAACCTCGTTGAGCGTCGTTTCGAGTTCGGCGCCGTTCGCTTTCGACGTCCTCGCGTTGGTCCCTCGCGATGAACGCAGGTTTGAATTTGAGCGCGTTGCGCTGCCGACCTGGAACGGCGTCGACAGGCTCTGCGTCGCGCCCGCGTTCGAGCCCGGCGTGATGAAGCCGGTCAGCGACGTTTCCGTCGCCAGCACGCCACAGCTCGTCGGGTTGAACAGGAAGCCCTGCTTGTTGATCGACACGTTGATGCTGCGCAGGCGCAGAAGGGATCCCCTGGTACACGCGCGGGAGCGTCGCCGTCGTCGTTTACACGCGCGGTGTACGGATCGATGTTGATCGTCGCCCGCGTGACCACGTTGCCGAGGTTGAACGGCCCGGCGTTCGCCGGCACGACGATCGACAGGCCGAACGGCGCGCCCTGGTAGGGGCCGGTCAGGTAGACCGGACCTTTGAACGGATAGGGCGCTGCTCCGACACCGGCGGTCACGTTGGCTTTCACCGATCTGGCTCGATGCCGGGCAGGAGCCCGCGTTCGCTTTCGGCTTCGCCGCACTGCGTCGCGGTCGGGATCGCGCCGACGAGGCCCGCCGGGAGCGTCGTCTGCACCTTCGAGACGTACTGATTGCCGTCGTTGCGGCCGAGCGCGAACGTGAAGCTCGTGTGGCCACCGGCCGTCGACGTCTGGTTCGACGTCGCCTGAGCGAGCGAGAACGGCGGAGTCGCCGCGCACGCGCCGCCCGAGCCGTTGCTGTCGACCGTGAACGGGTTGATCGACGGCGAGAACGCGCCGTTCGGAGACGAGAACGGCACGAAGCTCGCCTGGCTACCCGCCGCACCGCATGCGAGCGGGTTGGCCAGTGGCGCGAACGGTCCGCCGGTCCAGGTGCAGCGTCAGGGCGCTGAACGGCTGTTCCGGCGGCTGACCCGGCGCTTGGCCGAACGCGATTTTCAACTGGCCGGTGACTGGGTCCGGTTCAACGGTGCCTTTCAGTCGCACCGACAAGCCGTACTGTTCGGACTCGGCGTCGACGTACATCGTGTAGGGCGGTTTCGTGATTTTCCCGCTGTTTTCGCCGCCGAGGTAGATCGTGCCCTTCAGCGATTCAGCCGGCAGGCCGGGGACGTCGAGTGTGGCAGTGCCGACTTTCGATGCGGCCGGACATTTGACTTCGTTGCGTGTGCCGATCCCGATCTGCGCCGGCGTGCACGCTTCCGTCACTTCGCGCGCGGCCGTCGGGTTGATCGTGAGGCCTTCAGGCAGTGTGATCGTCGCCGACTTGACCTGCGAGGAGTCGATCCCGGTCGGACTCAGGTCATGTCCCTCGCTAACGGTCGTCGTAATGCCGTCGGCGGCGTCGGACTGGGTCGTTTCGGGCGTCAGGCCGAAGTTCGGGCCGACGCCGAAGCCGAACGGCACGGCGCCACAGTTTTCAGAGCCGACCGGCCCTTCGTACGAGCCTTCCCCCGTCGCGCCTTCCTCGGATTTCAGGGTGATCTTCGAGGTCGTCTGCGGACCGATGCCGGTACAACTCGTCGGGTTCGTCAGGAAGCCACCGCTCCCGATCGGCGCTTCGCCTTCGCCGATGTTGCCTTTGAACACCAGACGCGAGCTGATCAGCGGAAGCGCGGGCGAGACGTTGATTTCGAAGTAGTCGTGATAGTCGCTCGCCCATTCGACGTGCCCTTCGATCAGCGTGTGGGCGAAGACACCGGGTTTGCCGAGCGGTTCGAGGCTGAGCGCGACGCCGAACAGCGACGAGAGTCCGGTCGGCTGTTCGATGTTGTAGACGGTGCCCGTAAGCGGCACGTTTGCGAAGATGCCTTTGGTTTCGGTTTCGACGAGCACTACGACTTTGTTTTCGCCGATGACCGCGCCGGTCGGACATTTCGGTTCCGCGAACGCACCTGTCCCCGGCGCGAGTTCTTTGTCGCCGAATTCTTCCTCGGAGCATTTCGCGACGGCCTCGGGGTTCGTGCTCACGCCCGGCGCAACGTCAGTACGCACGTGGGTTACGAGCCCGTCGGGCGCAACGGCCGTGAACGGGACAGTCTGGATCACGTGGTTGTTGACCGTGAAGTCAGTAATCCCGGCCGGTGGGTGTCCGCCCGCCTGCGTGAACGCTTCCGTCGTCACGTCTGCCGGTTCGCACGCGGCCGTTTTGCAGTTCGCGGCAAAGAATTTTTCGACGCCGAACGCGGCCTGCGCCGCCGCGGGCGCCGCGAACGCGACAATCACGCCGACGAGCAGCGCTACGAACGAAAAGCGGACACTAGACCTCATACCGACCTCCCTGAGTCCGGGCACCTATGCCCTATTTGACTCCTCTGTTCCCCAAAAGTTGCGATCCACCCGCAGTATTTGGACGCATCGACCGAGAGTCCTCCTTCCTCAAGCTTCGCAGAGTCCGGCTGGCCGGCTGGCCGGGCTCCGCAATCTGACGAGAAGAGCCAAAGCGTCTCTAGATGTCGGGCACAGACGAGGCGGCGAGGCCACCGACCACGCGGCCGGCGAAACCTCGCCTTCGTGAGCCGACAGCCGTCGCTCAGGCCGCCGCGAGCGCCGCTGCGCGGCCCTCGCAGTCATACAGCCCGCTCGTGCTTTCGCTGCTGCCCGAGCCGCCGGCGACCGAGCTCGCGCTCGTCGCTTCGCCGCTCGAGCCTTCGCTCGTCGCGAGCGTCACGCGCTTGCACGCCTTCGCGGCGGCCGTCATCGCCGCTTTCGAGCCCGCGCGCGTGTCGCCCGGCAGTCCGCGCCCGCCGCTCTGCGCGCCCGTCGCTTCGACGAGCACCCAGCGGATCGCGCCCGAGCTCACGCGCTGCGCGAGCCAGCTCGCGCTGACATCGCTCTCGCGACCCGAGAAGCCGCCGATCCCCGCGACCTTCGCGCCGCTCGCGATGATCGCCGACGCCGCGCTCGACTGACTCGATACCGCGATCGTGCCGCCGCCGTGCCGCTTTATGTACGTGAGCGCCTGCGTCAGCGTGCGGCTGTTGCCCATCGGCGAGCCCGGCCCGCCGCCACCGAAGCCGCCCGCGCCGCCAGCCCGAGCACCGAAGCCGCCCGCGCCCGAAGCCGTGCCGCCGCCCGCCGCGCCCGAGCCTTCGCCGAGCCCCGGTGGTCCGCCGGCAGCCGACGATCCGCCCGTCTGCGCACCCTGCGGCGGGCCGGCGGCCCGAGCCGTGCCCGATCCGCCGCCGCCCGCGCCGAACAGCGGCTGCCCGCCCGACGCCTGGCCCGAGGCGCTCGCGCCCGACGCGCCGGCGCCCGCAGCCCCCGGAGCGAAACCGCCGAAGCCGCCACGCCCGCCCGGGCCGCCGAACGCGCCGCCGCCGGAGCGCTGCACGTTCGCCGGACCGCCTTCCGGGAACGTCCCGCTCGTCGCGTGCCCGAGCGTGTCGAGCGCCCAGACCGACGGCGCGAGCAGCAGCGCCGCGACGCCGACGCCCGCCGCCGCCAGCCGCGCGCGCTTGGAGTGCACGAGCGCGAGCGCGAGCCCGGCGAGCACGCACGCCGCGATCAGCACCGGCGGCAGCCACGTGAGCTGTCCCGGGTAGTCGTGCAGCACCGCGAGCTCCGTCGCGACGCCGCCCGCCAGCGCGAGCGGCGCGAGGATCCGCGTCGCGCGGCCGCCGCCGAGCATCTGCGCCGCGCCCGCGCCGACGAGCGCCGCCGCGAACGGCGCGAGCAGCGAGACGTAGTACGGGTGGAAGATGCCGCTCGCGAAGCTGAACAGCACCGCCGTCGTCGCGAACGCGCCGCCGACCGCCACGAGCCAGCCGCTGCGCGCGTCCGCGCGCCGCAGGCGCGTCAGCACGAGCAGGCCGACCGCGCTGACGAGCGCGAAGCCGAGCAGCCAGCCCGCCTGGCCGCCGAGCGCCGAGTTCAGCAGGCGCAGCGGACCCGTCGAGCCGCCGAACATCGTCCCGCCTCCGCCGCCGGCCGCGCCCGCCGGACCGCCGGTCTGGCCGTCGACGCGCCCGACGCCGTTGTATTCGAAGATCAGCGAGAAGATGCTGTTGTCGCTCGTCCCCGAGATCCACGGACGATCGGCCGCCGGCGTCAGCGTCACGAGCAGCGGCCACGCGCCGCCGACCAGCGCCGTCGCCGCGCCGCCCGCCAGCAGCTGGCGCACCGCGCGCAGCCGCCCGCGCGGCGCGACGAGCACGTACGCGAGCGCGATGCCCGGCACCACGACGAGCGCGACGAGCATCTTCGTCTCGAAGCCCAGCCCGACGCACACGCCCGCGAGCACGACCCACCGCGTGCGGCCGTCCTCGAGCGCGCGCAACGCGCACCACAGCGCCGCGACGCAGCACAGCACGAGCAGCGCGTCCGGGTTGTTGTGCCGCGAGATCGCCACCGTGATCGGCGTCAGCGCGAGCGCGAGGCCCGCGACGAAGCCGCCGACCCGTCCGAAGCGCCGGCGCACGAGGTCGTAGCAGAGCGCGACGCTCGCGACGCCCATCAGCGCCTGCGGCACGAGCATGCTCAGCGGGTGGTAGCCGAACACGCGCACCGACAGCGACTGCACCCAAAGCGCCAGCGGCGGCTTGTCGACCGTCATCACGCCGCTCGGGTCCGCCGACGCGAACAGGAAGTTGTGCCAGCTCGTGCTCATCGAGCGCACCGCCGCGCTGTAGTAGTCGTTCGCGAAGCCGTTGCGGCTCAGCGCCCACAGGTTCAGCAGCGCCGCGAGCGCGATCAGCGCGCTCAGCTCAGGGCGCGGCAGCCGCCGCGCGAGCGCCTGCAGGCGGCGGCGCTCGCGCGTCGCGCCTGCGCCGACGCGAACGGACGTGTCGATGCGAGGGGCCGGCGCGACGGCCGGTGCGGCGGAGGTGGACTGCCATGAATAGCTCATGCCGCGCAGCATGGACCCCGCGTGTAGGAGCAGTGTGAGAGCGCCCTCAAACTTCCTAAAGGCGCGTGCCGCCGGAGCGGCTCAGTCGATCAGCCGGTCGCCGAGCCGCCAGATCGCCAGGCGCCACATCAGCAGCGCGAACGCGAGCAGCACGCCGACGTGGCCGAGGTCGCCGACGTGCAGGTCGCCGAGCGAGCAGTCGCGCACGAGCTGCACGCAGTGGTACAGCGGGTTGACCTGCGCGACCTGGCGCACGCCGTCCGGCAGCGCCGAGACCGGGAAGAACGTCCCGGCGACGAGGAACATCGGCGTCAGCACGGCGCTCGTTATGTAGTTGAAGTTGTCGATCGTCTTCGCGATCGCCGCCACGAGCACGCCGAACGCCGCGAAGCCGAAGCCCGTCACGAAGCCGACCGCCGGCACGAGCAGCATCCCCCATTCCGGGCTCAGCCCGAACGCCAGCCCGACGATCAGCGGCGCCATCCCGTAGACGCCCGCGCGCAGCGAGATCCACAGGATCTCCGCCGTGATCAGCTCTTCGACGTCGAGCGGCGTCGCCAGCATCGCGTCGTACGTGCGCTGGAACTGCCAGCGCACGAACGTGTTGAACATCCCCGGGAACGCCGAGCTGAACAGCACCGCCGTCGCGACCGTCCCCGTTGCGATGTACTCGATCGTCTTCACGTGCCCGATCGTTTTCACGAGCGTCCCGAAGCCGAGCCCGAACGCGAGCAGGTAGATCGTCGGCTGCACGACCGACGAGAACGTCGTCGCCTTCCAGTAGCGCCCGAAGATCACGACATCGCGGCTCATCACCGCCGCCAGCGCCGCCGGCTCCAGGCGTCGCACGCGACGCACCGGCCGCTCCGCGTCGAACGCTCCCGCCTGCGCGCTCATCGACGCCACCCGCAAGCCATCCTCGATCTCATTCGATCTCCTCTCCGGTCAGCGCGACGAACGCGTCCTCGAGGTTCGCCGGGCGGCGCACGCCCTCCGGCGCCTCGCCGTCGAGCTCCTCCGCGCGCATGATCGCCAGCGCCGGCCCGCTGCGCCGGCTCTGCCAGCCGCGGCTCGCGCTCAGCTCGCTCAGCTCCGCGAGCTGCTCCGGCGACGCGTAGACCTCGACGACCTGCTCGCCGGCGTGCGCGCGCACGAGCTCCGCCGGCGTCCCCTGCGCGACGATCCTCCCGTGCGACATCACCGCGACGACGTCCGCCAGCCGCTCGGCCTCCTCGATGTAGTGCGTCGACATCAGCACCGTCACGCCGCCCGCGCGCAGCCCGTCGATCAGCGACCACAGCTCCTGGCGCACCTGCGGGTCCAGGCCGACCGTCGGCTCGTCGAGCAGCACCAGGCGCGGCTCGTGGATCAGCCCGCGCGCAACCAGCAGCCGCCGGCGCATCCCGCCCGAGAGCTCGCGCACGATCGTGTCCGCGCGCGGCGCCAGGTTCGCGATCTCGAGCGCCCGCTGCACCGCCGCCGCGCGCTCGCCTTTCGGCACGCGGTAGAGCCGCGCGAACACCGTCAGGATCTGCCGGCACGTCAGCTCGACGTCGAGGTTGTCGAGCTGCGGCACGACGCCCATCTCCATCCGCGCCTGCTTCGATTCGCGCGGCAGCTCGTAGCCGAGCACCTCGATCTCGCCCGCGTCCGCGAGCGCCTGCGCCGTCAGCATCCGCATCGTCGTCGACTTGCCGGCGCCGTTCGGCCCGAGCAGGCCGAAGCAGACGCCCGCCGGCACCGCCAGGTCGAGGCCGTCGACCGCGACGATCGATCCGAAGCGCTTGACGACGCCGCGCAACGCGATCGCCAGCGCGCCGCCCGCGCCGTTTGAGTCGCTTTGCGCAGTCACGTCCACACTCTAAGCGCGCGCCATCGCCGGATGTCCAGCGGCGCCGGCCAAGTTCATACGACGGTCCATATTCGCGCCCCGCCCGAGCGGGCAATCTCAGGCGACGCTGTTCGAGCTACGCCGTTCGACCAAAGCGAGGCGAGACGAGACGATGGGACCAAGAACGCCGCAGATCGTCGCCCTCGGGGGCGGCGGCTTCTCGATGGAGCGCGACAGCTCGCTGCTCGACGACTACGTGCTGTCGCTCACCGACGCCGAACGCCCCCGCATCTGTTTCCTGCCGACCGCGTCGGGCGACGCCGACCACTACATCGTGCGCTTCTACCGGCGCTTCGCCGCGACGTGTGATGCGAGTCACGTCTCGCTGTTTCGCCGCGACCAGGGAACAGGCGGCGTCGAGGACGACCTCGCGAGCCACCTGCTCGCGCAGGACCTGATCTACGTCGGCGGCGGCAACGTCGTCAGCATGCTCGGCGCCTGGCGCGCCTACGGGCTCGACGAGATCCTGCGCAAGGCCTGGCGCAAGGGCATCATCCTCTGCGGCCCGTCCGCCGGCTCGCTCTGCTGGTTCGACGAGGCGCTCTCCGCCTTCCACGGCGCCCCGCGCGGCGTGCGCGGGCTCGGCTTCCTGCCCTACTCCAACTGCGTCCACTACGACGCCGAGCCCGCGCGCCGCGCCGAGTACCACCGCTTCGTCGGCGACGGCATGCGCGCCGGCTTCGCCGCCGACGACGGCGTCGCGCTGCACTTCCGCCGCACGCGTCTGAAGCGCGTCGTCAGCTCGCGCGCCGACGGCCGCGCCTATCACGTCGAGCACACCGGCGACGGCGTCGTCGAGACGCCGCTCGACGTCAGCTACCTCGGCGAGCAGCCGGCGGCGCGCGACGCGCCACCCGAGGAGAGCCCCGCGAGCGCGCCGGCCGCCGTCTCCTCGCGCCGGCCGCGCCGGCGCTCGGTGCGCAGACCCGCCGCGCCAGAGCCGCTGCCCGCGTGAGCCGCGAGCGCTAGGGTCAGGGCGTGAGCGCCAAGCCTGAAGTCCCGCTCGAGCGTCGCCGGATCTTCGCGATGGGCGGCGGCGGCTTCACGATGGAGCCGAGCAACCCGCTGCTCGACGACTTCGTCCTCTCGCTGACCGACTCCAAGCAGCCGCGCGTGCTGTTCCTGCCGACCGCCTCCGGCGACACGACCGCGCAGATCAACGCCTTCCAGGCGCGCTTCGCCGACCGCTGGTGCCAGCATGAGCACCTCTCCCTCTTCCGCCTGCACGACAGCACGCGCCCGCTGCACGAGATCGTGCTCGAGCAGGACATCATCTACGTCGGCGGCGGCTCGATGCGCAACCTGCTCGCGATCTGGCGCGCGCACGCGCTCGACGAGATGCTCGTCCGCGCGTGGCGCTCCGGCACCGTCCTCGCCGGCCTCAGCGCCGGCGCGATGTGCTGGTTCGACGGCGGCGTCACGCGCTCGAGCGGCGCGCCCGAACCGCTCGCCGGCCTCGGCCTGCTCGACGGCTCGCTGACCGTCCACGCCGACGGCGAGCCCGAGCGCCTGCCCGTCTGGCTCGCCGCCGTCCGCGACGGCACGCTCCCTGGCGGCTGGGCGCTCGACGACGGCGTCGGGCTCCTGTTCGAGGGCAAGCGCATGACGCGCTGCGTCAGCTCGCGCCCCGGCGCCGGCGCGCAGCGCGTCGACCAGGTCGCCGGCGAGCTCGTCCGCAGCCGTCTCGAGCCCGAGCTGCTCGGCGGCGCCTCCGGCGTCGGCCCGCTCGTCGCCGAGGACGAGGCCGTGCAGGAGCTGCGCCGCGTGCAGCGCATGCGGCGCGGGCTCGGCGAAGGCCGCCGCTAGACGACGCCGCTATTTCGCGACGCTCGTCCCCGGCGCCGGGCCGCCGTCTTCGATGCCGACGCCCGCGTGCGCCTTGTCCTCGTAGACCGCGACCGATCTCACGTCGAACTCGCGCGTGCCGCTCGTGAAGCCGCTCCGGCAGCTGCATTCGCGCAGCGCGTAGCTCAGGATCAGGCCCGCCTTCTCCGCGAGGTCCGGTTTCACCGGTCCGATGTTCGTCGCCCACGACTGCAGCGCGCCGTCGATCCACACGCTGTATGTGTCGTTCGGTGTGATCTCGAACGTGTACGTGTGGAACGCCAGCGACGGGTCCGTCGCGAACCCCGATTTGATCGCCGTCGGGTGCGGCGCCGCGAACCAAGCCGTGTACATCGGGCTCGTCCGCCAGCCGCTCGTGTACGACGAGTTCGCGCCGCCGCCCTCGAAGAAGTCGACCTCCGTGTCGCTCCACGGCGGCCCGTTCGTCCACCAGCCGGGGTCCGCCTCGCCGGTGTTCGGCGGGAACTTCGCGATCGCCTGGAACACGAGCGTCTGGCCTTTGCCCGGCGACCACTTGAAGAACGAGTAGCCCGCGACCGGTTCGGTCAGACCGCGCAGCGCGCCGCAGACGTAGTGCTTTGAGCCCGGCTGCAGCGCCGTCGCGCTGTACGTGCACGTCAGCTTCAGGCCTTCCGCCGTCACGAGCGCAGCACTCGGGTTCATCACCTCCAGCTCGTCCGAGTTGAAGCCGGCGCAGTTGCTCGTCTTCGCGCAGTTGTTCGCGAAGAACGTGTTGTCGTGCCCCGCGCCCGCGCCGAGCGGCGCGCCGAACGCGTCCGCATAGGCGACCGACCAGCCGCCCGCCGGCGTCGCCGGCCCGGTCGGAACGGCGCTCACCGTCGCTTCGCCCGGCTTTTCTTCTTCGGGCGGTTCTTCTTCTTCGGTCACTTCTTCTTCCGGCGGTTCTTCCTTGCCCGGCAGCGGCGTCGCTTCGGCTTCGACGAAGCCCGCCGCGCGACCTTCGTACATCGCGCGCACGCGCACTTCGTAGCTCGCGTGACGCAGCTGCGTGATCGTGTACGAGCGTGCGCCGCGCGGCAGTTCGACGTGACCGCCGCCGCCCCCGCCCTGCTTTTTCCAGCGCACCTGAAACCCGGTTAGACCGGACGTGCTCGCCACGCTCCACGTGACCGCGATCGACTCGGTCGCCGGCGTCAGCCGCAGCCCCGTCGGCGCCGGCCGCTGCGCCTGCGCGAGCGCCGGCGCGAGCGCCGAGGCGAACGCGCCGAGCGTCAGCGCAGTCACCAACGCCGCGAGCGCGCTCCACACCCCGCTCGCGCGCCGCGCTCCAGCACGATCGCGCAGCCCAGCCCACCGATCGAGCTCCCCGCGATCGGCGTTCCTGCGTTGCCTGACATGCGGTGTCGAAGTCAACGGACCCCGCCTCCTCTCGAACGAATCGCCGGGCTCTGCGACGCCCTCTTTGCGGATCCGTCGTAAAACTTCGTCGGCTCCAGCTCTTCGCCGGGCCCTGAAACCTCACTACCCCTGTCCAGTCACCAGCAATCCTGCGCAAACCTGCGCACGTTCGGTGTCAACAAGCTGTTGCCGCGCGAGGAAGAAGGCCGGCCGGTGGTCAGCGCGCTACCCGATGACCGTGCCCGGCGCGAGGCCTCCGTCTTCGATGCCGACGCCCGCGTGCGCCGCGTCCTCGTAGACCGCGACCGATTTGACGTCGAACTCGCGCGTGCCGCGCGTGAAGCCGCTCTTGCACCCGCATTCCCGCAGCGCGTAGCTCAGGATCAGCGTCGTCTTCGCGGACAGATCGGGGCGCGCCGGGCCCACGTTCGTCGCCCACGGTTGCGGCACGCCGTCGATCCACACGCTGTACGTGTCGTTCGGCGCGATCTCGAACGTGTACGTGTGGAACGCGAGCGACGGATCCGTCGCGAACCCCCATTTGTTCGCGGCCAGATGCGGCGCCGCGAACCAGGCCGTGTACAGGCCGTCGGTCTTCCAGCCCGTCGTGTGCGCTTCGCTCGCGCCACCGCCCTCGAAGAAGTCGACCTCGGTGTCGGCCCACGGCGGCCCGTTGCTCCACCACGCCGGATCCGCCTCGCCGGTGTTCGGCGGGAGCTTCGCGATCGCCTCGAACACGAGCGTCTGGCCCTTGCCCGGCGACCACGAGAAGAAGCGGTAGCCGCGAACCCGCTGGTTCTGGCCGCGCAGCGTGCCGCAGAGGTAGTGCTTCGCGCCCGGCGCCTGCGCCGCCGCCGTGTACGTGCACGTCAGCTTCAGGCCGTCCGCCGTCTCACCCACCGCGCTCGGGTTCATCACCTCCCGCTCGTCTTCGTTGAACCCGTGGCAGCTCGTCATCACGGCGCAGTTGTTCGGGAACCACGTGTTGTCGTGTCCGCGCCCAGCGCCGATCGGCTCCCCGAACGCGTCCGCGTAGGCGACCGACCAGCCGCCCGCCGGCGGCGGCGGCCCGGTCGGCGTCGCGCTCACCGACAGCGTTCGCGCCGGGCTCTTCTGGACGGCGCCGAGTTTCGGCTTCTGGCTGTGCGCCGTCGCCGAGCCGCAGCCGAGCAGCGCCGCCGCGAGCAGGCCGAACGCGACGAGCGGCACCGCCTGCTTCCCCGTCGGCGCCGCCCGGCGCGATGATCGGTGTCCCTCGGACAACAGGCGACGAGCGTAGCGTGCGGCGACGCGCCGGCGACGCGGTCGCGCGCTCCGCCGGCTCGCTCCCGGGCGGTGAGCCCGGCAGAACGGCGTGCGCCGTGCGCTCAGTCCCCGTTTGCCGAAGCCGCGCCCGGCGCGCTCGTCAGGTACGTCGCGCTGAGGTCCTCATCGCCATGCTCCGCCACAGCCTCCTGCATCCGTTGGGCGATCGCCTCGAGCACCGGCAGGTCGAGCCCGCGCTCGCGCGCCGACGCGACCGCGAGCCTCGCGTCCTTCGTCGCGTGCTTCAGCGCGAACGTCGGCGTGAAGTCGCGCGCGATCATCGCGTTCGCCTTCATCCGCGCGTACGGCGCATCGAGCGGGCCGCTTTCGATCGCCGCGAGCAACAGCGACGGGTCGAGCCCGAGTCCCTCGGCGAGCGCGACCGCCTCGGCGATGCCCTCGTTGACGCTGACGAGCCACGCGTTCGTCACGAGCTTCAGGCGACTGCCGGCGCCCGCCTCGCCGACCCACAGCGTGCGCTGTCCGACGGCGTCGAAGATGCCTCGCATGCGCTCGCGCTGCCGGTCCGGGCCCGACGCCAGCACGACGAGCTTGCCTTCGCGCGCCGGCTGCATGGTGCCGAGCACCGGCGCGTCGACGAACGCGACGCCGCGCTCGCGCGCGAGCTCGATGCAGCGCGCCGTCCCCTGCTCGCCGATCGTGCCCATCTGCGCCCACACGCTGCCCTCGGCGGCGCGCGCTAGCGCGCCATCCGAGCCGCCCTCGCCGCCGATCGTCCCCAGCACCGCGTCGGCGTCGCTCAGCATCGTCACGATCTCCGCGGCCCCCGCGACCGCCTCGGCCGCCGAGTCGCAGATCCGCGCGCCGTCCTCGGCGAGCGGCTCGGCCTTCTCGCGAGAGCGGTTCCACGCGAGCACCTCGATCCCCGCGCGCGCGATGTTGCGCGCCATCCCGATGCCCATCGTGCCGCCCGCACCGAGGAACGCCACCGGTCCGGTCGTCATCGCGTCATCTCGATGCGCCGCGCCATCCACCGCTCAGGGTCGGACGAACGTGTCCGGGTCCGGGCCGATGCGCGTGCCCGCGTCGAGCGCCGCGATCGCGTCCATCTGCGCGTCGCTCAACGTGAAGTCGAAGACGTCGAAGTTCTCGCGGATGCGCTCCGGCGTCACCGACTTCGGGATCACGACGTTGCCGACCTGCAGGTGCCAGCGGATGATCGCCTGCGCCGGCGTCTTGCCGTGAGCCTGCGCGATCTCGGCGATCACGCCGTCCTCGAGCTCGAGCCCCTGCCCGAGCGGGCTCCACGCCTCGGTCAGCACGCCGAGGCGCTCGTGCTCGCGCCGCAGGCCGGCCTGCTGGAAGTACGGGTGCAGCTCGACCTGGTTGATCGCCGGCGTCACGCCCGTCTCGGCGATCAGCCGCTCGAGGTGCGCCGGCTGGAAGTTCGAGACGCCGATCGAGCGCACGAGCCCTTCGGACTGCAGCTCGATGAACGCCCGCCAGGTCTCGACGTAGCGGTCGTGCGCCGGGACCGGCCAATGGATCAGGTAGAGGTCGAGGTGCGTCAGCTCGAGCCGCTCGAGGCTCTCGCGGCACGCGCGCTTGGCCTGCTCGTAGCCCTGATCCTCGTTCCAGCACTTCGTCGTCAGGAAGATCTCCTCGCGTGCGAGGCCCGACGCTCGCAGCGCCGTGCCGACGCCGCCCTCGTTGCGGTAGGCCGCCGCCGTGTCGATGTGGCGGTAGCCGACCGCGAGCGCCTCGGCGACCGCCTGCTCGGTCTCCCTCGGCGGCACCTGGAAGACGCCGTAGCCGAGCTGCGGGATCCGCTCGGCCGCAGCGAGCTCGAGCGACGGGATCTGTTGTGCCGGCGTGCTCATCACGTGCTCAATGCCCAACTATGCCTGAAGCAAACCACGCCTACTTGACCGCCAGGTATTCGACCGCGCCGAAGACGCAGTTGCCGAGCAGGCGGACCGCCGAGCTCTCGGCGGCGGCCTGCACGACGATCTGCTTCGCGCCGCTCAGTTCACCGGAGGCGGCGCGGAACTCCCAGGCGTTGACGAGTCGCGTGAAGCCGATCTCGGTCAGGTCGGCCTGCGTCTTGCGGTGCTCGAACCAGTGCAGCGCCGGTCGTGTCGTGTAGCCGACCAGCCACGGACGCTCGCGCACCGCCCAGTCCATGATCGCCAGCTGGACGCGTCGCGGGTACCACGGGAAGAACGGGAAGCGCGAGATCTCGTTCTGCATCGGACAGAGCCGGCTCGTCGTCGAGAAGAAGAACCCGCCGCCGGGCTTCAGCACGCGGTACGCCTCCTTGAAGACCGCGATCGGGTCGTCGACGTGCTCCATCACCGAGTACGCGTGCACGTAGTCGAAGCTCCCTTCCTCGAACGGGATCGCTTCGCCCGGCCCCTCACGGATCTCGATCGCCACGCCCAGGCGCTCGGCGAGCTGCCTGCTCGCCTCGATCGCCGGCACCCACGGCTCGACGCCGCACGCGTCGTAGCCGGCTTTCGCCCATGCGATCGTCGTGACGCCCTGCGCCGCGCCGATGTCGAGCATGCGGCCGCCCGGCTCGAGCGTCATGAACGGGCGGAAGCGCGCCTGCAGACGTTCGACGAAAGCTTCCGCCTTCGGCAGCGCGGCGAGCGCCTCCTCGACGTCTCTCGACTCGGTTGCTTTGCGCGGCGGCATCGCGGGCGACGACGATAGCGCAGCGGTTTCGCGCGAAGGCGCCGGCGCGTCGACGCCGTCGCGTCAGGCGCCGGGCACCAGCGCACACACCAGATCACGCCACGAGCGCGCCAGCACGCTCCGCGACATTCCGAGCTCCTGGCGCTGGAAGTGAACGAGTTCGCTCGCGAGCGCGCCGAGCAGCACGTCCGCGAGGTAGCCGACCTCGCCGTCGCAGCCGCTCTCGCGCAGCAGCGCCGTGACGTGCGCGCGGTAGGCGCCGTAGACGCTGTGGCGCAGGCGCTCGCCCGGCGCCCCGTGCTCGGCGGCGAGCAGCAGGTCGCCCTGGATCTCGATGTGCTCGAGCATCCGCTCGCCGAACCCGATCAGGCGCTCGCGCCCCGGCGCGCCGGGGCCGAGCGGCGCCGGGCCGCGGATGAAGCCCTCCTGGAACGCGCGCTCGCGCTCGTCGAGCAGCGCGCGCATCAGCCCGCAACGGTCGCCGAAGTGGCGGAACAGCGTCCCCTTGCCGACGCCCGCCGCGCACGCGACCTCGTCCATCGTCACCGACGACGCACCCTGCGCCGCGACCAGCCTTCCCGCGGTCGCGAGGATCGTCGCGTGGTTGCGCGCCGCGTCCGCCCGCTCGTGCCGCGGCGACACGAGCATCGGCAACGCGAGCCGCTCGCCGTCGTCGTGCACGAGCGTGAGTCTATCCTCCAGATTTACCGGACCATGGTCCATTTGTGTTAGCATAGCGCCTATACGGACCGCAGTCCGCTATCCCCGGGACGGCGATCGTCTACCACTCGAACGCACAAGGAGAACCGATGTCAGCCCCCACCGCAGAGACCCAGACGAAGCTTCCCGCCGGCACCTGGACGCTCGACCCGACGCACTCGTCCGCCGGCTTCGCCGTCAAGCACATGGTCGTCGCGACGTTCCGCGGCCGCTTCGACCACTTCGACGCGACGCTCGCCGTCGCCGACGACGGGACCGCGCGACTCGACGGCACCGTCGACGCCGGCTCGATCGTCGTCAAGGACGAGAACCTCCAAGCCCACCTCGGATCGCCCGACTTCTTCGACGTCGAGCGCTACCCGCAGCTGCGCTTCTCCTCGACCGAGATCCGCCGCAACGGCGAGGAGCTCGTGCTCGACGGCGAGCTGACGATCAAGGACCAGACGCACCCCGTCGAGGCCCGCGGCACGATCACCGACCCGCACGAGACCCTCGGCGGCGCCATCAAGATCGGCGTCACGCTCGAGACCGTCATCGACCGCACGAAGTTCGGCCTCGAGTGGAACGCGCCGCTGCCGAAGGGCGGCTTCGCGCTCGCCGACGACGTCAAGCTGACCGTCGAGCTCGAGCTCGCGCAGGCCGACGCCGAGTAACGACATGCTGCGTGTTCTCGGCATCTCCGGATCGCTGCGCCGCGACTCGCACAACCTGCGCCTGCTTCGGGCGGCGGCCGCGCTGCTGCCGCCCGAAGTCGAGCTCGTCGAGTTCGACGCGCTCAAGGCGATCCCGCCGTTCGACGAGGACGACGAGTCCGCGCCGGCGCCGGCCGTCGAGCACTGGCGCGCGCAGATCGCCCAGGCCGACGCGTTGCTGTTCGCGACGCCCGAGTACAACTCGTCGATTCCCGGTGCGCTCAAGAACGCCGTCGACTGGGCCTCGCGCCCGTTCGCGAGCGCCGTGCTGATGAACAAGCCCGCCGCCGTCGTCGGCACGAGCACCGGCATGTTCGGCGCCGTCTGGGCGCAGGCCGAGCTGCGCAAGTCGCTCGCCGCCGCCGGCGCGCGTGTGATCGACCGCGAACTGCCCGTCCCCGACGCCGAGAGCGCGTTCGCCGCGGACGGCACGCTGGCCGATCGCGACCTCGAGCTCACGCTCGCCGAGATCATCGCCGAGCTGCTCGGCGAGACGCGCGCACGCGCCGCCGCCGCCGCCTAAGCGACGCCGGTCGCGCGCCGCGACCGCGCCCGCCTTCACGCGAGGACGGACAATGCGGCGATGAGCGTCGATCGGCAGCGTACGCCGCCGCGCGTCAGCGACGAGCTCGGACGGTGGCTGACGGCCGACGGGCCGAAGACGCTCGGCGGCCTGATCGACGCGTTCGGCGAGGGCAGCTTCGCGATCGTCTTCGTGCTGCTGATGGCCGTGCCGGCGCTGCCGTTGCCGACCGGTGGCGTGACGCACGTCTTCGAGATCATCACGATGCTGCTCGCGCTCGAGCTGATCGTCGGGCGGCGGCGGATCTGGCTGCCGCGGCGCTGGTGCGCGCTCGAGCTCTCCGGCGAGTCCCGGGAGCGCTTCATCGAAGCGCTCCTGCGGCGCATCCGCGCGCTCGAGCGCCACTCGCGCCCGCGCGGGCACCTGCTGTTCGGCAGCCGCGCCAGCGGCGGCGCGTTCGGCGCGGTCGTCCTCGGACTCGCGCTGACGGCGTTCCTCGCCCCGCCGTTCTCCGGTCTCGACACGCTGCCGTCGGTCGGCGTCGTCGTCCTCGCGCTCGGTTATCTGCTGGCCGACGCCGCGCTCGCGTTCCTCGGCGTGCTGATCGGCCTGCTCGGCGTTGCGTCGGTCGTCTTCCTCGGAAGCGTCGCCGTCAAGCTCGTCGACGAAGTCCTCTGATCTGCCGCCCGGTCGACGATAGAGACGCCGCGCGACCGCGCTGCGCGTGCCAACGGCTCAGCGCGAGTCGCCCTCGACATCGGCTGCGATGTCGGCGAGGCTGACGTCGAGCGCCTCCGCGAGCCGCCTCACGGTCATCCAGCCGGGGCTGTTGATGCCACGCTCGATGCGCGACAGCGCGGACGCGGTGAGACCCGCGTCGAACGCGAGCTGCTCCTGCGTGATCTCGCGATCCTCACGGAGCTGTTTGAGCAATTCCGCAAGGACGAAATCGGGCTGATCGTGCATCCAATAAACATCACTGGGTCTTAGGGTCAATGTCCAGACTTTAAAGTCCTAGGACTTTAGGCTGTATATTTCGTTCGCTGCACGAATCATCCCCACAGATGGTCGAGTGCATCTGCGGGCCCTGACGTCGCGTTCGCGGGGCGTCGGGCCGGCCCCCAGCGGGGCCCCCGGGAGCTTGCCCCCCGGGGGCCTCTCGAGGGTCGCGCGATCGCGCGGGATCGCGCGGAGCTCCTCAGACGGCGCCGCACGGCGGTCGCCGGCGAGAGACAGAGTCGCCGTACCACATCCGAACCGAGCGTCCGCACGCAGCCGTCGCGCGCCCCGCGCGCCATCGCGGCCGGCGCGAGACGGAGGGGGAGGGATTCGAACCCTCGTCAGAGGAATCTCCCCTGAAACGGTTTTCGAGACCGCCGCATTCAACCGCTCTGCCACCCCTCCATGTCCAGCGGAGGACGAGCGCTGATCTTAGTCCACGGCCCGTGAGCGCCCGGTCGATCGCTCGCGCGCTCGGCGACGCGGGCGGCGCGTACCGGGCGGCGCCGGCCGGCGCGACGACGCGCATCCGCTAGCGCCGCGCGGCGAAGAACGCGCTCAGCAGCTCCGCGCACTCCGGCGCGAGCAGGCCGCCGGCGACCTGCGGACGGTGGTTCAGGCGCGGCTCGCCCGTCACGTCGAGCACGCTCCCGCACGCCCCGGCCTTCAAGTCGCTCGCTCCGAACACGACGCGCGCGACGCGCGCGAGCACCGCGGCGCCGGCGCACATCGCGCACGGCTCGAGCGTCACGTAGAGGACGGCGTCGAGCACGCGCCAGCTCCCGACGGCGCGCGCGGCCTCGCGCAGGGCGATGACCTCGGCATGCGCCGTCGGATCGCCGCGCAGCTCGCGCTCGTTGTGCGCCGCCGCGAGCAGCTCGCCGTCGCGCACGACGACCGCGCCGATCGGCACGTCCTCGTGCTCGCTCGCGAGCTGCGCCTCGCGCAGCGCGAGGCGCATGAAGTAGTCGTCGCGTGGGAAGAAACGTTCGCTCATCGGTCTCGCCGCGGTCTCTGCGAGAGTGCGGTTCCGCCCGCGGGGTGCGGTGCCGCCTGCGCGGCCGGGCCGCATCATCATTATCGGGGAGCGACCATGCCGACACCGATGCCTCCCCACTGCAAGCCGCGCGGCGCGATCTTCGCCCGGCGCAGCACGCATCTCGCGCTGCTGTGCTGCGCCGTCGGCGTGCTCGCGCCGGCTGCGGCCCGCGCGAGCGGCATGACCGGTGCGGCGCGTGCGGCTGTTGCGCCGTCCGCCGCGTACACGCCCGGGCGCATCCTCGTCCGGTACCTCGACGCGAGGCAGTCCACGGCGCGCGCGTCCGCGGCGCACACCGCCGGCGGGCGCGGCCCGGTCTCGGCCGCCGCGCGCACGCGCCTGCTGCGCCTGGCGCCCGGCGTCAGCATGACCGCCGAGCTGCACGCGCTGCGTCGACGCAACGACGTCGCATGGGCGGTGCCCGACTACCGCGCACGCGTCGCGACCGTCCCGGGCCTGATCCCGAACGACCGCGGCACCGGCACGCAGGCAGGCGACTGGCAGCAGCTGCAGTGGAACTTCGCCGGGCCGTTCGGCGTCGGCGCACCCGAAGCGTGGGCCAACGTCGCGGCCGACGGCGCGCCGGGCGGCAAAGGCGTGATCGTCGCCGTGCTCGACACCGGCGTCGCCTACGCGAACCACGGCCCCTTCGTGCGCTCGCCCGACTTCTCGCGCTACGGCTTCGTCGCGGGCTACGACTTCATAGCGCACAACAGCTTCCCCGAGGATCGCAACGGCCACGGCACGTTCGTCGCGAGCACGATCGCGGAGGCGACGAACAACCACTACGGCGTCACCGGGCTCGCGTTCGCCGCGCGCATCATGCCCGTTCGCGTCCTCGACAGCCAGGGCGAAGGCGAAGCGTCGACGATCGCCGAAGGCGTCCGCTTCGCCGTCAAGCACGGCGCGAACGTGATCAACCTGAGCCTCGAGTTCTCGAGCAACGTGACCGCCGGCGACATCCCCGAGCTGATCGAAGCGCTGCGCTACGCGCGCCGCCGCGGCGTGCTCGTCGTCGCCGCCGCCGGCAACGAGGCGCACACGACGATCGCCTATCCGGCGCGCGCCCCCGACGTCGTCGCCGTCGGCGCGAGCACCGAACACGGCTGCCTCGCCGACTACTCCAACGACGGCTCCGGGCTGACGCTCGTCGCCCCCGGCGGCGGCGCCGACGCGAACCTCCCGGGCGACCCGAACTGCGCTCCCGAAGGTCCGGCCGGGCGCGACGTCTACCAGGTCACGTTCACCGGCTCCTCGCCACGGCGCTTCGGCATGCCATCCGGCTACGAAGGCACCTCGATGGCCGCACCGCACGTCGCCGCGACCGCCGCGCTGATCATCGCCAGCGGCGTGCTCGGCCGCGATCCGACGCCGGCGGCGATCACCGCGCGGCTGCGCGAGACCGCGCGCAAGCTCGGCGGCGGCGGCGACGAAGCGCTCTACGGAGCCGGGCTCGTCGACGCGGCCGCCGCGACCGCACCGGGCGGCCCGGGCGCGCTCGCCCGCGGCTGACGCGGCTCGGACCCGTGCACGAGCCCGCGCCCGCGCGCTGCGACGTCGCGATCGTCGGCGGCGGGATCATCGGCCTCGCCGTCGCGCGCGAGCTGACACGCCGTCACCCGCGGACCTCGATCTGCGTGTTCGAGCGCGAGCACGACCTCGCCACGCACCAGACCGGGCACAGCTCCGGCGTGGTCCACGCCGGCATCTACTACCGGCCGGGGTCGCTGAAGGCGGCGCTCTGCACGCGGGGTGCGCGCGCGCTGTACGAGTACTGCGAGCAGAAGGCGATCGCGCATCGGCGCTGCGGCAAGCTGATCGTCGCGACCGGCGCACCGGAGCTGCCGCGACTGCGCGAGCTCGCGCGCCGCGGCGAAGCCAACGGCGTGCCGGGACTGCGCTGGCTGGAGGGCTCGCAGATCGAGCGTGTCGAGCCGCACGCGCGCGGACTCGCCGCGCTGCACTCGCCGAGCACCGGCGTCGTCGACTTCCGCGCCGTCGCGCACGCCTACGCCGCCGAGCTGCTCGCAGACGGCGGGGCGATCGCGCGCGGCTGCGAGATCCGCGCAGTCAGCGCCGGCGCCCGCTCGCTGCGCCTGTCGCACCAAGGCGGCGAGACGCAGGCCGGTCATGCGATCTTCTGCGCCGGCGCCTGGTCGGATCGGCTCGCGCGGGCCGCCGGCGCCGGCGCCGACCCGCGGATCGTCCCGTTCCGCGGCGCCTTCCTGCGCATCAAGCCGGCGCGACGCGACCTCGTCCGCGCGCTGATCTACCCCACGCCCGATCCGGCGCTGCCGTTCGTCGGCGTGCACGCCACGCGACATCTCGACGGCGACGTGCTGCTCGGACCGACCGCGCTGATCGTCGGCGCGCGCGACGCCTACAGCGTGCGCACGATCCGTCGCGACGACCTGCGCGAGACGCTCGCCTGGCCCGGCACCTGGCGCCTGCTGCGCCGATCCTGGCCGGCCGCGCTCGGCGAGCTGCGCCGCGCGAGCTCGCGCGCCGTGCTCGTCGCCGCCGCTGCGCGACTCGTGCCCGAGCTCACCGTCGATGACGTCGAAGCCGGCTACGCAGGCGTGCGTGCGCAGGCGCTCGCGCGCGATGGGCGGCTCGTCGACGACTTCGCGTTCTCGCTCGGCGAGCGCGCGCTGCACGTGCGCAACGCGCCCTCGCCGGCGGCCACCGCATCGCTGGCGATCGCCGAGCACGTCTGCGACCGGGCCGAGCGCGCGTTCGAGCTCGACGCGTAGCCCGCCGCCGAGGAGCCGCGCGGTCGCGCTACGGCCCGCCCTACGTGGTCCGGACGATCAGCACCGAGCAGGGCGCGTGATGGGAGACCTTGTTCGGCACCGACCCGAGCAGGAAGCGCTTGGCGCCGGTCATGCCCTTGTTGCCGACGATGATCAGGTCCGCCTCCCGCTCCTCGGCGACGTCGAGGATCGCATCGGCTGGGTCCCCCTGGCGCGGGTAGAGCTCGACCGGTACGCCCGCGTCGCGCGCGACCGCCGCGGCCGCCTCGAGCGTCGCGTCGACGTCCTCGCGCGGGTTGATCGCCCACTGCAGGTCCTCCGGCGCATCGCGCCGTTCCTCGCTGAGGCGCTGCGCCGAGACCGGCTCATACGCGCTCACGAGCTCGAGCTTGGCGCCGACGGCGCCGGCGAGATCTACCGCCTGGCGCACGGCCTGAGTGGCCGTGTCGGAGCCATCCGTCCCGACCACGATCGACTTGAACACAGCTCCTCCTTGCCTCGGCTGCCGACACCAACGCGACGAGCGGTGATCATAACCACGCCCGCGAGCGCCGTGATCGCGCGGCGTAAGGTGTTCACGTCGGTGATCGACCTGCATTGCCACGTGCTCCCGGGGATCGACGACGGTCCGAAGACGATCGAGGGATCGGTCGCGCTGGCGCGCGCCGCGGTCGCGCAGGGCACGCGGACGCTCGTCGCGACGCCCCACGTGAGCGCCCGCTACCGCAACGACGCCTCGACGATCGCGCGCTGCGGCCCAGGAGACCGGCGCCGGCCGTCGCCGACGCCGGGCTCGCGCTCGAGATCGTTGCGGGCGCCGAGATCGCGATGACCCGCGCGCCCGAGCTCGATCGGCGCGAGCTCGCCGCGCTGACGCTCGGCGGCGGCCGCTGGCTGCTGATCGAGCGCCCTTCGGCACGGTCGTCATCGGGCTCGACGCGCTCGTCTACGAGCTCGAAGCGGAAGGGCCACCGCGTCGCTGCTCGCCCATCCCGAGCGCTGCCACGCGTTCCATCGCGATACCGACCTGCTCGAGTCGCTGGTGCAGGGCGGCGCGCTCGCATCGGTCACCGCGGGCTCGCTCATCGGGCAGCTTCGGCAGCGCACGTCCAGCGCTTCGCCTTCGAGCTTGATCGAGGCGGAGCTGGTCCACAACGTCACCTCCGATGCGCACGACGCCGAGCGGCGCCCTCCGAGCATCGCGCACGAGCTCGAGCGGGCGGGGCTCGCCGCGCTCGCCGACTGGCTCACCGAGGAGATCCCGGCGGCGATCCTCGCCGGCGCCGAGGAGATGCCCGCGCGCCCCGCGGCGAGCCTCCGGCCTCGCGGCTCGCGACGGCGATCGTGGTGGCGCCGCGGCCCGCTCAGGCGAGCTTCGTGATCGCGACGACCATCCCGATCAGCACGAACACGACGATCGCGACCTGCATCCAGATCCAGGTGGGCGACATCTCGGCAGACAGCGTACTTCGGCGGTGGCGGCTCGGGCGGCCGCGACGCGCCGTAAGCTAGTGCGGATGCCGCGAGGACTGCGCAGACGGCTTGCCGCGTTCGCGCTCGGGGCGACGGGCGTGCTCGCGGCGTCGATCCTCACCGGCGGCGCGCTGGCGAGCTCCCCGTCCCCCGCACGAGCGCGCGCGGCCGCCGCGAGGCCGCTGGGCGGGATCAACCTCGGCGGCCTCGGCTCCGGCCCGGCGGGCGCAGAACACGAAGTCGCGATCGCCGCGACCCTGCACGCGAAGGTGATCCGCGTCGAGCTTTCGTGGGCCACGTTCCAGCCGCAGGGACCCGGCGGGCTCAACCCCGAAGCGCTCGAATACACCGACCGCCTGATGAGCGACGCGGCGGCGCACGGGATCGCCGTGATCGCACTGCTCGACGACTCGCCGTGCTGGGCGAGCGCCGCGCCGAGCGCCGTGCGCGCCGCCTGCGTGCCGGGCCAGGGCAGCGCGGCCAACGGCTATCCGCCCACGAACCCCGCCGACTTCGCCGCCTTCGCAAGCGCGCTCGCCGCTCGCTACCGCGGCGAGCTGACGGCCCTCGAAGTCTGGAACGAGCCGGATCAGGTCAACGAAGAGTACTTCGCGGGCCCGGAAAAGCCGCAGCGCTACGCGGCGCTGCTGAGGGCCGCGTACCCGGCCGTCAAGCAGGCCGACCCGAGCATCAAGGTGCTCGCGGGCTCGCTCGTCGGCTCCAACGGAGTCTTCCTGCGACGGCTCTACGCGGCCGGGATCAAGGGGTACTACGACGGTCTCGCCGTCCACTTCTACACGCTCACGCTCGCCTCGCTGCGTGAATTCCGCGCGGTGCAACTCGCCAACGGCGACTCCACGCCGCTGTGGCTGGATGAGTTCGGCTGGAGCAACTGCTACCCGCGGCAGCAGATCGAGGAAGAACAGGCATGCGTCACGAGCGCCGTGCAGGCGCAGAACATCACCAACATGTACCGCGCCCTCAGCCGCACGAGCTACGTCGCCGCCGACACGATCTACAAGCTGCGCGACTCGTCCACCAACCAGTTCGGCGTGCTGTCGCTGAGCGGCGCGCACAAGCCGGCGTTCGGCGCGCTCGCGCGCGTGCTCGCCTCGCCGCCGGGGAGTCCCAGCAGGGTCACGTTGCGGCTGCGCCGGAGCGGCGGGCAGGTGCTCGCCAGCGGCTCGGGCCCGGTCGGCGACTACATGCGCCTGGAAGCGTTCAGCGGCAGGACGCTCCGCTTCCGCGCGACGTTCGCGCTCGACCGCTTCAACCGCTATTCGCTGAAGCTTCCGAGCGTGCTCGGATCGCACGGGCTCCGCGTCCGCGTCTACCAGGAATGGACGGGCCCGGCGGGCTCGGCCCAGAAGCGCATCTGAGCGGCGATCATTCGGCGCTGCGCAGCAGCGCGATGAACGTCAGCGCGAGGATCTTCACGTCGAGGCCGAGCGACCAGTTGGCGATGTAGTAGTTGTCCCACTCGACGCGCTCGGCGAGCGACGTCTGCCCGCGCAGGCCGTGCACCTGGGCCCAGCCGGTGATCCCCGACTTGACCCTGTGCCGATCGTCGTAGCGGACGATGTCCTGGTTGAACAGCTCGACGAACTCGGGACGCTCGGGACGCGGCCCGATCAGGCTCATCTCCCCCTTCAGCACGTTCAGCAGCTGCGGCAGCTCGTCGAAGGAGGTGCGGCGCAGGAAGCGTCCGACGGCCGTCCGGCGGTCGTCGCCCTCGACTCCGCCGGGCGCCGTGTCGCCGCCGAGCAGGTGCTCCAGCGGACCGGTCTCCTGTTCGCCTGGATCGACGCGCCCCTTCTGCATGCGCATCGAGCGGAACTTGTACAGGTCGAACGCCTTGCCGTCGCGCCCGACGCGCCGCTGACGGAACATCACCGGCCCGCTCGAGCTGAGCCGCACGGCGATCGCCGAGAGCACCATGATCGGCGAGAGCAGGACGAGGAAGAAGAGCGCGAGCACACGGTCCAGCGCGTGCTTGATCGCGAACTGCAGACCGCGCGGGTCGACCGTCGTGAACGACATCAGCGGCAGCCCGCCGACCGTGTCATAGCCGACCCTGTTGTTGATCGTGTCGAACATGCGCGGCACCACCGACACCTCGATGCCGAGCTCCTGGCAGCGCTGGATCAGGCGGCTGACGCGCTCGTCGGCAACCGACGAGAACGCGACGATCAGGTTGCGCACGCCGGTCCGCGCGACGGTCTCGTCGAGATCCTCGACGGTCCCGAGCACCGGCAGGTCGCGACCGCCGACCTCGGCGATCGAGCGCGGATCCTCGTCGAGGAAGCCGATCGGCGCGAGACCGTACTCCGGGTGACTCTCCAGGCGCCGCGCGACCTGCGCGCCGACGACGCCGGCGCCCATGATCAGCACGGGCTTGCCGACGAGGCGACGCGCGCGCGCCCAGCGCTGCAGCGAGGAGAGCGCGATCCGCCCGATGCCGACGCCGACCAGCGCGAACAGCCAGGTGCGGACGGTCGAGGACTGCGGCGGCGCGTGCCCGTTCATGAACAGCCCGAGTACCGCCGCCGACATCGTCCCGACCGAGACCGCGCTGATCACCGGCACGACGCCGTCGAGGATCAGCGCCCGCAGGCGGGTGCGATAGAGGCCGCGCAGATAGAACAGCAGCAGCACGATGACCGGCAGCAGCAGCAGCGGCGCGCGCGCCTCGTCCGGGTGCAGGGTCTGGTGCAACCCGCCCGCGCCGAGCACGACGGCGACGCACACGAGCGCGAAGTCGACGAGCGGTCGCAGGACGCGCCAACCCGCCCCCTCGAGGATCCACTGCAGCGGACCGTCCAGCGTCCCCCCGGCAAGCGCGCGCGGACCCGGAGCCGAGCGCGAGAGCTCGCCCTGCAGCGGCAGGGTCGTCGAGGTCTGCTGAGTGATCGGCGTGCGCGGCATCTGTGGTCAGCTCTACCCGGTTACTCGGTTGTCGCTCGCAATGCCTTTAGCCGCCGACGCCCGTGTGCGTCGCCGGACCGCCGAGCCGCCGCGTGAGCACCGCGAGCAGGACGAGGACGGCCAGCCCCAGGATCGCGTAGAGCAGGTTCGAGCCCGAGAGCCCGAGCACGCCGCCCTGCTGCCCCGCCGGAACCCGTTCGGCAGCGGGGTAGAAGCTCTGTGCGCCCGCGCCCGCTCGACCCCGCGCAACGCTCGACCCCGCCGACCGCTGCGCGCTCCCGCTCGAGCCCGATCGGCCACCCGTCGCCGCCGGCGAGGAGGCGGACGAGCCGGCGCCGCGCGAGCCGCCGGCAGAAGACCGGCCTCCGGTTTCCTGTGAGCCCGACGCGGTCGAGCCCGCCGAGCCCGAAGCGCCGGCCGAGCCGGTCGAGCCGCCGCCTCCACCACCCGCCGGCCCGTTGACGAGCGCCGAGCCGAGGATCGCCTGGTTGCCCTCGCCGGGACCGCCGTACCCGCTCAGCAGCGAGCTGGCCTGCGCAGCAGAGGGCACGACCGCGAGTACCATCGCCGCCGTGACGCCCAGGTGAATGATGATGCGTTGGGATCTCATGCTTCCGTGCCTTGCTTGCCGGGCGGCTCGCGCACACCAGTCCTGACCTGTCCTTGCCACGATCCCGCCTCACTGCAGGAACCTCGTCCAGCGCCCTGACCGTCCGACCCACGGCTCAGCTATCGGGCGAGAGCCCAGTCGTAAAGTAACGGAGCGCGCGGTCGGTGTCGAGCAAAAAGTTCAACTTCGTGAAATCTATGAGGCTCCCTCAAGCGAGTTGTTGCGCTTTGTGCAGGATTTCGCGATCCAGCCGTTCGATGCTCAGCGTGTGGCCGCCGCGCACGTACACGAGCGCTTCGTGAATCAGTTCGTCGCGGGGGCTCAGGCGCGCGGCCCGTTCGAGCAGCGTCACGGCGCGCCGGCGCTGACCCTGCGCCGACGCGATCGCCCCGAGCTCGAGGTTCGCGTAGACGTCGCCGCCTTCGCGCCGCAGCGCCAGCGTGAACTCGTGCTCGGCGCGCGCGAGATCCCCGAAGCGCAGCGCGATGCTTCCCGCCAGCAGGCTGCGCTTCGGGGCTCAGCGGGTTCAAGCTCGACGCGTCGTTCAGGTCGGCATACGCCTGCCGTGGCGCCGTCGACCAGATCCGCGCCGCGCGCTCGACCTTCAGCTGGGCGAGCCACGGCGCCGCGAACGAGACGACGGCCGCGAGCGCGACGGCGGCGAGCGCGACGGCCGCCGCGGCGAGCGCCGGCGAGGGCGCTCGCAGGCGGGCGCGAGCGCGCCCGCCCGAGGCGGCGCGCGCGATCGATGGGGCACTCGCCGAGCCGCCCGACGCAGCTAGGTCGGCGACGGTGTCCTCCGCTTCGGCCGAGGGCCGGCTCCCCGAGCCGAGCGCGCACGCGATCCCGAGTAGCGCAAACGCCGGCGCGCCGAGCCCGGCGAACTCCCAGAACCAGTCGAACGAGCCGTGGACGAGCCAGTACGCGAAGCCGGCGAGCGCCGCCGCGGCGACGCTCGCCGCGCACGGATCGACGCGACGCGCGCCGCGGCGAAGCGCACGCGCGCTCGCGAGCAGCGCTCCCGCGAGCCCGGCGAGCGCCAGCAGCGCCCCGAGCAGCCCGGTCTGCGAGAGCGTGCGGAGCTCGACGCTGTGGGGATAGTGCGGCGTCTCGTGGCTGCGCCCGTGCACGAGGTACTGCTGCTGGAAGTTGTCCGCGCCGATCCCGAGCAGCGGGTGCGCCGTGAACTCGTCGAGCGCCACGCGGTAGAAGTCGTAGCGGCTGCTCCCGAGCCCGCTCGTCAGACGGCTGCCGGACGTCGTCTTCGCGTAGCCGCCCTTGAAGCTGTCCCATCCTTCCCTGACCCGCTTCACCGGGTTGCCCGCCGCGACCCAGCCCCCCGCGATCACGGCGACGAGCGTCGCGAGCGCGAGCGCGCCGACGGCGGTCCGCACGCGCGCCAGCGCACGCGGCGAGAGCGTCGCACGACCCTCGATCGCGGCCGCGGCGCCGACGAGCAGCGCGACGAGCAGCGACGCGAGCAGCAGCTCGGTCGTCGCCGTGTGCATCGCCGCGCCGGCGTCGCCCCCGTGCAGCAGACGGTCACCGACGCGCGGCACCGCCGGGGTCACCAGGCCGACGCCCGCGAGGACCGGCAGCAGCGTCACGAACGTTCGCAGGCGACCGGGCAGCAGCGCGAAGACGAGCACGAGCATCACCGGCGTCGAGTAGAGCGAGCCGCGGCTCAGGCTGAACAGCGCAAGCCCCGACAGCAGCACGGCGCCGCCGGCGAAGACCCCGCGCGCCGCCGGCGGGATGCGGTCGCTGCTCGACAGCAGCAGCGCCGGCCAGGCGACCATCGCCCACGTCGCGGCGCTCGCGTTTTCGTAGTCGCCGGGGTAGCGCAGTCGACCTTCGCCGAACAGCGTCGACAGATGCGACGCGCCGTCGACGTGCAGCAGCACGAAGACCGCGAGCACGGTCATCGCGAGCGTCCAGGCGCCGAGGAGCAGCGCCGCGCCGGTCCCGCGCATCGGCCACAGCGCGAACAGCGCGAACACGCACAGGTAGAGCAACGTGCGGTTGGCGCCTTCCCAGGCGTCGCCCTGCGCGTGCGCCCAGAGGATCGAGAGGAAGCTCAGCGCCGTGTAGAGCGCCAGGCAGACGAGCGCGACACGAGCCCCCGGGTGGATCTCGCGCACGCGCGGCGGCCTTACGAAGGACGCGATCGCCAGCAGCGCGAGCACGATCAGGCCGCCCGGGGCCCAGTGGGTGACCGGATAGCCGCCGTCGTTCCCGGCCCAGATCACGAACAGCGCGAGCGCGCCGAGCGCCGGGACGACCGCGGGCGTCTGACGCAGGGCGTCTCGCAACCCGACTATCGGCCCCGCCGCGTGGACTCGCATTCGGAGCTGAGACTAACGAGGGGCCAACCCGTCAATTCCGATTCACGGCCCGGCGGGCCGCGGCCGAACCCGGTCGGCGCGAATCTGAGACGCTAGGCGCTCGATGCCCGAGTGTCGCTGGATAGAGCTCGACGAGCTCATCGCCCGACGCGCCGAATGGCGCCGGCTCGCAACCGAGAGCGAGTTCCCGACGGCGTTCGCCGACCCGGCATGGGTGCTCGCGTGGTGGCAGCACTACGGCGAGGGCCAGGAGCCGTGGACGTTGATCGCAGAGGACTCCGACGGCTCGCTCTGCGGGCTCGCCCCGCTTGCGCTCGAGCGCTCGCGCTTCGCGCGCACGCTGAGGTTCGCCGGCGGCAGCTGGAACGGCCTCGAGACCCTCGTCTGCCGTCCCGGCGGCGAGCCCGAGCTCGGCCGGACGCTGCTCGAGGCGCTGCACGTGCGGCGGGCGGAGTGGGACCTCTGGCGGGTGCAGCGCCTGCCGACGAGCTCTGCGCTCGCGCGGATGCTGCTCGACGGCGGCGGCAGGCTGCGCGCCGCCGCTCACGATCTGCGCGCGCAGCCGTTCCTCGAGCTGCCCGCCGACGTCGAATCCTACGAAGCGCAATTCGGCGCCAAGCAGCGCAGCACGCAGCGGCGCAAGTGGCGGAAGCTGACCGAGCTGGGCGCGCAGGCGCGCGTCGTCGAGGACCCCGCGGAGGTCGACTCGACCGTGCACGAGCTGCTCGAGCTGCGGCGCAGCCGCGCGCTCGAGATGGGCCAGCGCCACAAGCACATGGACGCGCACTACGAGCGCTTCCTGCTCGCGAGCGTGCACGGGCTGCTCCCGGATGGGGCTCGCCTGTGGCGGCTCGACCTCGACGGGACGATGCTCGCGAGCCGCCTGAACCTGATCGAGGGCCCGCGCGAGCACAGCTACCTGCTCGGCCTCGGCGACGAGCACGCGAGCCTCAGCCCGGGCAACTCGCTCGAGCTCCAGGCGATCAACGAGGCGATCCGGCAGGGGCGCACCGAGCTCGAGCTCGGCCCCGGCCGCGACTCCTACAAGTACCGCCTCGGAGGACAGGACCGCGAGGTCGCACGCCTGGTCGTCGCGAGCGACTCGGCGCGCGGGCGCGGCGTCACGAGCCTCGCGGCGGTCGACCTCAGGCTGCGCGACTCGGCCGCGGCCGAGGCGCTCCGGCGGCGGCGGGGCATCGCCTCCGAACGTGCGCGGGCGGGCGGGCCTCCCGAGTCGCAGCCGAGGCAGCAGGCTGCGACCGGCGCTCGGACGAGCTAGCCGTACCCGAGGGGCGCCCGGCCGATGCGCACGCTCATGTACCACGACATCGCGTCGCAGGCGGACCGCGAGCGATACGGATTCCCGGGACCGCTCGCGGCGCGCTACAAGCTCGAGCCGGCTGCGTTCGAGGCGCATCTCGACGCGCTCGCCGCGACCGCGCGCGAGGTCGGGACACTCGACGGCGACGCGCCGGCGCCCGCGGTCGCCGTCACGTTCGACGACGGCGGCGCCTCGGCCCCGTTCGCCGCGGAGGCGCTCGAGCGCCGCGGTTGGCGCGGTCAGTTCTTCGTCACCTCCTCGCGAATCGGAACGGCGGGCTTCATGTCAGCCGAGCAGCTGCGAGAGCTCCACGCGCGCGGGCACGTGATCGGCAGCCATTCGCACACGCACCCGACCTACATGGGACGGCTGACGCGCGCGGAGCTCGACGACGAGTGGACGCGTAGCCGCTCGATCATCGGAGAGCTGCTCGGCTCGGCCCCTCGCACCGCTTCGGTGCCGGGGGGGTACCTGTCGGACGCCGTGATCGCCGCCGCCGCGGCAGCGGGGTATCAGCTGCTGTTCACCTCCGAGCCGACCGCGCGCGTCGCCCACCGCGGCCTCGTCGTGCGCGGCCGTTACACGATCTGGGCGACGACGCCTGCGCGCACCGCGGCCGCCTACGCCGAGGGCCGGCGCGTCGCCTGCGGGCGGCTGTGGCTCGAGTGGAACGCGAAGAAGCTCGCCAAGCGCGCGAGCCCGGCGGCCTACCAGCTGCTGCGTCGCGTGCGCGCGCGCGCCTGAGCGCGATCGTCGCGCCGCCCGCTCACGGCGCGCCGGCGAGGAACTCGACGAGGCGCGCCGAGGCCGCCTCGAGCGTGCCTCCGCGCGCGCGCTCCAGCCCGGCGTCGATCAGCTCCCTACGCAGCCGCGGATCCGCCGCGATCCGCTCGAGCGCCGACGCGGCCGCGTCGGCGTCGTTCGGGTCGACGAGCAGCGCCGCGCCCTCGGCGGCGGCCGGCACGCCGCCGACCGCCGTCGCGACGGTCGGCAGTCCGCTCGCGAACGCCTCGACGAGCACCTGCGGGAAGCCCTCGGTCAGCGACACGTGCAGGAACGCGTGGCTGCTGCGATACAGGTCGAGCAGGCCGCCGTCGATCGGCAGGTACCCGAGCAGCTCGACCCGGTCGCTCAGCCCGAGCTCCGCGACGCGCTCCTGCAGCTGCTCGCGAAGCGGCCCGTCGCCGCAGACGAGCAGCCGCCAGCGCCGCGGCCCCGCGCGCAACCGCGCGACGATCTCGGCGAGCAGCAGCGGGTTCTTCTCGGCGTCGAGGCGCCCGACCGTCAACGCGGTCAGCTCGCCGTCGTAGTCGCGCGCCGCGACGGCCTGCACCGCGGCGGCGAGGTCGCGGTCGGAGACCAGCGAGACGGTCGTCGCGAGCACGCTGCGGGCGTGGGCCTCGCGGTACTTGCGCGCGAGCTCCGGACCGACGACGACGACCGCGTAGCGACGCGCGAGCAGCTTCCAGATCGCCTCGAGCACGTCGGCGCCCCAGTGCATCCAGCGGCGGCCCGGGCGGCGGCTGCGCACGTACACGGGCATGTCCTGGCGCACGCCCAGCACGAGCCGGCGCCCGCGCAGCGCAGTCAGCACCGCGAGCAGCACCGAATGCGGATACGGCCCGAGCACCCACACGGTGTCGACCTCGTCGAGCAGCCGCCAGAAGCGCCCGACCGACACGACGAGCGAGCGCGCCACCGACAGCGGGTGCCCGAGGCTCTCGTAGTGGGGCAGGCCGACGAGCTCGGTCTCGTCATCGAGCGGATAGTGCGAGCGCCCGGGTCGCGGGTCGAGCCTGCCGACGAGCACGAGGCGCTCGACGTGCGGCCGCAGCGCCTCCAGGAACACGACGAACGCGCGCTGCCCGTAGCGGCGGACGCCGTCCGAGCGATACTCGTAGTCGGTGTAGACGGCCAACCGCATCGCGTCAGCCGCTCGTGTCGCGCTCGGCGCTCATGCGCCGCCGTCGTGCAGCGACGGCGCGTATACCGGTTCGGCCTCGTCGCGCTCGGCCTCGGCGCGCTCGGTCGTGCCGTTCCCGCGCCCGATCAGCCGCGCCAGCGCCGGTAGCGGCGGTCCGAAGCGCAGCGCGCCGGCGAGCGTGCCGAAGCCCCACCCGAAATGCATCGCCGGCAGCACGACGACGAGCAGCGCGCCCTCGGCCCGCTGGTCGCGCCGCCTCGCCGCGTTCGCGCCGGTCGCGAGCACGGCGAGCAGGTAGGAGGCGAGCGCCAGGCGCGATGCCCGGCGCAGCGCGCGCGGAGCGAGGAGGGCGGTGAGCAGCGACAGCGACAGCGTCGGGGCGATCAGATGCGAGCGGCGCATGCTCTGCGGGTGGCGGCGGAAGGTGCGCGCCCGGTAGTAGCCGTAGCGGTAGTACTGGCGTACGAGGGCGCTCAGTGAGTCGCGCGGCACGTAGTGCCCGGCCATCTCCGGCAGGCACACCAGGCGCGCCCCGCGGCGCAGGAAGCGCGAAGCCATCTCGGAGTCCTGGTTGATCGGCCAGCGCTCATCCCAGCCGCCGGCCGCGAGCACCTGCTCGCGGCGCCACACTCCGCCGAACACGCCCGTGTCGAGCTCGCGCTCGTCAGCCGCGTCGGGGTCGTCGGTCCACTTGCGCGAGCCGCCGCGCCCGAGCCACGAGGCGAGCGCCAGCGCGACGGCGCGCGAGATCGGGCCGACCGGGCGGGGCACCGCCGGTCCGCTGACCCACTCCGTATCGCCCCGCCGCAAACGCTCGACGCCGGCGGCGAGGTAGCGATCGGCGTAGTAGGTGTGCGCATCCATCCGCGCGACGAACTCGCCGCGCGCCTCGCGCAGGCACACGTTCAGGCCGCTCGCGGTGCGCCGGCGGGGGTTCTCGAGCACGCGAATGCGTGGATCGTCGGCGGCGAGCTCGCGCAGGATCTCGCGCGTCCGGTCATCCGAGCCCCCGTCGGCGAACAGCAGCTCGACGCTCCCCGGGAACCGCTGTGCCTGCATCGCGGCGACCGTCTCGCGGATGTGCGCCTCCTCGTTGAGGACGGGCACGAGCACGCTGACGTCCACGTGCTGCTCCGCGCGCGAGCTCGGCGCCGGGCTGTTTCGGGACAGAGCGTTCACGCCGGTTCATTATGCTGTCCGCCGGTCTGGAATCTGGACGGGCGGCAACCTTGAACGACGTCATCGTGCTCTGCTACCACGCCGTGAGCGTCGATTGGGAGGCCGACCTGTCGACGACGCCCGCGCGCTTGGAACGGCAGCTCGAGCTGCTGGTCAGGCGCGGCTATCGCGGAGCGACCTTCACCGAGGCGACGGGGCCACCGACGAATCGTCGCACCGTCGCGGTCACCTTCGACGACGCGTTCCGCTCGGTGTTCGAGCTCGCCCGGCCGATCCTCGAGCGCTTCGAGCTCGTCGCGACCGTGTTCGTGCCGACCGACTTCATCGACGCCGGCGGGCAGCTGCGCTGGTCCGGCATCGACCAGTGGCGCGGCGGCCCGCACGAGCACGAGCTGGCGCCGATGTCGTGGGAGGAGCTTCGTGCGCTGCACGCCGCTGGCTGGGAGATCGGCTCGCACACCGGCGCCCATCCCCACCTGACGGAGGTCGACGACGCCACGCTGCAGTCGGAGTTGACGCGCTCGAAAGCGGTCTGTGAGCAGAACCTCGGGCAACCATGCAGCTCCCTGGCCTACCCGTACGGCGATGTCGACGCGCGCGTGGTCGGCGCCACGAAGCTCGCCGGCTACAGCGCCGCGGCGGCCCTGCCGCGGCGGCTGGACGAGCGCGGAGCGCTCGAGTGGCCGCGCGTCGGCGTCTACCGCGCCGACGACGACCTTCGCTTCCGCCTGAAGCTCTCCCCGGCGCTGCGCCGGCTGCGCCGGACTTCGCTCTGGGAGTCGCTGTACTCGGCGCGTGGCGCGCTCGCCCGCTCGTGAGCCAGCCAACTCGCATCCTCGGCCTGAGCGTCTCACAGGGCAGCACCGCCGCGGCGGCGACGTCGATGCTCGACGCGCTGGCAGAGCGGCATACGGTTGTCGGATCGCTCCATCCAGAGCTCGCGCCCGCGTTCGACCTGCTGATCAAGCTGCGCAGCTTCCGCCCCAACGGCGCCTCCTGGCGCGCACGCGCGGGCGTCAACGACGCGACGTTCGACGCCCTCACGGGCGCGCTCGAGCGTCAGCTGCGCCGCCTCGACGGCAGCTTCGACGTGATCTTCCAGGTCCAGACGGTGTTCGCCCCCGGACGGCTGGAGGCGCGGCGACCCTTCGTCATCTACACGGACAACATCATCTCCCTGACCGAGCGCTTCTACCCCGCCTGGGTGCCGTTGAGCGCCGACGCCTTCCGCCGCCGCCGCGAGCTCGAGGCTCGCATCTGTCGCTCGGCCGCGTACGTCCTGGCGTGGAGCGACTTCCTCCGCGATGCCCTGATCGCCGACTACCGATGCGAGCCCGGACGCGTGCTGCGCGTCGGTGCAGGCGCGAACATCGCGCTCCCCAGCCTCGAGACGCGGCGCTGGGACTCGGCGAGCGCGATCTTCGTCGGGCGCGATTTCGCGCGCAAGGGGGGGCACGTCCTGCTCGACGCATGGGCGCGTGTGCGAGAGCGCCTACCGCAGGCACGACTGATCGTCGTCGGTCCGCCGCAACCTCCGAAGGGAGTCGATCTGAGCGGGGTGGACTGGCGCGGACCGGTCGCGAGCCGCGCCGAGCTCATCGAGCTCTATCGGGGAGCCAGTGCCTTCGTCATGCCATCGCTGTTCGAGCCCTGGGGTCACGTCTTCCTGGAGGCGATGGGCTGCGGGCTTCCGTGCATCGGCAGCGCGCACTGCGCGATGCCCGAGATCATCGACGACGAGCAGACCGGCCTGCTGGTCGCGCCGGGAGCGGTCGAGCCGCTTGCGGAGGCGCTCGTGCGACTGCTCGACGATCCGCCGCTCGCCGAGACCCTCGGCCGGCGCGCGCATGCCTCGGTGCTCTCGGGCCGCCGCTGGAGCGATGTCGCCGACCGGGTCTCGCCGGCGCTCGCCTCGGCGGTCGACGAGGCTCCCGGCCACTTCGAAGCGGCCGGAGCGCGGCGCGGTCTTCGGCGGCGCGCCGGCTTCGGCGGCCGCGCGCGGTGGCAGCCACGTGCCGGCGACTGAGTCGATCCGGCTGAGCAGCTGAGCGGTCCGGTCGCCGCTCGCCGCAGGGGCTGCGCCGGGTGCGCGCGGCGCGGCCGACGGCCGGTCCCTCCGGCGGCGCTTCCCTGCGTCCTCCGACGGCGCTTCACCGTCGCTCGGGTACAGCTCGGGGCGCCCGGCCCGCTTGCGCGCGAGCTGCGAAATGGACGAGCGTCCAATTGTGCCGGTGAGGCTCAGCGCGGCACTGGGCGGGACCGAAGCATGGGAGGTGATCCTCAAACGCCCCCACACCCACGCCTCACGCCTCCTCCTCCTGCTCGCCCTCTCGATTCCGATCGTGCTGGCGCTGTTCGCCTCGACGGCCACGCTGGCCGAGGCACACACGACCGGCTCGAAGAAGCACGCGCACCACGCTCGTTACGCGCACAAGAGCAACGCACGCCACACGCGCCACGGCGCATCCAACCGTCGACGCAAGCCCGTCGCGAAACCCACCACACCCACGACACCCACCACTCCGACCACTCCCAAAGAAACGCCTCCGACCGCACCCAAAGAAACAACCACTCCGCCCACTCCTGAAACACCCACCCCGACCTCACCCAAAGAAGTGACACCCGAAGGCAACGGCTCCACCTCCGCTCCGGTGGTGACCGTGACGTGCAACCTCTACGCTTCGCCGACCGGCTCGGACACGACCGGGAACGGCAGCCTCGCGCAGCCCTACCAGACCGTCGTCAAGCTCGACAGCGCGCTTGCGCCCGGGCAGACGGGATGCCTGCGCGGCGGCACCTACGGCAGCATCAACACGCGACACCTGCTCACGCACAACGGCACGGCCTCGGAGCAGATCACGATCACCGCCTACCCCGGCGAAACGCCGACCGTCGACGGCTGGGTCGATCTCGAAGGCTCTTACACGACGCTCTCGTCGCTGAACATCGACGGCTCGAACACGTTCTACAAAAAGACCGCGGGCCAGCCCTGCGCAAGCCTCAACGTCGTCTCGCAGGCGCTCGACCTGGCAGGCACGGGCGACGTCTTCGAACACAACAACTACTACGAGTCGGTGCCCAGCCTGCGCGGCGTCGGCATCGGCGTCGGCTTCTGGGGCAACTCGGACAACACGATCGTTCGCTACAACCGGATCCACGACGTCGGCCAGTGCGAGCAGTTCGACCACCTGATCTACCTCGCCTCCGGCAACAACGTTCAGATCTACGACAACTGGCTGTACAACGACCACAACGGATTCGGTGTGACCGTCTATCCCCACCCGACGAACGCGCGGATCTTCTCGAACGTGTTCGACAGCGCCGGCTCAGGCATCAACATCGGCGACAACGGTTCGAGCACGACGAGTGGCAACAAGGCCTGGCACAACGTCGTCGCGAACTCCGTCGGCGTGCCGAGCGAAGCGGGCGGGACGCTCCCGGCCGTGCTCGTGATGTGCGCCAGCCTCGGCTCCTCGAGCCTCGGCAACGAAGTGTTCGACAACGACTCGTTCGACAACCCGAACGGGACCGCATCGGTCAACAGCCGTCTCGGCTCCTCGTTGATCTCGGTATCGGGCAACATCTCTGCCGACCCGGGCTTCGTCAACGCCGCGGCCGGCGACTTCGCCGTCGCGGCCGGCAGCCCGGTCGCCTCGTGGGGACTCTGGAACGGGTCCTGACGTCGCGACGCTGACGCCGCAGGGCGCGAGCAGGGGATCGCCCCCAGCTCGCGGCCCGGTGAAATCGACCGGACAATCGGGGCGGCGCTCATCTGAGCCCGCCCCGATCGTCGTAAGTGCACCAGTAACATGACCGCTCTCGTGCAGAACCCGCAAGCACCGGCTCGGATCCCCCGGCATGGTCCGGTCGATGCCAGTCTCTCCGGCGGGCGGGCCAGTCGCCCCAAGCGGCGCCGGCGGCTCCCCACCTACACTCACACACCGAGCAACGATGCCTGAGGTGCGCGACCCAGCGGGCCGCTCACAGGAGCGACTCCGCCACCACTACGAAGTCGAGCGCGAGCTGTCGGACCGGCTGCGCGCGGCCAGCCGCGACGAGCGCACACGTCTCTACGCCGAGGTCTACGACGAGCTGTTCCGTCGGGTCGGCGACCATCCGCAACTCGTCGAGAGAGCCGATCCGAGCCTCCGGACAGCGTGGGTGCAGAGCGAGGTCGCGATGCTGCGCCGCCACCTGCCGCGCGGCGCCGCGTTCCTGGAGATCGGCGCGGGCGACTGCGCGCTCTCGCTTGCGATGACCCCATACGCGGCCAAGGTCTACGCGATCGACGTCTCGAGCGAGATCGCGCAGGCCGAGCGGGCGCCTGCAAACTTCGAGCTCGTGCTGTCCGACGGTCGCGACATCCCGGTTGCCGCCGGGAGCGTGGGGCTCGCGTACAGCAACCAGTTGATGGAGCATCTGCACCCCGACGACGCGAGCGAGCAGCTGCGCAACATCGTGACGGCGCTCGCGCCCGGCGGCGTCTACATCTGCTCGACGCCCAACCGGCTGAGCGGACCTCACGACATCTCGGCGCTGTTCGACGACGTCCCGCGCGGGTTTCACCTGCACGAGTACACGACCGGGGAGCTGCGCTCGCTGTTTCACGCCGCGGGCTTCAGTCGTGTCCTCGCGCTCGCGCGACTGAAGGGTCACAGCGCCGTGCTGCCCGCGACGCCGGTCGTCGCCGTCGAGCGTGTCCTGGAACGGCTCCCGCCGGGCCTGCGCCGCCGCGCGGCGCGACTGCCGTTCATCCGCAACGCGCTCGACGCCGTCATCGCGTATCGCTAGCGCTGCCAAGGCGCCGACTGCCATGGCCAGCACTGCCTCCTCGCAGGGACTCGGGACCCGCACGCTGCGCGGGATGTTCTGGGCGTACGGCTCCTACTTCGGGCTGCGTCTGAGCACGCTCGTGGCGACGGCGATCCTCGCCCGCCTGCTGACGCCCAAGGACTTCGGACTCGTCGCCGTGGCAACGACGTTCCTGGGGTTCCTCGACGTGATCCAGGGCCTCGGCGTCAGCCAGGCGCTGGTGATCGCCTCCGATGAGCAGGTCGACGATCAGGCCGACACGGCGTTCACGCTGAGCGTGACGATCGGCGCGGGGCTGGCGATCATCGCGGCGGCGCTCGGACCGGCCACGGCGGCGTTCTTCCATCAGCCGCGCCTCGTCGCCGTGATGCCGGTACTCGGCAGCACGTTCCTGATCCTCGGGCTCGGCTCGACGCATTACGCGCTCGCGATGCGCAGCATCGACTTTCGCTCGCGCACGGTCGCCGAGCTCACCGACGGCGGTGTGCGCGCCGTCGCCGGGATCGGACTGGCGCTCGCCGGCGCCGGCGTGTGGGCGCTGGTGCTCGGCTACGTCGCCGGCAACCTCGCGATGGCGGCGATCCTCTGGCGCCTGATTCCGTGGCGTCCACGCCATCTGATCAGCCTGCTGCACGTTCGCCATCTCCTGAGCTTCGGCGGTTACGTGACGGGCGTCGGCGTGATGGCGGCGTTCCTCGCGCAGTTCGACAACCTCGTGATCGGGCGAGTCCTCGGCGTCAAGCAGCTCGGCTTCTACTCGATCGCGACGAGGATCCCATCGCTGTTCATCCTGAGCCTCGCGACCGTCGCCGGTCAGGTGCTGTTCCCGGCGTTCGCCGCACTCGACGCCGACGCGCTGCAACGCGGCATCGTGACCTCCTTCCGCTACATCGCGACGGTCGTCTTCCCGCTCACGGCGTTTCTGATCGTGCTCGCCGAGCCGATCACGATCGCGGTCTTCGGGCCGCAGTGGCGCCCGGCGGTCAGCGCCGCGAAGGTGCTCTGCCTCTGGGCGGTGATGTCGCCGATCAGCATGGTCTGCGGCAACGCGTTCATGTCCCGCGGCCGCGCGCGCCTGCTGTTCATCCTCGCGATCCCGCAGGCGATCGCGCTGGTCATCGGCTCGATCGCCCTCGCGCCCCAGGGGATCGTCGCCGTGTCGTGGGTCCAGGCGGCGATCGCGATCGCGGCGCAGGTCGTCACGCTCGTCATCGCGCAGCGGATGTTCCAGTTGACCTCGCGCAGCCTGCTCGGGGTGTTCGCCCCGCCGCTGCTCGCCTCGGCGGTGCTCGCCGCCGTGCTCGTCGGGACGGACCACCTCATCACGGCGGCTTGGCCGACGATCCTCACGGGCGCAGCCGTCGGAGGACTCGTCTACCTCGCGGTGCTGCACATGCTCGCGCCCGATCTGCTCCCGGGCGCCGTGGGGATGATCCGCAAACGCGGCGCGGCGGCGGGCTGATGATCACCGCACCCCGCGTGAGCGTGCTGATGCCGGCCTACAACGCCGCCTCGACGATCGCCGAGGCGGTCGCGAGCGCGCTCGCGCAGACGGTCGAGGAGATCGAGGTGATCGTCGCCGACGACGCCTCGACCGAGCCGGTTGCGGCGGCGCTCGCCGAGATCGCCGACGATCGGCTGCAGATCGTTCGCCGGGCACGCAACGGCGGCGTGTCGGCGGCGCGCAACAGCGCGCTTGCGGTCGCGCGTGCGCCGCTGATCGCCCAGCTCGACGCCGACGACTACTGGCGGCCGGACCACCTCGAGCAGCTGCTGCCCGCGTTCGCCGATCCTCAGGTCGGGCTCGCGTACGCCAACGTGGAGATCGTCGGCTTCCCGGCGTCGGACCGCTGGATCGCACACCGGACCCCGGACGACGGCCTGCCCGATTGGATCAGCGATCGCGCGATCCATCCCGTCAACGACCTGCGCCTGCTGTACCGCGCCAACCCGATTCCGTCACCTGCAGTCGTGATGCGCAGCGACGCCGTCCGGGCTGTCGGCGGCTACCCGGAGTGGCTGCGCGTCGGCGAGGAGTACCTCGTGTACATCCGACTCCGTCGCGCCGGCTGGCGCTTCGCGTACGTCGACCGACGCTCGGCGGTGTACCGCTGGGCCGAGCCCGGGCGCGGCGTGACGTTCGACGCCCGGCGGAACTCGCGCGAGGAGGCGAAGCTGTTCGCCGTGCTGGCGCTGAGCTCGCCGCCGAACGCGGCGATCCTCGCGCGACTCGGGGTCGAGGTGCTCGACCTCGTGCGGACACACGTGCCGGCGTCGGCGGCGCTCGCGCGCCGGCTGCGCGCCGCTGCGCGCACGGCGCGTGGACGCTGACGCATCGAGCTCGCACGGCCCACCTCAACGGAGATTCGATCGGACCTGCTGACCCCCCTTGGCGTCGGCTAACCTTTTTGCAGATGGCTGCCGATGCAGGCTTCATGGATCCTGATGCCCCTGACGCGCCAGAGCAGGCGCTCGGTCCGTATCTCCGCGCCGTCCGCCGCCGCTGGCCCGTGCTGGTCGCGGTGGCCCTGCTGACGCTCGCCGTCGCCGCGTTCACGACGCTTCGCAGCTCGCCGACGTACGAAACGAGCGCGAAGGTGCTCGTGACGCCGGTCCAGCAGAGCGAAGCGAACCTCGTCAACGTCGGCGTCGTCGTCGAAGCCGGCGAACCGGCGCGCACGGTGCAGACGGCCGCTGCGCTGGTCGATTCGCTGCCGGCCGCCGAAGCGGTGGCTCGGAAGCTCGGGCACGGCTGGACCGCCGGCGCCGTGCAGGGTGCGGTCAGCGTCACGCCGCTCGGTCAGAGCGACGTCCTTGAGGTCACCGCGCGCGCGTCGAGCGCCGCGGAGGCGGCGAGCCTCGCGAACGCCTTCGCGAACGCCTCGGTCGCCTATCGGGCGAGCGTCGTTCAGCGCAACATCCGCGCCCAGCTCGACGAACTGAACACCCGCCTGCAGCAGACCTCGGCCGCCGGCGCCGGCGTCGGGAACGTCAGCCTCGCGCAGCAGCTGGCGTCGCGCATCGCCGCCCTGCATTCGGCGCAGGTCAGCGAAACCGACCCGAGCCTGTCGGTCACCGAACTGGCGACGCCGCCGGGCGGCCCGACCGGCGCTCCGCACTGGTTGATCCTGTTCCTCGCGTTGATCGGCGGCCTCGCGATCGGGAGCGTCGCGGCGCTCGCGGCCGAGTTCTTCGACCGTCGCGTCCGCGACCTCGACGACGTCGCCGAGCTCTTCCCCGTGCCCGTGCTCGCATCGATTCCGCGCGTCGAGTCGCGAGGGCGCCGCGGCGGCCTGCGCCCCGGTGCCTTCCACCCGCTCGCGTTCGAGCAGCTGCGGATGCTGCGCGTGCAGCTCGGCTACCGCGAGAATGCTCGCGCGATCATGGTCACGAGCGCCGGCTCCGGCGACGGCAAGACGACGCTCGCGACGGCGCTCGCGGCGGCCTTCGCCGAGACCGGCGAGGAGGTGATCCTGCTCGACCTCGATCTGCGCAAACCCGACGTCGCGTCGCTGCTGGACATCAAGCAGCGGCGCGCGGTCGCGCTCGTCGAGGCGAGGCTCGAGGATCTGCTCGTGCCCGTGCCCGACCTCCCGGGCGTGCGCGTCCTGGCGACGCCGCGCGGCGACTCGGCGCTGTTCTCGATGGTCCTCGCGCGCCTGCCGAAGCTCCTGGAGGAAGCGAAGGTGCTCGCCGGCCACGTGATCATCGACGCGGCGCCGGTCGGTCTCGCGAGCGAGTCGCTGCAGATCGCCAAGCTCTGTGACCAGGTCATCGTCGCCGTGCGACCTCGCCACACCGACCGCCAACTGCTCGTGCTCGCCCGCAACCTGCTGGCGCGATCGAACGCGCCGCTGGTCGGCGTCGTCGTCGTCGCGGAGAGCACGCGCACGCCGGATGACGCACAAGCCTATGGCTATGCCCACGGGTACACGTCGGAGGAGGAGGGCTTCGCGGATGAGATCATCGCGAAGAAGCCGGTCCGCCCCCGCCGCCTGGTACGCGAGTAGCAACGGGGCTGGATCGATGAGCGCGAGCGTGGAGCGCTCCGCGCGGGCGGAGCTCGACGTGCTCGCGGTGATCGACCACCTGGCGGTCGGCGGCGCCGAGATGCTGCTCGGGCAGTTCGTCGCGGCGGCGCCGCGGGCCGGCATCCGCGTGCACGTCGCGTGCCTCGAGGAGAGCGACGGCAACCCTGCGGCCGAGCCGCTCCGCGCCGCCGGGATCGACCCCGTCAACCTCGAAGTGCGCGGGCGCCCGGGAAGGCGGCATCTGCAGGCGATGCGCAGCCACATGCGCGCGGTCGCCCCGGACATCGTGCATACGCACCTGGGCACCGCCGACCTCGTCGGCGGGCTGGCCGCTCGTTCGCTGGGCGTGCCGGCGGTCTCGACGGTCCATGCGATCGCCGAGGCGCGAGACGGCGTCGAAGGCGTCAAGGATTCCGTCTTCGCGCTCGCGCGGCGCGGTTGCGATGCTCGCGTGATCGCCGTCTCCGAAAGCGCGCGCCGCGCGTATCGCGAGCGGAGCTGGGGCATGGGAGATCGGGTCGTGCGGATCTACAACGGCATCGACGTGACGGCCGTGCCGGGGAGCGGCGCGAGCGTCCGCCGCGAGCTGGGCGTCGGCACGGACGAGCTGCTCGTCGGGATGGTCTCGGCGCTGCGCGCAGTCAAGGGACACGACATCGCGATCGAGACGATCGCGATGTTGCGCGAGCGCTACCCGCGGCTGCGCCTGCTGATCGTCGGCCAGGGCACGACGAGCGCGGAGCTCGAGCGGCTCGCCGCTCCGCTCGGAGACCGCGTCCTGTTCACGGGTCATCGCACGGACGTGATGAGCGTGTTCGACGCGCTCGACGTGTGCGTGCATCCCTCGCGCATGGACGCGTTCCCGACGACCTTGATCGAGGCGCTTGCCGCGTCGACGCCGGTGCTGGCGAGCTCCGTCGGCGGCATCCCCGAGATCGTCGACGATGGGCAGACGGGCGTGCTCGTCCCCGCTCCGGTCGACGCGGCGGCGTTCGCTCGGGCGCTCGCCGGCCTGCTCGACGATCCGTCCCGGCGACGCACGCTCGCGGCCGCCGGACGCAGGGAGTACGAGGAGCGCTTCACGACCGGGCCCTGGGTCGAGCAGACGCGCGCGCTGTACGACGAGGTCTGCGCCGGGTCGCGGGCGCGCCACAACCACGCCGGCGCACGGTCGCGGCGATGAGCGGCATGCCCTTCTCGACGCCGGCGCACGCGTGGGCCGGCGAGGCGGAGGAGACGACTCCGTCCAAGCGCGCGCTGCCGGCGATCCCGCCCGCCGCGATCGTCGGCCTCGCGCTCCTGCTCGCGCTGCTCGCCGGCCGCTTCTTCGCCGATGGCCGTATCTCGTATGGGCTCGCGATCGTCGTCGGGGTCTGCGTCGGGCCGCTCGTGTTCCTCGACCTGACGATGGCCCTCGCGCTGTACGTGGCGATCCTCTTCGTCCAGGACACCGCGGCGCTGAGCGTCGGCCCGAACACGATCGGGGTGCTCGTGGCGGTCGGCTGGGCCGGCACGCTGGTCACCCGCTCGGCGCGGCCGGTCGTGCTCCGCGAACGGTCGGGGTTGATGCTCGCGCTGGCGCTGTTCGCACTGTGGCTGACGCTGTCCATCACATGGGCCGCCAGCCCCGGCCTCGCCGGTGAAGGGCTGAAGACGTGGCTGCTCGCGATGCTGGCGTTCGTCCTGACCGCGACGACGCTGCACAGCCCGCGCGACGTGGTCACGATCGGCGTCGCGTTCATCGTCGGCGCGGTGATCTCGGTGGTCTACGGCGTCGCGACCGGGGCGCTCTCGGCAGCGGCGGCAAGCGCCAACGAAACCGCCCTGCAGGGGCGGTTCACCGGCGGCGGCGGCGACCCGAACGTCCAGGCGGCGGGCTTCATCATCGCGATGTTCCTCTGCGCCGGTCTCTGGGGCGTCGCGCGCAACCGTCTCGCGCGGCTCGGGCTCGTGCTCGCGTTCATCACCGTCACGATCGGCTTCTTCGCAACCGAGTCGCGCGGCGGGCTGCTCGCGCTGTCCGTGGCCGCGGTCGCCGGACTCGTGCTGCTGCCGCGCCAGCGCAAGCGACTGCTCGGACTCGCCGCCGCGGCCGGCGTCGGACTCGCGGTCGTCACCGTCTCGAACCCGACCGCGATCGCGCGGATGACCAACTTCGGCGGCGGCTCGACCGGTCGCAACGACCTCTGGCAGGTCGCCTGGACGATCTTCAAACGGCATCCGCTCGACGGCATCGGGCTGTCCAACTTCCAAGTCGTCGAGCCCCACTACACGCTGAACTCGGGGACGCTCTCGCGCGTCGACCTGATCTCCGAAGTGCCCCACCTCGTCCACAACGTCTATCTGCAGCTGCTCACCGAGACCGGGATCGTGGGGTTCGTGCTGTTCCTGGCGGTCGTGGTCGCCAGCATGCGCGCGAGCTGGCTGGCGGCGAAGCTGTTCGACGCCGGCGGCCGAGCCGGCTACGGCGATATCGCGCGCGCCGCGCTGATGGCTTCGATCGCGATGCTCGCGGCGCAGTTCTTCATCTCCGACGGAGACGACGCGCGCCTGTGGATCCTGCTCGGCATCGGGCCGGTCCTCCTGTCGATTGCCAAGCGCGCGTCGCCCGCCGAGAGGGCCGACGCGGCGGTCGCGAAGATCCGGCGGCGGGCGGTGCGGCGCCAGCGCCGACGCAGCCGCCGACGAACGCTCGCGATCAGGAGCTGAAGCCGGGAGCCGGCGCGTGCTCGCGCGGGAGCGAGCGTCCACGTCGCGCGAGCAGACTCGCAGTAGAGGTCTTCCAAGCGGTTGACGACGATGCCGATGTCGAACTCCGCGCGCCGGCGCTCGCGCGCGCGCTCGCCCATCTCGCGCGCCCGCCGTGGATCGCGGAGCAGCTCGCGGATCGCGCCCGCCAGGGCACCTGCGTCGCCGCGTGGCACGAGCAGGCCGTGCACGCCGCTCTCGATCAGGTCCGGGATGCCGCCGACCGCCGTCGCGACGATCGGCAGCGCCGCGTCCATGTACTCCATCACCGAGAGCGGGCTGCCCTCGAAGTCCGAGGAGCAGACGGCGAGGTCGAGCGCGCCGAGGATCTCCGGGACATCCGTGCGCAGCCCGAGGATGCTGACGTTGCGCCGCAGGTTCAGCTCGTCGATCAGCCGTTCGAGGCTCGCCCGTTCCGGGCCGTCGCCGACGATCAGCAGCTGGATCTCCGGCCACTCGCCGGTCAGCTCGGCGAGCGCCCGCAGCAGCACGTGGTGCGCCTTCTGCGGCCGCAGCAGGCCGACGACGCCGATCAACGGCGCGTCCGGCGCGATCGCGAGCTCCGCCCTGATCCCGCCACCGGCCGGCGCCGGGGACCCGACGATGCCGATCGGGATGAAGCGCGTGCGCGCGGGATCGATGCGCTCGATCTCGGTCATCCGCCGCCGGTCCTCGCGCGAGACGGCGACGAACGCGTCGGCGCCGCGCGCGATCACCTCGCGATCGACGAAGCGGCGCAGCGGCTGGCCTTCGTAGGACCAGGTGTGCTCATGCGCGACGACGACGGGGACGCGCGCGGCCCTGCCGACGACCGTTCCCCACAGGTTGGAGCCGAACTTGTGCGCATGGAGGATGTCGACCCGTTCGCGGCGCAGGAAGCGCCCGAGGCGGATCCAGGCCGCCGGATCGACCTTGTGGCGCCGGTGCAGCGCGAGGAAGCGCACGCCCGCGCGGTCGAGCGCCTCGCGCGCCTCGGGACCGCTCGGGTTGAGCGACTGCAGCGCCGCGGGCACCGGCCAGCGGCTCACGCACATGATCGACTCGAACCGCTCCGGGTCGAGGCCCATCGCGACGCGCAGCGCGAAGTGCTCGGCCCCTCCCTGGGTGCTGAGGATGTCGATCAGCGTGACGACCCGTGCGCGCCGTGGCACGTTACGCCCGCCCTGTGGTCGCGCCGGGCACGCGCGCGCGCAGATCGAGCGCCTGCCTCCGGGCCGACTTGAGCAGCGGCCGCAGCGTCGTGCGATAGAGGTATCCGGGACGCGCGAGGCCGCGGTAGGCGAAGAGCTGCGTGCGCGGGTGCACGTCGGCGGTCCAGCGGGTCTTGTAGACGTCGGCATCGCCGAGGAAGTCGTAGTACTCGAGGCCCTCCTCGATCGAGGCGCGGAGCACTTCGGCGCGCAGCAGCAGGCCGGGCGAGAGGCGGCTGTGCGCTTCGTCGAAGCCCGTCTTGATGAAGACTCCGATGCCCGCGTAGGCGCAGCCGTAGTCGGCCGCGATCGCCTCACCGTCGAGCTCGAGCAGGTACAGGCGCAGCCAGCCTCGCGCGGCCGCCGCGTGGGCGAACTCGCGGTAGAGGCGCTCGGTCGACGGTTTGCTGAGGATCGCGGTGCCCGACTCGCCCTTCCAACCCGACGCCTCGAGCGTGAGGAACGTCTCGAGGTCGCGATCGAACGACGCGCCGCCGGCGACCGTGCGGAAGGTCACCGATCCCTCCTTCTCGAGGTTCTTGCGCCGCCGTTTGAGCTGCGAGCGCAGGCTGGCGCTGACGCCGCCGATCAGCTCCTCCCAGCTGCCGGGAAGGTCGAGCCAGGGGCAGAACGGACCGGGCACGCGCGCGACGCTGTAACCGTTCCGCGCGAGCGCCTCGGCGAGCGACGCCGTCCCCTCGGCGAGCTCGGGCAGGCCGCCGAGCTGGACGCGGTTGGCGCCGAGCTCGGCGAGCGCCGCCCACAGCTCGGCGCGAGCGCGCTGATCGACGGCGACGGCGTTCCAGTCGCCGCTGTGGACGTTGGCCGCCGCGGCGAGCCTGCCGCCGCTGCGGTGCAGGAACGCGCCGGCGCGCAGCGAGCCGTCGGCGTCTTCGAGCAGCAGCCAGATCGGCTCGCCCTCGCCGAAGCCGCTCCACCAGGCGCTCAACCACGCGTGCGTGAGGAACGGCGAGCCCTCGGCGCGGGCGAGCTCGTCCCAGTCGGCGGCGAGCGGGCCGAGCTCTGAACACGTGCGAATCATCTGCCGGGACCGTATCGGCCGCTCAACCGGCGATCCGTCGCGCGACGGTCCGTGCGGCGAAGTCGGCGCCGAACACGAAGCGCATCACCGGGCCAAAGCTCAACGCGGCCGGGTAACCGACGAAGTGCAGCCCGGCGACGGAGCCCTGCAAGGCGCGGTCGAGCTGCGGCGTGCCGAACGCGCCGGTCGCGAGCTCGTCGCGCAGCTGCCGATCGAGGAACGGCAGCCTGCTCAGGTCCGGTCGGTAGCCGGTGCCGGCGATCACCTGTGCGACGGTCAGCTCCTCGGCGCCCGCCGGGCCGTCGAGCCGCAGGCGAACGCCGTCGCCGTCGCCCTGCGCGGCGAGGAGCGAGCGCTCGAGCCGCAACTCGACGCGACCCTCGATGCGCTCGCGCAGCCACCAGGCGCCTGCCGGCCCGAGCGCCGTGTAGGCGCGCTTGACGCGCCGGCTCTCGGGGGCGAGGTGGAAGGCCTGCGGCCAGTTGGAGTACGCCCACTGCGAGCGACCCTCGCCGAGACCGGACTCGGGGTACTTCCACCGCTGCCGCAGCGACCTCGCGGAGCCGCCCGGCTTGGAGTTCCAGGCGAGCGCGCCGGTGCGCGCGATCACGTGGACGCTCGCACCCTGCTCGGCCATCAGCGCGGCCGACTCGAGCGCCGACTGGCCGGCGCCGATCACCGCGACCTCGCGGCCTCGCGACTCGGCGGGATCGCGGTGTTCGTAGCTGTGCAGCACCGCGCCGGCGGGCAGGTCTTCGAGGACGTCCGGGAGGTTGGCGTAGCCGGTCATGCCCGTCGCGACCACGACGTGGCCCGCGCGCAGCGTCTCGCCGGAGCCGAGCGTCACGTCGAACCCGCCCGGCGCCCTGCGCACGCGCTCGACGAGCGCCTCGCGCAGGCCGGGCACGGCGTGCGACTGGAACCAGCGCCCGTAGCGCTCGAAGGTCGCGAGCGGGATCGGCGAGGCGACGTCGCGGTACTCGTAGTCGGTCTCGTGCTCGGCGCAGTACCGCGCGAGCGTCAACTCGCCGCGCGGATCGGCGAGGTTCGAGGCGAAGCCCTCGGACTTCAGGAACATGCCCGCGGGCATGTGCGTGCTCCAGAGGCTCATCGTCTCGCCGAAGGTCTCGTGGCGCACGCCGCGCCCGGTCAGCTGCGCGGAGACCGACAGGCCGTACGGGCCGGCGCCGATCACGACGGCCTCGGTATCGAGAGCGCCGGCGCCGGTCGCGCTCGACGCGCGCTTCGGTCCTCGCCGCGCGGCGCGACTCGCGACGCCGCTCGCCGCGACGAGCGCCGGCCGCGGGTCGCTGCGGTCGAGGTAGTCGTAGCCCATCGGACGCGCGAAGTCGCCGACGAACCGCGCCAGCGAGCTCGTCCGCGAGGGAACATCCGGACGGCCGGGCTCCGAGAGCGCGCTCTTCAGCCACGAGAGGTCGCCGCCGAGCCACCGCATGCGCAGCCCCGCACGATAACCGGGCACCTCCTCGAGCGTCTCGCCGATCGCCCAGTCGTGCAGCAGGCGCGGGAACGGGACACCGGCGCGCACGGCGATCTCGACCGAGGCCGACAGCCGGGGGTTGATCTCCATCAGCGCCGCCTCGCCGTTGCCGTCGCGACGGAACTCGACCTCCGAGTAGCCGTCGAGGCCGAGCTCGGCGACGAGCTGCTCGGCGCGCGGCGTGATGTCGTCGGGCAGCGGGATGCTTTCACGCACGATCGAGCTGCCGCCGAGCGGCGGCAGCGTGCGGTCGGCGCGCTGGGCGAAGCGCGCCCAGGTGCGGCCGTGCGCGCGCATCAGGCTGATCGCCTCGCGATCGCCCGGGAGCCACTCCTGCAGGACGACCTCGACGCCGGCGATCAGGATCTTCTCGATCGCGGCGAGCGCCTCGGCGCGGGTGGTGAGGACCTCGGCCTGGAGCCGCCGTCCGGGCCCGTCGCGCGACGTCCACGAGCGCGTCGGCTTGACGACGACCGGCAGCCCGACCTGCTCGACGGCCGCGGCGGCCTGCGCGGCGTCGCTCACGACGACGCCGCGTGGGATGCGCAGGCCGATCGCCTGCGCGAAGGCGAGCGTCTGCGTCTTGTCGACCGCGACGGCCAGCGCGTCCTCGGCCGCGAGCGCGAGGCCGACGCGCCGCTCGACGTCCTCACGCCGCGCACGAAATGCCTCGAGCGAGCCGTCGTGGGCCGGTATCAGCGACTTCGGCCCGCGCTCCTCGCAGACGCGCAGCACGGCGTCGACGTATGCGTCCGGATCCTCGCCGAAGTCGGGCACGATCGCCGTCGCGACACACCAGCGCGAGACGAGGCTCGGCGCGTGCGGGTCGCTGTCGAGCGCTCCGACGGCGAGTCCGGCCTTGCCGAGCTCGCGCACCGCGACGAGCGCCTGGCGCTGGGCCGCGTCGACGACGAGCGAGTCGATCGTCCCCTGGTGCACCTTGGTCTTGTTCATGGCTATCGATGTCAACAGTTGATCGGAGCATCACGCCCTCCAGATCGCGCCACCGAACGGCGGCCGCGTGAGAAGCTGCATGAACACACTGCCCTACGCGCATCGGCGCCGACCACGCGATTCTTGAGAGGAGGCAGGGCGATGCCGCCGACCGGCTCGAGCGAAGCCGCAGAGCTCGTTCGCTTCTACGACGACGCATACACGCAGGACGCGCGCGGCGCGGAGACGTACTCGCGCTGGCGCGCGCTCGGCGCGCGCGGCAAGGCCGGGCACGTGATCGCGCTGTGCGGCCGCGCGGGCATCGCGCCGCGCAGCACGCTCGAGGTCGGCTGCGGCGACGGCGCGCTCTTGTGCGAGCTGCACGCGCGGCGCTTCGGCGGTCGCCTGGCGGGTGTCGAGATCACCGACGCGGCGGTCGCGATCGCGCGCGAGCGCTCGCAGATCGACGCGGTCGAGCGCTACGACGGCGAGCGGCTGCCGTACGGCGACGGCGCGTTCGAGCTCGGCGTGCTCTCGCACGTGCTCGAGCACGTGCCCGATCCGCCGGCGCTGCTCGCCGAGGTCGCGCGCGTCTGCGGCGCGGTCGTCGTCGAGGTGCCGCTCGAGGCGAACGTCTCGGCGCGCCGCGCGAGCAAGCGCGAGCACGCGGCGGAGGTCGGTCATCTGCAGCGCCTCGACGTCGTGGCCGTGCACGCGATCGCCGAGCGGGCAGGCGTAGCGATCATCTCTCAGATCGAAGACCCGCTGCCGCTCGCCGTTCACCGCTTCTTCGCGACCGGCGCGCGGGCGCGCACGCAGGCGACGGCGAAGTGGGCGCTGCGCGCGGGCCTGCACCGCGCGTCGCCGGCGCTCGCGCGACGGCTGTTCACGGTGCACTACGCGTGCCTGTGCGTGCCGGCGCGCTATTAGATGTAGGCGGTCGAGAGGCAAGCGAGCCAAGGACGCAGGAAGCGTGGCGTGCAGATAGCACGCGAGCGACCGAGGACGCAGGCTCGCGCCGCCTATCGGCCGTCTACGGGCGTGTCGCGGCTTCGAAGAGCAGCGCGAGGACGTTGCCCATCAGCTCGTCGGGCACGGCGGCGGGGTCGGCGAGGCGCTGGCGCGCGATGCCGTCGGCGAGCGCGTCGACGGCGACGGCGAGCTGCTCGGCGGGCAGCGCGAGCTCGAGCTTGAACTCCTCCACGCCGTCTTCGATCAGCCGCGTCAGCAGGCGGCGGATCTGCGCGAAGCGCGCGGCGACCTTCGGGCGCACGGCGGCGTCGCGCACGCCGTAGGCCCAGAACTCCATGAACAGCAGCAGCAGCTCGGGCTCGCGCTCGATCATCGTCATCCAGCGTCGCGCGCCGCCGGTCGCGCGCTCGGAGACCGAGGGACGCTGGGCGACCGCCTCGGCGATCTCGCGCGCGTGCTCGTCGATCTCGCGCTCCATGAGCACGAGGAAGAGGTCCTCCTTGCCGTCGAAGTTCGAGTAGAGCGCGCCCGTCGAGAAGCCGGCGCGCGAGGCGATCTCCTCGACCGACGCTCCGTGGAAGCCGCTCTCGGCGAACGCGCCGCGCGCGGCGGCGAGCAGCCGCTCACGCGTGTTCGCCTTGCGCTGCTCGCGCGTCAGGCGCGTCGCGACGGGCACCGCATCGGGCGCAGCCTGCTCGATCCTCATCCGCACATCGTACTTGACAGAACGATCGCTATTGCGATAGCGTGCGTTATCTGATTTTGATCGGACGATGACTGCCGTGCGTGCGCTCCCGCGCGACGCGCGCACGTGAGGCGGCGTGGCCGATCCCCCGCGACAACGACCCGACAGGAGCAGCCGATGGCGAGTGCCACCCCGACCGCGACCGGCGACGACGGCGGTCTTGCGAGCCTGCCGACCGACGCGATCTCGTACTCCGACCTGTACGCGCGCTGGGAGCGCGGCAACTGGAAGGCGACCGAGCTCGACTTCACCGAGGACGCGCGCCAGTGGCGCGAGGACTTCACGGAGTTCGAGCGCCAGGCGGCGCTGTGGAACTACTGCCTGTTCTTCTGGGGCGAGGATGCCGTAGCCGACAACTTGTCTCCGTACATCGACGCGGCGCCGCTCGAGGAGCAGAAGTACTTCCTGACGACGCAGCAGGTCGACGAGGCGCGGCACGCGGTCTTCTTCAAGCGCTTCATGCAGGAGGTCTGCGGGATCGGCGACGGCTCGATGTCGAGCGGCCTGGCCGCGATCAAGCCGCAGCTGACGCCTGGCTTTCGCAGGATCTTCGACCGCCTCGACACGATGGCCGACGAGCTGCGCGCCGACCGCTCGCCGGCGAAGCTCGCGGCGGCCGTGACGCTCTACCACGTCGTCATCGAGGCGTCGCTCGCGCAGCCGGGCCAGCACTTCATCTGCAGCTACCTCGAGGAACGCGACCAGCTGCCCGCGTTCCGCGAGGGCATGGAGAACATCGCGACCGACGAGCAGCGCCACATCGGCTTCGGCGTGAAGCTGCTGAGCGATCTCAACCGCGAAGACCCGGTCGGCGTGCCGAAGGCCGTCGCGAAGCTGCTGCACGAAGTCGTGCGCTTCAGCTCGCAGGTGCTGATGCCGCCGGGCTGGGACGAACGCTACGTGACGGTCTTCAACTCGACGCTCGACGACGTCAGCGTCGAGGGGCTGACGTCGATGACGACGAAGCTGCGCTCGGCCGGCCTGCCGATGGACCGGCTTCCGGGGCCGCCGCTGCTGCCGCCGGGCCTCGAGCCGCTCGAGCTCGCGCGCCGCGGGCGCGAGCTCGCGCAGGCCGGCATCGTCGGCGTGCGCGAGGGCCCGAGCAGGCGCGACGCGCAGACGCTCGAGCTGCTGTTCGACACGATCCGTCGCCAGGTCAACCCGCGCCACGGCCTCTCGCGCCCGACGACGTTCCAGTGGGAGTTCACAGACGCCGACGTGCCGACGTGGCATCTGACGGTCGACAACGGCTCGAGCACCGTCGCCGAGGGACCGGCCGCGAAGCCCGACCTGCGCCTCGCGCTCTCCTACCAGGACTGGGTCGACCTCGTCGGCGAGCGAGCCGACCCGCTGGCGCTGATCGCGCGCGGGCGGCTGCGCCCGAAGGGCAACCCGCTCGCGCTGCGCAAGCTCGCGAAGGTCTTCCCGCGCAGCTAGACCGGCTCGCGGCAGGGCCTGCAGAGCCGCGAGCACCACGCCTCGGCGCTCGTCGAGACGACCGGTTCGCGGCGAAGCATCAGTATTTGGTCGGCGGCGATTCCGGACCGTAGCCTTCGGTCGCGTACGACGCTTTGATTTCGAAGTTCGGCAGTTCCCCTTCGCAGGCGCCACAGGCGAATTCGGGGTTGGTCGCTTCTTTGTTGCCAGCTTCTTTCAGCACGCCTGATTCTTTGTGGATTTCGCCGCTCAAGTTGTCGTAGAGGATGTTGTCTTCGGCCGAGTTCACTTCTTTGGCGCCGGCGGGATAGAACTCGGCGTCGATTCCCCAGTCGAAGGCTTCTCGCAGCGAGGTCGAGTTCGAGATCACGTTCCAGGCGAGCACCGTTCCGACCGGGCCGAGCCCACCTTCGAAGCCGTTGACGCTCGCGCCGTTGCCGTTGTGGTTGATGACGTTGTGCGTGCATGCGCAGTTCGTGTCCGGCACGTAGTCGAGGTAGCCGTTGCGCGCGTTGTTGTAGATGTAGTTGTTCTTGACGATCGTCGATTTGCCCTCGTCGTAGATGCCGTGCATGTGCCACCCCTTTTCTTCGTTCGGGGTGTTGCCGCTGGTTGATTCCTTGTAGACCGGCGGCCCGCAGTCGTGGATCCGGTCGTGTTCGATGAGCGTTTCGTTGGCGCTGTCCGGACTGCTCGGTTCGACGTCTTTGTAGTAGATCGGGACCACGCAGATCGACGATTTGTCGCTGGAGATGTCGTCGTACGTGAGCGCGTCGTGTTCGCCGAGGATGTACAGCAGATATTTCGCTTCTTCGGTGGGTGTTCCCGACACGCACGGGTGCGACGGATGGCCTTCGACGAATTTGATGACTTTGCCCGATTCGGGGTTGCCCGACGAGTTCCAGCAGCGCCAGGGCTTCGGTTCTTCCCAGTGGAGCTTGACGTGCGTCACCGTCACGTAGTTGCCCGAGATCGTCATCGCGCTGCCGAGCGTCGCCGGGTTGTTCACGTTCGTCGAGGAGATCGTGAGCGGTTTGCCGGCGCTGCCTGCCTGCGTGTAGCCGAGCCCCGGCGATTCGGTGAACGTCTGGCCTTCTTCGAGGCAGCCGACTTCGCCCGCGGCGGTGTGTTCGATCAGCTTTTTGAAGGTCTTGTACGGATGCGCTTTTTCGCCGTTTTCGGTGCCGCTCGCAGCCGTCGAGGCGTACTTGTTGCAGGCCGGCCCGGCGACTTCAGCGGCGGGCTGCACGACCCCGGTCGCTTCCGAGGTCGCCGGCGAGCCGCTGCCGGCGGCGTTCGAGGCCGTGACGACCGAGCGGATCGTATGGCCGACGTCTTCTTCCTGCAGCGTGTACGCGCTCGCACTCGCGCCAGGGATCGTCGTGCATTCGCCGCCTCCCGAGTTGCAGCGCTCCCACGCGTAGGCGTAGCTCGTCGGACCGTTCGCCCACGTGCCGTTGGACGTGCTCAGCGCGCTGCCCTGCTGGGCCGTGCCGCTGACCGCCGGCAGCGCGGTGTCTTCGGGCGGCAGGAGCTTGTGGAAGGCGGCCGCACAAGCGGCCCAGCCACTGGGCGCCGATTCGCTCAGCGTGAAGCTGGCGTTCTGGGCGCCGGATGCCGTCGAGGTCACGTCCTCCTCGGCGCTCGTGCCGAATTCGCCGCTGAACTGCGTCCTGAGCGTCGCGGCGACGCCGTTGCTCGATCCCGCGGTGACGGTCCGCGGATGTTCGAACAAGCCGACGCCGACGTACAGGAGATCGCCGGAGCCGACCGAGGCCGTCGCGCCCGTCGTGACGCTCGTGGACGTGCCCTGGTTGCAGGAGGTCTGATCCAGCGCACCGCTGGTCGCCACGCCTGAGTACTCGCCGAGCACCACCCGCAGCGAGCCGCTCGAGGCTCCCGATACGGTAACCGTCGTTTTGCCAGCCGCCGCGTTCTGGCGGTACCAGACCGAATGGACCACGCCTTCGGAGGTCGTCTGCACGGCCTCCGTCCACGATCCGTTGACCGAGTCCGAGACCGATGTCGTCCCAGTGGTGCGGAACTGGCCGACGAGCAGGTCGCCGGCCTGCACGTTGGCCGAGTAGGCGACGCCCAGGCTCGTCCCGGACGTCGAGCCGGACGCGGCTTGGACGAAGGCCACCGAGGCGATCGCCTGGGGAACCGATGCCAACAAGCCCACTGTCGTTGCCAGCGCGAATAGCCACTTGCGCATCCCGATCCCCTTTGCTTTTCGAATAACTGGGCCTCTTCGTGTCTACCACTGGCGCCGGACGAAGTCAACGGATCGGGTACATCGTTATCAACCGAACAACAACCGCTCGCGATTCCGGGCCGGGCAGACGCCTAACCGGGGGCGAACTCCCGCTGTGCTGCGGGGACGCCGCCGGTCGCACCCTCGCCGGCGCTCGCCTCGCCGGTATCGCTCGCGCGGCTCGCGGAGACCGCGAGACCCGCCCGGCCGGCGCGCGGTTCGCCGGCGCTCGCGGTACTCGCGATCGAGGACGCGGCTGCGCCGGAGGACCGGTAGCCGCCACCGCTCGCCGCGGCAGACTGCTCCGGCCCGAACTCGCGGGCGGCCGTGCGCGAGCCGGGACAGGCGCTTGCGCACTCGCGGCTCGCGCGGGAGCAGGCGGACTCACCGGCGCCGGATACACCCTCTGCGCCTCGTCGGCCGAGAGCGGGCTGGGATCCATTCGTGCTGCGCGCGAAGCGCGCGCGTCGAGGTGGTGATTGGCGCGTCCGCCGCGCGCGCTGCCTTCGCCGAGCACGACGCAGCCGGCTCCGACACCGAGCGCGAGCAGGCAGCCGACGGCGAGCTTGGCCCCGATCGGCCCGGCCAGCCACCAGCTCCCGCCGGCAACGCCGGCGGCGCCCGACGCCGACAGGGCTCCCCCTCCGACGACCGAGCCCGCCGGCGCGGCGACCCCAGTGCTCGCGCCCCCGGCGCCGCCGGCCGCGTGCGATCCGGCACTTCCGCCCATCGTCGAGCCGCCGCCGGCGGCGCTCGATCCGCTCGCCCCGGCGCTTCCGCCGGCCAGCGTCGTGGCACCGGCGCCGAGGACGAGGTGCAGCAGCGACGGAACGGGCGGCAGCACGGCGGCGAGGCCGCGCAGCGAGAGCACGTAGGCGCGGCACGCCGGGCACTCGGCGCGGTGCGCCTCGGCGAGCCTGTGCCGCTCGCCGCCGGGTTCGAGGATGCCGTAGGCGAAACCGCGCATCAGCGAGCCCTGCTCCTCGCACCAGCGGCCGGCGTCGATCGTCGCGACGAGCGCGCCGACCTTCTGCGCGACGCCGGGCGCACCGTCGCCGCGACCGTCCATCAGCTTGTGCATGCGCCGCTCGCTGACGCCCATCCGCGCGGCGGCCTCGGCGCGCGAGAGGCCCTGCAGGTAGCAGAGCGTCGCGGCCTCGCGCTCGCGGACGCTCAGGCGCGTACGCAGCGCCTCGAACACGTGCCGCAGGCGCGTGCGGTCGTCGAGGCGCTCGGCGAAGTCGCGCTGCTCGGCGCCGACGACGCCGGCGAGCTCACCGGCGGCGGGCCGACTCCGACCGGTGGCGCGTGCGTCGCCGCCGACGCCCGGCACGAGCCGCTTGAGGCGGCCGCGCGCGCGGTGCTCGTCGATCGCGCGGCGGTAGGCGACGCGCGCGAGCCACGCCTCGGGGTCGGCGATCTCGTCTCCGTCGAGCACCGACGCGTTGAGCCCTGCCAGGCCTGCGCGTAGCACGCGTCGAGATCGCTTGCGTCGAGCCGCACGCCGACCGCGCGCAATCGCGTCGTGACGCCGCTGAGCACCCGCGCACGCAGGCGCTCGAACTCTGCCCGCAGGAGCCGATCGGCGCGGTAGCGACGAAGGGCCAGGGGGCTCATGCTCGAAGACTACGGATGTTGCGAGCCAAACGAATTCTGTTATCTGGTCGCACGTATAGCATCCGTACGCACGAATCAGTCCATAGACCGATGGAGGGGACCTGACCATGAACAAGGCGCACCGCTGGCTTCTGCCCGCGCTGGTTCTACTGCTCGCGGCGACAGTCGGCCCGGCCGCGGCGCAGGCGATGACGCTCGTCGAGCACAACGCCGAACCGCTCGACCTTCCGCCGAGCGTCGGCAGTCCCCCCGAATTCGGCCGCTGCATCAAAGTCTCGGGCGGCGAATACGAAAACGCCGCATGCACGAAAACATCGGCCTCGTCGAAACACTACGAATGGTACCCCGCCTTCGGAGGCACGCAGCCGCTCGAAAAAGCGGGCTTCACGACGGCGATCAAAGAATCGACGCTGTCGACGCTCGAAACGGTCGGCGGCCTCCCGGTCGTCTGCCACGGCGAGACGAGCGGCGGCAAATACACGGGCAACAAAACGGTCGGCGGCGTCGTCGTCGACGTTCACAGGCTGCAAATCGTTCGAACTCACGTGCCACACCGCCGGCGCCGCGACGGGGACGATCGTGACGAACACGCTCGAAGGCGTCCTCGGCATCGAAGAACCCGGCGCGGAAGCGAGCGAAGACCAGATCGCGGAGGAGCTGCACCCGGTGAGCGGCACGGTCGTCACCTCGTTCACGTGCGAAAGCTTTCCGGTGACCGTCTCGGGCGCGCTGATCGGCCAGGTCGTCGCCAACCAGATGAAGCTGTCGGACTGGGTCAAATTCAAAGCGGTCAGCGGCAAACAGCAGCCGGAAGCGTTCTTCGGCGGATCGACAGCCGTGCTGTCGATGAGCTTCGAAGAAAAAACGCCCGAACAGGCGGGCGAGACGCTGACGACGAACCAGGCGAACGAAGAAAAGGTCGAGATCAGCTCGGTCGCCTGAGCGCGCCGCGCTGATGACGGGCCGCCCCCGCCGCTCGCGGCGGGGGCGCACGGGCTGAGCCGGACGGTCCTTCAGAGCGAGTCGCGCGCGAAGCGCTCGATCTCGCGCAGGCTGAACTCGCCCATGTCCTCGCCGCCGCGGCGCGCCTCGTGCCAGTCGACGATGCTGCGCAGCGCGCGCTCGAGGTCCCACGCAGGCGCCCAGCCGAGTTCGCGCTCGGCGGCGCTCGAGTCGAGCGCCAGATAGCCGGCCTCCGGCGGGATTGCCGGCCTCGTCGAGCTCCCACTCGAGCCTGCCGTCCCACAGCTCGGCGAGCCGGCCGACGACGTCGCCGACGCTGCGGGCGTCGCCGGCGCGCGGCCCGAAGTTCCACGCGCGCGCGGCGCGCTCGTCACGCCACAGGAGCTCGGCCGCACGCAGATAGCCGGCGAGCGGGTTGAGCACGTGCTGCCACGGGCGTACGGCGTCGGGATTGCGCACGCGCAGCGGCGCTCGGCGCTCGACCGCGCGCACGGCGTCCGCGAGCAGCCGGTCCTCGCCCCAATCGCCGCCGCCGATCACGTTGCCGGCACGCGCCGTCGCCACCCGCGGCCGCGCGCCGTCACCGAAGAACGAGCTCCGGTAGGCGCCGCGACGAGCTCGGCGCACGCCTTCGAGCTCGAGTACGGGTCGGCGCCGCCGAGCGCGTCGCCCTCGACGAACGGGCGTCGCTCGCCGGGCACGTTCTCGTAGCACTTGTCGGACGTCACGACGAGGACCGCGCCGACATCCCCGCCGACCGTGCGCACGGCATCGAGCACGTTGACGGTCCCGAGCACGTTGATCGCGTACGTCGCGACCGGGTCGCGCAGCGAGCGCCTGACCATCGGCTGCGCGGCGAGATGCAGGACGACGTCGGGGCGCACGGTGCGGAGCGCGTCGCGCACGGCGTCGCCGTCGCGCACGTCGACGTCGAGCTCGCGCATGCGACCGCGCAGGCCACTCAGCTCGTACAGCGAGGGGGAGCTCGGCACGCCGGCCGACAGCCCGACCGTCTCGGCTCCGAGCGATTGCAGCCACAGCGACAGCCACGCCCCCTTGAAACCGCTGTGACCGGTCACGAGCACGCGTCGCTGCGCCCAGAAGTGGCGATCGATCTCCACGGCCGCCGGTATCTTCACGCAATCTCGACTCCGACCGCAGCGACGCCGACCACGCAGCCCCCGCCGCCGCCGAGCGCGGAGATCCTCGGCATCCCGCTCGCGATCTCCGACTACGAGGAGGTGATGGATTGGATGGATGCGATGATCGCTGCCGGCGCACGCGGCTACGTCACGGCGGCGGCGGTCAACCTCGTGATGTCCGCGCGAGAGCAGCCCGAGACGCTCGCGGCGGTGCTCGGCGCGACGCTCGCCGTCCCCGACGGCCAGCCGCTCGTGTGGGCGCTGCACGCGCTCGGCCACGCGCGCGCGACGCGGATCTACGGACCCGACCTGATGGCGAGGTACTGCGCCCGCGCGGCGCGCAACGGCACGCCGATCTACCTGTACGGCGGCCGCCACGACGACGCCGCGCGTGAGCTGCTCGCGAGGCGCCTGCGCGAGCGCTTCCCGGGCCTCCTGATCGCCGGGTCCTCCGCGCCGCCGTTTCGCCCGCTCTCGCCCGCCGAGGACGAGCACGAGATCGAGCTGATCAACTCCTCGGGCGCGGCCGTCGTCTGGGTCGGCACGGGACAGCCGAAGCAGGAGCGCTGGATGCACGAGATGCGCGCTCGCCTGCAGCCGCCGCTCCTGATCGGCGTCGGCGCGGCGTTCGACTTCCACGCGGGGCTCGTCAAGCAGGCGCCGCCGTGGATGCAGCGCAACGGCCTCGAGTGGAGCTACCGGCTGTACCGCGAGCCACGGCGCCTGTGGCGTCGCTACGCGCGCTACAACCCGCGCTTCGTCGCCGGCTTCGCGCGCCAGTACGCGCGCCACGCGCGCGAGCGAGCGGCCGCGCCTCGAAGCACGGATCACGGCGGCTCCGGCGCGTGAGCCGCGTGCTGATCACCGGCGGCGCCGGGCTGCTCGGCTCGGCGCTCGCGCGGCGGCTGCTCGCCGACCCGGCCTACGAGGTGCGCATCTGCGACCGCCGCGCGGCGCCGCTGTGGATGCGCGAGGGCTGCGAGATCCGCGACGGCGACCTGCGTGCTCCGGCGCAGGCGCTCGCGGCGACGAAGGGCTGCGCGCTCGTCGTGCACCTCGCGACGTACGCGCCGGAGGACCGGCTCGCGTCGGCGACGCCGTACACGCTGATCGAGCACGAGAACGCGATCCACACGTCGGTCGTGCGCGCCGCGCTCGAGCGCGGCGTCGAGCGCTTCGTCTACGTCTCGAGCGCCGGCGTGCTCGAACGCGCGAAGCGCGTGCCGACGCCCGAGAGCGCGCTCGCCGACTGCCCGGTGCCGCGCTCGCCGCGCGCGTTCGCGCGGCTCGTCGGCGAGCGCTGCTGCACGGCCGCCGGCGAGCAGCACGGGCTTCCGTACGTGATCTGCCGGCCGTCGGCCGTCTACGGCGCGGCCGCCGCCGACGGCGCCGGCGAGCCGGGCGTCGAGCCGCTGATCGGCGAGCTCGTCGAAGCCGCGCTGGGCGGCGCCCGTGAGCTGGCGATCGGCGCGCCGGCCGAGCGCACGCTGACGCCGACGCACGTCGAGGACGTCGCCGACGGCCTCGTGCTTGCGCTCGCCGCCGAGGCGGCGCTGAACGACGACTTCAACCTCGCCGGCACGCGCGAGCTGCCGCTCGCCGCCCTCGCGCGCGCCATCTGGACGGCCGCCGGCGCCGGCGAGCTCGCGCCGGCCTCGGAGGAGGCGCCCGCGACGGCGCCCGAACGCAGCCGGCCGTCGGCGCGCAAGGCGCACGAGCTGCTCGGCTGGCGCGCGCGGATCGCGCTCGAGGACGGCCTCGCGGCGACCGTCGACGCGCAGCGCGAGCTGTCGGCGGCCGGTGCCGCGGCCGCCTCGGCGACCGGTTGAGCGCCGACGACAGGCGGCCGGACGGCGCGCCGGCGAGCGGCAGACGCATCGGCGCGGCTGTATAGGCTTCTGCGGCTCATGGCAGACCGTCGCTCAGCGCTAGTCACCGGGATCACCGGCCAGGACGGCTCGTACCTCGCCGAGCTGCTGCTCGAGAAGGGGTACGACGTCCACGGCATGGTGCGCCGCGCTTCGACCGAGAAGTTCGATCGGATCGAGCACATGCGCGAGCGCATCACGCTGCACCAGGGAGACCTGCTCGACCAGCGCTCGCTCGTCGACGCGCTGCGCGCGTCGAAGCCGTCGGAGATCTACAACCTCGCGGCGATGTCGTTCGTCGCCGTCTCCTGGATCCAGCCGACGCTGACGGCCGAGTTCACCGGCGTCGGCGTCACGCGGATGCTCGAGGCGATGCGCGAAGTCTGCCCCGAGGCGCGCTTCTACCAAGCATCCTCGAGCGAGATGTTCGGCAAGGTGCTCGAGGTCCCGCAGACCGAGACGACGCCGTTCTACCCGCGCTCGCCGTACGGCGTCGCGAAGGCCTACGGCCATTTCATCACGGTTAACTACCGCGAGTCCTACGACCTGCACGCGACGTCGGGGATACTTTTCAACCACGAGGGACCCCGCCGCGGGCTGGAGTTCGTGACGCGCAAGATCACGTGGCACGCGGCCGCGATCAAGCTTGGGCTGATGAAGGACGTGCGCCTCGGCAACCTCGACGCCGAACGCGACTGGGGCTACGCGAAGGACTACGTCGAGGCGATGTGGCTGATGCTGCAGCAGGACAAGCCCGAGGACTACGTGATCGCGACCGGCAAATCGCATTCGGTGCGCGAATGCTGCGAGGTCGCGTTCGACGAGGCCGGGCTCGGCGACTTCGAGCAGTACGTGACGATCGACCCGTCGTTCGTGCGCCCGGCCGAGGTCGACCACCTGATCGGCTCGCCGGCGAAGGCCGAACGCGACCTCGGCTGGAAGCCGCAGACGTCGTTCGAGGAGCTGATCCGGCTGATGACGCAAGCCGACCTCGAGCTGCTCGCGCCGCGCTGACGCCGATGGCGGTCGGCCTGTTCGACACGGCAGCGACGCTCGCGACGCTGCACGGCGAGCTGCGCGCGGCGATCGACCGCGTGCTCGACTCCGAGAGGTTCATCCTCGGTCCCGAGGTCGCCGCGTTCGAGCGCGAGCTCGCCGCGTACACGGGCACCGCGCACGGCGTCGGCGTCGCGAACGGAACCGACGCGATCACGATCGCGCTGCGCGCGATGGGCGTCGGCCCGGGCGACGACGTCGTCGTGCCGTCGTTCACGTTCTACGCCTCGGCCGAGGCGATCGCACCGACCGGCGCGAACCCCGTCTTCTGCGACGTCGACCCGGCGACGTTCTGCGTCACGCCCGAGACGGTTCGCGCGGCGCTCACGCCGCGCACGAAGGCGGTCATCGTCGTCCACCTGTTCGGCAACGTCGCGCCGGTCGCCGAGATCGAGGCGCTCGGCGTGCCGGTGCTCGAGGACGCCGCGCAGGCGATCGGCTCGGACTCCGACGCCGGCCGCCCCGGTGCGCTCGGGACGGCCGCGACCGTCTCGTTCTACCCGTCGAAGAACCTCGGCTGCTTCGGCGACGGCGGCATGATCCTGACCGGCGACGAGCGCATCGCCGAGGAGGCGCGCGTGCTGCGCTTCCACGGCTCGCGCGACAAGCTCGACTACGAGCAGCTCGGCTACAACTCGCGCCTCGACGAGCTGCAGGCGGCGATCCTGCGCGTGCAGCTCCCGCACCTCGACGCGTGGTCCGAGGGCCGCCGCGCAGCCGCGCGCCACTACGAGCAGGCCGGCCTCGGCGAGCTCGTAACGCTGCCGCAGCCCGTCACCGGCGCTTCGCCGGCATGGCACCTGTACGTGATCAGCGACGAGCGGCCGCAGCGCCTCGAAGCGGCGCTCGCCGATGCCGGCATCGGCTACAAGCCGTACTACCGCACGCCCGTCCACCGCCAGCCGCCGATGCGCGCGTGGGCGCCGGCCGTCGAGCTGCCCGGCACCGAGCAGGCGGCCGCGCGGCACCTCGCGATCCCGATGAGCCCGGTGCTGAGCGAGGCGCAGGCCGGTGAGGTCGTGGCGGCGATCCGCGGCGCGTTGGCCTAGCGCCCGAGCAGATCCTCGGGTGGCACGTCGCGCACGACGCGGGCCGGGACGCCCATCACGACGGTGCGCGGCGGGACGTCGTGTGTGACGAGCGCCGCCGGCGGCGACGAACGCCTCCTCGCCGACTTCGACGCCGGGCGTGAGCACGGCGCCGCCGCCGATGCGGCAGGCGCGGCGCAGCGTCGCGCCGCGCAGCGGCGTCGCCGGAGGCGCGGCGGCCGATCGTGTCGTCGTTCGTCGTGACTGCGCCGGGGCCGATGAAGACGTCGTCCTCGACGAGCGTGAACGCCGTCAGGTAGACGTTCGTCTGCACGCGCACGCGCGCGCCGAGCGTGACGTCGTTGTCGACGACGCTGCCGCGCCCGATCGACCGAGCCGGCGCCGATCGTCGAGCGCTCGCGCACGAACGACTGGTCGCCGAGCATGCGCCGTCGCCGATCGTCGCGCCGGCGAACACGACCGTCGCCGGCGCAGATCGTCACGCGCGTCGCCGAGCCGCAGCGGCCCGACCTCGCCGTGCGCGGCCGAGCGCTTGGCCAGACGCGGGCGCTTGCCGAGCACGGCGTCGTCCTCGATCGCGCAGCCGTCGCCGATCGTCGTTCCGGCGTGGACGACGACGTTCGCTCCGAACGAGACGTCCTCGCCGATCTGCACATCCTCGCCGAGCAGCAGGCCGGGCGCGCGCGGCGTCGGGGCCGCAGACGTCACAGCCGCATTACGTCGGCGGCGGCGGGCGAGGAGCGCGTGACGCCGCGCAGGTCGAGCACGCAGACGCCCGCGCGTGCGATCTCGTCGTAGTCGATGCCCGGATGCGCCGTCACGATCAGCGTCGAGGTCGGCGCCGTCGAGTGCCTCGGCGAGCGGCGCGCTCTGCAGGTCGAACTGCTTGCAGCGTCGGCACGTGCGGGTCGTGGTAGCGCACCTCGGCGCCGAGCCCCGCGAGCAGCTCGATGATCTTCAGCGCCGGCGACTCGCGGATGTCGCCGACGCCCGGCTTGTAGCTGACGCCGAGCACCGCGATGCGCGCGCCTTTGACCGCATGCCGGCGCGTCGTTGAGCGCGCGCTGCGCCTTCGCGACGCAGTGATAGGGCATCTGCTGGTTGATCTTGCCGGCGAGCTCGATGAACTCGGTCGACATGTCGAACTCGCGCGCGCGCCAGCTCAGGTAGAACGGGTCGACCGGCAGGCAGTGCCCGCCCATCCCCGGGCCGGGCTCGAAGCGCATGAACCCGTACGGCTTCGTCGCGGCCGCGTCGACGACCTCCCAGATGTCGATCCCCATGCGGTCGGTCAGCATCGCGAGCTCGTTGACGAGCGCGATGTTGACCGAGCGGAAGATGTTCTCGAGCAGCTTCGTCAGCTCGGCCGCCTCGGGGCTCGACACGCGCACGAGCTCATCGCAGACGAGCCCGTAGACCTCCGCGGCGCGCTCGACGCACGCGTCGGTCAGCCCGCCGACCACCTTCGGCGTGTTGCGCAGCGTGAAGTCGGTGCGTCCCGGGTCGACGCGCTCGGGCGAGAACGCGAGATGGAAGTCACGACCGGCCGCGAGCCCCGACTCCTCGAGCAGCGGTGCGACGCGCTCGCGCGTCGTGCCGGGGTAGGTCGTCGACTCGAGCACGACGAGCTGCCCCGCGCGCAGCACCTCGGCGAGCGCGCGCGCCGCGTCGATCAGCGGTCCGAGGTCCGGCTCGCGATTGCGCGTCAGCGGCGTCGGCACGCAGATCAGCACGGCGTCGGCTTTCGCCAGCCGCGCGTAGCGCGTCGTCGCCTGGATCCGGTCGCTGTGCTCGCGCAGCGAGCTCCGACGGGACGTCCTCGATGTAGGAGTCGCCGGCGTCGATCGCCTCGATCTTGCGCGCATCGACGTCGACGCGCGATCACCTCGCAGCCCTGCTCGGCGAAGGCGACTGCGAGCGGCAGCCCGACGTAGCCGAGTCCGATGATGCCGACGGTCTTCACTCGGGCGCAGTGTACGGATCGCGTCTCACCGAACCGAGATCGACGCGCCGCGCGAAAGGCTTTAGCGTTCGAGCGCGCGCAGGTCGGCGCGCACCATCCGCTCCACGAGCTGCTCGAACGTCAGGCTCGGCTGCCAGCCCAGCCGCTCGCGCGCCTTCGTCGGGTCGCCGACGCTCGGCGTCGGCTCGGGAGCGCGCTGCAGTGACTCGTCGACGCGCAGGTAGCGCTCGGCGGGGAGATCGACGCACGCGAAGGCCGTCGCCGCGAGCTCGGCGACCGTGTGGCCGACGCCGCTCGCGAGCACGTAGTCCTCGGCACGGTCCTGCTGGAGCATCAACCACGCTCCGTGCATGATGTCGCCGGCGAACGACCAGTCGCGCACCGCGTCGAGCGAGCCGAGCGTCAGCTCGCTCTCGCGACCGAGCGCGATCGCCGCCGCAGCACGGCTGACGCGGCGCGTGACGAACTGCTCGGGCCGGCGCTCGGACTCGTGGTTGAACGTGATCGCCGAGCTCGCGTGGACGCCGTCGTGCTCGCGCAGCGCGCCGACGAGCTCGTGCGTCGCGAGCTTCGCGATCGCGTACGGGTTCGTCGGGCGGCAAGGCGTGTCCTCACGCTGCGGGCTCTCCCGCGCGTCGCCGAAGATCGCGCCCGAGGAGGCGACGAGCACGCGCGCTCCGGCGTCGAGCTCGCGCACGGACTCGAGGATCGTCGCGCTCGCGCCGGCGATCGCCGCGATCGTCTCGCCCGGCAGCCGCCACGAGGTCGGCACGAACGACGGCGCCGCGAGGTGGTAGATCTCGCCGCCACCGAAGCTCGCGACCGCGGCGCGCAGCGTGTCGGGGTCGAGCAGGTCGCCGTAGGCGAGCGCGACCTGTCCGCGCAGATGCTCGGACGCGCCGAGCGATTCGCCCGGCTCGCCGCGGATGAGCCCGGTCACGGTGTAGCCCTTCTCGAGCAGCAGCTCGGCGAGGAACGAGCCGTCCTGGCCGGTCAGCCCGGTGATCAGCGCGCTTCGCTCGCTCGGCACGGCCGCAGCTTACGTCCTACGCGGCGTACAGCTTCGCGAGCGCGTCGGCGACGACGCTCGGCGCGCACACGGCGCGCACACGCTCGCGGCCGCGCGCGCCCGCCGCGCGATCGCCCGCCAGCCGCACGATCGCCGCGGCCAGCGCGCCGGCGTCGCCCGGCGCCACGAGCCCTTCCTCCTCGACGAGCTCGCCCAGCGCGCCGACGCGGCTCGCCGCGACCGGCAGGCCGGCGGCCATCGCCTCCGCCGCGGCCAGTCCGAACGTCTCGGCCGAGCGCGACGGGACGAGCGCGATCGACGCGTCGGCGCGCAGCCGCGCGAGCTCCTCGTCGCCGACGCGCCCGGCGAAGCGCACCGTCGCCCCGGCGACGCCGGGAGCGTCTGCGGCGCGCGCTTCGAGCTCGGCGCGCTGCGGACCGTCGCCGGCGACGACGAGCGTCAGGCCGGCGGCGCGGCACGCGTCGATCGCGACGTCGACGCCCTTCTCCGGCGCGAGCCGCGAGACGACGAGCGCGTAGGACGGCGGGCCGTCCTGCTCGGCTCGCCGCGGCGCCGCTTCGAGCGCACGCAGCGGCGGCGCGAGCACGTGCACGCGATCCCACGGCAGCGGCGCGCCGAGCGCACGCAGGCGCTCGCGCGCGAACTCGCTCGGAACGACGATCGCGTCGGCCTGCCGCACGAGCCGCCGCTGCCAGAGCGCCAGCGAGGCGCCGTACGCCGCCGCCTCGGGCACGCTGCCGCGGCAGTTCAGGCGCACGCCGGGGAGCGTGTCGCGTCCGTGGCAGCGCGTGCACTCGGCGCCGCGCGTGTAGCAGATGCCCGTCGCGCAGACGAGCCGGTACTGGTGCAGGTGCAGCACGACACGCGCGCCCGCCGAGCGCGCCGCCGCGAGCGCGCGCCAGCCGAACGACGGGAGCATGTTGTGCGCGTGCACGACGCGCGCCCCGCCGGCGCGGACGGCGCGCTCGACCTCTGCCGGATCGGTCCCGCCGCGCAGCAGGCCGAGCGCCGCGCCACCGCGGCCGAGCTCGCCCGAGTCGCGCGTCAAGAGCTCGACGGGCTCGCCGAGCCGTTCGCGCACGAGCCACGCGAGCTCGTCGACCGCGCGCTCCTCGCCGCCGGTCGTGCGATAGCGGTTGTGCAGGAACAGGACCACGTCCGCGAGAGCCTAGTCGGCGCCTGCCACTCGGAACGCCCGAAACCCCTGCAAACCTAGACTGTCCCGACGATGACTCCCGCATCCGCCCCAGCCGCGGTCGTGATCCCGACGCGCGCGCGGCTGCCGTACCTCGAGGTCGCGCTCTCCTCGATCGCGCCGCAGGCCGCCGCGGCCGGCGCCGAGGTCGTGATCGTCGACGACGCCGGCGCCTCCGCGCAGGCGCGCTCGCTGGCGGAGCGCTTCGGCGCGCGCTACGAGCCGCACGCGGCGCCGCGCGGGCTCAACGTCGCGCGCAACACCGGCGTCCGGCGCTCGCACGGCGAGCTCGTCGTGTTCGTCGACGACGACGTCCGCGTCGCGCCCGGCTGGCTCGCGGCGCTGCTCGACGCGGCCGCCGAGCACCCCGACGTCGACGTCTTCACCGGCCCGATCAGACCGGCGCTCGAAGGCTCGCCGCCGCGCTCGTGCGGGCGCGAGCCGGCGCCGATCACGGCGCTCGAGCTCGGCGAGCACGACGCCGATGCGCGTTACGCGTGGGGCGCGAACATGGCGATCCGCCGCGGCGCGCTCGAACGCGTCGGCCCGTTCGACGAGTCGCTCGCCGACGGAGGCGACGAGCAGGAGTGGCAGGATCGCCTGCGCGCGCAGGACGGCCGCGAGCACGCTCGCGTGCTGTACGTCGCGCGCGCCGGCGTCGAGCACCGGCGAGCCGGCGCCGACGCGCGACTGCAGGCGCTCGCGCGCGCGCAGTTCGTCCGCGGGCGTGCGGCGCGCCGCTTCGACGCGCGCGAGCGACGCGCGCCGTCGCTTGCGCGCGAGACGCTGACGCTCGCCGGCTGCGCCGGCCACGTCGTGCGCCGCCGCTGCCCCGCCGGCCTGACGATGGTCGCGCACAGCGCCGGCCGGCTGCGCGAGGCGCTGCGCGAACGTATCGCCGGAGCGCCCGCGCCGCCGACGCCCGTGTCGCGCACGGAGGAGGACTTCCTGTCGGGCACGAGCGGCACGGTCGGCGGCGTCGACTCGCTCGTGCGCGAGGCGCGCGACCTCGCGACCGACGCCTGGCAGGTCGCGAGCGCGCAGCGTCTGCGCATCGCGCTCGCCGCCCGGCGCGAGCCGCCGCGCCGGCGCGTGCTCGCGCTGCAGATCGAGCGCCCGCAGAATCGCGAGCCGGCCGCGCGCGCGCGGCGCGAGCTCGAACGCTCGCGCCACGACATCGAGCTGCGCGTCGGCGCGCCCGGCGAGCGCGGCAAGTTCGAGAACCTCAACCTGCTGCTCGACGAGCGCCCGTACGCCGATCGCGACTGGCTGCTCGTGCTCGACGACGACGTCGAGCTTCCGCACGGCTTCCTCGACCGCTTTGTGTTCCTCTGCGAGCGCTTCTCGCTGCAGCTCGCGCAGCCCGCGCACCGGCTCAACTCACACGCCGCGTGGCCGCAGACGCGGCGCCGGCGCGGCAGCGTCGTGCGCGAGACGCGCTTCGTCGAGATCGGGCCCGTGACGGCGTTCGCGCATGCGACGTTCGCGACGCTGCTGCCGTTTCCGCAGCTGCGGATGGGCTGGGGACTCGACGCGCACTGGGGCGCGATCGCGTCCGAGCACGGCTGGCGCTGCGGCGTGACCGACGCCGTCGCGATCCGCCACCGCGCCGCCCCGGCGGCCGACGCGTACTCGCGCGAGGCGGCGATCGCCGAGGCGCATGCGTTCCTCGCCGGGCGCCCGTACGTGCGCGCCGAGGACGCCAAGCGCACGCTGACGACGCATCGCCGCCTGGTGAGCCGCCCGTGAGGGCGCTCGTCGTCGCCGAGTTCTACCCGAGCCGGCGCGATCCGGTGCTCGGCGTCTGGGCGCACCGGCAGACGCTCGCCGCGCGCGACGCCGGCGCCGAGGTGCGCGTGCTCGTGCTGCACCGCCTCGTCCCCTCGCGCGCGGCGTTCGCGGCCGGCCCGATCAGCGCCGCGCGAAGCCTCGCCGAGCTCGCGCGCGAGCCGCGCACGCAGGTGCGCGACGGGCTCGATATCTCATACGTGCCGTTCGTCTCGCCCGACCGGCGCAGCTCGTACGCGAAGTGGGGCGCCTGGGGCGCGCCGACGCTCGCCGCGACGATCGCGCGCATGCGCCGCTCGTTCCCGTTCGACGTCGTGCACGCGCACAACGCGGTGCCGAGCGGCGACGCGGTGCGCCGCGCGTTCGCGCTGCACGCGCCGCGCGCGCCGCTCGTCGTCTCGGTGCACGGCGGCGACGTCCTCTACACATCCTCGCGCATGCGCGACGGCGAGCGCGCCGTGTCGCGCGCGCTCGGCGCCGCGCGGCTCGTGCTCGCCAACAGCGACGGGATCGCCGAGCTCGCGCGCGCGCACGGCGCGCACGAGACGCGCGTCGTGCACCTCGGCACCGACGTGCCGCCGCCGCGCGCGCAGCGCCGCGGCGGCCCGCCGGCGCTCGTCACCGTCGCGCACCTCGTCGCGCGAAAGCGTCACGGCGACGTCCTGCGCGCGCTCGCCGTGCTCGGGCCGCGCCACCCGACGCTGCGCTACGAGATCGTCGGCGACGGTCCCGAGCGCGCCGCGCTGCAAGCGCTCGCCGAGCGTCTCGGCGTCAGCGAGCGCGTCGACTTCTGCGGCCAGCTCGCGCCCGAGCGGGCGATCGCTCGGGCGCGCGAATGCACGCTGTTCGTGATGCCGTCGACCGAGGAGGCGTTCGGCGTCGCCTACGTCGAGGCAATGGCCGGCGGCGTGCCGGCGATCGGCTGCCGCGGCGAGCCGGGTCCGGAGGAGATCGCGGCCGCCGGAGACGGCCTCGTGCTCGTGCCGCCCGGCGACATCGAGCGCCTGACGCAGCGGATCGACGAGCTGCTCTCGGACCCCCACCGCCTGCGCGAGGCGCGCCAGCGCGCACGCGCGACCGTCGCGGCGAACTTCACGTGGGAGCGTTGCGGCGAGCAGACGCTCGCCGCGTACGAGCGCGCGCTGCGGTGAGCGCGCTCGGCAAGCCGGTTCTGCTCGTCACCGGTCATGCGCCGGCGTATCGCGTCGGCGCGTTCGCCGCGCTGCACGAGCACGAGGCGATCGAGTTCGCGCTGTTCGGCGGGCGCTCCAAGCACGGCGGTGAGGTGTTCACGCAGGGCAGATGCCCTTCCCGCACCGGCACGTGCGCCCGCACGAGCTCGCGCGCCTGGCCGCGAGCGGCGACTACCGCGCGGTCGTCTGCCCGACCGGCGGGCGCCTCGCGCCGCTGGCGACGTGGGCCGGCGCGCGCCGCGCGCGCGTGCCGTTGATCCTCTGGGCGTCACTCTGGGCGCATCCGCGCAGCGTCTCGCACACGCTCAGCTACCTGCCGCTGCGCCGCCTCTACCGATCGGCCGACGCCGTCGTCACGTACGGCCCGCACGTCAGCGCATACGTGCGAGCGCGCGGCGCGCGCAACGTGCACGTCGCGCCGCAGGCCGTCGACAACGCCTTCTGGGGCGCCGCGGAGATCTCGCCGCCGCAGCAGGCCGGCTGGCCGGCGCAGGCGCGCACGCGCTTCCTGTTCGTCGGGCGCCCTGCGCCGCGAGAAGGGGCTCGGCGTGCTCGCCGAGGCGTGGCGCGCGGCCGAGCTCGAGCCGCCCGAGGCGGCGCTCGTGCTCGCCGGCGTCGAGTCGGATCTGGCCGCGCTCTCACCCGCCGGCGCGCGCCGGCGCGGCGACGCCGGGATCGTCGGGCTCGGGCGGCTCTCGGCGCGCGAGCTGCGCAACTTCTACGCCGCCTCCGACGTGCTCGTGATCCCGTCGATCGCGAACACGGACGTTTCGCGAGCCGTGGGGCCTGGTAGTGAACGAGGCGATGAACCGCCCGCTGCCGGTCATCGCCAGCGACGCCGTCGGCGCGGTCGCCGGCGGGCTCGTGCGCGACGAGGTCAACGGCCTCGTCGTGCCCGGCCGGCGACGGCGTCGCGCTCGTCGCGCGCGCTGCGCCGGCTGGCCGCCGACCCGGCGTTGCGCGTCCGGCTCGGCGCACAGGGCGCGCACGACGTGCGCGCGTACAGCTACGAGGCGTGGGCGCGCGGCTTCTCCGAGGCGCTCACGAGCGTCGGGCTCTCCCGCGGGCGTTGGTAGCGTTGCGTCGCTCATTCATGGGGTTCTCCCTATCTCACAGGCGAGCGGCAGGAGATCGGCCGACCGGCGTCCGGCCGAACCGCGGAGCGACCGGCAGGCGCGCCGGCGCGGCGCTGGCGCTCGCGCTGCTCGCGCTCGTCTGCCTTGCCGCGCCCGCGGGCGCCGACGTCGGCGAAAAGATCATCGAACGCTGCACGCACGGCCAGAGCGTCAGCGGCTTCAGCCAGCAGGACTACCGGCGCGCGCTGCAGGAGCTGCCGACCGAAGTCGAAGAGTACTCACCGTGCGGCAACGAGATCCGCCAGGCGCAGCTCGCCGCGGCGCGCGGTGGCGGGGGCGGTGGCGCGGGTGGCGGGGGCGTACCGACCGCGACGCCGCTGTCGAGCACCGAGCGCCAGTCTCTGAACGACGTGCCGAAGACGGGCGCCGAACCGCTGCACGTCGGCGGCGGGCTCGTCAGCCCGGGAGTCGTGCACGCGAACGTCGCCTCGGCGTTCAGCTCGCTGCCCGACCCGCTGCTCGCCGTGCTTGCGTTCCTGCTCGCCTGCGCGCTCGCGCTCGGCGGGCGTGCGATCGGAAGGAGCGTCCTTGCCCGTCGCTCCCGGTGAGCGCGCGCCGGCGCCGATGATGCCCGGGCTCGCTACGGCGCCGCCGGATGGCGCTCACGAGCTCGACATCGAGGCGCTGCTGCTCGACCGCACCGTCGCCGGTATCGCCGCGCGACGCGGAGAGGGCCCCGCCGGCTGGCCGGCGCGAACGCTCGCATGGTGGCCGACGCTGCTCGTCGCCGGCGTCATCTGCTTCGTCACGTTCGTCGCCGGCGGCGGCCTCAACCTGACCGACATGACGACCGTCGAGGTCGTCCTGACGATCGGCTCGGGGCTGATCATCGCGGCGGCCGTCCTGTTCGGCGCTCCGCGCGGGCGCGCCTGGGGAGCGTGGCCGGTCGCGCTGCTGCTCGCGCTCGCCGCGCTGACGGCGCTGTCGGTCGTCTGGTCGGTGCAGCCCGACGACAGCTTCAGGACGCCGGGCGGATGCTCGCCTACGCCGCGTTCTTCGGCGCCGCCGTCGCGCTCGCGCGGACGATCCCGGCGCGCTGGCCGGCCGTCCTCGGCGGGATCGTCGCTCGCGGCGGTCGTCGTCTGCGTGTACGCGCTGCTGACGAAGGTCTTCCCGGCGCACTTCGACACCGGCGACGTGTACGCGAGGCTGCGCGCTCCATACAGCTACTGGAACGCGATCGGGCTGACCGCGGCGATGGGCGCGATCGGCTGCATGTGGCTCGGCGCGCGCCGCTCCGGGCACGCGCTGCTGAGCGCGCTCGCCTATCCGGCGATCGGCCTGATGCTCGTCACGCTGATGCTCGCCTACTCGCGTGGCGCGCTGATCTCGCTCGTGCTCGGCCTCGTCCTCTGGTTCTGCATCGTGCCGCTGCGGCTTCGCGGGGCCGCGGTGCTGCTGAGCGGCGCCGTCGCCGCCGGGATCGTGATCGTCTGGGACTTCTCGACGCCGGCGCTCGACGACGAAAACGTCGCGCTCGCGGCGCGCACGCACGCCGGGCACCAGCTCGGCGTGCTGCTGCTCGCGATGGTCGTGCTGCTGAGCGTCGTCGGCCTCGTGTTCGGCTTCTACACAGGCCGTCAGGCGCCGTCGATCATCAGCGCGCCGGCGCGCCGGCACGCTGCTGCTCGGCCTGCTCGCCGTCGTGATCCTCGCGTTCGCCGGCGCGCTCGCGGCGAGCCACCGCGGCTTCACCGGGACGATCTCGCACGCGCTGCACTCGCTCACCGACCCCCACGCGCCGGTCCCGTCGAACGGCCCCGGACGCCTGACCGCCGTCGGCAGCGTCCGCGCGCGCTACTGGAACGAGGCGCTGAAGGTCTTCAAGGCGCACCCGCTGCTCGGCGCCGGCGCGGAAGGGTACGCGACCGCGCGCCTGCGCTACCGCACCGAGACGCTCGACGTGCGTCACGCGCACGGCTACATCGTGCAGACGCTCGCCGACCTCGGGATCGTCGGGCTCGCGCTGACGCTCGCGCTGCTGATCGCGTGGCTCGCGGCGGCCGGACGCAGCACGCACATCTTCAACCGGCGCTGGAGCGATTGGGCGACGTTCGCGCGATGGCTGCGCCGCCCGCGCGCCGCCGTCGCGCCCGGATGGCGGCGGCTGACGTTCGAAGGGCGTCCGGCGCCGTACACGGCCGAGCGCGTCGGCATGCTCTGCATGCTCTGCATCGTCGTCGTCTTCGGCATCCACTCGCTCGCCGACTGGACGTGGTACGTGCCCGGCGACGCATGCGTCGCGCTGCTCTGCGCCGGCTGGCTCGCCGGTCGCGGCCCGCTGCTCGCCAGCGACGACGGCTCGGCGCAGACGATCTCCTTCGCGGCCGTCGGCGCCGTCGCGTCGGCGCCCGCCGGCTCGCGCGATCCGATCGGCGGCGAGCGTCCGCGCTGGGGCCTGTGGCTGCCCGACATCGGCGAGTTGCGCGCGAGACTCGATGCGCGCAGGGTCGGCGTGACGCGGATCTGCGTCGCGATCGCCGCGATCGCAGGCGTCCTGCTCGCGGCGTGGGCGCAGTGGCAGCCGCTGCGTTCCTCCAACGAATCCGAGCAGGCGCTCGCGCAGCTCGCGCGCGACCCGCGAGGCGCGCTCGCGACCGCGCAGAACGCCGTCTCGATCGACCCGCTCTCGGCGCAGGCGCTGTTCACGCTGTCGGCCGTGCAGCAGTCGGCCGGCGAGCGCGCGACCGCCCGCGCGACGCTCAGCGCGCCGTTCGCCTGCAGCCGTCGAACCCGCAGACGTGGCTGACGCTCGGTGAGTTCGACCTCGCGAGCGACCCGGCCGCGGCCGTGCACGAGCTCGGCGCCGCGATCTACCTGAACCCGGAGTCGGTCTCGCCCGAAGCGATCGCGCAGGGCAACCCCGAAGCGATCTCGATCGAGAACGACTACGTGCAGGCGCTGCGCGCGGCGAGCGTGCAGCGCACGGCGCGGCGCGCGGCGGCCGGCGCCAAGCGCTAGAAGCGCGAGCGCACGGCCGCGGCGAGCAGCACGCGGCGCGCGCCCGGCGGGCCGCCGGCGGCGCGCACCTCGACGCGCTCGAAGCCGAAGTCGGCGAGCAGCCGTGCAAGCGTGCGCCGCGTGTAGAAGCGCACGTGATCCGAGCGCGGGTCGAAGTGCGCCTCGAAGCGGCGCACGCCGAGCGCGAGGCCGAGCATCGTCAGGCGCTCGTGCGCCGGCGTGCTCAGCAGCAGCGTGCCGCCGGAGCGCAGCACGCGCCGGACCTCCGAGAGCCACGCGGCCGTGTCGGCCACGTGCTCGATCGTCTCGCCCGCCCACACCGCGTCGAAGCTCGCGTCCGGCAGCGGCCAGTCGCCGTCGGGCTCGACGCGACGCACGTCCAGCCCGGGAGCATGCGCGCGGGCGCGGCGCAGCGGCTCCTCGGCGACGTCGATGCCGACGACGTCGAAGCCCGCGCGCGCGAGCTCGCTCGGTGAACTCGCCGTCGCCGCAACCGACGTCGAGCACGTGTATCGCGCCGGCCGCGCGCAGGCGCTCGAGCGCGAACTCCAGGCGCAGCCGCAGGTCGCTCGGCTCCGCCCCCGCGGGCACCGCTCGCCACAGCTCCTCCCAGTAGCCGGCACGCAAGTTGGCCGTCATCGCTGCACAAAGCTACGCGATGCGAGTATCTTGGCGACGTGCCTGGGGAGCGTCACACGTGAGTCCGGTCGGCTCGACGTGAGGGTCGCGTTCGACAGCCGCCCGGCGCGCGATCCGCACGGCGTCGGACGCTACTCGCACTGCCTGCTGCGGCGCGCTGCGCGCCACCGCGGCGCCCGATGCGGAGATCGTGGAGACGCACCGCCCGCGCGCCGCGCCGACGTCTTCCACTCGCCGTGGATGCACGGCGCGATGCTGCGCAGCCCGTGCCCGATGGTCGTCACGCTGCACGACCTGGCGGCGCTGAAGCGCCGCAGCGAGCTACCTGCGCACCGGCATGCGCCTGCGCCTGCGCCACCTGGCCGTCCAGCGCGCCGTGCGCGTGATCGTGCCCGACCGAGGCCGTCGCGCAGCGACGCGCTCGCGCGCCTGGGCCTCGAGCGCGAGCAGCATCGTCGTGATCCCCGAGGCGCCCGCCGCGAGCGATGTACCCGCGCCGCGAGGAGCGAGATCGCGGCCGTGCGCACGCGCTTCGCGCTGCCCGAGCGCTACCTGCTGTGGGTCGGCGGCCTGCGCCACCCCGACCCGGCAAGCACGTCGCCAAGCTCGCCGCCGCCGCCGCGCGAGCTGCCGCTCGTGCTCGTCGGCCCGACGCGCCCGTGGGCGCACGAGCTGCCCGACGTGATCCTCACCGGGCAGGTCTCCGACGACGACCTCGCCGCGCATCTACACGCGGCGCGCACGCGCTCGTGCTGCCTCGCGACGACGAGGGCTTCGGCCTGCCCGCCGTCGAGGCGCTGGCCTGCAGCACGCCGGTCGTCGCCTGCGAGGTGCCGGCGCTGCGCGAGGTGCTCGGCGGGCGCGTCGACGTTCGTCGAGCGCGGCGACATGCGACTCGCTGATCGCGGCGCCGCAGAAGCGGCGAGCGCCCGGCGCCGGCGCCGCCGCCTGGACGCTGGCAGGACGCCGCGCGCGCGACCTGGCGACGTACGATAGCGCGCTCGCCAGGCTGCGCGCTCGCGCACCGTCGGGCCGATCCGCCGCCGGCGCGCCGCCGGCGGCCCCGAGCAGGCGCTCGCCGGCCCGCGCCAGCGCCCGGCGGCCCGATCGGCGCTCGGCCGCTCAGTAGGCGCCGCGGCGCGAGAGCACGGCCGGGATCGTCTTCAGCAGGATCGCGAGGTCGAGCGCCAGCGACCAGCGCTCGAGGTAGATGAAGTCGAGCTGCACGAGGTCGTCGAAGTCGAGCTCCGAGCGCCCCGAGACCTGCCACAGGCCGGTCATGCCGGGCAGCACGAGGTAGCGCTTGCGGTGCCAGTCCTCGAGCATCTCGTAGTCGCGCTCGGGCAGCGGCCGCGGTCCGACCAGCGACATCTCGCCGCGCAGCACGTTGACCAGCTGCGGCAGCTCGTCGAGCGAGAAGCGGCGCAGGAGGCGCGCCGACCGGCGTCAGGCGCGGATCGTCGCGGATCTTGAACAGCGCGCCCGATGGCCTCGTTGAGCTCTTCGAGCTCGGCCTGGCGCTCCTCGGCGTCGGTGTGCATCGTGCGGAACTTCAGGCACGCGAACGGCCGCTGGCCGATGCCGCGGCGCATCGAGCGGAACAGCACCGGCCCGCGCGAGGTCGACGCGCACGGCGAGCGCGATCGCGAGCAGCAGCGGGCTCAGCAGCGACCAGCAGCAGCAGTCGCGCCGATCAACGTCGAAGGTCGCGCTTGAGCGCGAAGTCGATGCCCTCGAACGACCGGCGGCCCGAGCTCGAACAGCGGCACCGACTCGCCCGGGCACGAACTCGGCGCGGTGGATCAGGATCTCCATCGTCGACGGCGCGAGGCGCACGCGCACGCCGCGCTGGTGGCACTGGTCGACGAGCTCGACCGCCTCGACCTGGGGGAAGTCGGGGTCGGCGATGATCACCTCGTCGATCCGCTCGGAGCCGAGCACGGCGTCGAGGTCGCCCAGCGGCCCGAGCGCGCGCAGGCCGTTGGCGCGGCAGCGGCGCTCGGCGAGAGGAAGCCGACGACCTCGATCGGCGAGTGCGGCGCGTCGCGCGAGCGCGTGCGCGACGTCGGCGATGTGCTTGCCGGTGCCGACGAGCACCGCCCGGCGCCGGTAGCCGGCGGCGCGCAGGATCGCGCCGGTCAGCCGCTCGTAGAGCCGCGCGCAGCGAGGACACGTAGAGCAGCGCGAACGCGAGCGAGCCCCAGAAGAGGTAGTAGCTCGAGAAGTGTTCGCCGCTGACGACGGCGAAGATCAGCGCGACGAACGCGACCTGGAACAGCGAGCCGACGATCCGCGACAGGCCCGGCCGCTGCGCGCGCGCGGCGTACAGCCCCGAGCGCGCGAACAGCAGCACCGTCAGCAGGTAGGCGAACGGCAGGAACGCGTTCCGTCTCGTGCAGCGCCGTGTGCGACGCTGCACGCTGCCCGTCGAGCACGGCGCCTTCAGCACCAGCGCCGTGAAGATCGCGAGCGAGACGCCGACGAAGTCGAGCGCGAGCAGCGACGACGACGCGCGCGCGACGCGCCGCGCGGTCGACCATGCGCAGCAGGAACGACAGCGCCGGCGGGCGCTTGCGGCGCATGTCGCGGTCGCGTCCGCGCCTGCGCGCGGTCAGCCGCCGAGAGCACCGCGCGGCCGCCGTCGGCGGCGCCGGAGCTCGTGATGCGACCGCCGACGAGCGGCGCGCGCCGGACGCGCGGCGCCGACGGCTGGCGCTGAGTGGGCGGAGCGGACGTCTCGCGGCGGAACGTGGTCCCATCTCGCTGCTCACAACGCCTCAGCCTCGCAGATGTAGCGGTCGCGTGACCGCTCGCCGGACGCTCGCGCCGGCTCCCGCGGACGCGCCGGCGCTCAGCGCGCAGCCGCCGATGAGCAGCTCGACGCCGGACTGCTCGATCGTGCGCTGCAGGCCCTCGCGCAGCGAGACCTCGGGCGACCAGCCGAGCAGCTCGCGCGCGAGCGTGATGTCCGGGCTTGCGCTGCTTGGGGTCGTCGACCGGCAGCGCCTCGAAGACGATCTCCGAGCTCGAGCCCGTCACCTCCTTGACCGTCTCGGCCAGTTCGAGCAGCGTGAACTCGTCGGGGTTGCCGATGTTGACCGGGTCGTGGTAGCCGGACTCGGCGAGCGCGATGATGCCCGCGGATCAGGTCGCCACGTAGCAGAACGAGCGCGTCTGGCTGCCGTCGCCGAACACCGTGATCGGCCGGTTGGCGAGCGCCTGGCGCAGGAACGTCGGGATCGCGCGGCCGTCGTGCGGGCGCATCCGCGGCGCCGTAGGTGTTGAAGATCCGCACGATCGCCGTGTCCACGCCCTGCTGGCGGTGGTAGGCCATCGTCAGCGCCTCGGCGTAGCGCTTGGCCTCGTCGTAGACGCCGCGCGGGCCGATCGGGTTGACGTGGCCCCAGTAGGTCTCCGACTGCGGGTGCTCCTGCGGATCGCCGTAGACCTCGCTCGTCGAGGCGAGCAGGAAGCGCGCGCGCTTGGCCTTCGCGAGCCCGAGCGTGTGGTGCGTGCCGTAGGAGCCGACCTTGAGCGTGTGCAGCGGCAGGCGCAGGTAGTCGATCGGCGAGGCCGGCGAGGCGAGGTGGTAGACGAAGTCGACCGGCTCGTCGACGAAGTACGGCTCGATGATGTCCGACGTTCACGTGCACGAACTCCGGCGTCGCGGATGTGCTCGATGTTCGCGAGCGAGCCCGTCTCGAGGTTGTCGACGCAGATCACGCGGTTGCCCGCGCGCGAGCAGCTCGTCGCACAGGTGCGAGCCGAGGAAGCCGGCGCCGCCGGTGACCAGGCAGGTGGACATGCGCCGGAGGATACCGTGCGACGCCATGCGGCGCACGCGCGCGGCCACCGCGGCAGTCGCACGAGCTGCGCGTCCACCGTCGCAGTCGCCGACCGACCGCAGCGTCGGCTATCGTCATGAGCATGGCTCCGACGGAGCGCACGCCGACGAGCACCTGACGGTCGCGCCGATCGTCGGGCCCGACGACCCGCGCCGCTTCACCGACTCGGGCATCGAGATCGCCGAGCTCTACACCGAGGCGGACCTGCCCGGCCGAGCTCGACCTCGGCGAGCCCGGCGAGTTCCCGTACACGCGCGGCGTCCACCGCGAGATGTACCGCAAGCAGACCTGGACGATGCGCCAGTACGCCGGCTACGCCTCCGCGAAGGAGTCCAACGAGCGCTACCGCTACCTGCTCTCGAAGGGCTCGACCGGCCTCTCGATGGCCTTCGACCTGCCGACGCAGCTCGGCCTCGACTCCGACAACCCGCGCTGCCTCGGCGAGGTCGGGCGCACCGGCGTCGCGATCGACACGATCGACGACATGCGCACGGCGTTCGACGGCATCCCGCTCGACCAGGTCTCCACCTCGATGACGATCAACGCGCCCGCCGCCTGCCTGCTGCTGCTGTACGAGCTCGTCGGCGAGGAGCAGGGCGTGCCCAGCGAGAAGCTGCGCGGCACGACCCAGAACGACGTGCTCAAGGAGTACATCGCGCGCGGCAACTACATCTACCCGCCGCAGCCGACGATGCGCCTGACGACCGACCTGTTCCAGTACTGCCACGAGCGCGTGCCGCGGTGGAACACGATCTCGATCTCCGGCTACCACTTCCGCGAGAAGGGCTGCTCGGCCGTGCAGGAGGTCGCCTTCACGCTCTCCTCCGGCATCGCCTACGTGCAGGCCGCGATCGACAAGGGCCTCGCCGTCGACGAGTTCGCGCCGCGCCTGGCGTTCTTCTTCAACGGCCACAACAACGTCTTCCAGGAGGTCGCCAAGTTCCGCGCCGCGCGGCGCATGTGGGCGCACATCATGCGCGAGCGCTTCGGCGCCACCGAACCCGAAGGCGACGATGCTGCGCTTCCACACGCAGACCGGCGGCGTGACGCTGACCGCGCAGCAGCCCGAGAACAACATCGTGCGCGTCGCGCTGCAGGGCTTCGCCGCCGTCTGCGGCGGCACGCAGTCGCTGCACACCAACGGCTTCGACGAGGCGCTCGCGCTGCCCACCGAGCGCGCCGCGAAGATCGCGCTGCGCACGCAGCAGATCCTCGCGCACGAGTCCGGCGCCGCCGACACGCGTCGACCCGTTCGCCGGCTCCTACTTCGTCGAGTCGCTGACCGACGAGATCGAAGCGCGCGCCAACGAGCTGATCGCGAAGGTCGACGCGCTCGGCGGCTCGGTCAACGCGATCGAGTTCATCACCGGCGAGATCGACGAGTCGGCCTGGGGCTACCAGGAGCGCTACCGCATCGGCCAGGACATCGTCGTCGGCGTCAACGCCTACGAGGAGGACGACATCGAGGTCCCCGACCTCCTGCGCGTCGACCCCGAGTCCGAGCGCGAACAGCTCGAGCGCCTCGCGAAGTTCAAGGCCGAGCGCGACCAGGAGCTCGTGCAGCGGCGCCTGGAGGAGCTGCGCGAGCGTCGCGCGCGGCAGCGAGAACCTGCTGCCCGGCGATCCGCCAGGCGCTCAAGGACCGCTGCTCGCTCGGCGAGGTCTGCGGCGCGATGCAGGACGTCTTCGGCAAGTACGCGCCGACGTTCTGAGCGGCGCCGCGCGAACGCGCACGCGACCACCCGCCTGCGCGTTCGCCCGCGACGGCGGTTAGGGTGCGCGTGTGCCGATCCCCGCCGTCACGGTCTACGAAGTCGTCCTCGCGGTCCACATCATGGCCGTCGTCGTCGCGTTCGGCGTGACGTTCGCCTACCCGATCATGTTCGCCGTCGCCGCGCAGACGCGACCCGCGCAGCCTGCCGCTGCTCCACCGGATCGAGTACACCGTCGAACGCGTGCTCGTCAACCCCGGGCTGCTGCTCGTCCTGCTCGCCGGCATCTTCCTCGCCAGCGACGGGCACCACTGGAGCGAGTTCTTCGTGCAGTGGGGTCTCGCCGCCGTCGTCGTCATCGGCGCGCTCGTCGGCGCGGTGATGATCCCCGCCGGCAAACGCGCCGAGCAGCTCGCCGAGCGCGACATCGCGGCGAGCGGCGACGGCCCGCTGCAGCTGAGCGCCGAGTACCAGGCGCTGGTGCGCCGGCTGACGACCGTCGGCTCGCTGCTCAGCGCGCTCGTGCTCGTCACGATCCTCTTCATGGCGATCAAGCCGTAGAAAGCGCGCCGGCGTCTCGGTACCCTGGCGAGATGAGCAGCGAGGGCTATCGAGTCGCCGTCGTCGGCGCGACCGGGCAGGTCGGCACGCTGATGCTGCGCCTGCTGCGCGAGCGCGGCTTCCCGGCGCGCGAGATCGTGCCGTTCGCCTCGGAGCGCACGTCGGGCGGACGCTCGCCGGCGCCGGCCTCGACGGCGGCGACCTCGTCGTGCGCGGTCTCGACGAGGAGTCGATCCAGGGCTTCGACCTCGCGCTCTTCTCGGCCGGCGGCGCGACCTCCGGCGAGTGGGCGCCGCGCTTCGTCGACGCCGGCGCGGTCGTCGATCGACAACTCCTCGCGCTGGCGCATGCAGGACGACGTGCCGCTCGTCGTCAGCGAGGTCAACCCGGACGCGCTCGAGAGCACATCACGGGATCATCGCGAACCCGAACTGCTCGACGATGCAGATGGTCGTCGCGCTGAAGCCGATCTACGACGCGGCCGGCATCGAGCGGCTCGTGATCGCTACCTACCAGGCCGTCTCGGGCACCGGCAAGCGCGCCGTCGACGAGCTGCTCGACCAGTCGCCACGCGCTGCTGCACGAGCGCGCGATCGACGCGCCCGGCGGCCTACGCGCACCAGATCGCCTTCAACGCGCTGCCACACGCCGGCAGCTTCGCGCCGGGCGACGATCACACCGACGAGGAGCGCAAGCTGATCAACGAGACGCGCAAGATCCTCGACGACCGAGCGCATCGCGATCTCGCGCGACCTGCGTGCGCGTCCCGGTCGTCAACGGCCATTCGGAGGCCGTCAACGTGCAGACGCGCGAGCGGCTCTCGCCCGAGCGCGCGCGCGAGCTCTTGCGACAGGCGCCGGGTGTGACCGTCCTCGACGACCCCGCCGCCGCGCTCTACCCGCTCGCGATCGACGCCGACCGGCCACGACGACGTCTTCGTCGGGCGCATCCGTCGCGACCCCGGCCACGAGCGCGCGCTCGACCTGTGGATCGTCGCCGACAACCTGCGCAAGGGCGCCGCGACGAACGCCGTGCAGCTCGCCGAGCTGCTCGACGAGCGCGGGCTGCTCGGCGCCACGCGCGAGCCCGCGTCGGCCGCCTGAGCGAACCTCAGCGCAGACGCCGGCGAGCGCCGGCCTCGGCGCGCGGGGCGTGCCGGTCGATGTGCTCGTAGTAGTCGCCGCGGCGGCGCGGGATCGCGTGCAGCGGTCGCCCGTCGGCGACGCCGAAGTCGCGCTCCTCGACCTCGCCGAGCTCGTCGCGCAGCCGTCCGAGGTCGTTGCGCAGCGACATGAACGCGGCGACGACGCGCGGGTCGAACTGGCTGCCGGCGCCGCGCGCGATCTCCTCGATCGCGAGCTCGAGCGGCCACGCCGCCTTGTACGGACGGTCGTGGATCAACGCGTCGAAGACGTCCGCGACGGCGACGATCCGCCCGACGAGCGGGATCCCCTCGCCGGCGAGCCCCTCCGGGTAGCCGCCGCCGTCCCAGCGCTCGTGATGCGTCGCGGCGATCACGGCTGCCATCTGCAGGACCGGCGAGCTGCCGCTCGAGAGCAGTCGCGAGCCGAGCTCGGCGTGCGTCTTCATCACCTCGAACTCAGCACGCGTCAGCTTGCCGGGCTTCAGCAGGATGCGATCGGGGATCGCGAGCTTGCCGACGTCATGCAGCGGCGCGGCCTGACGCAGCAGCGTGACCTGGCCGGCCGCTAGCTCGAGCCCGAGCGCGATTCGCGCCGCGACGTGGCCGACGCGCTCGGTGTGCTGATAGGTCTCGTCGTCGCGGTACTCCGCCGCGAGCGCGAGCTGGCGCAGCGTCTCGGCGCGCGCGTCGTCGAGCTCGCGCGTGCGCTCGGCGATCATCGCTTCGAGCGTCCTCGCGTTGTTCGCGAGCTGATCCTCGGCGCGCCGCAGCGCCGTCACGTCGCGTGCGACCGCATGCACGACGCCGTCGCGCGCCGACGCGTTCCATTCGAGCCAGTGATACTCGCCGTCGGCCGCGCGCACGCGCTGGCGAAAGCCGACCAGCTCACGCCCATCCTCGAACAGCTGCCTCGTTTCGCGTTCGGTGCTCGCGCGGTCCTCCGGGTGGACGAAGTGGATGAAGTTCGTCGCGTAGAGCGTCTCCGGCGTGTAGCCGAGCGTGCGCTCCCACGCCGGGTTCACGCGCGTGAAATGTCCGCCCGCGTCACCTGTCGCGAGCAGGTCGAGCGTCGCGTCGTAGTAGCGCATGATCCCCGCTTCCAGGCGGCGCCGGTGTTCGACGAACGTACCGAGGATGACAGCGACCGCGACGAGCGCGGCCGCGCGCGTCAAATACCCCGTCGTCAGCAGGTGAACGCCGTCGATCCAGCCCCACGCGAGGACGAGTGCGAGCGCGATCACCGCGCCGGCGCACGCGCCGCGCAGTTCGAACCTCAACGCGAGCACCCCGATCGGGATGATGTACAGGACGCCCTCTGCGTCGCTCATGTTCGTGTCCGTCAGGCGCAACGCGAAGACGATCGCGAACAGCAGCAGCGACATCGCGATCGTCTCGCGCCTGCTGAGCGTCGGCCAGTGACGCAGCTCGCGCAGTCGCGGCAGGTGCAGACCGGTCAGCATGCGTCCGTATCGTCTGAATAGCGCCTCACCGAGAGCCTGCCGTCGGCGAACGTGGACGCCGGGTGTCCGTATGTTCGTCCCTGTGCGATTCATCACATGCCCATGTGCCCGGCCGAGGGGGCTGCTCTCCCCGATCTACCCGCGCGTCCGTGCGTCAAGCCGGCGTGGACATCTGTACGAGCGCACGAGTGCGTACGTCCCCGCCGCGCGAAAGCCGTGACTGCGCCGTTTCGCCGGAAGGACTCGCGCGAGATCGCTCGAAACTGACCGACGATGGTCTCCTCCGAGGTGCAGCGCACGCTCGTCAAGTCGCCGCCCGAGCTGTGGGCCGAGATCAGCGACCCCGAGTCGCTCGCGCGCCACCTCGGCGAGTTCGGCGAGATCCGCATCACGCGCGTACAGCCCGAGCAGAAGGTCGAGTGGGAGGCCGACGCCGCACGCGGGACCGTCGTCATCAAGCCGTCCGGCTGGGGCACGAAGGTCAAGCTCACCGTCACGCGCGAGCTCGCGCTCGTCGCCCGTGACGACGCGGCTGCCGTAGATGCCGACGCCGCCGACGTCGGTGCCGAGGCTGCCGACGTCGACGCCAAGCAGGTTGTGGAGGTAGAGCCGAATGTGGAGGTCGAGCGGGCTGTGGAGGTCGAGCCGATCGCAGCCGTCGAACCGGCGACCGAGGCACCCGCCAGCGACTCCGAGTCGAGCGAGGTCGCCGAGGCGGTTGCCGACGGTCCCGTCAACGCAGAGCCCGAGCCGGCGCTCGAACCCGGACACGCGAGCGAACCGGATCCCGAGCCGGCGCTCGAACCCGAGCAGCGCCCCGGGTTCTTCGCGAGGCTGTTCGGACGCCGCCGCCCTGCGCCCGCGCAGCCGGCGCCGCCTGCGCCCGCGCCTGACCCCGAGGCCGGAGCCGACTCCGAGGCCGGGCCGACGTTTGCAGCCGAGCCCGACGACGATCCCGTCGATCAGTCGCTCGCCGATGCCGCGACCGAGGTCGAAGCCGAGGCCGAAGTCGAGATCGAGGCCGGCGCGTCCGAGCAGGGAGAGATGCCGCTCGAGGAGTCTCCCGACGACGGTCACGAGGACGGCCGGCCGGACATCGCGGCCGAGCTCGCCGCGGCCGAGGAGATCGCTGCCGAGCAGGTGACGGCGGTGCTGACAGGCGTTCTCGATCGACTCGGCGCGGCGCACCACCGCCCGTTCTCGCGCTCCTGAGCAGCGCCGGCGGCGACGTCGCAGGTTGACGGAGCGCCGGCGTGCGCACGCGCCGCGCGGAGCCGCGCGGCTAAGATCCGCCGTCGGATGGCGAGCAGCTCACACGACAGGCAGGCCGACGCGGCGCTGCTGGCGGCCTCGCGCAGCGGGCATCGCAAGCCGCCGCGCCAGAAGGCGCCGGAGACCTACGAGGAGAAGCTCGCGCAGCTCCAGGAGCTGCGCGAGGCGGCGCTGCACTCGGCGCCGGAGGCCGAGGAGAAGCAGCACGCGCGCGGCAAGTACACGGCGCGCGAGCGCGTCGAGAAGCTGCTCGACCCGGGCTCCTTCCAGGAGCTCGACACGTTCGTGCGCCACCGCACGTACGACTTCGACATGCAGAAGAACCGGCCGTGGGGCGACGCCGTCGTGACCGGGCACGGGACGATCGAAGGCCGCACGGTGTGCGTGTTCAGCCAGGACTTCACGGTCTTCGGCGGCTCGCTCGGCGAGGTGATGGGCGAGAAGATGTGCAAGATCATGGACCTGGCGGCGAAGATCGGCTGCCCGGTGATCGGCATCAACGACTCCGGCGGCGCGCGCATCCAGGAGGGCGTCGTCTCGCTCGGCGCGTACGGCGACGTGTTCGTGCGCAACGTCAAGTGCTCGGGCGTGATCCCGCAGATCAGCCTGATCATGGGGCCGTGCGCGGGCGGCGCCGTCTACTCGCCGGCGATCACCGACTTCATCTTCATGGTCAAGGAGACCTCGCACATGTTCATCACGGGGCCCGACGTGATCAAGACGGTCACCGGCGAGGAGGTCGGCTTCGAGGAGCTCGGCGGCGCGATGTCGCACAACACGAAGTCGGGCGTCGCGCACTTCGCCTCCGAGGACGAGGACGCGTGCCTGGAGGACTGCCGCTACCTGATCGGCTTCCTGCCGCAGAACAACCTGCAGCAGGCGCCGCGCGTGCAGCCGACGGACGACCCACAGCGGATGAGCCCCGAGCTCGACGAGGTCGTCCCGGAGAACCCGAACAAGCCGTACGACATGCGCGACGCCGTGCGCCTGATCGTCGACGACGAGGAGTTCTTCGAGGTGCACGAACACCATGCGAAGAACATCATCTGCGGGTTCGCGCGCCTCGACGGCTTCTCGATCGGCGTCGTCGGCAACCAGCCGAACCAGCTCGCCGGCGTGCTCGACATCGACGCCTCGGCGAAGGCGGCTCGTTTCGTGCGCACGTGCGATGCGTTCAACATCCCGATCCTGACGTTCGTCGACGTCCCGGGCTTCCTGCCGGGGACGAGCCAGGAGTGGGGCGGCATCATCCGCCACGGCGCGAAGCTGCTGTACGCGTTCACCGAGGCGACCGTGCCGAAGCTGACGGTGATCACGCGCAAGGCGTACGGCGGCGCGTACGACGTCATGGCCTCGAAGCACATGCTCGCCGACTTCAACTTCGCGTGGCCGACATCCGAGGTCGCGGTGATGGGCCCCGAGGGCGCCGTCAACATCATCTACCGCCGTGACATCGCCGGCAGCCCGACGCCGCAGGAGCGCCGCGAGAAGCTGATGGAGGACTACAAGGCGCGCTTCGCCAACCCGTACACGGCCGCCGAGCGCGGCTACATCGACGACGTGATCGTCCCGCACGAGACGCGCCCGAAGCTGATCACCGCGCTGCACACGCTGCAGAGCAAGCGCGAACCGGGGCCGAAGCGCAAGCACGGGAACATCCCGCTGTAGCTCGGCCGATTGGACGGAATACCGTCCAAGTGGACGCTGTTCCGTCCGCCTTCAGCGTCGTCGGCGGCCCACCCGTTCACCCAGCAGCAGCCACCACGGATACGTGGCGAACAGCAGCGCCGAAACCGCGTGCGTGCGCCTCCCGGCCCACCGGTGCTCGAACCGGAAGACGCCGGAGTTGAGCATCCAGTCGCGCCCGCTCTCGGCGCGGCAGGCGCGCCAGATCGGGCGCGTCCACGGACGGTCGAGGTACAGCGAGACACTCGTCGCGAGGAACGCGCCGGCGGTCGCGGTGTGCAGCGCGCGCGCCGCCGGCGTGCGCTCGGGCAGCAGCTCACCGTAGACGACGCCGGTCGCGAACAGCCACGGCGGGTCGATCAGGAACGACATGTGTCCTCCTTCGGGTTCGTCATCGCGCTCGGCGCGGCGGCCGCGCCTACGGCCTCCGGCTCGGCACTCGCCGGCACCGGCCGACCAAGCAGGTGAAAAGCCAACCGCGTCGCGAGCGCCATGATCGTCAGCTGCGGGTTGACGCCGAGCGCGCTCGGGACGACCGAGCCGTCGGCGACGTACACGCCGTCGACGCCGTGCAGCGCGAGCTCGCCGTCGGTCACGCCATGCATCGCGCGCGCGTCCGCTCGTGCGGTGCCGAGCGGGTGAAACGCCATCAGTTTGAGGTCGCGCGCGCGGGCGCGCGACGGACGCACCTCTGTGGGCAGCGGCAGGTACACCTCACGCGCACCGGCGGCGAGGAACAGCTCGCCCAGCCGCGCGAGGCCGGCGCGGAACTTCGCGACGTCCGCGTCGCACAGGTCGTAGCGGATCAGCGGCCGCGCGGCGACGCTGCGCACGCGCCCGCGCGAGGCGTCGCTGACCATCACGCCGAACTGCGCGAGCCGCCGGTAGCGGCCATCGCGAGCGCGTGACGCTCGCCGGTCAGCGGCAGCGACATCGCGGCATACGACGGCGGCCCGGCGATCCCCTCGAAGAGGATGCCGTCGTCGGCGAACTCGTCGATGTAGAAGCTCTGCGGCACGCCGTGCGCCATGTCGACGGTCTCGTCCATCAGCGCGAAGCCGGCCGTCGCCGGGTGCAGCGCGAGGTTGCGCCCACGCTGGCCGGACGCGTCGGGCAGGCGGCTGCGCTCCAGCAGTCCGGGCGTGTGGATCGTGCCGCACGCGACGATCACGGCCGGCGCGCGCACGTGCAGCGCACTGCCGTCGGCGAGCCGCGCACGCACGCCGCGGACGGCTCGGCGCTCGACGACGATCTCGCGCACGTCGGCGCCGGTGACGAGCTCGGCCGACGCGGCGACGGCGCGCGGGACGTAGGTGATGCCGGTGTGCTGCTTGGCCGACGTCGGGCAGCCGAACGCGCAGACGCCCGAGCCGACGCAGCCGCGCGCGTTGCGACGCAGATAGCCGTGCGACCAGCCGAGCGCCTCGGCACCGCGGCGCGCGACCGCGGCGTTCGCGCCGGCGAGCTCGGGGGTCACCTCGCCGACCGACAGCGCTCGCTCGACGCGCTCGAAACACGGCCGCAGGGTCGCCTCGTCGAGCTCCAGTCCGAACTCGCGCGCCCAGCGCTCGAGCACGCGCGGCGGCGTGCGGAAGCACGTCCCGGAGTTGACGAGCGTCGTGCCGCCGACGCCGCGCCCGAGCGGCAGCACGATCGGCGGCACGCCGATCGTCGTCGACTGCCCGCCGTCGCGGTACAGGCTCGCGAGCATCTCCGGCGCCCTCGCCGTGAAGCGGTCCGGATCGTGATGCGCGCCCTGCTCGAGCAGCACGACGCGCGCGCCGCCCTCGGCCAGCTCGGCGGCCGCGACGGCGCCGCCGGCGCCGGCGCCGACGACGCAGACGTCGGCCGTCAGCGTGCTCACGGGCGCCCCTCGGCGCGTCGCAGCTCACGCCCGCGCGCGACGACGGCCGACGCGTCCCAGCCGAGCTCGAGCGCGAGCGCCGGGTCGTCGTAGCGAGCGAGTGCGAGCATCGAGCACGCGACCTGCTCGGCCGGCGCGAAACGCGCGAGCAAGGCCGCGCCGCGCGGGCGGCGCGCGAGCCCGACGAGCGCGCGCAGGCCGACGCGCTGCGGCCACGGCCCGGCGTCGATCAGCTGCTCGAGCGTCACGCTCAACCGATCAGCGAGCGCGCCTGATCGGCCGCCAGCTCATCGAGCGCCGCAGTGGCGGCGACGCCGTCGCGCGCCTCGACGGCGGTTGCCGCGCGCGCGTAGAGCCGCGCGAGCTCGGCGCGGTGGGAGACGAGCGTCGCGAACGCGTCGGCGTGCGGCAGGTAGAGCTCGCGCACCGAGTTCATCACGAGCTGGAAGACGATGTTGCCGCTCGCTTCGACAAGCGTCGCCATGAAGTCCCAGTCGGCGAGCAGCGCTGCGCGGTCGTCCGGCGCATCGGCGACGGCGCGGCGAGCCGATGAAGCGACGCGGCCTGCTCGTCCGAACGGCGCTCGGCCGCGAGGCGCGCGGCCTGCGCGAGCAGCAGTCGCCGCGCCTCGAACAGGTCGACGAGCAGCGTCTCCTCGACGTCTCCGCGCATCGCGAGCGCCTCCAGGCCGCCCGAGCGGCGCCAGTCGAGCACGCGCGTCGGCTCGCCATGGCGAACCTCGACGAGCCGCAGCTGCTCGAGGCGCCCGAGCGCCTCACGCACGGACGCCATGTTCACGTGCAGGTCGGCCGCGAGCGCGCGCTGCGAGGGCAGGCGCTCGCCGGGGCGGTAGCGCCCGGCGAGGATCGCCTCGCGCAGCTGCGCGAAGACGTGATCGGGGACGGAGACACGCGGGACCGATTCGAGCTCGGGCACCAGCCAAGTGTACCGGTGTTCCGAACAGTGCCCCTGTCGCGCCTTCTCGCGCCCACGCACGCGGTGCTCCGCCCAGGCGCGCGAAGACACGCGCGTGCGTCACAATCCGCCACGTGCCCGCGCCAAGCTCACGCCTGCGCCTCGTCGCGCCGTCGGCCTCGCCCGAGGAGGCCGCCGCGATCGTCGCGGCGCTCGAGCGCTTCATCCGCGCGACGGCGCCGCTGATGGCGCCGCCGGCGCAGCCGCAGGACGAGTGGCAGCGCACGGCGCTGCTCGAAGGCGTCGAGCGCGAATCGCGCGGCGAGCTCGGCGATCCGTGGCTCGCCGGCTGAGCGCACGAGCAGTCGCCGGTCGAGCGCCTGAAGAAATACCTGAAAGCCGCTAGGCTTTAGCCTCAATAACTGCCGTCCAGTTCGGTCAACGTCGAGCGCCCCGGGCCGAACGCCCCGGACCAGGAGGTCTTTCGTAGATGGAGCCAGTTTCCGTACCCGCCCAGCGAGGCACGCTCGAGGACCCGGAGGTGCTCCAGAACGTCCCCGGGCACGTGATCCCGATCCTGCAGCGCGAGTACGACGACTTCAAGACGGAGGCGACGAAATTCCTCGCCGGCGAGACCGAGGAAGACGAGTTCATCAAGTTCCGCCTCAAGCAGGGCGTCTACGGCCAGCGCCAGCCCGACGTGCAGATGATCCGCGTGAAGCTGCCGTTCGGCGGCATCACGCCGGAGCAGCTGGAGTCGTTCGCGGACGTGATCGAGAAGTACGTGCCGCTGCGCAAGGGGCACATCACGACGCGCCAGAACATCCAGATGCACCACATCCCGCTGCCGGAAGTCGAGCTGGCGATCCGCGAGCTCGGCGAGACGGGCCTGTCGAGCCGCGAGGGCTGCGGCAACACGGTGCGCAACGTGACGGGCGACCCGTGGGCGGGCGTCGCGAAGGACGAGCTGTTCGATATGACGCCGTACGTCGGCGCGTACGTGCGCTACTTCGTGCGCCACCCGACGACGCAGGCGATGCCGCGCAAGATCAAGACGGCGTTCGACGGCTCGCCGCAGGATCGCGCGATCAGCGGCATCCACGACATCGCGTTTCGCGCGCGTGCGAGGGAGATCGACGGCCGCGAGGTGCGCGGCGCGGAGATGCTCGTCGGCGGCGGCACGTCGATCATGCCGCGCGTCGCGCCGGCGCTGTACGACTTCGTCGAGCTCGACAACGGCGAGTACCTGAAGATCGCCGAGGCGGTCTTCCGGATCTTCGACCGCCAGGACTGGCTGCGCGTGAACCGCGCGCGCGCGCGGATCAAGGTGTTCGTCGACAAGTACGGGATCGACGAGCTGCGCCGCCAGGTCGAGGAGGAGCTCGAAGGCGAGTGGGTCGGCGAACGCGACTTCTCGGTCGAGCACACGCTGTTCCTCGACGACGAGCGCGAGTCGGCGCCCGCACCGCCGCAGAGCCACGGCAGCCCGAACGGCGATCTTTCGGAGTTCGAGCGCTTCCGCTCGACGAACGTGCAGGAGCAGAAGCAGGACGGCTTCGTGACGGTCGAGGCGAAAGTGACGCGCGGCGACCTCACGCCGGAGCAGTTCCGCGGCCTCGCGCAGATCGTGCGCGACCACGCGGGCGGCTACGCGCGCACGACGGTGCAGCAGAACCTGCTGCTGCGCTGGGTGCGCGAGGAGTGCGTCTACGACGTCTGGCGCGCGCTGTCTGAGCTCGGGCTCGGCGAGCCGGGCTCACGCGAGATCGCCGACGTCGTCTCGTGCCCGGGCACGGACTCGTGCAAGCTCGGGATCACGAGCTCGATGGGCCTGAACCAGGCCGTGCAGGAGCGGATCGAATCGCTGCAGCTCGACGACGAGCTGACGCGCCAGATCCACATCAAGATGAGCGGCTGCCCGAACGGCTGCTCGCAGCACCATGTCGCCGACATCGGCTTCTACGGAGCGTCGATCAAAGTCGGCGAGCACACGATCCCGGCGTACATACCGCACGTCGGCGGCGTCTACGAAGGCGGCGAGGTCTCCTTCGGCCAGCGGCTGAAGCTGCGCCTGCCGGCGAAGCGCGTGCCGGAGGCGATCGAGCGCTGGATCCGCCACTACGAGTCCGAGCGCGCGGACGGCGAGGCGTTCGGCGCGTTCGCCAAGCGCGTCGGCACGGGCGAGCTCGAGGGCCTCGTCAAGGATCTCTCGATGCCCGTCGATTTCGGATTGGAGACGATGAACCAGTTCATCGACTGGAACCGTGATGTTCCTTTCGAAGTCATTCGTGGCGAGGGCGAGTGTGCGGTATAGAGCGGATGCGACGAGAGCGACGAAAGCGATCACATGACACCTTCAACACAGCTCCATGACCTGATGACACCGACGACACCGAACGACGCGAGCATCGACCCGGCCCCGGGGCTCACGCACACGCTGCGCGAGGCCGCGCGCCATGGCGGCCAGGCGGTGCTGCTGTGCTCGTTCCAGAAGGAGGAGTCGGTGCTGATCGACGAGCTCCTGCGGCTCGACCAGGGCACGGGTCGCGCCGTGCGCATCGTGACGATCGACACGGGCGTGCTGTTCGAGGAGACGCTGCAGACGTGGCGCGCGTTCGAGGAGCGCTTCGGCGTGAAGATCGAGGTCGTCGACGCGAGCAGCCCGGGCGAGCCGTGGAGCGGCCCCGAGCACTGCTGCTCGGCGGCGAAGGTCGCGGCGCTCGCGCAGGCGCTCGACGGCGCCGAGGCGTGGATCACGGGGATCCGCCGCGAGCAGTCGCCGACGCGTGCCGGCGCCGAGCTGATCGAACGCGACGAGGCGCGCGGGCTGTGGAAGTACAACCCGCTCGCGCACTGGAGCGACAAGGACCTGTGGCGGCGCATCCACGAGCGCGACCTGCCGTACAACCCGCTGCACGACCGCGGTTACGAGTCGATCGGCTGCGCGCCGTGCACGCAGCCGGGCAGCGGCCGCGAGGGCCGCTGGGCAGGCACGGACAAGACCGAGTGCGGTATCCATGTCGACGAATAGCGGCGCCCTACTGTGTCCTCGGTCGCTCGTGTGCGAAGCACACTTCGCTCCCTGCGTCCTTGTAGGGCTTGCTCTTCGTCGTCATGGCCTCGAGTCCTGAGATGGCCGTCGCGGAGCGCCCTCAGCTGAGCCACCTGCGGGCGCTGGAGTCGGAGGCGATCCACGTGATGCGTGAGGTCGCGGCCGAATTCGAGCGTCCGGTGCTGCTGTTCAGCGGCGGCAAGGACTCGATCGTGCTGCTGCGCCTGGCCGAGAAGGCGTTTCGCCCGGCGCCGTTCCCGTTCCCGCTGATGCACGTCGACACGGGGCACAACTTCCCGGAGGTGATCGAGTTCCGCGACCGCCGCGTCGCGGAGCTCGGCGAGCGGCTGATCGTCGCGAGCGTGCAGGAGTCGATCGACAGGGGACGCGTCGCCGAGCAGACGGGGCCGCGCGCGTCGCGCAACCAGCTGCAGACGGTGACGCTGCTCGACGCGATCGCCGAGCACGGCTTCGACGCGGCGTTCGGCGGCGCGCGCCGCGACGAGGAGCGTGCGCGGGCGAAGGAGCGCGTGTTCTCGTTCCGCGACGACTTCGGCCAGTGGGACCCGAAGAACCAGCGCCCGGAGCTCTGGAACCTCTACAACGGGCGCGTCAAGAAAGGCGAGAACGTGCGCGTCTTCCCGATCTCGAACTGGACGGAGCTCGACGTCTGGGAGTACATCGACTCCGAGCGCCTCGAGGTGCCGTCGATCTACTTCTCGCACGCGCGCGACGTGTTCCGCCGCGACGGGATGCTCTACGCGTGGCGCGAGGGCACCGAGCTGATCGAGGGCGAGGAGATCTTCAGCGAGACGGTCCGCTACCGGACGGTCGGCGACATGAGCTGCACCGGCGGCGTGCTGTCGCGCGCGAGCACGCTCGAGGAGGTCGTGACGGAGATCGCCGCGACGCGCGTGACCGAGCGCGGCGAGACGCGCGCCGACGACCGCGTGTCGGAGGCGGCGATGGAGGATCGCAAGAAGGCCGGTTATTTTTGATGATCGCTTCGGCCTTCGGCCTCCGCCACGATGACCGTCGTGTCTTGACGGCGCCGCCGCCGCGCGCGTCTGCAACACGGCGATGACGCTCGATCTGCTGCGCTTGACGACGGCCGGCGCCGTCGACGACGGCAAGAGCACGCTGATCGGGCGGCTGCTGTTCGACTCGAAGCAGGTCTTCGAAGACCAGCTCGAGCACGTCACGCAGGCGAGCGAGCGGCGTGGCGGCGCGGGCGCGCTCGACCTCGCGCTGCTGACCGACGGGCTGAAGGCCGAGCGCGAGCAGGGGATCACGATCGATGTCGCATACCGCTACTTCGCGACGCCGGCGCGGCGCTTCATCATCGCCGACTGCCCGGGCCACCAGCAGTACACGCGCAACATGGTGACGGGCGCCTCGACGGCGGACCTCGCGGTCGTGCTCGTCGACGCGCGCCGCGGCGTGACCGAGCAGTCCAAGCGCCACGCGTTCATCAGCGCGCTGCTCGGCATCCCGCGGATGATCGTCGCGATCAACAAGATGGACCTCGTCGAGCACTCGCAGGAGCGCTTCGACGAGCTGTCGCCGAGTTCGACGCGTTCGCGAGCCGGCTCGGCGCGATCACGGGCAGGGACGCGCCGGCGGCGGGCGGCGCGCGCGGCCCGAAGGTCTCCTACATCCCGATCTCGGCGCTGAACGGCGACAACGTCGTCGATCGCTCGCAGGCGATGCCGTGGCACGAGGGGCCGGCGCTGCTCGAGCAGCTCGAGCAGGTCGAGGTCGCCTACGACCACCCGTTCGGCCGCCCGGCGCGCTTCCCGGTGCAGTGGGTGATCCGCCCGGCGAACGGCGCCGGCAGCGACTACCGCGGCTACGCGGGGCAGCTCGCGAGCGGCGCGCTGCGCCGCGGCGATGAGGTCGCGGTGCTGCCGAGCGGCGCGAGCACGCGGATCGCTGCGATCGACACCTACGACGGCGAGCTCGAGGAGGCGATCGCGCCGATGTCGCTGACGCTGCGCCTCGAGGACGAGCTCGACGTCTCGCGCGGCGAGCTGATCTGCCGCCCCGATGAGCCGGCGACGGTCGCGCGCGAGCTGCAGGCCGACGTCTGCTGGATGAACGACGCGCCGCTGCGCCCCGGAGCTCGCTACGCGCTGAAGCACACCTCGCGGATCGCGACGGCGGTGATCGACGCGATCGAGGACCTCGTCGACGTGCACACGCTCGAGCGCACCGACCCGCCGGAGCAGCTCGCGCTGAACGACATCGGGCGCGCGCGCCTGCGCACGAGCGTGCCGCTCGCGTTCGATCCGTACACGAGCAACCGCCGCACGGGCAGCTTCATCCTGATCGACGAGGCGAGCAACGAGACGGTCGGCGCCGGTTTGATCGCGGCAGAGCGCAGTCTGACGCCCGGGCTCGCTCGCCGGGTGATTCGACTCAGGAACCCGATCGTCCCGGTCCGGCGATCCCGGGGTCGGTTCCTCAGGACGCGGGTCGGCCTCGTGGCCGACCCGCGTCCATGATCTCAATGGCTTGTGACGGTCTCCGGCGGCGCGAGCTCCTCTTCGGAGACCTGCGCGGGCGTCCACGGCAGGGTGATCCAGTCGCCGTCGGAGTAATCGATCGTCTGGTCTTCGTAGAACGGCGAGGTGATGTCCTCTGACTGCGAGTACGTCAGCAGCGCTTTCGAAATCGGACCCGTCGGGCTGAGTTCGGTGAACATCACGATGCTCGAGCCAGACCCAGCGACGTGGGCGCTCGCCGACGTCGGGCTGTCGTATTCGGACCTGAGGACCGCGAAGCAGCTATCACCATCGCTGCAGCCGGGAACGGGGATCTTCTCGCCGCGCGCGGCGTACTGCACCTGCCCGAAGCTCGCGCTCAGTGGGATGCCGCGCGCTTGAAGCTCGCTTACCGCGTCGGCGAGCGCCTGTCGGCTCGACGCCAGGTTCACGTTGAGCGTGTTCGGGGTGTATACGGGGTTGTTGATCGACCATTCGTTCACCCAGAATTCGGACGGGTTTTCCGTCGTCGCGTCTTCCCACCACCGCTGGAACAGCCAACCTCCTTGGCTGTCGAGCTTGCCGGTTCCGTCATATGCATCCAGCACCGGACAGGCACCGCTGACGCTCACGCCGTCGATGATGCCGCCGCTGTTCTCGATCGCGCTGTCGCACATCTCCCGCAAGCCTGGGAGCGCCCGTTCCGCTGGCAGCGAGCGGTAGGTCGTCCATGAGTCCTGAAGCGTTTCGACGGTGAATCCGGGGGTGACTGACAGGCCATCGGTCGGAATGCCGCCGTTGAGCGTGCCCATCCGCTGGTTGACCATGTCGATGCCGGTCTGCGCCCTGTAGCCCGGAAATTCTCCTTCGTTGCCCTGCTCGAGCGCCGGCGAGAACCCGGTCAACGGCTGGTCAGGGTTCGTGAGCCAGAACGAGTTGTTCGAGTTCTCGACGTAGTCCCTTCGCACGAGTCGCGGCTCCGACGAGGCGCCGAATATGTGCGGTTCGACCGAGTCGGCGTCCGTCGGCAGTTCGCATTCGCTCTTCGAGCCGTCGAACGGCCCCTTCGGCGAATGTCCCGGATTGAGATCGCACGCGCTCGTCAGATAGGAGACCGGCAGGTTCGGAGTGACCGCGATCTCGGTGTAGAACGCGTTCCCTTTGTCGTCGGCGCCGATCGTGTTGACCCACGGCACCCCCTCGATCGCCGTCTCAGCTTCGATCACTCCTTCTGCGCTGCTTGCTTTACCGATTGCCAGCCACTGGTCGACCAGCCTCAGGTTGCCGGCGTTTGGGTCATCGAGCGCGTACGCGGTGGACGCCGTCCAAGCGGGGCTCGCGATGACCGGGCCGTACCGGCTGTAGTAGTAAGTGTGCGTGTGCGGGACGAGCGTTCCGCCTTCGAGCGCCTCTACCGCGACTCTCTGGCGGGTCATCGGCACGGCCGCTCCGTTGACGAGGTATTGCGTCGGGTGTCCCGGGACGAGCTCCAAGCGCCAGGTTGTAACCGCGGTCTTGTGAGCCACCGTGTGTGTCCACGCAACGTCCTGGTTGTGCCCGATCGAGATCACCGGCGAGCCCCACAGACTGGCTCCGATGACGTCGTATTCACCGGGTACGTTCACGTGCGACTCCCAGAAGCGCTCGTCGCCTGTCCACGGGAAGTGGGGGTTTGCGAGCACGAGCCCGTCGCCGTTCGTCGCGTCTTCACTGCCGATCGCGAGGCCGTTTGAGCCGGATACTCCGACCGATTCCGCTTCGGCGATCGAGCGGGCGATCGCGCCGGAGGGCGATGCAGCGGCGATCTTCCCCGACGCCGGCGGTTCGGCCGCCGTGATCAGCTGCGCGCGGGGCGTCGCGCCGTTGAGCGTCGCGAGCTCGTACATACGCCGCCACACGTCGATGCTCTTGATCGGCCGCACCCACGCCGCGCCGGCGCACCGTGGGTCCTTGATCCCGCTGGACCCCCCGATCTGCGCCAGGTAGCGGTCGTATCCGGCGGCGAACCCGGCGACGAGCCGCTTCGCCTGCTGCGAGGGACCCTGCGGGTAGGGCTCCCGCAAGAGACGCTGGATCGCGTGGGTGTCGTTGATCGAAGTCCAGTAGAGATCGGAGTCGAGGTCGCTTTCGACGACGTTCGTGTCTTCGTCCTCGACGGTCGCAGTCGGTCCGTAGAACTGCGAGCGTTCGCCGCTGAGAGTCAGAAAGACGTCGGCGAGCGTGCAGATTCCGTCTTCGGCCTGTGCGTAGCCGATGCCGAAACCTGCGTTTGCGAGGGTCTTCGTTTCGATGTTCGCGACGCCGCCGGTCGTGCGTGTGAGCGATGCACGAAACGCGCTCGCGGGCGCGACGTGGCATAGCAGCGAGACGCACGCGCCAACGCACGCTGCGGTGCCGATCGCGACGCCGTGCAACTTTCGCGCGCGATCGACGATTCGACCTGTCCACTCTCCCATTCTCACGACTGTCCCCTCCCTCTCGATGAACGCCCCCAATGACGCTCCATTCGAGTATCGAGAGCCGGATCGGCCGTGTCATTGGCTGCTAGCTACCAAGTTCGTCCGTGCGGCTTGGCGAGGACCTACAACGAACTTTCACGCAGCTTGCTCGTGCCGATCATCTTGATCGCGACGACCAGATCGAGGACGTCTGCGAGGTCTTTGAGGTCGTACCCCGTACGCTCGGACACACGGCTGAGGCGGTAGCGGGCGGTGTTGACGTGGATGTGCAGACGCTCGGCTGTTCGTGCGAGGCTCATGCTCGCCGCCGCGTATGCGAGGACGGTGCCGGTGAGAACTCCTTCTCGATCGAGGTCCTCGTCGACGAACGCGCGGACGGCCCGCGGGACGAGCCTCGCCGCCACCTCGTCCGCGTGCGCGGCCAGATAGTCGAGCGGTCCGACCTCCGAGAGGAGCTGTACGCCTCCGTCTGGGTATACGGAGTCGGCGGCGCTTCGCGCCTCGGCGTAGGCATCGGGCGCGGTCGCGATGTCCGCGTGGGCGGTGCTCATTCCGATGCTGGCGATCTTGCCGCAGGCCGCCAGGCTTGCTTGTGCCTCCCGAAGTCGGCTGGACAGCAGACCAAGCTCGCCCGGCGCGACGGAGCGAAGGATCACGAGCTCGTCCTCGCGCTCGATGTACAGCGGCTGAACGGCGCCCGAGGCGGCTCGGATGAGCGCTCTTGCCGACGGCGCACGGGCGGCTGGGTCCAGCAGCGGCGCGTGAAGCGCCACGATCACGACGCACCGCGCACCGGGCTCCAGGCCCGCGTGCGCATGCAGAGTCGATTCGGCCGCGCGCGTGATCGTCCCTTCCGTAAGCAGTCGCTCGAGCAGAACTCGCGGCCCCGTCGCTTCCGTTCGCAGAGCCTGCTCAAACTCGAGATAAGCATCCGCCGCTTCCACGCCGACGGCGCTGAGCGCGTCGAAGAACGACCGAGCTGCCACCAGAGCCGCGGCCTGCGCGGTCGCGTCCTCGCCAAGGTCGTCGACCGCAGCCTTCCACAGCGTTTGCCCACTGAGGCGAAATGCCTCCAAGAACGCTGACAGCGGAACACCTTCGCCTGCGCGACGTGCGGCATGACGACGGGCGAACGTAAGAGCGTCGATGGCCACCGACTCTCCGTTGAGAACGCTCGCCGCGAGATCGACATGCGCGTCGATCTCGGCAACGACGTCGCCGTCCGAGACGGCGTAGCCGGGAATCCGAGCGTCGATCTGGCGAGAGATCTCGAGTGCGAGCTGCCGTCTTCGGCGAAGGAGCGATTTAGCCGCTCGGCAGAGTCGCGCCTGCACAGCGATCTGGCGGCCGACTGGCGGGACGAACGCCGCGGGGACCTCGCGCGCAGACCGAGCAGACGGCCGGGCCGCAGCAGACGTCAGCTCGGGCGATCGTCTCATTCCGACCCAAGCGTCTGGGCAACGGGGCGCCGTGCGCCGAGGCGAGCGGGAATGACGGTGAGAGAAGCGACGACCGCGAGCGTTCCGGGGATCATGGCGAGCAGCGCCGGGACTGGCGGGTTGACGTTCCCGTTGTGATTCGCGAGCACGTACAGCCCGAGTCCGAGCGGAACGCCGAGGCAGGCGGCAACGAGCGCCGGAAGCAACTGCGCGGCCGCGAGCCCGACGCCGATCTGTCCGGGTGTCGCGCCAAGAGCGCGAGCGAGCGCTGTCGAGCGCTGTGAGTCGAGCACCGTGACCCAGGTCGTGATGATCGCGCTGATCGCGGCGAGGACGATCAGGATCGCGGTCACGAGGAACACGAGGTGGCTGACTCGATCGACCAGGAACGTCCCTGGAAGCATGCCCGGGTGGTGCTGGGCGCTCGGCTGGTCGAGGCCCATCTGGTGTCGCACCGTCAGCGCAGCGACGATCATCGCCGACGCGATCGTCAGGCTGATGGTCGTCAGCACCGCCCGTCGAGTGCGGCGTGCCAGCAGCCGGAGGCCCAGGAGCAGTGGCACCGGCAGGCGCGCAGAGAACGCGATCAGAAGTGGGCGGCGGCCGGGCGCGCGACCCGTGTCGTTGAGGGCACTCAGCGTGCTGGTGCGCGCGCCTCGGATCGCCGGAGCCAAGGTCGCGAGGACAGTCACGCCGACGCCGACGAGCACGACCAGCGCGGCCGATCCAAGCGTTGTCGGAGACGAGCTTGGGCTGCCGAGCAGCCCGTTGCCGGCGTCCGTCAGCGCCGGGGCGAGCAGCCGCCCGACACCCAGCCCGATGCCTGCGGCGATTAGGGCTAGCACCAGATTCTCGACGAGCAGGATCACGGCGATCAGCGTGGGGGTGCCACCGACTGCCTTCAGGAGACCCACGCGACGGGTCTGCTCCGCCATCCGGGCACCGACCAGCACGACGATCGACGCAACCGCGAAGATCGACAACAACGAGCTCGCGATCAGCAGCACCTGCTGCTCTACGGCGATCACCTTGAGATCACCGGAGCGGATCTGCTGCCAGGGTTCCAAGCTCCATGGCTGCAACGCCGCGGGCGATGTCGCCGGCGCAGCGTGCGCTGCCGCGAACGCTCCCGCTGCGGAGGGGTGCGCGAGCTTCAGGTTCAGTACGTAGCCCGCCGGCCGCGCCGTGGGCGACAGGTGTTCGGCGTCGGCGCGTGCGAGCCAGACGACACCGTAGCCCTCGGGGTAGAACGCCTGGCTCGTTGCGAGCGCGATTCCCACGACCCGGAACGACCTGCCGTCGAGGCGGATCGCGCCGCCGACGCGCACGCCCAGCGCGTCGGCGAACGCGCGCTCGAGCACGGCGCCCCCCGCCCGTACCCACCGCCCCGACGTCACCAGTGGCTGGTCGACAGTCGCCGGCGCGGCGGCGCGGCCGACGACGAACGCCTGAACGCTCCTGCCTCGCGCAGAGAGCGTCGGGAACACCAGCGGATACGGCCCGCTCGAGGCGACCACGCCGGGCGCGTGCGCGAGCGCCTGGAACTGCGCGAGGCTGCGAGAGGACGCGGCGGGTGGGCGCGAGAAGCCCCAGACGCCGTACATGGCGACCACGTCCGGGCCCTTTGTCGCCGTGCGAGTCCTTGCGAACGGTCTGTCGTTCACGTCGCGCAGCGCGAGCGCGAGCGCGAGCGTCGCGGTCGTCGCAGCGATCATCACCACCAGCAGCACCGACTGCGTGCGGCGACGCTTGATGTCGCCACACGCCAACCGCCATACGAGCAGCAGGCGCCCCACGGCCTAGTCCTCCAGCCCGGCGATCGCCCCGAGATGCCGCGTGCTGCCGCCGGTCAAGCGCGTCTCGTCCACAAACGAGCCGTCGCGCATCGAGATCAGGCGGTCCGCCGTGGCGGCGATGCGCTCGTCGTGCGTGACGACGACAAGCGTCTGACCGTCGACGTGCAGTTGCTCGAAGAGCCGCAGCACATCGCCTGTCGCGGCGCTGTCGAGATTTCCGGTCGGCTCGTCGGCCAGCACGACCCGGGGCCTGTTCGCCAGCGCGCGAGCGATCGCGACGCGCTGGCGCTGTCCGCCCGAGAGCGCCGAGGGCAGATGGCTCGCCCTCTCCGACAGGCCCACTTGGTCCAAGAGCTCGGCGGCGCGCTGCCGTGCCGCGCGCGGCGAGGCGCCCGCGAGCAGCGCTGGCAGCTCGACATTCTCGAGTGCCGTCAGCTCGTCGATCAGGTTGCACGCCTGGAACACGAACCCGAGCGCACGACGTCGCAGCCGTGCGAGCCCGCCCTCTGGCATCGTCTCGAGCTGCTCGTCGGCGAGTCGCAGCGTGCCGCCCGTGGGACGCTCCAGTCCACCGAGCAGGTAGAGCAACGTGGACTTCCCGCACCCGCTCGGCCCGACGATCGCCACCGATTCGCCCATCGGGACGTCAAGGCTCACGCGATCGACGGCCCGAACGACGCCGTTGCCTTCGCCGTAGTCCTTGAGCAGCCCGCGCGCGGACAGGACCGGCTCGGTCACGTCCATGATCGTCCCTTCGCCGAGCTCCAATAGCTGGCGCAAGCCTCGAGCCAGCGTAGATCCGCCTGCAGCCTCAGGATTACCCCCTCCAGCAGTAGGCCCGCGACCGAGTCCTGGGGCTCGGCCAAGGCGGCCCGTTGAGCCTCGCGCAGTCCGACCAGCAGCTCGTGACGTTGCAGGTCGACGATCCGGATGGGATCGGCCAGCCCGGCTGCAGCGGCGGCGACGAGCTTGAGATGGAACTCCGCTGGGACCGGCTTGGGCCAGCTGGTGTCCTCCAACCACGAGAGCACCCGCTCGCGTCCGGATGGGGTCAGCTCGTACACCTTGCGATCGGGGGCGTCGGTCTGGCCGACGCGCCGGGCGCTCACCAGCCCGGCCTTCTCCAGCCGACCCAGCGTGACGTACACCTGGCCGGCGTTGAGCACACCCCCGAGGGGGCCGAGCGCAAGCTGGAGCCGCGCTCGCAGCTGGTAGCCGTGCGAAGCCTCCTTCGCCAGGAGCGCGAGCAGAACCTCCTGCACTACGCGCAGCTGGTAGCCGTGAGGGAACTCGCGGATCGACGGTTCTGCGCGCTCAGCCATAACGGTTAGCCACCGTATAACCGTTATCTAGCAAAGTCAAGATGCATCGCCACGTTCGCGACGCCCGGCAACTACGTGCTGGAGGCGGTGCCGCGCAACGCGGCCGGCGCGGGAGCGACCGTCAGCAGGCCGTTCAAGGTCAAGTGACGGGCGGCCCTCCTCGGAGGGCCGCTAAGCTTCCGCCGCCGATGTTCAGCAAGGTACTGATCGCCAACCGTGGCGAGATCGCGGTCCGCATCGCACGCGCGCTGCAGGAGCTCGGCATCGCGAGCGTCGCCGTCTACTCGGAGCTCGACCGCGACGCCGCTGCACGTCAAGCGCGCCGACGAGGCGTACAACATCGGCGACGGGCCGGCGTCCGAGAACTACCTGAGCGTCGAGAAGATCCTCGACGTCGCCGAGCGCGCCGGCGCCGAGGCGATCCACCCGGGCTACGGCTTCCTCGCCGAGAACGCGCCGTTCGCGCAGGCGCTGCGAGGACGCCGGCGTCGTCTTCATCGGGCCGCCGGCGAGCGCGATCGAGGCGATGGGCTCGAAGACGCGCGCGCGCGAGCTGATGCAGGCGGCCGGCGTGCCGATCGTGCCGGGCACGACCGAGCCGGTCGCGACGGTCGAGGACGCGCTGCGCATCGCGAAGGAGGAGATCGGCTTCCCGGTCGCCGTCAAGGCGGCCGGCGGCGGCGGCGGCAAGGGCTTCCGCGTCGCGCTGACGCGAGGACGAGCTCGCCGACGCCTTCGAGGGCGTCGAGCCGCGAAGGCGAGAAGTTCTTCTCCGACGCGACGGTCTACCTCGAGCGCTACCTGCACGACCCGCGCCACGTCGAGGTCCAGATCCTCGCCGACCGCCACGGCAACGTGATCCATCTCGGCGAGCGCGACTGCTCGATCCAACGCCGCCACCAGAAGCTGATCGAGGAGTCGCCGGCGCCCGAATGGGTCGTCGACCCGCAGATGCGCGAGCGGATCGGCCAGATCGGCGTGAACGCGGCGACGCGCCGTCGACTACGTCGGCGCCGGCACGATCGAGGGGCTGTTCTCGGCCGGCGAGGGCTCCTCCGAGCCGGAGTACTTCTTCCTCGAGATGAACACGCGCGTGCAGGTCGAGCACTGCGTGACCGAGATGATGACCGGAATCGACATCGTCAAGGAGGGGATCCGCGCCGCCGCCGGCGAGCCCCTCTCCTACGCGCAGGACGACGTCGAGCTGCGCGGGCACGCGATCGAGTGCCGCATCAACGCCGAGGACGCGTCGCAAGAACTTCGCGCCGGCGCCGGGCAAGATCGGCGCCTATCGCGAGCCGACGGGACCGGGCGTGCGCGTCGACTCCGGGCGTCGAGCGCGGGCGGCGAAGTCTCGCCGATGTACGACCCGATGGTCGCGAAGCTGATCGTCTGGGACGCCGATCGCGAGCAGGCGACGCAGCGCATGCTGCGCGCGCTCGGCGAATACGAGATCGAGCGCCTGAAGACGCTGATCCCCTTCCACGGAGCGCTGCTCGCGACCGAGCAGTGGGCGAAGGGTCGAGACGTGCCGCGACCTGCTCGAGGACAAGAAGTGGCTGAAGACGCTCGCCTTCGACGCACCGGCGCCCGTGCCGGGCGACGAGGAGGAGGAGCACAAGTCGAGCAGACCTACGCCGTCGAGGTCTCGGGCAGCGCTTCGACGTGCGTGTCGTCGGGCCGCCGTTCGCCGGCGGTGGCGCGGTGAGCAACGGCAGCGCGCCGGCCGGCGCGCCGAAAGCGGCGAAACGCGCGCCGCGCAAGTCGTCGGGCTCGGCGCCGGCGGCGCCGACACGCTGACCTCGCCGCTGCAGGGCAACATGTGGAAGGTCCTCGTCAAGCAGGGCGACACGGTCGAGGAGGGGCAACTGCTCTGCATCATCGAGGCGATGAAGATGGAGAACGAGATCACCGCGCACAAGGCGGGCACGATCGCCGAGCTGCCGATCGTCGAAGGCGAGCCGATCCAGGCGGGCGCGCCGATCGCGACGATCACGAGTGCGACGAGAGCGAGGGCTGAGCCTACAGCCGCTCGACGTTCCGCCGCGTGCAGCGCGCGCTGCGCCTTCGAGCGTCGCCCCGCCGGCAGCGCGGCCTCGCGCCGCGCGCCGCAGCGCCCGCAGGTAGGCGCTGTCCTCGTCGAGCAGAACGGTGCGCGCGGTCCGTCGATCGCCGGGCCGTGGCCCGGCACGACGTGCTCGGCGGCGGCGGCGAGCGCCCGAGCGCTCGAGCGTGCCAGGTACGCGTCGAGCATCGCCTCGCCCTCGCCGAGGCCGGGCAGCTCGATCGGCGAGAGGTAGTCGCCCGCGACGAGCACGCCGGCCCAGGCGCCAGATCGCCATGCCGTCCGACGTGTGGCCGCCCGTCGGCGTGCAGCTCGAGCTCGGCGGTCGCCGATCGCGCAGCGTCCGGGTACGGCGAGCGGCTGCAGCGCGCCGAGCGCGAGCCCGCCGCGCTTCGATCAGCAGTTCTTCGTCGAACGCGCGCAGCTCGCGCTGCGCTGCGCCCGGGCTCGCCTGAGGCGCGCCGCGGTGCTCTCGGCGCAGCCGAGCGTCGCCCTGGAAAGGCATGCCGCGCGAGCAGGTGATCCCAGTCGCCGTGCGTCACGAGCAACCCGCTGCGGCGCCGGCAAGCCGGCCTGCTCGAGCAGCGACGGCAGCAGCCCGAGCTCCTCGGGCAGCACGGGCGAGTCGACCACGAACGCCTCGGCGCCCGCCTCGGCGCCGGGCCGCCATCGCCCGGACCGGGCTCGCCGTCCGCGCCATCGCCCGGCCCGCGGACGACGTCAGTTCGTCTGGAACAGCTGGCCGTGACGAGGATCACGTCACGATGCAGCGCGACGGCCCGCATGGTTTGTGAGCCGCTCAGGAGACGCCGAGCAGCTTTGGCGGCCTCTTTGAGGTTCGCGACCTCGGCCGTCGGCTTCTTCTGCGAGGCCTCGAGCGTCTCCTTGCTGCGGTTGACCCAGATGACCGGCACGCGCGCTTTGACGCACGGCGCGACGTCGTGGTAATAGCTCGAGGTGACGTGCACCCAGCCGCGCTTGCCGCCGATCCGCCGCGCGCACTCGGTGAAGTGCGCGGCCTCGGGCTTGTACGAGCGCACCTGCTGGGCGGTGACGACGAGGTCGAAGTCGGTCGGGATGTGCCGGCGCGTCTGGCCGAGCAACTTGTCGTCGATGTTCGCAGATCAGCCCGAGCCTGTACTTCTTGTCGAGCTTCTGCAGCTGCGCGTCCGTCTCCTTGAACGGCATCCAGCGCTGCACCGAGTCGGGCAGGAAGCCCGAGCGCGAGGGCTCGAGCGGCCACTCGAGCCGCTTGGCGATCTCCATCGCCGTGCGGCGGAGCACCTCGGCGTACAGCTCGTAGGAGCCGCCCTCGATTTCGCGCGAGATCTCGTGGAACAGCGGGATCAGCTGGGCGCGGTCGATCTCGAAGTCGTCGCGTGCGGCCTCTTTCGCGAACGCTTCGTAGATGCCCGTCTCCCAGTCGATCAGCGTCCCGTACACGTCGAATGTGACGAAGGTGACGTTCTTTGGAATCGGCATTCGGCGGGCATTATGCCGCGCGCCGGCACCCGAGCGCGCTCAGCCTCTCGATCGCTCGACGACCCGACGGCGCGGCGAGCGATTTGCGTTAGAGTCTCGCGCCGGCATGGATCTGTTGGAGTACCAAGGCAAGCAGCTGTTCGCGCGGCACGGACTGAGGGTTTCTCAGGGCAAGGCCGTCACCAGCGTCGAGGACGCGCTCGTGGCCGCCGACGAGGTCGGCTACCCGGTCGTCGTCAAGGCACAGGTGCTGATCGGCGGCCGCGGCAAGGCCGGCGGCGTGAAGCTCGCCTCAAACGTTGCCGAGGCGCGCGAGCACGCGAGCAACATCCTCGGGATGGACATCAAGGGACACGTCGTTCGGACGCTGTGGATCGAGCACGCGTCGGACATCGCCTCCGAGTACTACGCCTCGGTCCTGCTCGACCGCTCGGCGAAGCAGCCGCTCGTGATGTTCAGCACCGAGGGCGGCGTCGACATCGAAGAGGTCGCCGAGCAGACGCCCGAGAAGCTGGTCCGCCAGCACGTCGACCCGCTCGCGGGCCTCTCGCACGCCGAGGCCGTCCAGATCGCGACCGTCGGCGGTGCCGACGCGGACGTCGTCGAGGGCGTCGCCGACGCGCTCGTCGCGCTGTACGAGGTCTGGCTGCAGGAGGACGCCTCGCTCGCCGAGATCAACCCGCTGATCGTGACGCCCGAGCGCGAAGTCAAGGCGCTCGACTCGAAGGTCTCGCTCGACGGCAACGCGCTCTACCGCCACCCCGAGAACCAGGGGCTCTCCGACAAGGAGAACGAAGACCCGCTCGAACGGCGCGCGAAGGAAGAGGGCGTCCAGTTCGTCAAGCTCGACGGCGACATCGGCATCCTCGGCAACGGCGCGGGCCTGGTCATGTCGACGCTCGACGTCGTCTCGCAGGCCGGCGGCTCGCCGGCCAACTTCCTCGACGCCGGCGGCGGCTCGAACGCGGAGACGATCAAGCAGGCGATCGACCTGATCCTCGCGAACGACGCCGTCAAGGCCGTGCTCGTCAACATCTTCGCCGGCATCACCCGCTGCGACGAGGTCGCGCGCGGGCTGATCGCCGCGTTCGGTGAGATCAGACCGTCGGTCCCGTTCGTCGTGCGCCTCGACGGCACGAACGACGTCGAGGGCCGCCGCCTGCTCTCCGAGGCGGCGCTCGAAGGCGTGCACACGGCGACGACGATGAACGAGGCGGCCGAGATGGTCGTCGCGCTCGCCGCCGGCGACAGCGTCGGAGCGCCGGCCTGATGTCGGTCCTCGTCGACGAGTCGACGCGCCTGTGCGTCGCCGGCATCACCGGCCGCGAGGGCAGCTTCCACACGCTCAACAACCGCAACTACGGGACGAACGTCGTCGGCGGCGTCACGCCCGGCAAGGGCGGCCAGGACGTCGAGGGCATCCCCGTGTTCGACAGCTGGGCCGACGCGATGGCCGAGGTGCAGCCGAACACGGCGATGATCTTCGTGCCGCCGCGCTTCGCCGCCGACGCGATCCTCGAGGCCGCGGCCGCCGGCGTCGAGCTGATCGTGACGATCACCGAGGGCATCCCGGCGCACGACGAGCTGCGCGCTTACAACATCCTCGAGCGCGACCACCCCGGCACGCGGCTGATCGGTCCGAACTGCCCCGGCATCCTCTCGCCGGGCAAGGCCAACGTCGGGATCATCCCCGCGTCGTTCTTCGAGCGCGGCAACATCGGCGTCGTCTCGCGCTCGGGCACGCTGACCTACCAGATCGGAAACGAGATCGCGCGCGCCGGCTTCGGCTGCAGCTCGATCGTCGGAATCGGCGGCGACCCGGTCCCGGGCTCGTCGTTCGTCGACATCCTCGAGCTGTTCGAGGGCGACGAGGAGACCGAGCTGATCGTCCTCTCCGGCGAGATCGGCGGCTCGGCCGAGGAAGAGGCGGCCGAGTACATCGCCGAGCACGTCAGCAAGCCGGTCGTCGCCTACATCGCCGGCTTCACGGCGCCGGCCGGCAAGCAGATGGGCCACGCCGGCGCGATCGTCTCGGGCTCCTCGGGCACGGCCGCGGCGAAGGCGCAGGCGCTCGAAGCGAAGGGCGTGCGCGTCGGTCGCACGCCGACCGAAGCCGCCGCGATCGCCGTCGAGGTGCTCGGCGGCGCGTCCGTCGGCGCCTGACGGACGCACGGCGCGCCGCTACGCTTGGCGCTCGTGGATCGTGAGATCGCAGAGACGCTGGGCGAGCTCGAGCGCAAGTTGCGCGAGCTCGAGCGCGTGCTCGGCGGCCTCGGGCAAGGCGACCATCCCGCCGCCGCGGCGCCGCTCGACGCGTCGCGCGAGAACGTTGCCGGCGTCGCTCCGAGCATGCCCATGGGCACGGGCACGGGCACGGGCCGCGTCATCGACGAAGCAGTCGAGCGCGGCGCCATCGCCGCGGCCGAGCCGCTCGTCACGACCGAGCCGGCGGCCGACGAGACGGCGCGTCGCGGAGCCGAGACCGGCGCGTCGCCGGCGAGCACGGGGCGCCGTCCGCCGCGCGAGGCCGACCGCACGCCGAGCGCCGGCGAGCTGCTGCGCTTCCGCGAGCGGCTCGAGCGAACGGCGCGCGAGCTGACGCATGACTACGACGAGCTGCTCGGACGCATAACCTACGCGGCTGTGCCAACGCAGACCGGACCGACGATCTCCTTCGCGCGCGGCGCGCCGTCGCTCGACATCGTCGACGTCGACGGCCTGCGCGACGCGGCCGTGCGCGCGTTCGAGAGCGACCCCGGCGGCACGACGGCGTACGGAACGTCGGTCGGCTATCCGCGCCTGCGCGCTTGGATCGCCGACCGCCACGGCGTCGAGCCCGAGCGCGTGCTCGTCACGAACGGCTCGATGCAGGCCGACGCGTTCCTGTTCGATCACGTCGTGCGCTCCGGCGACGACGTGATCGTCGAGCGCCCGACGTACGACCGCACGCTGCTGTCGCTGCGCGGGCGCGGAGCGCAGGTGCACCCGATCGAGCTGCAGCCCGACGGGATCGACGTCGACGCGCTCGCGCGGCTGCTCGACGGCGGCGTCAAACCGAAGCTCGCGCACATCATCCCGAACTTCCAGAACCCGGCCGGCTACACGCTGTCGCTGCGCAAGCGCGAGGCGCTGCTCGCGCTCGCCGCGCAGCACGGCTTCCTCGTGTTCGAGGACGACCCGTACGTCGCGCTGCGCTTCAGCGGCGAGTCGATGCCGACGATGCTCTCGATCGACTCCGAGCGCGTCGTCTACGCGTCGTCGTTCTCGAAGACCGTCTGCCCGGGCATCCGCGTCGGCTACCTCGTCGGCCCGCCCGAGGAGATCTCGGCGATCGCGAAGCTCGCGACGAACACGTACATCTCGCCGAACATGGTCGCGCAGTCGATCGTGTATGAGTTCTGCGCCTCGGGCGCGATCGAGCGCTCGATCGAGACCGTCCGCACGGCGCTCGCCAAGCGCGCGCTGACGCTCTCGCAGGCGCTGCGCCGCGAGCTGCCGGACGCCGAGTTCGTGCAGCCGGAGGGCGGCTACTTCATGTGGGTGACGCTGCCGCCGGGCACCGACGTCGCACGCCTGTTCGACGCCGCCGCCGAGCTCGGCGTCGCGTTCGTCAAGGGCACCGACTTCCTGCTCGACGGCGGCGAGAACACGCTGCGCCTCGCCTACTCCGGCGTCACGCCCGAGCAGATCGACGAGGGCATCACGCGCCTCGCGGCGGCGTACAGATCTCTGTAGCCGCGTCTAACGCCCGTAGCGCTGGCCCAGCACGAGCTGATCCGGCAGCGCCGTGCGCTCGGGCGGCGAGGGGTCGGCGATCACCGAGACGGTCTCGGCGACGCTCGGCGTGACGACGCAACGGCGCCCGTCGGCGGCCTCGACGACGACCTGCTCGTCGTCGCGCTCGACGAGCGTGCCGTCGAGCCCGGGCTCGAGGCCGGACGTCCTTGAGGTAGTGCAGCAGGTCCTCGGCCTCGTTCTCGAAGCGCAGGACGCGCACGCTCGCGCCGACCGCGACGTCGGCGAGCGGCACGCCGGAGAGGCGCGCGCCGGCGACGATCGGGTGTCCGTGCGGGCACGTCTTCGCGTCGCCGATCGCGGCGAGCATGCGTTCCTCGAGCACGGGCGACATCGCGTGCTCGAGGCGCTCGGCCTCCTCGTGCACCTCGTCCCACGGCACGCCGAGCACGTCGGTCAGGAAGCGCTCGATCAGCCGGTGGCGGCGGACGATCTGCTCGGCGTGCTCGAGGCCGCAGGGAGTGAACGCGATCGCGCGATCCTTGCCGCGCGTGATGTAGCCGTCGCGCTCGAGCCGCCCGACCATCTCGTGGACGGTCGGCGCCGAGAGCTGCATCGCGCGCGCGACGTTCGCGCCGGTCATCGGCAGGCCGGCCTCGTGCAGCCAGAAGAGGATCTGCAGGTACTCCTCCTCGGCGACGGTGGCCGTGCCGCTGCTCATACGCTGATCCTAGTCGCTACTCGTCGTCGAAATGACGATCGGACGACGACTGGCCGTGGCGGCGCGGACAGCTCTCCGCGCACGCTCAGGAGGCGAGCTGGTCGTAGGAGCACTCGCTCGCCGGCTTGTCCTCGCGCCAGCGCTTGAGCTTCGCGCCGTGGCGGATGCGCCCGGCCGAGACGTGATCGAAGTCGATCTCGACGACGAGCTCCGGACGCAGGCCGATCCACTCGAGGTCCTTACCGCCGCTCCAGCGGCTCGGCTCGCCGGAGCCCTTCTCGCCGGACTCGTAACGGCTGAGGAAACCCGGCAGCCGCCGCTTCTCGGACGCCGAGAGGCCCGAGCAGTGCCCGACGACGCGCAGTTCGTCGCCGTCGTAGAGGCCGAGGATCAACGCGCCGACGGTCCCCTCCTCCTTGCCCGGCCGCCAGCCGACGAGCACGGCGTCGATCGTGCGCACGCGCTTTACCTTGACCATCGCCTTGCGCTCGCCCGGCAGGTACGGCGAGGAGCGCAGCTTCGCGATCGCGCCCTCGGCGCCGCGCAGCCACTCCTGCGCGTCCTGCGCCGTCTCGGCGGTCGGCATCAGCTCGACCGGCGCGCCGGCGAACGCGGGCTCTGAGAGCAGCCCCTGAAGCGCGGCGCGGCGCTCGGCGAACGGCTCCTCGAGCAGCGACTCATCCTCGCGCGCGAGCAGGTCGAAGGCGACGTACACCGCAGGCGTCTCGCCCGCGAGCCGCTCGATCCGCGAAGCGGCCGGATGGATCCGCTGGCCGAGCGCGTCGAAGTCCTCGTGGCCGCTCGCGTCGCGCACGACGATCTCGCCGTCGAGCACGTAGCGTCCGGCCGGCAGCGCGAGCTCGGGGAAGTAGCGGCCGAGCGTCTTGCCGTTGCGCGACTGCAGGAACTGCTCGTCGCCGTCGACGAACGCGATGCAGCGAAAGCCGTCGAGCTTGATCTCATAGACCCACTCCTCGCCGTCGGGCAGCGCTTTGCGCGGGAGCGCGAGCTGCGGCGCGAGCGGCGGCTTCAGCGGCAGCGTCACGCGCTCTCCTTCTTCGCGCGGCTCGGCTGCACGCGCTTGGGCTCGCCCTTCTGCTTGGCGAAGTGCGGCGGCCACGGCGCGTCGCCGAGCCCTTCGCGCTCGTCGCGCGCGGCGAGCGCGAGCAGCGACTCCAGGCGCGCCGGCTGCTCGTCGATGCCCGCCGCCGGGTCGCCGCGCTCGCGCAGCCGCGCCGGGACGGTCTGCAGCGTCAGCTCGGCCGGCTCGACGTCGGGCACCTCGTCCCACTCCAGCGGACATGAGACGCGCGCGTCGGGCACGGCGCGCACCGAGTACGCCGAGGCGATCGTGCGGTCGCGCGCGTTCTGGTTGTAGTCGATGAACACGCCGACGCGTTCCTCCTTCCACCAGCGGCTCGTCGCGCGCCCGGGCATCCGCCGCTCGACTTCGCGCGCGAGCGCGAGCGCGGCGGTGCGCACCTGCAGGAAGTCGTGCTCGGGCACGAGCCGCACGTAGATGTGGATCCCGCGCGAGCCGGACGTCTTCGGGAAGCCTTAGCAGCCCGTGCTCGGCGAGCACCTCGCGGACGCCGAGCGCGACCTCGCGGACCTCCGCGAACGGGACGTCCGGCTGCGGGTCGAGGTCGACGCGCAGCTCGTCCGGGTGATCGAGGTCGCTGCGACGGACGGCCCACGGGTTCCAGTCGATCACGCCGAGGTTGACGCCCCAGACGAGATGCGCGGCGTCGTTCGGCACGAGCTCGCGCGCGTGGCGGCCGCTCGGGAACGTGACCGTCGCGGTCTCGCAACCAGTCGGGCGCGCTGTCGGGCACGCGCTTCTGGAAGAACGGCTCGCCCTGCACGCCGTCGACCCAGCGCTTCATCACGGTCGGACGGTCGCGCAGGCCGCGCACGACGGCGTCGGCGCACTCGACGTAGTACTCGACGAGGTCGAGCTTCGTCAGACCGCGCTCGGGGAAGAACGGCTTCCCGGGGTTGCTCACGCGCAGCCTCGCGCCCGGCGACCTCGATGACGGCGGCCTCAGCCTTCTTGCGCAGCCATTGCTGGAAGGATGCCCGATCGTGATCCCACGGACGTTGCTGATCGCCGCGCGGCCGTTCGGCGAGGGCCTGCCCGCGGCGCGCGTCGCCGCCGCGATCGCCGCCGGGCTGCGCGACGGCGGCTGGCAGAGCGACGAGTGCCCGCTCGACGGCGCCGACGAGCGCGCGGGCGTTCGGACGCTGATCGGCGCGAGCGACTTCGACGACGCCTGCGCGCCGCGCGCGCCGTCGTGATCGCCGAGCCGCGCCTGCACGAGCAGACGCTCGCCGGCAGCGTCGCCTTCGAGATCGCCACGCGCGCGCGCCAGGGCGGCGTGCCCGCATACGCCGTGACCGGCGAGAACCTGCTCGATTCGTTCGACGCGCGCATCCTCGACCTGCAGACGATCATCGAGGCACGAGACTCATCGCGCGCTGCGCGCCGCCGGACGCGAGCTGGCCGGCCTCGTCTAGCGACCCCGCGGCGCGGCTGCACGGCCGTTTCGCCGCTCGGCCGGCTATGCGCCCGTCACACCTGGCAACCGGGGCACCAGTACGTCGTGCGGTTGTCATCGCCCTGGCCGTGGCTGCGGACCCGAGTGCCGCAGCGCTCGCACGGCAGGCCGGCGCGCCTGTAGACGGCGCGCGGGCGCGCGCTGAAGCCGTCGAGCGCCGCCGAGCGCGTCATCCGCTCGTGCGCGAACCCGGCGATCGCGAGCGCCTCGTCGTCGCCGAGCGCGCGCAGCTCGCGCCACGGGCTGACGCCGGCGGCGAAGCACGCCTCGGACTTCCACACGTTGCCGATGCCGGCGACGATCCGCTGGTCGAGCAGCGCGTCGCCGATCGTGCGCGAGGAGTCCTGCGCGCGCAGGCGCTCCAGGAACGTCTCAGCGTCGAAGCGCTCGCCGATCACGTCCGGGCCGAGCGCCGCCAGCCGCCGGTCGAAGCGCGTGCGCGACTCGCGCATCAGCTCGAGCACGGGACCGTCGAACTCGACGACGCTCCCACTCGCCGCAGCGGATCACGAGCCACGCGCGCCGCGCCGCGCGCTTCCAACGCGCGCCGTCGCGGTGCACACCCCACGAGCCGGTCATGCGCAGGTGCGAGTGCAGCGTCAGCTCGCCGTCGAAGCGCACGAACAGGTGCTTGCCGTGTGCGTCGACCGCGCTCACGGCGTGCCCCGCGAGGCGCTCGGGCCAGCGCTCGGCGGCGTGCCGCGGATGCGGCGTGCGGATCTCCTCCGGCACGCGGTCGAGCAGCACCGCGCGCATCCGCCGTGCCGCGTCGTGGATCGTGTCGCCCTCGGGCATCGCCGCCCACGATCGCAGAGCGCCCGCCGTGCGTCAGCCGCCGCGAGCCGCCGCGAGCGCGTCGGGCAGCGCACGTGCGACGGCGTGCACCAGGCGCGTCGCGTCGAGCACGCTCGCGAAGTCGAGGTTCGCCGGGACGTCGCTCGGCAGGTGGTAGTTCGCCGGCATCCGCCAGTCGGTCATCGAGACGATCGTCGCGATCGGGTAGCCGGCGCGGTTCGGGATCACGCTGTCGGTCGACGCGCGGGCGCGAAAGCCGCGCTGCAGGCCGATCCCGAGCCGCGCGGCCTGCGCGGAGACGAGCTCGCGCAGCCACGGCCCGCGGTAGTCCTCCATCCAGACCGGCCCCTCGCCCTCGAGCATCAGCAGGTACGGCGAGCCGACCGTGTCGAGGTTGACGAACGCCGTGCGGCTCGCGTCGAGCTCGTCGCGGTGGCGCGCGACGAACGCGCGGATGCCGTCCTGCAGCGTCTCCTCGGCGCCGCAGGAGACGAGCAGCACGCGCAGGTCCGCCACCGGCTCGCGTCGCAGCAGCTCGGCGAGCGCGACGAGCGCGGCGACGCCCGAGAGGTTGTCGTTCGCCCCCTGCACCGTCTCGTTGCGCCAGATGTCGGCGACGATCGCCGTGCCGAGCGCGCCGAGCGCGAGCGCGAGGCGCGCGAATGCGCGCCTGCCGGTGATCGCCGCCGTCATCGTCGCGAGCGGTCCGCCGAGCCCGACCCACCACTGCGGCAGCGGCGTCTTGAAGCGCTCGAGCAGCTGCGGCGCGACCTCGTGCAGTCGCCGCTGCAGGCTCTGATCGAACAGCAGGCCGCTCTGCGGCGCGTCGTGGTGCGCGATCACGACGAGCGTGCTGCGGGCGGCGGGGTCGCCGAGGCTCGCGATCGCGTTGACCGTCTCGCGACGGCGGCGCACGAGCCGGCGCAGGATCCGCGGACCGTTCTGCGCCTCGTCGACGATCCCGGCGAACGTCGCGAGCGCGAGCGGCGCGGCCGCCGCGCGGTGTCCGCGCAGCGCGAGCGCAGCGGCGAGCAGGCCGCTCAGGCCGAGGCCGGTCGCCGTCGGCGGGAACGTGCCCCACGAGCTCTCGAGCTCGAGCGCGACGTCGACGCCGAGCGCGTGCAACCGCGTCAGCAGCCATTCGGCCGCCGCGCGCTCGCCCGGCGAGCACGGTGTGCGGTCGAGCGGCGCGAGCGTCTCGACGACCTCGCGCAGCAGCGCCTCGAGCGCGACGTCCACCTCATGCGCGCCGGCGGCGCTCACAGGAAGCAGCGCCCCTCGCCGCGGTACGTCGCCAGCTCCTCGACGATCCGCTCGCCCGCGAGCACGTGCACGCTCGCGAAGCGCTCGCACAGCTCGCCGGCCTTCGCGTGGCGCATGTACACGCGGTCGCCGAGCGCGAGCGCATCGGCCGGCGCGCCGAGCAGCGGCGTCTGCACCTCGCCGGCGCCCTCCTCGCGATCGAGGCGCAGGCCCGCCGGTAGGTATGCCCGCGGCAGCCGCGCCGCGTCGGCCGGGCCGGAGGCGAGATAGCCGCCGCCGAGCGCCGTCACGACGCCGGGCGCCGGGCGCCTGACGACGGGCAGCGCGAACAGCGCCGCCGGGCGGGGCGTGAACGCGCGGTAGGAGTCGAACAGCGTCGGCCCGTACAGGCCCGAGCCGGCCGTCGACCTCGGTCAGCGCCGCGCTCGTGCGCGCAGTCGCTCGAGGCTCGCCCGTGCCGCCGCCGTTGACGAACTGCAGCGGCGGTGCGCCGGCACGCGCCAGCGCGCCCTCGACGGCGTCGACGACCGCTCGCCGCCGCACGAGCAGCTCACGCGCCGAGAGCGCCTGGATCGCGCGGATCGCGAGCCCGCGCACCGCGCGCCCCGGCGGCGCTGTCGCCGAGCGCCGGCGATCTGCGCCTCGTAGCATCGTCACGCCGACGAGCGCGCACGCGCGCGTGCGCGGCGATCTCGCGCGGCGAGCGCCGCCGCCTGCTCGGGCGTGTGCGTCGGCGAGCGCTTGACGCCGATCCGCACGCGCCCGCCGAGCGCCCGCCAGCCGGCGTCGACGTCGATGCAGACGCGCAGCTCGCTCGTGCCGCCGGCGTGCGCGAGCGCGCGGTCGAGCAGCTCGAGCTGCTCGACGCTGTCGACCATCACCGCGATCCGGTCCGCATACGGGCCGTCGGCGAGTGCTCGCAGCGCGTCGCACGTCGGCCGTCGGGTAGGCGACGACGATGTCCTCGGCGCCGTGCTCGGCGAGCCACAGCGCCTCCGGCAGCGTGAACGCGAGCGTGCCGCGAAAACCGGCGCGCGCGAGCACGCGCTCCTGCAGCGCGCGGCAGCGCAGCGACTTGCTCGCCAGGCGGATCGGCTTGCCGCCGGCACGCCGTTCGAGGTCGGCCGCGTTCGCGCTGCAGCGCGTCGAGGTCGACCAGCGCGAACGGAGCCTCGAGCCCCGCCGTCGCCCGCTCCAGGCGCGCGTATGCGGCCTCGGCGCTTCGCGGCGCCGCCGCCGGCGCGGGCGCCGGCGGGTTCGCGATCGTCTCGGTTCGCCCGCCGCTCATCGGCCGCCGACTCCGACCGGCCCGAGCACGCGCTCGGACCACGCGTTCGCGAAGCGGCCGTCTGGATCGAGCCGCGCGCGGACCGCCTGGAAGCGATCCCAGTGCGGGTAGCGCTCGCGCAGCGTCGCCGCCGTCTGGAAGTGGCGCTTGCCCCAGTGCGGACGACCGCCGAGCTCGTCCATGATCGCCTCGACGGCCTCGAAGTACGGCTCGCCACTCCATGCCCTCGAACATGTGCACGGCGACGAAGCCGCTGTCGCGTTCGCTCGCCGTGCTGAGGAACGCGTCGTCGGGCGCGACCGTCCGCACCTCGATCGGGAACGGCACGGCGAAGCCACGCTCCCCGATCAGTCGCGAGCACGCGCCGCACGGCCTCCGGCGTGCGCTCGCGCGGCAGCGCGTACTCCATCTCGGTGAAGCGCACGAGCCGCGGGCTCGCGAAGATCGAAGCCGAGCGTTCGACGCGCTCGCTGCGCCCGGCGAGGCGCGTCACGAGCCGGTTGATCTGCGGAATCCGGCCGGGCGTTCGTCGCCCGAGCACGGCAGAGTGCCCCGAACGCGTGGTTCGTCAGCAGCACGTCGTTGACGTACGCGTTCAGCCGCCCGCGCGGTCGCGGTCGCTCGTCGGTGCGGTTGTTCGTGCGCGTCAGCGCGACGTCCGCGTGTGGGAAGACGAAGAACTCGAAGTGGTCGTTACCGAGCGCGAGCTCCTCGAAGCGCGCGAGCGTCTGCTCCAGCGGCACCGGCGCGTCGACGCCGTGCAGCGTGAAAGCCGGCACGCAGCGCAGCGTCGCCTCCGCGACGACGCCGAGCGAACCGAGACCGACGCGCGCGGCGCGGAACACCTCGGCGTCGCGCTCCGGCGAGCAGACGAGCGTCGAGCCGTCGGCGAGCACGAGCGTCAGCTCGGCGACCTGCGCCGAGATGTTGCGCAGCCGCGCGCCCGTGCCGTGCGTCGCCGTCGAGATCGCGCCGGCGATGCTCTGCACGTCGATGTCGCCGAGGTTCTCGAGCGCGAGGCCGTGCGCGTCGAGCCGCCGGCTCAGCTCGCGGATCGAGATGCCGGCCTGCGCGCGTACGAACCCGCTTGCGCGGTCGACGTCGAGCACCTCGGAGAGGCCGTCGAGCCGCACCTGCATCCCGTCGGTGCACGCGATCTCGCTGAACGAGTGCCCGGCGCCGACCGCGCGCACGCGTTGCCCGCGCGCCGATGCGCCCTTGATCGCCTCCGCGAGCTCCCCGATCGAGCGCGGCCGCGCGAGCGCCGCCGGCGAGCAGACCTGGTCGCCGGTCCAGTTGCGCCACCGCACGCCGTCCTCCGGCTGATCGCTACGCTCGCTCATCAGATGACCGAGCCCGAGCCTACTCCGAGCCCGGCCGGCCGAGGCGCGCGCGCCCGCTCGCTGCCGACGCCCGGAGGGCGGCGGGCGACGGTCATCGGCGCCGGTTCGTTCGGCACGGCGCTCGCCGTGCTGCTCGCGCGCGGCGGCCTGCGCACGACGCTGCAGACGCGCACGGCCGAGCAGGCGCGAACGCTCGAGCGCGAGCGCGAGAACCGCGTCTACCTGCCCGGCGTCGAGCTGCCGTCGCAGCTGCGCATCGAGCCCGCCTCGGCCGGCGTCGAGCGCGCCGACTACGTGTTTCTCGCCGTCCCCTCGAGCGGGCTCGCCGAGGTCATCGCCGCGCTCGGCGCGACCGGGCTCGGACGCCGCGCCGCGATCGTCTCCGTCGCCAAGGGCCTCGTCCCGCCCGAGGGACGGCCGCCGACGGCTGTGCTCAGCGCGACGTTCGGCGGGCACCGCGTCGCCTGCGTCGGCGGGCCGGCGCACGCGCAGGAGATGGTCCACGCCGGCGCCGGCCTCGTCGCCGCGTCGAACGACGAGGAGCTCGCGAGCGCACTCGCGCAGGTCTTCACGCGCGCCGGCGTCGTCTGCGAGCGCTCGAACGACCCGCTCGGCGTCGAGCTCGCCGGCGCCGCCAAGAACGCCGCCGCGCTCGCCGCCGGCGCGACCGAGGCGCAGGGCCTGAACGCCGCCGGCGCCGCCGCCGGGCACATCTTCGCCGAGGTCTGGCGCTACGCCGAGGCGCTCGGCGCGCGGCCCGAGTCGATGATCGGCCTCGCCGGCGCCGGCGACCTCGTCGCGACCGCTCTCGCGCGCGAGAGCCGCAACCGGCGCGCCGGCGAGCTGCTCGCCGCCGGCGTCCCCGCGAGCGAGATCCCCGCGCGCGTCGGCCAGGCCGTCGAGGCGCTCGAGTCCGTCCCGCTGCTCGCGCGCGCGCTCGAGCAGGCCGGCGTCGCCGCGCCCGTCACGAGCGCGCTCGGCCGCCTGATCGCCGGCGAGCTGCCGCTCGACGACTGGGTCGCACTCGTCCGCGCGACCGTCCCCCCGCCCGCGATCTGGCGCCGGCGCCCCCAACCCGGCTTCTGGCGTCGCGTCTGGCGACGCATCAGCCGCGGCGCCCCCGCGAGATAGCTCAGCGATCGATCAGCATGCTGAGCACCGCCTCGTACACGCCCGCGCCGTAGCCCGCCTCGGCGACGCGCACGTTCTCGCGGCCCGCGATCGCCTCGCGGATCGACGGGTCGCGTGCGATCGCGTTCGCGACGAGCCAGAACGTCTGCACGTGCTCGGCGCACGCCATGTCCTCGCGCGAGTCGCCGACCGCGAACGTCTGCTCGCGCTCGTATCCGCGCGCGCGGCGATGGAACGCGACCGCCGCCGCCTTCGACGCGCTGATCGGCACGAGGTGGTATCCGCGCACCTGCGGCAGCTCCGCGAGCGCCGGCGAGCGCCGGCTGACCGTGCCGTTGTCGACCAACCGCAGGTTGCCGTGCCCGTGCTCGAGCAGCAGCGCGTCGACCTCGAGCGAGTCGACGAGGCCGCGGAACAGGTGCGAGACCTCGCGCTGCACGTGCCACGGCTCGTGGTACTCCAGGCGCCCCGCGTAGTGCTCGAGCAGCAGCGCCGGCGCGCCCGAGCGTTCGATCTGCTCGGCGATCGTCAGCTCGCCCGGCATCAGATCGCCCGTCAGCCAGTGCTCCTCGCCGTCGAGCACGACGCACGCGCCCGCCTCGTAGATGAACGAGCCCTGACCGAGCAACCGCGCGTCCTCGAACACCTGCGCGCGCCGCCGGCCCGACATCAGCACGACCTCGACGTCCGCGCGCAGGCACGCCTGGATCGCGCGCACGCCGTCGAGCGTCACGCCGCCGTCGCCGTCGTGCAGGAGCGATGCGCCGCGCCCGAGCAGCGTCCCGTCGAGGTCGACGTACAGGCAGCGCGTGCTCATGCGACCGTCACGCTCGCGAGCGGCGGACGCTCGAGCGGCGCGCTCGCGGCAGCCTCGGGATCGAGCGTCAGCCGCCCCTCCTGCTCGACGCGTCGCGCGATCGTCGCAAGCACCGTCAGCGCCATCGGCGCGAGCGCCGACAGCGGCTGGTGGTGGTTGAAGTGCTCCTCGAGGTCGACCTGCGCGATGCCCGCGAGCCCGACCGCGCGCCATGCGTCGATCAGCATCGCGACCTCGACGCCGTAGCCCGTCGCGAACGGCAGCCGCGCGAGCAGCTCGCGCCGCGCCGCGACCTCGCCCGCCAGCGGCTGGCGGATCTCGGCGAGCTGCGGGTAGAGCAGCGCGAGCGCCGGCCGCGCCGTCAGGTGGTTGACGCGCCCGCCGCCTTCGGCCGAGCCCTCGCCCAGCGGGCGGCGGTAGAACGCCTTCGCGAACGACACGTCCGGCTCGCACACGAGCGGCCCGATCAGCCCCGTCGCGAAGTGCGCCGAGAAGCGCTCGCTGTCGGCGTCGAGGAAGCACACGACATCCTCCTCGACACGTGAGCACGCGCGCCACATCGCATCGCCCTTGCCGAGCACCGCGCCGAACGACGGCAGCAGCTCGGCCTCCTGCCAGACCTCCGCGCCGGCGCGCCCGGCGACCGCCGCCGTGCCGTCCTGCGACGCAGCGTCGACGACGACGATCCGGTCGATCGCACCCGCCTCGCGCACGCGCGCCAGCGCCGCGACGATCTCGCCCACGGTGCCAGCGCATTCGCGCGCCGGCAGCACGACCGCCACGCCCAGACCGCGCTCGGCACGCTCGGCCGCGATCCGCTCCGCCGAGAATGCGGAGTGGTGGAACGTGCGCGCTCGCATCGCCTCTACTATCGCAATCCGTGGCCAAAGACCGCCAGACCGAGCCCTGGAGCGCGCTGCTCGACGAGGGACGCGCCGACGGACGGCTCGTGCGCGAGGCCTACGACGGCCACGGCCGCGCCAAGCTCGTCGACGCTCCGGGAGAGCTGCACCCCGACGTGCTCGCCGCGCTGCAGCGCCTCGGCGTGCAGCAGCTCTACTCGCACCAGGCCGACGCGCTGCACGCCGCCTGGGCCGGCCCGACGATCGTCACGACCGGCACCGCCTCGGGCAAGTCGATGTGCTTCAACCTGCCGACGCTCGACGTCCTCTGCCGCGACGCGCGCGCCCGTGCGCTCTACCTCTATCCGACGAAGGCGCTCGCGCAGGACCAGGCCCGCGCGCTGCACTCCTTCGGCCTGACCAAGCGCGTGCGTCCCGCGATCTACGACGGCGACACGCCGCGCGAGACGCGCGCCGAGATCCGCAAGCGCGCCAACGTCGTGCTGACGAACCCCGACATGCTGCACGTCGGCATCCTCCCCAACCACGGCGCCTGGGCCGAGCTGTTCGCCAACCTCGCCGTCGTCGTCGTCGACGAGGCGCACGTCTACCGCGGCGTCTTCGGCTCGCACGTCGCCGGCGTCCTGCGCCGCCTGCGACGGATCGCCGCCGCCTACGGCACCGAACCGCGCTTCCTGTTGACCTCCGCGACGATCGCCAACCCCGTCGAGCTCGCCGAGCGCCTCACCGGCCTGCACGACGTCGCGCTGATCGACGACGACGGCTCGCCTGCCCCCGCGCGGCGCGTCGCCGTCTGGAACCCGCCGCTGACCGACGAGGCGCTCGGCGCGCGCCGCTCGGCGCTCGGCGAGGCCGCCGAGCTGCTCGCGCGGCTCGTCCGCGACGGCGCCCGCACGATCTGCTTCATCAAGTCGCGCAAGGCCGTCGAGCTGCTCAGCCGGATCGTCAAAGACGACCTCGCAGGCTCCCACCCCGAGCTCGCCGAGCTCGTCGTCCCCTATCGCGCCGGCTACACCTCCCAGCAGCGCCGCGAGCTCGAGGCGCGGCTGATGCGCGGCGAGCTGCGCGCCGTCATCACGACCGACGCGCTCGAGCTCGGCATCGACATCGGCGCGCTCGACGCCGCGCTCGTCGTCACCTTCCCCGGCACCGTCGCCTCGCTCAAGCAGATGTGGGGGCGCGCCGGGCGCTCGAGCATCGAGCGGCGTGGGCGCGGCCTCGCCGTGTACGTCGCCGGCGAGGACGCGCTCGACCAGTTCTTCTGCCGCCACCCCGACGATTTCCTGCAGCGCCCCGTCGAGGCCGCGATCCTCGACCACGAGAGCCCGCTGATCTTCCGCGCGCACCTGCTCTGCGCCGCCCACGAGGGACCCCTCGGCCACGACGACGCCGAGTTCCTCGGTCCCCGCTGGGAGGCGCACGCGGAGGCGCTCGTCAGCTCCGGCGATCTCCGCCGCCGGCCGAATCTGAGAACGACGAAAGCCATCGAAGATCAAAACATCCCCGACGAGGCGCTCGGCGAGACGTATGTCCCGCGCGCGCACGGCTCCTACCCGGCCGCCGACGTCTCGCTGCGCTCGGCCTCCGCCGAGCAGTTCGCGATCGTCGACGTCGCCTCCGGCGAGCTGCTCGGCTCGACCGAGTCCGCGCGCGCGCACTCGACCGTCCACGACGGCGCCGTCTACCTGCATCAGGGCCGCACCTACGAGGTCCGCGAGCTCGACCTCGAGCGCCGCCGCGCGCTCGTCACGCCGTTCTCCGGCGACTGGTACACGCAGCCCAAGCGCGCGACCGACACCGACATCGTCCGCCTGCTCGACCGCCGCCGGACGCTCGGCGTGACGCTCTCCTTCGGCGACGTCAGCGTCACCGACACCGTCCTCGCCTACCAGCGAAAGAGCGTCGCCGAACACTCCTTCCGCGAGCTGCACCCGCTCGATCTCCCGCCGACGAGCTTCCAGACGCAGGCGCTCTGGTTCGAGCTCGACGCCGCTCAGCTCGAAGGCGAGCTGCCGCTCGAGGTCCTGCTCGGCGCGCTGCACGCGACCGAGCACGCGCAGATCGCCGTCCTGCCGCTGATCGCCATGTGCGACCGCTGGGACATCGGCGGCCTCTCGACCAACCACCACCCGCAGACCGGCAAGCCGACGATCTTCGTCTACGACGGCCACCCCGGCGGCATCGGCATCGCGCGCACCGCCTTCCAGCGCTTCGACGAGCTCTGCGCCGACGCGCACGCGCTGATCGCCGAGTGCCCCTGCGCCGGCGGCTGCCCCTCGTGCGTGCAGTCACCCAAGTGCGGCAACCTCAACGAGCCGCTCTCGAAGGCCGGCGCGCGCGTGCTGCTCGAGCGCATGCTCGCCGAGCACGACCCGGCCGCCGGCGACAGCGAGATCCGCGCCGCCCGCGCCACGCCCCCGCGCCGCTCCGAACGCGGCGCATCGTTGTTGAAGGCATAGCCATGCGCAGCCCTCTGCACAAGGCGGCGCTCGCCGCCGCCGCGCTCTGCGTCGCGCTCGGCGCAGCCGCTGCCGCCGCCGAAGCGCCGCCCGCGACGCTCGCGATCCCCGGCACGCCCACCGCCACCGAAGGCCCTGGCGGGCGCACCGTCCTCGTCCACTGGACGCTCGCCTCCGACCCGTCCGACCGCGGTCTCGCGCGCGGCTGGCAGCATGGGCGCTTCTCCGGGCGCGCCGTCACCGTCCCGAACGACGTCGACCCGACGCAGTACACCGGCGCCGCCGGCCGGCGCAACTACGAAGGCTCCGTCGCCTGGTACCGCACGAGCTTCACCGCACCCGCCGCCGCGCTCTACGCGTTCGCCTTCGGCTCCGCCAACTACGCCGCGACCGCCTACGTCGACGGCCGCGCGATCGTCACCCACCACGGCTCCTACCTGCCCTTCGAAGGCCGCACGCGCCTCACCGCCGGCTCGCACACGCTCGTCGTACGCGTCGACTGGCGCGATCCCGCGATGCAGAGCACGCAGGGCTTCCACCGCACGTGGTTCAACTGGGGCGGTCTCGACGGTCCCGTCAGCGTGCGCGCGATCGGCCAGAGCGAGCTGCTCGAACCGAGCATCCAGACGACGCTCTCGCCCGACTCGCCCGAAGCCGCCAAGGCCGTCGTGCGGCTCGGTGTCAACGTCCGCAACGACGGTCCCGAACGCGCGATCGCGCCGCAGGCGACGCTCTCCGACGGCGCGCAGACGATCCCCGTGCAGTTCCCCGCGCAGACGCTCGCCGCCGGGCAGACCGCCGCGTTCAGCGCGAGCGTCGCCGTCGCCGGCCCCGCGCTGTGGTCGCCGAGCGCGCCGAACCTCTACACGCTCACGCTCTCCGTCGGCGGCGAGAGCTCCTACACCGCGCGCGTCGGCCTGCGCCAGCTCACCTGGCACGAAGGCCAGCTGCTCCTCGACGGCCGCCAGCTGAAGCTGCACGGTGCCTCGATCCAGGAGGACGCGCAGGGGCACGGCGACGCGCTCACGCCCGCCGACGAGGACACGCTCGTCGGCGAGCTCAAGGCGATCGGCGCCAACGCCGTGCGCTCGCAGCACCCGCTCGAACCCGCCCTGCTCGAACGCCTCGACGCCGCCGGCATCGTCGTCTGGCAGGGGATCGGGCCCGTCGAAGGCGCCAGCGAGTGGTACTCGAACACGCCCGCGCTGCTGCGCGCAGCCGAGCAGCAGGCGCGCACAGCCGCGCTCGCCGCCAAGCTGCATCCGTCGATCGTCGACTGGAACCTCGTCGACGAGGTCGCCGGCAACGGCCGCGACGCCGCCGAGGTCAGCTACGTGCAGACGCTCACGCGCTGGCTGCACGAACACGACCCGACGCGCATCGTCTCCGTCGACGTCTGGGGCGATCATCCGCCCGTGCAGGCCGGCGCGCTGTACCGCGGCGTCGACGCCGTCGCCGAGACCGACTACACCGGCTGGTACGACCAGCCGCAGGATTCGCCCGCCCAGCAGGAAGCCTCGATGCGCGCACGATTGCGCGCGCAGGAGCGCACGTTCGCCGGCAAGATCCTCGTCGTCAGCGAGTTCGGCGCCGAATCGAACACGCTCAACGCGCCCGGCGCGCCCGGCAGCTACGGCTTCCAGTCGGCCCTCCTCGCGCGCCACATCGCCGTCTACTCCGCCGACCCCAAGCTAAGCGGCATGCTCGTCTGGGACCTGCGCGACTACCCGCTCGTGCCGAGCTTCGAGGGCGGCTCGATCCACTTCAGGCTGCCCTCGGTCAAGCTCATCGAAGGCATCAACCAGAAGGGCCTCTTCACCTACGGCGGCGCCGCCAAGCCCGCCGTCGGCGCCGTCGCGCGGCTGTTCAAGCCGCTGCCGAAGGGCTAGCCCGCCGCCGAGCGGCTTCTCCACCCGTCGCGCTGCGGTTCGTCCTCGAGCTCGAGCGCCTCGACGAACAGCTCCTCACCCGGCACGCTCGCGACCTCGAGCTCCGACCCGTCGAGCGCCGTCCCCGGCGTCAGCAGCGCGAACGCGAAGTCGAGCGACTCGCGCGCGAGGAGCCGCCGCTCGCCGACGCGCACCTCGATCTTGACGACGCGCCGTCCCCGCGCGTAACGCGTCGCGACATCGACGATTGCCTGTGCGATCGACAGCTCGTACATCCGAGGATGCCCGTACCCGTAGACGGCACCGGTCTAACAGTCAGGCAACAGACGCGTAACGTCAGTGCGAGACGAGCACGTACACGCGCACCGCGCCCGACGAGCTCGGCGCCTGGAACGACGAGACTTCGTATGGCGTTCCATGCCAGCTCAGCGCGCCCGACGTCGGCAGCTTCGGCGGCGTCGAGCGCGTGCTCCCCGCGAGCGTGCGCGAGCCCGCGCGCACGTACACGAGCGCGTGCGTCATCGTGTTCACGAGCCTCACGTACGGCGGGTACGCCGACGGCGAGAGCGAGAAGCGGCGCGAGATCCGCTGCGCGACGAGCGCCAGCTCGTCCGTCTTGATCCGCTCGCACGACTGCGTCTGCAGCGCGTGCGTCAGCGGCAGCAGCAGCGACACGCGCACGCGTCCGCTCGGGTACGCCGTCGCGTTGAACGAGTACGCCTCGTACGTCGTCCCGTGGTACTGGACAGGCCCGAGGCCCGGGATGCTCGCCGGCCCCGGGCTCAGCAGCCCTTCGATCGGCACCTGCCCCGCGTCCGTGCGCAGGATCAGCGGCGCGCCGATGAAGCGCGTCTCGAGCTTCACGTAGCCGAGGTCGTCCTGCACCGAGAAGACGAAGCTCGCGAGCGTCCGCCCGTGCGAGCGCAGCGTGCCGCTCACCGGCGCGAGGATGTACGGGCCGCCTTCGTCGTCGAGCAGTTCGCCGCCGCGGCTAACACGCAGGCGCACGATGTGCGTGTGCGAGTACACGAGGCTGTGCACCGCCGCGTCGATCGCCGCGCGTTCGCCGCTTTCGACCGCGCTCAGCAGCGGCGCGTAGCTTTCGATCTGGCGCTTGTCGCTGCTCACCTCCGAGCTGGCGACCTCCGACGCGTAGATCCGCTCCGCGACCGACCCCGCCGCGTTCGCCAGCACAGTCGCGCCCGCCGCGCCGCATGGCGCGGCCGGCGGCGCCGTCGCGCTCGTCGCCGCCGGCGCAGCCGCGAGCGCGACGGCCGCGCAGAGCGTTGTCAGCGTCGCGCGCATCGTCCTACCCGCGATTGCCCTGCGCGATCCTGCGCAGGTCGATCGTCTCGTCGTAGAGCTTCGCGTCGACGCCCTCCTCGAGCGCGACGTCGCGCAGCGGGCGTCCCGAGTCGGTCGCCTTCTTGACGATCACCGTCGCCTTGTCGTAGCCGATCGCGCCGTTCAGCGCCGTCGCGACCGCGAGCGTCGCGCCGGCCGACGCGTCGGTGCCCTTCTTGTTGACCTTGATCCCGTCGACGCACTTCTCCGCGAACACGCGCGTCGTGTTGGTCAGCAGGCGCAGCGATTCGAGCAGGTTGCGCGCGATCAACGGGATCCGCACGTTCAGCTCGAACTGCCCCTGCATGCCGCCGATCGTGATCGCCGTGTCGTTGCCGATCACCTGCGCCGAGACCTGCAGCACGACCTCCGGGATCACCGGGTTGACCTTGCCCGGCATGATCGACGAGCCCTTCTGCAGCTCCGGCAGGAACAGCTCGCCGATCCCCGCGCGCGGCCCCGAGCCCATCAGCGCGATGTCGTTCGCGATCTTGATCAGCGACACCGCGATCACCTTCAGCGCGCCCGACAGCTCGACGAGCGCGTCGCGGTTCGCCTGCGCCTCGAACGGGTCCGGCGGCGCCGCGATCTGCTTCAACCCCGACTCCCTGCGCAGCCGCTGGCGCACCTTCTCGGCGAAGTTGACATGCGTGTTCAGGCCCGTGCCCGTCGCCGTGCCGCCGAGCGGGATCTGCCCGACGTGCACGAGCGCCGAGCGCACGCGCTCCTGGCCGAGCGCGATCTGCGTCGCGTAGCCGCCGAACTCGTGGCCGAGCGTCACCGGCACCGCGTCCATCAGGTGCGTGCGCCCCGCCTTGACGACGTTCTGGAAGCTTTTCGACTTCCGCGCAAGCGAGCGTTCGAGCTGCTTCAGCGCCGGCAGCAGCTCGTTCTGCGCGACGTCGAGCGCCGCGAGGTGGACGGCCGACGGGAACACGTCGTTCGACGACTGGCCCATGTTCACGTGGTCGTTCGCGTGCGTCCCGTCGCCCGCGAGGTTCGCGATCACCTCGTTCGCGTTCATGTTCGTCGACGTCCCCGAGCCCGTCTGGAAGACGTCGATCGGGAACTGCCCGTCGTGCTTGCCCTCGGCGATCTCCTTCGCCGCCTTCTCGATCTTCGCCGCCTTGCCCTTCGGCAGGAGGCCGAGCTCCGCGTTGACCGCCGCCGCCGCGCCCTTCACGCGCGCGAGCCAGTGCACCACCGGCAGCGGCACCGTCTCCCCCGAGATCGGGAAGTTCTCGACGGCCTTCGACGTCTCGCCGCCCCACAACTGCTTTTCGGGCATCGGTTCTCCTTGGATCGCTGGCGGCTCAGACCCTAGCCGCAAAACGCCGACAGCTCACGCGCCAGGCCAACCGGGTCGTCGTACGCAAGCAGGAACCCCGCGCTCTCGAGCACGCGCAGCTGCCCGTTCGGCAGCAGCGCGAGCGCCTCTTCGGCGATCGACAGCGGGTACATCGGGTCGCGATCGGCCCACAGCAGCAGCACGGGCATCTGCAGGCGCGGGTAGAGGTCGAGCAGGTGCGTCTGCGGCCCGCGCGGCCAGGTGCGCGCGCACTTCGCCCACGAGCGCGCGAGGTTCGTGTTGCCGGGCATGTCGGCGAACGCGTGCCGTACGAGGTCGGCCGCGGCCGGGTTGCCGCGCGCCGACAGGCGCATGCCGCGCGCCGGCGTGAACAGCGCCGGCGCCGCGTGCGAGAACAGCCGGTCGAGACCCGGCACGGCCGCGGCGCGCGCGCCCGCGCGCCACAGCGAGCGCATCCGCGTGTGCTCGCCGCGCGCGTGCATCCGGTTGCTCATCAGCACGAGGCGCGCCGGGCGGACGCTGCCCGTGCGGACGGCGTGCATCAGGATCTCGGCGCCGGCATCGTGCCCGGCGAGCATCGGGCGCGCGCCGAGCACCTCGCGCGAGAAGCCGCCGAGCACCTCGGCGTACCAGTCGAGCGTGTACGGGTGGCGCGGATGGTCCTCGGAGTCGCCGTGCAGCGGCAGGTCGGGCAGCACGACGCGGAAGCGCTCCGCGAGCGGCTCGACCGCCGGTTCCCACTCCTTGTGCGAGAGCAGCCCCGAGTGCAGCAGCGCCAGCGGCGGCCCGGCGCCGAGCTCGCGGTAGGCGATGCGCGCGCCGTCGGGGTGGTGGTAGAGGCGCAGGCGCACGCGCTCATCGTAAGAGCGCGCGACGGCTGTGGCGGCGGGGGCGCCGCCCGCGGCGGGCGGCGGCTAGAAGCGCAGCGTCGCGGCGATCCGCCCGACCGTCCCGAGCTCGGGACGGTCGTGCAGCACGAGGATCTCGGCCGACTGCTCGACGGCGGCGCGCACGGCCTCCTCGACGACGTCCTCGCTCAGCTCGGCGTCGTACAGCAGCGTCTCGACGCGACGTTCGACGAGCGCCGCGAGCACGGCCTCGTGGCCGGCGGCCGCACGCGAGTCGCCCTCGCGCGCCAGGCGCGCGTGCAGCTCGGCCAGCACGGCGTCCTCGTGCGCGCGCTCCTCGGCTTCGAGCAGCGGCCGCACGGCGGCGAGCACGTCTTCGATGCCCACGTCGCCGACGTCGAGCGACACGCGCTGCTCGTCGAGCAGCGGCCGCACATCGGCGCTCAGCCGCTCGACGACGCGCGGCCAGAGCGGCTGCGTGCAGGCGATCAGCAGGCGCTCGTACGGCGCCGCCGCGAGCAGGTCGTGCAGCTGGCGCGCGACGTGGCGCAGGTGCGCCTCGACGTCCTCATGGCGCGAGCGCTGGTAGCGCGCCTGCGACCAGCCGCCCTGATCGTTGCGGCCATGCACGTTGTCGCCGAACGAGACGACCTCCTCGAGCCGCTCGCCCGAGCCGCGCAGCACGCGCGCGAAGCGCTCGTCGACGAGCGCGACGCACACGCGTCCGGCGATTCCCTCCTGCGCGAGCGGCGCGATGAACGGTGCATCAGCGACAACCGCAGCGCCGGCGAGCGCATGCGGCAGGCGCAACCCGCGCTCGAGCCCGAGCGGCTTGCTGAGGAACAGCGCGTAAGCGCGCGCGTCCTGCGCCCACTCGCCGTTCGGCGTGAGCAGCTCGCGCGCGTGTTGCAACGACGCGCGCAGCGCCTGGCGCGCGGCGTGCGAGCGCTCGCCCGACTCGATCTCGCGGTGCGCGGTGTCGAGCAGCGAGTCGATCTGGCTCGCGCGCGCCGGCGCGGTCGCGAACATCGAGGGATCGAGGTCGACATAGACGCTCAGCACCGTCTCCTCGTCGTCGCTCGTCTCGGCGAGCTCCCTCAGCACGTCCTCGCTCAACTCGTTCGTCGCGCTCATCTGTCCCATGCCTCCATTTCGACCAGCTGCAAACGTAGGCGATGACGCGCGCGCTCGCTGCGTGGTCTCCCGCAGATCGGTGCGCGATGATCCGCGCGTCGCATGGATCTCGCACGCCGCACGTCGCCGACACGCCCGGGCGCGAGCCCTCCGGCACGCCTGCGATCGGCGCTCGCGCTTGCGCTCTGTCTCGGGCTCGCGAGCGTCGCGCTCGCGAGCGGCTGCGGCGGCGCGCACGCCGGCAGGCCGCTCGCGCTCGGCGCGCCGGCGAAGCTGCCCGCGTCGAGCCGCTCGCACGTCGTGATCGTGCTGCTCGAGAACGAGGAGCGCGACGCCGTCATCGGCAGCTCGGCCGCGCCGTACGTCAACGCGCTCGCGCGGCGCTACGGGACGATGACGCAGAGCTACGCGATCGCGCACCCGTCGCTGCCGAACTACCTCGCGCTGACGAGCGGCTCGACGCACGGGATCGAATCCGACTGCACGAGTTGCCGCGTCTCGGCGAGCAACATCGTCGACCAGCTCGAAGCGGCGGGCATCTCGTGGAAGGCGTACCTCGAGGACGCGCCCTCGCCGTGCTTCCTCGGCGCCGAAGACGGCGGCTACGCGAAGAAGCACAACCCGTTCGCGTACTACGACGACGTCGCCGGCTCGCCGCGGCGCTGCGCGAAGCTTGTCGGCTTCGGCGCGCTGCAGCGCGACCTGCGCGCAGGCGCGCTGCCGACGTACGTCTGGATCACGCCGAACCTGTGCGACGACGGCCACGACTGCGGCGTCGCCGCGAGCGACCGCTTCCTCGCGCGGACCGTTCCGGCGCTGCTGCGCGAGCTCGGCCCGCACGGTTTGCTCGTGCTGACGTGGGACGAGGGCTCGAGCGACCGCGGCTGCTGCGCCGGCGCGGCGGCCGGCGGGCGGATCGCGACCGTCGTCGCCGGCCCAGACGTTCGTCGCGGCGCGCGCGATGCGACGCCGATCGACCACTACGGCGTGCTCGCGAGCATCGAGCGCGCGCTCGGCCTGCAGCCGCTCGCCGGCGCCGCCGATCCCGCCGGCGGCAGCCTCGCGGGGCTGTTCACGCACGCGCCGCGCGTGCGCTGAGGCGGGGCGCTGCGCGCACCTAGAATGGGCGGCCTCATGCCGGGGGACGACCGACATCCGCTGATCCCGCGCCGCGAGGTCGACCCGCGACGCGAGCTGCCCGAGCTCGAGCTCGAGGTGCTGGCGCGCTGGCGCGAGCGCGACGTCTTCGCCGAGTCGCTGCGCCGTCCGCGCGGGCGCGCCGCGCTGGAGTCTTCTACGAGGGGCCGCCGACCGCGAACGGGCCGCCGGGCTCGCACCACGTGCTCTCGCGCGTGTTCAAGGACATCTACCCGCGCTTCCAGACGATGCGCGGCTATCTCGTCGAGCGCAAGGGCGGCTGGGACTGCCACGGCCTGCCGGTCGAGATCGCCGTCGAGCAGGAGCTCGGCATCACATCGAAGGCCGAAGATCGAGGAGTACGGGATCGGCGAGTTCAACGCGCGCTGCCGCGAGTCGGTCTTCACGTACCTCGAGGAGTGGAACCGCCTGACCGAGCGGATCGGCTTCTGGATCGACCTCGACGACGCCTACCGCACGCTCGACGAGAGCTACATCGAGTCGGTCTGGTGGGCGCTGTCGCAGATCGACGGCGCGGGCCTGCTGTACGAGGGACACAAGGTCGTGCCCGTACTGCCCGCGCTGCGGCACGGCGCTCTCCTCGCACGAGGTCGCGCAGGGCTACGAGGACGTCGTCGACGAGAGCGTCTACGTCAAGCTCGCCGTGGCTGGCGATCGCGGAGCTGCGAGCGACGACCGCCTGCTCGTCTGGACGACGACGCCGTGGACGCTGCCCGGCAACGTCGCTGTCGCGGTCGTCGCCCGAACGCCACCTACGCGCGCGTGCGCCTCGATGGCGAGCACTTCGTGATCGTCGCGGATCGCGTCGGCGCGGTGCTCGGCGAGGGCGCCGACGATCGCTCGAGCGCTTCGCGGCGCGGAGCTGGTCGGGCGCTACGGCGGTTACGAGGGCCCGATCTTCGCGCGCGCCGACCGCGAGCCGGGCGCGCTGCCGGTCCTCGCCGGCGACTTCGTGACGACCGAGGACGGCACCGGCATCGTGCACCTCGCGCCGGCGTTCGGCGAGGACGACTTCCGCGTCGCCGCGGCGGCCGGGATCTTCGACCGGCGACGACCCGCGGACGCTGTACAACCCGGTCGAGCGCGACGGCACCTACGACGGCGCCCGCGCAGCCGCGTCGGCGGCCGTACGCGGGGCGCTCCGTCAAGGACCGCGCAGCTGCCGCGCGAGCTGATCGAGGAACTGCGACGCGCGCGGCCTGCTGCTGCGCGACGAGGACTACGAGCACTCCTACCCGCACTGCTGGCGCTGCGGCACGCCGCTGCTCTACTACGCCAAACCGTCGTGGTACATCGCCACGTCGCAGCTGCGCGACGGCTGCTCGCCGCCAACGAGACCGTCGACTGGCACCCGCCGCACATCAAGCACGGGCGCTTCGGCGACTGGCTCGCGCAACAACGTCGACTGGGCGCTCTCGCGCGAGCGCTACTGGGGCACGCCGCTGCCGGTCTGGCGCTGCGAGCGACGGCCACGTGCACGTCGCATCGGCTCCTTCGCCGAGCTCGCGGAGCGCTCGGGCGGGCAGCTCGCCGACCCGCACCGCCCGTTCGTCGACGAGCTCGAGTTCGCCTGCGCGCACGAGGACGCCGACGGCGAGCCGACTGCGGCAAGCCGATGCGCCGCGTGCCGGAGGTGATCGACGTCTGGTTCGACTCGGGCTCGATGCCGTTCGCGCAGCACCACTCCCCGTTCGAGCACGCCGAGCGCTTCGAGCTCGGCTACCCGGCCGACTTCATCTGCGAGGCGCTCGACCAGACGCGCGGCTGGTTCTACTCGCTGCTCGCCGTCGCGACGCTGCTCGACGAGCGACGCGCCGTACCGCAACGTCGTCTGCCTCGGGCTGATCCTCGACGAGGAGGGTCAGAAGATGTCGAAGTCGAAAGGCAACGTGGTCGAGCCGTGGCAGGTGCTCGACAGCTACGGCGCCGACGCGTTCCGCTGGTACTTCTTCACGTCGAAGCAGCCGTGGGACGGCTACCGCTTCTCGGCCGCAGGCGATCGGCGAGGGCGTGCGGCTGTTCCTCAAGCAGCTGTGGAACACGTACTCCTTCTACGCGCTGTACGCGCACGCGAGCGCCGATGAGCTGAGCGCTGCGCGCATGACCGGCGAGCCGACCGACGAGCTCGACCGCTGGGCGCTCTCGCGCACGGCGGGCACGGCCGAGCTCGTCGCCGAGCGGCTCGACGCCTACGACGCGACGAGCGCCGGACGCGCGATCGCAGAGCTCGTCGAGGACCTCTCGAACTGGTACGTGCGGCGCTCGCGGCGGCGCTTCTGGGACGGCGATCCGCGCCGCGTTCGCGACGCTGCGCGCCTGCCTGGTGACCGTCGCGAAGCTGCTCGCGCCGTTCTGCCCGTTCATCGCCGATGAGATCTACGACAACCTCGACGGCGACGCTGCGCGAGCGTCCACCTGTGCGACTTCCCGCGGTCGGCGTCGGCCGTGAGCGCGCGCCTGGCGCGCGACGAGGAGCTCGAGCAGGCGATGGCGCTCGCACGCGAGACGGTGCGGCTCGGCCTCGGCGCGCGCAGGCAAGTCGAAGATCAAGGTGCGCCAGCCGCTGCACGAGGCCGTCATCGTCGCGTCGGGCCGCGAGCGCGAGGCGATCGAGCGGCTCGTCGAGTCGTGCGCGAGGAGCTCAACGTCAAGCGCGCTGCGCTTCGTCGCCGCCGCCGAGGAGCTCGGCAGCTACGAGGTCAAGCCCAACTACCGCCACGCTCGGGCCGCGCTTCGGCAAGTCGATGCCGCTCGCCGCCGACGCGATCGCCGCGCTCGACCCGGCGAGCGTCGCCGCCGCGCTGCGGCGACGGCGACGGCGACGCGGTCGGCATCACCGTCGACGGGCGCGAGCACACGCTGTCGGCCGACGACGTGATCCTGACGATGCGTCCCGCCCGACGGCTACAGCGTCGAGCGCGAGGGCGCACACGCGGTCGCGCTCGAGCTGGCGATCGACGATGAGCTGCGCGAGGAGGGCCACTCGCGAGAGATCGTGCACGCCGTCCAGGCGGCGCGCAAGAACGGCGGGCTCGAGATCAAGGACCGCATCGAGCTCGCGCTCGGCGGCGATGCCGAGCTGACGCGCGCCGCGGCCGCGCACCGCGGCTACATCGCTGGGGAGACGCTCGCAGTGAGCTTCGAGCTGGGCGACGGCGCGACGCTCGGCGCCGAGCAGCGCGACTACTCGGGCGCGGTCGAGATCGACGGCTTGAAGCTGACGATCAGCCTGCGCCGCGTAGCTTCGCGCTAGCGGGGACGGATCACTTCGAGAGGCGCTCGTACAGAGCGCGCTCCTCCTCGTGCCGGCGGCGCAGGCGCTCTCTGAAGTCCTTGTCGCGCCGGCGCTCCTCGATGTGCGCGTCGATCGCCGTCCGCACGGCCTCCGTGACCGTCTGGCCGTCGGCGCGTGCGACGAGGTCGAGCGTCGCCGCCTGCTCGTCGGTGAGTCGCAAGGTCATCGTCCTGGGCATCGGAACCTCCCGGCGGGACTCGAAATGTCCCGCCGCGGCGAGGATCATAGGCCGCGGGAGGCTAGGTGTCAAGATCTTTAGATCCCAAATGTCAAGCCTGATATTCAGAACTAAGTATTCAGTATTGAGTATTGCCACCATGCAACCATAATGGTTGGATTGCACGGTGCGCCGCATCGAGATCGGGGACTTCCTCTTGATCGCCGAGCTGCACTGCGGCATCGAAGCCGAGCGGCTCGCACGGATTCCGCACGTGCGGAGCCTCGCCGAGGCGGCGCTCGCCGCTCCGTTCGCCGGCGCCCCCGACCGCGACGCGTTCCCGGCGCTGCATGAAAAGGCCGCCGTCTACTGCGCTCGCATCGCGACGTACCACCCGCTTCCTGACGGCAACAAGCGGACCGCGTACGACGTCATGCGCGAGTTCCTCGACCGCAACGGTGTCGGCTTCAGCCACCCGCCGAACGGTCTAGACGGGACGGCTCGGACGATCGAGCAGGTCGCCGCTGGCCTTCTCGACGAGAAAGGCTTCGCGGCGTGGCTGCTCGAGCGTATCTCCGACTAAGCGGCCGAGAGGGCCGGCTCGAGCTCCTGCTCGAGCTTCTTCTTCGGGTAGGCGCCGATCACGGTCTTGACCGGCTGACCGCCCTTGAAGAGGATCATCGTCGGGATCGAGAGCACCTGGAAGGCGGCCGCCGTCTGCTGGTTCTCGTCGGTGTTGAGCTTGACGATGCGCAGGTCGTCGGGCCGCTCGGCGGCGATCTCCTCGAGCACGGGTGCGACGACGCGGCACGGACCGCACCACGGAGCCCAGAAGTCGACGAGCACGGGCTTGTCGGACTCGATCACCTCAGCCTGGAAGTTGCTGTCGGTCACTTCGCTCAACGTGCCTGCCATTTTGGGTCCCCTTGTCGGTTGCTTTCCTACCACTATACAAAGTGAAGGAGGGGGTGCGAGAGGCGTGCGGCGACAGGCTCCGAACGGCGCGGTGCGTGCCGGCGGATCGCTACCGCACGGTCACGATCCACTCGCCGCTCGTGCGCACGATCGGCGGTTTGATGTGCGTGAGCGCGGTGAACAGATGCGGCGATACGTAGACCTCGACGAAGGCCGCGACGACGAGCACCGGCACGGCGATCGCGACGGTCACGACGGTCGCCGCGAGCAGCTGGTCCCACTCGCCGCGACGGCTCGCGATGATCCACGCGGCGAGCGGCAGGAACAGCGCGATCAGCTCGGGGATCGCGTGCGGCAGGACGCCGAGCAGCAGCGTTCCGGGCGAGACGTGCAGGAACGCCGCGACGCGACCCAGCGTCGTGCCGAGCAGATACGCCTGCGCGCTCAACGAGAACGTCGTCGCGACGATCACGAACGCGATCGCGATCCGCCCGCCGTGCTCGTGCACCCAGCGCGAGAGCCCCGTGCGACCCTCGACCTGCAGCGGCAGCGAGCTGCCGGCGATGAAGCCGGCGACGCAGGCCATCGCGTGCAGCGCGAGCACGAGCAGGTTGCGCGCGAGCACCGCGAGCACGTCGCCGCCGTCGCCGACGGCGAACGGCGGGCGCAGCGCGATGATCTGTTCCTGACCGCCGTTCAGCGACGAGATCGCCCAGACCGCGAGCAGCAGCCCGACCGCGGCAAGCGTCGAGCCGGCGACCCAGCGCGCGAGTACGCGCCCGGGCTGCGCCTGCCACTCGCGCAGCGTCTCGCGCGTGTGGCGAACGCCGTGCGCGAACGCGTATGCCGAGGCATCCATCCCCTCTGCATCGGCTTTCGCGCGGCGAATCTCAAGGCGTGTGGCACGCCGCCGCGGGACGCTGCCTCGCGCCGCCTGTCACGCCGCTATTTGAAGCGGAGCAGCGGCACGAGCCACATCGCCTCGGCGGCGATCCTCCACGACATCTTGCTCGTGCCCTGCTGCCGGTCGCGGAACCTGATCGGCACCTCGACGACGCGGAAGCCGGCGCGCACGGCGCGGTAGGTGAGCTCGACCTGGAAGGCGTAGCCCTGCGAGCGCACGCCGTCGAAGTCGATCGCTTCGAGCACCTCGCGGCGGAAGCACTTGAAGCCGCCGGTCAGGTCGCGCACCTGCAATCCGAGCACGATGCGCGAGTAGGTCGAGCCGCCCTCGCTGATGAAGCGCCGCAGCCAGGCCCCAGTCGCTGACGGCGCCACCCGGCACGTAGCGCGACCCGAGCGCGAGGTCGGCGCTGTCGGGCGCGTCGCGATCGACGGCGGCGAGCAGGCGCACGAGGTCGGCCGGGTCGTGCGAGAAGTCGGAGTCCATCTCCATGACGTAGCCGGCTCCATGCTCGAGCGCGTGGCTGAAGCCGGCGAGATAGGCCGGCCCGATGCCGTTCTTCTCGGTGCGATGCAGCACGTGCACCCAGCCGCGCTCGGCGGCGAGGCGGTCGGCGATCTCGCCGGTCCCGTCGGGCGAGCCGTCGTCGACGATCAGGATGCGGAAGGCGCCGCCGAGACGGCCGTCGGCGGTCGCGCCGGCGAGCGAGTCGCCGGCGGCAGCGACGATCGCCTCGATGTTCTCAGCCTCGTTGTATGTCGGCAATATCAGCCACGGCTCGCCTGACACAGCGGCGTACCCTAGAGCGTCGCGACGACCGCGCGCGCCACGGCGGGTGCATACCCTGGGAGCCGTGACCGGCGCTCAGATCTCGAACGGCGCGATCGCCGACGCGCTGGAAGAGCTCGGCGACCTATACGAGCTCGACGGCGCGATCGTCCATCGCGTGCTCGCCTATCGCACGGCGGCGCGCAGCGTGCGCGACGCGCCGGTTTCGGTCGCGACGCTCGCGCGCGAAGGTCGCGCGCGCGAGCTCGCGGGGATCGGCGCGACGCTCGAAGAGAAGATCCTCGCGCTGCTCGAGACGGGCGCGATCCCGGCCGCCGAGCAGCCTGCGCGCGAAGTTCCCGCCCGGCTTGGTCGCGTCACGCGCCTGCCGGGCCTCGGCGCCAAGCGCGCGCGGCTGCTGCATTCGGAGCTCGGCATCGACTCGCCGCAGAAGCTGCGCGAGGCGGCGCTCGCGCAGCGGATCCGCACGGTCCGCGGGCTCGGGCCGAAGCTCGAGGAGAACGTGCTCGCGGCGCTCGAGCAGGGCGCGGGCGAGCGCGCGCCCGCGCGCGTGCTGCTGCCGAAGGCGCTCGAGCTCGGCGAGGCGCTCGCGGCGGGGCTCGCCGAGCTGGGCGGCGCGGGCACGCAGGTACTCGTCGCCGGCTCGGCGCGCCGGCGGGCCGACAGCGTCAAGGACATCGACCTGATCGCCGTCACGACACGCCCGACGACGCTCGCGAAGAGCCTCGGCGGCTGCCGCAGATCGAGCGCGTCGGCTCGGCCGGCAAGGCCGGCGCGACGCGCGCGCACGCACTCGGGCGCGAGCGTCGACCTGCGGATCGCCAAGCCGGCGCAGCTCGGCAACCTGCTGCAGCACTTCACCGGCTCGGGACGCCACAACGCGGCGCTGCGCGAGATGGTCGTGCGGCGCGGCCTGCACGTGTCGGAGTACGGCGTGCTCGACGACGCGATCGGCAGCACGCGCACGTGCGCGAGCGAGCAGGAGCTCTACGAGCTGCTCGGCCTCGCCTACATCGAGCCCGAGCTGCGCGAGGACCGCGGCGAGCTGGCCGCCGCGCTCGCCGACTTCGAGCGCGGCGGCGGGAGCCGCGGGCGGCGAGCTCGCGCTGCCGCGGCTGATCGAGCTCGGCGACATCCGCGGCGACCTGCACAGCCACACGGTCGCCTCCGACGGCCACGCGACGATCGGCGAGATGGCGCGCGCGGCGCGCGAGCGCGGCTACGAGTACCTCGCGATCACCGACCACTCGGCGACGCACGGCTTCGGCAACGACGTCTCGCCCGAGCAGCTGCGCCGCCAGATCGAGCTCGTGCGCGAGGCGAACGCGCAGATCGACGGCATCGAGCTGCTCGCCGGCAGCGAGGTCAACGTCCTGCCCGACGGCTCGCTCGACTACGAGGACGAGCTGCTTGCGCAGCTCGACTGGATCGTCGCGAGCGTGCACACGGCGTTCGGCATGGACGAGCAGGCGATGACCGGGCGGATGATCGCGGCGATCGAGCACCCACTGGTCGACGCGATCGGCCACCCCACCGGCCGCCTGATCGAGCGGCGCGAGCCGTACGCGGTCGACCTCGACGCGGTGTTCGCGGCGGCCGCGCGGACCGGCACGCTGCTCGAGATCAACGCCAACCCCGACCGGCGCGACCTCTCCGACGTCAACGCGCGCGCCGCCGCGCGCGCGGGCGTGCGCCTCGTGATCGACTCCGACGCGCATCGCACGCGCACGCTCGAGAACATGCGCTGGGGCGTCGCGACCGCGCGGCGCGCGTGGCTGACGCGCGAGAGCGTCGCGAACACGCGCACGCTGCCCGAACTGCGGCGCCTACGCAAGCAGTCGCGGCAGTAGCCGCTCGGCGACGATCCGGTCGACGGCGGCGCGCGATGAACGGCGCGAGCGCGGCGAGCGCGCGCTCGGCGTAGTCGCTCACCGGCTCCTCGAGCGCGGTGCGCAGCGCGCTCGCGAGCTCCTCGCCGACGAGGCGCGCGTCGAGCTCGCGCGCGATCGGCAGCGCCGCGTACGGTCCGGGCGCGGGCGTCGTGACGAGCTGGCAGCCGTCGGCGAGCGCCTCGAGCTGGACGATCCCGTAGTCCTCGCGCCGCGGCGCGCAGACGAACACGCGCGCGCGGCGCAGCAGCGCGCGGAAGTCCTCGCTCGGCAGCGCGCCGACGACGCGCACGCCGGGCTCGCCGGGCGCGAGCAGTCCGGCGAGCTCGAGCTGCGCGGCCGAGGCGCCGGCGACGACGAGCTCCTCCTCGCCGCCGGCACCGGCGGCGGCGCGCGCGGCACGCACCTGCCGCCACGCGGCGAGCACGCGGTCGATGCCCTTCTTCGTCGGGTTCGCGCGCGTAGGTGATCGCGGCGATGTCGCGGTGCGGCGACGGCGCGCCGGACGGCTCGACGGGAACCGGCAGCACGAGCGTGCGCTCGGCCGGCTCGGACACGCGACCGTCGTCGAGCGACCCGTCGCTCCACGGCAGCAGCAGCGGCGCTTCGCGCAGGCGGCGGCGCTCGAGCGGCCGCTGCCAGAGGCCGTGGCGCCCGGGCCGGTTGCCGGCGGCGAGCGCGTCGAAGCGGATCGCGCCGGGTCGCCGCCACAGCAGCGCGGCGGTCGTCGTCGAGTAGATCACGGCGCGCGCCGGCGAGGCGTGCTGCTGCTCGAGAATCTCGCCGGCGGCGCGGCGCGCTGCGCGCGCCCAGGCGAGGTCGGTGAGCACCATCGTCGCGCAGCGCCTCGGGCGGGAACGGGCGCGCGACGGCGACCTGCGCGCCGACGCGCCGCAGCGAGTCCTGCAGCTCGTCGTCGGCACGGCGCAGGCCGGCGGTCGACCCGAGCGAGACGAGCAGCACGTCGGCCGCGTGCGCGCGCGGCATCTCAGGTGACGGCGCCGTTCGCGCGCTCGGGGCGCAGCGCCTTGAAGCCGGGGGTGCGCTCGAGCGCCATCGGGCGCACGGGCGAGGTGCGCCGGACGTAGAAGCACACGCCGTCGCGCTCCTCGATCGGCGGCGACGGCGGCGTCCTGGCGGCGCCAGGCGAGCGCCCAGATGATCGCGAAGCCGGCGGCGATGCCGGGGATCTGCGGCGCGAGGAACGCGAGCCCGCCGGCGACGAGCGTGAACAGCAGCAGCGGCCAGAGGCGATTGAGCAGGATCGCGCTCGGGTGGTTCTCGGGCAGCGCCGAGCTCGACTTCGCGCTCGCGAGCAGGCGCGCGATCGGCGGGTTGGTTTCGGCGCGCCGGCCGAGGCGCAAGCCGATCAGCGCGGCGAGGACCCACCAGCCGACGACGATCGCCAGCAGGCTTTCGTTCGATTTCGTCCCGAGCGCGAGCACGGTGACGCAGCGCAAGCGCGGTCGCGGCGGCGGCGCTGAGCAGAACGGTCGCTCTTGAGGAAGTCGACGAAGCGCACGCGCTACTGAAGCAGCGCCTCGAGCAGTTCCCGCACGCCGGCGGTGCCGTCGACGCGTCAGGTCGGCCTCGCGCGCGAGCTCGGGCGGCGCTTCGTCGGAGTCGACGGCGACGCACAGCGCGGAGCCGAGCGCGCCCGACTGCGCGAGCTCGCGCAGCCCGCGGAACGCGTCGAGGTCGGTCGTGTCGTCGCCGACGTACAACGCGGCCGTGACCGTCGCGTCCGCGCAGCAGCAGCGCGACGCCGATGCCCTTGTCGAGCGCGACCGGCGGACGCACCTCGAGCACCTTGCGCCCCCAGTGCACCGCGAAGCCCTCGGCCTGCGCGCGCTCGGCGATCTCGCGGACGGCCGCCGCGGCGGCCTGCTCGTCGGGGGCGCCGCGCCAGTGGAACGCGGCGATCGCCTCCTTGTCCTCGCCGCGGACCCGCAGACGCTGGTGCTCGGCGCTCAGCGCACGCGCGGCGAAGGCGCGCACGCGCGGCGCCCACGCGGCGAGCTCCGGGTCGAGCTCGGGCCGCGTCGCGCCCGGTCGCAGCAGCTCGCCGCCGTGGTTGCCGACGTAGGCGATGCGTCCCGATCGCGACGATCTGCCGCGCCGTCGCGGCGCGGCGGCCGCTGACGCAGCCGACGAGCCGGTATCGCTTGGCGATCTCGATCAGCAGCGTGCGCGTCGCCTCGGGGACGTGCGCGTCGGCGGCGTGGCGCACGATCGGCGCGAGCGTTCCGTCGATGTCGAGCAGAACGGCGCCACGCGCGGGGTCCGCGCGCATCGGCTCGAGCGCCTCCACGAGCGTGGCAGCGGGGGACACGCGGTCTAGTATGGCGCGCATCGTGGCCGGCCAGTTTCCTCGCAAGCGTGGTCGCTGAGCAGCCGCCGGCGAGCAGCATCGGCCGCTCGCTCAGGCTGGCCGCGATCGGCACGGCGGCCGGCCTGTTCAGCGGCCTCTTCGGCGTCGGCGGCGGCAGCGTGATCGTCCCGCTGCTCGTCCTCTGGCTCGGCTACGACGAGCGCGCGGCGACGGCGACGTCGCTCGCGGCAATCGTCTTCATCGCTGCGTTCGCGGCGGCGACGCAGGGGCTCTACGGCAACGTCCACGTGCTCGACGCGCTGCTCGTCGGCGTGCCCGCGGTCGGCGGCGTGCTGTTCGGCACGTGGCTGCACCGGCGCGTGCACAACCGCGCGATCTCGCTGATGTTCGCGGCCGTGCTCGTCGCGAGCGCGGCCGAGCTGGTGATCAGGTGATCGGCGCGATCGCGATCGGCGTCGCCGGCGGCGTGATCGCCGGCCTGCTCGGCGTCGGCGGCGGCGTGCTGTTCGTGCCGGGTCTCGTGATCTTCCTCGGCCTCGGCCAGCACCAGGCCGAGGCGACGTCGCTGCTCGCGATCGTGCCGGTCGCGATCGTCGGCGCGTACAACCACGACCGCCACGGGAACGTGCACCGCGCCGACGCGCTGCTGCTCGGCGTGCTGTCGCTCGCCGGCGCGGCCGGCGGCGTCGTTCTCGCGAACGCGCTCTCGGGCGCCGTCCTGCGCGACGCGTTCGCCGCGCTGATGCTGCTCGTCGCCGTGCAGTTCGTGCGCCGCGCGCTCGGCGAGGCGCCGGGCGAGGCGGGCTGAGGATCGGCTGAGACTCCTTTGTAGATGGGTCTCGACAATCCACTGCACATCGCGTTCCTCGTCGTGATTCTGCTGCTGGTGTTCGGCGCGAGGCGGCTGCCCGAGATCGGTCGCTCGCTCGGCAGCGGGATGCGCGAGTTCAAGGACTCGGTGACCGGCGCGACGAGCACACAGCAGACGACGCTGCCCGCGGCGCAGCAGCCGCAGCAGCCGCAGGCTCCGGTCGCATCGCCGGCCCAAGTGCCGGCGCAGCCCGCGCCGACGCCGCCGGTCGAGCAGCAGCACTCCTGAGGGGCTTCCGAGCCGAGCCGGCGTCTAGCGCCGGCGGCGGTGCGAGGCGCCGCGCAGGATCGGCCCGGTGCTGACCGCTTCGAAGGCCGAGCCGGGGACCGTTTCGAGCTGGTGCAGGTCTCTGTCGTTCCAGGCGGGGTTCGTCGCGCCGCCGATGTTCCAGGAGCCGGCGCCTTCATCGGCGACGATCAGGCCGTAGATCTTCAGCGCGCGCAGCACGATCAGCGCCTGCCCGTGGTAGCCGGACATGTTGAAGCTCGCCTTCAGGCGCAGGCGCAGACCCATCGGCGGCAGGTCGGGGTCCGAGCTCGAGGACGAGAAGTGCGTCGCCGGGTGGATGAAGCCGTCCTGCCCCTGCACGACGGTCACGCGCAGCGCGTGGTCGATCGCGCCGGCGTGCACTTCCTGGTAGCGCGCGAGCAGTGGGAAGATCGGCAGGCCGGCGGCGTCGGCCGAGGTCCAGCCGTCGGGGCGCAGCGCGTTGCTGCGCAGGTTGAAGACGGCGCCCGAGCCGGCTTCCCAGCCGTCGCCGCTGGGGCGCGCCTCGAACAGCTCGTAGAGCTTGCACGTGCCGCGCTGCAGGACGATCACGTGGTGGTCGCCGGGGCCGCTGGCGCCGCCCTGGATCGGCGCGTTCGGCGGGATCGGGTAAGGGCCGGGGTCGGAGGACCGCGGTGAGAGCGTGAAGCGCATCGGGACCTTCGGCTGGCGCGGACCGACGACGGCGTACGAGAAGCCGTAGATCGGTTCCGAGCCGAACGACGGATGCAGGTGGCCGTCGGCGCCGATCGCTTCGATGTAGCGCGCCGAGTTCGGGTTGACGGGCGCGTGCGAGATGTCCCGGTTCAGCGGGTTGTTCGCCGGGAACAGCGGGCAGCCGGCTTCCTCGGCCTGCGCCGCGTGGGCGCGCAGGCCCGCACCGCCGGCGGTCGCCGCCGCCAGCGACGCGAGCGCGGCGAGCGCGAGCAGGCCGGCGGCTGAGAGGGCGCGACGCAGAGGCACCCGAAGGTGCAGCGGTCTCCTCACGCCCGACACGCTACGCGATCGACCGGCCGCGTGCGCCCCGCGAGGTCAGCCGGCCGCGTCGACGGGCGTACGCTCGCCGCGCCCCGCCTCGCGCAGCGCCGCCGGGCGCGCCTCGGCGAGCAGCCCGGCGCCGCAGTGCCAGCAGAACGATGCGCCGCGGCTGTGCACGGCGCCGCACGCGCGACACTGGCCCTCGATGCCGGCCTCGGCGCTCGCGAGCATCCGCTGGACCTCGGCGAGCTCGGCGTCGGCCTGCTGCAGCTCCGCCGCGCGGCGCGCGAGCACGTCGAGGCGGTAGTGGTCGCGGATCGCCATCTCGTAGGTCAGGCCGCCGAGATCCCAGGTCAGCTCGGCGACGCGCTCGGCGAGCTCGTGGCGGCGGCGGCGCAGCTCGGACATCGCTCAGCCCGTTTCGATCGGCGTCGCGCCGAGTTCGTTGATTTCCTTCTGATGCTGTTTGCCGCTCGAGTTCGTCAGTTTTTTGATCTTCGTCGGCGCGACTTTCTTCGGCGCCGGAGGCGGCGCTTTTTCGGCTTTCGTTTCCTTCGCCGCGGCCTGTTTCGCTTCGGCGGCTTCCTTGGCGGTTTCCTTCGCTCCGCTCGTCGACGTGCTCGTCGTCGCGGCCGGCGTCGTCGTCGCCGCGGGCGCCGCGGCGAGGCCGGAGAGCCCCTTGACTTCGACGACCTGCTTGGCCGGCGTCTTGTTGCCCTGGCCGACCCAGTGGCCGACGAGCAGCCCGACGATCAGGCAGAGCACGAGCACGCCGAGCAGCGCGAACAGCCCCGTGTTGCGGTGCAGCCAGCCGCCCGAGCCGCGCTGGCCACCGTCGGGACGCCCGCCGGCGGCCGCGCCGTCGACGGGTCCGACGGCGAGCGCCGACTGCCCGACGCCGGCGGCGCGATCGCTCTCGAGCACGTCGAGGAACGCGAGGCGCACCGGTGAGGCGGGCCGTCCGCACGAGAGGCAGTAGCGCTGGTCTGAGACGAGCGCGGCGCCGCAGTGCGCGCAGGTCGCGCCGGGCTGCTCGGAGGGAACGGGCACGAGGCTGACGTCGCTCATCCGCGCGCTCCGGCGCCGGCCTTCGCGGCGTGCGGATGCGAGTGGCGCGGATGGCTGCGCGCGTGGCGCTTGGCAGCGCTTTCCTTCGCGGCTTCGGCGGCGACGGCGGCACGCGATTCGCGTTCGATCTGCGCGCTTTCGTGCTCGGTGCTCTCGCACGCGGCAAGCGTCAGCGTGGCGGCTGCGCAGGCGAGCACGACGAGCGCCCGCTTCAGGACGCGCGGTCGCATGACGGCGCCCGCTGCTCGTCGCGGCTCATCCGAACGCTCCGCGTACGTAGTCGCGCGTGCGCGTCGCGCGCGGGTCGTCGAAAACCTGCGAGGTGCTGCCGAACTCGACGAGGTCGCCGAGGTACATGAACGCGACCTTGTCGGCGACGCGGCTGCGCCTGCGCGAGGTTGTGCGTGACGATCACGACGGCGAGGTCGCGGCGCAGCTCGCCGATCAGCTTCTCGATCGTCGCGGTCGAGATCGGGTCGAGCGCGCTGCACGGCTCGTCCATCAGCAGGACCTCGGGGCGCGGCGCGATCGCGCGCGCGATGCACAGCCGCTGCTGCTGGCCGCCGGAGAGGCGCAGCGCCGGGCGATCGAGGTCGTCGCGCGACCTCGTCGTAGAGGCCGGCGCGCTTCAGCGCGTCGACGACCAGCGGCTCGAGCTCGCGCCGGCGCGGGCGCTTGCGCGACTGTTCGCGCAGCGCGAACGCGACGTTGTCGAAGATCGACATCGGGAACGGGTTCGGCTGCTGGAAGACCATCGCGACGCGCGAGCGCAGCGTCGTGTCGGCGAGCTCGTGGATGTCCTCGCCGTCGAGCAGCACGCTCCCTGCGCGCGAGGCGCTCGGCGTCAGCTCGGTCAGGCGGTTGAGCGTGCGCAGCAGCGTCGTCTTGCCGCAGCCGGACGGTCCGATCAGCGCGAGCACCTCGCCCTGGTGGATCGACAGCGAGACCGACTTGACGGCCGCGTTTGGAGCCGTAGCCGATGCTGACGTCCTCGAGGCGCAGGCGCTCGGGGCCGGACGTGTGCACCGCGCGAACGGCGTCGCGCTCGCGCGGTGGCAGCACGGGCACGGGCGCGCGGTCGATGACGATCGTGCGCACGGGCGGCACCGTCGGGTCGGCCGCGGACACGGCTGCCTCGGACATCGGCGACGCCGAGCGCACGCTCCTCGACGTCGCGGCGGATCAGCCGGCCGCTCGCTCATCGCTTCGGCAACCGGGTCGAGCAGCAGCTCCTCGGGCTGTCATGCGGAACCTGTCCGCACCGGAGTTGTCGGACACTTTCTCCATCGAAGCGATCAGGTTAGCGGGACTTGTCGGGGATCTGTAAAGCGGGGCGCAGCGCGCGTCAGACGACGGCGCCGGCGACGGTCAGGCCGGTCGCGTCGGCCTGCGAGCGCCCGATGCGATCGACGAGCAGGTTGAGCGCGAGCACGAAGAGCAGCAGCACGAACGCGGCGGCGTACGCCTTCTGCGGCGCCGCGCCTTCGCCGGCGGGCGAGTTCTCGTAGATGTAGCTCGTCAGCGTCGAGCCGGTGCCGCGCAGCAGGCCGACGACCGGACACCGACCCCTGCGGGTCGAGGCGCAGCGTCTCGCCGAGCAGCAGCACGACGATCGCCGTGTCGCCGATGATCCGACTGATCCCGAGCGTCACGCCGGTCGCGATGTTCGAGCGCACGCTCGGCAGCAGCACGCGACGGATCGTCGCGATGCGCGTCTTGCCGAGCGCGAACGCCGCCTCGCGCATGTGCGCCGGGATCGCCTGCAGCCCATCGCGCGTCGCGGTGAACATCGGCGGCAGCGCGATCAGCGACATCATCGCGCCGGCGGCGATGAACGATTTGCCGAAGACGCCGCCGCCGGACGCCTTGAACGAGAACGGCGCGAAGATGCCGAGCTGGAAGATCGCCAGGCCGAAGAGCGCGATCACGATGTCGGGCGTGCCGGCGACGATCTCGATGCTCGACTCGACGACCCGTGCGAGCCACGTCGGGCGTCCGTACTCGGCGATCCAGATCGCACCGCCGACGGCGAGCGGGACGGCGAGCACGATGCCGATGACGGTCAGCAGCGCCGTGCCGATCAGCGGGTCGAGGAAGCCGCCCGTGCCGCTCTGGCTCGTGCTGAGCGCAGGGCGCTGGAAGAGCAGCGAGGGCCGCAGGTACTGGATCCCGCGGTAGCCCATGTAGATGACGATCGCGCCGGCGATCAGGCAGAGCCCGATGCCGGCGGTCCAGGCGAACGCGAGCGCGAGCCGGTCGACCCAGCGCCAGGACAGCGGCGAGGAGCGCTTGCCTCCCCCGCCCTGCATCGGCGGCCCGGGCGGCAGCGACACCGGCCGCCACTCACCGATCGCGCTCATCCGCGCACCTGGTACTTGCGCAGGGGCAGCTTGATCAGGTAGCCGGCGATCGACAGGACGAAGGCGGAGAACAGCAGCAGCAGCGCCCACGCGTAGAGCGTCGCTTTGAGCGGCGGCGCGCCGATCCCTTCGTGGAAGTCGACGATCGCCGAGGCGAGCGTGCGCAGCGGCTCGAACAGGAACGGTATGCCGTCGACCGGCTTCGGTACGAAGAAGTGCGAGCCGGAGACCATCGAGACCATGATCGCCTCGCCGAGCGCGCGCGCGGTCGCGAGCACGGCGGCGGCGACGATCGCCGGGCGCGCGGCGCGGAGCGTGACGGCGAGCATCGCGCGGATCGGGTTGACGCCGAGCGCGACGGCGCCCTCGCGCCAGGAGTTCGGGACCGAGACGAGCGCCTCGCAGATCAGCGCGACCATGATCGGCGTGATCATCACCGTCAGGATCACGACGGTCACGGAAAGGCCTGCGCCGGTCAGCTCGACGACGTTCTGCGACCGATTCCTTCTGCGCGGTCGTGATCAGGTCGTTGCCGACGAACGGCACGAGCACGAGGATCCCGATCAGGCCGTAGATCACCGACGGGACCGACGCGAGCAGGCGGATCACGGGGATCGCGACGCGCCGCAGCCGCGCCGGCGCGAGCTCGACGATGAAGATCGACGAGAAGATCGAGATCGCGAGCGCGAGCACGACGGCCGGAACGGTCGTCAGCACCGTGCCGTAGACGACGGGCCACGCGCGCAGGTGGAAGGCCGACGGCGGCGGGTGCTGCGTCGTGTTCTGCATGTTCGCGACCTGCCGCCCGAGGTCGCCGCCCGAGCCGAGCCAGTTGAGGCCGTTGTGTTCGAAGATCGGCCAGGCGTTGATCGCGACGAAGACGACCATCGCGACGACGATCGCGCTGACCAGCAACGAAACCGCGCCGAGCAGACGCTCGGCGCGGTTGTCGGGCCACGGGTGCCTCAGGCGTTCGAGCAACTGCGGCTCAGATCGTCAGCCACTGCGTGTTGATGATCTTCGCCGCCGCAGCCGACCGCTCGATCCAGCCGATGAACGCCGAGGAGGCGCCGGTCGCCTTGCCTTTGGTCACCTCATAGAAGCGTGCCGTGCCGGCGTACGTCCCGGCTTTGATCGTTTCGTGGTCGCACTGGACGCCGTTGTAGCCGACGGCGTTCACCGTGCCTTTGTCGGACTGGTAGTTCGAGACGAAGCCGATCGCGTTCGGGTCGCTTTCGACCTTCGCGCGCATCAGGCCCTCGGACGGTTCTTCGGCGGCCTTCGTCGAGACTTTCTTACCTTCGAGGAACAGCGTCGTGAAGTTCGTCAGCACGCCGGCGACCGACGTGCGGCTGATCAGGTCGATCGGGCCGCTCGCTTTCGCGCCGCTGACCTGGCTCCAGTTGATCGTCTTGCCGGTGAAGATCGACGTCACCTGCGAGGAGCTGAGGTTCGGGACCGGGTTCGACTTGTTCGTGATCACGCAGATCCCGTACTTGGCGATCGGGTAGAAGACGAGACCGGCCGGATCTGAGGCGATCGGGTCACGCGAGACGTCGCCGATCGACACGCGCCCGGCGGCGACGTCGTTGACACCGATCTGCGCCCCGCCCTGGGTGATTTTGAACTTGACTTTGTTCGGAAACGTCTTGATGTACTTCTGCGCGAGCAGCGAGACGAGCGGATACGAGGCCGTGGCTCCGCTGATCGTGATCGTCGTGGCCGCGGACGCGGCCGCGGGCGCCGCGACCCCCACGACGCCAGCCACCGCGAAGGCGAGGGAGAGACGGCGGATTCGGTTCATTTAGGAGTTGCTCCGTTCTGGTCTTGGCGAATAGTTGACAGCGCCGAGGCGCGAACATATCATAATCCCGATAGATTCGATCTAGATAAGCTGATTTATCCGCAACCGACGGGATGGCGCGGTTAACCCGGCCGAGGGCCGCGAAGTTGCGACGCATCTGCAGAACATGGACAACTCCTTGCAACCACCCGACGACCGGCCGGCCGAGACGCCTGGCACCCGACTGACCGACGCGCCGCCGTCCGGCGCGGTCGCGGCGGGCGCGCGCGGCCGACGGCGCGCGTCGCGGCTGCCGTCGTTCCGCGCGAGCGCGGCGCTCGCCGTGGCGATGCTGACGCTCGGCGTCGGCGTCGGCGCGGCGATCGGCCCGGCGCCGGCGACATCGCTGGCCGGCAGCGGCGGCGTCGTGCAGCAGCTGCCGGCGCTGATCGCGTCGCTCGCGGCGCGCTCGCACGCGCAGCAGGCTGCGGCGGCGCAGGCGGCGGCGGCGACTGCGCCGCCGGCGACGACACCGCAGGCGACGCCGGCCGCGAGCGCGGCGCCGACGACGAGCGCGGCGAGCGCGCCGGCGCCGCAGAGCACGGCGAGCGCGCCGGCCGGCGAAACGGAGACGAAGCCTACGAAACCGACGAAAGCGAGCGGCGGCGCCTCGAAGCTGCCGCCGATCACGAGCGTCTGGCTGATCGAGCTGTCGGGTTTCTCGTTCGCCGAAGCGACGTCGAACGCGGCGGCGGCGCCGTACATCGCGGGTCAGCTGATCCCGAAGGGAACGCTGCTCAGCGGCTGGACAGCGCTGCAGGCGAGCGCGTTCGCGAGCGACGCGGCGCTCGTCGAACACCGCGCGACCGTCGGCGGGACGCCGCCGGTGCTGCATACGATCGTGCAGCCGTCATGCCCGGAAGGCGCGGCCGGAGCGGCATGCGCGCCGGGCACGCCGGCGGGAATCGCGGCGGCCGATCAGTTCGTGCAGGCGACGCTCGCGACGATCGAGGCGACGACTACGTACGCCGAACACGGGCTCGTCGTCGTCACGTACGCGACCGTCGCCGACCCGACGAGCGCCGAACTGCCGGCGGGCTCGACGTCGGCGACGCTGACGAGCACGCCGCCGGCGGGCGCGCTGCTCGTCTCGCCGTTCGCGAAGGCCGGCGTGCGCTCGGCGGTCGCCTTCGACCCGACTTCACCCGTGCGGAGCCTGGAAGCGCTCCTGCATTGACGAACGCAGCACCGACTCAGACCTGATCCACGTCCCACGAACACGAAACGGAGAACCTGTTGCACGCATCTCGTAACGCCCACCGAAAGGCCACGCTCTGGCTGGCCGCGATCGTGGGCGTGCTCGCCCTGTCGCTCGCGAGTCCGGCGCTGAGCCAAGCCGAAGAATCGAACCCGAACAACTACAACTGCCTCGGCAGCACCTCCGCCGGCAAGCCGGAAGCGGGAAGCGAAGAACAGCAGGTTCAGTACACGTTCTACTGCAACGGCCCGATCACCGGCTACCAGGTGCAGTCGCAGATCCCCGTGACGGGCGTCTCGAGCCCGCCGATCGTGACGAACCTCGAAGGCAAGGAACTCGCGGACACGTTCTCGTGCTCGGGTGAACTCCCGGGTTGGTCGTCGAACTGCGTCGGCGGGACGGCGAACGGCTACGAGACGGTCACGGGTCAGTTCGCGATCGGCACGAAGCTGTGCGCCGAGCCGCGCGTCGACCCGCTGCTGACGGTCGTCTACGCGTACCTCGAAAAAGGCAAAGTCACGCAGGCGATCTCCGGTCCGTACGACCTCGGCCGACCGAAAGGCTGCAAGCCGGATTACTACTCGCACTGGAACCGCTTCAACCCGCAGCCACTGCCGTCGAAGAAGCCGGTGAAGAAGGGTGCGACGAAGAAGACGACGTCGAAGGGCAAGTCGAAGAAGAAGTAGGGGAAGCGAAGCCGCGCTGACGGCCTCGCGCGGGCGATCTCGGGAATCGCCCGCGCGGGCCGCTCGCGGCGCGGCGCGTACGGCGCGGCGCTTAGGCTGCTGCGATGAAGCGCAGCGCGCGCATCGCAGCTCCGCTCGCCGCGCTCGCCGCGGCGGCGCTGCTCGCGGCGTGCGGGTCGAGCTCGCCCGCGACGCGGACGAGCGCGACAAGCGCGACGGCGACGCTGACGTCGTCGGGCGGCGGTCCGGCGGGCGGCTGCGCGGCGCTCGTCGCGCGCTCGCTCGGCGAGGTCGGCGCGCGGATCTACCACGAGGCGTCGAGTGGTGCCGACGTGCAGGAGGCGGTACATCGCGTGCAGAGCTCGCCGGCGCTCGCGCGGGCGGTCACGGCGAACGACGCGGCGGCGGCCGATGCGGCGCTGCGCTCGCTGCAGGCCGGCCAGATCGTGCGCATCGAGATCGTCAACGGCGCGCGCGTGCTCGCGAGCGCCGGCTCGGGCACGGCGATCGCGCCGGTGCGCGGTCCGCTGCCCGGCACCGGCGCGAGCTTCGTGCTCTCGACGCAGGCGGCCGACAGCTACGTTCAGGTGACGCGGCAGGTGACCGGCGCCGAGGTGCTGCTGCTCGGCGGCGCGAGCTCGGCGGCGTCGGGCGCACGCGTGGTCGCGGGCACGCTCGCGGGCGTCTCGCCGTCGCGCGTCCCCTCGCGCGGAGCGTTCGAAGCCGGCGGCACGAAGTACGAGACGACGTCGCTCGCCGGCGCGGCGTTCCCGACGGGCGCGCTGCGGATCGCGCTGCTGACGCCGAGCGCGCAGGCGCGCTGCGTGAGCCTCGAACGCCACGCCTCGCCCGGCGCGGCGCTCGCGGCCGTCGAGCAGACGAACGTCGAAACGCTCGGGCGCGTCGGCGAACGGATCTACGCCGAGGAGGCCGGCAGCGCGTATGTGCGCGCGACGCGGCGCGAGATCGAAGCGAGCCCGACCTTCGCAAGCGCCGTCGCCGCGCGCAACACGACGGCGATCCGCGCAGGGATCGTCGGCTTCTTCGCGGCGCACATCCACGTCGTGCGCGTGCGCGTCGAAGCGGTCGGGCCGAGCGGCGCGCGGCGCTTCCTCTACGACCTCGGCGGCCCGTACGTGCTCGCGCCGGTGCACGGCGTCGTGCGCAGCGGCGGGCGGATCGTCGGACGCTTCTCGTTCGCGATCCAGGACGACGCCGGCTACGTCAAGCTCGCACGGCGCTTCACCGGCGCCGAGGTGCTGATGCGCGTCGGCGCGCACCAGGTGATGGGCACGCTCGACCCGGGCCCCGCGCACGTACCGGACCGCGGCTCGCTCGAATACGCGGGCCGGCGCTACGCGGCCTACTCGTTCTCAGGTGTCGCGTTCCCGTCGGGACCGCTGCGCATCTCGCTGCTCGTGCCGAGCCGCCGCGCGATCGGCGGATAGACGCCGCCTACAGCAGGCTCGTCGTCATGCGCTCGATCTCGGCGATCGACGTCAGGCCTTCGCGGACCTTGACGAGGCCGTCGTCGCGCAGGCGGCGCATGCCTTCGCGCACGGCGACCGAGACCATCACGTCGACCGACGCGCGTTCGAGGATCAGCGCGCGGATACGCTCGGAGACGGTCATCACCTCGTAGACGCCGACGCGCCCGCGATAGCCGCTGCCGCCGCAGCGCGAGCAGCCGACCGGCTCGTACGGCTGCGCGCCCTCGAGCCCGTGCTCGGCGAGCACCGCGTCGGTCAGCGTCTGCTGCTTCTTGCAGTGCTTGCACAGCAGGCGCACGAGCCGTTGCGCGACGATGCAGTCGACGGCCGAGGAGACGAGGAACGGCTCGATGCCCATGTCGATCAGGCGGCCGAGGCCGCTCGGCGCGTCACGCGTGTGCAGCGTGCTCAGCACGAGGTGGCCGGTCAGCGCGGCCTCGACGGCGATGTGCGCCGTCTCGCGGTCGCGGATCTCGCCGACCATGATCACGTCGGGATCGGCGCGCAGCATCGAGCGCAGCCCGACGTCGAACGTGACGCCGGCCTTCGGCGCGATCTGCATCTGCTTGATGCCGGCGATCCGCTGCTCGACCGGGTCCTCGATCGTGAGGATGCTGCGTTCGCCGTCGTTCAGCTCGGTCAGCGCCGCGTACAGCGTCGTCGACTTGCCCGATCCGGTCGGACCGGTCACGAGCACGGCGCCGTTCGGCTTCGCGATCGCCGCCGAGAAGTGTGCAAGCGCGTCGTCGGGCATGCCGAGCGTGTCGAGTCCGTGGATCACGCTGCCCTTGTCGAGGATCCGCAGGACGACGGCCTCGCCGTAGACGAGCGGCAGCGTGACGACGCGGATGTCGACGCGACGTCCGTCGACGGTCAGCGCGAAGCGCCCGTCCTGCGGCACGCGCTTCTCGGAGATGTCGAGATCGGCCATGATCTTGATGCGCGAAACGACGCCCATCGCCATCTTGCGCTTGACGGTCGCCGCCGGCGCGAGCACGCCGTCGACGCGGAACAGCACGCGCGTATCGCCTTCTTCGGGGTTGACGTGGATGTCGGATGCGCCCTGCCCGATCGCCTGCGCGACGATCGAGTGCACGAGCTTGATCACCGGCGCGTCGCTGTCGGCCTCGTCGACGAGTGCGCTCTCCTCCTCGTCGATTTCGGCGTTCTCGTCGACGATGTCCTCGATCGAGTCCTCCATCCGCGTGATCCGCGCGAGCAGCAGGTTGAGGTCCTCGACCGACGCCGCGACCGGTCGTACGCGGCGGCCGGTCATCATCGCGACGTCGTCGATCGTCAGCACGTTCGTCGGGTCGGCCATCGCGAGCAGCACCGTGCCGTCGTCGGCGAAGCCGATCGGCACCGCCTGATAGCGCTTGCTCGCCTCCGGGCGCAGCAGGTTGACGGCGCCCATGTCGAGGTCGTAGACGGCGAGATCGACGTAGTCGAGGCCGAAGCGCTCGGCGACGACGCGCGCGAGCTGGTCGTGGCGCAGAACGCCCTGCTCGACGAGCACGAGCCCTGTCGGGCGACCCTGCGAGCGCGCCATTTCGACAGCCTCGTCGACGGTCTCGCGGTCGGCGAAGCCGAGATCGACGACGACTTCGCCGATCATCCGCGTCGAGCGGCCGCTGCGCTGCGGTGGGTAGAGCCCGGCCTGGCCGCCGGCGTGCTCGGCGCCCGGCGTCGCGTCGTCGTCGGGCCGTCCAGCGGTCGTCTTCTCGGCGATCGCACCGATCTCGCTCATACCGTTTACATCGGCAGCAAAGCTGTCCAGCTTGACCGTCTCCGCGCCGCGCGCCGGCGCGCCGGCGCGGCTATCCGACGGGCGCGGTCAAGCCGTGCTCGAACGCGCCCTTGACGTGCGCGTCGAGCGCGTTCAGACGGTACAGCGCGATCGCCTCGGCCGAGGCGAAGCGCGCGCCGCCGGCCGCCTCCTGGCCGTGATGCAGCAGCACGCAGTGCTCGAGCGCGAGCCGGCGCGCGGCCTGCAGCGAGCGCGGCACGTACGGCGCGATCACGCGCAGGCCGAGCTCGACGTGGCCGAGCATGCGCCCCTCGGCGCTGCGGCCGATCTCGGCGCCGTATGTGAACTCGCGCGTCTTGCCGAGGTCGTGGACGATCGCCGCGCACAGCAGCAGGTCACGGTCGAGGCGCGGGTGCAGCGGCGCACAGCTCGACGGCCATCGTCGCGACGGCGACCGTGTGCTCGAGCAGGCCGCCGAGGTACGCGTGGTGGGCGCCACCGGCGCGCCCGGGCGGCGACCGGGACCGAGCACGGCGCGCGGCGCAGCTCGGCGCGCAGCGCGCCGTCGCCGAGCACGCCGCCGAGCAGCAGCTTCAGGCTCGGGTCGTAGACCTCTCGCGCGAGGTGCTCGAGGAAGCCTTCGAGCTCGTCGAGGTCGCGCTAGCGCGGTCGGCAGGAACGCGGCCGGGTCGGCGCGCCTCGGCGTGCGCGCGCGATCGCCTCGACGTCGACCTGCAGCTCGCTCGCGCAAGCGCTCTGACGCGGCCGCGCACGCGCACGAGGTCGCCGCGCTCGAAGCGCCCGGCGAGCAGGTCGGCGTCGCGGAACGCGCGGCCGACGATCGTGCCGGTCGGTCGCGCAGCTCGACCGTCAGGTACGGCGTGCCGGCGCGCGAGATCTGGCGCTCCTTGCGCGTGCACGCGAACACGCCGTCGACCTCGTCCGCGTCGCGCAGCGTCGCGATCCGCTGGTCGCGATCGGCGCCGGCCGGCGTGCTTGCGGCGTCTGCGTCATGGTCGATGCTCGTGGCGGAAGCCATCGATCCATGATGTACGGTGATTCGGATGCAGCCGTTGATCTGGGACCGCCGCCCGGACGGCCTCAGGGCCCCGGCGATGGTCTGCGCGTTCCAGGGCTGGAACGACGCCGGCGACGCGGCGTCGAGCGCCGTCTCGTTCCTCGCCTCGGCGCTGCGACGCGCGGCGCTTCGCGCGGATCGACTCCGAGGAGTTCTACGACTTCCAGTCCAACCGCCCGTCGGTCCGCTTCGACGACGAGAACGAGCGCGAGATCGACTGGCCGACGGTCGAGGTCTTCGAGGCGCCGGCGCCGCGCGCGCCGCGCGACCTCGTGCTCGTGCAGGGCGTCGAGCCGTCGCTGCGCTGGCGCGCGTTCAGCCGGGCACATCGTCGACCTCGCCGAGGCGCTCGGCGTGCAGGTGGTCGTCTCGCTCGGCGCGCTGCTCGGCGACGTGCCGCACACGCGCCCGGTCGCGATGACCGGCCACGCGTCCGACCCGGCGCTGATGGAGCGCCTCGGCATGCACGGCTCGAGCTACGAGGGCCCGACGGGCATCGTCGGCGTGCTGCACCAGCGCGTGCGCGCAGGCCGGGCTGCCGTCGGCGAGCCTGTGGGCCGGCGTGCCGCACTACGTCGCCGCCGCGCCCAACCCGAAGGCCGCGCTCGCGCTCGTGCGCCGGCTCGAAGGGCTGGTCGGCGTCTCGGTCGACGTCTCCGAGCTCGAGTCGGCCGCCGCGGACTACGAGCGCCAGGTCGGCCTCGCCGTGCAGAGCGACCCCGACATCCAGGCGTTCGTCGAACGCCTCGAGCAGGCCGACCGAGAGCGACGAGAGCGCTGACCGGCGAGGACGTCCCCTCCGGCGACATGCTCGCGCGCGAATTCCAGCGCTTCCTGCGCCAGCGCGGCGGCGAGAGCATGTAGCTAGGCTCGGCGACCGGGCAGACGATCCGGTAGTCGCAGATCGAGCACGCCGCGTGCGACGGCGTCGGCTCGAACTCCTGCGCGAGGATGCCCGTCGCCGACGTCGAGCACGATCTCGGTCAGCGCCGCCTCGGCGCGCTCGCTCGCGCGGCACCGGCACCTTGCGTCGTCGAGCACGTAGTAGTAGGCCTGGCGCGAGGACGTCAGCTTCCAGGCTTCGCGCGCCGCGAGCGCGTACAGCGAGAGCTGGACGTCGTCGTCGAGCTGCTCGGCGCTCTTCGGACGCGACGTCTTGTAGTCGATCAGCTCGTACTCCGCGCCCGCGCCCGGCGCGAGCCGGTCGACGCGATCGACGCGCCCGCGCACGTGGTGCGGACCGAGGCGGAACGAGAACGAGCGCTCGAACCAGACCGGCTCGGAGTCCTCGTCGTGCAGGCGCTCGTGGTAGCGCGCGAGCGCGCGCGCGCCTTCTCGTACAGCTCGCGCTCGATCTCGCGAGTCGCCGAACCCGCGCGCCGCCAGCCCGCGTCGAGCAGGCTCGTAGCATCTGCGCGAGCGTCTGCGCGCCGCTCGGAGTGGTAGCGCTCGAGCACCTGGTGCACGACGATCCCGAAGCGCTGGTGCAGCGTCTGCTCGGTCGGGATCCGCAGCACGCGCGCGAACTTGTAGCGCAGCGGGCAGCTGCGGTAGGTCTCGATGTCCGACGCCGACAGCGCCAGGCCGACGCCCTTGCGCGGCAGGAACGGGCCGAGCGAGTGCTCGTCGCGCGGGCCGACGCGACCGCTCCGGCCGCGCCCTGTCGACGCCGAGCGAGCATCGCGTCGAGCGGCGAGGTCTGCAGGATCTCGCGCTGCAGCGGCGTCGCCGCCGCGAGCAGCCGCGCGTTGATGTCGGCGAGCGCGTCGGCGAGCTCCTGCTCGGCCGGGCGCTGCAGCAGCGCCGCGAGCTTCAGCAGCTCGAGGTAGCGCACGACGCCGTGCGAGATGTCGAGCTCGGTGTCCAGGCGCAGCTCGCCGAGGCGCCCGCCGATCCGCGCGACGCTCGTCGAGCACCTCCTCGCGCAGCCGCCGAAGCGCTGCTCGAGCAGCTCCTCGCGCCGTGCGCTCGTCATCCGACGGCGACCGCGGCTCAGATGCGCCGGCGGCTCGCCGCTGCCGGCCGCGAGGTCACCGCGGCGCGCCTCCGGCACGCATCGCCGCCAGCTTGCACGCGAGCTCGCGCGAGCTGCGACCGCGGCTCGGCGCGCACGAGCTCGGCCGCGAGGTCGCGCAGGCACTGCAGGCTCGTCCGCTGCTCGGCTGCGTCCTGCGGGCGCCAGCAGCGAGCGCCCGCGGCGTGCCGATCAGCTCGATCAGCTCGAGCACGAACGCATCCGGCGCGAGCTCGTCGAGCCCCGCGCGCGCGCTGTCGTGCAGCGTCGACGAAGCGCTCGATCCGTTCGCGCGCCTCCGGCGGCACCTGCGGCGACTCGATCGCCGCCGCCGAGGCCCGCGACGAGGTCGAGCTTGCGCCTGCGCGCGAGCTGCGATCACGCGCGCCAGATGCGACCTGGCGCAGTTCGATCGGCGGCCGCGCGAGCGCGCGCACGACCGCCGCGGCGTCCTGCGGATCGACGAGCAGTCGCACCCATGCGAGCACGTCGCGCACCTCCGCGCGCTGCAGGAACGCCGTCTCACGCGACCCGTCCTCGGCGGGTCCGCGCGTTACATCTCCGCCGGCCTCGCGCTGCGGCTCCTCGCCGGCCTCGCGCGTCGGCTCCTCGACGGGCTCACGCGTACGCTCGTCGACGGTCTTGCGCACCGGCTCGCTCCCGCGCAGGACGGGAAGCTCGGGCGCGATTCGCGGCGCAGGCACCATCCAAGGATACGAGCGCGCACGAGCGCGCGCGCGATGCGGCCGCCGCCCTCGCCGGCGGCGGCTGCGCGGCGAGTTACCGCGCGGCGGCGTCGGGCTACGCTCTGGAGCGTGGACGCAATCGACTGGCGCCTGGCGCAGCGGATCGGCGAGCGCGTCGCCGGCTCGCCGCCGCCCGGCGGCGTGCGCGCGGCGTCGGTGCAGCCGCGCGCGCACGAGTTCGCACGGCGCGTCAGCGACTACAGCGGCCTGCCGCTGCCCGCCGAGCTGCCCGCGCTCGAGGCCGTCGACCGCGGCACGTGGATCGCCGCGAACCTGCGCACGATGCGCCCGCTGCTCGGCGGCCTGTCCGAGCGCATCGGCGCCGGCGCCGGGCCGCTCGCCGGCCCGCTGCGCATCGCGTCCGGCTTCCTGCTCGGCGCACAGGTCGGCGCGCTGACCGGCGTGCTCTCGCAGCGCGTGCTCGGCCAGTACGACCTCGCGCTGCTCGACGAGCCGCCGCCGCCGCGCCTGCTGCTGCTCGCGCCGAACCTCGCGATCGCCGCGCGCAACCTGTCGATCGACCGCGACGAGCTCGTCCTGTGGGTCAGCATCCACGAGATCACGCACGCCGTGCAGTTCTACGGCGCGCCGTGGCTGCGCGAGCACCTCGGCGGGCATGCTCGAGGAGCTGATCGACGGCCTCGAGGTCACGCTGCTCGGCGGCACCGGCGACGGCGATGACGGCGGCGACGCGAGCGACCACGAGGAGCGCGACGCGCATGCGCGCGCCGGCGACAACGGAGCGTCGGCGAGGAGTCGCTTCTCGCTGGCCGCGCGTGCCCGACCCGAGCGAGCTTCGCGCGCTCGTCGAGCGCGCGCGCAGCGGCGAACTGCTGCGGATGACGCTCGGCGACGATCGCTGGCGCTCGTCGAGCGGATGCAGGCGGTGATGTCGCTGATCGAGGGGCACGCCGAGCACACGATGGACGCCGTCGGCGCCGAGGTGCTGCCGTCGCTGCCGACGCCTGCGCGCGCGCGATGACGCGCCGGCGCGAGTCGCGCGGGCTGCCGTGGCGCGTGCTCGAGCGGCTGCTCGGGCCTCGAGCTGAAGCTGCGCCAGTACGAGGTCGGGCGTCGCTTCTGCGACGCCGTCGTCGCCGACGGCGGGCCCGAGACGCTCGCGCGCGTGTGGAGCGGTCCCGAGGCGCTGCCGAGCATCGCAGCCGAGCTCGCAGGACGCCCGGCGCGCGTGGACTCGCCGAGCGAACCTCGGCGTGCAGACGCGAGCACCTCGCACGGCGCGCGACGAACGCATGTTCCTCCTGTTACAAGCTAGTCCTTGCGAGCCCGCCCGGTCTGCACGGGCTTTTCGGGCGGTGGTAGGATCTCGCTTGTAACAATCTTCGTGGAGCGGGTTACAAACAGGTGTTCGACTGCTAGGCTCGGCATCGAGCCGCGAAGAAGCATCAAATCCGCATCCGTTTCCTCGCAGAGGCGAGGAAGAAGAGGAGATCCCCTCGAATGCCAACTGCCACACCACCTCCCCCCGCAGCGCGAAAACCGGCGCGAAAGCGGCCGCCAAACCGCCGCGGCAAAGCGCGCGCGCCCGCGCGCGAGCTCGGCGCGCGCACGCAGCGCCAAAGCCGACGCAGGCGACGCGCCGCGGCGCGCACCCGCGCCGCCAACCAGGCCGAGGCGAGCGTCCGCCAGGCCGAGACCGCCACGCGCGAGACCGCCGGCGTCTTCGGCGACTACGCCGAGCGCGCCGTGCTGATCCCCGTCGGCGCCGCCCTGATCGCGCGCGACCGCGTCGTCTCGAGCGTCAACGACACGATCTCGAGCTACCCTCGACCGACCAAGGCGCAGGCGCAGCTGCGCCGGTTCGAGCGCCGCGGCGTCACCGCGCGCAACCGGCGTCGAGCGCGAGGTCCGCAAAACGCGCGTGCGCGTCGAGCGCGAACTGCGCCAGCGCCGCCGCGAGATCGAGAAGACCGTGAGCGACCTCGAAGAGCGGCGCGACGCCGTCGCCAAGAACGGTCCCCGAGCTCGCCAACCGCGTTCAGGAGCGCATCCTCAGCCTCGTCTGAGACAACAAGCTTCCCCCGCCCCGGGCCGGAGAGACCGGGGACCGCGAGAGGCGGTCGCGGGAGAGTCTGCCGGCCTCATATCCCGCCGGCAGTAGTAGCACCCTCTCCTCCCTCGACCCGCGGGGCGGCCCCCACCGCCCCGCGGGTCTTTTTTTGCCGCGCTCCAAGCGCCCGCCGCCGGCGCAGACCGCAGCGTTTGTCAGAATGGCGTGCCATGCCCGACACGCGATGAGATCCGCAAGGCGCTCGAGGTCGTGATCGACCCCGAGCTGCACCGCTCGATCGTCGAGCTCGACATGGTGCGCTCGATCGACGTCGGCGCCAACGGCGTCGTCGACGTGACGGTCTCGCTGACGACGCCCGGCTGCCCGATCAAGGGCCACTTCCAGACGCGCGGTCGCCGAGGCCGTGTCGGCGCTCGAGGGCGTCACGCACGTGAACGTCTACTTCGACGTGCTCAGCGACGACGCAGAAGGCGGCGCTGCAGCAGAAGCTCGGCCGCGGCAGCCTGCCCGACGGCGCGCTCGCGCAGGTCGCAGAACGTGCTCTGCATCGGCTCGGGCAAGGGCGGCGTCGGCAAGTCGACGCTGACCGCCAACCTCGCGGCGGCGCTCGCCGGCGAAGGCAAGCGCGTCGGCGTGCTCGACGCCGACGTGTGGGGCTACTCGATCCCGCGCATGTACGGGCTCGGCGCGACGCGCCCGCCGGTCTCGGCCGAGCGCAAGATCATCCCGCTCGAGCGCCCACGGCGTGAAGGTGATGTCGATCGGCTTCTTCGTCGAGGAGGACGCCGCCGTCGTGTGGCGCGGGCCGATGCTGCACAAGGCGCTCACGCAGTTCCTGCAGGACGTCGACTGGGGCGCGCTCGACTACCTGCTGATCGACCTGCCGCCCGGGCACCGGCGACGTCTCGATGACGCTCGCGCAGCTGCTGCCGCAGGCGCAGTTCGTGATCGTCACGACGCCGCAGCCGACCGCGCAGAAGGTCGCGCGCCGCGCCGCCGCAGATGGCGCACAAGGTCTCGCTCGAGATCGGCGGCGTGATCGAGAACATGTCCGGCTTCACGACGCCCGTCGGGCGAGCGCTTCGCGATCTTCGGCGAGGGCGGCGGCAAGGAGCTCGCCGACGAGCTCGACGTGCCGCTGCTCGGCAGCGTGCCGCTGACGATGCCGCTGCGCGAGCACGCCGACGAGCGGCGTGCCGCTCGTCGATCGAGGACCCCGACGATCCCGCCTCGCAGGCGATCCGCCAGGTCGCGCGCGGGCTGATCGCGATGGCGCCGCTCGAGCTGCCGGTGCTGCCGCTCGTCGAGGTCGCCGGCGCACCGACGCCGTGCCGCGCCCGCGCCCGCGGCGCGAGCGAAAACCGGCGGGCATGTCGCTGCCGATGGCCTAGTCGGCGCGTCGCAGGCGCCCGCACGACAGCCCTGCTCGACCGCTTGACAAGCGAGCCCACTTGAGAGGATCGTCTGTATATGCCCGTATCGGGACACCAACAGCAGGACAACGAGGCGCGCTCGACCGAGAGCAGCCACCGAGCAACGGCGCGGACGCGACGAGGAGCGTCCCGGCGACGCCGGCGCGACGCCGGACGGCGCCGTCGAAATCGACGAACGCCGCGCGAAGATGGAGCGGCTGCGCGCCGAAGGGATCGACCCCTACCCGCCCGTCACGCTGTGGGCCGACGCGCACGCGCATCGCCGACGTGCTCGCGGCGCACGACCCCGCCGCGCTCGACGCCGGGCGAGCATCCCGAGCTGCGCTACCACATCGCCGGGCGGCTGATCTCGCGCCGCGGGCACGGCAAGACGGCGTTCCTCGACGTGCGCGACCTGTCCGGCTCGATCCAGGTCGGTCGTGCGCGTCGACGCGCTCGGGCAGGAGACCTACGACCGCATCCTGAGCCTCGACATCGGCGACATCGTCGGCGATCGAGGGCTGCGTGTACGTCACCCAGCGCGGCCAGCTCGCGCTCGCGGTCGAGCGAGTGCACGCTGCTGACCAAGGCGCTGCGCCCGCCGCCGGACAAGCACCACGGCCTCGGCGACACCGGCACGCGCTACCGCTACCGCGAGCTCGACCTGATCGCCAACGAGGAGACGCGCGAGCTGTTCGTCACGCGCCACAAGATCGTCTTCGCGATCCGCGAGTGGCTCGAACGAACGCAACTTCGTCGAGGTCGAAACGCCGGCCCTGCAGTCGCTCGCCGGCGGCGCCGGGTCGCGGCCGTTCACGACCCACCACAACGCGCTCGACCGCGACCTGTACCTGCGCATCTCGGTCGAGCTGTTCCTCAACCGCTGCATCGTCGGCGGCATGGAGAACGTCTATGACATGGGCAAGGTGTTCCGCAACGAGGGCATCTCGCCGAAGCACAGCCCGGAGTTCACGATCATCGAGTTCATGATGCGCCTACGCCGACTACAACGACGTGGCGACCGTCGACCGAAGAGATGTTCCGCGACGTCGCGCAGCGGGCGCTCGGGCGCACGGTGATCAAGCGCGACGGCGAGGAGATCGACCTCGCCAAGCCGTGGCGGCGGATCACGATGCGCGAGCTGATCCTCGAGCGCACCGGCGTGGACTTCATGGAGTCCACGCGCGACGCAGCTCGCCGAGGTGCTCGAGGAGCCGATCGACCCCGACGCGACCTGGGCGGAGGTCGTCGCCGACATCTACTCGAGCAAGATCGAGCACACGATCAACCAGCCGACGCACGTGTTCGACTTCCCGCTCGAGCCGTTCCCGATCACCAAGCGCCACGCCGGTGCACCCCGAGCTCGCCGAGCACTTCGACGCGGTGATCGGCGGCATCGAGCTCGTCAGCGGCGACACCGAGCTCAACGACCCGGTCGACCAGTGGCAGCGGTTCGTCGACCAGCGCAAGCGGCGCATGATCGACGACGCCGACGTGCCCCACCCCAACGACGAGGAGTACGCGCGCGCGATCGAGTACGGCTACTCGCCGACCGCCGGCGGCGGCATGGGCGTCGACCGGCTGGTGATGATCCTCACCGAACGCGACACGCTGCGCGAGGTCATCCCGTTCCCGATCGTGCAGGGACGCTGCGATGAGCCTCAGGGCAAGCTCGACCTCGATCCCGGCGTGATCGCCTCCTGCCGGCAGGCCGCGGCCCAGATCGCCGCGCAGGTCGGCGAGGAGATCGCCGGCAAGACGACCGTCTCGGTCGAGCGCACGGTCGCGCGCCTGCTCGGCGTGGACGGCGCGAACGAGCTCGACGCGCCGCTGCCGAACGTGCTCGTCGACCACGTGCGCGACCGCGGCGAGCTCGGCCGCGGGATCGCCTACTGGCTCGGCAACGCGATGCTCGACGACGAGACGCGCACGCCGCAGCAGATCGCCGAGGCCGTCGACGCGGGCGAGCTCGACCTGTGCGCGCTGCCGCGCGCGCAGCGATGGCGCGATCAGGGCGCGGATCACGCAGGAGTGCGAGGAGCGCCTGGCGCGAGATCGAGCGCGCGCATGGAGCGAGCGCCGCGAGCTGCGCGAGCGCCTCGGCGAGAGCCCGCCGCCGCTGCGCTACGTGCTGACCGCGACCGGCAACGTGTACGAGGACGTCGTCCACGGCCTCGCCGTCGCCGAGGCCGGCGGCGACATCGTCGCGGTGATCCGCTCGACCGCGCAGAGCCTGCTCGACTACGTCCCCTACGGCCCCACGACCGAGGGCTACGGCGGCACGTTCGCCACCCAGGAGAACTTCCGCATCATGCGCGCGGCGCTGGACGAGTGGTCGGCGAGCAACGGCCGCTACGTGCGGCTGTCGAGCTTCTGCTCGGGCCTGTGCATGCCGGAGATCGCCGCGATGGGCGCGATCGAGGGCTTCGACAACATGGTCAACGACGCGCTCTACGGGATCCTCTACCGCGACATCAACCCCGTGCGCGGCCTCATCGACCAGCGCGTCTCGCGCATGATCAACGGCTACTTCGGCGTCGTGATCAACACCGGCGAGGACAACTACCTGCGCACCGCCGACGCGATCGAGGCGGCGCCGTCGGTGACCGCCTCGCAGTTCATCAACCGCCAGCTCGCGCTCGACTCGCGGCGTGCCCGACGAGCAGATCGCGCTCGGCGACGCGTTCGAGATCGACCCGCCGGTCGTCAACGGCCTGCTGCTCGAGTGGGCGCAGGCGCAGCTCACGCGCGAGCTGTTCCCCGACTGCCCGGTCAAGTACATGCCGCCCACGCGCCACATGGACGGCAACCTGTACCGCACGCACGCCTGCGACTCGCTGTTCAACCTCGTCACGATCGCGACCGGCCAGGGCATCCAGACGATCGGGGTGCCGACCGAGGGGATCTTCACGCCGCACGTCCACGACCGCGTGATCGGCCTGGAAAACGTCAACTACGTGTTCGACTCCGCGCGCGACCTCGGCGAGGAGATCGAGTTCAAGCGCGGCGGCATCGTGCAGACGCGCGCGCAGGAGGTGCTCGCGGGGCGCGCACGAGCTGCTCGAGCGGATCGCCGAGGTCGGGCTGTTCGCGGCGCTCGGGGAGGGGGTCTTCGGCGACGTCCGCCGCCACGTCGACGAGGGCCGCGGGATCGAGGGGATCGTCGAGATCGCACGAGGACTACCTCAACCCGGCGAGCGAGTTGATGCGCGGAGCGCCGAGCCTTGTCTAGCGCGCCGCCCGTGCCGGCGGCCGGGTCGCGCCGGGAGATCGACCTCGAGCGCGTCAAGCCCTACGCCGACCACCTCGGCGACGGGATCGTGCAGCTCAGCTTCACGCTGCCGGTCCCCTACGGCCTGGCGGCGCGCAAGGCCGCGCAGGAGCTCGCCGCGAAGATGGGCTTCGAGCATCCCGAGGTCGTCCACTACCAGGAGCCTGACCGAGGGCTACACCTACTTCGTGATGTTCGGCGAGTGCACGCAGCACCGTCGACTACGCCTCGCTGAGCGACGAGGGCTTCGACATCGAGTACATGAGCGAGGAGGAGATCGAAGCGTTCGCCGCGCGAGCACATCGGCCGCCCGATCGTGGTCGTCGGCGCCGCCACCGGCACCGACACGCACAGCGTCGGCATCGACGCGATGCTCAACCTGAAGGGCTTCCACGGACACCACGGCCTCGAGGGCTACAAGGCGTTCCAGACGCTACAACCTCGGCAGCCAGGTGCCCAACAGCGTGCTCGTGGCCAAGGCGATCGATCTCGACGCCGACGCGATCCTCGTCTCGCAGACCGTCACCCAGCAGAACCTGCACGTCGCACAACCTGACCGAGCTCGTCGAGATCGTCGAGGCCGAGGGGCGGCGCAAGCAGCTGATCCTCACCTGCGGCGGCCCGCGCGTGTCCAACGAGCTCGCCAAGGAGCTCGGCTACGACGCGGGCTTCTCCAAGGGCACCTACCCCTACCACGTGGCGAGCTTCATCGTGCGCGAGCTGGCGGCGCGCATGGCCGAGCGCGCGCGGCGGCCGGCACGGCCGACGCCGCGAGCGCATCCAGCGCGGATGGCTAGCAGCCGCCCGCGCGGCTGACGGACCTGCTGTCGGCGACGCGCCGGCTGGCGCTGGTGGGCCTCGCCAAGAACACCGGCAAGACCGAGACGCTGGCGGCGATCCTCGCCGAGCACGCGGCCGCCGGACGGCCGCGTCGGCGTCACCTCGATCGGGCGCGACGGCGAGGCGCACGACGTGATCGACGCGCGCATCGACAAGCCGCGCGTGCGAGCTCGCGGCCGGCGACCTCGTGGCGACGCACCGGCGCGCTGCTGCGCGCGAGCGGCGTCGCCCACGAGCGGCTGCGCGCAGACGGGCGTGCGAACGCCGCTCGGCGAGGTCGTGCGTGGCGCAGGCTCGTCGAGCCGCGGCACCGTCGAAGTCGCCGGCCCGAGCGCCGCCGCCGACGTGCGCGCGGTCGAGCGACGCGATGGCTCGAGCTCGGCGCCGAGCAGGTGCTGATCGACGGCGCGATCGACCGCCGCGCGGCGTCCTCCCCGGCGGTCGCCGACGGCCTCGTGATGGCGACCGGCGCGGTCCTCGGCGAGGACATCGAGCAGGTCGTGCGCGACCACGCGCGACGCCGTCGAGCTCGTGCGGCTGCCGCCGCGGCCGCGAGCGACCTGCGCGGCGAGCCGCGCCGCGAGCCGCGTCGCGCTGCGACGGCGGCTCGTGCTGAGCGCCGAGCCCGCGCGAGATCGCCGCGCTGCTGCGCGAGCATCCGCGACGCGCGCACGCTTCGACCGTCGACGGCGCTCTGTCGCGAGCGCTTCCTGGAGGGGCTGCTCGCCGCGCCGCGGCGCGAGCGCGCCGGGCGCGAGCTGACGCATCGTCGTCGGGCGACCCGACGAAGGTGTTCCTCTCGCGCCGCGGCCCGAGCTGGTACCGGCGTCAGGGGCTCGCGATCGAGGTCCGCGCACGCGATCGCGCTGAAGGCGATCACCGTCAACCCGGTGGCGCCGCAGTCACACCGCTTCGACTCGCGGAGCTGCGCGAGCTGATCGAGGCAGGCCGTCGCCGAGCGTGCCCGTCCTCGACGTGCTCGACCGCGACCTACTTGGCGTTGGCGAAGTAGTCGGCGTTGATCTGCGTGTACTTCTGCCACTCGTCCGGGAGCTGGTCCTCGGCGAAGCAGGCGTCGACCGGGCAGGCCTCGACGCAGGCGTCGCAGTCGATGCACTCCTCGGGGTCGATGTAGAGCATCTCGGCCGCGTCGTATCCGGGCTCCTCGGGCGTCGGGTGGATGCAGTCGACCGGGCAGACCTCGACACACGAGTTGTCCTTGGTGCCGATGCACGGCTCGGCGATCACGTAGGCCATTCGCTTCTTTCCTGGTTCGTTTGCGGGAGGGTGCTGCGGCGAGCGCCGCATTTTACGGATGGCCTCCGCGCCGAGCCCATGGCAGGTGATTGCCGTCAACCATCGGCGGCGGGAGCTCCGCTAGGTTGGCGCATGCTGCTGCTCACCGGCGCGACCGGGCCTCGTCGGGCTCGGCGCTGCTGCGCCGGCTGCGTCGCCGAAGGCGACCAGGTGCGCTGCCTCGTGCGCGACCCGCGGCGGCTGGGCGCGCAGCGCGTGCGCGTGCAGATCGCGCTCGGCGACCTCGCCGACCCGCCGTCGTTTCGCAACGCGCTGCGCGGCGTCGACACGGTCGTGCACCTCGCGGCGTCGATCCGCGACCAGCCGCGGGGCTCGATCGAGGAGCTCAACGGCATCGCCACCTGGCGGCATGGTCGAGGCGGCCGAGCGCGCCGGCGTCGAGCGCTTCGTGTTCTTCTGCGCGCTCGGCGCCTCGCACGCACCAGCCGCGCGCGCTGCTTCCGCGCGAAGGCGCTCGCCGAGCAGGCGGTGCGCGAGGCGACGCTGCGACTCGATCGTGTTCGCGCCCTCGATCGTCTACGCGCCCGGCGATCCGCTGGCTGACGCTGCTCGAGCGCCTGGCGCTGCTGCCCGCGTGATGCCGGTCTCCGGGCGCGGCCGCGCGCGCTATCGAGCCGATCTGGGCCGAGGACGTCGCCGACTGCGTGATCGCGCGCGCTGCGCGCGGCGCCGACGGCGCGCGAGCGCCGCGAGCGCTACGAGCTCGCCGGGCCCGAGGGCTCAGCTACGACGAGATCGTGCGCACTCGTGCTGCGCTCGCTCGAGCCGCCGCCGCGCCGCTGCTGCACGTCCCGACGCCGATCGTCTCGCGCGCGCTGCGCGCTGCTCGAGGCGCGTGTCGGGCCGACGCGCGTTCGCGACCTGGGACGAGGCCGAGCTGATGGAGGTCTCGATGCTCTCCGCGCGACGGCGACCGGCGACGCCGAGCGCCTCGGCGTCACGCCGCGCACGATGGCGGCGGTGCTCGGCGTCAGCTGAGCAGCCGAGCGCGCCACGCGCCGCCGGAGCGGCGCGCGCCGCGGCCCACGGCCGCGCCCTTCGAGCTGCGCGGCGAGCGCGAGCAGCGCGCCCTCGCCGGCGGGCCGCCCGACGAGCTGCACCGCCGAGCGGCAGGCCGTCCTCGCCCTCGAACAGCGGCAGCGAGATCGCCGGCTGGCCGGTCGCGTTGAAGATCGGCGTGAACGGCGTGAACAGCCCGGAGCGCGTGAAGGTCGCCATCGGGTCGGGCGCGGCCGTGTCGAGCGTGCCGAGCGGCAGCGGGCGCTGCGCGAGCGCCGGCGTGAGCAGCGCGTCGTAGGGCTCGAGGAAGGCGACGAGCCGGCGCGCGAAGCGCCTGCAGCTGCGTCTGCGAGCAGCTGGCAGCTCGACCGCGTCGAGCTGCCGCAGCGCATCGAGCAGATCGCCCAGCTCATCGGCTCCATGTCGTCGCGCGGTCGGCTCGCGCGCCGGCGACGATCGCCCGAGTAGCGGATCCGACAGCGCGACCTGGACGGCGAAGTAGTCGCGGAACAGCTCGCCGCAGCTCGCTCGTCCTGCCACGGCGGCGTCGACCTCCTCGACGTCGTGGCCGAGCGAGCGCAGCGAGCTCGGCCGCGCGTCGACGGCGCCGGCGCAGAGCGGATCGACGACGGCGTCGGGCATCGGCGGCGAGCGTCGTGGCGGCGATCCGCAGCGCCGCCGCGGCGTCGCGCGCGCGCGCGGCGACGGCGAACGGCTCGGCCGGCGGCGGCGCCCACGCCGCGTCGCCGTCTCGTAGCCGGCGAGCACGTCGAGGAGCGCGGCCGTCTCGGCGACCGTGCGCGTGAGCACGCCGTCGATCACCAGCGGCGAGGCGCCGAGGTCGGGGGCCGGCGAGACGCGGTGGCGCTGCGCCTTCAGGCCCGACGAGGCCGCAGCAGGCGGCGGGGATGCGCAGCGAGCCGCCGCCGTCGTTGCCGTGCGCGACCGGCACCATGCCCGGCGGCGACGGCCGCCGCGGCGCCGCCCGAGGAGCCGCCGGGGGTGCGCTCGAGGTCCCACGGGTTGCGCGTCGGCCCGTACAGCGCGCGGCTCGGTGACCGGCAGGATCCCGTACTCGGGCAGCTTCGTCGTGCCGACGATCACGAAGCCCGCCGCGCGCAGGCGGCGCGACGACGTTGTGGTCGTAGGGCGCGACGTAGTCGCGCCATCAGCGAGCAGCCGTGCGTCAGCCGCAGGCCCTCGACCGGCGCGGTTGTTCTTGATCGCGATCGGCACGCCGGCGAACGGGCGCTGGTCGCCCGGGGCCGATCGCGTCGGCGGCTCGCGAGCGCGCCGTCGTGCGTCGACCTGGACGAACGCGCCGAGCGCGCGGGTCGAGCTCCTCGATCCGCTCGAGCGAGTGCTGCGACGAGCTCGCGCGCCGAGAGCTCGCCGGCGCGCACGAGCGCCGGCGAGCTCGCTCGCGCGGCCGGAACATCAGCTCGTCCGCGCATCGCGGCTGGCAGCGCTACCGGCGCGTGCATCCGCGACGATATGAGCCTGCCCGCAGGCAGCCTCCCGTCAAGCATCAGCTCAGAAGCGGTGCCATGAGCGCGATCGAGCGAGGTCCAGTCGGGCCTCGAGGGCGTCGTCGCCTTCGCGACCGAGATCGCCGAGCCCGACCGCGACGGCGGCGCGCTGCGCTACCGCGGCGTCGACATCGAGGAGCTCGTCGGCAGCGGTCCCGTACGAGCAGGTCTGGGGCCTGCTCGTCGACGGCCGCTTCGAGCCCGGGCTGCCGCCGGCCGAACCGCATCGCGCTGACCGCTGCGCACGGGCGATCACCGCGTCGACCTGCAGGTCGGCGCTCGCGATGCTCGGCGCCCGAGTGGGGCTTCGGCCAGCTGATCGACATCGACGACGAGCGAGGCGCGCGACGACCTCGCGCGCGCGTCGGTCGACGGCGCTCTCGTTCGTCGCGCAGTCGGCGCGCGGCGGCCGGCCAGCCGCCGGTGCCGCAGGCGGAGATCGACGACGGCGACGCACGATCCGCCGAGCGCTTCCTGATCGCGCTGGCGCGGCGAGGCCGACCCGGACCACGTCAAGGCGATCGACGCCTACTGGGTCTCGGCGGCCGAGCACGGCATGAACGCCTCGACGTTCACCGCGCGCGTCGTCGCCTCGACCGGCGCCGACGTCGCGGCGGCGCTCTCGGCGGCGGTCGGCGCGCTCTCCGGCCCGCTGCACGGCGGCGCGCCCTCGCGCGTGCTGAAGATGCTCGACGAGGTCGAAGCGAGCGGCGACGCCGAGCGCTGGGTCGTCGACGCGCTCGACCGCGGCGAGCGGCTGATGGGCTTCGGCCACCGCGTCTACCGCGCCGAGGACCCGCGCGCGCGCGTGCTGCGGCGGACCGCGCAGCGAGCTCGGCTCGCCGCGCTTCGAGGTCGCCGAGGCGCTCGAGCAGGCGGCGCTCGCGGAGCTGCACGCGCGCCGGCCCGACCGCGTGCTCGCGACGAACGTCGAGTTCTGGTCGGCGGTCGTGCTCGACTTCGCCGAAGTCCCGCCGGAGCTGTTCACGCCGATGTTCGCCTGCGCGCGCGTCGGCCGGCTGGTCGGCGCACATCCTCGAGCAGAAGCGCGAGGCGCAGCTGATCCGCCCGACGCGCGAAGTACGTCGGCGAGGGTCCGCGACCGGCCGCCGCCGTCGACTAGCGGCGGCGCGGCGACACAAGCGGCGCGTGCGCGTCGCTGCAGGCCGCCGCGAAGACGGCGGCCTGCGACGGTCTGTCATCGCCCGACTGCGGAGTCGGAAACAGTAAACGGCGTCCGGTGCGAGGGTCGTGTAAAAGTCGGTTTAGTGACTCCGTCGCCGGGTATGCCGTAGATATGACGGTCCTGTGGGTCGTTCTCGGTTGCTGGCTTGCGTTGCTCGCGTTGCTCGTCGCCTTGCGTGCTCGCGCGACGAGCAACCGCACGCCGCAGCTGCGGCGGCCGATGCGCTCGGCGCAGCTGCGCGCGTTGAGGCTGCACACGGGCGCTGCGCGCGTGCAGCCCGGTGCACGACGCGTGACCGGCGCGCGGCGCGCGACGCCGTCGCTCGCCGCGTTCGATCCGCGCCGCTGAGCGCGTCCGTCAGCCGGCTAGGCGCCGGCCGTTCGCGCGTCGAGCGAGACGGCCGCCTGCGCGTCCGCGTGCACGACGTCGCGTGCGTCGGCATCGACGAACAGCCACGGGTTGTGCATCGCGATGACCTCGCCGCGGAAGCGCTTGCGCGGCCCGTAGACGACCCACGTCGTGTCGACGGCGCCGTAGTACTCCGACGAGGCGCAGCTCGTCGGGGTGTTCCTCGGCGTGGTGCACGTGCGTCAGCCCCGCGTCGAACCGGCCGGCGAGCAGGTTGCGCGCGACGACGGGCTTCGACGGCTGATCGACGATCGTCCGGCAGCGCGAGAGGTCGAGATAGCCCTTGTCGCCGAGACGATGCCGAGGCTCCGATGCTCGTCGCGGTCGCGGCGGAAGACGAGCCCGAGTTCCTTCGTCGGGTAGATGAACGTGTCGATGACGAACACGTCCTCGTGGTAGCGCTCGGTGACGAGGTGCACCTGCACGTGCGCGCTGCACTGCACGAGGAACGTGCGCGGCTCGTCGCGCACGCGCACGATCGCGCCGAGCAGGTCCTCGACGAGCACGAGGTCGAAGTCGTCGATGCCCCTGGAAGGCGAGGTAGTGACGCAGCGCGTTCTCGTGGCAGGTGCCGGCCGGGCCGAGCGTGATGAACGTCGGGCGCGTCATGCCGCGGAACGCCTGCTCGCTGGGCAGCCGGCGGCGCCGATCAGCTCGTCCTCCATCCTGCACGTCGCGGCGATCGTCAGCTCGAACAGCGCCTCGGTGTAGTCGGGCGGCAGCGCGGCGGCGGCGCCGCGCGCGAGGTAGCGTGCGCGCACCTCGACGACGCGCGCCGGCTGCATCATCGGGATCTCGTGCTCGCGCTTGTACAGCGCGATCTCGCGGCAGATCTGGAAGCGCTCGCCGAGCAGGCGCGTGATCTGATCGTCGAGCTCGTCGAGCCGGCGGCGGAACGGCTCGAGACCGGTCCGCTCGAGATCACCCGCCGCATGCGCGGCCCGAGCGGCTCGAAGTCGTTCTCGCGGTAGAAGCCTTCGGTCGCGCGCAGCGCGCGAAAGCTCTCGCGCGGCAGCCCGACCTCGATCCGCGCGACGCCGCGCGCGCGCGCGAGCTCGACGAGCGCATCGACGAGCTCGCCGCCGATCGAGCGGCTGCGCCACGCCGGGTGGACCCACAGGTCCTGGATCGTCGCGTACTGCCCGGGCACGTGGAGCGCGAGCTGCCAGCTCGCGGCGAGCATGCCGACGACGTCGGCGCCGCAGCCCGGCGACGAGCACGGCGCCGGCGCCGTGGTCGTCGATCAGCTCGCGCGCGGTCCGCTCGAGCGCATGCGCCGGCCGGCGGGGTGCCGCCGAGCTCGAGCAGCAGCTCCTGCACGGCGACGACGACGCCGGCGACGTCGGCGCGCGAAGCGCGGCGGACGGTCCACGCGCTCGCCGGTCCCGCGCCATTCGGGCGCGCGCCGGCGCCGAACGGCGCCGGGCGGCGTGCTCGCCCGGCCGCGCGACGGGGGCCTGAGCCGGCCGGCGCATGCCGCTCGCGCCGTCCTCTCGACGCCCGCGACGCTCGCGTCGGGCTCGAGCTCGACGTGCCACGCCTCGCGCGGGCGCTGCCGGTGACGGCGCGCGCGATCGCGGACATCGGCGCGCGCGCCTTGAGCAGGATCTCGTCGAACTCCTCGACGGGGTCCGACTGCATCACGATCGCGCCGCCGGCGCCGATCGTCGTCGCGCCGGGGCGCATGACGATCGTGCGGATGACGATGCTCAGGTCGACGTGGCCGTCGAGTGAGAAGTAGCCGATCGCGCCCGAGTAGACGCCGCGCGCGACGCGCTCGATCTCGTCGATGATGCTCATCGTGCGCAGCTTCGGCGCGCCGGTCATCGAGCCGCCGGGGAAGCACGCGCGCACGCACTGGACGGGCGTGCGATCGCGCTCGAGCACGCCGGTGATCGTTGAGATCAGCTGATGCACGGTCGTGTACTGCTCGACGACCATCAGCTCGGGCACGCGCACGCTGTCGAGGACGCAGACGCGTCCGAGGTCGTTGCGCAGCAGGTCGACGATCATCAGGTGCTCGGCGTAGGTCTTCTCGTCGTTCGTCAGCTCGGCGCACAGCGCGGCGTCCTGGACCGGGTCGGGCGAGCGGCGCGTCGTCCCCTTGATCGGGCGCGCCTCGACACGACGCTCGCGGTCGACCGAGAGGAAACGCTCGGGCGAGGAGCTCAGCACGGTCAGCTCGCCGAGCCTGAGATACGCGGCGAACGGTGCCGGGTTCGTGCGCCGCAGCACGCGGTAGAGCTCCCACGGGTCGGGGCTCGCGTCGGTCGAGATCTGGTCGGTCAGGCAGACCTCGTAGGACTCGCCGGCGGCGAGCGCGGCCTGGCAGCGCGCGATGTCGGCGAGGTACTGCTCGCGCCCGCGCCCGCAGCGGAACGTGACCGGCGCGTCGTGCGCCGGCAGATCGCCGGGATCCTCCTCGCAGGAACCGGCCCGAGGCGACGGCGCGTCGAGCAGACGCCGCACCGCCGCCTCGGCCTCGTCGAGCCACTGCTCGGCTTCGCGATCGCCGTCGGCGCAGACCGCGATGACGTCGGTGCGATGCGCGACGTGGTCGACGGCGATCAGCCGGTTGGCGAGCATCAGGACCGCGTCGGGCACGTCGGAGCGATGCGTGTTCGGCGAGCCGCAGTCGGCCTTGCACTCGTAGCCGAGGTAGCCGACGAAGCCGCCGAGCAGGCCGCGCGTCGGCGCGTCGGCGTGCTCGAGCGTGCGCGCGGCGAGCTCGCGGTCGAGTACGTCGAAGATCGAGCCCCGCTCGGCGCTGCTCGCGCCGGCGCCGTGCGTGTGGACGGTCTTCGTCGCGACGTCGTACTCGAGCACGCAGCGCTCGGCGCCGGCGCTCGTGCCGAGATAGGAGCACTGCGCGAGGCGCGTCGGCGCGTCGGCGCTGTCGAGCCAGAAGGCGTGGTCGAGCTCGCCGAACAGCCGTTCGAACAGCGGCTCTGTCGCGGGCTCGCCGGCGAGCGAGCGCACGCGCAGCCGCAGCTGCGCGTGCTGCTCGCGACGCCCGGACGGGCGTCGCGCCGGCGGCGCGTCCCCACGCGCCGGGCGCGGACGTCGACGCCCACGCCGACCCTGCAGCTCGTAGAAGTTCTCGACGATCCGCCGCCCGTGCTCGGTCGCGACCGACTCGGGGTGGAACTGCACGCCCCAGAGCGGCCGTGTGCGGTGTTCGATGCCCATCACGACGCCGTCGTCGGTCCATGCCGTGACACGCCCCTCCGGGCCGAGCCCGGTGACGGCGAGCGAGTGGTAGCGCACGACCGAGAACCCCTGCGGGATGCCGGCGAACAGCCCGGTGTCGTCGTGGTGCACGCGGCTGAGGCGCCCGTGCATGACGATCGGCGCGGCGCCGACGTTGCCGCTGAGCAGGTTGCCGATGCCCTGGTGGCCGAGGCAGATCCCGAGCACGGGAACCTCGGCGTGGCGCAGGATGTCGGCGCAGACGCCGAAGTCGTGCCAGCGTTGCGGGCGACCGGGTCCTGGCGAGAGCACGATCGCGTCGAAGTCCCAGCGCGAGAGCGCCTTCCAGGAGACCATGTCGTTGTGCACGACGATCGGCTCCTCGCCGGCGACGGCGGCGAGCAGGTGGAAGACGTTGTACGTGTAGGAGTCGTAGTTGTCGATCAGCAGCGTGCTCATAGGAGAACCTCTACTCGTTGAGCGTCGAGGTTGCTCTCCTTTTCTCTCCGAGAGAGGGAGGTCTCGCCCGACCGCAGGGAGGGCGAGCGCCGAGACTGCTCAGCGCACATAGCTGACCACCGCCGGGAGAGCGCCTCGCTCGCTAGCCGCTTTGACGGCCACGATGAGACATGCGCCTCCCGGCGGTGTGAGGCACTCAGAGCGACAACAGGGCGTTGCCCCTCAGAGGGCCTGCCTATGAGCACTCGCCACGGTACCTCCTGGTCGGCCTCTTTGAAACGAACCTCGAGACAGGAGGAGGATCTGTGGGCGCAATTAGCGGGATCGACTGGGCGAGTGAGTGGCACGACGTGCACATCACCGACGAGTTGGGCGGGGTGCTCGCGACCGAGCGCTTCGCTCACGACGAGCGCGGCATCGTCGCGCTCGTGGAGCTGCTCAGAGACCATCAGGTCGAGCTCTGCGCGATCGAGCGGCCCGACGGCCTGCTCGTCGGGCGCCTGCTGGCCGGCGGCGTCCAGGTGCTTGCGATCCACCCCAACCAGATCAAGGCCGCGCGCGATCGCTTCCGCGCGGCCGCGGGCAAGGACGACCGCTTCGACGCGATGGTCCTGTGCGAGCTGGCGCGCACCGATCGCCACCGCTTCCCGGCGCTTGCGCCGTGTGGCGATGAGACGCTCGCGCTGCGGGCGCTCGTGCGCACCCGCGAGGACCTCGTCAAGGCACGCGTTCAGCTCGCCAACCAGCTGCGCTCGCAACTTGAGGCCTGCTGGCCCGGCGCCGCGCGGATCTTCGCCGATGTGGACAGCCCGATCGCGCTGGCCTTCCTGCATCGCTATCCGAGCCCGGCCGATACGCGGGGCCTTGGCGAGAAGCGCTTGGAAAGCTTCCTCGCACGCCACGCCTACTGCGGACGCAGATCGCCGGCGGAGCTGCTTCAGAGGCTGCGAAACGCTCCCCAGGCTGTCGTTGGCGAACTCGAGGCAGACGCTCGTCGGGCGGCCGTGCTCGGGCTCGTCGCCGCGCTTTGCCCGATCGTCGAGCAGCTCAGCCAGCTCACCAGCCAGATCGCCGGCGCCGTGCGCGCACACCCCGATGGGCCGCTCTTCCTCGCGTTCTTCCGCGACCGCAAGAGCGTCGTGACCGCCGCAGGGCTCTTGGCCGAGATCGGGGACAACCGCGCCCGCTACCCCACGAAGGATTCGCTGGCGGCCGACGCCGGCCAGGCGCCCGTCACGATCCAATCGGGCAAGCGCAGGAGCGCCAGCTTCCGCTGGGCTTGCGATAAGCGCTTGCGTGGGCACGTCGGCGTGCTCGCCGACAGCACTCGCCACTGGCACCCGTGGGCCAAAGACGTCTATCAGCGCGCCCGCGCCCGCGGTGCCGATCACCCCCACGCGATCCGCATCCTCGGACGTGCCTGGACCCGCGTGATCTGGCGCTGCTGGCAGGAGAACACGCCCTACGAGCTCAACCGGCATCGAGCACTCAACAGAATTCTTTCCGCTGAGGGTTGACACAGGGCGTCTCATCGCGTCGCCTCCAGGCCGAGCCCGCGGGCGCTGCGCGCCAGCAGCGTCTGCACGACGCGCTCGACGTGCTCGCCGCTGTCGGCTTCGAGGTGCCAGCGCGCGAGGTGGCGCAGGTAGAGCGCGAGCGGGCGCAGGTCGTAGCGCTCGACGGCGAGGCGCAGGTGCCGCCGGTAGAGCTCGGACTGCACGACGGCGAAGCGGTAGGACGGGTCCTCCGCGGGGCGGCCGACGGCGGGCGCGCTCGCGCCGGCGCGCGAGGCCTGCGCACGCGCGAGATCCCAGCCGAGGCTCTCCTCGTCGCACAGCAGCCGGTCGGCGGCGAACTCGACGTCGGGCGTCGCGGGATACGGCAGGAAGTACCCGAGCACAACCTGCGCGGCGAGGTTTTCGGGCGACGGATGCGCGCGGCGCACGGCATGGCGCGCGGGGTCGGAGTCGATCTGCTCGTCGATCCGTTCGACGAGCTCGTCGATCAGCTGCGCGCCGGCGCTCGAGGTGACGGCGCGCTCGCTGCTGGAGACCATGCCGTGGAAGATGCTGCGGCTCGGGTGGAAGTCCCCGTTGAGGCTCGGCCGCAGCTCCGCGGCGAGCTTGCGGATGCCGGCGAGGTGCGAGACCCACTCGGTGCCGGTCACCTGCATCGAGGTCATCTGCTCGAGTTCGGGCGCGGTCAGCGCGTAGGTGAGCGAGCGCAGGTGCTGCGTCGAGAGGCCGTCGGCGCGCATCAGCGGCATCTGCTCGAGCTCCTTCAGACCGGTGTCGTAGACGACGACGCCGTCTGCGCGTCGTTTGAGCGTGCCCTGGCGCAGGCCGTGTTCGACGAGCTCGGTCGTCTCGCGCAGGAAGTCGGACTCGAAGAAGACGCGGTCGAAGGCGATGCCGAGCCGCGCGAGCGTCTTGCGCTGCCCGGCGATCACCCATGCGCGCGTCCTGTACCAGAGCTCGAGCGCCTCACGGTCGCCGCGCAGCACGCGCTTGATCAGCTCGTCGGCGCTGTCGTCCTGGACGTGGACCTCGCGCATCAGCGAGTCCTCGGCCTGGTCGGCGCCGTCGACTGCGCCGACGCCGGCGGCGGCGACGTACTCGGCGTAGCACTCGCCGACGAAGTGGTCGCTCTTGCCGTCTCCGTCGGAGAAGCCCTGCACGTGCCGCCCGCTCTTGACGATGCCGGCCATCGCCTCGCCCATCGCGCGGCCCATGTCGGAGATCCGGCTGCGACGCTCGACGTGGGCGCCGGCCTGCGCGAGCGCGGCCGCGAGCGCGTTGCCGATCGCGAGGTTGCGCAGGTGCCCGACATGCAGCGCCTTCGTCGCGTTCGCGTCCCAGAACTGAATCGACACGCGGCGACCGTGCGCGACGTCAGAGAGCTCGGCTTCGGAGCTGCCGCCGGCCTCGAGCGCGGCGCCGGTCGTCTCGATCCAGCCGTCGTCGAGGCGCAGGCGCACGACCTCGCCGTCGGCGAGCGCCTCGCGCACCCACGGCTCGGAGCGGACACGCTCGAGCGCGGCGAGCGAGTCGGGGTCCGAGCGCCAGTCGGGCGAACGCGCGACGAGCGTCACGTCGTAGTCCTCACGCGGGCGGCGCGGCACGCGCGCGGCCCATCGCGCCGGCGTCTCCTCGTCGCTTGCGAGATCCTCGAAGTAGTCGAACAGGTTCGTGGTCATGGCCGGCTCGGTCGTGCTCGAAATGCATGCACCAGCCGGGGCTCGAACCCGGATCACCGATGTTTAAGACCGGCCCTTTCACCGATTAAGGTACTGGTGCGCGTGACGCTGATCTGCGTGTTGGCTCCTCCGACGGTCGGCCCCTTGCAACGCTCGCGCAAAGATATTTTTCGCCGGCCGCGAGTCAAGCATCGCGCGCTCGGCGGCAAGCGGCGCACGGCGCAGCGGCACCCGTGGACCGCGTAGATCCAGGCGTTTTGCCGGATCAAACCACCCTGGCACACGAGCTCTAAAGAGAGACAGCTCCGGCGATGTGCAGGTGAGAGACATCGCGCCTCGCGCGGCGGCTGCAGGCCGTCTGGGCGCGCAGTCCCGGCGCCGTCACGCGCCGCTCTCGGACGCCGCGCGGCGCGCTTCGCATGCCTCGAAACGACGAGGGCCCGGCATCGTGCCGGGCCCTCGAGCAGCGGCCGCCGGGCGGCGGCCGCCGATACGCGAATGCGACCTACATCATCCCCGACATGTCGGGCATGCCACCGCCGGCGGCTGCGCCTTCCTTCTCGGGCAGCTCGGCGACGATCGCCTCGGTCGTGAGGATGTTCTTGGCGATCGACGCGGCGTTCTGCAGCGCCGAGCGCGTGACCATCGCCGGGTCGATGACGCCTGCGGCGACGAGATCGACGATCTCGTTCGTCGCGGCGTTCAGGCCCTGGCCTTTCTTGGCCTTGCGCACGTCGTTGACGACGACCGAACCCTCCAGGCCGGCGTTCGCCGCGATCTGACGCAGCGGCTCCTCGAGCGCGCGCAGGACGATCCGCGCACCGGTGCGCTCGTCGTCCGAACCGTCGGCCGAGGCGCCGTTCTCGGAGACGCTGATGGCCGAGGAGGCCTGCAGCAGGGCGACGCCGCCGCCCGGCACGATGCCCTCCTCGAGGGCGGCGCGCGTGGCCTGCAGCGCGTCCTCGACGCGGTGCTTCTTCTCCTTCATCTCGGTCTCGGTCGCCGCGCCGACCTTGACGACGGCGACTCCGCCGGACAGCTTGGCGAGGCGCTCCTGGAGCTTCTCGCGGTCGAAGTCCGAGTCGGTGTTCTCGATTTCGGCTTTGATCTGGTTGATCCGGCCTTTGATCGCCTCGGCGTCACCGTTGCCGTCGACGATCGTCGTCGTGTCCTTGCCGACGACGACGCGGCGCGCACGTCCGAGCTGGGAGAGCTGCGTGTTCTCCAGCTTCAGGCCCATCTCCTCGGTGATCACCTCGCCGCCGGTCAGGATCGCGATGTCCTCGAGCATCCGCTTGCGGCGGTCGCCGAAGCCGGGGGCCTTGACGGCGACGCCCGTGAACGTGCCACGGAGCTTGTTGACGACGAGCGTCGCAAGCGACTCACCCTCGACGTCCTCGGCGATGATCAGGATCGGCTTGCCCGACTGGATGACCTGCTCGAGCACCGGCAGCACGTCGCGGACGGAGCCGATCTTCGAGTTGGCGATCAGGATGTAGGGGTCCTCGAGCGTCGCCTCCATGCGGTCCTGGTCGGTGACCATGTACGGCGAGATGTAGCCCTTGTCGAACTGCATGCCCTCGGTGAACTCGAGGTCCATGCCGAACGTCTGGCCCTCCTCGACGTTGACGACGCCGTCCTTGCCGACCTTCTCGATCGCGTCGGCGATGACGTCGCCGATCTCCTCGTCGCCGGCCGAGATCGTCGCGACGCGCGCGATCTGGTCCTTGCCGGAGACTTCCTTTGACTGCGAGGCGATGTTCTTGACGACCTCGTCGACGGCCTTCTCGATCCCGCGCTTGAGCGCGAGCGGGTTGGCGCCGGCGGCGACGTTCTTCAGGCCCTGCTTGACGATCGCCTGCGCGAGCACGGTCGCCGTCGTCGTGCCGTCGCCGGCGACGTCGTTGGTCGCCGTCGCAACCTCGCGCACGAGCTGCGCGCCCTGGTTCTCGAAGACGTCCTCGACCTCGATCTCGCGAGCGATCGTGACGCCGTCGTTGGTAATCGTCGGAGCGCCGAACTTCTTGTCGAGGACGACGTAGCGACCCTTCGGGCCGAGCGTGACCTTGACCGCGTTGGCGACGGCGTCTACGCCGGACTCGAGCGCCGCGCGCGCGTCGCCGTTGTACTTGATCTCCTTGCTTGCCATCTAAATCTCCTTAGGCTTCAACGAGGGCGAGGACGTCGGACTCGCGCAAAACGAGCAGGTCCTCCCCGTCGATCTTGATCTCGGTCCCGCCGTACTTGCTGTAGAGGACCTCGTCGCCCTTCTTCACGTCCAGCGGGATGCGCTTGCCGTCGTCGTCGAGGCGGCCGTCGCCGGCGGCCACGACCTCACCCTTCTGCGGCTTCTCCTTGGCGGTGTCGGGGAGCACGAGACCGCTTGCCGTGGTCTGCTCCTCCTCGATCGCCCGCACGATCAACCGATCGCCCAGGGGCTTGAGCTTCATCTTGGGAATACCTCCATCTAGAGAGTGCTTCGGGCGCCCCCGCCTGCGTCCGGCGTGCGCCGGCGACGAGAACGCCTCTGGCACTCTCCTCGGAGAGTGCCAACGGTTGCGCTCAATATATCCGGCGCATGGCCCATCTTCAAGCGAAATTGGCAGTTGACAGCGAAACTGCCAACGAATCGACGATGACTGCTTCCTCGGCGTCTCAGCGGCGCGCGCAGCGCCGCGCGCGACTGCGGCGGCCGGGCGCGACGAGCGCGACGCCCAGACAGGGCGCGCGGAGCGCCCTCAGTTCTGCGCGCCGCCGAAGCCCTTCATCGCGGCGGTCATGCCGCTCGGGTTCTCGAGGATCTGCGAGAAGCGCACGACGGTGACGACGTCCTGCGTCGAGACCGGCCGGTCGTAGATCTGCTCGAGGAAGTTGATCAGCTCCTCGTGGCGGCGGAACTCGGGGTTGTCGTGCTTGATGTCGCGCGGCGAGAGATCGGCGAGCTTCATCACCTCGACCTGGTCGATGACGGCCTCGAAGATGCGCTCGCGCGGCGAGTACTGATAGCCGATCGTGACGAGCACGAGCTGGTTCTTGCGGTACTTGCCCGACTTGTCGCCGAGCCGGATCGTCGCCGTCTTGCGCCCCCGCTTGAGCTCGTCGGCGAAGATCGTCGAGTAGAAGTTGAGCACCTGCACGGAGCGCAGGCTATCGGTCTTTGCGGCTTTCCTCCAAGTACGCCGCCGCGCGCTGCACCATTTCGCGCTCGGCCGCATGGCTGAGCTCGCGCTGCGCGTCGGCGAGCGTGATCCAGCGCGCCTGCTCGACCTCGTCGTCGTGGTCGTCGGTGTCGCCTTCGACGTAGTCGAACAGGAAGAACAGGACCGACTTGGGGATCGTCTGACCGTCGCGCCGGTACCAGTAGCGCGACTCGCCGAGCTCGCGCACCGGCTCGCCGACGACGCCTGTCTCCTCGCGCACCTCGCGCGTGGCCGCCTCGATCTCGGTCTCGCCGGGGTCGATGTGCCCCTTCGGCAGCGCGAGCACCTTCGAGCCGTCCGACGCGCGCCGCGTCGGCACGATGACGACGACTTCCTCACCGCGCACGACGACGCCGCCGGCCGAGCGCTCGCGCGCGGGACGGTCGTGCGCGGGGCGCCGGCCGGGCTTGCGCCTGCGCCCGCCGCGGCCGCCGCGCGCCCTAGAAGACATACTGCTCGAGCGCGTCACGATCGTGCACGACGAGCCGCCCCCTTCCCTGCGAGATGACGCCCGCGCGCTCGAGCACGGCGAGGAAGCGGCTCGCCGACTCGCGCGATGAACCGGCGAGCTGCGCGAGGTCGGCCTGCGTCGCCGTCACGAGCACGTCGCCGCGGGCGCCGTCGCCCGACTCGCGCTCGACGCCGGGCGACTCCTGGTCGACGAGCTGCGCGAGCACGATGGCGACGCGGCTCTGGACGGTCTGGAAGGACTGGCGCGCGAGCCGTTCGTTGGTCTCGCGCAGGCGCCGGCCGAGCGCGATCGCCAGGCGCGCGGAGATCTCGGCGTGTTCTGACATCAGCCGGCGCATGTCGGGACCGAGCACGGCGAGCGTGCTCGTCGGCTCGATCGTCTCGACGGTCGCCGAGCGCTTCTCGTCCTCGAACAGCGCGAGCTCGCCGAAGATGTCGCCGGGGCCGAACGTCGCGAGCGTCAGCGTGCGCCCGCCCGCGTGCGTGCGGATCGCGCGCGCGCGGCCCGAGCGGACGATGTAGCACGTGTCGCTCGCGTCGCCCTCGCGGAAGACGACCTCGCCGGGCTCGAAGTCGCGCGGCACGGCGAACTGCGCGATCCGCTCGAGATCCTCGCGGACGAGCGTCTGAAAGACGGGCACGCCGCCGAGCAGCTCGACTGCCTCCTGTGAGCTCATCCCGGCCATCAGGCAGGCATATCACACGCCGGTCGGCGTGCCCACAGATGCTCGACACACGGCGCAACTGCGCGCTTCGCGAGGGTATCTTCAAGCAGATGCTCACAGCCGCGACAAACGCTCGCACGCGCGCCGGCTCGGCGCGCCGGGCGCTCGCGCTCTGCCTGCTCGCGCCGGCCGCCGTCTGCGCGCTGCCGGCGCCGGGCGCCGCCGGCGCGGCGACACCGAGTCATCCGGTCGAAGCGCAGACGCTGCTGCGCTCGCGCCTGCTGTGGGCGACGATCGACGTGTGCAGCGCGACCGACCAGCCCGACACGCTCGGCGTGCGCGGGTCGATGCCGGGCGACCGCGACGCGCACGACACGATGTACATGCGCTTTCGCCTGCAGTACATGAACGAAAAGACGAAAGCGTGGACCGACCTCGCGGGCGGCGTCTCGCCGGCGTGGACGAACGTCGGCAGCGCCGCGTCTGCTCGCCAGGGCGGCCGCAGCTTCCAGCTCAGCCCGGTCGCCGGGCAGCCGGCGTTGACGATGCGCGGCGTCGTCAGCTTCCAGTGGCGCCACGGAACGACCGTGGTCGCACAGGCCTCGCGGCCGACGAGCGCCGGACGGACGAGCCTCGCCGGCTCCGATCCCGCCGGCTACTCGGCCGCAACCTGCGTGATCGGCTAGACGACCGCTGATCTGCGCCTCGCGGCGTCCTCGCTCGCTCGCGTACCGAAGCCGGGAGACACTCGCTCCGCTCGCATCCCCGTTTCGGCCAGCACGCCACGCTCGCTGCGTCCTTGCGAGGCTTGACCAGCGATCGCCTAGGCGCCGCGGTGCGGGAACAGGCGTGGATCGTTCGTGATGATGCCGTCGACGCCGAGCGCCGTCAGCCGCGCGATGCGCGACGCGTCGTCGACCGTCCACACGTACAGCTCGCCGCCGCCCTCGTGCACGCGGCGGACGAGCTTCGGCGTGACGACGCGCCAGTGCGCCATGACGGCGTCGAAGCGGCGCGCGCGCAGGCCGGCGAGCGCGCGGTCGGGCAGCAGCGCGCGGTAGCCGGTGAGGATCGCGAGCGCCGGGATCGCCGTGAGCAGATGCGTCGTGTAGTCGCGGCGCACGCGCGGCACCGAGAGCCCGAGGCGCAGGCCCGGCTCGGCCGCGCGCACACGCGCGAGCGACTCGCCGAACATGCCGCTGATCAGCGTGCGCTGCACGAGCGAGCGCTCGCGCAGCGCCTCGACGACACGCAGCTCGTAGCCTGGCAGCTTGACGTCCACATCGAGCTCGACGCCCGCGAACGCCTCGCCGGCGAGGTGGTCGAGCGCCTGCTCGAAGCGCAGCGGCGTACGCGCGTGCGCATCCTCGTAGTCGTGCGCGACGAGCAGCTCGCCGCTGCCGTCGGTCCGCTCGGGGAGCACGTCGAGCTCGATCATGTCGACGCCGTGGCGCAGCGCGGCATCGAAGCTCGCCGTCGTGTTGCCCGGCTCGATCAGGTCGGCCCCCTTGTGGCCGACGCGCAGCGGGCCGGCGCGGCGCGGGCGCTCGCGCAACGGTGTCGTCGGAGTGCGCTCGGGCATCGCGTCTCACGATCGCAGATCGCCGCGGCGGCGAGGTCGCGGACGCGTGTACCGGCGCGCGCCGAGCGCGTGCGCGGCGTCGCTCAGTAGTCGCTCGGCAGCGGCTTGCGCGCGGCTTCGATCGTCTCGATCGCCGGCTTCGCGCCGATGTACGGCGCGAGCACGACGAACGTGATCTGATCGACGAGCCTCGGCAGCTGGCGCACGCGGTCGTGCGCGGTGTAGCTCGAGACGATCCCCCAGATCGCACCGGTGACCGCTTCGCGCGTGACGAGCGGGCCGCGTCGCGGGTCCGGGCCGAGCTCGTCGAGCAGCTTCGTGAAGTCTTCGATCGAGCGCGTCATCCGCCCGATCATGCCCGGGCCGACGTCGAAGATGTCGATGAACGCCATCCGGCTGAGCGCCTCGTGCGCGGCGAAGTACTCGACGAGCGCGCCGACCGCGAGGTGCACGGCCTCGGGCCAGTCCGATGCGCGCGCGACGGCGACCTTGACGGCCTCCATCGCTTCGGCGACGAACTCGTCGAGCACCGCGAGGAAGCACGCCTCCTTCGTCGCGAACAGCTTGTGGAACGCCTCGGTCGAGATCCCTGCGAACTGCGCGATCTGCGGGTCTGAGAGCTCGCTGTAGCGTTCGTCGAGCGTGAGGTGGACGAGCGCGCCGAGCGCCCGCGCGCGCCGGTCGTCGCTCGCGAGGAACGCCGCCGGCTGCGGTTCGACCTCGCCGGCGCGCACGACGCCCGAGATGTTCAGCCGCCGCGCGAGCGGCGAGCGGTAGGACTCGATCCAGTCGAGCAGTTCGTCGGTCAGCGTGTAGAGCTCTTTTTCGCGCTGCTCGTACATCCGCGTGAACGCGACGTGGCGAATCCCGCTGACGATCGCGCGGATCGTCAGCGGCGAGAGCTCGACGCCGTCCGGATGCGCCTGGAAGCCCATGCCGATCACGCGCTCGAACGTCATCGACGCGAGCGTCATGCGCTCGCGTGCGCGCGGGCCGATGCCGAGCGAGTCGACGAGCACCAGGCGCGGGCCCTTCGGCTGGTCGGCGACGTCGTCGAGCAGCGCCTTGCACGCCGAGTGCAGCCGGTTCGCCCAGCCGCGTTCGCGCGACCACGCGTCGAGCACGAGCTTGCGAGCGCGCGCGACGATGATGTCGTACGTCGCGAGGAAGCACGCTTCCTTGTTCGCGAACTGCTCGTAGAAGGCGCGGCGCGAGACGCCGGCGAAGCCGATCACGTGCGCGACGGTCGTCTGCGGGTAGCCGCGCTGCGCGACCGCCTCGATCATCCCGCCGTACATCCGGGCCCGCTGGTTTCGCGCCACATCCTCGCGGGTCATCCCGTTCGGACCGTGCGGAAGCCTCCGGTACAGCGGTGCGGGTCCCCTATGAGTTCCGCTCATCCCCACGATTCGAGACACTAAACGATCACCAGTAGAAACGCAAGCCTACTTTTGTTGTCCTCTCCATTCTTTATACCGGAATGCGACAGCCCCTTCCAGGATTGTCTCCACCGGCCAGATCGCCGGACCGATTGCCCGAACGGGGTCCATTTGAGCGGTCCCGCGAGGGGCGCCCTCGGCGCGTGTTCAGGCGCTGAGCGTCAGCCGTCGCGGACCCGACTGGAAGCCGAGCTCGCGCAGCTCCGCGGCGAGCGGCGAGGCGATCGCCGGCTCGCCGTCGATCCGCTCGAGCGAGAGCTTCGGCACGCGTCCGGCGCGCACCGCGTCGGCGAGCGCTCGCAGCGCGCTCGCGCGCGGATCGTCCTCGCCGTCGCCAGCCGGCGCGGGCTCGCGATCGGCCTCGCGCGCGAGCGTCAGCAGGCCGCGCCCGCCGCGCTCGACGTACAGCGCAGGCTCGGCGTCGACGAGCACGACGTAGGCGCCGGCGACGCGCGCCGGGCGGCGGCCCTGACCGTCGCGCTTCGGCCACGGCAGCGCGGCGCCGATACGGCTGCGCCGGGTCGGCCGCGGCGAGCACGAGCGGCGCGGCCCCTCGCCGGCGGTCGCGCCGTGCGCGAGCGCAGGCGCTCGACGGCGCCGGGCAGCGCGAACTGCGCGCCGCCGAGCCCCTCGATGAAGTAGCCGCGGCGGCAGACGCCGAGCGTCTCGAGCTGGGCGAGCGAGTCGTAGAGGACCGCGAAGCCGCCCTGGACGCCCTCGGCGAGCACCAGCTCGCGCGTGACGATGCCGTAGCGCTCGAGCAGCAGCTCGGCGAGCGCGCGCCGGCGCGCCGGGCCGGAGGCGGCCGGCTCGCCGGCCGGCGCGAAGAGCGGCGCGGTCAGCGACCAGCGGCCCTGCACCGGCCCTGCGCGCCGCTGCGGCGCGAGCGAAGCGGCGGACGCGATGTACGGCGCGCCGGCGCCTGCGCGCGCCCGCGCGCGAGCGCCAGCCGCGGCGCGCGCAGCGGCGCCCAGGCGTCGTTCGTCACCTCGCCCGCCCAGACGAGGTCCCAGAGCGCCTCGTGCAGCGCCTCGGCCGGCGCGTCGAGCTCGGCGACCAGGTCGCCGAAGAAGCAGGGCGCGCTGCGCAGCCGCGCGCGCATCAGCTCGTGCCTCGCTCGGCGGGCGCCGTCGCGTTCGCGGCGCGCGGCGGCGGGCCGATCAGCGGCGCGTCGTCGCGGAAGTACAGCGCGACGCGGCCGGAGCGCCCGCTCGCGCCGGCGCCGACCCAGACGATCTCGCCGCCCGCGCAGAGCTGTCGAGCCAGCTGTCGAGTAGGCGCCGACGCGCCGCGGCAGCACGTCGCGCTCCCAGATCTCGGCCGGCAGCGCGAGGCCCTGCAGCGGCACGAGCACCTCGCGCAGGCGCTCGATGCCGGCGCCGGCGCTCGGATGGCGATCGACGCCCTGCCACGACGGCAGGAACGCCGCGAGCGCGCGCTGCGTCGGCCGGCTCGATCTCCTTGCGCAGCACCGCGAGCGACGCGCGGCGCAGGCGCCGCAGCACCTCGACGTCGCACCACTCGCGCTCGCCGGACGCCGCCGGGGCGCAGCTCGCCGCGCACGAGCTCGCCGTCGCGCTCGAGCTCGCGCAGCGGCGCTCGTGTCGACGCCGTAGCGCGCGCGCAGCTCGGCGGTCGTGAACGGCCCGTGCGTGCGCGCGTGGCGCGCGACGAGCTCGCGCAGCGCGTCGGGCACGTCGGCGAGGAACGCCTCCGGCAGCCCGCCCGGCGGCACCACGCCGAGCGCGTCGCGGTAGAGCCCGGCGTCCTCGGCCGCGATGTAGCGCTGCTCGCCGCCGACGCGCAGCGCGGACCGCGCGGCGCTCGCGCACCAGCTCGGCCAGCATCGCGCCGGCGTCGACGCCGTCGAGGACGCGCTCGCGACCTCCTCGGCCGTCAGGTCGCCGACGTGGCGCAGCACGTCGTGCAGCTCGTCGCGCGAGGTCGCGCTGCGGATCGCGCGAGCGGCGCTGCAGGTCGGCCTCGAGCGCCGCGAGCGCGCCGGCGTCGATCAGCTCGCGCAGCTCCTCCTGGCCGAGCAGCTCGCGCAGCAGCTCGCGGTCGAGCGACAGCGCCGCGGCGCGGCGCTCGGCGTTCGGCGCGTCGCCCTCGTACATGTAGGTCGCGACGTAGTCGAACAGCAGCGAGGAGGCGAACGGCGAGGCGGTCGGCGTCTCGACCTCGACGAGCGAGATCTCGCGCGCGTGCAGCGCGCGCAGCAGCGCTTCGAGCCCCGGCAGGTCGAGCACGTCGCGCAGGCACTCGCGGTAGGTCTCGAGGATGATCGGGAAGTCGGGGTAGCGGCGCGCGACCTCGAGCAGCGTCTGCGCCTTCAGGCGCTGCTGCCACAGCGGCGTGCGCCGGCCCGGGTAGGCGCGCGGGATCAGCAGCGCGCGCGCGGCGTTCTCGCGGAAGCGCGCGCCGAACAGCGCCGAGGCGCCGAGCTCGGCGACGATCGCCTCCTCGACCTCCTCGCGGCTCGAGCAGCACGAGCTCGGCCGCCGACGGCAGCGCCTCGGCGTCGTCGGCGTCGAGGTCGGCAGGTGCACGATGATCCCGTCGTCGGACCAGATCGCGTCGGCCTCGAGCCCGTAGCGCTCGCGGATCCGCGCCGACAGCGCGAGCGCCCAGGCGGCGTGGACGCGCCCGCCGAACGGCGAGAGCACGCACAGGCGCCAGTCGCCGATCTCGTCGCGGAAGCGCTCGACCACGATCGTGCGGTCGGACGGCAGCACGCCCGTCGCGGCCTGCTGCTCGCGCAGGTACTCGAGCAGGTTGCGCGCCGCGAGCGCGTCGAGGTCGTAGTCGCGCTCGAGCACCTCCGGCGGCCTGCTCGACGGCCCAGCGCGAGAACGCGCCGATCGCCTCGCCGAGCTCCTTCGGGCGCCCGACCGAGTCGCCCTTCCAGAACGGCACCGCGCCGGGCGCGCCCGGGCGCCGGCGTGACGATCACGCGGTCGCGGCCGATCTCCTCGATCCGCCAGCGTCGAGCGCCGAGCAGGAACGTCTGCCCGGGGCGCGCCTCGTAGACCATCTCCTCGTCGAGCTCGCCGACGCGCCGGCCGTCGGGCAGCGTGACCGCGTACAGGCCGCGGTCGGGGATCGTGCCGGCGTTGACGACCGCGAGCTTCTGCGCGCCCTTGCGCGCGCGGATCGTGCCGGCGAGGCGGTCCCAGACGATCCGCGGGCGCAGCTCGCCGAACTCGCTCGAGGGGTAGCGCCCGTCGAGCATGTCGAGCACGTTCTCGAGCAGCTCGCGCGCAGCTCGCCGTAGGAGTGGCGTGCGCGTGACGAGCGCGTACAGCTCGTCGACCGCGATGCCGCCGCCCGGCTCGCCGTCGCCGCCGGCTTCGCCGGTTCGGCCGATACAGCGATCGCGACGATCTGCTGGGCGAGCACGTCGAGCGCGTTGCGCGGCACGACCGTCGGCTCGATCAGCCCTTCGCGCATCCGCCGCGCGACGACCGCGCACTCGAGCAGGTCGCCGCGGAACTTCGGGAAGATCCGCCCCTTGCTGACGTCGCCGACGCCGTGGCCCGAGCGGCCGATGCGCTGCAGCCCGCGCGCGACCGACTTCGGCGACTCGACCTGGATCACGAGGTCGACGGCGCCCATGTCGATGCCGAGCTCGAGCGAGGAGGTCGCGACGAGGCACGGCAGCTCGCCGGCCTTGAGCAGCTCCTCGATCGTCGTGCGCTCCTCGCGCGCGAGCGAGCCGTGGTGGGCGCGCGCGATCTCGGCGGCGCCGCCTCGCCGGCGCGTCGCCTCGGCGGCGAGCTCGTTGAGCCGCAGCGCGAGGCGCTCGGCGGAGCGGCGGCTGTTGACGAAGATGATCGTCGAGCGGTGCGCCCGCACCAGCTCGAGCAGCTGCGGGTAGATCGCCGGCCAGATCGAGCGCGCGCGTCGCCTCGCCGCCGACCAGCGGCTCGAGCGGATCGGCGTCGGATCGGCCGTCCGGCCCGGTTCGCCATCGACTCGACCGGCACGCCGATCTCGAGGTCGAGCGGCTTGCGCGTGCCCGGCGTCGACGATCGTCGCCTCGCGCGCGCGGGCCGACCATGAAGCGCGCGACCTCCTCGAGCGGGCGCTGCGTCGCCGACAGCCCGATCCGCTGGACGCGCGCGCGCCGGCCTGGCGCCTCGAGGCGCTCGAGCGTCAGCGCCAGGTGCGCGCCGCGCTTGGTCGCCGCGACCGCGTGGATCTCGTCGACGATCACCGCCTCGACGCCGCGCAGCATCTCGCGCGCGCTGCGAGGTCAGCATCAGGTACAGCGACTCGGGCGTCGTGATCAGGATGTCGGGCGGCTTGCGCAGCATCGCCGCGCGCTCGCGCGCGGGCGTGTCGCCGGTGCGGATGCCGACGCGTCACGTCCTCGGCGCCGAGCCCGCGCAGCGGCGCGCGCAGGTTGCGCTCGATGTCGTAGGAGAGCGCCTTCAGCGGGGAGACGTAGACGACGCGCGTGCCCGCGCCCTCGGCCCTCGGCTCCGTGCTCAGCCGGTCGAGCGCCCAGAGGAACGCCGCGAGCGTCTTGCCCGAGCCGGTCGGCGCCGACGCAGCACGTTCTCGCCGGCCGCGATCGCCGGCCACGCCTGCGCCTGCGCCGGCGTCGGCGCCTCGAAGGCGTGCTCGAACCAGTCGCGGACGAGCGGGGTGAAGCCCGAGAGCGGCACGCCTTCGAGGCTAGCGCGCGCGGCGCTGGGAGAATTCCGGGCAGGCCTCGCCGGCGCGAGCGCGAGCAAACGCGGTGCGGTCCGAAAGCCATGACGTCCACGCGCATCCGATCGACCGACATCGCGACGCAACTCGCCGAGCGCACGCTCGAGCTCGTCGACATCGCCTCCGAGTCGGGCGCAGAGAGAGACATCGCCGCGCACGTTCTCGGCGTCCTGCGCGACGGCGGCGTACCGGCGCGCGACGGCGGTGACACGTGCGTGATCGCCGGTGCGCAGAGTCGCGGCGAGCGACCGCTCGTGCTGCTCGTCGGCCACCTCGACACGGTCCCCGCTCAGCGTAACTGGCCGGGTCGGCTCGAGCGCGAGCACGTCGTCGGGCTCGGCGCGTGCGATATGAAGGGCGGCGTCGCCGTCCTGCTCGAGCTCGCGCTCGCCGGCGCCACAGGAGCGCGCGAGGACCGCTCGGTCGACGTCGGCTACGTCCTGTTCGGACGCGAGGAGCTGCCGGCCGCGCAGAGCGCGCTGACGCCGCTGCTCGGGCGCGAGCGCGGCCTGCGCTCGGCCGACCTCGCGATCGTGCTCGAGCCGACCGCGAACGTCGTGCAGGCCGGCTGCCTCGGCAACATCGACGCGACCTGGACGTTCCACGGCCGCGCCGGGCACTCGGCGCGCCCGTGGCTCGCCGACAACGCGATCGACCACGCCGTCGCCGGCATCCGCGCGCTGCACGCGCTCGCGCCCGAGCGCGAGACGATCGGCAGGCTCGACTACACGCAGGTCGTCTCCGTGACGACGCTGCACGCCGGTCTCGCGAGCAACGTGATCCCGGGCGAATGCACCGCGAACGTCAACTTCCGCTACTCGCCGATGCTCGATCGCGCCGCGGCCGAGCGCGCGCTGCGCGGCTGGTGCGAGCCGTATGGCGAGCTCGCCGTGCGCTCGAACTCGCCCGGCGCGCTGCCGCCGCACGAGAACCCGCTGATCGCGCGGCTGCTCGCCGCCGCCGGCGCGCCGGCCGAGCCGAAGCAGGCGTGGACGCCCGTCGCCGAACTCGCCGCCGCCGGGATCGACGCCGTCAACTTCGGGCCCGGCGATCCGGCGTTCGCGCACAGCGCCGACGAGCGCTGCGCGATCGCCGCGCTGCTCCGCGCGCACGACTCGCTCGAGGAGTTCCTGTGCGCCTGAACGCGAACGTCGAGCGCGCCCCCGGCTATCCGTTCCTGCGGCTCGCCGAAGCGCGCCGCGCAGCGCAGGCCGAAGGCGTCGACGTGACCGACCTGAGCATGGGCGAGCCGACCGATCCGGCGCCGCTCCTCGTGCGCGAGGCGCTCGTCGAGGCCGCCGCGTCGGAGGCGCTCTGCAGCTACCCGAGCGCCGGCGGCCTGCCCGAGCTGCGTGACGCGATCGCCACGTGGGTCGCGCGCCGCTACGCCGTCGCGCTCGACCCGCAGCGCGAGCTGCTGCCGACGCTCGGCGCGAAGGAGCCGATCGCGCTGCTCGCGCGCCTGTTCGCCGAGCGCGGCGACACGATCGCCGTCGGCTCGCCCTCCTATCCGGTCCCCGAGCGCAGCGCGCTCGCCGCCGGCCTGCAAGTCGACAGCCAGACGCTCTCGACGGCCGGCGCATGGCTCCCCGACCCTGGCGCGATCGCGTGGGACTCGGTCGCGATCGTCTGGGTCGTCAGCCCGCACAACCCGACCGGAGCGGTCGCGCCGCTCGCACTGCTCGACGAGCTCGCCGAGCGCTGCCGGCGCAGCGGCGCGATCCTCGCCGTCGACGAGACGTACTCCGAGTTCTGGTTCGAAGGCGAGCCGCCGGCGTCCGCGCTGCAGCTCGCCGATCGCAGCGGCGTCGTCGTCTTCAACTCGCTCTCCAAGCGCTCCTCGCTCGCCGGCCTGCGCTCGGGCTTCGTCGCCGGCGACGCGGCGATCGTCGAACGCATCAGGCGCCAGCGCAGCGACGTCGGTACGACGCCGCCGACATTCGTGCAGCGCGCGTCGATCGCCGCGTGGAACGACGAGTCGCACGTGCAGCGTGCGCGCGAGCGCTACGCGCGCAACCGCGAGCTGCTCGCCGCCGCCGCGCACGGAGCCGGGCTCTCGCACGCCGGCGGCCGCGCCGGCATCTTCCTCTGGCTCTCGGCTCCCGGCGGCGAGGACCTGCGCGCGTACGAGCGCCTGCTCGACGCCTCGCTGCTCGTCGTGCCCGGCTCCTACCTCGGCGCCGGCGGCGGCGGATACCTGCGCGTCGCACTGACGCCGCGCGACGAGCGCGTTCGGCGCGCCGCCGAGCTGCTGCGCGGCTCGCGCCTGCGCGAGGCGCTCGCTACAGCGCCGCGCCGTGGTCGCGCACGAGCGCGTTCAGCCTGACCTTGTCGTGGCGCTCGCCCCGGCTGCAGGCGCTTGACGACGAGCACGCACGGCAGCCCGAACTCGCCGCCCGCGAACGCGCGCGTGCGCGTCGCGCCGATCGCGACGCTCCACGGCGGGATCCGCCCGCGCGAGATCTCCTCGCCGCTGTCGGCGTCGATCACCGGGATCGTCGGCGAGAGGATGACGCCCGCGCCGACGACCGCTCCGGCGCCGACGCGCGCGCCTTCGATCAGCATGCAGCGACTGCCGATGAACGCATCGTCCTCGACGATCACCGGCGCCGCCTGCATCGGCTCGAGCACGCCGCCGACGCCGACGCCGCCGGAGAGATGCACGCGCTCGCCGATCTGCGCGCACGAGCCGACCGTCGCCCACGTGTCTACGAGCGTCCCGCTGCCGACGTACGCGCCGACGTTGACGAAGCTCGGCATCAGGATCGAGCCGGGCGCCAGGTAGGAGCCGAAGCGCGCGTACGCGCCCGGCACGACGCGCACGCCCGCGCAGCCGCGCTTCGGCGGCAGGCGGTCGGCGAACAGCATCGGCCCGGCCTCCGTGTGCTCGAGCGGGCACACGCGAAACAGCAGCACGATCGCGCGCTTCAGCCACTCGTGCACGACGACGTCGCCGTCGCAGTCGAGCTCGGCGACGCGCAACCGCCCGCGGTCGAGCAGCTCGATCACGCTCAGCACGCACGCCTGCACGCCGGCGTCGCGATCGTCGAGCTCCTCGCGCCGCTCCCACAGGACGTCGATCCGCTCGTGCAGCGAGTCGAGGCCGCCGAAGTCGGCAATCGACGCGATCGTCGCCATCCTCACGCCACCTCCGCCGGCACCCGCTCGGGCGCCGCGGCGCCGTCCGGCACGAGCACGTCGGGCTCGAACTCGAGCGTCGCGAAGTAGTCGCGGCGGACCTCCTCGCGCCGGCGGATCAGCTCGACGCTGCCGTCGGAGCGCAGCAGCAGCTCCTGCGGGCGCAGCCGCCCGTTGTAGTTGAAGCCCATCGCGAGGCTGTGCGCGCCGGTGTCGTGGATCAGCAGCAGATCGCCCTCGCGCAGTTGCGGCAGCTCGCGCTGGATCGCGAACTTGTCGTTGTTCTCGCACAGCGAGCCGACGACGTCGAGCACCTCGCGTGCGCGCTCGCCACGGTCGCCGTGCAGCGTCACGTGGTGGTAGGCGTCGGCGTACATCGCCGGGCGCAGCAGCGCCGCGATCCCCGCGTCGACGCCGGCGTACTCGCGCCACTTGCTCATCCGGTTGATCACGCGCGTCACGAGCACGCCGCTTGGCCCCGTGATGTAGCGGCCGGCCTCGAAGAACAGCTTCGGCCGGCGTCCGGTCCGCTGCTCGTGCGCGTTCAGCAGCTGTGCAGCGCCGATCCCGAGCGCGGGCAGGTCGAGCGTGTGGTCGTCGGGGCGGTACGGGATCCCGAGCCCGCCACCGGCGTTGATGAACTCGAGCTCGATCCCGAGCGTGCGCGCAAGCCCGTCCTCGAGCGCGAGCAGCATCGCGATCGTCGCGAGCAGCGGCTGGACGGTCAGCACGTTCGAGGCGATCATCGCGTGCAGGCCGAAGCGCGTGACGCCGAGCTCGCGCGCGCGTTCGTAGGCGCCCTGCAGCTGGTCGCGACGCACGCCGAACTTCGCTTCGGTCGGCGCGCCGATCAGCTCGTCGCCGAGGCGCTCCGGGCCCGGGTTGAAGCGGAACGAGCAGAGCGCCGGCGGCGCCGAGAGCTTGCCGATCAGCGTCACGTCGTCGACGTTGACGATCGCGCCCGCCGCGAGCGCCGCGTCGAACTCCGCGCGTGTCGTGTTGTTCGACGTGAAGAACAGCTCCTCGCCGCGCGCGCCGCAGTCGCCGGCGAGCTCGAGCTCGGCGATCGAGCTGCACTCCATGCCGAGCCCGTGCTCGCGCAGGATCCGCAGGATCGTCAGGTTCGGCAGCGCCTTGACCGCGAAGTACTCGTGAAACGGCAGCGTGCCGAACGCCGCCGTCAGGCGCTCGACGCCCGCGAGGATGCCCTGCTCGTCGTAGATGTGAAACGGCGTGCCGAAGTGCTCGGCGACTTCGGGCAGGATCGACTCCAAGCGACGCTCGAAGTGCTCGCTGATCGGCATCTGCCGGCCTCTACGCCGTCCGGTGCGCCGTGATGATCGCTCGCGTCCGCAGCCCCGACACGGGGCGCCGGTAGTCGATCGACGCGGCCGAGACGTGCGTGAAGCCCGCGCGCTTGAGTTCGTCAGCGATCCATCCCTCCGACAGCCAGAAGAAGCCGGGCACGTTCGCCGACTGCTGGACCGGCTCGTCGGTTTTCGGGGAGTCGTTCGAGATCACGACGGTCCCGCCGTCCGGCTTCAGCCAGCTGTGGAACAGGCGCAGCGCGCGCTGCGCGCCGTCGTTGCCGTCGTGCAGGTGGCCGAGCAGGCCGTCGGCGTAGACGACGTCCCAGTACTCGCGCCGCGCCTGCCAGCTGTAGAGGTTCTGGCAGATCGCCGGCACGCCGGCCTTGCGCGCCAGTTCGACGGCCTGCTCGAGCGCGTCGACGGCGAGCACCGGATAGCCTTCGCGACCGAGCACGCGCTCGACGAACGCGTTGCCCGCGCCGAGGCTCAGCAGCAGGTTGCGGCGATCGCGGTCGAGCGCGTTGCGCAGGTGCTCGAGGATCCACCAGCGGTACGTCGGCGAGCAGATCGACGGCGTCGTCGAGTCGCCGCGAGCGATCCCGTGCTCCCATTCCTCGAAGATGCTCGGTTCCTCCGAGCCCGTCAGGTAGAACGAGCGCAGATCGTTCTCGAGCGCGTTCGGGTCGGCCATCGACGTCTCGTAGCTGCGTGTCCCGTCGATCCCGCCCCCGTCGATGCGGGGACCCGTGATGCGCGTCCTGTCGATCGTCGCCATCAGCCGCTCACCTCCTGTGCTCGTACGAGCCCGATGCTGCCGAGTCCACTCGACAGCAGCGAGCGCATGATCCGCCCGACGGCCGGGTCGGTATCGGTCTCCAGGTACCACTCGCCGATTCGCGCGAGGAAGCGCACGAGGCGCAGGACGTCGAGGCCCTTGATCGCGCGGTCGAGCAGCGGCAGCAGCTGCGACTGCGCGACGACCGAGCGGTAGTGCTCGTCGTCGGCGAGCGGCAGCGGGCCGCCGTCGTTGCGCGGGTCCCAGGCCTTCATCCACGCGCGAGCGAACGTCCAGCCGGCGTTCGCGCTCGGGTCGAGCACGCGCTCGCGCGTGATCGACAGCGCCTCGTGCAGCGGGTGGTCGAGGCACATGCCCATCAGCACCATCGCCGCGAGGTCCTGCGCCGCGCAGCCGGCGCGCTGCTCGATCGCCAGCGCGCGCAGGTCCTCGTGCTCGACGAGCGCATCGAGCAGCTCGTCGATCAGCAGCGTGCTCTCGCCGCCGGGGCCGTCGTCGCGATCGGTCGCGACCTCCGCGTGCAGCACGGCCGTCGGGTACACGTTCGCGCCCGGCGCCAGCCCGCGGAGGATCTCGTCGAGGTTGTCGCGCCGTTCCTCGCTCGTCAGGCGGATCAGCGTCACGTCGGTCATCTCGGTCATCAGCGAGCGCCAGATCGTCAGCGCACGCAGGTCCTTCGTCGCGATCCCGTCCTCGCCGATCAGCGGCAGGCGCACGTGCGCCGGCTCGTTCTGTAAGCGCGCGTCGGCCTCGAACGCGAGCGGACCGTCCGGCGATCCCGCGATCACGCCCTGCGCGAGCGCGAGCTTGACGAGCGGCGCGATCCGCGGCGCGTACTGCGAGTCGAAGATCGTCCGATCGAAGTGCACGCCGAGCCGCGCGAGCGTCTCGTTCTGCCCGCTGACCGCCCAGTCGCGCATCGTGTGCCAGAGCTCGCGGATCCGCGGATCGCCGCTCGCCAGGCGCGCGAGCAGCTCCCGCGCCATCGCGTCGCCCCCCTGCGCCTCGTGCCAGTGCAGCGCGTGCAGGCGCCCGACGAAGTGGTCGCTCTTCTCGCGCGCGCCCGCCGGGTCGCCCTCGCGCGCGAAGCCGATGTAGCCGGCCATCGCCGCGCCCATGTCGAGCCCGGCGTCGGCGATCTGCGTCTGGCGCGCGACGTGCGCGCCGGCCGCCTCGAGCGCGCTCGCGAGCGCGTGGCCGAGCGCGATGTTGCGCAGGTAGCCGGCGTGCAGCGCCGTCGTCGGCGCCGGGTCGCAGAAGTCGACGATGTACGGCGCGTCCTTCAGCAGGTCACGCGTCGCCGGAGGCAGACGCCGGGCCGCTCCACGAGCGCGAAGCTCGGCCACGCGCGACTCGTCGAGCGCTGCCGAGGGCGCCTCGAAGAGCAGGCCCGGCGGAGCGTCCATCTGTGCGATGTCGATAGCCATGACGGTGCGGCGAGGCTAGCCACGCGATGCGAGATGTCAACGACGCGCGGCGCCCTTTCGACCCCGATTCGCCGAAACCCCCCGAAACCGCTGGCGTCGCGCGCCACATGCCCACGCTCGAAGATCCGCGCGAGCGTTTCCGACGCCGAAACAGAGACATTTTCGCTGTCATGCGTGGTTGTGCGTCGGGCTTTTCGCGCCGTTCGCGCGCGTGCGTAAGGCGTGCGGAAGCCACTGGTTAGGCTCGCGCACGATGCAACCGAAGCTCGAACTCGACGCGGGGCTGATCGAGTCGTGCCGCCAGGCCGCGGCCGAGATCGCATCGCGTCTCGCCGAGGAAACGGCCAACCGCACGACGCTCTCGGTCGAGCGCTCGGTCGTCCGCTTCCTCGGCGTCGACGGCATCGACGATGCCGACGTCCCGCTGCCGAACGCGCTCGTCGAGCACGTGCACGCCGGCGGCGGCCTGCAGCGCGGCGTCGCCGACTGGCTCGGCAACGCGATGATCCAGACCGGCAAATCGCCGCAGCAGATCGCCGAGGCGGTCGGCGCGCGCGAGCTCGACCTGCTCGCTTTCGCGCGCGCCGAGGACGGCGCGATCCGCGAGCTCGTCGCCGAGGAGTGCCGCGCTCGCATGGCCGAGGTTCGCCGCCGCGCCGACGAGCGCCGCGAGCTGCGCGAGCGCCTCGGCGGACCGGCGCCGCTGCGCTACGTCCTCAGCGCGACCGGCAACGTCTACGACGACGTCGTCCACGCGATCGCCGTCGCCGAGACCGGCGGCGACGTCGTCTCGATGACGCGCTCGACCGCGCAGAGCCTGCTCGAACACGTTCCCTACGGGCCGACGACCGAGGGCTTCGGCGGGACGTTCGCCACGCAGGCCAACTTCCGCATCCTGCGTGATGCGCTCGACGAGTGGTGCGAGCGCCACGAGCGCTACGTGCGCCTGTCGAGCTTCTGCTCGGGCCTGTGCATGACCGAGTTCGCGACGCTCGGCGCGATGGAGGGCCTCGACAACATGGTCAACGACGCGCTCTACGGGATCCTCTACCGCGACATCAACCCGGTGCGCACGATGATCGACCAGCGCGTCTCGCGGATGATCGCCGGGCACTTCAGCATCGTCATCAACACCGGCGAGGACAACTACCTGCGCACCGCCGACGCGCTGCGCGCCGCGCCTTCGGTGACGGCCTCGCAGTTCATCAACCACCAGCTCGCGCGTGACTCCGGCATGCCCGACGAGCTGATCGCGCTCGGCGACGCCTTCGAGATCGACCCGCCGACGACGAACGGCCTGCTCTACGAGTGGGCGCAGGCGCAGCTGACGCGCGAGCTGTTCCCCGACTGCCCGATCAAGTACATGCCGCCGACGCGCCACATGGACGGCAACCTGTTCCGCACGCACGCCTGCGACACGCTGTTCAACCTGATCACGATCGCCACCGGCCAGGGCATCCAGACGGCCGGCGTGCCGACCGAGGGCGTCTTCACGCCGCACCTGCACGACCGCGTCGTCGGCCTCGAGTGCGTCGACTACGTCTTCAACTACGCGCGCGACCTCGGCGAGGAGATCCGGTTCCGCCCTCGCGGGATCATCAACACGCGCGCGCAGGACGTGCTGCGCGAGGCGCACGAGCTGCTCGGACGGATCGTCGACGTCGGCATGTTCGGCGCGATCGAAGACGGCACGTTCGGCGACGTGCGCCGGCGGATCGACGGCGGTCGCGGCGGCGAGGGGATCGTCGCGGCCGGCGAGGACTACTTCAACCCGATGATCGACGTCCTACGAGGCGCTCCCGTTGCCTGAGCATCTCCACGAAGCCGATCTCACGCACGTGCGCCCGTACGGCGATCAGCTCGGCGACGGCGTCGTCCAGCTCAGCTTCACGCTGCCCGTCCCGCACGGCCCGGCCGCGCGCAAGACGGCGCTCGCGCTCGCCGCGCAGCTCGGCCTCGCGCGACCCGAGGTCGTCCACCATCAGCGCCTGCTCGACGGCTACACGCACTTCCTCGTCTACGGCGAGTTCCCCGGCAGCGTCGACTACACGCTCCAGCGGGTCTCCGAGCTCGACGCCGAGTACCTCAGCGAAGACGAGATCGACGGCTTCGCCAGCGAGCACGTCGGCCGGCCGATCGTCGTCGTCGGCGCCTGCGACCGGCTCGGACACGCACAGCGTCGGCATCGACGCGATGCTCGACCTCAAGGGCTTCCAGGGCAACCGCGGACTCGAAGGCTACCGCGCGTTCGATGCGCACAACCTCGGCAGCCAGGTCCCCAACGGCGGCTCGTCGCCAGGGCGATCGAGCTCGGCGCCGACGCGATCCTCGTCTCGCAGACGGTCACGCAGCAGGACCTGCACATCCGCAACCTCACCGAGCTCGTCGAGGTCGTCGAAGCAGAGGGCATCCGCGAGCGGACGATCCTCGCGTGCGGCGGCTCACGCGTCTCGAACGAGCTCGCCAAGGAGCTCGGCTTCGACGCCGGCTTCTCGCGCGGCACCTACCCGCACCACCTCGCGAGCTTCCTCGTCCGCGAGGTCGCCGCACGCCAGCGCGACGAGGTCGCCGCATGAGTGTCCCGGCCGGCGGAGCGGGCGTCGAGACCACGGGCGTCGAGCGGACGAAGGGCACGGCTGCGAGCGTCGCGGCTGCGGGCCTGGACGCTCCGGCCGTCGAGGCCGCCGGCGTCGAGGCGGTCGGGGCCGACGAGCGCCGCGCGAAGATGGAGCGGATGCGCGCCGAGGGCGTCGAGCCCTACCCGCATCTGCACAAGCGGATGCCGCGCACGTGGATCGCCGAGGTGATGAGCGCGCACGACGCGGCGGCGATGGACGCCGGCGCGCACCCGGAGCTGAGCTACCGCGTGTGCGGCAGGCTGATCGCACGCCGCGCGCACGCGAAGACGACGTTCTTCGACGTGCGCGACCAGTCGGGCACGCTGCAGGTGCTCGCGCGCCGCGACGCCGTCGGCGAGCGCGCGTACGAGCAGATGACGAGCCTCGACATCGGCGACATCGTCGACGTCGAGGGCGACGTCTACGTGACGCAGCGCGGCGGCCTCGCGCTCGGCGTGCGCGACTGCACGCTGCTCGCGAAGGCGCTGCGCCCGCCGCCCGACCGCTTCCACGGTGTCGAGGACGTCGGCTCGCGCTACCGCTATCGCGAGCTCGACCTGCTTGCGAACGCCGAGACGCGCGAGATGTTCTTCAAACGGACGAAGACGATCGAGGCGATCCACGAGGTGCTGCGCGAGAAAGGCTTCACGCAGGTCGAGACGCCGATCCTGCAGGCGCTCGCCGGCGGCGCCGCCTCGCGGCCGTTCGCGACGCACCACAACGCGCTCGACACGCCGCTGCACCTGCGCATCTCCGTCGAGCTGTACATGAACCGCTGCATCGTCGGCGGCCTCGAGAACGTCTACGACCTCGGCCGCGCGTTCCGCAACGAGGGGATCTCGCACAGGCACAGCCCCGAATTCACGATCCTCGAGTGCATGCAGACGTACGCCGACTACATGGACATCGCCGTCTGGTGCGAAGAGGTCGCCGAGCAGGTCGCGCTGCGGACGCTCGGCACGACGCGCATCGAGCAGTACGACGGCACCGTCATCGACCTCGCCAAACCGTGGGCGCGGATCACGCTGCGCGACGCGATCGAAGACGCCGTCGGGATCGACTACCTCGAGGCGAGCAGCGAGCAGCTGCTCGAGCACCTCGACGACGCCGCCGGCGAGCGCGGCAAGAGCTGGGCGAAGCTCGTCGAAGCCGTCTACAGCAAGCACGTCGAGCCGTTCCTGATCCAGCCGACGCACGTCTTCGACTTCCCGCTCGACCTCTTCCCGATCTGCAAGCGCCACGCGCGCGACGCGCGGCTCGGCGAGCACTTCGACACGGTGATCCGCGGCATGGAGGTGCTCTCCGGCGACACCGAGCTCAACGACCCGACCGACCAGTGGGACCGCTTCGTCAAACAGCGCAACGACCGCCCCGGCGACGACGGCGACCAGCCGCAACCGCACGACGAGGGCTATGTGCGCGCACTCGAATACGGGATGGCGCCGACGTCCGGCGGTGGGATCGGCGTCGACCGTCTCCTGATGATCCTCGCCGGCGTCGAGTCGATCCGCGAAGTCGTGCCGTTCCCGACGCTACGCGAGCTGCGCTGAGCAGCCCGTCCGGCGCGACGGTCGCGTCCAAGGCCGCGCGGCCGAGCATGGCGGCCCTGCCCTTCCGCGTTCCGCGCCGGGCCTTCACGGACACCGCGGCCGGGCGACGAGCTGCGGCGTCCGCGGAGACCCGGCATCGAGGGGGTGACGCCCTTGGCCTCTCCTCGGGCGCCGCCGGAGAGGGAAAACGACGCCCAAGACTGTTCCCCCGTGCTGCGAACTGTCCTTTCGTCTGATTCCGATCGGTAGGACGCGTCGCGAAACGTGCTTGCCGCGACGTTCCGCTGAGGACGCTACTTCCACATATCGCGATCCGCCAGTGGCGTCTCCTACTTGTCCCAGCGCGGCCGTCGTTGCCCGCGGGCAACCGGCCGGCGGCGGCGGGCAGCCACCCTCGGCCTCCGGCGAGGGCTTCGACGCCGGCCGTCCATAGACTTGCGCGCGTGCCAGAGCTGACGCTGCCGTGACGAGCGCACCCGCGACCGAGTCCCACCCGGAGCCCGCGCCGCCCGGACCGCGAGCCGGCGGAGGCGTGCTGCCGGCCCAGCGCCTGCGCGAGGCGATCGCGCGCGACTGGGTGCTCGCCGGCGAGTGGCGCATCCCCGCCGAGTCGGTTCAGCCCGCGAGCATCGACCTGCGGCTCGGCGAGCGCGCGTGGGTGCTGCGCTGCAGCTTCCTGCCCGACAGCGACTCGACGGTCGAGCAGAAGGTCGCCGACCTGGCCTTCGAACAGATCGACCTGCGCGACGGCGCGACGCTCGAGCGCGACCGTCCGTACCTCGTGCCGCTCGTCGAGGAGCTGCGCCTGCCCGACGGCGTCCGTGCAAAGGCGAACCCGAAGAGCTCGACCGGGCGGCTCGACGTGTTCACGCGCGTGCTGACCGATCGCAGCCACCGGTTCGACGAGATCGCCGCCGGCTATCGCGGCAAGCTCTACCTGGAGGTCGTCCCGCGAACGTTCGCGATCCGCGTCAAGACCGGCCTTGCGCTCAATCAGGTCCGGCTGATCGACGGCGACGGGCGCCTCAGCGACAGCGAGCTGCTCGAGCTGCACGACAATGTGCCGCTGCTGTTCCGCGATGAGCGGCCGCTCGAGCGCTCCTCGCTTTCGCTCGGCGACGGCCTGTTCCTCAGCCTCGACGCGTCGGGCGGCCCCGACAGCACGGTTGGCTACCGCGCGAAGAAGAACAGCCTGCCGATCGACCTGACAAGGGTCGGCGCGCTGCGCTGGCAGGACTACTGGGAGCCGGTCCATCCGGAGGCCAAGCAGCGGATCGTGCTCGAGCCGGAGGTCTTCTACCTGCTGCTGAGCGCCGAGGGCGTCAGCATCCCTCCGTCCTACGCCGCCGAGATGCTCGCCTACGACCCGACCGCCGGCGAGCTGCGCACTCACTACGCGGGCTTCTTCGATCCCGGCTTCGGCTACTCGCGCGGCGGCGGCACCGGCGGCAGCCGGGCGGCGCTCGAGGTGCGCGCGCGCGACGTGTCGTTCATGGTCGAGCACGGACAGCCCGTCTGCAAGCTCGCGTTCGAGCGGATGGCCGAAGAGCCCGACGTGCTCTACGGAGCTGACGTCAAATCGAACTACCAAGGGCAGCAGACGATGCTGAGCAAGCACTTCCTCGCGCAGCGCCCTGCCTGAGCGCAGGGGCGCGGCCACCGAGCCGGCACACGCAGCGTCCTCCGGGCGAAGCCGCAGAGCCGGCGTATTCGCCGGACTCGGCCTTCTCAATTTGTCGAAATGACGAGCAGGTTTTAATGTGCTGCGTACGAAATAAACGACAATAGACCGGTCTATCGTTCTTCTGCCACAGAGTGTTTATGATCGTCTGACGCCGCGGCTTCCCCAGCCGCGGTTCTGACAACGAGGGATTTTTCCAGGACGAGGAAGAGCCCCTACGCCCCAACAAGGACAGGGACCCGAATACACATGCCCAGAACAAGTTCAAAAGCTCCGAAGGCCTCCGCATCCACGCAAGAGCCGGCGTGGTCGATTCCGAGCCTGCGCGAACCGCGCTATTCACAGTCGCTCGAGCGCGGGCTGGCAATCCTGAGCTGCTTCACGCCCAAGCGCCCAGTGCTGGGCATCGCAGACATCGCCGACGAGCTCGGGATGAGCCGCTCGACGACACACCGCTATGTAATCACGCTGCTGGCGCTCGGCTACCTCGAGCAGGGCGCGTCGCGCAAGTACCGCCTCGGGCTGCGCGTCACCGACCTCGGGATGTCGGCGCTCAACTCGACCGGGCTGCGTGAGCACGCCCAGCCGTACCTCGAAGAGCTGCGCCAGCGCACGTCCTACACGGTCAGCCTCGCCGTGCTGGACGGCCCCGAGGTGCTCTACGTCGATCAGGCGCGCAGCTTCCGTCGCGGCCAGGGCGGCGCCGGCGTCGAGGCGCGCACCGGCTCACGCCTGCCCGCCTACTGCACCGCGATGGGCAAGCTGCTGCTCGCCAACCTGCCCGACAGCGACCAGAAGGAGCTGATCGCGCAGACGAAGCTCGTCAAGCACGGGCCGAACACGATCACGAGCAAGAAAGCGCTGCGCGAGGAGCTCGACGAGGTGCTCGACGCGAACTTCGCCGTCGACGACGAAGAGCTCGCCAAGGATCTCTACTCGATCGCCGCCCCCGTGCGCAACGAGGCGCGCCAGGTCGTCGCGGCTGTCGACATCGCCGTCCCGAGCTCGCTGATCACGCTCGGCGAGCTCGTCGACGCGCTCGGTCCGCACCTCGTCTCGACCGCCGACCGCGTCTCCGCGCGCCTCGGCTTTCGCCGCGACGACGAGCAGAGCTGAGCTCGCCGGAGCTCCGCCGAGAGGGAAGCGGCCCCGGGCTGGGGCCGTCCTCCCGTTCGGTCCCGTACTCTCTGCGGCCGATGCGCGTCCTCTTCATGCGTTCCCCCGCGCTGCTCTGCGTGCCGCTGCTCGCCCTCGGGCTCTCTGCATGCGCGCAGACGGTCTCCACGTCGGGGCTCAAGGGCGAAGCGAAGGCGGCCGCCGAAACGGTCAAAGACCTGCAGAGCAACGCGACCGCCGGCGAAGCGAAGAAGATCTGCCAGGACGACCTCGCGAGCGCCGTCGTCAAGCGCCTGGAAGGCGCGAACGGCGGTTGTCAGGAAGCGATCAAGAAACAGCTCGCCGAGATCGACTCGGTCGAACTGACCGTCGAATCGGTCCAGGTCACCGGCGCGAGCGCGCTCGCGCACGTCAAAAGCATCTACTCGGGCAAGAAGAAGCTCTCGACGATGTCGCTCGTCAAGGAAGGCAAGAAGTGGAAGATCTCGTCGTTCAGCTGACGGCGATCCGCACGCAGCTCGGCGCACGGCGGCGCGCTGCGGTCGGGCGGCCCTGCGCCCCGGCGCGCGCCGCTCGGCTCAGCTGATCCCCTTGAGCAGCTCGCCCGGCGAGGACAGGCCAAGGCCCCGCGCGAGGATCACGATCGTCTCCAGACGCGGCGAGCGCTTGCTGCGCTCGAGCAGGCTGATCTCGGTCCGGTGCAGCTCGCAGACGTCGGCGAGCGCCTCCTGCGAGAGGCCGACGCGATCGCGCTGGCGCCTCAGGTTCTCGGCGAACTGCTCGCGTGAGGTGCTCATCCCTGCACTCTCACGTACGACGGACAAAACGTCCACAGACAATCGTCTCGCGCGAGGCGCCGCTCAGGCGAGAGCGCGTCCGTACTGGCGCTCGTAGTACGCACGGTAGTCGCCCGAGCGGATCGGCTCCCACCACCACGCGTTCTCGCGATACCACGCGACCGTCTGCTCGAGGCCCTCGGCGAAGCGCACGCGCGGCTCCCAGCCGAGCGCCCGCACCTTCGCCGAGGAGAGCGAGTAGCGGCGGTCGTGACCCGGCCGGTCGCGCACGTGCTCGATCTGCGACTCCTCGGCGCCCGTCAGCCGTGACGATCCGCCGGACGACGTCGATGTTCGTCTCCTCGTCGGGGCCGCCCGCGTTGTAGACCTCGCCGGCGACGCCGTGCTCGAGCACGTGCGCGATCGCGCGCGCGAAGTCGCTCGCGTGGATCCAGTTGCGCACCTGCATCCCGTCGCCGTAGACCGGCAGCGGGTCGCCGTGCAGCGCGTTGAGGATCATCAGCGGGATCAGCTTCTCCGGGTACTGGTACGGCCCGTAGTTGTTCGAGCCGCGGCAGATCGTCGCCGCGAGCCCATAGGTGTGGAAGTAGCTCTGCACGAGCAGGTCGGCGCCTGCCTTCGTCGCCGAGTACGGCGACGACGGCCGCAGCGGCGACTCCTCGGTGAACGAGCCCGCCTCGATCGACCCGTAGACCTCGTCGGTCGAGACCTGCACGTAGCGCAGCTCGCTCGCGCGCGCCGCCTCGAGCAGCACGTACGTGCCGAGCGCGTGCGTCTTCACGAACGCGTCCGGCTCGGCGATCGAGCGGTCGACGTGCGTCTCGGCCGCGAAGTTGACGATCGCCTCCGGCCTCGCCGCCTCGATCGCGCCCGACACCGCCACCGGATCCTCGATCGCGCCGTGCACGAAGCGGAACGACGGATGCTCGGCGAAGTCGTGGAAGTTCTCCGTCGCGCCCGGCGTAGGTGAGCTTGTCGAGCACCGTCACCTCGTCGCCGTGCTCGAGCAGCGCGCTGGCGCACGAACGTCGAGCCGATGAAGCCCGCGCCGCCGCAGACGAGCAGTTTCATGCGGACATCCTCGCAGGCATCACGTGCGCACGACGCCCGTACGCGCCGCGAGATAGCCCGCGAGCCCGTCCTGCCACGGCGGCATCGGCACTACGTCGTCGCGCTCGGAGGCGAGCGCCGACCATGCCGGGCGCGGCGCCGGGCGCGCGATCTGCTCGCTGCTCGCCGGCTCGACGCGGCACGCGACATCCGCCTGGCGGAAGATCTCGCGCGCGAAGCCGTTCCAGGAGACCTCGCCGCCGCCCGCCAGGTGCACGAGGCCGGCCACCTCACGCTCGAGCAGCCCGAGCAGCGCCGGCGCGAGGTGCCCGGCCCACGTCGGCCAGCCGATCTGGTCGGTCACGACCTGCACGGCGTCGCGCTCGCCCGCGAGCCGCAGCATCGTCTGCGACGAAGTTCCGCCCGTCGACGCCGAACAGCCAGGCCGTGCGCACGACCGCGTGGCGCGGCGACGCGGCCAGCACCTGCGCGCTCGCCTGCGAGCTTCGTCGAGCCGTAGACGGAGCGTGGGCCTGTCTGGTCGGACTCGACGTAGGGGCGCGCGCGGCCATCCGCGTCGAGCGGCGCGACGCCGTCGAAGACGTAGTCGGTCGAGATGTGCAGCAGCGGCATGCCGATCTGCGCCGCCGCACGCGCGAGCACGCCCGCGCCGTCCGCGTTGACCGCGTGCGCCGCCTCGCGGTGCGCTCTCGGCGCCGTCGACGTCGGTCCACGCGGCGCAGTTGACGAGCGCGTCGAGCCCGCCCGGCTCCGCTCGGACACGATCGAGCGTGCGCGCGACCGACGCCTCGTCGGTGATGTCGAGCTCCGGCAGGTCGAGCAGCACGAGCTCGTGCCCCGCGCGCTCGCCCGCGCGCGCGACGTCGTGGCCGAGCATGCCGGCCGCGCCGGTCACCAGCACCCTCACGGGATGGCGATGTCGGAGTTGTCGCCGACCATGAAGCGGTACGCGCGCGGCTGGCGCGCGCCGCGGCGCACGCTGACGTTGCGCCCGAGCAGGGAGGACTCCATCCGCCCGTCGAGATGCGAGACGGACGCAGCCCGCGAGCAGGATCGAGTGCTCGACCTCCGACGCCGTGATCTCGCAGCCCTCGCCGATCGCCGTGTACGGGCCGATGTAGCAGTCGACGCAGCCGCGCGCCCGCGCCGATGATCGCCGGACCGCGCACCGTCGTGCGCTCCAGGCGCGCTCCCGCCTCGATCACGACGCGCCCGTCGACGCGCGAGTCGATCAGCTCACCGTCGATCCGCTCGGTCAGGTTGTCGAGGATCAGCCGGTTCGCCTCGAGCATGTCCTCGAGCCGACCGGTGTCCTTCCACCAGCCGCGCACGATGTGCGGCTCGACGCGCACGCCGGTGTCGAGCAGGTGCTGGATCGCGTCGGTGATCTCGAGCTCGCCGCGCGCCGACGGCTCGATCGCGCGCGCCGCATCGTGGATCGCCCGCGTGAACATGTAGACGCCGACGAGCGCGAGGTCCGTCGCCGGCTCGCTCGGCTTCTCGGCGAGGCGCACGACGCGTCCGGTCTCGCCCGGCGCCGCCTGCGCGAGCTCGGCGACGCCGTAGTTCTCCGGGTCGGGCACCGGCGTCAGCAGGATCAGCGCGTCCGGCTCGTGCTCGACGAACGCCGCGACGAGGTCGGCGATCCCGCCCTGCAGCAGGTTGTCGCCGAGGTACATCACGAACGGGCTCGCGCCGAGGAACGGCTCGGCCGTCAGCACCGCGTGCGCGAGGCCGAGCGGCTCGTCCTGCACGATGTAGGTGATCCGCACGCCGAAGCGCGAGCCGTCGCCGACGACCGCTTCGATCTCGGCGCCCGTCTCGGGCGCGATGATGATGCCGATCTCCTCGATCCCGGCGGCCGCCATCGCCTCGATCCCGTAGAACAGGACCGGCTTGTTCGCGACCGGCACGAGCTGCTTCGCGCTCGTGTGCGTGATCGGGCGCAGGCGCGTGCCCTTGCCTCCCGAGAGGATCAGTCCCTTCAGCGGCTCCATCGCCGAGCAGCCTAGCGGCGCGCCCAGCCGCCGCGTGCGGCACGGCAGCGCGCCGGTCGCGCGAAGCTCAGTAGACGCCGCCGAGCTTGCGGTGATCCCAGCTCACGCGACGCAGCTCGACGAACTCGAGCCCGACGCGCTTGGGGGCCTGCGCGGCGATCACGTCGCGCGCCTCCGCCGGCAGCTCCTCGAGCGGCGCCTCGCCGCGCGGGACGGCGTTGCGCAGCATGATCTCGGCACCGAGCCGCACGATCTCGGTGATGTCGCGGTGCACGACGACGTCGCATTCGAGCATCACGCCGCGCAGCTCCGCGTAGGACTCGCCGGCCTCGACCTGCAGCGTCGCGTGCGCGTCGCGTTCGATGTTGCGCACCTTCTGCGACGAGCCGTACGTCCACGACCAGATCCGCGGCCCCGGTTCGCCTGCCGAGTGACCGCGCAGCACGTACCACAGCGGCATCAGGTGCGGCCATCCGCGCGGGCCGATCGTCGCGCACGTGACCGTGCGCTCTTCGGCGAGGAACGTCGCGACCTCGGCCGCCGTCATCCGGATCTGCTCGCGGCGGCTCATACGACGCCTCTACCCCGCTTTCGGGCCGCTCTACGCCGGCTGAAGCTTCGCGCGTCGGTCGGTCGTACGCCGACGCGCCGCCTTGCCCTGCGCATCGCTGAGGCGCGACGCGGCCGCGCGCACCGCCTCGCGCGCGTCCGTCGGGCTCGAGCACCGCCGCGTCGCCCGCCTCCCGCAGGATCTCGCGCACGAGCCAGTCGACGCCGGCGAAGCTCAGCTCGACGACGACCGCGCCGTCGCTGCGCTCCTCGACGACGCGCCGTGCCTCGCGCGCCCAGCGCGCGCGCTCGGGCGAGACCCACACGCGCGCGCGTCCGCGACGCCTGCACCTCGCCCGTGCGCAGCCACCCGTCGACCTCGGCCGCCGGGTCGACCTCCGGACGCGGCTGAACGTCTCGTCGGTCACCCGCGCGGCTTGATCCGATCGAGGCGGAAGTGGCGCACGCCGTCGCGCGTCGGGATCGAACGACGCGACGTACCAGCCCTCGCGGCCGTTCGTCAGCGCGTACGGCTCGACCGTGCGCGACGAGTCTCGTCCTCGTTCTCCTTGTAGTAGTCGAGCTCGAGCAGACGGTGCTCGACGATCGCCTCCGAGACCATGCCGCGCGACCCCCGAGTCGTCGCCGCCGGCGGTCGCGACCTGCAGGCCCTGCTCCATCGGGTCCTCGCCGAGCGCCGCGACGATCTTCTCGCGCGCCGCTCGCGAGCGAGCCCTCGGGGATGTGCTCGCCGATCAGGTCGATCGCCGCGACGAGCGCCTTCGCCTCGACCGGCAGCAGCCGCGCCGGGCGCTCGAAGTTGTCGCTGTAGGGCTCCGGGTCGACCTCGATCTCGCCCGTCCTGCTCGTCGATCTCCGCATACAGCACGTACGAGCCGCCGCCGAAGTTGACGACGTTGAGCACGTTGACGTCCTCGCGCAGCTCCTCCTCGCTGAGCTGCAGGCGCTCGCACAGCTCGGTGATCGACACGCGCTCGCCGGCGCGGCCCGCCTGGATCAGGATGCTCGCGAGCGTCACGAGGCGCGCGAAGCGCTCCGGACGGATCGCCGCCTCGCGGCCTGACCTGCGCGTCCTCGGCCTCCGCCTCGCCCGCGGACTCGCGCGCCGCCCGCGCGCGCGCGCCGGCGCGGCAGCCGCGCCGTTGACGCCCTTCGCCTTCGTCGCCTGCGCCTCCGCGCCCGGCAGCGCGCGTCGCCGTGGCGCTCGTTCAGCAGCTCCAGCCGCCGCGCGAGCTCGCTCGTCAGCTCATCCGGACCCAGCAGGCGCGCGTTGACGCCGAGCCCGAGCACCCACGAGATCAGCCCACGCGGGCTCGAGTAGCCGGTGCGGAACAGCACCGCGCCGCCGTCGGCCTGCTCGACCTCGCCGTAGCGGCCGAAGTGGCGCTCGATCTGCCACGCGATCCGCTCGGAGACCAGGATCTCGGCGACGCCGCGCTCCTCGCCGAGCTGCCAGTCGGCGCGGTTCGCGTAGGCGCGCGGGTCGAAGTCCGCCGGGCGGCGGAAGTCGTGCTCGGCCTTGGTCGCGTAGGACACCTTGCCGCGGATCCGCGACAGGCGGAAGACGCGAACCGCCTCGCGCTCGTGCGAGTAGCCGAGCAGGTAGAACTGCCCGCCCTGGAACAGCAGGTGGTAGGGATCGACGCGACGCGCTCCGATCTCGTCGCGCTCCATCGTGTAGTACTCGAACAGGATCGTCTTGTTGCGGAAGATCGCCGTCTCGACCTTCGCCAGGCGCGCCGACAGCTCGTGCCCGCCCGCCGATGCCGTGATCCCTAGCGCGACCGAGCGCTGCTCGGGCGCGCGCAGCGGGCTCGGCCGGCCCCATGTGATCTGCTGCAGCGCCAGCCGCAGCGGCTCGGCGTACGCGAATTCGCCGTCGAGCAGGCTCAGCGCGGTCTGCAGCGCCGCGAGCTCCTCCTCGGTGAACGCGATCGGCGGCAGGTGGAAGTTCTCAGGGCGCAGCGAGTAGTTCTCCTGCTCGGCCGCGCCGTCGGCCGGCCGCTCGACCGTCAGCTGGATGCGCAGCGATTCGAGCTCGGAGCGGTCGGCGTAGAAGCGGCGCGCGAACGCGTCCTCGTTCATGCCGCTGTAGCCCTCGACGTCGCGCCTGATCTCGAGCGCCGTGACCGGCCGCCGCTCGGCCATCAGGTATGAGATCAGCGACAGCTGGCGGATCAGCTTCTCGGTGTCCTTCGCCATGAACGGAACACCATAGAAGTTGGCGGCGAGACGGTTGCCGCGCGAAGCGGTCGCCGAACCGCTATTTGCGACGTTTCAGGCCGCTTCGCGCGCCGGCTCGTCGGTCAGCGCGATCTGTGCGCCGACCTCGGGCGCCGCCACCGGCGTGTCCTGCGCCCGCTCGACGATCGCGCGATCGGCGAAGAACGCGCCGCCGCCGATCGCGCGGTCGAAGTCCGACCAGCGCTTGCCCGGCGCGAGCTCCTTCTCGAGGCGGTCGAAGCTGCCGAGGCGCCCGCCGAGGTTGTCGATCATGTGCACGAGCGTCGCCTCGCGCGTGCACGGCACGACCGGGCTGCCGTGCTCGAGCGTGCCGTGGTGGGAGAGGATGATGTGGCCGACCGCCTAGCGCGAGCTCCGGCGGGAAGCCTTCGATCTCCTCGATCATGCGCCGGATGCGGTAGTAGCCGAGCGCGATCTCGCCCTGGAGCTTGCCGGCGTCGGTCAGGTCGATGCTCTGAGGGTCGTCTGTGTACGCCTCGAGCTTGCCGATGTCGTGCAGCAGCGCGCCGGTGACCGCGACGTCGCGGTCGATGCCGGCGAACGTCGCGCTGATCGCGCTGACCGCCTGTGCGACGCCGAGGCAGTGCTCGAGCAGCCCGTGGCGGTAGGCCTGGTGGTAGTACTTCGCCGCCGGCGCGACGCGGTAGCCCGCCCACAGCTCCGACTCCTCGCCGAACACGCGCTCGAGCAGCGTGCGCAGGTGCGGCTCCTGGATCGTGCCGATCAGCTCGCGCACCTCGCGCTCCATCTGCTCGACGCCGCGCGCCGGTCCGTCGGTCAGATCATCCAGATCGAAACTCCCCGGCTCGGGCTGCTCCAAGCCACGAAGGTTGATCTGCGGCCCGAATCGCGGATGCACCGTGTAGCGACCGCGCACGTGCACCGGCGAGCCGGCGCTTGACGAGCTCCTCGATCTCGGCGAGCTCCTCCCAGACCATGCACGCGAGCGCGCCCGTGCGGTCACCGAGCTGCAGGCGCAGGTACTCGCCGCCGTCGCGCCGCTGCCGGCGCTCGGCCTCGCGCACGATCAGGACCTGGTCGATCTCGACGCCGTCTGTGAGCTCGTTGACGAGCATGTTCTTGAAAGTAAATGCAAGTTCGGACGGGACCCGCCACGGCTCACCGGCGCGGCGCTCGGCGTCTGCTAGAAGGCAATGCGTCCGATGTCGCCGCCGCCATTGCTCTCCGTGCTCGACCAGTCGCCGATCGCCGAGGGCTCGAGCGGATCGCAGGCGCTGCACAACACGATCGACCTCGCGCGGCTCTGCGACGAGCTCGGTTACCACCGCTACTGGGTCGCCGAGCACCACGGCGGGCCGATGCTCGCCGGCCCGAGCCCCGAGGCGCTGATCGGCCCGATCGCCTCGGCGACGCGCCACATCCGCGTCGGCTCGGGCGGCGTGATGCTCCCGCACTACAGCCCGTTCAAGGTCGCCGAGACGTTCAGCCTGCTCGCCGGCCTGTACCCGGGGCGGATCGACCTCGGCCTCGGGCGCGCCGCCGGGACCGACCCGATGACGACGGTCGCGCTGCAGCGCGACCGCCGCCAGGCTGCGCCCGACGACTTCCCGCAGCAGCTCGCCGAGCTGCTCGCCTACCTCGACGACCGGATGCCCGAGGACCACCCGTTCGCGCGCCTTGCCAAGACGCTCCCCGGGCGGCCCGAGCGCCCGCAGCCGTGGCTGCTCGGCTCATCGCAGCAGAGCGCGATCTGGGCCGCCGAGCTCGCGCTGCCGTACGCGTTCGCCGATTTCATCAACTCCGCCGGAGCCGACAGCGCGAAGCTCTACCGCGAACGCTTCGCCGAGCACGAGCACACCGGCGCGAGGCCGCGCACGGCGGTCGCCGTCTGGACGATCTGCGCCGAGTCCGAGCAGGAGGCGCAGCGGCTCGCCGCGAGCGGGCGGATGGCGTTCACGATGCTGCGGCGCGGCGAACTGATCGCCGTGCCGCCGCCCGAGAAGGCGCTCGAGTTCCTCGCGAGCGACGAGCACGCCGCCGGGCAACCGAGCGGCGAGCCGCCGCGCGCACAGCGACGGACCGTCGTCGGCGCGCCCGACGCAGTTCGCGCCGAGCTCGAAGCCGTCGCCGCCGAGTACGGCGCCGACGAGGTCATCGCCGTCAACATCCTCTACGACCACGGAGCGCGGCGGCGATCGTACGAGCTGCTCGCGGAGAGCTTCCGGCTGAGCTCGGCGGCGAGCTAGCCGCACGGCCGTCGCACGGTCGCCTCGCAGTCGCGCCGGTGGCCCGCACGGTGCGTTCCGACTCCCGCATTGGTTAAGAAACGGCGGAATGCCAGACGAGGTCAACGGCGCTGCAGGCCCCAGGACTTCGGCGAAGGAAAAATTCATCGCCACCGCGAACGTCTGCACGAGACCGATCACGAGCGAGGCGACGAAGGCGCCGGTCAGCGAGCCCAGACCGCCGACGACGATGACGACGAACAGGATCGGGCCGAGCAGCGAGGCCATGTCGGGCTGCGTGACCAGCGCAGGACCGGCGATGACGCCCGCGAGGCCCGCAAGCGCCGCGCCGGCGCCGAACACCAGCATGAAGATCTTCGGCACGTTATGGCCGAGCATCGCCACCATGTCCGGATGGGTCAGCGCGGCCTGAATGATCAAGCCGACGCGCGTGCGGGTCAACACGGCCAGCAGCGCCGCGAACATCGCCAGCGCTATGAATAGCATGAACACGCGATAGGCGGGATAGGTGGTGTCGAACAGGCGAAACGCGACGAAATCAAGCTGAGGCGGCACGCGGTAGTCGACCGGCAATTTGCCCCAGACGATCTGCACCAGCTCCTCGATGACGAAGGCGAGCCCGAAGGTGAACAAGAGCTCGGAGACATGGCCGCGCCGGTGCAGGCGCCTGAGACCGTAGCGCTCGACGATCGCGCCGATCGCGCCGACGATCAGCGGCGCCAGAACGAGCCCGGGCCAAAACCCGATCCGGCGGCTGATCTCGAAGCCGAAATAGGCGCCGAGCATGTAGAAGCTCGCGTGGGCGAAATTGAGCACGCCCATCATGCTGAAGATTAGCGTGAGGCCGCTCGCCATCATAAAGAGCAGCATGCCGTAGAGCACACCGTTCAGCGTCGAGAAGGCAATGAGCTGCAGCATCTGCGCCTATGCGTGGACGGGGGCGCGGGCGCCCCGCCGGCCCGCGAGACTTCGATCAGGGCCGCTCCATCTTGCAGGTCGTCGGCAGGATGGTGTCGTCCGCCTTGACCACGCCGACCGTCTTCCAGCCCCAGCCGGTGCCCTCCTCGTCGAACTTGGCGCCTGGGTCGAGCGGGCCGAAACTGGCGATGTACATGTCCTGGAACAGCTGATGGTCGTCCTTCCGCATGGTGACTTCGCCGCCGTCGAAGCCCTCGCTCTTCATGCCCTCGAGTTGCGCCGCGATCGCCTTGGGATCATCGCTCTTGGCCTCGTTAACGGCCTTGGCGAGCATCCGCATTTCGTTGACCCCGCGCGGATAGAATAGGCTGACGCCCTCCTTGGCGCGGAATGCGGCCTCCCACTTTTGTGACGCTTCGGGATTGGAGTTCGGAATCGCTTCCACGATCTCGAAGACGCGATGCGAGAGCCCCGTCTGCTTGATCGCGGTGGGGCCGCCGGCGCCGCCGGCGTAATAAGTGTACCAGTCGGTCTGCAGGCCCGCGTCGGCCGCGGCCTTCAAAAGAAGCGCGATATCCTGGCCCCAATTGCCGGTGATCACGCTATCGGCGCCCGACGCCTTGATCTTGGCGATATAGGGGGAGAAATCGGTGATCTTCAGCAGCGGATGCAGTTCGTCGCCGACAATCTCGATGTCCGGACGCTTTTCCTTCAGCATCGCGCGGGCCTGTTTCTGCACCGACTGCCCGAAGGAGTAGTCCTGATTGATCAGGTAGACCTTCTTGATGTTCGGCCGCCCCTTTATGAAGCTCGTCAGCGCCGCCATCTTGATGTCGGAATTGGCGTCCCAGCGGAAATGCCAGTAGGAACATTTGTCGTTGGTCAGTACGGGATCGACTGCGGCGTAGTTGAGATAGATGATCTCCTTGCCGGGGTTGCGGTCATTGTATTTGCTGACCCAGTCGGACAAGGCCGCCGCCACCGAAGAGCCGTTTCCCTGGGTGATGATGCGGATGCCCTGGTCGGCGGCCTTTTGCGCCTGAATCAGGCTTTGCTGCGGATTGACCTGGTTGTCCAGCCCGACGATTTCGACCTTCTTGCCGAGGAGGCCGCCAGAGGCGTTGATCTCATCGGCGAGATACTGGAACGTCTTGAGGCCGACTTCCCCGATCGACGCGCCGCCCCCCGAGAGGGGATCGATATAGCCGATCTTGATCGTGTCGTCCGCGAGCGCCGGAGCGGCGACAAGCGCAAATGCCAGCGCAAAGCCGGCGGCGTCCAATTTCATCGTGTCCTCCCTCGTCGGCGAGTTCCAGTCCCGCCATTTTCGTCGGCCTAACGATATGCCGTCCGCCGCGGTTGTCTAGCCAATAGCGTAGTATTGGTCACCGCGCCGACATTCGCCTTCTCCGTCCGCTCTCGGTCGCAGAGGCCAATGCCATTGCCGACCAGACCGACCGGCGCTTACCACGCACGTTCGTCCGTCCCCGGCTTTCCGATGAGTCACGCCGCGACGAGCGCGCAGGCGCTTTCGAGGCCCGCGTCGTCGGCGTCGATCAGGACGATCATCGTTTGAAAACGGAGCCGCGTCGACCCTGGCCCGCAGGTCGGTCGACATCTTCGCCGGCGTCATCCTGCTCGGCGCGATCGGCGTCGTCGTCAACGCCGGGGGCTCCGCGGTCAAATCGCGCATGCTCCGGTGCGCACGGCAAGCCTTTTCTGAACAGCGAGGCAGGGCACGAACTTCCACTTCGGGCGGAGACTGCGCCTACAAGTCTCACCTGGGAACGCCCGGTTGCCTGCCCACTTGCGACGTTTGCGGTCGCGACCCGCAACTACTGCAATACGTCGCGAGCTGCGGTCGCTGCGGGATGCAAGCGTCGGATTCGGACCACAGTGAGACAGTCGCGCTGTGAAAATTTACAGCCGGATTTCCGGCGCTCCGACGTCTCCCACCCAGCGCAACTCGGGGACCACGCCGGGGGCCCGTCCTTGAAGGCGGCGGGTCGATGTCTTTAGTCCGCAAATCTCCGTCAGGGCTTCTCGCGGCGCGCCTCCTCCGAACGAGTTCGCTCACGCTCCATGCGCGCCTCCCAGGCCTTGAAGGCGATGGCATAGGCCTCCGCGCTCGCTTTACTCGCGGCAATGCCGGCTGCGATCATCGGCTCTTGTTCCTTCTCAAGCGCCTTTAACGCCCGCGCGCCTTCTGTAATCGCAGCGGCCAGAGCCTGGGCGAAATTCGTATCCGGCGGCAAGCCCTTCATCGCCTTTACAACGAGCTTCAGGCGGTCAAGGAGCTCGATCTGCTCCTTGTACGCCAGAACCATCGCAGCTACCTCGGCTGGCTCCTTGTAGCTAGGCCGCGGTTCTGTCGGCACAAACTTCTCGTCCTTCGCTTGTCTCCTTTCCCGAGCTTCGGCGGCAGCCGCCTTCATTTTGTCCGACGCACTCGTCGGCGACGCGTGGTCGTGCTGAAGCCGTTCCGTCAGATAGTCGGAGATCAGCTTCCCTTCCTGCTCTGCTGCCTTGGCCAAGGTGCGAGCGGCGGCGGGCGCGGCCGTGTCATCCGCCAGCATGTTGACAATCTTTTTGGTCTTGCTCACGGCTTCGTTCCCTTGCCGTCACGCTACCGGTCGCCCAAGCGCCCGAGGCCCAAGCGCGGTCGACAGATTGGCGCCCCCCAGTGCGCGCGATGAGGATGGCGGATTGGTCCGCATCTGCTTTTGCTGACAAGGCCTAATCTTCGATCAGCTTGCAAGCAGGCCATCGAGATCGAGCTACCGAACCGCTCGCCAAGCCTTCGAACGAGGCCATGAAGACCGTCAGCCAAGCCACCATGAACTGTTTCGGCGATGTCGCCGCAACCTCCGGTTTGCGCGACGCGCGGGATAGTCCGTAAGCCACCCATTCGATCGCTCTCGAGGAGAGTGGCGTCTAGCGACGCGTGCTCGGCTCACAAGATTCCCCAAGCCCGATAGCGCCCACGTCCGGTCGCCTCGCGCAGGCCGAGCTCGGCCACCAAGTTTTGTGCGGCGCGAGCGCTGATGCCGAGTTCGGAGGCGATCATTCCGGCCGAGACGAGCGGCCGGCTCATGACATAGTCCACGAGGGCCGGCAGGCTCGAGGTCGAACGGCGACGCTCGAGCTTACGCGCCAGCAGGCTTCGCGCCGTGAGCCAGCGATCATGGTCCTTGAGGCCGGCCTCGGCCATCGCGGCGATGGCCTCGAGCGTGGCAACGAGCCGCGGTGTCGCCTCGCGGGCCCGTCGGCGCTCGCGCGGCACGAGACGCAGGCCGACATTCAGGCAGGCGAGATGGGAGGTCTTGCCGCGTTGTCGCAGCAGGGAGCCGACGAGCAGCCGCCCGAGCCAAGGCTGGTGCTGCAGCGGCTCGATGGCGCTCCAGGCCTCGAGCGCCATGGCCGCTGCGAGCGTGGCTGGCAGGTCGCGGATTTCGCCGAGCGCCTGGCGCCACTCCTCCAGCCTCGCATCCTCGTCCCAGTCGGGATCATAGGATAGCGGATCTCGCTCGCGCTGCCGCGCTTGAGCGCCGGCGACGGTCCGATCGGCGCGTGCCATGGCGGTGTCGACGGCGGTCAGCGCCTCGGCGAGCAGCGGATCGTAGCGATCCTCGATGACGTCCGGCGCGAGATCCGCGTCATTGGCGTCGCCCGTGATCGCGAGCGGCTTCGCCGGGTCGGCGTCCTCGCCCTCCCCTGCCCGCCCGCGTAGCCCGCCTAGGCCCGAGGCCGATAAGGCCCAGCCGAGCTCGGCGTTGGCTATGCGGCGGCGGGCGCGCAGCACGGCATGCGCTCGCGTCAGCTGATGGGTGGGGCTGCGGACGTCCTTCTCGGCATCGTGCAGCACGAGGTCCTCAAGATGCACGAGCTCGCCTTCGAGCCACAGGGAGGCGCAGGCGTCCAGGAAGTGGGTGCGAGCTATGAAGCCTTCGCGGATCGGGCTTGTGCGCAGCCTCTCGTCGAGCCGCGCCAGCGCGTCCTCGGCCGCGGCGAGAGGCGCCGCGATCCGGGGCCAGGGCAATCGCTCTGCAATTCCAGTAAGATCGGACATTTCAGGCGGCATGAGATTTGCGCCCCCGTTCGGGCGGCGGGACTTGGGCTCGGCGCGACGATCGCCGATCCCGCTGCCTCGTGGGCCAAACCCGCATGCCGTTCAAGGCGTTAGACAGGCCGACTTGAAACCGTAAGGGCAAAACCTGGGACCTCCTTTCAGCTATCGGCTGCAAATTGAAATGCGTAAATGAAACCGACCGGCGGCTGTTGCTTTCACTTCCCGATTTCACCAGCGCAAACATCATATGTTGTCTAGGTCTACGGGCTAGAACGATCCAAATTTTCCGCTACCGATTTCAGTGACCGCTCGATTTGCCGCAGGCGTGGCTGGCGGCGCGCCGCGTTGCGCGGAACTCGACAGGATCCGGTCCGTGGAAAGTGTTTCTGGGCCGGGGTTGAAATGCCTGTTGAGTCAAAGCGCTGTCCGATCCCGCTGAAATCGCAAGGTGAAAACCCGGCGCTGATTTTCCGCTAAGCGCTGCAAGTTGAAATCGCTAGCGGAAAGTCAACAATCGAAGGCCATGGCAAGGAAAATGGCACTTCATAACTCATTATGGCACTTCGTAAACGACTGATGACGTGCGTGTCATAGCTTCTTAGGGAAGTCAACAGACAGTTCACTTCCGTCACGGACCACGGACTGCGCCGACCCAAACAAAACGTTCGACTACGGGCCGAGAGCGTCAGAACGGCGGCCTCCCGGATGCCCCAAACGGCGCGGTTTCGGGGCCGCCAGGGCTTCAAAGGCCAGCCAAGCGTAAGGCCGTCGAGCCTGAGGCTCCGCAGATCGCCCAAGCGGGCGCGGCCGGACCGGCCGTTCAGAGACGCCTGCAAACGGTCGTTTGCCAGCAACTTCCGATATTGTACAAATGGGTCCGCAACGCCCAGAAAGGAGCAATTCGTGGCCCGCAGACCCCTCCCCGGCCCCCATTTCGGCCCGACAGGGCGTCTTTTGGGCTACGCGCGGGTCTCCACCGAGGATCAAGCCACCGACGCACAGACAGACGAACTGCGCGCGGCGGGTTGCGCGGCAATCTACCAGGAGCACGGCTCGGGCGCATCGAGGGCTCGGCCGGAACTCGCCCGGTTAATGCGCGAAATCCGGCCCGGCGATGTCCTCGTCGTCGTCCGGCTCGATCGCCTCGCCCGTTCGGTGAGCCACCTCCTCGAAGTCATCGAACGACTGGAGGATGGCGGCGCCCATTTTCGCTCGTTGCGTGACCCCATCGACACCTCGACGCCCCAGGGCATGTTTTCCCTGCAGGTCCTCGGCGCGGTCGCGCAGCTCGAACGTGCGCTGATATCCGAGCGCACGAAGGCCGGCATCAAGGCGGCGCAGGCGAGAGGAAAGCTTTCTGGCAATCCAGGTCTCAGAGCGCGGGATCCGACCGCCATCGCCAAGGCGGCGCAGGCGCGAAACCGCGTCTTCACCGGCGATGTCATTGCCTCGATGGACCGATGGCTGCCGACGGTCCGGCGCATGCGGCCCCAATCTCCGTGGGAGGACGTGGTCCAGGTCCTGAACCAGGCCGGCGGGGCTCGATGGACCACCGAGCGTTTGCGGCGAGCCGTTCAAAGAGCCGTGCGAGAACGGCTCGCTGACACCACACTGCTGGAAAGGGCCCCGCGCAGACCGCCCGAGGATCGCCTGATGATGATGGTGGCGGGCATGGCCATGGCAAATCCTGAAATGTCGCTTCGGGCAATTGGCGCCCAACTCGAGGCCATGCGTGAGCGAACCCCCCGTGGCGGCCGTCAGTGGGCGGCGTCATCGGTCAAGAACCTCCTGGACCAAGCTGAGAAACTGGGTTTGGCGCCGTCGATCGGCAACCGGGCAGAGTGAAACAGCGGTGACTTGTCATCTGCTTATGCGCCAGGCGGTCTGCGCCGTGTCACTCCGTTCGCGGGACGCTACGGTGCGGCAAGCTCGCGCCAGCTTCGCCGCGCGCTATCGCGATGAAACGGCGTTTGACCTCGGCGAACAAATTTGGTGGAAGCGGGCCGTAGTACCCGGTTTCGCTATCGACGGCCCGCAGGTCCGGCCCCGGCCAGACGAAGCGGTTGCTTTCGGTTAGGACGATCCAGGAGCGTGCCTCGTCGAGGCCGAGACGAGCCTTGGTCATGGCGGGGATTTCGATCGCATCGGCGGGATCGGCTGGTGGCGCGTGCGTAATAGGCAGGACCCGAACGAGCGGCGCGCCGTCCTCCGTCGTCGTCACGATCGCCAGCACAAGGCAGGGGCGATCCTTATCGCCCTCGTCCCTGCCCTCGCGATGCTGCCAGTCCCACAGATAGGCGTAGCGAAAGATCCAGCCGACCCGGATCTCAGTCGGCAGCATGCTTCGCATCGAGTTCGGCGTCGAGATGCTCGGACCCCGCCGGCATCTCGCTCGCCTCGACCGCCGCAATGTCCTCGTCGGTCAGGTCCGCGGTACGCTGAACGCGGCGGTCGCGTTTCGACAGCCGCAAGAAATCCTCGTAGGCCATCAGGACGGTGCGCGGACGGCCGTTCTTGGTGATGATCACCGGCTCGCGCACGGCGGCGTCCTGATAGGCGCCAAAATTCTTCGAAACCTCGGCGGCGGTGACGGTCGAACTCATGGCTCACGACTCCTAGTTCCGTAATATACGGAAATCCCTGTATTCCCGCAAGTCGTAAACTCGGAACGAACCCGCACCTAGAAACTGCAAGGGACGCCGTAGTCAAATCAGCGATCGCGACCCGTATCGGGCATTATCGGACGCCTTTACGAATCGCCGCAAAAAGGGTATCTTTTCTCCAAAAGGAGGGCGGTCATGCCCATTTCCATCAAGAGAGAAGAGACCGTTCGCCTCGCGCGCGCGCTGAAACAGCAAACCGGAAGGCCGATGGCGCGCGTCATTCACGAGGCGCTTGAGGAGAGCCTGCGGCGACTGAGCCAGGCCGGTCCGGACCCGGAACGGCGCCTCGCCGAAATGCGCGCGATCAGCCGCCGCGTCGCCCGCCTGCCGGACCGCGACACGCGCTCGGCCGAGGAGATCATCGGCTACGACGAAAATGGCTTGCCCAGCTGATGGTCATCGATACGTCGGCCCTCATCGCCATTTTTCTCGGAGAGCCGGAAGCCGACCGTTTCGACGAGGCCATTGGCAGGGCGAAAGTTCGACTTTTGCCGGCGACCTGCCTGTTGGAGGCCCGGATGGTTCTCGTCGCCCGCCGCGACGAACGCTCGGTCAACGACCTCGATCTCTGGCTGCTCAAGGCTGGCGTCGACGCCATTCCGGTCGATGTCGATCTGGTCGATTTCGCCACGCAAGCTTGGCTCGTCTACGGCAAAGGGCGTCATCCCGCCGGGCTGAACTTCGCCGATTGCCTGTCCTACGCCCTGGCGAAACGCTCGGGAGAGCCGCTGCTGTTCAAGGGTGAGGATTTTTCCAAAACCGACATTCAGGCAGCTTGACGATGGCGAGCCGATCAATCGACGCCTGGATCGTGGACGAGGTCCCCTCCCCTGCCCCGGCGGCGCCCCTCGATTCCGCCGCCGCTTTGCCCGCCCGCCTCGCCCCGCTCGCCGAGACCGCCCGCGACTACGCCCGCGCCGCAACCTCGGCCAACACAACCCGCGCCTATTCCGCCGACTGGCGGCATTATTCGGCCTGGACCCGCCGCCAGAACCTCCCTGCCCTGCCCCCGGATCCCCAGGTCCTCGGGCTCTACATCGCCGCCTGCGCCTCCGGCGCGGCGGGCCCGCAGCCGTGCTCGGTCAGCACGATCGAGCGGCGGCTGTCGGCGCTCATGTGGAATTTCGCCCAACGCGGCCAGCCGATGGACCGCAAGGACCGGCACGTCGCGACCGTGCTCGCCGGCATTCGCCGCACCCAGGGCCGGCCACCCGAGCAGAAAGAGGCTGTGCTGCCTGAACACCTCCTCGCCATGATCGCCACCCTCGATCTCGGCGATCTCCGCGGCCTGCGGGATCGCGCGATCCTCCTCGTCGGCTTCGCCGGCGGCCTGAGGCGCTCGGAAATCGTCGGCCTCGACTGCCGCGCCGAGGACGGCCTCGCCGGCGGCTGGATCGAATTTTTTGACGACGGCCTCTTGCTGACGCTGCGGGGCAAGACCGGCTGGCGGGAGGTCGAGATCGGCCGCGGCTCCTCGGAGGCGACCTGCCCGGTCATGGCGCTCGAGACCTGGCTGAAGTTTGGGCGGATTTCTGTCGGGCCGCTGTTCCGGCGGGTGGTTGGCGGAAAAGTCGGCCCCGACCGCCTGACCGACAGGCACGTCGCCCGGCTGGTCAAACATACCGCGCTCGCGGCCGGCGTGCGCGGCGACCTCAGCGAGGGCGAGCGGGAGAAAAAATTCTCGGGCCATTCGCTGCGCGCCGGCCTCGCCTCCTCCGCCGAGGTCGACGAACGCTATGTGCAAAAGCAGCTCGGCCACGCTTCCGCCGAAATGACCCGCCGCTATCAGCGCCGCCGCGACCGCTTCCGCGTCAATCTCACCAAGGCGGCGGGCCTCTGAACCGCTGTTTTGTCAGCGCCCTTCCCTGCGCTCGTTGAGTGCAGCCCGCCGCCGGCGCGTCAAATCGCCGCTTGAACGCGATCGACCGACCGACGATGATCAACCCTTCCTCGAGCGATCCGTCCCATGCCCGACCGTCTTCGTCCGCCTGGCGCGGACCCGCCTCGATGTGACCGATCTCGATCTCGCGCGGAATCTTGGCGTCGCCATCGGCTGCCTGCGCAGCTGGGACCGCAAGGGCGCGCCTCGTTACGGCCAGCTGGCGCTCCCGCGCGTTGATCGCCGGGATCGAACCGGAGGCCGTCGAGCGTTCGCCGACGCCGGCCCCTCGAAACCGATAGGCGCATCTGCCCGCAGAATGATATGAGTTGGAGCCTGCTCATCACCAGCGGCATCGCTACGCCCGTTTCTTGTCCCGTTTTCGGCTTCCGATCAGCGCCATCAGCATCGGTCCGAGCGTGAATTCGCCGACCTCGGCCTTTCGGGTGAGTTCGCGCAAGTACCCGCCGGCGCTCGCAATCGCCGCGCCCCTCTGCAGGATCGCCGCGACGACGATCGCGGCGGGCAGTTCGCCCATGGCGATTTGCGCCGCCTCCCAGGCGCTGGGGCTGATTCCGAGCATCGAGCGGACGACCGCCGCGACGCCAAGGAAATCGCGCCAGTTCGAAATACCGCCCTTGGCGTAGTCGGCAATGTCCGGGCAGGCCTCGAGGACCATTCCAAGAGGATAGGCTTGTTGTGGAGGTCTCGAGGGTTCAGATGGTGGCTCAGAGTTCGGCCCCTGGCTTTCTCGGAAGCCTGGTTCAAGTTCAGTGAGGGTGGTTTGGGTTTGAATTTTGTATGTGGCGCTCAGTTTGAGACTCATTGACGCTTGTTTTTTGAGATTTGATGTGGCTTTCCAACAGGTTGAGGATTTCGTCGGCCAGCAGTGTCAGCTCCTCGGCGACCGGCTCGAGTTCCTCGCGCACCGCGGAGCGCGGAAGCCGCTCGATGATGCCTCTGTAGAGCCTATGGACCTCCGCCCAATCGGCTGGCCCCTGCCCTGACCTGCGGGTTGGAACGCCCTCTTCGGTCCCTGTCGCAATCATCTTGGCGATGTCGCGCCGGCAGAGCGTAATCCGCTCCCGCACAAGTCTCAGCGCGCGTTCCTCGGCGCGAACCTCCTCCGCCCAGGCCTCGAATTCCTCGGCGCGCGCCACCAGCGGGCTGAGGTCGAAGCCGAAGGCCATTTCGATGGCTCCGCCCTGCCCTTTGCGGGCGAAGCGCTTGCCGTTCGGGCTGTCGCGGCGAATGATGAGGCCGCAGTCGACCAGGGCCGCCAGATGCCGCCGCAGCGTCGCCGGGGCCATCCCGTGCGCCCGCAGCGCCAGCTGCTGGTTCGATGGGAACACGATCAGACCCTCGCCGATCAGCGTCGTCTCAGGATGGAAGCTGAGCAAAGCGTCGAGAACGGCGAGCGCGCGTTCGGAAGCGCCCAAGCGGGCCCTGGCCGTGCAGATCGCGCGAAACACCTGCCATTTGTGCACGGCCTTCTCGGGCGGCCGCGCCTTCGCCACCGCCTGGCTAGCCACATGGGCAAGCGTCAGCGATCGCCGCCCGAAGGGCGTCGTTCCAATTGCATATTCGCTCATTTGCCATTCATCAGGGCAACAGAAATCTGCCCGCCAAAACGACGCCAACTCTTGACAGTGATTCGGGTAAGTGGTCTTCTCTCGGTCGTGACACTGAGCGAAGAGGCTTCCGAACGGAGACGTTTGGGGGCCTTTTCCTTTTGCGGGCGATGCTCCTTTTAGGTGGCCTCAGGAACCTTTCGATTCGCCGTGTCCGGCGCCGAAAGAGCGAAACTCTTCGAATAACTCGGGCAGGCGGAGAGTTAGGAATTGCGCGAATGCGTTTCCTGTCCCTTTCGCGAGCGTCACTTTCAAGTCACGTTCGGAGGTGCGAACCTCTGCTAGCGCTCGGCCCGTTGCATCCTTAATCTCTATGATCGGACGGCCGAGGCGCTTGCGCGTTTCCTGTCGCTTGGCAGCACTCAGCGCCCGCGAAAACCGTTCGTCGCCGCCTACCTTGGCGAAAGCTGGCAGGGCGGCCACCGCCTGCGCCCGCTTCAATGCAGCCTTGTCTTGGAGCGCCTCGGCCAATTCTTGCCACCGGCCGCGACCGATCTTTGGCGCCTTTCCGATCGCCAGGATCAAATCGTTCGGCACGGCCTTCGCCACGGAAATGAGTTTGGAGGCTTCGGCTCGATCGATGGCGAGCGCCTGTTGAATGACCGTGCGGTTTCGCCCTGCAGTCTCGAGCCGCAAGGCGAAAACGGCCCGCTCAATGAAACTCAAATCCTCACGCGCAGAATTTTCAACGCCTTGGGCGATGATGAGTTCGTCGTCGCTGAGCGCGCGGACGATCGCCTTCACGGGCCGTCCAAGCACTCGCGCCGCCCTGACGCGACGATGGCCAAAGGCTGTCTGATAGCGGCCCGGAGCGACGGTGTGTGCGCGCAGCAGAATGGGGATTTCCTGACCGCGCTCAGCGATCGACTGTTTCAATGCCTCGAATGAGAGGTCGTCCTCCTGGTTGAACCTGTCGGCAAAAGGGGACGGGTCGATCAGACCGGCGTCGATTTCGACGACATGTTCGCCTCCCGCGATGCGCGCGCGCAGCGTCTCATTCTCACGCTCGATGTCGGAGAAAGTCTCCTTTATTGAGCGCACCGCGCCGGCCGCCACGCGGCGTTGCTCTGGTGGATTGTTGTCAGCGGACAACACGGGGGAGGGGGGCTGGGCGAAGAGGGAGCGGATGGTGTCGGTGCGCTTGCTCATCGCCCCCACACTTTTTTGAGGAGACCAAGAATTTCGCCATTTGCGCCGCTGACAGACTCAAGCGCCCGCTCATAAGCAGCTCGGCCAACCGAGCCCTTCTCTAGCTCATAGAGCGACTGCTTTGTCAGGCCCGCGTTAGCTATGGCAGTTGATTTCCAGACGGTCGCGCCCAGCACGTCCTCGCCGAAAAGGTTCCGCAGCAACGCAACAATCTGAGTCTCCGGCACATCATTTGGATCATGCCGAGTAACCACATAGCGGATGAAATCGTAATCGAGACGCCCGCCGGCCTCTTCTATGACCGCCATCACATCAGAGGTCATAAGCAGAAATTGGCTCATCGAAGCAACGTCTACCATCTGCGGGTGGATGGTTACGAGCATGGCTGAGGCTGCATTCAAGGCCCCCATGGTGAGGTAGCCGAGCTGCGGGGGGCAATCGATCACCACGATGTCGAAATCGGCCTCGACCTCCGCGATAGCGCTCCCGACGCGGCGAAAGAACAGATCACTTCCGCGCAATGATCCCTCGACCATGGCGCGCGGTGTATGATGCTCGAACTCCATCAGTTCAAGATTGCCGGGGATGAGCGAAACGCCCGTGAAATAAGTTGGCCGGACGACTTCCCGCATCGGCCGGCGCGCATCGTCGTAACGGATTGCGCCATACAGCGTCTCGCCCTCGCCAATGTCGAACTCCGGCTGGTAGCCAAACATGGCGGAGAGCGAAGCCTGCGGATCGAGGTCAATCGCAAGAACCCGATAGCCTTCGAGCGCCAAAAACTGTGTCACATAGAGCGCCGTCGTCGTCTTGGCCGACCCGCCCTTGAAATTGGCGACCGCCACGATCTGTAGTTTGTCGCCAGGCCGGCGAGTCGGCAGGAAGGACAGCGCCTCTTTAGGACGCACACCCGCCAGATAAGTCCGAAGCTCACCGATCTGCGCTGGCGTATACGAGCGCCGCCCGCCGCTCGAGAGGGCAGGGGAGGGGCCCAGCCCGTCGAGCGAGAGCTGCCGAAGATACCCGTCCGACACACCAAGGAACCGTGCGACCTCGCCGGACGAAAAAGAGCGCAAGACCTTTTTCGACGAAGGCGGAAACAGCGTCGCACTTAGTGCCTGCATCTGCCCCGACAACACCCTCGCGTGCCGCGTTATGCGCACGAGCGCATTCTCAGTTAGCGGAGAGGGCAGGGCGCTCGAACTCACTATCCACGCGAGACGGTTCCTAGGCGTTAGACGGCATATTTCCGTCTGCGACTAGAGGCCGATTCTCAACTCTTTGCAAGGATTAAAGGGTTAATCAATTCTTAACGGGGCCGCAGAGCCGGTCCATGGGAAGACTTGCGTTCAAATCGCCTTCCTCATCAAGATGATCCCTGTAATTCGACGTGGGGTCTCAACGCCGATCGTCGCAAGAAGCCGTTGAAATTACTATTGACCGAAAGGGGTCAGCTCGCGGCCCCCGAATCACAGGACGACGCCTGGCGGAGCAGGTGGCCCCGGCCTGTCCGAATCAGCCGGCACCCGGCCGCCTTGCGGCAAAGGCGGCGAACGCGTTACGTCTTTGTCTCTTCCTTGCCATTCCGTCGGTGAAGCTCGCCGCGCCTGACGAAGGAGCCCAGACGGTGCCGACGGCAAAAATGACGACCGAAAATGGGAAGCGTCGGATCCGGCGAGAGATGCTCTCGCCCTACGAAATGAGCTTGGTTCAAACGGCCTTCGGGATGAGCGCACAGCACACGACTTCGGAGCCGTTACGCGAGGCGTTGGTCAAGATCGCCAAGAAGCTCACGAACATTGACCGTATGATCGTGGAGGAAGATCTCGACTGAGTGTTGCCCGGGATCGGGCGGATCGCCTCTTTTGCGGCGGAAAGAGAACCGTGCGGCGAGCGCAGTCATGTCTTGCTTCGCAAATTGGGCAGAGCCTCGAGCGAGCCGCCTGGAAGCGTGAAGCGCCCGCTGGCGCGGTGGCCTGTCGCTTCCTTTCAATCCATGTTCTTGTTCGCGCCGAGATCGGCGATGAGGGCCGACGGAAGCAAGAAGGAACGAGTTGCGATGACGCCGTCGGAAATCCTGAAGGCCTTGTCGCAGGGTCATGAGCGTTGGCCCGGGGATGCGCTTGAGGCTGCGTCATCGCAACGTTCCAAGGTCAGTTCGCTTCTGCTTGAAAAGTTGGCGCAAGCGGTTGCGGAAATCGAGAGGATCGAGGCGGCAGGATTTCCAAAGCCCAGCCTGAAGCGATTTCTGAAGGCTCCGTCGCCGTTGTTCTATGGCGTCTTCCTGCTGGCGGACTGGCGTGAAAAAGCGGCATATCGTCCGTTCGCGCGCTTGATGCGGTTTCCGTGGGTTGCCCATGACAATCTTCTCGGCGAGCCGGCGATCGAGGAGCCGGGCTATCGAATCATGGCGTCGTTATTCGACGGCGACCCGCAATTCGTTTTCGACATCATCCTCGATGTCGGCGCCGACCCATCCGTGCGCTTCTGGCAATGGCATGCGCTGACGCTGATCGGACTTGAGGGGAATCTCGATCGAACAGTTGCAGCGGATTTTGCGCGACAGGCGTTCGGGAAACTTTCGCCTGATGAAGAGAAGCCGTTGATCTGGGCTGGATGGGAGAAGCTTATTTCTCGCCTGGCGCTGGCCGAGCTCGCGCCCCTTCTTCGGAAGGCTCATGACGCGGATCTGTTGGTCGAGAGCACCTATGAAGAGTTTCAACACGACCTGGAATACGCCCTCGCGCATCCTGATGCCCTTTGTCGCCCAGGGGATGAACTCGAAGCGTTGGCTAGCGTCAGAGAGTTGAAGCCGTGGGTGGAATTGTGACGCCCCCGGGTCATTGTAGGGCCCGATGCCGCGCCGTTGCCGTCATATCTGGCGAGGCGTGGATTTATCAATGTTTACCAGTCTTGTGGGGCCTCTAGCGTTTTGTTGTGTATTTTATTTGGCAAAAGATTCCCTGTTGCGGCGCCATACGGTAGGTTAGGCTTTAATACGTGCTCCAACTGCAAGTTATCGAGTTGTATTGGCTGTGGCGGTTTGTAGGTGAACAATCCCAGCATACAGCAATGCGAGCGCGGAGATCACGGCTTATTCATAGGAACGTTCGTTGCTGAACGGTGTCGGTAGCGAGACAATCATCGGCCAATATTCGGGAAACAGGGGGACCGGACATGCTGCGACGCGATGAACATGACGGTAGCGGATATTCAAATGGCGGCGAGCCTTATCAGCAATCGCCGCGACGCTCAGAGAACCAGGGCGCAGTCTGGCGCAGCTGCTACGAATATGCGGTGGTGACGTCGCGTCTTAAGCGAGTTGAGGCGGAGGGCAACTCGGGTCAGGACGAGGACATTGAAGCGCTCTGGCGCAAGCGCGCGGAACTCGCGAAGGGGATCGTCGACGCCGACGCGCCAACAATTCAGGACGTCCTGATGAAAGTGGCTATGACAGCATCCCTCCTGTCGGAAGGTGAGTTGTGGGTGGGTTTGACCCCGCAATGCCTGGAAGAGTGCGATCGCGCGCTCGCTCAGGAAGGTCACGGGGAGCAATGCCTGAAAGCTCTGGAGCCGGAGCTATGGGCATTGTGCCAGCGGGTCCAGGAGCAAACCGCCGCGCTCGAGGCGCGATGGGATTGTGTCGATGAGAGCGAGGAAGCCGGGGGACCAAACGACTCCTGCGACGGCTTCTCACTCGCAACGGCGTGGGACGAGCTGCACGAGTTTGTCTGGAGCGTAGCGCGATATGAAACCATGACGGCTGTTGGTCTCAGGGCGAAGGGGAAAATGTTCAGCGACCTCCTGGCCTTTTTCAGCGCGATGGACGGCATGTTTGCGTTACAGGATTTGTATCTGCGAGACTTCGATCACCTGGCTTATCGTCGCCTCTACGGGAAAGACTCGCCAATGCCTCGCCGTTCTGTCGGCTGATTGGAGAGGAATTTCTCGTTCGCGCCGGACCCTCTTAAGCGTCGCGCTTCCGACGATTTGGAGGTTTCAGCCTATGCCCAGACATTTCCTGTGCGCGATGAGCGTCAGTCTCGTCGCGCTTTCAACACCGGCGTTCGCCGGTCCTGGCGACGCGAGCAATACTGGCAGCGTTGTTCAGAGCGGCCAAAGCGAGCCTGGGATAGCCCCTGCGGCGCAGCCGGCGGTTCCGTCAGGCGCGCGTTTCGGGAATACCGGCCAAGGCGAACCGCTGGCGCTCGCCGCGCCGGTCGATGTCGAGACCGTTCCGGTGCTCAAGCATATCGCCGCGACCGGGGCGCAGCTTCTCGAGCTTGGCGAAGCGCATGGGCTGAGATCCGTCAGCGCCCGCAGCGGCGACCAGTTCATGATCCTGCAGATCGCCCCCGACGGCCAAGCGGTTGTCGGCGGCCCGCAGCTCGAGCTTCCGGTCGACAAGCTGATGATACTCGCCTCGGGGCAGGTGAAGGAACTCGGCGAGACCCATGGGCTTCGCGGCCTCTACCTGCGCAACGGCCAGGACTTCCAGGTGCTCTATGTGACGCCGGACGGGCGATCGACGATCGCCGGGGTGATGTGGGACGCGACCGGCAAAAACCTGACGCGCGAGCAGGTCTCGAAGATCGACGGCGCCGTTCCGACCATGGTGGTGGAGAAGGAGGGGTCGAAGACGCTCGAAGCCGCGGCGAAGGCCGACCCGCTGCTCGGCGTCGAGCATTCGGCCTTCGGAATCTATGGCGATCCGGCCGCGCCGAGGCTGTGGATGATCTTCGACCCCTATTGCAGCTATTCGGTGCGCGCCTTCGATGAGCTCAAGCCCTATGTGGCGGCGGGGCGCATCCAGCTCGCGATCGCTCCGATCTCGATCCTGGACTACGAGACGAACGGCCAGAGCACGCCGGCGGCCGAAGCGCTTTTGAGCCTGGTCCCGGCCCGTATGGCGGAAGCGTGGGATCATCAGAGTTTTCGGGCGCCCCCGTCGCAAGAGGCGCCCGCGCTTCTGCAGAAGAACAATCGGATCGCCGAGGAGATCGGGCTCAAGGGCACGCCGACGCTCATCTGGCGGAAGGCGGATGGGACGGCAGGAGAGATCGACGGCATCCCGAAGAACTGGGAAGCTTTGATCGCCGAGGTCGAAGGGGCGCACAATGTCTCCGCGCGGTGAGGACCGGGGCGGGGAAGCGCGCCCGCCCAGCGTTCTTCGCCGCATCGGGCGCGCCGCATTCTCACCCTGGCGCTTGCTCCGGATCGACGAGAGCATGGCTGCAATCCGCCGAGACTTCCACGATCTCAGCGCCGGTGGGCAGGCCGGCGCCTCGCGTATGAGGCTCGATGAGACCGGCGTGTTCGATCTCGACGCCTCTTCGTTTCTGCATGGCCAGCGGCGCGCGGCGTTCGAGGATGCGCTCATCGTTCGGCAGCGGTCGACGGCTCGCAACGCCTGGATCTTTCTCGGGCTCGGCGCGCTGTTCTTTCTTGGTTGGCTCTACCGGCTCATGACAATGACCTGGAGCGCCAATGCGACGCTGACCGCACTGCAGTTCGCGCCGGCCTGTGCGGTCTTCTTTCTGCTGGCGTTCCGATTCGGGCTCGAGAACTATCAGATCTCGGATGCGCCGCAAGGTCACGGCAATGGAATATCTTGGCGCGGCGAGCGGCTTCTGGCCGCGCTGACGCCGCCGAGACAGATCGGTTCCGCAAAGGAAAAGGGCGGCGCTATGAAGCGCCGCCCTTTCGTATAGGGCCGAGAGGCGCCTGCCGCTCCGCTCAGCTCGCCCGATCGCTTGAGAAGGCGCCCATGAAGCGCCGTCGCTAAAGCCGAGAGTCCGACCCGCGTCAGAATGTGCCGGGCGGCCGCAGCGTCGATCCTCCGCCAGCCCCCGTCGCCCATTCCGCGCCCTCGTAGTCGGGGCGGGAGGCCTGCGATGCGGGTTCGACCGGCTTTACGATCGTTCGCTCAAGGTCGTAGACGGGGGGCCGCCAGATCGCGTTGGATGAGCCATAGGCGGCGTATGGATCGTACAAGGGGTCTCGGACGGGCGGAGGGGCGAGGGCGGCATAGCTGCCGGGGGTGCGAAGGTTGCCCTGTGCGCAGCCGGTCAGGGCCAGGGCGCCGAGGGCGAGGGCGAGCGGAAAGAGGGGTTTCATGGATGGGCTCCTTGGGATTCGGAGCCCATCATGAGGACGATCGGCGCGAAGACCGCTTGAGGATTTAAGGGCGAAGCAGCTCTTCCAGCAGCGCCTGAAGCCGCGCCTTTTTCTGCGGCTCGTCGCGGTAGCCCCGGAAAGGTTCGCCGCGCTGGATCGCGTCGGTGACGTCCTTGGCCATGTCGCGCATTTCGGCGAATTCCGGCCGGTCGCTTCGGCCGGCGATATGTGCCTCGATGAGCCAGGTCGCGATCAGCCGGAAGAGGTTGAGGCCCCACTTTTCTTCGTGCGTCGTCTGATGCGCGGCCCGCTCCTGAGCAAGCGCCGCGTCAGCCTGTGCGAAGGCGGCGTCGCGCTCGGCGAGTTGGGCCTGAAGCGCTGATATTTGGGCCTTGAGAGGTGCAACTGGACTCTGCCCTGTGCGTATGCCTTCCATTCGAAGGCTTCGTTGCGAAATTGGTCCGCATCGTCGTAGTTGTGATCCGACGAGGCATTCGCGCGGCAAGAGCGGCGTGAAGTCTATCGATGTACGACTGGTCGACCTCGACGTTACGTGTTCCATAAAAGATGCGGTCGACGATCTCGCGTCGCTGGCGCGAAATTTCCGCGTCTGACCGACCAGCGTCATAGCCAAGAACATATCCGATGGCCCAGACATCAGTCATCCTCGGGTTCGCGCGTACCGCCCATGTCCGTCGTTGCTTGGAGCGTTGTATCCATACCTTCGAAGAAGCGTTGTCCGGGGAAGAGCCAGAATGTTGCCTCTGGCCGCTGAACCTAGCAGCTTTTGACCGCTCTGTCCGTCATTCGACACGGCCCCGGCGCCGGACGTAAGCCGTTTCGGGTTGACGCCATCCGAAAGGGTCGTGAGCGCCTTCTGCGCGCCGACAAGCGCCGCCCCTTGCGAAAACTCGTCCATGTCGACCCGGTTCGCCGACGAGAAGCCGATCATGCGCGGAATATGATGAGGAATGAGCGTGATCATCCGGAACGACGCGATCGCCGCCACGACATGCGACAGGACGAATATCGACAGAAGGACAAACAGGCCGAGCCAGTTGGTGACGAGCCAGCCGTCGCCGAGGACGAAGGCGGCCGCGATCCCGAATGACATGCGGATCAGCCACGAGATGCAGGTGAAGATGAAATAGCCGAGGAAGAGCCCGATCAGCATGAGGACCGGCCGGAACAGGATGTTGAACAGAAGCTCGTAGCCGGCCAGGCCCCGCCCATGCAGGCCGTCGCCCTCGAAGGTGAGGTGGGCGAGCATCCACAAGGGGACGGCGACCATCGCCTCGCAGATGAGGATCAGGTAGCCGGCGACGCCGGCGATCCACATGACCCATGGGATCATCGGCAGGACGAAGGCGATCGTCAGGCCGGGGATCAGCAAGGCCATGCAGCCGATGAAGATCGGCGTCGCAAAGAATTGCATGAGCACGCTGAGGCTGAGGGTGGCGACGGCGCCCGCCCAGTTCATCGTCAGGGCGTTGAACAAGGTGGTGGCGGCCGTTCCCGTGGTGGTGGAGGCGATGCCGGCGAGGCCGAGCGCCGTCATGGCGACGAGGATCATCTGATTGCCAAGCGCGATCAGGCCCCCGAACGGATCCGCCCAGTTCTGGGCGGTCGGGGAGAGATTGTCGACGAAGCTCTGGAGGAGGGTCGGGGTAAAGTTCAGCGCCCGGAACAGCTTCTCCATCATGCCGCCGCCATCCGTGCCCGTGAACGTGCCGGTCAGCGTGTCGGCGTTGCCGCCCGGGGAGGTCAGGCCGTCGGCGGTTGAGACATACGTTTTGAGCTTGTCGAGCAATGAGCTCGAGGAGGTGAAGAGGGGCGCGATGTCGGCCTGGAGGGAAGGCGACAGCCCCTCGAAGCTTGGCATGTTGACGGTTGGTGTGCCGCTTGCGAGCGAGAGTGTGAGGCCGTTGAGGCGG
>CAVTBW010000001.1:0-406434 GCA_963733115.1 uncultured Solirubrobacteraceae bacterium | reverse complement strand
TTAATAAATGCGGAATGCCAGACACGAGCGCCGACGGCACGCTCCACGCGTGGCCGGACATCAAGCAGAGCTTCGAAGGCTCCGCGCTGCTGCTCGGAAACGGGCTGAGCATCAACGTGTGGCCACACTTCGAATACGGCTCGCTCTACGAGCACGCCTGCCGGGAAGGCGGGCTGACGGCCACCGATCAGAAGCTCTTCGACGGCGCGCGGAACTTCGAGAACGTCCTGGCCGAGCTCAACACCGCGATCCGCGTCGACGGCGCGCTCGCGATCGACGCAAGCCGTGTCTACGAGCGATATCGGAGCATCCAGCGCGCGCTCGGGCGCGCGATCCGCGAAGTCCACGTCGACCGCGGGCGGATCTCCGTACGCAAGCTCGATGCGATCCGCGACGTGCTGGCCCGTTACGAGTGGATCTTCACGACCTCCTACGACCTGATCCTCTACTGGGCGATGGGCGCTCACGGCGTCTGGAAGCCGTTCGTCGACGGCTTCTATCCCAAGCGCGACGGTCGGCTCCTGTTCAACGAGGATCGCGACGTCATCCAAGCAGGGCAGATACCCGTGTACTTCCTCCACGGCGCCCTTCACCTCGTCGTCGACGGGTCGGGCATGACGTGGAAGCTGCGCGCGCAACGCGACCTGCAGACGATCCTCGACCAGTTCGGCGAGCCGATCGCGGGCGATCCGCAGGCACGCCCGCTGCTCGTCACCGAGGGATCGGCGCGTGACAAGCTCAGGGCGATCGACGGAAACGCGTATCTGTCGCGGGCGCTCGCGCGCCTGCGACAAACCGACCTTCCGACCGTCGTCTTCGGCAGCCGGCTCGGCGAGAGCGACGATCACCTGATCGACGCGCTCAACGAGCATCCACAGCGTCCTGTCGCCGTCTCGATGCTGCCTGGGACAAAGCGCGAGCTGGCGAGCGCACAGGGAGACATCTTCGGGCGCCTGCAAGCGGAGCCGCTGCTGTTCTTCGACGCGAGCACTCATCCGCTCGGCGATCCGCGACTTCGCTGCGAGACGTGATTGCGGCGCGCCGGGGCATTGCGTCCTAAGCTGAACGTATCGTTGATCAGAGCTTTGCGAAGCCGACGAAAGGAGGTCCGAAGATGTCAACCAATCGCTACGTCAAGCAGAATCAGGAGGGCACCTGGGACGTCCTGAAGGAGGGCCATCGCCGCTCGGCGATCCAGGCGCCGAGCATGCAGGAGGCGGTCGTACGCGCACGCCGGCTGGTGCGACGCGACGGCGGCGGCGAGGTTCGCGTGATCAATCGAGCGGGCAAGGTGACGGATACGCGGACGGTCCACGTGGGCGCTGCCGGCCCCGACGGAGCACCCGAGGCGCGCCCGGCCGCGAGCGCAGCGCAGCCGCGCCGATCCTGAGCTGACAGCCGCTGCTCGCGGAGGCGTTCGCGCTCTACCCGACGCGTCTCGTGTCCCGCCGGCCGCGCCCGGTCGTAGTGGTCCGATAGATGGAACCATTACTCAAGTCGCCTTCATCCGGTGACGACTACTGACGTATGGCATCGCGAGTGCTGAACCTTCGCCGCGCGGCGCCGTGCAGCGCGTGCGGCACCCACCTGCCGGCCGGCACGCGCGCGCACTGGAACGAGGCGCGGCGCAAGGTCACGTGCCTGCGCTGCCTCGAGCGTCCGGCGACGGCTCACGCCGAGCGGCTCGAGTTCCCGGTCGAGCCCGATCGCGGCCGCGCCGGCGCGAGCGCCGAGCGCGAGCACGCGCGGCGCCGTCGAGGCCGTGAGACGCGAACGCGCGCGCGTCACCCGCACATCGGCGGGCTCCTGCTCGCGCTGGGAGGCACGCCACAGCACGAGCGCGCGTTCGCGCAGGGCGGCGCCGGCGAGCGTGCGGTCGGCCGCTGGCTCGATCAGCGCACGTCGAAGAGCGGCGCGGTCATCCTGCACGACCGCCGCATGCCGCGCGGGCGCGGCAACATCGACCACCTGGCGATCACGCCGCGCGGCGTGTACGTGATCGACGCGAAGGCCGTGCGCGGCAAGGTCCGCGTGACGCGTCGGCTGCTCGGCAAGCCGAGCCTGATCGTCGCGGGGCGCGACTGCACGAAGTTCGCCGACGGTCTCGACCGCCAGATCGCCGCCGTGCGGCGCGCGCTCGCCGAGATCGGCAGACCCGACGTCGACGTGTTCGGCGCGCTCTGCTTCACGAAGGCCGACCTGCCGCTGCTCGGCGGCTCGCAGATCCGCGGCCACCGCCTGCACTACCGCGCGGCGCTCGCGCGCAACTCAATCGCCGCGGGCCGCTCACGCGCGAGACGATCGACGAGCTCGCGCGCTCGCTCGCCGCGGCGCTGCCGCGCGCTTAGCATCGCCGGGCGCGGCGCGGCTCCGACCGCGGACGCGGGCGCGGCTCCGACTACGCCTACGGCTCGAGCCGGTGCGGCCCGCGGTACAGGAACGTGACCTCGCGGACGTTGTCCTGGCCGAGCATCTGCATCAAGAGGCGTGTGAGGCCGAAGCCGAAGCCGCCGTGCGGCGGCGCGCCGAAGCGGAAGAAGTCGAGGTAGTAGCTGATCGCGTCGACGTCGACCTTCTTCTCGCGCGCCTGCGCGAGCAGCTGCTCGTAGCGGTGCTCGCGCTGCGCGCCGGTCGTCAGCTCGATGCCGCGCCAGAGCAGGTCGAAGCTCTTGGTGACGGTCGGGCGGTCGTCGTAGCGCATGTGGTAGAAGGGCCGCACGGACGTCGGGTAGTCGGTTACGAACGTGAACTCGTGGCCGTCGCGCTCCTTGACGAGCGCCGACAGCGCGCGCTCGCTCGGCGGGTCGAGGTCGTGACCCTCGCCGGGCGCGCCGTGGCCGGCGTCGCGCAGCAGCGCCTTCGCGTCCTCGAGCGGGATGCGCGGGAACGGCAGCTCGGGCACGACGACCTCGACGCCGAACGTGTCGGCGATCTGCTCACCGTGCACGTCGGCGACGACGGCGAGCACGTGCGCGAGCCAGCGCTCCTCGAACTGCATGACATCGTCGTGCGAGTCGATCCAGGAGATCTCGACGTCGACGCTCGTGAACTCGGTGTCGTGGCGCGAGGTGAACGACGGGTTGGCGCGGAACACGGGGCCGACCTCGAAGACCTTGCCGAAGCCGGCGGCCATCGCCATCTGCTTGTAGAACTGCGGCGACTGCGCGAGCGTCGCCATGCGATCGAAGTACTCGAGCTTGAACAGCTCGGCGCCGGACTCGGTCGCCGCGCCGGTGAGCTTCGGTGAGTGCAGCTCGATGAAGCGCTCTTTCGCCCAGAACTCGCGCATCGCGCGCTCGGTCGTCGTCTGCACCTCGAAGATCAGCCTGCGGTCGGGGCGGCGCAGGTCGAGGTAGCGCCAGTCGATCCGCTTGTCGAGCGCCGAGTCGGGCGCGATCGGCACCTCGGGCTCGGCCGGCGAGTCGACGTCGAGCTGCTCGATCTTCAGCTCGAGGCCGCCGAGGTTGACGCGCTCGTCGGCGGCGACGGTGCCGATGACGCTGATCGCCGACTCGTCGGTCAGCGCCGAGATCCGCTCGTTGAGCTCGCTCGGCGGATCGTCCTTGCCGAGCACGAGCTGCGCCATGCCTGTTTCGTCGCCCAGCACGATGAACTGCACACGCTTCTGGTCGCGCAGCGCGTTGACCCAGCCGCGCACGCGCACCTGCTCGCCGATCTTCTGCGGCAGCTCTGATATCAGCGTGCGGTTCACGCGCGCCACCCTATCGAGCGCGGCGACGCACCGGGCGCGCCCGCGGCGAGCGCTGCTTGCACTCGCCGCGGTCGCTCCCGGAGCTCTAGCTGGGGCAGCGGAACGTCCGACTTGCGTGGAGCGCTCCGGGCCGGCTTCTTCGAACCGGTGTACGTCAGCGACATCTTCGTGTAGACGCTGACGCCTTTGCATTTCTGCGATCCGGTCGCCGTGACGGTGACCGGGTAGCTGACGTTCTTGCCTGCTGCGCAGTTCGGTTCGCACGTATTGATCACGAGCGTCCCCCTGCCCTTGGCCGTCGCGCCGCCGAAGCTCGACCAGCTCATGCCTTTGAGCACGATGCCGCCGTCGCCGCAGGCGAGCGTCAGCAGCTTCGGCTGCGAGGCCGACTTGTTGCAGTTCGTGATCTTCAGCGACGAGGCGGCCGAAGCGGAGATCGCCGAGAGCGCGAACGCGGCGACCAGGAGCGCCGCGGCGAGCAGCGCGCTCGCGACGAGCTGAGGCTTGCGGATTTTGTCCATGGCTCGGATATTCGACATCGTGGCGCTAGGACGCCGGGCAGGGGAAGAACCATTTGCGCGGCACGCTGGCGGGCGGCTTCTTGCCGGTGTACGTGAACGTGAACTTGGCGTAGACGCTCGTGCCTTTGCATTTTTTCGAGCCGGTGCCGACGATGCTGACCGGGAAGCTGACGTTCTTGCCTTCTGCGCAGTTCGGTTCGCAGAGGTTGGTGACGAGCGTGCCCTTGCCCTTCGCGGTCGAGCCGCCGAAGCTCGACCAGCTCAGGTTTTTGAGCGCGGTGTTGCCGTCACCGCAGGCGAGAACGACGGTCTTCGGCTTCGACTGGGCCTTGCTCCAGTTGGTGACCTTGAGCGGCGAGGACGCGGACGCGGGGATTGCGAACGCGGCGACGAGCAGCGCGGCGATGAGCAGCGCGCCCGTGATGAGGTGAGGCTCTGTGTGAGTCGTCCATGCCGCGCATATTCAACGCGTGCGCGTCGCATCCTCCGGGCGCAACCGAGATCGCGCCGCGCAACCGAGATCGCGCCGCGTCACGGCGCGCGCGGTTACTCGCTCTCGTCGGCGAGCTCGACGTCGACGGCGAACTCGTCGGCGGCGTCGATCGCGACGGTCTCGATCGTGGCGATCGAGCCGGCGAGCCGCAGATCGTCGACGGCGAGCTCGAGCGCGTCGAGGCGCTCGGGCGTGTCGTGGACGACGGCGCGCGCGACGGGCGCGCGCATCGGGCGGCGCGCCTGCGACTTGGCCTTGCGCACCTCACGCAGGACGTCGGCGGCGAGCTCGAGCGCGCGCTGCTCGCGCTCATCGGTCTCGGCGCCGCCGAGCGCGTCGCGCAGCTCGCCGGCGTCGGGCCAGCTCGCCTGGTGGACCGAGCCGTGCTGCCACCACGACCAGACCTCCTCGCCGACGAACGGCAGGAACGGCGCGAACAGGCGCTGGAAGACCGACAGCGAGCGGCGCAGCGCGCGGCTGACCGACGCGGCGCCGGCCCGCGCGTCGTCTGACTCGCCGTCGTCGTAGCGGCGGCCCTTGACGAGCTCGAGGTAGTAGTCGCAGTACCACCAGAAGAACGTCTCGGTGCGCTCGAGCGCGCGCGCGTAGTCGTAGGACTCGAAGCTCTGCGTCGCGTCGTCGACGACGCGCGACAGGCGCGCGATCATCGCGCGATCGAGCGCGCTGCTCAGCGTCTCGCCTTCGGCCGGGAGGTCGGCGAGCGCGAACTTCGACGCGTTGAGCAGCTTGACGGCGAGCCGCCGGCCGACCTTCATCTGCTGCGCGTCGAACGCCGTGTCGGTGCCGGGCCGGCCGCTCGCGGCCCAGTAGCGGACGGCGTCGGCGCCGTACTCCTCGAGCAGGTGCATCGGCGTCACGACATTGCCCTTCGACTTCGACATCTTCTTGCGGTCGGGGTCGAGCACCCAGCCGGAGATCGCGGCGTTGCGCCACGGCAGCTCGTCGTAGTCGAGCTGCGAGCGCAGGATCGTCGAGAACAGCCACGTGCGGATGATGTCGTGCGCCTGCGGGCGGACATCCATCGGGAAGACGTGCGAGAACAGCCGATCCTCGCCGGCGCCGCGCTCGTCGGCGTGCCCGGCGATCTGCGGCGTGAGCGAGGACGTCGCCCACGTATCCATCACGTCGGGGTCGCCGACGAAGCCGCCGGGGACGCCGCGCTGCTCGGCGGTGTAGCCGTCGGGGACGTCGGTCGACGGGTCGACCGGCAGTTGCTCCTCGCGCGCGGCGATCGGCTGCTCGTGGCGCGTCGCGCCGCTCTCGTCGAGCGGGTACCAGACGGGGAACGGCACGCCGAAGAAGCGCTGGCGGCTGATGCACCAGTCGCCGGTCAGCCCATTGACCCAGTCCTCGAAGCGCGCGCGCATGTACGGCGGGTGCCACTGCAGCTCGCGCCCGCGCGCGAGCAGCCGCTCGGTGTGCGCCATCGTGCGCACGAACCACTGCCGGCTCGTGACGATCTCGACCGGCCGCTCGCCCTTCTCGAAGAACTTGACCGCGCGCGTGACAGGCGTCGGCTCGCCGACGAGCGCGCCGGCCTGACCGAGCAGCTCGAGGATCCGTTTGCGGGCTTGATTGATCGTCCTGCCGGCGAGCTGCTCGTACTCGCGTTGCGCGTGCTCGACGTCGTCCGACTCCCAGCCGTCGGCCCCCCAAGGCACGTCGGCCAAGCGGCCGTCCGGCCCCAGGACCGGACGCACCGGCAACCCGAGCTCGCGCCACCAGACGACGTCGGTCAAGTCGCCGAACGTGCAGACCATGACGAGGCCGGTCCCCTTCTCGGGGTCGACGAGCGGGTGCGTGAGGACGGGCACGCGCGTACCGAACAGCGGCGTCAGCGCGTCGCGCCCGACGAGGCCGCGCTGGCGCTCGTCGTCGGGGTGCGCGAGCAGCGCGACGCACGCCGGGATCAACTCGGGGCGAGTCGTCTCGATCAGCGCCTCACCGGCGCCGCCCGGGCCGTCGTCGGCGATCGCGAAGCGAACGCGGTTCATCGCGCCGGGCCGCTCGCGATCCTCGAGCTCGGCCTGCGCGACGGCGGTCTGGAAGTCGACGTCCCAGAGCGTCGGTGCCTGCGACTGGTAGGCCTCGCCGCGCTCGAGCAGCCCGAGGAACGAGCGCTGCGAGATGCGCTGCGCGCGCTCGCCGATCGTCGTGTACGTCGTTGACCAGTCGACCGACAGCCCGAGCGTGCGCCAGAGCTCCTCGAACGCCCGCTCGTCGGTCTCGGTCAGGCGCAGGCAGAGCTCGACGAAGTTCGGCCGCGAGATCGCGACCGGGTCCTTCGCCGAAGGCTCGACGGGCGGCTGGAAGGCGGCGTCGTAGGGCACCGACGGGTCGCAGCGCACGCCGAAGTGGTTCTGCACGCGGCGCTCGGTCGGCAGGCCGTTGTCGTCCCAGCCCATCGGGTAGAAGACGGCCTTGCCGCGCATGCGCTGGTAGCGCGCGACGGCGTCGGTGTGCGTGTAGGAGAAGACATGCCCGACGTGCAGCGAGCCGCTGACGGTCGGCGGCGGCGTGTCGATCGAGAAGACGCGCTCGCGCGGCGCCGAGCGGTCGAAGCGGTAGCAGCCGTCGCGCTCCCACGCCTCGCTCCACTTGCGCTCGAGGCCGTCGAGCGTCGGTCGCTCGGGGACGGCCGCGACGGGCTCGGTTGTCTGGTTCGCCGCCAAGCAGTTGATCGTATCCGCCCGCCGCGGCGCGGTGGGGGGGCCGCGGGCGCACCGTTGTGAGGCGGTGCGCGCATCGCGGCGGGCGGATGCCTTCGGCTCGCCTCAGCAGTCGCTCACGCGACGTTCAGGCGGCGAGCGGAAGCTCGTAGACGATCTCGCCGGCGCCGTAGCCCTCGCCGAGGCCGCAGACCGCAGCGTGCGAGCGCGCGGCGCGCTCGCTGTTGTGAGACGGGCAGTGCACGCCGCGCACCTCGCCGTCGGCGAGGCCGTAGGCGAGCCACACGCCGCCTTCCCAGATGAAGTGGAAGAAGCGGTCCTCGCGCTCGCCGCTGGCGTCGAGCTCGCGCTCCCACGCGCCGGCGACGGCCGCAGCGGGAATGCTCGCGCCGCAGGTGCAGCCGTCGAGCGCACTCCACACGCAGCCGAGCGCACGCTCCTCGCGCGCGCCGCCGAGGCCGCTCTCGCGCCGCAGCAGCTCGGAGACGATCCGCGCGAACTCGTCGCCGCCGAGGCCGCGCTCGATCCCTCGCACGTCGGTCAGCACCGCGCTCATGACTGGTTGACCCGCTTTCGCCGTCCTGCCCCAACGGGGCGACGTCCTGTCGTCCTGCGCGTTCCTATCGGGCAATTCATGTCGTCCTTTTCGGCCGACAGCCGCCTTCCTGTTCGATCGCATCGAATTCTGGACACGTGTTTGGACGCCGTGAACGCGGGTGCGCGGCGCGAAACACGCTCGAAGGCACGCAGAGCTGCACTTCGCGAGACCGGATCCGGGCGCCTCGGCAAAGCACTGTCGAGAGCGTTCGCGTGAATCGACTGGAAACGTGAAAGCACGCTAACCGGCCGCGGGTGTAGAGTCGCCCCAGGCGGATGTTCCGGGCTGTCAACCCGGTTGGCGAGCGGAGGCATGGGGTCGTGAGCCTGATGACAAAGAAGCTCTTGGGAGTCGGCATCGCGACGGCGGTGCTCGGGGTGCTGATCGCTCTGTACGTAGCCGACTGGGCGACGAGCTTCCCGCAGCAGGTCGCCGCCTCGAGCAGCAGCACGACGGCCGGCGTCACCTCCAACCTCACCCTGCAGACGGTCGCGGCGGTCGGGCCGAAATACAGCCCGGCGCATCCCGACTGGGTCTCATACCTCGTGAAGAGCGACGGCAAGTGGATCCACAGCACCGACTTCAGGGTGCCGGCGAACTCGACCGTGCATATCACGATCCTGCAGTACGACGGCGACAGCGGCCTGCGCAACCCGTTCCTCTCGGAGGTGCAGGGGACGATCGGCAGGACCGAGACGGTCGACGGCAAGACGATCGGCTCGATCAACCCCGAAGAAGCGTCACACACGTTCGCGGTGCCCGAACTCGGCATCATCGTGCCGCTGCCGGGCGTGGCCGAAGAAGCGAAGAACCAATGCGAATTCGCGCCGTGCACGCTCGGCGAGGCGCACCGCACGATCACGTTCACGTTCCGCACGGGCAAGAAGGGCCGCTACCGCTGGCAATGCTTCGTGCCGTGCGCCGCCGGCTTACCTGACGGGCGCGGGCGGGCCGATGCAGACGCTCGGCTACATGGACGGCTTCCTGGACGTCGTCTGAACGATGAGCGAACCGAACCACTGGCGGCGCTTCGCGACGATCTGGATCGTCGTCCTCGCTGATCGCGACGCCGCTCGTCGTCGTGCTGCTCGGTCCGATCCTGCCGCCGGGCAACGGCAGCGAACAGGCATCGGGCCACGTCACCGACAACACGGTGCTGCTCGCGATGGCGACGCCGGTGCTGCTGCTCGTCGTGCTCTACTTCGGCTACGCGGTGATCGTCTTCCGCCAGCCGCAGGGCGGCACGCTCGAAGGTCCGGCGGTGCGCGGCAACGCGCGCGTGCAGACGACGTGGATCGTGATCACGTCGATCGCTCGTGCTGACGCTCGCGATCTACGGGACGGTGCGCTGCTCGAGGAAGACGGCGCCGGCTGCGGGCGGCGGCCCGATCGCCGCTCGTCGTGCCGAAGGGCCACAAGCTGCAGGTGCAGGTGATCGCGCAGCAGTGGCAGTTCACCTACCGCTATCCCCGCATACGGCGGCGTCGAGACTCCGCACCTCGAGCTGCCGGTCGACCAGATGGTCGAAATGCACGTCACCTCGCTCGACGTGATCCACTCGTTCTGGGCCTACCAGCTCGGCGTCAAGGCCGACGCGAACCCGGACGTCGACAACGTCGTGTTCGTCAAGCCGACGCAGGAAGAGACCTTCGAAGTCCGCTGCTCGGAGCTGTGCGGCATCTGGCACGGCTACATGTTCGACCACGGCCAGGTCGTCAGCCGCGGCGCGTTCGACGCCTGGATCGCAGAGCAGCAGATCGACGTACGCGCCGGCGACGAAGGCGCTGCCGCCGTACAGCCACGACCTACCTCCCCGAACCCGACGAGGCGCGCCGGATGAGCACGACGATCGATTCCGCATCGCACTCCGCACCCGTCCGGCGTCCGCTGTGGCGGCGGCTGATCGGCTTCAACCTGCTGAGCGCGGTCGTGCTCGGCGTCGGCGGCTACTACCTCGGCTGGTTCATCGGCCACCAGATCTCGACGGGCAAGAGCTTCGAATTCATCTCGGCGACCGACGAGAACGACGTCGCGCTGCTGCTCGCCTACGTGCTTCGGCGTGCTCGGCTTCCTCGATCGGGCTCGGCTTCGCCAACTACCCGGTCTGCGCGCCTGCTCGGCCGCCCGGCGTCGCTGCGCGAGAAGGAGGACGAGGGCATCGGCCGCTACTTCGGGCTGTGCACCGACCACAAGGTCGTCGGCATCCAGTACCTCTTCGGGATCGGCCTGTTCTTCTTCGTCGGCGGGCTCAACGCGATGCTGATCCGCACCGAGCTGCTGCAGCCGACCGCCGACGGTCGTCGGGCCGAATCAGTACCTGTCGCTCGTCGGCATGCACGGGACGATGATGATGGGGATGATGACCTCGGGCGTCCTCGGCCCGTTCGCCAACTACTTCGTGCCGCTGATGATCGGCGCCCGCCGGATGGCCTTCCCGCGGATCGAGGCGCTGACCTTCTGGCTGCTGATGGCCGCCGGCTTCATCCTCATCTCGACGATCTTCTTCGGCGGCTTCCCGACCGGCTGGACCGGCTACGAGCCGCTCAACGACCAGGCCGTGATGGGGATGGACTCCTACATCATGTTCTTCGCGCTGGTCGGCATCTCGATGTGCCTGCTCGGGCTGAACATGATCGCGACGATCATCACGATGCGCGCGCCCGGGCTGACCTGGTCGCGGCTGCCGATCTTCGTCTGGTCGGTGCTCGCGACGTCGGTGCTGATGGTGCTCGCGGCGCCGATGCTGATCGCGACGCTGCTGATGGCGGCGCTCGACCGCACGATCAACACGATCGTTCTTCGTCGCCAGGCGGCGGCGGCAGCCCGTACCTGTTCGAGAACCTGTTCTGGTTCTTCGGCCACCCCGAGGTCTACATCCTCGCGCTGCCGGGCTTCGGGATCGTGCTCGAGCTGCTGCCGGTGTTCACGCGCAAGCCGCTGTGGGGCTACCGGCTCGCCGTCGCCGGCATGCTCGGCGTCAGCCTGCTGAGCTTCTTCGTCTGGCAGCACCACCTGTTCGTGAGCGGCATCAACGCCGACCTGCGCCCGTTCTACATGCTCTCGACGGAGATCATCTCGATCCCGACCGGGTTCATCTTCCTCTGCGTGATGGGCACGCTGTGGAAGGCGCGCAGCATCGTTCACCGTGCCGATGCTGTTCTGCCTCGGCTTGGGCGTTCAACTTCCTGATCGGCGGGCTCTCCGGCGTGTTCCTGTCGGATACGCCGAGCGACACCGACACGCACGGCAGCTTCTTCGTGATGGCCCACTTCCACTACACGATCATGGGCGGGCTGATCTTCACGTTCTTCGCCGCGATCTACTACTGGGTGCCGAAGATGACCGGCCTGCGCTTCAACGAGCGCCTCGTCGAAGTCCACTTCTGGATGATGTTCATCTCCTTCAACCCGACGTTCATGCCGCTGTTCGTGCTCGGCATGAAGGGCATGCCGCGGCGCGTCGTCCAGCTACGCCGCCGAACCTCCAGGCGCTGAACGTGTGGGTCTCGGTCTCGGCGTTCGTGCTCGGCTTCTCGATGCTGGTCTTCCTCGCGAACGCGGTCTACTCGCTGATCTTCGTGCGCCTGCCGGCCGCCGCGAACCCGTGGCGCTCGAAGTCGCTCGAGTGGCAGGTGCCGACGCCGGTGCCGGTCAACAACTTCGAGCAGATCCCGGTGATCGACGCCGACCCGTACGACTACGGCACGCCGCTGAACATCGCCGGCGGCGGCGCCGAGCCGGCGCCGGCGGGGGCCGTGACGATGGCTGCCGTCGAGCGAAGAACGCCCGCTCGGGATGATCGTGCCAGCCGTACCGGCACGGCGTCGAGATCCCGCCCGAGCCGCCGGACGTCGGCGCGCGCGCGCTGTACATCGCCGGCGCGCCTGCTCGCGGGCGCGACGCACGTTCTTCTTCCTCGCGTTCATCTTCGCCTACTTCTACCTGCGCTCGCTCAACGCAGAACCACCAGTGGCACCCGGGTCACGTCAAAGCCGACCAGGGCCTCGGCGCGGCGATCATCGCGTGCGTGCTGGTCAGCGCGGCGCTCGCGTCGTCGCCGGGCGCCGGATGAAGGCGGCAGTCGCGCAGCTGGCTCGGCCCGGCGGTGGGCGCGCTCGTGCTCGGGCTCGCGGCGATCGCGCTGCAGTGCATCGAGTACACGGTGCAGCACTTCGGCCCGACCGACGGCGGCTACGCGAGCGTGTTCTGCGCCTGGACGGCGTTCTACGCGATCGCGGTGCTCGCGACGATGTACTGGCTCGAGACGCAGGTCGCGACCGAGCTGCGCGCGCGACGGGTGCCGGCGCGCCAGCTCGACGAGGAGACGGGCGCCGACATCGCCGATCCCGACCGCCTGATCGCGCCCGGGCTCGACGCGTGCGTGTTCTTCTGGGCCTACCTCGCCGGGCTCGGCGTCGGTCGCCTACGTCGTGCTGTACCTGCTGCAGTGACGCTCGCGCGCACGCCGGATCACCGGGGTTCTGGAACTGGTCGCTCGACCCGCCGCTCGTGCTCGTGATCGACCTCGCGATCCTCTACTGGCTCGGCGACCGGCGCACGGTCACGCCGGCGCGCATGCGCGCGGCGCGGCGCCGGCGGAGCGTCGTGCTTCTACGCCGGCCTCGCCGTGCTCGCGATCGCGCTCGACTCGCCGATCGAGTTCCTCAGCGAGCAGCTGTTCTGGGTGCACATGGTCCAGCACGTGCTGCTGCTCGCCGTCGCGCCGCCGCTGATCGTGCTCGCGCGCCCGTGGATCCGGCTGTGGCGCTCGCTGCCGCTCGCCGCACGCCGCTCGCTCGCGCGCGGCCTCGCGCAGGGCGAGCGCACGCGCTGGTTGCGCCGCGCGAGCCGCGCGCTCGGCACGCCGCTGGCGGGCTTCGTCGCGTTCAACGGCGTGCTGGTCGCATGGCATGTGCCGGCGCTGTTCGACGCGACGCTGCGCTCGAGCGAGCTGCACGCACTCGAGCACACGCTGTTCTTCCTGACGGCGCTGATGTTCTGGAAGCACGTGATCGACTCGCCGCCGCTGCACGCGCCGCTCGGCTCGGCGCAGCGCGTCGCCTACCTCGTCGGCGCGATGATCGTCGGCTGGCTGCTCGCGATCGTGCTCGCGCTCGCGCCGCACCCGCTGTACTCGTACTACGCCGCACGAGGCCTCGCGCCCGGGCGGGATCTCGGCGCTCGCCGACCAGCAGATCGCGGCCGGCATGATGTGGGTGCCCGGCTCGATCGCGTTCATCGATCGCGATCTTCGCTTACGTCTACCGCTGGCTGACGCCTCGGCGCCGGCGCCGCGCGGCGCAGCCGTTAGGCTGGCCGGAGACCACTAGGAGGAGCAATGTCCAAGCTCGACGTCCCGCTCGCAGCGCACTTCCTGACCGGATCGATCCTCTCGCTCGTCGCTTCCGCTCGGCGTGCTGATCGTCGTCACGGCCTGGTACGTGCTGATCCTTCGCGGCGGCGCCGGCGAACGCTGAGCCCGCGCCGCTCGGACGCAGGCCCAGCGCCGCCGCTGCTCGACTGCGCTCGGGCGCCGAGCGCCCGTGCCGGGGGATCGGTCAGTCGAGCGCCGGCGAGAGACGCCGCGCGCGCTCGTCGCGACCGTGCGTGGCGTGCTCGCGACCGTGCACGGCCCGCTCGGCGCGCTCGCGCAGCGGGTTGCGCAGCCGCCAGACGTTGCCGGTGATGCCGGGGCGGTGCGGCGTCAGCTTGGCCGGGCGCGTTATCACGAACGCGAGCAGCCCGAGCAGCGCGACGTCGAGGACGATGTTGGCTGTGAGGATGAGGGTGAATGTCATGTGCTCCAGTCTTCCCGCACGACCTCTCGCGAAACTGAGGCTCGCGTGAGAATCGGCTAATAGAGCTACTGCGCGGCGAGCAGCGGCGCGTCGTGGACGATCTGCTTCGGTTCGAAGCTCGACGAGTAGATCGTGCGCAGCGCGCCGTGCGCGTCGATTCCGTAGACGAGCGCCGAATGCGCGATCAGCTGCGGCTGCCCGGCCTCGCGTTCGGAGCCGACGCTCCACGCCTTCCATACGCGCGCGAGCTGCGTGGCGGAGCCGATCAGGTACTGCATGCGCCCGACTAGCTCGTGGCGGGCGAGGAAGCGCGCGACGGCGCTCGGCGTGTCGCCGCGCGGGTCGACGGAGACGGCGATCAGCTGCACGCTGCTCGCGCGCGCGCCGAGCCGGTCGAGCGCGTTGTGCAGCTGCGCGGCGATCAGCGGGCAGATGTCGGGGCAGTTGGTGTAGAGGAACGTGACGAAGACAGCCTTGCCGCGGTACTGCGCGAGCGTGACCTGCTGGCCGAGGTAGTTGCGCAGGCTGAGCGGCGGCGCCTGCTTGGCGGGCAGCGCGAGCAAGCCGTCGAAGCCGTGCGCGGCGGCGGCCTGCCGCGCGCCGCCGGGCAGCGTCGGTTTGCTCGAGCCGCCGAGCAGCGCGAAGCTGAGCACGCCGACGAGCGCCAGCAGCGCCAGCACTGGCAGGATCCGCGTCGCGAGGGCCCGGCCGGAGATGGCGCTCTCCTAGTCGTTCGCGGTGACGGTCTCGAGCAGATGCGCGAAGCGCTCGCGCGCCTGCTCGCGGCGCGTCGGGACGTGCTCGCTCGGCACTTCGTCGGGCGGCGGCGAGTAGCCGCTGAGGATGCGCCGCGCGACGGTCTGGCGGTGGACCTCGTCGGGACCGTCGTAGATGCGGGCGGCGCGCGCGAAGCGGTACATCGCCTCGAGCGGCAGGTCGGTCGAGTAGCCGAGCGCGCCGTGCGCCTGGATCGCGCGGTCGATGACATCGTGCAGGACGCGCGCGCCGTAGAACTTGATCAGCGAGATCTCGACCGCGCCGCGCGCGCGCCCTGCGTGTCCATCTTCCACGCGGCGTGCAGCGTCATCAGCCGCGCGGCCTGCATCTCGCGCGGCGGAGTCCGCGATCCAGTTCTGCACGGTCTGCTTCTCGGCCGAGCAGCGCAGCCGTGCGCCTGGCGGTAGGTCGCGCGCTCGCAGATCATGTCGAAGGCGCGCCGCGCGACGCCGAGCCAGCGCATGCAGTGGTGGATCCGCCCCGGGCCGAGGCGCTGCTGCGCGATCAGGAAGCCGTCGCCCTCGCCGCCGAGCAGCGCGTTCGCGCGCCGAGCGCGCACGTCCTCGTAGACGATCTCGGCGTGTCCGCCGTAGCATGCCGAACTGCTCGGCACGGGTGCTCCATCGTCGGCACGTCGCGGACGATCTCGACGCCGGGCGTGTCGACCGGGACGATGAACATCGACGCGCGCTGGTGCGGCCGCGCGCTCGGGATCGGTGACGGCCATGACGATCAGGAAGTCGGCGATCGAGCCGTTGGAGGAGAACCACTTGTGCCCGTTGATCACCTACTCCGTCGCCGTCGCGCACGGCGCGCGTGCGCAGCTGCGTCGGGTCCGAGCCGGGCGTCTCCGGCTCGGTCATCGAGAACGCGCTGCGCAGGTCGCCGGCGAGCAGGGGCTCGCAGCCAGCGCTCCTTCTGCTCGGGCGTGCCGGCCATCGCGAGGATCTCCGAGTTGCCCGAGTCGGGCGCCTGGCATTGCCGAACGCGAGCGGCGCGATACGGCGAGCGTGCCGAGGATCTCGTGCATCAGCCCGAGCTTGCACCTGGCCGAAGCCCTGGCCGCCGAGCTCGGGCGGCAGGTGCGCGGCCCACAGGCCGCGTGCCTTCACCTGCTCCTGCAGCGGGCGCAGATCGCCTCGAGCAGCCGGTCTGATGCCGAGCTCGTCGCCAGATCGTCTCGATCGGCCAGATCTCCTCGCGCACGAGCTCGCTCATCCAGTCGAGCTGCTCCTGGAAGTCGGGCTCCGTGGAGAAGTCCCAGCTCATCGTGCTGCTCCCTTCCTCGTCGTGCGGTTCGCGTGCGGTGTGGCGGCACGACGAAGGCTACGCGGAAAGGGGCCGTTGGACGTCGCGACCAGAGCCAGGCCACGACGCCCCCCGGCGACAACGCCCGCGCCAGGGAGGGAGCGGCGTCGAGCGTCACTCAAGGTGACCGGACGAGGGAGGTCACACTCGAAGCGCCAACATCGCACAGCAAGAAGTCCCTGTCAAGAGTCAAAGTAGGCTACTGTTTACATATCAAATGATCGTTTTACGATTGTCGAGCGTGCTCGTGAGAACGCGGGGAGCACAGCCGTTCGACAGGTAGAGCGATCGGCGACGAAAGCCATTTCGAGAGCGCTCACGAACATGCCTGCACCGGGGAAGACAGCGTCGCCGGACGCGGCGGCTACGCCATCGCAGCGGCGCGACGGCGCGGACGTCGCGCGAGCGGACGCCGCAAACGGCAACGGCCGCGCGAACGGCGCCGGGGCGGCGCGTGCGCGCTCGCGCAGGCCGGCGGGGTCGGTCGCGCGCGAGCAGGCGCGGCTGCGCCAGCGCGTGCGCCTGGCGCTGGCGATGATCGACGCGGTCGGCGCGGACGGCTACCGTGCGACGCGCGTCGCCGACGTGATCAAGCGGGCGGGCGTCTCGCGCAAGACGTTCTACGAGAACTTCGAGAACAAGCGGGACTGCCTGCTGTTCACGTTCGACGTGATCGCGGCGGAGCTCGCGCGCCGGCTCGACGAGGCGTTTCGCGAGTCCGACGGCTGGCGCGAGCGGATCGAATCGGCGATCGGAGCGCTGTTCAGCTCAGCGATCGAGAACCCGGGTGCGCTGCGCCTGAGCCTGCTCGAGATCACCGCGATCGGGCCGCCGGGGATCGAGCGGCGCGAGCGTTCGATGAAGCGATACGAGCGCTTCCTGCAGGACGCGCTGACGCTCGCGCCTGGCGAGGGGAAGGTGCCGGACACGGTGATGAAGGCGATCATCGGCGGCTTCTACCGCGTCTTGACCCGGCGCGTGCAGGGCGAGGACGCCGACGAGCTGCTCGAGCTGATCCCCGACCTGACGCGCTGGGCCGAGTCGTACTACCCGGCGCCGCCGGCGCTGCTCGCCGAGCCGAAACGCCTGCCGCGAGCGCAGCGCGCGGCGATCGCGCTCGACGGCGGTCGCGCGCCGGGCACGCTCGCGCCGCACCCGCTGCTCGGCGGGCGGCGCGGCCTGCCGCGCGGCGACCAGAACGTCTCGCGCAGCTTCGTCGTCGAGAACCAGCGCGCGCGGATCCTCGACGCGGTGACGAACCTCGTCGCGAGCGAGAGCTACGGCGCGCTGAAGGTCGAAGAGATCGCCGAACGTGCGGCGGTCTCGCTCGTCGCGTTCTACGAGCACTACGCCGACAAGGAGGACGCGTTCCTCGTCGCGTACGAGATCGGCCACGGCAAGGCGCTCGCGAGCGTCGAACGCGCGTATGCGGCGCAGGAGGACTGGCGCCTGGCGATCCGCGCGGGGATCGGCGCGCTGTTCCGCTTCCTCGCGACGGAGCCGGCGTTCGCGCACATCGCGCTGCTCGACGCGATGATCGCGACGCCGCGGACGGCCGAGCGCTCGCACCACGGCATCAGCGCGCTCGCGCGCCTGCTCGTCCCGGGCCGTGAGCAGACACGCGGGCAGGCGCCGCCGGACGTGACGGTCGAGGCGATCGCCGGCGGGCTGTTCGAGCTCGGCCTGCACTACGCGCTCGCCGGGCGGATCGCCGAGCTGCCCGAGCTGATCCCGACGGCGACGTACATCGCGCTCGCGCCGTTCGTCGGCGGCGAGGAGGCGGCGCTGATCGCGACCGGCCGCCCGGTTCCGCCGCTCGCCTGACGCGCTCAGCGCGACGGGCGCGCGCTCATCACGGCGAGCGGTACGGCGAGACCGCTCGATCGCCTGACGGTGACGATGCGCCGCCCGGGCTGCACGGCGTCGCGCGGGTCGCCGGCGTGCTCGCCGAACGCGTCGACGGTGCGCTCGAGATCGGCGGAGAGCAGCGCGAGGCCCCACAGGCGCGCGGGGCGCTCGCCGCCGCCGCGCTCGGCGAGCTCGTACGGTTCCTGCACGACCTCGAGGATCGCCTCGCCGAGGCGGAAGAACGCCTGGCGCGGGGCGCCGGCGGGCGTCGGCTCCTCGCGGATCCGCCGCAGCGACAGCCCGGCGGCCTGCAACGCGTCGACGGTGCGTTGCAGCGACGGCGTCATCGCGACGACGTGATCGATCGCGACGACGCCGTTCGGATGCGTCGCGCCGGCCGTCGACGCCGCGGACCCGGCCCCGGGCGCAGACCCGGGCGCGGTCTCGGACTCGGTCGCGGTCTCGCGCGAGATGCTCGTCGGCAGCCCGTCGAGCTCGGTCGTCTCAATGCCGCGCAGCGACCACCGCAGGAAACCGGGCGCCGAGCCGCCGCGCGCGCCGTCGCCGGCGAGCCGTACGCCGATCGCGCCGAGTCGTACGATGCCGTCGCCGTCGCCGTCGCCGTCGAGCGCGAAGCCGAGCGCGCGCCAGCGCGCGGGCTCGTCGGCGAGCACGAGCTCGTCGATCGTGACCGCATCTGCGCGATCTGCCTGCTGCTGCTCGCCGGCCATCGCGGCGGAGGATGTCACGCGCCGCGCTCGATGACGAGCTTGCACCAGTCGCACTCGAGCAGCGCGTCGGCGGCGTCGTCCCAGGCGACGGTCTTCGTCGTGACGCGCTCGGGCGCGAACGCGCCGTCGGCGGCGAGCGCGAGCACGTGCGGCATCGCCTCGCGCACGTGCGCGCGCCCGGTCTTGAACGTGATGCCCTTCGTGTACATCTCGAGCAGCGGCAGCGACGGCTGCTCGCCGAAGTAGATCGCGGTGCTCGTGCACGTGCCGTCGGGCGCGGTCGAGCGCAGTGCGAGCGCGAGGCCGTCGGGGTCGGCGCACGCGTCGACGGTGATCGCGAACGGGCCGAGCCGCTGCGGCGCGTCGGCGAACGCGAGCGGCTCGGCGCCGAGCGAGCGCGCGAGCTCGCGGCGCGTTGCGTCGGCGTCGACGTAGGTGACCGCGCCGGCGCCGAGCGCGAGCGCGAGCGCGACCGCGTAGAGGCCGATCGAGCCGCTGCTGGCGCCGCCGGCGACGAGCACCGGCGCGCCGGGGTCCTCGGCGAGTGGCGGCGCGACGGCGCGCCACGCGTCGCTGATGTTGTCGGACGCGCTCGCGACGGACGCCGGCGCGAGGCCGTCGGGGACGGGGACGAGCATCTGCTCGGCATACGGCACGAGCACGGCGTCGGAGAGGAAGCCGCCCCAGCGCCCGACGGCCGGGCCGAAGCCGTATGTCGACATGAAGTCGACGCTCGTGCAGTTGCCGGTGCGCCCGCGCCGGCAGGCGGCGCACTCGCCGCAGGAGATCTGAAACGGGACACTGACGAGCTGTCCGGGCGCGAGCGAGCCGACGGCGTCGCCGGCGTCGAGGACCTCGGCGACGCACTCGTGGCCGATCGCGAACGGCGCCGGGAACGGCGATTCGCCGCCGATGATCAGGGCGTCGAGGTCGCACGTCGCGACGGCGAGCGGTCGCACGAGCACCGCTGCATCGGAGTCCAGGCGCGGCTGCTCGGCTTCGCGCCATTCGAGCCGGTTCGGTGCGGTGTACGTGAGCTGCTGCATGCGCGCCTCCCTCCCCTTGATAGAGCGATCGATCTAATTCTGCACGATCGCGCCGCGTGGCGCCGGCCGCGTTACGGTTGCGGCGATGTGGACGCAACGCGAGATCCGGCTCGATCCGCTGCCGCGCGGCTTCCACCTCGTCACGCGCGAGGTGCTCGCGGCGCTGCCCGAGCTCGCGCAGCTGCGTGTCGGGCTGCTCCACGTGTTCATCCGCCACACGTCGGCGTCGCTGACGCTGAACGAGAACGCGAGCGCGGACGTGCGCGCCGACCTCGAGGCGTACTTCAACGAGGCGGTGCCGGAGGACGCGCCGTACTGGACGCACACGATCGAGGGCGCCGACGACATGCCGGCGCACGTGAAGGCGTCGCTGCTCGGCTCCTCGCTGTCGATCCCGGTCGCCGGCGGGCGGCTGGCGCTCGGCACGTGGCAGGGGATCTACGTGTGCGAGCACCGCGACGACGGCGGCGGGCGCTCGCTGGTCGCGACGGCGTGGGGCGAGACGGGCGAGTAGCGGCGTCGGGCGGCTACGCGCCGGCGTAGGGCCCGGGCTTCGGCCGCACGCGCCCACCGGGGAAGGCGAGGCGCAGGATCGTGCGGTGGACGCTGCCGAGCTGCTTGCGTAGCGGGCCGGTGTTGTACGGCAGGCCGTAGCGCTCGCAGACGTCGCGCACGCGCGGCGCGATCTCGGCGTAGCGGCTCGAGGGCATGTCGGGGAACAGGTGGTGCTCGACCTGGAAGCTGAGGTTGCCGCTGAGGAAGTGGAACGGCGCGCGGCCGTCGATGTTGGCGGCGCCGAGCAGCTGGCGCACGTACCGGCCGCCGCGCGTCTCGTGCTCGACTTCGCGCTGGGAGAACGTGTAGGTCTGGTCGGGGAAGTGCCCGCAGAAGATGATCGAGTAGGCCCAGACGTTGCGCACGATGTTGGCGGTGAAGTCGGCCTTCGCGGTCGCGGCGAACGTCTCGCGCGCGGCCTCGTCGGCGCTTGCGCGCCCGCGACGGCGAGGACTGGCGGCGAGCGCGGCGACGCCCGCCGAGAGCGCGGGGAAGGCGAGGTAGTCCTTGACGATCTGCCGCCGCGCCTTGACGCCGATCGCCTTGAGCTCGGCGAGCGCCTGCGCCTTCGACTTCTCGCCGGCGTGGATCGCCTCGCGGTTGAGGTCGTGCAGCGCGACGCCCCACTCGAAGAAGCCCATCAGGATCAGGTTGTAGAGCGGCTGAAGCAGGTAGATCGGGTGCCACTTCTGATGCGGGTCGATGCGCATGATCTCGTAGCCGAGATCGCGGTCCTTGCCGCGGATGTTCGTGAACGTGTGGTGCTCGTAGTTGTGCGAGTGGCGCCAGGCGTCGGCCGGCGAGGCGGTGTCCCAGTCCCAGTTGCGCGAGTTGATGTCGGGATCGTTCATCCAATCCCACTGGCCGTGCATGACGTTGTGGCCGATCTCCATGTTCTCGAGGATCTTCGCGAGCGACAGCGCAGCGGTGCCGGCGAGCCACAGTGGGCGCCTGCGCGAGCCGAGCAGCAACAGGCGCGAGCCGAGCACGAGCTGGCGGTGAAGCTTGATCGTGTTGCGGATGTAGCGCGCGTCGCGCTCGCCGAGCTCGGCGTAGACGTCGTCGTGGATCGCATCGAACTCGCGTCCGAGCTGCTCGAGCTGCGCGGACGTCAGCCGCGCGAGCGGGTTCTCGGGCTCGTCGAGCGCCGGCGCGCGGCGCGGCGGCTCGCTCGGTGGTCGCTGCTCGATCGTCGCTGACATTGCTCGTTCCTTCTTGTTTGGAGATGGATGGCTTGCGGGCGGCTTGCTCAGAGGTCGATCTCGATCGCGCCCTCGGGCGCGTTGACGCACGTCTGCAGCATCTCGCCGGGCTGGCCGTGCACACGCCCGGTGCGCAGGTCGCGCACCTGTCCGGAGCGCAGCCTGCCGACGCAGCTGTGGCAGATGCCCATGCGGCAGCCGAACGGCATGCTCGCGCCGGCGGCTTCGCCGGCGGCGAGGATCGGCTGCTCGCCGTCCGAGACGGCGTCGATGCCGCTGCGACAGAGGCGGATCGCGCCGCCGCAGCCGCGCTCGCCGTCGCCGACGCGCGCGTCTGGCTGGAAGCGCTCGAGGTGCAGGCGCGCCGGATCGCCGTCGCTGCGCCAGTGCTCGTCGAACGTCTCGAGCAGGCCGGCGGGGCCGCAGAGGAACGCGTCGCGCTCGCGCCAGTCGGGGCACAGCGACTGCAGCTGGCGCGGCGTCAGGCGACCGTGCTCGCCGGTCAGGCGCACGTGCAGGCGGTAGCCGCCATGCGCGCGGCGCAGCGCTCGCAGCTCCTCGGCGAAGATCACGCCGTCGGCGTCGCGCGCGCAGTGGACGTGGACGACGTCGCGCAGCTCGCGCGCGGCGAGCAGCGAGCGCAGCATCGCGGCGATCGGCGTGACGCCGCTGCCGGCGGTCACGAACAGCAGCCGCGCGGGCGTCGGCGCTGGCAGCGTGAACGTGCCTTCGACGCCGCCGAGGCGGACGATCGCGCCGGGGCGCACGTCGCGGTTGAGGAACGGCGAGACCCGGCCGCCGTCGACGACCTTCGGCGTGATCGCGATGCAGCCGTCGGCTCGACTCGGCGCCGACGTGAGCGAGTAGGCGCGCCAGTGGTGCACGCCGTCGACGGCGACGCCGAGGCGCACGTACTGCCCGGCGCGGTGCCCGGGCCACTCCCAGCCGGGCTTGATGACGACGGTCACGGCATCGCGCGTCTCGCGCCGCACGCGCACGACGCGCCCGCGCAGCTCGCGCGTCGACCACAGCGGGTTGACGAGCTCGAGGTAGTCGTCGGGCAGCAGCGGCGAGGTGAACGAGCTCGCGAGCCTGAGCGCGCGGCGGCGCACCGGCGAGACGTTCGGGACGGCTCCGCGTTCAGCCATCGAGCGGGTTCTGAGGGGGGCGCGAGATCATGACGCAAAGTGATGTTACCTCGAATGAGGTTACATCAAACGTAGTATCGTTGTGTGAGGGATGGCACACGCGGCGGCGACGGACGAGATGACGATCGAGCAGCTCGCGGCCGAGGTCGGCATGTCGGTGCGCAACATCCGCAACCACCACACGCGCGGCCTGCTGCCGCCGCCGGAGGTGCGCGCGCGGGTCGGCTACTACAACTCCGAGCACGTCGCGCGGCTGCGGCTGATCCTCGACCTGCAGGCCGACGGCTTCAACCTCGCGGCGATCGAGCGACTGCTGAGCGGCTCGGACGGCCTCGCCGAGCGCCTGCTCGGCCTGCGGCGCGCCGTGACGACGCCATTCGAGCCCGAGGAGCCGGAGCTGATCACGGCGAGTGAGCTGAGCGAGCGCTTCGGCGAGATCAGCGCGAAGGACATCGAGCGCGTGCGCAAGCTGAGGCTGCTCGTGCCGCTCGGCGACGGGCGCTTCGAAGCGCCGAGCCCGGCGCTGCTGCGCGCCGCCGAGCAGGTCGTCGCGCTCGGGATCCCGCTGCACGCGGCGCTGTCGCTGTCAGACCGCGTCAGCCGCGACGCGGACTCGATCGCGCGCGCGTTCACGAAGCTGTTCCTCCGCGAGCTGTGGGAGCCGTTCGACGAGGCCGGCCAGCCGGCGGAGGGCTGGGACGCCCTGATCGAGAGCGTCGATCAGCTGCGCCCGCTCGCCTCGGAGGCGCTGCTGGCGCTGTTCAAGCTGCGGATGACGGCACAGCTCGAGCAGGCGTTCGGCAAGGTCATCGAGCACCAGGCCAAGCGCAAGTAGGCGTCGCCGGCACGGCAGGCGTACGTTCGTCTAACCGAAGGCGTGCGTTCGACGGATCGGGGTAGCGCGTGTCGATATGCACGGAGACCAGACGATGCAGCGAGCACAACTACTCAGACGACTCGTGCTCGACTCGCAGTACGTGATCGACGAGCACCTCATAGCCGCGGCGATCCTGACGCGCGCGGCGAGCAGGCGCGCGGTCGCCGGCGCGACGTTCCGCAACGACGCCGGCCGACGGCGCGCGGTGCGCTCGTTCCGGCCGAGCAACGATGCTCGCTCGTTCCGCCCGTGCGCGGCGCGCGGCGCGCAAGCTCGCGGCCGCCTCGGGGCGATCCTGGGGCTGATCTGACGATGCTCGAAGTTTCGGTGCCGATCGCGCACGAACTGCTCGCGCAGTGCATCAAGCAGGGCCAGGCGCTCGTCCAGCGCGCGAGCCTCGTCGGCGACTTCAGCGACTACGAGGCATGGAAGGCGGCGCGCAAGCAGTGGATCGACCCGACGGCGCACGCGCTCGAGCACATGTACGGCGGCCCGCGCGAGGCGCGCGAGTTCGGAGACGCCGTCCACTGCCCCGAGGGCGGCCAGCGCTGGCAGCAGCAGTACGCGGCCGACCTCGAGTGCGTCAAGCGCGCGATCGAGCTGCTGACGGTGCTGCAGGGCGAGCTCGCGTTCGACGCGCGCCCCGACGGCGGCTCGCTCGCACCGGAACCGGACTCCGCGCTGCAGGACCTGCGAACGATCGCGCAACCCCCGCCGACGGCCGTGCCCGACGCCGCCGGGCCGATCGACGCGCAGCGCATGCACGAGCGAGACCGTCCGGCCGGCGCAGATGTCGAGGGGCGTCTCGCGGGCGTCGACGCACAGACGGCACGCGAGGCGGTACGTGAGCGCGAGCAGACCGATGCACGCGCGGTCGGATCCGAGCTGGCGCGCGCCGAGCCGGTCGGATCGGAGCTCGCCGCGCACGACCCGGCGACGCCGGCCGAGCGTATGGCGGCGCCCGAGGGAGCGCCGGTGCGCGCGCGCCGCGTGTTCGTCGCGCACGGGCGCGACGAGCGCTGGAAGGAGGCCGTCGCGCACGTGCTCGAACTGGCCGGCTCGGAGGAGGTGACGATCCTCAACGACCATCCCGAGGAGCGCGCGAGGCTGCTCGAGCACATCGGCGAGCACGCGCATGGACCGCGCTACGCGATCGTGCTGCTGACGGCCGACGACATCGGCGCGGCGCGCCTGGAGTCGACCGAGGAGCCGTACTTCACGACGCGCGCGCGGCAGGGCGTCGTATTCGAGATGGGCTTCCTCGTCGCGGCGCTGACGCCGGGACGGGTGTGCGTGCTCTACGAGGACGGCGTCGAGCTGCCGTGCGAGCTCGACGGGATCTCGCACGTGCGTCTGGACCTGGCGGGGACGTGGCAGCCGAAGCTGCTGCTCGCGCTGCGGCGCGCCGGCTTCGACTACGACCTCAACCGCCTCGCGGCGGCCTGAGCGCGACGGCCGCAGGCAGACCGTGCCGGCGGCACGCAGCCGGGCGGGCGCCGTCGCGGCCACGCGAACGATCCTTGCGCGCTGGACAGGCGCGCACGGTTGACAGATAATCCACGCGATGCAGGTGGACTTCTGCGGCGTGCGCGGCTCGCTGCCGGCGACGGGCATCGAGTTCGTGCGCTACGGCGGGCACACGTCGTGCATCGCGCTGACGCACGACGGCGAGCGCGCGCCATCGCTGATCCTCGACGCGGGCACCGGGCTGCAGCGCGCCGCGGCGTTGCTCGGCGGCGATGCGTTCCGCGGCTCGATCGTGCTGAGCCACCTGCACTGGGATCACATCATCGGGTTGCCGTTCTTCCCGCCCGCGCACGACGACGACGCGCGCGTCTGCGTGCTGCTGCCGGCGCAGCCCGACGGCAGAGGCGCCGTCGCGGCGCTCGAGGGCGTGATGTCGCCGCCGTACTTCCCGGTCGGTCCGAACGACCTGCGCGGCGACTGGAGCTGCGAGTCGGTCGAGCCGGGCGAGCGCGAGGTCGAGCGCTTCACGGTGCTCGCGCGCGAGATCCCGCACAAGGGCGGGCGCACGTTCGGCTACCGCGTCAGCGACGGGCGCTCGTCGCTCGCGTACCTGCCCGACCACAACCCGACGGCGCTCGGCCCGGGCGCGGACGGCTTCGGCGAGTACCACGCGGCCGCGCTCGAGCTCGCGCGCGACGTCGACGTGCTCGTCCACGACGCGCAGCTGCTGCCGGAGGAGCTCGCGGCCGAAGGCGACTACGGCCACGCCGTCGCCGACTACGCGGTCGCGCTCGCCGAGCGGGCCGGAGCCCGCTCGGTCGCGCTGTTCCACCACCGCCTCGACCGCACCGACGCGGCGCTCGACGCCCTCGAGGCGCGGCTCGCCGCCCGCTCTGCGGGCGTCAGCGTCGCGGCCGAGGGCGTCGCGCTGCGGATCTAGATCACGACTTCGAAGTCGTCGCTTTCGTTGACGAGGTTCGTCGTGTCGCCCGACAGCGTGCTTTTGCTCAGCACGAACCTGCCGGCGGTGTCTTTCGCGCCTTTGTCGGATTCGACCTTGACGCCGACCGACTGGCCTTCGATCCGTACGCCGGTCGCGCTCGACTGCGAGGCGAGCGTCTGCCCTTCGTACTGCAGCAGGTCGATGCCGACGTTGCCGGGACCCGTGATCGTCCCGCCCTTGATCAGTGCATCGCCCTGGTCGAGCACGACGCCCTCGTAGCGGTTGCCCGTGAAGGCATCTTTGCTCAGCGTCAGCTCGGGCGAGCTCGGCTGTTTGGCGGCCGTCGAGTAGTAGTACGCGCCGATGTCGTTGCCGGCGAGTTCGGTGCTCGTGACGCTCGAGCCGGGCGCCGCGCCGAAGAACAGCAGGCCGGTCGCCTGATAGTCCGTGAGCCCGTCGGCGCCGCACGTGGCGTTGTCGCACTCGTTGGCCGAGACGATCGACGATTTGATCTTCGCCGACGCGCCGTTGCTGACCTGGATCCCGTTCTGCGCCGTTTCGGGCGTGGCGCCGGCGCCTTTGACCGCCGTCGAGGCGATCGTCGCGCTCGAGCCGCTGCCGTCGACGGTGATGCCGTTCTTCTGGTACTCGGCGACGGTGACGCCCTGCAGGCTCGCGTGCCCGACCTCGACCGGCGAGGTCCACGCCATGCCGACCTGGATGCCGATGCCGCCCTGGCAGCCGTTGATCGGGTACGCGCCGCCGCCGTCGACGGTCACGTCCTTCGCCTTCAGTGTCGCGCCGCCGGCGACGAGGATGCCGTAGAGGCTGTCGTCGCACGTGCCCTCGGGCCACTTCGGTTCGAACTTCACGCCGGTGATCGAGACGGTACCGGCCGTGCAGATCGAGACGCCGTCCTGGTCGGGCTGGTAGCTGCCGGTGCCCGGCGCTTCGTCGCACGGCGTTTTCGTGTCGACCGGCGCGGCCGGCAGCACGACGTCGGCCGAGCCGGACGTGCCGGTCGCCTTGATGCTCACCGGTTTCGTGATCGTGAGCTGTTCGGTGTAGGCGCCCGGACAGACCTCGATCGTCGCGGCGGATGCGTTCAGCGCCGACTGGATCGACGCGTAGGCAGGCTGCGTGCAACTGCGCCCGCCGTTGACGACGGGGGCGGTGTTCGATACGTACACGCCGGCGGCGCCGGCGGTAGCCGGCACGACGACGCAGCACGCAAGCACGACGGTGAGCGAGCGGATCGTTCGCTTGAGCACGGTTCTCTCTCCTTGCACTCGTTGAAAAGGACGCCGACCCCATCCCTCGGGCGGTCGACTGCGTCTCCGGCTGTCAGTGCGGCCCGGCCGGCGTGCGATCCGTGTCGTCATAGGACGCGGCACGGCACATCGCCGCGAACAACGTCACGACAGACAACCACGCCAGCGGTATCACAGCCAGGAGCATCCGGCAAGAATCGTCGTGCGTGCGGGCGTTGTCCAATACGTCTTTCGCGCACTCACATACGGCGAAGTTATGACTCCGGGGAATCCAGCAAAACGCCAATGGCGGCGGGCTAATTCCTAAGACCAGAATTCGCCGCTTTGATCGATTCGCCGACAAGTGCTACGTTCCCAGGCACGGAAGTCGGGGGAGAAGGCAGGATTCTGGGGGACAATGCAGTTCAGGCCGGGACAGCTTCACTACTTCGTGACCGTCGCGGAAATGGGTCAGATCACGCGTGCTGCGAAGCACCTGCACATGGCTCAACCGGCGCTCTCGCAGGCGGTTGCGCAGCTCGAAGCGCAGCTCGGCGTGAAGCTGCTCGACAGGCACGCGCGCGGCGTCACGCCGACGGCGGCCGGCGAGGCGTTCCTCGTCAAGGCGCGTGCCGTGCTCAGCGCCGAAGCGGACGCCGCCGCGACGGCGCAGTCGCTCGCACGGATCACCGACGGGGCGCTCGAGCTCGGCTTCCTCGGCGCGCCGCCGATGGTCGCCGCGCCGGAGCTGCTCGGCGCGTTCGCGCGCACTTATCCGCAGGCCGACGTCTCCTTCCGCGAGCTGCAGTTCCCGACGAGCGCGACGTCCGAGTGGCTCGCGAACGTCGACCTCGCGCTGTGCTTCTCGCCGGTCGCGAGCGCCGAGGTCGCGACGCTGACGCTGTGGCGCGAGCCGCGCGCGGTGCTGCTGAGCCGCTCGCACCCGCTCGCCGCCCACGCCGAGCTCGAGCTCGCCGACGTGCTCGACGAGCCGTTCTACGGGCACGCGCCCACGGTCGACCGCACGTGGGCCGGCTTCTGGACGCTCGACGACCATCGCGGCGGGCCGCCGGCGCGCGTCACCGACGACCATCCGGAGAACTCGCTCGAGCTGATCGCGACGATCTCATCGGGCTGCGCGATCCGCGCATTCGCCTCGACGACGGCGCAGACGATCGCGCGCTTCCTCGACGATCTCATCGCGATCCCGCTGCACGACGCGACGCCGGCGGAGTGCGCGCTGGCGTGGCGCGCGGCCGACAGCAGCCCGCTCGTCGGAGCGTTCGTCGAGACCGCGCGGTACCTCTACGCAGGCGAGCCGGCCGACACACGCGTGGCCGCCGGCGCGATGCTCTGAGGCACAGCGGCGCTAGGCGGCGCCGGCGGCGCTGGGCGCGGTCGGGTCGCCGCCGGCCACGCCGGGCTGCTCGCGCGCGAGGTACTCCTCGATCTTCGAAGCGTCCTCGCGCGAGCGCTCGGCGACGCGCAGCAGCGCGCTCATCGTCGCGACCTCCTCGATCTGCTCCTTGATGAACCACTGCACGAACTGCTCGGAGGTGTAGTCGCCGGCCTCGCGCGCCGTCGCCGCGAGCGCGTTGATCTGCTCGGAGACGCGCTGCTCCTGTTCGAGCGCGATCGCGATCGGCTCGACGACGTCGGCGAACAGCGTGCGCGGCGACTCGACGCCGGGGATCGTCACGTCGGCGTCGGTGTCGAGCAGGTAGCGGACCATCATCATCGCGTGGCCGCGCTCCTCGAGCGCCTGGCGGTAGAAGAAGCGCGCGATCTGCGGCAGCGCCTCGCTGTCGTAGTAGACGGCGCACGCGACGTACTGCTGGTGCGCCGCGAACTCGTTCGCGATCTGCGCGTTCAGCCTTTCCGTGAACGCGTGCGCGGGCGGCATCGGCGCAAGCCTAGCGCGGCGCGTACGCTTGCGCCGTGGACGCCGACGATCGCACGCCGACGCTCGACGAGGAGCTGCTGCTGTGGCTCGGCGACGAGTCACCGGCCGTGCGCGCGGCGGACGCCGAGCGCGTGCGCGAGATCACGGCCGAGTTCGCGCTCGGATTCGACGCGCTCGCGCGGATCGGCCCTGCCGTCAGCGTGTTCGGCTCGGCGCGCACGCCGCGCGAGCACCGCGACTACGCGCTCGTGCGCGAGGTCGCCGCGTGCCTCGGTCGCGGCGGCTACGCGATCATCACCGGAGGCGGCGGCGGCTTGATGGAGGCCGCCAACCGCGGCGCGCGCGACGCCGGCGCGACGTCGGTCGGCGCAACATCGCGCTGCCGCACGAGCAGGCGTTCAACGCGTACCTCGACATCGCCCTGCGCTTCGGCCACTTCTTCGCGCGCAAGGTCATGTTCGTGCGCTACGCGAGCGCGTTCGTCATCGCGCCCGGCGGCTTCGGCACGCTCGACGAGCTGTTCGAGGCGCTCACGCTGATCCAGACGCGCACGATCCGCCACTTCCCGGTGATCCTGCTCGGCGGCGAGGAGTGGGACGGGCTGATCGATGGCTGCGAGCGCGCGCGCTCGCCGACGGGCGGATCTCGGCCGACGACCTCGCGCTGCTGCACCGCGCCGAGCAGCCGCGCGAGGTCTACGCGATCGTCGACGCCGCGCACGAGCGCCAGCGCGCACAGGCGCAGGCGCGCCGGCGCTAGGCGCGCGCTGCCGCACGGACGACGACGAGCGCTCGTACGTCGTTCGTGCCTAAGTGCTCGTCCGCGGGTGCACGACGACGGCCGGCGCCTCGGAGCTGTCGAGGCCCTTCGCGTCCATCGGCACGCCGGCGGCGGCGTAGGCGTCGACCGCGTCGAGCGTCTCGGCCTCGAGCAGCGCGTGCGCGAGCGTCTCGAGCTGGTCGCGGTGCTCGGTCAGCAGCCGGTCACGTGCGCGTGCGCGTCGTCGACGATCCGGCGCACCTCGTCGTCGATGAGCTCGCTGGGTCGCCTGCGAGGTCTCGCTCGCGCCCGGCAGCAGGAGGCCCGTCGCCGTCGCTCGGGAGCACCGCGATCGGGCCGATCGCGTCGCTCATGCCCCAGCGGCCGACCATCTGGCGGGCGATCGCGGTCAGCTGCTGGATGTCGGACTCGGCGCCGGTCGTGATCGTGCCGTAGACGACCTCCTCGGCGACGCGGCCGCCGAGCGCGACGAGGATCTTGGCCTGCGAGCTCCTCGCGCGAGTAGGAGACGCGGTCGGTGTCGGGCGTCGAGAGCGTCACGCCGAGCGCCATCCCGCGCGGGATGATCGAGACCTTGCGCACCGGGTCGGCGCCGGGCGTGAGCATGCCGACGAGCGCGTGCCCGGACTCGTGGTAGGCGGTGCGCTCGCGGTCGGCCGGGCGAGAGCACGATGCCGCGCGGCGCGCCGAGCATGATCTTCTCGAGCGAGTCGGTGAAGTCGGCCATCTCGACCTGCTCGTGGCCGCGGCGCGCGGCGAGCAGCGCGGCCTCGTTGGCGAGGTTGGCGAGGTCGGCGCCGACCATCCCCGGCGTGGTCGCGGCGAGCGCGTCGAGGTCGACGTCTCGGCGCGAGCGGGATGCCCTGCGTGTGGACGCGCAGGATCGCCGCGCGGCCGGCGCGGTCGGGCGGCCTGCACGACGACGCGGCGGTCGAAGCGCCCCGGCCGCAGCAGCGCCGAGTCGAGCACGTCGGGGCGGTTGGTCGCGGCGAGCACGACGACCGCCTCGGTCGGCTCGAAGCCGTCCATCTCGGTCAGGATCTGGTCGAGCGTCTGCTCGCGCTCGTCGTTGGCGCCGGTGACCGTCGACCGATCCCTGGCGCGAGCGGCCGATCGCGTCGAGCTCGTCGATGAAGATGATCGACGGCGCCGCCGCGCGCGCCTGCGTGAACAGGTCGCGCACGCGCGAGGCGCCGACGCCGACGATCGCCTCGATGAACTCCGACGCCGAGATCGAGAAGAACGCCGCGTGCGCCTCGCCGGCGACGGCGCGCGCGAGCAGCGTCTTGCCGGTGCCCGGGCGCGCCCGACAGCAGCACGCCGTGCGGCATGCGGCCGCCGAGGCGGCCGTAGCGCTCGGGGTTCTCGCAGGAAGTCGACGATCTCGGTCAGCTCGGCCTTGGCCTCGTCGATCCCGGCGACGTCGGCGAAGGTGACGCGGATCGTCTGCGGGTCGACGCGGCGCGCGCGCGAGCGGCCGAACTTGCCGAGCGCGCCCATCCCGCCGCCGGCTCGCGGCACGGCGCGCGAGCAGCACGAACAGCCCGACGATCAGGAGCGTCGGGCCGAAGCCGAGCAGGATCTCCGCGAGCAGCGAGGTCGCTCGTCGTCGTCGACTTGCGCGTTGATCTCGACGTCCTTGGCCGTCAGCAGCGCCTCGAGCTGGCTGCCGTTCCAGAACGCCGGGACCTGCGTCGCGAACAGCGTCGTCGGCGTCGCGCGTCTTCGAGCCGCGGCGGATAGCGCACCTTGGCCTTGAAGGTGCCCTGGACCGCGTCGCCCTTGGTCGTGATCGAGCTTGACCTTGCCGGCCTTGACCTGCTGAGGAAGTACGGGCTGAACGGGATCGTCACCCGCGGCTGGCCGACGTCGGCTGGAAGAGCAGCACCGAGAGCCAGTTGATCGCCAGCAGCGCGACGACGAACCAGATGAAGCCCGCGCCGAGCGGTGCGTCGGCGGCTGCTCGGCTCGGCGGGCGTCCCGCGCCCGTCGGGCGCCGGCGCGACCTGCCAGCCGCGCTTGTCGCGCGGCATCGGCGGCTGCGCGTCGGTTCGGCTCGCGCCGGCGCGAGCGGCTTCGCCGCCGTTCGCGCCGCTGCGGCTGGCGTCGCTGCGGTTCGCGCCCTGCGGCTCGGGCTCCTGGGAAGGCTCGTCAGCCACGAGACCATCCTACGCGCGTTGCGCCGCGCAGCCGCGGAGCCCGCGCTCGCGCAGCGACCGTTCGCGGCGCTCAGAGCGCCCAGAACGGGCTAAGCTGCGCGACCGCGCGGCGTGTGTCCGGCAGCTCCTCGGACGCCGGCGGCGGCGGACGATCGTCGCCGAGCGCGAGTAGCGTCTCGCGCACCGACTGCGCGAGCGAGACCGGTTCGTAGCCGCCCTCGAGCACGACCCCGAGCGGCACGTCGCGCGCGAGCGCGAGATCGCGCACGTGGCGCGCGAGCTCGCCGAACGAGCTCGACTCGAGCATGCAGTCGGCGAGCGGGTCGGCGCGGTGGGCGTCGAAGCCGGCCGAGACGAGCACGAGGTCCGGCGCGAACGCACGCGCCGCCGGCATCACGACGTGCTCGAGCAGCGACAGCCACAGCTCCTCGCCCGAGCCGCCGGGGACGGGCAGGTTGATCGTGTAGCCCTCGCCCGCGCCCGAGCCGACGTCTGCGAGCGGTCCCGTTCCCGGATACAGCGGCGACTCGTGGATGCTCGCGAACAGCACGTCCGAGCGCGTGCGGAACGCCTCGGCCGTGCCGTTGCCGTGGTGCACGTCCCAGTCGAGGATGAACACGCGCCCGGCGCCGAGCTCGCGGATCGCGAGCTCGGCCGCGACGGCGACGTTGTTGAACAGGCAGAAGCCCATCGCGCGATCCGGTTCGGCGTGGTGCCCAGACGGGCGCAGCGCCGAGAAGCCGAGCGACGACTCGCCGCCGAGCAGCGCCTGCACCATCGCGCACGCGCCGCCGGCAGCGTGCAGCGCGGCGCGGAACGACGGCTCGCCGACGACCGTGTCGGCGTCGATCGCGCCGCCGCCCGTGCGCGCGAGCTGCTCGATCGCACGGACGAGCCGCGCGCTGTGGATCAGCTCGAGCCAGCGCTCGTCGGCGGCCGGCGCCGTGCGCCGTTCCCATCCCGAGCGTGTCCTCGGCGGCGAGCATCCGCTCGAGCGCGAGCATCCGCTCGGGCGTGTCCGGGTGATGCGGCATCAGCACGCGCGGGTCGTGCTCGAGCGACGAGGGGTGACTGAGGTAGATGCCCGTGCGCCGCGCGTCGCTCGCCATGCCGGAAGTGTCGCAGCGCGCGCCGCTACAGCGCGAGCCGCAGCGGCGCCTCGAGCAGGCTCTTGACGTCGCCGAGGAACCGCGCCGCGTCGGCGCCGTAGAGGATCCGGTGGTCGCAGCTCAGCGTCAGCGTCATCAGCGCGCCGGTCGACGATCTCGCCGTCGATCGCGCGCGAGCGTCTCGCGGATCGCGCCGACGCCGAGGATCGCCGCCTGCGGCGGGTTGATCACCGGCATGATCGCCGTCATCCCGTACATGCCGAGGTTCGACACGGTGAACGTCGCGCCGGAGAGCTCGGGCGGCGTGATCGCGCCGGTCGCGCACGCGCTCGGCCAGGCGGCGCGTCTCGCGCGGCGATCTGCCCGAGCGCCTTCGCGTCGGCGTCGAACACGGTCGGCACGACGAGCGTCTCCTCGCCGGCGACCGCGACGCCGACGTTGACGCGCTCGTGCAGCTCGAAGCCGCCGTCGACGAACGACGCGTTCGCGCGCGGGTGCCGGCGCAGCGCGATCGCGCACGCCTTGACGATCAGGTCGTTGAGCGAAGGCACGTTCTCGTCGAGCGACCGCGCTGCAGCTCGGCGCGCAGCGCGATCGCCGCGTCCATCGCGACCTCGGTCTGCACCTGGAAGTCCGGGATCGTCGCCTTCGCCTCGGCCATCCGCCGCGCGATCAGCTGCTGCGTGCGTGTCGGCTCGATGCGTCGCGCCGCGCCCTTCGACGAGACGGCGCCGTTCGACGCCGGTGCCGCGAGCGCGCCGGGCGAGCGCGCGGCGTCCGCCGGCGCACGATCCGGTGGCGGCCTCTCGCGCGGGCTGCCTCGGGCCGGCGACGCGTGTCCGCGCCGGCGGCGGCGCGATGCCGGCCGCGCCGAGCACGTCCGCCTTCATGATCCGCCCCCGCGGCCCGCTGCCGCCGAGCTGCTCGAGCGCGACGCCGTGCACGCGCGCCGCGCGCCGCGCGAGCGGCGTCGCGCGTGGAGTCGCGATCGCGTTGCCGGGCGCGTCCGGCGCGCCGCGAGCCGGGATCGCCGCAGGCGGCTCGACGGCGTCCGACGGCGCGTCGCCGTTCCGCGTCGATCGCGGCGACCGAGCCGGCGTCGAAGATGGCTCGGCGGTCCCGCCCGGCGGCGCCGCGCGCTCGGGCGTGCTCGGAGGCGCCGCACGCTCCGGCTCGGCCGTGCGCGCCGTGCCGACGCGCGCGATCGGCACGCCGACGGCGACCGTCTCGCCCTCGCGCGACGATGTCTCGAGCGTCGCCTCGACCTCGGCAGTCGTACGTCATCGTCGCCTTGTCGGTCTCGATCTCGAGCAGCTCCTCGCCGACGCGCGACGCTCGCGCCGTCGGCGATCAGCCAGCTGAGGATCGTGCCCTGCTCCATCGAGTCCGACAGCCGCGGCATCACGATCTCGCCGCCGTCTCGCGGCGCCCGCCTGCTCGCTCATCGCGCTGCTCCGGCAGTCGAGGCTGTCTTCTTCGATCTCATCACTTCACCGATCAGGTCGAGCGCGGCGCCGACGATCGTGTCGGCGTCGATGCCGAAGTGGCGGTAGAGGTCCTCGACGTCGCCGGACTGGCCGAAGTCCTGCACGCCGAGGCAGGCGATCGGACGCCGCCCGCCGGCGATCGCCGCGAGGAACGACAGCGTGTGCGGATGGCCGTCGAGCACGCGTCACGAGCGGCGCGGCGCGCTCGGGCGGGAACAGCGTCGTCGAGCACGCGATCGTCGCCGTCGCCGAGCCCCTGGCGCGCCTGCAGCGCGCGGAACATCAGGTCGGCCGAGGTCAGGCAGACGACGTCGCACGCGACTGCCGGCCGCCGCCAGCTCGTCGGCCGCCGCGAGCACCTCCGGCATGACCGCGCCCATCCCGACGAGCGTCACCGCCGGCGCGACGCGCGCTTCGCGCAGGCGATAGCCGCCGGCGAGCACGTGCGCGCGGCGCGCGCTCACGCGCGGCCGGATCGTCGGGCACGGCCGCGAGCGCCTGGTCGATCGGGCGCGTCGTCAGGCGGAGGTACGACGAGCTGCCGTCCTCGCGCCCGAGCCGCGAGAGCGCCTGCAGCAGCGTCCACTCGAGGTCCTGCCCGAACGCCGGCTCCCAGGCCGATGCAGCGCGGCTGCTCGAGCCCGACCGACGGCGTGATGATCGACTGGTGCGCGCCGCCCTCCGGCGCGAGCGTCACGCCCGGACGGCGTGCCGACGAGGATCGACTGCCCGCCGGCGTAGATGCCGAACGACCACGGCTCGAGCGCCCGGTTGACGAACGGGTCGTACAGCGTGCCGATCGGCAGCAGCGGCTGCCCGTCGCGCGACCACGTCGCGCCGAGCTCGCCGAGCAGCCCGACGAGGTTGCCCTCGGCGATGCCGAGCTCGATGTGCTGCCCGTGCTCGGACTCGCGCCAGCGCACGAGCGTGTCGCGTGTCGTCGGCGAACCAGTCGATCCGCTCGCCGAGATTCCACACGCCCGACGCGGTTGATCCAGCCGCCGAGGTTCGTCGACGACGCGACGTCGGGGCTGACCGTGACGACGTGCGCGGCGACGTCCGGCGCCGCGTGCGCGAGGTCGATGAAGAAGCGGCCGAACGCTCTGCTGCGTCGACTCGGCGCCGCCGTGCGCGCGCCCGAGCTCGGCCGGCACCGGCGGCGGCTCGCGCCGCGCGATCGGCTCGCGCCGCAGACGCGTCGCGGCGGCCGCGCACAGCTCCTGCCTCGCGCGAGCCCTCGGCGAAGCGCGCCCACGGATCGCGCCGCGTCGGCGCCGAGCTCGGCCGCCAGCTGCTCCCACTGCGTGCTCGGACAGCAGCGCCGAGTGGTTGCCCGGATGCCCCTCGGTCGGCAGCCGCCAGGCCTTGATCGTGTACGCGAAGATCGACCGTCGGGCGGTCGTTCACCGCGTCGGCCGCGCGCGAACGCGTCGAGCAGGTCCGCGAGGTCGTGGCCGCCGAGGTCGCGGATCGCCGCCGCGAGCTCGCGCGTCGTCGAGCTCGCGCACGATCGCGCTCGACCTCGCGCCGCCCGCGTCCCGCGCCCGGCAGCCGCTCGCGCAGCTCGGCCGCCGGGCTGCGCAGCAGGCGCTGGTACTCCTCGTTCGGCATCTCGTCGATCCGCGCGCGCAGCGCCTCGCCGCCCGCGCCGCGCGAACAGCTCGCGCAGCCGCCGGCCGTACTTGACCGTGATCGTCTGCCAGCCCGCCGCCTCGAACATCGCGCCGAGCCGGCCCGCCGCGATGTCCGGCACGACGCGGTCGAGCGACTGGCGGTTGAGGTCGACGATCCACAGCACCTCGCCCAGGCGCGCGACCATCGGGTCGACGAGCGCCTCCCAGATCGCGCCCTCGTCGAGCTCCGCGTCGCCGACGAGCGCGATCTGGCGCCCGCCCCGCGGCACCTCGAAGTGGCCCGCGACATAGCGGTGCGCGAGCGCGCTCCAGATCGTCGCCGTCGCGCCGATCCCGACCGAGCCCGTCGAGAAGTCGACCGGGTCCGGGTCCTTCGCGCGGCTCGGATAGCTCTGCAGCCCGCCGAACTCGCGCAGCGTCGTCAGATACCGCTCGTCGAGCCGCCCGAGCAGGTAGTTGATCGCGTGCAGCACCGGCGCGGCGTGCGGCTTCACCGACACGCGGTCCGGCGCGCGCAGGTGCTCGAACTACAGCGCCGTCATGATCGACACGATCGACGCCGACGACGCCTGGTGGCCGCCGACCTTCACGCCCGAGTCGCGTCGCGCGCACCTTGTTCGCGTGGTGGACGATGCTCATCGCCAGCCACAGCACGCGCCGCTGCACCGCGTCGAGCACCTCGATCGGCGTTCGCTCGCCGTCGCTCTCTCGCGCTCGCTCTGCCGGCGGCGCCGGTGCCGTCCTCGCCATCGCACTCGAATCCAAGCTTCGCGGCGATCCTCGCGCCACCTGAAGGCCGCTGGCGGCACCTATTGCGCAATGAATCGCTGTCGATCGACGTAAGCGACTAAGATTCTTGCGTGGCTGACCGCCCTCCCGACCGGACGCCGGATCGCGCTCCCGAGCTAGACGCGACCGACCTCGAGATCGTCGAGCTGCTGCGCGAGGACGCGCGGCGCACGCTCGCCGACGTCGGCGAGCGCGTCTCGCTCTCCGCGCCCGCCGTCAAGCGCCGCGTCGACCGGCTCGAGCGCGACGGCGTCATCCTCGGCTACACCGCGCTCGTCGACCACGCGCTGCTCGGCCGCCCGTTGCAGGCGTTCACAGAGCTGCGCTTCGCTGGCAACCTCCCCGTCGACCAGATCGCCGGCATCGCCGCCGGCATCCCCGAGGTGCAGACGATCTTCACGACCGCCGGCGACCCCGACGCGCTCGCCTGGATCCGCGTCCGCGACGTCGACGACCTCAAGCGCGTGATCGATCTGCTGCGCCGGAGTGGGCGCGTTACGGGGACCAAGACGTTGATGGTGCTTGGGACGTCGTAGGACCGAAGACCTCGAGGGACGCTGGTTCGATCCCGCGGTGAGGGCGAAACTGCTCGGCGCATGCACTGATGGCGGAGCCAGCGGCTCATCAGACGAAGCACCGAAGTATCGGCTTCCGTGCGTAGGCTCCTGATTGCGGATCACGATGGCGAGGACTCCAGACGCACTGATCAAGCCGGACCTGCTCGTTTGGGCGCGCGAGTCGGCGGGCTTCGAGCTTGACGCGGCCGCTGCCAAGCTGCGGGTTAGCGAGGAGCGCCTGCGCTCCTGGGAGTCGGGCGAGGACTCGACCGACCGTCGCTCAGCTCCGCGCCGCGGCGAAGCTCTACAAACGCCCGCTGGCGATCTTCTATCTCCCGGAGCCGCCGCACGACTTTCAGCCGCTCAGAGACTACCGGCGGGTGCCGGAGGCGCAGCTTGGCCAGTTGTCGCCTGCTCTACTGGCATTTATCCGTCGTGCTCACGCTGTGCGTGAAGCCGCCCTTGAGCTGCGCGAGCTTGCTGACGAGCCAATAGGTTCCGCGCCTAGGCTTGACGGGCCGACCACCGATCCCGAGCGCTATGGGACCGCTGCCCGCGCGCTTCTCGGCGTCTCCTTGGCGCAACAGGCGGCTTGGCGCGATCCCAGGCGTGCTCTCAACGCCTGGCTCGACGCGGTTTCCAGGCTCGACGTTCTCGTCTTGCAGGCTCAGTCCATACCGGTTCAGGAGATGCGGGGATTCTCGATCTCGATGGATCGTCTGCCGGTAATTGTGCTCAACGGCGGGGACTTCCCGCGCGGTCGGATCTTCACGCTGCTGCACGAGTTCGCGCATGTGCTGCTTCATGCCGACGGGGTGTGCGATGCCTTGCCACGGCGGCAAGCGCGCGGGCCAACGGATGAGATCGAGATCTTCTGCAACCAAGTTGCAGCGGCCGCGCTGATGCCGCTGGATGCTTTCCGTGCCGAGCCGACACTCCAAGACCCGCCTGCCGACTGGCGCTGGAGCGAGCGAACTATTAGTGGCCTATCCGAGAAGTACTCGGTGAGCCAGGAAGCGATCGTGCGCCGCATGTATTCGGTTGGCCTCACAGACTGGAGCTTCCTGCAGGAGAAGGAGGCTGAGTACCGAGCAGGCTACGAGGCGTTACCGCGAGGAGCAGAAGCGTAAGCGTAAGGAGGAGGAGCGCTCGGGAGGCCCGAGCTACTACAGGATGAAGGTTCGCGATCTTGGCCGAGGGTTCATCGAGTCGGCACTCGATGCCTACTACAGGCGCGCCATCACGGGGTCGGACCTGTCTGAGTATCTCGAGATCAAGCTCAATGGGCTCCCGAAGCTCGAAGCCGAGCTGGCGGCGACAGGGGGCGCCCGCGACTAATGGCCTACTGCTTCGATACGAGCGTCCTCGATCGAGTGCTGGTCGCGCTCGTACCCACCCGATGTCTTCCCCGGTCTGTGGGTCAAGCTGGACGAGCTCATAACCCAGCAGGAGGTGCTCTGCGCCGACGAGGTACGCGTCGAGCTCGAGCGACAGGAGGACGATCTCGCTAAGTGGATCAAAGCGCGCCCCCAGCTGTTCGTCCCACTTGACGACGCTATCCAGCGCGCCACGAGCGAAGTCCTCGCGCGGCATCCGCTTCTCATGAAGGCCACCAAGAACCGCAACGGCGCTGACCCGTTCGTCATCGCCACCGCCCGGGTTAGAGGTCTGACGGTCGTCACCGAGGAGAAAGGCGGGACCGACGCCAAGCCAAAGATTCCCTCGGTATGCGCAGCCCTGCGAGTGCCTTGCGTCAACGTCCTCAGCTTTATCCGCGATCAGGGCTGGAGCTTTACATAGAACGGCGCAGGATCTTCCGGAGATCTTGCGATTCGTTGATGCTTACTGCACAATCGGACTTGAGATCGAAACGGAACACCAAGGCGCGCGGGCGGCACGCCCGACGAGATGCTGCCCACTTACCGAGCCGGCGCACCGGTGGCTTCCGCCGAACAGTCAGTTGGCGCGAAACTGGGCGCCAAGAAGGGGAGCGTCCATGCACAATCCCGGCATGACCAAGGCCGAGCTTCACGAGTTGGTGGACCGTCTGCCGGACGGCGCGGTCGATGGCGCGGCTGTTCTGCTTGGCGAGATCAGTGCCGGTCGCATAGATCCTGAGCAGGCGTGGTTTTGGACGCGGGAGTGGCAGGAAAAAGAGCGCGAGGCGGACGACGACCTGGCAGCCGGGCGCGTTACGTCCTTCGACACCGACGGCGACTTCCTCGCGGCCCTGGACGAGCGGACAAAGCCGCTCGCTGCCGACATGTGAAGTCCCTCACGTCGTTCTGGCGCGTTTGGGATCGATTCACACTTCAACAGCAGCGAACGTCGTGCCACGGTCGATCTGCCGACGCAAGCTGGAATCGTTAGAGACCGAGGCTCAGAACACCACCGTCGTCTCCCCGTCCTGCAGCACCCGGTCTTCGCAGTGCCACCGCACCGCGCGCGCCAGCACCGTCCGCTCGATGTCGCGCGCCGAGGCGCATCAGCGACGCCGACGTCGTCGCGGTGCGTCGACGCGCACCACGTCCTGCTCGATGATCGGACCCTCGTCGAGCTCCTCGGTGACGTAGTGCGCGGTCGCGCCGATCAGCTTCACGCCGCGCTCCTTCGCCTGCGCGTACGGCTTCGCGCCGGCGAACGCCGGCAGGAACGAGTGGTGGATGTTGATCACCGGCACCCGACAGCGTCGAGGAACTCGCCGCTGAGGATCTGCATGTAGCGCGCGAGCACGACGAGATCGACCCTGCCCGCGAGCAGCTCGACCAGGCGCCGCTCGGCCTCGCGCTTGCCGCCGCGCGTCGACCGGCACGTGGCGATAGTGCAGGCCGAACGACTCGACGTCGCGCGCGCAGGTCGTCGTGGTTGGAGACGACGAGCGGCACGTCGATCTCGAGCTCGCCGCGGCGCCAGCGCCACAGCAGCTCCAGCAGGCAGTGGTCCTCGCGCGAGACGAGGATCGCGACCCGCTTGCGGGTCGCGCGCGTCCGACATCCGCCACTCCATCCGAAGCGGCTCGGCGACCTCTCGCGCGAAGCTGCTCCAGCTCAGCACGCTCCTGCGGCGCGAGCGCGCAGGTGAACTCCATCCGCATGAAGAACGTCCCGCCCGCGGGGTCGGTCGAGTGCTGGTCGGAGCTGACGATGTTGGCGCCCGCCTCGGTCAGGAAGCGCGAGACCGCCGCGACGATCCCCGGCTGGTCGGCACACGAGATCAACAGGCGCGTGATCGGTGGAGCTGGCGTTTCCTCGGCACTCACGGCAGTCATCGTCCGGTCGTTCCTCTCAGGTCGATCCCTCGCACAGAACTCGCTCGCTCCCCCGCCTCAGTGGCTGACCGCGGCGGCGGCGAGCTCCGAGACGAGCCTGTCCTCGTAGAAGCGCTCGAGCGCGAACGGCGCGATCAGCTCGGGCGTCCGCCCGGTCGCGACGAGCTCGGCCAGCGTCTTGCCGACGATCGGCGCCGCCTTGAAGCCGTACGTCCCCCAGCCGGCGCTGACGTGGAAGTTCTCGACCTCGGTGCGGCCGAGGATCGGGCTGTAGTCGGGGCTCAGGTCGCACAGCCCCGCCCACGCGCGCAGCAGCCGTCGCGCTGCTCGAGCTGCGGGAACAGCTCCAGCGTGTGGCGCGTCAGGTCCTGCAGGAAGTTGAGCGTGCCCTGCATCCGGTAGGTCGTCCACGGTTCGATCTCCGAGCCCATCACGAACTCGCCGCGGTCGGACTGGCAGATGTAGACGTGCATCTGCGAGGAGACGATCGACGACGTCGAGCAGCGGCTTGACCGGCTCGGTCACGCACGCCTGCAGGATGTGGGTCGTGATCGGCAGCTCGCACGCCCGCCATCCCGCACAGCGTCCGAGCTCCAGCCGGCCGTCGCGCTGAGCACCTGCCCCGCACGAACCGTGCCGCGGTTCGTGCGCACCGCCGTGACGCGCTCGCCGCTGACGCTCGAAGCCCGTCGACCTCGGTGTAGGGGTGGATCTCCACGCCGCCGGCGTCCGCGCCGCGCGCGTAGCCCCAGACGACCGCGTCGTGGCGGATGATCCCGCCCGGCGGGTGGTAGAGCGCGCCCATGATCGGGTACGTGGCGTCCGGCACGACGTTCAGCTGCGGGCACAGCCGCCTGCACCTCGGCCGCGTCCGAGCAGCGCGAGTCGATCCCGTGCAGGCGGTTGACCTCGGCGCGGTTGGCCATCACGAACATCGCGCGATCGGAGTGCGCGAGCGTCAGATGGCCGCACTGCGAGAACAGCAGGTTGAAGTCGAGCTCCTCGACAGCCCCTCGTACAGCTTGATGCTCGCGTCGTAGAAGCGCGCGCCCTCCGGCGTCTTGTAGTTCGAGCGCAGGATCGTCGTGTTGCGCCCGGCCGCGCCCGAGCCGATGTAGCCCTGCTCGAGCACCGCCACGTTCGTGATGCCGGCTGGCGAGGTAGTACGCGGTCGCGAGCCCGTGCGCGCCGCCGCCGACGATCACGACGTCGTAGGAGTCGCTTCAGCTCGCCGCGCGCGCCGCCACATGCGCCGCGTGCGGAAAGATCTCACGCATCGCGCCACGCTCCTGCCGCGCCGGCTGCGCGCGCGCGAGCGCGTCCGCGCCGACCGGCCGCCGCCGAGCTCGCGCGCCGCGTCGGCCACGACGCTCCACAGGTACTCGCCGAACGCCCAGCCGACCAGCAGCAGCAGCGCTCGTCGGCCTCGCGCAGCACGTAGCCCGGCGTCCGCGCGACCGAGCCCGGGCGAAAGCCGCCGCCGGCGTGACCGGCGGGCGCACGTCGATCGCGCAGAAGCGCGCGAGCAGCCTCGCGCGCCAGCGGGCCGGCGAGCGCACGAGCGTCGCGTGACGCGCACGTCACGTCGAGCGCGTGCCCGGCGCAGCTCGCGCTCAGTCGCTCGCGCAGCGCGGCGCGTCGCCGCCGGCTCGCACAGGACGAGCGCGCGCACGGCGTGACCGCGAAGCCACCCGCCGTCCTGCGAGCCCGCGGCCGGCACCCGTGCCCGCGCAGCGCGTCGACCGCGCGCGCACGTCCGGTCGCCCTGCAGCTCGAGCTTGCCCAGCTGCGAGCGGTCGGCGAACGCCAACCGTCTCCGCGAGCGCTGCGCGCTCGGCGTCGCGTCGCCGTAGTCGACCGCGCACGTTCCAGCCTCGCGCGGACCTCGAACCGCGCGCCGGCCGCGCGCGCCGGCGCTCCATCGGCGCGCGCGCGCGAGCGCCCGCGACGGCGCGCGTCGGGCGCGCAGGAACGCGAGCGCTCACGAGCGCAGCAGCTCTCGCCGGCGGGGTCGTGGAACGGCTCGCGTCACGACCGCGGCTCGCAGCGTCGCTGCCCTCGTCGGAGATCGTGATGCGCGCGCCGTCCTCGGCGAGCGCGCGCCGGCACCCACGCCATTCCGATCACCCGCCCGAGCTGGCGCGAGCGGCGCGCGCTCGTCACCTGGCCGGCGGCGCGCCGCGCGGTCGAGCACGACCGCGCCCTCGCGTCGGCACCCGGCCGTCGGCGACCGTGAAGCCGACCAGCGCCGTCTGCGGCGGCGATGCTCGGCCGCGTGCGCGAGCGCCCACCTGCCGATGAACTCCTCGTCCTTGTCGAGCTTGACCGCCCACGGCATCGCCGCGCCGTACGGCGTCGACTCCGAGTCGGTGTCCTGGCCGACGATGATGTGCTGCTTCTGCAGGCGCAGGATCCGCTGCGGCTCGAGGCCGAACGGGCGGATGCCGGCGCCGGCGCCCGCCGCGAGCAGCGCGTCCCACAGGTGCTCGCCGTGCGCCGCCGGGAAGTGGATCTCGTAGCCGAGCTCGCCGACGAAGCCGATCCGCAGCAGCAGCGCACGGCACGCCCGCGACCCGCGCCTGGCGCGCGTCGAGGTAGGCGAACGCCTCGCGGCGAGCAGTCCAGCTCGGTCAGCCGCCTGCGAGGATCTCGCGCGCGCGCGGGCCGGCGAGGTTGACCGCGCACGAGCGCCTGGGTCACGTCGGTCAGGTGCACGTCCAGCCCCCAGTCGGCCAGCCACCACGAGAACCACTGCTCGACGGCGCCGGCGCCGCTCGAGGTCGTCGTCACGTAGAAGCTCTCGCTCGTCGAGCCGGCAGATCGTCCCGTCGTCCATGATCCGGCCGGCGTCCGAGCGTGAGCACGCCGTAGCGCACCCGCCCGGGCTTCAGGTTGGAGATCCGGTTCGGGTACAGGCGGTCGAGGAACTCGCCGGCGTCCGGCCCGCGCACGAGCAGCTTGCCGAGCGTCGAGACGTCGATCAGGCCGGCCGCCTCGTGCACCGCTAGCGCCTCGCCCTCGGGGTCGCCGTAGTCGTAGGCGCGGCGCCAGTCGCCCGCCCACTCGCATCCTCGCGCCGAGCTCGCGGTGGCGCGCGTGGATCGGCGAGCGCTTGGCCGGCTCGAACGGCGGCCCGCGAGCGCGCCGAGCGGCACCGTCGACCACGGCGGCCGCGCCGTCGTCGTGCCGACCTGCTCGAGCGTCTGGCCGGTCTCGCTCGCGATCAGCGCGGATCGAGGCCAGCTGGCACATGCGCCCCTGGCATCGGTCCCATCGTCACCGTCGTGAAGCGCTTGCACAGCTCGATCGAGTCGTAGCCCTCCTGCGACGCCGCGACGGATGTCCTTGGCGGTGACGTCCTCGCACAAGCACGCGAACGCGCGGCCCGCCGCGCGGCGTCGCGTGCGCGAGCCGGCGCCGCGCGCGCGGCACCGCGTCGGCTCGCGCCGCGCCGCTGCTCCAGCAGCCGCGCTGCTCGAGCCGCGCGGCGCGCGCGCTCGCGCCGTCGCCGCGTGCGCGGCCGCAGCGCCGCGCGCTCGCCCGAGATCTGCACCGCGAGCTGCGCCCTCGCCAGCAGCTGCCGGCCGCCCAGATCGCCGGCGGCAGCTCGGCGAGGCGAAGTAACCGCGCGCGTGGTCGTAGACGCCGCGTCCCGCCGGCCTGCGCGATCAGGCGCCGTGGCGGGCGCCTCGCCGCCGACACGACGAGCAGGTCACACGCGAGCTCGCGCCGCGGCGGCGGCGTGCGCGCCGCCCGCCGCGTCGAGCGGCGCGAGCGCGACGCGCTCGACGCCGCGCCGGCCCGTGCGCGCCGACCGCCGTCCAGCCGTGCAGCACCTCGACGCCGCCGGCGCGCAGCGCGCCGCGGCTCGCGCGCTCGAGCGTCGCGCCGCAGGTCGGCGACCGCCGCGAGCGAACGCCGACGTCCCAGCAGCGCCGAGCGCCGCGTCAGCAGCCCGCGATCGCCGAGCGTCACGACGACCGCGCGCGTCCCGGGCGCGACGCGCGTACAGCGCGCGCGAGCCGCCGCGCGCCGCTCGAGAGCATCACGCCGGGCAGGTCGTTGCCGGCGAACACGAGCGGCTGCTCGATCGCGCCGGTCGCGTACACGTGCTGGCGCGCGCGCACCTGGTGCAGCGTGTCGCCCTGCCAGACGGGCACGAGCCCGTCGAAGTGGCCGAGCGCCGGCGCCGCGCGTGAGCATCTCCACGCCGGCCGTCGCGCGCCCGCCGGCGAGCTGCCCGCGCGTGCTCGTGCGCCGCCCTCCCACAGCAGGCGCCCGCCCGGCTCCGGGTCCTCGTCGGCGAGCACCACGTCGGCGCCGAGCTCGCGCTGCGGCGATCGCCGCGCTCAGGCCGGCGGCGCCGCCGCCGACGACCAGCAGGTCGGCGTGGCGGCGGCGGTACTCGGTCCGCCAGCTGCGCTCGGCCTGGCGCTGGGGCAGGCGGCCGAGGCCGGCCGCGTGGCGCAGCACCCACTCGTACAGCGGCCACAGCCTGCGCGGGCGGATGAACGTCTTGTAGTAGAAGCCGGGCGGCGTGAACGGGCCGCCGAGCTTGTCGGTCGCGCGCCATCGCGTCGAGCTCGAGGCTGACGGCTGGCGTTCAGGTGCTCGACGCGCTCCCCGCGCGCACCGGCTCGGTGCATGCGCGGACGCCCGGCGCGCCGTCGACGGCGACCAGGCAGTTCGGGCAGTGCCCGCAGCAGCACAGCAGGCCGCGCGCGCCGGTGGTACTTGAAGCTGCGCGAGAAGGTCCGCCGCCCGGCGGCGTACAGCGCCGAGCCGATCGTGTCGCCCTCGAGCGCCGCCACCGGCTTGCCGTCGAATGTGAACGTCAGCGGCCGCGCGCGGTCGATCCGCTCGCCCGGCTGCGGCGGCAGCCGCGCTCACGCGCCCGCTCCCGCTGCCGGCGCGTCGCGTGACCGCCGCCGGCAGCGTCTGCGCCGGGCGGAGCCCGCTCGGGCAGCGCCGTCCACAGCACCTCGTTGGTGCGCGTGTCGCGTTCGGCCTGGAACCACGTGCGGCAGCCCGAGCGGTGGTACCACCACTCGCGCTGCACGCCGGCGACGTTACGGCGGAAGTAGTTGTACTCGACAGCTCGCGCAGCTGACGGCGCCGCTCGGCGGGCGGCTGATGACCTCGCCGCCGAATCGCGAAGTCGGTCACCTCGCGCGACGCCGCAGTGCGGGCACGTGAGCACGAACGACATCGATCGGCATTCTAGCACGCGTCGCGCAAAGCGCAATACTATTGCCAATGGCGCAACATACGATCCGGGCAGCGCGCGCCGTCGCCTCCGTCGCGCGCGCGCTGGCGCTGCTCGAGGAGCTGCGCGACAGCGACGCAGGACCTCGGCGTCAACGAGCTGGCCCGCCGGATCGGCGTCAGCGCGAGCACCGCCTCGCGGCTGCTCGCGCACGCTCGAGGCCGCCGGCATGGTCCAGCGCGACGGCCAGGGCCCGTTCCGGCTCGGGCTCGCGCTGGTGACGCTCGCCGACCGCGTGCTCGCGCGGCTGGACCTGCGCGCGCTCGCGCGCCCGGTGCTCGTCGAGCTGATGGAGCGCACCGGCGAGACCGCGACCCTCTCGGTGCCGGGCGAGCGCGAGGCGATCACGGTCGACTCGGTCCCGTCGCACTCGAGCGTCGTCAGCATGGCGCGGCTCGGGCGCCCGAGCGTCGCGCACGCGACCGCCGTCGGCAAGGTGATGCTCGCCTTCGGCGGCGGGCCGCTGCCGCGCGAGCGCGACCTGCGCGCGCTCACCGAGCGCACGATCACCGACCGCGCGCGAGCTCGCCGCGCGAGGTCGCTCGCCGTGCGCCAGCGCGGCTACGGCACCGTCTTCGGCGAGCGCGAGCCGGACGTCAACGCGATCGCCGCGCCCGTCCTTCGACCGCGCCGGCGGGCTCGCGGCGATCCTCGGCCTGCAGGGCCCCGCGAACCGCCTCGAGGACCCCGCGCGGCTGCTCGGCGACCTGCGCGACGGCGCCGCCACGCTCACGCGCGCGCTCGGCGCGAGCGCTGAGCGCATGGCGATGCGTCTGCTCGCCGCCGTGCCCCGAGTCCTCACGCCGCTGGCGCTGCTCGCCGCGGCGCTCGGCCTCCTGCTCCCGCTCCGCGGCGCTCGCCGCGCGCTCCGACCTGCTGCTCGCGCTGCTGGTGCTCGCGACCGCGCTCGGGATCTCCTTCGCCGATCTCGCGCGCCTGCGCGAGCACGCGCGCGAGCGTGTCGCGCGCCTCTCGCTGCTGCCGCTGCCGCGTGCTCGCCGGCGTGGCCTGGCTGCTCGGCCGCCCGTTCGCGCCGGTCGTCCGCGACGGGCTGCTCGCGGTCGGGCTGTCCTCCGCGGAGGTCGCCGCCGTCGGGCTCGTCGCGCTCGCCGGCGCCGACGCGACGATCGCGCTCGGCGTCCTCACCGGCTCGCTCGTGCTCGCGGCGCTCGTCGGACCGGTCGCGATCGGCTGGCTGTCGCGGCGCGCCGTGCACGTCGGCTCCGGGCACCTGCTCGGCCGCTTCGCGCTCGTCGTGCTCGTGCCGCTGCTCGCCGGCGTCGCCGTGCGCAGCCGGCCGGCGCTCGCCGCGCGCCTCGCGGCCGCCGACCCCGAGCGCGAGGGCGTCGCCGCGCTGACCGTCGCGCTGCTCGTCTACGCCGCGCTCAGCGGCACCCACGGCGCGCACCACCTCGGCGCCGCGCTGCTCGCGAGCGTCGCGTTCCTGGTCGTGTGCGCGCGCCTGGCCGCGCTGTGGCGGCGCGTCGACGCGCCGCGGGCGAGCGCCGTTCCCGGCGCGTTCACGATCGCGATGCGCGACTTCGCCGTCGCCGCGGCGCTCGCCACGCAGGCGTTCGGCACGCGTGCCGGCGCCGTGCCGGGCGTCTACGGGGTCGTGATGCTGGTGGCCGGCGCGATCGCCGCCGGGCGGCTGTCTAGGAACCGGCGCCGCTGAGCCCCGGGATCCAGCTCGTGCCCGGCGAGCGGCACGCGCGCCATCGCCGCGGCCTCGATCGTCAGCGCGACGAGGTCCTCGGGCTCGAGGTTGTGCACGTGCGACTTGCCGCAGGCGCGCGCGAGCGTCTGCGTCTCGAGCGTCAGCGTGCGCAGGTAGTTGGCCAGCCGCCGGCCGCCGCGACCGGGTCGAGGCGCGCGGCGAGCTCGCGGTCCTGGGTCGAGATCCCGGCCGGGTCGAGGCCCGCCTGGTAGTCGTCGTAGTAGCCGGCGGCCGAGCCGATCGCGCGGTACTCGCGCGTCGAGCTCGGGCGCGTTGTCGCCGAGCGCGATCAGCGCGCGCGACGCCGATCGAGACGGCGTCGGCGCCGAGCGCGAGCGCCTTGGCGACGTCGGCGCCGGTGCGGATGCCGCCGGAGACGATCAGCTGCACCTCGCGGTGCATGCCGAGCTCCATCAGCGCCTCGACCGCCTGCGGGATCGCGGCCAGGATCGGGATGCCGACGTGCTCGATGAACACCTCCTGCGTGGCGGCGGTGCCGCCCTGCATGCCGTCGAGCACGATCGCGTCGGCGCCGGCCTTGACCGCGAGCGCGACGTCGTAGTAGGTGCGCGTCGCGCCGACCTTGATGAAGATCGGCATCTCGCCAGTCGGTGATCTCGCGCAGCTCCTCGATCTTGATCTCGAGGTCGTCGGGGCCCGGTCCAGTCGGGGTGCCGGCAGGCGCTGCGCTGGTCGATCCCGGTCGGCAGGTCGCGCATCTCGGCGACGCGGTCGGAGATCTTGTGGCCGAGCAGCATGCCGCCGCCGCCGGGCTTGGCGCCCTGGCCGACGACGACCTCGATCGCGTCGGCGCGGCGCAGGTCGTCGGGGTTCATCCCGTAGCGCGAGGGCAGCAGCTGGTAGACGAGCGTGCTGCGAGTGCTCGCGCTCCTCGGGCGTCATGCCGCCGTCGCCGGTCGTCGTGCTGGTGCCGACCTCGCTCGCGCCGCGCCCGAGCGCCTCCTTGGCCTGGCGCCGAGAGCGCGCCGAAGCTCATCCCGGCGATCGTGATCGGGATCTCCAGCTGCGAGCGGCTCGCGCGCGAAGCGGGTGCCGATCACGACGTCGGTGGCGCAGCGCTCGCGGTAGCCCTCGAGCGGGTAGCGCGAGACGCTCGCGCCGAGGAACAGCAGGTCGTCGAAGTGCGGCACGCGGCGCTTGGCGCCGAAGCCGCGGATGTCGTAGATCCCCTCGCGCGCGGCGCGCTGGATCTCGGCGATCGCGTTGCGGTCGAAGGTCGCCGACTCGCGCAGCCCCGGGCATCGCCGACGGCGTTCCCGGCGGCCACTCAGTAGCTCCCGACGTTGTCGACGTGGAAGTTGTAGAGCGCGCGCGCCGAGCCGTAGCGGCGGAACTCCGCCGACGTCGGCGTCCGATCCCGGCGCGCTCGAGCAGCTCGCGCGAGCTCGGCTCGAGGTGCTCGGCGCGCATCTCCTTCTCGACGCAGTCGGCGCCGAGCCCGGCGACCTCGCCGCGCACGTACAGCCGCGCCTCGTAGAGCGAGTCGCCGAGCGCCGTCGCCGGCGTCGCCGCAGACGACCAGCGCGCCCTTCTGCGCCATGAACGCGCTCATGTGCCCGACCGAGCCGCGCGACGACGATGTCGACGCCCTTCATCGAGATCCCGCAGCGCGCCGACGCGTCGCCGCGGATCACGAGCAGCCCGCCGCGCGCGGTCGCGCCCGCCGACTGGCTCGCGCTGCCCTCGACGATCACCGTGCCCGACATCATGTTCTCGGCCACGCCGACGCCGCAGTTGCCGTGCACGCGCACCGTCGCGAGCTTGTTCATGCCGGCGCAGTAGTAGCCGACGTGCCCGTCGATCTCGACCTCGACGTCGGCGTCGAGCCCGACCGCGATGCGCGTGCCGCCGCCGGGGTTGAGCACGCGCACGCGGCTGCGGCTCGGTCGGCGAGCTCGTGCAGGCGCTGGTTGAGCTCGCGGACGCTCGTCGGTCGCGAGGTCGACCGTCATCGACTGCCGGCGGCGACCGGCGCGTCATCAGCGCGAGCACCGCTCGCGCCGCCAGCTGTAGACGCGCGCCGGGCTCGGGCTCCCAGACGTGACGGCGTCCTCGGCGCCGGGCAGCACCGCGATCGCGCGGTACTCGGAGGCCATCGCGACCCACTCGTCGGTCTCGGCCATGACCGCCGGCTTGCAGGCGATCGGGTCGCGCAGCACGGCGAAGCCGTCGGCGCGTGCCGACCGCGAACGTGTAGAAGCCGTCGAGGTCCTCGAGGCAGCCCTCGAGCGCCTGCTCGAGCGCTCGCGCCCTCGCGCAGGCGCCAGGTCAGGTAGCCGGCTGCGACCTCGGTGTCGTTGTCGGTCTGGAAGCGGATCCCCTCGCGCCGCAGCTCGCGCCGCAGGCGGTTGTGGTTCGACAGCGAGCCGTTGTGCACGAGGCACAGGTCGAGGCCGGTCGAGAACGGGTGCGAGTGCTCGGTCGTGACGCGGCTCTCGGTCGCCATCCGCGTGTGGCCGAGCGCGTGGCTGCCGGCGATGCTCATCGAGCTGGAAGCGGCGCACGAACTCGGTCGGGCGGCCCGGCCTCCTTGTAGATCTCGATCGAGCTCGCCGGCGCTCATCATGCGCAGCTCGGGGTGATGCTCGGCGCAGCCACGCCTGCGCGCGCTCGGCGCTCGCCGTCGACGACGAACACCGCATGGCGTGGCGCGGACGCTCGGCGCCGAGGCGTCGCCCGAACGTCGCGCCGCAGCTCGGCGCCGACGCGCTGCCAGTCGTAGGCCGCGATCGGCTCGCGCACAGCGATGATCTTGCACGAGCCCGCCGGCGCCGGGTCGCGGTAGAACGCGACGCCGGCGCTGTCGGGCCCGCGGAACGACAGCTGCTCGAGCATGCGCGCGAGGTGCTCGCCGAGCTGCGCGCTGCAGCGCCGGGAGACTTGGTGTACAGCCCTGCGATCCCACACATGCAGATGCACTCTAGAGCGCCTGCGCCGCGCCGCGCACATGGCGTCCGCGCGCACACTTTCGCGCGGGGAATGTGGCGGCGTGGCTGCTACAGACCGGGCGGAACCCACGCGCCGAGCTGCTTCTGCGCCGCGGCGCACCGCGTGCAGCGCCTCGCGCAGCTCGCCGCGGGCGATCGGCGCCAGCGCGCCCGGGTCGATCAGGTTGTCGGGCGCGAGCGCCGGCGGCGATCAGCTCGGCGTGGTGCTCGAAGCGCAGCCGCGTGATCACGCTCGAACGCCTCGCGCAGCGCGTCGGCGACGTCCGCGCGCGAGCCCGCCGGCGCTGCGCGACCGCCTCGATCCGGTCGAGCGTCGGCGAGATCGTGACGCCGTTGGCCAGCGCGTGGAAGCGGACGAGGTTGACGAGCGGGATGATCGCGCCGCGCTTGAGGTCGAGCGCGCCCGGCCGACTCGCCGCGCGCGCTCGGCCGCGAGGTTGCCGCGGAAGCCGAGCGCCACCGGGATAGCCGGTCGCGGTGCGCGCCATCAGGCGCATGAAGCCGGGATGGTCGCGAGCGGCGCGAATCCGCTCGCTGAGCGTCGGCCGTGATCGCCAGGCCGCCGGCGCACGGGCGGAAGTCGAACGCGACCGAGGCGCGGATCAGGTGCGACTCGTCGGGCTCGCTGCAGGCACTCGTCGAACGTCCGCAGCCAGTCCGGCTTGGACATCCGCCACAGGCGGTTGCCGGCGAGCACGCCGTTGTTGTCGACGCCGAACCCGCAGCGCGCCAGCCCGTCGTTGACCTCGCGGCCGAGCCGCGCGAAGTACGCGTCGACCGTCGGCCTCGGCGCCGGGCGCGCGGCGTCTCGTAGGCCAGCGCGTTGTCCTGATCGGAGGCGAGCGTGAACTCCCGGCGCGCGGCGCTGCCGAGGTCGAGCCACGCCCACGGCGAGCGGGCGCCGGCCCGTTCCTGCGCAGATCGAGAAGTCGATCAGCCGCGCGTCGAGCGCGTCGTGCTGCAGGCTCAGCACGCGCCCGAGGTCGCGCGGCGGGCACGCCCGCGCGGACGAGCAGCCGGAACAGCTGCGGCAGGTGCCCGGCCGCGCGCACGAGCACGTCCTCGTCGGCCGCGCCGAGGATCGTGTGGCGCAGCGCGATCGGGCTGCGCGCGTCGAGCCCGAGCAGGTCGGCCGCCGACAGCACGCCGCAGACGCGGCTCGCCGTCGAGCACCGCCACGTGCTCGACGCCCGCCGCGAGCATGTCGACGGTCGCCTCGACCGCGAGCTGCCCGACGGGCACCGTCGGCGACCGGCGTGCGCGCGATCGCGCTGCACCGGCGCATCGCGTCGCCGCCGCCCTCGCGTGCACGACCCAGTCGCGAATCTCGGCGTCGGTCACGATCCCGAGCTCGTCCGCGCCGAGACGCACGAGCAGCGCCGCGGCGCCGCCGTCGCGCCCAAGCCGCGCCGGCGGCCTCGCGCAGCGAGTCGCTCGGGCTCGCAGAACGTCCGGCGGGCGCATGATCGCCGACACCGGGCGTCGTGCCGACGTCCAGCAGGCCGTGCACCGTGTGGCCGGTGCGCGTCAGCCGCGTGCGCATCGTCCGCGCGACGTAGGTCGACGCCCGGCGTCGGTCGCCAGCACCCGGCGCGCGCCTCGCGCGTCGAGCAGCGCGCAGCGTCGAGGGCTCGCGCGCGCGCACCGTGAACGCCGGCGCCATCCCGCGTCAGCAGCGACGGGTGGCCGAAGCACTCGCCCGGGCTCGAGCACTGACGACCAGCTCGCCCTCGTGGACGAGCTCCATCGAGCCGGTGCAGACCACGTACAGCCCGGTCGCCGGGGCGCCGTCCTCGACCAGCACTACCTCGCCCGGCGGCGAAGGCCCGCTCGCGGCCTGCGCGGCCAGCGCGGCGAGCTCCGCCGGATCGAGCCCGTCGAACGGCGGCTGGCTGGCGAGGAATGTGTCCAGGTGCTCCATGTCGCGCCCAACAATTGTGTTCACATCTCGCCTGGCGAGCCCTGCCGGCCACCTGGCAGCCTCCGCGCCGACAACACACAACGTGACCGGGAGAGCTTATGGCGGACGGCAGCGGCTCCGGAACTACGACGAGCTCGACTACGAGGGCGGCGGGCTGCCGAAGACGATCAACTGGTGGGGCGCGTTCGTAATCGGCCTGGCGGGGACGATCCTCGTCACCGGCATCGCGCCGGTGATGGTGACCTCGCTCGGCGCCGCCGCGATGCCGCTGATCTTCGTGATCACCGTCACCGGGCTATCTGCTGTGCCTGTTCCTGGCGGAGCTCTCGGCGATGATGCCCGACCGCTCCGGCGGCTCGCCGTCCTACGCCTACCCGGCCTACAAGGACCGCTGGCCGCGCTTCGCCGAGCACGTCAACGGCTTCACGGCGTGGGCCTACTGGCTCGGCTGGTTCCCGGTCGCGCCGCTGAACATGATCCTCGCGTCGTTCTACATCGTCGACCGCTTCAGGCTCACCGAAGCGGGCTTCACGCCGATCGACACGCCGATCGCCTGGTGGACGCTCGGGCATCTCGGTCGTCGGGATCCTGCTGCTGTTCATCCCCTCCTACCGCGGCCTGCGCTTCGGCACGTTCTTCGCGACGGCGCTCGCGTTCCTCTCGATGATCCCGCTGACGTTCCTCGCGATCTCCTGGATCTTCCACCCGGCCGTCGTGCACTTCGGCGAACTGTTCCACTTCCAGCCACACCGACGGCTCGGGCTTCTTCGCCAGCCAGTTCGGCCACGGCTGGTTCGTCGATCGCGCTCGCGTTCTCGTTCCTGCTGACGTGGAACGTGATCGCGATGGAGGCCGCCGCGTGCTACATCGGCGAGACGCGCGACCCCGACCGCGACGCGAAGATCGCGATGAACCTCGAGGGCGGCTACGGCGTGTTCATCTACACGATGATCCCGGTCGCGTTCGTGATCGTGCTCGGCACGAAGGCGCTCGGCAACGCCGCGCTCGTCGACCCGAAGACGATCTTCGTCACCTTCGCCTCGAAGGTGTTCGGCACGGGCGCCGGCTCGAAGCTGCTCAACTGGCTGATCGCGATCATGCTGATCCTCGCGCTGATCCTCTCGGCGCTGAACGCGATCACCGGGACGGCGCGCTCGCTGCACCAGATGTCGATCGACGGGCAGTTCCCGCGCTTCTTCCAGGCGACCAACGCCACGGCGTGCCGGACCGCTCGATGATCTTCAACGTCGTCTGCTCGATCGATCGTCGTGTTCTTCGGCGGCGCGGTCGAGATCTACACGTTCTCGAACGTCGGCTACCTCGCCTCGTTCATCCCGGTGCTGGTCGGCTACTACCTGCTGCGCAAGCACCGGCCGAACCTGCGCCGGCCGTTCAAGCTGCCCGAGTGGATGAAGTACGTCGCGCTCGGCCTCGCCGGCGCTCTACGCGGTGATCTACTTCTGGGGCGGCCCGGTGTACGCGGACTGCTCGTGCAACGCGGCCGGGCACAAGACGCTCGTCTACTACTTCCTCGGCTTCGCCGTGCTCGCGTCCTCTACCCGCTGTACCGGTGGCGCAAGGCGGCCGACCGCAAGAAAGCCGAGCAGATGGCGGCGACGGCGCCCGCCGCAGCCGCGCCCGTCGAAGGAGCGAGCCCGTGAGCGCGGCGCTGCAGGCGCGCGGGCGACCGAGCGTCGGGAGCGACCGGGCGAGCCGGGCTACGGGCGGATCCTGCTCGCCTCCGAAGGGCGCGCGATCCCGGACGCCGCGATCGCGCGCGTGCGCGAGCTGGCCGACCGGCCGGCGGCGCGAGCGTCCACGTGCTCTCGATCGCGCGCGTCCACGGCGTCGTCGTTCGGCCTGCCGAACCCCGGGCTGCTGCCGACCAAGCGCGAGTGGGACGAGCAGCGCGAGATCGTCGACAGCGCGGTCAAGCGCCTGCGGCGCAAGGGCATCGAGGCGGAGGGCCACGTGCTCGGCACGCGCAAGGCCACCAAGCGGATCTGCGCAGGAGGCGACAAGCGACGGAGTGCGAGGCGATCGTGATGGCCGCCGACCCCGACCGCAACCGGATCGTCGGCGACATGCTGTGGACGCAGGAGCCCCAGCGCGTGCGCCGGCGGCGAGCGTGCCGGTGTTCCTGGTCCTCGAGGACGCCTAGCCGTCGACCCCGCCGGCGGGGCGCGTCAGACTCGCCGCCCGGCGCCCCCGGGCGCCCGTGCAGCCGCGCCAGCTTGATCGCGAGCTCGAGCGACAGCAGGTCGTCCTCGTCGAGGTCCAGACCCGGTCAGCTCCTCGATCCGCGCCAGCCGCTGGCGCAGCGTGTTCGGGTGGATGAACAGCGCCCGGGCGCTCTCGATCACGCTGCGCCGCTCCGCCAGGTAGCGCTCGAGCGTGTCCAGCAGCGCGGTGCGCGCGCTTGTTGTCGTAGGCGATCAGCAGGTCGACGGCCGCGCGCATCCGGTCCCGCGGCGCGTCCTCGGCGGCGATGTGGACCAGGTAGCGGTAGGCGCCGAGCTGCGAGTAGGCGATCGCGCCGCCGTCGCGCAGCAGCGCGCGGCCGATCGTCGCGGCGTCGAGCGCCTCGCGGTAGGCGCGCGCCGCCTCCGCCGCGGCGTCTCGCGCAGCTCGCTGACGCCGATCGCGGCACGCGCTCTGGCGCCCGAGCTCGTCGGCACGCGCGCAGGACCTCCTCGATCCGCTCGGGCCGCCCGACGCCGAGCGCGAGCACCGCCCGGACCGGCCCGGGGCCGGCCTCGATCGCCGCCCGCGCGCCAGCTGGGACAGAGCCCGCGCCCGAGCGCCTCGGCCGCCGCGCGCCACTCGCCCGAGGCCTGCTCGCGACCGCCGGCCGGCTCGGCGCAGACCATCAGGTACGGGCTCGGTCAGGTCGCAGCGGACCTCGGCCGCCTTCGCCGCCGCGAACGACGGTCGCGCCGGCCGCGAGCGCCTCGAACAGGTCCTTGACGATGTTCGCGCTTGGTCAGCCCCTCGATCAGCTCGGCGCGCTTGATCGCGACCGCGGCGAGGTGGGCGATCGCGCGCGCGAGCTCGGCGTCCTCGCTCGCTGAACGCGCGCCCGGCGCGCGACCCGGCGCACAGCAGCCCGACCCGCTCGCCGCCGGCCGACAGCGGCGTGACCAGCAGGTCGGCGACGTCGAGCTCGGGCCACAGCGCGCGCGCCGCCGGGCCGGGCGCCGCGGCCGTCGAGCGCCGTCGAGCAGCAGCCCGGCGGCCGACAGCGCCGGCGGCGCCGAGACCGCTTCCGGGATCGGAGGCCGAGCAGCTGCAGCGCGTCGCCGTCGCCGTCGAGCCGGTAGAGCTGGCAGACCTCGGCGCTCGAGCAGCCGTGCGCGTGCCCTGCGCGACGACGAGCCCGAGCTCGCGCCGCGTCGGTCGCGGCGGCGACCTCCTGGCGCCGAGCGCCGGACAGGCGCGTCAGCGCGTCGACGCGCCGGCGCTCCTGGTCGTAGAGCTGGGCGTTCTCGATCGCGCCGCTGACCAGCGAGGCGATGTGGACGAGCAGCTTGAGCGTGTCCTCGGTGAACTCGTGCGGCGCCTCGGTGTGCAGCACGATCACGCCGATCGTGTCGCCCGCGCGCGACAGGATCGGCACCGCGACCATCGACTGGAAGCGCTCCTCCTGCAGCAGCGGCACGTACTTCATCCGCGGGTCGTCCATCGCGCGCTCGCGGATGAACTCGGGCGTGCGGTGGCGCGCGACCCAGCCGGTCAGCCCCTCCTCGACCGCGATCTGCACGCTTGCCGACGGCGTCGGCGAACACCGGCGAGGCGGCGCGGATCGTCAGCCGGTCGCCTTCGAGCAGGTAGATGAAGCAGGCGTGGCAGTCGGTCGCCTCGGTCGCGAGGTCGACGATGCCCTGGAGCATCGGGCCGAGCTCGAGCGACGAGGACACGAGCTTGATGACGCCGTAGAGGGTGCGGTTCTCCTCGCGCAGGCCGTGCAGCTGCGGTCGACCGTGCTGACCGGCTCTGATTGACACTGCGGCATGCGCCTCCTATGTGCGAGTGCACATGCTAGCCGCCGCTAACGGGTGCTCGCGGGCCATTGTCGCGCGCACCGCCGCGGCGGATATACCTACGCCGCATGACCGAGCAGCCCCAGAACGCCGACGACGTCCGGCGGATCGTCAACGACGCGGGATCGAGTTCCTGTTCGCGCAGTTCGTCGACATGCACGGCAAGCCGAGCGCCAAGCTCGTCCCGGCCCATCATCTCGACGACCTGCTCGAGGAGGGCGCCGGGTTCGCCGGCTTCGCCGCCGGCGACATCGGCCAGGGACCGCGACGACCCCGACATGATCGCGATGCCCGACCCGCGCGACGCTGACGATCCTGCCGTGGCAGCCCGAACGTCGCGCGCTTCGCCTGCGACGTCACGGTCGAGGGCGAGGCCGTGGCCGTTCTGCCCGCGCACGATCCTGCGCCACGCGCTCGAGCGCGCCGCCGCGCTCGGCTACGAGCTGCAAGGTCGGCGCCGAGCTCGAGTACTTCCTGCTGCGCCGCGGCGCCGACGGCGGGCTCGAGCTCGCCGACGCGCTCGACACGCTCGAGCAGCCCTGCTACGACATGCGCGCGCTGACGCGCAACCTCGACTTCGTCTCGAGGTCTCCAAGGCGGTCACCGGGCTCGGCTGGGACAACTACGCGACCGACCACGAGGACGCCAACGGGCAGTTCGAGCAGAACTTCGCAGTTCGCCGACGCGCTCACGACGTGCGACCGCGCGGTGTTCTTCCGCTACATGGTCGAGTCGCTCGCCCAGCAGCGCGGCCTGATCGCGACGTTCATGCCCAAGCCGTTCGCGCACCTGACCGGCAACGGCTGCCACTTCCACGTCAGCCTGTGGCGCGACGGCGAGAACGTGTTCGAGCGCGACCCGGCCGAGGACCCGCGCGGGCTCGGGCTCTCCGAGCTCGCCTACCACTTCATCGGCGGCCTGAAGGCGCACGCCAAGGCGTACATCGCGCTGACCGCGCCGACCGTCAACTCGTACAAGCGGCTGTCCGTCGGCGCGCCCGACGAGCGGCGCGACGTGGGCGCCGGCGTACGTCAGCTACGGCTACAACAACCGCACGCAGATGCTGCGGATCCCGGCGCCGGGGCGGATCGAGGACCGCACCGTCGACGGCTCCTGCAACCCGTACCTCGCGGCCACGGCGATGCTCGCCGCCGGGCTCGACGGGATCGAGCGCGGCCTCGACCCGGGCGAGCCGAACTCGGCCAACCTGTACACGCTGAGCGACGAGCGAGCGCGCCGCCGCCGGGATCGAGCTGCTGCCCGCCAACCTGCTCGACGCGACGCGCGAGCTCGAGCGCAACGACGTGCTGCGCGCGGCGCTCGGCAAGACGCGCGACGGCGACTACCTCGACTACTTCGTCAAGGTCAAGCGCCGCGAAGTCGCAGGCGGCCCACGAGCAGATCACGCAGTGGGAGCTCGAGCGCTACCTGCAGCTGTTCTGAGCCGCGACGTGGCCCCGAGCCGCGCGCGCTAGACGCGACGGGTAGGCCTGCAGCGACTCCAGCCGCCGGCCGGCGGAGGCGAGGCGCCGCACCGTCTCCGGCCGGCGCGCGTCGAGGTGCGTGGCCAGCGCGACGAACACCTGGGCGGTCGTCAGCGCGTCGCCGACCGCGTCGTGGGGATGGTGCGACGGGCAGGCCGAGCGCCGCGGCGAGACCGGCGAGCGACATGCGCCGCGGGCCGTCGCCGTCGCGCTCGTGCAGCCAGACGAGCCCGAGCACGCTGGTGTCGATCATCGGCCCGCGCAGGCGCAGCGCCCTGGCGGCGCAGCGCCGGTCGCAGGAAGCCGCGCTCGACCGCGGCGACGTGCACGACCGGGATCCTGCCGGCCATCGCCGCGAGCAGCGGGTCGATCGCGACGTCGAGCGGCGGCGCGTCGGCGAGGTCGGCGGCGCGCAGCCCGTGCACGCGGATCGCGGCCTCGCTGATCGAGCGCAGCGGGCGCACGCGCCCGTGCGACGGCGCGCGCCCAGCTGGACGCGTCCGTCCTCGATCGGAACGGCGCCGAAGGAGACGATCTCGTCGCGGCGCGGATCGAGGCCGCTGCAGCTCGAGATCGACCGCGCAGTAGCTCGCCTCGCGCCACGGCGTGCGCCCGCGCGGGCAGGCGCGCGCGCTCGTAGGCGGCGCGCGCCGCGCCGCGCGCGCCGAGCCGCGGCGGAGCCTCATCGCACGCCGAGGTTCAGCTCGGCGGCGATGCGCTTCTGCACCGACGCGACCGCCCGAAACGCCTCCTTCAGATAGCTGCGCGTCAGCGCGCTGAGGTCGTCCGGGTTCAGATGGTCGTCGGGCTCGCGCCCGGCGCGCAGCTGCGTCGACCTGATGCTCCATGCGCAGCTCGGTGAACAGCTCGAATGCGTCCTCGAGCGTGTGCGCGTCGGCCGCCGGCAGCGTGCCGGCGTCGCCGGCCGCGCGCAGGCGCTCGAGCGTCGAGGCGCTCGTCACGCCGGCCGCCATCGCCCGCCCACCGCGCGAGATCGACGACCGGGAGCAGGCCGCCGTTCTTGAGGTCGAGCCGCCCGCGGTGCTCGCCGTCGTGCTCGACCACGAGCCCGCGCAGGAAGCCCGTCGGCGGGCGGTGCGAGAGCGCGAAGCGCGCGAGCAGGCGCAGCAGCTCGCGGCCGCGAGCAGCGCCGCGCGGAACGTGTCCGCCACCGGAGCTGCCGCTGTGGATGCCCCACACCGGCCGGCTGTCGACGAGCACCGAGACGAGGATCAGCGCCTGCTCGCGGGTGGGATGCTCGATCCAGCTGCGCGCGACGCGCCGCCAGGACTCCAGCGAGCGCACGAACAGCACGTCCGACGCGCTGGCGCCGTGGCTGTCGACGCGGAGCCCGCACGCGCCCAGGCCCTCGGCGACCTCGCGCGGCGAGCGCGTGCAGGTACGGGCCGGACCGCCTCCTCGCGACGCTCGCCGTACCAGACGATCGCGCTGTCGGCGTCGGAGCCGGGCGTGGCCTCGCGCCGCGACTGGCTGCCCAGCGCCAGCCAGGAGAACTCGGCCGGCGGCTCGCCGGCGCAGCGCGAGCGCGAGCTCGATCAGCCGGCGCGTGAGCGCGTCGAGCACGACCGAGTAGATCGCCGCGATGCTCGAGGCGGCCGACGCGCGCGTCGTGCAGGGCGATCACCGCCGGGCGCAGGCCCCTGCGCCGCGCGCGCGAGCTCCGCGACGCTCTGCGGCGCGTGCGATCGCGCGGCGCAGGTAGAACGAGGACAGCGTCTCGACGGCGAGCAGGTCGACCGCCTCGACGACGCCGATCACCTCGCGCTCGGCGGCTGACGACCGGGAAGTGGCGGACGCCGCGGTCGAGCATCTCCAGCAGCACGTCGCCCCCGAGCCGGTCGGGCTCGACGGTGTAGGCGGGCGCGCTCATCACCGACGACACGGGGTCGTCGTAGGAGACGCCGGCCGCGACCACGCGCGAGCGCAGGTCGCGGTCGGTGAGGATGCCGAGCGAGTCGCCGAGATCGACGACGATCGACGTCGCCGGGGCCGCCGCCATCATGCGCCGCCGCCTCGCGGATCGTGGTCGCCGGCGAGCACAGCAGCGGCGGGTCGCGGATCAGCGCCGCGACCGGCTGGTTGGCGGGGTCGGGCGCCGGCTTCGCGGGGCCGAGCGCCGGCGGCGGACTGCGCCTGCATCTCGAGCAGCGAGCGCGCGACGAAGCCGACGCGTCTCCGGCCGCGCGAGCACGCCGCGCGCGACCTCCTCGGGGATCCGATAGCAGAGCGTGTCCTCCTGCGCGCGCGCCGCGAACCCGGGCGGCAGCCCGGAGAGCATCGAGGCGTGGCCGAACAGCTCGCCCGGGCCGAGCAGGTCGAGCACGCGGTCCGTCGAGCACGATCTCGACGGCGCCGGTGCGCACGACGCGCAGGTGCTCGATCGGCTGCGCGCTCTGCGCGAAGATCGTCGTGCCGGCGAGGAAGAACTCGACCTCGGTCGACGCTCGCGCGACGCGCTCCACGTCGGCGGCCGCCGAGCGCGTCGAACGGCGGGTGCGCGCGCAGGAACTCGACGACCTCGCCCGGCGCCGCCGGAGGGCTGGGCGCATCGGGCGGATCGCGTCGTTCGCCGGACAAGGCCTGATCGTAAGCGCGGCGGGCGCCGACCGCTGCCGCGTCGCCCTATCCTCCCGGCGATGAGCGCCGAGCCCGACGCGACGGCGAGCGACGCCACTCCGCGCGTTGCGATCCTCGGCGCCGGCCTGATGGGCGCGCAGATCGGCTGCGAGTACGCGCTCGGCGGCTGCGCGGTGACGTGGCTCGTGCGCGACCGCGACCGCGCGAGCGAGCGTGTCGAGCGAGCGCTCGCGGTGGCCTTGCAGTACGGCCTCGCCGGCGAGCCGGCGCTCGCGCGGGCACGCGCGGCGATGCGCTACGAGGAGACCGGCGCCACCGGCGGCGGCGGCGAGACGGGCGCGGCGCCGGAGCTGATCGTCGAGTCGCTGCCCGAGGACATGTCCGTGAAGGTCGCCGCGCTCGAGCCGCTCGCGCGGCGCTGGCCCGAGGCGGTGTTCGCCAGCAACACCTCCTCGATCTCGATCAGCGCGCTCGGCGAGGCGGCCGGCGTCGCCGGGCGGATCCTCGGCACGCACTACTGGAACCCGCCGCTGTTGATGCCGCTCGTCGAGACGATCGCCGGCGAGCGCACGCCGGCGGCGACGCTCGATCGCGTCGTCGCGCTGCTGCGCGCGATCGGCAAGCGTCCGGTCGTGCTGCGCGCCGAGGCGCCGGGCCTGCTGTGGAACCGGCTGCAGCTCGCCGTGCTGCGCGAGTGCCTGTGGCTCGTCGAGCACGGCGTCGCGACGCCGGAGGCGATCGACGAGGTGATGCGCGACGGGCTCGCGCGGCGCTGGCGCCTGACCGGGCCGTTCGAGACCGTCGGGCTCGGCGGCGCGGCGACGTTCGACGCGATCGCCGAGAACCTCTTCCCCGTGCTCTCGAACGCGCGGAGCGGAAGCGGCTTCGCCGCGTACGTGCCGAACGACCCCGACGCGCTCGCCGCGCTGCGCGAGCGCCGCGACGACGAGCTCGCCGCCGAGCTTCGTGCCGAACGTGTACGCTATATCGACTGATCGGTATGGGACGCGATTCGCGGCACGACATCCTCTTCGAGCCGGTTCCGATCGGGCCGAAGACGCTGCGTAACCGCTTCTACCAGAGCCCGCACTGCACGAGCTTCGGCGACGACGTGCCCGGCTCGCAGGCGGGCATCCGCGGGATGAAGGCCGAGGGCGGTTGGGCGGCGGTCAACACCGAGTTCTGCTCCGTGCACCAGTCCAGCGACGCGCGTCCGGTGATCTCGGCACGGCTGTGGGACGACGAGGACGCGCACAACCTCAAGGGGATGGTCGACCTCGCGCACGAGCACGGCGCGCTCGCCGGCGTCGAGCTGTGGCACGGCGGCTACGTCTCGGGCAACCAGGAGTCGCGCCTGCCGGCGCCGTCGGCGAGCCAGGTCTCAGACGAGGCGCTCGCGTCGGCCGCATGCTACGAGCTCGACAAGGCCGGCATCCGCGAGATCCAGGGCTACTACGTCACCGCCGCCAAGCGTGCGCGCGACGTCGGCTTCGACATCGTCAACGTGCACGGCTCCGAGGGCGGCGCGATCACCGGCCACTTCCTGATGGCGAAGCTGAACAAGCGCACCGACGAGTACGGCGGAACGCTGGAGAACCGCGCGCGCTTCTGGCTCGAGACGATCGAGCTCGTGCGCGAGGCGGTCGGCGCGGACTGCGCGATCACCGCACGGCTGTGCATCGACACGCTCAACGACAGCCCGCTCGGTATCCGCGCCGGCGTCGAGGCGTTCCAGTTCATCCAGCTCGCCGACGACCTCGTCGACTTCTGGGACCTCCAGGTCGGCGGCTGGAGCTCGGTGGACTGGCCGGAGAAGAACGTGCCCGCCTCGCGCGTCGCCGGCGAGTTCAACTACCGCTCCTACTACGAAGCCGTGCGCGGCGCGACGCAGAAGCCGATCGCCGCCGTCGGGCGCTTCACCAACCCAGACACGATGGCCGAGGCCGTCCGCTCCGGAACGATCGACATCATCGCCGCGGCGCGCCCGTCGATCGCCGACCCGTTCATCCCGAAGAAGATCGAAGAGGGTCGCTACGAGGACATCCGCGAGTGCATCGGCTGCAACATCTGCGCGTCGCGCTTCTGGCGTGCGCTGCCGATCGTCTGCACGCAGAACGCGACGCTCGGCGAGGAGTTCCGCCGCGGCTGGCACCCGGAGCGCTTCTCCAAGGCGGCGAACGCCGAGAAGACGGTGCTCGTGCTCGGCGCCGGGCCGGCCGGGATGGAGTGCGCGACGGTGCTCGGCAAGCGCGGCATGAGCGCCGTTCACCTCGTCGACGAGCGTGACGCGATCGGCGGCAGCATGCGCGAGATCAGCGCCTACCCGAACCTCGGCGAGTGGGCGCGCGTGATCAACTACCGCCAGATCCAGCTCGACAAGCTCAAGAACGTCGAGGTGATCCTCAAGACGCGACTGGACGCCCAGGCGGTGCTCGAGTACGGCGCCGAGATCGTCGTCGTCGCGACCGGCGCGCGCTGGCGCGCCGACGGCCTCAACGGCACCACGCAGCAGACGATCCCCGGCGCCGAGCTCGACTGCTCCTGCACGCCCGAGCAGGTCTCCGCGGCGAGCGGCGCGATCGACGGCGAGCACGTGCTCGTGTACGACACCGACGGCTACTACACGGCTGTCGGCGTCGCCGAGCTGCTGTTGAACGCGGGCAAGCGCGTGACGCTCGTCACGCCGCTGGCGAACGTCGCTCCGTTCATGGCGTTCACCGGCGAGTTCGGACCGGTCAACGTGAGCCTGCGCGAGCGCGGCGCCGAGATCGTGCTGCAGCACACGCTCGCGCAGATCGCGCCCGGCGCGATGCGCGGCGCGAGCGTGTGGGGCGGCGAGACGACCTGGGACGCCGACGCAGCCGTGCTCGTCACCCAGCGCGAATCGATCGACGACGTCTACCGGCAGCTCGGTGCCGATCGGGCGCGGCTCGAGCAGGAGGGCATCGAGGCCGTCTACCGCATCGGCGACTGCCTCGCGCCACGGCTGCCCGCCGACAGCATCTTCGAAGGCCATCGTCTGGCGCGTGAGATCGACGCGCCCGACCCGACGGTCGCGCTGCCGTACCTGCGCGAGCTGCCCGAGGTCGATCTCTCGCGCGCGCCGGTCGCAGCCGCGCCGGCCGGCGACTGAGACGGCGAACAGCGAACACGAGCAACGACGAACAGGAGAGCAGATGCCCGAGGTAGCGACCCAGATCACGAAGTACTCCGTCCGCGACGCCCCCGTCGAGCCGGCCCCGATCCCGCCCGAGGACATCATCTCGGGCGAGCCCGAGTCGACGATGGCGATCCTCTGGCGCACCGACGACGGCAAGCTCTACAACGGCGTCTGGCACTGCACGCCCGGCGTCTTCATGCTGTCGAGCCCCGGCGAGACGATCACGCTGATCGAGGGCGACGTGACGATCACGCCCGAGGGCGGCGAGCCGATCACGGTGCGTGCCGGCGAGATCGCCTACATCCCCGAGGGCACGCGCGCGAAGTGGGAGGTGCGCGAGACGGTGCGCAAGGGCTTTCACTCCTACGACTCGACGGGCACGCTGCTCGGACCGGCGTAGCCTTCCGCCGGATGAAGATCCTCGTCCCGGTCAAGCAGGTCGCGATCCTCGACGAGGACTTCGCGCTCGACGCCGCCGGCGCCGTGCCCGACGACGCGCTCGACTGGGCGCTGAACGAGTGGGACGCGTTCTCGCTGGAGGCGGCGCTGCAGCTGAACGAGGCCGAGGACGGCGAGGTGCTCGCCGTCACCGTCGGCGACGAGCGGACCGAGGAGGGGCTGCTCGCCTGCCTCGCGAAGGGCGCCGACCGCGCGATCCGCGTGTGGGACGAGTCGCTCCGGGGCGCCGACGCGCTCGTCGTCGCGAACGTGCTCGCGGCGCTCGCGCGCGCCGAGGCGCCCGAGCTGATCCTCTGCGGCGTGCAGTCCTCCGACGCCGTCAACTCCGCGACCGGCGTCGCGCTCGCCGGCCTGCTCGATTTCGCGCACGTCGCCGTCGTGACGGAGATCGAGCGCGACGGCGAGCGGCTGACCGTGCAGCGCGAGCTCGAGGGCGGCGTCGTCGAGGTGCTGCGCCTCTCGACGCCGGCGCTGTTGACCGTCCAGACGGGGATCAACGAGCCGCGCTACGCGACGCTGCGTGCGATCAAGCAGGCGCGCGCGAAGCCGCTCGACGTGCTCGGCCTCGGCGAGCTGGGCCTCGACGCGGCCGACCTCGCGGACGCCTCCGGCTCGCGCACCGTCCGCCTGCTCGCCCCCGCGCAGGGCGCCGGCGCGAGCCTGCTCGAGGGCCAGCCCGACCAGATCGCGGCGCGGATCGCCGAGATCGTCAAGGAGGCGATGAGCGCGTGAGCGGGGTGCTGGTCATCGCCGAGATGCGTCGTGGCGAGCTGCGGCCCGTGACGCTCGAGCTGATCGCCGCCGGCCGCGAGCTCTCGCGCGAGGGCGCCGGCCCGCTGGCCGTCGCGCTGATCGCGCGCGAACCCGGCGCGCTGACGAACGCGGTGAGCGCCATCGAGCTCGACGGCGTCGAGGAGCTGCTGCTCGTCGCCTCGCCCGAGGCGCAGTTCGAGGCGCACGTCGCGCAGGCCGCCGTCGAGGCGCTCGTCGAGCAGCGCGCGCCGTCGCTCGTGCTCGCCGGCCACACGATCGACTCGCTCGGCTTCGCGCCGGCGCTCGCCGCGCGCGGGCGCCACGGCTTCGCCAGCGACGTGACCGCCGTCAGCTGGAGCGCCGACGGCGCGCTCGCGCGGCGCGGCGCCTACGGCGAGAAGCTGCTCGCCGAGCTCGACTTCCCCGGCAAGGCGACCGTCGTGCTGCTGCTGCGCCCCGGCGCCTTCGAGCCGGCCGCCGGCGCCGGCGAGCCGGCCGTGACCGACGTCGCGCTCGAGCTCGCCGGGCGCGCGCGCAGCGAGCACGTCGAGCTGCGCGACCCGCCGGCCGGCGACGTCGACATCACGAAGGCCGACTTCCTGCTGTCGATCGGGCGCGGCGTCGAGGACGCCGAGCGGATCCCCGAGCTCGAGCGGCTCGCCGAGCGGATCGGAGCGACGCTCAGCGCCTCGCGGCCGCTCGTCGACGCCGGCTGGATCTCGAGCGCGCGCCAGGTCGGGCAGTCCGGGCGCACCGTCACGCCGAAGGTCTACCTCGCGCTCGGGATCTCCGGCGCCGTCCAGCACCTCGCCGGGATGTCGAAGGCGCAGACGATCATCGCCGTCAACTCCGACCCGGAGGCGCCGATCTTCGGCGTCGCTCAGTACGGCGCCGTCGCCGACCTGTTCGAGGTCGCCGCGGAGCTCGAGCGGCAGTTCGCGTAGGGCATGGCGCTCGCCTCGGCGCCGATCGCGTCGGTCAAGTCGCGCCCGATCCTGTGGCACATGCCGGTCGGGCTGCAGGTGCTCTGGTACCTGCTCGCCGGCGCCTCGGTGCTCGTCTTCGCCTACGGCCTCGCGCGCCCGATCGCGCGCTACCGCGGCGCCGCGCGCACGGGACTGCCGACGGCGCGCGAGCTGCCCGCCCGCCTGTGGCGCGCGACCGTCACGCTCTACTCGCACGCCTCGATCGCGCGGCGCGACCGCTACGCGGGCTGGGCGCACCGCGGCATCTTCTACGGCTGGGTCGCGCTGTTCGCCGGCACCGTGATCGTTGGGCTCTCGCACGACATCGCGCAGCCGATCTTCGGCGCCGGCTTCTACGACGGCGACTTCTACCTCGCGTGCAAGGCCGTGCTCAACGCGCTCGGCACGGCGCTCGTCGCCGGGCTGCTCGCGATGATGCTGCGCCGCGCCGTGCTGCGACCGGCCAAGCTCGACTACGCGCGCCCCGACCGTCCGCCCGAGCAGTACGAGCGCCAGGCGCACGCCTACCGCGTCGGCGACTGGGTGTTCGTCGGCACGCTGCTGACGATCGCGTTGACCGGCTATGTGCTCGAGGGCGTGCGGATCGCGATGGAACACCCCGGCTACGACGGCTTCCAGTTCGGCGGGTGGGCCGCGTCGAAGCTGTTCGCGGGCGCCGGCCAGGCGACGCTCGGCGCCTGGCGCCACGGCCTGTGGTGGTTCCACGGGCTGCTTGCGATCACGTTCGTCGCCTCGATCCCGTTCACGAAGGCCGCGCACATGCTGAGCAGCTACGCGAGCCTCGTCCTGCGCGACCCGCTCGCCGGCAGGCGGCTGCGGCCGATCGAGCCCGAGCTCGCGCTCGAGCCGGCCGGCTACGGCACGCTCGCCGACTTCTCGCTGACGCACCTGCTCCAGCTCGACGCCTGCACGAAGTGCGGCCGCTGCCACGAAGCGTGCCCCGCGCGCGCGACCGGGCGACCGCTGTCGCCGCGCGACGTGATCCTCGAGCTGCGCGAGCAGGCCGGCTGCGAGGGGCCGGTGATCGGCGTCGACGGCGTGCACGCCGACTCGATCTGGTCGTGCATGCAGTGCAACGCCTGCGTCGAGGCCTGCCCCGTCGGGATCGAGCAGGCGCCGATCATCAACCAGCTGCGCCGGCGGCTGCTCGAGGACGGCGAGCTCGACGGCGGCCTGCAGAGCACGCTGCAGACGATCCACAAGTCGGGCAACTCCTTCGGGCAGAGCCGGCGCAGCCGCGGCAAGTGGACGGCCGAGCTCGACTTCGAGGTCAAGGACGCGCGCAAGGAGGCCGTCGACGTGCTCTGGTTCGTCGGCGACTACGCCTCCTTCGACCCGCGCTCGCAGGGCGTCACGCGCGCGCTCGCGCGCGTCTTCCACGCGGCCGGGCTCGACTTCGGGATCCTCTACGACGGCGAGCAGAACGCCGGCAACGACGTCCGCCGCGCCGGCGAGGAGGGCCTGTTCGAGATGCTCGCCGAAGCGAACGTCAGCCAGCTGAGCGACTGCAGCTTCCGGCGCATCGTGACGAGCGACCCGCACTCGCTGAACACGCTCGTCAACGAGTACCCGCAGTACGGCGGGCAGTGGCCCGTCCTGCACCACACCGAGCTGCTGCTCGAGCTGCTCGAACAGGGGCGCCTCGCCCCCGGCGAGCCGCTCGGCTATCGCGTGACCTACCACGACCCCTGCTACCTCGGCCGCCACAACGACCGCTACGACGCACCGCGCAAGCTGCTCGAGCTGCTCGGCTGCGAGCTCGTCGAGATGCCGCGCAACCGCGAGAGCTCGTTCTGCTGCGGCGCCGGCGGCGGGCAGATCTGGATCGCCGCGCAGGGCGGCAGCGAACGTCCCTCGGAGAACCGCATCCGCGAGGCGCTGGAGCTCGACGGCGTCGACAAGTTCATCGTCTCCTGCCCGAAGGACGTCACGATGTACGAGGACGCGATCAAGACGACCGGCAGCGGCGGGCGGATCGAGCTGCGCGAGCTGACCGAGCTGCTCGACGAGGCGCTGCTGCGGCGCGAGACGATCGGCGCAGGCAGCGCCGGCTGAGCGAGAGGGGACGCGATGGACTTCACCGAGCCCGACGACGCCGCGCCGATCCGCGACGCCGTGCGCGCGCTGTGCGCGCGGCTTCCCCGGCGAGTACTGGCGCGCGCTCGAGCCCGACGGCTACCCGACGGAGTTCGTCGCCGCGCTGACCGAGGCCGGCTGGCTCGCCGCGCTGATCCCCGAGCAGCTACGGCGGCGCCGGGCCTCGGCAGCTCGGCACGGCGAGCGTGATCCTCGAGGAGATCAACCGCGTCCGGCGGCAACGCCGGCGCCTGCCACGCGCAGATGTACATCGATGGGGACGCTGCTGCGCCACGGCAGCGAGGAGCAGAAGCGCGCAGTGGCTGCCGCGCGATCGCCGTCCGGCGAGCTGCGCCTGCAGGCGTTCGGCGTGACCGAGCCCGACGCCGGCTCGGACACGACGCAGATCCAGACGCGCGCCGTGCGCCACGGCGACGGCTACGTCGTCAACGGCCAGAAGATCTGGACCTCGCGCGCCGAGCACTCCGACCTGATGCTGCTGCTCGCGCGCACGACGCCGCTCGAGCAGCGTCGAGAAGCGGACCGGCGGCCTCTCGGTGTTCATCGTCGACCTGCGCGATCGCGCGGTCGGCACGGTGCAGATCAGCCCGATCAAGACGATGATGAACCACGCGACGACCGAGGTCTTCTTCGACGACCTCGAGCTGCCCGCCGACGCGCTGATCGGCGAGGAGGGCGAGGGCTTCCGCTACATCCTCGACGGGATGAACGCCGAGCGGATCCTGATCGCCGCGGAGTGCATCGGCGACGGCCGCTGGTTCATCGAGCGCGCCGTCGCCTACGCGAGCGAGCGCGTCGTCTTCGGCCGGCCGATCGGCGCGAACCAGGGCGTGCAGTTCCCGCTCGCGCGGGCGCACATGGCGATCGACCGCCGCGAACCTGATGCGCTGGAAGGCCGCCTGGCTCTTCGACGAGGGGCAGCCCGGCGGCGCCGAGGCGAACATGGCCAAGCTCCTCGCCTCCGAGGCCTCGTGGGAGGCGGCCAACGCCTGCCTCGACGCGCACGGCGGCTTCGGCTTCGCGCAGGAGTACGACGTCGAGCGCAAGTTCCGCGAGACGCGCCTGTACAAGATCGCGCCCGTCAACAACAACCTCGTGCTGGCCTACGTCGGCCAGCACGTGCTCGGCCTGCCGCGCTCCTACTGAGGTCCTAGGCGTCCGAGCGTTGCGGGTATTCGTGTACCGAGACGAGCCGGACGGGGCCGTTGATCACGCGGTAGGTGTGCGGGCGGTCGGCGCGGAAGCTGATCAGGTCGCCCTGGTTGAGCGTCTCGGTGAACGAGTCGGTGCTGATCTCGACGGTGCCGGCGGCGATCGTGATGTGCTCGAACAGCCCGGCGACGTGCGCCTGCGCGTGGCGCACGGCGCCTTCGTCGAGCACGAGCGTGTAGATCTCGATCAGCGCGCCGCCGGTGCGCGTGAGCATGTGGCGGACGATCAGGCCGTCGGCGTCGAGGCCGGCGTCTTCGACGGCGATCACCGAGCCGTCATCCTCGCGCACGACCGACACGTCGTCGGCCGGAGGCTCGTCGTGGAACAGGCTCGTGAACGGGACGCCGAGCGCGCGGGCGAGCGCCCAGACGGTATCGATCGACGGGTTGCCCTGTCCGCGCTCGATCAGCGAGACCGTCGACTTCGCGACGCCGGCCTGCTCGGCGAGCGCGGACAGCGTCATCTCACGCGTCGTCCTCCAGCGACGCAGGTTCCGCGCAATCGGCTGAACGGCCCCCGGCACCTGGGTAGTTGTATCGCACGCGCACATGGACGAATCGGCCGAGTTAACGGGATGGAATTATTTATCGGCCGAAGAGCCACCATATCGAACGCTGCGCTAGAGTCCGGATAGTGGGCGAGCTGACCTTCAAGGCCGATGCGCGCGCGATCGTCGAGGACGCCTATCGCGCGCGCACGCCGCGCTCCGCCGAGGCGATGGAGCGCGCACGCCGCTACATGGTCAGGGGCCTGACGCGCGGCTGGGGCTATCACCGCCCGTACCCGCTCGTCGCGCGGCGCGGCGAGGGTCCGTATCTGATCGACCTCGACGACAACCGCTACGTCGACCTCGCCAACAACGGCCTCAGCCTGATTCACGGCCACGCGTTTCCACCTGTCGTCGCTGCGCTGCGCGAGGCGGCCGGGCGCGGCTCGGGCTTCCTCGTCGCCGTCCGAGGAGCAGATCGAGTTCGCGCGGATGCTCTGCGAGCGGATCGAGATCTTCGAGCGCGTGCGCTTCACGAACTCCGGGACCGAGTCGGGCATGCTCGCGATGAAAGTCGCGCGAGCGTTCACCGGCCGCCCGGCGGTGCTGAAGTCGATCGACGGCTTCCACGGCTCGTTCGACGACCTCGAGGTCGGGCTCTACGACCGCCCCGAGGATCCCGGACGCGTCTACCTCGCGCCGTTCGGCGACGCCGAGGCGTTCGAGCGCAAGCTCGCCGAGCACGGCGATGAGATCGCCGCCGTCGTGCTCGAGCCGCTGCTGTTCAGCGGCCTCGTGACGACCGCGCCGCCCGGCTTCCTGCGCCGCGTGCAGGAGGCCGCGCAGCGCGCCGGCGCGCTGTTCGTGCTCGACGACTGCCTGATGCTGCGCCTCGCCTACGGCGGCAGCGCCGAGCTCTACGGCCTGACGCCCGATCTCACCTTCCTCGGCAAGTTCATCGGCGGCGGGCTGCCGATGGGCGTGCTCGGCGGGCGCGCCGAGATGATGGACGTGCTCGACCCGCACCGCGAGCAGCCGCTCTACCACGGCGGCTCGTTCAACGGCAACCTGCTGAGCTGCGTCACCGGCCGCGTCAGCCTCGAGCACTTCGAACGCGACACGATCGCCGCGATGGACGGGCGCGCGGCCGAGCTGCGCGTCGCGCTCGGCGAGGGCGCGGCTCGGCTCGGGCTGCCGCTGAGCATCGTCGCCGAGGGCTCGGTCATGGGCATCTACCCGACCGAGACGCTCGCGCGCCACAGCGGCAACTTCATCGCCGGCGAGGCGACGCAGCTGCTGCACCTCGCGGCGCTCACGCACGGCGTGTTCATGGGGCCGGGCGGCGAGATCGCGCTGTCGAGCGTCGTCGCCGGCGAGGCGCTCGAGCAGGCGCGCGATGGACTGCTGCGGGCGATGGAGGACGTCGTCCGCCTCAGCGACAACGACTAGGAAAGGGAGCGGACGATGGACAAGAAACGTGTGGACAGCCCCTACGGGACGAGCTTCTGCGAGACGATCAGCTTCGACGGGCCGGGGCGCTGGATCTACGTCTCCGGCCAGATCGGCGCGCTCGACGACGGCACGGTGGTCAGCGAGACGTTCCTCGCCGAGGCCGAGCAGTGCTTCGCGCGCGTGCGTCAGGCCGTCGAGAAGGCCGGCGCGAAGATGAGGACGTCGTCAAGATCACCGGCTTCGTCACCGGCACCGAGTTCTACCCCGACTACGACATCGCGCGCGGCAAGGCCTTCGCCGGCTTTCCGCCGAGCAGCGCGACCGTGCAGGTCGCCGGGCTCGTCGCCGACGCGCGCGTCGAGATCGAAGCGATCGCGTTCGTGCCGGCGAGCTGAGCGGGAGCGCCGTGCCCGGCGGCGCGCACGGGTACGGTCGCCGCATGCGCTGGTCGGCTCACATCTCGTGGCTGTTCGCCGAGCTGCCGTACCTCGAGCGCGTCGGCGCGGCGCGCGAGGCCGGCTTCGCGACGATCGAAAGTGCGTGGCCGGACGACGCGAACGACCGCGCGGGGCTCGCGGCCGCCGTCGCCGAGCACGGCGTCGACGTCGCGCTGCTCAACTGCCCGGCCGGCGACACGGCCGGCGGCGAGCGCGGCTTCCTCAACGACGACTCGCGCCGCGAGGAGGCCGAGCGAGGGTTCGCTGATGCGCTCGCGCTCGCGAAGGCGGTCGGCGCGCCGAACGTGAACGTGCTCGTCGGTCGCGCGCTTCCCGACGTGCCGGAAGCGCGCCAGCGCGCGGCGGTCGTCTCGGCGCTGCGCTCGTTCGTGCCGCTCGCGGCCGACGCCGGTGTGCGGATCGTGCTCGAGCCGGTCAACGCGCTCGAGAACCCGGGGTTCCTCGCGCCAACGCCGGGTGCGGCCGTGGAGCTGATCGAACTGGCCGGCCCGGAGCACGCGGACCGGTTCGGGCTGCTGCTCGACGTCTACCACGTCGCGCGGGCCGGCGACGATCCGCTCGAGGCGATCGCGCGCCACGGCGAGCGCATCGGGCACGTGCAGGTGTCCGATTATCCCGGCCGCGGCGTGCCGGGGACCGGGCTGCTCGACTTCGGCGCGATCCTCGCGGCGCTCGCGGCAGCAGGATATGACGGCGCGGTCGGGTTGGAGTACGACGCGCGCGGCGAGACCGAGCGGACGCTGGCGTTCCTGCACGAGCCGCGCATGCGCGCGCTGCTCGGCTGACTCAGGCCGCCCCGACCGCCGCCCCCTCGCGGGCGAGGTCGGCGAGCGCGCTGCCGAGCGCGGCGCCGGCCTCCTCGACCTCGTCGTCGGAGATCGTCGTGCAAAGCCCGAACTCGCCGCCGGTGCCGTAGTAGACGCCGTGGTTGACGGCGGCGAGGTGCAACAGGCGCGTCGCGGTCCAGTCGATCGCACCGTCGGGCGCGTCGAGCACGTAGAGGCCGAAGCAGGAGCCGATGCCCTGCGTGCGGATCGCGACGCCGTGCTCGGCGGCGGCCTCGTCGAGCTTGACGCGCAGGCGCTCGGCCTGGTCGTCGATCCGCTCGATCGCGGCGGCGGTCAGGTCGCGCACGGCGATCTGACCGGCGACCATGCCGAGCAGGTTGCCGTTGAAGGAGCCGCCGTGGTAGAGCGCGGTGTCGGGGTCGCCGGGCAGCTCGAACGGCGCCATCAGCTCGCTCGAGGCGGTGATCGCGCCGACGGGCAGGCCGCCACCGACCCACTTGCCGAGGCACGTGATGTCGGGCTCGGCCATGCCGAAGCGCTCTGTCGAGCCGCCGACGGCGAGGCGCGACATCAGGCAGTCGTCGAGGATGAAGAGGATGCCTTCGCGGCGCGCGAGCTCGCGCAGCTCGGAGAGGAAGCCGGCGGGCGGCGGCGTGACAACGCCGGTGTACTGGACGGGCTCGACGATGATCGCGGCGACGTTGCCGGCGTTGCGCGCGAGCGCGGCCTCGTAGCTGGCGAGCTCGCCGAAGCGCGCGAGCGCGACGCGGTTGGGCAGCTCGTCCTGGCCGAGCAGGCCGACCTCGAGGTCGTCGTAGGAGCCGTGGTAGGCGTCCCACGCCTTGATCACGACCTGGCGCCCGCTCGTGTGGCGCGCGAGTTTGACGGCGAGCATCGTCGCCTCGGTGCCGGTGTTCGTGAAGCGCACCTGCTCGGCGCCGGGCACGCGCGCGCAGAGCAGCTCGGCGAAGTCGACCTGCGCGTCCGAGGCGCCGGGCCAGGCGGTGCCGCGCGAGAGCGCCTCGCGCAGCGCGGCGTCGATCGGCTCGTAGGCGTGGCCGTGCATCAGGCTGAGGCCGTTGCTGAAGAGGTCGATGTGGCGGTTGCCGTCGACGTCGAAGGCGCTCGCGCCGGCGCCGTGCTCGAAGACGACCGGGTACGGCGCGAACCACGCGAGCGTGCGCGTGATGCCGCAGGGCATGAACTCGCTGGCGCGCTCCATCAGGCGCGCGGAGGCGGGCGTTCGCCGCCTGTACTCCTGCTCGATCGCCGTCAGCTCACCGTCGGACACTTGGACCTCGCTCTCGTCGAGCGCCCACCCGCTCCCTAGGCCAGGTGCTCGTTTTCGCATATCGACCAGTTGGTTTACAAGAATAACGTCGATCTCGGCGACGCGCAAGAGCGCCGACTCCCAGAGCGTCGATTCACGACCTGCCGGCCGCGCCGCGCAGCTCGCGCAGCTCGCTCCTGCGTCCCTCGGTCGCGGGGCCGTCGACCGACGGCTCGCCGCCGGGAGCGTCGGGCTCGAGCAGCACGACGCCGTAGACCTCGCGCGCGGCGTCGCGCGTGACCCAGCGTTCGAGCACGTCGACGAGCACGGCCTGCGCGTCTCGCTGCAGCGGGTCGCCGTAGCCGCCGCCGCCGGCCTCGACGCCGCGGATCCACTCGCCGGGCTGGAGCAGCGAGTCGCCGATCGCCTCGACCTGCCTCTCCGATCCGTCGGCGTCGAGGACGTGCGCGGAGGCGGCGGCGCCGGGCAGCCCGCCGCGCACGCCGGCGGCGGGATGGCGCGCGTAGTCGGCCATGTAGAAGACGCGCATCGGCGTCGAGCGCGGGCCGTAGACGACCTCCGAGGCGGGGCCGCCGCGCAGGCGCCCGGCGCCACCGGAGTCGGCGAGCAGGCGCAGCGAGCGGAACTGCAGCGGGTAGGTGCGCTCGAGCATCTCGACGCTGTCGATGTAGATCGTCTTCGAGCAGTCGGGCATCGCGTAAGTGATCCAGCCGTCGCAGTGTGGCGAGGCGGGGCCGCCGTTGTTGCCGATGACGAACTCCGAGACGTACGGCTCGCCGCTGTCGGGGTACGTGCCGGAGAAGACCGCATAGCCGACGCCCATCGCGCCGGCGCCCTCGGCGAGGCCCTCGCCCTCGCCGAGCTGGCAGAAGGCGCTCTGCGCGGCGTTGATGATCCGGTTGAGCACGTTCGTCGTCGAGACGGACGCCGAGTAGGGCTCGACGAGGCCGCCGGCGATCGAGCCCTCGCGCAGCAGCACCTCGACGCGGCGGAACGAGCCGGCGTTGCGCGGCACGTCATCCTCGAGGCAGTTGAGCAGCGCGATCGTGCAACCGCCGCGCGCGCAGTACTCGGAGACGTTGAGCCCGAACGGGATGCAGTCGGGGTTCTCGCGCAGGTCGAAGACGACGCGCCCCTCGTCGGGCTTGACGTCGACGGTGACGTTGACCTCGACGCCGTCGGGCAGGCCGGGGATCGGGTCGTGCCTGCCGCTCGCCTGCAGCCGCTGCGCGGGCAGCTTGCGGATCGCCTGGTCCATGACGCGCTCGGAGTAGTCGAGCCACTCGCGCACGAACGTCTTGATCGTCTCGACGCCGTAGCGCGCGACGACCTCCTTGACGCGGCGCTCGCCGATCCGCGCGGCGCCGACGGAGGCGAGGAAGTCGCCGTACCAGACGTCGGGCACACGGATCCGTTTGCGGCACATGCGGATGATGTCGTCGATGTCCTCGTAGTCCTGCTGGACCTTGACGGCGGGGAAGACGAGCCCGCCCTCGGCGTAGACGTCCTCGACGTAGGTCACGTACGTCGACGGTTCGGCGTTGCCGCAGTCGGCCTGGTGCGCCTTCGCCGAGGCTGTGAACAGGTGCTCGCCGTCGACGAACACGGGCACGAGGATCGTGTGGTCGGCGGTGTGCGTGTTGCCGAGGATCGGGTCGTTGTGCAGGTAGGCGTCGCCCTCACGCAGGTCGGGGTGCAGCTCGCGCATCGAGCGCGTCTGCAGGCCGGCGCCGAGCACGTGCACCTGCAGCCCCTCGGCGGCGGCGAACAGCTGGTCGTCGGCGGTGATGATCGAGCAGGAGAAGTCGCGCGCCATGTTGATGATCGACGAGCGCCCGGTGCGGAACAGCGTGTTCGTCATCTCGCGCACGATCGCTTCGAAGCGGTGCGCGAGCACGGCCATCAGCGTCGGGTCGAGCTCGCGCGCGGCGGGGGCCGGCGTCGCGAGGCCGGCGCCGGGGTCGGGGGTCGCGGGATCAGCCATCCTCGAGCTCCAGCCTGTAGTTGCCGAGCGGGCTGACGTGCGCCGTCCAGCCGGGGTAGATCACGATCGTCGTCTCCGGCTCGACGACGAGCGCGGGGCCGGCGATCGTGCGGCCGGGCGCGAGCTGGCCGCCGTCGTGGACCTCGAGCTCGACCTCGCCGAGCTCCTGGAAGAAGGCGACGCGGCGTGCGGGCTCGCCGGAGGCGGGCGGGCGATCGGCGGCGAGCGGCGGCTTGACGGTGCTCGCCGTGACGCGGCCCTTCCACTGGCTCATCTCGATCTTCTGGCCGGGCTCGCGCACGGCGAAGATCCGCTCGTGCGCGTCGTGGAAGCGCTCGATCAGGCGCTCGAGCGCGGCCTCGTCCTCGACGCCCTCGCCGTCGAGCGGGATCGACAGGTCCCACACCTGGTAGGCGTAGCGCGCCTCGACGAAGTAGCGACGCTGCACGCCGCCGGCGAGGCCGGCGGGCAGCTCGGCCTGGAACGCGAGCAGGCGCTCGCGCAGTGCGCCGAGCGTCTCGCGCACACCGTCGAAGTTGAACTCCTTCGAGTTGGTCACGTGCGGCGCGGTCATCTCGCGGACGATGTCGGAGTGCTGGCCGCCGAACGCCGATAGCACGCCGGCGGCGCGCGGGATCAGCACCTCGCGGCAGCCGAGCTCGCGCGCGATCGCGGCGATCGTCAGGCCGGCGGCGCCGCCGCCGGCGACGAGCGTCGAGTCGCGCGGGTCGACGCCCTCGTTGACGGTCAGCTCGCCGATCGCGGCGATCATCCGCTCGTTGGCGATCGAGAGGACGGCGTGCGCGGCCTCGCGCACGCCGACGCCGAGCGCGTCGGCGAGGCCCTGCACGGCGGTCTCGGCGGCGCCGAGGTCGAGTGCCATCTTGCCGCCGAGGAAGCGTTCGGGATCGATGTAGCCGAGCGCGAGCGCGGCGTCGGTGACGGTCGGGCGCGTGCCGCCGAGCCCGTAGCAGGCGGGGCCGGGGTCGGCGCGCGCGCTCTCGGGGCCGACGCGCAAGAGGCCGCCGGGGTCGACCCACGCGATCGAGCCGCCGCCGGCGCCGATCGAGCGCACGTCGACCGAGGAGAGGCCGGTGAGGTGGCCGGCGAACGGCTCGCCGAGCCACGTCTCGCTCGTGAACACGAGATCGCCGCCGCGCACGAGCGAGACGTCGAAGCTCGTGCCGCCGGTGTCGCAGACGATCACGTCGCCGGCGCCGGTCTCGGCGCCGGCGACGGTGCGCGCGGCGACGGGCGCGAGCGAGGGGCCCGAGCGGACCGACCACAGCGGGCTGTCGATCAGCTCGCCCATCGGCACGACACCGCCGGCGGAGCTCGCGGCGAGCAGCTCGCCGGCGAAGCCCTCGCGCGTCAGCCCGTCGGCGATCTCGGGTAGGTGGCGCTGCATCAGCGGCTTCAGCGAGGCGTCGATCGAGGTGCCGGAGGCGCGGCGGTACTCGCGCACGATCGGGTTGATCTGGTGCGAGAGCGAGTAGGGCACGCCGGGCAGCTCGCGCTCGATCAGCGCGCCGAGCGCGAGCTCGTGCGCGGGGTTGGCGGTCGACCACAGCAGGCAGACCGAGACGGCCTGGACGTCGAGCTCGCGCGCGCGGGCGAGCGCGGCGAGCGCGGCGTCCTCGTCGAGCGCGCGCACGACGTCGCCGTCGGCGTCGATCCGCTCGGGGATCTCGAGCGTCAGGCGGCGCGGCACGTAGGGCTCGGGGAACGGGCGGCTGTAGTCGTAGGGACGCAGCGAGCCGCCCTCGCGACGGACGAGGATGTCGGGGAAGCCCTCGGTGCAGAGGAACGCGGTGCGCGCGGTCGTGCCCTCGAGGATCGCGTTGGTCGCCTGCGTCGTGGAGAAGATGAACAGCGAGGCGCGGCCGAGCAGCGCGGCGAGCGATTCGTCGAGCTCGTCGGCGGCACGCTGCAGCGCGGCGCGCAGGCCGTCGAACAGGTTGGCCGGCTGCGTCAGCGCCTTGGCGATCGTCATCCGCCCGCTCTCGTCGCTGACGACGACGTCGGTGAAGGTGCCGCCGATGTCGCACGTGATCCGTGCGTTGAGCGGCTCGCTCACCGAGCCGGCGCCGATCCGAGCACGTACGGGCCGAGCCGATCGGCGATCTCGCGGGCGCGGTGCTCGACCTCGAGCAGCTCCGGCGGCGCGGGCGCCTGCGCGGCGAGCTCGGCGCGGCGCGCGGCGGTCGCGTCGGCGTCGAGCGCTCCGTCGCGGACGACGACGCCGTAGACCTCGGCGGCCTGCTCGACGCTGACCCAGCCGTCGGCGACGTCGTGCACGACGCGCTCGAGCTGGCGCTCCCACGGGGGCCCGTAGCCGGCGCCGGCGGCGGAGGTCGCGAGCACGGTCTCGCCGGGCGCGAGCACCTGCTCGCCCCAGCCGGGCAGCGGCTGCACCGAGCCGTCGACGCGGCGCAGGAACTGGCGCGCGGGCGCACCGGGGAAGCCGCCGCGCGCGCCGAGCGCGGCGTTGACGTAGCCGTCGGTCGACCACATCGCCTCGATCTCGGTGTCGGCGGGGCCGTACTCGACGTAGCAGGCGGGCGCGCCGCGGAAGCGCCCGGGGCCGCCGCTGTCGGCGACGATGCGGTCGGCCCAGACGACGATCGGGTAGAGCAGCTCGTCGACCTCGGTCGAGTCGCGCATCATCAGCCCGCCGTCGCCGACCTCGCCGGAGACGAGCCAGCCGTCGCCGCGCGCGTGCCCGGCGCCGCACGTCAGGCCGATGATCATCAGGTTGACGAACGGCGAGTTCTCGTGGCGCGGGTCCTTGCCGGAGATGTCAGCGACCGACGCGGTCAGCGTGCCGGTCTCGGCCATGCCGAAGCCGTCGGCGAGCTCGGCGATCGCGCGCTGCGTCGCGTTGGCGACGCGGTCGGCGATACCCGTCGTCGCGGTCGAGCAGCTCGCCGGGTGCACGGGGATCCCGGCGACGCAGTTCTCGCGGATCAGGATGTCGAGTCGGCGGAAGCTGCCGGCGTTCTGCGGGACGGTGCTCGGCAGGCTGTTGAAGACGCCGATCATCGCCGCCGTGCGGCTCGTCGCCTCGGTCAGGTTGATGCCGCACGGCAGGCAGTCGGGGTTCTCGCGCAGGTCGACCTCGACGCGGGCGGCGTCGGGGTCGACGGTGACCGAGACCCTCACCGGGACGCCGTCCTCGGCGCCGGCGACTGGCATCGGGTCGTGCTTGTTGTGGGCGACGCTGCGTCCGGCCGGCATCTTGCGGATCGCGGCGACCATCATCTGCTCGCTGTAGTCGAACCAGGCGGCCGTGTACTCGTGCAGCGCGTCCCAGCCGAGCTCCTCGCCGAGCGCGGTGAGCTCGCGCTCGCCGATCCGCGCGGCGCCGACCATGCCGATGTAGTCGGCGTACCAGACGTCGGGCACGCGGATCCGCGTGCGGCACATCTCGATGATGTCGGGGATGTCCTCGTAGTCGCGCTGCACCTTGACGCCGGGGAAGATCAGCGCGCCCTCGTTGTAGACGTCGCGCGCGCTCGCCCAGAGCGTCGTCGGCATCGAGTTGCCGATGTCGGCCATGTGCGCCTTGACGACCGCGGTGAAGTGGTGCTCGCCGCCGGCGACGACGGGCACGAGCAGGCAGTGGTCGCCGGCGTGCGAGTTGCCGTGGTAGGGCGAGTTGTGCAGGAACGCGTCGCCGGCGTGCAGCTGCGGGTGCAGGCGCGCGAGCGAGGCGCAGACGAGGTCGGGGCCGCTCATCACGTGGATCGGCAGGCTCTCGGCGGTCGCGAGCATCTGGTGCTCGCGCGTGACGACGGCGCAGGAGAAGTCGCGCGCGGTGTTGAGCACGGAGGAGCGCGCGGTGCGGAACAGCGTGTTGGTCATCCGCCGCACGATCCCCTGGATGCGGCTCGTGATGACGGCGAGTGCGACCGGGTCGAAGCGCTCGCCGGCGGCGATCGCGTGCTCAGCCGTTGACGATGCCTGCGCCACTGCGTCCTCCCTCACGGTTGCGTTGATCCTCGAGCGTGACGATCAGCCCGACGCCCTCGCGCCGCCCGGCGCTCGCGCCGGGCTCGATCACGACGGTGCTGAGCGGCGATTCGACGATCGCCGGGCCGGCGAGCGCCTCGCCGGCGGCGAGCGTGTCGAGCGAGCGAACGCGGGCGCGCATCGGGCCGTGCCCGGAGAAGTAGCTCTCGCGCTCTGCGTCGATCGCCTGCGGCGCCTGCGTCAGGCGGCCCTCGGAGCGGCTCTGGAGCGGACAGACGACGCGCGCGCGCAGCGCAACGATTTCGACGGCCGAGCGCTCGTCGAGCACGGCGAAGATCTCCTCGTGCAGGCGGCGGAAGTCGGCGAGCAGCCGCTGCACGGCGGCCTCGGCGTCGGCGGCGAAGTGCGCGTCGCGCAGCGGCACGTCGATCTGCCACACCTGGCGCGCGAGGCGCGCCTCGGCGATCAGCTCGATCGTGTGGCTCTCGGCGCCGACCTGCGCGGCGAACGCGCGGCAGCGCTCGCGCAGCTCGTCGAGCACGGCGTCGACGCGTGTGGCGTCGAAGCTGTCGCTGGAGGTGAAGCAGGCGGCGGAGTATTCAGCCGAGAGGTCGGCCATCAGCGCGCCGGCGGCGCTGAGCACGGCGCCGGTCTCGGGGATCACGAGCGCGCGGCAGCCGAGCCGGCGCATGATCGCGCCGCTGTTCAGCCCGGCGGCGCCGCCGCCGCCGATCAGCACGGCGCCGCGCGGGTCGATGCCGGCGTCGACGGTGATCTCGGTGATCGCCTGGACCATGTGCTCGGTCGCGAGCGCGAGGATCGCCGAGGCGGCCTCGTTGATGTCGAGCCCGAGCGGTGTCGCGACGTCGCGCTCGATCGCGGCGCGCGCGCGCTCGGCGTCGAGCCGCATCGCGCCGCCGAGGAAGCGCTCGGGGTCGAGGTAGCCGAGCGTGAGGCACGCGTCGGTGACGGTCGGCAGCTCGCCGCCGCGCGCGTAGGCGGCGGGACCGGGGTTGGCGCCGGCGCTCTGCGGGCCGACGTGCAAGAGGCCGCCGTCGTCGATCCAGGCGATCGAGCCGCCGCCGGCGCCGATGCTCTTGACGTCGACGGCGGGGAAGCCGGTGATGTGGCCGGTCAGCGGCTCGCCGAGCCACGTCTCGCGCGACATCGGGATGCGCCCGCCGCGGACGACGGAGACGTCGTAGCTGGTGCCGCCGGTGTCGGCGACGATCGCGTGCTCGGCGCCGGCGTCGGCGGTCGCGAAGTGGCGCCCGGCGACGGGCGCCATCGCGGGGCCGGAGTTGATCGAGGTGATCGGGACCTTGGCGGCCTCGCGCGCGTGCATCAGCCCGCCGCTGGTCGAGATGACGAGCAGCTCGCCGCCGAAGCCGGCGTCGCGCAGCTGGAGCTCGAGGTTGTCGAGGTAGGTGCTCATCAGCGGCTTCAGCGACGCGTCGATCGCGGTCGAGGAGGCGCGCCGGTACTCGCGCAGCGTCGGGTTGAGCGCGTGCGAGAGCGTGTACGGGACGCCGGGCAGGTGGCGCTCGAGCAGCTCGCCGATGCGCTGCTCGTGGACGGGGTTGACGATCGACCAGAGCAGGCAGACGGCGACCGCTTCGACGTCGAGCTCGGCGAGGCGCTCGATGATCTCGATCGTCGCCGGCTCGACGAGCTCGCGCAGCACGCGCCCCTGCGCGTCGACGCGCTCGGGCGCCTCGAAGGTGAGCGCGCGCGGGATGTAGGCGTCGGTGTACTCGACGCTCCAGTCGAACGCGCGGCTGCGGCCGCCTTCGCGCAGCAGCAGCACGTCGCGGTGCCCGAGCGTCGTGACGAGCGCGGTCCTCGCGGTGTTGCCGGTGAGCACGGCGTTCGTCGCGCGCGTCGTGCCGTGGATCAGCATCGTGATCTTCGCGAGCAGCTCGGCGCGCTCCATGCCGAGACCGTGCGCGGCGAGCTCGAGCACTTCGAGGATCCCGACGATCGGGTTCTCGGGCGTCGTCGAGCACTTGAAGATCCGCACCTCGTCGTCGTGCTCGAGGGCGAGATCGGTGAACGTGCCTCCGGTATCGATTGCGCAGCGCACTGTGCACCTCGGGTCGGGTGGTCGCGAACTATAAGCTACGCGAGAACCATACCGATTGATCGGTTTAGCAACATTCCCGGCCACGAAGGCCGGTCCGGCTCACCCCTCGGGTACGAACGCGACGGCGTCGATCTCGATGTGTGCGCCGACGAGCAGTCCGGAGACCTCGACGGTCGCGCTCGCGGGGAGTTTGTCGCCGAAGCGCTCGGCGCGAACCTCGGCGTAGGCGGGATATTCGTCGAGGTCGGTGATGAACGCGTTGATCTTGACGATCTGCGAGAAGTCGGCGCCGGCGGCCTGCAGGACGCGCTCGATGTTGTCGAACGTCGCGCGCGCCTCGGCGCCCATGCCGCCCTCGACGACCTTGCCCTCGGCTCCGAAGCCGACGTTGCCGGAGACGTAGATCGTCCGTCCGGCGCCGGAGGTCGTGACGGCGTCGGCGAAGCCGGCGGCGGGGTTGGTCGTGACTCGCTCGATGCTCATGGGTGGTTCCTTCCGATGGATGTCGGCGACTCGGAGAACGACGGCCGCCCGCCGGCGCGTTGCTTTTGCAAATCGATCACTCGATATGCGACTATAAGCGCGTACGCGGGAGCACGCAAGCGAGTTCAACCAGACGAATAAGCCACCCTGGCAATCGATAGGATCACGCTGTCGCGAGCTGGGTCGCCAGTCGCGCTGACTCGATCCAAGCCGGATGCTGGCGAGGGCGAGCCTGGCAGGGAGTCGACGGAAGGGGCCGCTGATGCCAAAGCTCGGGATGGGTCCTATAAGACGGGAGCAGATCTGCCGCGCGGCGGCGGTCGTGATCGCGCGCGAGGGCTTCGCGGGCACGACGATGCGGATGGTCGCCGAGGAGGCGGGCGTCAGCACGGGGATGCTCAACCACTACTTCGCGAACCGCCAGGACCTGTTGACGCAGGCGCTCGTGTATGTCTCCGAGCGCACGCAGAACCGCTACCGCGAGGCGATCGAGGCGATCCCGCCGGGGATCGATCGCCTGAGCGCACTGCTCGACAGCTCGCTGATGGAGGACGAGCAGATGGTCGAGACGTGGCGCGTGTGGATCAACGCGTACGGCGAGGCGGTCCGGCTGCCGCAGCTGCGCCACACGATCGAGGCGCGGCTGACGAGCTGGTACGAGCTGATCGACACGGCGCTCGAGGGGCTCGTGGCGCCGGACGAGCCGGGGACGATCCCGGCGAGCTGGCGCTTCGACGCGCTGCTGAACGGGCTCGCGATCCAGGCGCTGACGTCGGAGGCGGCGCTCGACGGCCGCCAGATTCGCGACGAAGTGATCGCGATGATGCTCGCCGGCCAGCCGGCGAAGGCCGGCGCCGGATCGAACTCGGGCGCGGCGGCGCACGCGGGCTAGGCTCCGCGCCGCGCGCGGGCTGCGACGATGGCTACGTACCTCGAGGAGATCGCGGTCGGCAGCACGTTCACGACGTCGCGCCGGACGGTGACGGAGGGGGACATCGGCGTCTTCGCGGGCGTCTCGGGCGACTTCAACGCGCTGCACACGGATGAGATCTTCGCGCGCGATGAGACGCCGTTCGGCGGGCGGATCGCGCACGGGCCGCTCGTGCTGTCGATCAGCTACGGGCTGCGCAGCGTGCGCGACGACTGGCAGATCCTGGCGCTGGCGGAGTGCGAGCGTCGCTTCCGCGCGCCGGTGTTCGCGGGCGACACGGTGTGGGGCGAGTACGAGGTGCTCGAGTCGCGCGCGAGCCGTTCGCGACCGGGGACGGGCTTCGTGAAGCTCGGCGTGCGGATCTCGAGCGACCGTGGCGAGGTCGTGCAGGAGGGCCACGACGTGCTGATGCTCGCCGCGCGAGGGGGCGGTTGAGTTGGTACGTTGTATCCGCCTATGGACCGAAATATCGAACGACGCCGGCGATCGTCGGGAAGCTCGATGACGGGGCCGATCCGAGCAGGCGGAAGCGCGGGGTAGGCGGCAGAGATGCGGCTGGCGGCGGACACGGGCGGGACGTTCACGGACCTCGTCGTCGAAGACGGCGACAGCGTCCGCCTGTACAAGGCGTCGACGACGCCGCACGACCCGGCCGACGGGATCCTCGCGGCGATCGGCCTCGCGGCGGCGGATGCGGGGCGCGAGCTCGACGACTTCCTCGGCTCGGTCGAGCTGTTCATCCACGGCACGACGCGCGCGATCAACGCGATCCTGACGGGGACGACGGCGCGCACGGCGCTGCTGTGCACGCGCGGGCACCCGGACATGCTGCTGCTGCGCGAGGGCGGGCGCACGGAGCCGTTCAACTGGAGCTACGGCTACCCGGACCCGTACATCGCGCGGGCGCTGACGTATGAGATCGGCGAGCGCGTCGGCAGTCGCGGCGAGGTCGTGCTGCCGCTCGACGAGGCGGGCGCTGTCGCGACGATCGTCGCGGCTGGCCGAGGACGAGGTCGAGGCGGTCGCGGTCTGCCTGCTGTGGTCGATCGCGAACCCGGTGCACGAGCTCGCGCTGCGGCGAGCTGCTCGAGCGCCACCTGCCGGGCGTGCCGTACACGCTCTCGCACGCGCTGAACCCGACGCTGCGCGAGTACCGGCGCGCGTCCTCGACGGCGATCGACGCGTCGCTGAAGCCGCTGATGACGAGCTACCTGGACTCGCTCGACGGCCGCCTGCGCGAGGCGGGCTTCGGCGGGCGCCTGTTGATGGTGACGTCGAGCGGCGGCGTCGTCGACGCGGCGGACATGGGCGCGGCGCCGATCCACTCGATCAACTCCGGGCCGGCGATGGCGCCGATCGCGGGACGCCACTACGCCGCGCTCGACGGCGCGAGCGAGAACGCGGTCGTCGCGGACACGGGCGGGACGAGCTACGACGTGACGCTCGTGCGGCGCGGGCGCATCCCGGTGACGCGCGAGACGTGGCTCGGGCTCGAGTACGAGGGCCACATCACGGGCTTCCCGGCGGTCGACGTGCGCAGCGTCGGCGCGGGCGGCGGCTCGATCGCGTGGATCGACGACGGCGGCCTGCTGCACGTCGGCCCGCAGAGCGCGGGCGCCGACCCGGGGCCGGTCTGCTACGGGCGCGGCGGCGGCGCGCCGACGGTGACGGACGCTTGTGTCGTGCTCGGCTACATCGACCCGGACTACTTCCTCGGCGGCACGATGGAGCTCGACGCGGCGGCGGCGCGGCGGGCGATCGACGAGCTCCTCGCGCAGCCGCTGGGGCTCACGGTCGAGGAGGCGGCGGCGGCGATCATGGCGGTCGCGACCGAGCGGATGGTGCAGGCGATCGAGGAGATCACGGTCAACCAGGGCGTCGACCCGCGCAGCGCGGTGCTCGTCGGCGGCGGCGGCGCGGCGGGCCTGAACGCGGTCGCGATCGCGCGCCGGCTCGGCTCGCGGCGGATCGTGATCCCGCAGGCGGGCGCGGTGCTGAGCGCGCGCGGCGCGCTGATGACGCGACCTGACGAGCGAGTACGCGGCGGCGTTGTTCACGGGATCGGACGAGCTTCGACCACGCGCGCGCCGAACGCGGCGCTGGCGGAGCTGCGCGGGCGCTGCGAGGAGTTCGCGCAGCGCAACGGCTCGCTCGCGGAGCCGCGAGATCGAGTACATCGCCGAGGCGCGCTACCGCCACCAGGTGTGGCAGCTCGACGTGCCGCTGCGCGAGGGGCGGCTCGCGTCGGCCGAGCACGTCGCGAACCTCGTCGAGGACTTCCACGCGATCCACGAGGAGGTCTACGCGGTGCGCGACGAGCGCGCGGTGCGTCGAGGTCGTCAACCTGCGCGCGCGCGTCAACTGCCGGCTGCGCGGCGGCGGGCAGGACACGGTCGCGCGCGAGCAGCCGGGCGACGCGTCGGCCGGGCATGCGCGGCGTCTACTTCAGCGGCGTCGGCAAGGTCGACGCGGCGATCCTGCGACTCGAGGCGATGGCGCCGGGCGCCGCGGTTCGCGGGGCCGGCGATCGTCGAGTCGTCGTTCACGACGATCGTGCTGAACCCGGGCGCGAGCGCCGAGCGCGCGGCGAGCGGCAGCCTCGCGATCGTGCCGGCGCGCGCTCGACGCGGCGGGCCGATCGCGACGCGCGAGCGACGCGCGGCGCTCGGAGGCGGTGAGCTGACCGCGATGGCGCGGACATCCCGATCAGCCGGCGCGACGTCGTCGCGCTCGCGGTGATGACGAACCGCATGGAGGGCGTCGTGCGCAAGATGACGAACACGCTCTTCCGCACCGCGCGCTCGACCGTGCTGAACACGGCGCGCGACTTCTCCTGCTGCATCGTGACGGCCAACCACGAGCTGCTCGTGATGGCCGAGTCGCTGCCGATCCACGTGATCAGCGGCCCCGGATCTGATCAGCCGCTGGCTCGTCGCGCTCCACCCGCAGCTGCGACCGCGGCGACGCGTTCATCCACAACTCGCCGTATCACGGCAACTCGCACGCGGGCGATCACTGCATCGTCGTGCCGGTGATCGACGAGCGAGGGCGTGCACCGCGCGACGGCGTTCGTCAAGGCGCACATGGCCGACATCGGCAACTCCGAACCGACGACGCTGACCGCGACGGCGCGCGACGTCTACGAGGAGGGCGCGCTGATCTTCCCGTGCGTGAAGATCCAGCAGGACTACCGCGACGTCGAGGACGTGATCCGCATGTGCCAGTCGCGGATCCGCGTGCCCGAGGACTGGTACGGCGACTACCTCGGCATGATCGGCGCCGCGCGCGTCGGCGAGCGGGAGCTGCTGAAGGTCGGCGAAGAGGTCGGCTGGGACGTGTTCGACCGCTACGTAGCCGACTGGCTCGACTACAGCGAGGAGCGTATCCGCGCGACGATCCGCACGCTGCCGGCCGGGCAGGCGCACCGGGCTATGACATCCACGACGCCGTCCCGCTCCCCGGCGTCGAGCACGGCGTGAAGATGGAGGTGACGGTCGACGGTCGACCCCGAGGCCGGGGAGATCGAGATCGACCTGCGCAACAACCCCGACTGCCTTCCCTGCGGTCTGAACCTCACCGAATCCACGTCCCAGACGTCGGCGCTGATCGGCGTGTTCAACAGCATCGCAGGACCCCGTCCCGCGCAACACCGGCAGCGCGCGCGCGGTCAGGATCAGGCTGCGCGAGAACTGCTGTCTTGGCATCCCCGTGCACCCGGCGAGCTGCTCGCTGGCCACCTCGGGCCTGGCCGAGCGGCTGGCCGGCATCGTCCAGCGCACGTTGGCGGAGTTCAAGGACGGGATGGGGATGGCCTCGACCGGACCGGAGTGCCCGCCGGCGGTGGCCAGCCTGTCCGGGCGCGATCCGCGCCATGGCAACGCGCCGTTCGTGGACATGATGATCCTCGGCAACTCCGGTGGCGCCGGCCACGCCACGGCGACGGCTGGGTGACCAACGGCGAGACCAGCGACGGCGGCTCGATGATGCGCGACAGCACCGAGGTGCTCGAGCTGCTGCACCCGATCCGCGTGTGGGCCGACCGCATCGTCCCCGACACGGAGGGCGCCGGGCGCTTTCGCGGCGCGCCGTCGCTGTACATCGAGTACGGCCCGGTCGATACCGAGCTCGAGGTGCTGTACACGGCCGACGGCACCGTCAACCCCGCGTTCGGCGCGCGCGGCGGGCGGTCAACGGCGCGTTGCTGCGGCCCGTACATGCGCACCGCGCAGGGCGAGGTCGTGGAGCTGGAGGCGTGGGCGCGCGTCGTGCTGGAGCCCGGCGAGACGATCATCTCGATCTCCTCGGCCGGCGGCGGCTACGGCCCGCCGACCGAGCGCGAGCCCGAGCGGGTACGCAACGACCTCGCCGAGGGCTGGGTCACGCCGAGCGCGCGCCCGGGATACCTACGGCGCTCGTCCTCGCGGAGGACGGCGAGGTCGACGAGCGGGCCACGGCGGCGCGGCGCGCCGAGCTCGCGGCGGCCGGCGTCGAGAGCCCCGCGGCGGGGGCCGAGGCGGCGGCGGACGCGCGCGCGCTGCACGGCAGCGAGGGCGACCACGTGCTCGCGATGATCGAGCCGGGCGAGCGCCTCTGGACGAGCGCGGCGCCGCCGGACTGACTCAGGCGCGCCTGACCTCCTGCACGAGCCACCCGTTCCCGTCGGGGTCGGCGAAGCTGACGAACGAGTTGTAGCTGCGCCGCTCGGGGTCGGGCCCCGGCGCCTGCCCGCTCTCGCCGAAGTGGAAGACCTCGCTGACGTCGACGCCGCGCTCGGAGAGCTCGGCGCGCGCAGCGTCGATGTCCTCGACGATCAGGTGAAGGCCCTGTACGGCGCCGGCGCGCTCGGGGACCTTCATCACGGCGATCGAGCACGCCGAGCCGGGCGGCGTCAGCTGCACGACGCGGAAGTCCTCGCCGGCGCTGTGGTCGACGTGCAGGTCGAAGCCGGCCTGCTCGATGTAGAAGGTCTTCGCGCGGTCGACGTCGGTCGTGGGTACGACGATCAGCTCGAGCTTCCAGTCCATCTCTACCTCCTCGGTTTCGTGCCTCGACTGTCTGTGTCTAAGGACGCGTGCGCGAATCGGATCTCATCGCAGCACGAACGTCACGAGGCGCCGTCTGCACGTTCGGGCGGCGGCCCGACGCCCCGATCCGGCGTGTCGCTCGCGGACGCCGGCGTCCCGTCTCCGCGCAGGAGCTCAGCGCATCGCGTCTCCCACACGTCGACGGCGTCGTGCAGTTCCCGCATGCCCGCGGCTTCGATCACGCGAACGCCTCGACAGCCGACGGTCGCCATCTGCACGCCGCCGCCGATTCCTTCGACGCCCGTCTCGATCGTGTCTTCAAGCCGACGCGCGAAAGACCGACTTGACGGCGAACTCCGGATGCTTGTCGTAGATCCGTCCCAGCAGCTGGTCGAAACCGAGGCTCGAGACTTCGCGCTTGATCTCGTAGAGCTCGCGCGCGACGCCGAGCAGGTGCTCGTCCTCCGCCCGCTTCAGCACCCGCTCGCCTTCGCGGAACGTCACGTCCGTCGGCTTGTAACGCGACCAGTGCTTGCCGGGAACCGACACGGGCTCGATCAGCCCCTCGCCGACGAGCCGGTCGAGATCGGCGTAGACCCCGTCGCTCATCGGCCCATACGAGCACGGCTTGAACCGGTACTTCGACCGCTCGGGCACTCCTCGCACGCGGGAGAACAGGAACAGCCCCTTCTGAAAACGCACCGGGTCGAGTCCGTCGGGAGCTCCCCGATATGCGGCGAACAGCACCAGCCAGTCACGGGGTGTCATCGGCCCCCGCGACACGCGGGCGGGTCGCAGGTGAGAGACCCGCCCACCGGTCTTGCCTCTCGATCGCCGGTTGCAGACAAAGCGCCGCATACGGGCCCAGCTTGGCACGCCGCCCGGTCGTCACCCCGTCCCGTGCAACTGCCAACCGGCGACGAACTTGCGGCGCTCACTCCTCGACGGTACCGGACGCGACAGCCATCTCGCCGGGGAAGTGGCAAGCCGCCCAGTGCCGCTCGGCGTGCTGCACCAACGGCGGCCGCTCGCCCTTGCAGACCTCGCGCCCGCGACCGACGGGGCAGCGCGGCTCGAACGGGCACCCCTTCGGACGGTCGATGACGGAGCTGATTTCGCCGATCGGTTGTGCGCGCTGGGCGCGGCGCGAGCGCCCGCCGGCCTGCGGCACGGGGACGGCGGAGAGCAGCGAGACGGAGTACGGGTGCAGCGGTTTGCGGAACAGCACCTCGCGGTCGGCGAGCTCCATCACCTGACCGAGGTAGAGGACGGCGACGCGGTCGCAGAAGTACTCGGCGACGGCGAGGTCGTGCGAGATGAACACGTACGTCAGCCCGAGCTGCGTCTGCAGCCGCCGCAGCAGGTTGAGCACCTGCGCCTGCACGGAGACGTCGAGCGCCGAGATCGGCTCGTCGAGGATGACGACGTCGGGGCGCAGCACGAATGCGCGCGCGATGCCGATGCGCTGGCGCTGGCCGCCGGAGAAGGCGTGCGGGCGCCGGCCGGCCTGCTCGGTCGTCAGGCCGACGTCGGCGAGCATCTCGAACACGGTGGTGCGGCGCTCGTCGCGGTCGCCGATGCCGTGTACGAGCAACGGCTCCTCGACGATCTGCCCGGCGGTCATGCGCGGGTCGAGCGAGGCGAACGGGTCCTGGAAGACGAACTGCATGCGCCGGCGCATCGCACGCAGCTCCTCACGCCCCAGCTCGGCGAGGTCGCGGCCCTCGAACAGGACGCGCCCGGCGGTCGGCTCGAGCAGGCGCAGCAGGCAGCGCGCGAGCGTCGACTTGCCGCAGCCGGACTCGCCGACGAGGCCGAAGCTCTCGCCACGGCGCACGGCGAGCGAGATGTCGTCGAGCACCGTCACCGACTGCTTGCGCGCGAAGCGATCGCTGCCGCGCATCTCGAACGCCTTCGAGAGCCCGTCGGCCTCGAGCACGACGCCGTCGGCCGAGCCCGGCGCCTGCGCCGTCGCCGTGCCGCCGCGCGGCCTCGGGCACGCTCATACCGTCACCTCGGCGCTGCGCTGCTCGGCGAAGTGGCACTCGACGTCGGCCGGCCCCGACGGGGTCGAGACGCTGTGCGGGCGCGGCGCCTGCTCGTGGCACTGCGCGAGGTCGCGCCCGACCGGGCAGCGCGGCGCGAACGAGCAGCCGTCGGGCAGCGCCGCGAGGTCCGGCGGGAAGCCGGTGATCGCCGGCAGCGGCCCGTCGGCCAGCCGCTCGGGGTTCGGCACGCACTTCAGTAGCGCCTCGCTGTACGGGTGCGTCGGGTTGACGAAGATGTGATCGACGCCCGAGGTCTCGACGAGGCGCCCGGCGTACATCACGGCGACCGAGTCGCAGAAGTCCGAGACGACGCCGAGGTTGTGCGTGATCAGGATGACGGCCGTGCCGTGCTGGTCGACGAGCCGGTCGAGCAGCGCGAGCACCTGCGACTGCGTCGTCACGTCGAGCGCCGTCGTCGGCTCGTCGGCGATCAGCACGCTCGGGTTGTTCGCGATCGCGATCGCGATCGCGACGCGCTGGCGCATCCCGCCGGAGTACTGGTGCGGGTAGTCGTCCAGGCGCCGGTCGGCCTGCGGGATATCGACCTCGCGCAGCAGGTCTGCCGCGCGCTTGCGCGCCGCCGCGCGGCGCAGCTCGGGTTCGTGCACGGTGACCGCCTCGACGATCTGCGAGCCGATCGTCTTGACGGGGTCGAGCGCGCTCATCGGGTCCTGCAGCACGAGCGCGATGTCCTTGCCGCGGATCTCGCCGAGCTGGCGGTCCGAGAGCTTCGAGATGTCGCGCCCGCCGAGCATGATCTCGCCGCCGACGACGCGTCCCGGCGGCTCGATCAGCCCGAGGATCGAGAGCGCGAGCGCCGACTTGCCCGAGCCCGACTCGCCGACGACGCCGAGCCGTTCGGTCGGGCGCATGTCGAAGCTGACGTCGCGCACCGCCTCGACCGTCTCTGACGCCGTCTTCGAAGACCGTGCTGAGGTTGCGCACCGACAGCGCGAACTCGGCGGGCTCGCGCCCGTCGCCGCCGTCGCTGCCCGCGCCGCCGATGGCGCCCTCGCCCGCCGGCGCGAGCCCGGGGGGCGCGGCGTCGCGGCGCGCGCTGCTCCACGGCCGGCGCATCACGAGGTCGCCACCGACGGGATTCGCACGCGCGGGTCGATCACGGCGTAGAGCAGATCGACGACGAGGTTGACGATCACGAACATGACGGCGCTGAGGAGGATGAACGTCTGCACGATCGCGTAGTCCTGCTTGACGATCGCGTCGAACACGAGCGAGCCGATCCCGGGCCAGTTGAAGACGCGTTCGATCAGCACGCTGCCGGCGAGGAATTCACCGAGCACGAGCCCGCCGGCGGTCAGCGTCGGCAGGAACGCGTTCGGCAGCGCGTGCCGGCGGAACGCCGTCCAGCGGCGCAGCCCCTTGCCGCGCGCGACGGTGATGAACGGCTCGCGCGAGATCTCGAGCAGGTTCGCGCGCAGCAGGCGCACGATGAACGAGAAGGACGAGAGCCCGAGCGCGATGCCGGGCAGGATCAGGTGTTCGATCGACGACCAGAACGTGCCGAACCGGCCGGCGATCAGCGCGTCGACGGTGTACAGGTGCGTGACCGTCGGCGGCGGGTTCGCCTGCAGCCCGAGCCGCCCCTCCGGTCCCGGCAGGACGTGGAAGGAGCGGAAGAAGACGATCAGCAGGATCAGCGCGACGAAGAACGGCGGCGTGCCGAAGCCGAGGTAGGCGACCAGGCGCAGGATGCGGTCGGCGATCGGGCGGCGGCGGTAGGTGACGAGCAGCGCGAAGACGACGGCGAACAGCATCGTGATGAAGAACGAGAACAGCGCGAGCTCGATCGTCGCGCCGAGCCGTTCGCCGATCAGTGCGCTGACCGACTTGCCGTCGGCGTAGGAGTAGCCCCAGTTGCCCTCGAAGAAGTGGCTGATGTAGAGCCAGTACTGCGTGAAGACCGGTTTGTCGAGGCCGATCTCGTGGCGCACCGACGCGAGCGCCTGCGGCGTCGCGAGCGGGCCGACGATCAGGCGCGCCGGGTTGCCGGGCAGCGCGCGCATGATGATGAACGCGAGGATCGTCGCACCGAGGATCGCGCCGATCGAGCCGATCAGTCGCCGCGTGATGACGCCGACCATCGCCTACAGCCTCGCGTACTCGCCGCGCGGGTCGAGCAGGTCGCGCATGCGGTCGGAGAGCATGCTGGCGGCGGTCACGGTGATCAGCAGCAGGACGCCCGGGAAGATGCTGATCCACCACTGGCCGGTCAGCGAGTAGGAGAGCCCTTCGGTGATCAGCGCGCCCCACTCGGGCGTCGGCACCTGCGCGCCGAGGCCGACGAAGCTGAGCGACGCGAGCCCGAGCACGGCGTAGCCGAACGCGGCGGCCATCTGGATGAACAGCACCGGCAGCATGTGCGGCACGACGTGGCGCGCGATCACGCGCGAGCGCTTCATGCCGATCGCGTACGACGCTTCGATGAACGGCAGCGAGCGGATCCGCAGCGCCTCGCTGCGCAGCAGGCGCGCGTACCACGGGACCGACACGAGCGCGACGCCGATCGCCGCCGTGTTCAGGCCGACGCCGAGGCCGACGGTCACCGCCATCGCGAGGATCAGCGGCGGGAACGCGAGAATCGCATCCATCGCGCGCATCACGACGCCGTCGCTGACGCCGCCGACGGTCCCCGCGAGCAGGCCGATCAGCCCGCCGATCAGCGCGCCGGCGAGCGTACACGAGCGCCGCGCACCAGCGAGATGCGCGCGCCGTCGGCGACGCGCGCGAAGACGTCGCGCCCGAGCTGGTCGGTCCCCATCGGATGCGCGACGACGGGCTCTTCAGCGAGTGGATCAGGTTCTGCGCGTCGGGCCCGTGCGTCCAGAGGATCGGCGCGAAGATCGCGAACAGCACCAGCAGCGCGAGCACGAGCACCGGGACGGCGAGTTTGCGGTCGGCGAGCACCGAGCGCGTCGAAGTCATCACGCGCTCGGAGGCCGATGCGCGTGCGGGCTCGAGCGGCGCCTGCGGGCGCGTCGCCAGCTCCTCCGCACCGAGTCGAGGGGACCCGAGCCTCATCGGCGCAATCCTCCTCCCGTTCGATCTGTGCTTCGCCCGTTCGGTATATTACTGCCGTAGCGACGAGCGGGCCAGGGCGGTCGCGGGTAAACCGAGGGAGGCGGTCGTGGTTCGTCAGGCAGCGCGACGAGTTCACTCCGCGATGAGCGATCCGGCGATTCTCACGTGTGCGGTCGCCGGCGGCATCGTCACCGGCAACCCTAACCAGCCGCGACCGCGACGACGTGATCGAGGGCGGCGGTCGGCGCGGCGCGCGCCGGCGCGAGCGTCGTCCACGTCCACGCGCGAACGACCGACGGCCAGATGACGCAGGACCCCGAGGACTACCTCGCGATCAAGCGCGCCGATCCGCGAGCAGACCGACGACGTCGTGCTCAACTTCACGACCGGCGGCAAGCTCGGCTCGCCGGCCGAGGAGCGACGCCGCTCGCTGAACGCCGCGCCGGAAGTCGCGTCGCTGAACTGCGGCAGCATCAACTTCGGCCCCGACGACGTCGTCTTCATGAACCCGAAGTCGCTGATCGAGGAGCTGGCGCGACGAGATGGCCGACCGCGGGATCGTGCCCGAGTACGAGTGCTTCGACATGGGCATGGCCGTCACGGCGGCGCGCCTCGCCGGCGAAGCGAACGGCCATCCGCCGGGAATGATGCACATGGTGCTCGGCGTGATCGGCGGCGCGCCGCCGACGGTCGAGTCGATCCAGCTGTTCGCCTGGCTCGTCCCGAGCGACGTGCCGTGGATGGTCACCGCGATCGGACGCCAGAACTTCCCGATGATGGCAGTTACGCTCGCGCTCGGAGGTCACATCCGGACGGGCCTCGAGGATGTCGTGTACGTCGCACCGGGCGAGTACGCCGAGTCCAACGCGCAACTCGTCACGCGCGCGAGTCCTATGCGAGGCCATCGGCCGGCCGGTCGCGACCCCCGCGCAGGCGCGCGAGATCCTGGGGATAGGGGGCCTTGACGCTCGTCCGAGCGAGAGGTAGGTTTGGCATATCGACTGATCGTCATGAATAGGCTAACCACGCGTGGCAGGGCGCCGTGACCGGGGGTTGCCGGTGAGAGCGGCGGGCGATCGAGCCCAGACGCGTTCTGCTCGCGCCGTCGAGTAGGTTCGACACTCGCCAATCGACGTAACGGAAGCGCCCCCGATGACCAGCGCTACGATGGAGACCGGATCAACCGCACTACCGATGGAGACCCGATGAACCACATTGAGAACACGGGCGCGCGCGGACCGATGAAGGGCACGGCGCTCTGCCGGGCATCGTGCCGCGCGTGCTCGTCCTGGCCGCGTGCTGGCAGCATCTCGAGCTCGAGCTCGAGCAAGCTCGGGCGGGCTGAGCAAAGCCGCCGGCGACCCGAACGCGCACGATCGTCGACGAACTTCCGTCGCGCCCGCGACGCTCGACCCGGACTTCACGACCAACGACCAGGACCTCGGCTTCGACGGCGCGCTGTACTCGACGCTGACCCAGGTCACGCACGTACCGGGCAGATTCCCGGCACCGAACAGCAGAACCTCAGCATCCACGCGCGGTGAAGCCGTATCTGGCGCACTCCTACGCGTTCAGCAACGGCAACAAGACGCTCACGTTCCACCTGCGCCCGGGGCTGAAGTTCCCGAGCGGCGACCCGGTCAACGCGAAAGCCGTCGTGTGGTCGCTCAACCGCGAGATCAACTCCGGCGAGGGCGGCTACTCGGTGCTTCGAGGAATCGGAATTCAAGCCCGCCGCTGATCTCCTCGATCAAGGCACAGAACCCGCGACGGTCGTGCTCAACTACAAACGCCCCGCGCCGAACCAGCCGCGGTGCTCGGCCCCGACCGCAGATGCGATCTACGACCCGGACTGGTCGAAGCCCACGGCGGCCAGAAGAAGGCCAAGCCGAACGAATGGCTCGCCAGCCACGACGCCGGCTACGGGCCGTACCTGCTCAAGAGCTACAGCGCCGGCCACCAGCTCGTGCTCGAAGCCAACCCCAGCTTCTTCGAACCGCCGAAGACGAAGCACATCATCCTCAACTTCATCCCCGACAACGAAACGCTGCTGCTCGACGCTCAGTCGGGCGCCGCGGACATCACGCTCGGCCTCTCCAACCAGGCCGCGCACAGCCTCACGAGCGACTCCTGCTGTGTCGTGGCGTCGTTCAAGTCGCGCGAAGGCGGAGACGATCCAGATGCCGCAGAGCGTCGAAAAGCCCTGGGCCACGGGGAAGAACCCGTTCTTCAACAACCAGGACTTCCGTCAGGCGCTGAGCTACGCCGTTCCCCTACGAAGGCGTGCTGCAGAAGGTCGCCTACGGCTACGGCAAGCTGTACTTCGGCGAGTGGATGCCGTCGTACTCGTTTATGACCCGACGGTCGGCAAGCCGCGTGAAACAACATGACGAAGGCCAAAGAACTGCTCACGAAGTCGGGCGTGAAGACGCCGGTGAGCTTCACGATCTACGTCGGGCAGGGCGACATCGTCGGCAAGGAAATCGCGACTGCCGCGTCCGGTGCATGGGCGCAGCTCGGCGTCAACGCGAAGGTGTCGGTTGTCTCGCCGTCGGCGTTCCTCGAAATCGTCTACACCAACCACGACGGCTCGACGGTGTTCCTCGACGGCCCGCAGGTCGTCGCGCCCGACTACCACTGGGCGTATGACCTGCAGTGCCCGCCGAACAACCAGTTCAACGACAACAACGTCTGCGTGCCGGCCGCCGACAAGATCATGAAAAAGATCCCGTACACGACGAAGGAACCGGAACGCCAGGAACTCCTCAACAAGGCCGACGAAATGTACATCGAAAACACGCCGCGAATCTGGGCCTACGACACCGAACTGGTCGCCGTGCTCGGCAAGAACGTGACGGGTTACTACTCCTCCGACCTGCCCGACATGCGCTTCTGGTCCAAGGGCTAGACGCGCCTCTCCTCCACACAGCGCCTGCCGGCGTCCGGGCCTCGTGCCCGGGCGCCGGTGGCGTTAAACGGCGAGCGCGACGAAGCGCCAGTCGAGCACCTCGACGCCGGGTGCGTCCTCGCCGGCGTCGTCGTGCTCGCGCCAGGCGCGCACGCGCGAGCGCAGGTGCAGCAGCGCGCCGCCGTGCTCGAGCGGCTCGCGCGCCTCGAGCTCGAGCTCGCGAGCGCAGCGTGTCGCCCTCGTGGACCGGTGCGAGGTGATCGCAGGAGTGCCAGCCGACGAACGTCGCGATCCGCGGCAGCGAGCGCGTCGCCTGCGCGGCGGCGATGCCGATCGTGTGCCCGCCGTAGACGAGCCTGCGCCCGTCGCGCTGGCCCGCGCGATCGTGGTGCACGGCGGCGACGTTGAGCGTCAGCCGTGCGAGCTCGGGCGCTGAGCTGACGACATCGCCGCCGTCGACGCGCCAGCGCGTCCCGGGCGCGATCGCGACGGGCGGCCCGTCGTCGTCGCCCGCGCTGCCCGCAGTGTCGCTCGTGCCGGCGCCGGCGCCCAGAGCGCGCGGCAGCGCGTCGAGCCGCCAACCGGCGAACGGCCGGCGCAGCGCCGCTCCGTCGAGCTCGGCCGCGATCTCCTCGAAAGAGTCCTCGCGTCCGCTGCGCCCGGCCGCATCGCGCAGCGGCAGCATCGCGCAGCGGCAGAAGTCGAGCACCGCGCGCCCCTCCTGATCGACCGTGCGCACGCGCAGCGCCGCGAGGCCGCTCGGCGGACGGCCCTCGCGCGGCGTCGTCTGGCGCAGCGCGACGACCTCGGTGCTCGTGCTACAGCGTGTCGCCGATCGCCGGCGCGCGCAGCAGCACGAGCCCGCGGTAGAAGAGGTTCGCGATCACACGGCCCGGTCAGCAGCGTCGACTGGCCGATCGCGACGTCCCAGACGAGCGCCGGGTGCGCGAGCGCGGTCGCGCTGCCGACCACCTCGCGTGCGAGCTTCGCGTCGAGCGCCAGCGCGAGGCGGTCGCCGACGATCGCGCGGTGCACCGCCGCCATGCCGTCGGTCAGCGTGACCGCCGGCGCGCCGCGCTCGAGCAGCCCGACGCGCAGGTCCTCGAAGTAGGGCGCGCGCGAACGGCGCTCGCGTGCGGGGCAGTGCGTGCGCTCTCGGCGAGCGCCGTCGCCCTCGGCGGCCGGCGCGCGGCCGACGCGAGAGCACGAACCAGCCGGCGAGCAGCGCGAGCGCCGATCGCCGCGTAGGCGACCCGCTGGCCGGCCGCCTGCGCGATCGCCGCGCCGCCGGCCGAGCCGACGATGTTGCCCGGCGGCCACGTCAGGTCCATGATCGCGACGGCCATGATCTGCCCGACGCCGGCCGCCGTGCAGGCGTCTGAGAGCATCACCATCAGCGGCGCCCACAGGAGCCCGGTCAGACGAGCGCGCCGATCACGAACAGCGCGACACCCAGCGGGTCTCCACCCAGGGCACGACCAGCACGATCGGTGCGCTCGCCAGCAGCGCCGAGCCGGATCGGTCGCAACGGACCCTGGCGGTCCGACCAGCGACCGAACAGCGGCCGCACGAGATGCCGATCGAGCGCCGCCGCGCCGAACGTCGCGGCGATCTCGCCCGGTCCCGCTCCGAGGCCGTGCTGCTGCAGCGGCGCCAGGACGCTGACCGCGGCGAGCACGATCGCCGGCAGGATCGAGATCCACATCGCCGTTCTGACGTCCGCCGAGGACAGCATCGAGCGCAGCCGCAGCTGCTTCTCCTTCGGCGTCGGCGGCGAGGAAAGCGCGTCGTCGACGAGCGCGCCAGCAGCAGGCAGAGGACCGCGACGGCGATGAACGTCGAAGCGCGACCGGCCGCCGCCGCTACGCCGCCGATCGCCGGCCCCGCGATCGCGCCGGCCTCGCTCACGCCGAACGCGAACCCGAGCATCTCGCCGCGGCGCTCGGCCGGCGCCGTCTCGAGCAGCCACAGCATCGCCGCCGTCCAGCACGCCGCCCCCGCGAGCCCCTGCGCGAAGCGCGTCGCGAGCAGCGCGTCGTAGCTGTGGACGAGCCCGAACGCGACGCTCATCGCCGTGAACGTCAGCAGGCTCGCGAGCGCCGTGCTGCGCGCGCCGACGCGCACGGCGACCATCAACGCCGGGATCGCGCCGACGACGGCGCCGATCGCGTACATCGCGACGAGCACGCCCGCCTGCGAAGTCGAGAGGTGCAGGTCCGACTTCAGGCCCGGCAGCAGCGGCGACAGCACAGCGAAGAAGAACAGCTCCAGGAACATCAGAGCCGAGATCAACAGGAGCAGTCGGCGCACGCTCCGATCCTAGCCGCGCCGCCGTTTGGCCGCACAGCCAATTTGTTTCCCGCAGACCCCGTCTCAGCCGGCGCGCTCTGCTGACGCCAAGCCACGCCGCGCCCACAGCGACATCACGGCGGCGGCCGCCGCGAGCAAGCCGAACGCGAGCGCGACCTTCGCCGGCGAGCCGGCGATCAGGCTGCGCGCGGCCTCGAGCGCGGGCGTCGCCGGGTTCAGCCGCGCGACGTCGTGGATCCAGCCGGTCAGGAGGTTGATCGGCACGTAGACCGGTGCGAGGAAGAGGACGATGAAGACCGGCATCTGGATCAGCGAGCCGGCCTGTTCGGTGCGCAGGAACATCGCGACGCCGCACGCCCACAGCGCGGCGACGAGGTTGCATGAACATCCCGAGCCCGAGACGCCGACGAGTTCGCCGCCGTTGCCGACGACGTTCATGCCGGCGATGAACGCGGCGATCGTGATGACCGTCGCCGTGACCAGCCAGCGCCCGAGCGCGCCGAGCGCGTAGCCGGCGATGATCCCGCTGCGACGCGGCGCGCGTCAGCAACAGGCGCCGCGCGAAACCCGAGTCGAAGTCGCGCGCGATCGCAAAGCCGGTGAAGACGCCGCCGAACGCCGCCGACTGCAGGAAGACGAACGAGAACTGGAAGGCCGTATAGCCCGGCGCGTAGTCGAAGTTCGGGACGTCGGCGATGCGTCGACAGGCCGCCGGCGAACGCCGCGAGGAAGAACAGCGGGAAGATCAGCGACGGCAGCAGGATCGCCGGGCTGACGAGCGTGTTGTGGATCGAGCGCCACGCGACCGCGCGCGCGACGTAGACGAAGCGCCTCACGTGCGCACCAGCCGGTTCTTCATCGCCGCGTTCGCGAAGCGCGAGCGTCAGCACGCACAGCGCCGCCGCGAAGCCGAAGCCGAGCGCGAGCGCCTCGCCGTCCCAGCCGGTGATGATCAGGCTGCGGATCCCCTCGATCAGATACGAGACGGGGTTGTACGTCGCGACCTCGTGGAACCACTCGGTCTTGATCAGGTTGCGCGGCAGGCTCGACGAGCTGAGGAAGACCGTCACGAACAGCAGCGGGAAGATGCCCTGCACCGCTTCGCCGGTGCCGAAGCGCAACGCGAGCAGCGCGCCGAGCCCGGCGAAGCCGAACGCGATCAGGACCGACAGCGCGAGCAGCACGAGCGCGCCGCCGACGCCGCTCGCGATGTCGACGCCGGTCGCGATGCCGACGAGCAGGTACGTCAGCGACTGGATGCACGCGATCACGAACGCGCCGCCGAGCTGGCCCGCGAGCAGCGCGCCGCCGCGCAGCGGCGTCAGCGCGAGCCGGTTGAAGAAGCCCGACTGGATGTCGCGCGCGAGGTCGGTGCCGGCCGTGATCGCGACGAACAGCGCGCCCTGGATGAACGGCACGGCCAGCAGCGAAGTCGCGATAGCTGACCGGCGGGAAGCCGTGGATGTGCGTCGCCGCGCCGAGCGCCGAGCCGTTGATCGCGAACAGGATCAGCGGGAAGACGAGCGGGAAGACGAGCAGCGCGCGCTGGCGCAGCGTGCGTATGACCGAGCGACGCGCGACCGCCGCGACCTGTTCGAACAGGCTCGGTTCGGCCAGCGGCGGCAGCGTGCGCGGAGCGCCGGCCGGCACGGGCGCACCGGCGGCGAGACGCTCGGCGCTAGGCGCGCTGCTCATCGGCCTCCTCTCGCGCGCCCTCGAGCTTGCGGCCGGTCTTCGCGAGGAACACGTCGTCGAGCGACGGCTGGTGCAGCTGCAGCGAGGCGACCTCAGCTGCGCCTGGTCGAGCGTGCGCACGATCTCGGCGAGCTGCGTCTCGCCGCCGGGCAGCTGCACCGTCACGGCTGCCGCGCCCGCCGACGACGACCGTGCCGAAGCCGTCGAGGCGCTGCGCGAGCGCGTCGGCGTCACTGACGTCGACCGGCACGACCTCGACGCTCGGGCTGCCGATTTCCTCCTTCAGCTGCGCCGGCGTCCCCTCGGCGACGATCTTGCCCTGGTCGATGATCCCGACGCGATCGGCGAGCGCGTCGGCCTCCTCGAGGTACTGCGTCGTCAGGAAGACCGTCATCCCCTCGTCGTGCGCGAGGCGCGCGACCTCCTCCCACAAAGCGCTTCGGCTCTGCGGGTCGAGACCGGTCGTCGGCTCGTCGAGGAACAGGATGCGCGGTCCGTGCACGAGCGCGAGCGCGAGGTCCAGGCGCCGCTTCATCCCGCCCGAGTAGCCGCCGACGCGGCGGTCGGCCGCTTCGGTCAGCCCGACACGCTCGAGCAGTTCCTGCCCGCGGCGCGCGCGGTCGGCCTTCGGCATGCCCTGGAGCGTCGCCTGCAGCTGCAGGTGCTCGCGCCCGGTCAGGATCGCGTCGAGCGCCGCCTCCTGCAGCGCCGCGCCGATCGACGCACGCACCTGCGCGCCGTCGTGCACGATGTCGTAGCCGCCGACGCTCGCGCGGCCGCTCGTCGGCGGCAGCAGCGTCGTCAGCATCAGCACGGTCGTCGACTTGCCCGCGCCGTTCGGCCCGAGGAAGCCGTAGATCTCGCCCGGCGCGACCGTCAGGTCGATGCCGTCGACCGCGCGCGGTCCCTTGCGGAACTCGCGCACGAGCTGCTCGACCTCGATTGCCGGTGCGCTGCTCATCGAGCCACCCTAGCGACGCTCATCCGGTCCCCTCGCCGCGCGCCGCGCGCGGCGGCAGCGACGGCTGCACGCGCAGGATCCGCGCCGGCAGCTTCGGCAGCCACCAGTTCCAGCGCCCGAACAGCGAGACGACGGCCGGCACGAGCAGCGCGCGGATCACGGTCGCGTCGAGCAGGATCCCCGCCGCGAGCCCGGTCGCGAGCACTTTGATTTCGGTCTCCGGGCCCGACGCGAGCGAGACGAACGCGAGGAACAGGATCAGCGCCGCGCTCGTCACGAGGCGCCCCGTGCGCCCGATGCCGCGCACGACGGCCGTGTCGGTCGAGCCCGTCGCGTCGTACTCCTCGCGCATGCGCGCGAGGATGAACACCTCGTAGTCCATCGACAGGCCGAACAGGAACGCGAACACCATCAGCGGGATCCACGCCGTCACCGAGCCGGTCGCCGGGATCCCCCAGATCGCGTTCGAGCCGTGCCCGCTCTGCCAGACGAGCTCGAGCACGCCCCACGCGGCGCCGACGCTGATCACGTTGAGCACGACCGCCTTCAGCGGCAAGAGCAGCGAGCGGAACGCGCGCGCGAGCAGGATGAACGTGATCAGCGCGATCAGCGCGATCATCAGCGGGAAGTTGCCGTAGACGGCGTCGATGAAGTCCTGGTTCTGCGCCGGCAGGCCGCCGACGCGCACGCCGTCGCCGACGGCGCGCGCCGCGTCGCGCGCCCGGTCGAGCGTGTCGCGCCCGGCCGCCGTCGAACCGTCGGGCGTCGAGAACGCGTCGACGACCGCCGCGCCCGGACGCCGCCACTCGGGTGTTCGGGGGCGACCGCGCCGTGCACGCCGCGCACGCCGGCCATCGCCGCAGCGACCCGCCGCGGCGAGGCCGCGCCTTCGACGAGCGCCTCGTACGGCAGCAGCGCGCCGGCGCCGATCCCCGAGCGCTCGAGCGCGAGAAGCCCCTGCTTGGCGTCGCCCTGCTTGGCGATCGTGTTGACGTTCGGCAGCCCCGGCTGCAGGTTCGTCGCGGCGAGCACGAGCGCCGCGAGCACCGCCGCGGCGCCGATCGCGGCGATCCAGCGCCCGCGCACGACGAGCCGCGCCCAGCCCGTCCACGCGCGGCTCGCGCGGTCGTCGTCGCGAACGTGCGGCCAGTCCAGCCGCGGGCCGAGCTTCGCGAGCACGACCGGCAAGAGCGTCGTCGCGACGATCACGCTGACCAGCGGGATCAGCATGCCGCCGTAGCCGACCGAGCGCAGGAACGGCAGCGGCAGCGCGACGAGCGCGAGCAGGCCGATCGCGACGGTCGTGCCGCTGAACACGACCGCGCGCCCCGCCGTCTGCATCGCGCGCACGATCGCCTCCTCGCCCGAGCGCCCGTGCGCGATCTCCTCGCGCCAGCGCACGACGACGATCAGCGCGTAGTCGATCGACACGCCGAGGCCGATCAGCGCGATCAGGAACTGCACGATCGGCGAGACTTCGGTGATCGTCGTCAGCCCCCAGACGAGCAGGAACGTCGTCATGATCGAGACGACGGCCATCATGATCGGCACGATCGCGAGGAACGAGCCGAACACGAACGCGAGCACGAGCAGCGCGCCGAAGCCGCCGAGCAGCGCCTCGACGAGCACGCCCGGCCCGTTGCCGCCGCCGCTCTGCACCGAGAGCGCGTCGAAGCCCGTCAGGTGGACCGGAGCGCCGGCGACGCGCGCGCCGCGCAGCGCCGAGCTCGCGTGTTCGGCCGCCTTCGGGTTGTCTTCGAACGCCTGCGTGCGGTCCGGCGGCGGGTAGGCGACGGCGAACGTCGTGCGGCCGTCGGCCGAGACGAACGCGCGGCTGTGCGTGCTCGCGTAGCCCGCGATCCGCGAGCCCGGCAGCGCACGCGCGAGCGTCGCTTCAACGCCGCGAAGCCCGCTCTGCACCGACGGCGAGCCGATCGAGACGCCCGCCGGCAGCGTCACGACCGGCTCGAGCGGCGCGCCGTTGCCGCCCGTCCCGCCGAAGTCGCGCGCGATCTGCTGGTTGGTCACCCAGCCTTCCTTGCCGGGCACCGAGAACTTCTGTTTGAGCGCTTTCGTCGCCGAGCTCGCCGAGGCCATGCCGACGAGCGTCAGCGCGATCCAGAAGATCGCGACGAGCCGTTTGTGCGCGAGCACCCAGCGTGTCAACGATGCCATTGCGCCTCCTTCGTCGCTTGCCGTCGCCTGCTCAGACGCCGTAGCCGGTGGAAACTCATCGCGTCGCGCACCGCCTTCGCGCCACGCGCGCTCGATGCTCGGCGAAGCGCTGAGCGCGCAGCCCGGGCATGTCGTCTTCGGTTCGTTCTTCAATAATTTGTATCACAAATAGTCTTTGCCGCATAGAATGAGCACATGTGGGATGGAGGACCGATCCCGGGAGAGCTCGGCAAGTTCCCCGGCTACCTGATGGCGCGGCTCGGCGAAGCCTCGCGCCGGCGCTTCCATCGTGCGCTCGAGCCCGAGGGGCTGCACCCGCGCGACTTCGGCGTGATGACGATGGTCGGCGCGCACCCGGGCATGAGCCAGCAGCAGCTGCACGAGAAGACCGGCATCGACCCGAGCTCGATGGTCGCCGTGATCGACATGCTCGAAGCGCGCGGCCTCGCCGAACGGCGACCGGACCCCGACGACCGGCGCGCGCGCGCGATCTTCCTGACCGCCGAGGGCGAGCGTACGCTCGCGCGCATCCGCAAGCTCGCCGGCGAGTTGCAGCGCGAGCTGTTCGGCGTGCTCACCGAGGACGAGCTCAGCACGCTGCACGGCCTGCTGCGCAAGCTCGCCGAGTCGGCCGGCAAGGCGCCCGAGCAGCCGGCGCGCCCACGCTGAGCGCGCTCGGCCTTTACATCTAGACTCCGCCCGAGCGCAGGACTCCGCGACGTGTGAGCGGGAGCGTGATCGATGAGCGCGGCTTCGACGGCCGAGACGACCGAACCGGCGCAAGGCGCCCGGCATCCGCTCGCGCTGATCTTCAGCGGGCTGCTGCTCGTGATGTTCCTCGCCGCGCTCGATCAGACGATCGTCGCGACGGCGCTGCCGACGATCGTCGGCGACCTCGGCGGACTCAGCCACATCTCGTGGGTCGTCACCGCGTACCTGCTCGCGCAGACCGTCGTCACGCCGCTGTACGGAAAGCTCGGCGACCTGTTCGGGCGCAAGGTCGTCCTGCAGGGCGCGCTCGTGCTGTTCCTCGCCGGCTCGGCGCTGTGCGGCCTGTCGCAGAGCCTCGACGAGCTGATCGCGTTCCGCGCGCTGCAGGGTCTCGGCGGCGGCGGGTTGATGGTCAGCGCGCAGGCGGCGATCGGCGATGTCGTGCCGCCGCGCGAGCGCGGCCGCTACACGGGCCTGTTCGGCGCCGTCTTCGGGCTCGCGAGCGTCGCCGGGCCGCTGCTCGGCGGCTTCCTGACCGGCGCCGTCAGCTGGCGCTGGATCTTCTACGTCAACCTGCCGCTCGGCATCGTCGCGCTGTTCGTGCTCGGCGCGACGCTGCCGCGCGCCTCCGAGCGCGTGCACCACACGATCGACTACCTCGGCACGGCGCTGCTCGCCGCCGCGCTCTCGGCGATCGTGCTCGCGAGCTCGCTCGGCGGCACGTCGTTCGCGTGGGGCTCGGCCGTGATCGTCGGCCTCGGCGCCGGCGGCGTCGTGCTCGCCGGCGCGTTCCTGCTCGCCGAGCGCCGCGCGCGCGAGCCGGTGCTGCCGCTGCGCCTGTTGCGCAATCGCGTCTTCGCGTCGACGAGCGCCGTCGGCTTCATCGTCGGCTTCGCGCTGTTCGGCGCCGTCACCTACCTGCCGCTGTTCCTGCAGGTCGTCAAGGGCGCGAGCCCGACCGGCTCGGGGCTGCAGCTCGTGCCGCTGATGGGCGGCCTGCTGTTCACGTCGATCGCCTCCGGGCAGGCGATCACGCGCACCGGGCGCTACAAGCCGTTCCCGATCGCCGGCACCGCGATCATGGCGCTCGGGCTCTACCTGCTCTCGACGATGGGCGTCGCGACGAGCACGGCGACGTCGTTCGCGTTCATGTTCGTCCTCGGCCTCGGGCTCGGCCTCGTCATGCAGGTGCTGATCCTCGCCGTGCAGAACGCCGTCGACTACTCCGACCTCGGCGTCGCGACGAGCGGCGCGACGCTGTTCCGCTCGATCGGCGGCTCGCTCGGCACGTCGGTGCTCGGCGCGATCTTCGCCAACCGGCTGAGCTCCGAGCTGAAGCGCGTCCTGCCGGCCGGCGCCGCGCCGCGTGGCGGCGGCGTCGGCTCGGTCAACCCGCAGCAGATCGACCGCCTGCCGGCGGCGCTGCGCGGCGACTACCTGCACGCGTTCACGAGCTCGCTGAGCAGCGTGTTCGTCGTCGCCGCCGCGTTCGCGCTCGCCGCGTTCGCGCTCTCGTGGCTGATCCTCGAGCAGCCGCTGCGCGAGACCGTCGCGAGCGGCGGCGGCGACCTCGCCGACACGTACGCCGCGCCACGCGCGAGCGACTCGCTCGCCGAGATCGAGACGCTGATCGGCCGCGCCGACCGGCGCGAGGGCGCGCGCGAGATCATCGTGCGCATCGCCGAGCGCGCCGGCGTCGAGCTCGACCCGGCCGCATGCTGGCTGCTCGCGCGCCTGTCCGAGCGCGACCCGCCGAGCGTCGAGCGGCTCGCGGCCGGCGCCGGCGTCGCGCCCGAGCGCCTGCTCGCCGCCGGGCGCGAGCTGCGCGAGCGAGGGCTGATCGAGCGCATCGCCGACGCGCCCGTCCTCGACGGAGCCGACTCGGCGCACGCTCCGCGGCCCGCCGACTACGCGCTGACGCCCGACGGGCGCGCGGCGCTCGCGCGGCTGACGAGCACCGGCGAGCGGCGTCTCGCGGAGCTGCTCGAAGACTGGCGCCCGCAGGAGCACGCCGAGCTCGCGCGGCTGATCGACAGGCTCGCGCGCGAATTCTTCGTCGATGACTCGGCGCTGCGCGCCGCGCTGCCGGCCGCCGCCTGAGCGCGCGCCTACAGCTCGGCGTGCCCGCTGACGCACGTCGTCGTCGCGCCGGCGATCCACACGGTGCCGTCGTCGTCGCGTTCGACGTGCACGCGCCCGCGGCGCCCGAGCAGCGTCCCCTGGCTGACGACGTACGGCGTCCGCGCGCGGCCGGTGCGCAAGAGCCACGGCGCGAGCGCGGCGTTGAGGCTGCCGGTGACCGGGTCCTCGACGCTCGTGCCGTCCTTCGGGAAGAACGCGCGCACCTCGAACGCCTCGGGCGACCCCGGCGGGTACGGCCCGACGACGCCGACGTCGAGCTCGACGAAGCCCGGGCGCATCGCGAGCACGGCGTCGGCGCTGTCGAGCAGGACGCTGATCCAGCCGGGGCCGTTGTCGGTCCACGCGGCGTCTACGATCGCCGCGCGCTCGAGCCCGAGCATCCGCGCGACGCGCTCGATCAGCTCCGGCGCGACGGATCCCTCGCGCACGAGCGGCGGCGCGGCGAACGCGATCCGCTCGCGCTCGACGCGCAGGCGCACGAGCCCGGCGGCGCACTCCTGCACGAGCTCGCCGGTGTGACGGTCCTCGCCGCGCGCCTGAAGCCACGCGTGGCAGGTGCCGAGCGTCGGGTGGCCGGCGAACGGGAGCTCTGCCACGGGCGTGAAGATCCGCACGCGGTAGTCGGCGCCGGCCGCGCTCGGCGGGAGCACGAACGTCGTCTCCGACAGGTTCATCCACGCGGCGAAGCGCTGCATCCGCTCGTCGGAGAGGCCCTCGCCGTCGAGCACGACGGCGACCGGGTTGCCGAGATACGGCTCCGTGGAGAAGACGTCGACGACGCTGTAGCTGCGCATGACAGCGAGGATAAATAAGCTCGCCGCGATGGACCACGTGACCCTGCGCGAGCACGACGACGGCGTCGTCTCGCTGAGCATCGACCGGCCGCCGGCGAACGCGATGGACGTGACGCTGCTGCGCGAGGTCGTCGAGGGCGTCGCGACGCTCGCCGGCGAGGCGCCGCGCGCGCTCGTGCTCGCCGGCCGCGAGGGGTGCTTCTCGGCGGGCGCCGACCTGAAGGCGGTGCCCGGCTACGGCCCGGCGCAGCAGCGCGAGATGGTCGCCGGCATCAACGCGATGGCGCTCGGCGTCTACGAGCTCGAGTTCCCGGTCGTCGGCGCGATCACCGGGCACGCGATCGCAGGCGGGCTCGTGCTCGCGCTGTGCACCGACCTGCGCGTCGCGTCCGCCGGCGGGCGCTACGGCCTGACGGAGGTGAAGGTCGGTGTGCCATACCCGCAGGCCGCGCTCGGCGTCGTGCGCGCCGAGCTGACGCCGCAGGCGATCCGCGTGCTGGCGCTCGGCGGCGAGCTGACCGACGCAGCCGAATGCGAGCGGCTCGGCGTGTTCGACGAGGTGCTCGACGCCGACGAAGTGCTCGCTCGCGCGCTGCACGTCGCCGCGCGCCTGGCGGCGCTGCCGCCGGAGGTCTACGCGCGCACGAAGCGCGATCTCCGCGCGCCGTCGCTCGCGCTGATGCGCGCGGGTGCGGAGGACGATCCACTGCTCGAGCGCTGGGTCGAGTAGATCGGACGATGACTGGTTCGGCGGCGCCTCAAGCGGCGGCGTGGAGCCTAGCGGCGCGCGACGACCTGCTCGTCATCGCCGCTCGCCTCGTCGTCGCACGGCGCGCGCGGCTCGGACAGCAGCTCCGTGATCGCCTCGGCGGAGAGCGGGCGGTGGAAGTGGAAGCCCTGCGCGAGCTCGCAGCGCAGTCGCTGCAGCGCGCGCGAGCTGCTGCTCGGTCTCGACGCCCTCGGCGATCACCTCGAGCGAGAGCGCCTGCGCCATGCGCACGATCGCCGTCGTGATCGCCGTGCTGCGCCGGTCGTCGGCGAGCGCGTCGACGAACGAGCGGTCGACCTTCAGGCCGTCGATCGGCAGGCGCGTGAGGTAGGCGAGCGAGGAGTAGCCCGTGCCGAAGTCGTCGAGCACGAAGCGCACGCCGAGTCGCGAGACGCGCGTGATCGTCTCGCTGACGCTCTCGGGCTCCTTCGAGCAGCACCGACTCGGTGATCTCCAGGCACACGCTCGACGGCTCGATCCGGCTGCGCTGCAACGTCTGCGCGACCGTCGCCTCGAGGTCGCGCTGCGTGAGCTGGCGCACCGAGAGGTTGACCGAGATCCCCAGCGGGCGCTCGTCGGGGCGCAGTTCGCGTGCCAGCGCGCGGCCTGCGCGCACGCCGTGTCGAGCACCCAGCGGCCGATCGGCTCGATCAGCCCGCTTTCCTCGGCGACGGCGATGAACTCTGCGGGGCCGACGGGCCGCGCTCGGGGTGCTCCCAGCGCAGCAGCGTCTCGACCGAGGCGATCGCGCCGTCCGCGAGCGAGACGATCGGCTGGTAGTCGAGGCGCAGCTCGCCGCGCTCGAGCGCCCGGCGCAGGTCGTTCTCGAGCGAGAGCCGCTCGACCGTGCGAATCCGCATCGCGCGGTCGAAGACCTCGAAGCGTCCCGCGGCCGTTGCCCTTCGCCTGGTACATCGCCGCGTCGGCGTCGCGCATCAGGCTCGCCGGCGCGCTGCTCGGACCGTCGGCGATCGCGATCCCGAGGCTCGCCTTCGCGAAGTGCTCGCCGGCGGTCAGCTGGAAGGGGAGCTCGAACGCCGCGACGATGCGCTCGGCGACGCGCGCGGCCGCGCGCGCGTGCCCGGCATGCTGCTCGAGCAGCACGACGAACTCGTCGCCGCCGAGCCGCGCGATCGTGTCGCGACGGGCGCAGCGCCGCCCTGCAGGCGCGGCGCGATCTCGATCAGCAGCTCGTCGCCGGCGCTGTGGCCCGAGGCTGTCGTTGACGAGCTTGAAGTTGTCGATGTCGAGCAGCACGACCGCGACCTCGGCGCCCGGGCGCGCAAGCGCCTGCCCGAGGCGGTCCAGGAACAGGTCGCGGTTCGGCAGCCCGTGAGCGGGTCGTGCAGCGCCTGGTAGCGGATGTCCTCTTCGGCTGCCGCGCTGCTGATTCGCGTCGGCGAGGATGTTCGCAAGCGCCTGCACGAAGTCGACGTCGGCGGCGCCGAACGTGCGCTGCGTCGCGGTCGCGAGCCACAGCTCGCCCCAGTGCCCGCCGCGTCCCTCGATCTGGCCGACGAGCTGCGCGGCGCCGGCGCGATCGAGCTCGTGCGCGTCGCTCTGCTCGAGCCCGATCTTCGCGCGCAGGATCGGCGTCGAGCCCTCGCCCGGCAGCTCGAGCACGGCGCCGAGCTCGACGCCGAGGATCCGCGCCGCCTCCTCGAGCGCGTCGTGCATCAGCGCGGCGACCTCGGTGCCCTCGAGCGCATGCTCGCCGAGGCGCGCGACCGCGGCCTGCTGTTCGGCGCGGCGCTCGAGCTCGGCCTCCGCGAGCTTGCGGTCGGTGATGTCGAGCATCACCCCGTGCCAGCGCGCGCATCCGTCGGCCTCGGTGACGAGCGCCGCTTCGTCGCGCACCCAGACGGTCCCGCCGTCGCGGCGCATGATCCGGTATTCGTCGGGCACGTTCGGCTCGATCCGCCCGTCCTCGCGCCCGAACACACGCTCGCGATCGTCGGGGTGCACCTGGCGCGCCCACAGTCCCGCGTCGGCCATCCATTCCTCGGGCGTGAAGCCGAGGATGTCGGTCGTCCCCGAGCTGATGTAGTGCCAGCGCCCGCCGACGCCGACGTCGGCGACGTAGAGGATCGCCGGCAGCCGGTCGACGATCGTGCGTACGGCGACCTCCGTCCGCGTGCCGTGCGCCGCGCGGCCGCCCGCGCGCCGGTCGTCCTCGCGAGCTGGTTCGGGCAGGGGCATGCTCCGCGCTGTATCGGCGATTTCGCGCTCGAGGCTGAGCCCCCGCGCGGAGGCTGGCCGTCCGGGCGCCCCGCGGAGCCGTGGGCTGGGACTTCTCGCCGCGCACACGACTGTCACCGCCTCGCGCCTTCGTTCCTGTATAAGGAATCGTTCTGAATCAGGACACCACTGCGAGGCGGAGGTCACTCAGATGGAGCAGTCCGGGGGCAGCACGAACGGGGCGACCGCGATGCGCCGCGACGTTCTCACGATGGAACCGTGGGGCGAAACGCTCGTGTGGTACGCGCGCGCGGTCGCCGACATGAAAGCAAGGCCGAAACCGCTCGACGAACCGACGAGCTGGCAGTACCAGGCGACCGTCCACGGCCACATACCGGAATCGGAAAAATCGGAGTTCTGGAACCAGTGCCAGCACGGCACGTCCTTCTTCCTGCCCTGGCATCGCGGCTACATCGCGGCGTTCGAGCAGATCGTGCGCGCGACCGTCGTGAAGCTCGGCGGCCCGAGCTCGTGGGCGCTCCCGTACTGGAACTACTCGAGCAAGACGGACGCCAACGCGCGCTGCCTGCCGCGGGCGTTTCGCGAACCCGATCTCCCGCCCCCCGACGGCGGGCCCAACCCGCTGTTCGTCGCCCGGCGCCACGCGAAAGCCAATGCGGGCGAACCGGTCGGGCCCGAGACCGACGTCAGCCTCGCCGCGCTCGAACAGCTCGTCTTCGAGGGCCCCGGCCAGGGCGGGAGCACGGGCTTCGGCGGACCGGCGACCGGCTTCCAGCACCAACCCGGCCGCTTCGGCGCGCTCGAGGTCCGGCCGCACAACGCGATCCACATGGACGTCGGCGGGCTGATGGAAAGCCCGTCGACGGCTGCGCTCGACCCGATCTTCTGGCTGCACCACTCGAACATCGACCGGCTGTGGGAGGTCTGGATCCGCCAGCCCGGGCGCCTCAACCCGACGCGCGAAGGGTGGCTGACGTTCCCGTTCAAACTGCACGACGGAGAAGGCAAAGCCTTCCAGTTCGTGCCCGGCGAAGTGCTCGACACGAAAGGCGCCTGGCTGCGCTACGAATACGACGACGTGTCGATCCCGCCGCCGCCGCCGGCCGCGCGTGCGGTCGCTGTCGCGGCGAAAGAGGAGAGCGTGCCCGTGCCACCGAAACCGAGCGAGGCGCCACCGGAGATGGTCGGCGCGACCGCGCAGCCGCTGACGCTGGGCGCCGAGGCGGGCGAGACGGAGCTGCCGATCTCCGAGCCGGCGGGCCCGATCGCGCGGACGCTGGCGGCCGAGCCGAGCAGCGTGCACGTGTACCTGAACGTCGAGAACGTGACTAGCGAGAGCCCGGCGATGAACTACGACGTCTACCTGAACGTGCCTGAAGACGGCGACCCGCAGGCGCGGCCCGACCTGCTGGCCGGCGTGCTCGCGCCGTTCGGCTCCGAGCGGGCCACGGATCCCGAGGATCCCCATGCGGGCGAGGGCCTTCACTTCACGTTCGACGTTACGCAGATCGTCGCCGAGCAGCGAGCGAACGGGGAGTGGAACCCCGCGAAGGCGCGCGTGGCGTTCGTGCCGCGCGCGGGCGAACCGGACCCGGTGCCGTTGCACGTCGGGCGTGTCAGCCTCTACTACCACAGCTGAGCTCAGGGCCGATCCCGGCGCGGCGGGCGCGTTCGACGCCTACCGGCCGTCGCTGCGCGCGTGGGCGTGGGCGCACCCGGAGTGGTGGGCGCTCGCGCTCAGCGCGGCGGCTTGGTTGGAGACGTTCGCGTCGATCTCCGCGAGCGGCGCGGCGCCGGCAGGGATGACGGGGATGGCGGGAATGGCGATGGGCCCGCCCGCCGGAGGCCGGGCGGCGCCGAGCGGCGCCGCGACGCTCGGCGCGTGGGCGCTGATGGTCGCCGCGATGATGCTGCCGCTGACGATCGGGCCGTTGCGCGCCGTCGCCGAGCGCAGCCTCTGGCGTCGCCGGCAGCGTGCGCTCGTGGAGTACCTCGCCGGGTTCGCCGGCGTGTGGCTCGTCGCGGGCGTGGCGCTGCTCGGGCTGCGCGCGGCGCTCGTCGCGCTCGGGTGGATGCCGGCGCAGGTACCGGCGTGGGCGCTCGCGAGCGGGCTGGCGCTCGCGGCTACGTGGCAGCTGACGCCGTACAAGCGCCGCGCGCTGCGTGCCTGCCACCGCACCGTCCCGCTCGCGCCGTCGGGCTGGCGCGCGCTGCGCGACTGCGTCGCGTACGGAGCGCGCGGCGCGCTCAGCTGCCTGGTCAGCTGCGGCCCGGCGATGCTCGCGCTGGTGCTCGGCGGAGGCTCGCTCGTGGCGATGCTCGCGGTCAGCGCAGTCGTGCTCGGCGAGTGCTACGCGTTGCGCGAGCACGCGCGCGCGAGCGCCGCCGCGCTCGCGCTGCTGGCGCTCGCGGCGCTCGCCCTGTGACGTTCATTCCCGCGCCGAGCGTCGCGCGCAGCGCCCTCAGCGGCGCTCGAGCAACGCGCCGACGGCGTTCTGGAAGGCGCTCGTCGTGAAGCACTGCGGCTCGGCGAACTCCTCCATCGCGAGCGTGGTCTCCCAGCTCGCGTCCGCGGCGGCGCGCAGCAGCGGCTTGGTCATCGCGAGCGCGTGCGCGGGCAGCGCCGCGATCCGCGTGCACCAGGCGTCGGCGGCCGCCAGCAGCTGATCGTGCGCGACGACTTCCTGCACGAGCCCGAGCTCGAGCGCGCGCTCGGCGTCGAGTGCTCGCCGCCGCGCGTAGTACGCGAACGCGCCCTGGTAGCCGAGCCGGCGCGTCAGCGCCCACGAGGTGCCGACCTCGGGGAGCAGCCCGAGGCGCCCGAACGCGGGGACGATCCGCGCGCGCTCGGAGGCGATCGCGAGATCGCACGTCAGCGCCCAGGCGAGCCCGACGCCGGCGGCCGGGCCGTTGAGGGCCGCGATGAACGCCGTGTCGCTGCGCGCGATCAGCCGCGCGATCGCCGCCGAACTCGCAGCGGATCCAGCGCCAGATGTCGGTCGCGCCCTCGGGCGACGCGAGCGCCGCGGGCGCGCGTCCATCATCCGCAGGTCGCCGCCGGCCGAGAAGCCGGGGTCGGCGCCGGTCAGCACGATCGCGCGGATCGCGCGGTCGGCGACGAGCTCCTCGAGCGCGGCTCGAGCTGCTGCACGAGCGGGGCGCTGAGCACGTTGAGCTTGCCGGGATCGGCGAGCGTGACGAGCGCGCGGTCGGCGCCGCGCTCGACGCGCACGAGCCGCTCGGTGCGCGCGCGCCCGTCGGCGACGAGCTCGTCGTAGAAGGTCATGCGTCCTCCCGCAGCGCGCGCCACGCCGCCTCTGCGAGCACGCCGGCGACGGCCGCCGGCACGCGCTTGCCGCGTCCGGCGAGCCAGTGACGCGTGTACTCGTGCGCTGGGCCGAGCCAGAGCGCGTCGATCAGCTCGAGCGGCAGGTCGCGCAGCACGCCGTAGTGCGCGTGCGTCGCCCACCACGCGCCGACGTCGGCGAGGAACGCGCGGTTGCGATCGCGCAGCGCCGCGTCACCGGCCGGGCGCTCGCCGAGCAACAAGCCGGCCGCCGGGCGGTTCGCGCTGACCCAGCGCAGGTAGTGGCGGACGCCGGCCTTGATCCCCTCCTCGGCGCCCGGATGCGCGCGCAGCTCGGCCGTGAAGCCATCCTGGAACTCGCCGGTGAGCTCGACGAACAGCGCCGTCGCGAGCGCCTGCTTGTCGGGGAAGTGGTGGTAGAGCGCGCCGACGCTGACTCCCGCGTCGCCGCGGATGTCCTCGAGCGTCGCGGCGAGCGCGCCTTCGGCGGCGAAGCGCGCGAGCGCCGCTGCGAGCAGACGCTCGCGGGCGTCGACGCCGCGGCGAGCGCGGCTGGGGATCTGCACGGGGGCCTGTGCAGGCATGAGGAATCCTTTATATCAACAGAGGATTCCTCTGTCGAGCGTCAGCGGAGCTGCGACATGACCTCGGCGGCGATCAGCTCGAGGTGCTCGAGATCGTCGAGGTCGATCAGCTGCAGGTAGGCGCGCTGCGAGCCGGCATCGCCGAACGCCGCGAGTCGCTCGGCGACCTCGGCCGGCGAGCCGCCGGCGCCGCCGCGCCGCAGCTCGTCGAGCTCGACGCCGATCCGCTCGGCGCGGCGCCGCAGGTCGCGCTGCTCGACGCCGCAGCAGACGGTCACGGCGTGCGAGTAGACGAGCTCGCCCGGATCGCGTCCGGCCTGCTCGCACGCCGCGCGGACGCGCTCGAACTGGTCGCGCGTGCGCTCGAGGTCGGCGAACGGAACGTTGAACTCGGCCGCGTGGCGCGCGGCGAGCGCGGGCGTGCGGCGCGCGCCGAGGCCGCCGACGATCAGCGGCGGGCCGCCCGTCTGCGCCGGACGCGGCAGCGCGGGGCAGTCGCGCAGCGCGTAGTGCGCACCGTCGAAGGAGAAGCGCTCGCCGACGGGCGTCGCCCAGAGGCCGGCGAGGATCGCGAACTGCTCCTCGAGCCTGTCGAAGCGCTCGCGTACGGGCGGGAACGGGATCCCGTAGGCCTCGTGCTCGCGCTCGAACCAGCCGCTGCCGAGGCCGAGCTCGACGCGGCCGCCGCTCATCTCGTCGACCTGCGCGACGGCGACCGCGAGCGGACCGGGCAGGCGGAACGTCGCCGAGCTGACGAGCGTGCCGAGGCGGATCGTGCGCGTCTCGCGCGCGATCGCGCCGAGCGTCACCCACGAGTCGGTCGGGCCCGGCAACGGGTCACCCGGCCTGATTCGTACGAAGTGGTCGGAACGGAAGAACGCGCCGAAGCCGAGCCGCTCGGCGGCCTGCGCGAAGGCGAGCTGCTGCGCGAACGTCGCCCCTTCCTGCGGCTCGGCGAAGACCCTGAGCTCCATCTGCCCCAAGATAGCCGCCTCTCAGCCGCGCTCGACGAGCATGCGCTCCATCACGAAGTGCGGTCCGATGCGCGGCAGGACGAACTCATCCGAGCAGACGCGAAAGCCGGCGCGTTCGTAGAACCCGCGTGCGGGCGAGCGCGCGTTGCACCAGATGCGGCTCGCGCCGTGCCGGTGAGCGTGCGCGACGAGCGCGTCGAGGACCGCTCCGCCGGCGCCGCGCCCGCGCGCAGCGGGCGCCGTCGCCATCCCGCGCACGCGCCACGACCCGGGCCGCTCGTCGGGGAAGACGAAGCCGACGGCGACGAGCTCCTCGCCGTCGAACGCGCCGGCGGCGTGCGCGCCCGGCGGCTCGGCGGCGACGAGCGCGTCGATCGGTTCGTGCGGGCGCAGGATCGCGTGGCGCAGCGCGCGCGTCTGCTCGAGCGCGATCGGGCGGACATCGGGGCTCGGCACGGCGAGGATGCTAGGGCCGCGTCCGTCGCCGTCCGGCTCAAGGCGCCGCGAGCGCGGCGATCAGCCCGGCGCCGGGCGCGCCGAGGCCGGTCATCGAGTCGAAGCCCGGCGCCGTTTCGAGCGCGACCTTCTGGCGCGTGCAGCCGCCCGTCCCGCTGCAGTACGCCTCGCGACCCTCGTATGTGAACGTGCGGACGCTTGTGATCGTGCCTTCGGTCGCGTCGGTGCCGTCGAGGTAGTCGACGCGCACGTTCGCCTGCAACGGCCCCGGGACGACGTCATAGAACGCTCCCGCCGCGCTCGGCGCCGAGCGCGCGAGCCCGTAGAGCAGCGGGTTGACGAAGCCGAGCGGCCCGCCGGCGGCCTGGTCGGCGTCGGCGATCACGCCCGCGAGCAGCGGCGAGGAGAGGCTCGTGCCGCCGATCCGGTACTCGTCGTAGTAGGTGCCGTCGGAGAACTGCTGCGTCTCGCCGACGAGCATGCCGGTCGTCGGGTCGGCGTCCATCGAGACGTCGGGCTCGACGCGGTTGGCGATCCCGGTGACCGACGAGTTGCGCGCGGCGAGCGCCGCCGGGACGACGCCCTGCTGGTAGGACGGCTCGGCGTACTCGAAGCTCGTGCCGCCGCCGCTGCCGTAGAGGTATTCGCCGGGCGCCGGCGGGCGCCACTTTTCGAGTTTCGCCGCCGCGCGGCAGCCGGGGAAGCGTTCTTCCTGCAGCAGCGTCGAGCAGAGCGTGCTCTTCGACGTCGACCAGCCGAGCTCGCCGAGCCGTTCGCCAGCGGCGCCGACCTGCAGGCTCGTGCCGCCGACGGCCGTCACGTAAGGGCTCGACGGCGGGTAGTCGGCGACGTTCATGCCGAGGTTGACGAACTCGTCGCCTTCGTCGCCGGACGAGAACTGCACGCCGATCCCCGTACCGGCGGCCATCAGCAGGACGTTGTCGAACGAGCGCCGCGTGCCGGCGGTGTCGAGCAGGTCGCCGCCGTCGTCGCCCCACGAGTCGGTGACGACGTCGGCGAGGTGCCCGTCGACGACCTGCCGGACGGCCTTGAACAGCGCGTTTTCGCAGTTCTTCGCGCCGACGTAGAGGATCTTCGCGCCGGGCGCCGTCGCGTGCACGGCCTCGACGTCGAGTGTCTGCTCGCCGAACCATTCGCTCGCTTCGCACGCTTCGAGGTTGCTGTAGGACTTCGGCAGGCTCTCGCTGAACTGGCCGCTTTCGAGCGGCTCGCCCGCCTGGTGACGCGCGCTGTATTCGTGCGCGTCGGCGAACAGCGTCGGCGAGGCGTACGCGTCGACGACCGCGACCGTAACGCCCTTGCCGTCGATCCCGGCGGCGATCGGAGCCGACAGCCCGTAGGCGCTCTGCAGCCTGCGCCGGCACGTAGCCGCAGACCGCGTACGGCAGCGGGCTCGGATAGCCGCCGCCGTACGGCGGGTCGCTCGTGTCGCTCTTCTCGCCGTAGTGCGTCGAGCACGGCGGCGCGTTGCGAAAGCCCGGCGGCTGCGGGATTTCCTTGCCGGGCGCCTTCGCCGCCGGGCTGTTCTCGACGCCGGCGCGGCTCGCCGGCGTGGCGAGCGTCTGGTCGATGCCGCTGACGCCGCTGATCAGCGGCGCGAGCGAGCTCGGCACGCTCGGCACGCTCGAGCTGAGCCGCAGGACGCGGCTGCCGCGTCGGTACTGGCCGAGGCGGACGCCGAAGGCGCGTTCGACGGTCGCCGCCGGTGCGCTCGCTTCGATCGTCAGGCGGTCGGCGCTCGCGCCGGCGACGGTGAAGCCCTGCGATTGCAGCCACGCGGTGACCGCCTTGACGGCGGACGGCTTCGGCGAGAAGCGCCGCTCCCACTGCGCCGGCGACAGGTAGCGCCGGTAGCCCGCGCTCGCCGGGTCCGAGACTTCCTGCTCGAGCGCTTCGGCGCCGGCCTGGTCGCCGAGCTGCAGCTCGACTTCGAGTTCGATCGGCGTGCTCGCCGGCGTCGCGCCGGCGAGGTTCGACGGCGTCGCCGCGGGCGAGACGCCCTGGGGCAGCGCCTGCGTCGCCGTCGTGGCCGCTGCCGGCGTCGGCGTGGCAGCGCGGGCGTCGACGCACATGCCAAGGCAGAGGGTGAGCGAGAGGAGGGTGCGAACCGCGAATCGATGCCTCATGGAACCTCCGTGTCGTCGCTTGCTCTCGTCGCGGCGGTATGACCGGCCGGCGATCGGAGGTTACCCGTAGTCAGGCCGGCGAATCGGAAATCAGCAGCAGGCGCGCTCGGCTAGGACGGTTCGAGCGTCGCGCGCACGGGCGTGACGGCGGGCGAGCCGCCGATCGACACCGAGCAGATCTCGAAACGCGCCGAGCGGCGGACGAGCCGCGTCGTCGAGTTCGGCGGGTAGACGGTGACGCCGTAGGCCGAGAAGAAGTGCGGCAGGCACGGGCCGCTGTCCTCGTAGGCGAGCGTGAAGTAGGCGCTGCGCCCGCGCGTGAGCGTGACCGTGCGGATCGGCTGTCCCGTTTCGCGCTTGACCTGCACCGAGAGGACGCGTCCGCGCGCGTCGAGCAGGCCGACGCCCGGGTAGCCGCGCAGCCCGCACGTCGCCGGCCCGGCGTTGCGCAGCGCCATTTCCCAGAAGCGCCGGCCGGCGCCGGCGCTCTGGCGTACGAGCACGAGGCGCAGCCGCGCGGTCGCGCAGCGCGGCGGCGTCGCGGCGCTGGCCGGGTCGAGCGCGAGCGGAGCGCCGACCGTCGCCGCGAGCAGCGCGGCGAGGACGATCGCGCCGCAGAGCCGTCGCGCGCGCGGCGCCGTCCGCGACATTCCGATCATGTGTACGACCGACCCCGGCCCCGTCATCGGTGCAACGTTATACGCGCACGCCTCCGGCTGCGCCGTGATTGCCGCGCATTCGCCTGGCTAGACTGCGCCATGGAGCCTTCGAACGTGACGAACGCGATCCCCTCCCACACGCTTGCCGACGGCTTCGAGATCCCGGTCCTCGGCCTCGGCGTGTGGCAGGTGCCCGACGGTGCGGAGTGCGAGAACGCCGTCCGCTGGGCGCTCGAGCTCGGCTACCGGCACATCGACACGGCGCAGGCGTACGGCAACGAGGCGAGCGTCGGGCGCGCGCTGCGCGAGAGCGGCGTGCCGCGCGAGGAGGTCTTCATCACGACGAAGTTCTTCCCGCGGCTCGACGACCCGGTGGCGGCGGTCGAGGAGAGCCTGCGGCGACTCGACGTCGAGTACGTCGACCTCTACATCATCCACTGGCCGCAGGGCGGCCCGACGTGGGCGTGGCCGGGGATGGAGCAGGCGCACGGACGCGGCCATGCGCGCTCGATCGGCGTCTCGAACTTCAGCTCAGCCGAGCTCGACGAGCTGCGCGCGGTCACGAGCGTCGCGCCGGTCGTCGACCAGGTCCAGTTCAGCCCGTTCGAGTACCGCCGCGCGCTGCTCGAGCGCTGCGCGCGCGACGGCGTCGCCGTCGAGGCGTACAGCCCGCTCGGCACCGGCCGCCATCTCGACGCGCCGGCCGTCACCGAGATCGCCGGGGGGCTCGACCGCACGCCGGCGCAGGTGCTGATCCGCTGGTGCCTGCAGCGCGGGACCGTCGTGATCCCGAAGTCGACGCACCGCGAGCGGATCGAGCAGAACGCGCAGGTGTTCGACTTCGAGCTCTCCGACGAGCAAATCGCGGCGCTCGACGCGCTCGACGAGACGGACGGCACCGATGCGGCGCGCGAGCAGAAGTGGTGGTAGGCGGCGAAACGCCTGAGAGCGACTGGCCCGCCTGGCCAGTCGCCGCACCGTAAGTTTGGCCGACCGGCCATACCGACGCGGCTCGCGTCAGCGCAGACTGCACATGTGGGGCAGTGGCCTCACGGGTCTTCGAACGCGAAATGCGGTGCAGATGAGCTTCACATCGAACGTCCTCGTAGTCGCGAACCGCACGGCCGGGTCGGCCGGCCTGGAGGCGGCGCTGCACGCGCGCCGGGAGCGCGGTCCGGCGATCTTCACGCTTGTCGTCCCGCTCGGGTACAGGACGGACGCGGATCTGACCGCCCGCGAAATGGCGGCGCGACTGCGCGACGTCGGCTTGGACGTCTGCGGTCGCGCCGGTGACGGCGATCCACTGAACGCGGTGCTCGAAGTGTGGAGCCCTGCCGTGTTCGACGAGATCATCGTCTCGACGCTGCCTGCGTCGACGTCGCGCTGGATGCAGGCCGGTCTGCTGCGGCGGATCGAGCGCCACACGGGCGCGCTCGTTCACCATGTCGAGGTGCGTGACGTGCCGGCGTTCCCGGCTGTGCCGGCGCTGCTGCGAACGGCCGTCTAGCCCCGAGCCACTGGCAGCGCAATCCTCGGCGTCACCCGGGTAACGAGCGCGTGGCCCGGCTGAGGAGACGCACGAGCGCCGGCGCCGGGACGGGGCGCCAGTAGAGAGCCGCCTCGACCGGTGCGACGTAGCTCGGAGCTCCGTCGCACACCAACTCCGCGAGCGCCGGCTGGCCGAGCTCGCCGGCGGACCACTCGTAGAGCGGCTGCAGGCGGGGCAGGATGACGCCGTAGTCGAGCAGCCGGCCGAGGTTGTTCTCGGCGGTGACGTAGAAGCGAACGTCATCGGTCACCGGATAGCGGACGGGAAGGACGCGCGACAGCGAGAGGAACGCGCCGGCCATCCCGAGGCGCGGGTCACCGAGCGGTCGCGCAAGCGGCGCGAAGCGCCCGAGCGCAAGCCGTGGCGCGGCGACGAGCGAGTGCGCGTAGAGCACGCGCAGGAGCACGACGTTCATGAAGAAGCGCTCCGACGCGCTCTCCAGCCCGGCGAGGTCACGGTGCTCGAGGTACGCCGCGACGATGCTCGCGTTGTGCGCCCGGTACCAGCTGCGAGCCGTCGGCTCGGCGGCGAACTCCATCCAGAGCGCGACCGTCGGCGAGCGGGGCGGGCCGCCCAACCCGTCGCGGCGAGCGACCATCTCGCAGCCGTCGCGCAGCAGCCGCTCGTTGACGGCTCGCCACCAGCGGCTGCCCGGCACCTCGGCATCGAGCGAGACGAGGACGCCGCGATCGACCTGCCATCTCATGAAGGACATCGCGGCGCGCCTGAACCGGAGATGGCGGGTGGACCCGCGCGTCAGCTCGTCGTAGGTGCGCGCGCAGAGCGCGATCCGTGCGTGGGGATCGTCGCGGACCTCCTCGACGCGCGCAGCCGCGCGGTCGATCGCAGTCGCAGACTCGTACATTCCGGCCGTAATTGTTCGGGGCGGATCGGCCGACACCTCGCGCCCCCTCGGCGGAAGCTCAAGCATGGGAGGATTGGCGTCGATACCACAAGCACCACCGTGGGGCACCGGCCGCACGGGGAACGGAGCGAGGCTTCATGGGCACGATGAGTGCCGCGAGCAGCGCCGACGTAAGCGACTGTCTCGACCCAGCCCTCCACCAGCTGCACGATCGTGCCAGCCGCTGCGCCACGCTTTCGGCGGTGGCGCACGCATGCACGTAGGAGCCTCCCGGGCAAAACGTCACGCGCGGCGTACGACGCGCGAACGTGGCGCGCTGATCGCGGCACAGGACCGTCTGCGTCAGGCCCACGAGGTCGCGCATCTCTCCAGCTGGGAGTGGTGGCCCGGACCCGACGAGGCGGTCGTCTTCGAGGCGCTCGCCGCGACACCCTGGCTTTCCGGCATGCGCGTCGGGCTGGACGAGCTCCTTTCGGTGATGAGTCCGCAGGATCGTCAACTGGCGCGGGCGGACCTGGAGGCGATGGTCCAGGGCGAGCGCGAGGAGTCGATGAGGCGCTATTGCTATGACGGCCCGGGCGGCAAGGCGTGGCTCGAGACGCGCACGCGGGCGAATCGCGATCGCCAGGGGAAGTTGCTGTCGGTCCGCGGCACGACGCAAGAGGTGACCGAGCAGCACACCGCCACGCAGGAACTGCTGGCCGCGCGCAACTACCTGCGCGCGGTGGCCGACGGGATGGGCGAGGGGCTCTGCGCGACCGACCCGGACGGACGCATCGTCTACGTCAACCCCACGGCTGAAATGCTGCTCGGCTGGACCGGCAAGCTCGCGGTCGGGCGCGTCATGCACGACCTGGTGCACGCGGGTCGGGGCGGCGAGAGCTCATGCGTCGCCGCGGAATGCCCGATCCTGCGCGTCGTCCAGGACGGTGTCGCGGTGCGTGTCGAGGACGACGAGTTCCTGTGTCGCGACGGATCGCTGCTGCCGGTCTCCTACACCGCCGCCCCGTTCGTGACCGAGGACGGCATCGAGGGATGCGCGGTCGTGTTCGTCGAGACGACCGAGCGAAAGGCGCACGAGGAGAACATGGCGCGGGACGTCGAGACGCTCTCCTGGATCCGTCGCATCCGGGGCGCCCTGACGGAGGACCGGTTCGAGCTGTTCTCACAACCGATCGTCGATCTGCGCTCCGGCGCGGTCGTCCAGCGGGAGCTCTTGCTGCGCATGCGCGAGCCCGACGGCGAGATCGTCACGCCGATCGCTTTCCTTCCGATCGCCGAGCAGTACGGCTTGATCGCCGACATCGACCATTGGGTGATCGAGCGCGGGTGTCAGATCGCGACAGAGCTCGGCGCCGTTCAACTCAACCTCTCCGCTCACTCGATCGGCAGACCGGCGATCATCGACAGGATCGAGCAATGCCTGAAGCGGACCGGCGCCGATCCAGCGTCGCTGGTGTTCGAGATCACCGAGACCGCGCTGATCGCCGACGAGGGCGCCGCGAAGACCTTCGCCGATCGCCTTCGTGCGCTCGGCTGCAGGCTCGCGCTCGACGACTTCGGCACGGGCTATGGGGGATTCACCTACCTCAAGCAGCTGCCGGTCGATCAGTTGAAGATCGACATCGAGTTCGTCGGCGACCTCAGCACGAACACGGCCAGCCAGCACGTGGTCGCGGCCGTCGTAGCGCTGGCACGCGCCTTCGGCCTGCAGACGGTCGCCGAGGGCGTCGAGGACGCTCGCGCGTTTCAGATGCTGCGCGAGTTCGGCGTCGACCTCGCGCAGGGCTACTACATCGCCCGGCCGGCGCCGATCGGCCAGTCAACCTCCATCCTGGAGCTCGGCGCGTTCTCACCGGCCGAACTGCTTCCTCAATCGAAGGGACGGACGCAATGAACGCAAAGGACAACGGAAAGCAGGGCCGGAGCGATCAACACCGGCTCGAGCAGGAACAGGCGATCAGCGACCTGGATCAGAGCATCACCGATCGCGAGCAGGTGCTCGTCGACAACGAGCAGGAGGCGATCGACAGCGAACAGGCCGACCTCGATCGCGAGCTCGCGAGCGCCGAGTCCTCGTCAGCCGATGACGTCATGAGCCGGCAGTCCCGGATCGGGGGCCGCCAAGCTCGCAGCGACGTACGACAGGCGCAGGCCAATCGCACGCAGACGGGGGCCGACGACGTCCAGGGCCTGCTCGACGACCGGCAGCACGGCATCGACGAGCCGGCGAAGAGCGAGCGAACGACGCCCGAGCAGCTCGAGACCGACGCCGGCGCCCGGGCACACGCCGCCGCCGTGCGCGCGGTCGACGCGAGGCGACGGGCCGAGGAGACGCTCCGCCGAGCGGAAGCGACCGAGAGCCGAGCGCGTGCGCTCGAGCAACGTCAGCTGGATCACCTCGAGCCCGCCTGAGCCGGAGTCGAGTCTCGAGACTCGACTCATCCGGCAGCCCGCTTCCGCTGCCGACGAGCGGCGTTCGTCAGACGCCGTCGATCTCCACCGGCACTCCCGGCCCAATGCGCCGGGCCAGCCACGCGATGCTCGCCGTCGCCACGCGCACGCACCCGTGTGATTCGGCCGCGCCCAACGTACCGCCGAGGCCGTCTCGCCCATGCACCGCGATCTGGCCGGGGCCGCCGTCGAATTCCTGCAACGCGTTCGAACGGGCGCTGAGCGCCAGCGCGAACGGACCGCCGGGTTCGGCCGCGTTCATCTGCAGGGTCTCCTCGACGAAGTAGGAGCCGGTCGGCGTCGGCGTCGAGGGCTTGCCGACGACCGCGGCGAAGCTCTTTACGAGTCGACCTTCGCGGTACACGAGCACCCGCCGTGTGGTCAGGTGGACGATCAGGCGCCAGGGGGTCGCGAGCTCGCGCGTTCCCTGAGCCGCGATCCACCCGGTCGACCCGTCGGGTCGGCCGGGGAGCATGACGTGCAGCCACGCGACGCCGTCGGAGCCCTCCGAATGCCCGATCACCGGCAGCGCGGTCCGCTCGCCGGTGATCGGCCTGAGGTCGGCGACCGTCGATACCAGTTGCGATCCGGCCGCAGGTAGAGCGTGCGCCCCGTGGCCCGTGAGCAACAGCGCAAGCCGCTGCGTCCTCGGCACGTCATGGGAGGACGAAGCCGCGAGGGCCACGCTGGATCCCGCGCCGAGCGCGCACGCCAGGACCAGGACGGCGACCCCGACTCGACTGCCGCGCGACGGGCTCGCGAGAGCCCGCCGCGCGCAGTTGAACAAGCGCGCGATCATCGAGTGACGCAGCTCAGCCGGTGAACGCACCGGGGCTGCCGGGGCGCGCGGGACGAGCCTGCGTTTTCCTCCGGGCAGCCGCTCTGATGCGGCGCCTGCGAGCCGCCCTCTTCGCGGCCCTGCGCTTGGCTGCCGCGCGTCTCACCGCCGCAGCACGTTTCGCCGCCGCAGCACGTTGCGCGGCGAGCAGTTGGGTCGGCGACAGTGCCGTGGGTTTGGTCGGCGTGGCAGCCGTCGGAGTGGTCGCGGCGACAAGTGCGGCCGTTTCGGCCGGGGTCGTGGTTTCCACCCCTCCGGCAGCGCACGTGGCGTTCGTGATCGTGTTCGTGTCGAGGGTCACCGCGCCGGTCTGCGCCAGCAGGCGGCCTTGGATCGTGGCACCCGTGTTGGCGGAGATCGATTCCCCGGCCATCACGGTGCCGACGAAGCGCGTGCCGGTCCCCAGCGTTGCGGAGGAGCCGATCTGCCAGAAGACGTTGCAAGCCTGCGCTCCGTTGATCATGCTGACGCTCGTGTTCGAGCCCGTCGTCAAGGTCGTTCCGACCTGGAAGATGAAGACGGCGTTCGGATTGCCCTGCGCATCGAGCGTCACGCTGCCCGAGGAGAGCAGCAGCGAGCTGCTCGCCGTGTAGACGCCCGCGGTGAACGTCTGCCCGGTCAGATCCGTACCGGCCGATCCGTTCGTCGGCCGCGACGCCGCATCGTTGTAGGCGGTCGTCAGCGAGCTCTTCGCCCCGATCGCGACGGCGTCGTCGACGTGGGTTGCGCCGAGCACGTGCGGGGCGCCGGTGACCGAGGATCCGGGGCTGAGCCCGAGATCGCCGAACATCGTCGTTGGGCCGGTGTTCGTCACCGTCGAGCCGCCGAGCACGGAGAAGCTTTCCGCCGTCCCCAGGCCGACCGTGGCGGGCGCCGCGAGCGCCGAAGAGGAGAACAGCATCAGAGCGAGCAGCCCGAGCGCCGTGAACAGCAGCGCGCGAAGCTTCGATGCGACTACGTTCTGCGAGCGGGTTGCTGCGAGAGGGCCGCCCGTGAGCGACAGTTGCTTCGATTGGACGCCTTGGTACATAAGGCGTCTCCTGACTGCGGCGATCAGCACCGCGATAGAGGGGGAATCGCTCCCCGGTCCTAATCGACCTTCTCGTCGTTCGGCGCTATAGCAGCATCGCTTGAGGTCGACATCGCAGGCTGGACGAATGTTCGAGCGGGAGCGTCGCCATCGCTCAGCCCGCCTGCCGCCAGCCGAGTCGACCCGGCTGTGTTCTCGCTCTCTGCGAGGTGCTGGTTGACGAGCTGGATGACCGTTGCGCCCTCGCCCATCGCGGTCGTGACGCGCTTGACCGATCCATGCCGCACGTCGCCCGCGACGAACACTCCGGGGCGGCTCGTCTCGAGCAGCGCCGGAGGCCGGTCAAGCGGCCAGTCGCATGACAGGTCGTCGAGATCCAAATCCGCGCCGGTGACGATGAACCCCGCCTCGTCGCGCTCGACGACGCCTCCCAGCCAGTCGGTGTGCGGCTCGGCGCCGATCATCACGAACAGACCCGTCGTCTCGATCCGCTCGAGCGCGGCGCTCGCGCGATCGTGCACGACAACTGCCTGCAGCCGTTCGTCGCCTTCGCCGTCGACGAGCTCGACGCCGAGACGAACCGAGACGTTCGGCTTGCCCCGCAGCTCCGTGATCAGGTACTCGGACATGCTCTTCTCCAGCGCGTCGCCGCGGACGAGCAGCGTGACCTTGTCCGCGTATCTCGCCAGATTCGCCGCCGCCTGCCCCGCGGAGTTGCCGCCTCCGACGACGCAGACGCGCCGACCCTGCATCGCGCGAGCCTCGCTGGCGCCGGCGCCGTAGAAGACACCGGCGCCGATCAGCCGCTCGAGCCGGTCGATCCCGAGTCGCCGCCAGGCGACGCCCGTCGCGAGCACGACCGCGCGGGCGGCGATCTCCCGTCCGTCCGCCATCTCGACCGAGTAGCCGGTGGGGGAGACGTGGAGCGAGCTCGCCTCTTGCGCGAAGACCATGTTCGCCCCGAACAACCACGCCTGCTCGCAGGCGCGCCGCGTCAGGTCGTGACCGCCGATGCCCCATGTGAACCCGGGGACGTTGCGGATGCGAGAGCTCGACCCCGCCTGACCGCCTGAGATCTGGCGCTCGAGGACGATCGTGTTCAGTCCTTCGGAGGCTGCATACACGGCCGCCGACAGCCCGGCCGGCCCGGCCCCGACGATCGCCACGTCATAGACGTCCTCACCCACCCGGGTGCCGCCGCCCAGCGCCTCGACCAGCTCGCCGTCGGTCGGGTCGACGAGGACCTTGCCGTCGTGGCGAACGACGATCGGCAGCCGGCTGCCGGCTTGTCCCACCTCCGCCAGCAGTGACGCGCCCGCCTCGGAGTCGGCCGAGTGGAAGGTCAGCGGCATGTTGAATCGCGTCAACAGGTCACGGATCTCGTATGCGCGTGCGCTGCCCTCGCCGGCGACGATGCGAAACAGCGTGAAGTCGTCGGACCCGGATTCGGCCCAGTTGGCGAGGAACTCGCTGACTGCCGGATACAAGCCTCGCTCGGGGAACCACGGCTTGACCAGGTGATAGTCGATCTGGCCGAGGGTCATCGCGGGGACGATCGGATTCGCCGCCGTGTAGTCGCGCTCGACGAGGAGGATTCGCTTGGCCATCGGATGTTGAGCGTGGGCGCGCGTCAGGAACTCGACTCCGGTCATCTCCGACATGCGCTCGTCGGCGATCAACAGCGCGACCGGCGCGGCTTCGTCCGCCAACGCCGCCGATCGCTCCAGTCCGACGGCGGCTCCGCCGGCGGCGACGATGTGCGTGTCGTTTCCGAACCTGCGATCGAGATCGGCGTGGAGCGCCTTCAGCACAGAGGCGTCGGATGACACGAGGAGGATGGCCGGCCGGAGATCGCTCATCGCGCCGAGGCCGCTTTAGGTTCGCCGGTCCCGCGCACGGCGCACGCATCGCCGTGCCGAGTCGGCCGGACAGGGTCCTCGGACGCCGGATAGAGGACCGAAGGCAACGAGAACAGCCGGCGCAAGATGATCGAAGCCGGGCACGCGCCGAACAGGACGAACAGCCACTGGTTGACGCCCACGAGGACGCTCAGAAGCAGGAACCAGGGCGAGACGAACACAGCGAGCGCCGCGCCGATCAGCGTCATCGAGCCGGCGAGCGCGAACAGAACACGCTCGAGCGGCCAGCCGGCCCGGGCGGCCGCTCGTTTCGAGTGGGTTGGACGCGCTGCGCTTGTCATGTGTCCCCTTTCTGTAGATAGGACGATCGTTCGTGCTGTCTAGGCGCCGCGAGTATACGAACGTTCGTGCTAACTTGTCAAGCGTGACCGCTGTGAGCAACCACGGTGGGGTCCGCCCGCCTCGCCGCAGGCGCAGCGACGGCGAGCGGAGCCGCAGCGCGATTCTCCGCGAGGCCGCGCAGCTCGCGACGGTCGAGGGGATCGACGGCCTCTCGATCGGGCGGCTGGCCGAGGCGGTCGGGATGAGCAAGAGCGGCCTGTTCGCGCATTTCGGCTCGAAGGAGGAGCTGCAGCTCGCGACGATCGAGGCGGCGAGCACGGTGTTCGACGAGCAGGTGATCGAGCCGGCATCGGCTGCTCAGAGCGGCATCGAGCGACTGCGCCGGCTGCTCGAGCGCTTTCTGCGACATGTCGAGGACGACGTCTTCATGGGCGGCTGCTTCTTCGCGTCGGTCGCGACTGAGATGGACACGCGGCCCGGTCCCGTGCGCGACCTCGCCGTTCAGGTCGTCGCCGACTGGATCGAGACGCTCGAGGGTGCCGTGCGCGACGCCCAGGCTGAACGGCAGATCGCCTCCTCCGAGGATGCCGAGCAACTGACGTTCGAACTCAACGCCTACCTGCTTCTCGCGAACGCGCAGTTCGTCGTCAGCCGGCAGTCGGTGCCGATCGACCGCGCGCGCACCGCCGTGTCGCGCCGGCTCACCGCGGCGGCCGGCGCGACATCACGGTAGAGCCGCACGCGAAGTGCCGGCCCCAGGGGGCGGGTCAGTTCGTCGTACTCGCCTCGACCGCCGCGCTGTTGCTGAACGTCAGCTTCGCGTCGAAGCCGAGCGGTTCGTAGGCGCCGCCCGCCCAGGAGATTTCGAGCACGTCGCGCGCCCCGCCTTCGAGCTCTTCCGGCTCCTGTGCGGCCTTTTTGGCCTTGAATTTCGCCGGCTCTGTCGTCTCGGCCCTGTTGCCCTTCAACGGCAGGATCACCGAGCCCGCGACGACCATGCGCCCGAGTTTGCCGTAGTTGAATTCGAGGAACGGCGTGCCGCTCGTGCGCGGGTAGAAGTCGAGCGCCGGTTCTTGTTTCGGACCCGCGAGGCCGAGCACGCCTTCGAGTTCGGCGCTCACCATTTCGCCTTCGGCGGCGCCGGGTGAGGCGACCAAGCCCGCTGCGCATCCTTTGAACACGAACTTCGTGCGGACCGTCTGCGGGCTCGTGTATTCGCCGTCTGCTTTGAGTTCGGTGCACGGCACCTGACGGAACCTCACGTTCGTGATGATCTGCGAACTGCCGGCGGACAGGGTGAACGTGGTGCCTGCGACGTCGTTGTCCCATTCGTACTTGCCTTTGCCTCCACTCGTCGTGCACTTCGAGTTGGCGAAGTGGCCGGTGCCCGCGGTGACGGCGCGGCAGAAGCCGAATTCCGGCGGTCCGCCGGTCGTTTCGAAGCTCGATGTCGAGCCCGCTTCGGTGCCGGCTGAGTTCGTCGCGGTGACGCGGAAGTAGTAGCTCACGTGGCTGCCGAGCCCGGTCACGAACGCCGCGACCGCGACGGGCGCATGACCGGAGCCGGGTGACGGCGAGCACGCTGCCGAGGACGTCAGCGACGACGGCGAGGTGCCGTATTCGAAGCGGCATTCGCTGACCGTGCCGCCGTTCGGATCGACCGTCGCGTTGAGCGTCGCGGTGGTGCTCGTCACGGCGCCGGCCGAGCCGGTGCTGACGCTCGGCGCGCTGGGCGCGGTCGAGAACGTCGCATCTTCGCCGGTGTTCCCGCCGGCCGCGTTCACGGCGGCGATGCGGTAGTGGTAGGCGGTGCCCGGTTCGAGCCCCGTCAGCGCCGCCGAGACGGCCACCGGTTCTTCGCCCGACCCGGGCGCCGAGCTGCACGGCGCGCTCAAGCCGTAGGCCGTCGTCGTGCCGTATTCGAGGAGGCACGACGTCACTTCCTCCCCGTCGGGGTTCACCGTCGCGGAGACGGTGGCCGTCGTTTTCCCGATTTCAGAGCTGGCGCCGGTCGCGACCGCGGGGATCGCGGCGGCGAGGAAGCTGCGCGCCGCGCCGTCGCCCGAGGGCGGTTCGTGCGGCGAGCCGATCAGCGCCAGCGTCCCGGCTTCGTCGAGCGAGAGCGACCATCCGAACCTCGGTGCGCCGCTCGCGCCGCTCGCGACGAGCTTGGGGCCGTCCTGACTCCATGTGGTGTCTTCGCGCACGAACGCCCAGGCGGCACCGGTTTCGTCGGCGTCGTGGTAGCCGCCGATCAGCGCCCTGATGCCGGCCCCCGACAGCGCCAGCGCCGAGCCGAACTGGCCCGCGCCGGACTCCCCGCCGCCGGTCAGCTTGCCGCCCTCCGCCGTCCAGCCTTCGCCGGAGCGGGCGAACGCCCACGCGGCGCCCGCGCCGGCAGCGTCGAAGGGGCCACCGACGAGCGCCGTCTGGCCGTCTGCGGACAGCGCAACGGACTCCCCGAAGCCCGATGCGCCGGACTCTTCCGCACCCGTCAGCTTGGCCCCGTCCTGGGTCCATTTCGATTCGGCGAGCGTGAACACCCACGCGGCCCCGCCGAGGCCGTCTTCGGCCCCTCCCGCGAGGATCGTGGCTCCGTCGCCGGAGATCGACACGGAGGTCCCGAATTCGGAGGTCTTGCCTTTCGCCTCGTCGTTCGGCACGAGTTCGGTGGTCACTTTGCCCGTGGCGGCGCTCACGACCTGCACGGCGCCTTCGAATTCTTCCTGCCCGGGAGCGCCGATCGCGGCCGTCGCGCCGTCCGCCGAGATCGCGACGGCGGAGCCGAACCGAATTTCGCCGCTTTCCGGTTCGCCGCCTTCGGCTCCCTTGATGCACCACACGCATTCGATGTCCTGCAGGCGTTTCCCGGTCTGGTGCCAGGTCGTGCCCGAGCGGGTGAAGACGAACGCGGCGCCTTCTTCTTCGAGGTCGCCCGGCGCGCCGATGATCGCGACGTTGCCGTTCGCCGAGAGCGCCACCGCCGCGCCGAACTGCGGCGCGGGGCTGTGGCTGCGGAATTCTTTGGTCGTCAGCGACGCCTGCTGCACCCAGCCGGAGCCCGAGCGGGTGAAGACGGTCACCTTGTTCAGCTGCGGCGAGCCGACGAGCGCCGTGCTGCCGTCGGCCGATATCGCCACTGCGCTGCCCGCCGCGCCGGCTTCGGTCGCGAGCTTCGTGCCCTGCTGCACGAAGGCCGGTGCGGCGGCCTGCGCGGCGGCTGAAGCGCTCAACAGCGCGCAGGCGCATGCGAGCGCCGCAAGCAGAAGCCTCCGACCGCGACGGCGACGCCGAGGCGCCATGGCAGCGTGAAGCCCGTCCCTGAAAGCAACAGCGAACATCGGTGCCCCCTTGTCGTCCCTGTCGTCCCGCGCCGGCGGTCCCTCCAGACCAGGTGCGCCCAGGCGCTCTCTCGGAATCGAATCTAGCCCGCTCTGTTCGCTGATGTCAAGGGTCGGAATCCAAATCGTCACACGCCCTACCGGTGGATCGTGCGCCTCAGGCGATAGGCGAAGTAGAAGTGCAGCGCCGCCGCGGGGACGAGCAGCGCCCCTATCCAGACGTCGCGCCCGTAGCCCCAGAGGATCCCGGTGAGGAAGAGGAGCCAGATGCCGACGCCGATGCGGATCGCGATCGAGCGGCGCGGGTGCCTGGCTTCGATCGCGTAGCCCCGCTGCAACACCTGCCTGTAATCCCAGGAGGGATGGAGCTTCATCTGGTGCAGGCGCGCGAGCAGCGCGTGCCGGAGCAGATCGGCACAGTCGGCGACGCTGGGTCGCCGCTGACCGTCCGCGGCGCCGGCCATCAGCACCGCGAGAACCTCCTGTTCGTGCTGATCACGGAACGCTTTCGGGTAGAGCGCGAGCAGGCGGCGGTAGCGTCGTTCGAGATCCGGGGAACCGGTCATGCCGTCGCCACCCCTCCGATCCGGCGCAGGCGTGCCATCGCGGCATTGGCGTTGGAGCGCAGACGCCCGGCCTCCTCGGACAGCCGCTCCTCGCCGGCGGGCGTGAGCCGGTAGTAGCGACGCAGGCGGCCCTCGACGATCTCCTCGCCGTCGACGCCGATCAGCCCGTCTGCGCTGAGGCGCTCGAGGGCTGTGTACAGGGTTCCGGCACGCAGCCGGACGCGCCCATCGGAGATCTGCTCTACGTCGGTGATGATGCCGTAGCCGTGCTGGCTGTCGCCCGCCAACGCGGTGAGGATCAGGAACGTCGCCTCCTGCATGGCACGCTTGCTCATGCGAGCATTATATACCGATTGACTGACTATATGTCCATAGATCCGAAAAGTGGCGTGCTACGCTGTGCGACATGAGAACTGTCACCCACCGGGAGATGCGCAATCAGAGCGGTGACATCCTGCGACAGGTCGCCGACGGGGAGACGATCCAGGTCACCAACAACGGCCGGGTCGCAGCGTTGATCGTGCCGCCGGGCAGCGATCCGTTGGAGGATCTGGTCTCCCGCGGCCAGGTGAGGGTGGCGCGAACTCCGCCGTCCAGCTTGCGGTCGATCGTTCGACGCAAAGGCAGGGCCGACAGCCAGGCGATCGTGGCCGACGTGCGTGGCCGCTGGTGACGATCAGCTACCTGGATACCTCGGCCGCGATCAAGCTCGTCCTCGATGAGCCGCAATCTGAAGCACTGACCGCGGAGCTGGCGGGGCGGGACGATCGGCAGCTGGTCTCATCCTGGTTGCTGCACACCGAGATGCACTGTGCCGGAGGGCGTCACCCCGAAGACGTCGACCTCACAGCGGTGGGGACCGTGCTCGATTCCGTGAGCTTGGTCGACCTCACACGCGGGGATCTGCTCGCGGCCGGCACGCACGCGCCGCTGCGATCCAACGACGCGATCCATCTCGCCGTCGCGCTCAGGGTCGGCGCCGATGAGATCGTCACCTACGACGGGGGGCTTGCCGAGCGGGCGGCAGCGGCCGGCCTGCCCGTGCTGTCACCGGGAGCCGACTCGCAGTAGATAGATGGCGAGACCCGGATTCGAACCGGGGACACCACGATTTTCAGAGGACTCGAAAGAGGATGCGTAGGGTGCCGATTTGCAGGCACTTCCTAAACGCCCCGCCAACCGGCATAGCTGCGGATTCGCGCGGATTACCGGGCCTTTGGGCCAGGAGCGCGGATCTCGTGGCCCAAAAAAAGGCCCCAGCCGGCTCAGATTCACGCCGGGGCCTCGCCGTGGGGTCGCTGGAGTGAGGGCCGAGCCCGAATTTCAGCCCGCCGAGACCGACGTCCCGAACTTCGTTAACAACGCGCTGGCTCTACGGCATCTCAATCACGAGAAGGTACGGAGGGTCGAAGTGCTCGGCTCTTGCGAGCTGCGCCACGCCCCGAGGCCTAGCGCCGCGTTGCTCGGCGGCCTCCATCACGGAAACAAAGCGCTCCGCAGATGCTGAGTCGAGCTCTCCGACTCTGGCTGAGCCGATATAGACGCCGACGCTCCGTTCGTCGAACGTCTCTCGGTCAAACCAGACGGGGACCAGTGCCGCGACGTTCCCGACGTGGCCCGGAGCGTCCGCGAGTGCGCGATCAAGGCGCCGAGTCGCCGTCGGATCGACTATGGCTCGCACCTTATCGCCACGGCGCAGCCACCCGCCGTAGCTGGCGTCTGAGGGCGGCTTCATCCAGTCCGGCGGCTCGGGAAACCCACGAGATCGTGCCATGCGTCCGAGCGCGCCCCCTACCAGGAGCAGATTCCGAGCATTTAGTCGGAGTCGGTCCGCGCGCGATTGGAAGAGCTCGTCTAGCTCGCGCTCGATCCAGATGGGATCTTGCCGCATGCCGCGCCGCGTTAGCTCCACTTCAAAGTCGCTGCGCAACTCATCCCTCGTCTTGTCCCCCATCGCACGACTAACCGCACGGGCCACCTGGCGTTTTTCCTCGGCTGCCTCGCGACCAATCTCCCACAGTCGCCCAACGAACTCGCGACCGCTCGCTGGCGCGCCACGGCCACCCCAGAGGTCGTCTTCCTTGGGCACCGCCTCAGCTTACGGGACGCTCGACGCTGCTGTGCGCATCGACCAAGATGCAAGCCAGCCGCAGCGACGGCGTATCGATACCACAATCGGTGCGCCGTCGCCGGTGAGACGTTCAGCCCACGCACCGCTTGAGAAAGCTCGATCCGCTCTCGATCCCCTGGCATAAAGGCCAGCCGTCCGGCCGGCCCGAGCTTCGCTCTACCGTGAATCTGCGTCCTCCCAGGTCGTGAGCCTTCGCAGACCCACAGCCTGGGATGAGGCCCCGGATGCCTCCTCAGCCGTGCACAACGTGTGTGGACTACCTAGAAGTCTCCCCTCGCCCGCGTTCCACTCTCGAGCGCGAGGTATTGCCCCCGATCAGCGGCCTAAGTGCGCCGGTCGCTCAGCCGCGTACTGAGCACCCCTGCCTTTCGCTTGGCAATGCCAGACTGCAGCACCGGAGTCAGGTTCCCCTGCCGGGTGAGCCACGCACAGGTCCACGGGACCTTGTCGCGCTCCGCCGCCGCGCTCATCGCCGCAGCGAAGTGATCGGCTCGGGGCGCGTCGAGGTGGCCGATGCGACGATCGCCTACATTCACGTCGATGCCGTCAGCGGACAGACTTGGGGTCAGCGACACTTCGATGCGAATATCAACATCCGCCCTGGGCCCTAGCGTTTCCCAGATGGCGTCGACCACGCTCTCGGCCTCCGAGTCAATCCCTACGGTCAGAGTCGACTTGCCAGACGCGTAGATTGGATAGGTTGCCCGCGACGGAAGCTGCATGTACTCGGCTCGCTCGCGTTGCTCTTCTCGTCGAGAGCCTTCCACGCTGGCGCGCTTGAGGCCGCCGTCCGCTGTGCGTGATTCGATCCCCAACGCGGCGAGCGCTCGCAGGCCGCGGACGAAAACGTCAAGCTTGCCGCGAGGCGTTTGTTCCGTTAGCAACGTATCGACATCGTGCTCAATCCGTGATGGGACAGGCCGCAATCCGCGCAGTCGATACTCGGCTTCGAGCAGAGACTGGAGTTCGTCAATGTTCCTTCCACGGCAAAGGCAACGCACTGCGTCGAGGGCCTCGAGTTCGGCTTCGGTGTCAGCTCGGCGGTTTCGTCGGTCTTCTGTGTTAATCCGACCTCCCGGCGATGGTCGCGTGCCACATTGTGGAAGGGAAGACGGGGGGCGAAGTGTCCCGCCGCTATTGTTCCACCGGGACAACTGGCGCACGCATCGAAGGCGGGCGCGGTCGTCGGTCCCTCCCGATGTAGCCAGCAGCGAAAGGACTCGTCGCGCCTCGTCGTACTGTCCCGCAGCCGTGAGAAGCGCCGCAAGCACCGCGTGGCGATCATCGGCGGGAACGGCGTGGGACGATCCATTATCCGTCGTCTCCTTGAGAAACACTGTTGGTTCCGTTGTGGCCGCCGCCATGCCTCGACTGAGCAATCCAATCACTACGTCAAGCTGCGCGTCATCGACCCGTTGCTGTCGCTGTGCTGATGCAAACTGCTCCAAGTTGTCAACCGCTCGAGCCGAGTCGAACTCCTGTAGCCGTATGACACAACTTGGTTCCCTCAGGACCACACCGGAGTACGCCCTACCGATTAGCGCGATCGTCATGTTCCGAGCTGGCATATAGTCGAGGCCAACGACTCCTGCAATGGCGAGCTCTGGCATGCCGTCCCTCGTGCTCGCGACCCACGGGACAATCCATACTGTCACCGAAAAGCCAGTCGCGACGGGAACACTAAATGCGCCTCTTCCCGCTGCTGCAGCTGGTCCCTCCTCCAGACGTCTCCAATCGCTGCACTGAAGACGGCGTGCCACGTCGTCTTGGACTTCAGTTGCTCGTGTCGCATCAAGCACGCCGGGTATATCGCGGCGATTCGTCACGCTTCGCCCTTTCACATTGGATCAGCCGGGAAGCGATGCATTATGAATGCTGTGCGCTAGCGACCAACCCGAGGCTCTCGATAAGCACGATCCACGGAGGAGTACCGCCTCCCGTTTCCGTCGGCAGGTTCAGTTGACGCTGTTCCGCGCGCTGTCGCGCAGTCTCATACTTCGTTAGCCGCGTCGCGATCGCGGCGTCCAGCGTACCGTGCCCTTGGCCGGCCTGAAACACCAGCGGTGAGTCGTAGTAGGCCCGATTGAACCTGAGCGTATCCGGCGCGAGAGTATTGAAATGCGTCCCTGCCCAGTGACGGGCATCGCGACACAACTGTGGAAGCCGCATTCGTCGCCTGCGGCTACGCGCGCTCACGAGAGTAGCGATCATCGTCGCGATGCGTGGGTCAGTCCAGTGCAGCGTGCGCACTTCTTGCGCGAACCGATCCGCGCTCGCAGATGTCGCCTTCTGAGCGACCAAACCAAGCGCACCAAGTATCTCGCGCGCGATTTCCTTCGCCATCGCGCCCGACGGAGCGCCACGCAACACCCCACGGCACGTCTGCGTCACGCGAGCTACGACCTGGTCTTGCGCTGCTCTGATTTGCCTAACGCTCTCCGTAGTCGTCTGAGCGTAAATTCTCTGGGCGCGTAGGTATCGTGTCGTTGCGCCAACGTCGCCGCGCGTTGATCGTGCTTCGCCGGCCGCATACTGAACACCGCCGATTACGCCGATCGCGACGACCGCGCATGAAACGATCCCGACTCGGATTCGTCTCCCGAAGAGAGTCATCGCTGAGCCAACCGCGTTGGCACCCGGATCGTAGACGCCACCCGCACGTCCGTACTGGATCCGATCGAGACGGCGGATGCTGTGGCGTTAGTCGCGCCCATGTTCGTTTTGGCGTCTCACATATTCCGTCGGTTGACAGAGATCATAGCCGCGTTCCAGATAGAAGCATGGTTCCTCCTTGACCGAGGTAATGAACGAAAACCCAAGAATAGTAACGTAGCCGACAGTCACAAAGCATCGATCACTCGCTAGCGCGCAAGCCTTCACGTTGTGCGCGAAGCCTTCGTAAGCTGCGGCAAGTCCTCGGGCGCTTGTCGCCAACTCATCCGCGATCTTCGGTAGGAATTTGAAGAAGTCGGCGGCGAGGTTCGCGTTTTCCGCTCGCCTTTTCAAGTCTTCCGCGAATGCGAGGCCTTGATCCTCAGTCAGCATCGCCCATTCGTATGGGTCCACAGCCGAGGCTTCGAGTTCGGCTGCTGCTGCTGCCGCTTCCGCTTCCCGTCTGAGTGCTTCCTGCTTCGCTGCGTATTCTGCGAGCGTAGCCGCTGACTCTTCTTCCGACTGCTTTATGTACCAGCCGGGGATTTCGGACATGTACGTCGATTCTGTGCCGCGTCCGTCGGGGAACGCGCCGGGCGGAACGATCGGCTCGGTCTGCAGATCTTTGGCGACTTGGGGAACATACGAGGCCCCTTCATCGATGCTCGCGCCAGAGGCAAAGCTGGGTTCGGTCGCGACGCCGCCCGCTCCTAGCCACGCATACTTCGGCGGGGTCGTGCCGGGCTGGGGCGTGCCAAATTCGACGCTGTTGTATGTGGTGAGCAGTTTCGTTTCCGATTCGCTGAGTGCCGCCGTCCCGACCACGTTTCCTAGAAGGTCGTGGAGTTGCAACACAGGCGCGCCAACGTTGGTCTGAATGGCATCCAGTGTACCGTCGATCCCGGTGATGTTTCGGCTCCAGCTTTCCCCGCCTTCACTCGTCCAGGCGACCGCGCTTCCCGGACCCGTATAGTGAACAATGTCGGTCGCACTGGTTTTGCCGGTCGAGACCGTTTCGCGGTCCCGCCCGGCCGGATCGTACGACAACGTAAGGGTCTCGCCGTTCTGAGTCTGAGTGTGTACCTGATTGTCAACGTAGTACGTCGCGAGGAGTTCATGTCCTCCAGCATCACTAGCCGGAAGACTCGTCGCATTCCCGAGAGCGTCATAGGTTACGCCCGCGTCCATCAACCGACCAGCTTCATCGTAAATGTGGCGTTCTGTGGTCCCACCTTCTTCTGCGCATTTTCCTTCTGCAGCCGGTTCGCGCGTCGTCAGGCTAGTGCGGTCTGATTCTTCATCGTACGCGTAGAGGCGCGTGGTGCAGCCTTTACCGACCGGCGTTTCGAGCGTCTTTGTCAACCGTCCTGTGGCGTCAGTTGCGTAGGTCTCGCTAGAGAACGAGCTGACTTGGGAGAGCGGTTCCCCGTGGATCGAGAATGTGATCGCGTCGCTGAACCACGTGCAGTTGCTTGCACAGTCCGTCGTCTTCACGTATTCGACGTGCGTGTCTTGCCCGATCGCATTGATCGTGTAGCTCGCGGTCATCCCATTCGGATAGCTCTGGCTGAGCAGCTTGTCTTCAACGTCATAGGTGGCTTTGAAGTATCCCGCTGTCGAGTCGTACAGTTCGGTCAGGAGACCGGTCGCGGGATCGCGGATGTAGATTTGGCTCCCCTTGCCATCCTTCAATTCCTGGAGTCGGCCGTCGACGTCCCACGTGTATTCCGACGTGTTGCCGTCTGCGTCGGTATAGCGTTCCAGCTGCAAGAGAGTGTTGTATTTGCTCGTGATCGCCTTCGTTTTGCCTTCGACAGTCGTCTTCTGCACGATCAGCGCGCCCGTGCTTTCGCTGTATTCGTTCGTGACGGTCGGCAGCGACGCGTTGGAAGCCGTGGACGTCTCTTCGCTCGTGTATGCGCGGCCCGCCGGGTCATAGTGCTGCAGGGTAGTTCGCGTGGTCGATCCGAGTTTTTCGACCTTTTCTTCACTCTCGTCCCAGAGGTTGTAGGTCGACGTCGTCACCGGCAGGCTTGGCGGTGTGTCGTTGGGCTGGGATACCGGCTGGACCTGGCAGGCAAGGTTCGCCCACTCAGGATGTTCCCCGCACTGTGGATATTCGCTGTTCGCGGCGGCCGAGTAGTAGATCGTCTTCGTGTAGCGGACCTTCTGGTTGATGTGGCTCCACTTCTCGACGCGGTTGTTTTCAGTGTCGACCACGTACATATCGCCGGCCGCGTCGATCGCGTCACCTACCGGCCCGCTGAGCTGCCCTTCGCCGGTTCCTTTCGACGAAGCGAACGTGGCCAAGTAGCCGCCGCTTGCGTTGAACTCCTCGACGTGGCTTGAGCCGGCGTCGACGACGTAGAGGTTCCCGGCGGAGTCGGCCGCGATCCCTTCCGGATCGTAGAGTTCGCCCGAGCCCGACCCTTCGATGCCGATGTTGCGCACAAAGGCGCCTTTGTTCGTGATCTCCTGCACGCGATGATTAGCCGAGTCGGCGATGTACAGGTTTTCGCCGGAGAAGGCGAGCGCGATCGGTTTCTTGAACTGGACTTCGCCGGAGCCTTCTTTGCCGTAGGCGGCGATGAAGGTGCCGCTGGAGGAGAACTCGAGGATCTTGTCGGCGCTCATGTCCGGCACCCAGACGTTGCCAGCGGAGTCGATCTTCAATGAGCCGGGCTCCGTCAGTTTGCCTGAGCCTTCGGTGCCGAAGGCTCTGATGAAGCTGCCCGAGGAGGAGAGCTCCTCGATCCGCGCGTTGTAGGTGTCGGCGACGTAGACGTTGCCGGTGCTCTGGTTGACGTCGATCCCGCCGGGGCCGTTGAACTGGCCGTTGCCCGAGCCATAGGAGCCGTAGGTGGCGATGAAGGTCCCTTTCGATGAGAACTTCTCGATCCGGTTGTTGGAAAGGTCTGAGACCCAGAGGTTGCCTTCGCCGTCGAACGTCGCGTCGATCGGCGTGTGGAACTGCCCGCTGCCGGAGCCCAAGGAGCCGATCTGCGAGGCATAGGAGAGATGTGCGGCGCCGGCTTCGGGCGGCGTCCAGCTCGAGACCTTCGCGCCCCAGAGGTCTGAGACATAGAGCTTGCCGGTGGCGTCGACGGCCAAGCCGACCGGGGCTGAGAGCTGATGGGACGGACCCCAGGTTTCCCATTGGGTCAGGAAGCGACCGGCGGGGCTGAACTCAGCGACGCGGTTGTTGTCGAGATCGGCGACGTAGAGGTTGCCGGTGCTCGGGTTCGCCGTGATCCCGAAGGGTTCTTTCAGCTGTCCGCTCCCCGAGCCTTTGCTTCCGAACTGCCCGAGGTATTCGCCGGTCAGGGAGAACTGCTCGACGCGGTCATTGCCGGAGTCAACGGCGTAGAGCGAGCCTTCTGAGATCGCGAGGCCGATCGGCGCGCTGAACTGCCCGTTGCCGGAGCCCGAGCTGCCCACCGCGCGGACGTAGACTCCTTCGGCGCTGAACTCGACGAGTCGGTTGTGTCCGCGATCGGCCACCCAGACGTCGCCGGAGGCATCGAGCGTGACGCCCATCGGTTCGCTGAGCGCACCCGAGCCGCTGGTGCCGAACGAGGCCACGTAGGCCCCGGAGGAGTTGAGCTCCTCGACGCGGTTGTTGCCGTAGTCGCCGACGTAGACGTTGCCCGTGCTCGAGTTGATCGCGATCCCGTAGGGGCGCTGGAACTGAAGGTTGCCCGAGCCTTTGGAGCCGTAGGCGGCGATGAAGGTGCCGGACGGGGAGAACTTCTCGATCCGGCCGTTTTCGGCATCGACGACCCAGAGGTTCCCGCTCGAGTCGATCGCGATCCCGCAGGGCTGGTTGAACTGGCCGTTGCCTGAGCCGGCGCCGCCGAAGGCAGAGGCGAAGACGGGCGGGTAGATCGTTTCCGAGTTGCCGCCCGGACTTCTGGTTTCGATGACATTGCCCGTGTTTTTGTCATACATCGTCTTGCTGACGAGATCCAAGCCCCCGGGATCGACTGTTGTCGATGTCGGCTTTCGCAGCTCCCACCCGAGGTTTTCCTGGCCGGAGTAGCCGGTTAGGGTCGTGCGCACGTCGGCTTCTTTGCCTTCGTATTCGGCTCCGGTCGTCGTCTTGGTCAAGAGATTGTACGCTTTTCCGCCAGGCGCACCTTCGTCGTAGAAGTCGCGCGTAACGCTTCGCGCCTGGACTTCAGCGCCGGTCGACAGCTTCACGAGGTGCTGGGGCCCGCGGACCTTGACTATCTGGGTCTCCGCGGCGTTATATTCCGTTTTCGTATCCAACCGTTCTGACGCTTCAACGGTTTTCCCTGTTTCGTTAAGCGCCGCGACACGGTTGTCGGCACTCAGGCTACGCGTTACCTCGTTTGCGGCGTTGTATTCGCTTGTGGAGATTCCGCCGCTAGGTGTGCGCTCGTTGACGGTTCGGCCAAGTTCGTCTAGATAGTCGATCGTGGCTCGCTTGTAGGTGGACGCAGGCCAACCTTGCGGTTCGTCCGGGGGTATAACCGCAAAGCCTTCGGTTGGATCGTCCTGCTGTCTCCACTGTGCGACTTCGCTCGTTCCGAGCGCGTACGGCGCACTGGGACCGGACGCTGGGACGTTGTACTCGATCGTCCAGCCTGGTTCTGGAGTGTGCTGTTCGCCGTTTTCCCCCGCCTGGGGCGCCGTGGTCGCCTTGCCAAGCTCGTCGCCTGCCCCGGAGAACCACATATCTTCTTCTGGGCCGGCGATGATTCCGCCCGCTTCGCCTTCTTTGCTGACCAGAAATTCGGTGAGCCCGCCGGACGCGCTCACCCGTCCAAGAACACAGGAGACCGTGCCGCCGTGGTAGGTGCTGGCGAACCAGACGTTGTTATCACGCCCAAGCGCGATGCCGTTCACTTCCCTGGATGCATTCGGGCTGAGGACGGACGTCGTCGTGCCCGTGGTGGTAATCTTTTCAACCCCGCTGCCGCGCACGAACCAGAGCGTTTCGTTCGGTCCGGCGGTGATCTGCTCGGGCGCGCCAGCTCCCGACAGAGAATATTCGGTGATCGTACCGGACGTCGTTATCTTACCGATCTTGTCGGTGCCTTCGTCGGTGAACCAGACCTTGCCATCGGGCCCTGCTGTAATCCCGGTCGGGTGACTGCCTGTCGGCAGCGCGTATTCAGCGAGAATGAGACCCGCCGTCGACATCTTGCCGATCTTGCTAGTCCCAGAATCCGTGTACCAGAGATTGCCGTCTGGCCCGGAGGCGATGCACGCCGGAGCGCTGGTTTCTGGCAGCGCGTATTCACTGATCGTGCCCGACGTCGTAATCTTGCCGATCTTTGGCCCACCCGTCTCGGCGAACCACAAGTTGTGATCTGGCCCGGCGACGATGCAGCTCGGCAAGCTGAGCGTGGGCAGCGTGTATTCCGCGCCAACGCTTCCAGTCGGAGTGACCTTTAGAATCTTTTGCACGCGCGGCGACGCTACGTCGAGCACCCACAGGTTCCCGTCGGAGCCTGCAGCGAGTCGCGTGGGCTTCACGTGTTCCGGCAGTTTGTATTGCGCGACGACGGTGCTCTTTGCTTCTTCGCTCGCAGAGCTTGGGGTCGCGGCCGACCCGCCGCCGTTAGTGGCCGTCACGACTGCTACAAGCCGGTGGCCGACGTCGCCTTCCTTGACGGTGTAGTTCTGGTTGGTCGCACCCGGAATTGGAGCACACCCGGCGCCTTCGGCGTTGCAGTCCTCCCACTGGTAGCCGTACACGATTGGGCTGCCGCTCCAAGCGCCGTGCGAGAGACCTAGCGATACTCCGATGACCGGCGTCCCGCTCAGTTTCGGCGCTTCGGTATTTTTCGGCGCTTCACCGTTCCACAGCGCGGCAGACGCAGGCGACCGCGTGACCTTCAGCAGCCGCCCCGCGTTCGGATCGCCCGCGCTCGTGCCGTAGGTGAGAGCCCAGCTCTCCTGACCGGGTGGTGTCACTGCACTCACATGGTTTTCGGAGTCGTAGCCGTAGCTCGTCTTCAACGCCGGCGAGATCCGGGGGTCCCACTCAGCACGCAGTCGGCCGAGCCTGTCGTAGGCGTACTGCGCCACGGGGACTTCTTCCATCGCTTTCGTCGCGGGGCTGTAGGCATGGAAGACGACCTTGCCCAAATGGCCCTTGTATTCGCCCCATTCGCTTCGGTTTTCCCCAGGCTGCGGTCGTTTCTTTCGCGTAGACGAATGTCAGCGCACGGCAGCCCTTTTTCAGTTCTGCGACTTTCGTGCCGCAGGAGACGCCGGCGGGTGGCGGCGCAAGGGCCTCGACCGGCTCTATCACCGTTTTTTCTTCGGCTTCGACGGCTTCGTACGCATATGCCGTCGTGTCGCTGGGCAGCGGGCCTTCAGCGATCGTCGGCAGCCACGATGGATGACCCCAGTTCTCGATGCGGTTGCTGGCGTAGTCGACGGCGTAGACGGCACCCGTGGCGCTGACGGCCACGCCGGTCGGCCCCGTGAACTGTTCGGTTCCCGAGCCTGAGCTGCCGAACTTCGTGACGGGCGCGCCGGTCTGGCTGAACACCTGCACCCGCGTGTTGCCGTAGTCGGCGACCACGAGGTTGCCGGTCGTGGGGTCCGTCGCGATGCCGTATGGGTCGGCCAGTTTCCCTTCGCCGATCCTGCCTTCGGGTTTGCCCGCCGTCGAAAACTCCTGGACCCGATTGTTGCCGTAGTCGGTGATGTACAGCTTGCCACCCGAGAACGCGATGTTCAGGGGCCCTTTGAACAGGCCTTCGCCCGTGCCTTCGGAGCCGAACTTCTGGATGAATCCGCCGGCTTCGGAGAACTCCTGGATGCGGTTGTTGCCGTAGTCGGCGACCCAGATGTTGCCGCTGGAGTCGACGGCCACGCCTGCCTCGACGTAGACCTCTCCGTTGCCCGAGCCAGCGAGGCCCGCTTGACAACTGCTCGTGCAGGTCTCGAGTTCAGAGTTGCCGTTGCTCACGCCCCAGCCAACGGCTTTGATGAACGCGCCGGATGATGAAAACTCCTCGATCCTGTTGTTGCCCTGATCGCTGACGTAAACGTTCCCGGTGCTCTGGTTGACGGCGATCCCCCAGGGGCCGTTGAACTGCCCGGCACCAGAGCCAACGGAGCCGTAAGCACCGAGAAGAACGCCCGCCGAAGAGAACTTCTCGATGCGATTGTTGGCGGTGTCCGTCACCCACACGTTCCCGCTGGCGTCGACTGCGTCGATAAGCGGGTGGTTGAGCTGCGACGCTTCGGAGCCGAACTGGTTGATGAAGGCAGGGGTCGTGCTTTGTGTGCCAGGCGGCTGAGTGAAGCGCGTGGTCGTTCCCGCGGTCGCGTCGGTCAAGAGGTATTCGGTGATCCCTTTGCCTTTTTCGTGTTCTTTACCTTCGAGCGTCAGGTTGGTGTCGCCCAGAGGCGCTTCGAATTCGCCACCTTCCTTGCGCAAGAAGGTCGTGCGCGAGCCGCGCGGGCTGGCCAAGACGACGCTACCGGTCGGCAGGACGGTGAGGCCCTCTCCGCCGCCGAGACTGACTGCCCATTGCGGCCCAAGAGGCCCTTCGGTGCCAGCGGTCAGGCTGCGCGATTGATAGACGCGCGTTACGCCGCCGACGCCCGCGAGCGAGACGTCGGTTGCGCTCAGCTTGAACTGGCCTGTTGTCGAATCGACAGAGCCTGGGCCTACTGTCACGGGGGTTCCGTGGCGCACGTCGAACGTGAATTCCTTCGTCGCCACGTTCGAGGCGTTGTCGGTCGCCGTCTCGACGAGCCGGTGCACGCCTTCGGTCAGCGCTTCAGCGTTCAGCGTCCATTTGCCGCTCACTGTGCACGGCCCGAGGGTGCAGGGCGTGACGGGGACAGAGCTCTGCACCCCACCATCGATCGCGACCGAGATCGATTTCACGCCCGAGCTGTGCGTCGGGGACGTGCCGTCGGCTGCTTCGAAGGTCAGCGAGTGCGGCGCCGCGCTGATTTCGCGGCTGGCTGGCCAGCCGCTGACCTGAAGGCTATGCGGTTTGGTCGCGTCGATTTTCACGGGCACGTAAGTGGTGTTGACCAGACCGATTTCGGTTCCGTTCAGCAGCCAGTTACCAGCCAGATTGCGCGCATCCCACTCGATCCCAATTTCCCCGTCCGGCATAGTGGGGTTGTACGTCTGTAGCCGCGAGTAGTTCTCGTTGCACTGGATTCCTTTACAGCGGCCCGCCGAGAAGATGGATTCTTCCTGGCGAAATTCGCTCTCACCGATCGAGAGTTTCCACCAGCTGATTCCAATTCCGGGATCGTGGGCTTTCACTTCGAAAGCGGTGTTCGAGTAAGGACCGAGCCACGGTTCAGAGCCTCCGGTGCAGTGACAGCCGTATGTCGCATTGGCTCGCCCGTCGGAGAGCGTAGGTTCGGATTCGTTGTAGGTGACTTCGGGTGCCTTTTCTTGAGCGACGTAGACGTGGGTATTCCAAAGTGAGGCATCGAGACTGGTTGGACTCAACCGGCCCTCGCAACACCGTGATCGTGGAGGTGTTGATGGGCAGGCCGGCTGGGTGGATGAGGGAACTGACGGGCAGGGCGCCGATGAAGTCGCCGGGGCACCCGACGCATCGTCGGGAAGTCGAGCGGTTGTTCTGGCGTGAGATCGTCGAAGGGGCTGAGCAGCGACGATGCGGCGGTCGCTGTCGGCGCGTCACAAGCGGCTGGCAGCCGGTGGTTCAGAGAACGTGGCGGGATGCCAACGTTCATGCTTGACCGGCCCTCGGGCCGTTACCTGTCCTTCAAGAGCGCGAGGAGATCGCGATGCGCAAGGCCAAGGAGTCGGGGTCAGAGAGATCGCCCGCCGGCTGGGACGCGCGCCCGTCGACGATCTCAAGAGAGCTGCGCCGCAACGCAGCCACTCGCGGCGGGAAGCTCGAGTACCGCGCGTCGGTCGCGCAATGGAAGGCGGAGCTGATCGCGCGGCGTCCGAAGACCGCGAAGCTCGCCGTCAACGAGCAGCTGCGCGACTATGTGCAGGAGCGGCTCTGCGGCCAGGTCCGCCGGCCAGACGGGACCGCGGTACCGGGCCCCTCGACGGTGCCTTGGAAGGGTCGCAACAAGCCGCACCGCCAAGACCGTCGGTGGGCGAGCGCGTGGAGCCCGGAGCAGATATCTGCCCGGTTGAAGATCGACTTCCCCGATGATGAGTCGATGCGGATCTCCCACGAGGCGATCTACCAAGCGCTCTACGTGCAGGGCCGCGGCGCACTGCGGCGCGAGCTCACGGCCTGCCTGCGGACCGGCAGAGCGCTGAGGGTGCCCAGGGCTCGCACGCGAGCTCGCGGCAAGAGCTACGTCAACGAGCAGATCATGATCAGCGCACGCCCCGCCGAGGCCGAGGACCGCGCAGTCCCAGGTCACTGGGAGGGCGATCTGATCCTCGGCTCAAACCAGACAGCGATCGGGACGCTCGTGGAGCGGAGCACACGTTTCACCATGCTGCTTCACCTGCCGCCAATGCCCGGCCAAGGCGGCCCAAGAGTGAAGAACGGTCCGCCGCTAGCGGGGCGCGGCGCCGAAGCGGTACGTGACGCGATTACCGCCCAGATAGTGACGCTTCCAGAGCAGCTGCGTCGCTCGCTCACCTGGGATCAAGGATCCGAGATGACACAACACGCACAGCTCACCATCGACAGCGGCCTGTCGGTGTATTTCTGCGACCCTCAGAGCCCGTGGCAGCGAGGAACGAACGAGAACACCAACGGCCTGCTCCGCCAGTACTTCCCGAAAGGAACGAACCTCGCCAGGCATGTCGCGGAGGACCTCGAAGCAGTCGCCGCCACGCTCAACAGCAGACCACGCAAGACACTCGGCTGGCGCACGCCCGCTGAAGCGCTTGACGAGCATCTACGATCTCTCGAAACGCAAACTGTTGCGAGCACTGGTTGAATCCGCCCTGTACGTTTCGCTCAGAGGTTCAGTCGCTTCGAGCTTGAAGGCCGCGAGGTTCCCAGCCCCTCCCCCTGATATCGGGCATCCGGCGCTTGCACAGAGCGTGGTTGGGGTGGTCCCGTAGCTCGCGTTTTCGGCGATAACGGCTTTCTGTTCAACACCGCCGGCGTGATCGAGTTCGAGCTTCGCACGCCCTTTGCGCACCGTGCCAGCGGAATCGATTTCGACCTCGTATATTTTCGATTCGCCTTGCGTGAGGTACTCCGCGTCCGTGTATTCACCGGGCGCAACCGAACCCCCGACGTTGTACTGAGTTAGCGTGTTGGTTTCCCAATGATGCGTGAACTTCGATTCCTGATTGGCGTGCCAAAGCCAGTTGCTGTGTTCAGAGCTCGTGGGATCGATCACTTTTGCGAGTTCTGGGTCGACCTCGAGTGGCCAGCGGTATTCGCGTTCCTGCGTGGACACCGTCACTGTGAGCAGGTCACCGATCGTGCTCATTGAGACCGGTACCGGGATGCCTTCCGCGTCTGTGGCGCTCGGAGGCCGCACGAGCGCGATCGTCCGTCCGTTCTGCACGACCCGCGCGAGGCTCGCGCCGGCTGACTGGACGAGCCTCCCACCGGGCGGCAAGCTCACGCGGAAATAGAGCCGCCGAGGACTTGCCGGCGAGCGCAGGATTGCGCTTGCCTCGACACCCAGCGTTGTCGGCTTGACGGCGAGATCCGTACTGGTCTGGGTGTTCGTGTAGAGAACGGACGCACCGTCGATCGTCCCCTCGCCTTCCAAGGGGGCTCCCTGGGCATCGACCGGTGTCAACGATATGCCCGCTTCTGGTAGCGCTATGCCTTCGCTGAGCTTCTTCGGGATCAATGTCCCCACGACTGGCCTCACCGACTCGTAAACGTCGCCTGCGGCGCTCAGGCCGAGATCGAGCGGAACGAAATGGCCGGGAGAGGTTTCCTTGGCCATCGGCTGCGTCGATTCGACGACGGCATGCCTTCCGTCCGGGAGCTTGAGCTGCGCGGCCGTCGGGCTCAGGTAGCCCACGACTTGCTGCCCGGCCGGCAGCGATGGCGGCCCACCTGCCTGCTTCTCGATCACGGCCGGGAACGCTTCGCGCGCGAGTCTGCGCTGCCTGTGCGTGCCGTAGGTGCTCGAACTTCGTCCGAGACTTCCTTCTCAGACCTACAGCTCCTGGACTCTGGGATTTCGTCGGCGCCGACAGCTTCGATTGCTCGGATTCGGCCGAGGGCTGAGCCTTCGAAAGCAGGAGTTCGGCGCCAGGTGAGGAACCGAGCGAAAGGCGAGCTTCGGGCTGGGTCGACGAGGTCTCTCGCCTTGGTTCGGCGTTCGTCGGCGCCCTTCTAGCGGCAGCGTGCGTCGGCGGGAGCACGGTACTTCTCCTCGGCTGCGTCGTGCTGGGATGATCCGCTCGCGCGTCTGGGGGCTGGCCAGCTAGCTTGACGGTATCGCCTGGTGACGCCATCGGAAAACCGGCGAGCACCAACGCGACAATCGCAAGTGCAATGACTAGTCTTGCGTGTCGGCTCAGCAAGACGCGATTGCCTGCGCTCATTAGTTCGGTCACGTCACTGCCCCTTTTCTGTCGGCATCTGGTTAGGCCTTCGAGCGCGACCGGCGCCGCGCTGTCTACCTCTAGGAGCGCTCGTGAACACGCTTGACTCTTGAGCTGGTGAGCCGACACGCCGTAGCGCACCGAGCGCGGTTCGCGATTCGGATGCCGCAACGTCTGCCGGGTATGCGGGTAAGGTCCGCGAGCCGTTGTGCCGCTACGCCAATCACGCTGTCCCCTCGATTCGTCGCGACTTGCGGTTGGTAGAACGCCCTTCGATGCGCACCTCGTGTATCGAGGGCGCGGCTCCAGATAACCGAACCGGCTTACGAGCGATGACTCTTGCTCGCGCCGAGCGTGGTCTGGAAGCTGACCGATGAACTCGCTCTAACTTCTAACGCCTTGGTCTTGGGTCGCGCTATGCCAATGTGCTCAGTTGCGGTATCAAAGACAGCCATTCTGCTAACCAAGCCAGTTAGGGCAGCCCTCTGGGACGCCATGATGATTCTGGGCTCAGCGGCGATCGCGTGGCAGAGGGCGGTGCGAGGTCGCGGCGATTGCCGAACTCGCGAGCACTGGCGCGCCATACGCAGCGTACACAGCTTCCACCGTCGCCAAGTCCACGCCACAGCTTGCGCAGAAGCCATGCTGTGACCAACCGATCGCCCGGGCGAGCACCTGATCAGCGTAGGTCACCCCGTCCGCGTCGTGCCCGTAGTAGTCATACGCCGCCGCCCACGCAGCTCCGTTCAGCGCATAGGTCGCGCCGTCCTCTGAGAGCAGATGAGCGGCGGCCATGACAGCGTCGAAGTCGTCATAGATCGAGGGATGCCTGGCCGTCATGTGGTCGTAGACGGCCGGGCGCCTCCCGTAGCGGTAGGAGTCGCTCACGAGGTCCCAGGTAGTTACAGGACCGTTCGTGACGTTGAACTGCATCGGCCCCCCACAGCAGCCGGCAAAATTCAGTCCCTCATAGGTCGTCGGGTCGGTCGAGAATGCCGACTCCTGCTTGTGAATCGAGGCAATCAGCAGCCAGTTGACGCCGAACGTGCGCTGAGCGACCGCATAGATGGGATAGAAGCCTTCGATCCACCGTGCGGGTATCGCCGCTTCCGTCAGATCGAGGACCGAACTCGCGGCTTGGCGCTGCGCATGCGCTAGTCGTGCCACGACCACCGCGCGAGGACGATCGTAGCTGCGCCTTGCTCGACGGCTGCCGTGAGGCGGGATTGTGTCCTTTCCTGCCGACACCGTCTCGTTGCCCGCAGCAACGAGAACGCTCCTGGCAGCAGCTACTCCAGGGATCGGCGTCGTTGTCGCCACCACCGGCGGCGGGTCCACCATCGCTACCGGACCGCTCGCGCCGACCGCGCCAGTAAACACGGCAACCAGCACGCCTACGCCTAGCGTCACGAGCGCCAGCGCGAGCAGCCACTGTCCGCATTCTGAAGGCGGCTGTGGCGGTGGCGCGTCGCCGCAACCTACACGGTAATGGTCCCCTCCCGTGGTCACAGACGCTCTCGTACGTTCTAACGGCAGCCGGCGGGGCGCGCCACGCCAATGTGCTCAACGGCGCTATCAAAACACGCCATCGTGCCAACCTTCGGGTCGTTCCAGCGGTCCTAGGTGGTGCCCTTATGCGCTGACGGCGTCGAGCTCCTCGATAAGCAACGCCACCTCGAGCTCGGCCAAGCACGTACGCAGGGAGCGGCCGAGCAGCTGCTCCGCCGCTCGTAGGCGCGTTTCGACGGTGCGTCGAGAGACCTTCAGCGCATGTCCGGTCGACGATGTGTTGCACCCGGCAGCGACGTACGCGCGCAGTGTGGCGCGCATGGCCGTCCCACCGTCTCGCAGGCCCGCGAGGGGCGAGAGGAACATCTCTTTCAATGATGTGGCTAGCGTTTCGTCTCGAAGTGCGGCCGCGGCGAGCATGTGCTCGGCGTACCGTGTCGGTTTCCCTCGTCGGTGCAGTGCGACCAGCAATGCGGCTTGGGCCTGTTTGTGCGTCAGGCGCCAGCCGTCGAGTCCCTGCCCCGGCTCGCCGATCGCCAGCGCCGCAGTCGTACCCGCCGCGACCGACGGCAGACGCTCTAGGTCGTCAACGGCGAGCCGTCGCGGCCCTCCCAGCCAGGCCCAAACGGCTTCCTCACCCTGGGGAACTGCCAAGAGCCGACGATCAACGCCGGCCGCGAGTGCGCGTAGGGCTCCTTGAGCCTCGGAACCCGTCGCGATCACACCCAGGTGCCACGCGTCGAGCTGATAACCAAGCGCGTCGAGGTCGACTCGCTCCCCCGCGAGCAATCTCTGCACGTGCTCGACGCGGCGTCGCCCGAGCGAACGTCCCGCGCGCTCGAGCTCGCGCTCATACTCCTGCGCGATCGAGCATGTCAGCCGTTCGAGTATGGATGCGAAAATCCCCAGCACGTGGCGCAGCACGTTGCCTTGGCCCAGAAATTCGCCGCTCTCAGCTTCCTCGATGACGAACCCCTCGAGCAGTGCGTAGCCCGCGGTGTAACGGAGCAGCACCGTGCCCAGGCTCACGCCGATCCGCGCCGCGCGGTGTGCTTGGGTCAACGCAGCTGAGGGGACCGGCTCCGAAAACTCCTCCCCCTGCTCGATGCCAGAGAGGCCGTAGTCAACGAGCGCCGGCACTGCCGCGCGCAACCCCGAGAGGTACTCGGCGTCTTTCGGCCCCACCGGATCAGGAACGCCGTCGCGCACGCGAAGGAGGATCGCCGCCTCTATCTCCGCACGCCGCCCTCGCAGCCGCCCAACGAGATCGCCTCGAATACTCTGAAGGTGGTCTCGACCGATCGGTTCGGTCCTCTGCCTGCCGAGGTCGACAGTCGGCTTGGCGCGGGACGAGAGGTCTCGCCTCTCTTCGCGAGTAGTCAATGCGCCTTGGGGCTGGCATCGGCTCGCCATGGCGCGCTCACACCTCGGCTGACCGGCCAGGACTCGACTGTCGGAGAAAATCGCTCAGCCGCCGTGCGCCGCTCGGCTCCCTTAAGCCCATCCCTGCCGCCTTGTCCACGCAACTACCTGGGCCGGACTGCGCGTTGCGCTAATCACTGGGTAGAACGCGTGTGCGATCATCCCGTCGTCGACGACGAGCATAAGCCGGCAGTACCAGGGGGTGCCATCGACCGTGAAGGTCGGTAGGCCCAAATCGTCCGCCAGGCGCAGATCGCTGTCGCACAGAAGCGGCTGACCGACACCAAGCGCGGAGACGGTGACGCTCTGCTCATCCCCCGATTGGCTGCTTACGCCGAACACCATGCAGTTCAGTGCGAGAAAGTCGGACCAGTGCCTCGCGAAGGCGCGATGTTGCACCTCATCGAGCGCCGGGCTGTCGTAGCCGCCTTCTGGCGAGCATACGTTGCCAGGGTAGAAGTAGAGCACCGCACGATCAATCTCTACAAGATCGACAACCGCCCCGGTTGTCGCCGGCAGTCTGATTGCCGAAAGTGGGCGGCCGATCAGGCGGGCAGAAAGTGGATCGGAGTCCCCGCCTACGGCGGCGGCCCGCGTTTCTTGTGCCACTTGCATCGTCAGGGCTCAGACAGCGCGTACGTGCCTCAGTCGACGGTCAGTCCAGCCTTGGCAGGCTGTACTTACGCGTGTCCGGGGCGCGCTCTAGGAGCCCGATGTGAACCAGCGTCAGCGCATAGCGGTGGGCGGTGCTGGGGCTCATGTCCAATTCTTCGGCCATCTCGACGATGCCGCGGGGTTCGTTCTCGTCGCCGAAGCACGTCAGTAGCGACAGGCCGCGCAACATCGACCGCGACATGCGTAGGTCTGAGGGATCGGTCAGGAACGTGCTCGCCTTGCCATTCACGGCGCGCTCAGCGCGAAGACGCTTGCTCACGACGGCGACTACGTTCGGCGTTTGACTCTGCGCCGCGGAACGACAAACGGTGTCGACCTGTGCAGGCGAGAGCGTTATCGAGATAGCGTGACTCTGGTCCTTGGCCACGGCTACTAGGCTGCCTCGGCGTTGCTCGTCATTGGCGCGGGTGTCCTCGGCGACACGCCAGGACGGGTTGGGCGACCAGAGGGCCGGGGGAAGAAAGTGAGGTAAGCCCCCGGCCCCCTGGTCGCCCGACCCGCCCGAGGCATGTTGGACGCTGAGACGTCGCACTCGGCGGGGGGGTCCGCCGGGTCGACTGGCGCTGACGCCCAACCCTCTTGCACAACCTCTCCTTGGTGCAGGCATCGCCCGGTCATCGCGTTCCGCATATTGACGGTCGCCAAGTTCGTCTGCTTGGGATTTCTTTCACAAAGAAACGGAAACACCGCTATACGTCGCGCCGCCTGCGTAGTACGACGCGGCATCCGCTGCCGGGCGTGACGATTACCGTGCGCCAGCGCGCCGTCTCGACACGCGCAGTCGCCGGGTCGATCGCAAGACTCTCGAACAGCGTGCGCAGGACGGTGCGCATCTCCAACAACGCAAGATGGTGGCCGGGGCAGCGCTTGCGACCGCCGCCCCACGGCATCCATGCGTCCGCGCTCGGCGCTTCGTCCAAGAAGCGCTCAGGGCGGAACGCTTCGGGCTGCGCGTACGCTCCTGCGTCGTGCTGCATCAGATGGACACAGCCGACGAGATGCACGGGCGGGTGATAGGTGCGGCCGCCGACCTCGTACGGCTTGGCAACTGCGCGGGGGATCGTGAACAAGAACACCGGGCGATGGCGCAAGACCTCGTTGACGACCGCATCGAGATACGCCTCGCCATCGCTATTACGATGCAGCTCGCGCACAAGGCGGTCCATGACGGCGGGATGATGCGCGAGCAGTTGCATCGCCCAAGCGAGCTCCGCGCCGGTCGTCTCGTGACCCGCGAGTATCAGCGACATCAGCGTGTCGCGCACGCCGCCGATCGTTTCGGCCCCGCCGTCGACGTGAATCGGCCCCAGCAACAGCGCGAGCAACCCGCGGTCGTGGGCGCTGCTGTGAGCGCGCTCCACGATCAGCTCTGCGAGCAGCGCGTCGACGCTGTCGCGGTCGGCGAGGAACCGCTGCCAGGCGTGCCGCCAAGGTGGGGAGTAACGCAGTGCCGGCATGTGCAGCGTCAGGCTCGCCGCCACCGTGAACATCGCCACCAGGCGCCGATGCAGCTCGTCGACGCGATCGTCCCCGACGCCGAAGATCGCGTACAGGATCACGCGCAACGTCAGCGCGCGCAGCCGTCCGTGCAGCGCGACGGGCGTGTCGAGCGGCCAGCTTGCGATCTCGCGCTCGACGGTCGTCCGCACCATCCGCGTGTGTGCACTTACGCGCTCGTGACCGAAGCCGGGCAGGATACGCCGACGACCGGCGAGATGGTCCTCGCCGTCGGCGAGCATGAACGAATCGCGCCCCACCAACGGGGCGATCACCGCGCCGCCCTCTCCCGGTCGCAGCACGTCTGCCGGCGCCGTGACTATCGCCCTGATGTCGCTGGCGCGCGCCATGAACACCAGCGGCGGTTTGCCGAGCGGCCTCATCGTGAACGTGCTCCCGTACTTGCCTCGACACCAGTGTAGGTAGGCATGTGGATTGCGCCAGAACGCGTAGGTCTGTACGACCGCGGGCAGCGGCGCACCGCGCGGCAGCCCCCCGCGCGACGATGGCGACCCAGCGTGAAGGTTCCCGACGATCTGCATCTCCGTCTCCTCCTATATCCCTTGTTGCTTGTTGACAATCCGCCATGCGCGCAGCAGCGGAACGAGCAGCCGCGTCAGCGCCCCCGACGCGTGGATCAGCGCTTGCGTGTGCGCTCGCCACTGCGGCGAGCGCACGCTGTCCTTGCTGAGGTACATCGCGGCCATTGCGCTGACGAGCACGCGATGCCGCGCGCCGTCGGGAAGCGATGACGCTTCGGCCAGGGCGCGGCGCATCACCGCAGCGATCCGCCGCGTCGCCACGCTCGCCGAGGGGTAGTGGGCGACATAGCTGTGCGCACCGCTGTCGATGTCGACGTCGTGGTCGCCGTAGCTGTCGAGCAGCGTGCCCGCGAGCGAGATCCACGGCAGATACGCGTGGGACGTCATACGCGCTTCTGCCGCGCCGCTCTCCTCGTCGGCGGCGAGCGCCAGCAGCGCCAGCACCGTCAGCCAGGCGCTTGCACCACCCGTCCACTCGAACCACGCCAGCTCGTCGCTCGAGAAGTGCGCAGCCGCCCAAGCGCCCAGGAGCATGTCGCGGCGCTTCGCCTCTTCCTCGTGGTTGAGCGCGAGCACTTGCGCGAGCGCGGTCCCTCGTGCGACGAACGGCTGCACGACGCCGTAGGAAGGAAGGCGTACGCACGCCTCGCGACACGTCTGCACGAGCGCCGCGACGAAGCCGCCGTCGTCGCACCACGGGTGAAAGCTGTAGTAGTCCGAAAGCGGAGCCTCGGGCTCCAAAGCCTCGATGAGTGCGCGGTGGAGCTGGCATCCGTTGTGCACACCTACGAACGCGCCCCGCTCGCTCGTGCAGTCCAGGTAGTCCGCAAGAACCTCGAACGCCACGAGCAGCCGTAGCAGCGCTGCCGAGCGTCGCTGTGCGACCGTGCTGAACAGGACCGCGCCGTCGATGTTGCCCCGCTTGCGCTCGATCGCCTCCAACGCGTCCGCGCGCAGCGCCGCGTCGGGAATTGCGGCGGCGCGGGCACGCCAGCGGTCGACCTCGCAGGCGGTCGCTGGCAATCCCCAGGTCAGCTCGCGCCACACGGCGCGCACGAGCGCGACCGCCGTGTGGGTGGATGAGACGACGCGGTGTAGGCGACTAGGCGGGCTTGGCCACCGTCGCACGCACACGAGCGGCGAAGTACCCCGGCACCGCGACGATCGCCAGCGCCGACGCGCTCACGATCGCCACTGTCGTGAGCGCGATCAACGGTCCCAGCCCAACGACCAGCGGAAAGCCCGTGACACTCGTCAGCGCATGGGACAGCAAGAGCTGACCATACAAACCGAAGACCGCGCCGATCGAGCAGCCCGTGAACAACAGGATCACGCTCTCGACAAGCAAGATGCGCCAGCCCTCCCAACGCGTGAAGCCCTGGCGCCGGATGCTGGCGATCCGGTCGCGACGCTGCCAGATCATCGACGCGATGACGCCCGCCATTGCGATGATCGCGGCGCCGAGAACGAGGCGCGCGATTTCGGTCAACCGAGCAAGGCCGTGATGGCTGATGCGCTTCCACTCGCTTTCGCGCTCGCCCGCGGTCTGCACGGCTAGCCCGCCGTGCGGTCCGAGCGCTCGTGTGACCTCCGCCTTGACCTGCAACGCGGATGCGCCGTCCGTCGTGTCGACCGTCACGGCGCTCGCTGCCGTCGAGCCCCAGGCGCGCGCGTAGTCGTTGGAGTTGAGCACGATCGCGCCCGGAGGCCATCCCCCGTTAGTGCTCAGTCCCGCGACGCGCAGCGTCATCGGTTGCGGCGACGGGAGCGTGAAGCTGTCGCCGATGTGCAGATGCTTTTCCGACGCTAGGGCTTCGGAGAGGATCGCCCAGCCGCCCGCGCGCAGGCGCTCGTTGGCGCGCGCGATGTCGCCGACAGTGAGCTGGCCCGGCGGCAGCAGTTGCGCAGCCGTCGGCGGCGGCGCGATCACCCACACCCTCCGGTTGCCGACGTCGAGAAAACTGCCACGGTAGAGGCCGACGCTGCGCACGCCCGGCAGGCCCGCGAGCTTCTGTGCGATCCCACTCGGGAACGCGGTAGTTCCCAGCGTGTTCGGTTCGCCCGGTGGGGACACCCACAGGTCCGCCGCTTGGTTCCATTCGTGCGCCGTTCGGTCCAGGCCGTGTTCGAGGTTGTGCTGCGCTCCGGTGATCGCCACGCTGCCGAAGACCGCGATGGCGCCCGTCGCCGCGACCGCTAGGGAGCGTACGCGCGTCAGCGGGTCGCGCAGCTCCGCCACTGCCAGGCGCACGGACGTTCCACCGAACAGACGCCACACACGCCCGACGCCAACAAGACATGCGTCGAACAGCAACGGCAGCAAGGCGATCATCGCGAGCACCAGTGCGATGCTGCCGCCGAGCGCCGCCGACGGCCGAAAGATCAGGACCGCCGTCGTGATGCACAGGCAAACGAGACCCGCGACGGCGAGTGCGACGCGCCAGTGGCGCACCGGCCGGTCGGGGGCGACCTGCGCGCGCAGCGGCGCAGCAAGCATCCGGCGCACAGGAGCGAGCACGCCAAGAAACGCGGCGAGCATCCCCGCGCACACCGCCTCGCCTACGGCAAGCGGCGTGACGATCCGCGGGGCGCCCACCGGGAACGCGAAGGAGAGATAGCCCGGTTCTGTGTGGAAGACCTCGATCGACAGCAACTCGCCAACGCCCAGGCCGAGCACGCAAGCGAGCGCGCCGAGCACAAACGCGTCGACGAGCATCACCTGTACGACCTCGCCGCGCTCATAGCCCTGTTTGCGCATCAGTTCGATCAATCGGCGCCGCTCCGGCACAGTCAGCAGCATCGCCGTGAACGCGAAGAGAAATGCCACCACCGCGCTGATGAGACTGAACAGCCCCTCAGACTGTTCGGCCGGACCGAACGCGACCGCAAACAGCGTCGCGTCGTTGTCGGCAGGGACGAGGTTCAGATGGTGCGCCGTGGCGATGGCGCGCAAGCCCGCGTACGCCGCCGCGCCCTCGTGCGGCTGCACTTGCACGAACACGCGTGTGATCCGTCCGGGGCTGCCGGCAACTTCCTGCGCGTAGGAGATCGGCGCGAGCGCGACCTGACTGTCGGCGAGCTTGCCGACTTCGCGTTCGCTCAGCGTCGCACCGATGAAGGTTTCCTTGCTGACGCCTCGCACCTGCAATACCGCGTTCTGAAATGCCTGCACGCCCACCGCATTCGCGATCTGCACCGGCAAGCCGATGGCGCGCTGATGCGCGAGCTGACGCGCGGAGAAGTGCCGCAACAGCGGTCCTCCGAAACGCGCAAAGCGCGGATCGGCGCCGATTAGGTCGACCGATGCTCGCCCCTTGGGGCCGACCACCGTCACCGACTGCTCCATTAGCGGTAGCGCCGCGCGGACTCCACGCACGGCGCGTACTTCGCGCACGATGCCTTCGGCGAAGCCTTCGCTGCTACGTGCGTCGATCTGATACTGCGTCCCCGCGACGAGTCGGCTTGCGAGCTGCCGCACGGACCCGTCGAGACTTTGCGAGGCGACCTGGCTGGCAAACAGCAGCGCCACACCGACGGCGATGCCGAGCACGGCCAGCAGGTCTTGCCCGACCACCGACCGCGCGCGCAGACGCATTCGCTCAACGAAGACGATCTGGCGAGGCCCAAGCATTCGTCAACTCGGTTGCGACGTCGCCTCGCCAGGGCGCACGAACACATCCTCCGGGCTGTATTCGTGCAGGCGACCGTCGCACAGTTCGTACGCGCAGTCCGCAAAGCCGACTGCCTGCGGGTCGTGCGTCGCCAGCAACAGCGCCATGTCGCGTGAGCGGCAGAGCGCGCGCAGTTGATTGAGGATTTCGCGGCTCCGCCGTGTGTCGAGATTGCCCGTCGGCTCGTCGGCCAGAACCAACCGCGGTTGCGTCGCCAGCGCCCGCGCGATCATGACGCGCTGGCGCTCTCCCATTGACAGCCTGTTGACCGGCTGACTCATCCGGTCGCCCAGGCCCAGCTCTCGCAACAGCGGCTCAACCAGTCGCGTCGCGTGGCGCGGGTCGCCGCGCAGCAACTTCAGCGCCGCGTTTTCGCGGGCCGAAGCGGCCGGCATCAGTTCGTGCAGGTCGCCGATGACTCCGACGACGTTGCGCAAATACTCGGCGTGCTCGCGTTCTGAGAAGGTCGCGATGTCCCGTCCGTCAACGATCACCTGGCCACTGTCGGGCGCCTGGAAGCCCGCGATCAAGTCGAGCAATGTCGACTTGCCCGACCCGCTCGGCCCATACATCGCGACAAACTTTCCCGCGTCGATCGACAGCGACACCGAGTCGACGGCGTGCACGGTTTCGAGCCCCACGCGGTAGTGCTTGACGAGATCGCGCGTCTCCAACATCACGACGGGCCTGCGCTCTGTTCTCGTCGCAGTGGGATCACGTCGGCAGCCGTGTCAGCGCCGGAGTGGCTCGCCATCAGCCGCAACTTGCGGCGGTGCAGCCGCCAGACGCGCACCGCGCGCAGCGCGGAAGCATCGTCGGAGACGGCCATCAGGACGGCGCATCCGCGCTCGCTCGCGATCGTTTCGAGCGCGTCCATCAGCCTTTGTTTCTGACGTAGGTCGAAACGGCCCGCGAGGTCGTCGATGAGCAGGAGGCGCGGAGACACGACCACTGCCTGCGCAACTTCGACGAGCACGCGCTGCCAGTCCGACAACGCCCTCCACTCCCGGTCCGCGCACTCGCTGATGCCGAGCTCGTCGAGCACCGCCGTGGTCATCCGTCGCTGCTCGCGCCTGCCCCACCGACGGCGCCGCGACCAGCGCCAAACACGATCCTTCGGCGCCGCGACTCTCGTCTCGATGTAATCGCGCACCGTAAGGCCCAGCACTGGCCCGACGCCGGTTGCTACGCCGATGTCGCTCGCGAGCATGCGCGACAACTCGCCGTCGCTCAGTCCGGCGACGTCGACATCGTTGACGAGCACCCTGCCACGATCTGCCGGCAGTGTGCCCGTTGCCAGCCGGATCAACGTCGTCTTCCCCTGCCCTCCGCCACCGACGACGGCGACGATCTCGCCTTCTGCGACCGACAGCGAGACGTCTTCGAGAACCCACCCACGATCGAAGGCGGTCCACACGCCGTCCAGTCGCAGGACGTCATTCATCGCCGCCGCGCTGCTCATCCTGCGCGCGCTTGGCGTTGCTTTACGCCTGCGGGCTCGTGCACGTCGACGGAGAGTCCTGCGTCCCGCGCGATTTCTTCAAGGCGGTCCAGAACGTCCAGGCACAACGTCGCGCGCGAGGACCAATGCAGCGGTGCGACGTACAGCCACGTCTCGTGAATTTCGCGCTCGAAGTCTGCTTGGGCGTTGTCCCCGCCGCCGCGACCGAGCTTGCGGATCTCATGTTGGCGCAGATCCGCGCTCGCCTCCTCGTAGAGCTGCGTGGCGATAACTTCTTCTTCGCGCACGAGGCAGATGAGTCGCGGCAAGTCCTCCAGCCGCGCCAGCGCGATCCGGCCGTAGATGGCTTGGCGCACCGCCGGGATCGCCGTCGGCGGTCGGAACATCCACGACTGGAACGCGCTGTGTCCATCAGCCATAGCTTCGTAGCGGTCCGTCGAGCCATCTTGCGGGACAGCGTGTGTGCAACGCACCCGCGGCACATCCCCACGCGCCATCCGAAGCAGAGCGGTGTGCGCCGTCGACGTTGCGAAGCCGGCGCGCGGAAAGCGCTGAGCGAGGGCGTTCGCGTACCACAGGGGGGTTTGGTTCGGGCGCTCGATGACTAGGCCGAGCACCGCCATATCCGCTGGAACCTCGTCTCGATGCGGGCGCGCCATTTGCCGGCGAACGCTATCTGCTCTCGTCGGTAATGTGTCGGCCCATGCAAAAGGTTCCGATCGGCTGGATGACAAGAGACACGTCGTCTGATGATGCCTGACCGATGGTGCGCAGGACGACAACGCTGATCGGCTGTGGTGCGGTGCTCGCGTTTGCTTCGAGCGCACCGGGAGCCACGAGCGCCGTCGGCGGGCATCGCGTGCACGACGCGCGCATCCTGCGCGTCACCGACACCGCGCATATGCACCGCGTCCGCTGCTCCTGCGACGAAATCCTCGAGGAAGGCCAAGCTAGGGGTTCTCTGCCTGGCGCCGTGCGCGCGTACGTGACGGTCGGCGCTCCGATCGTCTTTCGCTTCACGATCACCGTGCGCGATGTCGGCTCGCTCACCGGGCAAGGCTCGGGCAAGCCCAGAGGCGACCCCGGAGAACCGAGCTTCAGCGGCACAATGACCGTGGCGCGGGGCACCGGCCGCTACCGGAGCGCGCACGGTACTGGCGGCTTCTACGGGACCATCAATCGCGGGTCCTATGCGGCGGTCATGCAGACCACCGGCACGCTCTCCTACTGACGACATGGGTGCGCGACGACGCGCGCGCCCGCGCTCGCTTACGGCCGTCGTGCTCGTCGTATTTGCTGCGGCGCTCCCCGCGGTCGCTCACGCCGAGACACCAGAGGCGTCGGCGAGCCTGCACGTCGTTCTTGTCCCCGAGCATCTTGGCCGCGGCACGACGATCAAGTTCGGCTTTGTGCTGGCCGGACCGCACGGCGGCCTTCCGCCGCCCGTTACCACGCTAAGCCTGCTCTACCCGCATGGCTTCGGGATCGTCACGAGCGGCCTCGGCCTCGCGAGCTGCTCGACGACGGCGTTGGAAACACTCGGCCCAAGCGGATGCCCCTCGCGCTCGCTGATGGGATATGGCACCGCAACCGGTGCCATCGAGGTCGCACACGAAGTTGTCGACGAGGAGGCCTTGACCGCTGTATTCATGGCGCCCTTCGACAACGGCGAAATCGCGCTGCTGTTCTTTCTCGACGCGTACGCGCCGCTACTCGCGGAACGCATCTTCAACGGACGCTTGCTGTCGGCGCGTCCTCCGTTCGGCGGCGCGCTCGCCATCGCCGTGCCACCGATCGAAAGCTTCCCCGAAGGCCCTGATGTTGCACTCGTAGGACTTCGCTCCACCATCGGTCCTCTCGGCATCACCTACTACAACCACATACACGGCGGGTTTGTTCCGTACCGGCCGAGCGGAATCGTCTTGCCGGATCGCTGTCCGAGAGGCGGCTTTCCCTTCGCCGCACGCTTTACGTTCGCCGACGGAGGCGAACTCGCTGCGCACACGATCGTGCCTTGCCCGCGCTTGCGCTGATGTGTTCAGCCCGCGTCGCACCGGCGCTCAAAGCTGAGCACATCCGCGTCGGGGGTGTCGGCTCCGATCTGGGTGTGATCCGCCATCAGCCGCAGACGATGGCGGTGCAGCCTGCCAGACGCGCACAGAGCGCAGAGCGGAGGCGTGGTCCGACACAGCCATCAGCACCCCGCATTTACGCTCGCGAGCGAGGCCTTCGAGCACATCCATCAGCGCTTGCTTCTGGCCGAGCGCGAAGTCACGGGCGAGGTCATCAACGAGCAACAGCGGTGGACCGACGCAGACGGCCTGGGCGAGCTCAACGAGCACGCGCTGCCAGTCCGACAGCTCGCCCCAACGCAACGGCGCGCACTCGGCGATGTCCAACTCGTCCAGGGCCGCTGCCGCCATTGAGTGCTGCTCCCGCCGGTCCCACCGCTGGCGCCGGCCATCCTTGGCCGCGCCGAGCGCCAATTCGATGTACTCGCGGGCCGACGTGTTTAGCGGGGGTCCGCTGCGCGTCGCAACGCCGATGCTTCCGGCGACCAAGTTCGAGACGGCACGGTCTTTGAGCCACGTCACGTCGACGCCGTTGATCTGGACGCGCCCGCGGTCCGGCGGGAGCCTCCCCGCCGCGAGCTCGATCAACGTCGTCTTTCCCCGGGCCGCCCCGCCGACTACCGCGACGATCTCGCCCTCCGCGACCGACAGCGAGATGTCCTCCAGCACCGGCACGATCGCGTGGCGTCGGTCAAAGCCCTTCCACACTTCGTCGAGTCGCAAGACCTCGCGCACGCGCTCGAACACTAGTCCCTTCGCGCAGAAAGGCGGGAGACCGGTCCGACAAACTCCGGCCTCCCGTCGCAGACGGTCGATCCTTCGCCACGTCCCTCCTCTCCTCGGAACGCTGGCGTCTCGCCGCTGAGCGGCTATGGCTCAACCGTCGTGCTCCCAGGGCGGTGCGTCCCTCTCTCGTTGGCGCCGAGCTGGTTCCGCCACAGCAGCGCAGCATAGTCGGGAAGGCTTCGGCAGTCGGAACGGCGTGCTGGCGCGCTCCAGATCTCAAGTCGATGTTCCACCCCTGCGGCGTGCGGCGCAAAGTCGGCGTACAGTTTGTTTGCACGAGACAGGTTTAGCCCGGCTTACTCATGGATGAGCAGCTTTCGACACTTCGGCTCGCACGGCGAGCAAAGCTCGGAGCGAGCGTGACTCGGCGACGCGAGCATCGCGCCCAGTGGTCGCCGGACGAGGCCGCTCGCGAGCTGCACGCGCGGCGCATGGAACTGGTCGGCCAAGCTCGGCGGCGCGCCGAGACGCGCGGAATACCCGTCGACGCCATCGAGGAGATCGTGAGCGACCGCAGGCGCTCCTCGACGCCGTGGCGGCCGCGCAGATCCCCACCTTCGCCGAGTACGCGGAGTGGTGGTTGCAAGCGAAGGTCGACGGCGTGCTCGGCGCGAAGCCGATCAGCGAGAACACGGCCCGAGACTACGAATGGCGCCTTCGGGTCCATCTGCTGCCGTTCTTCGGCCGCTATCGGTTGGACGAAATCGACCGCGATGTCCTCCTTGCCTTCAAGTCGCACAAGTTGCGCGAGGCCAACGAACAGCGAGAGGCGATCGAGTCGGGCGCCGACCTGCGCGACGACCGCGGGCGGCGAATCGTGCCGCTTGGGCCGGCGTCGCTGCGCAAGCTCACAGGAGGGCTCGCGACGATCCTCGATGACGCCGTCGAGGACGGCCACATCGACCATCACGCCGCGCGCGGCAAGCGGATGCGGGTTCACGTTCCGAAGCCGAGTCGTACGTTCCTCGAGATGGACGAGCTCGCGGCGATGATCGACGCCGCGGCCAAGCAGGAGCGAGCATTCGGCCCCGACGCCTCGGCTCGACCCGAGCCGGGGCCGACAGCGGCGCTTGTTAGTCATCTGTTCCGGCAGGGCAAGCGTCCCGAGCAGATCGCGCGGGAGATGGGGATCGCCAAGTCCACCGTCTCCTACCATCTGCGCCGCGCCGGGGTGAGCGTCGGGCGCGGCTATCTCGGGCGCCGGGTGATCTGCGCCATTCACGGATACGCAGGCCCACGCGTCGGCGAGGCGTGCGAGATCCGCATCGGCCAAGTGCGACTCCACGATCCCGAAGGCGCGCGCTTCCGCATCCCCGACGCAAAGACGGAAACCGGCATCCGCGAGGTCGAGGTCAGTCCCGACCTTGCGGAGGTGATCATCGAGCACATCGACCGCCTGCGTCGCGCAGGCGCCTCGACCACGCCCGAGGACTATCTCTTGCAGAACACAAGAGGCGGTCGCGTCAGCCGCCAGCGCGTCGCCGAGATCATCCGCGATGCCGCCGCGCAAGCGAGCGTCGAACTGACCGCGAAAAGTCTGCCCCCGCTTCCACGCACGACCCCTCACACGATGCGGCGCACCTACATCTCGATCGCGCTGCTCGCGAACAACTTCGACGTCAAGTGGGTGATGGATCAGGTCGGCCACGCCGACTCGAAGATGACGATGGACGTCTACGCGCAGTTGCAGCAGCGAGCGAAGCGCAGCCACGGCGTGAGCTTCGACCGGCTCGTGCAGAAGGCACGCGAGCAGCTCCAAGGTCTGCCGCTCGCTCCCGAGCCGGACGCGACTGGGCCACGATTGGGCCACGAAGGCGAGAAACCGTCGAGAACGGTCGCGAAACGGCCCCGGCGCGAACGCTCGAAAAGCTCCAGTTTGCAGGGCAAGCGAGGAATGGCGAGACCCGGATTCGAACCGGGGACACCACGATTTTCAGTCGTGTGCTCTACCAACTGAGCTATCTCGCCGCTGGTCGATCGGTGCGCTGCAAGCTCGCGGACCGATCGCGCGAAGCTCCGATCCTACCTGCTCGCCGCGCGCGCCCGGGGACGCTAGGAGCCGTGTTCCCAGGCTTCGAGGTACGGCAGCGGGTCGATCGAATGGCTCGCGCTCGATTCGTGCCAGCCGTCTACCCAGATCTCGAAGTGCAGGTGCGGCGCGGTCGCGTCGCCGGTCTGGCCGGCCTGGCAGAGCTGCGTGCCGGGCGCGACGGCCTGGCCGGCGCTGACGACGGTGCTCGCGGCCTTGCAGTGCGCGAACATCAGGTCGAAGCCGATGCTCGTCTGCTCGACGACGTAGTAGCCGGCGCCGCCGGCCTGGTATTCGGTCGAGGTGATCGTGCCGGCGAGCGGCGCGACGTCGGGCGTGCCTTCGGCGGTGAGGATGTCCTGGCCTTCGTGGATGTGGTTGCCGCGCGGCGCGCCGTAGCGGTTTTCGGGACCGCCGAAGTCGTGCGCTCCGGCGACGGGGAAGACGGCGCCGTCGGCGACGGTCTGCGCGGGCGTCGGCACGCCGGGTTCGAGGCCGGGCGCGGCCGGCGCGGGCGCGCTGGCGACGGGTGCGGGGGCGACGACGGTCAGCGTCGCGACGCCCGAGCTGTGCGCGGTGCGCGCGAGGCTGTGCAGCTGGTGGTCGTGCGCGCTGATCGCGACGCTGTAGCTGCCGGCGGCGATCGTCGCGCCGTGCGGCCAGACGACGGCGATCGTGCGGCCGGTGTGGATCCAGCCCATGCGCGCGAGCAGCGCTGCCTTGCGCGTGCTGAGTTCGTGCACGGCGACGGTGACGTCGACGGTCGCGACGTGCGCCTCGTCGAGGCGCATCGTCACGCGCGGCGGGCGCCCGGGCGCGGCGCTGCTCGGGACGGCGAGGCTCGTGACGACGGGGTGCGCGACGGCGCTCGCGCGCGAGACGCCGTATTCGCTGCCGCCGGCGAGGCGCGCTTCGGGCGCCTGCGCCTGCGCGCCGCCGGGTGAAGCGGCGCTCGCGAGCGGCGGGACGAGCAGCGTCGCAAGCGCGATCAGCAGCGCGAAGACGGCGCTCGCGCGCGCCGCCGATGCCGGCGTGCGAATCGCTTTCATGCGGTTAACGTCGTCAACCACGTGCCCGCCGAAACACGCGCGAGCAGAATTGCATGCGGTGGGCGGCGCGCGACGGGGCGCGCGACCGTCAGGCCCGCGACAGCGGGTTACTCGGCCTGGAAGCCCTCGACGAGCGCGTCGTAGGTGCGGCGCAGGCCGTCGGCGATCGGCACCTGCGGCTTCCAGCCGAGCTCGCGCTCGGCGCGCGAGATGTCGAGGCGGCTGTGCTGCAGCTCGCCGGGACGCAGGTCGGCGAGCTCGGGCTCGAGCGCCGCGGGGTTCGCGGCGGCGCCGGGCGCCGAGGACTGCTCGGCGGCGGCCTGCAGCTCCTTCCAGACCGTGATCACGTCGGTCTCGACGCTCGTCGCGACGTTGTACGTGCCGGCCTTGCCGGTCGCGGCGAGCAGCGCGCTGACGACGTCACCGACGTAGATGTAGTCGCGCGTCGGCTTGCCGTGACCGTAGAGCTTCGGCGCTTTGCCGGTGTAGAGATGATGAGAGAAGATCGCAACGACGCCGGCCTCTCCGTGCGGGCTTTGGCGCGGGCCGTAGACGTTGCCGAGACGGCAGACGGCGTGCGGTACGCCCGAGGAGAGCGACCACGTCTTGACGTACGCCTCGGCGGCCCACTTCGAGGCGCCGTAGGGCGAGAGCGGCGCCGGGATGCGGTCCTCGGGCGTCGGCATCGGCGCGTCGTCGCCGTACAGCGCGCCGCCGGTCGAGGTGAAGGCGACGGGCGCGCCGACACGGCCGGCGGTCTCGACGACGTTGAGCGTGCCCTGCACGTTGACCTCGCAGTCGCGGTTCGGGTTCTCGACGGACGCGACGACGCTCGCCTGCGCGGCGAGGTGGTAGATCGCATCGGGCTTGACGCGCTCGACGAGCGCCGAGAGCGCGGCGAGGTCGACGATGTCGAGCACCTGCAGGTCGGCCTCGGGCGCGACGCGCCGGCGGTCGCCGGCGGAGAGGTCGTCGACGACGGTCACCTCGTAGCCGTCGCCGAGCAGCGCGTCGACGACGTGCGAGCCGATGAATCCGGCTCCGCCGGTGACGATCGCGCGCTTGCTCACGCCGGAGAATCTACAGCGAGGTGGCGCGCGGGCGCGTGGCGAGCAGCTGCTCGACCGCTTCGACGGCCTCGTCGATCCGCTCGAGCACGCGCATGCCGTTGCGCGAGCGGGCGCGCACCGCCGACGGCCGCGCCGCCGAGCACGATCGGGATCTCGGGGTGCTCGCGTGGAGCTCCTCGATCGCGTGCTGGAACGCCTCGGCGGCCTCGCCGTCGGTCGCTCCGAGGACGATCACGCCGGGAGACTCGCTCGCGACGAGCGCGCGCAGGCGCTCGAGGCGAGAGGTCGGTGTCGAAGGTCGTCTGAAAGCCGGCCGCGGCGAGCTGGTCGTGCATCATCTGCAGCTCGAGCGCGTGCTCGTCACCGTCGATGCCGGCGAGCAGCACGCGCTCGCGCGAGGGCTCGGTGTTGCCGACCATGTAGCGGTAGAGCGTCGCGAGCACGCGCCGCGTGATCCCCTCGCGAGCTTCTCGCGCTCGGCGTCGATCTCGTCCCGGCTCCCCAGCTCGCCGATCCGCTGCAGCGCGGGCGCGATCACCTCGCCGTGCAGCGTCGTCGGGGGATGCCTTCCTCGATCGCGGTGGCGATCGCGCCCTCGGCGGTCTCGGCGTCGCCGCGTTCGAGCGCGGTCCCGTAGGTCTCGAGCGTGCTCTCGGCGAGCTCGCGTGGATCGGCGCGCGAGCGCTCGCGCGCGTCGGGGCCGGAGCTCCCGAGCACTTCCATGAACGCATCGAGCAGGACCGGGTCGAAGTGGTGTCCGCGCTGTTCGCGCATCATCTGCATGGCCTCCTCGACGGAGAACGCCTTGCGGTAGACGCGGTCGCTCGTGAGCGCGTCGAAGACGTCGGCGATCGCGACGATCCGGCCCTCGATCGGGATCGCCTCGCCGGCTCAGCCCGCGCGGGTAGCCGGTGCCGTCCCACTTCTCCTGGTGGCTCAGCGCGATCGTCGCCGCGAGCTCGAGGATCGAGGAAGAGGAGCCGCGCAGCAGGCGGTGGCCCTCCTCGGCGTGGGTCTCGATGATCGCGCGCTCCTCGGCCGTCAACGGGCCGGGCTTGAGCAGGATCGCGTCGGGGATCGCGACCTTGCCGACGTCGTGCAGCGGCGCCGCGTGGCTGAGGCGCTCGCAGAAGTCCGGGTCCATGCCGATCTGCTCGGCGAGCAGCGTCGAGAAGCGCCCTATCCGCTCGATGTGCGCGCCGGTGTCCTCGTCGCGGAACTCGACGGCCATCGAGAGACGGCGGACGGTCTCGGCCTGCGCGACCTCGAGCTCGGAGAGCGCGCGGCTTGCAGCTCGTGCGAGCGTCCGTCGATCTCCTGCTCGAGCGCGCTGCGGCGGCTCTCGCCGACGCCCCAGCCGAGCAGGATCGCGGCGACGGCGAGCACGGCGAGGCAGACGACCTCGAGCGCCGAGCTCGCGTCGATCACGGCGCCGGCGGCCGCGGCGAGCGCGAGCACGGCCCACGGCGCCCACAGCAGCGCGCGGCGCGAGCCGCGGCGGTCGGGCTCGGGCGAGCGTCGCCCGCGCTTCGGCCTCGAAGGCTTGCGCTCCACGCCGGCGACGTTACCGCCGGCGGACGCCTCGGCTCCCGCACCCTCGGCGCCGCGCCGGGCGGGCTGCGCGCGCTTGCCGCTGCCGTCGTCGAGGCGAGTCTGGGACGCCCCGCGCCGGGCGGGTCGTCGGAAGCTGGCTTGGATAACTCCGCTCACACTCGCGATAACGGCAATCGGGAACAGGACCTGATCCCTGCAATCCCGCGTTCGGCGCCGCGACGGACGCGCTTGACGGGCGCCGTCGGGGCCTGGACGAATGGACGAGTGTTATTTCGCCGACTGCAGCTGTGAGAGGTCGATCGCGTTCGCCGGCGCCGACAGCGTGACCGGCCTCGTTCCAGCGTCCGAACGTGATCGTGCCCGAGCCCGAGCCGTCCTTGCTGATCTGCACGGGGTAGGGCTTGCCGGTCGCGGCGACGTACAGCGTGCCGCCCTTGCTCTTGTCGGTCAGGCCGACGACCTTCTGCCCGCCGATCGTCGTCGTCGCGTCCTTCGTCAGCGCACCGTGGGCGGCGAGCGTCTGGTCGACGCAGCTCGCGCAGGTTCGTCAGCTGGCTGATCGACGCGAAGTCGGAGCTGCTCGCGGCGGCCTTCAGCCACTTGCCTTCGAGCAGCTGCGCGCCGCGGCCTTGCCGCCGATGTGGCTGTAGAAGCCGGAGCTGCCTTTGATGTAGACGGTGCCGCCGAGCTGGATCAGTTCGAAGGACAGGCCGTTCTGCGAGAGCTGGCCGCGCCCGCCCTTGCCGGCGATCAGGTCCATGTCGAGCGTGATCGGCGTGCCGTCGCTGACGAGCGAGCCCGAGACGTGGACCGAGCTGGCCGAGTCGGCGGCGACTTTCGTCGCGGCGAGGATCTCGGCGGGCGACTTCTGGGCGAGGCCGTTGCCCGACGAGGAGGAGCCGCCGCAGCCGGCGAGCGCCGCGAGGAGCGCGAGCAGCGCGAGCTTCGATGCACATCGTCGGCTCATCGCGCCACTCTATATAGGCGCACGGGCGGCAGGCAGACGGGAGCTCAGGCGAGCGCCATGCCGGGCGCGACGTCGACCTGCACGAGCCGCGGGCCGTCCTGCGCGAGCGCGTCGGCGAGCGCGTCGCGCAGCTGCTCGCGCTCGGCGACGGTGCTCGAGGGCACGCCGTAGCTCGCAGCGGTCGCGGCGACGTCGAGCTCCGGCAGGTCGAGCGCGGGCGCGCGCTCGACGCTCTCGAGCGCGGCGAACCACTTGAGGATCGAGTACTCGCCGTTGCGCAGCACGAGGAACTTGACGGGAACGTCGTAGGCGGCGGCGGTCCAGAAGGCGGTGATCGCGTACTGCGCGGAGCCCTCGCCGAGCACGCAGACGACCTGGCGCGTCGGGCTGCGCGAGCTGCACGCCGAGCGACGCGGCGAGGCCGAAGCCGAGCCCGCCGCCGGCGCTGAAGTAGTAGGAGCCGGGGCGCGACGATGCGCAGGCTGGTTGCGCAGCGCGGCGGTGCTCGACGGCGACTCGAGCACGATGATCCCGTCGTCGGGGAAGAGCTCGGCGAGCGTCGCGTGGACCTCGCCGCCGGAGAGCTGCCCGCCGCGTCGGAACAGGGCTCGAGCTCGACGCGCGGCGGCGGCGGCTCGCGCTCGCTGGGCGCGTCGCCGAGCGCGTCGAGCAGCGCGCGCAGCGTGAGCGCGACGTCGGCGACGATCGCGTCGCCGACGGGCGCGCGCGCAGCCTCGTCGGGGTCGCAGGTGATCGCGACGAGCTCGGCGCCCTCGGCGAGGAAGTCGCCGGGGATGTTCGGGTAGTAGGGGAAGACGGACGAGCCGGCGACGAGCACGAGGTCGTGGCCGGCGAGCGTCTCGCCGAGCGGTCCGACGGCCGGCGGCAGCACGCCCTGGAAGGCCGGGTGGTCCTCGGGGAAGCCGATCCGGCCGCCGCCGGTCGCGGGCGAGGCCCAGACGGGCAGCCGCTGGCGCTCGGCGAGCTCGACGGCGGCGTCCCAGCCGCCGGAGGCGTCGATGTCGGGGCCGGCGACGAGCACCGGGCGGCGCGCCGCGCGCAGGCGCTCGGCGAGCGCGGCGATCGCCGCAGCCGGGGGCTGCGCGCGCCCGGCGACGGTGCGCGCGATCTGCGTGTGCGTAGTCGAGCGGGCTCGAGCTCGACGGCCCAGTCGTCCATCGGGATCGAGACGAACGCCGGGCCCGGCGGGCGGCAGCGTCGCGTGGTGGATCGCCTGCGCGAGCGCGAACGGGACGTCGGCGGCGCGCGGCGGCTCGTAGCTGTACTTGACGTATGGCTTCGGCACCTCGATCGCGTCGCGGTTGGCGAGGCTGCGCCTGCATCGTGATCAGCGGGCGCACCTGCTGGCCGGCGGTGACGAGCAGCGGCGACGTGGTTGGCGCGCGCGTTGAAGATCGCGCCGACGCCGTTGCCGAGGCCGGGCGCCGTGTGGAGGTTGACGTGCGCGACGTTGCCGCTGGCCTGCGCGAAGCCGTCGGCCATGCCGACGGCGACGGCCTCCTGCAGGCCGAGCACGTAGCGGAAGTCGTCGGGGAGCGGCCCGAGCATCGGCAGCTCGGTCGAGCCGGGGTTGCCGAAGATCGTCGTCATCCCGTGACGCACGGAACAGCTCGAAGGCGGCGTCGCGAACGCTCGTCATCGGCAGTCGCGGCCGGCGCTCATCGTCGCAAGGCTACCCGCTACCCGCCGTCGACCGGCGACCGTGGGCAGGGCCGGCCGCCGGTCGACGTGCGTTCGCCGCTGCGGCCAGCCGACCGCGGCGGCGACGGAGCGCGGGCGTCCCTCCCGCCCGCCCGCGCTCCGCTGCTTGCGGGTTATCGCTTGGCGCTCATCCTGCGCCCCTGGAGCTTGCGTTTGCCGGAGACGGTGTTCGGTTCGTCGATCACGGTGCCGCCGTTGGCGTTCACGGTGAGGTTCTTGCCGATCGTGTTTCCGGTCGCGGTCACGCCGCCGCTGTTGCCGCTGATCGTGACCGATCCTTTGAACGAGTCGCCGACGACCTCGACGCCGCCGGTGTTGCCCTGCAGCGCGGCGCCGTTGGAGAAGCTGCTCGGCGAGCAGCCTTCGCCGTCGCCGAGCACGACGGGCCCGGTCGAGCCGGTGATCTTGATCGCGCCGACTTTCGCGCCGCATACGCGGATCACGCCGGCGTCGCTCGCTTTGATTCCTTTCGTACTCGCGCCCTCGACGTCGAGCGACCCGCCGGGCTGGACTTCGATCGTCTTCGCGACGGCCGAGGAGCTCAGCTCGACGGCTTCGCCTGATTTGACGACGAGCTTGTGCTTGAGCGTGCCGCTGATGACGCTCGTCTCGACGACGTTCGTCGTGCACGAGCTGCTCGCTTCGTGTCCGACGTTATCGATCGCCGTGCGCGAGATCGTCTGCGAGCCGGCTTTGGTCGTGTCGATCGGGACCGTACCGCTGGGGTCCGAGGCGAGCCCGGACTGACCGTCGGAAGCGGTCACGACCGCGCTCGCGCTCGAGCCGACGGCGACGGTCGCCGGACAGCTGACGCCGATGCTCGGCGCGCTTGCGTCGACCTGCACGGTCAGCGTGCCGGGCGCGGAGACGTTGCCGACGTTGTCGGCGACGGTGCCGCTTCCGGTGTGCGAGCCGTCGGTGCTGAACGTCTGTGCGCCCGAGAGCGTCGCGAGGTTCACACCGCTGCCTGCGCTTCCGTCGGCGAGCAGCGGGTCGCCGTTGGCCGTGAAGGAGACGGTGACCGAGTCCTTGTACCAACCGCCGCCACCGGCGTAATCGGGCGCGCGGTCAGCCGACGCGGTCGGGGCGTTCGGCCCGGTCCGGTCGACCTCGATCGCTTCCGATTCACCCGACGGCGAGCTCGGCGAGCCGCCGTTGCTCTCGCTCACGCGGTAGTTCCACGTGCCCTCGCTCTCGGGGTTGCCGGAGCCGAAGGTGTATTCGGTCCCGGCGATTGCTGTCGCGACCGCGCTCCAGCCGCCGAGCGCGTTCTGGTGTTCGAGCGTGTACGTCGGGCTCGCGGCCGGCTGCGAGGAGGCGGTCCACTGCAGCGTGAACTGCCCGGCGTTCGGGTCCCCGCCGCTCGTCTCGTGCGGCGCGCCCGGTGCGGTCGAGACCTGGTCGAGCGCGAGCGTGTAGCCACTCGGCAGGTACTTCGCCAGCGGCGTCTGCACGAAGCCTTCGCCGCTGCCCGGCGGGTCGACCGTCGGGATGCGCAGTTCGAGGTTGCGCACCTGGACGGAGTGGTAGGAGGACGACGTGCGCGCGTAGGTCGAGTCCTGCGTGAGCAGCTCGAGCTTGACGACGTGTCCGGCCGCGACGTTCCACGCCTGCGGGTGCAGCTGGAAGACGGTCTTCGTGAAGCCGCCGCCGGGGTTGAGCGGGCGCAGGGTCGCGCGCCCGATCAGCTGCTCGGTGTTGGCCGTCGTGTTGACGTCGTACAGCCGCGCGATCACCTGGTCGTTGGCGCCGGGAGCGGAGAGTTCTCCGATCACGGTCGACGCGCCGGCGATCGTGTAGCCGCTGCTCGGCGCGGCCGGCACTTCGTACTCGGCCGCCGAGGCGTTGTTGGCGGACGCCTGCGTGCTGCAGACGGTGCCGGATGTGAAGGCGTTGGCCGGCGCGGTGCCGGGCGCCTGGATCGTCTGTTCGGCGGCGCTTGCGAGGTGCACTTCGCCGGGCGCGAGGCTGGCCCAGTTGGGCGCGTTGTATTCGACGCCGTCGCCGCCGGCGCTCTGCGGGCAGAAGCTCGCGAGCGCGGTGACGCCGCCGTGCGCTTCGGACGGTTCTGCGCCTTCGCCTTTGACGAAGTACTTGAACCATTTGTTCTGCGCGTTCGTCAGCTTCGCGTCATCGCCGGTCGAGACGGTGCTCGCCGAGCGCGGGTTGTGCCCGAGGTCCATGTAGAAGAGCTTCATCGCCTGGTTCGGGTAGACCGAGCGGACCTTGTTGTAGTAGCGGACGGTTTCGTCGACCGGGAAGAGGTCGTCGTTCCAGCCGTTCTCCATGATCGTCGGCGCCGGCGCCTCGTTCAGCGGCGTGTAGTACGCACCGTGGAACGGCAGGTTTTCGGCCTGCTGGAGCGCGAGCGGTTCACCGTCGTAGGGGCCGCCTTTGATGTTGAAGTTGTGCCATTCGGTGATGTTCGCTTCCGATTCGACGTTGTTCGGCCCGTAGTAGCCGAGGATCGCGCCGGCGCCGTACAGCGAGTTGTTCCAGTTGTTCTTTTCGATGCCGAAGCGGAATTCGTTGTTGATGCCGTTGTAGGGGTCGTTGGCGACGTAGTCGAGGCTCGACCCGTTCGGCTGCAGCGCGGTCGCGAGGTCGCTCCACGGGTATTCGGGGGCGGTCGCGGCGATTTTCATCGGCTTGCCTTCGGGGCTCGTCCACGGGACGAGTTCGCCGTTCAGCAGTTCGACGCGGTCCTTCAGCGAGCCGAGCTGCAGCGACATGCCGCCGCCGTAGCTGCCGCCGGTCGCGCCGATCTCCTGCGGGTTGATGACGCCTTCGTCGGCGAGCTTGCCGAGCAGCGTCTGCGCGTCGCGCACTTCGTACTTGCGGCTCATCAGGTGGATCCAGCCGTGTTCGCACGGCGCCGCCTTGACGGTGTTCGCGGGTTTGGAGGGACCGCCGCAGGAGGAGCCCCAGCCGCGGTCGGTGATGCTGAAGACGGCGTAGCCCTGTGCCAGCCAGCGCTGCGCGGCCGAGCTCGACGGGGTGATCTTCGATCCGCCCCAGCCGTGGTAGATGCCGACGATCGGGTAGTTGTTGTCGGGACCCGATTCGGCCGGGAATCCGACCGAGACGTCGATCGGCGTGCCGTCGAAGCTCGGCGTCGTCGTGTTCGACGAGTTGCCGCACCAGCGCTGTCCGGCGGTCGGGCCGCTCGGCTGCGTCGTGCACGTGACGGTCCCGAAAACCGAGCCGATCGTCGCGTTCGCCGCCGCCGGCGCGAGCAGCGCCGCTGCGAGCACGCCCGCCAGGGCGAATATCCTCCAGCACTTCGACATCTTGTCTCCCCCATCTCCGTATTTTTCGGACGGTTGTGAGAACTCGTCCGTACCTCTCCAAGTACGAGCGCGTACTCTACACTCAAGCCATGGACTCCGTCAAGATCAACGATGAGCTTCTGATCCCGCCGGGGCGCCACACGCTGCTGCCCGACGAGGTCGGCGCGCGCCAGCGCGAGCGGCTGCTGCGCGCGATGGGCCAGTGCGTATCGGAGCGCGGCTACGCGGAGACGACGATCGCGAACGTCGTCCGCGTCGCACGTACGTCGCGCACGGCCTTTTACAAGCACTTCGCCGACAAGGAGGAGTGCTTCCTGGAGACCTACCGGCAGATGACCGACGTGCGCATCGGCGCATCGCTCGACGCGGCGGCCCGGGTCGACGCCTGGGACGCGAAGCTCGACGAGGGCATCGCGGCGTACTTCCGCTGGATGGCCGAGCACCCCGAGGTCGCGGTCACGACCGTCGTCGAGGTGCACTGCGCCGGGCGCCGGGCGCTGCAGGCGCGCGCCGACGCGCTGAGCGGCTGGATGAAGACGGTCGCCGGCGTCGCCGTGCTCGCGCGCCACGAAGGCGTCGACGTCGAGATCGACGAGGCGGCGTGCTTCGCGATCATCCTCACGGCTGAGGCGTACGTGCACGAGTACGCCCGCAAAGGGCAGCTCGAGCAGGTCGTCGAGCAGACGGCGGCGGTCCAGCGGTTGGCGCGCACGCTGTTCACGCGCGGCACGGTCGCCGCCGAATAACGCCGCCGCCCGCTCGCGCGGCTACCCGCGTACGCCGGCTGCGAGCATCTTCGAGGTCGTCTCGATCATCGCCTCGCGGTCGGCCTGCGGCGGGCGCTGCAGGGCGATCCGCAGGCACCCGCTTGCGGTCAAGCCCATCGTCACGAACACGAGGTCGTCGAGCTGCGCCGGCGTCAGGTCGGGACGGTGGCGCGCGGGGATCACGCGCGCGAGCGTGAACAACGTGTCCTCGACGCCGCGCGCCGGATCGATCTCCGTGCCCGTGTCGAGAAACGCTCGCAGCACCGGCGCGTGGCGCTCGAATGCGCTCGTCGTCGTCTGCACGATCAGGCGCGTCGCGTCTTCGAGCTCGAGCGCGAGCGCCGCTCCGACGGCGGTCGTCAGGTCGTTGTAGATCTCGCGGACCGTCCCGTCGAGCAGGACCCGGAGGATCTCCTCACGGTCGTTGAAGTAGCGATAGACGGTACCGATGCTGACGCTCGCGGTCTCGGCGATCGCCTTCGTCGTCAGCGGCGACGTCCGCCGCGCGAGAAGCCGGACGGTCGCATCGAGCAGCAGACTGGCGCATCTCGTGTGCACGGAGCTGCTGCGGTTTGGAGCGCGTGCGTCGCATGCGGAGACAGAAGTGACTAGTAGGTGAGTCGTTCTCATGTTCTCATATCGACCGTGGCGAGCACAACCGAACCGAAGACGCCGAGCGCGCTCCGCAACGACGAGCGTGCGGTCGCCCGGCACGGCGCGTTCGGACGCGCCTGGCTCGACGGCATGTGGCGCGGCGATCCGCTGGCCGACGCCGTCGTCGACGACGGCGCGCGCCTGGTGCGCCGGGCGCTTGCGCACGGCGTCGACGCGCTCCCCGATGCGCCGCCGGCGCTCGTCTCGTTCGCCGCCTACCGCGCGCACGACGCGCTCGTACCCGACGGCAGGGCCCGACGCACGTCCCGCGCGATGCGCACGCGCGAGCGGGAGCTGCAACGCCTGCGCGACAGCTACGCCGTCTCGCACGATCTCGTCGACGAAGCGGCCTGACGGGCCGTCCGCCTTCGTGGCCGGCGACCGCCTCTACGTCGCCATCGCGACGTACTTCGTCTCGAGGTACTCGCCGATCCCCTCGAAGCCGCCCTCGCGGCCGAAGCCCGACTGCTTGACGCCGCCGAACGGCGCGGCGGGGTTCGAGACGACGCCCTGGTTGAGGCCGACCATGCCGGTCTCGATGCGCCTCGCAGACGCGGAAGGCGCGGTCGAGGTCGCGCGTGTAGACGTAGGCGACGAGCCCGTACTCGGTGCGGTTGGCGGCGGCGATCGCCTGCTCGTCGGTGCTCGAAGGTGGCGATCGGGCGCGACCGGGCCGAAGATCTCCTCGTCGAGCAGCGCGGCGTCGTCGGGCACGTCGGTCGAGCACGGTCGGGCGCGTAGAAGTAGCCGCGGCCCGTCGACGCGGCTCGCCGCCGATGAGCACGCGCGCGCCGCGGTCGACGGCGTCGCCGACGAGCTCGTGCGACCTTGCGTGCGCTGGGCCTCGTCGATCAGCGGGCCGACGTCGGTGTCGGGCTCGGTGCCGCGGCCGACCTTCAGCTGCGCCCATCCGCTCGGCGAGCCGCCGCGGCGAACTCCTCGGCGAGCGGACTCGTGCACGTGGAAGCGGTTGGCCGCGGTGCACGCCTCGCCGATGTTGCGCATCTTCGCCAGCATCGCGCCGTCGATCGCGGCGTCGAGGTCGGCGTCCTCGAAGACGAGGAACGGCGCGTTGCCGCCGAGCTCCATCGAGACGCGCAGGATCTGCTCGGCGCGACTGCTCGATCAGCCTGCGCCCGACCTCGGTCGAGCCGGTGAAGGACAGCTTGCGCGTGCGCGGGTCCTTCAGCAGCGGCTCGATCACGGCGCCCGAGCGCTTGGCGGTGATCACGTTGAGCACGCCCGCCGGGCAGGCCGGCCTGCTCGAGGATCTGCGCCAGCGCGAGCATCGACAGCGGCGTCTGCTGGGCGGGCTTGACGACCATCGTGCAGCCGGCGGCGATCGCCGGGCGCGATCTTGCGCGTGCCCATCGCGCGTCGGGAAGTTCCACGGCGTGACGAACACGCACGGGCCGACCGGCTGGCGCATCGTCAGGATGCGCGCCCTTGCCGGTGGTGTTGACCATGTAGCGGCCGTGGATGCGCACGGCCTCCTCGGAGAACCAGCGGAAGAACTCGGCGGCGTAGGCGATCTCGGCGCGCGACTCGGCGAGCGCCTTGCCCATCTCGAGCGTCATCAGCAGCGCCAGCTCCTCGGTCTGCGCGACGATCGCCTCGATACGCGCGGCGCAGGATCTCGCCGCGCTCGCGCGGCGGGTGCGCGGCCCACTCGGCCTGCGCCTCGGCCGCGGCGGCGAGCGCCGCCAGCGCGTCGCCTCGCCTGCGCGTCGGCGACCTCGCACGAGCGGCTCCCCGGTCGCCGGGTCCTCGACGCGCGAGCGTGCCCGCCGCGCGGCGGCCGCGCGCCACTCCCCGCCGATGAACAGCTCCTTCGGCACGCTGCTCCAGCACGGCGCGCTCGCGCTCGCCGCCAGTCATCGTGCAGCGCTCACGTCCGCTCCGCGTGCCCGACCGAGTGACGCATCAGGTAGTCCTCCGCTCGAGCCCGGCGCGCGCATTGCGATGCACCTTTGCAGGGCGCCGATCCGCCATCGGCCTCAACCTACCACCGCCTCGCACGCGCCGCTAACCGGCGCGCTCGTTCGTGCTCGCCGCGGCGCTGCGCGCCGCGCTCGTCGCGCGCGGCCTCTCGACGGCCGCCGCGCCGGCGCATCGACGCTGGTGATCGAAGGCGCCGGCGACGGGCACGGCGTGGGCATGAGCCAGGACGGCGCGCTCGGCTACGCCCAGCACGGCTGCATCCTACGAGGCGATCCTCGCGCACTACTACACGGGCACCGCGCTCGGCCAGGCGCCGGCGAGCGCACGCGTGCGCGTGCTGGTCGGCGCGAAGGTGCAGCGGGTCCCGCTCGAACGCTACGTGCGCGGCGTGGTCTCGGCCGAGATGCCCGCCGAGCTGGCCGCTGGCCGCGCTCGAGGCCCAGGCGGTCGCGAGCCGCACGTACGCGCTGACCGCGCACGCCGGCGGATCGCAGCTTCGACGTCTACTCCGACACGCGCTCGCAGGTCTATCGCGGCGTCGCCGCCGAAACCGCCGCAGACGAACGCGGCCGTCGCGGCGACGGCCGGGCAGATCGTCACCTACGCCGGCAAGCCCGCGATCACGTACTTCTTCGCGAGCTCCGGCGGGCATGACCGAGAACATCGAGAACTCCTTCCTCGGCTCCGCAGCCCGAGCCGTGGCTGCGCGGCGTCGCCGACCCCTACGAGCGCGGCGCCTCGCACTGGAAGCTCAGCTGAGCTTCGCTGCGGCCGCGGCGCGGCTGCAGGGCCTCGTGAAGGGCTCCTTCCGCGGGATCGAGGTGCTCGCGCGCGGCGTCTCGCCGCGCATCGTCTCCGCCTAGGTGCTCGGCTCGCGCGGCCGCACGGCGGTGAGCGGCCCGAACTGGCCGGCCGGCTCGGGCTCAACAGCACGTGGGCGTACTTCAGCGGCGAAGCGGCACGAGCTCGAGCCCGAGCCCGACCGCAGCGGCTGGACGCGGCCTGACGAGCCCGCGCCGGCCGCGCGCCGGCGCCGTCCGGCGAAGGCGGCGGCGCTGGCTGCGGGCGTGACGCCCGGAGCGAGCGCCGCGCGGCCTCCGGCGCGAGCGCAACGTCGGCGAACGCCGCCGCAGCGGCGGCGCGAGCGCCGGGTAGCCCGCGCGCCTCGCACGAGCGCCTAGGACATGCGTCCGGCGGCGCGCCGAAGCATGCGCGCTCGATGCCCGCGCGAGCAGGAAGGAACGTCGACACTCTCGCTGATGCGCCTCGGCCGCTCGATCGCGCTGCTCGCCTGCGCCGCCGCGCTGCCGCTCCGCGCGAGCGCGTCGGCGGCGCACTCGGTCGGCAGCGCCGAACAGATCGCGTGGGTGCGCCGCGCGGCGACGAACTTCGTGAGCGCCGAGCTCGCCGGCAACGGCGCGGGCGCCTGCGGGATCCTCAACGCCCCGCTGCGCGCGCACCGAGCATCACCGTACGCTGCGCGCAGCGCTGGGACGCAAGCTCGCGCGGCATGCTCGCACGAACCCGGCGGCCGCGCGCGCCTGCGCGCGCAGCAGCGCGCGATCCCCTCGGCGGTCGTGCTCGTGCACGGCGACGTCGCCACGATCGAGCTGCCCGACGCCGCTGCTCGGCGCGGCCGAACCGCTTCCTGTGGACCGAAAACTGCTGGATGCTCGCGGGCTGAGCGCCCGCCGGCGAACACGGCCGGCGGCGGGCGCTTACGCTAGGGCGGATGGCCCCGCCGCTGCTGATCGCCGACGTCCCCTGGCTGCTCTACCGCTCCTACTTCGCGCTGCCGAAATCGATCGCCGACGCTGACGGGCGCCCCGTCAACGCGCTGCTCGGCACGGTCAACGCGCTGCTCGGCGCTGATCGACTCGCGGCGCCTGGCGGCGGCGTGCGCGCAGTCGTCGCGTGCACGGGCGCCGAGCAGGCCGACTACCGCGTCGAGCTGTACCCGCCCTACCACGCCCACCGCGACCCGATGCCGCCGGAGCTCGCGCGGCAGTGGGAGCAGGCGCCGGGGCTGCTCGCGAGCCTCGGCTGGCTCGACGCGACGAGCGACGAGCTCGAGGCCGACGACGTGATGTTCTCCTTCGCACGCGTCGAGGAGGAGAACGGCGGGCGCGCGCTGCTGCTGACCGGCGACCGCGACCTCTACGGCGCCGTCGAGCGAGCGCGTGGCGGTGCTCGAGCTGCGGCAAGGGCGGAGTGCACGTCGAGCTCGGGCCGGCCGAGGTGCGCGAGCGCTACGGCGTCGAGCCGGCGCTCGTGCCCGACTTCATCGCGCTGCGCGGCGACCCCTCCGACGGGCTGCCCGGCGCGCCCGGCGTCGGCGCGAAGACGGCCGCCGAGCTGCTGCGCGCGCTACGGCTCGCTCGAGGACGTGCTCGACGCCGCACGAGCGCGCTCGGCGGCCGAAGGTCCGTCGCGAGGCCGGCGAGATGCGCCGCGCACGGCCGCGTCGCTGCGCGAGAACGACGCGCTGCTGCGCGACTTCAAGCACATCGCGACGCTCCAGCGGATCGACGTCGCGCCGCCCGCCCGATCGAGCGACCGACTACGCCGCGGGCGCCGCCGCGGCCGCGCGAGCTCGGCATGCGCCGCCTGGCCGAGCGCCTCGCAGAAGCTCGCTACGGCGTGAACTTGACGGTGATCACGTCGCCGTCGGCCATCACGTAGTCGCGGCCCTCCAGGCGCAGCGTGCCGCGCTCGCGCGCGCCGGCGTAGCCGCCGGCGTCGACCAGCTCGCGCCAGCCGATCACCTCGGCGCGCACGAAGCCCTTCTGGATGTCGGTGTGGATCTCGCCGGCCGCGTGCCACGCGGTCAGGCCGCGCGCAGGTGCCACGACTGCGCCGGCTTGGCCTCGCCGGCGGTGAAGAACGCGATCAGGTCGAGCAGCGCGAACGCCTCGCGCACGACGCGCTGCAGGCCCGACTCGCTGACGCCGAGCTCCGCGCGCATCGCCGCGGCGTCCTCGTCGTCGAGCTCGGCGAGCTCGGACTCGATGCGCGAGGAGACCGCGACCGCGCGCGCGCCCTGCGCGGCGGCGTGCGCGGCGATCTCGGCCGGGACCTCGTCGGAGCCCTCGTCGACGTTGGCGACGAACAGCACCGGCTTGGCGGTCAGCGAGCCGAGCTCGCGCGCCGCGTTCGGCGCCTCCTCGGGCAGCGGCACGCGTGCGCGCCGGGCGCCCGGCCTGCAGCTCCGCGACGACGGCGCTTCAGCCACGCCTCCTCGGCGATCGCCGCGCGGTCGCCGCCGCGCGCCTGTCGCGTCGACGCGCTCGAGGCGCCGCTCGGCCTGCTCGAGGTCGGCGAGCACCAGCTCGGTCTCGATCGTCTCGATGTCGGCGCAGCGGGTCGACGCGGCCCTCGGGGTGGACGACGTTCTCGTCGCCGTGCGCGCGCACGACGTGGACGATCGCGTCGGTCTCGCGGATGTTCGCGAGGAAGCGGTTGCCGAGCCCCTCGCCCTGGTGCGCGCCCGCGACGAGCCCGGCGATGTCGTGGAAGTCGATCGTGTCCCAGACGATCTCCGAGGCGCCGACCGTCCGCGCGACCTCCTCCAGGCGCTCGTCGCGCACGGGCACGACGGCGACGTTCGGCTCGATCGTCGTGAACGGGTAGTTGGCCGCCTCCGCGCCGGCTTTCGTCAGCGCGTTGAACAGCGAGGACTTGCCCGCGTTCGGCATGCCGACGATGCCGATCCGCGTGCTCACGCGCCCATCGCCCGCGCGAGCACGAGCGCCGTGCCGAGCAGCGCGCCGGCGAGCACGTCCGAGGGGTAGTGCACGCCGAGGTAGAGCCGCGAGTAGCGCGAGGCCGCCGGCCAGCGCGTAGAGCGGCGCCGCCGGCAGCGCCCAGCGCGCGAGTACGCGAGCGCGCCGGCGAACGACGTGGTGGCGTGCGCGCTCGGGAAGCTCAGCGTCGTCGGCGTCGCGTCGAGCGGCGGCAGGCCGGCGCAGCTCCGGCCGGCGGCGGCGCACGAGCAGCTTCAGCGCGGTGTTCAGCACGTACGTCGCCGGCGACGGTCGCCGTCGCCGAGCGCCAGCGGCGCCGCCGCGCCGGCGGTCGAGCATCTGCCCGGCGACCCGATCGCAAGCCACACGCCGCGTGCTCGCCGAGCCGCGAGAAGCGCGCCGACGGCGCGCTCGGCGCGCGGGCGTGTGCCCGCGCGTGCGCGCAGGCGACAGCAGCCGCTCGTCGAGCGAGCATCGGGCGCGTCTAGGCGCCGAAGCCGACGCGCAGCTCCGTCGCTCTCGGCGCGCACGTAGACGACCTGGGCGAGGTCGAGCCGCACCGGGCCCTCCTCGCTGCTCGAGCTCGTGCCAGCCGCTCGCCGCCGAGCGCCTTGTGCAGCGCCTTCGAGCTGCTCGTCGCTCGACGCGCAGCGCGAGCACCTGGCCGCCGTGGAAGCCGATGCTGATGCTGCTGCGCTGGCGCGGCCATCAGTGCGCCTCCACGCCCGCCGCCGGCTCGACGATCTCGGTCAGCACGCCGCCGCGTCGCGCGCGGGTGCAGGAACGCGACGCGCGAGCCGCGGATGCCGGTGCGCGGCTGCTCGTCGATCAGCTCGCAGCCCGCGCCGCGCGAGCGCGCGCAGCGTGCGCGTCGATGTCGCTCGACCTGGTAGGCGACGTGGTGCAGGCCGGGGCCGCTGCTTGGCGAGGAACCGCCGACCGGCGTGTCGCGGCGCGAGCGGCGCGAGCAGCTCGACGTGGTTCTCGCCGACGTCGAGCAGCACCGCCTCGACGCCCTGCTCCTCGACGACCTCGCGGTGCGCGACGTCGAGCTCGAAGCTGTCGCGGTAGAGCGCGAGCGCGCGTCGATCTCCTCGACGGCGACGCCGATGTGGTCGATGCGGCTGAACACAGCCGCAGTCTATGCGTCCGCAGTCCTCGCCGCGAGTCGCCGCAGCGCCGGTCGGGCGGCCCGACGGGCGCGCGACCGCCGCCGCGACCACGCGCAGGCCCGACGCCGGGCGCGCGCTCCAGGCGCGGCACGCCGGCCATGATCCGCTCGATCGCGTCGCGCTCGAGCACCTCGCTGCTCGAGCAGCTCGCGCGCGAGCGCGTCGAGCTGGCGGCGGTGCGCGACGATCATCCGCTGCGCCGCGCGCCGCGCCTCCTCGATCAGATCCTGGCGCTCCTCGTCGCGCATCCGCAGCGTCGTCTCCGACAGCCGCACGTCGCCGTCGGGCGAGCGCCCGACGCCGGCGGTCCCCATCGCGTAGTCGTGCACCATCGAGTGCGCGATGTCGGCGACGCGCTTGAGGTCGTCGGAGGCGCCGGTCGTGACCGCGCCGAACACGACCTGCTCGGCGGCGCGGCCGCCGAGCAGCACGGTCATGTAGTCGAGCAGCTCCTCGCGCGTCTTCAGGTAGCGGTCCTCGTCGGGCAGGTTGAGCGTGTAGCCGAGCGCCCGCCCGCGCGGCACGATCGAGATGCGGTGCACGCGGTCGACCGACGGCAGCAGCTCGCCGCACAGCGCGTGGCCGGCCTCGTGGTAGGCGACGACCGCTTCTCGTGCTCGTTGAGCACGCGCCGCGACTGCACGCCCGGCGATCACGCGCTCGAGCGCCGAGTCGAAGTCGGCCGTCGACGATCGCTCGCGCGCCGCGGCGCGTGGCGAAGATCGCGGCCTCGTTGCAGATGTTCGCGAGGTCGGCGCCGGTCAGCCCGCTCGTCTGCTGCGCGACCGAGCGCGAGGTCGACGTCGCGCAGCGGCTTGTCGCGCGTGTGCACGTGCGAGGACGCCTTCGCGGCCGCTTGACGTCGGGCGGCGCGACGAACACCTGGCGGTCGAAGCGGCCCGGGCGCAGCAGCGCCGGGTCGAGCTTCTCGAGCAGGTTCGACGCGGCGATCACGACGACGCGCCCGCTCGAGGCGAAGCCGTCCATCTCGACGAGCAGCTGGTTGAGCGTCTGGTCCTTCTCGCCGGAGATGTCGGTGCCGCGCCGGCCGCCGACGGCGTCGAGCTCGTCGATGAAGATGATCGCCGGTTCGTGCTTGCGCGCGATCGCGAACAGGCGGCGGATGCGCGCGGCGCCGAGGCCGGCGAACATCTCGACGAACGACGCCGCCGACTGGGCGAAGAAGCTGCGCGCCCGACTCGTGCGCGACGGCCTTCGCGAGCAGCGTCTTGCCGGTGCCGGGCGGCCCGTGCAGCAGGACGCCCTTGGGCACCTGCGCGCCGAGCGCGTGGAACGGCTTCGGGTCGCGCAGGAACTCGACGACCTCCTGCGAGCTCGCGCCTTCGCCTCGTCGACGCCGGCGATGTCGTCGAACGTGACCGACTGGTCGGAGGCCGGCTTGATCTGCTGCGGCTTGATGCGCGGCATCACCTTCAGCGTCCGCCACATCACGAAGATCAGCGCCGCGAAGAACAGGATCATCACGACCGGCGCCCAGTTGAGCGCGCAGTTCTGGATTTCCTGCGCGAGCGATGTCTGCGGCACCGGCGACGGCGGCGACCGCGGCGCCTGCACGCTCGCGATCGGGACGAGCGCGCGCGGCGTGTGCGCGTACTGCATCAGCGCGTCGGCGAGCCGCGCGCGCGGCGCGTCGATGACGCCGCGTCCGCCGCTTCAACCCCGGCGGCTGCGTCGCTGCATGGCTCGCACCGTCCCTGGCATCGCACCATCTGCTCGATCCTCGTCGCAGGCGTGTCCAGCATCCTTGGCGATTCGCACCCATTCGTGGAATAGCTGCGCAAGCTCGCATCTCCGAGCACGCTCGCGCCGGCGCGCGGCGTGCTCAGCCGAGCATGCGCACCGCGAGGTCGCCGAAGAACTCGCGTCGCGAACGCGAGGTCGCGCACGTCGATGCGCTCGTCGGCGCCGTGGATCGAGCGGCGCGGTCTCGAGCAGCGACTGGTGACGCTGCGGGAAGAAGCCGTAGGCGACGCACTCGGGGAACGCGTCGCGGAAGTGGCGCGAGTCGGTGAAGCCCGGGAGGACCACCGGCACGACCTCGGCGCCGGGATCGTGCTCGGCGATCCACGCGCGCGATCGTGTCCATCAGCGGCGAGTCGCATCGGCGAGCGGTTGCCGACGACGCGCTCGGTGAACTCGATCGCGGAAGCCGGTCGCTCCTCGCCGAGCACCTCGGCGATGCCGCGCGCGCACCTCCTCCTCGCCGAGCCCCGGCGGCACGCGGCAGTCGACCTTCAGCTCGGCGCGGCTCGGGATCACGTTGATCTTCTCCGACGCGCGCGATCCGCGTCGGCGTGAACGTGACGCCGAGCATCGGCTCGAACATCGTCGCCAGGCGCGGCTCGCTGCGCGCGCATCCGCGCGATCGCGCCGCCGACGTCGTCGGGGTCCTCGCCGATCCCGCTGCAGGAACGCGCGCGGCTCGTCGGTCAGCTCGTAGGACGGCTGGCGCGCGGCGAGCCGCTCGAGCACCGGCGCCATCTTCAGCAGCGCGTTCTCGCCCATGCCCGGCATCGAGGCGTGGCCGGCGACGCCGTCGGTCGATGACGCGTGAAGCGGAAGACGCCCTTCTCGGCGCAGCAGACGCCGTAGAAGCGCCTGCCGGCGTACTCGAAGACCGCGCCGCCGCCCTCGTTGACGAGCAGGTCGCAGCGGACCTTCTCGGGGTGGTTCTTCGTGATCCATTGCGGCGCCGAGCGCGCCGCCGGTCTCCTCGTCGACGACCGCCACGATCAGCAGCTCGCCGCGCGCCGGGCGCCAGCCCGAGCGCGCGAGCGACGCCGCGGCGGCGACCTCGGCGGCGACCTGCGACTTCATGTCGAGCGCGCCGCGGCCCCACATGAAGCCGTCGGCGAGGTCGCCCGACCACGGGTCGTGCGTCCACTCGGCGCGGGTCGGCGAGCACCGTGTCGACGTGCCCGAGGTAGCAGAGCGTCGGGCCGCCGCGCACGGGCTCCTCGGCGGCGGCGCGCCGGCGGCGCGCAGCCGCGCGACGAGGTTCGGCCGCCCGGGCTCGGCGCCGAGCAGCTCGCAGTGGAAGCCGGCGCCGCTCGAGATGGTCGGCGAGGTACTCCTGCGCCGCGCGCTCGTTGCCCGGCGGGTTGACCGTGTCGAAGCGGATCAGCGTCCGCAGCAGCTCCTCGGTCTCGGCCGGCCGCCGTGCGCTCGCTCATCGCGCAGATCGTACGCCGATCTCGGCGACCTCCTCGCGGCTCAGCGGGAAGTGGCACGCGACTTCGGTGCCGCTGCCCTTCTCCTCCAGCGGCGGCTCGTCGATCGAGCAGCGCTCCTGCGCCTTCGGGCAGCGCGTGTGGAAGCGGCACGCCCGCGGCGGGTTCGCCGGGCTCGGGACGTCGCCGCTGAGCAGCGCGTGCTCGTCTTTGCGCAGCTCCGGGTCGGGCACCGGCACGGCCGACAGCAGCGCGCCGGTGTACGGGTGGCGCGGGAACGCGTAAAGCGCGTCGGCCGGCCCGAGCTCGACGATCCGCCCGAGGTACATGACGGCGACGCGATCGCACATGTGGCGCACGACCGACAGGTCGTGCGCGATGAACACGAGCGTCAGCCCGAGCTGGCGCTGCATGTCGAGCAGCAGGTTGAGCACCTGCGCCTGGATCGAGACGTCGAGCGCCGAGACCGGCTCGTCGGCGATCAGCAGCTTCGGTTTCAGCGCGAGCGCGCGTGCCACGCCGATCCGCTGGCGCTGCCCGCCGGAGAACTCGTGCGGGTAGCGGTTGTAGTGCTCGGGGTTCAGACCGACCGTCTCCATCAGCTCCTGCACGGCGCGCTTGCGCTCGTTCTTGCCCTCGACGAGCTTGTGGATCGACGAACGGCTGGCCGATCGTCGCGCCGACCGTTTTGCGCGGGTTCAGCGACGAGTAGGGATCCTGGAAGATCATCTGCATGTCGCGCCGCAGCGCCTTCAGGCGCGCGCCCTTCATGCGCGTGATGTCCTCGCCGTCGAAGCGGATCTCGCCGCTGCTCGCGTCGAGCAGGCGCATGATCAGCCGCGCGGTCGTGCTCTTGCCGCAACCGGTCTCGCCGACGATCCCGAGCGTCTCGCCATGGCGCACGTCGAAGCTGACGCCGTCGACGGCCTGCACTGCGCCGATCTGGCGCTGGAACAGGACGCCGCGCGTGATCGGGAAGTGCTTGACGAGGCCGCGCACCTGCACGAGTGGCTCCTCGCCGCCGGCGGCGCTCACAGCCCGACCTCGGGCATGTCGCCGACCGTCTCCGCTCCGCTCGCGAGTGCCGCCTGCGGCTCCGGCAGCCCGACGCTCGCGCGGGCCTGCTCGGGCGTTCGCCCGGCGTGCAGCTCGGCCCACAGCCGCCGGCGCACGCCCGACTCGAGCAGGCACGCGACTTGGTGCGTCGGCTCGTCGGGGATCGGCTGCACGCGCGGATCGATCCGTGCGTGGTCGGGCTGCGAGTAGGGGCAGCGCGGGTGGAAGTGACAGCCAGGCGGGCGGTTGATCAGGCTCGGCGGCGAGCCGGGGATCGGCACGAGCTGCTCCTTGCGCGTGCCGCTCAGCGACGGGATCGATTTGAGCAGGCCCCACGTGTACGGGTGCTCGGGACCGGCGAACAGCAGCTTGGCCGACGCCGTCTCGACGATCCGTCCGGCGTACATGACGGCGATGTCGTCGGCCATCTCGGCGACGACGCCGAGGTCGTGCGTGATGATCACGATCGCCATCCCGAGCTCGCGCTGCAGGCGCTCGAGCAGCGCGAGGATCTGCGCCTGCACGGTCACGTCGAGCGCCGTCGTCGGCTCGTCGGCGATCAGCAGCTTCGGCTCGTTGGCGAGCGCCATCGCGATCATCGCGCGCTGGCGCATGCCGCCGGAGAACTCGTGCGGGTACTCGTCGACGCGCCGCGTCGGGTCGGGGATGCCGACAAGCCCGAGCAGCTCGATCGCGCGCGCCCGCGCCTGCGCCTTGGAGACGTCCTGGTGCACGCGCACGGCCTCGATCAGCTGCGCGCCGACCTTGAAGAACGGGTGCAGCGAGGACAGCGGGTCCTGGAAGATCATCGCGATGTCGTTGCCGCGGATCGCGCGCATCTCGCTGTCGGAGAGCGTCACGAGGTCCTTGCCCTCGAACAGGATCCGCCCGGACACGTGCGCTCCCTGCGGGCGGGTCAGCCCGAGCGTCGTCAGCGAGGAGACGGTCTTGCCCGAGCCCGACTCGCCGACGATCCCGAGCGTCCGTCCGGCGCCGACCTCGTAGCTGACGCCGTCGACCGCGTGCACGACGCCGTCCTCGGTCCGGAACTCGACGCGCAGCTCCTCGACGCGCAGCAGCGGCTCATCGGTCGGCGCGCTCACGAGTACCTCACGCGCGGATCGAGGTACGCGTAGACGATGTCGACGACGATGTTCGCGACGATCGACGAACATCGACGCGAACAGCACCGTGCCCTGCACGATCGGGAAGTCCGAGCGCGGAGCGCCTCGTAGTTCAGGCGACCGATCCCGGGGATGTCGAAGACGGTTTCGACGAGCACCGAGCTGCCGAGCAGCACGGCGATGTCGACGCCGAGCACGGTCACGATCGGGTTGATCGCCGAACGCAGCCCGTGGCGCAGCACGACGCGGCGCTCGGACAGGCCCTTGGCGCGGGCCGTGCGGATGTAGTCCTCGCCCATCGTCTCGATCAGGCTGCCGCGGAGCAGCCGCGCGTAGATCGCGGCGGTGCCGGCGGCGACGACGAGCCACGGCATGATCAGCGAGGTGAACCATTTCGCCGGTTCGGCGGTCAGCCCGATGTAGCTGCCGGCGCCGGGGAAGACCTGCACTTTGCCGATGTCGGAGGCGAAGAAGAACAGCGCGAGCAGGCCGAGCCAGTATTCGGGAGCGGAGACGAGCACGAGCGCGGTGCCCATGCTCGCGCGGTCGAGCTTCGAGCCGGCGCGCCGCGCCGAGATGATCCCGACGGCGAGGCCGGCGAACAGCCAGATCACGGCGCCGCCGAGCACGAGCGAGAGCGTCGCCGGCAGGCGGTTGAAGATCAGTTCCTTGACGGGCGCGTTCGAGTAGTAGCTGTAGCCGAGGTCGAAGTGCAGGAAGATGCCCTTCATGTAGAGCCAGAACTGCGTCAGCAGCGACTTGTCGAGCCCGAGGTCGTGGCGGATCTCGGCGATGATCTTCGGGCTCTGCAGCCGCCCGGCCGGAGCTTCGCCGGGTCGGCCGTCGGCAGGATCCGGAACAGCACGAACGTCAGCGCCGAGACGGCGATCAGCATCAGCACGCCCCACAGCAGCCGGCGGATGATGTAGCGGGTCATCGTGTGTTCATCGATATCGCCGGGGCTCCTTGCGAGCGCGACGCGCTCGGTCCGCACCGCGCAGCGCGGACCGAGCGAGATCGCCGGGAGCGGCGGCTCGTCCCCGCTCCCGGCGATCGCCCGTCGCGGCTACTTCAGCGAGGTGAACGAGTAGTCCCAGGTCCCCGAGTTCCAGTACTCGATTGACGCCTTCGACGTCTTTGGACTCGATGTACGGTTCCTTCGCCCACTGGTAGGGGACGGCGACGGCTTCTTCGACGAGTTCGCGGTCGATCTTCGCCCACGCTTCGCCACGCGCCTTGACGCCGACGACCTTCGCCGCCGCTTCCATCGCGGCGTTGATTTTCGGGTGGTTGACGAGCCCCCAGTTCGAGTTCGTGCCGTTCTTCACGATCAGGTTGCCGTTGAACGGGACGTCGAGCACGGCCTGCGGGTCGCCGAAGTCCGGGATCCAGCCGACGTTCGGGCAGACGTCGATCTTTTCGGAGACGACGCCGCAGTACTTCGAGTACATGACCGTGTGCTCGACGAGGTTGAGCTTCGTTTTGAAGCCCAGCTTCTCGAGCGTGCTGTTGACGGCTTCGGCGACGTTGTTCGCGGGCGCCGAGGAGTCGCCGACGACTTGCAGCGTTTCCCGACCCGGTGTATTTCCCGCTCGGATAACCGGCGAGCTTCATGTACTTTTCGGCGACCGCCATGTCGCCGGTCGGGTGTTCGTTGTAGTCGACCTTCGGGCCCGGATACCCGCCGGCTTCTTCGAAGCCGGCGATGCCGTTCCAGAGGAAGTGCGTCATCACGTCGGCGACGGTCTTGCCGCCGCGCAGCCGGTCGAGCGCTTCGCGATCGGTCGCCGCCCACAGCGCCTTGCGCAGGTTGACGTTCTTGAACGGGCCGTAGCTGTTGTTGATCGCGATGTAGCGGTCTCCCGCGCCGCCGCCGGCCGAGATCGCGAGCTGGCTGGGGTGCTGCTGCACGGCGAGCTTCAGGATCGGCGCGGCGGGCGAGTCCGACTGGACCATGTCGCTGCCTTCGAGCACCTGGCGGCCGATCACGTTCGGGTCGCCGCCGATCGCGATGTTGATCTGGTCGAGGTAGGCCGGGCGGAAGTCGGTGCTCGCGCTCCAGTTCGGGTTGCGCACGAGCGTCGCCGACTTACCGGGCTGGTAGCCGATTCCGATGACCTTGCCTTCGCTGTTGTTCTTCAGCATGTACGGCCCGGTCGCGACCTGGTAGTTGGCGTATTCGCTCGGTTTCTTGGCGTCGAACTTCGCGGCGTATTCCTTCGGCACGGGAGCGCTCCACGGCAGCACCATCGAGGCGATCACGATCGCCGCCTGCGGTTCGCGTCAATTTGATCTGGATCGAGTACTTGCCGGTCGCTTTGACGCCCGGGATCGGTCCGCCGTTGGCGGTCTTCATCCCTTCGACCGCGCTCAGGTAGCCGAGGTAGTACGGGTTGGCGACGTTCGGGTTGGCGACGCGTTCGAACGCGTAGACGACGTCGGCGGCGGTGACTTCGCGGTTGACCGGCGGGCTGAAGTGAACGCCCTTGCGGATGTTGATCGTGATCAGCTTGTTGGCGTCGCCGAGCTCGCCGGTTGCCTTCGGCCAGGTCCGGCGTCGTCTGCGAGAACGTGTTCGGCTTGTAGGAGTACAGCGAGCGCTGCGTCGAGTTCGTGATCTGGTAGTCGAGCTGGAAGTACGCCTGACCCGGATCGAGGTGTTCGAAGTCCTCGTTCTGGACCTCGTTCAGGACCCCACCGCTCTTACCGCCGGTGAGGGACTCTGTCGTGGGGTTTTTCACGCCCGCCGGCAGCGAGCTGCTGCCGGAGGTGGCGGTCGTCCCGTTGGAGCTGCTGCTGTGACCCGCATGAGGCCAGCGCCACCGCCAGCACGCCGCGCAGTCACCACGAGCAGAATCGTTCTCAGCGATCTCATCGAGACGCCTCCTTTTGTTTGTTGTGTGACAGTCCGACTCACTGCGCTGTCCGTGGGTTGAGCGCGTCGCGCAATCCGTCGCCGAGCAGGTTGAAGGCGAGCACCGTCAACAGCAGCGCCGCGCCGGGGAAGACCATGTACCACCAGGCCGTGTTGAAGGTCGGCGTCGCGGCGGCGATCATCTGCCCCCAGCTCGCCGTCGGCGGCCGCACGCCGACGCCGAGGAACGAGAGCGACGCCTCGATCAGGATGTTCAGCGGAATCTGCAGCGTCGCGTAGACGATGATCGGCGCGACGAGGTTCGGCAGGATCTCGCGGAACATGATCCGCAGGTCCGACGCGCCCATCGCTCGCGCGGCGTCGACGAACTCGCGCTCGCGCAACGACAGCACCAGGCCGCGGACGATCCGCGCGAAGTACGTCCACGTCGCCGAACGCGATCAGGAAGATGATCACGCTGACGCCCGGCTGGATCGTACCGCCGAGGCAGCCACGCACAGAGCAGGCGGCGCCGATGCCGAGGCCGAGCAGCAGGATCGGGATCGACAGCGTCACGTCGATCAGCAGGCGCGAGATGATCGTGTCGAACCAGCCGCGGTAGTACCCGGCGAGCAGCCCGAGCGTGACGCCGATGACCGTCGCGATCGCCGTGCCGACGAGGCCGATCTCGAGCGACACGCGCGTCCCATAGATCACGCGCGAGGCGACGTCCTCGCCGAGCGGATCGACACCGAACGGGTGTGCGGCGCTCGGCCCAAGCGGTTCGCCGAACGGTCCCGTGAGGCTCGGGTTCTGCGTGTACGGGCTCGGCAGTCCGAGCAGTTTGACGACGAGCGGCGCGAAGATCGCGACAAGGATCAGGATGATGATGAAGACGCCCGACGCCTGCGCTACGCGGTCGCGTCGAAATCTCCGCCAGAACAGCTGCAGCGGCGAGCGGGCAGGATCTCGTCGCCCGACTCGAGCAGGCCCAGCCCGGCCTCGGCCCCGGAGAAGATCTCGGCGGCGCCTGCGCCCATGTCAGGTCGTTCCTCGCATCAAAGGCTCACAGTGCAGATAAACATCGGATGTACAAGTTCGACACCCACGCATGGCCAACCTCCTGCGACGGCTGCATGCACAGCTGTCCAAGGGGCCCCGGCAACGTCGATGCCGACTTCCCATCTGCCCCGATTCGCCCGTTGTTATTCGGAGAGCGCGCGATACTGGGCGCCGATGGACGATCACGGCGAGCGGCTGTTCGACGATCCGGTTAACGACGACGGTCGACCGTTGGCCGTTCGGGTGCGCCCGCGGGGCCTCGAGGAGTTCGTCGGCCAGGCGCACCTGCTCGGCGACGGCTCGGCGCTGCGCGCGGCGATCGAGCAGGGGCGCCCGCACTCGATGATCCTCTATGGCCCGCCCGGCTCGGGCAAGACGACGCTCGCGCGGATCGTCGCCGGCACGTCGAACGCCGCGTTCGAGGAGCTCAGCGCGGTGCAGGCGGGGCGCGCCGAGGTGCGCGCCGTGATCGAGCGAGCCGAGCACCGGCGCTCGCTCGGCGGCGGCGAGCAGACGGTGCTGTTCCTCGACGAGATCCACCGCTTCAACAAGGCGCAGCAGGACGCGCTGCTGCCGGCGGTCGAGGAGGGGCTGTTGACGCTGATCGGCGCGACGACCGAGAACCCGGCGTTCGAGGTCAACGGGGCGCTGCTCTCGCGTGTGCGCGTGTACGCGCTGCAGGCGCTGAGCGCCGACGACGTCGCGGCGGTGCTCAGGCGCGCCGCCGAGCAGCGCGACGACGGCGCGCCCGAGGTCGACGAGGACGCGATCGAGTTCCTCGCGGCGCGCAGCGAAGGCGACGCGCGGACGGCGCTCAACGCGCTCGAGCTCGCGAGCGAGACGGTCGCCGAGGCCGGCGACCCGCCGAGCGGGACGGCGGCGGCGGGCGCGTGACGCTCGCGCGCGTCGAGGACGCGCTGCAACGGCGCGCGGTGCTCTACGACAAAGGCGGTGACCGCCACTACGACTACGCCTCGGCGTGGATCAAGGCGACGCGCGGCTCGGACCCCGACGCGTCGCTCTACTACCTGGCGGTGATGCTCGAGGGCGGCGAGGACCCGCGCTTCATCGTGCGGCGGATGGTGATCCTCGCCTCCGAGGACATCGGCAACGCCGACCCGCAGGCGCTGTCGGTCGCGACGGCCGCGGCGGCGGCCGTCGAGCACGTCGGCCTGCCCGAGGCCACCTACGCGCTCGCGCAAGCCGCGATCTACCTCTCCCTCGCGCCGAAGTCGAACGCGGCGGGCCGCGCGCTCGGCGCCGCGCGGCGCCACGTTCGCGAGCACGGCGCGCAGACGCCGCCCTCGTGGCTTCGCTCGGGTCCGCGGCCGGGGATCGACAAGGCCGACTACGACAACCCGCATGACCATCCGGGTCACGTCGGCCCGCAGCGGCTGCTGCCGGAGGACGTCGAGGGCGCGCGCTTCTACGAGCCCGACGAGGCCGAGGCGGAGCTCGCGGCGCGGCTGCGCGAGATCCGCCGCGCGCGCGGGATCGGGTAGCGATGGTCGCGGGCACCGGGCGGCCGAGCGATAATCGCCGCATGAGCGCGAGCGTCAGCGAGGCCGGCAGCGAGACGCTGCTGCACGCGCGCGACCCGGCGACGGGCGCGCCGCTCGGCAGCGTCGCGGCGATGCCGCCGGCGCAGATCGCCGAGCTCGTCGCCGACGTCGCGAAGGTCCAGCCGCTGTGGGCGCTCTTGCGCGTGCGCGACCGCGCGCGCTACATGCGGCGCATGGCGCAGGCCGTGATCGACGACTTCGACGAGCTGCTCGACGCGCTCGCGCGCGAGCAGGGCCGCCCGGCGGCGGAGATCGCGGCGCTCGAGCTGCTGCCGGCGATCGACGCGCTGATCTGGATCGCCGACGACGGCGCCGAGGTGCTCGGCGGCCGGCGCGTCGGCGTCAACCGCTCGTTGGCGATCGCCAAGCGCGCGCGCGTCGCGTACGAGCCGTACGGCGTCGTCGGCGTGATCGGCGCCGGCTCGGCGCCGTTCGCGCAGCCGCTCGGGCAGATCGCCGGGGCTCTGCTCGCGGGCAACGGCGTCGCGTTCAAGCCGGCCGCGCGCGCGGCGCTCGCCGGCGAGCGGATCGCGCGCGTGCTCGCGCGCGCCGGCCTGCCGGAGGGGCTCGTGCGGATCGCGCACGGCGGCGCCGACGTCGGCATCGCGCTCGCGAAATCACCGGTCGAGAAGATCCTCTTCACCGGCTCGCCGGCGGTCGGTCGCGTCGTCGCCGGCGAGGGCGTCTCGCGCGAGAAGGAGGTGACGGTCGAGCTCGGTGGCAAGGACGCGATGCTCGTGCTCGCCGACGCGCACCTGCCGGGCGCGGTCGCCGGCGCGCTGTGGGCCGGCTGCGCCGGCGCCGGCCAGGCGCGCGGCGCCGTCGAGCGCGTGTACGTCGCCCGCGAGATCCACGACCGCTTCGTCGACGGGCTCGTCGCGGCGGCGCGCGCGCTGCGCGTCGGCGATCCGTCCGACGCACGCACCGACCTCGGGCCGCTCGCCTCGCCGCGGCGCCTGGCGCACGTGCGCCGGCTCGTCGAGGACGCCGTCGCGCAGGGCGCGTCGCTGCGCTGCGGCGGCCCGGTCAGCCCGGCCGGCTGCGAGGCGGGCTCGTTCTACGCGCCGGCGGTCGTGACGGGCGCGACGCACGCGATGGCGCTGATGCGCGAGCCGATCGAGGGACCGGTGCTCGCGGTGATGGCCGTCGACTCGGTTGCGCAGGCGATCTCGCTGGCGAACGACAGCGACTACGCGCTCGGCGCGTCGGTCTGGACGGCCGATCGCTACCAGGCGCTGCGCATCGCGCGCGAGCTGCACGCGGGGATGGTCTGGCTAAACGACCACCTGCCGTGTCCGACGGTCTCGCGCGGGCCGTGGGGCGCGGCGGCGGGCGGTGGGCTCGGGCGTACGCTCGGCGCCGCCGGGCTGCGCGCGTGCGCACAGGAGAAGCTGATCACGTGGGACCCGCCGGCGCTGCGCGGGCTCTGGTGGGGCCCGTACGACGCGCGCACGACGCGCGCGGCGCGCGCCGTCGCGAAGATGCGCTCCGGACGCGAGCGCGACCGCGAGCACGCGTGGCGCAACGGCGCGCTCGCGCTGACGCGGATCGGCGCGCGTGCGCTCGGTCGCGGGCTGCCTCGCTAGGCGGCTACGCTTGAACGATGCCCGCCCAGGCTTATGCCGGTAAGGAGTGCGTCTGCCAGCTGCGCAGGGGGATCTGCGATCAGAGCTGCGTGCAGGGGATGCTCGACACGCCGTTCTACATCGCCTGCCTGAAGCTCAGCGGGCGCCGCTGCGTCGTCGTCGGCGGCGGCGAGATCGGCCTCGAGAAGGTCGAGGGACTGCTCGCGTGCGACGCCGACGTCACGCTGATCGCGCCCGAGGCCGAGCCGGCGCTCGCCGAGCACGCGCGCGAGGGCTCGATCCGCTGGGAGCGGCGCGAGTACGCCGGCGCGAGCGACCTCGAGGGCGTCTTCATGGCGATCGCGGCGACGGACGACACCGACGTCAACATCGCCGTCTACGACGACGCCGAGCGGCGCGCGATGCTCGTCAACGTCGTCGACGTGCCGCCGCTGTGCAACTTCATCCTGCCGGCGATCGTCCGCACGGGGCCGCTCGCGATCGCGATCTCGACGGCCGGCGCCTCGCCGGCGCTCGCGAAGCGGATGAAGCGCGAGATCGAAGGCCAGTTCGGCGAGCCGTACGCGCGGCTGGCGGTGCTGCTCAACGAGGTGCGCGGCTGGGCGAAGGGCACGCTGCCGACCTACCAGGACCGCAAGGAGTTCTTCGAGGGGATCGTCAACGGCGAAGTCGACCCGATCGCGCTGCTGCGCGAGGACGACGCGCCGGGCGGCGCCGGCGAGCACGCCGTGCGCGAGCTGATCGCGCGGGCGCAGGCCGAGCACGCGCCGCACGTCTCCAGAGCCTGACCGGTCAGGCGACGGCGCCGTCGAGCATGGGCGCCCGGCGGGGACGATCGCTCGTCGAGCGCTCGCTGAGCACGCGCAGCAGCGCATCGACGACGACCCGGTCGAACTGGGTGCCGGCGTTGCGGCGCAGCTCCTCGATCGCGAACTGCTCTCCCGGCGCGTCGCGATAGGGACGGTCGGAGGTCATCGCCTCGAACGCGTCGGCGACGTGGATCACGCGCGACTCGAGCGGGATCTCGGCGTCGGCGAGGCCGTCGGGGTAGCCACGCCCGTCGATGCGCTCGTGGTGGTGGCGGATCCAGCCCGCGCGCTCGGGCATCTCGGCCGCGATGACGATGTCGGCGCCGAGCGTCGCGTGCGTCTTCATCTGCTCGTACTCGGCCGGCGTCAGCTTGGCGGGCTTGCGCAGGATCGCGTCGGGGATGCCGATCTTGCCGACGTCGTGCAGCAGGCCGGCGACGCGCAGGCGCTGCAGGCGCTCGGCGTCGAACCCGAGCTCGTCGCCGATCGAGGCGCACAGGTTCGCGACCGTCTGGCTGTGACTCTGCGTGTAGGAGTCCTTCGCGTCGACGGCGAGCGCGAGCGAGTTCGCGAGCGTGCGGACGTGCTTGCCGTCCTGCTCGGGCGTATCCGGGAAGAGCCCCATATCGGGCGTGTACACGGCGGCGGCCTGCCCGGAGCCCTTCGCGCTGATCAGCGCGCGGTCCGCGTCGCGGATCAGCTCGTCCCTCGGGCGCGCCTGCAGCGCCTGCGCGATTCCGGCGGTCGCGCGCACGTGCGCGCCGGCGCGCTCGAGGGTCGCGCGCACGAGGAGCGCGAACTGGAACCCGGTCCACGCTCCGGTCCCCGTGAGCAGGACGGCGAACTCGTCGTCGCCGACCCGGTAGCCGCGCCCGTCCTCGCCGAGCGTCGAGGCGATCGCCTGCGCGAGGGCGCGCAACTGCGCATCGCCGGCCTGGTGGCCGTAGGTGCTGTTGACCTCGCGCAGGCCGTCGACGTCCAGCAGCACGAGCGTCAGCGGCTCGCCGGTGCTCGACACACGCCGCAGCGCGTGCTCGAGATCCTCGTAGAACCCACGGTGGTTGCGCAGCGAGGTGAGCGAATCGGTGACCGCCATGACCGACAGACGCTCGACCTCCGCCGCCCGCATCGAGCTCCCGGCGCGACCGTGGCGACGGACCAGCACCCTCATCGCCGCCGCCAGGCAGACCGCAAGCAGGATCGCGATCAGACCGGCGTCGAACGCCGAGGACTCGTCCCGACGCAGCGCGGCGCTCTGTGTCAGCGCCCTGTGTGAAGCGGCCTTCGCCGCCCCGAACACGGCAACCTCGATCGCGCCGAAGATCGGGTCCGTCACGGTCCGATCGAGCCGCATCACCAGCGGCGTATCTCCGGCGCGCGTGGCCGCGAACATCCTCTGCGTCGCGGCTTCGTATCCCCGATGGAGCACGAGCAGATGGGCGACCCACCTGCGCGCGACGGCGGTTTGCTCGAGCGCGGCGACCCGCTGGAGGTCGGCCGTCAGGTTGTCCCCGGACTGCTCGTGCTGCGAGAGCGCTTTGCGGCTCGGTTCGACGCGGTACTTGCGCTCGAGCGACTCGTCCTGCCCGACCCAGAAGCGGGCGTCCTGGTAGACGGTCGCAAGGCGATTGGCCGCGTCGGTCCGATTGGCCTCTACGACGACGCGGTGCTGGGTCACGAGCGCGAACACGGCCAGCCCGACCAACCCCGCGACGAGGCCGGCCACGCCCGTGCGCATGATCCACCGTGCCCGGGGCGCCTGCGCTTCGAATGGGTCGATGGGTCCTTCCCTAGTGCATCGGCGCGCGGCCTCGATCTCGGCTGATGGCAGCCATCACCGCACGCGTGGCTCCCATAAACGCATCAAGGAGCAATTGTCACATACTATCGCAGGTGGGTCTTTGCGCCTAGCGGCGTGCCCGCCCCGACAGGTAATTCCAGCAGTCAGAAGAATACCAGCAAGCTCCGCCCGGCCCGGGGCCTTTGGGATGCGTTGCGCGCGGCGGCGGTACCGTGACGACCATGCAAACCGAGCAGGGCGCTGCGATCGAGCTCGACGGCCTCGCTCGGCACTACGGCGAACGCGAAGCGCTGAGCGACGTCTCGCTGACGCTCGCGAGCGGCCGGACGCTCGTCGTCTTCGGCCCGAACGGCGCCGGCAAGACGACGCTGCTGCGCGTGCTTGCGACGCTGCTGCGTCCGCACGCCGGCGAGCGTGCGCGTGCTCGGCCACGCGCTGCCGGACGACGCGCTGGGCGGTGCGCGGCCGGATCGGGCTGCTCGGGCACGAGCCGCTGCTCTACCGCGAGCTGACCGCGCGCGAGAACCTGCGCTTCCACGCGGCGCTGCACGGCGTCGCCGAGGAGCGCGTCGCGGAGCTGCTCGGCGCCGTGGAGATCGAGCGCCGCGCCGACGAGCCGCTGCGGACGCTCTCGCGCGGGATGGTCCAGCGCGTCGCCGTCGCGCGCGCCGCTGCTGCACGACCCCGAGCTGCTGCTGCTCGACGAGCCGCGCGCGAACCTCGACCCGGCGGCCGTCGAGCTCGTCGAGCCGCTGATCGGGCGCGCGTCGGCGCGCACGCGCGTGATCGTCAGCCACGACCCGGCCGGCGGCCTCGCCGAGGCCGACGTCGTGCTCGGGCTGCGTGCGCGGACGCGTCGCGCTCGTCATGCCGGCCGGCGACGTCGACGCCGGAGGCGATCGTGGAGCTCTACCGGTGAGCGCGACGATCCCCGACACGACGCCGGCGCGCCGGACGCGAGCAGGTCGGCGGGCGGCCGAGCGCCCGCGCAACACGCGCACGCTCGCCGTCGTCGGCGCGCTGCTGCGCAAGGAGCTGCGCGTCGAGCTGCGCACGTTCGAGTCGGTGCCGGCGATGTCGCTGTTCGCGTCACGACCTTCGTCGCTCTTCCACTTCGGCGCTCAACCGCGACAGCGTCGACGGCGACCTCGCGCGCGGCGTGCTGTGGGTGACGCTGCTGTTCGCGGCGGTGCTCGGCATCAACCGCCTGTTCGTCGCCGACGCCGAGCAGGGCGGCTTCGACGGCTTCCTGCTCTCGCCGGCCGACCGCAGCGCGCTGCTGATCGCGAAGGCGCTGACGCTGCTCGTCTACCTGCTCGTGCTCGAGCTGGTCGCGGTGCCGGCGTTCGCGCCTGCTGCTGCTGGCGCCGCCGCTCGGCCAGGCGCTGCCGGGCCTGCTCGGAGTGCTCGCGCTCGGCGACCTCGGCGTCGCCGCGATCGGCACGCTCGTCGCGGCGCTCGCCGTGCGCACTCGCGCGCGCGACCTGCTCGGCCCGCTGCTCGTCGCTGCCGCTGCTCGTGCCGATCGTGATCGGCGGCGCGCGCGCGAGCGACGCCGCTGTTCTCGCTCGGCCACGGCGGCGGCGCGCCGGCGCGCTGGCTGTTGACCCTCGGGCTCTATGATCTGGTCTTCGGGCTGATCGCCTACGCCCTGTTCGACTTCCTCCTGGAGGACTGAAATGAGCCCCTCGCGCCGGCGCTTCGCCGGTGGCTCCGACACCACGCAGAGCTCCGCCGGCGATGTCCGCCACGGCTCCGGGCTGCGCGCGCTGAGCGTCGCGACCGTCGTCGTGATGGCGGCGGCGCTCGCGCTCGTCTTCTTCTGGGTGCCGCTCGAAGCCGAACAGGGTTTCCTGCAGAAGATCTTCTACGTGCACGTGCCGCTCGCGATCACGTCGCTGTGCGGCTTCGTGATCGGCGGCGTCTTCGCGATCCAGCACCTGCGAACGCGCGAGGCGCAGTGGGACTTCCGCTCGTACGTCGCGATCCACATGAGCCTGATCTTCGGCGTCGCGACGCTGATCACCGGCTCGATCTGGGCGAAGGGATCGTGGGGCCACTGGTGGGTCTGGAACGAGCCGACGCTCGTCTCGTTCCTGATCGTCTTCCTGCTGTACGCGACCTACCAGCCGCTGCGCTTCGCGATCGAGGATCCCGAGCGCCAGTCGCGCTACGCGTCGGTCTTCGCCGTCACCGCCGGCGCGTTCGTGCCGCTGAACTTCATCGCCGTGCGCGCCTCGAGCGCCTACCTGCACCCGCGCGTGCTCGGCGCGACGTCGAACCTCCCGTGGCAGATGGCGCTGACCTTCGTGATCTCGCTGCTCGGCATCGCGCTGCTGTTCACGACGCTGTGCAAATACGAGCTGACGGTCAAGCACACGCGCGATGCAGCTGCGCGCGCTGCGCCGCCTCGCCGAACGCCGCGAGGACGTCGCGCAGAGCGTCGAGCCGACCCGCCGCACGCGCAGCGCCGCGCCGAGCGTGCACGTCACGGCGATGAGCGCCCCGCCGCCGGAGCGGCGCGCCCGATGAGCGCGTTGCTCGCCGAGCTGCCGGCGCTGCCACTGCACACGGCCGGCAAGTACGTCGCCGGCGCCTACGTCGTGCTGCTCGCGCTCGTGCTCGTCTACGTCGCGATCATGGCCGTGCGCCAGAGCCGCATCGAGCGCGACCTCGCCGAGCTGCTCGAGCGCGAGCGCGCGATCGCCGAGCGCGAGTCCGCGCGGGAGTCGAGCGTCGCATGAGCGAGCTGCTGGCGCTGGGCATCTCGCACAAGACGGCGCCGGTCGCGCTGCGCGAGCGCCTCGCGTTCACCGAGCCGGAGGCGATCGAGTTCGCGCGCGAGACGACCGCGACGCCGGAGGTCCGCGAGGCGGTCGTGATCTCGACGTGCAATCGCACCGAGGTGTACCTCGTCGTCGGCGACCCCGTGCGCGCGGAGTCCGACGTGCTCGGGCTGCTCGCGCGGCGCGCGTCGATCCGCCCGACGGAGCTCGCCGAGGCGATCTACTCGCCGCGCAACTGCGACGCCGCGCGCCAGCTCTACCGCGTGACGGCCGGGCTCGACTCGATGATCGTCGGCGAGGCCGAGATCCAGGGTCAGGTCAAGCGGGCCTACGAGGCGGCGATGGGCGCCGGCTGCACCGGGCCGCTCTCCAACCGCCTGTTCGCGGCGGCGCTGAACACGGGCAAGCGCGTGCGCTCGGAGACCGAGATCGGCGCTGGCCGATCTTCGATCGGTCGCGTGAGCATCCCGTCGGTCGCCGTCGACCTAGCGCTGAGCGTGCTCGGCGACCTGCAGGAGCGCCACGTCGTCGTGCTCGGCGCCGGCGAGACGAGCGAGCTGACCGCGCGCGCCCTCTCCGAGCAGGGCGCCGGCACGTTCTTCGTCGCCAACCGCCACGCCGATCGCGCGCTGAGCCTCGCGCAGCGCTTCGGCGGCACGGTCGTCGGCCTCGACGGGCTGCCCGAGCAGCTGCTCGCGGCCGACATCGCGCTGTGCTCGACCTCCTCGCCGCATCCGATCGTCGGGCGCGACGAGCTCGAGCTGGTGATGCGCGAGCGCCGCGGGCGCCCGCTGCTCTTGATCGACATCGCCGTTCCGCGCGACGTCGAGTCCTCGTGCGCCGAGCTCGAGGGCGTCAGCCTGTACGACATCGACGACCTGCAGGCGGTCGTCGCGCGCAACATCTCCACGCGCGAGGGCGAGGTGCCGCGCGCCGAGGAGATCGTCGAGGAGGAGATCCGCCGCTTCGCGCGCTGGCTCGGGCAGCTCGAGACGCTGCCGACCGTCACCGCTCTGCGCGAGCACGGCAACGCGATCGTCGAGCAGGTGCTCGCCGAGAACAGCGGACGCTGGGAGTCGGCCTCGCCGCGCGACCTCGCGCGGATCGAGGCGGTCGCACGCGCGGTGATGAGCCGCCTGCTGCACGAGCCGACGATCCGCCTGCGCAGCCTCTCCGAGGAGCGCGGGCACGCCAGCCTCGAGCTCGTGCGCGAGCTGTTCGGGCTGCGCGAGGACGACGCGGCGCAGACGGCACGCGAGCGGCCCGCGGCCGAGCTCGCCGAGGTGCACGACCTGCCGTCGATGGCGCGCCGCCGACGCGAGGGCTGATGCGCCTCGGCACCCGTGCGAGCGCGCTCGCGCTGGCACAGGCCGAGCTCGTCGCGAAGCTGCTCGAAGCCGCGCCGCAGGCGGCGTCCCCCGGACCGGTCGAGCTCGTCCCGATCGTCACGCGCGGCGATCGCGAGTCGGCCGGTGTCGACGACGCCGCCGGTGAGCTCACGGGTGACGGGCCGCCCGGCGCACCGGCGCCGGGCGAGGACAAGTCGCGCTGGGTCTCCGAGCTCGAGCGCGCGCTGCTCGCCGGCGAGATCGACGCCGCCGTGCATTCCGCCAAGGACGTGCCCGGCGAGCTCGGCGAGGGGCTCGCGCTCGTCGCCGCGCCGCCGCGCGCCGGCGCCGAGGACGCGCTGTGCGGCGCCGCCGACCTCGGCGCGCTCGCGCCGGGCGCGCGCGTCGGCACGAGCAGCGTGCGCCGGACCGCGCAACTGCGCGCCGCGCGCGCAGATGTCGAGCTCGTCGCGATGCACGGCAACGTCGACACGCGCCTGCGCAAGCTCGCCGACGGCGGGCTCGACGCGATCGTGCTCGCGCGCGCCGGGCTGCAGCGGCTCGGCCGCGAGCAGGAGATCGGCGCGGTGCTTGACCCCGCCGGGTTCGTCCCCGCGCCGGGTCAGGGAACGCTTGCGCTGCAGGCGCGGCAGGACGACGAGCGTACGCATGCCGCGCTGCGCGCGGTCGGCGACGAGGAGACGCTCGCGTGCCTGTTAGCCGAGCGCGCGCTCGCGCGGGCGCTGCACGCCGAGCTGCGACACGCCGCTCGGGGCACACGCGACGACCGACGCGAGCGGCGCAACGCGAACGATCGCGCTGCGCGCGTGGGTCGGCCTGCCGGACGGCTCGGAGTGGATCGCGGACGAGCTGGTCGGAGCGGCATCACGACCCGAGGCGCTCGGTAGCGCTCTCGCCGCCCGCATGGAGACGGCTGGCGCCCATGACCTGCTGCGCCGTGCGGCGGCGGCATGATCGCCGCCGAGTTCGTTGTGTGCTAGCTTGTGGCCATGCGTCTGCACATTAGCCTCGACGACGAGCTCGTAGACGAACTGGACAAGCGCGTCGGTCGGCGCCGCCGCAGCGCGTTCATCGGCGAGACGCTTCGCCGCGCGCTCGACGAGGAACGTCGATGGGACGACATCGAAGCCGGCATCGGCGCATTTGCCGGACGCGAGCACGACTGGGACGACGATCCTGCGGCGTGGGTGCATGCGCAGCGTTTCGGGGACCCGAGCCGCGTCGGCTGACGGTTGCCGCTGCTGCTCGACACGACCGTCCTGATCGACGTCCTGCGCGATCGTCCGGCCGCCGCCCGACTGCGGCAACTCCGCGGCGCCGACCGCGTCCCCTGGATCTGCGCGGTCAACGCCGACGAGGTGCTGCGCGGCGCGCGCGTCGAGGAGGAGACGCGCGCCGTCCGTTTCCTGCGCGGCCTTCACGTCGCGCCGCTCGGCCGAGCGGAGGGCGAACGCGCCGGTCGCTGGCGTCGGGACTTCGCGCTACGGGGCGTCACGCTCAGCCAGTCCGACTGCCTGATCGCCGCGGCGGCGATCGGCGTCGACGCGCGCCTGGTGACAGGCAACCCGAAGCACTTCCCGATGCCCGAGCTGACGATCGAGCACTGGCCGGTCGGCGAGTGATCGGCCGCGTCTACCTCGTCGGCGGCGGTCCCGGCGACCCCGGCCTGCTGACGGCGCGCGCGCTCGAGCTGATCGCGAGCGCCGATGTGATCGTCTACGACCGGCTGATCCCCGAGTCGGCGCTCGACGGTGCGCGCGCCGACGCCGAGCTGCTGTACGTCGGCAAGGAGGGCGGCGGCGCGTCGGTGCCGCAAGACGAGACCGAGGCGCTGATCGTCGCGCGCGCGCGCGCCGGCGGGAGCGTCGTGCGCCTGAAGGGCGGCGACCCGTTCGTGTTCGGGCGCGGCGGCGAGGAGGCGCTCGCGCTGCGCGCGGCCGGCATCCCGTTCGAGGTCGTCTCCGGCGTGACGGCCGGCGTCGCGGCGCTCGCGTACGCCGGCATCCCGGTGACGCACCGCGGGCTCTCGACGGCCGTCGCGTTCGTGACCGGGCGCACGGGCGATGAGAGCGAGCTCGACTGGCGCGCGCTCGCCGCGTTCCCGGGGACGCTCGTCTTCTACATGGGCGTCCAGCGCCTGCCGCAGATCGTCGCATCGCTGATCGACGCCGGGCGCTCGGCCGAGGAGCCGGCGGCGGTCGTCGAGGCGGGCACGCTTCCCCGCCAGCGCACCGTGCTCGCGACGCTCGCGGCGATGCCCGAGCGCGTCGCCGAGGCCGACGTCGGCTCGCCGTCGATCACCGTCGTCGGCGCCGTCGCGGCGCTCGCCGAGCAGCTCGCATGGCTGCCGCCGCGGCCGCTCGCCGGACGGACGGTCGCCGTCACGCGCGCGCGCACGCAGGCGAGCGGCCTCGCGCGACGCGTGCGCGAGCTCGGCGGCAGCGTCGTGCAGGCGCCGAGCATCCGCATACAGCCGCTCGCCGGGGCGCCGCTCGACCCGGCGCCGTACGACCTCGTCTGCGTGACGAGCGCGAACGCCGTCGAGCAGCTGTTCGCGCGGCTCGCCGCCGGCGGGCGCGACGCGCGCGCGCTCGCCGGCGCACGCGTCGCGTCGATTGGCGCGGCTACAAGTCGCACGCGCTCGCTGCGCACGGGATCCTCGCCGACGTGACCGCCGAGAGCTCGACCGGCGAGGGCCTCGCCGCGGCGCTCGCCGGCGTGCCCGTGACGCGCGCGCTCGTCGCGCGCGCTCGCGGCGGGCGCGAGGTCCTGCCCGACGCGCTGCGCGCGCGCGGCGCCGACGTCGACGTGCTCGAGCTGTACGAGACGGTCGTCGAGCCGCTCGCGCCCGAGACGCTCGCGCAGGCGCGCGCGGCCGACTACGTCACGTTCACGTCGTCCTCGACCGTGCGCAACTTCCTGCGCGCGGCCGGTGGCGGCGAGGACGCGGCCGGGCACGACATCGCCGCGCGCGACGGCCGCGCACGCGCCGGCCTCTCACCGCACACGCGGATCGTCTCGATCGGGCCGGTCACGAGCGAGACGCTGCGCGAGCACGGGATCGACGTCGACGTCGAGGCGGCGCGCCACGACGTCGACGGGCTGCTCGACGCGCTGCTCGCCGACGCGACCGCGCAAGAGCCATGAACCCGGCGCCGCCGTCGAGCGCCGCCGCGCTCGGCCTGCCGCGCGTGCACCTGCGGAGCACCGGCTCGACGAACGACCGCGCGCGCGAGCTCGCGCTCGCCGGCGCGCCGCACGGGACGCTCGTGACGGCCGGCGAGCAGAGCGCCGGCCGCGGGCGTCAAGGCCGGCGCTGGTCGGCGCCGGCCGGCAGCGCGCTGTTGATGTCGCTCGTGCTGCGCTGGCCGATCTCCGATCGGTCACCGCCGCTGCTGCCGCTGATCGCGGCACTCGCCGTGTGCGACGTCGCCGGCGCCGATGCGCGCATCAAGTGGCCGAACGACGTCGTGCTCGCGCGCGGCGAGCGGCTCGCGAAGCTAGCCGGGATCCTCGCCGAGGGGCGCCCGCAAGAGCGCTGGGCCGTGCTCGGCATCGGCCTCAACGTCGCCGTGCGGATCGACGAGCTGCCGCAGGAGCTGCACGCGACGGCGGCGACGCTCGGCCGCGAGCCGAGCGAGGTCGAGCCGACGCTCGCGCAGCTGCTCGACGCGCTCGCGCAGCGGCTCGCCGCGCCCTCGCAGGCGACGCTCGACGCGTGGCGCGAGCGCGACGCGCTGCGCGGACGCGACGTGCGCTGGAGCACCGGCGCCGGGCGCGCCGAGGGGATCGACGGCGCCGGGCGGCTAGTCGTCGCGCTCGCCGGCGGCGGACATGCGACGCTCGACGCCGGCGAGGTCCACCTCGAGCCCGTCGGGTAGCCGTGCCTTGCCGTTCGGCGTCTCGGCGCCGGCCGCCTGCGGCGCCCCGTTCTGGGCGCTCTGACCGTTCTGGGCGCCGCCGCCCTTGCGCCGGCGTCGCGAGTTGCGCGCGCGGCGCTTCGGGAAGTTGCGCAGCAGCTCGCGCGCGAGCGCCGGCGGCTTGCGCGCCATCCGCGTACGCGCGCCGCGCAGCGCCTCCTCGGCCTCGGGCGTGTGCGCGAGCGCGGCCGCGAGCAGCGCCGCCGCGAGGCGCCGGTCCTGCTTGCGCGCGGCGTGGATCAGCCGGCGCGCGTTGCGCGCGTGCGCGCCGCCGGCCGAGTTGACGAGCAGCCCGAGCAGGCGCTTGGTCTCGGGCCAGCGCTGCACGGCGTACTCCTCGTGCACGTCGCGCGTGTACTCCGCCAGGCGCCAGATCCACGCGTTCGCCTGGTCGCGGCGGCCGATCCGCCGCTCGACGAGCGCGCGCAGCATGATCTTGCTCGCCTCGCGACGCTCCTCGCGCGGCCAGCCGCCGATGATGTCGATCGCCGTGTCGAACGCGTCGGCGTCGCGCAGCGCCGGGATGTCGGCGAGCGCGCGCAGGCGCAGCTGCGCGTTCTTGTTGCGCTGCACGGCCGTGATCAGGAAGCGGCTCTTCAGCTCGCCGCTGCGGTCGAAGTGCAGCATCGCGCGTGCGCGCCGCCAGCCGTTCGGCGCGACGCGCGCGCCGGCGAGCGCCGCCCAGACGTGCTGCTCGCCGTAGTCGAGGTGCTCGACGGCGATCCGCCAGAGCTCGCGCTCGAAGACCGCGAAGCGCCGCTCCTCCTCGGCGCAGACCGGCAGCACACGGCGCTCGACGCGCATCCGCCGCCCGCGCCCGCGGCGCACCGGCCCGACGACGATCGCGCCGCCGCGGTAGACGTCGCGGTCGAGCAGCGAGTGCAGCGTGACGACCGGGTCGTCGTGCTTCGTCGCCGGGTGCACGAAGTCGACGACGAGCCCCGCCTCCTTGCCCGGGTGGCGGCGCGTGACGCGCCCGACGCGCTGCTGGTAGATGCGCTTCGACGCCGTCGGCGCGAGGTGCACGCAGACGGTCGCGCGCGGGCTGTTCCAACCCTCGGCGAGCAGCTGCGCGTTGATCAGCACGTCGATCTCGCCGCGCTCGTAGCGCGCGAGGATCTCGGCGAGCTCGCGCTTCGGCGTCTCGCCGGAGACGCCCTGCGCCTTGATCCCCTCGGCGCGGAACGCTTGGGCGAGGTTGTACGCGTGGCGCACGCCCGCCGCGTAGACGACGCCCGGGACGCCGTTGAAGCGCGTCTTGTAGAGGTTCGCGACGGCGAGGTTGAACGGCTGCTGGTCGAGCAGTTTCGCGAGCTCGTCCTGGTCGAACTCGGTATCCACCTCTCCGCGGCGCAGCGGCACCTTCGCGATCGTGCGCACGCCGACGCCAGGCGAGATGCGCAGGCAGCGCAGCGGCGCGATCACGCCGCGGCGCGCCGCCTGCGCGAGGTCGAAGCGCGAGGTCTGCGTCGGGAACAGGTCGGTCACGTGGCGCGCGATCAGCGCGCCGGTCGCGGTCATGCCGATGAAGATCGGCCCCGTCCACTCGCGGATCGCCGCGCTCGTCTTCTCGCCGAGCGCCGTGTGCGCCTCGTCGCAGATCACGATCGTGTACGCGCTCGAGATCTTGCCGGCGTTGCGTACGAACCACTGGTAGGTCTCGACCGTCACCGGGCCCCTCGAGGAGTCTTCGCCCTTCAGCAGCGGTTTGCAGATCCGCTTGGAGTAGCCGCGCTCGCGCAGCTCGCCGTTGAACTGGTCGACGAGGTTGCGCCGGTGCGTCAGGATCAGCACGCCGCCGGTCTGCGACGCCTCGACGAAGCCGAGCGCTGCGACCGTCTTGCCGGCGCCGGTCGCGTGCTCGAACCAGAAGCGCTTGTCCGCGTTCGGGTCCTCGGGCTGCTCGGCGATCGCGTCGTCGTCCTCGCCGTCCTCGGTCCAATCGCGCGGCTCCTCGTCGGCCTCGCCCTCCGGCTCGGGCTCCTCATCGACGTCGTCGTCCTCGCCGGCGTCGAGATCGTCCTCGTCGTCTTCGTCCTCGTCGTCGTCTTCGTCCTCGTCGGGCGCCGCGCGCTGGATCGGGCCGAGCTCGTCGTCCTCGTCCTCGTCGTCGTCGTCCTCTTCATCGTCGGGCTCGTCCTCGTCCTCCTCGTCGTCGCCGGCGTCGGCGACCGGCTCCTCACGCGCCTCGCCGGCGTCGCGCGAGTCCTCCTCGAGACCGAAGATCTCGGCCGAGGCGAGCAGCTCGGGCGAGGCCGAGGCGGCGGCGCGGCCGTTGCCGTTCGGCGCGCTCGCCTGCGCCGCGGCGAGCAGCGCGGCGAGCGTGCCCGACAGGGCGTCGACCTGGTGCGCCGAGAGGACCGTCCCGTCGGCGAGCTTCGGCTCGTCCTCGGAGAGCAGCCGCTCGAGCCCGAGCAGCAGCGAGAATTCGCGGCGCCACGCGGTCGAGGGGTTCTTCGCCTTCGGGTCGGCCTCGAGCTCGGCGAGCGCGGCGTCGAGCGCGCGGCGTCGCGGCGAGCCGGGCGCGAGCGCGACGGCCGGATCCTCGCCGGCGTGCAGGAAGCGCTCGCGCACGAGCTTCTCCGCGCGAGCGATTTCGGCGGAACCGGGAATGGGCGCGGCCGCGAGGGCCACTGAGGTGGACTCGGCCATTGAGAGGCTTGGACTTCGAGACGGAGCCGCCGCAGAAAGTGGCTTCGGCGCGGCTCGGGAAAGACTGGCGTCCGGATGACGCCGTTGCCGGTCGCTGGCAGCTACCCGGCCTCTGAGTGCACCCAGAGATATAGCACGTCGAGGGGCGAATGCATACGCGCTCGCGCGCGCGGAGATCTGCCAGGCTTACGCGCGATGACGCCGAAGCGCATCTGGATCGCGGCCGGCGCCGCCGCGCTGATCGCGGTGCTCGTCGTCGGCCTCGTGCAGCTCGCGGGCTCCTCGACGTCGACGACGCGCGCGCCCGAAGCTCACGCTCGCGCAGATGCAGGCGCGCCTGTCCGGATCGCCGCCGGCGCTCGCCGCGCTGCACGCGCAGGCGGGCGAGCTGCTGCCGGGCGGGCTCGGCGCGTTCCACCGCCGGCTCGCCGCGCTGCGCGGCCGCCCGATCGTGATCAACAAGTGGGCTTCGTGGTGCGTGCCGTGCCGCTCGGAGTTCGGCGCCTTCCAGGCGGCCGCCGTCGCGCTCGGGCGGCGCGTCGCGTTCGTCGGGATCGACTCGGTCGACACGAACCGCTCGGCGGCGGCGGCGTTCCTGCGCAGCTTCCCGGTCCCGTACCCGAGCTACTACGACGAGAGCGGCGCACTCGGAGCGGCGATCACCGATTCGTCGTTCACGCCCGTGACCGTCTTCTACGACAGCTCCGGCGCGCAGTACATCCGCCAGGGACCGTACCCGAGCGCCGCCAAGCTCGAACGCGACGTCAGGCGCTACGCGCTCGACGAGAAGGTCGCCTGAGCGTGCCCGAGATCCGCATCGACCCGCTCAGCGGCCACCGCACGATCGTCGCCGGCGAGCGCTCGCGCCGCCCCGGCGGCGCCCCGGGCCTCCCCGCGAGCGTGCACGAGACGCCGCCGATCGACCCGCAGAGCGACCCGTTCGCCGAAGGCAACGAGGACCGCACGCCGCCCGAGCTCTACGCCGTCAGACCCGACGGCGGCGTTCCCGACTCGCCCGGCTGGACCGTGCGCGTCGTGCCGAACCTGTTCCCGGCGCTCTCCCCGGACGCACCCGCGGCCGAGCCCTCCGCGCCGCTGCGCGGCGACGCGCGCGGCGAGCTGTTCTCCTCGATGCCGGCGCACGGCGCGCACGAGGTGATCGTCAACGGCCCGCAGCCGGTCCTCTCGCTCGCGGAGCTGCCGGTCGAGCAGGTCGCGGCGGCGATCGACGTCTGGCGCGAGCGGATGCGCTTCCACGAGCAGAGCGCCTACGTGCAGCTGATCGTCAACGAGCGGCGCGAGGCCGGCGCGTCGCTGCCGCACACGCACTCGCAGCTGTACGCACTCGACTTCGTCCCGGCGGCCGTCGCGCGCGAGCGCGAGCGCGCCGGCGCGTACGCGACGCGCAACATGGGCCAGAACCTGCTCGGCGATCTCGTCGCCGAGGAGGTGCGACTGCGCGAGCGGATCGTCGCGATCGACGATGACGCCGTGCTGATCGCGCCGTACGCGTCGCGCCTGCCGTTCCAGCTGATGCTCGCGCCGCGGCGCCCGCGAGCGCGCTTCGAGCAGGACGGCGCGACCGGCGCCGCGCTGCTGCACGACGGCCTGCGACGCCTCGCGCGCCACCTCGGCGCGAGCCCGCCGCTGAACCTGTGGGTGCGCACGGCGCCGCGCGGCGCCGAGCACTTCTGCTGGCGGATCGACGTCGTACCGCGCCTGACGCACCTCGCCGGCCTCGAGCTCTCGACCGACGTCAACCTCAACATCGTCGCGCCCGAGGACGCCGCGGCGCTGCTGCGCGAGGCATGAGCCGCCGCGCACGTGCCGCCACGAGCCCCGCCGCCGCAGCCCGCGGCACGGCAGGCTAGGCTGCCGCAGCGATGCCCCCGGAGGAACGTTTCGTCCCGCGCTTCGCCGCCGAGCCGCCGCAGGAGGAGCTTCCGTACGGCCGCTGGGCACAGCGCCTTGCCGAGGAGTTCCTCGCGGCCGCGCCGAGCGGCGACGACGACGACGCCGAGCTCGGGACGGTGCAGGAGATCGTCTGGTACCCGGACCGGACGTGGCACGGTCGCACGTACGTGCCGGGCACGGCGAGCACGAGCGAGGGCTATGAGCTGTTCGGCTACGTGCGCTTCGTCCCGGCCGGCGAGGGCGGCGAGCCGAGCGACTTCGTCGCGCACGTCGACTTCACCGAGGAGACGGCCGCGCGCAACCCCGACTGGCAGCTCGACCTCTGCGACGAGGTGATCGGCGCCTGGCGCGGGCACGCGGGCGCCGTCGCGTCGATGACGCTCGTCTGGGGGCACCCGCTCGTCTCCGGCGGACGGATCGCGACGGCCGAGCTCGCCGACCTCGCGGTCGACCAGTGCGAGCTCGTCAGCGAGCGCTTCACGCTGATCGCGCCCGACGACTACCGCCACGACCTGCTCGAGATCAAGCTGTTCGGCGCCGGCGGGCGCGAGCTCGCGCGCGAGTCGCTGTACGCGGGCGAGGATGACGATGGGGACGAGAACGACGCCGGCGCGGCCGCCGCGGAGGACCGCGAGGCCTGAGCAGCCGCTATTTGGCGTTCTTCGCGCCGGCTTTGCTGCAGGCGGCGAGCGCGCGTTCCTTCGCCGCGCCGGCGGGCAGCGGTGAGGCGTTGACGATTTCGCGGCAGGCTTCGTCGATCGCTTCGCGCTCGGCGGTCGGGTTGAGGCTGCCCTTTTCGCAGAGCTTCTCGAGCCGTTCGGTGACGCTCTGCTTGAGGTGCGGCAGCGACTGCACGCCGGACTTGCACGCGGCGACGGAGCTCGCCGAGGCGGGCGGCGCCGTCGATGCGCCCGTTCCGGTCGAGCTCGTCGGCGTCGTCGAGGCGGTCGTGGCGGTCTGGGTCGTCGCGGCGGGTGTCGAGCTCGCCGCGCTGCTCGAGGCGGACGAGCTGCTCGAGCTGCTCGAACTGCCGCAGCCGGCTGCGAGCGCTGCGACGGCGAGCAGCAGCGGCAGCGAGACGAGGCGAACGCGAATCATCGCGGCGATCCTATCCTTTGGATTCGCCGTCGTGCGTCGCCGGCGCGCCGCCTACTTCCCGGCTTCGCCCTTTTGGAGCTGCTTGTAGCGCGCGGCTTCCTGCGCTTCTTCCTTGGCGAACTGTTCGCGCGAGGTTTTTTCGGCCGGCGTTTCGGCGGAGCTCTTCTTCTTCGAGCCGCCCTTGCTGCTCGTCGGCGTCGAGGGGTGCTTGCTCTTGGACGTGGAACGGCTCTTGGCTTTGTGCGCGTGCTGTTTCTTCGACGACGCGCTCGGCGCTTCGGCTTCGGCCTTCGCGAGCGCCGCCTCCTGGCGCTTGCGTTTGGCGGCGATTTCGGCTTCTTCGCGCTGTGTCGCGCGCGCGAGCGTCGCGCGCTGCTTTTCGCGTTCGGCGCGTTCGGCGGCTTCGCCGCCGGTTTCGTGCGCTTCGCTCGCCGAGCCCGAGCCCGAGCCTTCGCCGCCGCCGCTCGAGCCTTCGCTGCAGCCGGCGAGCAGCGCGACGAGCGCGAGCAGCGCAAGGCCGAGCGCGAGCGCGCGCAGCACGCGCCGGACGAGCTCGCGGCGCTCACGTCGCGTCGGGGTCGACGCCGCGCCGCTCATCCGCTTGGCTGCGTCGTCGTGAGCGTCGTCGTCGGCGTCGTCGTCGCGGCGTGTTCGGCTTCCTGCTGCTTCTTCACTTCCGCTTCCCTCTTCGTCACGGCTTCCCGCTGCTTCCTCGCGGCGGCCTTCAGTTCTTCTTCCTGCTTCTTCGCCTTCGCGACGGCCGCCGCTTCGCGCTTCTTCGCTTCGCGTTCGGCCTTCTGTTCGCGCTTCTTCGCCTTCTTGGCGGCTTCGCGTTCTGTCGTCTTCGCCTTCGCTTCGGCGGCTTCTTCGCGCTTCTTCGCTTCGAGCAGCGACAGCAGTTCGCGGTTTTTGTTGACTTCGGCGGCTTCTTCCTGTTTTTCGGCGGCCGATTCTTCGGTGCCTTCTTCCGATCGTCCACCCGCCGCCGGGGAGGACGTCGTGCTCGACGCCCCGCCACAGCCGCCGAGCGGCACCCCGATGCCGATCGCGACGAGGAACGCAAGCGCCGCTCGCACGGCCGCGCGACTCAGCGTCGACATTGCGTTGAAGCTAGCAGTTGGCCTATCGCCGCTCAACAGGCGACAGGGGCGCCTGCGGCTGCGAGGCGTCCTCGAAGACCGTCCTGCGGATCGACACGAGGGTCGACCGCGGCGCATCGGCGCGCGCGCCTTCAGCAGGATCTCCTGGTACTCCTCCTCGGCATCCGACTGCATCACGATCGCGCCGCCGACGCCGAGCGTCACGCGGTCGCGCTCGACGACGAGCGTGCGGATCACGATGTTCAGGTCGCACGCGCCGCTCAGCCCGAGATAGCCGATCGCGCCCGAGTAGACGCCGCGCGCCTCGCGCTCGAGCTCGTCGATGATCTCCATCGTGCGCTTCTTCGGCGCGCCGGTCATCGAGCCGCCGGGGAAGCACGCGCGAATGCAGTCGGGCGGCTCGACGTCGTCGCGCAACAGCCCGCGCACGGTCGAGACGAGCTGGTGCACGGTCTCGTAGGACTCGACGTGCATCAGGTTGGGCACGTGCACCGTGCCGACCTCGCAGACGACGCCGAGGTCGTTGCGCAGGAGGTCGGCGATCATCAGGTTCTCCGCGCGGTTCTTCTCGTCGCTGCGCAGCTCCTCGGCCAGGCGCACGTCCTCGGCCGGCGTCCTGCCGCGCGGACAGGTGCCCTTGATCGGCTTCGCCTCGACCCAGCGATCGCGCCCGACGCTGAGGAAGCGCTCGGGCGAGGAGCTGAGGACGGCGTACTCGCCGAAGCGCAGGTACGCGCGAGAACGGCGCCGGGTTGACGCGGCGCAGGGTCCGGTAGAGCGCGAGCGGCTCGGCGACGACGTCGGCCGTGATCTTGTTCGTCAGGCAGATCTCGTAGGTCTCGCCTTCGACGCAGCCGCTGCTTGCACGTGGCGATGTCCTCGAGGTACTGCGCGTGCGAGCGGCTGAGGCGGAAGGCGGTGGTGCTCGAGCTGCCGAGCCGTCCCGCTCGGGCGCGCTCAGCGGCGCGAGCGAGGCAAGCCGCAGGCTCGTCTCGGCGATCCAGCGATCGCCCTCCTCGACACGGCCCGGCTCGGCGGCGCAGAGGACGTACGTGCACTGCTCTGAATGGTCGAACGCGATCAGCCGGTCGGCGAAGCACGAACGCGGCGTCGGGCATGCTCGAGCGGTGCGCGTCGTTGCCTTCGCAGTCGGCCTTCAGCTCGTAGCCGAAGTAGCCGACGAAGCCGCAGTTGAAGTCGAATGGGAGGTCGTGCGAGAGGTAGCGCATGCGGCGCATCTCGCGGCTGAGGTAGTCGAAGATCGACTCCTCGCAGCACCTCGCTCCTCGCCGCGCGTCGATCCGCAGCTCGCCGCGGTGCGACGTCGTAGTCGATGACCGCCGCGAGCGGACCGCCGGCGGCACCCATGAACGAGAAGCGCGCGCGCTCGTCGACCTTGCTGCTGTCCAGCCAGAAGGCCGTTCGGCTGTCGCCGTAGAGGTCGACGAACGCCCGCTCGGTGTCATAGAGCGTGTCGAGCCGCTTGACCTTCAGGACCAGCTTCGCGCCACTCGCGGCGCTCGCCGGCGCCTCGCTCGCCGCGCCTCGGCGCCGCGCGGGGCCGGCGCGCCGTTGGCGCCGCGCGCGCGACTCGCTGGTGAGGTCGCGGAAGTTCGCGAGCAGCTGGCGGCCGTAGCTCGGTGCAGATCGACTCCGGGTGGAACTGCACGCCCCACTGCGGACGCGTGCGATGCGCGACCGCCATCAACACGCCGTCGCTGGTCCGCGCGATCGGTTCGAGCTCGGCGGGCAGCGGCTGCTCGACGCACAGCGAGTGGTAGCGCACGGCCTGGAACTCGCGCGGGATGCCGGCGAACAGCGGCGACTCCTCGTGCAGCACCGCGCTGATCCGCCCGTGCATCACCTCCGGCGCGCCGGCGACCTTGGCGCCGGCGATCCAGCAGAGCCCCTGGTGGCCGAGGCAGACGCCGAGCAGCGGCACCGTCGCGTCGCGGATCGCCTGCGCGCAGACGCCGAAGTCGCCGTCGTGTTCGGGGCTGCCCGGCCCCGGCGAGATGACGATGTTGTCGAACTCGAGCCGCTCGAGCTCGGCCCAGTCGGCCGCGTCGTTGCGAACGACGATCGGCTCGTCGCCGTTGGCCTCGGCGAGCAGCTGGAAGAGGTTGTAGGTGAACGAGTCGTAGTTGTCGATCAGAAGCGTCTTCAAACGAGGTACTTCCTGAGCACCTTGCCGAGCGGGCTCGTCGGGATCTCGTCGCGGAATTCGACCGATTTCGGGACCTTGTAGTTGGCCAGCCGCTCGCGGCAGAACGCGATCAGCTCGGCCTCGACGCAGTCGCCGGCCGGAACGACGACCGCCTTGACCGCTTCCTCGCCGGGCGCCTCGCCGGCGACGCCGACGACGATCGCGTCGCCGACCGACGGGTGCGCGCAGATCACGTCCTGGACCTCGATCGGGTCGACCTTGTAGCCGCCGACCTCGATCAACAGCTTCTTGCGGCCCTCGAGGAACAGCTGCCCGCCCTCGTCCAGGCGGCCGAGGTCGCCGGTGAAGTAGCGCGCGTCGCGGAACGCTTCGCGGCTCGCCTGGTCGGCGTCGGCGTAACCGCTGCTCGCCGCCGGGCTCGCGACCGTCACCTCACCGATCTCGCCGACCGGCAGCGCGGCGCCGTCGTCGTCGAAGATCTCGATGCGCACCCCCTCGACGGCCGTGCCGACCGACTCGAACGTCGCGACCGGGTCCTCGCTCATGTTCGCCGCGATCATCCCCGTCTCGGTGCTGCCGTAGAGCTGGCGCACGAGCACGCCGAAGCGCTCGCCGAACGCCTCGAAGCTCGCGCGCGGGAGCGCCGTGCCGGCCGAGAAGCAGAGCCGCAGCGAGGACAGGTCGGCCCCGGCCGGCGCCTCGGCCATCAGGCGGAAGTTGAACGGCACGCCGGGGAACACGGTCACGCGCTCGCGCTCGAGCAGCTCGAGCGCGCGCTGGCGCCTGAGCAGGAACGGATGCGGATCCTCGAGGATCACGATCGTCGCTCCCGAGGCGGCCGACGCGAACAGGCACGCGCCCATCCCCCATGTGTGGAACAGCGGCACCGCGCCGAAGATCCGATCCTCGTGCGTCAGGCCGAGCGCCTTGTACATGCCCGCCTCGGCGGCGCACTGCCCGTGCGTGCGCGGAACCCGCTTGGGACGTCCGGTCGAACCCGAGGAGAACTGGTAGACGCAGCGTCTCCTCGGCGCCGCGCGGCGCCAGCCGCTCGGCGCTGCCTTCTTCGAGCAGCGCGTCGAGCGTGTCGGCCCTGCCCGTGCGCGCTGCTCGTGCTGATCACGTGCACGTCGCCGTCGAGCCCGGCCGCGATGCGCTCGCAGACGCCGGTCGTGCGCTCGTCGCTGATCACCGCCGCGACGCCCGAGCCGCGGAAGTTGAACTCGAGCTCGGCCTGCTTGAACGCGGGGTTGACCGGCACCGCGATCGCGCCGAGCGCCGTGACGGCGTGGAAGCTCGTGACGAACCACGGATCGTCGCGCAGCACCAGCCCGACGGCGTCGCCGGGACCGATCCCGCGCTGGGAGAGCCCGCTCGCGACGCGCTCGATCCGCTCGAGCAGATCGGCGAAGGCGATCCGCTCGTCGCGGTAGACGAGCGCAGTGTGCTCCGGTCGTGCCTCTGCCTGCTCGTAGAGAAGCTCGGTGAGAATCTCCCTCACGCTCCCTTCCGCTCGACGAACGCGACGATCGCCTGTCACCGAGCGGAAGTTGTCGGCGTCGATGTCGTCGTCGTCGACCTTGATCCCGTACCTGCGTTCCAGGAACGTGATCAGTTCGGTGATTCCGAGCGAGTCGATCACGCCGTCGGCGAGCAGGTCGCTGTCGTGCGCGACCGACTCGAGGCCGCGCCCCGCCGCGACGTCACCAACGATGAACTGCTCGATCTCGGCCGCGGTGCTCACGGCGCCACCTCCGTCGTCACAAGGATTCGCGAGTCGCTCTCTCGATGAACACGATTCGTCTCAACCTGACTATCCACATCGGCTTGTACCCCCGCGTACTGTAGACCCAACGCGCGGGGCGGTTGCCGCTGTCGACGTAACCCCAGATGCGCGAAAAGCCACGATCGCGCAGCGAGCTCTCGACGTGGAACAGGAAGTCCGCCGCGAGACCACCGCCGCGATGCTCTTCGAGCAGGAAGAAGTGCGAGCCGTAGGCGTCGTGCTCGGACAGCTCGATGCCGAGCCCGAGCTTGTGCAGGTCCGTGTACGCCGCGGGCACGTCGCGGTCGACCCACCAGTAGTAACCGACGAGCTCCTCCCCGCGGTAGGCGAGAAAAGCGTGAAATCCGTGATCGAGATAGCGGACGAACAGCTGCTGGACGTCCGGGCGTCCACGGCGGCGGTTCAGCGCCGCGAGATCCGGCATCCGCTCGGCGTTCAGATCGGCGAAGCGCAGATCGCCGGCGTGCCACGGCTCGACGATCGAGTCGAGCTCCTTGACGATTACGATCAGCCGCTCGTCCGCGTAGATGCGGCTGCGCAGCAGGCGCCCGATCGCCGAGATCGTCTGGCGCGGGCCGTGCGTCTCCAGGTAACGATGGAGCCGCCGGACTCTCGATAGCACGGCGTGAGAATGACACAATGCGATTGTGTCTGACCTTCTGTGGCCCGATCGAGCGATCGGGGTGTTCGAGACTCTGCTGGTTCTCGACGGGTCGCCGATCGAGCTCGAGGCTCACCTCGAGCGGCTGAGCTGGAGCGTGCGTGACCTGTTCGCCGCCGACCTGCCGGACGGGGTGAGCGAACTCGTGCGCGAGAGCGCCGCGCCGCTGTCGATCGGCCGGCTGCGGCTGACCGTCGCGCCGGGCCCCGGCGGCGTGCTCGGCGCCAACGCGGTCACCGCGACCGTCGACCGCGAGGACCTGTTCCCGTCGTGGGAGCGCGCGATCGCCCTGCGGCCGTTCGTGATCCACGGAGGGCTCGGCGCACACAAGTGGGCCGATCGCGCCGGGCTCGCGTGGACCGAATCGAGCGAAGCCGAAGGCTGCCTTCCGCTCGTGCTCGACGCCGGCGGCGAGGTGCTCGAGGCCTCGCGCGCGAACATCTTCGCCGTCGAGGACGGCGTGCTCGTGACGCCCGCCGCCGACGGGCGCATCCTCCCCGGCGTGGCGCGCGCGCGTGCGATCGAGGCCGCGCGTTCGCTGGCGCTCGAGGTGCGCGAGGAACCGCTCGCCGTCGATCGCCTGATCGCGGCCGGCGCGGCCTTCCTGACGGGCTCCGTCCGCGGCGTCGAGCCGGTTCACTCGGTCGGCGAGCAAGCACTCGGGCCGCCCGGCGAGGCCGTCGCCGCGCTGGCCGCCGAGATGCGACGCGGCTGGAGCGCCCTCGCCACCGCGCGGCCGGCGCAGGCGTCGTGAGGCTCGTCCTGTTCGCCGATCCCGAACTTGCGTGCAGCGTCGGACTGCTCGCCGCATGCCTGCGAGCCGCCGCCGGGCGTGGCGACGTCGAGGTCGTCGCCGTAGTCGACACCGCGCGCGCCCCCCCGCCGCCGCTGCGCGCGCCGCGCGCGATCGCCGCCTGGGCGCTGCGCGCGGTCCTCAACGCGAACACGGCGGCCGCGCCCGAGCGGCCGCCGCTGGTTCGGTCGAGCAGCTCGCTCGCGCGTCGCCGTCGCGTCCCGCTGCTCGCGCCGCGCGTCGCCGGGGTCAACGATCGATCGTTCGTCGAGTCGCTGCAGCGACTCGAACCGGACGCGGCGATCGCGCTGATGGTCGCCCAGATCTTCCACGCGCCACTGCTCGCCGCCGTCGGCACGCCGGTCAACTTCCACGACGGGCTGCTGCCGTACTACCAGGGCGTCGCGGCGACCGGCTGGAGCATCTACGACGGCGCGCCGCGGTCGGGGTTCAGCTTCCACCTGATGAGCGAGCAGGTCGATCGCGGCCGCGTGCTGCTGCAGGACGCGGTCCCGCTCGGCCCGACGAGCGCCACCGCGCCGGTCGTGCGCGCGAAGACCCGGCTCGCCGCCACGCGGGTGAACGCGCTGTTCGACCTGCTCTCGGCTCCGGCGCGCGGCGCCGAGCCGACCGATGAGCCCGGCTCGAGCTTCAGCCGTGCAGACCTGCGTGCGATCCGCACCGTCGAGGCGCCCGAGCAGCTCTCGCTCGCCGAGCTCGAGCGCCGGCTGCGCGCCTTCGAGATCCTCGACCTGACGCTCGCCGGGCGACGCTGGCGCACGACCGCGCTGCGCCGCGTCGGGCGCCGGCCGCGCGACCGGCGGCTCGCGTTCACGACCGCCGACGGCGTCGCCGTCGAGCCGAGCCGTCTGCTGCACCTGCCGCCGCGCGCCTATCGCGCGCTCGGCCGCGCGATCAGATCAGCCTGAGCGCCGATGCCCCCGCCAGGAGTCGAACCTGGATCTACCGCTTAGGAGGCGGTCGTCTTATCCATTGGACTACGAGGGCGATGCGCCGGGCGGCGTACCGGTGAAGGCTACCCGCGCGGCGCACGGCGGCCACGGCGGCGGCGTGCGTGCCGTGCGGGGCGCGCTCAGGCGCCGACGAGCTCGCCCGCGCGCGCCTGCCCACCCTCGCCCTCGCCCTCGGCGAGCTCCTCGGCGACGGCGCGCGCGCTCGCCTTCGCGCGCTCGCCCGTGCTCGCGAGGCCGAGCACGAGCACGGCGACTCCACACGCCGTGACGATCCACCAGCCCGCGTGGCTCGCGCTGACGAAGCCCGGGCCGATCTCGGCGAGGCCGCCTGCCGCGACGGCGCCGACGACGGCGACGCCGAGCGTCTGCCCGAGCACGCGCGAGGTCGACGCGACCGCGGCGGCGACACCGGCCTGTGCCGCCGGCATGCCGACGACGGCGGTGTTCGTGATCGGCGGGTTGACCATCCCGAAGCCGACGCCGAAGATCAGGTACGCGGGCACGAGCGAGACGATCGAGGTGTGCGCGCCGAGCCCGGTCAAGAGCGCCGCGCCGAGCGCGATCCCGGCGCCGCCGACGAGCAGCCCGATGCGCGGACCGCGATGGCCGACGATCCGTCCGGACAGCGGCGCGAAGATCAGCGTCATCGCCGCAATCGGCAGCGTGCAGAGGCCGGCCTGCAGCGCCGAGAGCCCGCGGACCTCCTGCAGGTAGAGCGTGTTGAGGAAGAGGAAGCCGCCGAGCGCCGCGAACGCGCAGACGGCGATCACGCTCGCGCTCGAGAACGGCACGCTGCGGAAGAAGCGCAGCTCGAGCAGCGGCTCGCGCCGGCGGCGCTCGTACGGCACGAGCACGAGCAGCGCTGCGGCGGCGACGACGTAGAGCACGACGCTCTGCGTCGAGAGCCAGCCGGCCTTCGGCCCCTCGATGATCGCGTACGTCAGCGCGCCGAACAGCGCGATCACGAGCAGCTGCCCGAGCGGGTCCAGGCGCCGCGGGTGCGGCGCGCGGGACTCCGGCACGAAGCGCTGCGTCAGCACCAGCGCGGCGAGCCCGACGGGGACGTTGACCCAGAAGATCGCGCGCCATCCGACCGACTCGACGAGCGCGCCGCCGAGCACCGGGCCGAGCGCCATGCTGACGCCGACCGTCGCGCCCCACACGCCGATCGCGTGCGCGCGCTCGCGCGCGTCGGTGAAGACATTGCGGATGATCGACATCGCGACGGGGTTGAGCATCGAGCCGCCGACCGCCTGCAGCATCCGGAAGACGATCAGCGCGCCGAGCGAGGACGCGACGCTGCACAGCAGCGAGCCGAGCGTGAACAGGACCAGCCCGAGCATGAAGATCCGTCGCCGACCGAGCCGGTCGGCGGTCGAGCCGGAGAGCATCAGCAGGCTCGCGAGCACGAGCGTGTACGCGTCGATCGTCCACTGCAGCCCCGACACCGACGTGTGCAGGTCGCGCCCGATCGACGGCAGCGCGACGTTGACGATCGTCACGTCGAGCCCGACGATCAGCAGGCTCATGCAGCAGATCGCGAGGACCAGCCGCCGCCGTGAGCGGGAGCCGATCGGGCTATCGGCGATCGTCGGACTCCGCCGCGAGCAGCGTGAGCGCCTCGCCGTCGAGCCGCAGCGAGGTCCACTCGTCCAGCAGCCGGGCGCCGATCGCGCGGTAGAAGCCGAGCGCGAGCTCGTTCCAATCGAGCGCCGCCCACTCCAGGCGTCCGTCCTGCCCCGGCACGCGCGCCGCGACGGCCGCGAGCAGCGCCCGTCCGACGCCCGCCTTGCGGTGCTCGGGCAGCACGAACAGGTCCTCGAGCCAGATCCCGCGGCTGACGCGAAAGCTCGAGAACGTCGCGAAGAACAGCGCGTAGCCGGCCGTCTCGCCGCCGTGCTCGGCGATCAGCGCGCTCGCCGCCGGGCGCTCGCCGAACAGCGCCTCGCGCAGGCTCCGCTCGTCGGCGCGCAGCTCGTCGGTCAGCTCCTCGTACTCGGCGAGCGCCGCGAACAGCTCGAGCAGGCGCGCGACGTCCTCGACGCCCGCCGCGCGGACGACGACGCCCGTCCCGGCGCTCGTCACCGGCTCAGCCACCGGCGCGGTCCGGCCGGCCCGGGTAGACGTCGTCGATCGTGCTCAGCGCGACGTACGGCGCGCCCGCGGCGCGCTCGATCGTCGGACCGCCGCCGGCGAGCCGGTCGAGCACGCTGACGACGCCGCAGATCTTCCGGCCGGCGTCGTTCAACGCCGCAATCGCGGCGAGCGTCGAGCCGCCTGTCGTGACGACGTCCTCGACGACGACGCAGCGGTCCTCGTCGGTCAGCGGCGGGCCCTCGATGCGGCGCTGCAGCCCGTGGTCCTTCGCCTCCTTGCGGATGAAGAACGCCTTCGCCCGCGCGCCACCGGCGAGCGCCGCGCAGGCGACCGGGTCGGCGCCCATCGTCAGGCCGCCGACGGCCGTCGCCTCCCACTCGGCGACGTAGGAGGCGACGAGCGTCGCGAGCGCCGCGAAGCCGGCCGGGCGCAGGATCGCGCGCTTGGCGTCGACGTAGTACTGCGCCAGCGCGCCGCTCGTCAGCGTCACCTCGCCGATCACGAGCGCGTGCTCGCGCAGCTCGGCGATCAGCCGCTCGCGGGCTTCCGCGCGCGTGCTGGAACATTCGGCCAGGGCGTCCATCTGCCGATCTAATCTAGCGAGGTGCTCTCGCCGCTAGCGAGCGTCATGCGGCTCGCGTCGTTCGTGCTCTGCCTGATCGTCGTCGTCTCGTTCGCGCTGTTCGCGATCAACCGCACGAGCAGCGCCTCACATCACCAGACGCAGGAGCTGAACGGCGAAACGACCCCGCCCGGCGGCGAACACGAAGCCGGCATCACGCCCGACAGCGGCGGCGGCAAGGGCTCGCTGCGGCGCACGATCGACGAAGCCTCCGAAGCGATCACCTCGCCGTTCTCCGGCATCACCGAAGGTGCGAGCAGCCAGTGGCTGATCCGCGGAGTCGACCTGCTGCTCGCGCTGCTCGTCTACGGCCTCGGGCTCGGCATCGTCGCCCGCGCGATCCGCCTACGGGTGTAGACGCAACCACGAGTAGACGGCCGCTGACCAAGCCTCGCAAGGACGCAGGGAGCGTGGCGTGCGGGTAGCACGCGGGCGACCGAGGACACAGCGAGGCGCCGGTCAGCGGTCGTCTACGGCCCGGCGTGGTTCGAGACGTTGTGACTGCCGCCGCCGCTCTCGTTGTAGACGTCGACCGGCGTGCCTTCGTGCACCCACGCGTAGATCGCCGGCGCGTTCGGGATCGGCACGCGCAGGCAGCCGTGGCTCGCGGCGTACGTCGGCACTTCGGCGTAGCCGTGGATCGCGTAGCCGCGGATGAAGTAGTTCGAGTCGACCATCCCCTCGGAGTTCGTCCCCGGCGTCTTTGAGTAGACGCGGAAGCGCCCGATCACGGTCGGCGTCGACGGCTTGCCCGAGCTCATCGTGTACAGCGCGTGGACGCGCCCGCCGGGTTCGATCTCGGCGAGCACCTGGCGCGTGAGGTCGCCCTCGACGTGCCTGCCGTCACCCGGGTATCGCACGTGGAAGACGCCGCCGCCCTCCTGCATCCGCCGGAAGACCGCGGCGTTCGTGTACGTCACGCGCGGCAGGCCGGTCATCTTGCGGAACGCGATCACCGCGCGCCCGGTCGCTTCGTCGAAGACGCCGTTCAGCGGCACGACGAAGTGCAGCGCGTTCAGCTCCGACTGCAGCAGCCGCACCGACGGGCCGCTCGCGCCCGGATAGAGGTTCGGCGAGGCGAAGTGGACCTGTTCGGTCGCGCCCGTGAACTGCGCCTGCTCGGGCGTCGCGTAGTGCACCGCGCGCGCCTGCACGACGCCGGCGCTCGCGCTCGTGTAGCCGAGATGGAACTGGCCCGCGCCGTTGCCGATCGCGAGCACGCTGACCGTCTTGACTTCGACCTTGCGCCCGTTGCGGTAGATGCTCACCTTCACCGTCTGCCCGCCGACGTACGGGATCACGATCCCGCGGATCACCATGCGCGAGCCGGCGATCACGAACGGCGGCTTGCCGAACGCGCGCTGCACGACGAGCTGGATGCGGCCGGGAGCCGCCGATGCCGGCGGCGGCGTTGCGGGCGCGCTCGGAGCAGGCGTGCTCGGAGCAGGCGTGCTCGTTGTCGGCGTGCTCGGCATCGCGTTCGGCGCGACCGCGGCGCCGGCGCCGGCCGGCACGGCCAGCGCGACGCACGCGCATACTGCGGCCGGAGCGAAACGACGCGATCTCACCGGCGCGATCCTACCCCGCGCGCGCGACGAGTCGCGCCGCTGAGCGTCGCGGCGCTCACGTCACGACCGCGCGCTCGCGCGAGGTGACGCCGAGCCGTGTCAGCACGAGCGCGAGCAGCGCGAGCACGGCGAGCGCCGAGACCATCAGCACGAGCGCCTGCGAGACGCCCCATTCCTCGAGGCTCGCGAACGCGATCGAGTTGTTGATGCAGTGCGCCGCGATGCACGGGTACAGCGAGCCGGTCGCGCGGTACAGCAGGCACAGCGCGAAGCCGAGCGCCGCGAGCGGCACGAGGTCGATCGCCGGCGCCGAGCCGGCGTGCACGGCGCCGAACAGCAGCCCCGTGATCAGCGCCGCCGGCCACAGCCCCCGCCAGTTGCGCAGCGACGTGAAGACGAAGCCGCGGAACAGGAACTCCTCGGCGAGCGGCGCGAGCACGCACGTCAACGCCGCGCTGAGCACGAGCAGCGTCGTCGTTTCGTTCGCGCCGAGCTGTTCGAGCAGCTTCTCCTTGCTCGTGTTGAAGACTTCCGCCCAGATCACGTTGAACAGGAAGAAGAGGACGAGCAGCGCGAGCAGCAGCCCGACGGCGCGCCACCCACGCCGCGTCGGGCGCAGCCCGAACATCGCCCTGCGTCGGACCTTGCGCCCGCCGAGCTGCGCGAAGAACACCGCGACGGCGATGAAGCCGACGTCCTGGACCGCCGTGTCGGCGATCGTCAGGCCCGGCGGCAAATGCGAGGCCGTTCAGGTTGACGCCGAACGCGAGCGCCGGGATGTCGACGAGCAGGCCGCCGAGCGTCGCGAGCACGATCCCGCCGAACAGCGCCGCCGGCGCCATCCACGGCGGCCACGGCGGCAGCCCGCCGGCCGGCCGGCCGGCGGGCGCGTGCTCCGGCGACGCGCCGAGCGCCGGCGCCCCGGGCGGGGTCGCGGGCGGTTGCGGCGCACGCGGCTCGTCACGCTCATGCGACCCAGTGCCACGTCGCGAACTCCCGCCGTGAAGAACGCGAGCAGCAGCGCCGAGCAGGCGCAGCGCCGGCACCCGCGCGCGCGGGTGCGCCGCGAGCCACGCCGCGAACCAGATGCCGAGCGGGAACAGCACGACGAGGAAGCGCGGCAGCGACATCAGCGGCTGCGTCGTGACCGGGTAGGACAGCGGCAGCGCGAGCGCCGCGATCACGTACGCGCCGTACGCGAGCGGCAGCGTGCGCAGCACGCCGACAGTCGCGACGATCGCGGCGAGCAGGAACGCCAGCGAGCAGCAGGTTGTGCTCGGCGGCGACGAACGCGCTTTCGCCGCCGACCGCGAAGTAGGCGTGGCTCTGCTGCATCGAGACGAGCTGACGCGCGCCCTCGAACGCCGCGCCCGCAGGCCGTCCCAGATGGCGACGTACGGTCCGGCGAAGTGCCGCCCCAGACCTCCTGCGCGTGAAACGGCGCGAGCGCGTCGCCGCCGGCGAGCGCGAGGTAGAGCATGTACAGCGCGAGCCCGGCCGGCGCGAGCGCGAGCCACAGCACGTCGCGTCGCGCGCGGTAGCGCACGGCGAGTGCGCGCACGCGCGCGAAGTCCGGCGCGCGGTCGGCGCGCGGGCCGTAGAAGTAGAGGATCAGCGCCGGCACGACGAGCACGATGCCGGCGCTGCGCGTCGCGCCGGCGAGCGCCGCCGAGCACACCGGCCGAGCGCGAAGCGACCCCGCGCCCGCGCCGCGTAGAACAGCGCGACCGACAGCAGCAGGTAGAGCGACTCCGAGTAGACCGCCGAGAGGAAGAACGCCATCGGCGCGAACGCCGTCACGAGCACGGCCAGACGCGCGACCTCGCGCGGCGAGGACACGCCGACGGACGCCGACAGGCGCGGCCACGCCGGCGAGCCCGACGCGCCGAGCTCGAGCGTTGTCAAGCGGTGGATGCCGTACAGCGACAGCGCGAGCGCGCCCGGTCGACAGCAGCACGCCGCCGAGCACGAGCGGTACGCCGATCGTCGCGAGCGCGCGCAGGCCGAGCGGGTAGAGCGGGAAGAACGCGTCGCGCGAGGCAGTGAACGCGCCGAGATCCGGGCGGTAGCCGTAGTGCGCGATGACGAGGTACCACGCGCCGTCCCAGCGCGCCGCCGGCGCCGCGAGCGCGTTGCCGAGCCAGCCGAGGCCGCGCGTCAGCCCGCGCGGGTTGAACGCGTGGCGCGTCGGCCCGAACCCGTACGTCGCGAGCGTCACGAGCGCCGCCGCCCAGATCAGCACGCGCGAGCTCCACAGCGCCTGCCAGCTGTCGCGCACGGCGCTGATCCGCGCCGGGTCCGCGCGCAGCGCCGCGAGCGATCGGCGCACGCGCACGATCGGCGCCGCAGCGCCGGCGTCTGCGTCCGCGCGCGTGAGCCCGACGCGCTCCTCGGCGATCGCGAGCTCGGCTGTGTCCGGGGTCATGGTCGGGGCACTGTCGGCTTTTCGGGAGGCGGCGCGAGCGCCGAAACGGCGGCGTACCGGCAGGAAATCACAATCGGGCAGATAATCTCGAAGGTCCGGAGATGTCTCGACAGGCTCGACAGCGCCGGCGCAGGCATCATCGCGCCGGCCCGACGCGGTTTCTGCTGATCGGCGGCGGCGTGATCGTCACCGCGCTGATCGTCGGCGCGATCGCGGCCGTCGGCTACGTGCTCAACGTCGCGCAGTCGGCACCGGCGATCGGCTCGCTGCGCCCGATCATCGGCGGCGGCTCCTCGCAGGTGTACGCCGCCGACGGGACGCGGCTCGGCTTCATCCAGTCCGACGAGCTGCGCACGCCGATCTCGTGGAGCCAGATCCCGGCGAACCTGAAGAACGCGACCGTCGCGATCGAGGACCAGCGCTTCTACAAGAACGACGGCGTCGACCTGACCGGCATCTTCCGCGCGGCGGTCAAGGACCTCACGCACGGACAGGCGCTGCAGGGCGGCTCGACGATCACGATGCAGCTCGTGCGCAACCTCTACCTCGGCGGCGACCAGCACACGCTCAAGCAGAAGATCATCGAGGCGAAGCTCGCGATCGAGTACAACAAGAACACACAGCAAGCGCTCGATCCTGACGAGCTACCTCAACAGCGTCCCGTACGGCACGGTCGGCGGGCAGACGGCGATCGGCGTGCAGGCCGCCTCGCGCGATTTCTTCGACAAGCCCGCCTCGCAGCTGAACCTGCAGCAGGCGGCGCTGCTCGCCGGCCTGCCGCAGGCGCCGTCGCAGTACAACCCGTTCGCCGACGCCTCCGCAGCGCGGCGCCGGCGCAACGAGGTGCTCGCGAAGATGGCCGAACTGCACTACATCAGCGCGAGCGAAGCGCAGGCCGCCGAGCCGCAAGCCGCTCGAAGTCAAGCGCGGCAACTTCTACTCCGAGCGCAAGCGAGGACTTCTTCTTCGAATACGTGCGCCAGCAGCTCGTCGCGCGCTACGGCGCGCAGACCGTCGCGCAGGGCGGGCTGAGGGTCTACACGACGATCGACCTGCACATGCAGGCGCTCGCGCGCAAGGCGATCGCCGAAGTGCTCAACGAGCCCGAAGACCCGGCCTCGGCGATCGTCACGATCAACCCGGCCAACGGCGACATCGAGGCGATGGCCGAGTCCGAGAGCTACGAGCAGCTCGCAGTACAACCTCGCCGCCGACGGCCACCGCCAGCCGGGCTCGACGTTCAAGGCGATCGACCTCGCCGACGCGCTATCGCGCGGCATCGACCCGTACTCGACCTACTACGTCTCGAAGACGCTCGCGCCGGGCTGGCTGCCGGGCTACCCGACGTACGGCGTCAAAACGTTCGAGCGGCGAGCAGTCGGGCTCGATCAACCTCGTGCAGGCGACGCTCAAATCCGACAACACCGTCTACGCCCAGCTCGCCGCCGACCTCGGCGAGGAAGGGATCACGAAGATGGCCTACCAGATGGGCGTCAAAACGCACCTGATCGGCAACCCCGCGCAGGCGCTCGGCGGTCTCGAACTCGGCGTCACGCCGCTCGAAATGGGCATCGTCTACGCGACGCTCGCCGACGGCGGCTGGCGCAACTAGCCGATCGCGATCACGAAGGTCGTCTTCCCCGACGGCCACGTCGACACCAACTGGGGCACGCCGCACCGCGTGAAGGTGCTCAGCGAAGGCGTCACCGGCGAAGAGACGCGCATCCTCCACGAGAACGTGCTCGGCGGCACGGCCGTGCGCTCGGCGATCAACTGCCCGACGGCCGCGAAGACGGGCACGACGAGCGAATTCGTCGACGCGTGGCTCGACGGCTACACCCCCGAGTACTCGACCGTCGTCTGGATGGGCTATCCGAACGAAACGCGTCTCGATGACCGACGTGCACGGCGAACCGCAGCAGGGCGGCGCGCTGCCGGCCGACATCTGGCACGACTACATGGCGGCCGTCACCGAAGGCCAGCCCGTGCGCGCCGCTGCACGAACCGACCAGGGACCCGATCACCTACCGAGCCGTTCTGCGGCAAATACGCGGCGACCGGGCAGTCGCGCTCAGGTCTCCGAAGAAGTCCGACCGGCGAAGAACACGAAAAGCCCTCGCCGCGAACGAACGAAGCGACAGCCGCGCGAACACGGCGGCACGGTCTCGCCGAACGTGCCCGCGACACCGCAGGCACCGGCGCCGAGCGAACCGCAGGAGCGGCGCCGGCGGCGGGCCCGGCGGCGCCGGCGGCGCCGCGCCCGGATAGCGCCGAGAGCCCGTCGCGCGTCGGCGCGCACGCTCTCCGTTAGCAGCGGCGCGCGGTGACGTGTGCGCGCGTTGACCGCCTGCACACTCAGACGCTGGTAGTTTGAACCGCGAGTCGAGAGGTCGACAACGGCATCGCTCGCACGAGCACGGCCAGATCGGGGTAAACGCGCAGTGGCGAAGGAAGACAAGGTCGAATTCGAGGGCGAGGTCATCGAGGCCCTGCCGAACGCGATGTTCCGCGTCAAGCTCGACAACGACCACGTCGTGCTCGGCCACGTCGCCGGGAAGATGCGCCGCTTTCGCATCCGCATCCTGCCGGGCGACCGCGTGCGCTGCGAGCTCTCCCCGTACGACCTCGACCGCGCACGGATCGTCTACCGGCATCGCTGAGCGCCCGATCGCCGAGCGCTCGCTGATCGAGTCGATCGAAGCCGCGCTCGCCGCCGCGGCGCACGCAGCGCCGCCACGCGACGGCGAGCACGAACCGTCGCGGATCGTCCGCGGCCCCGGCGACGACGCGGCCGTCGTGCGCGCACGACCGCTCTGCGTCGTCTCGCGTCGACAGCGCTCGTCGACGGCGTGCACTTCCGCCTCGACGACCCGTCGACGACGCCGGGCGAGATCGGCTGCGCGCGCGCTCGCGAGCGCGCTCTCGGACCTCGCCGCGATGGGCGCCGAGCCGGGCGAGGCGTACCTCGCGCTCGGGCTGCCGCCGCGCCTCGGCGAGGCGGACGCGCTCGCGCTCGTCGCGGAGCGCTGCGCGCTTGCGCTCGCGAACGGCACGACGATCGCCGGCGGCGACGTCGTGCGCTCGCCCGTCCTGACGATCTCGGCGACCGTCGTCGGCTGGGCCGAGCACGAGCGCGCAGCTCGTCGGTCGCGACGGCGCGCAGCCGGGCGACCTCGTCGGCGTGACCGGCTCGCTCGGCGGCGCCGGCGCCGCGCTCGCGCTGCGCGAAAGAGCGCTCGAGCGCACGCCCGAGCGAGCGCGGCTGCTCGACGACGTGCGCGTGCCGACGCCGCGGCTCGCCGAGGGGCGCGCGCTCGCGGCGGCCGGCGTGCACGCGATGATCGACCTCTCCGACGGCCTCGCGACCGACGCCGGCCACCTCGGCGCGAGCAAGCGGCGCGCGCCTGCGCATCGAGCTCGAGCGGCTGCCGCTGCGACGCCGGCGTCGCCGACGTCTGCGCGGCGATCGGCGCCGACGCGCACGAGCTCGCGGCAAGCGCCGGCGAAGACTACGAGCTGTGCTTCTGCGCGCCGCCGCAGAGCGCGCGCGCCGATCGAGGTCGGCCGTCGCCGCGCTCGCGCGCACGCGCGTCACGTGGATCGGCGAGGTGCTCGACGCCGCACCGCCGGCCGCGCCGCCCGGCGTCGCGCTAGTCGCCGGGGATGGACGCGAGGTGGCCCTTCACGGGTTCGAGCACGCCTGGCAGTGACTGCTTCGCGCGAGTCGGCGTGTGGCCGGCTCGCGCCGACGCCGGCTCTTCGAGCTGCGCGCCGGTCAGCGCTTCGTCGGCGGCGGCAGGACGTCGCGAGAGCGGCACGCGCGCCGCGCCGAGCGGGACGGCGCGCGTCAGCCGCGCGTAGACGAGCAGCCGTTTTTCGGCGCTGAACAGCGGCGTGCACGCGGACAGCACGAGCCGCGTGTAGCCGACGTTGCCGACGGCCGCCTCGACGTCGCTCGGCGCGACGACACGGTGGGCGAGCACGGTGTACGTGAAGCGCGCGTACGGCATTTCGAGATCGATCCGGTTGCCGGCGTGCAGCGCATCGATGTGGCGAAACGGCGCGAGGTACGTCGTCCGGTGACCGGCGATCGCCGTCGTGCCGGCGATCCCGGGGAAGACCGTTTCCGGGTAGATCCCCGGGCCGCTCTGCAGGTCGGACGTGTCGGTGCCCTTGATCACGACGAAGTCGGCGCCGATCCGCGGGATGCGGATGCGCCCGACCGGGCTGCCGTCCTTCGCGCGCCCCTCGAAGCTGCCGGCGAGGAACGCGATGCGGCGGCGCACGTCGGCGAGATCGACGAGCACGCGCCGTTCGCTCGTGTTCGGCTGCGCGCGATCGACCTTGCTCAGCGCGGCGCTGAGGTGGTCCTGGCGCAGTTTCGCGTAGAGCGCCGAGAACGGCTCCTGCCAGACGAGCGTGACGGCCGCGTCGAGCAGCGCGACGACGCCGGCGACGATCAGCACGATCGCGAGCGCGCGCAGCGCGCGTCGCGAGCCCGGCGGGCGGCGGCGCGAGGAGAAGCTCGGCCCGCCGCGCGACGCTCTGCTCAGCTCGATCTCAGGCATCGCTCACCACGCGCGCTCGCGCTCATCGTCGCAGGGCCGACTGCGTCCCACCGAGCGAGCCCGGTCCGGCGTAGCTGAGCGGGCCGCGAATCGTGATCTCGTGCATGTCGTCATCACCGTCTGAGAGCGCCGGCTCGCCGGCGGTCAACGAAAGGATGAGCGTCGCCGCGGCGCACCCGAGCGCGAGCGCCCAGAGCAGCGCGCCGGGCGCGCCGACGTGGCCGCCGACGAGCAGCAGCAGCGCCATCCAGAGCGCCTGACCGACGCCGAGGCCGAGCGCCTCGGCGTAGAACGCCGCGAGCAGCGCGAGCGGCACGAAGCCGAGCGCGACGAGCGCGAGCGCGACCGGGCGGCGCGGGCGCAGCTCGGGCGAGGCGATCAGCAGCCAGACGTGCAGCGCCGGCAGCAGCAGCAGCGCCGTGAGCGGGTTCGCGATCCAGACGACGACGGCGACGGCGAGCAGCACGAGCAGCATCGCGACGCCGGCGCCGTCCGAGCGCGGGCGCACGTCGAGGCCGGCGCGGCGGACGAGCATCGGCCACAACAGCCACGCGAGCACGAAGACGAGCAGCGCCGCGATCACGGTCGCCGCGGCCGTGCCGTCGAACGACAGGCCCGCCGGCGGCACCGCCTGCGCCGGCGCGGCGCCGATCACACCGAGCGCGCCGAGCGCGATCACGAACGCTGCGGTCAGCAGGAACGGCACGGCGCACGCGAGCGTCCAGAGCGACCAGCGCGCGACCGCGAGGCGCCGCCGGCGCGCGCGCGCGAGCCCGTCGGCGGCGACGATCAGCGGCGGCAGCAGCAGCGTGCCGATCAGCAGCCGCAGCGCCCACGGCGGGACCGACTGGCGCTGGACCGACAGGCCGCTCTCCATCTTCGCGGAGATTTCGGGACCGGTGTCGAGCGCATCGACGGCGCTCAGCACGGCGCGGCCGAACGCTTCCAGACGAGCCGCGCCGACCGGCGTGCGCGCGCCCGGCCCCGGTTCGCCGGAGGCCTGCACGAGCACGGCCGGGATCCCGGCCGCGTCGAGCGGCCCCTGTTCGCCGACGGTCAGCGGCAGCATCAGGTGCGCGAGCTGCCCGAGGCCGCTCGGCGAGCCGGGGTCGGCGCCGGTCTCGCCTTCGATCGCCGCCTGCACCGTCCGCTGCAGCTGCTCCGGCGCGGAGCCGACGGCGTCGGAGTAGGGCACGACGAACGGCTTGCGCGAGCGCGTGCCGGCGACGTCGCCGAGCACGATCGCCGCGTCGAACGGGCCGCTCTCGTGCGCCGCGAAGTCGGCCGCGCCGGCGTCGCCGCCGCTGCCGCCGCTCGTCGAGACGAGCACGATCGTGCGCTGCGTCTCGCGCGAGGCGAACACGCGCGCGAGCTCGAGCAGAGCCGCCGTCCCCGACAGCTCGGCCCGCGCGCCGCTGCCGGCGGCGTCGCGGTGCGCGACGATCACGATCGGCGCCTCGCCGGTCGCACCGGGGCGCTGCGCGATGACCGTCTGCAGCGTGCGCTCGCCGTCGATCGTCTGCGCTTCGAAATCGCGTGTGTGCACTTGGAAGCCGCCACCGGCCGTGCCGCCGAGCCCGCGCAGGACGCTCGCGACGTGCGCGGCGAGCGCCGCGTCGCCGACGCTGCCCGGACGGCGGTCGGGGTACGCGCTCGCGAGCGAGCCGAGTTCGGAGAACGCGAGCGAGCCGTCGAACGCGTCCGGCGCGAGCGTCGAGCGCAGCGGCGTCGAGCGCCCGCTGAGCGAGAACGCGGCGACGGCGAGCGCGAGGACGAACGGTGCGAAGGCAGCGCGATAGAGGCGCCCGCTGAGCATCTCTAGACGATAGTTCGGCTGCCGGTCCCGCGTGCGCGGTGCCACGTGCCCGTCTGCCGGCGCGCGCCGGCGCCGCGCCGGGCGGCTGCGACGAGCGCTCGCGAGCGCAAGGCGGCGCGCGATGTTGGGTATCGTGCGGCCGCGTGCTGCAGCCCGTCGCCGTTGGCCACAAGACGCTCGCCGATTACACGCACATCTGCGGGCGCGAGCTGATCGCCGAAATCCGCGAGCTCGCCGAGCCGCTGCAGGGCGACCGCGTCGTGCACATCTCGGCGACGGCGTTCGGCGGCGGCGTCTCGGAGATCCTCTACACGCTCGTGCCGCTGATGCGCGACGTCGGCCTCGACTGCGAGTGGCAGGTGATCTACGGGCGCGAGGAGTTCTTCAACGCGACGAAGCTGATGCACAACGCGCTGCAGGGCGCGCCGCAGGACCTCGACGAGGAGCAGTGGGCGACGTGGCGCAAGTACAACGAGATGAACGCGCGCGAGCTGTCCGGCGGCTGGGACGTCTGCCTCGTGCACGACCCGCAGCCGGCGGCGCTGTTCGGGCTCGTCCCGGAGAAGGCGAAGGGCTGGATCTGGCGCTGCCACATCGACGTCTCGACGCCGAACCCGGACACGATCGCGCAGTCTGCTTGCCGTACATCGCCGACTACCCGGAGACGCTGTTCCACATGGAGCAGTACGTGCCGCCGGGGATGAACGGCCACGTCAACGTCGTGCCGCCGGCGATCGACCCGCTGACGCCGAAGAACATGGCGCTCTCGCCCGAGGACGGTGCGTTCGTCTGCGGGCAGTTCGGGATCGACGTCGACCGCCCGCTGATGTGCCAGGTCTCGCGCTTCGACCCGTGGAAGGACCCGCTCGGCGTGATCGACGCCTACCGGATCGTCAAGCGCGCGCTGCCCGACGTGCAGCTCGCGCTTGTCGGCTCGATGGCGAGCGACGACCCCGAGGGGTGGGACTTCTTCAACGCGACGATCGCGCACGCCGACGGCGATCCGGACATCCACATCCTCAACAACTTCAACAACGTCGGCGCGATCGAGGTCAACGCGTTCCAGTCGCACTCCGACGTGCTGATCCAGAAGTCGACGCGCGAGGGCTTCGGCCTGACCGTCTCGGAGGCGATCTGGAAGGCGCGCCCGTTCATCGGCGGCAACGTCGGCGGGATCCCGCTGCAGATCGAGGACGGCGTGACGGGCTTCCTCGTCGACAGCGCCGAGGAGTGCGCGGCGCGCTCGCTCGAGGTGCTCGAGGACCCGGCGCTCGGCAAGTTCCTCGGCCGGCGTGGCAAGGAGCACGTGCGTACGCACTTCCTGACGCCGCGCTACCTGCGCGACTACCTGAAGATCTTCAGCGAGCTCAAGCAGCAGTCGGCCTGATCGCGGGCACGGATGTCGAGCGTCTCCATCAAAAGCGCCGACTGGATGGAGGCGCGAGCTTGAACTCGCAGGTCCCGCTGGTGCTCGTGAGCAACCGCGGGCCGGTGACGTTCGGACCGGACGGCGAGATCCAGCGCGGCTCGGGCGGGCTCGTGACGGCGCTGACGGGGCTCGCGTCGCACCGCGACGCGATCTGGATCGCGTCGGCGATGAACGAGCACGACGCGGAGGTCTCGCGCGAGCACGGCGGCGCGTTCGCGGTGCGCTCGCCGGACGGCGGCGAATACCAGGTGCGCCTCGTCGTCTCCGACGCCGGAGGCCTACGACCGCTTCTACAACGTCTTCGCGAACCCGATGCTGTGGTTCATCCAGCACTACCTGTGGGACCTGTCGAACGCGCCGGACATCCGCCGCAACGAGATCGAGGCGTTCGAGTTCGGCTACAACGTCGTCAACGAAGACCTCGCGCGCGCGGTCGTCGAGCAGATCGAGCGGACGCGAGGAGCCGGTCGTGATGGTCCACGACTACCACCTCTACACGCTGCCGGACCTCGTGCGCCGCGCGCGCCCGGACGTCTTCCTGCACCACTTCATCCACATCCCGTGGACGCAGCCGGACGCCTGGCGCGTGCTGCCGACGCGGATCCGCGAGGAGCTCTACACGGGCCTGCTCGCGAACGACATCATCGGCTTCCACACGCGCTCCTACCGGCACAACTTCCTGCAGTGCTGCCGCGACCTGATGGACGCTCGACGTCGACTTCGACGCGCGGCGTCGTGCGCTTCGGCGAGCGCGAGGTGTGGGTGCGCGCCTACCCGCTGCCGATCGACCACGCGCGCGACGCGCCAGATCGCGCAGCGCGCAGCGCGTCGCGCATGTTCGAGCAGGAGCTGCTGCGCCGCCGGCGCGACTTCCTGATCCTGCGCGTCGACCGCGCCGACCTCTCGCAAGAACGTGCTGCGCGGGTTCTCCGCGTTCGACCTCTTCCTCGAGCAGCACCCCGAGTTCTCCGAGCGCGTGACGTTCATCGCGCAGCTGATGCCGTCGCGGACCGACGTGCCGCAGTACGCCGAGTACCTCGAGCGCGATCGAGGCGCTCGTCGCGGTCGTCAACCACCGCCACGGCACGCCCGACTGGATGCCGATCCAGCTGAAGCTGCGCGACGACCTCGAGGAGGCGATGGCCGCCTACAAGCACTACGACGTGCTGCTCGTCAACGCGATGTTCGACGGCATGAACCTCGTCGCGAAGGAGGGGCCGATCATCAACGAGCGCGACGGCGTCTCGATCCTCTCGGAGAACACCGGCGCGCACGAGGAGCTCGGCGAGTACGCGCTGTCGGTCAACCCGTTCGACATCCAGGAGCTCGCCGACTCGATCCACGCCGCGCTGACGATGGGGCCAGCCGAGACGCGCCGGCGCGCTCGACGGGCTCGCCGACGATCGTCACCTCGCGCGACCCGGGCGACTGGATCGACGAGCAGCTCGCCGACATCCGCGCGAAGGGCCGAACCCGCTAACCTTGCTCGCTCGGCGCCGCTCGGACGCTGCCGTTTTCGCATGACCTTGCCCGCACCGACATACGACCTCGTGCTGCTGCTCGACCCGCAGGCCGACGAGGCCGTGCGCGCGAAGCTGATCGCCGACGCGCGTTCGGCGATCGAGGCGCAGGGCGAGCTGCTGCGCCACGACGACTGGGGCGAGCGCGCGCTCGCGTACCCGATCGATCGCAAGGCGAGCGCCGAGTACCACCTGCTGCAGTTCCACATCGAGACGACCGAGCTGCTCTCGGGCCTCGACCGCACGCTGCGCATCACCGACGACGTGCTGCGCCACCGCATCATCAAGCTCGCGCCGGGCGTCGCCGCGCCGCCGGACATGAGCGCCGGCTCGAGCGCACCGCGGCGCGCCGAGAGCGAGACCGCGGCAGCCGAGCCTGCACCGCCGGCTGCACCAGCCGAGCCCGTGGCCGCCGAGCCGGCGCCTGCGAGCACCGAGGCTGCGGACGTCGAGGATCAGACGACCGACGCCGGCGCGGACGCCGCGCCGTCGGCCGAGGTCGCCGTCGGCGACGCCTCCTGAGCGACCGCTCGACCGGCCGCCGGACGTGGGCCGGAGCGCGCAGGCGCTCGGCGGCCGGCAGGCTGAGCGTCGCGCTCCTCGCATACGACGAGCGCGTACTAAGATCGCAGGCGTGCGCCTGGCAGAGGACATGAACGACGGAAACACGAGCCGTACCGACGTGCTGCGCGCGTCGCCGCCGATGTTCGAGTCGCGCGTGCTCGACGCGCTCTCGCGCGTGCACCCGCTCGTGCCGGTGCTGATCTTCGTGCCGGGCATCGCCGCGCTGGCGGGCTGGAGCCTGTCGAAAGTGAGCGTGCTGCTGACGTTCGCGCTCGCGATCGGCGGCTATGCGCTGTGGACGCTGTTCGAGTACTGGCTGCACCGCCTCGTCTTCCACTTCGAGCCCGAGGACGGTATCGGCGCGCGCCTGCATTGGATCATCCACGGCGTGCACCACGACCACCCGAACGACCCGATGCGCCTGGTCATGCCGCCGGCCGTCAGCGTGCCGCTCGCCGCGGGCGTGTTCGGGCTGCTGTTCGTGATCTTCGGCGGGCGCTACGCGCCGGCGCTCGGCGCGGGCTTCTTCGTCGGCTACCTCGTCTACGACATGATGCACTACTACCTGCACCACTTCCGCCCGCACGGAAGGCTCGGGCGGATGCTGCGCGAGCGGCACATGCGCCACCACTTCCAGGACGACACGCGCGGCTTCGGGATCAGCGCGCCGTACTGGGACGAGGTCTTCAGAACGTCGCCGAGCGCGCGCCGGACAAGCGAGCGCGTCGCCTCCGGCGACCGCAATTAGCGGCTTGCGCGACCGCGCCGGGCGATTCGCGCCCGCGGCCCGGTCTAGACTCGAAGCACGAAAGCCGAGGAGCAACGAGACGGGGCCCGACAGCGGGCCCTGAGGAGCCGAAAGGAAGAGGAGCCGTGGCCGCCACCAACATCAACAGGGTCGTGATGACCGGAAACCTGACCGCCGATCCCGAGCTGCGCTCGCTGCCGAGCGGCACGTCGGTCTGCAAGCTGCGCATCGCGTGCAACACGCGTCGCAAGGACGGCGCGTCCGGCGAATGGGTCGACAAGCCGAACTACTTCGACGTGACCGTCTGGGGCGCGCAGGGCGAGAACGCCGCTCGCTACCTCTCGAAGGGACGCCCGGTCGCGATCGACGGACGCCTCGAGTGGCGCGAGTGGGAAGCGCAGGACGGCACGAAGCGCCAGGCAACCGATATCATTGCCGATTCGGTGCAGTTCCTGGGCTCGCGCGAAGACGCCTCCGGTGGAGGCGGACCGATCGCGGCCCGTCAGGGCGCCGGCGCCTCCAACGGAGGCGGCGTGCCGATCGACGAAGGGGACTTCCAGTCCGCACCGGTCGCCGCCGGCGACGACGACATCCCATTTTGAGCCAGCAACAGCGAGGTCTTCGTGCATTCATCCGTTTCCATGCCTGACGCCCGCGGCCGCAGCCGCGGAGCGCGCTGATGGCCAAGGCGCGCGGACGCGGCAAGCCGGTTCGCCGGCGCGACAAGAAGGGCGGCATCGGCAGCGGGCGGCGCAAGTCCTGCCAGTACTGCCGCGACAAGGTCGAGCAGGTCGACTACAAGGACGTCGCGTCGCTGCGCAAGTTCGTCTCCGAGAAGGGCAAGATCCGCTCGCGGCGGATCACCGGCTCGTGCCGGCGCCACCAGGTGCAGATCGCGCGCGCGGTCAAGCGTGCGCGCGAGCTCGCGCTGCTGCCGTACGTCAACGAGGGCGGGCGCGAGGACGGTCCGCGCCGCGACCGCGGCGACCGCGACAGGGACCGCTAGGTAGGGTTTGGCGCATGCTTCAAGCTGCTAGCGGGCCGTCGACCAAGCGGAGCAAGGACGCAGGGAGCGTGGCGTGCTCTGCACGCGAGCGACCGAGGACGCCGCTCCGCGCCGCGTCGACGGTTCGGTAGACCGATGCCCGAGGCAATCCTCCTGATGGACGTCGAGACGCTCGGCGAGCAGGGCGCGGTCGTCGACGTCTCGAAGGGCTACCTGCGCAACTACCTGATGCCGCGCCAGCTCGCGCAGCCGGCGACGCGCGGCGCCGTCGAGGCGATCCGCCAGCGCCAGGAGGCGGCCGAGCGCGCCGAGCGCAACGCGATCGAGCAGGCCGAGGAGAACGTCAACCTGCTCAACCGCACGGTCTTGACGATCCCGCAGCAGGCCGGCGCCGACGGCCGCCTGTTCGGCTCGGTCACGGCGCAGGACATCGCGAACGCGATCAAAGAAGCGCGCGGCCTGAAGATCGACAAACGCAACGTGCACCTGCCGGAGCCGATCAAGAACGTCGGCACGTACATGGTCGTCGTCGACGTCGTCGACAACGTGACGGCGACGATCAAGACGATGGTCGTCGCCAAGAAATAGCGCCGGCGCGTCGCGCGGGCTCGCTCAGCCGCCGACGACGCGCTCGTAGTTGAGCCGCATCAGCGCGATCACGTCCTCGACGTCGCCGTCGCGCTCGATCGCGCGCGCGGCCATCTTCGTCGAGTGCGGGTTGACGGGGTGCGGTCCGACGCGGCCCTGCTCGCGCAGCTCGGCGCCGAGCTCCCTGGGGAAGCCGAAGTGGGCGCTGCGGTCGCCGTGCAGGTGACCGATCTCGCGTCCGTCGACGCGCAGCGAGAGCTCGCCGCGCCGGCCGGGCGCGGCGCTGACACCCGGCCACGAGGTGACCTCTTCGACGATCCGCTCGCTCGCGCGCTTCGTGCTCGTGCTCATCGGTTCCTCCTTCGAACGGTGGGACGGGGGTGCTCCGAACGGTGGGCGGAATGCTTCGAGCCAAGGCTACAAGCTCAAGTTAGGTTGAAGTCAAGGGCGAGACGTGATTCGCTTTGCGCGATGGCCGAGCTGCTGACGATCGGAGAGGTCTCGCGGCGCAGCGGCGTCGCGGCGTCGGCGTTGCGCTTCTACGAGCAGCGCGGCCTGATCTCCTCCGAGCGCGCGGGCGTCGGCCATCGGCGCTACCGCCGGCCGGTGCTGCGCAGGATCGCGTTCATCGTCTACGCGCAGCACGTCGGGCTGACGCTGGATGAGATCGGCGCCGAGCTCGCGCGGCTGCCGGACGGTCGCACGCCGACGCGTCGCGACTGGTCGCGACTGTCGCGCGCGTGGAGCGCGCGGATCGACGCGCGGATCGAGGAGCTGCAGCGACTGAAGGCGGGGCTGACGGAGTGCATCGGCTGTGGCTGTCTGTCGCTCGACCGCTGCGCGCTCGCGAACGCGGGCGACCGCGCCGCCGGCCGCGGCCCGGGCCCACGCTACTGGGTCGGCGATCCACGCCCGCCCGGCGCCGCCGTCGCGCATGCGAACATGCGTTCGTGACGCTCGTGCCAGCTTTTCCTGTCGCGATTTGCGGGAACCGCCTCGGGGGAGGCCCGTGCGCGACCCTAAACTCGCCCGACCGATGAGCGCCGTCTCGACAGTCAACGGCGCGGGTAACGCCGCGCCGAGCGCGTTCACGCCGCCGCACAACCTCGAGGCCGAGCAGTCGGTGCTCGGCGCGATCCTGCTGTCGGACCGCTCGCTGTACGCGCTCGTGATCGAGGAGGGGCTGCGCGCTGACGACTTCTACCGCGAGCGCCACGGCGCGATCTACGAGGCGATGCTCGCGCTGTACAACGAGAGCGAGCCGGTCGACACGCTGACCGTGATCGACCGCCTGCGCCAGCTCGGCAAGCTCGAGCAGATCGGCGGCGCGGCGGCGGTCGACGAGCTGACGGGCGTCGTGCCGGCGGCCGGGCACGCGCGGCGCTACGCGCAGATCGTGCGCGAGAACGCGCTGCTGCGCCGCCTGCTGCGCGCGTCGTATGAGATCCAGGAGAGCGTCGTCTCCCACCAGGCGGCGCCGCGCGAGCTCGTCGAGCAGGCCGAGAAGGCGATGCTCGAGGTCGCACGCGACGATCGCCAGCAGGACTTCCGCGCGATCGAGGACGTGCTGCACGAGGAGCTCGACAAGCTGCACAGGCTGTCGATCGAAGGCACGTCGCTGACGGGCACGCCGTCGGGCTTCAAGGACCTCGACGAGATCACGGGCGGCTTCCAGCCGGGCAACCTGATCATCATCGCCGCGCGCCCGGCGATGGGCAAGAGCGCGCTCGTCTGCAACATCGCCGAGAACGCGGCGGTCACGCACGGCAAGCCGGTCGCGCTGTTCTCGCTGGAGATGGCCGAGGCGGAGCTCGCGCAGCGCTTCGTCGCCTCGCAGGCGCGGATCAAGGGCGAGGAGCTGCGCAAGGGGCGCGTCGCCGAGCAGCGCTGGCCGAAGATCCTGAAGGCCTCGCAGGTGCTCGCGGCGGCGCCGCTGTGGGTCGACGACTCGAGCGACGTCGGCATGCTCGAGATCCGCGCGAAGGCGCGCCGCCTGCACAGCCAGTGCGAGGGCGGGCTCGGGCTGATCATCATCGACTACCTGCAGCTGATGCGCACCGACAGCCGCTACGACAGCCGCGTGACGGCCGTCGGCGAGCTCAGCCGCGGGCTGAAGATCCTCGCGCGCGAGCTCGGCGTGCCGGTGATCGCGCTCTCGCAGCTGAGCCGCGCGGTCGAGACGCGCCCGGACAAGAAGCCGCAGCTCTCGGACCTGCGCGAGAGCGGGAACCTCGAGCAGGACTCCGACCTCGTGATGTTCATCTACCGCGACGAGTACTACGACGAGGAATCCGAACGTCCGGGCGAGGCCGACCTGATCATCGCCAAGCATCGCAACGGGGCCGTCGGCAAAGTGGTGCTGACGTTCCAGAAGGAGTACCCGAAGTTCATGAACTACGCCGGCGAGCGCTACACGCCGTGAGCGTCGACGGGCGCACGCGATCGCTGCAGCCGCCGGACGCGGACGCGCGCGCCGGCGCGCCGTGCCCGCTCGGCATCTGCGACGGCAGCGGCTTCATCGTCGAGGAGGCGACGAACACGGCGAGCGACTGCGCGTGCCGCGCCGGGCGGATCGCGCGCGTGCGCACGGCCGGCCTCGAGGGGCGCGTGCCGAAGCGCTATCGCGGCGTCTCCTTCGAGCGTCCGCCGGTGCCCGAAATCGCGCGCGTCGCACCGGAGGTCGTGCAGGCGGTGCGCCGCTACGTCGGCGACATCGACGCTCAGCTCGACGCCGGCCAGGGGCTGTGGCTGATGGGCGATGTCGGCACGGGCAAGACGACGCTCGCGATGATCGTCTCGAAGGCGGCGCTCGACGCGGGGCGCTCGGTCGCGATCTACTCGCTGCCGCGCCTGCTCAGCCTGATCCGCGCGGCGATCGAGACCGAGGCCGGGATGGTCGGCTTCCTCGAGCGCCTCGCGGCCGTCGACCTGCTGCACATCGACGACCTCGGCGCCGAGAACACGACCGAGTGGGTGCTCGAGCAGCTCTACTCGATCGTCAACACGCGCTACGAGGACGAACGCGCGATGATCGTGACGACGAACCTGATGTACGAGGACCTGATCGCGCAGCTCGGCGAGCGCACGGTCTCGCGGCTCGTCGCGATCTGCGGCAACGGGCTGCCGCTGTTCGGCGAGGACGACCGGCGCGCGCTGAGAGACGCGCGCTCGCTGCCGCGCGAGGCGCCCGGGATCTGACGCCGGCTCGCCGGCCGGGATCGGCGCGGGCGTCCGTAGACTGCACTGGCATGCCTGGAATCGTGATCGTCGGCGCCCAGTGGGGCGATGAGGGTAAGGGCAAGATCACCGACCTGCTCGCCGAGCAGGCCGACGCGGTCGTGCGCTTCCAGGGCGGCAACAACGCCGGGCACACGATCGTGCGCGACGGCGAGGAGTGGAAGCTGCACCTGATCCCGTCGGGGATCCTCTACGCGGGCAAGTGCTGCGTGATCGGCAACGGCGTCGTGATCGACCCGAAGGTGCTGATCGGCGAGCTCGACGCGCTGCGTGCACGGCGGATCGACGTCGGCGGCCTGCGCATCTCTGCGAACGCGCACCTGATCATGCCCTACCACCTGCTGCTCGACTCGGCCGGCGAGGCGAAGCTCGGCAGCCTGCAGATCGGCACGACGCGCCGCGGCATCGGGCCGTGCTACGCCGACAAGGCTGCGCGCCTCGGGATCCGCGTGCAGGACCTGCTCGACGAGAAGATCCTGAAGAAGAAGATCGTCGCGGCGATGGAGCCCAAGCGCCTGTCGCTGCGCCCGTTCGAGAAGGACCCGTCGCTCGACCTGCACACGATGACCGAGGAATACCTGACGTTCGGGCACCGTCTGGAGCAGCACATCGCGGACACCTCGAAATTGATGTGGGACCTGCTCGACGACGGCAAGAAGGTGATCTTCGAGGGCGCGCAGGGCGCGATGCTCGACATCGACCACGGCACGTACCCGTTCGTGACCTCCTCGAACCCGCTGTCGGGCGCGGCGAGCGTCGGCACCGGCGTCGGGCCGAAGAGCATCGACGAGATCTGGGGCATCTCGAAGGCGTACACGACGCGCGTCGGCGCCGGGCCGTTCCCGAGCGAGCTGCACGACGAGATGGGCGATCTGATCCGCGAGCGCGGCGGCGAGTTCGGCACGACGACCGGCCGTCCGCGCCGCACGGGCTGGCTCGACCTCGTCGCGCTGCGCTACGCGGCGCGCCTGAACACGATGACGGCGCTCGTCGTGACGAAGCTCGACGTGCTCTCGGGCCTCGACCGGCTGCAGGTGTGCACGAGCTACCGCGGCGCCGAAGACGCCGTGTTCGAGGACTTCCCGTACCACCAGACGGTCCTGCACCACTCGACGGCCGAGCTGACCGAACTGCGCGGCTGGAGCGAGGATCTCGGCGAGTGCCGCACGTACTCGGACCTACCGGACGGCGCGCGCGAGTACCTCGAGTTCATTGCCGAGCACGTCGGCGCGCCGGTGACGCTCGTCGGCGTCGGGCCGGGCCGCGACCAGGTCCTGTGGACCGAGGCAGCCGCGCCGACGCTGCTCGGGCGCAACGGCCACGGGCCCGACCCGGCGAGCGCGTAGCCGACCGCCGCGGCGAGGTCACCCGGGCGCCGCGCGTCCGTGGGCGCACGTCGCGCGCGACTAGGCTGGAGTGATGAGCGACGAGCAGTTGCAGACGCCGTACCTCGATGCGCTGCGCGCGTACGCCGAGCGCGAGCCGGCGCGCCTGCACGTGCCCGGCCACAAGGGCGGCCCGGGCGCCGACCCGGAGCTGCTCGAAGCGATCGGCGAGCGTGCGCTGAGCCTCGACATCCCGGCGCTGACGTACGGCGTCGACATCGGCCCCGAGCCGACGCCGTTCGAGCACGCGCAGCGGCTCGCGGCCGGCGCGTGGGGCGCGCAGCGCGCGTGGTTCCTCGTCAACGGCGCCTCGCAGGGCAACCTCGCGGCGGGTCTCGCGCTCGCGCACAACGGCGAGCGCGTCGTCGTGCAGCGCAACGCGCACTCGAGCGCGATCGACGCGCTCGTGCTCTCGGGGATGCGCCCGACGTTCGCCGCGCCCGAGCTCGACCCGGAGCTCGGCATCGCGCACTGCCTCGCGCCGGAGACGCTCGAGCGCGCGCTCGCGCAGACGCCGGACGCCGTCGGCGCGTGGATCGTCTCGCCGACGTACTTCGGCGCCGTCGCCGACGTGCGCGCGCTCGCGGAGGTCGCGCACGCGCGCGGCGTGCCGCTGGTCGTCGACGAGGCATGGGGCGCGCACATGGCCTTCCACGAGGACGCTGCCCGCGCACGCGCTCTCACTCGGCGCCGACCTCGTGGTCTCGAGCACGCACAAGATCGTCGGCAGCCTGACGCAGTCGGCGATGCTGCACCTCGGCGAGCGCGGCGAGGAGCTGATCGGCGCCGACGCCGTCGACCGCGCCGTGACGCTGACCGAATCGACGAGCCCGAGCTCGCTGCTGACCGCTTCGCTCGACGCCGCGCGCCGCCAGGCGGCGGTGCACGGGCGCGAGCTGCTCGGCCACACGATGGAGGTACTCGCGCAGACGCGCCGAGAGATCCGCGCGATCGACGGCCTCGACGTGCTCGACGAGCGGATGATCGGCCGCGCCGGCATGTTCGCCTACGACCCGCTGCGCCTCGCCGTCGACGTGCGCGGTATCGCCGCGAGCGGCTACGAGCTCGCGCCGCTGCTGCGCGAGCTCGGCGACATCAACCTCGAGCTGTACGGCCAGAACGTGATCGTCGCCGTCTTCGGCATGGGCGAGCGGACGATCCCCGAGGCCTCCCGCTTCGTGCACGCGCTCCAAGCGGCCGTCGAGCGCGTCGGGCTCGACCCGACCGGCGTCGGCGCGAGCTTCGCCGAGCCGCCGCCGTGGGGCGAGCTCGCGATGACCCCGCGCGCGGCGTTCCTCGGCGCGCAGGAGGCCGTGCCGGCCGACGACGCCGTCGGGCGGATCGCGGCCGAGTCGCTCGCGACCTACCCGCCTGGCATCCCGAACGTACTGCCCGGCGAGCGCCTGACGGCCGAGACGCTCGCCTACATCCGCGACACGCTCGAGCAGGGCGGCAGCGTGCGCGGCGCGAGCGACCGGCTGCTGCACACCGTGCGCGTCGTCGTCGAGCGGGCCGATCGAGAGTAGCTGGCTCCCAATCACAGTGCGAGCGACGCTGTGGCGCGCGTCGCACAAGCGGCATTGCGCGCTAGGTTAAGACCTATTGGCGCCGACCGCGCCGTTCGGGTCCTGACCACCGAATGGGACCCCACTTGTGAGCGTACTCGATCTTTAGAGGCTTGAGCGGCTGTTCGCCGTCGGACCGCTTGGCGTTGCCATGATCGACGCCAACACGCTCGCACCACGCGTCAAACCGATTGGGTTTCATGAGCGGGAGCTGCCCCATGCTGATCTTGACCCCGAACCAGCGTGAGAGCGCGGCCGCAACTCTTTTCTGACCTCGTATAAGAGCAGCGAGCATTGCAAGACCCAGCATCAAAGAGACCGCAGCGATGACGTTGGCTGCGACATCGCCGCCAAGCAGGAGCCCACCAATGACGGCAAGCGATGGCATGATTGGCCCAGTGAGGCGACAAGTTCTCGCGAAGTGGGCGAGCTCGGCGCTACCCTCCTCACCGATCCGGGGAACCCAGATAGCTTCAAACTCCGCTGTCACCGTTATTCACAACTTGCTTTCGCTGTCGTCGAGGCCGCAAGCGCATCTACGACGTCGGTGAGAAGACTCAAGCCCCCGGCGGGTATCGCGATCGCCCGAGCCCCGTTCGCCGCAGTCTCCGTCGCGACCGCGGCTATAACGATACCGGCGCCCGAGGCGATCGCACCCACGCCAGCCGCGACACACGCTGCATCGTTTCCGCTGACGCATGATTTCGCGTCTACTCCCGCGGCGGCGAGGCCGGTCGTCCACGACACGGTACCGAGCGATATCTCGGCCTCTCCGACCGCGACAGACAAACCGAGCGCCTCTCCGACGCCAGTGGCCAGTGCGACGGTGCCAAGCGCGATACCACCCCAGCAGAGAACGCCGCACCGACCGCTCGGGTCAGACTGGTCGAGCGGATCGTCTCCAACGTAGATGTACGGTTCGCCCGTGACAGTCTCAAGCGGGTCGACGCTCAAGAACTCCCCGGTTCCTGGATCGTAGGAGCGAGCGCGCAGATAGATCAGCCCAGTGTCGGCATCGGTGTACTGCCCGTCGTAGCCAAGCGGACTCGTCGCGCTGCCGGTGTGTTCGACCATGTTGCCGTAGGCGTCATAGGTCCTCTTGCCCTGAACCGAGCCTTCTTTGTTGCTCAACATCCGGATCGAACCCTGCTGGTCGTGGTGGAGGTACGTGGCATGTCCTTCTGAGTCGACCTGCTCGATCGGAGTATCGGCAGGGCCGTAGATGAAGCTGTAGCTGCCGTCGCTGAGGATCAGCGGGAGTTCTTCGGTCTGGTCCCAAGTGAAGTGCTTGGTTGTCCCGCCGCTCGTCGTGCCGGCACGAAGACCTTCGCCGTCGTAGGTGTAGGACTTTTCGATGGCGGGCGTTTCGCCTTCGCTTGCGCGGTCGACCGAAGTCAGGTCGCCGGCTTGGTCATAGCCATAGGTGGTCGCCGGGCCGCTGCTTGGCGTGGCTTTGGTGCGCTGCCCCTCTTCGTTGAACGAGTAGCTGGTGCTGCCGGCGTGTTCGAGCTGGTCTGCTTCGTCATAGCCCGCGCTGCTCAAGCCGAGTTTCGTCGGACCGCCGGCGTCGTCGTATTCATAGGCGGTCGAGCCCGCTTTGGTCAGCCGGTTGGCAGCGTCGTAGGAGTACGCGGTCGATTCTTCGCCGGGCAGGTCGCCGCTGGTACTAGAAGCGACTTGCTCGTTACCGGCGCGCCCGTAAGCGAGCGACGCGAGCGTTTCGGAGCCCTTGCCGAACGCGGCTTCGGTCATCTGATCGGCGAAGTCATAGCCATAGCGGTCGGTCTCGTCAGTGCCTTCGGGGAAGGTGATCGAGGTCAGGTTCGAGTCGGGGTCGTAGGCGAAGCTGGTTGTGTTGCCGAGCCAGTCCTTGACGCTCTGCAGGCGCCTGTCGGCGTCGAAAGATCGTTCGACCGATTTGCCGCTGGGGTAGGTGATCTTGGTCTGGTTGCCCGCCAGGTCGTATTCGTAGGCGGTCGAGTCGCCGTGGCCGTTCGTGGCTTCGGTGAGACGGTTCAGTTCGTCGTAGTGGTAGGTGCTCGTGCCGGTCCCGTCGACCATCTTGATCCTGTTGCCGTCGGCGTCGTATTCGTATTCGACGTCTGGGGTCGTGCCGTCGGAGTAGGTCTGTTTGGTTAGGCGACGGGCCGCATCGTAATGGTAGGTCGTCGTACGCCCGGAGGAGTCGGTGAGGCTCGTCAGGTTGCCGGCGGCGTCGTATTCCTTTTTCGTCGTTCGGCTCAGCGGGTCGATGACTTCGGTGACCTCACCAAGCACGTTGCGTTTGTATTTCGTCGTGTGGCCATCGCCGTCGGTCTGGCTTATGACCTGGCCGTTGGCGTCGTAGCCAGTTTCGGCTGTCGAGCCATCGGCCTTCGTGACCTTCGTCTGTTCGTTGTCCGGACCATATTCATGTTTGGTCGTGTGACCGTTCCCGTCTGTCTGGCTTTCGAGGTTGCCATTGGCGTCGTAGGAGTACGTCTTGATCCCCGTCGAGCTCGCGATGACGTAGCGAGAGTCCTCGGCGTTCGCCGAGATGCCGAGCGAGTCGGTCGCTCTCACGACAATGCGCAGCCTGTGGCCTCCTGTGTCTTCTGCGCCGACCGTGTAGGCGGCCGCCGTTGCACCAACGATGTCGGTGCAGCCTTCCTCGGCGTAGTTGCAGCGCTGCCACTGGTAGGCGTAGGTGAGCGGGGGATGCGGTGTGCGCCATTCGCCCTTGTGGGCGGTCAACGTGTGCGCGCTTTCGGGCGTTCCCGTGATCGTCGGCGCTTCAGTGTTCGCCGGCGGCGTGATCGGCAGCACCGCCTTCGTTTCTTCAGAGCTTGCGCTTGAGCTGCCGAGCGGGTTGGTTGCGGTAACCGTCACGCGGATCGTCTTGGCGATGTCGTCTTCGCCCAGCAGATAGCTCGACGAGATCGCGCCTTCGATCGACGCGCATTCGCGGGGAGCGCTGCAGCGTTCCCATTGGTAGGCGTAGGTGAGTGATCCTGGCGGACGCCACGTCCCGACGCTGGCGGTGAGCGTCTGGCCGTCCTGTTCCACGCCGGTGATCTGCGGGCTTTCGCCCCCTTCAGGTACTTTGGCCGGGAGCACCTCCCCGGTTGGTAGGGAGCTCGCCGTAGCTTCACCGCGTGAGGACGCGTGGACGATCACCCGCAACGTGTGTCCAACGTCAGCTTGGGTCGGCGTATACGTTTCGCTCGAGCCGTCCGCTTCGACGTCCGAGCATTCTTCCCCGAGCGCGTTGCAGCGCTGCCACTCGTAGCCGAAGGAGATCGGTTCGGTGCCTTCCCAGGTGCCGGTGCTCGTGATCAGCGCTTTGCCTTCCTGGGCGGTCCCCGAGATCGTCGGCGGCGAGATGTTGACCGGGGGTTCGGACGGTAGAACGGTACTGCTCGCAAGCGAGGTAGCAGCGGTTTCGCCATCGGAGTTCCACTCGAGGACCGTCACCCGCAGCGTGTGCCCGAGGTCCGCGGCCGTGGGGCGGTAGCGTTCTTCATAGGCACCTTCGATGTTCGTGCAGCCTTCGCCGTGTTCGTCACAGCGCTGCCACTGATATCCGCCGACGCCGCTTGAGCCTTCCCAGGTCCCAGGTTCTGCCATTAGCTGGACGGTTTCCTGGGGGGTCCCCGAAATCGTCGGCAGCGAGGTGTTGACCGGCGGCAACCCGATCGGTTCGGTCGCGGCGGAGGTGCTCGACGCCGAGCCGAGTGTGTTCGTCGCCGTCACGACTACCCGCAGGGTGCTGCCGAGGTCCGTGCCGAGGACGGTGTAGGTCAGCGCGGTGGCGCCTTCGATGTTCGTGCAGCCTTCCCCGTGTTCATCGCAGCGCTGCCACTGGTAGGAGTAGCCGCGCCGCGGCGAGCCGCGCCAGGCGCCGGTGCGAGCGGCGAGCGTCGAGCCGACGCCGGGCAAGCCAGAGATCGACGGCGGCGCAAGGCTCACGGGGGCGCCCGGTGCTTCGGGGCTCAAGCGCTGAATGCGATTGTTGGCGGCGTCGGCGATAAGCAGACCGTGTGCCGGGTCGACTGCCAGCCCAGTAGGAAAGCTGAGCTGTCCGGCTTCTGAGCCCGGCACTCCAAGTTGAGCAATGAAGGCACCTTCCTCATCGAACTCCTGGACCCGGTCGTTTGCGAATTCTGCGAGAAGGACGTGCCCGTCACCTGCGGCGATCGCGTAGGGGCCATCGATCTGGCCGGCGCCATCGCCGTGCACCCCGAACTGCGAAAGGTATTCGCCAGTTTCGTCATACTCCTCGACGCGCTCGTTGGAATTGTCCGCCACCCAAACGTGGCCGGCGGCGTCGACCGTCAGGCCCTCCGGTTCACCGAGCTGCCCCGGCTCTGAGCCGTGGGTGCCAACGTCTTTGAGATGTTCGCCGTCTTCACCGAAGACGGCGAGGTGTCCGTCGGAGGTAGCCGAAGCCCAGACGTGGCCCGCGCGGTCGACGGCGATGCCTTCGGCGTAGCCGATCAGTCCTTCGCCGGCTGTCCTGACGAATTCGCCGTGTTCGTCGAACTCCTCGAGGCGCTGGTTGCCGGTGTCTGCCACCCAGACATGGCCTTTGCCGTCGACCGCAATCCCAGCGGGCGAGTTCAGCTGCCCGTCGCCCGAGCCTTCCGTGCCGAACTGTCCGAGGTATCCGCCCGCTTCGCTGAACTTCTCGATGCGATCGTTGCCGCGGTCGAGGACGAAGATGGCGCCGGCGGCTCCGACCGCCACGGCCCAGGGTTCTTTGAACTGCCCGTCGCCTGAGCCTTCTTTGCCGAACTCGCTCGTATAGCCAAGTTCGGTGAGCGGCGTGGGCGCGACGAACGCGCTGGCTGAGGTGCTGGCTTCGCTCGAGCCGCCCGCGTTCGTGGCGGTGACCCGCACGCGTAGGCTGTGGCCGACTTCTTCAAAGCTCGCGGCATACGTCGAGCTCGTGGCGCCTGAGATATCAACGCAGCTTTCCCCCGCGCCGTCGCAGCGGCGCCACTGGTAGGCGAAGGACAGTGGCGGGGTGCCACTCCAGCTGCCCGTGCCCACGCTCAGCGTCTGGCCGTCTTCGGGAGTCCCCGTGATGATCGGCGGCGCAGTGTTCGACGGTTTGCGCGCGGCTATCATCGCCGTTTTGGCCGAGGTCGCAGCGGCGCCTTTACCGGCGGCGTTCGTGCCCGTCACTTCGACGCGCAGCGTGTGTTCGACGTCTTCGTGACCGATGAGGTAGTGCGGTTCGCCGGCCCCTCCGATCTCGCTGCAGCTTTCGCCTGCGGCGTCGCAGCGAAGCCACTGGTAGCCGAATTCGATCGGCGCCACGCCCGTCCAGTCTTCGGCGTGCGCGGTCAGTTCCGCTTCGTCTTCGGCGCTGCCGGAGATCGTCGGCGCCGTCGCATCGACAGGGAACTCGCCGGCATCGTATTGGGCTTCGATCCGGGCCACCGAGAGCGCTTTGGCGTAGAAGGCGACGTTGCTAAGCGAGCCCTGGAAGTCGGGCGCGCCGGCGAGCGACTTGCCGAGGTAGGAGTCGGTGACGCTGCCGAGCGAGGACGGGCTGAGCGTCTGCCCCGTGACGTGCCCGACTTGTTTGCCGTCGAGGTAGAGCGTCAGCGTGCCCGAGCTCGTCTCGCTGACGGCAAGGAAGTGCCAGCCGTCGGATTTCAGCTCCGGCGCGGTGACCTGCGCCGATGTTTCCGCAGAGGTCTGGATCACGAACGCCATTTCGTGTTCGGAGAGACTCGAGGCCGGCGTCAGGTACATGTGGTCGGTGGCGCCGCCACCGAAGTCGAAGATCGGCTGCCCGTAGGAACTCCCGCCCGACCAGTCGACCCATGCCTCGGCGGTGAATTCGCTTGCGCCTTCCAGCGGGTCGGAGGCGAGCGTCGCGTAGGCTTCGACGCCGAACTCGCCTGCTTTGCTGCCCGGGAACGGCCCGGCGCCGCCGAGCGTGATGCCGGTGTTGGTGGCGGTATCCGAGCCGGCCGAGTCGGCCAGCGTGCTCGCTTCGGCAGCGTCGATCAGCCGATACTGCGCGACGGGCGCGTCGGCGCTCACGGCCGACCAGTAGGTGTCGGCGGGTTCGGTGCCGCCGGCCGGACCGACGAAGGCGAGCGCGGCGATCGCGACGCCGAGGACGGCCCCGACGGCACGATGGCTCTGACCTCGTAGAAGTCGCCGTTGTCGGAGGGCTGGCTGTGGTCGAGACATCTATTCGAGTGCGAGTGGGCCGATTTCACGGACAACGCGTCCCTGCAGATCTCGTTCGATGACGGTCGTGTACCTCGCTGGATCGGCGCCCGAGACATTCCCGCGGGGGCTGGTCGTCGCGATCTCCTGCGAGTCGGCGTTGAAGGCGAACGTGCGCTTGTCGCCTTCGGGATCAACTTCGGCGACTCGGTCGCCGTCAGAGTCGTATTCGTCTTTCCATATGTGTTCGAGCGGGTTAGTCATCGCGGTCAGCTCGCCGTAGGCGTTGTAGGCGTACTTGGTGGTCTGCGTACCTCCGCCCGGCGCAGGGCGCGACACTTCGACGGCGTTGCCGTGTTCGTCTCGCATGATCGTGGTCGTCTCGCCGCGGGGCGTCGTTTCGGCAACTACCTCGTGGTGGCCGTTGTATTCCCACCGAGATTCCTGTTCGAGCGGGTTCGTTTCGCTCGTCTTGTTGCCTTCGGAGTCGTAGGCGAAGTGCGTTGTGTGGTCATCGGGGTTGGTTTCGCTTATTCGGTTTCCAGAGGAGTCGTACGCGAACGCGCTGGTCGCCGCATCCGACGTGCCGTACCCGTTCGTGATCGAGCTGAGCTCGGCGGATTCAACCAGTGCTCGCAACAGTTTGCGTTTCGAGAGATCGTAGATGCTCGTCAAGCGCTTCAGCGGGCGTGCGCCAGCCGAGTGTCTTGCGTGGTCTGCTGTTGAGCGTGGCGGCGACTGCTTCGAGGTCCTCCGCGACATGCCTGGCGAGGTTCGTTCCTTTCGGGAAGTACTGGCGGAGCAGGCCGTTGGTGTTCTCGTTCGTTCCTCGCTGCCACGGGCTCTGAGGGTCGCAGAAATACACCGACAGGCCGCTGTCGATGGTGAGCTGTGCGTGTTGTGTCATCTCGGATCCTTGATCCCAGGTGAGCGAGCGACGCAGTCTGCTCTGGAAGCGTCACTATCTGGGCGGTAATCGCGTCACGTACCGCTTCGGCGCCGCGCCCCGCTAGCGGCGGACCGTTCTTCACTCTTGGGCCGCCTTGGCCGGGCATTGGCGGCAGGTGAAGCAGCATGGTGAAACGTGTGCTCCGCTCCACGAGCGTCCCGATCGCTGTCTGGTTTGAGCCGAGGATCAGATCGCCCTCCCAGTGACCTGGGACTGCGCGGTCCTCGGCCTCGGCGGGGCGTGCGCTGATCATGATCTGCTCGTTGACGTAGCTCTTGCCGCGAGCTCGCGTGCGAGCCCTGGGCACCCTCAGCGCTCTGCCGGTCCGCAGGCAGGCCGTGAGCTCGCGCCGCAGTGCGCCGCGGCCCTGCACGTAGAGCGCTTGGTAGATCGCCTCGTGGGAGATCCGCATCGACTCATCATCGGGGAAGTCGATCTTCAACCGGGCAGATATCTGCTCCGGGCTCCACGCGCTCGCCCACCGACGGTCTTGGCGGTGCGGCTTGTTGCGACCCTTCCACGGCACCGTCGAGGGGCCCGGTACCGCAGTCCCGTCTGGCCGGCGGACCTGGCCGCAGAGCCGCTCCTGCACATAGGAGCGCAGCTGTTCGTTGACGGCGAGCTTCGCGGTCTTCGGACGCCGCGCGATCAGCTCCGCCTTCCACTGCGCGACCGACGCGCGGTACTCGAGCTTCCCGCCGCGAGTGGCTGCGTTGCGGCGCAGCTCTCTTGAGATCGTCGACGGGGCGCGTCCCAGCCGGCGGGCGATCTCTCTGACCCCGACTCCTTGGCCATTGAGGATCGCGATCTCCTCGCGCTCTTGGAAGGACAGGTATCGGCCCGAGGGCCGGTCAAGCATGAACGTTGGCATCCCGCCACGTTCTCTGAACCACCGGCTGCCAGCCGCTTGTGACGCGCCGACAGCGACCGCCGCATCGTCGCTGCTCAGCCCCTTGACGATCTCACGCCAGAACAACCGCTCGACTTCCCGACGATGCGTCGGGTGCCCCGGCGACTTCATCGGCGCCCTGCCCGTCAGTTCTCTCATCCATCCAGCCGGCCTGCCCATCAACACCTCCACGATCACGGTGTTGCGAGGGCCGGTTGAGTCCAACCAGGTCGCCGGCGTCGAAGTGCTCGAGCGTGACGGCACCCGTCGCTTCATGAGTGATTGTCGTGAGGTGTTCTACTGGGGATGCTTCGAATTCTTTGGCTTCTTCCTTCTCTTCAGCCGTTTCTTCTGCTTCCATTTCTTCTTCAGGAAATTCGTCGCCGACGGGGCTGCTGCCGCCAGTGTCTTCGTACGCGTACGTGACTACATGCCCGGCTGGATCGGTTTGTGAGACCACCCGGTTCTCTTCGTCATAGGCGTCTGTCGTCGCACCGCCACGACCGTCGATCACTTCAGTCAAGCGGTGGTGGCTGTCGTATTTGAACCGCCACCGCGGGCTCGTTTCTCCAGGCTCGGTGACGCTCGTGAGGTTGCCCGCTTCATCGTAGCCATAGGTGACGGAATGGCCCATCGGATCAGTCACTTTTTCGACCAAACCTTCTGCGTCGTAGGAGAAGGTCAGCATGCGACCCGATGGGTCGGTGACCGAGGCAAGGAATGGGTCCGGCAGCGATGAGCACCGGAGACGCCGTTCGTAGTTGATCATCTCCGAGGTGAAACTTGCGTAGATGCGCCTTGGTGCTGCGCTCCGATACGCCGTGGTTTCGGCTGGACATTCTTCGACGTCTCTGTAGGTGAGCGTCGTCGTGTTGCCATTGCGGTCGCTCTCACTGAGCAGCAACCCGGTCGTGCTGAAGTGACGGGTTTCTCGAGTCGGAAGGACATAGAGAAAGCTGCCGTCCTCCTCGACCGAGAGCTTGGCCTGGACCGACGGCGGCGCGGTAAGGTCCCCTGCTTCCGAGAGGTCGCCTTCGAACACCGCTTGGCTTCCATTCGACTGCTCGACCGCTACCGAACGAGCGCCCAAGAATCTGAGCGATTCCCCGAACGACGCGCTCCAGCCGTAACCAAACGGCCCGGTCTCCCCTTTTTCTCCGTAGAACCCCCCACCTTCGAAGGCGGCTTGCTGAGAGTTGTAGGTGCGCGTGAGCGCGAGCGGCAGGCCGCGGCCCGTGACGCTCACGTCGGTCTGCGTGACGATCTCGTTGCCCGTTGCGCAGTTGATCGGTTTGCCTTCGCAGGAGCGCGTGCGATTCGGCTCGGCCGGATTGTCAGTGCCGAGTTCTTCGCTCCGGCGTGGCCGTCCCGGTCGGCCTGGCCACAGTTCCTCGACCAGGATCGCTCCCACCGAGAGCGTGTCGCCCTCGGCGATCGGGCCGTGAGATTCGAGTGCGAGTTCGGCTTTTGTACATGCGCCTTCGTAATGCCATTCTTCGAACGACGAGCCGGCAGGTGAGATGAGGCTGCCCCCGTCAACGAACCGTTCGGTAGCGTTGCCGCAGCCGAAGAGCGCGATCCAATAGCCGACACCACCGAAGCGAGATCCCGCTTCAGGAAACGTCACGTCTAGGAATTCGGTGGCCAGGACTTCGTATTTGGGGTGTGCCCGCCACCGCCATGCTGCCCATCCGACGCTGCCATAGTCATATCCTCCATCGTTGGGACCTTCGATCACTCCCGGACGACTTGCTTTTACCCCGTTGACCGACTGCGATTCCCATTCGGGGCTCGCTTCGGTCGCCGAGAAGATCACGATCTGCGGGTCGACAAGAACCGGGTAGGCGACGTCGAGGCCACGGTGGCCCACGCTCAGGATGAGCCTGTCGCCGGTCACCTGCATTTTGACCGGGACAGTCGTCCCCTGCGCATCCTTCGCGGTGGGCGCCGGCACGCGGGCGAGGATTCGTCGCCCGCGAGAAATTACTGCGCTTGCGCCGACGCTCGTGAGCGACGCGCCGGCCGGCACGTCGACGCGATAGACGATCTGCTCTGGACTGACCGGTGACCGAAGCACCGTCGAGAGATCGACTCCATCGATCGTCGGCGTTGCCAAAGCGTCCTCGTCGGCGCCGATATCCGGAAAGGCGACGCTCCCCCCGGCGAGCACGTTCCCGTCCACGTCGGCGCCTTCAGGCACTATGCGGACCCGTTCAGAGCCGACCGCGGTGCCCTCCGCCAATTGCCTGCCAATCGCGACGCTTTGAAGCGGGTTCCTAGCGGCGAAGCCGGTGGCTTCATCTTGGAGTCGAAGATCCACGGGGCGCTTGGGACCGTGGCCTCGACCGACGCGCAGCGGAACGGTAGAGGTCTCCAGGACGCGCTTGTGCTTGGGGGTCCGGAGGGCCGCGTGATAGTCCCCTAGATAGCTCACGAGCTTGCCAGCGCGAGCAACGGTCGCCGCGGGGTTGGCGTCGATACGGCGTAGCTCCGATCCGAAGTCGCGCCGAATCAGCTGCTCGGTGGCGTGGGCCGACAACGCGCGAAACGCGGTACGAGAGCGAATTCTCTGCGCTCGTGCCTGCCGGGTCGAAAGCCATTTCTGCCGTGCTTCAAGTTCGTGCATCGCGCTCGCGAGGAGGCGGCACTGGGCGCCATGCTGGGGCGAGGTGCTGGTGCTCTGTAGGCGACAGGGCACGCGGGCCGAGGCGGCCGTGCCGGTCGAGCCAGATGCCAGGAGGACAGCAATCACGCCCGCTGACGCCGCGGCAAGCACGCAGAGCCCGACGATCGAAGTTCTGCGGCGGATCGCTGCCGCGAGCCGAAGCAGGTGCGCCCGAGGGCGCGCCCTCTTCAGTCGCTCGTCATCGCTCGGTCTACCGGCCATTGGACGGCGCGAAACATCTCAGGTCATTGAGGAGCAGTCAATATCTTTACATCCGTTCAGCCAGACGATTCCCGCAACTAGCGGGAGGTTTCCGCTGCACCGAAAAGTCGGACACGCTGGACTACAACGGCCGCTCACGCGGACGTATGACGCTACCGCCGCCGTGGCGGTGCGCCTCGACCGTCCATCACGCATCGGCGTCAGCTGACTGAGTAGGAGCCCACGCCCGATAGTCCCCCCGCGTGACCAAGCGCTCGGGCGGCAGGGCGACTCCGGCGTTGTCGGCTCGGACCGCTCGAATCGACAGGTACGTGGCCGAACCCAAGCGATAGCAGGCGTGTTGCAACTCGGGGCGGGCAGCAAATCAGATATCGGAGTACCGCCGCTCGGCGCCGAGCAGCGTGCGCCTCGTTCTAGTGCGACCTCAAGCCAGTCGCTTGAACCGGTCTTGGCCGCCCTCGGTGCGCGGAAGGCGCCGGAATGCCGCAGTCTGACAATGGGCCGTGCAGGAATCGAACCTGCAACCTTGGGCTTAAGAGGCCCCTGCTCTGCCGGTTGAGCTAACGGCCCGTGAGGGCGCCGGCGGATCGGCCGGCTCGAACGCCGAATTCTAGCGAGGCCGCCGCGAGCGGCGCTCGCGCGCGGTCTATTTCTTCGTCGTCGACGTCGTGGTCGTCGACGTCTTGGCCGGCTGCGGCGTCGTTTTGACGGCCGTCCCGACGAAGCCGTTTTCGCCGTTGGCCTTGCCGGTGTACGTCGTGCCGTTCGTCGTCGTCGTCAGCGTTTCGCCTTCGGGGCTCTTCTTGATCGTTTCGAGTTCTTTCTTGACGCGTGCCCGCTCAGCCGACGGGGCGAGGCTGACGGCCTTTGCGGAGGCGAGGTCGCCGACGCGCGTGTTCTTCGCTTTGTAGGCGTAGACGGCGAGCTGCGAGTAGTACGCGGCGTTGTTCGGTTCGGCGGCGACGACCTGCTGCAGCACCTGCACGGCCGACGCCGGCTGGTTGAGGCCTTCGGCGCCGTAGACACGCAGCATCAGCTTCGCCAGTTCGAGGCTCGGCTTCGGCGGGTTCAGCGCCAGATAGCGTTCCCAGGAGCGCGACGCGCGCGAGTACAGTTCGCGGCCCTTCGACGTCGGCACGCCGGTGCTCGTCGTATACGCTTCGCCGCCCGCTTCGTGGAGGAACGCCTCCGTCAGCTTTTCCCACGCGGCGGCGTTGGTCGGCTGCTTCTGCGTCGTCTTTTCGTATTTCTTGATCTGGCTCGAGAAGCTCGCGCTGCCCGACCCGCCGCTTTCGGTCGCCGCGTTGAGCAGCCCGCCGCCGCTGCTGCCGGCGCCGACGCCGAACAGGATCAAGCCGCCGCCGATCAACAGCGCGAGGCCGACGTAGATGAACTTCACCGCGCGGCGGCGGTGGCGCCCTCTGAGGTCGAACAGCATCAGCTCGTGTGGTCGGGGTCGACGTGGTCGATGATCTGCTGCACGCTTGGCTCCGCTGCCTCTCCTGGGGTCGGCGCCGGGCTCTGCTGCGAGCCCCCGGCGCCCCGTTCGCGCCTGACCGCCCTGCGGTCGGCGAGTGCGGCCACCAGGATACTCGCCTCATAGAGCACGTACAGCGGCACCGTCTCGAGGATCAGCGTGATCGCGTCGCCCGGCAGGAACGCCGCGACCGCCGCGCACGCGACGACCGCGTAGCGGCGGCTCTTGCGCAGTGCGCGGAACCGTCACGAGCCCGACGCGCGTCGCGCCGAGGATCACGACCGGCACCTGGAAGACGATCCCCATCGCCAGCAGCACGGTCGCGGCGAATTTGTAGAACTGGCTCGCCTGCACGAGCACGTTGAACTCGCCGGCGTTGAAGTTGACGAAGAAGCGCACGGCGGCCGGCAGCACGACGAAGTAGCCGAACGCGACGCCGGCCGCGAACAGGAACGGCACGGCGAGCAGCAGCGGTTTGGCCGCGCGTTTCTCATCGTCGCTCAGCGCCGGCACGATGAAGCCGTACAGCTCGTAGAGGATCAGCGGCAGCGAGATCACGAGCGCGAACAGCAGCGAGACGGTGATCGTCGTCGTGAACGGCTCACCGACGCCGAGCGTCACCGGGTTGTCGCCGACCGGGCTGCGCGGGATCTTCGCGACGTCCGCCTTCATCGCGGCGATCAGCGCCGGCAGCTCGCGCTCGCGTCGCCGCCGACAGCCCGCTGCCGGACCGCTCGAGCGCTTCGAGTGCCGCGCGCGTGTCGCCGGAGAGCTTCAGCACGCTCTGCTGCGCGAGCACCGCCTGGCCGACCGTGCCCTCGCCCTTGGCGACCTGTTTCTTCGTCTGCGCCTGCAGCGGTTTGTTGAGCACGTGCAGCAGGCTGTGGTTCTGCCACAGGCAGAAGCCGAACACGACGGCGAGCACGACCCCGCTGATGATCAGGCGGGTGCGCAGCTCGTCCAGGTGCTCGACGAGGCTCAGCCGCTCCTCGTGGCCGATCGGGCGGATCGCTGTGGCCATGGGCCACTTGAACCTACCACCGAGCCGATCGCGCCTATCCGCCCTACGGCATCGCACCCGGGCCGGCGAGGATCGGACGGCGGCGGTCCGTAGTACGCCGCTACGCGAATGTGTGAGGGCCACGCTAAAGCCGGCGCAGACACGGGTCGATGACTGGCGTGTAGAGACGATGAAGCCCAACGAGAGCCCCGACATCCACCCCCGCGCACCGAAGCCGCCGCAGAGCTCCTCGCCCGCGGCGCACGAGCACGACGGCGCCTCCGGCAATGCCGTCACTCCGGATGAGCTGCACGTCTGCTTCAACTGCGGCGGCGAGCTCGTCTACCCGCTCGACTGGTGCGAGGAAGGGCTGCGCCACTGGCGCATCGTCCTGCGCTGCCCCGACTGCGAGTCACGGCGCGAGGGCGTCTTCGAGCAGGGCGCCGTCGAAGTGCTCGACGACGAGCTCGACCGCGCCGCCGGCGCGCTGCTCGGCGACCTGCGGCGGATGACCCACGCGAACATGTCCGAGGAAGTCGAGTTCTTCGTAAAGGCGCTCGACGCGGACCTGATCACCCCCGCGGATTTCTAGCAGCGCGCGGCCGCCGCACAGCCGGCCCGGATGGCCGGCCGGGTAACCGTCGTGGCGGCCGGAGCAGGTCTCAAGTTGTATCCAGGAGCGGAGGCCGGCTCGACTAGAAGGCCGGATGCCGGTCACAAAGGTCCGTGCCCAGGCCAGCGTTCAGCGGTAACGCTCGACGACGGAGTCGGCGACGAGGTCGAGCAGCGCCGCGCGGCCTTCGGGCAGCACCGACGGCAGCTCGCCCTTCGCCTCGGCGACGACGGCGAGTGCGCGCTCGCGCGCCTCGTGCAGCGCGCCGGTCGCCGCGATGCGTTCGCACAGCTCCTCGGCCTGCTCGGGACCGTCGAGCGTCGCGAGGTCGAAGCGCGCGAGGTCGGTGTCGCGTTCGCGCGCGAGGATCAACGGCAGCGTGACCGTGCCGTCGAGCAGGTCGGTGCCGCGCGACTTGCCCGTGCGCTCGACCGGGCCCGAGACGTCGAGCACGTCGTCGAGCATCTGGAAGGCGAGCCCGATCCGGCGCGCGAACGCTCCGAGCGCGTCGGCGAGCGCGTCCGAGCCGTCGCGCGCCGTCAGCGCGCCGAGCCGGCAAGCCGCCTCGAACAGCGCCGCCGTCTTCAGCTCGCAGCGGCGCAGGTAGCGCTCGACGGCGACGTCCGCCGCGTAGGCGTCCTCGCGCTGCAGCAGCTCGCCGGCCGCGAGCGCCGAGCTCGCGTCCGACAGCGCGTGCAGCTGCGTCGCGCTGCCGTTGCGCGCGAGCTCGGCGAACGCGCAGCGAGAACAGCAGGTCACCGGTCGCGACCGCCGCCTCGCGTCCGGCGCCGCGATGCGACCGTCGGGCGCCCGCGGCGCAGCTGCGCGCCGTCGATCAGGTCGTCGTGGACGAGCGTCGCCGAGTGGACGAGCTCGACGGCGACCGCCGCGCGCAGCATGCGCTCCTCGCCGGCGCCGCCCGGCGGCGGTCCGCCGGCCGACTCGGCCGCGAGCACGACGAGCAGCGGGCGCAGTCGCTTGCCGCCGCCGCCGATCGCCGCGTGCGCGTACGGCGCGAGCGGCTCGCCGGCCTCGGCCGTCACGCGCTCGAGGTGGCGCTCCATGCCGACCATCCGCTCGCGCAGCGCCTCGCCGCCGCGATGCATGATCGCGTCGAGCCCGTCGACGTCGCGCGCGGCGATCCCCGTCCGCGTCCCGCCGATCGCGCTCACGCGCGCCCTCGCGGAACCGTGCCGGCGTGGATCGCGACGATGCCGCCCGCGAGCAGCACGTAGGAGATCTCCTGCAGGCCCGCGCGCTCGAGCTCCGCCGCGAGCGCCGCGCGGCGCCGGGAAGCGCTTGACCGAGCTCGGCAGGTACGTGTACGCGTCGCCGATCGTCTCCGCCGCGCTCGCCGAGCCGCGCGTCGATCCGCCGCCGCGCAGCGCCGCCGACACGCGCGCGGCGCCCTGCGTCGCGCGCCCGAGCAGCGGCACGAGCCGATCGAACCAGAGCTCGTAGAACGTCGACAGCGGCGGCTTGACCGGCGTCGTGATCTCGAGCACGACGACGCGCCCGCCCGGACGGACGACGCGCACCATCTCCGCGAGGCCGCCCGCGAGGTCGGCGAAGTTGCGCGCGCCGAAGCCGACCGTCGCGGCGTCGAAGGAGTCCTCGCCGTACGGCAGCTCCAGCGCGTCGGCCCACTCGAAGCGCGGACGCACGCCGGCACGCTCCGACGAAGCGGCCTTCTCGCGCGCGCGGTCGAGCATCGCCTCGGCGAAGTCGCTGCCGATCACCTCGCCGCCCGGCGCGACGCGCGTCGCGAGCTCGAGCGCGAGGTCGCCCGTGCCGGTCGCGACGTCGAGCACACGGTCGCCGGCGCCGACGTGCGCGAGGTCCGCCGCGCGCGCGCGCCAGCGGTGGTGCAGCCCGGCCGTCATCGCCGTGTTCAGCGCGTCGTAGACGCCGGCGATGCCGTCGAACATCGCGCGGACCTGCGTCGCGTCGAGGCGACCGGCCTGCGGGCCGCTTGCGCGATGGGCGGCCGGGTCCGTCCCGTTCGCGCCGCCTCCACCCGTGTCAGCTCCGGCGCCTTGCTGAGCGGCCATGAACGGACGCTACTTCAGCTGTGACAGGAAGGCGACCACCGCGTTGAACTTCTTCGCCGGCAGGTTCTTGAACGACGGCATCGGCGCCGTCGGGTTGACGAGCGTGCGCGCGATCCCCTGGCGCGGCAGGCGCGAGGCGATGTGCGTGAGCTGCGGCCCCGGGCCGTCGTTGCCGTTGTCGCCGATCTTGTGGCACGCCTCGCAGCCCGACTGCGCGACGACCAGCTTGCCGGCTTCGTATTCGGCGAGCGTCTTGCCGCCGGCGTTCAGCACCGCCTGCGGCGTCTTCATTTCGATCGCCGTCGGCGAGCCCGCGTTGGCGCCCGAGTACGTCAGGAACGCCATCGCGCCGATCACCGCGATGCCGGTGATCGTCGCGACCGGGCGGCGCTCGGGGCGACGCTCCGGGCCGCGGTCGTAGAACGGCAGCAGGAACAGGAAGATCATGCCGAGCGTTGGCACGCCGATCGTCGCGAGGCCGACGATGTTCGGCGGCTTGATCACGCGCAGGAGCTCGAACAGGAAGAAGAAGTACCACTCCGGCCGCGGCACGTACGTCGTCGTCGTCGGGTTCGCCTTCGACCCGAGCTCGGCGCCGAGCACGAGCGACATCGCGATGATCACGGCCATCACGACGCACGCCATCGCCCCGTCCTTCGCGACGGCGTACGGGAAGAACGGCTTGCCCTTCGCCTTCAGGATCGCGTACTCGCGGAGGTACTCCTCCTTCTCGCGCTGGTTCACAGCGGTCTAGACCTCCGCCTCGCGCAGCTCCGGCGTCTCCTCGGCCTTCGACCACGGCGGCGCCGTCGTGCCGAGCTTCGAGACGAGGTACAGGTGCGCGCCGATCAGCGCCGCGATCAGCCCCGGCACGAGCAGCATGTGAATCGCGTAGAAGCGCGACAGCGTCGTCGCGCCGAATTCGCGGCCGCCGCGCAGGAAGTCGCTCAGGTACGGGCCGATCAGCGGGCCGGTGCCGTTGATGTTGACGCCGACGATCGTCGCCCAGTACGCGCGCTGGTCGAACGGCAGCAGGTAGCCGGTGAACGACATCGTCATCGTCAGGATCAGCAGCACGACGCCGATCACCCAGTTGAGCTCGCGCGGGTACTTGTACGCGCCGAAGAAGAACGTGCGCCCCATGTGCAGGAAGATCAGGATCACCATCACGCTCGAGCCCCACTTGTGCATGCCGCGCACGAACTGGCCGAGGAAGACTTCGTTGGTCACGTGACGGATCGATTCGTACGCGCCGCCCGACGCGTCCGGGCGGTAGTACATCGCCAGGAACACGCCCGTCACGGCCTGCGAGAGGAACGCGAACATCGTCGCCGAGCCGAGCGTGTAGAACCAGTTCGTCCCCTTCGGGACCTTGCGGAACAGCAGCCAGCGCCCGGCGCCGCTCAGCGACGTGCGCTCGTCGACCCAGTCGACGACCGTGATCCCGGCCTGCTTCGCGTCCTCGAGCGGGCCGCCCTTGCCGTTCTGCTCGCCCGGGCGCGGCGGTGGCACCTGCAGCGGCTTCGGCAGCGGCGGAGCGGGGAGTTTCGGCAGTCTCGGCACGATCGGCTACCTACAGTTTCCGCTCGGTCGGGCGCGACGGGTACAGGTACTGGCCGATCCCGTCGAGCGGCTCGCCCGGGTCGCGCGGCGAGAAGCGTTTGAGCTCGCTGTTGACGCTGAAGCGCGGGCCGACCTGCACGTATTCGCCCTCGACGCGCGTGTAGAAGCGGTCGAGCGGGCGCACCGGCGGGCCGCCGACGCGCCTGCCGAGCAGGTCGTAGACGCCGCCGTGGCACGGGCAGATGAAGCGCTCGGCCGCGTCGACCCAGCGCACCGGGCAGCCGAGGTGCGCGCAGCGGCTCGAGATCGCGATGAACTTCGTGTCTTTGTCGTACGGGTCCGTGTCGATCGTCGGGTTGAACTTGCGCACGTACGCCGTCGTCTTGCCCGCCTCGCCGATGCCCGGCGTCAGCGTGAACGTGACCGGCACGTAGTTGTCTCCGTTGAAGTCGCCCGTTCTGCCGACCGTCTCCCAGCTGTGCGGAGTTTTTTTGAAGATCGGACCGAGCGCGAAGCCGAGCGCCGGCAGCGCGAACGCGCCGGCCGCGACCGCGCCGGCCGTATGCGCCGAGGCCGTCATGAAGCGGCGCCGCGTGACCGTCTCGCCCTCGAAGGCGCCCGGGATCAGGCGGTCGGCTGTGTACTTCGACTTGTGCTTGGCGTGCTTGTCCGACACGGGAGGCCGAACAATATCGGCCCGCGTTTCACAGCGTGGCCGAAGTCCCCTCGGCGCTTGTGCGCATCGCCTCGATCGCTTCCGGCGCGCGTTCGGCGACGAGCGCCTTCGCGCGTGCGTGCCGCTCGCTCGCTCCCCACCCGACCGCGCGCGCACCCGCCGCCCACACCGCGTCGGCGAGCGCCGCGTCCCCGGCGCCCTGCGCGAGCGCGCTCAGCGTGATCGTGTCGGCGAGCTCCGCGACCGCCGGCGTGTCGCCGAGCTCGACCAGCCGCGCGAGCCCGATCGCGTACAGCCGGTCGCCGGCGAGCACGCGCAGGTCGGCCTCCGGCGTGCACACGACGCGCGGCGCGCCGTAGTGCAGCAGGTAGCCCTCGTAGATCGCCTCGACGAGCAGCTCGTACTCGCCGGCCTGCCGCGCCGCGCGCGGTCCGCTCGCCGCGACGCGCGCCGGGCTCTGCTCGTGGCCGTTGCCCGCGTCGTGGCCGTTGCCCGCGCCGTGGCCGTTGCTCGCGCGCGGCGCGTCGACCAACGACGCGAGCAGCCCTCCCTCCTCGCGCAGCAGCGCGCGCAGCCGCGCGAGCGCCGGCGCCTCCTCCGGTGTCCGCCCGTCGCTCATGCGCGCGCTCCCGCGCGCGCGTCGCGCAGCGCCGCGAACGCCGCCGCCGCCGCTTCGACCGTGCCTTCGATCTGCTCGCGCGAGTGCGCGAGCGACGGGAACCACGCCTCGAACTGCGACGGCGGCGGGTAGACGCCGCGCGAGAGCAGCTCGCGACACCAGCGCGCGAACGTGTCGAGGTCGCAGGCCTGCGCCCCCGCGAAGTCGAGCACCGGCGCCTCGCTGAAGAACACCGTCAACAGCCCCGGCGCCGAGACGACCTGCACCGGCTGCCCGGCCGCCGCCGCCGCCTCACGCAGGCCGCTCGCGAGCAGCTCGGTGCTCGCCGCAAGGCGCGCGTACGCCGCCTCGTCGAGCAGCTCGAGCGTCGCCAGGCCGGCCGCGACCGCGAGCGGGTTGCCCGACAGCGTCCCCGCCTGGTAGACGTCGCCAGCCGGCGCCAGCCGGCGCATCAGCTCGGCGCGCCCGCCGAGCGCCGCCGCCGGCAGCCCACCGCCGATCACCTTGCCCATGATCGTCAGGTCGGCGTCGACGCCCGTCAGCTCCTGCGCACCGCCGCGCGCGACGCGAAAGCCCGAGATCACCTCGTCGAGCACGAGCAGCGCGCCGTTCGCGTCGGCCTGCTCGCGCAGCAGCTCGACGAACCCCTCGTGCGGCGGCACGAGCCCCATGTTCGCCGGCAGCGGCTCGGCGACGATCGCCGCGAGCTCGAAGCGCTCGCACGCCGCGCGCAGCGCATCGGCGTCGTTCCACGGCACGAGCACCGTCATCGCCGCCGCGCTCTGCGGCACGCCCGGGCTCGCCGGCAGCGCCTGTGTCGCGAGGCCCGACCCCGCCTGTGCGAGCAGCCCGTCGACGTGCCCGTGATAGGCGCCCGCGAACTTCAGCACGTGCTCGCGGCCCGTCGCCGCGCGCGCGAGGCGGATCGCCGTCATCGACGCCTCCGTGCCCGACGACGTCATCCGCACCATCTCGACGCCGCGCACGCGGCGCACGATCTCCTCCGCGAGCGCCGTCTCGCCCGGCGTCGGCGCGCCGAAGCTCGTCCCGTCCGCCGCCGCGCGCTGCACCGCCTCGACGATCCGCGGATGCGCGTGTCCGTGGATCAGCGGCCCCCACGAGCAGACGTAGTCGACGAAGCGGTTGCCGTCGACGTCGATCAGCTCCGCGCCTTCGCCGCGCGCGATGAACAGCGGGTCGCGGCCGATCGCGCGCATCGCACGCACCGGCGAGTTGACGCCGCCGGGCAGCAGCTCGAGCGCCCGGCGGTACTGCTCGGCCGAGCGCGCGTCCGTCAACGAGGACATCGGCTCCTCAGCGATCGGATGGCTCGCCGCCGGGCCCGCGCCGGCGTCGATCCTCGTCATCCATATCTCTTTTCCCACTCCTTGAACTCGTCCGTGAAGTAGAGCAGGCGGATCTTCTTGAACTCGGTCGACGAGTACAGCGTCGCGCGCCCGGTGATGCCCGTCTGCTCGGCGATCGCGTCGAGCACCGCGTCGCACTCCTCCTTCGAGCGGCCGTGCGCCATCGTGAAGACCGAGTACGGCCAGTCCTCGTACGTCGGGCGCTGGTAGCAGTGCGAGATCCCGCGGACCGTCGCCATCTGGCGCCCGACGTCGAGGATCTGCTCGTCCGGGACCATCCAGACGCCCATCCCGTTCGCCGAGAAGCCCGCGCGGCGGTGGTAGAGGATCGCCGCGACGCGGCGCAGGAGGCCGCGCTCCTGCATGCCCGCGAGGTGGTCGAGCAACGCGTCCTGGCTCATCCCGATGGCCGCCGCCGCCGGCGCGTACGGCTCGGAGACGACCGGCATGTCGCCCTGCAGCGCGCGGATCACCGCGATGTCGCGCTCGTCGTACGGCTGCGGGTCAAGCTCGATCGGCTCTTTCGCCTCGACCGCGCTCGCGAGCGCGTCCGTGCCGCCCTCCATCTCGAGGTCCATGCGGATCTTGAACAGCTTCAGCGTCGGCAGCTGCCGGACCGACTCGGCACCCGCCTCGCGCGCGAGCACCTCGAGCGTCCCGTCGAGGCCGAGCGCCGAGTCCGGCTCGGTCGCGATCGTGAACCACAGGTTGAAGTCGTGGTTGCGCAGGTAGTTGTGCGAGACGCCCGGATGCTCGTTGATCACCTTCGCCGCGCGGTGCGGGTTCTCCGGGTCGACCTTCGCCGCGACGAGCATCGAGCTGTAGCCGAGCGCGCGCGTGTCGAAGATCGGTGTCACCTGGCGGATGATCCGCTTGTCGAGCAGTCGCTGCACGCGCACCATCACCTCCGCCTCCGTCACGCCCGCGAGCGACGCGACGTGCGCGAACGGCCGGGGCGCGAGCGGGAACGAGCCCTGCATCAGGTTCAGCAGCTTGCGGTCGAGGTCGTCGAGCGCGATCGCCGCGCCGTCCTTGCGGCTGCGCAGCTTCGGCGTCGCCGTGCTTGCGCGCGCGCCGTCGGCGACCGCCGGGGCACCGACGACGGAGTCGTTGGTCGGCTGCGGCTCGGTCATGTCTGCTCTGTCAGCCATCGTGCCGCGTCCTTTGCGTGGTAGGTCACGATCGTGTCGGCGCCTGCGCGCCGCAGCGACGTGAGGATCTCGAGCACCGTCGTGCGCTCGTCGAGGTAGCCGGCGGCGGCGGCCGCCTTGACCATCGCATACTCGCCGCTGACGTTGTACGCCGCGACCGGCAGGCGCGTCGCGCGCTTGACCGACGCGATCACGTCGCCGTAGGCGAGCGCCGGCTTGACCATCACCATGTCGGCGCCCTCCTGCACGTCGAGCAGCGCCTCGCGCACCGCCTCCTCGCCGTTCGCCGGGTCCATCTGGTAGCCGCGGCGGTCGCCGAACGACGGCGTCGAGCCGGCCGCGTCGCGAAACGGCCCGTAGAACGCCGACGCGAACTTCGCCGAGTAAGCGAGGATCGGCGTGTCGGCGAAACCTTCGCCGTCGAGCTCGTTGCGGATCTCGCGCACGCGCCCGTCCATCATGTCCGACGGCGCGACGATGTCGGCGCCGGCGCGCGCCTGGCTGACGGCCGTCCGCGCGAGCAGCTCGACGCTCGCGTCGTTGTCGACCGCGCCGTCCTCGCGCAGCACGCCGCAGTGGCCGTGCTCGGTGTACTCGCAGAGGCACACGTCCGTGATCACGAGCAGCTCGCGGCAACGCACGCTTGATCGCCGCCGTCGCGAGCTGCACGATCCCCTCCTCCTCCCACGCGCCCGAGCCCTGCGCGTCCTTCTCGGCCGGCACGCCGAACAGCATCACCGCCGCGATCCCCGCCGCCGCCGCCGCGCGCGCCTCCTCGACGGCCGCCGCGATCGGCAGCCGCGCGACGCCCGGCATCGCCGCGATCGGCTCGCGCGCCTGCGCCGCCTCCGAGACGAACAGCGGCAGCACGAAACGCTCCGGCGAGAGCTCCGTCTCGCGGACGAGGCCGCGCAGCGAGGCCGTCGCGCGCAGCCGGCGCATGCGCGTCTGTGGAAACGACATCGCCCCTTCAGGTTAGCGGTGGCTCGGTTTGGTCGTCGCGGCGCTCGCGGACGCGAAGCGGGTTCAACCCTAAGTACGCGTCCCGCTCGCGCGACGGCGCGGGTACTGCTTGGGAGGCGGCGCCGCTCCCGGGCCGAGTCCGTCCGCGGCGATCGCGCCGACGAGCCTGCGCGGTACTTCGAACAAACGCCGCCGCACATCGGCTCCGCTGACGTTGGCGCGACCGATCCATCTGCGTCCGGCCCTCTCGAACGTTTCTTCCGCCTCCCAGTAGATGAAGCCACCGCCGAGCGCGAGACTTGAGACGTAATCGAGCCCGTCGATGAAGTTCGGATTCGCGTTCGTCCCGTCGATCCTCGCTCTGCCCACACTGTGCCCGCCGGTGGCAGCCCAGTAGATGTAGTCGCCCTGCACGGCGATCGAGAAGCCGCCGCCCTCGGCCGAGCGGGTAAGCGGCAGGAAGTCGGGTTCGACCTGTCCGCCGGTGAGGCTCGAACGGCCGATGCCGCGACCGGTGGTCCAGTAGATATGACGCGCGTCGACGGCCACGCCGTCGATCAGTTCTTCGGTCGTCACGAGGTCGGGTTCGACGCTCGCGCCATTCAGTTTGGCGCGGCCGATGTGACGGTAAGTGTGCCAGTACACGTGCGCGGCGTCGGCCGCGAGCGACTCTGGGCCTTCTGACCGCTGAATGCCAGTCGCCGTGTCGAACGGCGGCTGAGGCACGGTGACGAGGTTCGGCACGATCGCGCCGCCATTGATGTTCGCGCGCTCGACGCGAGCGTACTGGCAGAAGAAGATATAGACGCTGCCCGCGACTACGCAGTTGACGTTTCCGTTGCCGGCCGTCATGAAGCTCGGATCAAGGGTTGTGCCGTCGAACGTCGCGCGCCCGATCGCTCTTCCCCAGCCGTACAGGTAGAGGTATGCCTGCGCCGAGGTCTGAAAGGCGAGTATCAGTCCTACGAGGACTGTGACGCCCACGGTCGCCAGTCTTATCGCGATTCTTTTGCCGCGCATCGTCCTGATTACACGCTACCAGTGCCCGATTCGAGACGCGCCGAGCACCTCACCATCGCCATCAACCGTCTATCGCCGCTACCGCCGCTACCGCCGGGCGGAGTGATCGAGCCTATTCGCATTTCGGTTCCGGTTTCGGCGGACAGAGTTCGCTTGGCGCTTCGAAGCCGAGTTCTCTGACGCCGGCTTCCGCTTTCTTGAGCACTTCTTTCGGCAGCGTTTCGTAGTCGTGGTCTTTGATTTCTTTGACGCCGCCTTTGCTGCTGAGCACGTAGAGGAGGTAGTTGACGACCGTGTTGACGCGTTCGCGGCCTTCCTGTCCCGTGATCGCGCCTTTGAGATACGGCGCAGATTCCCGGTAGGCGAGCGCGTAGGTGATCCCGCAGAGCGGGTAGTTTTCCTCGACGGTTGCCGCCTTCGCTTCGCTCCAGAGCTTGCGGGTGCCGGCGGGCGGGAATTCGTTTTCGCCGTTCTCGCGGTAGAACGTGTTCCTGCAGTTGGCTTCGCCCAGTTTTTCCTCGTCGCCTTTACTCGAAGGGTCGGCGTATTCGATTCCCGCGGCGCTGCTGTTCTGAATCGGCGCCCAGAACCGCGCGTTCTGTTCGCCTTTTTTGGCTTCGCCTCCGACTCCCACTTCGGAGAAGCGTTTGTATTGGGCCGCGGCTGCCAAGCTCGCATACCCGACGCTGCTGGGCGTCGCGTTGACCTTGTTCAGGACGCCGATGTCGCCCGGTTCAGTGGGGCGGACCACATGGGCGGCTTCCGGCCATCGCTGATTGGCGCACCCTTCGCTGATCTGCGTCCAGGTCTTCGTTTCGGACGGGAAGCTCGCGCCGCAGCCGGTCGCGCTGCCTTCGTAGCTTTCGCCGTAGGCTTCAGCTTTGAAGGACGCGCCGTCGACCTGTTCGAGGTAGGCCTTCAGGATGTGTGTCGTTCCGGCGTGGTCGGTGCGCACCACGCGACTGATCGCCGTTTCCTCTTCGGAGGGTTTTTCGCAGCTGAGCTGGTCGGTTGCGTGCGCTCCTTGGGCTTCGAGCAGTTGCTTCCACGTGTTGATCGCCCCGCGGTAGAGGCCCTCGAGCGTTGCCGCGTCGAGCGCCAGCCGCCCCAGTTTTCGGGTTTTGCCTTCATAGGCGAGCGGTTCACTGCTCGCCCTGCAGCCTTCCGGCAGGTGGACGAGAATCGCGACCGCGCTTTGCGCGAGCGGGATCGTCTCGAGCGTTTCGGCTTCGCCGCCGCTCTTGTGCGCTTCGATTTCGGCTTTCTGTTCGGCGTTGGGCGCTTCATCCGTGGCGCAGAAGCTGTATTCGTGTTCCGGAGTCGCTTTTTCGGCGCCGAACGATCGCAGGCACGCACCGCTGCCGCTTGCGGCGGCGCTCTGCCTGTATTCGACTGTCGGCTTGGCGTAGTCGCCTTGGACGCCGCTGCAGCCGACCGAGCTCGTGTTGGTGTTGAAGCCGACGCTCCAAAGGGCCTCGGCTGGCGCCTGGAGCGTTGCGCCGGCGGCGACGATGTTCGATCCGGCGCACTGGGTCTGGGTGCGAAAGGTCCTTTCGGCCGTCTGCGTCGAGCCGAGCGCATTGGTCGCGCTGAGCCGGTAGTAATAGGTGTCGTACGGGCTCAGCCCGGTGATCGAGGCCGTCACTTCCACAGGCGCTTCGCCGCTTCCGGCCGCAGGCGAGCACGGTGCGCTCAGGTGGAGGTCTTCCGATTCCTCTCCGTATTCGAAGCGGCATTCGCTCACCGTTAGCCCGTTCGGGTTGACGGTCCCGGCGAGCGTCGCCGCCGTCGAAGAATGCGAGGTCGCGCCGCTGGGGGTCGCCGTCGGTGGCTGTGGCAGGGTCGCGAAGACCGCCGGTTCGCCGGTGCTCGTGCCGTCGTGGTTGACGGCCACGATCCGAAAGTAGTAGGTCGTGGTTTCGTGCAGGCCCGTGATCGCCGCCGACACAGAGACCGGTTCCGGGCCGCTGCCCGGAGCGGGCATGCAGGGCGCGACCGAGCCGTAGGCCTCGGTCGGGCTGTACTGGAAGTAGCATTCGGTCACAGTCGAGCCCTCGGGGTTCACGGTTCCATTGAGCGCGGCGGTTGTCCGAGACACTGCCGTCGCCGGCAACGACGTGACCACCGGGACGCCGGTCGTGAACGTCTGCCATTTGCTGTAGGTCGTTTTGCGTTCTTCTTCTTCCGCGGTTTCGCCGTATTCGTGTTCGTAGCGGAAGGCCTTGAGCCGGTATTCGTAGCGGGTGTTCGCTTTCAGCCCTTCGAGCCTGGTCGATACATATTCCGGTTCGGTGCCGCTGCCGATCGAGACTTCTGCAGAGTGCCCGCTGCCGGCGCCTTCCGGCGCGTATTCGACGACGTACTTCGTCGGGAAGCCCTCCGGGTTGATGCTCGCAGTGACCACAGCTTCGGCGCCTCCGGTCGGTTTCGCGCCCACCGAGGAGATTTCGATCAGGTGCGGCTTGAATTCGGTCCAGACCGTCGAGGGAGAGATCGTCATCGAGGTCTGCACACCTTCCCAGGCTTCGATCCCCGTCGCGACGCCAATCAGGGCCCAGGCGGCCGGGGCGGTGTTGACGTCGCTGCCGCAGCCGGCGCCCAGTTCCGGCTCGTCGAGACGACCGCTGGGTGAGACCTTCGCTTCGAACGGCTTGTTGGCGAGTTCGGCTACGCCTTGCATCAACGAGGCCGAGATGCCACCTTCGGCCGGAAGCCTCGCCTCGTGTTCGTTCCAGGATTCGATCGGTTCGCCGTACAGATTGTCGAGCGTGTTTGCCCGACCCGGTATCTCGATGCGGTCGACGCTATGGGGAAACCCGGCTACCGGCGCGCGGCATTCGACGACGTGCTCGTAGTTCCATTCGGAGTAGTAGCCGTGTTCTGCGTAGCCGGTCCACGAGGAGACGCAGAGTTCGAGCACAACGCCCGTGCCGCCGTATCCTCGACCTCTGGGCAGATGTAGCCCCAACCGGCACCGCCTGTCTTCGGTTCGAAGACGCGCGGTTCCGTCAACCCGGAGACGTCCAGCATCGGGGTGGTGTAGCAGGACGCCCACGGTCGGTCGTTCAGTCCTTGGCTGGCGAACGAGACATAGTGCTCCATCCCGCACCGGTTGCCCTGTTTTTCGGCGATGTGAGGTTCGCATTCGGATTCCGGCGAGTTCCGTACCTGCAAGCCCCATTCCACCGGTTCGCCGGGCGCCGCCCAGACCCCGCAGGCGTTCCCACCTTCGCCGGCCTCGAGTTGGTAGTTCGCCGGGCGCGGGATCGGTTCGAACGCCGCGCCGTGGCTCGTGAGATTGAGGACGCCCGGAATTCCGGTGTAGCTGCAGTACTGGCCGCTGGCGCCGACCTTGAAGTCTTCGGCGCCGTTGGCATCGTCGATCATGTGGCCCGAGAGAAAGCCGGAGGCGGTCGCGTCCTGGCAGGCAGACGCTTCGGCCCCCAGCTGCCCGGTCTGCCAGCACTGGTTGTTCAGCCATGTCGTGTATGCGGCGTCTGCGCGTCGAGACCCAGCAACGAACGCCAGGATCGCCAGCAGCGCGACGACGCACAGCCTGCCACCAAGCCCCGCGGTCATCGATGAGTGTCCCGAGTTCCGAACATTGGAGCACGGACAATAAACGGAAGAACGGGTTGACGACAAGAGTGTTCACGACACTGTAACGGCGCCGGTGCTCGGCCCACCGTCGCGAGACGCCGGTGCTCAGTCCAGCCGCCGCAGCCCGACGCGCGCGAGCGCGCCGAACGCCGACGCTCAGCGCGGCGAGGTGCGCGAGCGCCGAGCCGAGCGGCGGCGACGCGCCGTTGACCGCCGCGTCGAGCGCCTGAGCGCCGCCTTGAACGGGAACACGAACGAGATCGCCGCGATCACGTCGTACAGCCCGCCCGAGACCGCGCCGGCTCGGCACGAGCGCGAGGAACACGAGCGGCAGCGACAGCGAGAACGCGAGCAGCGAGGCCGCGCGCACCTCGCGCGCGAGCGCGCCGATCGCGACGCCGAGCGCCGCGAAGGCGAGCGCGCCGAGCGCGAGCGCCGCGAGCCACAGCCCGACGCGACCCCAGTCGAGCGCGCACGAACGCGCCGATCCCGGCGAGCATCGCGAAGGCGAGCAGCGAACGACGCAGCCGGCCGCGAGCAGCGCCTTCTCGAGCAGCAGCCCGCCGCGCGTGCACGAGCCCGCGCACGCAGCCGCGCGAGCGTGCCCTCCTCGCGCTCGAGCGCGACGCCGCCCGACGGCGAGCAGCATGCAGACGAACATCAGCGAGACCGCTCACCGCGACGACGACCGCGAACGTGTTCAGCGGCGTGCGCCGCCCGGCGAGCAGCGTCGCTCTTGACCTGGATCGGCTGGCCGATCGTCGACGAGCACGTTGCTTGCTCGAGCGCCGAGGTTCTGCGCCGCGAAGCTCGGCGAACGCCTCGATCTGCTCGAGCTGCCGCGCGGTCCGCGCCCGGCGGCAGCCGCGCGGCGATCGCATGCAGCTTCGGCGCGGATCGAGCCGAGCCCGATCAGGTTCCGGCGCGCCGAGCACGCCGAGGTTGCCGCCCGCTAAGCAGCGCGTCGATCGCCTGCGACGCGGCCGCTGGATCTGTTCGGAGAAGCCGACGTTCGCCTGCGCGAGCGCCGACTTCGATCGTGCGCGTGCACGAGCGACTGCTCGAGCGCGTTGCCGTTGTAGAGCACTTCGACGTGCGCCGGCTGCGAGTGCCCGAGGCGAGCCGCGCGGCGATGTTCGGCCGGGATCACGACCGCCGCGATGCACTTCGCCCGACTCGACCTTCTCGACCGCCTGCGCGCGCGTGGCGACGCGGCACCGGCTGCACCTGCGTGAAGCATCTGCTGCGCATACTGGCGTCGACCTCGCACGCGCTCGCTGCCGACCTGGCACCGTCTGCCCGGGCGGCGTCTCGTTGACGATCGCCACCCGCGGCTGCGCCGGCGCTGCGCGAGATCGCAAGCCCGATCAGCAGCGCGATCGCGACCGGGTAGATGATCAGCAGCGCCAGCGAGCAGCCGCGAGCGGCCGCAGGATCAGCAGGTCCTTGGCGAGCAGCGCACGCACGCAACGCCCAGCCTGGCACGCGCCCGCTCGGCCGCCAGGAAGCGCACGAACGCGCGCTCGAGATCGCCGCGGGCCGGCTCGCGCGGCGCGCGGCCACAGCTCGCCCGGCGTGCCGCATCGAAGAGCACTCTCGCCGTCCGCCGAGCACGAGCGAGCTGCGCGGTGGCGTAGCGCTCGCGCCTCGGCAGACGATCGTGGGTCGCGAACAGCCGACTCGCCGAGTGCCGCGTCGGCGAACGCTCGATGGCGCGCACGACGAACTCCCACAGGCGCGCGCGCTGGCGGGGTCGAGCGCCGAGGACGGCTCGTCGAGCGCGAGCACGCGCGGGTCGGCGATCAGCGCCGAGCGCGACGTTGACGCGCTGGCGGTTGCCGCCGGAGAGGCGCTCGACGCGATCGTCGGCGCGCTCGGCGAGGCCGGTCTGCTCGAGCATGCGCGCGACCGCGGCGTCGACGTCGGCGACGCGCTCGAGGCGCGCGAACAGGCGCAGGTTCTCGCGCGACCGTCAGCTTCGAGTAGACGGCCGGCTGCTGCGGCGCCCAGCCGATCGCGCGGCCGTCGGCCCGGCGGCGAGGCGGTACTCGACGCTGCCGCCGCTCGGCGCTGCACGCCGGCGAGGATCGACAGCAGCGTCGTCTTGCCGGCGCCGTTGGGGCCGACCACGCGCGACGAGCTCGCCGGCGCGCAGCTCGAAGCTGACGTCGCGCAGCGCCTCGCGCTCGCCGAAGCGCTTGCGAGGCCCGCACGCTGCAGGACGCGTCGACGCTCGCGCGCGCTCACGCGCGTCCTACAGCAGCCCTCGCGCGAGCGGTCCCAGGGTTCGAGCGTCAGGTGGCGGCTGCAGGTAGAGGATCGTCTCGCGCAGCACCGAGAGGATCGGCAGCGCGATCGAGCGCGCCGACGATGCCGTCGACGCTGCAGCCCGAGCAGCAGCGCGAAGATCACGAGCAGCGGGTTGATGCGCAGCGTGTGGCCGAAGATCTGCGGCGCGACGACGTGGCCCTCGAGCTGCTGCAGGCCGACGAACAGCAGCGACACCCAGACGCGCGGCGATCGGGTTCGTGAACAGCGCGACCAGCGACCGGCGGCAGCGCGCCGAGGATCGGGCCGATGTAGGGAACCAGCTCCATCACGCCGTAGAAGACGCCGAACACGACCGCGTAGTTGCGCCCGTCGGGGAAGATCCCGAGCACGCCGAAGATGCACAGCGCGACGCCGGCGGTCGTGCCCATGACGATGCTGAACAGCAGCTGGCCGCCGACGTAGCGCGAGACGCGCGTTCTGCACGAGCGTGCGGGTAGTCATCGGCGGGCGTGCCGTCGCCCGTCGGCATGCAGCGCGCCGCACGAGCGTGCCGATGCTGCGCGCCGTAGAGCAGCATGTACACCGACAGCACGAAGATCAGCACGAGGTCGAAGATCGCGCGCTGACGCGCTTCGGTCAGCAGGCCGCCGCCGAAGGAGAGCGAGTCGAGCTCGACGCTCTTGACGACTTTGTCCTGGAGCGTCTGCAGCGCCGTCTTGCCCTGCTTGATGAGTTGCACGTGGATGCCGTGTTGGTTGAGGTCGCGCTGCAAGTCGTCGAGCGTCTTGTTGGCTTCGTTGACGAGGTGCGGCAGGTTGTGGCTGAACGTGTGGACCTGGTTGGAGATAGGGTTGGCGAGCGAGCAAGCCGATGCCGGCCGAGCGACAGGAAGAAGCGCGAGGTAGACGAGCGAGCACCGCGAGCCCGCGGGGACAGCCGCGGCGCTGCAGGAAGCGCGACGACCGGGTTGAGGATCAGCGCGATGAGCGCCGCGACGATGAAGATCACAGCACTTTGCCCGCGGCTTTCGCGAGCGCCCAGAGCGCGAGCAGCGCCAGCGGCAGCAGCACCAGCTGGACCCAGCGCGGGACGACGAGCGCGGCGGCTCGTCGCGGCGGACTCGCGGCGGGGTCGTCACGAGCTCGCTGCTCCTCGGCTCGTCGGCGGCGCCGCCTCGGGGCCGTGCTCGGCGCCGTCTGTCACTTGCCTCCCACCATCGGCCAGAGTATGGCTGAGCGCCGAGGCGGCCGTCGGCGACCGGCGGGCGCGCGAGATCCTGTTCGTCGGCGACCTCGTCGGCGGGCTCGGCCGCCGCACGCTGCTCGACTGCCTGCCGCGTGCTGCGCGAGCGCTACGCGCCGACGTTCGTCGTCGTCAACGCGCGAGAACGTCGCCGGCGGGCTCGGGATCACGCCGAAGATCGCCGACGAGCTGTTCGCGGCCGGCGTCGACGTGATCACGCTCGGCAACCACGCCTACCACCGCCGCGAGATCTACCCCTATCTCGACGCGCAGCCGCGGATCCTGCGCCCGGCGAACTTCCTGCGCAGCCAGCCCGGCCACGGCACCTGCGTGGTCGAGCGCGACGGCGTGCGCCTCGGCGTCGTCAACCTCAGCGGCAACCTCTACCTGCGCGCGGGGCGCTCGGCGTTCACCGAGATCGAGCCGGCGCTCGGCCGAGCTCGGCGGCAGGTCGACCACATCGCTCGTCGACATGCACGCCGAGGCGACGTCGCGAGAAGGTCGCGATGGGCTGGCATCTCGACGGGCGCGTGACGGCGGTGGTCGGGCACCCACACGCACGTGCCGACCGCCGACGCGCGCGTGCTGCCGGGCGGCACCGCCTACATCACCGACGTCGGCATGACCGGCCCGCGCGGCGGCGTGATCGGCGTCAAGCGCGAGCAGGCGATCGAGTCGCTGCTGACGCAGATGCCGGTCGCGCTTCGAGACCTCCGAGGAGGACCCGTGGCTGATGGGCGTGCTCGATCAGCTGCTCAGCAGCGGCTGCGCGCCGACTCGATCGAGCAGGTGCTGATGCCTCGGCCGCCGGCGCCGCCCACTACAGCCGGCCGGATGGCCGGCCTCGGTAACTGCCGTGGCGGCCGGAACGGTCACAGACTTGAATCGAGAAGTGGAGGCCGGCTCGGCCAGAAGGCCGGATGCCGGTCTCAGGGGTAGTGCGTACCGCCCGAGCAGCGCGAGCATCACGAGCGGGAAGAACCACGGGATGTAGAGGTAGAACCAGTGGTCGATGCCGAGCTGCACGGCGATCAGGACGCGCGGCGCAGGCCGCGGCGAGGCCGACGAGGTCGGCGCGGCGCGGCAGCACGGCGAGCGCGACGCGCGAGCAGCACGGCGGCGATCTGGACGGCGCCCTGCGGGCCGCCGAGCCCGCCGTAGAGGCCCCACAGACCGAGAACGGCGAGCTCGCGGTCGGCCTGGTAGGCGATCGTGCGCTCGTAGATCGTGTGCAGCGAGTCGTGGCGAGAGCGCGGGAATGCGACGAGCGCGCCGACGGCGACGAACGCGAGCGACGAACATCGCGAGGCACGCACGCGCGCGCGCCAGTCGGCGCGCTGCGAGAGCCCGTGCGTCGCGAGCAGCGGCGCGAGCGCGAGCGGCGCGAACTTGGTCAGGCCGGCGAGCGCGGCGAAGGCGCCGCGCGCGGCGGCGCGAGCTTGCGGCGTAGGTCGCGGCGAGCAGCGCGGCGAGCACGAGCGACGGCGACGAGCGTGTCGTTGGAGTTGCTCTCGAGCGCGAACAGCGTGAACGGGTAGGCCGCCCAGGCGTAGGCGAGCACGACGCCGAGGCCGGGCCCGCGCACGCGGCGGCCGAGCAGGAACAGCAGCGCGAGCGCGAGCAGGTCGAAGACGATCGCCGCGGCGTGCGCGGCGGGCAGGTCGTCCCAGGTGCCGCTCCAGCCGAAGATCTGCACGAACGGCACGTAGGCCTCGTAGTTGACCGGGCCGTAGGTGTCGCCGTGTTCGTTGTCGGACGGACAGTGCGCCGTAGAGCGCTTCGCCGTGGACGACCTTCTGCGCGCCGATGACGCCGGCGTAGCCGACGTCGATGACGTTCGAGTCGGTGACGTTGAGCGCGATGCGGAAGCCGACCAGGAAGACGACGCCGAGCGCGAGCCACGGCGCACGGCGACGAGCAGGCGCAGCGGGCCGGGGTCGCGCGCTCCTCGCCGGCGCAGCGCGATGCAGAGCATGCGCGCGAGCAGGTAGAGCAGCGGCGGGTAGGCGAGCGGCACCGACTGGTAGATGTCGCCGTGGTTGAAGAAGGCGAGCGAGACCGAGAAGAACAGCAGCACGAGCAGGTCGAGGTGCAGCAGCCGCAGCGGCCGGCGCCAGTCGAAGAACGGGGCGAAGAACAGGAGGCACAGCGGCAGCCAGATGTAGAGCGCGTTGACGTGGCGGCCGAACGCGCCCGGGTAGCCGCGCGCCATCGTCCAGGCGACCTGGAAGCCGGTCCACTGTTCGAGCACGCGGCCGGAGATGTCGTCGATGATGACCTGGCCGATCTCCTTCTTGCCGTTCCGAGAAGTAGCTGACCTGCCAGTGCAGCGCGGGCTTGAGGTAGGCGCCGCCGTAGGAGCCGGGGTATTTGCGCCGGACGGCCCGCATCTTCGGCAGGCGTTCGGCGATCGCGAGCACCTGGTTGGGCGAGAGCCTGCGGCCGGCCGGCGGCGTGTTCGACGGCGCGACGGGGATCGGAGCTTCGGGGTTCGTCGAGGATGTCGATTTCGAGGAGGACGACGACTGGTGTGCGCTGCTCGTCGTCTGCGCGAGCGCGCTCGACGCGATCGGGGCAGGCTGCGGCGCGCTTGCGAGCGAGCCGGGCGCGGCGTGCGCGGCGGCGGGGAGCGCGCAGCTCAAGGCGCATGCGATCGGGAGGAGCGAGCGTCGCACTACGCGAGCGTAACGGGCGCGCCCGCCTGCGGCCTACGCTTGCGCGGCGCTCGAGCGCGTGCCGGCGTCGAGGCCGAAGTGGCCGAGCACGAGCGCGGCGACGTCGCGGATCGCCCACTGCGCCGGCTCGGGGCTCGGCAGCTCGACGCCGCACATGACGAGCGCGCCGAGCGAGTCGCTCGCGTGCAGCGAGCCGTGGCTGCCGCCGCCGACGTGCGCCTGGCGTCCCCAGTCGACGAACTCGTAGCCGGGCGCGGCCGACAGCAGCACCTCGCCGGAGCTCGGGCACCTGAGCGCGGCCCACGCGCGCGCGAGCGCGTCGGGGTAGGACGGCGTCAGCAGCACGCCGTCCTCGACGCGCCCGCCGACGACGGCGAGCTCGCCGTCGACGCTCCAGCGCGCGCCGCGCACGTCGGCGAGCGGGCCGCCGGGCGGAAGCGCAGCTCGCCGTGCGCGGCGCTCGCGATGATCGCCTCGCTCGGTCGTCGTCGACGTCGCGCGCGAGCCAGATCACGTGCTCGACGCCGTCGATCGCGAGCGACAGCGCGACGACCGACGCGCGCATCGCGTCGCGCTCGGCGTCGTGCAGCGCGTAGACCATCGCGGCGCGCTGCGACGGGCAGACGGCGATGCGCGCGTCCTCGACGCCGCCCGAGCGCGGCGGCGCGAGCACGTCGAGCTCGGCGAGCTCGTCCTGCAGCGCGATCGTCGCGGTGACGGGCGCCTGCGAGTGGTCGGCCATCGCGATCACGGCGTGCTCGCGCGAGGAACTCGTCGACGCCGCCGGCGGCCTCGCAGACGCGCGCGAGCTGCAGGTCGGCCTGCGCGATCGACTGCAACTGCGCCTCGGGACCGCGCTTGTGCGAGTGCCAGTCGTTGTCGGGCAGCGACAGCAGCAGGAAGTCGAACAGGTCGTGCTCGACGAGGTAGCTGGAGACGCAGCCGGAGTGGCGGTCGCGCACGCCGGGCATGCCGAGCGCGGAGCGGCAGCCGGTCTCGCGCGAGGCGAAGATGTCGGCGTAGAACAGCTCGCGCGGCCCCATCACGGCGTGGCGCACGAGCGCGGAGGCGACGCGCGTCAGCGCCGTGTCGCGCTGCGGCTCGTGGCGGTGGCGGCCGCGGTACATCAGGTAGGTCGTGCCGGCGGTGCGCACGTCGGCGTCGTCGAGCGACTCGAAGACGGTCGGAGTGTCGCTGGCTGAGGTGCGCGCGGTTCATGTTGTAGACGGTGTCGGTCAGCTGGCGCGCGATGCCGAAGCGCTGCGCGGCGCGGAAGCTCGAGCCGTATTCGACGTAGCGGCGTTCCTCGCGGTGGTACCAGTTCATGCCGGGGATGTGGTGCTCGTCCTGCGCGACGCCGGTGACGATCGAGGCGGCGCAGACGGGCGTGACGGACGGGAACGCGGCGACGCAGTCGGGCACGTAGCGGCCGCGCTCGATCAGCGTCGCGAGGACGGGCGCGGCGCCGCTCGCGACCGTGCGCTCGAGCATCGCGGGCGCCATCGCGTCGATCACGCAGAGGACGAGCTTCGGCGGCGTTGGAACGGTCGCCGGCGCGCCATCAGCGGCGCAGGATGCGCAGGCCGGCGTACTTCTCCTCGCCGCGCGCGCGCCCGCGCAGCGCGAACCACGACGAGCAGCGCGAGCAGCACGTAGCCGAGCGGATGCAGCAGCGCGACGAGCGCCGCGAGCAGCAGCGACGCGGCGTCGAGGTAGACGCTGAGCGCCTGTCTCGCGCCGCCGTCGGCGAGCCGCGCGCGGGCTCGCGCGAAGACGGGCAGCACGGCGCGCTGGGCGAGCGCGACGGCGGCGAGACCGCCGAGCAGCCCCGGCCACCAGGCGTCGCCGTGCGCGGCGAGCGTGCCGGCGAACAGCACGGCGCCGGCGCCGTAGGCGAGCCCGCCGAGCGCGGCGGCGAGCGGCGTCGGTCGGGCGCGCTCGGCGTCGGGCTCGGGCAGCGCCGAGAGGCCGAGCAGCAGCTGCAGCGCGTAGGCGGCGATCAGCACGAGCACGACGACGAGCAGCCACCAGTCTGCGCGCAGGAAGCGAAAGGGGTCGTGCGCGAAGCTGACGCCGAGCGCCGGCGCGCGGCGAGCGCGCCGGCGAGCAGCACGGGCAGGAACGGGCGCAGCCCGCACGCGGCGGCGAGGCCGGCGCCGAGACCTATGTGGAAGAAGAGTGCCGTGCATGCGAATCGGTCGGCGGGGGTGCGCTACCGTGCTCGTTCACCGGCGGCGCTGGTCGCGTCAGGACGATAGACGACGGCTGCGCGGTCAAGCGCGCGACGGCGAGGTCCGGCGCGAGGAACGGCGAATAGGAACGAAGGCACATGGACCGACCGATCGGCGGAGCTTCAGGCGGGCGCAGGACGCGGCCGACGGCGCACGAGCTGGCGCGCTACGAGGCGCTCTTCGCGGCGCGCACGCGCGGCATGAAAAGCTCGGCGATGCGCGAGATGATGGCGCTGACCGAGCGCCCCGACGTGATCTCGCTCGCCGGCGGGCTGCCCGACACGAGCACGTTCGAGCCGGAGCTGTACGCGAAGCTGATGGCACGCGTCGCCGCGGACTCGACGGCGCGCGCGCTGCAGTACGGCCCGACCGAAGGAATGGCGGCGACGGTCGCGTGCATCGTCGAGGTGATGGCGGCCGAGGGCACGGACGTCGATCCGGCCGAGGTGATCGTGACGACGGGCGGCCAGCAGGTGATCGACCTCGTCTGCAAGACGCTGATCGACCCGGGCGACGTGATCGTCGCCGAGGCGCCGACGTACCCGGGCGCGGTGCCGACGTTCAGCGCCTACCAGGCGGAGGTCGAGCAGATCGAGATCGACGCCGACGGCATGCCGATCGACGCGCTCGAGGCGACGCTCGACCGGCTGCAGGCGGAGGGACGGCGGCCGAAGTTCATCTACACGATCCCGAACTTCCAGAACCCGGGCGGCGTGACGATGTCGCTCGCGCGGCGGCGGCGGCTGATCGAGGTCGCGCGCGAGCGCGAGCTGCTGGTGCTCGAGGACAACCCGTACGGGCTGCTGCGCTACGAGGGCGAGGCGCTGCCGACGCTGTACTCGCTCGACGCCGAGGTCGCCGGCGCCGGCGGCGCGGCGGACCTCGTGATCTACCTCGGGACGTTCTCGAAGATCCTCTCGCCGGGGCTGCGTCTCGGGCTGGGCGGTCGCGCCGCGGCCGGTGCTCGAGAAGCTGAACCTCGGCAAACAGGGCGCCGACCTGTGCTCCTCGCCGGTCACGCAGCTCTTCGTCGCCGCGTACTTCGAGGAGCGCGGCGCCGACGGGCGCCCGCGCTGGCTCGGCTATGTCGAGCAGCTGCGCGATCTCTACCGTCGCCGGCGCGACGTGATGCTCGAGGCGCTCGCCGAGCACTTCGGCGACGCGGCGAGCTGGACGCACCCGCACGGCGGCCTGTTCGTCTGGGCGACGCTGAACGGCGGCATCGACACGACCGACCTGCTCGTGCTGGCGCGCGACAGCGAGGGCGTCGCGTTCGTGCCGGGCCGCGCGGCGTACGTCGACGGACGCCGCGGCGCGAGCTCGATGCGGCTGAACTTCGCGGGCGTGCCGGAGGACGACATCCGCGAGGGGATCGCGCGGATCGGCGCGTGCGCGCGAGCAGGACACGGGCCTGCTCGGGACGCTGATGGGCAAGCCGCCGGCGAAGCGTCGACGACGCGCGCGCGGAGCGCGAGGAGGAGGTCGGCGAGCAGGCGCCGCCGCCGGCCGGCCTCGCGGACGTCGTCGAGCTGCCGCGCCGCGAGCGGCGGTGCGCGGCGCCGCAGCGCAGGATCGATGACGGACGCGCCGAAGCGCGTCGCGGTGCTGAAGGGCGGGCAGCTCGCTGGAGCGGGCCGTCTCGCTGCGCTCGGGCGCACGCGCCGCAGGATGCGCTGCGGCGGCTCGGGCACGAGGTCGTCGCGATCGACGCCGGCGCGGAGCTGCTCGAGCAGCTGCTCGGCACCGAGCCCGACGCGGCGTTCGTCGCGCTGCACGGGCGCGACGGCGAGGACGGCACGGTGCAGGCGCTGCTCGAGGCGATCGAGCTGCCCTACACGGGCTCGGACCCGGCGCGCGTGCATGCGCTGCACGGACAAGGCGCTCGCGAAGTACCTGATGCGCGAGGCCGGCATCCCGACGCCGGCGTTCAGCACGTTCAAGGAGAGCGCCGTCAGGGAGCTCGGCGTCGGCCGCGGCGCTGCCGGCGATCGGGCGCGAGCTCGGCTTCCCGATCGTCGTCGAAGCCGGCGAGCGGCGGCTCGGCGCTCGGCGTGAAGTTCGCGCGCGAGGAGCGAGAGCTGCCGGGCGCGATCGTCGGCGCGCTCTCCTACGACGGCAAGGTCGTGCTCGAGCGCTACATCGAGGGCCGCGACCTCGCGGTCTCGGTGCTCGACGCCGAGACGCCCGGCGGCGAGCCGGCGGCGCTGCCGATCGTCGAGGCGGTCCCGCGCGACGAGGACTTCTACGACTACGAGTCGCGCTACGAGATCGGCATGACGACGTTCGTCTGCCCGGCCGAGCTGCCGGCCGGCGACGACCGAGCGCGCGCAGGAGCTCGCGCTGCGCGTCTACGAGCTGCTCGGCTGCCACGGCGTCGCGCGCGTCGACCTGATGCTCGAGACGCAGAGCGGCGAGCTGACGGTGCTCGAGACGAACGTCGTGCCGGGCCTGACCGAAACGAGCCTGCTGCCGCATGCGGCGGACGCGGCGGGGATCGTTCTTCGACGAGCTGATTGCTCGGATGCTGGAGAGCGCGTTTACGCGCTGAGCGCGTGGCTCAGGAGTCGCCGGCGGCGAAGTCCTCGGGGGAGACCTGGTCGAGGAACTCCTTGAACTTCTCGACGACGTCCTCGGACTCCTCGACGTCGTGCTCGAACTCGATCGCCGACTCGGCGATGACCTCCTCGGCGGCGTAGATCGGCGCGCCGCGGCGCACGGCGAGCGCGATCGCGTCGCTCGGGCGCGAGTCGATCTCGAGCTCGCGCTCGCCGACGCTGAGCGTGATCGAGGCGAAGAACGTGTTCTCGCGCAGCTCGGTGACGGCGACCTGCGTGCACTTGACGTCGAGCTCGCCGAGGATGTCGCACAGCAGATCGTGCGTCATCGGCCGCGGCGTGCCGGCGCCCTGCAGCTTCATCAGGATCGACGCGGCCTCCGGATGACCGATCCAGATCGGCAGGAACTTGTTGCCCTCGACAGTCTTCAGAAGCACGATCGGCTGCTTGCCAACCATGTCGAAGCTGACGCCGTAGATGACCATCTCCTGCACGCAAGTCCTCCGAACGGGGGAAAGGCCAGAGTATAGGTGCCGCAGGTGGCCGCCAGAGGGCGCGCAGGCGACGCTCAGTGCCCCGCGTCGAGGGCCGTCGGGCCCTCCCGGCGGAACGCTCCAGAGCTTGTTGCCGAGGAAGTTGAACGGCATCGAGGCGGCGACGGCGAGCGCCTGCGCGGGGACCTTCGCGAGGCGCGCGCTCTCGACGAACAGCGTCAGCAGCAGCAGGCTGACCGCCTCGGCGAGGAGGCTGACGAGCAGGAAGCGCGCGGCCTGGTGGTGCGCGCGGCCGCGGTCGCGCGCGTCGAACGTCCAGTGCCGGTTGAGCACGAAGTTGTTGATCACGGCGACGAACCACGCGGCGACCGACGCGACGCGGTACTCGACGCCGGCGCCGTGCACGAACAGCGCGTAGACGCCGACGTTGATGACGAACCCGGCGCCGCCGACGAGCCCGAAACGAACGAGCTGGAGCCAGTTCGCGGGCTTGCGCAGACCGTGGACGAACCGCACGTGGGGCCGCGCCGGGACCGTCCGGTGGAGCTCGTGCGACTTGAGGTCGATAGCTGTTGCCTCGTCAGGCATCTGTGCAGGGTAGCCAAGCGCCGATCGGCGCTCACCACGTCACATGCATGCGCAGACGCACAAAAGAAGCCGACCGACAGTTGCAGGGTACCGGTCGCGTCGCACGGAGGCGACCGCTAGCCTTGCAACGGTGACGCAACCGAGCCAGGCGACAGCGCCCGCGTCGTTCGCGGGCAAGTTCCCGCGCAGGTCGCTGCTCGGGGCGGTGCTCGCCGCCATGTTGATCGCCGCGGCGGTCGTGATCGTCGCCGTCGGCGGCGGCTCGCACGCGCGCGGCACGCCGCTCGCCAGGGCCGCCGCGACCCACCCGGCCGGCGATGGCGCGGCGCACGCGCACGCACCGGCAACACCGCGCGCAACAGCCGGGTCGAAGGCCACCGCAGCGAGCGGCGCGGCGGCCGGGGCACGGCACGTCAACGTCGCCGAGACGGCCGACCCCGAGGAAGCGAGCAGCTTCCCGGCGCCGGCGTCGGTGCACCACAAGGCGGCCGCGACACCGGCGACGGCGAGCGAACAGATCGTCGCGGCCGGCGCTCCGTCGGACGCCGAAGTCAAGCAGGAGCTCGCGCAGATGCAGGCCGTCGAACGCAGCGCCGCGCGCCGGCAGAAGCTCGACCTGACACCCGTTCCCGGCGGCGAGTCGGTCGGCGGCAACGGGACGATCCCGATCCCGGCGAACGTGCCCGAAGTCGTCCAGCGCGTGATCGCCGGCGCGAACGCGATCGCCGACTTCCCGTACGTCTTCGGCGGCGGCCACGCGTCGTTCGTCGACAACGCGTACGACTGCTCGGGATCGGTCAGCTACGCACTCGCGGCCGGCGGGCTGCTGAGCGCGCCGGAGACGTCCGGCGAACTGGAGAGCTGGGGCGCGCCTGGTCCGGGTCGCTACATCACGATCTACGCGAACGCCGGCCACACGTACATGTACGTCGACGGCGTGCTGTTCGACACGGCCGGGCGCAGCGGCGTGTACGCGTCGCGCTGGCAGGTCGTGCCGACGAACAACGCCGGCTACGTCGTGCGCCACCCGCCGGGGCTCTGATGCACGCGCCGGGCGTCGGCGGCCCGGGCGGCGCGATGATCGCGGCGATCGGCTCCCACGCGTCGAGCGTCCTGCCGCTCGCGCTCGGCGGCGAAGCGGCCGTCGAATCGGGCAACACCGGCACGGCGATCGCCGTCGTCTCGGCGATCTCGCTCGTCGCCGGCTATCTGCTGCTGTGGGCGCTCTGGCACTTCGTCTTCAGCACGAAGGCGAAAGCGAAGCGCGGCGAACCACCCGAACGCTGAGCGCTCGCGTCAGCGCAGCTCGACCGTGTCGAGCACCGTCGTGACGGTCGGGCTCTTCGCGTTGTGCACGACCATGCGGATCATCAGCGAGACCTTGTGCAGTTTGCGCAGGCGCGCGGCTGTTGCCTTGCTGAACTTGATCTTGTAGGTGCTGCGCCCGCCTTTCGTCGTCACGAGGATCGCTTTCGCGATGATCGTCTGCGGCGGCGTTCCCTTCGCGAGCCCGGTCGCGGGGGCGCCACGCAGCCCGACGCGGCGCGCGAGCGAGCTCGCGAGCAGCACCTCGAAGCGGCCGGCGACCTGTTCGTTGACGGAGTAGCGCACGACGATCCCTTCGCGCAGCGCGGCCGAGAGCGTGCGCGAGACGACGGACTGCGTCGCGACGGGCTGCGGCGGGGCCGTGCCGGTCGACGTCGCGGGGGTCACCGCGGACGTTGACGCTCCGCCACTCGTCGTGTGCGAGCCACTCGCCCCTTCTTCTTTGTGTGCGGGCGAAGGCGGGGGCGGACCGCTCACGGCGATCACGTGAGATACGCGCGCGACGTTGCCGCCGTCATCGGTCTCGGTCAGCGTCACTTCGTATTCCCCGCCGTAGGCGTAGCGGTGCACGACGCTCGCGACCGGGTTCGGGTTGCCGACGCCGGAGCTCGACGTGCACTGCGCGGGCGTGTAACCGTAGGTCTGCGTCCGGCCTTCGCAGTTGACGACCGTCGAGCTGCCGTCGCCGAAGTCCCAGCGGTAGGAGGCGATCCCGAGCGTGACGATCGACTCGGTCGTGTCGAACGTCAGCGCCTGGCCGGCGCCGCTCGGGCTCTGAGCGGCGAATTCGGGGCGGAAGTTCGCGTGGTTTATGCACACGCCGCCCGGACCGTACACCCCGGCCTGGTTGAAGACGTCGTTCAGGTAGTACGTGGTGTCGTCGATCAGCTGATTGCTGGTCTTGCCGGCTTCGGTGTGTTCTTCCACTTCGGTGCCGGGGACCTTTTCGAGCGGGCCGCCGAGGAAGTAGTTGCGGCACTTGTCGACGATCTCATCGGTGTTGGACCCGCTGTCGTGCCACGCCGTGAAGAGCGGGTCGGTGACCGTCGAGAGCTGCTCGTTGGCGACGTCGTTGTTGATCAGGTCCGCGAGGCCGGCGTTGTATTCGCCGTTCGGACCCCACCCCACCTGGTTCGGCTCCTGCAGCGTTCCCCGTCCGTCCTGGCAGTCGCTGCCCGAGACGGGCGAGCCCGCGCCAACGCTGCCGAGGTTCCCGGCGGTCCAGGGCTCAACCGCGTAGAGAACGGCGCCCGGCAGCGAGCCTCCGGCGGGAATGTAGGAGTGATAGCTGCACAGAGGGTTCGCCGAGGACTGTGAGGAGCAGTGCCCGCGTTCACCGCTTCCCTCGAGGCAGACCGTCGTGCCGGGGGGAGTGAAGACGAAGTAGATCGGCGTGCGGCTTCCGCCCGGGTTGAGCCCCGTCGGCAGGCCGTTCGCCACGATGTAGCTCGTCAGCTCCGCGCGAATCTGAGCGTCGGTGAGACACGGCGCCGTTTCGGTGCAGGTGCCGGAGGTCGGGTAGCGATCGGTGTCGGTGTACGAGCCGAAGAACGCGGCATCGTCGCCGGCGCTGGCGCCGCTGGTGTCTTTGTACTGCTCGGTGTCGACGAAGACGTTTTCGAGCGAGCCGCTGTCGTGTGCGAAGCCGAAGATGAAGTCGGTGATCAGTTCGTGCCATTCGGCGTGGTAGCCGCCGGCCGAGGGATCCCAGAACAGCGCGTACGGCGCGCTCGCGTGCACGACGGGGCCGCCCCCGTAAGTGAGTGGGCCAACGGCCGGCGTCATCGAGCTCGTTTCGGGCTGAACGCCGAATTCGTTGCCGTTCACAGGCGTCACGACGGCGTCTGCGCGCGCCGCGAGCAGGCACGCCACGAGCACGAGGAGCAGCAGGGCGCCGACGAGCGTCGTGGCGGTGCGCGACACGCGCGAGCTGCGCTTTGCGCGATGTGCGCCTTCGTGCGGCCGAGCGAGAGTCGTCACGGGGCGATCATCGGCAGCGCGTGCGCAAAGCCTTAGCGCCCGGGCGGCGGGTTGCCGGCGAGCGATTCAAGCGTGCAGCGGACGCATCCGAAAAACAGAAGGACGGAGCACGACGGTTCGCACGCGCGAACGCTTCCACAGCTAGGGTCCAGCCCGAGTTGCGCCTCGAGATCTCCCAGCACTTCCTCGACGACCGCGGACAGCGCTCGGGCTTCGTCCTGCTCAGCGCGTTCCTGCTCGCGTTCCTGTTCATCCGCACGAGCGCGCGGATGATCCGCAGCCCCAAGTTCCAGTGGTGGCCGGGCAGCGTCGAGACGAAGGGCGGGCTGCACCTGCACCACCTCGTGTGGGGCATCTGCCTGATGATGAGCAGCGGCTTCCTCAACTTCGCGCTCGCGCCCGAAAGCCCGTGGTCGGAGATCCTCGCGGCGCTGTTCGGGATCGGCGCCGGGCTGACGCTCGACGAGTTCGCGCTGTGGATCCACCTCGAAGACGTCTACTGGTCGCAGGAGGGACGCAGCTCGCTCGACGCCGTCGTCGTCGCGACGCTGCTCGGCGGCATGGTCGTGCTCGGGCTCGCGCCGTTCGACCTCTCCAACCAGGAAGGCTCGATCAGCTCGCTCGTCGTCGCGATCCTGATCGACATCGGGCTCTCGGCGCTCGCGATCTTCAAGGGCAAGCCGCTGCTCGGCCTCGTCGGGATCTTCCTGCCGTTCTTCTCGCTCGCCGGGGCGCTGCGTCTCGCCTCGCCGACGTCGCCTTGGGCGCGCTGGCGCTACCACCCCGACAGCTCCAAGCTCGAGCGCTCGAAGGAGCGCTTCGCGCGCATCCGCAAACGCCGCACGTGGCTCAGCGACGCGATCGGCGGGACGCCTTCGGCGCAGTAGATTGCGCGGCATGGACAGGACCGCGGCGCTCGAGCTGACGCTGCTCGCCGGGGCGCGCACGCTGCTTCGCGCGCACGCGCGCGAGCTGCCCCAGCGCGACGACCAATGCGGCGCGTTCTGCGGCGCGCTCGCGCTCGAGGCGGCCGGCGTCGAGGGTGAAGGCGAGCCGCTCGACCAGGACGCCGTCGCGCGCGCCGCCGGGACGGTCGTCTCGCGCGTGCCCGACCTCGCGGCGCTGCCGCACGGCGAACGCGGGCGGCGCGACTACCGCATCGCGCCGGCGCTGGTCGACGACGCCTCGGCGTCGGGCACGAACTGCGTCGGCGTGGTCCGCGCCGTCGAGCAGCTCTCGCGCGGAGCGCTCGCCGCGATCCCGCTCGAGCGCCCGTGGTCGCCGGCCGCGCTCGACGGGCTGTTCGAGCTGCTCGCCGCGCTCGAGCGACCGGCGAGCCTGATCGCGAACGTCGCGACGCGCGAGCTGTGGGGCGCCGGCGCGCGAATCGATCAGCTGCTCGACTACCTGCTCGACGGCGAGCTCGACGGGCCGCCGCCGGACTGGGACGTCGGGCACTTCGTCTGCGTCGCCGGGCGTACGAGCGGTCCCGGCGGCAGCCTCTATCTCGTGCTCGACACCTACCCGGCGCTCGGACGCGGCGGCGTCCACCTGCAGCCGCGCGAGCGCCTCTCCAGCGCGCTCGCGCGTCCGGGAATGGCGCCCGGCGGGATCATCGCGATCGTCGCCGCCGAGGACGCCGCCGGCGTGCGCGCCGGCAGCGGACGGCTCGGCCTCGTCGAGCGGATCTGGGACAACGGCACGCCTGTCGGCGAGCCGTCGCGATGAGCGCGACCGAGCTCGCGGCGCTCGTCTGCTGCGACCTCGGCGCGATCGTCCGCGGGCGATCGCTGCCGGCCGCCGAGCTCGCCGCCCATGAGGCCGCCGGCGTCGGCTGGGTGCCGGCCAACCTCGCGCTGACGCCGCTCGGCGGGCTCGCCGAGCCGAACCCGTTCGGCTCGACCGGCGACCTGCGGCTGCTGCCCGACCTCGACACGCACGTGCATGTCGAGCCGGACGGCGGCGCCGAAGCGCTCGACTTCGTCCTCTGCGACATCGCCGAGACCGACGGGAGCGCATGGGAGTGCTGCCCGAGGGCGTTCCTGCGCGAGGCGCTCGATGCGCTCGACGGTGAGCTCGGCCTGCGCGTGCGCGCGAGCTTCGAGCACGAGTTCCAGCTGCTCGGCGACGCGCCCGCTGGGCTGCCGTTCTCGCTGCGCGCACAGCGCCTCGCCGAGCCGTTCCCCTCGCGCGTGTTCGGCGCACTGCAAGCGGCCGGCGTCGCGCCCGAGCGGTTCATGGCCGAGTTCGCCGCGCGCCAGTTCGAGATCCCCGTCGAGCCGGCCGACGGGCTCGTCGCCGCCGACCGCGCCGTGATCCTGCGCGAGGTCGTTCGCGACGTCGCGCGCCAGCTCGGCCTGAGCGCGAGCTTCGCGCCGCTGCTCGACGTGCAGCAGGCCGGCAACGGCGTGCACATCCACCTCAGCCTGCTCGACGCGGACGGGCGCGCGGCGCTGCACGACCCGTCGCGCCCCGCCGCGCTGAGCGAGCTCGGCGGCAGCTTCGCCGCCGGCATCCTCGCGCACGCCGGTGCGCTGAACGCGCTCACCGCGTCGAGCCCGCTGTCGGCGGCGCGCCTTCAGCCGCATCGCTGGAGCGCCGGCGCGGCGTGCCTCGCGCAGCGCAACCGCGAAGCGCTGCTGCGGCTGCCGCCGCTCGTCGCGGGCGCCGGCGCGCCGGCCGGGCGCAGCTGCGCCTGGAGTACCGCGGCGGCGACGCGACGGCCAACCCGCACGTCGCGCTCGGCGCGATCCTCCGCGCCGGGCTCGACGGCGTCCGCGCGGGCTCGACGCGCCGCCGATCCTCGAGCGCGACCCGGCGCTGCTCGACGCCGAGGACGCCACGCGCTACGGCGTCGGCGCGCTGCCGAGCTCGCTCGCCGAGGCGCTGGACGCGTTCGCCGACGACGCCGTCGCACGGTCGTGGCTCGCGCCGCTGCTCCACGACGCGTTCGTCGCCGTCAAGCGCGCCGAGATCGCCGGCGTCGCCGAGCTGGAGATCGCCGAGCTGTGCGAGCGCTATGCAGCGATCTACTGAACCGCTGCTCGCCGAGCTGCTCGCGCTGATCGACGCCGAGCTGCCCGCCGCGCTGCAGCCTGCGCCGGCGCCTGCACGCCGAGCCCGAGCTCGCGCACGAGGAGCACCGCACGGCGGCGCTCGTCGCCGAGGCGCTGCCGGTCGCGAGCACGGTCGCCGCCGGCACCGGCCGCCTCGCGCGCGTCGGTCCCGCGACGGGTGCGCCGATCGCCGTGCGCGCGGAGCTCGACGGCCTGCCGCTGCACGAGCGCACCGGCGCGCCGTTCAGCGCGCGCGGCGAGGCGATGCATGCGTGCGGGCACGACGTCCACATGGCCGCGCTCGTCGCGCTCGCGCGCGCGGCGCACCGGCTCGGCGAGGCGCTGCCGATCGCGCTGCTCGCCGTCTTCCAGCCGAGCGAGGAGGCCTACCCGTCGGGCGCCGAGCAGCTCGCGCGCGAGGAGCTCGCACGGCTCGCGCCGGCGGCGGTGCTCGCGGCGCACGTGCACCCCGACGTCCCGTGGGGCGCTATCGCGCTCGACGCCGGCGCCGTCAACGCGTCGAGCGACTCCGTCGAGATCGCGATCGAAGGCGAGCCGGCGCACGCCGCCTACCCGCATCGCGCGCGCGACCCGATCCTCGCGGTCGCGCAGGCGATCGTCGCGCTGCACGCGCGCGCGGCGCGGACGCTCGACCCGCTCGCGCCGGCCACGCTCAACGTCGGGGTCGTCGAGGGCGGCACGATCGAGAACGTGATCCCGGCGCGCGCGCGGGCGCGCGTCTCGCTGCGCGCGTACTCGCCCGCCGACCGCCCGACGCTGCGCGCGACCGTCGTCGAGGTCGTCGAGGGCGTCGCCGCCGCGCACGGCTGCCGCGCGAGCATCGAGCTGATCGCCGGCGAGCCGGCGCTCGAGAACGATCCGCAGATCGTCGCCGCGGCGCGGGCGTCGCTCGCCGGCGCCGGCCTGCAGCCGGCGCCCGCGTGGCGCTCGGTCGGCTCCGACGACTTCGCCTTCTACGGCGAGCTCGCGCCGCTCGCGATGGCGTTCGTCGGCCTCGCCGGCGAGCCGTCGTTCCACGCGCGCCCGCTGCACCACCCCGAGCTGCTGCCGCCGGAGGAGTCCGTCGCGGCCGTCGCGCGCACGCAGGCCGTCCTCTTCACGGCCGCCGCGCGGACGATCGCAGCCGGCGGCTGAGCGCAACCGCTTGTCCGGGCGCAACCGCTTGTGACAGTTCGGCGAACGGCTGGACCGTACCGCGGTCGGCGTGTAGCATCGCCGCGACGACGGGGAACCGGGGCGTAGAGGGCCGAGCGATCGGAGCGCCCCCGAGCGCAGGAGGGAAGGTGGAGCGAAATCGTGCCGCTCGATCGCGCAGCTTCGCCGCGCCGCGCGGCCGCGCGCGCGTGGCGATCGCCCTCGCCGCCGCTCTGCTCGCGCTGTCGCTCGGGGCCGCCTCGTCCGGCGCCTCGGCGGCGACGTCCGGCGCGTCGGCGTGGGGCTACAACGGCTCCGGGCAGCTCGGCGACGGCTCGACGGCGCTCAGCCGCGTTCCGGTCGCAGTCTCGAACCTCAGCGGCGTCACGGCAGTCGCGGCCGGCGGCGAACACAGTCTCGCGCTGCTCTCCAACGGCACGGTCATGGCGTGGGGCGCCAACCGCGAAGGCCAGCTCGGCAACGGCTCGACGACCGCCAGCCACGTGCCCGTCGCGGTCTCGGGACTGAGCGGCGTCGTCGCGATCGCCGCCGGCAAAGAACACAGCCTCGCGCTGCTCTCCAACGGCACGGTGATGGCTTGGGGCAGCAACGAAGTCGGGCAGCTCGGCGTCGGCACGAGCAAAACGCTGAAGAGCGACGTGCCGGTCGCCGTCAAAGGGCTGACCGGCGTCAAGGCGATCTCGGCCGGCTCGGAATTCAGCCTCGCGCTGCTGAGCAACGGCACCGCGATGGCGTGGGGCGCCGGCGAAGAAGGACAGCTCGGTGACGGCAAAAGGGCGAAAAGCCTCGCGCCCGTCGCCGTGCGCGGCCTCAGCGGCGCGACCGCCGTCTCGGCCGGCGGCGAACACACGCTCGCTCTGCTCGGAGACGGAACGGTCGTCTCGTGGGGCAGCAACGTCGAGCGCCAGCTCGGCATGCCGACGAAAACGAAAGTCGTCAAGGAAGAAGAAGAAGAATTCATCGAAGAAGAAGAAGAACCCGAAAACAGCGACACACCGGTCGCCGTGCAGGCGCTGAGCGGCGTCGTCGCGGTCGCCGCCGGCGGCGTCCACAGCCTCGCGCTGCTCGGCGACGGCGAAGTGATGGCGTGGGGCGGCAACGAAGACGGCCAGCTCGGAAACGGCGGCGAGGGCCTCGCGAGCAACCTGCCGAAGGCCGTCGCCGGGCTCGGCGGCGTCAGCGCGATCTCGGCCGGCGGGCACCACAGCCTCGCGCTGCTCAACGGCGGCACGGTCCTCGCGTGGGGCTATGACCCCGACGGCCAGCTCGGCGACGGCTCGGACATCAACCGTCCGGTACCCGTCGCCGTGCAGGGCCTCGGCGGCGTCGTCGGCGTCAGCGCCGGCGCAGCCGACAGCCTCTCCTTCGGAGCGCCGCCGCCGAGCGTCGCCGCGCTCAGCCCGGCGTCGGGACCGGCGCAGGGCGGCGCGAGCGTGACGATCAGCGGCGCGAACCTCGCCGAAGCGAGCGCCGTGCGCTTCGGATCGGTCGCCGCGAGCAGCTTCACCGTCCAGTCGGCGAGCTCGATCACGGCGGTCGCGCCACCCGGGAGCGGCATCGTCGACGTCACCGTGACGACGCCCGTCAGCACGAGCGCCGCGACGGCCGCCGACCGATTCACCTACCTGCCGCCGCCGGCGATCGCGAAGATCTCGCCGAACAGAGGCCCGGCGGCCGGCGGTACGGGAGTGACGATCACCGGGACGAACCTCGCCGAAGCGAGCGCCGTGCGCTTCGGATCGGTCGCCGCGAGCAGCTTCACCGTCCAGTCGGCGAGCTCGATCACGGCGGTCGCGCCGCCGAACGCCTCGACGACGGTCGGCGTCTCGGTGACGACGCCGAGCGGGACGAGCGAAGTGGGCCGCCACGCGCAGTTCAAGTACGAAGGGCCGACGATCGCCTCGCTCAGCCCCGCGACCGGGCCGACGAGCGGCGGCACGCGCGTGCTCGTCAGCGGCAGCGGCTTCGCGCCCGGCGCCGGCGCCGGCGCGACGACGTTCAAGGTCGGCAAGGCGTTCGCGACGTCCGTCGAATGCGCGTCGACGACGAGTTGCACGTTCGTCACCCCGCCGGCGAAGGCGCACGGCGCCGTCGACACGATCGCCGCGGTCGAAAAGCTCAAGAGCAAGAAGAACCCGCCGGCCGACCAGTTCACCTACGAATAGCCGCCCGGCCGTCCCCCGCGAGTCCGCATGTCGGAACGCGGGCGTCAGCGGTCCGCTGGGCGGCGCAGATGTCAAGTCCGTTCGCGGATCGGCCGAGCGCACACGCATGGTGCCGATCGAAGGCGACGGCCACGTCCGCCGAGCGCGGAGGACGGCTGCCCTGGCGCGGGCGGCGATCGGCGGCGCCGGCATCGCGCTCGTCGCCGCTCGGCCGTCGCTGCTGCCGCACCAGGCGCTCGGGCTCGCCGGCTTCGCGCTGATCGTCGCGACCGCCGTCGTCCACGTGTTCGCGCGGCGGATCGCGGCGCTGAAGATCGAGGAGTCGCTAGCCGCCGGCGCCGCCGTGCTGATCATCGGCTTCGGCTATCAGCAGGTCAACGTCCTCGAGCATCCTCTGGCTCGCGGCCGTCGCGAGCGGTGTGATGGCGCGCGGCGGACGCGTGCACTGGGTCGGGCGCGCCGTCGTCCTCGGCTCGCTCGCGCTGCCGATTCTGCGCGAAGGGCGCCTCAGCGCCGAACACGCGGGGCTGATCGTCGCGACGATCGCGCTGCTGCTGACGATCGGCCGCCTGACGCTCGAGCTCAACAACCTGCTGCGCCGCGCGCGCTGGGACGCCGATCACGACGGGCTCACCGGCGTGTTCTCGCGCAACGCGTTCCGGCGCGCGCTCGAGCGCGCGAGCACGCACGCGAGCGAGCGGGCGCCGCTGTCGCTGCTGCTGCTCGACCTCGACGGGTTCGGCTCGATCAACAAGACCGCCGGGCACGCCGCCGGCGATCGGCTGCTCGCGGCGCTCGGCGAGCTGCTGCGCTCGCGCGCCGGCGAGCAGGGCTTCGCCGGGCGCCTCGGCGGCGACGAGTTCGCGCTCGTCGTGCCCGGGACCGACGCGCCGGCGCTCGCCGGCGAGCTGCTCGCCGAGCTGCCGCAGGAGACCGGAGACGGGCGACGCCTGTCGGCGTCGATCGGCATCGCGCAGGCGCCGCGCGACGGCGGTGACGGCGAAGCGCTGCTGCGCGCCGGCGACATCGCGCTGCGCGTCGCCAAGCGCGCGCCCGCCGAGGGCCAGATCTCGGCCTACTCGGCCGGCTCGCTGACCGGCGCCGGTCAGGAGAGCGCGCGCGGCGCGCTGCGGCGCGCGATCGACGGCGACGAGCTGACGATCGTCGTGCAGCCGATCTTCGACCTGCGCAGCGGCGCGGTCCACGCGTACGAGGCGCTCGCGCGCTTCGGCGCCGACGGCGCGGGCAGTCCGTTGCAATGGCTCTCGCTCGCCGACGAGCTCGGCGAGCGCGACGCGCTCGAACGCGCGTGCCTGCGCGCCGCGCTCGAGCTGTTCTGCCGGCGCCCGCCGAACACGTCGCTGTCGGTCAACGTCTCGGCGACGGTCCTGCTCGACCGGCGCACGCGCAAGATGCTCGACCGGCTGCCCGACCTCTCGGGGCTGATCATCGAGGTCACCGAGGACGCCCTCGTGCGCAGCAGCGCACAGCTCGACGCGGCGATCGCGCCGCTGCGCGAGCGCGGCGCGAAGATGGCCGTCGACGACATGGGCGCCGGCTACTCGGGCTCGCGCAGATCCTCGCCGTGCATCCGAGCTACCTCAAGCTCGACCGCTCGCTCGTCAAGGGGATCGACGCCGATCGCGATCGCGCGGCGATGGTCGGCGCGCTCGTCGGCTACGCCGAGAGCGTCGGCAGCCTGCTCGTCGCCGAGGGCATGGAGACGGCCGCCGAGCTGCGCATGCTCGTCGAGCTGCGCGTGCCGCTCGCGCAGGGCTTCTACCTCGGGCGGCCCGCCAAGCCGTGGCCGCCGGCGCGCACCGCGACCGGCGCGCACGTCGCGACCGTCGCGGCCACACCGGCCGATCGCGCCGCGCCGCAGCGGCTCCTGCTCGCGCGGCCCGTCCGTTAGCCGCCCAGCGGCGAAGGCGGTATGCGCGTTTCGCCGTGCACCTCCGGGATCCGCATCATCGACCTCGTCGATGAAGCACCACGACCATTCTTCGCGCGGCTCCATCGAGCGGATGATCGGATGCTCGCCGGAGGCGCGTGCTTGCTGGCGTGGCGGTTGGGCGAGTCATCGCAGCAGCCGACTTTGCCGCACTCCAGGCAGATGCGCAGGTGCAGCCACGGCTCGCCGGTGAGCAGGCACTCCTCGCAGCCGTCGACGGCCTCGGGCAGCTCGGTGATCTGGACCTGGTCGAGGTGTGTGCAGGTGGCCATGGCGTCCCTTTCCTCAGGATTGCTGGGTGAACGGGAGCCGCACCCGGAATGTCGTGCGGCCGGGTTGGGTCTCGAGCGTCAGCGAGCCGTCGTGGCGGTCGACGACGATCCGCCGCGCGGTCGCGAGGCCGAGGCCCGTCCCCTTGCCCACGTCCTTGGTCGTGAAGAACGGGTCGAAGATCCGCGCCGCGACGCTCATCGGGGATCGCCGGGCCGTCGTCGGAGATCTCGACCACGGCGCAGTCGCCGTCGCGGCGCGTCGCGATCGTGATCGTCCCCTGCTCGCCGAGCGCGTCGATCGCGTTGTCGAGCAGGTTCGTCCACACCTGGTTGAGCTCCGAGCCGCTCACCGTGAGCTTCGGAAGCGTGCGGTCGTAGTCGCGCACGACGCTCGATCTCGGTGTGCTTGAGCTTGTAGCCGAGCACCGTCAGCGTCGTCTCGAGACCCTCGTGCAGGTCCACCTCGACGAGCCCGCCGCGGTCCATGTAGGCGTAGGACTTGACCGCCCCGACGAGCGTCGACATGCGCTCGGTGGACTCCTCGAGCTCGGCCGCCAGCCGCCCCGCCGTCAGCGTCGCGGCCACCCAGCGCAGCGCCGCTTCGGTCGCCGCGCCCGCGAGCTCCTGCGACGCGATCGAGCCACGCCTGGTCGACGCCCGCGACGGCGAGCGGCTCGGCCAGCCGCCAGGGCTCCTCGACGCCGAGCGCTTCCAGGCGCGCGAGCACCTCGTCTTCGGCGTCGGCCGCGTCGAGCGCGTCGAGCGCCGTCGCCGAGGCCGCGCGCGCGAACGCCTCCTGCTGCAGCGCGACGAGCTGCTCGGCCTGCTCGCGCTCGACCCCCGCCTCGACGAAATGCGCGAGCGCCGAGCTGATCACCTCGAGCGCCTCGGTCAGCTGCGCGGCGGCCCGCCGCGCCGCGGCGGCCGGGTTGTTCAGCTCGTGCGCGAGCCCCGCGGCCATCGTGCCGAGCGAGGACAGCCGCTCGCGGCTCTGCTCCATCTCGGTGACCTTGCTCATCACCGGCGCGACCTGGCGCATCACGCGGCGGTGGATCGCCGGCTGGGCGAACGCCAGCCGGCGGAAGTCCTCGGCCTCGATCACCGCCATCCGGCAGGCCGTCTCCGCCTGCATGCGCGCGCCGAGCGAGCCGCCCGTGAGCACCGCGATCGCGCCCATCCACGTCGGCGCCCGTGTGGCGGCCGACCGGCTCGGTGCGCCCCTGCGTCGACGAGCAGCGCCTGCGCCTCGCCCTCGAGCAGCAGCTGCAGTCCCTCGGGCTCCTCGCCCTGCTCGGCGATCAGCTCGCCGGGCTCGAGGTGATAGGTCCGCGCGACCGGCACCCACTCGGCGAGCTGCGGCGTCGTCGATTTCTTCGAACAGGTCGACCGCCGCGCAGCTCCTCGAGCGTGACCGGAGCCTCGGTCACGGGGCAGCTCGCGTGGCGCGGCGTCCATCACGCCTCGACGAGGTATTCGTGGATCAGCGACACCGCCATCGAGCCCTCGCCCACGGCGCTGGCAACGCGCTTGATCGAGCGTGCGCGCACGTCGCCGGCGACGAACACGCCGGGCACGGAGGTCTCGAGCACGTACGGCTCGCGCCGCAGCGGCCAGCCGTCCGCCTGCACGTCGCGGCCGGCGAGGATGAAGCCGCGCTCGTCGCGGGCGAGCATGCCCTCGAGCCAGTCGGTGCGCGGAGAGGCGCCGATGAACACGAAGCAGGCATCCGCGGGCGAGCGTCTCCTCGCCGTCGGGCCCGTCGATGCGCACGCGCCGCAGCTGCCCGTCCTGCGCCTCGGCGGCGGTGGCCGTGCGTGCCGGTGCGCACCTTGACGTTCGCGAGCGCCGCGATCTGCTCGATCAGGTAGTGCGACATCGACTTCTCCAGCGACGAGCGCGCACGAGCATCGTCACGCGCGCGGCGTAGTTCGCTGAAGTAGACCGCCGCCTGGCCGGCGGAGTTGGCGCCGCCGATGACGACGATGTGCTGGTCGGTGCACGCGCGCGCCTCGGTCATCGCCGCGCCGTAGTAGACGCCGGCGCCGGTCAGCTCGGGAAAGCCGGGCGTGTCGAGCTGGCGGTAGGAGACGCCCGAGGCGACGAGCACGCAGCTCGCGCTCAGCACCCCGCCGTCGCTCAGCTCCAGACGATCCGCGCGGCGCCCTCGACGCGCAGCGCGACGGCCTCCTTGACCGTCAGCAGCTCCGCGCCGAGGCGCCGCGCCTGGTCGGTCGCGCGGCGCGCGAGGTCCGAGCCGCTCAGCCCGGCCGGGAAGCCGAGGTAGTTCTCGATCCGGCTCGACTGCCCGGCCTGGCCCCCCGGGCGCCTCGCGCTCGACCATCACCGTCTTCAGCCCCTCCGAGGCTCCGTACACCGCGGCCGCGAGCCCCGCCGGGCCGCCGCCGACGACGACGAGGTCGTAGTGGTCCTGCGCGGGGTCGGCGGCGACGCCGAGCCGCTCGGCGAGCTCGAGGACGCTCGGGCGCTCGAGCACCGAGCCGTCCTCGAGGAGCGCGACCGGCAGGCGGTCGGCGGGCGACGCCGGCGACGCTGCAGCAGCTCGCGCGCCTCGGCGTCGCGTTCGACGTCGAGCCAGCGCGCCGGCACGCGGTTGCGCACGAGGAAGTCGCGCAGGTCGTGCGACTCCCGCGAGAAGCGGTGGCCGACCACGCGCACGCCGCCGGCCTCGAGCGCCGCGCCGGACTCCCACGTCGTCAGCAGGTCCTCCACGACCGGGAACAGCTGCTCCTCGGGCGGGTCCCACGGCTTCAGCAGGTAGTAGTCGAGCGCGACCTCGTTGATCGCGGCGATCGCCGCCTCGGTGTCGGCGTACGCCGTCAGCAGCACGCGCTTGGCCTCCGGCACGATCTTGCGCGCCTGCGAGCAGATACTGCGTGCCCGGCATCGCCGGCATCCGCTGGTCGGCGATCAGCATCGCCACCTCGTCGCCGCGGGCGCGCAGCTCGCGCAGCAGCTCGAGCGCCTCTGCGCCGGAGCCCGCGCGCAGCACGCGGAAGCGCTCGCCGAAGCCGAGGCGCAGGTCGCGCGCGACCGCCGCGAGCACCGCCGGCTCGTCGTCGACCGCGAGGATCGCCGGGCGACGCGCGGGCGGTCGCTGCGGCGGTGGCGCGGCCGGCTCGGCGGACTCCTCCAGTGCAGGCTCGACGGGCGCTGACATCGGTGCCAATGACAGTAGTCGCTCGCTCGCGAATCGGTCCTCCGCGGCGGGGCGGGAGGCGAGGCGTATCTTTCCCGTCCATGGCGAGACGCCGAGCGGCGGTCAACGGGATCGAGCTGAGCTTCCTCGACGAAGGCGCCGGGCCGCTCGTCGTCCTCTGCCACGGCTTTCCCGAGCTCGCGTACTCCTGGCGCCATCAGATCCCGGCGCTGACGGACGCCGGCTTCCGTGTCGTCGCGCCCGACATGCGCGGCTTCGGCGAGAGCTCGGCGCCGGGTGAGATCGAGGCGTACGACGTCGTCGAGCTGTGCGCCGACATGACGGGCCTGCTCGACGAGCTCGACGCGCGCGACGCGGTCTTCGTCGGGCACGACTGGGGCGCGAACGTCGTCTGGCAGCTCGCCGTGCGCGAGCCCGAGCGCGCGCGCGCCGTCGCCGGGCTGAGCGTCCCGTTCGTCCCGCGCGCACCGGCCGCGCCGATCCCGATCATGCGCCGGCACCTCGGCGAGGACTTCTACATCGTCTGGTTCCAGGAGCCCGGGGTCGCCGACGCGGCGCTCGCGCGTGACGTGCGGCGCACGATGACGACGAAACGCGTGTGGACGGCCGACTGGGCGGCCGAGGACGGCGAGCCGCCGGGGCCGCCGGCGTGGATGTCGGAGGACGAGCTTGCCGTCTACGTCGACGCGTTCGCGCGCACCGGCTTCTCGGGCGGGCTCAACTGGTACCGCAACATCGACCGCAACTGGGAGCTGAGCACGGACATCGCCGAGCGGCGGGTCGAGCAGCCGGCGATGTTCCTGACCGGGGAGCGCGACCCCGTGCGGCAGTTCATGCCGGCGGCCGCGATGCACGGCTGGGTCACCGACATGCGCAGCGAGCTCGTGATCGACGGTGCCGGGCACTGGGTACAGCAGGAACGGCCGGACGAGGTCAACGTCGCGCTGCTCGAGTTCCTCGCCGGCCTGTGAGGCGCAGAGCGCCGGGCCGTACGCGGATCCGAACGGTCTGGACGCAGCGATCGTTGCGCACGCAACGTTGATTGCACGCACAACGGCCGCTCGCTAGTGTCGCCGAGCGTCGAGGTTGCTGCGGAACGGACTCCGCTGATGAAAGACGAAAGGACGAGATGAAGCGCTTGAAGATGCTCTCACTGTGCCTGGTTGCCGTCGCTGCCGTGATCGGTTCGACGTCCGCGTCCGCGCTCGCGACGCCGACGATCCAGTTCGTCGGCAAATCGGCGACGACGTACGCCGTGCGCGCGAACAGCTGCAGGCTGCCGCGGCCGACCGGCGTCGTCCCCGGCGAGGAGATGCTGATGCTCGTCTACGTCGAGGACCCTGAAAACAAAGGGGCGTTCACGCTTTCGAGCAGCGGCTGGCAAGAGGTCGAAAAGGTCGAAAACAGGAGCACGAGCATGCCGTTCCAGCTCGCGGTCTTCTCCAAGCGCTACGAAGCAGGCGACCCGAGCGAATACACCGTGACGTGGTCGGGCTCGACCTACCGCGGCTGCGGCGGGCTCGCGGCGGCGTGGTCGGGCGTCAGCAAGAGCGAACCGATCAACGCCCACCTCGGCGCCGCCTCGGCCGGATACTCGAGGACCGTGCGCGGGCCGAGCGTGACGACGACCAAGCCGAACTCGATGGTCGTGATGCTCGGCGACTACAACGCCTACGACACGCGCACGGCGCCGCCCGGAATGGAAGACATCGCCGGACCGGAAGGCGTCATCGCGCAGATCCTGCAGCCCGAAGCGAAGGCGACCGGTGACAAGAGCGCGACGACGCTCAAGCCGGACGGCAACGTCGGGTTCGTGATGGCGCTTACGCCTGAAACGACGAGTGAACCGCCGCCTCCGCCGAGCGTCACGAACGTGAATCCGGGCAGCGGCCCAGCGGCGGGCGGGACGTCGGTGACGATCACCGGCACGAACCTCAGCGGCGCGAGCGCCGTCCAGTTCGGCGCGAGCAGCGCGACGAACGTCACCGTCAACTCGGCGAGCTCGATCACCGCGACCGCGCCGGCGGGCAGCGGCACCGTCGACGTGAGCGTGACGACGCCCGGCGGCACGAGCGCGGCGAGCGCCGCCGACCACTTCAGCTACACCACGACGACGAGCGGGATCCAGTTCGTCGGCAAATCGGCGACGACGTACGCCGTGCGCGCGAACAGCTGCAGGCTGCCGCGGCCGACCGGCGTCGTCCCCGGCGAGGAGATGCTGATGCTCGTCTACGTCGAGGACCCTGAAAACAAAGGGGCGTTCACGCTTTCGAGCAGCGGCTGGCAAGAGGTCGAAAAGGTCGAAAACAGGAGCACGAGCATGCCGTTCCAGCTCGCGGTCTTCTCCAAGCGCTACGAAGCAGGCGACCCGAGCGAATACACCGTGACGTGGTCGGGCTCGACCTACCGCGGCTGCGGCGGGCTCGCGGCGGCGTGGTCGGGCGTCAGCAAGAGCGAACCGATCAACGCCCACCTCGGCGCCGCCTCGGCCGGATACTCGAGGACCGTGCGCGGGCCGAGCGTGACGACGACAAAGCCGAACTCGATGGTCGTGATGCTCGGCGACTACAACGCCTACGACACGCGCACGGCGCCGCCCGGAATGGAAGACATCGCCGGACCGGAAGGCGTCATCGCGCAGATCCTGCAGCCCGAAGCGAAGGCGACCGGTGACAAGAGCGCGACGACGCTCAAGCCGGACGGCAACGTCGGGTTCGTGATGGCGCTTACGCCTGAATGAGCCGGCGCGCGGGGCGGCGACGTGCCGCCCCGTCGGAGGGCATCGGACGCGGGAGGCGCCGCCGGAACTTGATGCACCAGCGTCGTGACAACCCGAGCGTTCAGCTCACCGAGTGGCGACGGCGTAATGCATCGGCCCGCGAGGAATCAGCGAATCGGTGCGCCCGGCGAAGTAGCGGGCGGCCATCGCGTCACTGTCCTCGTCGATGAACTCGGCGAAGCCGGCCTCGGCGATGATCTCGGCCATGTCGCCGGGTTCGAAGAAGGAGACCCACGGCTCGCCGGCGGAAGACGCGTGCTCGCGGAACGCGCTGAGCCCCGGGCGCTGCGCAGGGCTGTAGTTCTCCGCAGGCTCGAGGTAGTCGAAGACGACGCCGCTGCCCGGGGCCAGCGAGCCCACGAAGCCGAGGGTCTCGTGGACCGCCTCCTCGTCCAGGTAGAACGAGACGCCGAGCCACGACACGAATACCGGCCGCTCGAAATCCAGGCCGGCCGCGCGCAGGCCCTCGTCGAGATCGGTCTCGTTGAGATCGACCGCCGCGAAGGTGACCGCGTCGGGCACGGCGATGAGAGCGGCGTGCAGCCGTCCGCGCTTCCATGCCTGGCTCGCCGGATGGTCGACCTCGACGATCCTCGTTCCCACCGGAACCTCGTGGCGATAGGCGAACGTGTCAAGCCCGGCGCCAAGGATCACGACCTGGCCAACCCCGCGGTCGATCGCCGCGAGCAGCACGTCCTCGGCGTACCTGCCGCGGGCGACTACCGCTGATCTGAGCCCGTAGCTCGCGGGGTCGAGATAGTGATCTGGATCCGTCCGGATCACCTCGGCTTCCTCGGGACCGAGGATCGCCAGCGCGAGCGGATCGTCCAACACCTTCGGTTCGTCGTAGAGCTGATGTGCGGCACGCTGGCGCGCAACGCGCAGCGCCGTCACACTTGGTGTTCCCTCGAGCATCGCGCCCTCCGCGCACAGCCGGTTCCTCGTCAGATGGGCGATCCTGGACTCGAACCTGGGACCTCTTCCTTATCAGAGAAGCGCTCTAACCGACTGAGCTAATCGCCCGCGGCCGGCGAGCGGGCCGCTCGGCGGGGGCGCCCATGTCACCGCTGTCACCGGCCCGGGCCAGGCTCGAGCGGCTGCCGCGCTCGGCCTCGCCACGCCGATGAATGCGCGCCGTCGATTCCGCTGTCGGACCTGCCGACCTAGCCACCGCGCGCGGCCGTAGGCGCCGCGCCAGCTCGATCGCCTCCTCCGGCGTCGCGAACGTCAGCTCCGCGCGGTAGCCGCCGCCGCTGGCGGTGCACGGCGACCTCGGCGCCGAGCGCGCCTCCGAGCGCATCGGCGATCTCGCGCAGGCCTCGAGCTGGTCGGGATGCAGCTCGTCGGCTCCGGCGCCGCCCGGCGCGTGCCGGGCGCGGCCACGCCCGCGGCGGCGTTCGCTCGCGCGCCTTCGCTTCGAGCGTTCGCACCGACCATCCCTCGCGCGCCGCTCGCGCGCGAGCGCCGTGCGCGCGCCGTGGTCCTCGGCGAGCAGCAGCGCGCGGCCGTGGCCCTCGCTGAGCGCCCGCGCTCGAGCAGCTCGAGCGCCTCGTCCGGCAGGTCGAGCAGGCGCAGCAGGTTCGAGACGGCGACGCGGCTGCGCCCGACGCGCCGGCCGACCTCCTCGCGCGAGAGCCCGAGCTCCTCGACCAGCGCCGCGCAGGCGCGCGCCTCCTCGATCGGGTTGAGGTCCTCGCGCGCCATGTTCTCGATCAGCGCGAGCTCGAGCGACTCGGCGTCGTCGCGCGAGCGCACGATCGCGGGATTGCGCTCGAGCCCGGCGAGCTGCGCCGCACGCCAGCGCCGCTCGCCGGCGATCAGCTCGTAGCGTGCCGCCCGGGAGGGGCCGCACCAGCACGGGCTGCAGCACGCCGCGCTCGCCGAGCGAGCCGGCGAGCGCCGTGCGAGCGCCTCGTCGTCGAAGTGGCGCCGCGGCTGGCGCGGGTTGGGCGACGATCAGCTCGACCGCCAGCTCGCGCAGCTCCTCGCCCTGCCGCGCTCGCTCTCGGCGCGAGACCGCCAGGATCGCCGCCAGGCCCCTGCCCCATTCCGGGCTGGCGGTCGCTTGAGCCACGCGCAGCGGCCACCTCCCGAGCCAGCGCGAAGTATGCCTCGGCGCCCGCGCAGTGCGGATCGTGATGCGTCACCGGAACCCCATAGCTCGGCGCCTCGCCGAGGCGGACGTTGCGCGGGATCACCGTGTCGAAGACGAGATCGGGGAAGTGCTCGCGGACCTCGCGCTCGACGTCGCGGCCGAGACGCGTGCGCTCGTCGTGCATCGTCAGCACCATCCCGGCCACCGTCAGGCGCGGGTTCAGCTCGCGCTGGATCGAGCGCGAGCGTCTCGAGCAGCCCGGCGAGCCCCTCGAGCGCGAAGTACTCGGTCTGCACGGGCACGATCACGCGGTCGGCGGCGACCAGCGCGTTGACCGTCAGCGGCCCGAGCGACGGCGGGCAGTCGAGCAGGATGTAGGCGGAAGCGCTCGCGCAGCGGCTCCAGCGCTCGCGCAGCGCCGCTCGAAGCCCTCGACGGCGGCAGCTCGACGTTCGCGCCGGCCAGCCCGGCGCCGGCCGGCATCACCGAGGCCCGTCGACGCTCGCGTCGGTCATCGCCTCCGCCGCGCGTGCCTCGCCGCTCAGCACCTCGTAGAGGCCCGGCGCGTGCGTGCGCGGGTGCCCAGCCAGACGGTCGCGTTGCCTGCGGGTCGACGTCGACGAGCAGCGTCGGTAGCCGGCCTCGGCGATGCAGGCGGCGACGTTCACGGCCGTCGTCGTCTTGCCGACGCCACCCTTCTGGTTCGCGATCGCATAGATCGTGCACACGGATGCCAAGCTAGCGCCGAACGCGGTCAGAGCCGCACGTTCCTGGTCGAGACGTCGCTCGCGCGCGAGCCGTGGTCGCATGCCGGCGGCGCCCGGCCATGCGCGCTCACGCCGCCAGCGGGCGCCTGCGCGCCATCCCCGGCCGGCGCGGGAAGCGCGCCGGCGTCTCGCGCACCTTGAGGAAACATGCAGGTGGTGATCGCTCGCGCCCGCGTACGGCTCGACGCGTCGGATCTCGCGCAGCCGCAGCCCGAGCTCTCGGCGGCGGCAGCGGCGTCGCGCTCGTCGACCTCGCCGCGCCGCTCCGCGCCAGTCGACCAGCGCCCCGCCGACCGCAGCAGCGGCGCCGCGTACTCGCAGCACCACCGGCTGCGCGCAAGCGCCCGCGCGACGACGACGTCGTTGGCGCCCGACCCCTCGCGCCACTCCTCCGCCCGCGCGCAGACCACCTTCGCGTTCTCGATGCCCGGCGGCCGCGCACGCCCGATCGCAGGAACGCGCACTTGCGCCGCTGGCTCTCGACCAGGCGCACCTGACGGCGGGCAGCGCCACCGCGAGCGCGAGCCCCGGGAAGCCGGCGCCGGCGCCCAGGTCGGCGACCGATCGCGCGTCGCGCAACTCGGCGACCTCCAAGCCGACCAGCGAGTCCGCGACATGGATCCTCGACCGCCTCGCTCCGACATCGCGTACCGCAGTCGGCGCGTGCTCGTCGCGCGCCGAGCGCATCCAGTACCGCGCCGAGCCGGGCGAGCTGAGGCGCACTCAGCTCAAATCGCGCGATCGACTGCTGCCACGGCGCCCGGCGGCGCTCCCCGCGACGGGCGGGCGATCGTCTCGGCATGTTTCACGTGAAACGCTCCGCGCGCGATCAGTCGTCGACCGGCGAGACGACGAGGTAGCGGTCGGGCTCGTCGCCCTCGCTGTGCGTCTCGACGCCGCCGCGCTCGCGCAGGTGCTCGTGCACGATCCGCCGCTCCGAGGCGGGCATCGGCTCGAGCTCGACCGGCGCTCCGTCGCGGAGCGCCTCGTCGGCGGCTTCGTCGGCGTCTGCGCGCAGCAGCTCCGCGCGTCGCTCGCGGTATCCGTCGGCGTCGATTTCAACGCGCGTCGAGGACGGTCCCTCGGGGAAGACGATCCGCTGTGCGAGGTGCTGAATGGCGTCGATCGTCTGGCCGCGGCGTCCGATCAGCAGCCCGACGTCGTCGCCGACGACGCGGCCGCTCAGCACGCCGGGGCGCTCGTCGATCTCGATCTCGACGTCGAGCCCGAGCCCGGCGGTCACTTCCTCGAGCAGCTCGACGAGCAGCTCCGCCGGCTCGAGCTCCTCATCGTCGAGCGGACGCTCGTCCACGTCTTCGCTCGCGCTCATCTTCGCCTGCCGGACCGTTTCTTCTTCTTGCGCGGCGACCGTGGGGGTGGCGCCGACGGTTTCGGCTCGGGCTCCGCCGGAGCGCTCGCGCCGGAGCGTCGACCGAACAGACCCGAGCCGCCGGAGCTCGCGGTGCTGCCGCCGGCGCCGCCGACACCGGCGAGCGCAGGCTTCAGCGGTCCGGTCGTCTTCCCGTTCGGGGAGCCCGTCGCCTCGACTTTCGCCGGCGGCGGTCCCATATGTCGTCTGATCAGGTACTGCTGGCCGATCGTCCACAGGTTCGTCGTGATCCAGTACACGAGCAGCCCCGCCGGGTAGCGATAGAGGATCACGACGAAGACGAGCGGCAGCAGCAGCATCAGCCGGCGCTGGTTCGGGTCCGCGCTGGCGGTCGCGACGAGCGTCGAGGCAACCTGCGACCCGACGTAGAGCAGGATCAGCACGACCAGCGCGACGCCGGTCGCCTTTTCGGTGATGTCCGGCAGGAACAGGAATTTCGCCGAATGCGGGTCGACCGACTGGCAGTTCGTCTTTTCGATGTATTTCGCCGGCAGGTGCGCGACGTTCGCGATCATCTGCGAGCTGCCGCCGAACGTCGTCTTCGCATGTAGGCTGAGCGCGTTGTAGTGCGAGACGAGCTGCGTGCCGCAGATGTGCTTCTTCAGGTCCGTGCGTAGCATGTAGAACAGCGAGATGAACACCGGGAGCTGCAGCAGCAGCGGCAGGCACGACGCGAGCGGGTTGATTTTGTTCTCGCGGTAGAACGCCATGATCTCCTGCTGCTGGCGCTGTTTGTCGTCCTTGTACTTCTCTTTCAGCGCCGCGATCTGCGGAGAGAGGCGCTGCATTTCCTGCATGCCCTTGAGCTGGCGGTATGTCAGCGGGACGAGGACGGCGCGGATCAGCACCGTCAGCCCGACGATCGCCAATCCCCAGCTGCCGCCCACGAGGTGGGCGTGGATGAACACCATGATCGCCTCGAACACGCTGATCAGCGGCGAGAACGCGTCCTGGATGACGTTGGCGAGGATTGGCATGCTGCTCTTGGCTGTCTATGCGATCGTGCTCGATGGCCGCTGGCTGACGCGTGCGCGTGATTCCCGTACCGCTGTGCTCGACCCGGCCGGTCGCCCGCTCACGCGTCGTGGCGGGCGGCCGTGTGGAACACGTGCTGGGCGTGTACTGGATCGTATCCGCCATAGCTCCACGGGTTGCACCTCAGCAGGCGCCACCCGGCGAGCACCGCGCCACGGAGTATGCCGAACTCGCGGATCGCTTCGACCGCGTAGCGCGAGCACGTCGGCTCGTACTTGCAGCGGCGCGGGATCGCCGGTGAGATGAGCCTCTGATAGACCGTGATCGGTGCGACCGCGATCGCCCGCAACACCCGGGCGAGGCGCCCCGGTCCCGCCGCGGCCGGCTCGCGCGTCCCCTGCCCGCTTGTCGCAGTCGCCGTCACAGCGCCTCCGCCTCCGGTCGAGTCTCGTCGTCGGTGATGTCGGTGGTCTCTCCGCGGCCGTCCGAGGCGGGCGCCGGCGCAACATCGACCTCACCTCGAGGCTCAGGCCCGCCGTCGCGCAGCCCACCTTTCGTGACCAACTCCTCGAGTGCGGCCTCGATCCCGCGCAGGCCGTCGCGCTCGGCGAGCTCGGCCGCCGACGGTCGCGCGACGACGACGACATCCTGGCCCTCACGCAACGTCGGCTCGACGCGCGCGAAAGCTTCGCGCAGCACCCGCTTGACGCGGTTGCGCTCGACGGCGCCGCCGACCTTGCGCGACACCGACAGACCCAGCCGCGGCCGGCGCGATGAGGCGTTCGGGAACGCGTACAGGACGAGGTGACGGTTCGCCGTCGAGCGTCCCTGCCTGTAGACACGCTCGAACTCGGCGCTGCGCGAGAGGCGGCCGCGGTCAGAGCGCTGTCTGGCGGACGACAACCCTCACCCTCAGGCTGAGAGTCGCTTGCGGCCCTTGTCGCGCCGGCGCTTGAGCGTGAGCCTGCCCGCACGCGTCTGCATGCGCGCACGGAACCCGTGCGCACGCGCGCGCTTGCGCTTCTTCGGCTGGTAGGTGCGCTTCATCTCTGTTCGTCGCTCTCCGCGATCTTCCTTCTCGGCTGCCGCACACGGCCACCGAATCGCCGCCTCGGCGGTACGTCGGCGACGAAGTATAGGGGCGCGTAACGGCCTGCGGAAATTTTCCCGGCAGTTGCGATCAGCGCCGGCGACCGGCGCAGGCCGTTCGTTATAGTCGCGCTCCCCGGGGCCCTCCAGCCCCTCCGTGAATAGTCGCCTCGATTTTCTTCGGGAGAGGAGCGGTTTCAGGCTGCCGTGAGCGCCGAGCTCGAGCACATATGGTCGCGCGTGCAGCGCGAGCTCGCCCTCTCCGTCGACGAGCTCACCTACCGCATCTGGCTTGCGCCCCTGAACCCACATGAGCTGCGTGGCACGCACCTGCTGCTCGACGCACCGGCACACGCGCGTGGCTGGCTGCGCGATCGCTTCGGGCGCCTGCTCGACGCGAGCGCTGCCGCCGTCCTCGGCCCCGGCGCCACCGTCGAGTTGCTCAGCGCGCCCACCGGCGACGCGCTCGACACATCGGGAGCGTCCGATGCCACAGCCTCTCGCGATGTGCGAACACGCCCGGCCGGGCGTCCACGTCGCGGCGCACCGCAACCACCCGGCGGCGAGCCGGCGATGGCACGCGGCATCATGCGCGAGCCACTCGGCAATCCCAAGCTGACGTTCGACCAGTTCGTCATCGGCGATTGCAACCGCCTCGCACACGCGGCCGCGCTGACGGTTGGCGAGTTGCCCGGAGGCGCCTACAACCCGCTATTCATCTGCGGACCGCCCGGTGTCGGCAAGACCCATCTGCTCAGCGCGATCGCGACGCTGCTGCAGGCGCACAACCCGGGCATCACCGTCCGCTGCGCGACCGGCGAGTCGTTCACGAACGAGTTCCTCGACTCGCTCGCCGCCGGTGGCGCCGACGGCTTCAAGGCGCGCTTCCGCGACGTCGACGTCCTGTTGCTCGACGACGTCCAGTTCCTCGAGCGCAAGACGAAGACCGAGGAGGAGTTCTTCCACACGTTCAACGCGCTACACGACGGCGGGCGCCAGATCGTGCTCACGTCCGACCGGCCGCCACGCGACCTCCAGGCGCTCGAGGATCGCCTGCGCGAGCGCTTCTGCGCAGGGCTCGTCGCCGACATCCAGCCACCCGACCTCGCCACCCGCCTCGCGATCCTCCACAAGCGCGCACAACACGACGGCGTGCAGATCGCCGACGACGATGCGATCGCAGCGATCGCCGAGCGGATCGTCGACAACATCCGCGAGCTCGAGGGCGCGCTGATCCGCATCGTCGCGTACAGCTCGCTGACCGGGCGGCCACTCGACGGTCCGCTCGCGCACGAGGTGCTTGACACGCTCTACCGCCCGCGGCGCACCGCGCGCGGCGGCTGCTCGGCCGCGGACATCCAGGCCGCCGTCTCCGAGCACTTCGGTCTCTCGACCGACGAGTTGCTCTCGGCAAAGCGCACAGCGCGCGTCGCATGGCCGCGCCAGCTCGCGATGTACCTCGCACGCGAGCTCACCGGCGAATCGCTGCCGGCGATCGGACGACACTTCGGTGGTCGTGATCACACGACCGTCATGCACGCCTGCCGCCGTGCCGCGACCCGCCTCACAGACGACGCGGCAGCGCGCGACGCTGTGGATAAGCTCTGCCGGTCGCTCGGCGTTGAGCGCCCATGACGGCCTCCCTGTGGCGCGCGACCGCTTCGCCTGAGAGACTGCTCAGCGCGATCCACAGCCTCACCCACAAGCCGAACGCCCGTCCTCACAGGCCCAAGCTCGGCCAATCCACAGACCCACAGCTCCTACTACCTACTCCACTCATACCGTCATTCCGATGAAGCTGTCCCTCTCTACAGCCGAGCTTCTGAATCAGCTCCAAACTGTCACGCGCGTCGCTTCGACACGCAGCGCGGTTCCAGCGCTCTCCGGAGTCCTGATCGCAGCCGACGCCGACGCGACACCGGAGCTTCGCGCAACCGATACCGAGATCGGCCTGCGCGTTCCGCTGCAGGCCGAGATGCACCGTCCCGGAAGCGCGGTCCTTCCGGCCCGCCTGCTGCTTGACGTCGCCCGCTCGCTTCCGTCCGACGGGGTCACGCTCGAGCTGCGCAGCGCCGAGCAGGACGTCGAGCTGATCTCCGGGTCGGCGACGTTCCACCTGCGCACGTTGCGGGCCGAGGACTTCCCGAACCTCCCCGAGCCGTCGCCCGAGACGCGGATCGAGTTGCCCGTGGCCGCATTCGTCGAGACGGTCTCGCGCGTCGCCCGCTCGGCCTCGCGCGATGAGACGCGACCCGTTCTCACCGGGATCCTGATGTCGGCCGCCGGGCAGGAGCTGCGGATGGTCGCGACCGACTCCTACCGGCTCAGCGTCAAGGAGACCGCGCTCGAGAGCGCGCTCGAAGGAAGCCTCGAGGCGAACGTGCCTGCGCGGGCGCTGCAGGAGCTCGCGCGCATCGCCCAGGGCGCGTCCGATGAGTCGCTCGCCGTCAGCGTCGGGCAGAACCAGGTCGTCTTCGAGCACGGCTCGACGATCCTCTCCTCGCGCCTGATCGACGGTCAGTTCCCGAACTACCGCCAGCTGCTGCCCGAGTCGGTCGAGCACGAGCTGCGCCTGGCGAGCGGCGAGCTGACCGACGTCGTGCGCCGCATCAGCCTGCTCGCGCAGAAGAACGCCCCGTTGCGCCTGAGCTTCAGCGAGGGCACGCTGACGATCTCTGCGCAGACCCCCGATGTCGGCGAGGCGAGCGAGGCGATCCCCGTGCCGTTCGCCGGTGAGCCGTTCGAGATCGGCTTCAACCCCGAGTTCCTGCGCGACGGCCTCGAGAGCATCGAGTCCGACGAGCTGGTGCTCAAGCTGATCAGCCCGCTGCGACCGGGATTGATCGAATCCCCCGACACGGGCGACTTCGTCTACCTGATCATGCCCATCCGCCTCAACGTCTGAGGTGCTGCGATGGACGGCGCAGCCGACGTGCGCGTGCTCGCCGTCCAGCTGCGCGACTTTCGCACGTACGCGCGCGCGGAGGCCGCGCTCGGTCCGGGCCTGACGGTCGTGCACGGGCCGAACGGCGCCGGCAAGTCGAACCTGCTCGAGGCGCTGTACTTCGGCTGCACGGGTCGCTCGCCGCGGACGCGCAACGAGCGCGAGCTCGTACGCTTCGACGCCGAGGCCACACGTGTCGTCGTGCGCTGCACCGACGGAGCGCACGAGCACGAGCTGAGCGTCGCCTACGGCGCCGGAGCCGCCGGCGAGCGCGCGGTCAAGCGCCTAACGGTCGACGGCGCGCCGGTCGAGCGCCTGCTCGACGCGGACTTCCGGCCGCTGCTGAGCTTCTTCGAGCCCGATCGCCTCGAGCTGCTGAAGGGCGCCCCGACGCTCAGGCGCGCCCACCTCGACCAGCTCGTCGCCGCGCTCTGGCCGCTGCGTGCGAACGATCGGCGCGAGTACGCGCGCGTGCTCGCACAACGCAACGCGCTGCTCGCGCGGATCCGCGCAGGCCGCGCCTCGCAGACGACGCTCGCCGCGTGGGACCGCGAGCTGGCCGGCTTCGCGCTCGCTGTGCGCGATCACCGCGATGCGGCCGTGACGCTGCTCGCCGACCCGTTCCGCGCGCGAGCTCATCAGCTCGGCCTCGCCGGCGACGCCGAGCTGCGCTACCGCCCTCGAACCCGCGCGGCAGATGTCGAGGAGTTCGTCGCCGAGCTCGCAGCGCGGCTGCCGAGTGACCTCGAGCGCGGCTTCTCCGGGCACGGCCCGCACCGCGACGAGCTCGCGATCCTGCGCGATACGCGCGAGCTGCGCCTGTACGGCTCACAGGGCGAGCAGCGCCTCGCGCTGCTCGCCGTGCTGCTCGCCGAGCGCGACGTGCTCGCGCGCGAGCGGCGACGGATGCCGATCATGCTGCTCGATGACGTCATGAGCGAGCTCGACGCCGAGCGCCGTGAGCTGCTTGCCGGGGAGCTCGCGGCGGCCGGGCAGAGCGTCGTGGCGACGACCGATCTCGCGCACGTCCCCGGCGCCGGCGAGGCGCGCGTCGCGCGCCTGCGCGTCTCCTCGGGCGCGATCCTGCAGGAGGCGATCGCGGCGTGAGGCGATCCGCGCCGAGACCGCTCGCGCCGGCGCTCGAGCGCCTGTCGGTCGCGCTCGCGCCGGCGACGACGCTCGCACGCGTGCAGGAGGTCTGGGAGCGTGCCGCCGGCAGCGCGATCGCCGCCGCCGCGCGCCCCGTCGCCGAGCGCGACGGCGTCCTGACGGTGCTCTGCGAGGCCTCCGTCTGGGCGCAGGAGCTCGAGCTGATCGCCGGTGAGATCGTCCCGCGCCTGAACGCCGCGCTCGGCGACGACCTCGTGCGCGAGCTGCGCTGCCGGACCGGCTGAGCGCTCCCGCCGGCGCGGCGCGTTGCGTCGCCATGCGCGAGGACCCGCCGCGGGGCGCTTTTCCCTGCATTTTGCAGGGCTTTACGGCGTTCGGGCCGGCTGGAGCGACTTCGCTGCGTGCTATTCTTATGTACACACGAACCTCGCCCCGGTCCGCACGTCTGAGCGCCGCGGAATCCGGGGCGTTCTGACGTAAACGGAGGGCGATTGGCAACCAGCGCGACAAACGGTGACGGTCCCGACGATGGCGTCCGCGGAGGCGCCGCGAAGGGCGGCGAGAACGACCCGTCGATGACCGGCGGCTCGGCCAGCTACGACGCTCAGGACATCACCGTCCTCGAAGGCCTCGAGGCCGTTCGCAAGCGGCCGGGGATGTACATCGGATCGACGGGCGTGATGGGCCTGCACCATCTCGTCTACGAGCTCGTCGACAACTCGGTCGACGAGGCGCTCGCCGGCTTCTGCACGGAGGTCTCGGTCACCGTGCATCCGGACAACTCGGTCACGGAGACCGACAACGGCCGCGGGATCCCCGTCGCGATCATGGAGAAGGAGGGCCTGCCCGCCGTCCAGGTCGTGCTGACCGTCCTGCACTCGGGCGGCAAGTTCGGCGAGGGCAGCGGCTACAAGGTCTCGGGCGGCCTGCACGGCGTCGGCGTGTCGGTCGTCAACGCGCTGTCCGAGCAGCTGCACGTCGAGATCCGCCGCGACGGCCACGTCTACACGCAGGACTACTCGCGCGGCACGCCGCTCGGCGAGCTGGCCGAGGGCGAGAAGCTGCCGCCCGGCGCTCCGACCGGCACGACGATCACGTTCCTGCCCGACGCCGAGGTCTTCGAGACGCTCGACTTCGACTTCCTGACGCTCGAGGAGCGGTTGCGCGAGACGGCGTTCCTCACGCGCGGCCTGAAGATCTCGATCGTCGACGAGCGCGGCGAGGGTCACTCGGCGACGTTCCGCTACGAGGGCGGCATCGAGGACTTCGTCGGCTACCTGAACGAGAACAAGGAGACGGTCCACCGCAAGGTGATCTTCTTCTCCGGCGAGAGCGAGGAGGGCGCGGCGGAGGTCGCGATGCAGTGGAACTCCTCCTACCAGGAGTCGATCCACTCGTTCGCCAACAACATCAACACGCGCGAGGGCGGCTCGCACATGTCGGGCTTCCGCTCGGCGCTGACGCGCACGCTGAACAAGTACGCGCGCGACCACGGCCTGCTCAAGGAGAAAGACGGCAACCTCTCCGGCGAGGACGTGCGCGAGGGCCTGACGGCTGTGATCTCGGTCAAGCTGCGCGACCCGCAGTTCGAGGGACAGACGAAGACGAAGCTCGGCAACCCGGGCATGGCTGGGTTCGTCGAGTCGATCGTCAACACCGGCCTCGGCGAGTTCCTCGAGGAGAACCCGAGCGAGGCGCGCGCGGTGATCATGAAGTCGGTCCAGGCGCAACGCGCACGCGAGGCCGCGCGCAAGGCGCGCGACCTGACGCGCCGCAAGTCGGCGCTCGAGAACTCGACGCTGCCGGGCAAGCTCGCCGACTGCTCGGTCAAGGACCCCTCGCTCGCCGAGCTGTTCGTCGTCGAGGGCGACTCCGCCGGCGGCTCGGCGAAGCAGGGACGCGACCGCAACACGCAGGCCGTCCTGCCGCTGCGCGGGAAGATCCTCAACGTCGAGAAGTCGCGGATCGACAAGGTGCTGCAGAACACCGAGATCCAGGCGCTGATCACGGCGATCGGCACCGGCGTGCGCGACGAGTTCAACATCGAGAACGCGCGCTACCACAAGGTCGTGCTGATGACCGACGCCGACGTCGACGGCGCGCACATCCGCACGCTCGTGCTGACGCTGCTGTTCCGCGAGATGAAAGAGCTGATCGAAGAGGGCTACGTCTACATCGCCAAGCCACCGCTCTACAAGATCAAGCAGGGCTCGCGCGAGCGCTACATCGAGAAGGACTCCGAGCTCGAAGAGATCCTGCTCGCCGACAAGTGGGAGAAGATCGAGGTCTTCGACCGCCACGGCACCCAGTTCAAGCTGACCGAGGCGCGCTGGCAGCGCTTCTCGCGGCTGCTCAAGCAGTACGAAGGCTGGGCGCTCTCGCTGCGCGGGCGCTACGGCCACGGCGTCGTGCAGTTCCTCGAAGAGTCCTCGCTGCTCGGCGAGGGCGTCACGAACGCCGCCGAGGCCGTCGAGCTGCTCGGTCGTGTCGGCGTCGACGGCGAGACGCATGCGACGGAGCTGATCTCAGACGTCGACGGCGAGATCCGCGTAAAGGCGGTCGAAGCGAAGACCGGCTTCGCGCTGACGCATCGCATCAAGCACTCGTTGTTCGACTCGCAGGAGTACCGCCAGCTCGCGCGGGTGCACGCGCAGCTGATCGAGCTCGCCGGCACGCCGGCGTTCGACGTAAGGCTCGGCGACGCGAGCGAGACGGCGCCGTCGTTCGAGGCGTTGCACGCGGCCGTGATGACCGTCGCGCAGAAGGGCGTCAAACTGCAGCGCTTCAAGGGCCTCGGCGAGATGAACGCCGAACAGCTCGGCGAAACGACGATGGCGCCGGCCACGCGCACGCTCGCGCAGGTCACGCTCGAGGACGCGTTTGCCGCCGACCGGATCTTCTCGATGCTGATGGGCGACCAGGTTGAGCCCAGGCGCGGGTTCATCGAGGACAACGCGAGGGCGGTGGCAAACCTCGATGTCTGAGCCGAGCTGCGCCGATCCTGAGGAGGCATAGTGGCTTCGACTGACGTCATCGGCGGCGGCAACGTCGAACCGCGCGCGCTCGAGGAGGAGATGCGCACGGCGTATCTCGACTACGCGATGTCGGTCATCGTCGGCCGCGCGCTGCCCGACGTTCGCGACGGGCTGAAGCCGGTACACCGGCGCGTGCTGTACGCGATGAACGAGCTCGGCCTCGGGCCGACGCGCTCATACGCGAAGTGCGCGAAGATCGTCGGCGAGGTGATGGGCAACTATCACCCGCACGGCGACTCGGCGATCTACGACGCGCTCGTGCGCATGGCTCAGGACTTCTCGATGCGCAACGAGCTCGTCGACGGCCAGGGGAACTTCGGCTCGGTCGACGACGACCCGGCGGCCGCGATGCGCTACACGGAGGCGCGCCTGGCGCGGATCGCGACCGAGATGCTGCGCGACCTCGACATGGACACGGTCGACTTCGCGCCGAACTACGACGGCTCGCGCCGCGAACCGCTCGTCCTGCCCGCGCGGTTCCCGAACCTGCTCGTCAACGGCTCGTCGGGGATCGCCGTCGGTATGGCGACGAACATCCCGCCGCACAACCTGCGCGAGGTCATCGCGGCGACGATCGCCTACATCGACGACCAGGACATCGACACGGCCGGGCTGATGCGTCACATCAGAGGGCCGGACTTCCCGACCGGGGGGATCATCCTCGGCCACGCGGGGATCAAAGACGCCTATGAGAAAGGACGTGGGCGTGTACGCGTCCAGGCACGCGCACACGTCGAGCCGCTGAAGCAGGGCAAGGAGGCGATCGTCGTCACCGAGCTGCCGTTCATGGTCAAGAAGGGCGGCGACGGCGGCCTGATCTCGAAGATCGCCGACCTCGTGCACGACAAACGGATCCCCGAGATCTCCGACCTGCGCGACGAGTCCGACAAGCGCGGCATGCGGCTCGTGATCGAGCTCAAGCGCGACGTGATCCCGAAGGTCGTGCTGAACAAGCTCTACAAGCACACGCCGATGCAGAGCACGTTCGGCGTCAACATGGTCGCGCTCGTCGACAACGTGCCGCGCACGCTGCCCCTGCAGGCGGTCATCCACAACTATGTAGCGCACCAGCGCGAGGTGATCGTGCGCCGCACGAAGCACGAGCTCTCCGAAAAGGAGGCGCGCGCACACATCCTCTTGGGCCTGCTGATCGCGCTCGAGAACCTCGACGCGATCATCGAGCTGATCCGCGGCTCGCGCGACCGCGACGCCGCGCGCGAGCAGCTCGTCGAGCGCTTCGAGCTGAGCCACATCCAGGCGAGCGCGATCCTCGACCTGCGCCTCTCGCAGCTGACCGCGCTCGAGGCCGACTCGATCAAACAGGAGCACGCCGACGTGACCGAGCGGATCGCCGAGCTGCGCGCGATCCTCGGCGACGAGTCGCGCGTGCTCGCCGTGATCAAGGAGGAGCTCACGGAGATCTCCGAGCGCTTCGGCGACGAGCGTCGCACGGAGATCAGCCACTCGGAGGACGAAATCGACATCGAGGACCTGATCGCCGACCAGCAGATGGTGATCACGATCACGCAGAGCGGCTACGTCAAGTCGCTGCCGCTCGCGACCTACCGCCAGCAGCAGCGCGGCGGCCGTGGCGTGACGGGGATGGACATGAAGGACGGCGACTTCATCGAGCATCTGTTCGTCTGCTCCTCGCACGACTACCTGCTGTTCTTCTCCAACCGCGGCAAGGTCTACCGCTCGAAGGTCTACGAGCTGCCGGAGGCCTCGCGCACGGCGAAGGGACGCGCGCTCGTCAACATCCTGCCGCTGCGCGAAGGCGAGCGGATCCAGGCGGTCGTCTCGACGCGCGACTTCACCGAGACGAAGTACCTCGTCTTCGCGACGAAGTCGGGCACGGTCAAGAAGACCGAGTTCCTCGCCTACAACACGCCGATCAAAGCCGACGGGATCATCGCGATCAACATCCGCGACGACGACGAGCTGCTCGCCGTGCGCGCGGTCGACCCGAACGACGAGATCATCATGGTCTCGAAGGCCGGCCTGACGGTGCGCTTCGCGGAGTCCGACGCCCGTTCGATGGGCCGCGACACGACGGGAGTCCGCGGGATGGACGTCGGCAAGAGCGGCGAGGTGATCGCGATGGACGTCGCACGCGACGACATGGACCTGCTTGTCGTGACCGACAACGGCTACGGCAAGCGCACGCAGATCGCGCAGTACCGCAAGACCAACCGCGGCGCGAAAGGCGTCAAGACGATCGGCCTGACCGAGCGCAAGGGCGGCCTCGCCGGTGCGCTCGTCGTGCGCGAGCACCAGGAGCTCGTCTTCATCAGCGTCGGCGGGATGGTCCAGCGGACCTCGGCCGGCGGCATCTCCCAGCAAGGCCGCTCGGCGACGGGAGTCCGCGTGATGAACCTCAAGGACGACGATCTCGTCAGCGCCGTCGCGGTCGTCGTGGACGCGGGCGATGACGCCGGCGAGCCCGAGGGCAGCACGCAGCCGACGCCTGCCGGGAGCGGCGAGAACGGCGCGGCTCCGGCAGGGGATTTGCAGGGTACGGCCTAAAACCGTCCAAATTCCAAGCTAAAGCCTCACATGAAGCTCGCGGCGGGTCGACAGCCAATGCATGACCCGCCTTCGCACATCGCTCGTGCTCGCCGCGTCGATCGCCGCCGTCGCGGCGCTGTCGGCGCCCGCTGTAGCGCCTGCCGTCAGCGTCGTGCCCGCGGGCGTCAGCGCCGCGAACGGCAGCATCGCGTACGCGTCGAGCACCGGCGGGACGCACGCGCCGGCGCACCGTGCGCAGGCGCGAAAGACCGGATCTGCGTGCCGCGGCACGGCCGCCGAGCGACGCGGACACAGCTCGTCGCGGTCTGGCTGCGTGGCTTCGAGGCGCCGCTCGACGGCGACGCGCACACGCGCAAGACGCTCGGCGAGCCCCGCGAGCGCGAGCCCCGCGAAAGCGCAGTCGAGCGCCGCCGGTGAAGTGGCCGCAAGCCAGGCGGCGGCGATCGCGGAGGTCCTCGCGACGCCCTGCGCGAACACCGAGCTGACGCCCGAACCGGCGAACCTGCCGCTCGTCCGCGCGGCCGTGCTGTGCCTCGTCAACACCGAGCGCGCGCAGAACGGCAGGCAGCCGTTGCAGACGAATGCGCAGCTCGAAGCCGCCGCCGAAAGCCACGGCCGCGAAATGATCGCCGACGACTACTTCGACCACATCTCGCCGTCGGGGATCACGCCGGTCGACCGCGTGCGCGAAACGGGCTACATCCCGAGCTCGGAAGTCGGCTACGTCGTCGGCGAGAACCTCGCGTGGGGAACGCTCACGCTGTCGACGCCCGAAGCGATCGTCAAAGCGTGGATCGCCTCGCCGGAGCACCTCGCGAACATCCTCGAAACGAAGTACGTCGAAACGGGGATCGACGTCGAGCCCGCCGTGCCGCAGTCGCTCGCCGAAGACGTGCAGGGCGCGCTGTACACGCAAGAGTTCGGCGTGATCATCCGCTAGCCGCGAGCCTCCCCTCCGCGTCACGTCCGTTCGCTAATCTGAGCGGACCAGAGAAAGGAGGTGGTCCGTACGTTGTCTGACAGTTCTTGCGGGACCCTGGAGGTGACCGGCCGCTAGGTCGGAAAGGCTGGTCCGCTTAGCGGAATCCAACCCGGGACACCCCGAGACGGCTGCCGGTCCTGGTCCCTCCGGCTGACGCACCATTCGTCTCGGTTTCCAGTCAGAGCATTACGGCAGAGGGCGCCCAGTCGAGGCGCCTTCTGTCGTTTCTAGGCTGCTTGCGGCAGGTACTGGAGCCACGCCGCCGGAATCGTCGGGCTGGCGACGTGGATGAAGATCTCCGCGCGCGGCGTGCGCGGCGTGCGCTTCGGGTGCATGTTCGCCTGACGCGGCAGCCGGTCGCCCTTGCGCCGGTTGCACGGAGCGCACGAGGCGACGATGTTCTCCCAGTTCGAGGAGCCGCCCTTCGAGCGCGGGATGACGTGGTCGACGGTGAGGTTCGAGCGCGAGCCGCAGTACTGGCAGGTCCAGCTGTCGCGCGCGAAGACGGCGCGGCGCGTGATCTTGCGCCGGTGCGCGTCGCGCGGGACGTTGACGTAGCTGACGAGACGGATGACGACCGGACGCGCGAGCGTCGAGCTCTCGGAGTGCAGGTCCCAGCGGCCGCGCTCGACGAGCTCGGCCTTGTCCTTGAGCAGCAGGACGACGGCGCGACGCACGGTGCAGACGTTGATCGGCTCGTACGTCGCGTTGAGAACAAGCACCCGACCGCCCATCGCCGTACTCGGCGATGTCTCAGGTCCGCGCCGCTGGTGCTCGGTTGGCGACACGGACCCCACCGGCTCTGGTGGGACGGTGCTCTCCATGCTCAACGCGGCAGTCTAGCGGGGCGCTGCCGCGCTTTGGCTCAGGGCGCGCCCGGGGGGCGTGCCCGCCTCAGGCGCCGGCTCGCGCGGGCGGGCCGCCGCGCGCGGCGGCGGGGTAGGAGCCGAGCACGCGCACCTCTTCGCACATCTCCTTCAGCGCGTCGAGCGCCTGCGCCAGGCGCGCTTCGGCGAGGCGTCCTTCGACGTCGACGAAGAACATGTAGTCGCCGAGCTGCTCGCGCCGCGGCCGCGACTCGATCTTCGTCAGGTTGATCTCGCGCCGCGCGAACGTCGCCAGGCAGCGCAGCAGCCAGCCGGCGCGTTTCGCGCCGAGCCCCCAGAAGACGAGCGATGTCTTCCATTTCGCGCTCGCGACCTCGCTCGCGCGCAGCGGCGGCAGCGCGGCCTCGTCGCCGCTCTCGCCGCCGGCACGTGCGAGCCAGGCGAAGCGCGTTTCGTTGTCGGCGCGGTCCTCGATGCCCTCGCGCACGACGGCGCCGCCGTACACCTCGGCGGCGAGCAGCGTGCCGATCGCGGCCTGCGAGCGCCGCCGCTCGGCGACGACGACGCGCACGGCCTCGGCGGTCGAGCTCGCCGGGAGCACCTGCGCGCACGCGAGCTGCTCGCGTAGGAACGTCGTGCACTGGCCGGGCACCTGCGGGTGCGTCAGCACGGTGTCGATCTCGGCGAGCTCGACCGGCTCGGCGGCGATCAGCGAGTGGCGCACGCGCAGCAGCACCTCGCCGACGATGCGCACGTCGGCGGCCTCGCCGGCGAGCAGGTCGAGCGTCACGTTGATCGAGCCCTCGAGCGAGTTCTCGATCGGCACGAGCGCCCACTCGACATCGTGCTGGCGCAGCGCGCTGACGGTCTCGTAGATCGTCGGCAGCGCGACTGGCTCGACCATGTCGGCGGCGGCGCTCGCGAGCAGCGCCTCCTCGCTGAACGTCCCCTCCGGCCCGAGGTAGCCGACGCGCGCTCGGCCCGAGCGCGACTCAGGCGGCGGGCTCATCGCCGGCCGCCCGGGGCTGTCCGCCGCTCAGCGCGACGCGCACGGCCTCGGCCTCCTCCGGCGAGAGCTCGAGTTCGCCCTGCCCGCCGTGCACCTGCTTGGCGTACACGCGCGCCTGGTCGCGGTGGTGGATCGAGGTCAGCACGATCCCCGAGCGTTCGTCGTCGAGCAGCGCGATCGAGACCGACTGCTGCCCGGAGAGCTCGTTGTAGGCGTCATAGCGGACGAGCGCGCGGTGCGCGACCGTGCCGCGCAGTGCGGCCTCGACTGCGCCGAGGCGCGTGTCGAGGCGCAGCGCGACGTCGTCGACGTAGGTGCGCAGCGCTTCGAAGGCGTCCTGCAGGCGCGCCGCGTGCGCGACGAGGTCCTCGGGGCCGTGATCGCCGAGCACGAGCTGCTGCGCGCGGCGGATCCGACGCTGGTTGACGAGCAGTGCCGCGCAGCAGACGAGCGCGACGAGCGCGAGCGCGGCGGCCGCGAGCGCGACGATGCCCTGCGTCGTTGTCAGCGAGGTCGCGACCATCGGCACAACTTAGCTGTTGGGCATGCCGGTGTGAGCGGGGTAGGGGCTTCCGCCCGAGCCCATGTGACCGGCATCCTGCCTTCTGGCCGAGCCGGCCTCCGCTCCTTGTCACATCTTGAGAACGCTCCGGCCGCCACGGCGGTTACGTGGCCGGCCATCCGGGCCGGCTCTGGCGCGGGCTTGGGCTATTTGCCAAAGATCGCTAGATACGTGTTCTTGGTGCCTTCGTGGTTCGTTTCTCCGGGGACGGGCTGGACCTGGACTTCGATCTTCGATGCCTCGCCGAGGGGGACGCCGTTGACGGGGATGTCGACGCTGACGGCCTTGCCGGGTTCGGTCTTTTCGATCGCGTGAGAGGCCTTGAACTGCTTGCCGCCGGCTGTGACGGTGACGTCGACGGTGACGTCGGTCTCGGGGAATTCGCCGGCGTCTTCGACCTGCGCGGTGAACGTCGGGTTGCCGCCGCCGCTGACGTGGTTGAGCGCAGGTTCGGGTTCGAGCGTCTGCGTGCCGACGCTGACGCCCTTGAGCGCGCTGCCGTGGTGACCGGGGAGCGGCTGGCCGGTCTGCGTCGAGCTCGCTCCCTGGCCGGTGATGCGCGCGGCGGCGGTCGAGGCTTCGAGCCAGCCGATGTTCGGCAGCGAGCGCGAGGTCGCGGTCGTCAGCCCGTGGACGCCGTCGTTGGCGAGCGCCTGCTGGATCAGCGGCGCGACGCGCTGCGAGTAGATCACGTCGGAGCCGAGGAACAGCTCGAGCGCGCCGGCGATCTGCGCGGTCGCCTGTTTGCCCTGGCCGCCGAGCGCCGTCGGCACGAGCCCGGCGATCTTCGCGACGGCTTCCGAGCGCAGGTCGAACGCGAGCAGCAGGTTGCGCTGCGCAGCGGCCATTTCGCCGGGCGTCTTCAGGTCTTTGACGCGCGTCGCGAGCTGCTCGGCCTGCACGCGCAGCTGGCCGACTTGCACCTCGACGTTCAACGCCGACTTGGCGCCGGCGCCGGTCAGCGCTTCGAACAGCGGGCGCGAGACGTGTTCGTCGAATTCCTGCGCGACGGTCGAGACTTCGTGGTTGTAGTCCTTCAGCGCCTGCGTCTTTTCGCCGTTGAGGCAGCCGTTGATGAGCAGTGCGATGAGGATCAGCAGGACGATCGCGGCGCCGAAGACGACGCGCCGGCGAACCATCAGCGTGTGCCGGTCGACGGGCAGCGAGCCACTCGGCCGCTGTGGCCGGCGCGGGCTTGGACGCTGCGGCGTCCGCGGGGCGCGGCTGGCGGGCCGCTGGACCGTCTCCTCCTCGCCGTCGTCGAAGAACGACAAAAGTTGCTCCTTGCAGGGACTTGAAAACGGCCAGTATGACCGCCGGCCGGCTGCCCGGCCATCCTGCAACTTCTCCCCCAACGTACCTTCTCCTGCGGTCGCGAGCAGGGACGGCGGCCGCTCGCGGCGAACGCAGGAGCCGGTGGAGTCGCAGACGCTTGCGCAACAGAGTCCCGGCCGGCCCAGGCGTCCGCGCGCGCGCGCCGAGTGGAACGACGGCCCCGGCGCCGATGCGCTCGTGCTCGGGCGCTACCGGCTGCGCGAGCGCCTCGGCGCGGGCGGCTTCGGCGTCGTCTGGAGCGCGCACGACGAGCTGCTGCGTCGCGAGGTCGCCGTCAAGCGGATCGCGCTCGCGCCGGAGGAGGACGGCGAGCGCGCGAGCCGCGAGGCGCTCGCGAGCGCGCGCCTGGCGCATCCGGCGATCGTCGCGCTGTACGAGGCGTGCCCGGCCGACGACGCGTTCTACCTGATCTCGGAGCTCGTCGACGGCGACACGCTCGCGCGGCTGATCGCCGACGACGAGCTCGACGACGACGAGGTGCTGCAGATCGGCGTCGCTTTGTGCGGCGCGCTCGAACACGCGCACGCGCGCGGCGTGATCCACCGTGACGTCAAGCCGCAGAACGTGCTCGTGCCGCACGTCGAGCACGCTCCGACGGCGACGGAGCCGGCGGAGGGCTCCGCGGCGGTCGCGAAGCTGACCGACTTCGGCGGCGCACGTCTGAGCGGCCAGGACGCGCTGACGCGGACGGGCGACGTGCTCGGAACGCTCGCGTACATGGCGCCGGAGCAGAGCGACGGTCGCGGCGCGGGCGAGGCGGCCGACCTGTACTCGCTCGCGCTCGTGCTGTACGAGGCGCTGAGCGGCGTCAACCCGGTGCGCGGCGCGACGCCGGCGGAGACGGTCAGGCGGATCGGCCGCCCGCTGCCGTCGCTCGCTCGCGCACGCCGCGACCTGCCGCGCGAGCTCGTGCGCGCGATCGACCGCGCGCTCGTGCGCTCGCCGGGCGCGCGTGGAACGCTCGCCGAGCTGCGCGAGGCGCTCGAGCTCGGGCTCGACGAGGCGATCGACGAGGAGTGGGACGACGACGCGACGCTCGGTGAAGAGGACCCGCGCGCCGCCGAGCGCCACGCGGAGGACCGGCGCGGGCGGCTCGAGGCGCCGCCGCCGTGGACCGAGCGCCGGCCGCTGATCGCGCCGCGCAGGCGAGCGGTGACGGCGCCGGCGGCGCCGGAGCGCGCGCAGGCGCCGGCGAGGTCGGAGCTCGAGGATGCGCTCGAGCGAGCACAGCAGCACGGCGAACGCGAGCGCAGCGAGCCGCGCCGCGGGATGCCGCGCCTGCTGTGGCTGGCGCTCGCGCTGGCGCTGGCCGTGTGGCAGACGGCGAGCGGGCGAGCGGGCGTCGCGCTGCTGCTGCTGTGCGCGCTGCTGCCGATCGCGGCGCTGCCGATCGGGCGTCGCGACCGCGCGGGGACGGGCGGGTGGCTTGCATGCGTGCTCGCGCCGGCGCTCGGCTACGTCGGCCTCGCGGCGGCGTTCCCGGCGATCGCGGGGCAGGCGGCGCGCTGGCGGATGCGTGCGGCGCTCGGCGCGCTCGGGTACTGGTGGCTTGCGCTCGCGGAGCCGCTGACGGCGCGCCACCTGTGGCTCGGGCCGGTTGCGGGGACGCCGTCGCGCGCGGTCTGGGAGGGCTCGCCGAACGAGACGGTGGTGCACGTGCTCGGGCCGCTGTTCAGCGTCGCGACGCTGCTCGGAGCGGGGCTGTGGGCGCTCGGCGCGGCGCTGCTGCCGCTGCTCGTGCGCGGCCGCGGAGCGGCGCTGGACGTCGTCGCGGCGTCGGTCTGGTCGGGGGCGATCGCGACGGCGACGCCGCTGCTCGACGGCGGCCTGAGCGCCGGCACGGCGCTGCTCTCGCCGCGCGGGCTGATCGTCGGCGCGGTGCTCGGCGGGGCGCTCGCGGTCGCGGCCCGCGCTCTGCGCGGCGCGGTCTGACGTAGCATGGCCTCACGGCTCGCCCAGGCCCAATGGGCTCGGCGTCGCCGAGCGCCGAGCGCCGGCTCACGCCGGCGCGGTGCAGCCGCCCGCCAATGAACGTGCTGAAGAGCGTCGAGACAACGATCGCGAACCTCGTCGAGGGCACCTTCGGGCGTCTGTTCCGCTCGGAGGTGCGCCCGATCGAACTCGCGCGCAAGCTCGCGCGCGAGATGGACGAGCACCGCACGATGTCGGTCTCGCGGACGTACGCGCCGAACGAGTACGCGGTGTGGCTCTCGCCGGAGGACCGCGAACGCTACGACGGAGTCGAGCACGAGGTGATCGACGAGCTGTGCGCGTACCTGCTCGAGCACGCGCGGCGCGAGGAGCTGATCCTGCCGTCGAGTCCGATCGTGACGTTCCACACCGACGAGCAGCTCTCGCTCGGCGAATTCGGGATCCAGGCGCAGCTGACACGCGCGGGCGCGCCGGAGGAGCGCGCGGAGGCGTTCGCCGGAGAGCCGGAGCCGGAGGGCGAGCACGGCGAGACGATGATCTACAGCAGCTCGGCGCGCGTGCGCGGCGAGGTCGAGGAGGCGCAGGGCCGGCGCCGCTCGCGCGCGCTCGTGACGGTCGACGGTCGGCGGCTGCCGGTGCCGCCGCGCGGCGCGACGCTCGGGCGCAGCCGCGACTGCGACATCGTGCTCGAGGACTCGAGCATCTCGCGCCGTCACGCCGAGATCCGCCCGGCGGCGGGCGACGGCTGGACAGTCGCGGACCTCGGCTCGACGAACGGCGTGCGCGTCAACGGCCGAACGGTCGCCGGCGCGCAGCCGCTGCGCAGCGGAGACCGGGTCGAGCTCGGCTCGACGGAGATCGTCTTCGAGCTTGGATGACGTCGCTCGCGCCCGTATCGGTAGCGCTGAAGTTCGGCTTCCTCGCCGTGCTGTACCTGTTCGTGCTGTGGGTCGCGCGCAGCGCGCGGCGCGACCTGCGCGGAGGCGACGCGACGCTGCTCGCCGAGCGCGGCGGCGCGCAGGCGGCGCCGGTCGCGCCGGACGCGACGGGGATGTACTCGGCGAGCTCGCCGGGCGCGGACGTCGCGCATCGCTCGCCGAAGCTCGTCGTCGAGCGTGCGCCGGGGCACGAGGCGGGGATGATCTATGACATCGACGGCGACCTCGTGCTCGGGCGCGGCGATCGCGCGGAGATCCGCCTCGAGGACCCGTTCGCGTCCTCGCGGCACGCGCGGATCTTCGAGCAGGCCGGTACGGTCGTGATCGAGGATCTCGGCTCGACGAACGGGACGTACCTCAACGAGGAGGTGCTGCAGGGCCCGCGCCCGCTGCATCCGGGGGACCGCGTGCGGATCGGCGACAGCGAATTCACGTTCGAGGTCGACTGAGATGCTGCGCGTAGCAGAGCAGTACGCAGCGACGGACACGGGCCGCCAGCGCCGCGCAAACGAGGACTCGATGCTCGCGCGCGCGCCGCTGTTCGTCGTCGCCGACGGGATGGGCGGCGCGCAGGCGGGCGAGGTCGCCTCGCGGATCGCGGTCGAGGCGTTCGAGCCGGGCGTCGGCGACCCGGCCGAGCCGGAGGTGGCGCTGGCGACGGTTGCGCAGCGGGCGAACGCGCGGATCTACGAGCTCTCGCACAGCAACGCCGAGCAGGCGGGGATGGGCACGACGCTGACGGCGGTGTACGTCGGCGAGCGCGACGTCGCGATCGCGCACGTCGGCGACAGCCGCGCGTACCGCCTGCGCGACGGAGAGCTGACGCGGCTGACCGACGACCACTCGCTCGTCGACGAGCTGATCCGCCAGGGGCGGCTGACGCCGGAGGAAGCCGTCGAGCATCCGCAGCGCTCGGTGATCACGCGCGCGCTCGGTCCGGAGGGCGTCGTCGAGGTCGACACGCGCTCGTACTCGGCGCGCGACGGCGACGTGTACCTGCTGTGCAGCGACGGCCTGACGACGATGCTGACCGAGGAGCAGGTCGCGACGGTGCTGCGCGCGCACGCGACCCTGCGCGACGCCGGCGAGGGACTGATCGCGGCGGCGAACGAGGCGGGTGGGCGCGACAACATCACGGTCGTGCTGCTGCGCGTCGAGGAGCTCGACACGAGCGCGTCGCCGCTGACCGAGGAGGCACCGGCCGTGACGGCGCCGATGGCCGATCGGCCGGAGTCCGGCGAGACCTCTTTGGATGACCGGAAGATGACGGCCGCGACGGCGACGGCAACGGAGCGCGCGACGCCGGCGCCGGCGGCTGACGACGACGCGCGACCGGTCGTGCCGCGCCGCCCGCGCCAGCCGGCGGCCGAGCGCGCGCCGCAACGGCGACGCCTGCGCCTGCGGCGCGTCGGCGCGCTGCTCGTCGTGCTGGCGATCCTCGGCGTGATCGGCGGCGCGGCGTACATCGCGCTGCAGGAGGTCTACTTCATCGGCACGAACGAACGCGGCCTGGTGACGATGTTCCGCGGCGTGCCGTACAAGCTGCCGGGCGGCCTCGCGCTGTACTCGCCGGACTACGTCTCCGGCGTGAGCGCGTCGACGCTGAGCGCGCACGAGCGCCACACGCTGCTCGACCACTCGCTGCGCTCGGAAAGCAACGCGGGCGGGCTGATGCGCAGCCTCGAACTGGGGCAGCTCGAATGAACCGGCCGATCGTGCGGCTGTTCGGCCTGGTGATCGTGATGTTCGCGGTGCTGCTCGCGTTCACGTCGCGCTGGACGGTGTTCGAAGCGTCGTCGCTGCGCGACAACCCGCTGAACGCGCGCTCGCTGCTCGAGCAGCAGCGGATCGACCGCGGGCGGATCCTCGCGGCGAACGGCACGGTGCTCGCGCGCAGCGTGCGCAGCGCCGAATCGCGCGGCGCGGAAGCGGTCTACGAACGGCGCTACCCGACGGGCGAAGAGTTCGCGCACGCGATCGGCTATTACTACACCGATCTCGGCCGGACGGGGCTCGAGCGCTTTCGCAACTCGACGCTGAACGGTCAGACGGGCACGAACCTCCAGAGCATCCTCGATCAGCTGCAGGGCAAGAAGCGGCAGGGCAACGCCGTCTACACGACGCTCGACCCGGCGGCGCAGCAGGTTGCGAACGCGGCGCTCGCGGGGCACGAAGGCGCGGTCGTCGCGCTCGACCCGCGCAGCGGCGCGGTCGAGGTGATGGCGTCCTCGCCGTCGTATGACCCGAACGCGCTGAGCTCGACGCGCAGCTACGAGCGGCTCGCGAAGGACTCGACGGGCAAGCCGCTCGTCGACCGCGCGACGCAGTTCGGCTACGCGCCGGGCTCGACGTTCAAGATCGTGACGGCGACGGCGGCGATCGACACGGGGCAGTACACGCGCGAATCGACGGTCGACGGGCGCAACGACGTGCCGATCTCGGGCGTGCCGCTCGCGAACGACGACGACGAGAGCTTCGGGCAGATCACGCTCACGCAGGCGCTCGCGAAATCGGTCAACACGGTCTGGGCGCAGGTCGCCGAGCACGTCGGCAAGCAGACGATGGCTCGCTACATGCGCCGCTTCGGCTTCGACTCCAAGCCGCAGCTCGACTACCCGGCGGAAGAGATGTCGACGAGCGGCGAGTACAGCGGCGCGCGGCTGATCTCGCCGACGAGCGCTCAGGTCGACGTCGGGCGCATGGGGATCGGGCAGGACAAACTCGAGGTGACGCCGCTGCAGATGGCGGAGGTCGCGGCGGCGGTCGCGAACGGCGGGCGGCTGATGCAGCCGCACATGACCTCGCGGATCGTCGACCCGGAAGGGCGCACGGTGCAGCGGATCTCACCGCACGTGCAGTCGGTTGTGATGAAGTCGTCGACGGCTGCCGCCGTGCGCGCGATGATGGAAGCGGTGGTCAACGAAGGCACGGGCACCTCGGCGCAGATCGCGGGCGTGCAGGTCGCCGGCAAGACGGGGACGGCGGAGACGCAGATCGGCACGGCGATCAACAACGTGTGGTTCATCGCGTTCGCGCCGGCATCGGCGCCGCGTGCGGCGATCGCGGTGACGCTGAAGGGCGTGCCGGGGCAGGGCGCGGCGTTCGCGGCGCCGATCGCGCGGCAGGTGCTCGAAAGGCTGCTGCATGCGTAGCCGGCCGCAGCCGAGACGCGCACGCGCGCTGGGGAGGGCCGGCGATGGTTGAGCCGGACACGGTGATCGACGGTCGCTACAAGGTGATCTCACGCGTCGGCTCGGGCGGGATGGCGGACGTCTACCTGGCCGAAGATCAGTCTGCTCGGCAGGCAGGTCGCGGTCAAGCTGCTGCACCACCACTTCGCCGAGGACCAGGAGTTCGTCGAGCGCTTCAAGCGCGAGGCGTCGAGCGCGGCGGGGCTCTCGCACCAGAACATCGTCGGCATCTTCGACCGCGGCGAGTGGGAGGGGACGTACTACATCGCGATGGAGTACGTCGCGGGCCGCTCGCTGAAGACGCTCGTGCGCGAGCAGGGACCGCTCGCGCCGGCGCAGGCGATCGACATCGTCATCCAGATCCTGCGCGCGGCGCGCTTCGCGCACCGGCGCGGCGTGATCCACCGCGACCTGAAGCCGCACAACGTGATCATCGACGAGGAGGGACGCGCGCGCGTGACGGACTTCGGCATCGCGCGCGCGGGCGCGTCGGACATGACGCTGACGGGCTCGATCATGGGCACGGCGCAATATCTCTCCCCGGAGCAGGCGCAGGGGCATGAAGTCAGCGGCTCATCGGACCTGTACTCGATCGGCGTGATCCTCTACGAGCTGCTGACGGGCGTCGTGCCGTTCGACGGCGAGACGGCGGTCGCGATCGCGTTCAAGCAGGTCTCGGCGCAGGCGCGGCCGCCGAGCGAGGTCAACCCGTCGGTGCCGCCGGGGCTCGACGCGATCGTGCTGCGCGCGCTCGCGAAGGACCCGGCGCAGCGCTTCGCCGACGCCGACGAGTTCATCGCGGCGCTGCAGCGCGAGCGCGAGACGCTGCCGGCTTCGGCGGCGACGGCGGGCACGGCTGTGCTCGGCGCCGGCGCGGCCGGCGAGGGCTGGGCGGGCGCGGGTGCGGCGGCGCAGCGCACGCACGCCGGGCAGCGCGACGGCGCGCACCCGACGGGCGCACTGCTGCTGCCGGCGGCCGAGCTCTACGAAGAGCAGCGCGAGGAGCCGGACGAGGGGCCGGGCGTCGGGCGCGTCGTGCTGTGGGGGCTGCTCGCGGCGCTCGTCGTCGGCGCGATCGTCGCGGCGGTGCTGCTGCTCGGCTCCTCGACGGCGAAAGTGACGGTGCCGTCGGTCGCGGGGCAGACCGAAGCGGCGGCATCGGCGAAGCTGCGCGCGGCGGGCCTCGAACCGGCGCCGGCGCCGACGACGAGCGCGAGCGTCGCGAGCGGCCAGGTGATCGACCAGTCGCCCTCGGCGGGCACGCGCGTCGCGAAAGGGACACGCGTGACGATCGCCGTCTCGAGCGGCCCGGGGAGCGTCGCGCTCGGCAGCTACGAAGGGCAGACGGCGGCGCAGGCGATCAACAAACTGCGCGCGGCCGGCTTCAAGCCGACGCGCAAGGAACAGCCGAGCGCGAAGGTCGCGCAGGGCAAGGTGATCGGCACCGAACCGCCGGCGGGGACCGAGCTGCAGGTCGGCAGCCCGGTCGTCGTGCTCGTCTCGAGCGGCCCGGCGCAGGTGCGCGTGCCGGACGTCTCGGGCGATTCGCAGAGCGGCGCCGAAGCGGCGTTGACGGCGGTCGGCCTCGCGGTCGGGACGGTCGCGCAGCAGGAATCGACGACGGCGAGCGCAGGCAGCGTGATCTCGCAGTCGCCGTCGGCGGGCTCGTCGGTGCGCACGGGCACGCAGGTGAACCTGACGGTCGCGAAGGTGTCGAACGAAGTGGTCGTGCCGAAAGTCGTCGGCCAGACCGAGACGCAGGCGGCGGCGGCGCTCGGCGGCGCGGGCTTCCAGCCGGCGGCTGTGACGGCGCCGACGAGCGAAGAAGCGAAGGTCGGCGTCGTGCTCAAACAGAGCCCGACGGCGGGCCAGAAGGCGCGCAAGGGCTCGACGGTGACGCTGACGGTCGGCGTCAAGAGCGCCGAAACGCCGACGACGCCGACTACGCCGACGACGACCACGACGACGACCACGACGCCGACGACGCCGGCGACGGGGGCGCCGGCGGGCTGATGGCGGCGCCGGGCACGGATACGGGTATGCGCGCGGCGAGCGCGGGCGGGCGCCTGAGCGTCGCGCTGCTGGCCGGCGGGCGCTCGTCCGAGCACGACGTGTCGCTGACGTCCGGCGCGGCGGTACGCGACGGACTGCTCGCGGCGGGCCACGAGGTCGTCTGGGTGCAGATCGAACGCGACGGCACGTGGCGGCGCGCCGGCGCCGGCGAGCCGCTGCAGTTGACACCGGGCCGCGGCCTGCTCGGCGCAGACGTCGCGTTCCCCGTACTGCACGGGCGCTTCGGCGAGGACGGGACGGTGCAGGGCCTGCTCGAGATGCTCGACGTCGCGTACGTCGGCGCCGGCGTCGCGGCGTCGGCGGTGTGCATCGACAAGGTGCTGTTCAAGGAGCTGATGAAGGCGGGCGGCGGCGTACCGCAGGTCGCGTACGCCGACGTGCGCCGGGGGCGCTTCACGGCCGATGCGGACGGCGTGCTCGCCGAGGTCGCGGCGCTCGGCCTGCCGGTGTTCGTCAAGCCGGCGCAGATGGGCTCGTCGGTCGGCATCGTGCGCGTCGGCGACGCCGCGGACATGCGCGCGGCGATCGAGGGCGCGTTCGCGCACGACGCGCGCGTGATCGTCGAGGCGGCGGCGCCCGGGATCGAGGTCGAGTGCGGCGTGCTCGGCAACGCCGACGCGATCGCGTCGGAGCCGGGCGAGATCCTGCTCGCGGGCGGCGAGGAAGGCTGGTACGACTTCGAGGCGAAGTACGCGCCGGGCGGGATGGAGTTGCTCGTGCCGGCGCGCATCTCGCCGACCGCGGCCGCGCGCGTGCGCGGGCTCGCGCTGGAGGCGTTCGCGCGCGTCGACTGCGCGGGGCTCGCGCGCGTCGACTTCTTCGTCGACGGCGAGGACGTCCTGCTGAACGAGCTGAACACGATGCCGGGGTTCACGCCGACGAGCGTCTACGCGAAGTTGATGGAGGCGTCGGGGATCGCCTACCCGGACCTCGTCGATCGGTTGTGCCGGTTGGGGGTCGAGCGGCACGCGGCGGTCGCGGCGCACGCGTTCTGAGCGAGGCGCGAGCCCGGCGCCGGCGAGGCGCGGTCCCGGCTCGTGGCAGCTATGGCCCGTCCTGCCGAATTACTGCATCGGCAGTTGTTGCGATCGCGTTACCGCCAGGTGCGCTCGGTTGCGGGTCCGAAGGCCCGTGGTAGGGTCGGCGCCGAGTCGCAGGACGCGACGCGCGCAGGTACCAAAACTCTGCCTGGGGGTGGAACTGTCGTGGGTGCTCTTGGTGCACGGAAGGCGTGGGTCATCGCCGTCGCATGCTCGCTCGCGGCCCTGGTGGGGTCTGCGAACGCGGGCGCAGAAACGATCGCGCTGACGCCAGGACCCGAGCAGACGTTCGTCGTGCCCTCAGGCGTCACGCACCTCAAAGTCACGGCGATCGGCGAAAAGGGCCAAGACCTCTGCCTGTTCGGCACCTGCTTCAGCGGTTTCGGCGAGAAGGTGACGGCGACGCTGCCGGTTACGCCCGGCCAGAGGATCTACGCCGACTTCGTCGGTGGCGGCGCTGCCTCCGGCGCCGGGGGCCGGGGCGGGAACGCCGCGGATCTGCGGACCGTCCCGAGCGGCCAGCCGGGCTCGTTGGAATCACGCCTCGTCGTGGCGGGCGGCGGCGGCGGAGAAGGCGAACTCGAAGAAGGCGCGTCGAGCGGGAAAGGCGGCAACGCCGGCGCGGGCCAGGGCGAAGCCGGGTCTCCCTCGAGTCCGTTCGCGGGCGCCGGCGGCGGTGGGACACAGAAAGGCGGCGGCATCGGCGGAACCCCAGCCGGCGCCGGCTCGGCCGGGGAAGCCGGGCAGCTCGGCCGGGGGGGCAAAGGCGGCACTGGCACGCCCGCCGGCAACGCCGGAGGCGGCGGCGGCGGGTATTACGGCGGCGGCGGCGGCGGCGGAGGAGAATTCGCAGGCGCGGGCGGCGGGGGTGGATCGAGCTTCCTCGTGGCCGGGGCCGAAGAATCCTCGTTCTCCGTCAACTCGGCCGAAGCCCCCACGGGGATCACGATCACCTACGCCGGCGGCACCGAAACCGTGACGTACGACGCCAGCGGGTCCGAGCAGTCCTTCGTCGTGCCCGTCGGCGTCGCCAGCATCAAGGTGATCGCGACCGGCGCGAACGGGTCGGATGCGTGCGGCTGCGGCGCGGGCCTCGGTGAGAAGGTGACGGCGTCGTTGCCGGTGAAACAGGGGCAGACCTTCTACGTCGACTTCGGCGGCGGCGGGCTCTCCTCGGAGGGTGGGTCGGGCGGCGACGCGGCCGATCTCCGCACCGTCCCGCGCGCGCAAGCCGGGTCGCTGGCGTCGCGCCTGATCGTGGCCGGCGGAGGCGGCGGAAGCGGCATCTCCGAAGAAGGCTCGATCGGCGGCGCCGGGGGGAACGCGGGCTTTGACGAAGGCGCCGGGGGCAACAGCGCGTTCGCGGGCGCCGGCGGCGGTGGCGGGACGCAGAAAAACGGCGGCGCCGGGGGCAAAGGGGAAGCGAACGGGGAAGCAGGACAGCTCGGCCAGGGCGGAAAACCCGGTGACGGCGAAAACGTCGGCGGAGGCGGAGGCGGTGGCTACTACGGCGGAGGCGGCGGCGCCAGCGGCGTCGGCGGCGCCGCGGGCGGAGGCGGCGGCTCGAGCTTCGCCGCCGCCGGAACCGAAGATGTCTCCTCCGGGCTGAACGCTCCAAAACAACCGGCCGCAGTAGCGATCCTCTACAGGTCCGCGGCGCCGCCGAGCGTCTCGATCACGACCCCGGCGGACGGCTCCAGCTACAGCCAAGGGCAGAGCGTGTCGGCCGCGTTCATCTGCACGGAGGGCGCCGAAGGCCCCGGCCTGAAGCCGGGCGGCGAAGGCTGCGCCGGCACGGTCGCAAACGGGGCGGCGGTCGATACCTCGACCCCGGGCAAACACACCTTCACCGTCACCGCCAAGAGCCAGGACGGCCTCGAAGCGAGCAAGACGGTGAGCTACACGGTCGCCGAAGCGCCGAGCGTCTCGATCACGACCCCGGCCGAAGCAGCTTCCTACGCCCAGGGCCAGACGGTCGGCGCCTCCTACTCGTGCAGCGAGGGAGCGGGCGGCCCCGGCCTGAAGCCGGGCGGCGAAGGCTGCGCCGGCACGGTCGCAAACGGGGCGGCGGTCGATACCTCGACCCCGGGCAAACACACCTTCACCGTCACCGCCAAGAGCCAGGACGGCCTCGAAGCGAGCAAGACGGTGAGCTACACGGTGGCCGAAGCGCCGAGCGTCTCGATCACGACCCCGGCCGAAGCAGCTTCCTACGCCCAGGGCCAGACGGTCGGCGCCTCCTACTCGTGCAGCGAGGGAGCGGGCGGCCCCGGCCTGAAGCCGGGCGGCGAAGGCTGCGCCGGCACGGTCGCAAACGGGGCGGCGGTCGATACCTCGACCCCGGGCAAACACACCTTCACCGTCACCGCCAAGAGCCAGGACGGCCTCGAAGCGAGCAAGACGGTGAGCTACACGGTGGCCGAAGCGCCGAGCGTCTCGATCACGACCCCGGCCGAAGCAGCTTCCTACGCCCAGGGCCAGACGGTCGGCGCCTCCTACTCGTGCAGCGAGGGAGCGGGCGGCCCCGGCCTGAAGCCGGGCGGCGAAGGCTGCGCCGGCACGGTCGCAAACGGGGCGGCGGTCGATACCTCGACCCCGGGCAAACACACCTTCACCGTCACCGCCAAGAGCCAGGACGGCCTCGAAGCGAGCAAGACGGTGAGCTACACGGTCGCCGAAGCGCAGGTCTGCACGATGGCTTCGGGCAGGGGCACGTACGGCAAGTCGGGTGAACCGGGGCATCTCGGGATGGGCGACTCGCTGAGCACGAACCTCGCGGCGCCGCAGCGCCTGTGGGTTAACCACGACGCGAAGAAACCGCGCTTCCACCTGCTCAAGCTGCTGGCGGCTACGTGCACGGGAGCGCCGGGAGCCCGCGTCTTTGAAGGCCGCGGGACGGCGATAAGCGCGTCGAAGCGGGGCTACACCCTGAGCTTCTCGATCTACGAAGCGCCTGGCGGGTTCTTCCTCGCGGCGACCCTCGCGAAGGGAGCCGAAGAAACCAAGGTGGCGGCCGGCCCACTGAAGACGCGCGATCAGAAGATCGAATAGCCGGCGTCACTTGAACAGGGTCAGTTCGGAGATCGACGCCGACTGCTGGTCGGGCGGGAGCGTGGTGAGCCAGACGAGGTAGTAGCGGTAGCGGGCGTTGGTGGCGATCGTGATGCGTTGGTGATTGCGGACGGCGGTGGCGGCGGCGAGCGGGCCGGTCCAGCCGCGGGCGGTGAGCGGTGTCGAGTCGCCGTAGGCGTACGAGAGGTCGATCTTGTCGGCGGCGTAGATCTGGACGTCGAAGCCGGGCGTCGGCGTCTGGATCTCGATCGCGCGCGCGGCGACGCCGGGCGAGGCGTCGAGGTAGACGCCGACGCCGGTGCCGCCGGCCTTCTTGAGCGTCTCTTCGTAGTAGTGCGCGGTGCTCCACGTCGTGTTCGGGTCACTGTCGACGACGTTCTGCACGCGGTTGCGGTTTTCGGGGCCGGTGCCGAACGGGTTGTAGTCGTGCGCGGCGGTCTGGGCGAGCGAGACGACCTGCAGGCCGGGGCTCGAGCGCACGTCGGGCGGCACGCCGGTGCCTTTGTGCGCGAGCTGCGTGGCGGCGACGATCGCGAGCGCGACGATCGCGGCGAGCAGCGCGAGCGAGGCGATCCAGCGGGCGGGGTGGCGCATCCGCCACGGCAGGCAGCCGGCGGGTCTTGCCGGGAGTGTGCGCAGCACGCTCGTCGCCTCGCCGGTCGCCTGCCCGGTGCGCGCGGCCTCGATCGCGAGCACCTCCTCGAGGTCGGCGACCATCGCGGCGCGTCGGCGTAGCGCCGAGTCGAGGTCCTTGGCCGTGGCGCGCTCGACGACCGCGGCGGTCGCCGCGGAGACGTCGGCGCGCAGCAGCTGCACGTCGGGCACCTCCTCGCGCACGTGCATCATCGCGACGGCGACGGGCGCGAGCCGGTGAACGGGACGCTCGCCGGTGAGCATCTCGTAGAGCACGATGCCGAGCGAGTAGAGGTCCGACTGGCCGGTGACGGGGTGGCCGAGCGCCTGCTCGGGCGAGACGTAGTCGGTCGTGCCGAGCACGCGCCCGCCGACCGTCAGCCCCTCCTCGGTGAGCGTGCGCGCGATGCCGAAGTCGGTGATCTTCGCGCCGCCCTCCTCGCCGATCAGGATGTTCTGCGGCTTGACGTCGCGGTGGACGATCTCGCGCTCGTGCGCGGCGCCGAGCGCGCGCGCGATCTCGATCGCGTACGCGAGCGCCTCGGGATCGTCGAGCCGCCCGTCGCGGCGGATCAGCGTCCTTGAGCGTCTCGCCTTCGACGTACTCGAGCACGATGTACGGCGTCCCGCCGCCGTCCTCGGCGGGCTCCTCGCCGGCGTCGATGACGGTGACGATGTGCGGGTGGTTGAGCTGCGCGACGGCGCGCGCCTCGCGGCGGAAGCGCTCGAGCTGGTCGGAGTCGGCGGCGATCTCGCGGTGCATCAGCTTGATCGCGACAGGTCGCTCGAGCATCGTGTCGAAGGCGCGGTAGACGGTCGACATGCCGCCGCGGCCGATCTGCGCTCGAGCCGGTAGCGCCCGCCGAGCAGTGTCCCGAGGACGGTCATCGGCTCCTATTGTGCGCGCATCGCCCAGTCGCCCTCGCGCGAGCAGCACCGCGGCGAGCAGCACGCGGTAGACGGCGAACGGGAGCAGCGAGCGCAGCGCGCGCGCCGGGCGACGCAGCAGTCGCGCGCTCAGCGACGTCGACACGAACGCGCCTGCGGCGCCGACCGCGAGCGGCGCGATCGCGCCCTCGGGCATCTCTCGCCGCGCGAGGCGCGCGCCCTCGAGCGCGCTTGCGCCGAGCATGACGGGCAGCGCGGCGTGCCACGAGAGCTCCTGCGCGGCGCCGCGCGCGAAGCCGCGCGCGCGCGCGGCGGTCAGCGTCGCGCCGTTGCGCGAGACGCCGGGGAAGAGCGCGACGGCCTGCGCGATGCCGAGCGCGAGGCCGTCGAGCGCGCGGGCGTCGTCCTGGTCACGGCCGGCGTCGGCGGCGGCGGCGTCGGCGAGGCCCATCGCGGCGGCGCCGGCGGCGAGCCCGGCAGCGATCGAGCGCGGTCCGCCGAGGCGGCGCTCGATCAGCGGCCGCAGCGCGAGCCCGACGACCGCGGGCGGCGCGAGCGAGAGCGCGATCACGCCGACGCGACGGCGATCGATCGTGCGTGCGGCGTCGATCAGCTCGCGGCGCATGTCGAGCGCGAGCGCGAGGCCGGCGCCGGCGTGCAGAGCGAGCTCGAAGGACTTGCGCAGCTCGGCGTCGAGCTCGGCATACGGCCAGCCGAGCAGCAGCGCGATCAGCGTCGTGTGCGCCGAGGAGGAGACCGGCAGCAGCTCGGTTGGTCCCTGTGCGAGGCCGAGCGCGAGCGCGTGGCGGGACCGCAGCCGGGCGGGCGCGCGGAGGGCACGGCGACGCCGTCAGCCGGCGTCGGAGGTCGCGCCGATGCCGGCGGCGCCGTCTGTCTGCTCGACGGGCGGCCCGCCGCGCCGACGCCGACGCACGATCAGGTAGACGACGCCGATGACGACGAGCGCGACGACGACGTAGTCGACGTACTCGAAGCCCTTGCGCACGCTCTTCCAGTCGCCGCCGAGCGCGTGGCCGGCGAGCGCGAGGCCGAGCACCCACGGGATCGAGCCGATCAGCGTCAGCACGGTGAAGCGCACGATCGGCATCCGCGCGACACCGGCCGGCAGCGAGACGAACGCGCGGATCACCGGCACGAGGCGGCCGAACAGCACGATCTGCTCGCCGTAGCGGCGGAACCAGCGGTCGGCGCGCTGGATCTGCGCCGGTCCCATGTGGACCTTGTCGCCGTGGCGTTCGAACAGCTCGAGACGCCCGCCGCGCCCGACCGCGTAGGCGACCCACGAGCCGACGATCGACCCGAGCAGCCCGGCGAGCACGACGCCGAGCATCGTCAGGTGGTGGTGCGCGCCGCTGCCGACCTTGTCGGCGACGACGAAGCCGGCGAACAGCATCACGACCTCGGACGGGATCGGGATGCAGGCCGATCCGAGCGCCATCAGCACGAAGACCATCGGCAGCCCGCCGGTGCGGACGAGGTGCGACGTTTCGTTGACGATCGATTCGGAGACCGAGGCGAGGACGACGAGCATCGCCCGCGCACGATACCGGGGGCCCGGGCCGCGACGCGGCGGGTGAGAGTCTTCTCACGGGCCCGCGCAATACCGTTGGCGCGCGATGCGCGTCTGGATCGATCTGACGAACAGCCCGCACGTGCTGGTGATGCGGCCGGTGATCGAGCTGCTGCGCGCGGACGGGCACGAGGTGCGCGTGACGGCGCGCGACTTCGCGCAGACGCTCGCGCTGTGCGAGCGGCTCGGGATCGAGCACGAGGCGATCGGGCATCACCGCGGCGAGCGGCTCGGCGCGAAGGCGGTCGGGCTCGTGTCGCGCTCGGCGGCGCTCGTGCGCTGGGCGCGCGCCGACGCGCGCGCGCACGGCGGGAGCCGCTTCGACATCGCGCTCGGGCACGGGTCGAACGACGTCTCGGTCGCGGCGCTGCTGCTGCGGGTGCCGAGCTCGACGATGTTCGACTACGAGTGGGCGACGGTCCAGCACAACGTCAACTGCCGCCTCGCGCGCGCAGTCGTCGTGCCGGATGCGATCCCGCCGGAGCGCCTCGACAGCTACGGCGCGACGGGGCAAGATCCGGGCGTACGCGGGTCTCAAGGAGGAGTACTACCTGGCGGACTTCGAGCCGGACGCGGCGGTGCTCGACGAGCTCGCGCTCGATCGCGCGCGGCCGATCGTCGTCGTGCGCACGCCGCCGGAGGTCTCGCTCTACCACCGCTTCGAGAACGACCTGTTCGCGCGCGTGCTCGACGTCCTGCGCGAGGCCGCCGCTGCGCGCGGCGTGCAGCCGGTCGTGCTGCCGCGCGTCGCCGCGCAGCGCGCGCGAGCTGTCGGGCGTGCCGGGCTTCGTCGTGCCCGAGCGCGCGATCGACGCGCAGTCGCTGATCGCCTGCAGCGACCTCGTGATCTCGGCCGGCGGGACGATGAACCGCGAGGCGGTCGCGCTCGGCATGCCGGTGTACACGACTTTCGAGGGACGGCCTGGGCGCCGTCGACGAGCGCCTGATCGCCGAAGGCAGGATGCGCCGCCTCGAGAACGCCGAGCGGCTCGATCTGGGCAAGCGCGCGGCGACGGGCGGCGCGGAGCGGGTGCGCCGCGATCCGCGCGAGCTCGTGCGGCTGCTGCTCTCGCCGCTCGCCGGCTGACGCGAACCGGCGCGCGCGAGGCTGAGAAGACGCCGTGCCGCGGCACCGGCCGGCGCAGGCGCCGCTTACAATCCGTGCAATGCGCCGACGGATCCGCTCCGCGGCCTTTCCGCTGCATCGCCACGCTTGGCTGCAACTCGCGTTCGATGCGGTGCTGGTCGCGCTCGCGTACTACCTCGCGTTTCAGCTGCGCTTCGAGCACGGGCCGACGGGCTACTACGCGGTGCTGCGCGAACGCACGATCCTGGTGGGTGCTGCTCGGCAGCATGCCGGTGCTCGTGCTCGCGCGCGTCTACCAGCGCCGCTGGCGCTACTCGGGCCAGCGCGACTACGAGGCGGTCGCGCGCGCGGTGCTCGCGATCGTGCTGCTCGCGGTCGTCGCGGTCGAGGTGTTCCGCCCGGTGCACCACTACCGCAGCACGACCGCCGTCGCGCTGCCGAACGGCGTGATCATCCTGTTCGCGCTGATCGCGCTCGTGCTGCTCGTCGGCGTGCGCGCGATCGTCCGCTCGGTCTACGAGCGTCGGCCGCTCGCGGCGTTCGGCGGCGGGCGCAAGGACCAGCGCAGCGTGCTGATCGCCGGCGCCGGCGACGGCGGGCGGCTCGTGCTGCGCGAGATCGTGCGCAACCGCGGCCTCGGGCTGACGCCGGTCGGGTTCGTCGACGACGACCCGGGCAAGCGACGGCTGCGGATCGACGGCGTGCGCGTGCGCGGCAACACCGAAGGCGACCTGCCGCGGATCCTCGACGAGGCCGAACCGGACGAAGTGATCATCGCGATCCCCTCGGCGCCCGGCTCGACGCGCGCGCGGATCGCGCGCGAGTGCCGCGCGCGCGGGATCCCGGTGCGCACGCTGCCGACGGTGTTCGAGCTGCTGCAGACGCGCGGCGCGCTCGCGCGGCAGATGCGCGAGGTGCGCGTCGAGGACGTGCTCGGGCGCGAGCCGGTGCAGATGGAGCTCGACCGCGTCGGCGCGTACCTCGCCGGCGAGACGGTGCTCGTGACCGGCGCCGGCGGCTCGATCGGCTCGGAGCTGTGCCGCCAGATCGCGCGCGTCGAGCCGCACCGGATCGTGCTGCTCGACCACGCCGAGGACAACCTGTTCGCGATCGAACGCGAGCTGCAGGAGGAGCGCCACGTCGCGCCTTCGATGCTCTCGGCGGTGCTCGCCGACTGCAAGGAGGAGGAGCGGATGCGCGAAATCTTCAGCGAGCACCGCCCGACGATCGTCTTCCACGCGGCCGCGTACAAGCACGTCGGGCTGATGGAGGCGAACCCGGTCGAGGCGGTTCGCAACAACGCGATCGCGACGCGCGTCGTCGCGCACGTCGCGGGCGAGCTCGGCGCCGAGCGCTTCGTGCTCGTTTCGACCGACAAGGCGGTCGCGCCGGCGACGGTGATGGGCGCATCGAAGGCGCTCGCCGAGTTCGCGCTCGAGGCGGCGACGGCGCGCTTTCCGGCGACGTGCTACGCGGCCGTGCGCTTCGGCAACGTGCTCGGCTCCTCGGGCAGCGTCGTGCCGATCTTCCGCCGCCAGATCGAGCGCGGCGGTCCGGTGACGGTGACCGACGAGCGCATGACGCGCTACTTCATGACGATCCCGGAGGCCGTGCAGCTGATCATCCGCAGCGGCGCGCTCGCGTGCGAGGGGCGCGCCGAGCCGCAACCGAACGGCGCCGCGGCGGCGCGCTCGGGCGCGGAGGTGTTCGTGCTCGACATGGGCGAGCCGGTCAAGATCATCGAGCTCGCGCGCGCGATGATCGAGCTGTCGGGCCTCGATCCGGAGCGCGACATCGAGATCGAGGTCGTCGGCAGCCGGCCGGGCGAGAAGCTGCACGAGGAGCTGTTCAACAGCTACGAGCGCAGCCGGCCGACGAGCGCCGAGAAGATCCTGCTCGCCGAGCGCGAACCGCTCGGCGCCGAGGCGGTCGAGTCGATGTTCGCCGAGATCGGGCTGCTCGTGCTCGAGGGGGACGCGGCGGGGCTCGCCGCGAAGGTGTCCGAGCTCTCGGCGCTCCACGTCGGGGCGCGCGAAGGCACGGTCTTGCAGCGCGCGCGCCCGGTCGAGGGGGCGCGCGAGGACCTGCACGATGCGCCTGCCGCCCTCATACACTCTCGTGATTCATGATCTCGACGCCGCTCGCGCTCTCGCTCTCGAGCAAAGTCACGCAGGTCGGCGCGATCGCTGCGTTCGCTGCGCTGCTCGGAATCGCAGTCCTCGCGCTGCTCGTCTTCTCGCAGGCGCGCGAGCTGCGCCGCCTGCGCGAGTGGGCCGGTCGCGCGCCCGAGCGCGCGGCTGAAACAGAGCAGCGCGTGAGCCAGGCAGCGGCCGCGCGCGTCCAGCAGCCGGCGCCCGCCGTGCAGGCCACGCGCCCGGTGCCGCGCACGACGCCGCTCAATGCGCGACCGGTCGGCGCAGTCGGCCCGGTGACGGCGGTCGGCTCTGGCGCACCCGCGCCGACACCGACGCCGGCCGGGGCGGCGACGCCGGCCGGGGCGGCGACGACGGCCGGGGCGGCGACGACGGCTGCCGCGGCCGCGGCGCCTGCCGTCGGACAGCCTGCGCAGGCGCCCGGCAGCGCGGCGCCGGCGAGCTCGACGACGCCGCAGCCCGCGCCGGGAACGGCGCCGGCGACGGCCGCTGCGAGCGCGGCGGCGGCGCAGAACGCGCCGGCACAGGGTCCGACGCCGGCGGGCGCCGATGGCGCGACGGCCGATCCGCAGAAGGCGCCGGCAGCGCCCGGAGCGGTGCCGGCGACGGCGAGCGGATCGCCGAGCACGGCGCCGGCGACGAGCTCGACGCCCGGCGCAGCGACGCCGCCGTCGGCCGCGCCGGGAAGCGCCCCGTCCGCGCCGCCGGCGGCCTCGCCGCAGTCGCCACCGGCGCAATCGACGGCAGAGAAGCTCGGGCGACCGTTGGTCGCGCCGAACGCAGCGGGCGAGCCGCGCACGCCGGCGCCGGCGACGGCCGCGGCGGCGGCTACGGCGGCGAAGGCCGCGACTCCGCGCGCACCGAGCCCGCCGGCGCGGCCACCGGCGCCGCCGGCTCCGGCGAGCGAGCCGGCCGGCGCGCCGCGCGTGGCACAGGCGGCCGCGGCGGGCGCGGTCGCGAGCAGGGTCGTCGCCGAGCCGCAGCGCGCGGCCGCGGCGCCGAGCGGTACGGCGGCGCCACGTGCGAGAACGGCGCCGCCGAGCGCGACGCGTGCCGCCGCGACGGGCGCGCGAGGTGCGTCGGGTGCGCCGCCGGTGCGCCGCTATCGCGCCGAGCGGGGCTCGCCGGCGCGCGCGACGCTGCTGATCGTCGGTGGGTTGATCGTCGTGATCGCGATCGTCGTCGTCGCGGTGCTCTCGCTCGGCGGCGGCTCGAAGGGAAACAGCGCGTCGACGGGCACGAGCGGCTCGGAAGCGCCGAGCGCGACGAGAACGTCCTCGTCGCACCACGCGAAAAGCTCGACGAGCCACGCCTCGGCGAAGGGCACGGCGGTCTCGGCGAGCGCCGCGAACACGGAAGTCGCGGTGCTGAACGGGACGAGCACGACGGGGCTCGCGCACCACATCTCGGCCGAACTGCGCGCGCAGGGGTTCACGAAGGCGACGCCGCTCGGCGGCACGCCGCCGGGCACGAACCAGGCGACGGTCGTCGAGTACGCGAGCGGGCACTCCGCCGAAGCGCAGAGCGTCGCGCAGGCGCTCGGCGTCGCGCAGGCGCAGCCGATCGAAGGCACGGTCGCGTCGATGGCGAACTCGGCGCCGGTCGTCGTGATCGTCGGCCTCGACAAGGCCTCGACCTCGCCATAAGCGCGTTCCTCGACATCCCCGAGCGCTCGGCCAAGCCGCGCGAGCGGGGGCTGACGCACGTGATCGACCGCGGCCTGTCGATCGCCGAGGTCGACGGCCTGCTCGAGGTCGCCGGCGCGAGCGTCGACATCGTCAAGCTCGGCTGGGGGACGGCGCTCGTCAGCGGGAACCTGACGCCGAAGCTCGCGCGCTATGCCGAGCACGAGATCCCGGTCGTGCTCGGCGGCACGCTGACGGAGCTCGCGATCAGGCAGGGGCGCGTCGACGGGCTCGTCGCGTGGCTGCGCGAGCTCGGCCTGCGCCATGTCGAGATCTCCGACGGGACGATCGCGATCGAGCCGGAGCGCAAGCACGCGCTGATCGAACGGCTCTCGGGCGAGTTCGTCGTGCTCGCGGAGGTCGGCAACAAGGACGCGGACTTCATCATGGCGCCGTACGTCTGGGTCGAGCAGATCGAGCGCGACCTCGATGCGGGCGCGTGGAAGGTGATCACGGAGGCGCGCGAGTCGGGCACGGCGGGCATCTACCGCGCCGACGGCGAGCCGCGGACGGGGCTGATCGACGAGATCGCGCACGCGGTCGACGTCGACCGGCTGATCTTCGAGGCGCCGCTGCGACCGCAGCAGGTGTGGCTGCTGACGCGCTTCGGGACGGAGTGCAACCTCGGCAACATCGCGCCCGACGACGTGCTCTCGCTCGAGACGCTGCGGCTCGGCCTGCGCTCGGACACGGTCGAGCGCTTCGCGCTCGGCGGCGGCGACGAGGCGGCCGGGGACGGCCGCGGGCGATTGACGGCCGCCGCCGGCGCCGCCGAGCGCGGCACTGCGGCCGACGCAGCGACGGAGCGGCTCGCGCGGACGATCTTCGCGCTGCTCGTGCTCGCTTGCTTCGTCGCGTTCTTCCTGACGCAGCACCTCAAGCACACGCCGACGGCCGTGCAGACGTTCAAGCTGACGCCGTTCTTCTCGCCGACGCCGGCGGGGCACATCAAAGAAGAGCGGATCTCGTTCAAGCTCGCGAGCGCCGATCGCGCGACGGTGACGATCATCGACTCGTCGGGCGCGACGGTCGCGACGCTGACGCGCGACTACGCGATCGCGCGCTACAAACAGTTCTCGCTGCGCTGGGACGGCCGGCGCGGGACGGTGCGCTCCTACGCGCACGTCCCGGGACCTGACGGCACGTCTGCGCTCGCGCCGCGGCTCGACGGCGGGCCTGCGCCGGCCGGCGAATACCGCGTGCGCGTGAGCCTGCGCGAGCAGCGCCGCACGGTGCTCTCGCCGCGCGGCTTCAAGCTGGTGCGCAAGTGATCCTCGCGAGCTCGATCGGCGCCGGCGCGGCGGTCGCGGCGGTGCTCGGCGCGGCGGCGGCGATCGCGGCGCTCGTCGTGCTGATGCGCCGGTATGCGGACGCGTTCCCGCTGCTTGCCGTCGCGGCGCTGCCGTTTCGCCTGCCGATCTCGGCCGACGGGCGCACGGTCAACCTGCTGATCCCGCTGTACCTCGTCGTCGCGGCGGGCGTGCTCGCGCACCTGCTGCCGCGCCTCTTCGCGCGCGAGGAGCGCGGGTTCGGGACGCTCGAGTGGCTGCTGCTGGCGTCGATCGTGCTGTACGCGCTGCAGGCGCTGTACTCGAGCGACAAGGCGAAGGCCGCTGAGAACCTCGCGTTCTTCTACATACCGTTCGCGCTGCTGTTCGTGATGCTGCGCGACGTGCGCTGGACGCGCGAGCTGCTGCTGCGCTGCCTCGGCGTCGCGGTCGCGCTGGCGGTCGTCTTCGCGGGGATCGGCTTCGTCGAGTACGCGCGCAAGGAACTGTTCCTCAACCCGAAGGTCGTCGCGGCGAACCAGTACGACAACTACTTCCGCGTCAACTCGCTCTTCTTCGACCCGAACATCTACGGACGCTTCCTCGCGCTCGTGATGATCGCGGTCAGCGCGATCGTGCTGTGGCGGCGACGTGAGCGCGACGTGCTGCTCGCGGGCGCGGTGCTGCTGTGGCTGCTCGCGGGCCTCGTGACGAGCTTCTCGCAGTCGAGCATCGCGGCGCTGCTGCTCGGCCTCGCGCTGCTCGCGGCGTACCGCTGGGACACGCTCGTGACGGCGTACGTGTCGGTCTCGCTCGTCGTGCTCGCGCTGCGTCGTCGTGCTGCTCGCGCCGGCGAGCCTGCACTTCGGGCTGAAGGGCTCGGGCGGCTCGACGCAGAACGCGACGAGCGGCCGCACGAAGCTGATCGAAGGCGGCCTCGAGCTGTTCGCGAAACGGCCGCTCGAGGGCTACGGCTCGGGCTCGTTCCAGAAGCGCTACGAAGAACACTCGAAGACGGCGCGCGCAGAACGCGACGTCGGCGTCGCACACGATCCCGATCACGGTCGCCGCCGAGCAGGGGATCGTCGGCCTGGCGCTCGTACGTCGCGCTGCTCGTCGTCGCGTTCCTGACGCTGTTCAGGGGCGCCGGTCGCTCGCCGCCGCGGATGGCGATCGCGGCGTGCTTCGCGGCGCTCGTGCTGCACACCTGGGCGTACGCGGACTTCCTCGAGGACCCGCTGACGTGGACGCTGCTCGGCATCGGCCTCGCGCTCGCGCGCGGCGGGCTGTCGCAGGAGCGCGACGCGCACGAGCTCGCGACACCGGCCGGGGCCGAGGCGGCGCTCGCGCGCGAGTAGGTTCCCCGCAGTGCGCGGCTACCTGAAGCGCCTCGTCACGACGGGCGCGGCCTACCAGTTCGGCGACATCCTCGCGAAGGGGATCGCGCTCGTGACGCTGCCGCTGTACACGCGGCACGTCTCGCCGGCCGGCTACGGCGCGGCGAACTCGCTGCTGACGGCGGTGATCCTCGCGAGCATCGTGCTGCGTCTGGGCGTCGGCGAGGCGTTCATCCGCTTCTACTTTGATGACGACGACGCCGAGCGCCGGCGCACGGATCGCGCGCACGGCGACGGCGACGGTCGCCTGGACGACGACGCGTCGCGTCGGTCGTCGCGGTCGTCTTCGCCGGCCCGCTCTCGCGGCTGCTGCTCGGCGATCGACGACCCGCTGCTGATCGACTGCGCGATCCTCGGCCTGTGGGCGTTCACGAACCTCGAGATGGCCTACGCGCAGCTGCGCGTCGACGAGCGCACGCGCGCCTACATCTTCGCCTCGGGCGCGAACGTCGCGATGACGGTCGACGTTCACGGTCGCTGCTCGTCGTCGTCGCCGGCGAGGGCGCGCGCGGCCTGCTGCTCGGCAACTTCGGCGCGTCGGCGCTCGTCGTGCTCGGGCTCTGGTGGGTGCTGCGCCGGCGCTTCTCGCCTGCGCGTGCGCGTTCGCGGACCTGCGCGCGATGCTGCGCTTCGGGCTGCCGACGGTGCCCGCCGACGCGAGCGTCTACGCGCTGCAGGTCGCCGACCGCTTCTATCTGCTGCCGCGGCTACTCGCACGCGGCGGCCGGCGACTACTCGGTCGCGCTGCAGCTCGCGACGGTCGTCTTCGTGTTCGTGCGCGGCTTCCAGTACGCGTGGCCGCCGCTCGCCTACTCGATCGACAGCGACGCCGAGGCGGCGCGGCTGTACTCGCTCGTGACGACCTACTTCGTGCTCGCGACCGGCGTCGTCGTCGCCGGCGTCGCGCTGCTCGGACGCTGGATCGTGCGGCTGCTCGCGGCGCCGCAGTACTTCGGCGCCCACGCGGCGCTGCCGTGGCTCGCGCTCGGCTGGACGCTGTACGGGCTCTACCAGGTGATGATCGTGATCACCGGCCGCGCGCGCGTCGACGCAGCGCAACCTGCCGGCGGCCGGCGCGGGGCTGCTCGTCAACGTCGCGCTGCTGCTCGTGCTCGTGCCCGCACGGCGGCGCCGGCCTCGGCATCGCGGGCGCCGGGATCGCGCTGTGCGGCGCGTACGTCGCGATGCTGCTGATCATGCACCTGCTGACGCGGCGGCTCTTCGCCGTCGCCTTCCAGTGGCGGCGCCTCGCGCAGGCTGGTCGCGATCCTCGCCGGCGTCGCGGTCTCCGGCGAGCTGCTGCTGCCGAGCAGCGGCTTCGCGGGCCTCGCGCTGCGCGTCGCTGTGGCTCGCGCTCGTCGCCGGCGCTGCTGCTGCCGACGCGCTTCTTCGACGCCGACGAGCGCACGCAGGCGCGCGCGCTGATGGCCGACGGGCGCCGGCGCGTCGCGCGCGTTCCGCGCCGGCCACGGCGATGTCGAGGCATACGCCGAGGACCCCTTGCGCGACCTCTGACGGCGATGGCGCCGGGCGAATTCCAGTCGGTGTCAAGCGCGGGGCGAGTGCGGCCGATTATCGGATCAACATGCCCGAGTCGGCCGTCAATCACCGTCGTTTCGTGCCCGCGCAGCATGCCGTCGGCGGCCAGTCCGCGCAGCGCCCGAGCGCTCGCTCCTCGACGACGCTCGCCGAGCCGCGCCCGCCGCGCGGGGCCGCGGGCGCGCGCGAGCGCAAGCGGCGCGCCGAGGCGCTGCGCGGCCATCGCGCCGACGAGCGCGCGCGGCAGATGGCGGCGGCCGGCGAGCTCGCCTACCTGCGCGCGCAGCTGCAGCTCGCCGCGCGCCTGACCGCGCGGCTTGCCGCGACCAACGACGTGCAGAGATCGTGCGACGCGTCGTCGACGAGCTGCACGAGACGTTCGCGTTCTATCTCGTCGCGATCCAACGGCTGGACGCCGAGGACGAACGCTGCGGCTCGTCGCCGGCAGCGGTGCGCTCGCCGAGGTGATGGCCGAGTTCCTGCTCGCTCGAGCAGTCGCTGCACGAGGGCGTCAACGGCCGCGTCGCGCGCGCCGGGCGCGAGCGCGCTGATCGAGACACGCGCAAGGACGCCGACTACATGCAGCGCGACCCGAAGACCGACCCGCGCGCGGAGCTGAGCGTGCCGATCTTCGTCGACGGCTCGGTCTGGGGTGTGCTCAACATCGAGGCGCCCGAGCCCGGCGCGTTCGAGCGAGGCCGACGCGTGCTCGTCGAGGCGATCGCCGCGAGCCTCGGCTCCTCGCTGCACCGCGCGATGCTCGTCGCCGACCTCGAGCGGACGTTCACGACGACGCTGACGGCGCTGATGAGCACGGTCGAGGCGAAGGACGACTACACGGCCTCGCACGAAGGAGATGGCCGGCGATCTCGCGAGCGCGTCGCGCCGCGGCTCGGCGTCGCGACCTCGCGGCAGCGACGTCCGTTACGCGGCGCTGCTGCACGACGTCGGCAAGGTCGCCATCCCGAGCGAGATCCTGCTCAAGCCGGCGCCGCTGACCGACGAGGAGTGGGTCACGATGCGCAGCCACGCCGCCGATCGGCGGCGCGCTCGTCGCGCGCATCCCGGCGTTCGCCCACCTCGCGGCCGCCGTTCGCGCGAGCCACGAGCGCTGGGACGGCGGCGGCTATCCCGACGGCCTCGCCGGCGAGGGGATCCCGCTCGCCGCGCGCATCATCGCCGCCTGCGACACCTACGAGGCGATCGTCACCGACCGCCCCTACCGCGCCGCGCGCGAGCCGCAGGACGCCGCGCGCGAGCTGCTGCGCGTGTGCCGGCAGCCAGCTCGACCCGCGCGTCGTCGACGCGCTGCTCGACGAGCTCGGCGTTCAGCGTTCGGCGTTGTAGCGCGCCGCCGCCTCGCGCAGCCCTTCGCCGCGCTGCGGATGCAGCGTCGCCGTCACGTGGCGCCAGTAGCGCGGCGGCGAGTGACCCGGCAGCGCCACCGCCGCGAGCGCGCGCACCGCGTACGCCCACGCGGTCAGCCAGCGCACCGCGAGCGCCGCCGCCGCGGAGTGGTGCTTGCGCATGTACAGGTCGCGGTTGCGCGCCAGTTCGACGATCCGCCGCTCGGGCGACCGCGTCGGTCGAGAGCTGCTCGTGGTGGACCGCGACGGCCTCGGGCACGTACACGCTCAGCCAGCCCGCGTCGCGCAGCCGCCGCGCGAAGTCGACCTCGTCGGAGTAGACGAAGAACGCCGCGTCGAGGTAGTCGACCTCGGCCGCCGCGACGCGCCGCACGAGCAGCGCCGCCGACTGGCACCAGTCGACGACGCGCGTGCGCGAGCCGCCGCTCTGCACCGTGTAGCGCCGGTGCAGCAGCAGCGCGCCGGCGAGCGCCGTCAGCGGCGTCGGAAAGCGCCACGCCGACGGCTGCTCGCGACCGTCGGGGCGCAGCAGCCGCGCGCCCGCGCACGCCGCGTCCGGACGCTCCTGCAGCGCGCGCCACAGCGCGAGCGTCGCGCCGTCCTGCAGCTCCGAGTCCTCGTTGAGCAGCAGCGCGTAGCGCCCGCGCGCCTCGCGCAGAACCTGCGAGTCGTTCAGCCGCCTTGCCGCGGCGTTCGTCGAGCGCGATCACTCGGTCGACCGCCGGGTGCGCCTGCCGCGGCCTGAGCCGAGCCGTCGCGCGAGCCGTTGTCGAGCACGAGCACCTCGCTCGTGAAACGGCAGCGCCGCACGCTCGCGCGCGATCGCGTCGAGCCCGCGCAACAAGCAGCTCGCGCTGCGAGGTGTTGACGACGCAGTAGGTGACAGCTCGTTCGCGGCCCGTCGTATCTGACGTAGACCCCTGGTCCCGACGTCGGGATCTCTTCGCCGCGAGCATCGAAGTGCGCCGTGAGCCGAGCGCATCGTCGCCCAGCCGCGACCGTATTGTCTGCGCGATGCGCGTCCACGTCGTCGACCCCTCCGCCTACACGCCGCCGTACGACCACGCGCTGTGCGCCGCGCTCGGCGCTGCCGGCGCCGACGTCGAGCTCGTCACGAGCCGCTTCGCCTACGGCGCCGCGCCGGCGCCCGACGGCTACCGGCGCGCGAGGCGTTCTATCGCGTAGCGCGCGCCTGCCCGGCGAAGGTGCGACGGTCCGCGCGCGCGGCGTGCGCTGAAGCTCGCCGAGCACGTGCCCGACATGCTGCGCTACCGCCGCATCGCGCGGCGCGCCGACGTCGTGCACTTCCAGTGGCTCGCCGTGCAGCAGCTCGACGCCGGCCTGCTGCCGCGCGGCCGCGCCGCTCGTGCTGACCGCGCACGACGTGCTGCCGCGCGAAGCCGGCGCCCGGCCAGCGCGCCGCGCAGCGCGCGCTGTACGAGCGCTTCGACGCGGTCGTCGTGCACTCGCGAGCACGGCGCGCGACCGGCTCACCGACGAGCTCGGCGTCGAGCCCGAGCGCGTCCACGTGATCCCGCACGGCGCCTTCGCGCACCTCGCCGAGCACGCCCGCGCGCGCCGCGCGCCGTTTCAGACCGACAAGCGCCGTCGTGCTCTTCTTCGGCCTGCTGCGCCCGTACAAGGGCCTCGACGTGCTGCTCGACGCCTGGCGCGGCATCGACGGCGCCGAGCTCTGGATCGTCGGCATGCCGCGCATGGACGTCGCCGCGCTGCGCGCCCGTGCGCCCGCCGGCGTCCGCTTCGTCACGCGCTTCGTCGGCGACGACGAGCTGCCCGCGTACTTCCGCGCGCGCCGACCTCGTCGTGCTCCCCTACCGCGAGATCGAGCAGTCGGGCGTGCTCTCCACCGCGCTCGCCTTCGGCAAGCCGCTGCTCGTCTCAGCGACGTCGGCGGCTTCGCCGAGATCGCCGCGCGCGGCGCCGCGCGCTCGGTCCCGCCGGGCGATGCGAGCGCGCTGCACGTCGCGCTCGTCGAGCTGCTCGCCGACCCCGACGCGCTCGCCGCGCTTGGCCGCGGATGCGCGCGCGCCGCGCGCGGGCGACTACGTCCTGGGAGGCGATCGCCGCGCGCACGCTCGCGCTCTACGAGCGGTTGCTCGCCGCGTGACGCGATCCGCCGGGCGCGCTCAGTCCTGCCAGAACTCCCTGTCGAGCTCGCCGTCTTTCTCGTGATGCGTGCCGAACGCCATCCACGACATGCCCTCCGGGCCGGCCTCGAACGCGCGCGTGACGCTCGGATCGACGCGGATCGCGTCGAGCGTCCCGATCTCGACGATCTCGTCGTCGAGGCGCATGCGCCCGCCGCCCGAGAGCACGACGTAGACCTCCTCGGCCTTGTCGTGGCGGTGGCCGAACGCCTGGCGCTTGCCCGGCTTCAGCACCTGGTAGGCGAGACCGACCGTCTCCGCGCCGAGCTCCGCGCGCGGGAAGTGCGCCTCGCCGAGCTCGCCCAAGCCGAACTTCGGCGCGCTGTCGGTCGTTTCTGTGAGGTTCTTCAACGTGTAGCTCATCCCGCGAGCGTACTCCGCGGCACGCGTCCGCGAGAATCCTCGACGTGATCGTCCTCGACGTCCTCTTCTGGGTCTGCGCCGCGCTGATCGTCTGGACGCAGCTCGGCTACGCGCTCGCGCTCGCGCTGCTCGCCCGCGTCCGTGCGCTCGCGCTGCCCGCGCAGCGCAGGTCGGTCTTCTTCGAATCTCAAATCAAGACGCCCGCTCCCATCCGTCTCGCTGATCGTCGCCGCGCACGACGAGGCCGACGGTGATCGCCGCGAAGGTCGCCAACGCGCTCGCGCTCGACTGGCCGCGCGAGCAGCTCGAGCTGATCGTCGCCTGCGACGGCTGCACCGACGACACGGCCGCGCGCGCGCGCGCGGCCGGCGCCGACCTCGTCCTCGAGCTGCCGCGCGGCGGCAAGGTGCGCGCGCAGGACGCCGCCGTGCGAGCGCGCCGGCGGCGAGCTCCTCGCGTTCTCCGACGCCAACGCGATCTGGGAGCCGGACGCGCTGCGCGCGCTCGTCGCGCGCCTTCGCCGACCCGCGCGTCGGCTACGCCTGCGGGCAGGTCCGCTTCGTCGCAGGGCGCCGCCGGCGCGCACGCCGACAACCAGGAGGGCGTCTACTGGCGCTACGAGATGGCCGTGCGCGCGCTCGAGTCGCGGCTGCGCTCGATCACCGCCGGCAACGGCGCGATCTACGCGACGCGCCGCGACGCCTACCTCGTCGTCGACCCGAGCGCATGGGCCACGACCTCTCGCTTCCCGTTCAACATGGTCAAGCGCGGCTGGCGCGCCGTCTACGTGCCCGAGCGCGCGCGCCAGCGAGAAGATGGTGCCGTCGCTCGAGGGCGAGTTCGCGCGCAAGCGGCGGATGATGAGCCACGCCTGGCCGATCGTGCTGCGCGGCGGCATGCTCTCGCCGCGCGGCTACGGCCGCGCTACGGCTGATGATCTTCAGCCACCGCGTGCTGCGCTACGCGACGCCCGCGCTGCACCTCGCTCGCGCTCGCCACCAACGTCGCGCTCGTCGCGCTCGGTGCCGGGCCGCTCTACGTCGTCACGCTCGCGCTCCAGCTCGCGCTGCTGCTCGCCGCGCTGCTCGCCGGCGCGCTGCGCGCCGCGCCCGCTGCTGCTCGCGCGCTACTACGTGCTCATGAACGCCTCGCTCGCCGCCGGCCTGTGGGACTACCTGCGCCACGGCACGCCGCCGGCTGGGAGGCCGCCGAGGGCACGCGGTGATCCGTCGCGCGTTCGACGTCGTCGTGTCGCCGCGCTCGCGCTCGTGCTCAGCGCGCCGCCCTGCTCGCCGCCGCGATCGCGATCAGGCTCGAGTCGCGCGGGCCCGCGATCTACCGCCAGCGCCGCGTCGGGCTGCGACGGCGCGCAGTTCGACGTGCTCAAGCTGCGCACGATGGTCGCCGGCGCCGAGCACGATCGGCGCCGGGCTCGCCGTCGACGAGGGCGACGCGCGCATCACGCGCGTCGGCGCGCTGCTGCGCCGCACCTCGCTCGACGAGCTGCCCAACCTGCTGAACGTGCTGCGCGGCGAGATGTCGCTGATCGGCCCGCGCCCGACGCTGCCCGCGCAGGTCGCGCAGTACACCGAGCGCCAGCGCGGCCGGCTCGCGGTCAAGCCCGGGATCACCGGCTGGGCGCAGGTCAACGGCCGCGCCTCGCTGCCGTGGTCCGAGCGCATCGAGCTCGACCTCTACTACATCGAGCACCGCTCGCTGCGCTCGACCTGCGCATCCTCGCGCGCACGCCGCTGCTCGTGCTCGGCGGCGGCGGCCTCTACAAGGGCGCCGCCGGCGGCTGGGAGGGCGAGCTGTGAGCCCGCCCGCCGTGCTCCTCACCGGCGTCGGCAAGCGCTACGACATCGTCTCCTGCTTCGCGCGCCTGACGAAGACCGTCGCCGCCGACCCCTCGCCGCTCGCGCCCGCGCAGTACGCCGCGCACGTCCGCACGCCCGTACCGCTCGTCGAGGACCCCCACTACGTGCAGGCGCTGCGCGAGCTCTGCGAAGCCCACGAGGTCGGCGCCGTCCTGCCGCTGACCGACCTCGACATCGAGCTGCTCGCGCGCGCCCGCGAAGAGCGCCGGCTGCCCGCGCTTCGTCCCCTCCGCCGACGTCGCCCGCAAGACGTACGACAAGTACGACGCGCACCTGCTGCTGCAGAGCCTCGAGCTGCCCTCGCCGCCGACCGTCCTGCCGGACGACGCCGACTTCGACGCGCTCGACTACCCCGTCGTCGTCAAGCCGCGCCGCGGCTCCGGCGCGCGCTCGATCCATCTCGCGCGCGACGCCGCGCAGGCGCGCTTCTTCGTCGACTACGTCGAGCGCCCGCCGCACGTCGATCGTCCGCGCGGCGCGCCCGGCCCCGAGCCCGTCATGATCCAGCGCGCGATGGGCGGCCCCGAGCTGTCGATCGACTGCCTCGGCGACCTCGCCGGGCGCTGCCTCAACGCGATCCCGCGCACGATGCTCGAGTCGCGCGGCGGCGAGTCGATCAAGGGCGCCGCCGTCCACGACGACGAGCTGATCGCGCTCGGCGAGCGCGTCATGAACGCGCTGCACGTCACCGGCCCCGCGACGATCCAGGTGTTCCGCGATCCCGACCTCGGCATCGGCATCACCGACGTCAACACGCGCTTCGGCGGCGCCTTCCCCGCGCCCGCCTACGCCGCGCTGCCCGGCCAGAGCTACCCCGAGCTGATCGTCCGCATCGCCGCCGGCGAGACCGTCGAACCGCACGTCGGCGAGTTCCGCGACGGCGCGACCTTCACGCGCTACTACTGGCAGCTCGAGCTCGACGAGCAGATGCGCCCGACCGGACGCGAGATCGTCCCCGGCGGCCCACCCTCGCCCGCCGCCGAGCCCGGCCACTAGAATCCAGGCGAGTGTCCACCGCCGTCGCAGACCCGCCAGCCGCGTCCGACGAGCAGGCGCCCGCCGACTCCAACGGCGCCGTCACGCCGCCCGGCGCCGGCGGCGCAGCTCCGCCGACGCGCGCCTGCGCCAACTGCGGCGCCGCGCTCGCCGACGGGCAGGACTGGTGCCTGCAGTGCGGCGCCGGCGCTCCCGACAGCCTCAGCTCGCGCGCGCCAACCTGGCGCTCGGCCGCCGTCGTCGCGGCCGCGCTCGCCGTCCTCGTGCTCGGCGCCGCCGGCGCCGCCTACGCCGCGCTCAGCAAAGGCTCCGGCAAGCCCGCGCCCGCCGCCACGACCGTCGCGCAGGTCACGCCTCCGCCGGCGACGACGCCCGCCACGAGCACGCCCGGCGCGACGACGCCGACGATCGGCACGCCGACGACGATCAAACCGATCGTCCCGCTGCCGAAAGCGAGCAAAATCCCGCTCACGCCGAGCGTCACGCCGACGCCGAAAGCGACGACCCCGATCACGCCGACGCCCGCGCCCAAAGTCGAAACGACGCCGGCCACGACGACCCCGAGCGGCTCCGGCAACGGCGAAGGCTCCGGCGGCAGCGGCGTCGTCGGCGAAGCGCACCCCGAAGCGCTGATGCTCGACACCAACGCCGCCGCCACCTACAACCCGTACAACTACGCCGCCAGCAACTTCGGCGATCCGAGCCTCGCGATCGACGGCGACACGACGACCGGCTGGACCGCGCTCGTCGAACCGTCCGTCGCCCCCAAGCTCGCCGAGGGGCTCGTCATCGACCTCAACACGCCGCGCAAGCTCTCCGCCGTCGCGCTGACGACGAGCACGCCCGGCATGACCGTCCAGGTCTACGGCTCGAGCGCCGCCGCGCTGCCGACCTCGATCACCGACCCCGCGTGGGCCGCGCTGACGCCGTCGTTCGTCGAGCACAAGCGCCACGTGCGCATCAAACTCGGCGCCGGCGGCGGCGTCTTCGCGCTCGCCGCCAGAAGCCCTACCGCTTCGTCACGCTCTGGATCAGCCAGGCCCCCGCCGCCTCCGTCGGCACCCCGCAGGCGCCCGGGCACGTCAGCGTCAACGAGCTCGAACTCTTCCCCGTGAAGAAATAACCAGTCGGCCGCGCTAGCTTGCGCGAGCGCGTTTCGCCGGCTGTTTGGCCGCCGCTCTCGCCGGCCGTTTCGCCGGCGCTTTGCCCGCGCGGCGTTTCGCGCCCGCCGCGCGCCGCGGCTTCCAGACCTCGTCGAGGAAGTCCGCGATCTCGTTCGTCAGGCGCTCCGGGTGCAGGCGCAGCTCGACGATCGAGTCCGCCTCGAGCAGGCGGCCGTTCGGCAGCTCCTCGGCGAGCATGCCCGCGTCCGAGAACGGGTGCACCGGGTCGCGCCGATGCCCGAGCACGAGCGCCGGCGTCTCGAACTTGCGCCGGTCGTTGCGGTGCGGCGCGATCCGCCCGAAGAACAGCCCCTGCAGCACCGCCGCGCTCGGACCCGGCTCCTGGCGCACGAGGTCGAGCATCACGTTGCCGTAGTGCGGCAAGAGGCGCCGCGGGATCGCGCGCGTGCCGCGCGCGAGCAGCTTCATCGCCGACTCGCCGAACGTCAGCGCGACGAGCAGCGGCGTGAACGCGACCGCGCTCCACAGCAGCGCGTTGTCGAGCACCGGCATCTCGATCACCATCCCGCGCAGCCGCTCCGGCGCCGTCAGCGCGACGTTCAGCGCCGTGTTCGCGCCGAGCGACGTCCCCATCACGACCGCTTCGTCGATCTCCAGCGCGTCCATCAGCGCGACGAGCTGGTCGCCGAAGAAGCGCATCGAGTAGCGCCACATGTCCTGCGGTCGGTCCGACGCGCCGTGGCCGAGCAGGTCGACCGTGATCACGCGGTTGCCGCGCGCCGCGAGCGCTTCGGCCAGTCGCTTGTGCATCAGCTGCGAGAGCAGCAGCCCGTGCACCATGATCAACGGCCGCTCCTGCGCGCGCGAGCTGCGCGCCGTGCGTCCGCGCGTGCCCCGCTCCGTCACCGCAGCCGGCCCACCGCCATACTCCGTGTAAGCGATCCGCTGACCCTCGAACTCGAACGTGGCCACGCGCCAACCCTACTGACCAGGAGGCAACCAATGGCCAAAGAGCCGCGCATCCTCGCCGGACAGACCGTTGCGATCACCGGCGCCGCCCGCGGGATCGGGCGCGCGACGGCGAAGGCGCTGCTCGCCAGCGGCATGCGCGTCGCGATCGGAGACGTCGACGTCGACGCCGCCGTCGCGACCGCCGCAGAGCTCGGCCCGAGCGCCGTCGGGCTCCCGCTCGACGTCACCGACCGCGCGTCGTTCACCGCCTTCCTCGACGAGTCCGAGCGCCAGCTCGGCCCGCTCGACGTGCTCGTCAACAACGCCGGCATCATGCAGATCGGGCGCTTCATCGACGAGGACGACGTGACCGCGCGGCGGATGGTCGACATCAACCTGCACGGCGTCATCCTCGGCATGAAGATCGCGCTCGAGCGGATGATCCCGCGCGACCGCGGCCACATCGTCAACATCTCCTCGCAGGCCGGCAAGTTCGGCGCGCCCGGCGGCGCGACCTACTCGGCGACCAAGCACGCCGTCGTCGGCCTCACCGAGGCCGTCCGCGGCGAGCTGCGCCTGATGGGCGCGCACATCGACCTCAGCTACGTCATGCCCTACGTCGTCAACACCGAGCTCGGCTCCGGGCTCGGCCAGGCGCGCGGCTTCCCCAACCTCGAGCCGGGCGAAGTCGCCGACGCGATCGTCGAAGCGCTCAAGCTCAACATCGTCGAAGTCTGGGTGCCGAAGTCCGGCAAGCGCACGAACGTGCTCGGCGCCGTCCTCCCGCGCCGCCTCTCCGAGGGAATGGCGCGCGCGATGAAGGCCGACCGCGTGCTCACCGACGCCGACGCGCTCTCGCGCCGCAGCTATGAGCTGCGCGCCGCGCGCTCCGAGCCCGGCCTCGAGGGCGCACCCGAGTCCGAGCGCACCGATCCCGAGCTCGAGCCGGCGAGTAGCCACTCGGCGATCAACGCGCCGATCAGCGGTCCCTGGTCCTCCTGCAGGAAGTGGCTCGCGTTCTCGATCGGCCGCGGCGGCGAGACGTCGAGCGTCTGCGCGAAGCGCTCGCCGACGCTCGGCGGCAGGATCGGGTCCGAGTCGGCCCACAGCGTCAGCGTCGGGCGGCGGTCCTCGCGCAGCGCGTCCTGCACGCCTGGCCCGCCGCCGCGCCCGGGCTCGTCGGGCGAGCGCGGGATCATCAGCGGGAACGCGCGCGCGCCGGCCTTCGACGCCGGGTTCGGGTACGGCGCGTCGTACGCCGCGATCACGTCCTCGCCCGGGTCGTTCTTGCACGCGCCGCGCACGAGGAAGCCGATCGGCAGGTCCTCCGTGCGCTCGACGAAGTCGCGGAACGCCGTCCACGCGTCGGTCATCCGCTGATGCCCCGTGAACAGGCCCGTGTCGAGGATCACGATGCGGTCGATCCGCTCGGCCTGCTCGATCGCGAGGCGCAGCCCGACCGGCCCGCCCCAGTCGTGCACGACGATCGTCGCGCCGCGCACGTCGAGCTCCTCCAGCAGCGTGCCCGTCATCGCCGTGTGGCGGTCATAGGTGTACCAGCCGACGTCCGTCGGCTTGTCCGAGCGCCCGAAGCCGGCCATGTCCGGCGCGATGCAGCGGTAGCCCGCGTCGCGCACCGGCGCGAGCACCTTGCGCCAGAGGAACGACCACGTCGGCTCGCCGTGCACGAAGATCACCGGCGCGCCCTCACCCTCGTCGATGTGCGCCAGGCGCAGGCCATCGACCTCGCGGTAGTGCGCCGCGAACGGGAAAGTCCGGCAGCCCTTCGAGCGCCTCCTGCGGCGTGCGGATCGCCTCGACCATCGCGCCGGCCAGCATACCCGGCGGTCCATCGGTTAGGCTCGCGGCGCGTGCACGCGCTTGCCGTCCAACTCGCGCCCGTACTCGCGGCCGAGAAGAGCAAAACGGCGTTCTACATCGCCGGTGGGCTGCTCGTCCTCTGGGCGCTGACCGTCTCGGTCGGCCTCGGCCTGCGCAAACCCGACTTCCCCGGCAGCCTCGGCGGGCAGCGCGCCGTCAGCGCGATCAGCGCCGTGCTCGTGCTCGCCGCCGTCTCGACCGCCGTCATCACCTCCGGAGGCGCCAAGAGCGCATCCGCGCAGGGCACGACGCCGAGCACCTCGACGAGCGCCGCGGCGCCGGCCACGGCGACGGAAACGTCCTCGACCGAATCGACCGCGACGAGCGTCCCGACGACGAGCGGCGCGAAAACGACGCCGAAGGCGACGACCGGCTCGCCGGCGCCGCCGTCCTCACCCGCCGCCACCGCGGCGAGCACACTGAAGCTCGCCGCCAACCCCGCCGGGCAGCTCGCCTACGACACCAAGCAGCTCAGCGCCAAGGCCGGCACCGTCACGATCGACATGACCAACATGTCGCCGATCGAACACAACGTGACGATCGCCGAAGGCAGCAAGGTGCTCGGCGCGACGCCCACGTTCGTCGGCGGTACGAAGGCGGTCACGCTGAAACTCAAACCCGGCACGTACACGTTCTTCTGCTCGGTCCCCGGGCACCGCCAGGCAGGCATGGAAGGCACGCTGACCGTCTCGTGAAGCTCTACGTCTGCTGGGGGACGTTTCCGACGCCGCGGCCCGGCGGGCATCCCTGCGCGAATGCGTACCACGCGCTGAAGGATGCCGGGCATGATCCTGAGGTCGTCAAGTCGTATGGGTTCGCGCCGTTGCCGGCGGTCTTCAACGACACGGCTGGGCGCAAGCGGGCGCAGGAGCTGACCGGGAAACGGTGGGTGCCGGTGCTCGAGTTGGATGATGGGACGCCTGTGTTTGACTCGGGCGAGATCGTTGAGTGGGCCGCGGCTCACCCGGCGTAGGCGAGGCGCGATCAAGCCGAGGGCGGTGCCCCGCGCGCGAGGGCTTCGCGAGCGGTTGCGATCTTCATCACCAGCCGGCGTGAGCCCTGAATCGGCTGGAAGTCGCGGTGACGGTAGAAGCGGTCTGCGGCGTCATCGAGGGCGTCCACGGCGATCAGGCGTCCGCCGGCATTCGCCGCGGCAGCAACGATCCGCTCGAGTGCGTCGAGCAGCAGATATGTGCCGAGGCCTTTCCCGTGCAGAGTCCGGCTGAGCGCGAGCCGCGCGATGAGGTAGCCGGGGACCGTGCTGTAGCCGGCGCTGAGGGAGCGCGATGGTAGGTCGGTGCGCATGATTTGGGTCGGAGCAACGGCGTAGAACGCGACGACCACCGGATCGTCGGGCCTGGTCCAAACAGTGGTGTGGGCGATACCAGCCGACTGGGCGCGCAACGCCTCATCGAGCAGCCATCGATCGAGCTCGTCGCGCTCGCAGTCGAGCTGCGTGAGGTCGTGATGCTCGTCGAGCTGCTGGGACGTCCAATCGCTCACGCGCGCCGGTATGGGCGCGCGTTACGAGCGGCTCGTTCCAAACGAGGGGCCGGATCGGCTCGGTCAAGTGACGCGACCAGCGCGTCGAACTGGCCGGCCGGGATCAATGTCCGGTCGGCTCGGCCGAGCACGCGGTCGGCCTCGCGCGTCGCCGCCGCCAAGACGAACGCCGAGACCGAGACGTCTCGGGCTTGGGCTGCGCGCGAGATCAGCTCCTCGCTCGCCGGGTCGGCGCGCATCTCGATCCGCTTGGTCCTGGTAGCCATGCCCCGATGGTACGGCACTTGTACGGTGCTTGCAAGTTCTGCGCCTTTGCGCCGCCGGAATGGACCAGCTGTCACGAGCCGGCCGGCGCCAGCCCGCCGTCCAGCCGCCACGCAAACAACACCGCCGCGACCGAAGTCGCCAGGTTCAGGCTCGAAACCCCCGCCCGCATCGGAATCCGCACCCGCGCGTCTGCAAGCGCCAACAGCTCCTCGCTGACCCCATCGCGCTCGGTCCCGAACGCAAGCACCGCCCGCGCCGGCAGCTCCCCCGGCACGAACTCCTCCCCGTCCGGGTCGAGCGCAAGCAGCGGCCGTGCCGCCACACCGGCAAGACCGCCCGCCCCCAACCCTTCGACCCGCTCCAACCGAGCAACCGGCAACGCGAAGTGCAACCCAGCCGCCCCGCGCAGCGCATCCGGCGCCCAGGGATCGTGCGTCCCCGTAGTCAGCACCCCGCCCGCGTCAGCCGCTGCCGCAACACGCACGCAAGCCCCCATGTTCCCAAGATCGCGCGGATCCTCGAGCAGCACGATCGGCGCCTGCCGCGCGTCAGCGAGCATCGCCGCCGGATTGCTAACGCGGCGCTTCGCGAGCGCGATCACGCCGGTGCTGATCGGCAGCGGCGCGAGCTGCGCGAACACCTCCGCCGCGACCGGCCGCGCGAGCTCGCGCATCCGCGCCGCCTGGTCGGGCGCGAGACGCTCGACGAGCGCGTCGAGCTCGCTCGCGTCGCGGCAGACCGCCTCGATCACGTCCGCGCCGAAGCGCAGCGCGTGCTTGAGCGGGTGGAACCCTTCGAGCACCGCGAGCTCGCGATCGCGCCGCGCGCGGCCGAAGCGCGCGATCAGCTGGCCTTCTTGCACGTGGCGATAATGTCAGCTCGGATGAAGCTCGAGGGCATCCACCACATCACCGCGATCACCGCCGACGCCGTCGGCAACGTCGAGTTCTACACCGGCCTGCTCGGCCTGCGGATGGTCAAGAAGAGCGTCAACCAGGACGACCCGACCGTCTACCACCTGTTCTACGGCGACGACGACGGATCGCCGGGCATGGACCTGACGTTCTTCGAGTACCCCGGCGCCGCGCGCGGGCGCCCCGGCGCGGGGATGGTCCACCGGATCGTCTGGCGCGTCGGCTCGGCCGCGTCGCTCGAGTTCTGGGCGGCGCGCCTCGAAGAGCACGACGTCGCGATCGCGCGCGGCGAGGACGAAGGCCTGCGCTTCGAGGACCCCGAGGGGCTCGCGCACGAGCTGATCGTCGCCGACGTCGCCGACGAGCCGCTGCGCTCCACCGCTCCCGGCATCCCGCCCGAGCACGCGCTGCAGGGCTTCGACGGCGTGCGCGCGTACACGACCGACCCCGGCCGCAGCGCCGGCCTGCTGCTCGACACGCTCGGCTTCACGACCGACGACGGGCAGACCTGGGAGGTCCGCGGCGAGCGGCGCGGCAGCTTCTACGCCTACGACGAGGCGCCGCCCGAAGCCGTCGCGAGCCAGGGTGCCGGCACCGTGCACCACGTCGCGTTCGCGTCGCTGCCCGAGGACGAGGAGTCCTGGCGCGCACGCGTCGCCGACGCCGGCGCGCACCCGACGCACGTGATCGACCGCTTCTACTTCCGCTCGATCTACTTCCGCGAGCCGAGCGGCGTGCTGTTCGAGATCGCGACGATCGGCCCCGGCTTCGCCGTCGACGAGGACGCCGCGAGCCTCGGCGAGCGGCTCTCGCTGCCGCCGCGCTTCGAGCCGCTGCGCGAGCGCCTCGAGGCGATGCTCACGCCGCTGCCGTACCCGCGCCCACCGCTGCCGTAGCGTCAGTCGCCGGACGCGCGCGGGGCGCGTTCGGATTCAGCCTGCGCGCGCGCCACCTGCTCGTACGCGCGCCCGCCGGCGATCAGCCGCGCGCCGCGGCCGTGCGTGAGGAAGCTGAACGCCCAGCGCGTGAACACGAGCAGGCGGTTCTGGAAGCCGACGAGGTACCACAGGTGCACGGCCAGCCACGTGACCCACGCGATGCCGCCGCTCAGCTGCAGGCCTTTGAGGTCGGCGACCGCCTTCGCGCGCCCGATCGTCGCGAGGTTGCCCTTGTCCTCGTACTGGAACGCTCGCGCTTCGCGCCCGGCGATCCGCGCGCGGATCGAACGCGCGGCGTGCCGCCCCTGCTGCATCGCGACCGGCGCGAGCCCCGGCAGCGTCTCGGTCTGATCGCCGCGGCGGATCGCGACCATGTCACCGAGCGCGAACACCTCGGGATGCCCGGCCACGCTGAGGTCCTCCTCGACGATCAGTCGCCCGGCCCGGTCGGTCTCGACGCCGGCCGCTTCGGCGAGCGCACGCGCGAGGCTCGACGACGTCACGCCCGCCGCCCAGACGACCGTGCGCGTCTCATAGCGCGTCTCGCCGCCGCCCGGGCTGCTCGTCGTCACCGCCTCGCCATCGACGCCCGTCACCGTGTGCCCGAGCAACGGCGTCACGCCGAGCTGCTCGAGCGCCGCCGCCGCGCTCGCCGAGAGTCGTGGCGGAAAGCCCGTCAGCACGCGATCGGCCGCCTCGACGAGCAGCACTTTCGCGGCGCGCGTCTCCGCCGTTCGGAAGTCGTGGCCGCTGTCGTGCGCGATCTCGGCGATCTGCCCTGCCATCTCGACGCCCGTCGGCCCGGCGCCGACGACGACGAACGTCAGCCACGCGCGCCGCAGCTCCGGGTCGGTCTCCCACTCCGCCGCCTCCAGCGCGCTGAGGATCCGGCTGCGGATGTCGAGCGCACCCTCGAGCGACTTCAGCTCGGGCGCGTGCTCGTGCCACTCGTCGTGGCCGAAGTACGAGTAGCGCGAGCCGCCGGCGACGATCAGGCTGTCGTACTCGAGCGCCTCCGGCGCCGGGATCTCGCCGACCGGAGCGAGCTCGACGCGGCGGCGCGCGAGGTCGAAGCCGCGCGCCTCGGCGAGCAGCACGTGGACGTTCTCGCGGCCGCGGAAGATCGCGCGCAGCGGGTAGCAGATCTCGCTCGGTGAGAGCGCGCCCGTCGCGACCTGGTAGGCGAGCGGCTGGAACAGGTGGAAGTTGCGCCGGTCGACGAGCGTCACGTCGAGCTCCTCGCGCGCCTTCGCGAGCTTCAGCGCCGCCTGCAGGCCGGCGAAGCCGCCGCCGACGACGACGGCGCGATGGGGTGCGGGCGCGGACACCTCCTGCAGGCTACGACGAGCGCCCCTCCGGCGGTCGCCGGGCGCCTCACGTGGAGGCACGCCGGGCGCCGCCGTCACATCCCTTGACCGCCGATTCGAACTATGTAGACTTCGGAACGATCCGGCAGAGTAGGACGCGCCGGGCCGCTGATCATCGACCGGGGGGTTGCAGATGAGCACAGCAGCGGGTCGCACCATGAACGTCGTGCTCGAGCCGGGCTCGGCGGCGCATCGCGCGACGAAACCACCTAAGCCGAAAGCGCCGCACGGCGGAGCGCCGGGCGAGCTCGCGCCGGGCTTTGCGCCGCAGCCGGACTGGAACCTCACGCCGGGGCGCGGCAGGACGATCGGCGACCTCGTGTTCGTCAACCGCTATCTCGGCGCGGCCGGCGCGTGGGCGGCGGACGACATGGCGAGGATCGACGATGCGCTCGACGTCGCGATGAGCGACAAGGCGCTGCAGAGCGTCGTCGCGCAGTACTTCGAGCCGCCGATCAGCTCGCGCATGCTCCCGTCCGCCGTGCACGAGACGGCGCTCGGAGCGACCGTCTACAAGGACACTGCCGAGCAGCTCGCGGCGAAGCTCTACGCCGAAGACGTGCTCGCCGGCGAGCACGAGGCGAGCTGCGTGATCAACATGATGCTGCCGAAGGGGATCGTGCTGGCCGACGACTACTCGCCGGGCTTCCACGCGCCGGCCGGCGACGAGGAGGAGCACGAGCGTCTGCGCAAGGGCCGGATCAGGCTGAAAGACGACGACGCCGCGAGCTCGAAGGACGGTCTCGGCGGCTACCACGGCAGCATCCATCCGAAGGCCGGCGTCAGCGTCTACTACGCGATCGGCGTCTACTCGGAGGGCCACAACGGCATCCCGGCGTTCGACGAACCGTGGAAGAGCGTCGTCGCGACCTTCTACCACGAGCTCAACGAGGCGCGCACCGACGCCGACGTCGAGGACGTCGACGCGACCGGCAACGGCGCGCTGCTCGGCTGGTACTCGCAGACCGGCGAGGGCGAGATCGGCGACCTGCCGATCAACGCGTGCGGCGGCGACCTCTCGCTCGTCTTCAAGGAAGTCGAGCGCGCCGACGGCCAGGGCAAGGTGCCGATCCAGGTGATGTGGTCGAACCGCGCCGACGGCCCCGCCGTGGAGGCGTGACGATGGCCGTCGACAGCGCCTGGCTCGCGGAGAACCTCGGCGGCCGCCCGCAGGACGAGGAGCTCGCCGCCGCCGGCGCGCACGCGACTCGGGCCGCGCACCCGACGCCCGAGCAGCTCGCGCTCGAACGGATCGAGTTCGACGGGCAGGCGCCGCAGGCGCTCGCGCGCGACGCCGCGTGGCCGGCGGCGCCGCCGACGCTCGCGAAGTACGTGCCGATCTCCTGGCCCGACGGCCTCGCGCCGCACCCCGTCGCCGAGCTGCCGGCAGGCGACTCGCTGCCGCACGCCGACGTGCTGATCGTGACGTGGACGGTCGAAGAGGGGCGCGCGCTCGCGCGCGTGCTGACGCCGGGCTACGAAAGCCACCTGCCGGGCAAAGGCAGCCCGCTGCCGGCGGGGCTGCATCCGTGGAGGCCGTACACGAAGAACTTCGCGACGATCTCGGCGAAGATGAAGCCGGGCTGTCCGGCACTGACGAGCGGCCGGCTCGGCTCCTACTGGCAGACGCAGATCGGCGAGAAGCAGGTCGTCGTCTTCAAGTCCGAGTCGCACATGTCCCAGGACGGCCCCGAGGCGCTCGCGACGACGCCGAACCGGCTCGTCTGGCAGCAGCTGATCGAAGACTGCAAACCGAGCTGGGTCATCACGACGGGCACGGCAGGCGGCATCGGCGCGCAGATGCTCGTCGGCGACGTCCTCGTCACGCCCGACGTGACGTTCGACTCGGGCGGCCATCCGCCGCAGCTCGAACCGTTCGCCTGCGCGCACAGGGCGCCCGACACCCGCTTCAAAGAAGCCGCGGCGCTGTTCGCCGCGAACGCGCAGTACCTGCCGAAGACGAACGACCGCCCGCCCCGGATCATCGTCGGCGCGAGCCAGCACACGGGCGTCGTGACGACGCGCGGCTTCCAGTACGACGACACCGAGAACACGTTCGAACTGCAGGGCAAGGGCGACGTCTGCGAGATGGGCGACGCCGTGCTCGGCTACGTCTGCGCCGGGCTCGGCGCCGCCGCGCCGCGCTACGCGATGGTGCGTAACGTCTCCGATCCGCAGATCGACTCGGCCGACCCCGAAGCGCCGAAGCTCGCGAACTACATCTACGAGCACTTCGGGCGCTGGAGCACCGTCTGCAGCGCGGTCGTCTGCTGGTCGATCGTCGCCGCGCTGTAGGCGTCGTTCGGCAAGCGTCGTTCAGCTTCCTTTCAGTTTCAAGCGCGACGATTGACGCCATGCGCCTGCTGGTCGTCGACGACGACCCCTCCGTGCGCGAAGCGCTCGCGCTCGTGCTCGACCTCAACGGCTTCGAGGTCGCGACGGCCGCCGACGGGCGCGAGGCGATCCGCACGCTCGCACTCGACACGCCCGACGCGGTCGTGCTCGACGTCCTGATGCCCGGGCTCGACGGGCTCGAGGTCTGCCGGCGGATGCGCGCGACCGGCGACCGCACGCCGGTGCTGATGCTGACGGCGCGCGCCGAGGTCTCAGAGCGCGTCGCCGGGCTGGAGGCCGGCGCCGACGACTACCTCGCCAAGCCGTTCGCGCACGAGGAGCTCGTCGCGCGCCTGCGCGCGCTGCTGCGGCGCACAGGCTGGCGCGGCGACGACGAGCGTGCTGCGCTTCGAGGACCTCGAGCTCGACCCGGTCGCGCACGAGGCGCGCCGCGGCAGACGGCTGCTCGAGCTGACGCGCACCGAGTTCCTGCTGCTCGAACTGCTGCTGCTGCACCCGCGCCAGGTGCTCACGCGCGAGACGATCTTCGATCGCGTCTGGGGCTATGACTTCGGGCCGTCGTCGAACTCGCTCGAGGTCTACGTCGGCTACCTGCGGCGCAAGACCGAGGCCGGCGGCGAGCCGCGCCTCGTGCACACCGTTCGCGGCGTCGGCTACGTGCTGAGGACGCCGCGATGAGCCTCCGCGCCGTGCGCACCCTGAGCTTCCGCCGCCGCGTCGTGCTGCTCGCGGCGGGCGCCGTCGCCGCGTCGATCGTGATCGCGTCGGTCGTCGTCTACGTCGTCACGCGCGGCGAGCTGATCGGCCAGATCGACGTGAGCCTGCGCGAGAAGCCGCAGACGGTGCAGTTCGAGAGCGTGCTCAGCGGCCCGCGCGTCGAACAGCTCAAGCGCGAAGGCAAGCTCCCGGCCGGCGCGACGCGCCAGCTCGGTCTCGCGGTCGGCAGCGGTAATCCCGCCGGCGCGCTCGCGCGCATCGCGGGCAGCGCGAGCGCGACGGACGTGCGCCCGGCGCCCGCCGCCGGGCAGACCGCTCCACGGGAAGGCGCCGTGCGCCTCGCACCCGGCGTCGTGCCGGAAAAGCTGCTCTCGACGAAGACGAAGCTCGTGCTGCCGAAGGAGCAGCTCGGCGGCGCGACCGGCTACGTGCAGCTCTACCAGTCCGACGGGCACGTCGCCCACTCCGAAGGCCACGGCTCGCTGCTGCCCGTGACACCGGCGACGCGCGCCGTCGCCGCCGGCCGGCGCGGCGCGTTCTTCAGCGACGTCAGCGTCGGTGGGACGCCCGTGCGAATGCTGACCGAGCGCGCGGCGACGGGCGGCGTCTGGCAGGTCGCGCTGCCGCTGAGCGACGTCGACAGCACGCTCTCGCGCCTGCGACTCGTGCTCGCGCTCGTCTGCCTCGGCGGCATCGCGCTCGCCGCCATCCTCGGGCTGCTCGTCTCGCGCGTCGCGCTCGTCCCCGTCCGCCAGCTGCGCGGCGCGGCCGAACGCGTGACGCGCACGCAGGATCTCGCGCACCGGATCGACGCGACCGGCGAGGACGACCTCGGTCGCCTCGCGGGCAGCTTCAACACGATGCTCGCGGCGCTCGAGCGCTCGCGCCTGGCGCAGCGCCAGCTCGTCTCCGACGCGTCGCACGAGCTGCGCACGCCGCTGACGAGCGTGCGCGCGAACCTCGACGCGCTCGCGCTCGGCGAGCAGCCTGCCGGCGCACGAACGCGCGCGGATCGTCGCCGCCGTGCAGGCGCAGCTGCGCGAGCTGACGGTGCTCGTCGGCGATCTCGTCGACCTCTCGAAGACCGACGTCGAGGACGTCGAGGTCGAGGACGTGCGCCTCGACCGCGCCGCGGCCGACGCCGTCGAGCGCGCGCGCCTGCACGCGCCCGCATGCCGCTTCGAGCTCGACGCCGAGCCGTGCCTCGTGCGCGCCGCCCCCGGCCGGCTCGATCGCGCGATCGCGAACCTGCTCGACAACGCCTGCCAGTGGAACCCGCACGGCGCCGGCGCGGCGCCGGTCGAGGTGCGCGTGCGCGACGGCGTGCTCGAGGTGCGCGACCACGGCCCGGGCATCGCCGAGGATGACCTGACGCGCGTGTTCGATCGCTTCTACCGCGCGCCGGTCGCGCGCGCGAAACCGGGCTCGGGTCTCGGCCTGGCGATCGTCAGGCAGATGGCCGAGTCGCACGGCGGCGCGGTGCACGCCGCCAACGACCCCGGCGGCGGCGCGCGCCTGACGCTCGAGCTGCCATCGCTTGCGATGTGCGCAGGCGACCTCGACGGAGCCGCACAGGCGCCGGCGGGCGTCGCGCACGTGCGCCCGGGGCCGGATGCGCTCGCCGCGCTTCACGAACCTCCTCTATCGCTCTAAGGCGATTCTCAGCTCGCTCGCGCTTGATGTCGGTGCAGCACCGACCGTCTCGTCGAGCAAAGGAGCTCCGCATGTCCAGCCCCGCACGATCCTCACGCGCACCCGCGCGGCGCTGCCGCGCGCGCTCGTCCTCGTCGCGGCGCTCGCGACGCCGGTGGCGCTCGCGGCGTGCGGCGGCAAGTCCTCGACGAACGCCGCGGCGAGCGAACAGGCGAGCGAACGCGACGCCGAAGCGAGGTTCGCGAAGTTCGCGAAATGCCTGCGCGAACACGGTGTCCACGCGTCGGTTTCGCCGGCCGCGGGCGAAGGGGTGGGGCTGAAGGTGCAGGGCAAGGAAGGCGCCGTCGGGCCGCAGTCGATGGAAGCGGCGCAGCGGGCGTGCAAGCAGTTCCAGCCGCCCGAAAAGAAGGTGCACGTCTCACCGCAGGAACAGGTCGCGCACGAAGAAGCCGTGAGGAAGTTCGCGACGTGCATGCGCGGGCACGGGATCGACGTGCACGCCTCGGCCGCCGGCGGCGGCATCCAGATCGGCATCCGCGCGAAGCCGGGCGGCGGCGGGCCGAACCCGGAAAGCCCGGCGTTCCAGGCTGCGCAGAAGTCGTGCCAGACCCTGCTCCCGCGCAAGGGTGGCCTGTTGCGGGGCAGCGCCCCGGCGCCGGGCGGCGCCGTGCCGAGCGGTGGCTGAGCGGGTGGGCCGCCGCCTGCCGCGCCGGCGCTGGCTGGCCGTAGGCGCGACTCGCGCTGGCCGCGGTCGTTGTTGTTCTGTTGATTGTCTCGATCGACGCCGGCTCGCCGAAGCCGACCGGCGCGGGGACGGGCGTGCCGCCGGGAGACACGACGACGACCGTCACGCGCCGCACGCTCTCGGAAAGCTCGACGGTCGACGGGACGCTCGGCTACGGCAGCAAGCTCGAACTGTACGACCGGCTCGCGGGCACGTTCACGTGGCTGCCGGGCGTCGGCGCGGTGATCGGCCGCGGCGGCACGCTGTTCCGCATCGACGATCACCCGATCGTGCTGATGTACGGCGCGGTGCCCGCCTACCGGGCGCTGAAGCAGGGCGTCGGCGACGGCCCGGACGTGACCGAGCTCAACCGCAACCTGATCGACCTCGGCTATGACCCGTACGGCGCGATCGACGACGACGAATCGTTCGGCGCGGCGACGGCGGCGGCCGTGCGCCGCTGGCAGAAGGCAGAGGGGCTCTCGCAGACCGGCGAAGTCGAGCTCGGCCGGATCGTCTTCGCGCCGAGCGCGCGGCGCGTGACCGAAGTGCACGTGAGCCTCGGGCAGGACCCGCCGGCGGCGACGACCCCGCAGTCGCCGGCGTCGACGCCGGCGCCGACGAAGAAACCCAAGAAGAGAGCCTGCGAAGAAGAAACCGGCCTCGCACGCGCCCGCCTCGAAATCGCCGTCATCGCAGAAACCGGCCTCGCAGAAACCGGCCTCGCAGACGCCGGCCGCGAGCAGCCCGGGCAAATCGGGCGACGGCGCGAAAACGCCGAGCGGCGAACAGGCGGCCGCCGGCGCGGGCGAGGTCGTGCTGGCGACGAGCTCGACGCAGCAGATCGTGACGCTGAAGCTGAAGGCCGAACAGCAGCAGCTCGCGCGCGTCGGCGAGTCGGTCCCGGTCACGCTCCCCGGCGGCGACGTCGTGCGCGGGCGGATCGCCGACGTCGGCACGGTCGCAAGCGAAGCGAAAGCCGGCCAGGGCGAAGAAAAAGGCGGGAGCGGCGAAAGCGGGGAATCGGCGACGATCCCGGTGACGATCGCGCTCGACCATCGGGTCGCGCATCTCGACCAGGCGCCGGTCAGCGTCGAGCTCGTCAAGAGCATCAGCCGCGACGTGCTGACGGTCCCGGCGACCGCGCTGATCGCGACGGCCGGCGGCGGCTACGCCGTCGAAACGCTAGTCGGCGGGCGGCGCGCGACGGTCGCGGTCACGCCGGGGATGTTCGCCGGCGGTTACGTGCAGGTCGAAGGCGCGGGGCTGCGCGTCGGGCTGCCGGTGATCGAGTCGCAATGAGCGCGGTGCTCGAGCTGGCGGGCGTCGTCAAGCGCTACCCGGGCGGCGTCGAGGCGCTGCGTGGCGTCGACCTGACGGTCGCCGAGGGCGAGCTCTGCGCGATCGTCGGGCCGTCGGGGTCGGGCAAGTCGACGCTGCTGCACATCATCGGCACGCTCGAACGCGCGAGCGACGGCGTCGTGCGGATCGCGGGCGCGGACATCGCGCGCGCGTCCGATCGCGAGCTGGCGGCGCTGCGCGCGCGGCGGATTGGCTTCGTCTTCCAGCAGTTCCACCTGATCGAGGCCGACAGCGCGCTCGAGAACGTCGCGACCGGCCTGCTCTACACGGGCACGCCGGCGCGCGAGCGCCGCCGCGCCGCGGCCGCTGCGCTCGCTCGTGTCGGCCTCGCCGACCGCGAGCGCCAGCGCTCGGCGCTGCTCTCCGGCGGCGAGCGCCAGCGCGTGGCGATCGCGCGCGCGCTCGTCAGCGCGCCGGCGATCGTGCTCGCGGACGAGCCGACGGGGAACCTCGACACGCACAACGGCCGCGAGATCCTCGAGCTGCTGCGCGCGCTCAACGCACAGGGGACGACGGTCCTCGTGATCACGCACGACCGCGAGATCGCCGCGCAGCTGCCGCGCCGCGTCGAGCTGCGCGACGGTCGCCTGATCCACGACGACGCGCCCGCGGCGTCGCGATGAGCGGCGTCGGCGTGCCGCCGAGCCGGCTGCTGCCGGCCGACGTCCTGCGCGTCGCGAGCATCGGCCTGCGCACGCGCCGCCTGCGCGCGGCGCTCTCGGCGATCGGCATCGCGATCGGCATCGCCGCGATGGTCGCCGTGCTCGGGATCTCGGACTCGAGCAAGGCGGGGCTCGTCGCGGAGCTGAACGAACTCGGGACGAACCTGCTGACGGTGACGCCCGGGCAGACGTTCCTCGGCGCCTCGGCCGAGTTGCCGGAAGCAGCGGCCGGCGCCGTGCGCCACCTCGCCAGCGTGCGCGCGGCCGCCGCCGTGACGACGGTGACGGGGGCGACGGTGCGGCGCAGCCCGTTCATCGAAGCGGCCGAAACGAGCGGCCTCGCCGTCGACGCGGCCGATCCGCAGCTGCTCGCGACGCTCGGCGGGCGGATCGAGCGCGGCCGCTTCCTCGACGCCGCGAACGGGCGCTACCCGCTGGTCGTGCTCGGTGCGGTCGCCGCGCAGCGGCTCGGCGTGCAGCGGCTCGTCGCCGGCGGCAGGCCGGTGCAGGTCTACATCGAGAACACGTGGTTCACGGTCGCCGGCATCGTCGGGCCGCTGCCGCTCGCGCCGGAGATCGAACGCGCCGTGCTGATCGGCTATCCGATCGCGCAGCGGCTGTTCGGCACGGCGCGCCACGCGAGCACGCTGTACGTGCGCGCCGATCCCGAACGGGTGCCGGAAGCCGACGCGCTGCTCGGCGCGACGGCCGACCCGCAGAACCCCGAACAGACGCAGGTCAGCCGTCCCTCCGAAGCGCTGCAGGCGCGCGCCGACGCGCAGAGCACGCTGACCGCGGTGTTCCTCGGCCTCGGCGCCGTCGCATTGCTCGTCGGCGGCGTCGGGATCGCGAACGTGATGGTCATCTCCGTGCTCGAGCGTCGCCCCGAGATCGGCCTGCGACGCGCGCTCGGGGCGCGCTCGGTGCACATCGGCGTGCAGTTCATCGGCGAGTCGGTGCTGCTCTCGCTGCTCGGCGGCGCCGTCGGGATCGGGCTCGGCGCGGCGGCGACCGCCGGCTACGCGACGACGCAGGGCTGGATCGTCGTCGTGCCGTTGCTCGCCGTCGCCGGCGCCGTCGCGCTCGCGCTGCTGCTCGGCGCGATCGCCGGCCTCTACCCGGCGATCCGCGCCGCGCGCCTGGCGCCGGCGGCGGCGCTGCGCAGCGTCTAGCGCCTACGGCGCGAGTCGCTCGATCGTCCAGCCGCCGGTGTCGTCGCGCCGGTAGCGCAGACGATCGTGCAGCCGGTCGGCGCGCTGCTGCCAGAACTCGAACGTCTCCGGGGCCAGGCGAAAGCCGCCCCAGCTCGGCGACACCGGCAGCCCCCCGTCGCCGTCGTCGCGGAGCTCGCGCTCGAGCTCGGCGATGCGCCGCTCGAGCGCGGCGCGGCTCTCGACCACGCGGCTCTGCGGCGAGGCGAGCGCGCTGAGCTGGCTCGCGCGGGCGCGGCTGTGGACGTAGGCGGCGGTCTGCTCGGCGCTCGTGCGCTGCACGGGCCCGACGATCCGCACCTGGCGCCCGAGCGGGTCCCAGTGGAACAGCAGCGCCGCGTACGGGTTCGCCGCGAGCTCGCGGCCCTTCTGGCTCTCGTAGTTGGTGAAGAAGACGAAGCCGCGCTCGTCGAAGCTCTTGACGAGCAGCATCCGCACCGACGGCCGCGCGTCGGCCGGCGCCGTCGCGAGCGCGGCGGCCTCGACTTCGCGCACGCCGGCGGCGCGCGCCTGCTCGGACCAGCTCGCGAACTGCCGCAGCGGGTCGGCGTCGACGTCCTGCTCGCGCAGCGGCTTGCCGTGGTCTGCCATCGCCGACATTCTGCTCACTCGCCGGCGGCGCGGAGCAGTTCGTCGAGCGTGCGGCCGCTCTTGACCGACTCTGGCCGCTCGGCGACGACGTCGTAGCCGGGGCGCGCGTCCTCGTCGCGGCGCTTGAGCAGGAGCCACTGGGCCTTCGCGCCCGGTCGCGTGCGCTGCAGCGCGAAGCCCCCGCGCAGCTTCTCGCCATGCAGGACGAAGACGGCGTGGCCGCGTTCGAGCGCCTCCGGCCACGGCACGCGGCCGCCCTGCTCGTAGGAGCCGCGGTCCCAGACGATCACGCCGCCGCTCCCGGTCGCACCCTCGAACTCGTTGTGCGCGAGCTCGTGATCCTCGACCTGCACGGCCAGGCGCTTGACCGACGGGTCGAGCGACGGGCCCTTCGGCACAGCCCACGAGCGCATCGCGCCGTCGACCTGCAGGCGCACGTCGAAGTGCCGCGCCGTCGCGGCGTGCTGCTGGACGACGAACACGCCGGCGCTGACGCCGCGGATCGCGAACTGCTCGTGACCCTCGACGCGCGCCTGCTCGACGCTCACCTCGCGCACGTCGGCGCCGCGCGGGCCGCGGTGCAGGAACTCGAGCAGCCGATCGAGCGCCTCGCGCGGGCCCTCGGCGTGGACGGCGACGGCGCCGTCGTCGCAGTTGCGCACCCAGCCGAGCACGCCGTGCGCGATCGCCGTGCGCCGCGTCTGCTCGCGGAAGCCGACGCCCTGGACGGCGCCGCCGACGCTCACGCGGATCGCGCTGCTCTCAGATCGCCCGGGCATCGCTCCGCGGATTACTGACCGGCCGCGCGCCGGTAGCGCGCGACGGCGAGCGGAGCGAACACGGCGACGATGCCGAGCGACCAGGCGACGGCGCCCCACACGTAGTTGTGCGCGGGCGCGCCGAGCCAGAGGCTGCGCATCGCGTCGACGATCACCGTGAACGGGTTGTATTCGGCGAACTGGCGCAGCCCGTCGGGCATCGAGGCGACGGGGACGAAAGCCGAGGAGATGAACGTCAGCGGGAAGACCGCGATGAAGCCGACCGAGTTGACCGCCTCGGGCGAGGCGACGAGCAGGCCGAGGAACGCGAAGAACCACGAGAACGCGTAGCCGAACAGCAGCAGCAGGCCGATGCCGGCGACCGCGTGCAGGAAGCTCGTCTGGAAGGTGAAGCCGATGATCACGCCGGTGACGAGCAGGATCGTGATCGACAGCGTGTTCGTCACGACGTCGGAGAGCGTGCGCCCGGCGAGCACGGCCGCGCGCGACATCGGCAGCGAGCGGAAGCGGTCGATCAGGCCCTTGTGCAGGTCCTCGTTGAGGCCGAGCGCCGTCGCGAAGCCGCCGAACGCGATGTTCTGGACGATGATGCCGGGGATCAGGAAGTCGACGTAGGTGTAGCCGGGCGTCCTGATCGCGCCGCCGAAGACGTAGCGGAACAGCAGCACGAACATGATCGGCTGGATCGTGAAGCCGATCAGCAGTTCGGGCGCGCGCGGCAGGCGCACGAGGTTGCGCTCGGCGATGATCAGCGTGTCCGAGACGCAGCCGTCTCACGCGGCCTGCTCCTCGTCCTCCGACCCTCCTCGGCGGCGTGGCCGGTCAGCGCGAGGAACACGTCGTCGAGCGTCGGGCGCCGCAGCGCGAGGTCGTCGACGCCGATCCGCGCATCGCTCGAGCCGCCGGACCGCGTCGACGATCGCGCCCTGGCGCTCGCGCACGCCGACGCTGACGACGTTGCCCTCGACGCTCGGCGCCTCGTCGGACATCGGCGCGAGGGCGCGCGCCGCGACGGCCGGGTCGGCCTCGTGTTCGAGGTGCACCTCGAGCCGCTCGCCGCCGAGGCGGTCCTTGAGCTCGTCGGAGGTCCCCTCGGCGATCAGGCGGCCGTGGTCGATCACGGCGATCGTGTCGGCGAGCCGGTCGGCCTCCTCGAGGTACTGCGTCGTCAGCAGCACCGTCGTGCCGTCGGCGACGAGCCCCTCGATGATCGTCCCACAGGCTCAGGCGGCTGCGCGGGTCGAGCCCGGTCGTCGGCTCGTCGAGGAACAGCACCGGCGGGCGCGCGACGAGCGCCGCGGCGAGGTCGAGGCGGCGGCGCATGCCGCCGGAGTAGGTCTTCGCCGGCCGGTCGGCGGCGTCGAGCAGCTCGAAGCGCTCGAGCAGCTCGCGCCCGCGCGCCTTCGCGGCGGCGCGCGTGGCGCCGTACAGGCGCCCGACCATCGTCAGGTTCTCGAGCCCGGTGAGGTTCTCGTCGACCGCCGCGTACTGGCCGGCGAGCCCGATCCGCTCGCGCAGCGCGGCGGCGTCGCGGACGACGTCGAGGCCGAGCGACGCTCGCCGAGCCCGCGTCGGGCCTCAGCAGCGTCGTGAGGACGCGAACGAGCGTCGTCTTGCCGGCGCCGTTCGGCCCGAGCAGGCCGAGCACGCGTCCCGCGCGCGACGTCGAGGTCGACGCCGTCGAGCGCGCGCACGTCGCCGAAGTGCTTGACGAGGCCCTCGACCTCGATCGCCACGTCATCGCTCACGCCTGCACAGTCGCATACGGGCCAGTCGCTCGGCGCAGGCGCGCGCGTCGCCGAGCACCGAGCGGCTCAGACGGCACGACCCCGCCGCGAGCGTTCGCCCGCGGCGGGGTCGGCGCGGCTCCCCACGATCCGCGCCTACGTGCCGATTTCGACGGGTCCGGTCGCGAACACGCCGCTCTTGACCGGCTTCGCCTTGCCTTTCGCCGGCGGCACGCCGCACGTCGGACCGCCGGTGAAGCTCTCCGACAGCGACGGTGCGAGCAGGCTCTGCGGCGTCGCGAACGGGCCGCCTTCGAGCGTGCCTTCGATGCGGGCGCCGAGTTCGGTCAGCGGCAGCACGAGCGATCCGTGCGAGCTGCCCGACCCCTTCGGCAGCCACTTGACGGCGAGCGAGAGCGGCGCCGTCGTCGGTTCGGCCGAGATGCTCTGCAGCGTCGAGCAGGTCACTTCTTCGGTCGTCGTCAGGTGCGCGACGTACGTCGCTTCTTCGCCCGGCGCCGAGGCGCCGTCGCAGGCCTTCAGCGTGCCTTTGACCGTGATCTGCTGGACGTGCGGCGTTTCGCTGAGCCCCGGCGAGAGCTTGATCGTGCCGCTGTTCTGTTCGCACGTCAGGCCGGTCGTGCCGCCGCCTTCGCCGCCGCCGCCTTCGCCGTCTTCGTTGGGGCTCGTGACTTCGATCGGGCTGCTCGCTTCGCTCGTGCCTTCGGCGTCGGTGTTCGTGACCGTCACGCGGTAGGTCGTGTTCGGCTGCACGGGAGCGAGGAAGGTGCTGCTCGCCGCACCGGTGACCGTGCTCGTCAGCACCGGCGGACCCGCTTTGACGGGCGTCGCGGTGACCGTCGAGGACGTGATCAGGCCGGCGGTTTCGGGGGCCGGCGTCCACGAGACCTGCATCCGCAGGTATTCCGTTTCGCCGGCTTCGAAGATCGAGACGCCGGCGCTGACGCCGGTCGGCGCCGCCGGCGGCTGCAGCGGCGCTTCGCTCGTCGTTTCGAGGAACGCCGCCGTGGCGGTGTTGTAGACGCGGTCGCCGTGCGCGTCTTCGGCGGAGAACGTCGGGCTGACTTCAGCCGCGCCTTCGAGCTTGGCGAACGAGCGCACGTCGCCGAGCCAGTTCCACGAGACGCTCGCCCACGCCGAGTACGTCGTCGTTTTGTAGCCGCCGCCGCGCCCGCTGCCGCCGCAGCGCGTCTGCATGTAGACCTCGCCGATCGGGTAGCCGTCGCCGCCGAAGCCCGTCGCGTAGGCATGCTCCTGGATGCCTCCGCACGAGTGCCCGAGGATCGAGAACGCTTCGCCTTGCCCGAGCGCGAGCTGCGTAGTCGTCGCGGCGCTCGCCGCCGATGTCGCGCCCAGGCAGATCAGCGCCGCCGCGACGGCGCCCAGCGTGATTCGTCGTGTCATGGTCCCGGCCCCCTTGTGCTTTGAACTCGCGCCGTAGCGGAACTGCCAAGCGCCTGTGCACATGAGACAACGAATCGACGCGCATATCACGCGTTTGAGAAAAATCTCATCGCAAGTCTGCGGGAAGACCGCAAGCTCCTCACGATCGGCGGAAACTTACTCCCGCACCCCCGGCTGCACGAGGCGCGACTCGTAGGCGTAGATCGCGAGCTGGACGCGGTCGCGGAGCTCGAGCTTGGCGAGCAGGTGGCCGACGTGGGTTTTGATCGTGCTCTCGCCGAGGCAGATCGCCGGCGATCTCGGTGTTGGACTTGCCTTGGGCGACGAGGCGCAGCACCTCGAGCTCGCGCTCGGTGAGCCCCTCGAGCTGGCCGGCGGCCTCCGCGGAAGGCCGCTGGCGGACGAACTCCTCGATCAGCCGGCGCGTCACCGTGGCGCGAGGAGCGCGTCCCCGGCGGCGACGAGCGGACGGCGGCGAGGAGCTCCGCCGGCGGGAGGTCCTTGAGCAGGAATCCGCTCGCGCCGGCGGCGAGCGCATCGTAGACGTACTCGTCGAGATCGAACGTCGTGAGGATCACGACATGCGGCGAGGCGGCTGGTGCGAGCGATCCGCGGGTCGCCTCGATCCCGTCCATCTCGGGCATCCCGATGTCCATCAGCACGACGTCCGGCAACGTCCGGGCGCGAGATCGACCGCGTGCGCCCCGTCACCCGCCTCGGCGACGACCTGCATGTCCTCCTGATCGTCGACGATCATCCTCAGCCCGGCACGCACGAGCGCCTGGTCGTCGGCGACCAGCACGCGGATCGTCATGCGCCCACCGCTTCGTGCGCCGCCGCCGGCAGCTCGCCCGAGCCGGCGTCCCCTCGATCCTCGCGCGTCGCGCCGATCGGCAGCAGCGCCTCCACGGAGAAACCGGCCCGGCCGTGTGGACCGGCGTGGAGCTCGCCGCCCGCGAGATGGACGCGCTCGCGCATGCCGATCAGCCCGTAGCCCGTCGAGGCCCGCTGCTCGCCGCCGCGCCCGTCGTCGCTGACCGCGATGCGCAACGCATCGCCTCGGTAGTCCACGACCACGTCGACCTCGGCGCCCGGCGCGTGCTTGAGCACGTTCGTGAACGCCTCCTGCAGAACGCGGTAGGCGGCGAGCTCGACCGCCGCGTCGAGCTTCACCGGCCGGCCGAGCACGTGCGACGTCACGCCGATCCCCGCATCGCGGGCGCGTCGAAAGAGGTCGTCCATCTGCGCGAGCGTCGGCGGCGGATGTCGCGACGAGCGAGGCGCGGCGCCTTCCTGCGCACGGAGCACGCCGAGGAGAGCGCGCAGCTCGCTGAGCGTGCTGCGCGCGGCAGTCTCGATCACGGCCAGCGCCTCGCCCGCCCGCTCCGGCCGCGTGCCGGAGGTGCTGTTCGCGGCTGCCGCCTGCACGGCGATCGCGCTGACGTTGTGCGTGACGACGTCGTGCAGCTCGCGTGCGATCCGAACCCGCTCGGCGTCGGCCGCCACGCGCGCCTGCTGGTCGCGCTCGTGCTCGAGGTCGACGGCGCGCTGCTCGAGCCGCAGCAGATGGGCGCGACGCGTCCGCGTCACCTCGCCGAGCAGCCAGGCCGCCGCCGCGCCGAGCGCGATCGCCGCCGTCACGTGGTGCACCGGTCGCGCGCGCCCGGTCGCGAACAGCAGCGCGAAGCTCGACAGCGTCGCGCCGCCGGCGATCGCCGCGCTGAACGCGCGCACCCGCTCGCCGCCGTATCGCGCGGCCGCGTACAGCCCGAACAGCACGCCGACGTTGCTCGGCGCCGAGCGCCCGATCGCGATCGACGCGCCGAGCGCCGCGAGCAGCAGGATGAGCGCGAGGCCGGGACGCGTGCGACGCCACAGCAGCGGCAGCGTCGCGAACGGAAGCACCGCCAGGCAGACCGCCAGCTGCCCTCTGCCCGCCGCATACCCGACGGCCGGCAGCGCCATCCCGAGCGTCGCGGCGAACGCGAGCCAGTCGAACTGTCGCGCCGTCAGGCGCCGGGACAGGCGAATGACAATCGGAGACACGCCGTGCGACTCCACGTACACACGATAAGGCCTCGTCTGATCCCGTCGCATCCGTCGCAGGGATGACCCGGCGGGCGCATGCTCATCCGAATGGAGGAGGCGAAAAGCCCGCACGGCTGATGACTCGGCGACGGAGTCGACGTACCTTCGCGAGCAGAAGAGGGACAGCGACCCCCGGTGCGCGGACGCGGCAAGAGCCAAAGGTCGTCGCGCGTGCGGTCCGGAGGTCCCGAGAACAGGGGAGAGGATCGTGATGCGACGGATCGTGGGAGGAAAGCTGGCGCGGGTCTGGAGGCGGCACGGGAGCCTGGGCTTCGGCAGTGCCGTGGGACTCGCCATCGTGCTGTCGGTGGCCTTGGCGAGCTCGGCGAGTGCGAGCGAACCCTGGTTTCGCGAGGCGTATGACATCGCCACGAAGAGCCCGGCCGAGGGCAAGTGCGGGGAACCGAAGAAAGGCGAAGCGAAGGACGTCGGCGGCGAGGCCGTCGCGATCTTCGACGCGAACGGCGACGGCATCCCGGACATCGTGCTCGCCAACGGCACGAACTACTACTTCGTCGACCTCGGCAAGAAGAACTCCGAAGGCGTCGTCTCCTACGCACCCGAAGCGACGGCCTATCCCGTCGGCGTCTCGGGAGACGAACGGATCGAGCACGTCAAGGCGCTCGGCCTCGCCGACCTGCTGAAGAACGGCAAGCTCGACCTGTACCTCGGCAACTCAGGCAACGGCTCGCTGTTCCTCAAGAACCCGCGCGACCTCAGTGAATCCGACTTCCCGACGAACCTCTCGAACGAACACCTCTGTCAGGACAACGGCTACCGGACCTACATCAACAACGGGAACGGGACCTTCAGCTACAAGAACCTCGGCGCCGAAGCCGACGGCGTCACGCGGACGCCGCTGTTCGCGGACTTCAGCGGCGACGGCCGCCAGGACCTGCTCGCGCTGAACGCGCCGTACTACGGCATCTGGTGGGGCAACAGCCCGGCGCCGTCCTCGCTCGAGCCGGGCGAAGCGAACGGCACGTTCGGGAAAAACGTGCTGCCGACGGCGGTCGTCGACGAAGGCGGCGAACCCGACCCCGTGTTCGAAGAACAGCACGGCCGCGGCGGTGTCGACATCAAGGGCGCGATCGTCCGCGACCTGACCGGAAACGGCAAGCCGGACGTCGTCGCAAGCGCGTACTCCGACGTCTGGGACAGCGTCGAAGAAGTCCCGGTCGGCCCCGCGAACCCCGAAGGCGCGAACCTCGACCTGAACAAGGACGGCGTGCCCGACGGCGGCTACCAGGGAGCGTGGCCGCACGGGCTGCTCGCGCTGAGGAACGTCTCGACGCCGGGGCACATCAAGTTCGTCAACGAAAGCGCGACGGCCTTCCCCGAAGAGGGGCTCGGCTACGGCGACAGGATGGACGCCTACTCGACGATCCCCGTCGAACTGAACAACGACGGGAAACTCGATCTCGTCGCGATCGGAGTCCGTGACTTCACCGCGTTCAACTCGCTCGAAGACCAGACGCCGATCATCCAGGTCTTCAAGAACGTCTCGACGCCCGAACACATGCGCTTCGAAAACGTCACCAAGGAATCGGGCCTTCAGTTCATGAACGAACCCGATGCGCTGTCGGCGATGACCAACGGCCACTACCCGGTCGTCATCCCCGAAGCGATGCTCGGCGGCGGTCCGCTCGAATACGAGCCGAACCTGAGCGCCGGCGCGGCGGTCGATCTCAGCAACGACGGCAAACCGGACATCGTCCTGATCGATCGCCAGTTCACCAGTGAAAACCCGGAGACCGGCGAAGAATTCTATCCGTGGGTCTTCCAGAACGAAGGGAACTTCAAATTCAAGTGGATCCCGCCTGCGGAAAGCGGGCTCGCACACACGGGCCGTGAGATCAGCTACGGCGACCTCGAAGGCAACGGCCGCGAGGATCTCGTGACCGTCAACGGAAGCGGCGGCGGCCAGAGCGTCCAGGACGACAACTACGTCTGGAAGAACGAAATCGCCACCGCCAACCACTGGATCGAGCTGAAGGTCCGCTCGGCCTCCGACGCGCTCGGGCCGCTCGGTCTGGGCGCGAAGGTGACCGTCTACCGCGCCGGCACCGACGAACTGCTCGGCAACGAAGAAATGCGCACCGAATACTCCTACCGCTCGCGGCGCGATGCGATCCTTCACTTCGGCCTCGGCAGCGTGACGGCCGTCGACGTCCACGTCGAAGGAGCGGGGCTCGGCTCGCCGGTGACGCTGCACGACGTCGCGGTCGACCGGCTGCAGACGATCACCGTCCCGCCCGAAGCTCCGGCGCTGTCGAGCGGCGCGAGCCCGAACCGCACCGGCGTGTTCACGCTGTCGTGGGCCGGCAGCAACCCGGGCTTCGCCTACACGCTGCAGCACAAGGACGCGAACGGCGGCTGGAGCGACGTCGCGACCGCGCTGAGCAAGCCCGAATACGCGTTCACGGCCGCCGCGCCCGAGGCCGAAGGCACATGGAGCTACCGCGTGACGGCGAGCTACGAAGGAGTCGAAAGCGAACCCTCGCCGTCGTCGGCCGAAGTCAAGGTCGACGAGGTGGCGCCGAACGCGCCGACTGCCACAGCCGATCGCGCGCCGGACTTCGCGGGTGACGGGGGCTGGTACAAGGACGCCGTGACGGTCGCGTTCACCGGCAACGGCGATCCGCCGCTGTCCGACGGCAGCCCGGGGAGCGGCGTCGACCCGGCGTCGATTCCCGCGCCGCAGACGTTCACGACCGACGGTCCGCACGCTGCGAGCGGCGCGGTCCTCGACAATGCCGGCAACAGCTCGGCGCCGGGTGCGCTCACCGTCAAGGTCGACGCGACGCCGCCGAGCGTCGCGGTCGACTGCCCGGCGAGCGTCGCGCTCGGCGCGCCGGCGGGCGCGACCGTGACGGCCTCCGACTCGCAGTCGGGTCTCGCGCACGATCCGAGCGGAACGGTCGCGATCGACACGAGCAAGGCCGGCACGCAGACGACGACACGGACGGCGAGCGACAACGTCGGCCACGAAACGACCGCGTCGTGCACGACGCACGTCGGCTACACGCAGGTGCTGACCGGCAACGTGAAGGGCAACGTGACCGTCAAGTCCGGGCAGGCGGTCGAGCTCGCGAAATCGACGAAAGTCAGCGGCTCGGTGACCGTCAAGCCGGGTGGCGCGCTCGACGTCGAGGGCGCGCAGATCTCAGGCTCGCTGAAGGCCACCTCGCAGGCGACGCTCGTGCGCGTCTGCGGCTCGACCGTCGAGGGCGCGACGCACGTGATCGCCAGCAGCGGGCCGGTCGCGCTCGGCGAAGGCACGGAAGCGTGCGCTGCGGACTCGTTCCACGGAGCGGTCGTCGTCAAAAGCGACCTCGCCGGCGTGCGCGTCGACGGGGACACGTTCTTCAGTACGTTGAAGGTGCTGACGAACTCCGGCGGCACGACCGTGACCGGCAACGGCGTCGCCGGGGCGCTGACCGTCAAAGGCAACACCGGCACGGTCGTCGATCACCCCAACGAAGTCGAAGGGAAGTCGAAGGTGCAGTAGCGGCGCGGTCGCGGCGGCCGCGCGGGAGGGAGGGGTCGCGCCGGCGGGCGTGGCCCCTTCAGCTGTTCAGCGCGCGCGCAGTCGCGAGCAGGCCGAGCGAGCGGCCGGTGCGATCGGGCGACTGGCGGGGCTTTGAGAGCTTCGCCGCGTAGAGCCGCGTGTCGGCGCGCGCGAGGACCGCGCTGAGCTCCTCGCCGCGCAGCCACTCGCTGATCCCGACCGACCAGTCGAGGAGCTCCTCCTCGCCGTGCAGCCGCGCGAGCGCGGTTTCGGCCTCCGACTCGGACGTCGACGGAAGCAGCAGCACGAACTCGTCGCCCCCGTGGCGCGCGAGGATGTCGCCCGGGCGCATGCGCGCGCGCCAGTCGCGCGCGAGCGTCGCGAGCAGACGGTCGCCGGCGGCATGGCCGGCCGAGTCGTTGATCTGCTTGAAGTCGTCGAGGTCGATCGCCGCGACGGCGAGCGGCGCGCCGGTGCGATCGGCGATCGCGCGCTCGCGCAGCGCGGCGGTCGCGAACCCCGTTCGGTTGAGCGCGCCCGTCAGCTGGTCGGTGCCGACCTGCTGGCGCAGGCCTTCGCTGAGCCCGCCGAGCACGACGCAGATCGACCAGACCGTCGCCGTCACGACGAACCAGTAGATCCCGGCGTTCGGCACGCCGTCGACCGCCAGCGCTCCCGCGAACGTGAACGTGACGAGCAGGCCGAGCGCGTTGACGACGCGGCGCGTGAAGAAGTGCGCGGCGTAGATCGCGATCCACGGATAGGCGAACGCCGCGACCATCATGCCGCCGGTCGTCTGCGCCCGCGCGACGAGAGTGCTCGCCGCCAGCACGCCGATCGCGGCGAGCAGCTCGAAGGCGATCGCCGGGATCCGTGGGCCGAGCAGCCAGATGATGCACGCCGCGGCAAGCGCGATCACGCCGCCCGTCGCGAGCAGGCCGGTCGGCTGCCGTTCGTTCAACGGGAACAGCACGATCGCGAACGCGACGATGCTTTTGAAGACGAACACGAGCGACAGCGACCACGCGATCGGCGGGCGCCCGGCCGTCAACAGCCGCCCGAGCACGCTCAGGTCCAAGAGGTCACGGCGCGCCGAGCCGTCCCCCGCCGTTGTCCCTGCGCCGCTTGCTCGTGTGTGAGACGAGCCTTCTCGATGCCACATCGTGCTCATGCTTCGGCGTCGTTCGCGCTGCGCTTGAGCAGGGCGCCCCGGGACTGCGGTCCGGACGGTCGGCCCTGCGGGCGCCGCAGGGCGCAGTTGCGCCCGCGCAGTGAGGAGGTTCGCCTACGTTCCGAGCGCCGGGCGCTAGCCGCGCGGACAGGGAACGCGAATCACGTCGGCGACCGTTTTCGGCGCGATCCCGAATTCGCGTTCGCCGCCGAACATGCCGCCGAACGTCACTTCGACCTTCCCGTAGAAGCCGCCCTTCGGGCATTCGCCCTTCTTCGGCACGGTCCCGTACGGGATCACCTTCCCGTGCGACCTGTACGCCGCGCCGGCCTTGATGTGGATCCTGCTGACCGAGGCGAACGGCGCGCCGGGCACGGTCGCGACGGCAGGCACGAGCGTCTCGAGCTCCCACGAGTACTGGCCGGAGCTGCGCACGAAGCGGCCCGTCGAGACGACTTCGATGCTGACCGGACTCGAGCCCTGCGTGTAGAACAGCAGGCTCCCGCCGGGAGCGAAGAACGCTTGCAGCGTCGCGCTCTCCGGCACGCGTTCGCTGCCGAACGTCACTTCGCCGAGCACGCTCCCGATCGGGCTCGCGGCAGAGCTCTTCGGGCAGCCGCTCGGGCCGATGTTCTTGAGCGTCGCTTCGGTGCACGAGCCGAAGCCCGACTGGTGGAGCTTGACGCCCTTCGGCAGGTAGACGTTGACCGCCGAGACCGGCGGCACGCTGCCGTTCGGGTTCTGCGGTGTGGCTCCGTAGCCGCCGCCGCTGATTTCGAGCGTCGTTTCGACGTCGGCGCCCTTGCCGTAGAAGTTGCCCGTGCCCGGGAACCCCGGGATCGGGACCGCCGCCGCGCTGACCTTGAGCGTCGGCGCGGGGATTTCTTCGGCCGAGGCCTGCGCGGGCGCGATGAGCAGCGCCGAGCCGATCAGCGCGAGACAGGTGGTGCGCGCGAGCCCCATGCCGACAGATTCAACACGCACGCGTCCACGTTGTACAGCGGCGTTTTCGAAGGCGGCGAGGGCCACCGGCAGCGATGCGTCTGCAGGCCTCCGGCGCGCGACTGCGGCTTTGTGCTGACCGCGGGTTCGCCGTCGGGGTCGATGCCATGCTCATGAAGGTCATCAACATCATGCGCAGGCTCGGTCACCGGCGCAGCGACCGCGCAAAGCGCGAGGCCCGGGCAGCGCACGCGACGGTCTACGTGGCGCGCGACGGCGCCGGCCGACTGATCGGCTCGCGCTAGTCGAGCACCGCGGCGGGGGCCGGGAGATCGTCGCTCAGACGCGCTCGAGGCTCGGGTTTCCTCTGGCGCCGGACCGAGTCGACCCCGTTCGACTCGACGCCGTGGCGATCCTGAAGATCGCGGCAACGGAGGAGCGGTCAGTCAGAGACAGCTGACGCCGGCGTACGCACCGGCGCCGAGTCGAAGATATCGGCAAAACAAGGCTGTTTGCAGGGCAAGCCTCTGGCGGGGCGCTGCACGACGCGTCGCCGGCGCCTGTTCCCGCCGGTCTGCAATTGCATCAACTTACGATGTTCCGATTCGGTTCGACAACTGGGGGACGAGATGAAGATCGGGCGGCGGACACGCACAGGAACGCAGCGGCTTCTGATCACGGCGATGTTGCTTTGCGTGGGAGCGCTTCTCTCGCTGACGAGCGCCGCCGCCCTCGCGACGACGCCGTCGGTGATCATCGGCGTCACCGGCGGAACCAGCTGGGGCGAACCGGATTCCCTCAAATTCCGCGAATACGGCTTCGCATCGGAGCGCCTGAACGCAAACCCCGGTCACACGACGATCGCCGAATCGATCGCGCTCGGCTGGAAGAACGACATCGTGATCGTCGGGAACGTGGACGATGAAGAAGAACTCGGCAAAGTGAACATCACGAAATGGACCGAAGAAACGCTCGCGCAGGTCAAGGAAGAGGCCGCGCACGGAGTGATGCTGATGGAGGTCGGCAACGAGATGTTCCTGAAGGGGCCGCGTTGCGGCGGGTGCTACCAGCAGAAGGAACCGGCCAGGTACGCCGAAATGTTCGTCTCGCTCTCGAAAGCGGTCGAAGAAGCCGGTATCTCGGGCGTCAAGCTGCTCTTCGACAGCTACGGCGACTACCAGGAAAGCGAAGGCGGCAAATGGTCACAGGTCTGCTGCGGCGGCGGCTGGCTCGCGACGGCAGAGAAAGCCGAGCCGGAACTGCTCAAACGCGTCGCCGGCTTCACCATGCACCCCTACGGCGAAGTCGGTGAAAACAAAGAAAACGACTGGGGCCCGGTGGCGCTCAAAGTCGAGCACGAACAGGCCGTGTCGCTCGGCTTCGAACACACCGACTACTACGCGACCGAGTTCGGCGTGAAGCTCAACGAAGAAGGCCCGAGCGGCTCGAGCTCGCCTGCGAACCAGGCGGAAAAGATCAAGGCGGTCCTCACCGAACTGATCGGCTACGGGTTCGTGAAGGGCATCTGGTACTACCAGACGCACGACGACGGGACCGGCAAATGGGGCCTGATCGAACCGCAGGAAAACGGCGAAAGCCCGTTCGTCGCGCGACCTGCCCTGGAAGCTCTGGCGAACTTCACCAAAAGCTATACGACGACCCTCGTAGGCGATCCGTCGACGACCTACTCGGTCGCCGATCAGACGTCGGTCGGACGCGAGGAAACGTTCCAGTTCACGGCCACCTACACAGGCAAAATCGAAGAACTCAAGTTCCGCACGAACGGAACGGCCAACACCGGCGTCAGCAGCGTCGTGCTCGGCGTGTTCGCCGACAGCAGCGGCAAACCGGGCGAAGTGCTGGGCCAGGCAACGGTCTCCGGCGAACCCGCGACGAACTCGTGGATCAAGGCGACGGGGCTCTCGATCAACGTCACGAGCGGGACGAAATACTGGCTCGCGCTGCTGCCGCTGGGGACGAGCGGCAAACAGCTGCACTACAACGCGGCCGTCAGCTCGGGCGGCGCCGGCAACGTCGAGAGCGTCGCCGGCGGCCTGACCTCGCTGAAAGCCGAGGAAGCCTGGGAAACGTTCAACCAGGGGCCGGCCGGCTTCGAGGCGATCGGCTCGAGCAGCCTGCCGTCCGCCCCGTCGAACAGCGCCGTGCCGACGATCACCGGCACCGCCCAGCAGGGCCAGACGCTGACCGCCGGCAAGGGCACGTGGACCAACGAACCGACCGGCTACACGTACCAATGGCAGCGATGCAACTCGTCGGGGACCGAATGCGCGAACATCACCGGCGCCTCCGCGTCGAGCTACACGCTCGTCGAAGCCGACTTCCAGCACAAGCTCGTCGTGAAAGTGACGGCCAACAACGCCGGCGGCACCGGCTCGGCGGTCTCGGTCGCCACCGGCAAGGTTAAGGGCCTCGTGATCGGCGACGCCACGGCGACCTACTCGGTCGCCGACCAGACCACGGTCGGGCGCGAGGAAACGTTCCAGTTCACCGCCAAAGCGACGGGAAAAGTCGAAGAACTGGAGCTGCGCACGAACGGGAACGCCAACACCGGCGTGAGCAGCGTCGTGCTCGGCGTGTTCGCTGAAAAAAGCGGCAAACCGGGTGAAGTGCTTGGGCAGGCGACGGCGTCCGGCGAACCCGCGACCAACTCGTGGGTGAAAGCCACCGGCCTCTCGATCAGCGTCACGAGCGGCACCAAGTACTGGCTCGCCGTGCTCCCACTCGGCACGAGCGGCAAACAGCTGCACTTCAACGCGGCCGTCGCCTCCGGCGGGGCCGGCAACCTCGAGAGCGTCGCCGGCGGCCTGACCTCGCTGAAAGCCGAGGAATCCTGGGAAACGTTCAACCAGGGCCCGGTCGGCTTCCAGGGGATCGGAGCTTGAGCGGAGAGGAGGTCAGGCGGCCCGGTTGGCCTCGACCAGCCGCGCGACGAACGCTCCGGTGATCTGTCGGGTGGCCGCGTTGACGCGGTTGAACGCGTTGATCGTCGCGATCGCGATCGCGATCGCCGCGAGCTGCGGCTCGCTGTAGTGGCGCGCGGCCTCGTCCCGAAGCTCGAGCTCACGGGATCTACTCGATAGACGAGCGGTGAGGGCGGATCAGCACAGGGCGTCTCGGCGCGCGCGAGGCCGCCATCGACGACGTCCCACTTAGTGCGGAACGGGCTCGGAAAGACGGCGGGGTCTTCGCCTGCGCAGCAACCGGACTGCTAAGTCCGCTTCTGTTAGCCTAAGCGGACCGATGAGTCCAGTTTCGTCACAGGAGGCCCCCCATTGAGCGCTGAATCGCCGACGACAAACCGCTGGTTGATCCTCGTGATCGCGTGTCTCGCCCAGTTCATGGTCGTGCTCGACAACACGATCGTGAACGTCGCCCTGCCGTCCGTTCAGCGCGGCCTCGACTTCTCGCCCGCCAACCTGCAGTGGGTTGTCAATGCCTACACGCTGATCTTCGGGGGCTTCCTCATGCTCGGCGGACGCGCAGCCGACCTGCTCGGCCGCCGACGCCTGTTCATGGCCGGCGTGGCGCTGTTCGCGGGCGCCTCGTTGCTCAACGGCTTTGCCCAGTCGTCGACGATGCTGATTCTCGGCCGTGGCCTACAGGGTCTCGGCGGCGCGCTCGTCTCTCCCGCGGCGCTGTCGATCATCATGACCACCTTCCAGGACAACGCCGAGCGCACGCGGGCGCTGGGTGTCTGGTCCGCGATCGCCGCCGGCGGCGCAGCCTTCGGGCTGCTGCTCGGCGGTGTCCTCACCGATCTGGTCTCCTGGCGGTGGAACTTCTTCGTCAACGTGCCGGTCGGTGCAGCCACGGTGTTCCTCGCGCTCCGCTATGTGCCGGAGTCACGCGCCGATCTCGGCCATCGTCGCTTCGACGCGGCCGGTGCGACGACCGTGACGGCGGGCCTGCTCGCGATCGTCTTCGGGATCGTCAAGGCGCAGGCCTGGGGCTGGGGCTCTGGCAAGACGCTTGGCGTGCTCGCCTTCGGCGTCGCGCTGCTGGCGATCTTCGTGGCGCTCGAGTCGCGCTCGTCGGCACCGCTGGTCAAGCTCTCGATCTTCCGGATCCGGTCGATCGCGACCGCGGACGCGGTCATGATGCTCGTCGCGTCGGCGATGTTCGGGATGTTCTTCTTCGCCTCGCTCTACGTCCAGGACGTGCTCGGCTACAGCCCGCTGAAGGCGGGCCTCGCATTCCTGCCGGTCTCGCTCGGCATCATCGTCGGCGCCGGTATCTCACAGGCGGTCATCAAACGGTTCGGTGTCCGCAACGTCTCCGTGATCGGCCTCGCGCTTGCGACGGCCGGGCTGCTGTACCTGACGCGCGTGCCGGTTCACGGCCACTACGTCTCCGATCTGCTCGTCGGGCTGCTGCCGATGTCGATCGGCATGGGCCTCGTGTTCGTGCCGATCACGCTGCTGGGCACCTCCGGCGTCGCCAACGACGACGCGGGCCTCGCCTCCGGGCTGTTCAACAGCGCCCAGCAGGTCGGTGGCTCTCTGGGGTTGGCGATCCTCGCGACGGTCGCCGTCGATCACACCAGTGCCCTGCTGAACCACGCGACGGCCGTCACTGCGGCCAGTCGCGTGGCCGCGACCGTGTCCGGCTACCACGTCGCGTTCCTGGCGGCGGCGATCATGATGGCTGCCGGCGCCACACTGTTGGTGCTGCTCCTGCGCCGTCGGCACGTCGAGGGGCTGAGCCTCGATCCTTCGGCGGTGACGGTTGCTGTCTGAGAAACTGGGCGGCATGAGGAAGGATGCGCTGCTCAACAGGCAGCGCCTGCTGGCGGCGGCGGACGCCATGTTTCGCGAGCACGGCGTCGACGTCGGCGTGGGCGAGATCGCCGCGGCCGCGGGAGTCGGCCGCGGCACGGTGTTCCGCAACTTCGCGAGCAAGGACGCCCTGATCGCGGCCGTGCTCGCCGAGCGGATCGGCGAGGTCCTTGCAACCGGGCGCGACATCCTCGAGAACGACCCGGACGCCGCGGACGCCGCCTTCCGCTTCGTCGAGGAGCTGGTCGAACGGCAGGAGGAAAACCGCGCGCTGCTGCAGACCCTGACCGAGGAGGCCTTCCTCGTCGTGCCCGAGCTCGAGCGTACGCACGCCACGATGATGGAACTGCTCGAAGCGCTGCTCGCGCGCGGCAAGAGCGTCGGAGCGATCCGTCCCGAGGCGACCGCGGCCGACCTGATGATGCTGATCAAGGGCCTGTGCATGCACCCCGCGACCGAGCAGCCGCTCGCGCCGGAGACGATCCTCAGGCATCTGGACCTGGTGCGCGCCGCATTGACGACCCCCGAGTACTCGCAGCCTCTGCGCGGCGTGTCCGCGCCGTTGCCGCCGGTACCTGCCGTGCGGACCGATTGATCGCCGCAAAGCGAGCTCGATCGGCGCGGCAGGAGGTAGACTCGAGTTCGATGTCGGAGGTCTCGCCAGCGATCTACAGAGCTGGAGTTGGCGAGCCGGTCGTACTGCTGCATGGCTTCACCGCAGCGTGGAGGATCTGGCATCCGGTCCTGGCGGATCTGGTCGCTCACTACGAGGTGATCGCACCGACGCTGCCCGGCCACCACGGCGGCCCCGACTACCCCGACGATCGGCCGATCACCTTCGAGTACTCCACTGACGCGGTGGAAGGGCTGCTCGACGAGCTGGGCGTCGGCACGGCGCACTTCGTCGGCAACTCGATGGGCGGCGGCATCGCGCTCGAGCTGGCCAAGCGCGGCCGCGCGCGGTCGGTCGTCGCGCTGGCGCCCGCCGGCGGCTGGCGTCGAGGCGATGGTGAGGGGCCGCGCATCGGCAGGTTCTTCGCCAGGCAGATCAAGATGCTCGAGCGAACGCACGCGTGGAGTGAGCGGATCATGCGACGCCCCGGAACTCGCCGTCTGGCGTTCAGGGAAATCATGCGACACGGGGAGCTCGTGTCTCCGGCGGACGCGGCGGAGATATCGCAGGCCGCGCTGCACTGCTCGATCAGCCGGCGAGCGATCGGAACGCTGTTCGCCGACGAGGCCGGGCTCACGATCAGTGATCTCGATCGGATCGCCTGCCCGGTGCTGTTGGCCACACCACAGTTCGACCGCGTACTGCCGGGCATCCACCACGCCGCTCGCTATCGACGCGAGATCCCGGGCGTCGAAGCGATCACACTCTCTGGCTGTGGACACGTACCCGTGTGGGACGACACCAAGCTCGTGACGAGGCTGATCGTCGAGCACATCGACCGCAACCTCGAGCACGGCCGTGAAGCCCAGGCAGCGGTAGCGTCGCGGTCCTAAGCGGCAGGAGCGAACCCCGAGCCGGCGGCGGCCGCTACCGATCGGGGCGCCGGGAAGCTCGCGCCGGCTCGGCAGCCGACCCTTGGACCTGAGCGATCCGTTGCAGCCGTCGCTCGACGCCTGGCCGACGGTCAAGTTGGACCCGAAGCAGCCGATATCCCGGCTATGCCCAACGTTTCCCGCATCCGCGGCGCCGTCTGCGGCGCTCTCCTCGCACTGATCGTCCTCGTCCCGTTCGCATCGGCTGTGGCCTCGCAGCCCACGACGCGGCCAGCTCCCGTGGCGCGGAAATCCAGCATCACCGAAGGGGTCGCGACGGCGATCGCGGCGGAGATCGTCAAGACGGGGATCAAGGCGGCGGTTGCGCAGTGGGCTCCCGACCTGACGAAGTACGTCGATCCGACGGGACACTCGCTCGCCCAGATCCAGGCGCAGCTCGAGGAGATCAACCGCAAGCTCTCGGAGCTGCTCGATCAGCAGCAGGCGGCCGAGCAGCACCTCAACTGCGTCGCACAGCGCGTTGCGCTCGACCCCGTGCTGAGCCGCACGGAGACGTGGTTCGGCGCTCTGCGTGGAGCCGCGCGCATCGAAAAGCTGAGTGACCGCGAGAGGGTCTTCGAGCGTCTGTACTCGCAGTACGACTCGATGGTCTCAGACCAGAACCACCTTACCGGGCGCTGACCGGATCGGACGGGCTGATCCGCGCCTGCGCGAAACACATCGAGACGGGCATGAAGCCGTACCTGAGCGCGGCGCTCGCGCGCGACGTAGACGGCTTCTACGCCGTCTACCACACGAGCGCGGCCGAGCTGCTGATCCTGCGCGCGAACATGATCGCGCTCCACCCCGGGCACTTCCCGCCGTCGGAAGCGAAAGAAGTGGCGGCGCAGCTCGAGACCCGCTGGAGGGCCGAGCGCGGCTGGATCAAGCCGGCCTTCCCGAGCTCGATGTCGTATGACATCAAGAGCGGCTGGCTGTGGCGCTACACGACGATCGACGTGGTCGGACAAAACGACCATAAACCGTCCCTGGAGCAGGGCAACTGGCGCGTGACGGGACGCTCGACGACGCCGTCGTGCTCCGCCGTGGCGGCGTACGTACAGGCGAGCGGACGCACCGGCGCGACGGCGCTCAGCTACGTCAGGCAGTTGCAGGTGCTGAACATCCCCGCCGGCGACACGATCCTCTGCTACGACGATCACGACAAACTGCGCGACTACAACCTCGCCAGGAACCACGAGTCCTACGCCGGCAACTACACCTCCCACCAGCCGTCGGTCGCCGCGCGACCGAACGACGGTCTGGTCAACATCTCCGCTTACAGCTACCTGAACGGCTGACTGCGGCGGCGAACGCGCCTTCAGCGAGCGCCGCGCGCCGCGCGCCGCGGTGCTGCCAGGCGACGGCAATGGAGCTAGCCCCGAGCATGCAGTAAAGACCGCGCCCCCGGGGTAAGCCGGGGGCGCGGAACGTCCGGTGCAGCGGGGATTCTTGGGTTGTTCAGATCCTGGAATCCCTAGTCTGGAGGTTCACCATGAAGGTGATGCGCGACGGACGCTCGGTAACCGTAGAAGTCAGCGCGGACGGAGCGGGGCTGGTCTCCCACGCGGGCAGCGCGCTGCTGGCCCAGGTCGCCGGGGAGCTGGGGCTGACGAGGGCGCTCTCGCTGCGGCTGGCCGGCCTGAAGGCGCGCCGTCGCGGTCATGATCCGGGGCGGGTGATCCATGATCTGGCGGTGATGCTCGCCGACGGCGGGGAGTGCGTCTCAGACCTCGGGACGGTGCGCGAGCAAGAGGCGCTGTTCGGTTCGGTGGCATCGGACTCCACGGCGTTCCGGGTGATCGAGAAGATCGCCGCCGAGCCTGAGCTGCTTCAGGCGCTGCGCTCGGCGCACGCCAGGGCGCGCGAGCGCTTCTGGGCGCGCCACGGTGCGCCCGAGTCACTGACGATCGACGTCGACGCGACGCTCGTCACGGCGCACTCCGAGAAGGAGAAGGCGGCCGGCAACTACAAGGGCGGCTACGGGTTCCATCCGCTCCTGGCCTACGCCGATGAGACCCGCGAGGCGCTCGGCGCACTGCTCAGAGCGGGTAACGCCGGCTCGAACACCGCAGCCGACCATGAGACGGTGCTCGACCGGGCGCTCGAGCAGATCCCACCCGAGCAGATCGAGGGCATCGAGATCCTCGTGCGCGCGGACTGCGCCGGCGCCACGCACGGGCTCACCGACTACTGCCGCGAGCACGGCATGCGCTTCTCTATCGGCTACGAGCTGAGCGAGCCGGTCCGCTCCGCGATCCTCGAGGTCCCCAAGGACGCTTGGGTCCCGGCGCTTCAGAAGGACGGCTCGGTGCGCGAGAACGGACAGGTCGCCGAGATCACCGATTGCCTGGATCTCACCTCATGGCCTGAGCGCTGCAGGCTGATCGTGCGCCGCGAGCGCCCGCACCCGGGCGCACAGCTCTCCTTCACCGACCAGGGCGGCTACCGCTTTCAGGCGATCCTCACCGACCAGGACGGAAAGGACATCGCGGTGCTCGAGTGCCGCCACCGCCAGCACGCCCACGTCGAGGATCGCATCCGCGATGACAAGGACACCGGCCTCTCGAAGTTCCCGTTCAAAGGGTTCGCGCTAAACGAGGTGTGGCTTCAGATCGTCATGCTCGCGCACGACTTGATCGTCTGGACCCAGGCGCTGGCGCTACAAGGCGAGCTCGCCAAGGCCGAGCCCAAGCGGCTGCGCTACCGGCTGCTGCACGTCGCTGCTCGCCTTGCGTTCTCCGGGCGGCGCGCCAAGCTGCACCTACAGCAGAGTTGGCCGTGGGCCACCGATCTCGCCGAAGCGTTCGCGAGGCTCAAAGCGCCGCCCGCTCCCGCCGGCTGAGAGCCTCAAGCGTCCGGCTCACACCATCAAGCAGCCCCTCCGGCCACGGCCGCGATCACGGCTGCCTGCAAACCCGGCTGCACGGCCGCCGTGGTCCCAGACCACGCGCGCCGGCACGATCACGCACAACGACGTCACGCTCGTGTGCCTGGAGCAGGCCCCGGGCGCGAGCTCGCGGTCACATTCGCCGCGCTTACTGCACGTTCGGGGCTAGGGGGACTCGAACCCCCGACCTCCTGGGTGCGATGCGCCAGCTCTGGGCACCGCGATCACCCGAAAGATACTGAATAGCAGGGAATTTGTTAACCGCCTGTCGCAACTTGATCCGCGCGGACTCACGCCGACGATCGGGGATTCTCGTCGTTTCAGGCACTCTTGGCGATAAAGTGCCTGAAATCGCCAAATTACCTGTCCGGGGGGCGGCCGGCTCGTCCAGGCGCCGGCGCGCGGCCTGCAGGGTGGTCGTCCTCGGAGGGGGGGGCGCTCGCTCGGTGCCTCGACGAGCCGCAGCCGAGGGCCAGCTTCGCGTGCGCGCGCTCAACCCCGAGCTCGTCTGGCCCGCGCGCGAGCACGAGCCCTGCTGGCGGCCCCGCACCACGGCAAGGAAGCTCAAGCTGGCCGTCGACTCGCTCGAGCTGGCGGCGTGCTCGCTCCGACTGGCTCGTCGGCCGGATTCTCGCGGACGCTCCCTGACCGCCTACTCATCCAAGCCCGCAATCCGACTGGACCACGCTGTTTGAGATCCGTACCCCAAGGCTCAAACGGCTGGTCCAGCCGGCGGGTTGAGCCCCCACTGGACATACGCACGCTGCACCACGAGAGCAGGTGCCCCGGCCAGACAACGTCGGACGAGTGGAGCTCCCGATCGGCAGAAGGCCCGTTCGCTGCCTCCCGCCAATCGGGCTGAGCATGAGGCAGCGTCCCGGCAAATAATCGCCGCTCGGCCTGCCCCAGGACGTACCCAGCTAGCAACAAGCGGGGCGACGCCCTCGACGTACCGGTACCGTCGACGTCAGTTGCTCCAGCTAGAAGCCTGAACCATGGAACGCCTTGCGTCAAGGGACCGAGCTTCAACCGATCTGAAACACTCCTAGTCGGTCGAATGGTGCTGCTCTACGCCGACGCACTCGGGATGAAGGCAAGGTGGCGCCTCGGCGTCGAGACGATTAGGACCGCCTACGATCAGCTTGAGCAACTCGTAAGCACTACCTTCATCGAGACCGGAACCGACGAGGGAGCCGAGGGAGGTGTGCAGTCAGACGCGGTAGCGATCACCTTCCCAACGACCGCGGCCGCGCTCCAATTTGGGAGGCGGCTATTCAGCAAGGCTTTTTTTGACGCGACCGAAACCGATCGACTTTGGCTGCGTGGAGTGCTCATGCCATGTTCCGTAGGAGGTCTCGGTCTGGCTCGGGAAGAGGACATCGGCCGGCTCACGGGGGTGCGCTCGAGGCAATTCTGTGACGAGCTTCTCGCGGCTATCAATGTTGAGCAGCGGTTCAAGGGACCGAGGCTCCTCCTCGCGGAATCGCTAGTCACTCGCGAGCTGCAAGACACACTCGCCCTCCGCGTCGGCACCCAGTTCATTGTTCCGCTGAAGCGGCTCAGGCACTCAACGTACCCCGAGTCCAGTTGGCGGGACGTGCTCTACCTCTATCCCGAAGACATCAGCGACGCCACGATGCGCAGGCGCAGCTATGAGGTCGGTCAGCGGCAACGGTGGGCGGCGGCGGCGAATACCGCCGGTAGTCCCGATGAGTTCGAGCACCTTTCCCACCTCGCGCTTCTATGGACTCAGTGCGACGCGATCTACCACGCGAAGACACAAGCGGCGATCACGCCTGCTGCCCAGTACGAAACTCCAGAGGCGTTGGACTAAAACACCTCCCCGCAAACAGAAGGCCCGGTTTCGCCCGGGCCTCCCCTACTTGGCGTCTGACGACGCCCCGCTTGTTGCTTTCCCCATGGTCTCCTACCGCAGCCGGAGGATGCAAATCCGCGCCCATGGCGGGCATGCCTTGGAAGGCTCTATCATGCCTGGGAAGGCTCTGTCATGTCTTGGGAGTATGTGTCATGGGGTGATATTCTCGCGGATCAAATGGCCGTACCACCGAGGCTTGTGGAGCCTCCTACACGTGACGAGCTGTCGACGGTGCTAGCCCGTCTTGCGGCCTATGCTCTCAGGCCTCACTGGATCCTTGAGAAGGGGCGCTTGCTGCTCGGCCTAGATTGCGTGCGCGTCTACGTTGCTGCAGACGCCATTGAGCGTGACTATCCCGCCGCGCTCAGGGCCTATTTGGAGCACGCAGTGGAGCGGATCGAATCGCCAGAGAGCAGGACCATCCTTGAAGTCGTCTTCGGCTTGGGCGATGACGAGTGGAAAAGCAAAGCATGGCGTCATAGGAGCGCGGTAGAGCGTCGAAAGCGCGCCGGAGAGACGTTTCGGGGCGGCGAGGAAATGGTTACGGCTAGCACGATCAGAAAGCTTCACGAGCCCCGCGCGGTCGGCGCTCTCGCCGAGATCATCTGGCGGGACGAGAGAGAAGCAAGGAACATGTCCATCGACGAGGATTAGCGCTATAAGAAGCTGTCTCAATACCTCCCGTAGGAGGGTTTGAGGCCCGCCGAGCGAACTCTGCCGGGTGACATAACCCAGCCGAGGAGGTGTCCTTGTGGCGAGGTCGACCTGGCAGGTGCGTGGAGCTGCTGTTGGTCGTACGCCCGGGCTTGCCGGCGTCATGGCGGCGCTGACTCGTACTTGCGCGCTTTCCGTGACGGCTGATCGAGCATAGGCACGCCCGAGATGTTCGACGGTCAGTCAATCATGAGGCCGCGATGATCGGCGATTATCGTAGTTCGGGCACTTTCGCCGAAGAGTGCCGGAGCGTGCAGGGCCGATGACAGGTACCGACCTCCCCTCGATACGAGCCTACACAACCGCCGCCTCGCGCAGCGTATGCGACTCCCAAAATACCGGTAGGCGTATGAGCGTCCGGCTCGTGACTCGCCAGACCAATCGGGTGATCCAAGAGCTCGGCTCGCTGCGTGTGGATCTCGGCATCTCGAAGGCCGAGCTTGCTCTCTGGTAGGCGGGTGTCTGACGGCGGGGTCGTGCGCATCCGATCGAGTAATGACACCTCACGGGCGAATGCTCGAGGCTATGCTGGAGGAGCCCTCCACCTTACGGTCCGACGTGCTCGGCGAGCGGCCGCAGCGTCGCTCGTTCGCTGCTCTGCCCGACGGCAGTACAGCCGCCAGCCACGACGCACGAGACACCCATGAGGGCCGCCGAGCCGCCCTCGGCCTCGGTTGCACGCCCAGTCATCCAGGACTTGCCATTCCATTCATAGGCGAGCAGTTCGCGTTTGAACGATGTCGGGATCACTCCGGGACCACGCATGCCGACGGCAGTACACGCCGTCGGCGAAGCGCAGGAGATCGATGTGAGGTCCCCAATGACATCCCGGATCGTCGAGAAGCGGGCGCTCACCCAGCTCCTGCCGTTCCAATGCTCGGCCACCGCCGGTGCTGTGGCGGTTTGGTCGTTCACGTCGCTGCCGACGGCGAGGCAGTTCGCGGGCGAGGTGCAAGCGACGCCCTGGAGCAGCGCGGCCGCCGGATGCGGGACGCTTTCCAGCGTCCAGCGGCGCCCGTTCCAGCGCTCAACGAGCGGTTTGGAGTTCGCCGATGCCGAGCCGAGCTGAACCCCGCCGACGGCTATGCACTGACTGGCCGTCGGGCACGACACCGCGGTGAGCGAGGCGTTGTGGCCGGCCGCGAGCCGGGGAGTGCGCTGAGTCGTCCAAGCGGTTCCGTTCCATCGCTCCACCAGCGCCCGCCAGCTGGCGCCGTGGAAGCCGTTGTCGCGTTCGGCGCGGCCGACCGCGATACACGCCGCTGTCGAGCTGCATGCGACCCCCTGGAGCGACCCTGATTGGCCCGCGACTATCGGAGCCGACAGCTCGCTCCAAGTCACCCCGTTCCAGAGCTCGATAAGCGGCTGAGTCTGATCGCCTGAGATCGGTCCAACCGTGCCGACGGCGACGCAGTATGTCGCGGAGACGCACGAGACGCCGCTGAGGAACGAGCGCTCGCCAGCGGGGGCCGGGCCGGGGAGGACGGTCCACGCGGACCCATTCCATTCCTCCCCGAGGAAGCTCTCGGCGTCGAGCATGCCATCTTCGAAGACCGCCCCCTCGCCGACGGCGACGCATTGAGCCAAGGATACGCACGACACGCCGGACAGCGTGCCTTCGGTCGTACCCGGCGCCAGCGCCGTCTGCTGGATTGACCATGTAGCGCCCGCGGTTGCTGGCATCAGCACGATCGCTGCGGCCGATGCAAGCACGACGGCTATCTTGACGGCGACACCAGACCGGAGCGACCCTGACGTCCGGGATGCAGGACGCGGAAGGGTACCGTGTGTGCGACCGATCAAACCAAGGTACATGGGGCTCCGTTCCGGGCAGGTTTGCGAGTTCAGCGGCACAGCATGTCAAAGTCGGCGCTTGCGCACCCCGTTGGTGACGGACGGAGGACCTCGAGTGGTAGCGCAAGACGAGCTTGAAGAGCTGCCTTAGTTCTCACAACCGGTCGCCGGCCGTCTTCTTGGCTGGAGTGATCGCCTACTAGCGCGAAATCGAATGCCGACAAGACGAGCGCCGATGGTGCGATTACTCGCCATAAAGTAGGTCGAGTGATCAACCAGCACGGACGCCATTTCACGGTGTGGATGATAGTTCCACAGGGCAGAAGCCCCTTCACCGCCTGGATGGGCAAGTGGTTGAGTTCCCGGGTTGGCCATCCGACGCCGACAGCCCCGCCACCGGGCCCCGCGAAGAGTGCACGGTCCCCGGCTGCAAGAATGTCCTCGGCGCAGATTACCTCGTCGTTAGGGCGAGCAGCTCGCACCACGACGAGCGACCCCACAGGCGCTGAGATCGCCGTCACGGCCCTCTGGGTGCGGCTTCCCAGGGTAGGCTAGTGCTTAAGAAGGCAGAAGCGGTGGGGGTTGGCTACGCGTCGCGCGAGCGCTGGGCCGTCGCTGGTGCTCACCGATATGCAGTCGTATACGGCCTTGCCGTTGATGTTCGTGATCTGAGAAAGCGTTACGTGTGAGTTCGCGGTGACGGCGCCGCCGGATGCGCAGTTGGGGTTGCAGGTCTCCAAATAGCTGACCCCAGACCCGCGCGCGCTCGCGCCGCCCCACGAGCTCCATTTCAGCTTCCCGATGATGAACGCGGCGTCACCCGACATCTGGATCGTGGAGGGTTCCACGGCAAGATCCTGGCCGGCCGCGTCCATCCCGGGCCACTTCGTGAAGGACACCTTCCGCGCAGGCTTCGGCGGCCGAGGAGTACTGCGTGTACGGGTGATCGTTGGTATGACGGGCGCCGGCGGATGCGCCGAAGCTTGCGCGGCGACCTGCGCCGCGGCGGCTGCAGCTGCGGCTGCGGCGTCGCCGGTCTCGGTAACATCGAGGACGCACGAGCTGAGGAACGGTTGCGTGGTGACGTCGGCCGCGTTACAGATCGGCGTGGCTTGCTGCTGTTGCACCGATGTCAGGTCAGGGTAGGCGATCGTCTGGGTGGGGAAGTTCGGGTTGAGGAAGTTCTCGGGGCCCTCGCCGGGCGGGTAGTCGAACAGCGAGTCCGCCTGAGTGACCCGCCAGCTCGCGCCGAACGTCCCGTAAAGGGATGCCGTGCTCGGGGGCCCAGGGACGACGGAGCCGGCGCTCGTCGTGAGGTCATTACGCGGGTCGCCGTCGTCGTTTCCGAGCAGGCCAGCGAGGTGGCCGTACTCGCTGGCTGCGACGGTGACGCGGAGGCTGAGGTCGGTCTGGTCGATCGCTTCGACGGCGGCGCTCGACCCGTTCGGCCAAGCGACGTTCACGACGTTCCCGTCGCTCGTGATCGAGCCGCCGTTCGCAAGCGGGTAGGCGACGGCGGCCGACAGGGTGGTTGCTTGGCCGTTGACTAGGATCGTCGGCCCGCTGGAGGACGCGTACACGCCGACGCGGTCGCCGGCCGCATCGAAAGCGAAGGCAGCGTCGCCCGCGACCGAGGTGCTGGTACCGCCCCAAGGCTGCTGGCGTACCTGTATCTGGAAGTCGTCGACGTTCGACTTTGCGAGCACGAACTCGCCGACCTGCTGGAAGTCGTAGCTGTAGCCATCAAAGGTCGTCAGGTGCGGGTCGCCGTAAGTCTCCGCTGAGGCCAGTGAAGGCCCGCACGCCGCGATCTCCGCCTTCATGGCGGCCTGCGCGTTTTCACTCGCGGAAGCCAATTCCTCTTGCAACGTCTTCTCGATCTGCTCCAGCGCTTCGAGTTCTGCCTGAAGGGACGCTAGATGCTCCTCCAGAGCCGGCAGCTCGTGCTTCGCCTGCTTGTACCGCGGCACCTTCGGCGCCAGCTCGTCGAGCACTCGGCGCAGCTCGAGCACCGGCCGACCGATCTTCACCACCTCGCTGATCGCCTCGGCGATCCCGAACGCCTCCAGAACGGGGTTCGCCAGCCTCGACAGCAGGAGGGCGTTCTCGTTCAGCACGAGCACGGCCTGCTTGCTCTCAATGACGTACTCGCCGAGCTCGCCCAACCTGCTCAGGTCCAGTAGCCCCGCTGACTCGGCGACGACATGACTCTTAATCCAGTCGATTAGCCTCGCGACGCCCTTGTCGCGAAGCGCGTCCTTTGCGACCTTCGAGATCGCCGCCTCCGCGTTCTTGCCGTCGCCTCCCGCCTCGGCAGCGTACTGCTTGCCATGCTCGATCAGCTGGTCGACTTCGTCGATGAGCCGCTTGTCCTCATCGATGAACCCCTGAGCCTTCTCGACGTCCTTCTGCTTGTCGGCGACATCGCGTTCAGCCTGAAGCGTCGGGCCGAGCAACGCATCGACCTGCGCCTGAGCTGCACTTGCCGCTGCCTGCGCAGCCGGGCAGTCTGCCGCTGCCGCTCTCGGGGCGCCCAGCCACCCAACAAGGAACCACACTACGCCAGCGGTGAGGAGCACCGCAATTCGTCCAAACGTGCCGTGCATGCGCCGCTCCCTAGGCAAACTCCCGACCCACATCAGAAGCGCATTGAATCGAACTGTGCGCAGATTTGGTTGCCGGCCTGTTACATCCCCAGGATCCTGAGGCTATCAGCCGGGCGCTGGTTCTGTGGCGGCGCACCGATGGGCATCGGAGGGAGGCGTCGATACTCCACGGCACTCGGCCAGGACGCGCAACACCCTATTGCGACATCGCGGACTCGATCGGTACTTGACCAAAGGAACCGAGCCAATCTCCATGTAAAGCAAGCGGGCGACAGAACCCGGCGGGGCATCGACTCCCTGCGGATACGGCGCTAGCTCAGTCTGAAAGGAGCAGAGGTTCGCGGCGAGACGGACCGCGAACACGTACTCGCCATGAAGCCCGTTAAGCAATAGCAACTGCCCAACGCCCAGGAGAACGGCGACAAACACGACTGCGCTTGCGGCGACAATGACCGGCGTCGAGTCGGGCTTCGCAACGATTGCCAGCAGTGCGGTCGCAGCCGGCGCAAACGTTAGCTGCATCCCGGTCACCGATCGACTGTTGTGCCAGTCGTAAACATCGCGAACCGCTTCCTCGAGACGGCCGGGATCCTTTCCGATCGCGCCCACTAGATCGAGGAGCTCGCGGACGTAAACCCGACCTGAAGGCACTCTCCGCATACAGTTAGCCAAGCCGCGCTCAGAAGGTCATCGTTGCTTAGCGACTACTCGTCATGGCTCTCCACCGGGAAGGCCAGCATGACGCATTGCCAGGGCGAAGCGCGCAAAGTCTTCTTGAAACTCGTGAAGTGAAAAGGACCGCCCCGCGCCGTCGAGGGCTTCGGACTTGCCGTTGTTGGGACGGTGTGCCGCTTGCGCTTGAATGTGCCAGGTGTCGATCTGTTGACGGACACTGTCGGCGTCGGGCAGATCCGTCCTTGGCTGGTCGCCGAGCAGGACGCCCAAATGTTGGGCGCGGGCGACCCGGGGGCCCATGTTGGCGATCGCCTGCTCGGGGTTCGAGGCGAAGCGGGTGAGGATCGTGTTGATCAAGCTAGTGTGGTCGAATAGGTGGTGGCTTACCTGGCGCGGGACGCGAGGGCCAACGATGAGCGCCGGAACCCGCACGCCATAAGTGGCGTAGCCGGAGCCGTCGTCAAAGCTGAGAGCAGGCGGTGGCTCGTGATCGTAGAATCCACCGTGCTCGTCGTAGACGACGACGAAGAGCGTGTCGTTCCAGTGCGCGCTGTTTTGCAGCGCTTCATAGACGTCCAGCACGAGCGCTTGCCCAGCGCGGATGTCTGACGGTGGATGATCGTCGTCCGAGTTGGCGTGGAGAACTTTCAAATCGATGAAGTTTGGGTCGATCCACGTGACATCTCTGAGTGTTCCGTTCGCCGCGTCGTCGAGAAAGCTGTCTGGCGTCGCGATCGCGCCCTCGATCGCTTCCTCGAGCAGGCTCAGACGCTGGCGGTCGAAGAAGGCGAAGTTGCCCCGTTTGATGTCGGTGAAGTCGCGGTAGTGGGCGTCGGCGGCGCGCAGGGTGGCGGGATCCTGCGAATACCATCGCCACTGCGCATCGCCCAGCTCGCGTGGAAACGCCGGCACATCGAAGATAGGTGCTTTGTTCAGACCGGGGATCAGCGCCTTGACGTGATCCTCGATGCGCTGAAGCAGGCTCTCCGCGTCCTGGTCGGCCTCGCGACCGGCGAGCGCAAACAGACGGTTCGGCCAAGTGTCGCCCGGCACCGAGCTGTGCCACTTGTCGCACACGCAGTAGTTCCGCGCGAGGAAGTCGTAGGTCGGTAGGTCTTTGGCGCCGTAGTAGCCCATCGGAAACGCGTGGTACTCCGGCGGCAGGTCGACGTGTTTGCCGTTTCGGTCAGTGCGGGTCGCCAGGAAGTTGCGGATGAACCCGCGGTTCTCATTGGCGATCTGCTCCTGCACACAGTCCTTCGAGTGGCACGGGTCGAGGATCTTTCCGGTTTCGTCGATATTCGGGCGAAAGACGGTTTCGGCCTCGCCCCATTCGAAGACCGGATGCTCCTGGTTGTCGGGCCCCGGATTGCTCTCGGTTCCGTCGAGCCCGTTTACGTCGGGCAGCCCGTCTCTCTTGAGGTAGCCGAGCATGTGGTCAAAGGAGCGGTTCTCCATCATCAGAACGACGATATGGCGGATTTCGCCGAGGCGCGTCATAGCTGAGTCTGTGCTCATTGAGACTCCCGGTCGGGCCTAGTCGGATAGGTGAGGCGCCCTCGCGCCGCGACGGCACACGCTATGCCTTGAGCCCAAGGGTCGCCTCCGCAAAAACGCACGGCAAGCATCTAACCGACACCGCTGGCAGCACTGGGACACAGGTCGGCCGCTCGATGGACACGCTCGATCTCTACCGTCTGATTGAGGTTCGCGAGCAAGGATGTGACCTCGGTCTTGGCGCGGGCATACAACCCGGCGCTCGTCAGGCCAAGGGCACCAAATATTCCAGCGATCGTCGTCAGGAAAGTGCTCCCCGACCCGCTGGCGAGCAGCGCTCCGCCACCGGCCAGCAGCACGATGCTGATGAGGCCGCCAATCAGGGGTACCCGGAGGCTGACGACGGCCGTTTCATAGAGCTTCAGGTCTTTCCAGACGTTAGTCGTTGCCGAGACCTTGGCGTCGCCCTCCAATTGGAGATCCTGGGATGAGCGCTCGCCGCGGATCAAATCGCGCCAGAGCAGCCCTTGGTGAAACAACGCAGCTTGGACCTCAGCGCCGGCCCGGCGGGTAGCGTCGAAAGCCAGTGCCGACCAGTTTTCGAGCGGGCCGGCAATCGAAGCGAGAACCTCGGCCGTGATGTAGCCGGACAGCCGCGCGGCCAAGCGCCTGAGGGTTGCGCACCGTGCTGGTCCGAAGACGAACTCCCATGAGCCCATCGCGTCCGCTGCACTATCCGGATTCAGCGCCCAGTAGGTCTCGGCCAATCCACGCCCAAGCTGGTATGCGGCCGCCTGAGTGGCCGGGAGTACGAGCGCATCCTGGATGTCGGCGTCGAGTTCATAGAACTCGTGCGCCACTTCGGGCCACAAGGCCTTGCGGTCGGCGCTCTTCTTTTCGAACCCGACCAAGGACGCCTTCAGCTTTTCCCATGACGGTTTCGCATCGTCATCGCTGAAGTCCACAACCCCACACAGGTCTTCGACCGTCTCGACGAGCTCCTTACGGATCTCCGCCGCGCTGCGCTCCGCCGCGAGCGGTAGCTCGAAGCCATTGCGGGCGAACACCGTCTCGTGCCCGGGGTCTCGCTCGCCGAACCGCCCCGGCCGATAACGCCCTCTGAGCTCAGCGATCGCCCAGCCCAGGCGAAAGGCGTACCGCACCTTTCCGAGATCCACCGGCTGTTCGGCCCCCGCCACGAGACCGACCATATCGTCTCGGGTGCCGGAACTCGTCGGCATTACGAAATCTTCACGAGGTCTGACCGCCGATTATCGTCGGCGCGAGCCCGGCGGCTACAACGGGTATCGAGCCATGCCGATCCTCGGTGCTCTTCGCGGCGTAGAGAACGCAGTAGATGACGCTCAACTCCGGCAAGTGCAGCACTCGTGGCGAACGATGCTCAGCCCGTTCCGATCAGTCCCGGTCGAGCCGTAGACTCAGCCGACAACCCTAGAAAGAGGTGAAGCGGTGCCCGACATCCTTGACGGAACGCGCAAAGAGATCGCCAGCCGACTGAGTGAGCTCAAGCCCCTGGTCGATGAGCACCACCGCCTGACTGAGGCAGCGGCTGCGCTGGAGAAGATCGGGGGATCCGGGCTGGCGGCGATTGTGCCTGGACGCCGCGGACCGGGACGTCCGCGTGGCTCGGGGCGCAAAGCGGCCGGTTCAGGCGCAAAAGCCTCGGGGCGTAAACCGGGCCGCGCTGTCGCTAAACCGGGCGTCGCTGCGCCCAAACGCCGCGCCGGCCGACGCAAAGGAAGCGGCACGCGCGCCGCCGAGGCGCTCTCGTTCGTGAAGGGTCAGCCCGGGATCACGATCCCCGAGCTCGCGGGGAAGATGGGGATCAAGCAGAACTATCTCTACCGCGTGCTTCCGGGGCTCGAGAAAGAAGGCAAGGTCAAGAAGGACGGGACAGGCTGGCACCCGAAGGGCTGAAGCCGGTTAGAGACGCGTATCGGCCGAGTAGGCGCCGCTAAGCCGACCGCGGCCGATTAGGCGAGTTCCGTAGCCGAAGGCGCGGCTGGGCGGCCTCGGCCGCACGCACGGTGCTGCTTCATTCCAAACTTCAATACGATCCGGGTCCATGCCCGGCGAGAGCGATAACTAGGGATTATCGGTGTTCGATGGGCTTTGATACCGAGGACTCCGTCTATCAGGAGCTCGTCCGCTACGCGACGGAAAACACGTCAAAGGTAGTTCCCTTCGTCGGGGCCGGTCTAAGCGTCTACGGCGATGCGGGTCAGCGCCTTCCCCTCTGGCGTGAGTTGCTCGACCGACTGGTCGAGGAATGTTGCCGCTTCGGCGTTATCCCGGGCGATGGTGATCCGATAATCCAAGCCGCAGTTGACGAGGGGCGTTATATCGAAGCAACGAATCTCATTCTCGCGAAGCTGGGCGAGCCAAATTTTCGCCGGGCGGTTGAACGAGAGCTGGACGACACAGATAAGCCTGTCCCCCCAAGCATCGTCGAACTCGTTTCGGTCCGCTGGTCCTTGATCGTGACGACGAATCTCGACCGGATGATCGCGCGCGCGTACCACGATCAGTACGGACAAGAAATCGATCAAATAACGAACCTTGATATGTCCAAGCTCCGGCAAGCCTTCGGCGACGCATTGCCGTCATCTCGAACTGCACTTGCGCATATCCACGGCGCCCTTGACACGTATGGCTCCTGGTGCTTGACGAGTGCTCATTATGCGGCGCTCCTCCAGGATCCTCGTTACCTGGAGGCACTAAGGCAGCTTTTCGCGCGTCGCATCTTTTTCCTCGGCTTTGGGCTAGGCGACGCAGACTTCGAGTTTGTGCGCAAACACGTGGCTGAGATTTACCCAGACCGCCCATGCGAGTTCTACGCACTAGTAGAGCGCTCGCGACGTGACGACCCTGCGCTCCATGCCCTTGTGAAATCTGGGCTACGACCGATCTACTACGACGCCGACCCCGAACCGGATCCCGGGGATCCGTACGGTGGCCACGGGGCGGTTTTTGAGTGCTTGCGATACCTCGCTGCCGCTTGGGTTTCGCAGAGAGCCGGCTTCACTCCGACGCTCATGCATTTTCCTCAGCGAGATCCGTCACTTATCGTACGGAGCGAGGAGATCGACGAGGTGACCGCGCTGCTCTTGGCCGACGAGGGCTCTGTCATTCAGATCGTGGGTATCGGAGGTGCCGGCAAGACATCGTTGGCACAACAGATCTTGCATTGTCGCGCGCGAGGCTTGGCGGACGCAGGATACGACTTCGCATTCGGGAGCTCGTTCCACCGCGCTGACCTTGGGGAGTTCATTGGGGACCTCGCGCTCGCCGCGGTGGGCCAGACTGCCCCTACGTTGCCAGCGCAGGTCGACGAGATCTGTGCGCACGTTCGTGCACATAGATCGATCCTTGTGCTTGATGGGCTCGAGGCGCTCGTCGACGAGGCCTGGAGAGTCCCCGATTCGCTGCTGGTACGGATCATCGAGGCAGTGGTTGAAGGCCGCGGCTCGGTCATCGCGACGACGAGATCACCGGTGCGCGGGGGGCTGTTCGAGCATGCGCCTCCAATCGACCTTGGACCTCTTAGCAATGAGCAAGTTGCTCGCATACTGGCGGACGCAAAGCTCGATTTCCTGGACGACAAGAGCGTAGGGCGGATCGAGGAGATCACGGCGGGCCATCCGCTCGCCTTGCGGATTCTCATTGGAGTTCTCTACGACGTACCGCGCGACATGATTGCAGCGAAGCTCGACACGACGGCGGTGGTTGACATCGTGGACGAGACTGACCGGCGCGGGGAGAACCGGCTGACTCGCATCCTCGGCTCTTATCTGCACCATCTAGACGACGCCGAGACTGCGTTCTTGACGTGCGCGACCGTGTTTGACGGGCCAGTGGCATTCCGCATGATCGAGCGGGCGCTCATCCAGCACTATCCCGATACGACGATCAACAAGGCGCTCGTTGCTCGTGACCTGCGCGCCACTGTCCTAAAACTGATGGATCGCCGGCTCGTGACCGAAAGTACAGGCGGAGGTCTAGCCAGCCATCCAGCCGTCCGGGAGTTCTTTGCTCGACGGGCGCGTGGCTCGGAGGCGCTACTCGTGCCGATTCATCGCATGCTTGCCAGTGAGTACCTCAAGGGCACCCAGCAGCTACCTCTGAGTTTCGACGATGCGGAACCGCTACTCACCGCCGCACGGCACGCGGCTGCGTCGGAAGAGTGGACACTCTTTGATGAGATCTTTCGCCGACGCCTCATGCGCGTCGAAAATTACCTCTGTAACAATCTTGGGGCTTGGGAGGAGGCGTTGGCCCTAGCACGGCTCGCTCACGAGTCATCTTTTCCTAGTGAGCTGACTCCCGAGCCTGCATATTACCCAGCGACAGTTTCACGCTGCTTGAAGCACCTGGGACGCAGCTCCGAGGGGCGCAGCACATATCAAGAAACATTGCTTGTTGCGGCCGGCTCCCGAGACCCGAATATGGCGAAGTATGTGAACAACTTCCTTACGCTTCTTGTCTCCCGCGGTGAGTTGGATCGCGCCGACAGACTTGTCGAGCTGAACATGCGAGCCCTGGCTTGGACAGACGAGCGCTGGAAGTACTGCTGGCAACTGGATCAGGGGCTAGCGTCGATCGCCTATTTGCGGATGCTGCAGGGCTACGCGACGGAGTCGCTACGACTGTTGGATCTCGCTGAGCACGCGTGGGACGAGAATCCGAATGGCCCGATGGCGCTGTTCAGTCACTACCCCTACCACCGAGGCGAGCTTATCCTACTCGCGGATCCAGCGGGCCATGGGCCCGCTCTTGAGGCGATAGCCGCCCTACTCGCGATCGCGCGTGACGAGTCGTGGCCAGAGTCTGTCTGCCGGGGACATATCCATGCATCCCAGATCTACCTTGATCGCTGCGAATATGAGCGTTCGCGCGTCGATCTTGTCCGCGCGGATCAGCACCTTCGCGAAGCGCAAGTGATCGCGGCCGGCATGATTGTCCCGGAAGTCGAGATCAGACACCATCTCACCCGGGTAAAGAGATACCTCGTCCACTGGTCGCTGGACGGATCGGCTAGCTCCCGCCATATAGAGCTCAGCGATCTCCTGGCCCGTGTGACGGCCCGCGTCGATATGTCCGGGTTGGGTCTTGCTAGCCCCGAAGTTCTAGCCGCGCACGGTGCGCTGGCGTATCTTCGAGGATCGTCCGACGAAGCTCTCGGCTACTACGCGCGCGCGATCGAACAGTGCCGCGTTCAGGGCAACGCTCATGCACGATTGAGTCGTAGATCCCTCGTGTATTGGCTTGGCTCAAGGCTTGGCCAAGAGCCTGTTTCCGCGCCGACTTGGCGGACTGATCCCGGCGCCGTCTTGGGCGCAGGATTGACTTCAGAACAAGTGCGTGATCAGCTCGGCGTTTGCGTTGACAGAAGAGTGCTACGACTCGTAGAAATCAGGGTGACGTCCAGCCCGCCAGCCGTGACGGTGGTACCCATGGTGAATACTTGCGCACCAGCTTGTCGCCAAGTACGAGTGCGTCGATGGGGCGCTCGATAAAAGCGTGAGCGCGTCTGCCGGCGTCTCGACGATTGGCCTACCAGGGAGATTCAATGAGGTGTTCAAGAGCACTGGCATGCCGTTCAGCTCTCCGACGATCTCAAGAAGTTGGTGCAGGAAGGGATTGTCAGCCGCGCGAACCGTCTGAACGCGAGCCGTACCGTCAATATGCGTCACTGCACCGAGCCGATCGCGAAATTCTTCTCTGACGGTCGCAACCAGCAACATAAATGGAGACTCGTCGAGTCCATCGAAATATGTGGAGAGATGCTCTATCGGCACAACTGGCGCCAGGGGCCTAAAGGACTCGCGGCCCTTCACATTGAGATTGACGTGATCGCGCATCTGGGATGGCCCGGGCAAAGCCAGCAAGCTGCGGTTACCGAGCGCGCGTGGCCCGATCTCCGAACGTCCGCGGCAGACAGCAACGCAAGCGCCGTCTACAAGTGCGCTTGCAACCTCCCGCTCAAGACTAGGCGGGCACGAGGCCAAGACCGGCGCATCCGCGAGCGAGGCGTCGATCTCCTCACATGAGTACTCACGACCAAGATAGACGGTTTGCCCACGCCAGCCTGGCGATGTGGCGCGTCGGGGCCGCCCTTCAAGGACATGGGTGCCGTAGAGCGCTGCTCCAACGGACAGGCCGCCATCTCCTGCCGCCGGGAAAACCGCAAGCTGCGTAAAAGGCGTGGCTTGCAAAATGCGCGAGTTCGCGGCGGTGTTGAGTGCGCAGCCGCCACCGAAGCTCAGGACATCGGAGGGTGCCTGCCGATGGGCTGCCAATGCTGCGGCTACGATGGCCTGAACGAAGATCTCTTGGGCGGCGTAGGCCAGATCTGCGCGTACCTGGGCGGACTTATTCCGCTCGATAGCGTCTCGGTCAGCCAGTCCCAGATCCCCCATGCGGGTCGAACGCGAACCTACCATCGGTAGGTATGTCGACAAATTGCGCAAGCTCGTCGAGATACTTCGGCGTGCCATAGGCTGCGAGTCCCATGGTCTTGCCCTGCTCGGCATAGCCAAAGCCAATCGCGAGCGTCACAACGCGATAGAACCAGCCCACGGAATTCATCATGGCGTAACGCCACGCGTTAGATGTCTTCCTGCGCGTACCGGTTTGGTACGGCTCTACGGTCATTTCTACGCCGTCGGCCCAGCCGATAGAGATCGTCTCAAGTTCCCAGCCGTCAGTTGACTCTCCTACCGAGCCGCCGCGACCGTCGACTACGAGCAGGGTCGACTGCTCGTGCGGCGACGTGAAGAACGACGCGGCAGCGTGCGCCGTGTGATGGTTGACGAAAGTAACCCGCGACCAGTCAATCCACTCCGTCGGGCGCTCGAGATCCACGCAGCAGAAGATGCCGTCGAGGTCATCTAGCCCGATGCCCGCAGCTTCAAGGCAGTAGATGGCGGCGTCGCGGGCGGGCTGCGAGTGCCACTCTGCTCGACCGCGCTTGACGCGCTGTATGCGCTCGTCCTCGATTGCGACACGAATAGCGCCGTTAGCAACGATGGCCGCGCCGAAATCGTGGCTTGAGCCGCCAAGACCCAAGACCGTACCGCGCATAATCCCTAGTTAT